>NZ_JBMGNK010000003.1:0-127495 GCF_048984885.1 Alicyclobacillus tolerans | reverse complement strand
CTAAAAACCCTAAAAAGACAGATGTACGGCAGAGCAAGTTTTTCATTGTTGAGGGCTCGGGTGCTAAGTAACGCATTGTGACCAATTTACTTCTTCGTGCGAAATTTGTCGATTGCTATACTGATGGACAAAACTCTTCACCAAAAACGCGAAAGAACCAGTTTACACTTGTTGATCACAATGTGTGCTTTGCATGGATATGCATGTGTTCTATACAAACGTTCTGTCACCCACGGAGCAGGAATGATCTGTGCAATAACGAACAGGCTCAATTAAAAATCTGGTAGAAATCGAAAGAGAATCGAGGGATAGACGTGGTTAAGTTGGTGCCAATGACAATTGAGAAATATGAGACGTAGTTCGAGGCTAATGTAAAGTTTTATGCCGAAGAGAAGGTGCGAGTAGGTAACGTCTCGGCTGAAGAGGCGCTTGAGGTTTCACGGCATGAGTTTGAACAGATAATGCCTGATGGATTAGACACCTTGGATACCTATCTGTTTAATGTCAAAGATGAAGACAGTGACCAAGACGTGGGCAGTTTATGGTTGAAGGTGCGTAACGAACGGTTTAACCCCTCAATATTAGAGTCTTGCTCCCTTAATCTCACTCGCTCGTAGGATTGCTTAGACCTTAACGACGAATGGCTGCACTTCGTTGTTGGCAATTGCGCGCATGAACTGTTCCGGTGACAGATCATATAAGCTACCGTGAATTCGGCGCTGGTTGTAAAACGTAATGTATTCTGTCACGGCCGCGTATGCTGCTTGGTAGTTCTCAAACTCGGCGGCAGAGAGCCGGTCGCTTTCTAACTGTGAATGAAACGACTCCATATGCGCATTCTTATTCGGCGTCTTTGGCGGAATGCGCTCATGTGTGACCCCTAGCTGTTCACAACCGTCGAGGGTGTAAAATATTTTGTGTAAACTCCCAATCCCCTAACGGGAGTAACAGATTGGGAGGGCACCAAAATGACGAAGGTTTCGAAGGAATTCATACAGCAATTCATCAAGGAGAATAACCTGAAGTCCACGGAAGACGTTCAAGCCGCACTGCGAGATTTGTTCGCTAGCACGATGCAAGGAATGCTTGAGGCCGAACTGGAGACGCATCTGGGCTACGCCAAGCATGACACGAAAAGCAAGACGACAGATAACAGTCGCAACGGGCATAGTCGCAAGACTCTTACCTCCGAATACGGTGACGTAGAGATCTCAGTCCCCAGAGACCGAAAGGGTGAATTCGAGCCTGAAATCATTAAAAAGAATCAGACCAACACCGTCGGCATCGAGGAACAGGTCATTGCCTTGTATGCACGGGGTGTCAGCACTAGAGACATTCAGGCCCATCTTCACCAATTGTACGGACTAGACGTATCGCCCACACTCATCTCCAACATCACGGACAAGCTTCTTCCGATGATTAAGGAATGGCAAAGCCGGCCACTACAGAGTGTGTATGCAGTAGTGTTTCTGGATGCCATTCACTACAAAGTAAAGCAGGAGGGCCAGGTGATAAACAAAGCTGCCTATATGGTTGTGGGCATTGACCTTGAAGGGCAAAAGGACGTGCTTGGCATCTGGATCGGCGAGAACGAGTCTGCGAAGTTTTGGCTGAACGTGCTTAACGAGCTGAAGAGCCGTGGTGTTGAAGATATCCTCATCACCTGCGTCGACAACCTGAAAGGCTTCAGTGAAGCAATTGCAGCCTGTTATCCTAAGTCCGACATTCAGAAATGCGTCGTTCACCAAATCCGTAATTCGCTCAAGTACGTGTCGTATAAGGACTACAAGCCCGTAACAGCGGCACTAAAGCCCATCTACAAAGCCAGCACTGAGGATGCAGCCCTGGAAGAACTGGATAAATTCGAGCAGACCTGGAGCAGCAAATATCCCATTGTCGTGCGGTCCTGGCGAAGCAACTGGGATGAACTCGCCACTTTCTTCCGATATCCGATGGAGATGCGCAGTTTGATTTACACAACGAATCTGATTGAAGGCTACCAAAGGCAACTTCGTAAGGTGACCAAGGGAAAGAGCATCTTCCCGACGGACGATTCCCTCACCAAGATGTTATTCCTGGCCACGATGGAGGTTACGAAACGCTGGACCATGCGAATTCAGAACTGGGGGCAGATTCTCAGTCAGTTGACGATATACTTTCCGGATCGTATAGAACAGTACGTCCGCTAAGGTCACTCAAAGGAGTTTACACAAAATTATTGACAGACCCCAACCGTCCTCAAAGACATGGCTAATGAATGGCGGTCCATTATCCGTTCGGATGACAGGTCGGTTATCGTTCTCAAACAATTGTCTCTTCCACAAAGCACGTTGTAGTATTTGTACCGCATGCTGACCTTCACAAGAGAGTCCGATGTGATAGTCAACGATAGCGCGGTCATACCCATCCATAATACTCATCAGGAAGAAGAACCGATGTTCGCCTGCAATGTAGCCATACTGAATGTCCATTTCCCAGAGCTGGTTTGAGCCAGTGACCTCTCTGTTGTTTGCCAATCGTCTTGGATGGTGAAGTCTTTTCCGGCGCTGCGGCTTTAGGATATCGAGCTCGGCACATAGGCGGTAAACCTTCTTCTTGTTCACTACCAGATTATGATGCCGTCTCAGGTAAACAGTTAGCTTCCTGTAGCCGTAGCTCGTCTCATCTCCAGCAATCGCCTCCAACAGCCACTCTTTCATCTGTTCATCACTGACAGGTTTACCGTTATTGCAGAGAGAGTAGCCAGGCTTCGGACGCCCGCCGTTGTAAACGCGTGGCTCACCCTGATGCTTAAGACGATGGTAGTAGGTCGCCTCGCTCACGCCGACCATCCGTAGCACAACAGCAACTTTATAACCCCGCTTTATCCACTTGTCGGCTATTTCAATTTTGTCCGATAAGCAGGGTTCACTTTTTTTAACATGTCACGCAGGATGGCAATCTCCAGATCCTTGTTACCCAAGATCTTCTTGAGCTTGTCGTTCTCCGTCTCAAGCTCCTTGAACTCCGACGAGGAAGGGATGTAGCTGGCAACCTTCTTTGCCTCAGGGGCTGCGGACTGCCAATCCTGATGCTTGGATTTAGACATCCAGTTATCAACCACTTTTGGGACAATACCGTGGCGGCGCGCTACCTGGGCGGCATTTCCCACCTCACGCACCTCTTTAAGAATCTGTTCTTTAAATTCCAACGTATATCGTTTCCGTTGCATCAATAAATCCCCTCCACTGATAATTCAAGCTTAGTGGACAAGGGATGAAGACTCAAATCCAATTTCGGGGCTTAAGAGACACACTCCTAGGCATAAATAAATCTCCTCTTAGACGTACGTATCAAATCCAAACGGGTGTCCCTCTTATGTATAAGTCCTCTTCACACTGTTCAATATTCATATCTACTATTCTTATTGCGGAATCTATTATGGAAATCCCCTCCCCCCCAATAATCGAATAACTATCCTTTCCCCCGATTAACTTCGGAGCCATGAAAAGGTGAATTTCGTTCACTCTTTGTTTATCAAAAAACAAAGTAGTGATGTGTTGCCCCCCCTCCACAAGAAGTCTAATTATACCTCGTGCTGCAAGGGATTTTAGTAACTTTACAAGCCACTCCTCTTCACCAAAATCAAACTGAATGGTTTGGACACCTAGACTATTAAGTTGTTGTATTTTCCTGTCCTCTACCCTTATATCAGTAACCACAAGGGTATTAGATCGCTCAGTATCTTGAATAACTTTGCTTTCAAGAGGAATCCGTAAATTTCTATCAATAACCACACGTAGCGGATTTTTCCCACCACCATGCAGTCGAGTCGTTAAGCTTGGATTGTCAGCGATTATTGTTCCTATGCCTACAAGTATTGCATCACACTTATTGCGTAACCTATGAGCTAATTCTCTAGAAGTGCTGGAAGAAATCCATTTGCTTTGACCAGAACTGCTCGCAATTTTTCCGTCAAGTGTAATTGCGGACTTTACCAAGACAAATGGTTCTTGCTTGAGAATAAACTGAGTAAACGGTTGATATAGGCGTTCGATGCGGTCTTCTAGAGTGCACATGTCTACTTGAATTCCATTTTCTCGAAGAACTTTAATTCCATCCCCCGAGACCTTAGGGTTAGGATCTACGGCACCAACTACAACGCGAGTTATGCCAGCTTCAATTATGGCATTTGCACATGGTGGTGTTTTACCAAAATGGCTACATGGTTCTAATGTAACGTAGATTGTTGCGTTGTTAACGGATTCTACCGATGACTTTAGGGCATGGATTTCAGCGTGTTCCGTTCCTGCCTTTAAGTGTGCACCGATGCCTATGACTCTGCCGTTCTTAGTTATTACAGAGCCAACAGGCGGGTTTGGTGACGTTTGTCCATCAACAGTTAGTGCTAGTTGATAAGCTAAATTCATAAAAAATTCATCCATTTGTCTTTTTCCTTCGTTTTTGCGTCTTTTGATAGGTTTTGAATTCTAAAAATCATCGAATAAAGAATTATAATACTAATGCCCATGAGAATATAGATCATTGACATTCCGACGGGTGGTATTAGTGCACCAAGTGAAATTAAAACAGCGTCAATTTGTGCTCCAGCTCGAGAATTCATGGAATTCACGATGAGATAAACACTTCTTCTTCCTTCAGGAATTAAGTCGGCCAACAATATTTGCTTAACGGGAACGTACATAAGCTGGATTGTCAACACTAAACTAGACAACTTTTTAAGATGCTCTGACTTGTAATCAACCGGAGTCAAGTAGCGGACCGTTCCATGAATTCTAATGAGATTGAACCAGTGAACGTAGTCACCTAACTTAAGCTTAAGTTGCTCCAAGTTACCAAAGTGGCAATTTCGGATCAATTTCGTTTTAAATCTCTTGAATTTTTCTTCTGTTACGGAATTGTCATAAAGGCACCCCTTCAAATTTAGTGATCGCTTTATATGAAACGCTATCAGCGCCTCGTCAATGAGCTTATTTTTGAACTCATTTCCATAGTCTGTATGAAACATCTGGATATTGTTTAAGTTCCCCCTAGCTCGATGCAATTGCCTGATGAACAAGCTGTGTATTTTTTATGCGCACCTGCACCTATAACCTACGATTTCACGATTAAAGAGATTCACTAATAAACTTACGTATTGCCACTCTCCCTCGACTCTTACATACATATATTAAGCAACTGACAAAGACGGCTAGAGCTCTTCTTGTTGAATTTTCCGATTGAGTTCATCTGCCCCCTTCGACTCTTTGCAGGAATCGATATAAGGCCTGTACTGCGCCGCTGTATATACCGAAATAGGTACAAGTTCTTTTAGGATTCTGCCGATTTTACGCCTGGATACAATCAAGTTTCTTTTCTTCAGTTCAAACTTGATTTTTCGAGTATCGTAGATGTTTAGGCTGTTGTAGAAAATCTCATGAATTGTTTCGACCAATTGGTCTTCAGGCTGCTTTTCCTGTACCTTCGTAGTAATACGTACGTACTTCTTGGGAGTGATGCTGTACATTGCTGATATCGAATATTTGTGCACAATGTTGCGAATCACATTTACTTTCGTCTTAGTCTCAGCGTAGCTTGCTTTAAAATATCGTTCTCCACAAGCAGTTATTTATTTTCCTTACATAAACGGATCAGTTCTTCCGGCTCAAACGTGAGATTATCTTTCTTCTTAACGAGCCTGATGTTTGGCTTTGCTTAATCCATTTATCCAACGCAGATGGTGTCATCTTGTATTCACGTATGATGTACTTCCTTGGTTTTCGACTCTGATAAAGTTGAACCATCACTTGAACTGCGGAGTAAATATTCTTCTTTCTTTAGTAATGGTAAACACTCCTTTATTACGATAGCTTAAGTCGACTTGACCTTAATTTCTGTCTAATAAAGTATAGCCGATTAAAGCTCTCCAAGTTTATATAAGCAGGTAAATTTTCGATTAGCCAAAACGAATTACTAAACCCCAAAACCATGTATCCGTGTGTGAACAAAATCGTCCCAACGTAAAGATTAATCTGGTTTCTTAATTTCTTAGTAGCTCGGGATATAAACGTCACAAACAAAACAACTAAGAGAGTATTAGCAGCACGGATAGGACCAAATATCTGGATACCTGTTAGTGAAAAAAGTGTATGGTAGGAATATCCTAGATTTAAAATGGTTGCAAACCAATGAAATATTTCGGGTACTCTTTCAATAACCACTCTCGAAAATTTTTAGCATAATCTAGTTTTAAGAGTTTTGTAATCCAGTAATCGTGGTCACTCTCAATATCTTCTAAACTACTACCCACAATTGCCAAACCACTCGGAATATTAATCTACTCGAAATCAATTGTAGGAGCCATCCCATTCACCTCACCGCGTTTGTATTTGCATTTTTATTTCAGGTGTGGACGCATTTGAGAGATGCCCCATTCGACAAACCTTCGTCTTTAAGTACTCCTCGTTAAATGTTGTCTCACCTCCCCAGAGTGGAATGCGTCTCTCAATGTCAATTCCGCACTTTTTTAACGCATCCAACTTTGCAGGGTTATTTGTAAGTAGTGATATCGGTTTCTTTCTCAACCAGCTAATCACGATTGCAGCTTGGTCATAACTTCTATTATCATCTGCGAACCCAAGACAAGTATTAGCATCTACTGTGTCAAACCCTGATTGCTGTAGCAGGTATGTCACACTTTTCCCCAATAAACCAATACCTCTTCCCTCTTGGTCTGCAAGATACATTAGGGCCCCAGAGCCAAATGAATAAATCTGTTTTAAGGCCGTTTTAAATTGATATCCACAATCACATCGCTGACTTCCAAAAATATCGCCTGTGTGGCAAATACTATGTAGTCGAACGAGAGTTTGCTCACTTTCTTGGAAATCTCCATATACAATAGCAGAAGAATAAGAGATGTCAGGTCTGCTTTCACGACCTAAGTCATCCAAAAATTGGTCTAGGGAGAGGTACCTGTTTCGTTCAACGTGCCCCCAAGTGTACCAAGAGAATGTAACAATATTACCGTCCAACGAGATTGGTAAAGAAACCGGGCCAACCAACACTAAGGATTTCTCCGTGTTCCAATTCAAGAAGTTGATTTTCTCAGACACAAGCTGTCGAATCTCATTGTAGGTCACAAAAATACCTCCTTAGTTTCTAGGGATTAATCAACCATTTCATTTGCATACGCCCACTCCTCTGGTGATTCTGCGTCTGGGAAAATAGTTACCACATTTGAATTTGTACCAAACCGCTTTGCTATTGCTCGAGCTGCCAATTTGTTGGCAGCTGCAAAAGTCCCAATTTTCATTACGGTCTCATTATGATATCTCTTCATTTCTCTAAGAACCTCTTCACATGAGTAAATCGAAGGTTGCGTTATTTCAACTTCACGTTCTTCAACAAAATGTTGTTTAATGCTGTAACTCAATCCACCAGTATCGGTCAACGTTTCCCTGGCTGAGAAGCTAGATTGATCCCATATGATACTTCTTTAAGCATCAACCATACTACTGAGGCGTTACACTTAAAATTTCATCGTAAAATTCGGAAATTTTCCCACCAATCCCAAAAGCATCAACCAATGCATCGATATAGTTATACCAATTTGCTCAATTCTCGCGTCCGGTTCCAGTTAAATGTGCAAGCGGGTTCGCAGCATTTTGATGTTGATATAGGAAAGTATTCTCGGGATTTTAAGTCGCCAGTTGCACTGCATGAGTAATGGCGCCAATGAACCCAAGTTTTCTACCTACGAGATCGTTATCAACATTCAGTTTCTTAAATGCTTATAACAAAATTTAGTTTGAATATCACTTAGAACAAGTTTTAGTTCAATGTCTAACTAGTTCTAGGAGCACCTTTAAGAGATTCTAAAATATTAGACATCATAGCCACGGCTACACGGTCTTTAACAGAACCTGTTAGGGTTGGTCCATTCGCATTCGGCCCAAATTGATGTATGTTCTTCATCATTGTCGATTTTAATCAATAGCGTTTTCCAAACTTTATCAGCTAATCAATTAAAAAATCCATTTTTGAATTTCTTTACTATCAAAAAGCCAATTCCAGTTTTATGATACTTCAATATCTACCACTTTTACTAAATCAGTAAAATATTTTCCGTATTAATATATAATGTATTCCTTTTTAATAACACTTGCAACCTATATTCAAAATAATTTTTAGGCTTAATGGCTTCGCACTCTCTCAGACAACCTCATTAATAGCAAGATATCTTTGAATAAATAGATGTTAGTATTGTAATTTTTATATCAAATTGACTCTTATGTATGTATTCTGAATTAAAATAAACATAGTATAATCAAGTTGAAAAATTCCCTGCCTATAAGTTCAACTTACTTCACTTAATAAAATTAAGTGAAGTAAACCGGACAAATCGCTTCGCAATGTCGTCGCAGAGGTTAGCATTTCTGCGGGCTATTAGGGAAAAACGGTATACATATTCCATCAGACTTGTGTAAACCTGATATATACGTGAGTTATAATGAACGAGGATCGGATCCCTCACAATGTAGTTCTGATTGGCATCGGTGTTTCTACAAATAACAACATTGCAAACTGGTATTAAGTCAATATAGTGGACACCTCAAAACAGAGAAATTGTAAGTTTTAATATTCTGACACGATTACTTTTGTCTCGCTTAGCTTGCCTTGACTCTCGACACTTGGAAATATCTTCTTTCGTACTCAGCCGGTGCTAGAAACCCGATAGATGAGTGTACCCGCTCCCGGTTGTACCAGACCTCAATGTATTCGAAGATCCGTCGTATGGCTTGTTCCCTGGTTTTGAAATTTTCCAGATACACGAGCTCTCGCTTGATGATGCTGTGAAACGACTCAATACACGCATTGTCAAAGCAATTACCCTTGCGGCTCATGCTACCAACCATCCCGTACTCTTGCAGCTTTTCCTGGTAGTCATGAGAGGCGTACTGGCTCCCACGGTCCGAATGATGCAGCACTGGTTCTGTTGGCCTCTGGCGTTTGCAGGCCTGCTCCAGCGCTCCGATGCACAGCTCTTTTGTCATCCGTGCATCCGCACGCCAGCCCACAATCTTGCGGCTATATAAATCCTCCAAGCTGGCCAGGTAGAGCCATCCCTCATCCGTTGGGATGTAAGTGATGTCTGCCATGTATACTTGGTTAGGACGCTCTGCTACGAACGTTTGGTTTGTGTGCGTCAAATAGCGCACACCTAGCGTTAGTCCTTCTTCTGCGAGATGATCCCCTCCAGAATCCAGTCATGGAGGGATCATCGTGACAAAAGCCGAGTTAGAAGAACTTCGCGAGCTTTGGCGCGCCCGTGTGACGGACTTTCGGGCCAGCGGGTTAACCGGAGCAGCATGGTGTGCCGCGCATCAGGTCAAGGAGCACCAGCTGAGGTATTGGGTCGGCAAGTTTAAGGCGGACACCGCCCACGACAGCCAGGGGCGCGATGATGTTGAGCCGCGTTTTATCCCGGTGCGCTTGGACGAGTTTGCGACTGAAGTGACGGACAAGCCGCTGTCCGTACGCGTAGGGCCTGCTGTGATCGAGGTCTTACCTGGTTACGACTCGGATCTGCTGCGCGATGTGGTGCGCACTCTGGCATCGCTATGCTGAACATCGACACCGCACCGGAGTTGCGCGTGTATCTGGCCTGCGGCAGCACGGACCTGCGCAAGTCCATCGACGGTTTGGCGGCCCTCGTGCAGGAGTCCTTTCAGCTGGACCCGTTTTCTCCAGCGGTATTCGCGTTTTGTAACCGGGAGCGGGACAAATTGAAGTTGTTGTACTGGGAACACAACGGCTTCTGGCTGTTTTACCGCCGCTTGGAGCGGGGACGGTTTGAATGGCCGGGCGCCAGGGACTGCAAGACCCTCCTCATCACCCGTCGGGAGCTGAACTGGCTGTTGGACGGACTGCCACTCAACCAACCAAAGGCACACCCCAAAGTTACGGCGAAAAAAGTGGTGTGAGACCGATAAACACAGAAGGATCTGTCAAGGGATTTCGGCAAGTGTGTCGAAATCGTTTTGCATGATGAACACGACGACGGAGACCCCAAACCAACTGGAAGCCCTTCAACAGCGCAACGATGCGCTGGAACAGGAAGTCGCGGAGCTGAAAAAGCAGGTCAAACTGCTGCTGGAGCAGCTTCGCCTGACCCGTCATCGGCAATTTGGGAAGTCCAGCGAACGCGTAGCGAATGACCAGATGCGCTTGGATCTGTTATTCAATGAGGCCGAGGTTGAGGCGCAGCCGGAGGCAACGGAACCCACCCTCGAGACGGTGACCTATGAGCGACGCAAGAAGCAGCCTGGCCAGCGGGATGCCATGCTGGCAGACCTTCCGGTGGAACGGGTGGAGTACCGTCTGTCGGAGGAGGAACGTCAGTGCCCGTGTTGTGGCGAGGTGATGGACGAGGCGGGTGTGGAAATCCGTCGCGAGCTCATCCACATTCCAGCACAGACAAAGGTACGTGAACACGTGCAACAACAGTACGCATGCCGGACGTGCGACAAGCATGGGACCGAAACGCCCATGGTCAAGGCACAGATGCCCAAGCCCCCGATACCGGGTAGCCTGGCATCCGCATCGATGTTGGCGTATGTGATGGACAAGAAATACGTGGACGGCTTACCGCTGTACCGGCTGGAGGAGCAGTTTGCCCGGCAGGGTCTGCAGTTGACCCGGCAGACGCTGGCGAACTGGGTGGTACTAGGCGCGACACGATGGCTCGAACGCATATACCACCAGTTGCACGAGGAATTGCGCAAGCGGCGGTATCTTCATGCGGACGAGACGACACTGCAAGTGCTGCATGAGCCAGGACGACCGGCTGAGACGACATCGTACATGTGGTTGCACCGCAGTGGTGCAGATGGACCGCCAATTGTCCTGTTCGACTATCAGGAGACCCGCTCGAAAGAGCACCCGAAGCGATTTCTCGAAGGATTCGAGGGGTACCTGCACGTGGACGGGTACAGCGGGTACAACGACCTTCCAGGGGTGAAGCTGGTCGGGTGCTGGGCACACGCCAGGCGCAAGTTTCATGAGGCACACACTGCACTGCCAGCAGAGGAGCGAAAGAAACCGACAGCGACCAGAATAGGATTAGAATACTGTAACCGGTTGTTCAAGATTGAACGCGCTCTGAAGGACGCGAGCCCAGAAGAACGTCACATAGAGCGGCAGAGGTTAAGCCGGCCGGTGCTGGACGAGTTTTTGGCATGGCTTCAGGAGCAGAACAAACAGTTGCTGCCCAAGAGCGCCTTGGGGCAGGCGGTTTCTTATTGCCTCAACCAGTGGTCTAAACTTACCACGTTCCTGGAAGACGGGCATTTGGAGTTGGACAATAACCGGAGTGAGCGGTCGATGAAGCGGTTCGTGATCGGACGAAAAAACTTCCTGTTCGCGAACACCCCACGGGGCGCGAGAGCAAGTGCCACCACGTACAGTTTGGTGGAGACGGCCAAGGAGAACGGACTGAACCCGTACCTGTACCTGGAGTACCTTTTCGAACGGCTACCGAACATCCAGACGGACGACCAGACGGCAATGAACGAGTTGCTGCCGTGGTCGGAGCGTCTGCCTGAGCGAATCCGCAGGAGACCGAAAAAAGCATAGCATATGAAGGTGCCCCGCTGGCTCCCCGGCGGGGTTTGCTTTCATATACGACTTTGCTACAGCATGAGGGGGGTAGTGCAAGGTGGGCGGGATTTGACGTTCACGATAATGAACGCCGTAGCGGGAGATGGGTTTGCCTACGGATATCTCAAGCTGACCTACGTGTTAAAACGAGAGTATCAGTTGGTTATCAACAAGAAGAAGGTATATCGACTGTGTAAAGAGCTGGGGATTCTCAAACAGCAGCGGCAAATCAAGTCCAAGTATCCACGGAGATTGGCCAGAAATCGGGACATTATGGCACCGAATCAGCTCTGGGAAGTTGACATCAAATACGGCTACGTTCACGGTGAGGACAGATTCTTTTTCGTACGGTCATACATTGATGTATTTGACCGACAGACAGCGGATTATCATATTGGGCTTCATTGTGAGGCAACAGACGCTGTGGATACGTTAAAACGAGCACTGTGGAAACGTCGACTACTCGACAAATCTGTCTTACCCGTCATCCGTTCAGATAATGGACCGCAGTTTGTCAGCCTGGCCTTTGAGTCGACATGTGAACAACTCGGTATTGAGCACGAGAGAATACCGCCACGAACACCGAATATGAACGCACACATCGAGTCTTTCCACAGGCTTCTGGAAGACGACTGTTTGTCACGGTACGAGTTCGAAAGTTATGAACAGGCATACAAAGCAGTCGTAGATTTTATGGATTATTACAACAATCGGCGGCTGCATTCAAGCCTGCATTACCTGCCACCCGCCGAGTTCAACAAGCAACACTACGAGACTGGGCTAACGCCGAAGACAAATGTGAAAGTCTGAGATTACGCTAGAAAACGGGAGCTATGTCCAAACAACGGGTGTCAATCCGATATCAGAATATTAAAACTTGGGATTTCTCCGTTCTGGAGTGTCCACTATATTGACTTAATACCAGTTTACATAAAATATTTTACATCCTCGAAGTTCTGTAGTATTACGCTCTACGCCTCATCTTGGATGACTCTAGTATATTATATTTATTCATTTCAACCCATAGAGGAACCCTGCGGGAAATAACCACTCAGTATACAGAAGGAGCCGATACTTTATCGGAGTTTTTGTCAACATTAATATCGCCCTCGTTCGAAAATATATTTCAACACCACGCTCACTTGTTCGTACTGCGTTTATGTCTCACTCAGTTGTATTGAGTTCAGTGTTGATGAAGTTAAAGTAATGGATATGGGAGCACATATGTGTTCGTGGTTCCATCTAACTTGTCGAGAGGCAAATGCATCAACTACAGTGTACAATCGTAATAACCACCTATCCCTTCCATCATATCTCGGCTCAAATGTTGTACGGGCATGTGTTGCAATACGGTTGTCAATAATGGCAAGGTCTCCTGGTTTTAGTTTGACACTAATACTGCATTCATTAAATGCTCGGTTTAATTGTTCCAGTGCCCACTGTGCTTCCTCTGTTACGCCCTTCATAGTTGCATAATCAAATAAAACTCTTGGCAATAACAGACTTTCGGTTAATACTGGTGTTCTTATACTGAGCGGTTTTCCAAAAGACGAAGGAGCTTTAAGTTCAAAAAGATTTTTTCTTAAAATGTTAATTGCATGCGGCGATATAACTTGTAACGCTTTAGATATACAAGATACACGTGTCTCTGCTGTTTCGTCATGATCATTCCTTAAACATAACAACGCAAGATGATCTGGGCGGAAAGGATGAATGGCATCTTCGGTATGATAGTCAAAAAAAACCTTGGATCCTGAGTTTTCAATACGATGTTCACAACCTTTGATAGGGTAGACATGATGAAATAATTCCCCATTCTGTTCATCTTCGTACCCAATAGGTTCTCCAATGAGAAGCATGTGCAAGAGTAATACAATTTTACTTGTCGTGATATCCGGCACTGTCCCGATTTGAGCAGTAGTCGGGGTAAGAGGTAACTGTACGTCAATTGGAAGACCACGAAGCAGTAGCATTCCATAATTGTTCGAAGAACGCTTAAAAGCAATCAGATTTGAAACCACCCTATGTGGCAACTGCAGGGATACCACTTCTATCCGGTTCAGTAATTCATCATTAACTTGTTCCATAGAGCCTACAGAATTTGATAGGTTCCTGACATGCTCCCTCTCACTTTCAGAAAGTTCAATAACAAAGCCTGGATCAACCTGCATTGACTCTTCCTCCCGTTCTCTATTTAATAATCAATCTATTCTTGCTTTTAAATAGAGAATCAAGCAAAATTCAGAATTTTTTCATCAATTTGTTTAAAGAGACGAAAATAGACCGTCGTTGCTCCTGTTTCGGAAATACTATATATGCCACCGTCCCAAGAGGCTGCTAGCACTTTCTCTCCAAGATTTCTAATAGCGCTTATTCCGTTTGGAGAGATTCTTTTTAATTGGGGTTCCTCTGAAGAAAAGGGATGCCAAATTGAGACATGTCCCCAGTAATCGCCAGCAAAAACAACATCTGAGCTATTAATTGCCACGGATTTAATCGAAAACCGATGTACGCGATGTTGATTTATAACTCTTCCAGTTTTAGTCTCAATAAAACGCGTAATTTTATCTCGACCTACGACAGCTATATATTCTCCATTTGTAGAGAAACACAGATCATTCACAATAAATGGCGTTACTACAAGCTCACAGTGTGTCCAATCGCGAAGGTCGAACACTCTGATCCGTCCATCACTCGAACCAGTGACTAGCATTTCACCGAATAAGTCTAGAGATTTAACGGCACCGTTATGTGCGCGAATAGTTTTCACTATATCCCTATCACTCAGACTAAATTCATGAATATATCCTCCGTAGGTACCAATATAAAATGCATTTTTCTCTTGAGAGTACTTTATCGTGTTTACTGGTCCGTTTGTGTTTAATGTGTTAATCAATAAATGCTCGTGAACATTAAACAAGCAAACCTGCCCCGCATGATTGCCCCATATTGCAAACTCGCCGTCTAGGGAAATGCAGGTAGCGTTGTTCAACGTTCCATACCTGTTCAAAACATCTTTCCCATTAATACGAAACACTCCATCATCCGAAGCCGTTACGATTGTTCCATTCCCACTAACAGCTATATCATTTATGGAAGGAGTCGCCAATATGTTGTCTGAAGATACACATTTTCCTGAATCAACTTCCCAAAAACAAAACGTTTTTCCGAAGCTGCTTCCAATAATGTTTTTTTCATCAGGAGTCCAAGCAAGTGAACGTTCCCATTGATAAGTCTGGTTTTCAAGTTTTCTTATCAACTTGTAGTCGTCAGTTTTCCAAATATTTATACTGTGATCATATCCGGAAGTTAAAAAATATTGACCGGAGGGAGAGAATACAATTTTCTTGACCCCACGCTCATGTGCAACTAATTCTCGTTCTAACTTTAGACTGTCAATGTTATAGAACAGTACCTTCCCATCATCGCATCCTACAGCAAATTTCCGTCTCGCCTCATCGCCACTGATACAGTCGAGGTCCATTTCCGCAGTTGACAATCTATCGATGATAGAACCTGTATCTATATCCCATTTAAAAACATTCCCATCATCAGCTACGGAAAAGACTAAGTTATCACAAACCCAAATACTGTTAACGCACTTTGAATGTTCCGAGAATTGTCTAATTATACGACCAGTTTTAACGTCCCATACAAGAATTCGATTGTCATGAATATTTGAAGCAGAGATTAGAAGTGTTCCATTCTTTGCAAAAGATATGGCTTCGACATCATCTGCATGCCCTATCAATTTATTCACTAATTTTCTTGTCTGTGTTTCATATATACTAATTGTGTAATCTGCACTGCCACAAGCAAGTAATTTCCCATCATTCGATAGAGCAAGGCAATTCACCAAATGATCATGTGAACCAATAATTTCATGGTTATTTCCATTAAAATCCCATGCTATTATTTTCCTATCATAGCCTCCAGTAAAAATATATCTCCCATCTTTAGAGACAATTACAGCGGTAATGGGACCTGTATGCATAAAATCAACCTCCTAGTTATTAGACCGCATAACTACCCTAAAACCAGTAAATCGAAATTCAGGATCTGGATGTCTTCCATGCCGACGCGCAACCCGTGCCAAGTCTCCTCCACGTGAAAAGGATCCGCCCTTTAGAATTGGATATTTTGGGCCAAGTAATTCCCACAGGTCATCTTTTATTAGTTGACCCCCTGGATGAGGTACATACTTAGAACTGACCCATTCCTCAACATTTCCTCCCATATCGTAGAGGCCAAAATATGAACGGCCTTCCCTAAAGGTACGCACAGGCGTTGTTTTCCCAATGCCTGTTTCATATACATTACAAACGTATGGATCAAACACATTTCCCCATGGATATTCGGAATTCGTACTACCTCGAGCGGCATACTCCCATTCCGCCTCTGTAGGTAAGGTTATACAGCTTCCTAGTTTTCCTGATAACCATTGGCAAAAAGATATTGCTTCCTCAAACGATACACCCCAAACAGGATGGGTTTCTCCACCACCTAATTCCAAATTCCTTAAACTCTCACTTGGGAGATGCCTCGTCTCATCACAATACTTACGAAACAAATTGTTAGTAATCGTGATGTCTGATATAGAAAATGAGTTCAACTGAATAACAGACGGTGGATATTCCTTCATTAACCAACTTTTAAAATCACCACGACACCCCGGCTTTACCAGCAGCCTTTCCTTCCAAAATTCAAAAGCTTGATCAATTTCATCCAAAGTACTGCCAACTCTTACTGACCCACCCGGGATAGGGATCCACTCAAAATCTAAATCCATTGATATCACATCCTATAGAACAAGGATAAAGAAGAACATTATAGGCTGATATCAAGTGATTCCTCCGTATTAACAGAAGTATCAGCCCATACACTCCATTTCCAAACGACCCAGAATGCAGACAAGCATGCTACACCAGCCAATATTAAAAAAGTACCCTGGATCCCTACACCTCTCTTAATAAGAGGTGTTACAAGTGGTGATACAAAAGCAGGAATCCCACCCAGTAAAAGGTATATACCACTGATTCGCCCATATGCAGATTCCGGTGAGTATGCCACTAATAGCATTCCGTCCATTGCTCCAAATGCGCCAGTAAAAAAAGCGTTCAGTATGACTGTGAACAGAACCAATGGCAAAAACGGAATAGGTAGCATTAGTAATACGACAAGTAACCCTATTACACTTATTGCAAGAAACAATCTAAGTCTAAATTTTTTCTGTTCACTTGCCCAAAGCGAGCCAATGAAACTTGCGATGTTTGCAATCGCATAAATTGTACTCACATTTCGAGCAGACAATTTCCAGTTGTGACGAAGATAGTAAATGACTAGCGCATCGACCACTGTTGAAAATGTGAGTGGCACCAAAACAATTAAGTAGTTTACAAGTTGCGGCTTGTTTCGGATAATTTGCCATCCCTCTTTAAGGTCCTGGAAGAATTGAAAGTGAAATTCGCCATTCTTCTGCACCCTAGGCGGATGTACTCCGATCCACCACACAATCATTGGAGCAATATAGGAAATTAAATTGGCCCACAACAACCCCAAGTACCCAATAGTAGGAAGCCCAACTGTGACTAGTAAGGGTCCTAAAATCGTAGATGCAACATACAGCGTAAATTGGCTCCCTCTTGCTTTAACCGCATTCCCCCCAAACATCCCAGGCAATCCACTCATCCATCCTCGCCGATATGCGTTACCCCCAATTTCTACGAAAAGCATTAGCGGTAAAAACGATAATAACATGCTTCCTTCGTGTACCTTTCCTAGCTCATTTATGGTCACCAAATTTATGCCAAGAGCAGCTAGCAATTGTAATGTCAATCCAGGAATAACAAGAACCCGTGATCCAAAGCGATCAGCTAGTGTACCGAAAATGGGGGCTAAAAGCATACTTAACGGCTGCATTGCGACGAAAAAGGAAATCGCAACTAACGATTTAGTAACATCATAGATAAATAACGGAAGTGCAACATTATAAATAGAACTACCCACATTATCTATAAAATTACCGCTCGCAAAGAAGAGAAATTGTTTATCCCGCCAAGGTGACCATTGTACCTGTTTAGTCATACGGTTCTGAGTATTCCTTCCAAAGAAACGGATAGATTCAGTTCAGTTTGCAACCCCATTCGCGGAATGTATGAATAATGCAGGTTTTCAAGAGCCCCTGATGGTCTATCCATACGTTTTCGATCCAACTCAAACATCCCTAGATACCCTCCTCTGCCTCCGACAAGGATAACTGGACAACCATTAGATTTGCGCAATACGTTGAGTCCCTTCGGAATATCGGGTAAATCCTCGATAAGACCAACAAGTTCTCCAGATATATAATCATAGGCCAGCAGTTGGCATCCATAAGTAACACCACAAACCGTATTATCTACAAGAACTGCGTTTTCACACGTATTTTCCATAAACTCCTCCCACTCACGAATAAGCCCGGATCCATCTGCACTAATCTCACGAACGCCTCCACCACCAACTACAAATAGAGAATTCGAATCCTTTAGGTAGTATAAACGTTTTGGGTACCCACCCAATTCCACTGTCCACTTGGGTGAAGTTTGGCCTGGTTCAAAAGAACAAACAGTACAGTTGCGATTCGCAAGAATTCGTTCACCATTAGGCAAATACGTACTTGCCCAAATAGGTAAATCATCAACAGAAAGCTGTTCAATGGTATCCCCTGTGTTCGCCTTTAAAACGAAGCCACCTATGTCGGCTGCCACCAATACTTCCATTAAGTTCGGAGAAACAGAAATGGTATTCAACAGCGGTGGTAAATCTCGAATCCATAAAATTTTATCATCATTACCTGACCGAAAAATTTTTTGATCTCGAGTTACACCAAGGTAGCCATCAGGAAGAGGAACAACACGACGCGTAAAACCGAGCCCGGTCACATAATGCTTTTTGGTTTGAACATTGGGTTCTCCACGGGGAGTAGTGTCGACCTCCATAGTAATCACTCCATCGTCTGTTGCACAAACTAAATGGTTTGGATTGGAAGGAGACCTCTGAATATCCCAAACCGCTTGGCGACGAAACGGAGCCTTAATACATTGTCCATTCTCGTCAATTTTCATGATTTCTCCATCTTGCGTTAAAACATATATTTGCCCATCCCGTCCAAGGGTACAATCGCTTAATTGGTGAGGGAACCCGGTAATAGTCCTTTCAATTTGGAGGTCGCGTTGAGTATTATCAAAAAATGTAAGAACCCCATCAAATCCACCTGAAATTGCTTTTTCAAAATTAGGTGTAAATACAAGAAATTCAATATCATCACGTGCGAACCGAAACTCTTGCTCTATTATTCCATCTAACGAAACCGTAACAATACCATTGTTTAAGTTTAACGGCATTCTGTTACCACCATCGCGGGTGACCCAAAAACGATTGTGTCTTTTATCGTATAAAACTCGATGTAATGAAAATTGATCAAGTGTTAGAGGGTTTCCAAACTCCATTGTATCCAGATTTCCGATGTATAAGTGTCCACGCCTATCGGTAATAGCGTGAATATCGGGATGATCTGTACATATCCATTCTATTGGTATGTCGCCAGTCGGAGAAGTTATAATTCTCTCAACGGCGAATGACTGTAGATTGAGAACCACAAGTTGCATATAACCATTATTCACATAAACCTTATCGCGCCATACGGTGATGCCGTGACTAAGTTTTGGGGAGGGTTCTTCATTTAACATTAACATCTCCGTATCGCAGACTGTATTCGCATTATAGATATTAAGTAGATCCAGATTATCTAACGACCATCTGAGTATATTTCCAGTTCTGTCTCTACCGACAATCCATTTGTCGGCTACATGAATAGCGTAAACGGGTTGCCCATTAGAAATTACGGGAGAAGACCGAATCATCCTCAAGTTCTCATCTAGTAAATGTATTCTACCGACAATATCAGATACCAAAATGCCACAGTCTTGGATATAAAGAACACGTACAACACGATTTGTAAGTTCCATATTAATCCCCCTGTAATTAGATATAGGGTAATCCGGAGTTGAATCCAACCTCCGGATTACCTTGCGTCCAAAATTTACTTGCCAGAGACAGCTGCACGACGAATAGGCTTTTTCATTTCTTCACCCCCCTTCAAAGGAATTAATGTCTTGGAATTCGAAAAGTAGCTGGACGACTTATGTCGTCACCTAAGGAACAAAAAATCTCCAAAATAGGGGTATTTACACTTTTAGGCATACTCGTATAAAAATAACCATCTGAATTTACTGAAAGTTCTATCGCATCTTGATTTCCATCCACATATACAATAGTTACCTTTATAGTTGGGACACCAATGGATTGATAGGCGACTCGTCCAGCTATTCTTAACATTGTTTCATTATCTTCAGTTTCAATTATATCGGCTGAAAAGGTAGTTGGACCGTGATCGATACGCTGTCCTATGGAATACATCGCGCCATGCTTTATAAGTGGAGAATTAATCATGGCCTCATCAAAATCACATCTTAATACCTCCCCAATGAATAAACGATATTCTGGGAGACTTATGACGTTTGAGAGGCGACACTCACAAGCCAATAAACCTCCGCGTATAAGATATGGATTGATATACTTCGCCGGATACAGGTCATACAAATTTGAATTGAGCTTCGTAATATCATTCCAACTGTAACTACCAGAAAAATTAGCTAGTGATGCTTGCTTTTCACTACAGAAAGTTATCCCAAATTCTTTTGTCTCTGCAATCCAGTCACCCGTTATATTCTCTTCATATATACAAACAAGAATATGAGGAGGCATTTTCGAAACCATATACGACCATTCAGCAGCCATCACGTTATGAGATTCACCCTTAGAGGTAGTAATGAGCCCAACGGTGGTTGTCATTGCTCCTGCCATTTTATTTACTTGATCCCTAGTCCACTCCACTAATCACCATCTCCAAAAAATACAAATTAAGTATTATCATAGAAAATATTTAATAAGTAATCTATGTTCAGGCTATTCTAGCGTAAAATTCTCCATCCTAAATTTGATGGTTTATTTTGTTTAGTTGGTATTTTCGATGAATTTAGAATGCACTTTGGGGTTGAACTTGTCAATATCGTATTCTAAATTAATCAAAATTAATTCTTTCGTAAGTGTGCTTTTTTATTTTGCTTTCATCAAAAAGATTAAAAATGGCCTCCCTCAATGTCTAAAAAAAGACATTAAGAAACGGCCATCCCCATCAGCCTTCCGCCATCATGATGTATACGTGGATGAAGAGCTTAACGGTGGATCAATTGTTGATGGACTTGTTGACGTGTTTGAAGTAACGCTCCAAAAGAACAACCCAAACATGCAACAGGCAATTACACTCAACCACTTAGTTTTCATAAATACACCTCCAAATAAAATATTTTACAGTATGATGTTATGACATTTCTATAAAAACAGTCAATTATTAAATATTGATTTAGTGAACTGTACTCTGGTTTACATCTAGTTAATATAATATAATAGAGTAAAAGATTGAGGATGGTGTATATTGAAATTCTCTTCTCATAAATTAAATATGCTTCTCACATCAAAATACAATGAAATTGATACTTCGAAATCATTAAGGGCAATAGCATCCGATATAGGAATTTCAGCGGGATATTTAGCACTGCTAAGAAACGGCTCCAAAAAAAACCCCGGACCTCGTACAGTTGCGAAACTCAGTCAATTTTTTAACATACATCCTAATGAGTTGTTTGAAAATGAAAATGTTGCATCGGCGAAAATGAATTTTTCATCGGTAAAGCCCACGCTTGATCTGTGCGATGAATTAATTTCTATGGATCGTGTTGACAAGGCAATTGACGTATTGAATTCTCTGCTGAAGAACCAAGAGGAAGAACTCCGTCTAGCTAACCTTTATGAGCACGCCAATATGTTGCTAGCTGTTGCATTGGCTCGGAGCGGAAAACTTGAAGAGGGATTACAAATTATTGATAAATATTTAGAAACATCTGTTACCATGGCGGTAAAAGCGTTAGCTTATTATGAAAGGTCGCGTATTAAATACAAATTAGGATATTTCCAAAAAGCAATTGAGGACACTCAAAATGCGATTGAGATAGTATCAGCTAACGATAATCCTGAGCTCTTTAAAAAAACAAGTTATGCACTAGGGATTTATTATGGACGAGTTTCGCGATACGCATTATCCATTATCCATTATGAACAGGCACGTAGGTTTATTGACGACCAAAACAGCGAAGAGAATGCAAACATATTATTCGGCCTTGGGCAAACATATTTATTGATGAATGAACCTAAGACAGCAGAGCACCATCTCTTAACTGCAAAAGGTATTTACGAAGCTTTCGAAAACTTTGAGTCTGTAGCAAATGCCAACCATAATTTATCTCGCTGTAAGTACCTTGAAGGGGACTATGATGGTGCAATTCGTTTAATCCACCAGGCATTAGAACTACATCAGAAAACTCAATCGATTAGAGGCATTGCGTACGATTACGTAGAATTAGCACGTTGCGCTTTTAAGAAAGGTGATTTCATCACCAGCAAAGAAATGTCCAATCGAGCAGTGAATATGTTCGAAACGATTAACGATGAAGGGCAAGCCGCCCGCGCCCGCCTGATTCACTACGAAGCCGCAATATACGCTAAAGACAAATTGAGTAATATTACTGAAACCTTAGACCATATCATCCAGTATTTTAATGCACATAACTGGCTAAGAGAATTTTGTAAAGCTCAAAGAATCTATGCAATTATTCTTGAATCTAATGGAAATCACAAAGAGGCGTTTCAATTATACAAACAGATTACTAACAAATACGAATGTTATCTTGATGAAATTATGTTTACCGATTAACACCATAAAAGTGACCAAAATCGACTGATAGGTTGATTATATTACAAATAATTTGACACTAAATTAGAGTGGTTAAATTTTGTAAATGAATTTGGCACTAAGGTACGCCATGGAGGTATTGAGAGATCCTTTTACAGATAAGGTGAACCCCCTTTGTCAAGACACTGATTTTCTAGTTTAAGTTATGAAAACATTACTGACTTTTCAGACAGCAGCAGGAGGATGTAGTGCAGTGCGCTCCTGCTGGAAATAAACTTCAGCCGGCGTCAGATAGCTCAGTGATTGGTGTGAACGGTCGTAGTTGTATTCTTGAATAAGGCTCCAATTCTCTGCCTTGCTTCCACCATAATCGCTCTGTAATGATATTATCCAGCGCTCTGTTCTTGCCATCCATGCTGATTTGAACTTCGGCTTCCTTGAGTAAACTGATGTACTGATCACTTGTAAAATGGCTTCCTTGGTCACTATTCCATATCTTTGGCTTCGCTTGTCTCAGTGCGGAGTGAACGGCCGTCAGAACGAACGGCAGCTCAAGTGTATCGCTCAGTTGCCAACTCACGATATACCGTGAGTACCAATCAATCACTGCGACTAGGTACATCCAACCGTGCTTGAGGCGGATATAGGTGATGTCGATTCCCCAGACATGATTCGAATGGTTCGGCGTTACATTGCGCAGCAAGTATGGGTAAATCTTGTGCTGCAGATTGCGCTTGCTCAGGTTTGGGCCTGGATAAATGGCCTCAATTCCCATCTCGCGCATGCAACGCTGCACCCGCTTGCGATTGACTTCCCAACCCTCACGCCGCAACATGTGAACGATTTTCCGGCTGCCATACGTCGGGTGCGCAGTGTAGATCTCATCAATCTGATGCTTCAGTTTCACCTCATCTTCCGACGGGCCAGCTGGCTTGTAATAAAGGCTGGATCGGCTCAGGTTTAGGAGATTCGCTTGGGTTCGCAGGGGAACCTGTTCATTCTCCCGCTCAACCATGGACACGCGCTCACTCCTTGTCCGGATCGATGCCACTCTTTTTTTAACCACTCCAATTGAGTGGTGAGTTGACCGACCTTTGCGTAGAGTCGTTCGATTTTCTGTTCCTGTGCCTTTTGTTCCTTCAGGGCCTTGCGTTCATCTACAAACAGGATTGCCATGTTCTCAACGGCGACTTTCTTCCAGTGGCTCAATTGGACGGGGTGAACACCGTACTCCGCAGCAATCTGTGCCATGGTTTTTTCCTCTTTGAGAATCTCTTGGACAACTTTCGATTTGAACTCGGGAGTGTATTGTTTTTTCATAGGCTTAGTGTAACCCAACTATCCTCCTACCTGGTGTCCAGTTTCTTGGGTCCACTATAGGTTGGTCTGACAACAACACTCAACCAGCCAAGGTCGTTCAGGCTCTACAAGCTTTCTCAATACCTGTTGATTCCAAACTTTCTTTCCACGTTCACCAAGCACGATAATATCGCTATAGTCCCCATATCGAATACGGTTCCCACTGTAGTGATAGATGAGCTCAGGCATGAACATCGCCATCCAGATTTCTCATCTGTTCCATTTTCTCGTATAGCCTTTTTATTTCGGACATCACCCGATCCCAAGATTCTATGACTTTCATATCCAAGTTTTTTCCTACTACCGATCGATTGGCTATTAGTCTCACTTCATGTCTTTGGATATCTGCCAATGCTTCTTTGCATGAACTTTCTAATTGTCGATTCCCATAAGCTATTCGCGTGGATTCGTCTTCCATTAAAACGATTTTTTCGGCAATTTCTTGTGTGGCGTCTTCGATTTTTTTTCGTTCTTCAGTACTATTCTTACCATGAGCTTCATCCACAGCATTGGCTGCCTCTAAATAATCCCTGCGATGTTCATCACTGATATAGTGGAGCGCTGCCGCTCCCACCGAGATTTTGTCATTTGATTTACCATACATCCACAACTCATCGTTAGAACCCTGACTATCTTGCTCTTCTTCGATCTTTAACGTTTTCTTGATGACATCTGATTGCATGGGCATAGCTACAGATGTCGTTGGTTTTTTGTCTATAGCATAGATTTCTGCCAGATTGATGGCTTCCTTTTCTCCGAGTCGATATTCCGATTTCATCCGTTGCGCTACAGGGATACTGTCATATAGTTTCTTTTGTTGTTCTTCGGGAAGTTTGGCTAATATAGTGCCAGCTTTTAACCCGATTTTTTCTTGTGAAACCATTTCTTTTAATTCGGGTATCAGTTTTAACAATTCCAGATATCTATAAAAATTTCTTTCTGTCATCCCGTAATATCCAGATATTTCTTTTAAGGTTCTTTTCCTTATTAAATTCATCAAACTGACATTAGGTCCGTTTGAACTTTCCTCAATAGAGGCGTCCGATGTGGCCATTGATAAGTGAATATTCTCTGCATCGACTTTTCTATTCCGATGACCTCCCCGACTATATCCAATCAAATCAACGATAGCTTTGAACGTCTCCGCCATTTTGATAGGATCTTTCTCATCACCCGCACGAAGATGATTATCGATCACCATCGTAAACTCCGCTGTTTCATCATCGACGTCCATGTACTGTACTGGTACCATCTGCATGTCAAGCTCTATCGCGATGCGTTGACGTGTGTGCCCGGCCAGGATGATGTTCGTCCCTGCCTGCACCTTGAGCGGCACTTCGATCCCATTCGCTGCTATGCTATCTCTCAATAGCTGATACTTCCCATCTGTTTTCTTCAATATCGTCCCCACACGTGCTCGTTCAGGATGTGGTGTGAGTTGATGCGGATTGACCCATGCAACATCTGCCAACATACCTACTCCTCCTTGCCCCCATTTTGAGGCTTTTTTGACTAGACGCAGCGTCAAGTTTTCCTCAACTTTGAGCGGCGATCTCACCTCTTTTTCCCCCTCTATGGATTGTCTCACGTCTCGTCTCCGAAAAAGCGCCAAAAAAATGCCAGAATTTTTGATAACAAAAAAAGCATGGCTCTCACCACGCTTCTGATTGTCCTGCTTAATTCAATGCTCATTTCCCTATATTTTTTCGCCTCGACCTCTCCCACAGTTCTCGACGTATCCGCGCTTGCTCCAGCTGCTCTTCTTCTCGCATCGCACTCACCACCGCTGCTACCAAACGCATCAGCATCAGCCGATTCGTATACTCGAGTTCTTCACCGTTTCTCGCCCGTTGCAAACTCCGTTTGCGCTCTTTCGCACGCTCAGCACATAAATGGCAGATCTGCTTCATTTGACCGTTTTTTTGCGAAAAATACCGCTCCGTCCACGGCATCTCTCTTCCGCACTTCTTGCACGCTCGCTTCATATTTACATCTACCATCGTTCTGACCGCTCTCTTAGCCGTTTCAATTCCGCAATCCTTCCCTTGTTTTCCATATACTCGCGCAGTCTATCATAGGGAAAATGCTCACTATCCACCGTTTCCGACATTAATTCCGACCGCAAGCGTTCTTGACGATGTTGCAAATATTCGAGTCGATGCTCCACATACCACTCCAACGATGCGTCATCCACGCCATCCACGCCATCCCCGCCTCTCACTCCCGTTTCAAGTGAACGCGTCGACCCGTCGCCCCATCCGCCACTTTAGCTTTGTATCCGGCCAAGTAAATCCGCGTCACAGCGTCCCGGCCATGGCCTAACTCCTCTGCCACCGCCAACCGCGCCCACTTCTCGTTCCCATCCAGACGGCGCAAATGATACGCATACCGTTCTTGCGCGTATGTGTGACGCAATCCGTGATACGTAAGTTTTGTCTCTCCTTCTGTAAACTCCGATCGTCGGTTGTAAATCCAATTCTCGACCCGCTTTTGTACCTGGTGCGCTTTTTCATTCGAACGCACAAAAAGGCGTTCCTGTTGCGCCAATTCTAACGCTGCCTTCAATGCCGTTCGCGCCTTCCCTGTTAAAGGAACCTCCCGAACCAGACCGCCTTTCCCTTTGATCGTCAGATACCCCTCTGCCAAAGCCTGCTGAACTTGTCCTTGCCGCAAACGGATGGTTTCGTGTATCCGCAATCCCAACACCCGCGCCAGCTTGATGATCAATACCAAGTCCTCTTTCCCTTCCAACCGCGCCCACTTCAACGCGTTCTCTACCTCGCTGTCGCTCCACGCCCTTGGCACTTCACCAAATCGACGACGCTCTAATTTCTTCCCTAGTAATGCGCCAATTTCTTCGTTAGTCACTACCTCTACACCTAGCTCGTGACAGAAGTATCGTATTCCTGACAACTCTGTCTTCACATACCCGGCTGACTTCCCTGTCTCCTGCAATCGCTTCGCATACGCCACGATATGCTTCTCTTTCACATTCGCCAGCTTCTGTAACTTGTACTCTGCTGCAACAAACCGGCAAAATCGATCCACCGCGTGATAATATCGGTATCTTGTCTGCACACTCCCCTGTTTTGCATGCCTGCGCAACTTCTCTACTTGTGCCATCAAGTTACTATATGTACCTACCGTCACTTACCTGCCTCCTTGTGCGCCCTCATTTGAACGTCTCGCCCCAGCTCACGCTAGGGTCTGCGACGCTCAAACGAGGGCTTTTGGGCATAGCTTTCCTAAGGCTGCGCAGAGCATTTCTACTCTATTACTTTTTCTAAATATATATTTTTAAATGATAGTCTTTATATTGTTTGATTTTTTTATCATCATACAAAACTGTCACCTTCTAATTGAAGGGTAAAAAAAATGGTGTTTAGCACCGATGCTGCATCACCCCGATGGGCCTCATGGAACGATGAGTGCAGCTTGCGAGCGATCCATAGATCAGCCACACACTTTGACCACTTCGGTCAAACTCGCAATTCTAGTCCATTGATTCGGTAGACCATGCCCGATGGGATCGATGTCACGTTCGCGCCTTGCGCTTCGTTGCTCCTGTTCCAAAGAGTGTCCCCGTGACCATTCTGGCAGTTCCTGTGATCCCAACCTCATCCGGCCAGTACAGATGAGACAGTTTCCCTGGTTTTTGCGGCTACTCCACGCACGACTTCTTCGCCTCCACTACTCCACCGCTAACTTCTTCGCTGCCGCTACTCCATTAGGGCTTCTTTGTTTTGGCTACTCCATCGAGGCTTCTTTACCGCCCGATGCTGCGCAACCAGGAACGTAGCACCGACCTCCCTGATGGTTGCCAGGTCAGTACTCTCGTGCTTCTTGGCCTCTGCTCTCCACCTGACTTCTTTGCCTCCACTACTCCACCCATCCTTCACTTCTTCGCTCTCGCTACTCCATGACGGCGGGCTTCTTGGCTTCGGCTACTCCGACCAGGTTTCTTGGTTTTGGCTACTCCACACTTCCTGACCTGTATGAGATGTAGGAAGGGAAAATCTCATACTTAGGCAGGATTGCTTACAATGTATCACTTGTTTTTTTTCTATTCAATCCATATTTTTTCAAAGCTATTGGAACTATCTGTGTTTTTTCGACCCTCAAAAAATTGTATACAAACGTTTACGAAGTTTGTTTACATTAGTAAACATTTTCTCTTAATCGCTATATTTCAATAAATAAAAGGGTTTTTACAAATTAATGCGTCAATCAATTTACATCATGTTTACTTTTGTATACATAGAATTTCGCCTAAAATCACGTATACATTTGTAAACAAAGTTTTTTTCAGATAAAATTCTTTTGTTATTAATGTTCTATTTTTTCTTATTTGAAAAGAGGTTTTTCTTGTTTTTAATAGAATGTATACGATTGTTTACGTTTTTTGTTTACAATCGTTTACACGGCAAAGGAGAGAAAATATGTCTTCCATAACTCGTATCGCCGCCGTTGATATCGGCAATGACTCCCTCAAGGCTGTATTCCCTGGACACAAAGTTCATATCCCCAATGTTGTGGCTAATATGTCCGAAGAACGACAAGTGGTTGCACTTGAGCAAAACCCGCTCGACGGTCTACACTGTTCCATCTTGTCTGGTGCACTCAAACAAGGTAAAGGCGTGTTTGCAGTGGGCAAACTCGCATCAGAACAGGAAAATCACGATGAAGTATCTGTTGATATGGACAAAGCTACCAATGACCAAACGATTGTGATGTTATTAACAGCTCTTGCACTGGACGCTGTGCAGTCCTCGCAAGGAGATAACAGCATGATTGAGGCGACGTACAAACTGTCTACAGGCTTACCCTTACGTGAAACCAAGCGCAAACTTCGTCCTATCTTCCGTGATAGATTGCTTCAAAACTCGCATGAAGTCACCTTTCTCGACACGCCGGTTTATCAAGGAAAACGAGTTCGAATCCAATTTGAAGAAGTTTTAGTAGGGAGCGAAGGACACGCTGCCATGGTAGACCTGGTGCTAAACGAAAATGGCAGCATCAAAAACGAAGAACTCATGAATGCCCATGTCCTTATCCATGATATTGGAGGCATGTCTACAGATTCCGCCATTATTAAACCCGGTGGCGACGTGGACAATACGCATTCAGAGGGCCTGAAGGAAGGCGTATCCCCCTATCTCGACCAAATCATTGACAAAGTACTAGACGAATATGGATACACCTTCCGTTCTCGCAAAAACGTCGTGGATGTCATCACCGACGCTCAAGAGCGCTATCAGATCTATGTAAAAGGTAACCGCACAAGCATCAAGTCGATTGTGGACGAAGTATTCTTACCCCTTGCGAGAGAAGAATACAAGCAAATCCGTAAACTTTGGACTCGAATTCCAGAAATCCGCTTTGCGTATCTGATTGGTGGCGGTGCTGTTTTACTCAAAGATTATTTAGAGACGCTGAACCGAGATTCAGAAAACTATCCTTTACGCTTTTTAGAAGCGGAACAATCCGTTTGGTCCATTGCAAACGCATACTACAAGCTGGCGCTTAGTCAGTTTACACAGGAATGATGAACCATGCCGAAACCTAAATCTCGTCGTTCGGAACGGTCAACCCCGTTAAATCACGGAGATGTGTTATCTTTCCGCATACCTAAGAACCTGTCTGAAGAAGAATTGGCTTACTTGAACAAGATCAAAAGCAACGATAGCAAAATGTTAAGCGCACTGTTCTTCGATAAGATCCAGGAAATGGTGAACCATACACCCAAAATCACGATTCCACTTCCATCTGACTTATCACTAGAACAGTATCAGGCGCTCAAAGACGAAAATGCTCAGAAAGTCTTATTCCAAATCGTTCAACAATTTGTATCGTCATCTAGCGAAGATCGCACAGTTGAACAACCTTTCAATGCTCGGACACCGCTTATCCAGAACAATTTCTTAAACAATCTAAAGTCGGGCTTATATAACGACTAACCTGTTCACCCCCTTCTAATCCATACAAAGCGTTAAGTTAACAACAAAGGAGCCACTTGGCTCCTCCTTTCATTCTTTGCCATGTTCCATCTCATCGAAAAAATTGATCAGTCGGCGCATGGCCATACGATAAACTTCTTCTTTGTCTCTTGGTCCAATGGCAATAACTTCCATAACTACTAATTCATCAGCCCGTCGAGGTCTATAAATAATCCGAAGAGACAGATCATTGCGCTTAATCTTTGCAAAACCCGCCAATTCTTTATGCAGCGGTTTGCCATTCCCATCTGGCTTCAGCAGAGGACCTTTTTTAGCCTGTAAAACCAGCATTGAAATAATGTTTGTCTTTTCGTCTTTGCCGTATGATTTGAAATCTTGTTTAGCATTTTTAGAGAACTTGACCTCCACGCCATATTCGCGCAACGTCTGATTCAATTTTTCAATCAGATCAGACATGTCAATCTTCCAACTCCATCTTATCCATACAGGAAACCACTGCTTCCCAAGTGATGTCCTCATCTTCCAGCACATCAGATAGAGACAAATCTGCAACATCGCTCTTTCGCTGTAACGTCACTTCGAGCATATGGAGATCAATTGCGTGTTCCACGATCTCCTGGTACTTCAGGAGTCTTTGAAAATACTCTAAGTCGGCAAGCACTGCTTTGGCATTCTTGTTCTTTCCATTCTGGACAACAAAAACCTCATCACTGGTTCCTTCCGCATAAGTATCTAGAATTTCACTCAATTTTTTGGTTCGGACCAAATCCGTGACACTCAACACATGATCCTGAACGAATTGAAGTACTTCGCTAGTCACAGGGCTTCTCGTACTTTTATGTTCTCGTTTCATTGTAAGAGTCGCACCCACTTTCAATACCTCTTCTCCCCAGTGTATGGTCATTGTGTTGAGTATTATACAACATTTAGAGTATTATCTATCACACTAATTATTGTATTTTTATTGTGATGTTTTCAACACACTAATAAGATGCTTTATCATTTATTTTCTTGTTCCAATTTTTAACCGATGAATCGATACAGGATTCATGAAGGTTATGATAGAAATTCAAGAACGAGGAGGTCGAACGCATGGAGAACGGTAAAATATATTGGTCCCGAGAGGTCGCTACACTGCTTGGTATAGGAGATAGCACTTTAAGAAAGTGGTGTTTAGAGTTAGAAAAGGCTGGATATGCGTTCGTAAGAGATGAGAACGATAAAAGAGCTTTCTTCGATAAAGATGTGCTAGCGCTCAGAGATATGCAGATATTAATCCGAAAAGGGATAACGCTAGAAAACGCTGCAATCTCTTTACAAACAAGGCTAAAACAAAAAGAGCAAGCGGCTATCGTTCTTTCTGGTTTAGAAGATAATAGCCGCTCTGATCAAGCGTTCACCAAAACGGATCTAATTGCGAAAAATGAATTTTTAGAATACCAACAGGCCTTTTTTGAACAACTTGAATTTCAACTATTACCTAAGATTAGAAATGAAATTAAACAAGAATTAGAATTAAAATTTGAAGAAAAAATCACTCGATTAGAGCGTTTGTTGCAAGACTCCGTAGAACGTCGTGATGCTCTGCTAATGGATACATTAAGAAAAATACAAGAAGAAACGCAGCGACAAATCGCTACGGCTCAGGAAACAAAGAAAAAGCGCTTTTGGGGATTATTTTAGTTGGTTTTTTCAAAAAACCGAATCCAATCAGAGTTCGTACTTTGATCAATGATTCCCGGCAACTCCAGCCACATATCTTTCGTTTTATGGTACGCCACAGGTGTAGCCAAGAATTGAGGATTATAGAAAGTCTTTTGTGAGGGCAGAGGATCGACAGAAAATCCTTCGGTTTTCCACGCTTTCTCTGCAATGACCTGGTCACATCCTACCCAAACTACGGCCGGTTCCGGCTTCAGTTTTGGCCAAACCGCTGCGTACTGTTGAATGGCAAAGCCTTCAAACGGTGACAGATACACGACATTCTCGGCATCCACCTTTGTGGGTAGATCTTTGACGTACATCTCTCGTTCTTTCACAGGAATAAGCTTATCGCTCACATTTTGTGGCGTTTTCTTGATGACCACATTGGAAACAGGCGTTGGCTTGCTTCCGCAGCCAGTGATCATTCCAAGACCTATAAGGGATATACTGAAACCTATGAACCATTTGGACTTCATCTTCTGTCACTCCTCTATTGGACTTTAATTCTACGCTACCACAGGCGTGAACTTCACTTTGACTCAATCCGCAGTTTTTTGATGGCCGCCTGCAAATGGCGGCCCGTTGGTTAATACGTTTCATGAAGTTGGAAATAGGAGCCCAGATTCCCACCTAGCCAAGGATGGAGAATCGTAAAACTTGCTGAAGCTGTAGCAATTTGATTGTCTGAACTTTTAGCCCAGAACTGCACGGTATACGTCCCATTCGCAAGGTACTGAAACCACTCTGTCCAATCGCCCGATGTGTTCCCTTCCAAATAGCCTGTAGCTGCGTCATACGTCAGCGGAATTTCAAATGGCATGGTAAAGTCGATGGGCATGCCCCCTGGAACATCTGACCTAAAGGTCAACCCTTGCACAGTGACGTGGGCGGAAACGATATCTGGTCGACTTGGTTTAGCTTTGAACATCAGCATCTCTCCCGCCCAAAAATCACTTTCGGGCCGAATCATGCTTGGGTTGTTGATCTGCATGTACGAGTTATAGTCATCCAGGTTTTTCTGCCAACCTGGTGTGTGATAAACCTCTGCATCCGATAGCGTCAACGGCACCTGCGACCATGTGACCTGCACTTGATTGCTCGCTGCATCCTGCTGACCGTTTTGCGTATTGATCAAGTACGCTTCAAAGGTATCGGTTTGTGGCGAATTTTCCGTCCACTGTCCCGTCCAAGACGTTGCACCATGTGCGCTCGTGCCTACCACCTGATTCGTGGTGATATCCACTACTTTGATCACATCTTGACTACCTGCACCGTTTGGTGCGGTTACAGAAAGAGTGGTTGGATCTCCTGCACTTAGTGCAGTAGGCGAAGCCGATAAATCCAAAACATACTGATACCACGTGATGCTTTGTACTGTAGATGTCGCTGCCACGTTTTGTGCCGTGGTCGTAACGCTAAAGGCTTGTTGTTGATAAATGGGTTGACTGTGATTTTCTTGCAAAACGTACTCCGTCCAGTGATACGTTCCAACAGCACCACTAAACCATCCTTGAGGTAGTTGAGTCAGATACCCCGTTGTCATCCATGCAGACGGTGTATTGGGAACCAGAATTTGTCCATTCATCGTAAGAATTTGCAAGTCTGCTCTGGCAGGATTATTAACAGCACTATAAAATCCATTGGTATTCATCGCCTCAATAATGACTTGATGTTCTCCTGCTGATAAATTGACATTGACTGAAGAAGTATTGGGAGCATTCAAATATCCAGCTGAATACCCATTTTGTAATACAGGTTGTCCATCAATATAAACTGCTTCAAAGTCGTCCGCAGTTGTTGGCACAGACACTTGCACTTCTTGACTGGATGTCAAGTGGAAAGTGGACTCAAAAAATTCTGTTCCATTCGGAACATCCTCTTGATTGCTGGACCAAAAACCATAACCCTCCCCATTCGCCACCGCTTGATAAGGAAACAACGATTGAGGAATATAACTTGGCATAGACTGAAACGACCAATATGGAAAGTATTGATTGCCTGTACCCAGTTGAATTTGTACACCACTCCACTCAGCAGTCCAGTTGATCGCGCCATTATACCCACTGTTATAAACCCACCCAAATGCAAGGCTTGTTGAACCAGAAGGCGGCGTCCAATGCACACTTTGATCTCCAGGCGAATCAAATGTTGCCTGGATATTATCTATTCCAATCTGTTGACCACTACTATTGAACGCTTTGATAAAAGGATTCGAATAATATGTGCCTCCGTTGTACCCAAACATATTGGTTTCCAAAGAGGCTGAAACAGACGATATGGTTTGTCCGGAAGGAGCAAAATACATATGTTCGGCATACTCACCTGTCTGTAAATTCACCTCTTGGTTCAACGGTGTATCTTCTGAAAACCCTGGATTAGGCGTTTCTTGCGGTATATTGCTTAGAATTTGATGACTATTACTGATAAAAGTCATAGGCGCCGTAGAAACAAGAGCCGTAATCGAACTCGAACCATTGACATCAGTTGGCGCCGGATAAGAAACTGAACCCGACCAAGGATTGTACTCATAAACACCATTTCCAGCTGTCCCTACCCAAACGGTACCTTTTGGCCCAATCGTCATGGAAATAGCGTCCGCACCTTGCGACGTTACCGCACTTGCACCACTTTGATTTTCATTCCAGGCATACAACTGATAGTTGTTATACGCTCCGTTATAAATAGTTCCACCTATCCCAGTAATGGCCTCAATACCCCAATCTGCACTGGCATTTGAAACTGTTGTCCAATTCGATCCAAGCGCTGAAATATACCCAATGCCACCATAGGTGTAACTTCCTGCATATATACGATTCAAAGTCGGATCATAGTAGATTGGCCCATCTCCATGTTCATTACCAGCACTTATCCAATTAGATCCATTCCAATAGGCTACTTCTCCATTAGAGTCACTGGCGTACATCACATTATTTTCAAAATCATAGGCCAAACTGACAACTTGATTGGTTGCTTCGAAACCAATTGGCCCGCCACCAGGTAGTGTTGGGATATTCGACCACGTTGTCCCATTCCAAACACCCACGCCTTCATAGGTAGACGCCCACATATCTCCTGTAGATGTGTCGTAAGCCAAAGCCTGAATAGGAACACCCGTCCCCCAGGGACTACCAACATCTATCCATTGAGATCCATTCCAATACGCAGCTCCGTTCGAGGTGCCTGCCCATACCTGATTCGTCACTGGATCATATGCGAGTGCCAAAATTTGACCCTGACCATTCGGATCTCCTACATCTACCCAAGTCGAACCATTCCAATAGGCCACGCCATGGTTGGAGGTACCCGCCCAAACTTCTCCTTGATCGCCTACATTGATCGTTTCACCACTAGCAGGTACGTTCATATTTGGTACTGTCGGATTGCTCGGCTGAACCACTTGTGCCACATATTGATCCGTCAGTGGCGTGGTATACATCTGTGTTGTGACCAGTTCCGTTTGGCCGGGTTGACCTGTTGCGATGACCTGGCCTGTCGTTTGATTCTCTATATCGAGAACATACCCACTTGGCAAGTCCTGTGCCGTTGCTGTCAATGTGCTGGTTTGACCTGTAGGCAAATAGGCCGGATTCACCGTCAGTGTGACGCCGTACCAATCCACGGCCACCATATTTGAGGAAGCATAAGCTCCACCATCCGAAGTATCCGAACTGATGTAGGCTATGAACTGATCCGTTTGCGGTGTCGGTTCCGTGACTGTCGTCGTATAGGGTGTCGAGTTGCTATATCCCACCACCTGACCTGTGCTGGCGTTATAGAGCACCAGAAAATCACCGTTTGGAACATTCTCTCCCGTCACGGTTAAGGTCGTGGTCTGACCTGACGGCAATTGTTGAGGGTTAGCCGATAAACTCAATGAACTCCACACCACTGTTTGCGTATTGGAAGGACTGCCTACATTTTCATAGCTGTCGGATATCTGCGCCACAAACTGTTCGGTTTCTGGTACACCACTACTGTATGGAGCCGTCAATGTGGATGACGTACCACTCGCTACAACTTGTCCGGTTGAAGCATCGTAGATGGTGAGTGCATAGCCGTTTGGGATCGCTTCGCTCGATGTCGCCGTTAATGTCGTGCTCTGTCCTGTAGCCAGAAACTTCGGCTCTGCCGTAAGCGTGACATTGCCCGTCCAAGCGTTCACCCAGTCTACTTTCACCGTTGCGCTGGTTAAGGCATTTCCAGCATCATCATAGACCGTGGCCGTATAATCGACCGCGATGGTTTGCCCCTCCGGCGGACTTTCCGTCTCCCGGTAACTCTCTGTTGCATTGGTTTGGCCTTTCACGTCCCACATATCCGATCCATTACCATCGGGTACCACACTGACGGTATCATTTGCCCCCAGGTTTTCCACGGTATACGTGAGGGTACTCGGTTGCCCAGGCTGCATCGAGGTTGGACTAGCCGTTAGGGTAATCGTCGGCATCTGACTTGTCCAGGTATCCGTCGTGGTCGCTTGAGCGAGTGGTTGCCCTGACTCGCTATACACTGTGGCCGTATAGTCCACCACCGTTTTTTGCCCGTTTTCTGGATTCTCCACTTCGGTATAGTTGGCAGAAGAAGCCGTATCTCTCGTTTCACTCCACATATCTTGCCCACCTGTACCTTTGACCACCACATAGTCGCCAGAACCCAAGTTTTGCGTTTGGTAACTCACCTGAATGGGTTGACCCGTTGTGGTTTGCGCGGGTGAAGACATGCTGATACTCGGCACAGAGCTGGTCCAGGTGACTGTCACAGATGCTGTAGACTCAGCTTGACCTTCGGCGTTATAAACCGTCGCTGTATACGTCACTACTGTCGAATTCCCGTTCTCCGGAAATTCCATTTCATCATAAGCTCCAAAGGCAGAAGTGCTGCCTGTCACATGCCATTCGTCCGTTCCATTCCCCACGGCCGTGACATCTACGGTATCCCCTTGCGCCATATTGCTGACGCTGTACGAGATGTAAGATGTGTTCCCGCTGGTGGTACGAATCGGGCTCGCTCCCATCGTAATGCTTGGTAGCGCAGCCGCCCGCCAAGTGATCGTGCCGGACTCTGCGGTAGCCAATACCGCTCCCTCTGCGTTTTCTACGTAGGCAATATAGGTCACATAGATGGATTGACCGGGAGCTGGATGCTCTGTTTCAACATACGATCCACTGGCACTGGTATCGTAGCTGTTATTCCAGGTATCTGTGCCGTCTCCAGCGGATAAGATGACGACATGATAATATGGTTCCCAGTTGGTGACGGTATAAGAGATGGTCGCACTCTGTCCACCGTTCAAATATTCACTTTGCGACGGAGACAGGCTAATCGACGGCGGTGGTGGCGGTGGGGAGGTTGGTACATAACCGCTTGTCCATTGAACTTGTACCGGACTCGACTCCGCTAAAACTTGCCCCGTGTTGAAATTGATCAACTCTGCTACATAGCTCACCGTTTGTGCAGTGTTATCTGTGGCTTGAGCGGAACCGGATGTCGTATAGCTATCTGCCTCATTTTGACCACTCAAAGTGTGATCTCCCGACTCATCCATGATGGCCACATAGTCCATGTTGTTGTTCATTTCCGCATTCGACATACCCGTCACATTGTAAGTCAAGGTACTGGACTGCCCTGTCGGCAACGATGTGGGAGACGCAGACAGCGTGATCCCGATACCGCCCCCTCCTCCACCTGTCGGCGTACCACCACCACTGTTTGTAACCGTAAATGTGGTTGTGGCTGGCGCAGCCGCCAAACGGTGCACGGCGTCTTTGGTATAGAAGTACGCTGTGTAGTTGCCAGCAGGCAACGCGTTCGCTTGAAAACTTTCGGTCAGAGTCCCATAAGCTCCGCTCTCCTCTGCCATCTGTGACGCATGCTCATATCCACTGCCGACAACCCATGTGGCTTGACCCGTACTGTTGTTGACGATTTCAACAGCGTCATAGTGGTGCTGATAACTGCCATTGTTGACATTTTGCTGCGACGTTACGCTGATATAAAGGGGATCGTTGGTATAGATCGTGCCTGGTGCAGCGGAAGGATCGGACACCGTGATGCTTTCCGCCGTGGGAGGTGCGGAAGGGGTAACCGTATACTGACTGGACAAGATCTCGTTCCCCTCGGCATCATACTGCCCAGTCGGCGTGTTGTGGACGGTCATAGACCCGCCCGAAGTCATGACCACTGTGGCGAGATCGACGAGATCGTAATTTTGAAAATTCGATTTATCGTAAGCCTCCGTATTTCCACCATGCAATTGGATATAACTTTGGACATAGTTGATGTTTCCATCCAATCTGGAAACCCAAGAGTTAATGTCATAAGTATTTGAACCTAACCCACCAATCATGGGATAACCGTCGTTAGTAGTCGTGCCTTCAATATTGATATCCGGAATCTGCCAGTTTCCTTGGCCATCTCCAGGAACATCCGCATGCGCAATGAAGGCATGTACAGTTGTTCCAAATAAACCTGATTCGGTACCAGGGTTTTCGATCTTCATAGTTGCCCCACCATCAATTTGCGTCTGGTTTTGCTGATTCAGCACCAGATTCCCGTATTGAAAGCTGGATGGGTAAAAGGTGTAGGCCAACGCTTTTTCCGTCATAAAGGCAGTCAAGGCCACAACCGCCAGACCCGTTGCGCCGAGCGTGATCCACCATTTTTTGCGTTTCTCCACAGCATACGCTCCTTTGAACTTGTTTCTTTGAGCGTAGCATACGGAAGGTCTTATTAATCATCATTATTTCGTCATTTTTTGTGTTCTCCAGGAAGAATGTGCAACAAACAGTCAAATCAAAAATCATTGACCCATTCCCATTTTTTCTTTTGTAGAGAAGAACTGTTGCACGAATATCTTATAAGTCGTATGCTAAAGATAATAAAAGCGGAAGGGCGAGGCTGGCTAGAACCAGCCCTTCCGCCGGAGTGCTAGGAACGGGGATTAGGTTGGACGCCATCCCCGTTTTCGCCTGTCTCCTTTTCCTGCATCTTCTTGACCGTCTGCCATTCAATCCACGCTTTGCACGTGTTTAGGATGGCAACTATCAAGTTGCAGAAAGATTCAACAACACGAAACATGTCCATAGGCACCCCTCACCCCCTTTCTCGCGGGAGTGAAGGCGGAAGTTACGCACCTTCCATCTGCCATTCTACCAAAAAAGCCCTACACTCGTAGGGCGGTTCTTATACTATGTTTAGTTAAATAGACAACCCACTAGGCAAATCAGAGGCTGACTGCATTCCTAATGTATCTAATACATAAAGAGGCATCAAGGTAGTCTTGCTAGCTGGTATTCCCGTTGTATCTCCAAATGCATTTTCGTCTAACGAATTCAGTCCTATCGAAAATCCTACGCCTGGTTGGAAATGTACACTAAATGTTTTTCCACCGTAATCACCAGCACCATTTGGTCCTCCTTGATATCCGTAGGCCCAGTTTCCGTAATTAACATCCCATGCCACATTTGTCGGACTTCCTTCGGTGTTGGGTAACGTCAACAACCAATCGTTCCCCGACTTTTGCAGCGTCACCTCGTCGTAAAACTTCGCATCTTCCGTCAATACAGCCTCATAGTCCGCTAAGGTATAAGGCGACTGCGCATTCACTTCGTCCGCATACGCCACATAATAGCAAGTTAACGGCATATGCAATTCATAGGCTCCATCAGGCAACACTTTATATCCATTCAACCACCACTGAAGGTTAGACAATACCGTTTGCGCTTGGCTTGGTGTTAAGGTTTGGTTGGCACTCGTAACCCCTGTATTGTCGTAGAGACCATTGATCTCTCCCCAATCGAACGGATTCGTCGAAGCCGTATACTGTATACTGAACCAATGAAAAGATGGGGCAGTTTCCCCATAACCTTGAGCCTCATACCCAATCGCGTGAGATGCCCAATCAGACAGGTAATTGGCTACATCTCCTGCTGTGACGGGCGCAGTAGCACTTGGCGTCACTCCAGCTTCGCTCATCGTTGGATGCGTATACACATCCCACGTTTTGGCGTCAAACATCGCCCACATCTGGTCCGCCATCGATTGCTGTGTCACCACGTTGCTATTGACCGTTGGACTACTTCCTGTACCTGACGGTGTTGTCATATTCCACATCGTACCGTTCCATGTAGCTGTGATCCCTACACGTTTCATCACCTGCATGATGTAGTAGATGGGGACATACGTCGTCTCTACGCCGCTGTATGGATCGGGTGCAACCAGACGTGGTGCATACTCCACAATCGTCCCATTCAATGCTATCGCCAACCGCCCACTGTTGAGACTTTGATTCGCTGGTGGATTGGAGACATCAGGTGCAAGACGATACGTATTCGGAACCGTCAACGACCAAATATAGCTGTCTCCGTTCCAACTCGCTTGAAATCCCAACTTTTGCATGGCCTCATCCAGATAATAAACGGGCAACCAACTGGTACTGTCTCCAGCCCACGGGTCATTGGCGATCAGGTGTACCGCATTCATCACTGAACTGTTGTTCAATGCGATTTCTGTGTTAGCGCGCGCATATGTGTCCGCCATGGCACTGGGTGTTGCCCATAAAGATAGAGTGGATAGTGTCGCGAGTGCTGCCGTTATGCCTACGATGCTTTTTTTCACATGGGTCAGTCCCTTCGATGTTCTTGCCCAAATTGTACCAAGTTAGGGAAGCCTTCAACGGCTTTGCAAACACATTTTTGAAAAGCAAGCCGCCCCAGTCTAACCAAGGCGGCTATTTGTGTTGAACTATCTCGTATAAGCCGAATCGTGATTCGGATGGAGAGACAAAAAAATCATCCATTCCTCTCGTCGATATACGATAGCGCGATGCTCTTTTGTCACTCGAATGGTAAAGATATCTCGACCACCAGGGCCTTTTTTAGACAGGATTTTTTCCCATCTCAATCCCTGATCAGAGTATATTTGTTGCCGAGTCATTTGGCGGATTTTTTTTAAAGTCCGAAGCACATCAAGTTGTTGTTGTTTCTCAAGTGAAAGCCAGTGTTCCTGGAAAACTTCATTATTCAAATCCAGTCTAACACTCATCGTCGTTTTGTACCTGCTTTCCCAACTCTTCTAAATCAGTCTCTTTAGGCTCATGATGTTCAGCCCATTCAATAGCTCTTTTTAAATCTTCAGATACATCCGGTTCGAATAACCATTCTTCACTCTTTGGTATAAACGTACCTTCTTTTAACTGTAAAATCCCATCACCCATATCGATGACACTGAATGTTTTACCCGCATATTTTTTCCCAATGGAAATTTGCCCATTTGAATTAACCAAACGCAAACTTTCTTGCTGCATGTCAGGCATCCCCTGTTATTAATTTTGTAATTTATTATATTCATAAATAACACCCTTGTATACTTGCGTATTTCACAAAAAAAGACAGAAGCATGTTGAGCATCATCGCTTCCGTCTCACCTGTCTTTGACTCAACGAATATTCCCTTTCACATCTCACCGTGGTAGCTTTCCACAACAGGTACCGCTTCGGTAATCGCTGGTACACCCGGCGCATGGCTTGGAATGGTAAATTGCACCACTGCCAGGATCGACGGAGCTGATACAGGCATATCCACCCCATCAGTGGTGTCCACGATCGTGGTCGGGAAGGCCGTCACATCGCTCCAGTCAAAATACGATACCGTCAAAATTTTCGGGGCCACGGTCAGCAGGGTGTTGGGATACGGTTGTAGTGTGGTTGGATTCAAGTCTAAATTTTCCGCCAACGACTGTTCAAACGTGGCTAGTGCAGCCGTTTGATCAAACACAGGTTCACCTGCTGCTACACTAGCCTCTGTCACATCCAGTGTAGCATCGTGATCGGCCAATCGCATGGCAGTTTCAATGCGTGTGTACGCGATTTCCTGCGTGGTCATGTTGAGCACTTGAATATGCGTCATCCCGTAGAGTACGACAAGAAACGTCACCATGAGTATCCACTTCATGAGATGGCCTCGCTATCCACCGTTTCAGAAGCTGTCAACTGCAAAGCATTGGACGCATTACTCGAAAAAAGGCTGATCTGACTCGGTATCGAAATCGTCAGACTCATGGGAGAGCCGACTGTAGTAAACGTGGTTGTCCCTTGCACCAGCACATCCTGGGGCGGATAACCAAGCGTATCCGCCACTGTCGATTGAATGGTATCCAGATCGGAGCTGGTGAACTCCCCCTTGATTTTCGCCTCGGAGAGGGCTGTATAGACGGCGGATTGGAGATACTGCTCTCTCACACCATTGATCATGTCCATATACGGCTGATAGTTCCAAGAAAGGACGATGATCGAAAGCAAAATTACAATGAGGATATTTCTCAACCCAAAGCTCACCAGCTCCGCCCTCCCTACTCGTTACGATACACTGTACGTTTGTTCGGCTTTGGTTAATTGTTGTCCCGCGTAATTTTGCGCGCTGGATTGCTGGTTGTTACTCCAGGCCATATAGCCTACTACCATGACTAAACCTGCCGCCAACGCAATTAACCCATACAACAACCATCGACTGACAGAACCCATGATTTCCTCTCCTCCATCATCTTGTCGCCAAATTTTGCTGCGTGATGTGTACCAAACTCTGACCTGCACTCGTGCTGGCGCTTTGCTTTTCCGCAGCAACCCCACTCACCACATTCGAGAGAACGGGTAATATCACCGCTAAAAGCAAAAGCAAACCCAAAATTGCCCGCCTGGTGACAGACACTTGCCCCCCTCCTTTCCGGCTAACTTAAACATATCAAATGGAATCACTTTTTTATCATCAACATTTCGTCATTTTTTGAAGCCGTCATTTCATAGCTGACTGCAAGATATGTGAGGTATAAATCTGCACCAACACATTGATGTCCCGATCAAGTGCCAGCAGCCCCATCATCACTAAACCCGTCGCCAACAAAGATCTCGCACTGATCTTGGCCTTAAAGTCAGCCTTGCGATCGGCCTGAAAGCTCTCATAGTTCGCTTGGAACACATCCAATGCCACCTTCGCGCCGCCCTCTTCCATTTGCCACAGCATATCGGTCAGCGTTTTGGCCTGCTTCGTACCGACTTCTTCCGCAAACCGTTCCAGCGAGGCTTTGGGGTTTTCCACATATGTCAGCAAACAACGTTGTAAAAACGGAGCCAGACGAGGCACACGCGGCCATTGGCGGCGCAATAAATCATAGACACTGACCGGACGATCCTGAAACACCAACACTTCCTGATACAACAAACGGTAGAGCAGATACACACTCCGATTGCGTTTTTTCGTAGCCTGCTTCTGAAGCAAAAGAAGCAAAGAGTGCATGGGGAAACCTTTATGCGGATCCGTCAACACCACAAAGAACAGCGGTGGCAATACGCCCCATAGTTGTCGATGCCAAACCTGAAACCCTGCCCAAACGAGTAGAAACGCCACGATCATCCAGCGCAACATCCGATAGGTGGAAACTTTCCAGGGAATATCGGCGGCATAAAATAACGTTTGCAGTTCGCTCTCCTCGGATCGGGATCGCATCTTGGCTCTGGCTGCGTACAACCTTCCCATCACACGCGCGCGTAACCGTATCCGTTCCGATTCGGTCTGGACACCCGACACAAAGAAAAAGACTGCCGGTATCACGCCAAGCGCTAAAACCCACCAGGCCCCCATCATCATTCACCTCCTATAAATCCTGCTTGGGACGAAAGAAGATAATCCCAATCGCAAACGATCCCAACGTGGCAAAGAGTGTCAGTACAAACCACCGCAAACCTTCACGAGTCGCAAATTGGTCATAGAGGATATGGTGTGAGAGTTTCAGTTGCAAGATGGCCAGGATGAGCGGCCAGAGCAAAAACGGCACAATCGCAATGAGGAGGTTGTCCGAACTGACCCACTTCTCGTCCTTTCTGGCATCTTCGATGAACTGAAGCTCTTTGCGAGTCATGGCCAATGACATCTCCACATCGAGTTGATCGAGAAAGGCGTGCTCCAAATCGTTCGCCAGTTGCAGTGCCCAAGTCGTGGACATCTCCTCGGAAAATCGACGCAGCGCGCGTCTGGCTTCTTCGGGCGTAGTATAGTTGGCCAACCGATCTGTCAGTCGAAACAAGGCCCGGCGAATGGGACGATCCGGCAAGATTTTGACCGTGGCTTCGAGCGCATGCATCATACTGTGATCGTGCTTGCGATACTCCGCCAACAGCGTATCGAGCAATGTTGAGATTTCATAACTGTTTTGTACGCCAATTTGATACCGTCTCACCTGTAACCATAGATAGGGCAGTCCCGTGACCAAAAGTCCAGCCATCAGTGCAAAAGCGAAACTTTGTACACCCACCAGACAAAAGAGAAAAGTCAATCCTCCGATACTGCCCGACGTGATGAGAAATCTTGGTACCACTGGATCTTTCGGACGTTTTCGCACGGTATAAATCAGCGTTTCCAGATGATGATTCACCCCATGTAACCATGTCTCTTGTTCCCGATCAGGAAGTGTGCGTTTTTGGAATCCTCCATGCACTCGCAGCAACTGCCGATGACCGAACCCGTAATACATCCTGCGCAATCGTTCGATGGTATCTTGGCGCAGTGAACGAAAGAGGATCAAAAACCCTGCGACTGCCAGAGCGTACCAAAATCCTTGCAACGCCAGATTGAGCACACGGTAGATCACCTTTTCCCACCTCCGATGGAAAGACGCCGGACGCTGGTCTCTTCCATCGGGAAGGCCGACGCCAGTGCTGCAAACTCGCTCTCAAACGCCTGGAGCAGTTGGGGCTGTACTTTTTGTCGCAGCCTGGTGAGTAATTGAGGCGGTATCTCATCATGAAACGTCCAGGTCTCGCTTGGCTTGTGGTAACGCATCCAGGGTGTCACTGTAAAGCTTTCCGTGTCCGGATCATAGTCATACGCATGAACTTCGAGGACGCGTTTTTTTCCTTGCTCATCCTCCCCCATCACGATGACCACATCGACACTTTGAGCCGCACGAATGTAGGCTGAACGAAAGTCCAGATTGGCTTGTCCTTCAAGCATCAAGTGCGCCAGTTCCAAAGGAATATTCGCTACATACTGCCCGTGATAACTGCCCAGCCAGCCGTCCGCTCTTTCTCTGGACTGTATGGCCAGCCACACTTCCTGGCTGCGAATCTCCGGAACCAAAATGTAGTGGGCATCCGAGCGTAAAAACGCTGGAAAAAGAGATTCCATACCATCCAACTCAGACCTCAGCGCGATGATATGAGCCGCCCTTTCGGGGAAGTCACGTCGAAGGTGCGCTTCAAACGTGCCCCGTTCCACCGTCAGTACATCGAGATTGGGATCACGGGCTCCGTAGATGACCTTCAAAAATGTGGTCTTGCCTGAACGTCTATGCCCCGTCGTCAACATGGAGAGCATCAGGCGACTCAGTTGTTTCCACCACTCCACGCTCTCGGCAGGAATCGTCCCCATCTTCGCCTCCTCTTCAAAACTGTAGGTGCGAAAGAGGTATTGGCGGAAAACCAGTGCCAGGGTTTCGGATAAAGGCGGCGTAAAGATGGTCACGCGTGTCCCGTTCAACATATCCACTTGCGTCCAGTTCTGTTTGTGATTCACCTGGGTCGACGGATCTTTCAGGGTCAGCGTACGCACCAGTTTTTCAACTTGCTCGATGGAATCAAAGCGATACGGTTGCAGTTCCTTCGTGTTTTTCCCAGGAACACCAAACAGGATATCGACGCCATTGACCATGGCAGACTCCGTGGGTTCTCGAAACCATGCGGCCATCGGCCCGAACCCGTACAAGTGCTCAAAAATCGCTTCTTCCAAGCTTCGATAGTAAGACGGATATTGGGTACGGCGATACACCGGCTCAGCTCGTAAAAAATCGCGAATCTGCTGAAAAAAATAGTGTTTCGCTGCCGCGTCCCCGACCATCGCCTGATGCTTTCTGGCCAAAAACGTCTCATCATCCTGACCCTTGGCCCCTCTTTGCAACAGCTGCGCATCCATATACGCCGAAAACGCGGCGAGCGCCTTATCAAAGGGGATATCCCCAAACATGCGCACTTGCTGTTCCTGTACAGCTTGCAGGTATTGATCGGCTCGAAAGGGGTGTTCGGGTAAAAGCGATTCTATCGTTTTCATTTCACCACCCGCTCTCTTTTGGTATCGATAACGGAAGTCACAATGGTTTCCAGAGCTTTTTTCGTGCGTCGATCATCGAGAAAATACTGAATGGGATCGGGTTGTTGTTCAGCGTACATGTCGAACCGATCCTGATAAGCAATCCCTGCGACTGGCAACATCCCTAAGGATTTGGCCAGCACTTCCTGCTTCCCGTACAACTGATTGCCCACCAGCATCCAGTGTTCCGAACTCAATCCCATCGGCTTCAAACAGTAGTCCATCTGCTGAAAGTATTGCTGTTGTGCCGAGAACCGATCACTGGACACACAGTACCGATGTGTCGCCTGACGAATTCCTTCGAGCGCCAGCGCCGTGTTCAGGACACTCCCCACATCCACGATCACGACATCAAACGTTCTTTTGGCCACGGACAAGAGGAATTGGACGTCCTCTGGCTGGAATTCCAGCGCATGTAAAGCGTTACGCAAACCCGGTAAATAGGACAGCTTGTGGCTCATCGTCACCATGGCTGTTTGCAGTGTCGCCCCATCTATACGCTTCGTTCTGACGGATGAAAGCACATCGTCCAGTGCATGATCTTGTTCTTTGAGCATCCAAAATCCAGGATTGTAGCCGTTTAACCCGATGACCCCCACATGGCCCCCGTGCATCTCGGTCATGACACGACCCAAAGCCAAGGCAAGCAAGGTCGTCCCTACACGCGGTACCACGCCCCACAAAGCCAGTACGGGTTGGTCCGAGAGTGTTTGTCCACGCAGCAAGTGAGGAATGTCTCCCGACAAGACCAGCTGTACGTCCTGCGCTCTCGCAAAAGCGTCCAGGACGGGATCTTTTTCCTCCACTAGATAGTAAACTTTCCCTGTTGGATGCTGTTGTCGCCAGGCGTATAGTTCACTTTTGGACACCTTGCGGCTGTCAATGATCACATCCTCGCGCGTCGCACTCAACTCTTCCAATGAGGAGACGAGTTCCATTCCCTGTATGGTTTCTAATTCCCCTAACACTTTCAAGACCTTTGCCCTCCTTGAGCACTTCCGGATATCAACAGCTTTTCTCCCTCTGCAATGGCTTGGGCCAATTCGTTGGTTTCACTCGTGGTCAATTTCACATCGACTTCATTCGGTACACCTAAACCGTTCACCGGCGCCCCTACGCCAGAAGGTCCTGTGATCGGTGGTGTGGTGACAACTTCCTGATTGTTCGAGGTATGCACGGACAAAACCAATACGTGTGTCAAACTACTCAAAGCGGGCAAAGTCGTGGGTTTCCCGGTACCAGACCCCATCGTGGACGGTAAAAACGTAAGGGTAACAAAATCTCCCGCACGAAGCGTGGGTGACATAGAAGCAATCCAGGATTCTGCCAGCGGAACATCTCTTGTGCCTGGCGTGATCGTGAAAGGATTCGACTGAATCTCATCCACTGTAATGACTTGCTTAGGACCCAAATGTTCTGAAGTATATAGACCCGCTAACTCCTGCACGTTTGAAACAGCTCCTACAGGCACATCCTGACGCGGCATAGACTCTTTCATCCAATCGCTTGGGGATAGCGGTGTATCTGGACTCAAGTCGCTTTTCGCTACCCAAACCGTTTCGCTGTCCAGTTTCGGAGCAATGTAGGCGTTATACATCATGCTACCTCCAACCCCAATGACAAACAGCAAACCCGCCAATGTATACTTCATGGCTGCGTTCAACGTCTTTCCTCCCATCCCCATTTCACCAGTGGTTCCAAGACATCCAAGTGTTCCTCGACACGAAAAAACCGTCCTTCCCATAACGCCCGTTGCACTTTCTCCGGTGGCAAATAGGGGAGTGTAACGGGTGACTCAAACACGTCTCTAGGTATCCGCACCACACTCGTCCACTTGTTCATGACGGTAATGAGCTTGTCTTTGGCTAACTCACGCAATTTCTGATATTTCTCTCCCAAATCCGGCAAAGCCAGATAAGTGGGATCGCAATCAAGCACACACCACACTTGATCGGCGAGAGATAAAAGAGTTTCGTCGAGATCATCGGCATCCACAATCGTCAAACCTTGTTTTACGTACCGCAACACAACCGGAATCCACTTTTCATCCCGAATACTCTTTCCAGGTGGTAATGGAACCAGTTGTACGCCTTCCTTGACAAAGGCCTCTCCCTTGCCGTCTTGCGTCCAAAACTTGACCTTGTCTAGTGGCTTTTCTATCTCCAATTGAAAGTACTCCCAAAGACGCGGCCAGGACCTTGGCCCTTCCAGAATCGTCACAACCATCCCCGGTTGTGTTTCCACACAGGTCTTGGCCAAAAGTTGTGCCACTGTCGAGACACCACTTCGAGGCCAAAGTCCCATGACCACCCAAAGCGCGGATGGAGGACGCGGGTTTAGAACAGGCGATTCCGGAACTTTGCGAATCGGCCAACGAAAACGACTTCGTTTCTTCGCTTCTGCCGCTGCCTCCACGATGGTCGGCACCGACGTTGCCTTGGACTCGGGAAGGTATCTCGCTACCTCTTGGGGCGAACGGGGATGTTCCAGCAGGTCTTCCAATTCTTTGAGCACCATTTCTTCCCCAAAGAAGAGAAAATCATAGACCCGATAGAGACACAGTTGTCGTTTCCACTCCTCTGTCTCTTCCGTCTTACTGCCGACATACACGATGCGTGCACCCGTTTTTTGTACGGTATGCAGTATTTGAAGCAATTCCGCCCGATCTTTGGCTATCCACTCCGAAAGAACCACGGTATCCTCTGGTGTAAAACGAGTTTCCTGTACTTGTTTCGGATAGATCAGCCACTCACTCCCCGAAAAACGGTCCCGCAAATCTACAGGAAACGCCAAATACAACATGCGGTTCACCTCCTAATGTCCAATCTAACGTATTTTTTGTTCTGATATTCGTCAAATAATCCTCATTTTTACGGAACAAATCTTCGTCTTTTATTTTTAAACGTCTCCAAAATACTTTTGTAAAGCAGGTATCCAACTGCCTGCGATCGCTTGGACATACTGTAGCGTTTGACTGTTTTGAGCCACCGTATAGCCTTGCGCCAAAGCTTCTTCCTCCGCACCCCCACCCGCATTGTAGGCGGACAACGTTTCCTCCACATTCTCTCCAAACTGGTGATAGAGTTCCGAGAGATAGAGACTCCCAAGCAAGATGTTCATGCTCGCATTGGACAAATCGGACATAGCTTGATTGCCAACCGGTACGCCGCTCACCACCAAACCAGCGGCGGTGGACGGTTCCACTTGCATGAGACCCATTGCTCCCGCCGAAGAAGTCAAAATCCCTCCAGGTCCAAAGCCGTGTTCACGCCCGCCGGACTCTTGATAGATCACTCCAGCGATGAGAACAGCAGGTATCTGCAACGCATGAGCCACTTTCTCGATATACGAGCGATAACGAAGAATGTTTTGAATGACGTTTCCGCTCGGTGGGGCAATGGGACCGATGCCGCCGAGTCCAACTACACCGCTTGAATAATCCACGACATCCACCATCGCTTGTACATAGGGATCGGAAAGCGTATCATCTACCGCAGCCATGAGTGCGGCTAACAACTGACGATTGGTCTTGGACTTTTGGAGAACCTGTGTATGTCCGCCCAAATGGGCAGGAATGTGTTGCAACAGCGACCATACCCTCGACCAACGATAGTTACGCTGGGTATTGGACCACTCTATCTCTCGTGTATACGTGCCACGATCCGTATTGCCGACCATTCTCGATACCCAGTGATAGTGATTGGTTAACGAACCATCCCACACGTTTGCGGATAGAAGCATGGTCACGGGCGTGATCGTTTCTGACTGGTGATGTTGGATATGGCCATTTTTCGAACGGGTCGTCCAATAGTGAATGGTGACATCGTCATAGGTTTGCCAAACGAATTGAGACTGGAGATACGATGCATACCGATGGGCATCAGGAGGAGAGAGATTGTTCTCCACTTTCCCCACCGCCAACAACACCGCCGCAGGTAAACCCGCTTGTTCCTCCTGTACTTGTGCAATTTGCGCGGCGCTCAACCCTTGCTGCCAGGCATCGGCTACTTCCGTATCATGTGAAAAAAGCGCTTGTTCCTTCGCTTTGGTGGCACTATTGAACTGGATGTTGCCGTTTTTCCCAACCGTGCCGTCCCCTGTGGACTGATAGTCCCCGACCAGAAATCCCAGGAGAGAGATTCCTGCCAAAACCAATAGCCCGATTCCCAAGACATTCCCAAGACCCGCTGAAACAACCAATCTTTGGACTACCCACGGAAACAAGTCTTTCGGCTCTGTAGGTATCTCCAATACGGACAGAATTCCTTTCTTCTTCACGATGTGCGCCTCCGAAATCGCTCCGGGTGACGCATAACCCACTCAACGACACGCGCATCCAGAGTTACCCCCGACAGACGCTCCAACTCTTCCAACGTATCCGTCCATAACCAGGCTTCTTTGTAGGTGCGCTTGCTCTGCAAAGCATCCAGTACATCGGCCACTTTGACGATTCTCGCATGCAAAGGAATCGCTTCACCAACCAGGCCATCTGGATAGCCGGAACCATCCATGTTCTCGTGATGACTGCGCGCAATCTGTTTGGCATACTGAAACAGTAAGGGTTCCGGCAGATGATGGATCAAGGAAAGAGACCACTCTTCGATGAGTTGTTCGCCCACAATCGTGTGTTGCTGCATGCAGATTCGTTCTTCAAAACTGAGCGGATCAGGTTTGAGGAGAAGCTCGCGAGGAATGGCCACTTTGCCTACATCATGAAGCAATGAGGCGAGATATAACCGCTCCGTCGTCTGTGTATCTAGTCCCATATACTGTGCTAGCTTTTTGGCGTTGTCGGCTACCCGATGAACATGCCCCGTAGCATACAAACGATACTCAGCCATGTCCGCTAGATGGTGAAAAAATACCTCGTAAATCGCATGCACATCGGTTGAGTGCGATGACAAAAGTGTGTTCACAAGCACATCCCTCCCACTTCTAAGTTAGCAGGAAAGATGTTTAATAGTTTGTCAACTTTTCCTCATTTTTTAGGGGAGAAAAAACAGAAAAACCACCCGCATCTCCATGCAAGTGGATTCAAAAAGAATCTACTGTTTCTATGCTACAATAGCTATAGAAGCTAGACTTCTCCAACGTATGTTTTTGAGACGGCCACCTGTTGTGAGGCCCGCAACGCATAAGATGGGTACATCTTTTGCAAGGGGGTGGCCGAATTTGAAGAGATTTCGGTTTTTGTTTCGGTGTTTAGGATTCACTATCGAATTGGAATTAGAAAAGTTCCGCAAAAAGCGAGAAAAGAATCTCAATCCCGACCAAAAACCGACAACCAATCCTTGATCTAAGCTTGCCAGAGCTTAGGGATTGGTTGTCATAATCACACTTTAAATTATTCTTTTCTGGCCCTTAACATGCGTTGCAGGCCCAAGATATCCTCATCTGTTCGCAGCAGATGGGGATATTCTTATATTCACCCATTCTTTTCTGTTTTATTATATCACTTTTTTCTTCAACTATATCATTTCCATGCAAATGGATTTCAGAATAGATTGGATTCGAAACGCTCATGCGCGTCTCGTTTTTATTCGCTTTTTTCCTCTGAAGCCGTTGTAGTCGTTACAGTGTGGTACAGAACATCTGACCCCAAACTTCTTCTAGCCATACCCGGTATCAAAAAAAGATCAACCAGGAGCCACAGATACAAAACACCCAAAAAGAACCAGCCCACTACAAAAACTGCCGTGGCCCAACCAATAACACCTAGGATTAACTGGACAATACCTGTGCCGATCCGCCCAAGATAAAATCGATGAATGCCCAAACTACCAAGAAAAAAACACAAAACATACGCTAGTACCATGTTTTTACCGACCACGACCGTTGTCGTTGTGGTGGTTTGTGTGTTTCCCATTGCCCCAACCCTCTTTCTGGTGATTTGTAGAAAATACAAGCAGGTTTATTCTACAAATTTCTACATATTCCTTCCTAATTCGACTAATTTTGTATTAGATGTCCTCTAATCGTCCTTCCATGATGGCTTGCCACATCCGACGACGAATATGTCGAGTTCGATAGCGCCACTGGAAAAACCGATACCGACGATAGAGATACACCGCCCAAATCAAAAACGCGATTCTTGGCCAAGGCAGCGGCAACCAAAAGATATACACCGCCCATACCAGATAGTAGGAAACTTTCCACAATTCAATTTCCACAAACCTGTAATATCGGGAAGCTTTGAACCATCGAAATTTCCCGAACACTTGATCCCCCATCAAGATGAGCAATACGCTGGCAGGTGCAATCCCAAAAGCAATCATACCTGGCACATACCAGGGTATCACTCGATGAATCGTATGAAACACATGGGCTTCCCACGAAAAATCCGGAATGAGCAAATACAACCGCACCAACATATGCCAAAACGCCATACCCAATCACCCTCTCTTCCTTTTTCCGGGGATCACCTTAAAGCGACTACGCTTGTCATACGCCGCCATTTCGACCTCTTCTTCTGATGTTTCCGGCGAATGCGCTCGTACCCAAGCCGTTAATTCTTCTTGTTCGAGACGGGTTTTGAGTTTTTTTCTCTGTTCTTTGTACATTTCCCACTCTGAATATGTCATTCCTGACTTTAATCGATTTTCGTGGTCTTTTCCCCATTCTCCACTTTGATAAAAACACTCCATCGCCGGCATGACCATTCCGTAAAGCATATATATTCCAAGCCAAGGAAGAGAGAAAAGATCAAATAATAATTCCGTTCCTGGATAGGGCAGCGCAAACCATAAGATATAAAAAATTATCAGCGCAATAACCGATACCCAAATTGCCCCTTCCTGAATATCCGGAAATTGAACACTAGTCCCGTCCGTGACGGCATATACGTGTCGTATAGGATAAAAGAAAATCCACAACATGTAGCCCACATAAATCGCGAGTACTATCGGTCCCCACCACGGCAAAAACGCCCGCATGTGATGACACCACTGACTAAAATAGAACATCCATCCATGCAAATGGGCCACCCCCTACAGCTATCTTTGTTGTCTCTATCGTATCATCTGGATGAATCCCCCATGGCTGGCATCCACACTTTTTTCGCTTGTGGGCAAGATTAAGTTCGTGATACGCTATGTCCATCACCACCCACAAAATTGGCACCTAACCTCCGCCAGGTTCGGTGCCATCTGCCTTTTTTGTCCTCACCGTCGATAGGCTACTGCATTTCGTGCGTCATTCAAAAATGCGGGTGTTTTCGCTTTGTGTTCGGCCACCGGATCTTTATAAACCGGAAGATTGACCTTGCCTTGAAGTACCAATTCTTTCGCCTGTTTATCCTTTTGGGCCGGGTGGTAGGCACTGTATGCCTGACGATACGCTTGTTGAGTTTCAAGCGAGTACCGAGATAAATGGGTCCAGTGTTTTCCCCCCTGCCAAAGTCGCTCAAACTGTTCCACTCGCCTTTGAGCCACCTCCGAAGACAATCCCGATCCTTGCAAAGCCTTGTGTAACTGCTCTCGCGCAGTATTGTATTTTTGCTCAGCTGCGGACGGTTGAAACTCATGGGTTTCTGGATCGTAGAGATGAGTCATCGCAGGAACTCGTTGCATGGCCTCATTTCTCTGTAAGGCATCCTGAAGATGCATACGCAAGGTATCCAGTTTTTCTTTCTTGTTTTCCGCTTGCAATAAGTGCCTTTGCACACCCGATGCCAGCCCTTTTGCACCAGGCAAGGCTTTCACTTTCTCATGATGCAATCCTTGCAAGATTTTGGGTGAAATCTTTCGGCTGACGTATCCTAAGGTTCCACCTTCATTTTCCCAGGCTTGTCTCTTGACAGCAGCCCACGTCCCAAAATGACTATTTTGAAGTCCTTGTCTCATGTCTTGATGCGTTCCTTTGATCGCGCTGGCCGTACGTGATTGAAGGATTGGTGTCAACGGATGACGGTTTCCCGTCGCACCCGAGCGTCCGCCACCACCACCTGTTCCCATCGAACTTCCCGGCGAACCTCGACCTGCTGTTTCCATACCGGCACCACCCGCGCCAATTGCATCACCTGAAGCGCCTCCCATACTCTTCATCATGACGATATCATCAGCGGTGGCTCCTGCTTGTATCGCACCTGCGTAGGCTTCGCCATGTTTTTCAATGGCCTGTTTGGCTATTTTAGAACCCCACTTTTGATCGGCTATTTTCAAGCCCCTGCCTACGGTTTGTTTCGCAGCGAACTTGCTGGAGTGGATGGCTGCCTTGCCTGTCACATCCATCGTGGCAGCGGCTCCCCCTGCCATGGCCAAAGTTCCCCACGCCATGCCATGTCCCGAACCGAGCACAGACGTGCCAAACCCTTGCGCCACCACGTCAATCAGCTTTCTGACATACGTGGCCGACAAAAGGAGACCTATCGTACCCGAGAGGGCGACAAAAAGATCGGCAGCAGTCAAGGCTGCCCCACTTTTCGACGGTGACGCTACCGCAGAGGAAACCCCATACACCACGGCCTGGCCAAACGGTACCGCCATTTGGTAGATCCACTCCGTCCACCACATTTTCGTGATGCCACGAGTTTTATCGTTCGCGTAAAACGCCATCGCGAGCGGGAAAAAGATCATCCAGATATAGAGAAAGATGAGACGAAATTGATATACGATCCAAATGATGATCGAGAGTACCGATTGAATCAGGTTGACGATAGAATTGAGCAAGGCCTGGTTACCGCTCGTTTTGAGGCTGGTCCAATTTTCTATCGGATGGAGGTTAATGAAATAATCACTCAGATAGAAGAACATCTGTGTAATGAGGACGGCAAAGTGGCTGCCACCCACGATGAGCACCATGGCCACAAACAAACTCACGATCCCTTTTTTGAGACGATCCCGTTGTACGGCGCTCTCTTCAGCTCGTACGATCTGCATCACCAGTAAGTACACGGAAGCCAAAAAAAACGCCCATCCAAACGCTTCAAAGGCTGTGGCAAATCCACTCAACGTCGATACGGCATGCTGATCGATGAGATCCGAGAAGTTCCCCTCTCCCCAACTCGGATACTGATTCAAGTTTTCAAAAGGAAAGAACCCATGCAAAATCACATTCCCCATGGCGGTGTTGGTCAAGCCCCGCGTATTCGTAGCCGTGTTAACCAACAGTCCCACACCGTTCGCAACCAAGTTGATGACGTTCGCTAAAATCCCCGCAAACCAGTTCATACTGTCACCCACCTTTGTCGCTGACGCATCCGTTCGGCTTCGCTGACCACATACGTCGTGTTATAGAGTTCCATCTCCAGTTCCGATGGATTCACGATGTTGGAAAAACGTTCCTCTCCTACGATCCACAGCGCCTGACCTTTGCTGTAGAGCTTCAACATGTCAAACTCATGGTCCTCGATGCCCGTGATCTTCATCACCGCCTCACGGTCATTTTCAAGCTGTTTCAATAAAATTTTCATCGAGCTGTTTTGTATGATGGCTCGACCATGTGTATTTTCCGAAAACTTGAGGAAGTCCTGGCTGGCAGCCATCGCAGAGCCCGAATACTTGCGAAATCTTCGATAGATATCTTCAATCGCCGCGGCTTGATACGGCGAATCGAGGAGTTTTTGCGCTTCATCAATCACCACTCGCTTGCGCCGTTCCGGATTCTTCTTCATGAATTTTTCGATCAGCCATTCCAGAATCACCTGCATCCCCAGTTGCTTGGCCATCGACTTCTCACTCAATCCGGAAACATCAAAATGAATGATTCGCTCTTTTTCCAGTTCGCTCATCGAGACCGTACTGTAACAGTCAAACATGCCCTCTGTCCCGCCTTCTTTAAAGCGCCGAAGACGTAGTAGCAGGTCTTTTAAGCGCGAGTCGGTTTCTGCAACCTGTTCCAACTTGCGATAAAAGTCAGAAAACCGAGGTTGAGGGCGGTACTTATATCGCAACACCCGGTCCCCTTTGACATCCCTTTCAAACTCCGCTTCCTCTTCACGTAAGGAAGCTGGATCTTCGGTAAAACCAAAGTCCACCTCATACATCTTTTGTAAAAGTTCATTCACCACTGCCGAGGTGTAGGCATCCAGAGGATCATGCTCTCCGTATAGATGAGCCATGGTCAGAATGAGCCGTTCCATCTCCGATATTTTGCCCTTCACATCCACATACGTGCGATAGGATCCATCCGGCATTTTTTCGGTTCCTTCTCCGATTTCAAACGGATTGAACCGATGTTCCGAGCGTTCGTGAATCCGATAGGATGTACCGCCTAAGGCTGCTGTTAGGGCACGGTACTCTCCATCGTAATCCAGGATCGCGTGCTGTACGCCAAAAACGGCCGAACGCGCGATGAGCGCTTTGGTCAAAAAGCTCTTGCCACCTCCTGAAGTGCCAATGACAAAGATGTTATGATTCACAAGGTCTTTGTGCCAACAGTCCAACCGATTCAAATGACCGCTGGTCCAGTCTATCCCAATGGGCACGCCATATTCGTGACTGAAATGAGCATTACTAAAAGGAAACGCATTCGCCAAGGCCGATGAGGTCATCTCTATCGGATGCCGCAACACATTCAGCCCAATAGGAGCCACTGCTTTTAATCCCAAATCGTGTTCTTTGTAGGCTTCCCGGATGAGAAATCCATCAAATCCTTTGCGTTCAATCCGTTCACATGCAGCTTCAAACTCATCCCGATCGGGTGAACTGACCGTAAAGATGATCGTCACATAAAACAAACGCTCCAACCCCAGACGCAATTCCTCGCGCTCTTTTTCAAGTAGACTGTACTGTTGTTGTAAAAAGGCAATCTGTTTGTTGGTCCCTGCTTTTTGCTCCGCGAGAATATCCGACTCGATTTTTACCATCATTTTCGTTCGCTTACTCATGGCCAGAGAGGAATCGGCCGGTTCGACGTGGAGCGCCACATGCACATCCGCCCCTACTTGAAAAAAGCTTCGCAGATACCCAAAGTCGAGTGTAGACGGCAGCGCTGTGACATAGTACGTTTTGGTGAAGCCGCTTGGGGAGACATACACTTCTGTGTCCTTGACTTCCAGTCCATCTGCGACCGTCATCAGATCGCGAAGAACAGGTGCGTGTTCCCCAAGAACGCTGGGATCTTCCCAAAGAACGGTTCTTTTTTTGTTTCTCCCACCAACAAAGCCCATGGACTCAACCCCTTTCTTCCTCTGGAATGTCATCGGTACCGGTGACTCGCGGCGCATGCATTCCTCGTTGTAAAGCGTCTCGATAGCGTTGAGTGATGGCCCTTTGGCGATGCCAAAAGTTCTGAATCGCTTCTACTACCTGATGAGGCCGCAACAGCTCGTACCGAATTCCCATATCCGACAGTCCCTCGACCATGATGCGTTCTTCATTGTGAAGCCGTTCCAACTGCACTTCTTCACTTTCTCCTCCTACTTTCGGCAAAACACTCATGACTAGGAGATTTTCACGATCGGTTCTCGGTTTTTGAGCTTCCTGTTCGAGATGCGCCAACAAATGTTCCGAAAAAGCCGAAAACGCCTCATTGTTCACATCCGTTATGGTTTCTTGAACAACCTCTTTGGCGTAGTGGAGATAGTCGGTATAGTTGGCTCTGCGGGCTTGAACCGAAATTTGAAACGGATTCTCCATGCGTTGAAGCGTTTGTTTGAACGTTTCACGAAGTCGAAGAATATCTTGCATGGACAAAGCGAACAGATTGATGTCGCCTACGCGTAAAATCCGACGAAATTTCCCCTCTACCTCTAAGGTCCCATCTTCCCGAAAGGAATCCATCGGCAAAAAGTCTTGTAGCGCGCCCTGCACTTTCTTTCGAGATCGTGACGGTCGCTGTTTCTTTTGATCTCGCCAAACAAGCCAAACCATGACCAGGACCAGGACCGCCCCAAGAATCAACCCCTTCATACCTTCCCCACCTCCTCTCGATGCACACGGATACGATAGGTTCGGTCATACAGAAAGAGTTTGGGACGTACATAAAATCGAATCGAAAGCCATAGTATTTCTGCCACAGAACGCCCATTTTTCGTGGTGGTTGCAAACCACAGTCCGATACCTGCCCCGATTCCAAGCGATAGAAACCGGGAAACACCCAAAAGCGGCGCAATGCCATAGGCTAACGCCATCACCGGAGTCGAGAACAGGACTCCGGTGAAAAAGTGTAGGAGATGTCGGGTGCGCAGGCCTGCCACAAGCGTTTCCCCTTCCGTCATAGGTACAGGTGAAACCACTTCAAGCATCCGATATCCCTTCTTTCTTACAAGTTGTGCTGCCCAAAGTTAAAGAGTGCGCCCGCAATAACGCCAGCTCCCCCAAGAAACACACCAGCAATGGCCACATACCAAAGATGCGTTTTGGCTTCTTCGCGTTTTTGAGCGTGGTGGGAACCCGCCATAAATCCAATGATCGCCTTATACAAGTGGAATAAGAAAAAGGCACCCGCCACAGCAGCAATAGCCGTTAGGCCCCAAGACACAAGACTGTTGATGATACCGGATACCGAACCTCCCTTCCCGGATAATGGATTGGTAATTTGAGACTGTGCGTCTGCCGTCATGGTGGATCCCGCCACGATCACACTTACCGCTGCTGTGGTAGCCCACCCTCTGAGCGATTTCAACATGTTGATCTCTCTCCTATCCATGCAAGTGATTGTTAATGGAAACCAATATGCCAGGCAAAAGGATCGAGGCTACGAAGCCCAAAATGGCATAGAGGACAATGTGAGCCCCCGTCCGTTTGATGCGACTGTTGTGTCCAATCGCACCCACCACAAAGACCAGTGCCCCGACCAGGACCGCAATTTCCGACAGATAGTAGATCCACGCAAACACGGTCTCGATGAGCGAACCAAAGCTGTGTGTGATCTGACTTAGAAAGGTAAAGGGATTGATGGGATGAAATCCTAACTGTCCAAGCGTGTTCGTGACATTGGGGATCTGTGGCGCAACATTATTCCCCACGTTCGCGCCTCCTTTAACGATCGTTTGCGAATTCCCTATCCTCCTTTCTGTTCTACACAAGCGTATCAGATATTTAGTTTTTAATACCTTCATCTTTTCGTCATTTTTAATTTTTGTTTTATGACCATTCGATTGATTTATCAAAGATAAATATGAGAAAAAGTTGATGATAATTTCGTCATTTTTTCGTGATAACCTAAGAAAAAGGGGGAATTTACATGGAAGAGCAGATCACTTATATAGACCGAGTCAAACACGTGACATCTGAACACCGGACGGTGAATGAGGCGCTTTCGTTTGCGCAAACGATTGAGGAGAAGGCGGAGCAAATCCGGATTCTAACGGCCAACGAACATACCGAAGTCACCGTGTACACAGAAGCGGCGATTTATCACTTTGATCAGTTTCGCGCCGACTATGTGGGACATGCCTCAAAAGCTCTACTGTCTCTCTTGGAGCATTTTGGCGTATACTTGCCGATGACCTATTTGACCGCTCATCAAAGTATGGATATTTACCTTCAAGGCAATAAGATCGTCACAGCCGAAGAGAAAGAGTATCCTATAGCTCGTCGAGGTGGTTTGTACGAGTTGGTCGAACCCGTCCAATGGATGATATCTTCAGAAGTGTTGGACACGATATACCAACTCGCACAAACCTATGATCTTTCTCCGGTTGAACTCGTCGAGAGTGCCGTAGGTACACTCGTTCGATTACATGAACTCAGCGCTCTACATCAAATAACATTGGATGAAATTTTTCTCGCTTTTTCGAAGATGGGGACTCCTTCTCCTGTCGAAGTGACATCGTAAGTTGTAAGAGTGTTTTTCGTTTGGCTGGTGTCATCATCAGCCAAACTCCCCTCCCCACTTTGAATTTCAACTCTTTTTGCATGCGATCTACAGTCGAATCACTGATGTTTAAATACATGGAACAACTGGTGCGACTGCACTTTTGGATATAGTACAAGTCTAACAATTGAGCTAGTTCATCCCGATCAATAAAAGCACGTATCATGGTAATAAACTCATCTAATTGTGTTTTGTATCTTCGCAACGCTGATTTTTTCGAAGTTCCTTTTTCTGAAAGTTTTAGTTCAATTTCTTCTTGTGCATGAACCAAGCTAGGATAACCCTTTAAAATATGGTCTCCAATGTCAATCAGTTCTGAAGCTTCAAGTTCTTGACGTTCTGTTAATTCCAGGATAGGTAGGATCCGTAGATTAGGGTCTTTTATACCGTGAATTGGCCTCCAACCTTCATCGGATTGATATTTCACCATGACCGCTATATTTTCTCTATCAAAATCATGTCCCAGCACATTTGTGATCTTTTTGAGATTTTCCATCATATCTTTGGCATAATCCCGACTTTGCAAATAGGTGGAATCTTCACCCGCAGCAATAAAATAATCTGATTTTTGAAACGCATTGCAAATTTTTTTGGCGTTGAATACTTTACCCTCCATCGAATCATACCCCCAACATACGATATCGCTTGATTGTCCAATCTGAATCGTTGGATCAGCTGTATCTATCCCCTTTATCAGGAGCCTTTTTTGTATGAATTCGGACTTAACCGTCCGGAAAAAGCTCGTAAAAAGCTGGATACCTAGGATCTTTGGGTTTCGGTGAATTGATGGATAGATGAACATCATTGGAACGATAGCTTGTCCTGGAACGTTGATGAGTGGTTGCCTGGTCTCCGTTGTTGGCCTTGGTTTCAAAGGAAATCAGTGTCGGTTCAGAACGCTTGGCCAGTTCTAATTCCCACTGACTTTCGATGACAGCCAGGCAGTATGCTGCTGGTGCTCTCAGTTTCTTTCCAGGATGATACAGTTCAAACTGTTTGAAAGCATGATCCATGCCCTCCAGTATAAATGTTTTGGGGACACCACTCGCAAGAAGACTCACCAGTTTTCTGTAGTCTTCTTCCCGGACAACGAAAGGCCGACCGAGATAGATCATGATTTTTTGTTCAAAAGCTTGGCAGGCAGGTTCGACGACCTGTGAGTGAAAGTCTGTGTGATTGGGGTCCTTCGGGTTAGGGATTTCTTCCCAAATAGGTTCCAGAGCAGCATGTCCATTCATCGTATAGATAGGTTCCTGGTTCATTTCTAAAGATGCGGTTGTTTCTGGATTTTCGTTCTTATCCCAAGCGTATTCTTTCATAGTGTTGCTAGGTGATGAAGAAGATGAAGTGGGCATGTCAGAAAAAAGAGTTGATGTCGAAAAATTTTTTTCTTCAGCTTCTTGATTTTCCACGGTTATGTCTATATAATTCGCGCGCGCATGCGCGTTAATCTTATTCTTATTATTTATAGATCTATTCAAAGATCTATTCAGTGGTACCTCAGGTCCGGTACCTACTGGTACTTCAAGTTCCACTGGATGATTCGGACCCACTGGAACCTCAGGTTCCAGTGGTACTTCAGGTACCACTGGCTTTTGATATTCAACTTCCCAGTCGTCAACGGGATTAGGTAAGGGATGTTCCCCGACTAGTTTTAAAGCAGAATCAATCAAGGGTTTGAAATTGTAAACCATGGTTCCCAGTTGTTTATTGGTTTTGTTTCGCCGTCTACCAATCATGAGCAAATTTTTGGATTCCAAGCTGTCAATCCATTTTCGAACTTGCCTTGTACTGCATTGCAAATGGTCGGCTATCTTTTCGTGGCTGGGGTATGGATCTTGATAGTCATGCTTATACGTTAAAATGCAGCACAACAAACCAAACTCACCGTGTTCGATACCGAGTTTTCGATAATTACGAACAATGATATTAGGTATGCCAAGGAATCCTTCGTCTAAAAGTCGAGTCCCCCAAATGATTTCTAACGGAGATTTTTCGATGGAAGTGTTTGTGAAGTTCAAGCGATCCACCCCACTTTCCGGGCAGAACCTTTACGTAGAGAAAGTATGGTGTTTATGTATGGGGTACATAAATTCAAAATCTTCAAAACCAAAACCTCCCTAGTGTTAGTTGTGAAAAAGAAATAAATACCAGGGAAGTTATCTACCCAAAGACCTTGTATGACTAACATTTTTTGAGTATAATGTAGTCACCGTTTGTTTTATTTATTGGTTTTGGGTAGATAACTTCCTGTTTTTTGGAATCGGTTATATTGAACAATGGGACTTGTTCAATATAACCGATTTTCCTTAGGTGGGCTTTTTGATCGAGACATATGAGTTCACTCCTTTTCTTTAGGAATTAGGAATAACGAATATAGCAAAAAAACGGCTACCTGGGTGTCTTGAAACCAAGGAGCCGTCAATTTTTCAAAATCATCATCAGTATGTAAAAGGTTTTCGTATACCTTACATCGAATCTGATGGTGATCTTGGAGTTGGGCACTCCTTGATCGGTGACGATAGGTTTAGGGTTGAAACCTATTCATCACACTCAGGTCGAGCTTATCAGCCTTCAGGGGCTGAGAGCTTTTTTAGTTGTCCTCTACTTTATTTTGGTAGAGGACGGCTGACCTGAGTTTACCAGATTCGAACAAAAAAGTGAATCATACTTGTCGAAAACGAGAGAATAGCGTCGATTTCAACCAATTCACTTTATGATTCATAAGCTATCATAAATAATAACGAATAGATCGTCACAAAATCCTCATGTTTGTGGTGTGTTTGACAATTGTTGTTCCTCAATAATTTTTCTTGCTTCTACACACTCGATTTTATAGGCAACGACACCGATTGACCCTTCCTCAACCATAAAATGAGGTTCGAGTAACAACTCTCCTTGAATGACAATTCGACTCCCCTTTAGTTTGATTCGTGCTTGTTTATACTCTTTAGCCATTTGCTCCCATTGTTTGTGGTTAACAAGGACTGTCCATTTGACTGTTTGGGAAGGCAATGGTAGACCCTTTGGAGCGTTGGGAGACCCTTTAGTTTCAAATCCTAAGGAGTGCATGACAGCTTTATGACGCTCACCAGGTTTTTTGATTGAATAACTATGTGGATAATTACAAAAACTTCTTACGATATCAGATATTGTGATCTTCCCACTCATATTTCTCAATCCTTTGAAATTATTTTTAAAATACCAATTAATTCCCTTCCATTAATTTGTAAAATGCTTCATACCTAGGATCTCTTTTTTCTTTTTTGTTTACTTTAACTATCCCATTTCGAAGTAAGGAACCGATAAATCCTGCTGGATTTCTTACACTATCTTGAGTTGCAAGATCAGCAGCATATAGTACATCATCTGAATTTGCGATTTGTAGCCACGCTTTAATCGTTTTTAATTGAGCATTGATTCCCTTTTCTTGCAATATATTTTGTAATTCTTTACACACATTTATTTGTTCGTCATAATTTGTTGTTTCAGAAGTTAAGGTAACCGCAATTTCGTTATTCCATGTAGTGTGTGTTGTTCTATATGTTTTCTTTAATGAGTTTTGTTTATTGTGTATTGTTTGTGTTCGCTTGACGGACGGGGCCCGTTCATCCTGCGGATGGGGGTAGTTCGCTTGGTGAACGGGGGTAGTTCGCTTGACGGACTGGGGTAGTCCGTCAGACGGACGGGGGTGATTATCTCCTAGTATGGCAACATCATCTGGATGAGTGATAGTGTATAAGTTGGAATCTCTAGCCCCATTTTCTTTGTATTGTTCTTGACGTATGAGTAGGCCGATAGTTTCAAGTTCTTTAAGCGCTTCAGCAACCTTTGTTCTACCCCACCCAATTGCTTCTCCTATTGTTTTATAGCTTGGAAAACTTTGACCTTCTCTGTCGGCGCATCTACAGAGAAATATATAAACAGCTTTTGCGCATGCGCTGATCGGCATTTCATAAATTCCATTTGGCGTTTGAAAAAAGTTACTAGTCCAGCCTTTTCTAACGCGATCTTGTTCGGCCATTTGTGTTCCTCCTTTAGGAGGACGAAAAAAACGCTTTCTAGCCTAAAAATATAGAAAGCGTCCCAGTTTCTCTCAGTTTGTAAATTTAGAGAAAGCATTGCATATGCCCTATAATTTGATATAATAAGCACATACAATTTAACAGCTGGGACAAGAAACTCCGTAGGCGGCCAAACCTTTAACGGGGTTTCTTTCTTTTTCCGTCCACTATTTTCTTGTCTCTTAATCTACCACAAAAAATTGATAACGTACATTACAACATTCGACAACTTATTTTTTTTGTTTATCGAAGAGGAATGCCAACGTGTAAGAGTAGCAATCACTTCCATTAGGAATGGGAAATGGTCATTTTTCTTCGAGTTGATTTAACCCTGCTTCCAACAACTCATTGATAAACTTAGTTTTAAATCCTCTTGAGTAACGTTTAGAAATTTTTTCGAGCCGTGAAATCAGATCTTTTCTAATGACAAATGTGTGCTTAGCGTATAATTCGTCATAACTTTTTTTTGCTTTTTTTTCTTGCTCATATTGTTTGATAACGCTTGCAATATTAAAGTTTTTATCATCTCTATATACATCCACGTCTTTAGTTTTTGTTAATGTATTTTCATAAACATCAATAGTATCTGTTTCTTGATTACTTAATGCATTTAGATTTTCTTTATTAGTTTTAGATGTATTTAATTTGTTGTCTAATTTGGTATTGTTTTTTGGTGTACTTACACTGTATACCAAATCAGTTTGTAAGTTTGTAATTTCCGATCCCATAAGTTCGTTTAAAACTTCTTTTTTGTGTGATGGCGTTTCTGTTCGGGAAGGCATTAAACTTTCAAATCTTTTTTTCCTATCATTCGGTGACACGATTTAACAGCTCCTTTACAAATTCCTCATACATGGCCAACGCTTCACGATCAGCACGACTTTTTGTCTGTATACCTTCTATACTAAATTCGATAATTCTAGATTTTCGTCGTATTACAGTATTGAATACGAAATCTTCATATTCCTCTTTAACTCGTTCCATTATGTAATTGCCAATAGATGTTCTTGCGTCAAGTAGGGAAGTGAGAATACCTGCAATTCGCAATTTTGAGTTAATCTTTTGTTGAGCAGCTTCTACTAATTCCAAATATCTATCTAATGCGTCGTACGCAAATGGTTCTGATTGCATAATTACTACACAATAATCACTTGCGCAGACTCCGTTTAAAGTTAACCCGCCAAGATTGGGAGGTAAATCGACAAATATAAAATCATATTGGTCTCGAATTATATTTAGAGTTCGTAGAAGAACCGTCATTTGTTGATTTACCGGAACCTCTGTATATATCCACTTATCAAATTGTGATAAAAAATCCTCGGCAGGAAGTAGATGGAGATTGTCGGATATTTGATATATGTATGGCCTAGGATCTCCATCTTTACAGGCTTCTAGTATAGTTTTATGTACAAAATCGTAAGGACTACGCCTTGTAAGAAATTGTGTTAAATTGCCCTGGCTGTCGAAATCTACTCCCAGTACATGAAATCCTTTTTGAGCCAATAAGTATGAAGTAATCCCTGTTGTTGTGCTTTTGCCTACACCTCCTTTTTGGAGTCCGATGCTGATAATTTTACCCACAAAAACACCTCCGTATTCAATTGGATTATAATATAAGAACATTATACAGGTTTGTTTTAATAGTGTGAGTAATATTTTTATATAGACAGTGTACTATCACTAAAAAAGTGTACCAAATAAGTGTGTCATAAGTGTGGGTTAAACTCTGATATTATTGATTCAGGAAATTACTGTATCTAAGTAAAGCAATCGGTCAAAAAATCGTTGCCAAAATGATGCAGGATAACAGAATCAGGATCTGTACAGTGCGCAAATACAAGGCGACGACGAACTCGAAGCACAATCAGTGCACGAGAACGTATTAAATCAAACGTTTCAAGCACAGCGTTCCAATCAGGTTTGGATGTCGGACATTACATATGTCTGGACCGAGGAGGGATGGTTATTCCCGTCATATTCGTAGTAAGAGTTTGACGCTCGATCCTCCGTGTCCAATTTGTGAAGTGAATAGGTTCCTTGCGATGTGGATGGCCGTTGAAACAAAAATGCCGTTCGCGCAAATAACCTGTGCGAGACTGACAGCTTTGTTGTACGTTGCGGCCTCCCTGTCCAATTCTTCGCTTGTGATAAAACCAAAACACTACATGCAGGGTTGACCTAACAGACTATCGATGGGTGATAGTCGTAGTTATCCCAATTGGTTGCTGTTGATAGCACTAGAGTTGAAGCAAGCAGTGAGTCGTATCGAACTAAGCAAAAATGGGCGATTCGGAGACATTCACATCAAGTTGCATGTGTTGTAAGGGAAAGCTGGTTCGTTCCATATTAGGGTTAGTCCTTCTGGATTGACCTGTTTTCGTTTCTCGCTATTGTTTAATTGTTCAAGTCAGTGGGCAGGGACAGATACCACACCATGAAGAATATGCAAGAAGGCAGGTAGAAAGCATTCGGGGATAATATTACAAACATAAAGGGGTTTGCTTCACTATGTTTAAGAAAATTATGAACTTGTCAGAAGCTATCACATACAATCAAGCACAGGAAATTTGTGAACGGAACGGTGCAGTTGCCTACCCGAAAGTAAGGCTTGCAGATATTCTGCCGATTGAAAACAGTGGTATTTCCGATGAGTTGTTTAAGTTTGCCTTGGCTTCACACTTTGACGTGATTGTTACGAATCGTGAAGGGTATCCGCTTTTTGCTGTTGAGTTTGACGGGGTACAACATGTCCAATCCCCAAAACAGATTGAACGTGATAAGAAGAAAGATGCGTTGTGTGAACGGTTTGACATGCCACTGTTAAGAATCAACACAGAATATCTCAACGATTATTACCGACAAATGAACTTGTTAAGCTGGTGTATTGAAACTTGGTTTGCTTTGCAATGGTTCAGCGAAGCACAAGAAAACGGTCAAATACCTTATAATGAACCATTTATGCCACCAATGAGTTTTAACCACATTCCGGGGTATAATAAGAATTTTCCTTTATGGCTTTCTAAGGATGCTTTAGGAAGGATTGCCAAGCTATATGAACAAAACGTTATTGTGGATATGTCACCGTCAACCATAGTTTGGAGTGACAAGTCAAATAACGAATATCACTCCCTTGCATGGGTGTTAATTGACGAAAATAGGGCGGTTCTCACAACGGCAAACATCAAGGGTCAAAACTTCCCTATTTCAATGGTAGACGTAGTGGAAGACATTGCGTTGATTCAACTGAATAACAAACTGGTTCAGACGTTGGATAACGAAGTCAGTGCAGTGTCACCTGAAGCCATAGACCAAGCCATTAGTGATATGGAAGCAAAAAAATACGTACTTTCACATTTATCCATTAGCAGTCGTCCTAAAACAAAACGTTAGTAGGTACAATTGGATTTTTTTGGAATGGGTCCCTTAAGGCTTTAACGATCTTGCGCCAGAATTCTTCCTCCTCTAAGGCGGCGAGATGAATGGCGTGTATTTCTTCTCATGATATACTATCAGTAGTAATGGTAAAGAAGGAATATATCATATGGAACTTGAGAGTAATAATCATTCAGTGTTCTTGATGTATTACCACCTGATTTTGGTGATTAAGTACCGGCGTAAAGTGATTGATGATGCCATTTCGGACCGTTTGCGTGAGATTTTTGAGTACATACAGCCAAATTACAACATCACGCTTCAGGAATGGAACCACGACCGCGATCATGTACATATTTTGTTCAAGGCTCATCCCAATTCCGAACTATCTAAGTTTATCAACGCTTACAAAAGCGCGTCATCAAGGATCATCAAAAAAGAATTTCCGCACATACGAAAATCGCTTTGGAAAGAGTATTTTTGGTCACGCAGTTTCTGTTTGCTTACGACAGGAGGTGCTCCAATTGAGACCATCAAAAGGTACATCGAAAACCAGGGAGAACGAAACCGTTAGTGTGTTGCGCTTTCGTTTGGAACCCACGAAAGAGCAAGAGCAAACACTCTTTCACACCTTCTCTTTGTGCCGAAGATTGTACAACGAGGCGCTTGAGGAAAGGGTGACCGCTTATCGCGAAAACGGAGTCTCCATTCGCTATACAGAACAGCAAAACCGCCTGCCAGTGTGGAAACAGGAACATCCCGAGTACAATGAAGTTCATTCGCAAGTGTTACAAAACGTGTTGCAACGTTTGGATCAGGCGTTTGTAAACTTCTTTGAGAAACGGGCAAAGTTCCCGAAGTTCAAAAACAAATTCATGTTTCGATCCATCACCTACCCGCAAGCAAGAAACACATATTTTCGTGACAACAAGGTGTATCTTCCGAAAATCGGTTGGGTCAGGATGAGGGCACATCTTCCATTTGATCCTGTGTCTATCAAAATGATCAATGTCAAATTTCATGATAGCAAGTGGTATGTGAATCTTACCTATGTGACAGAAGCAGTTGCGCCACTCAGAGAGATTCAAAACGCGGCGGGCATTGATCTTGGATTGCTTTCGCTGATTGCCACCTCGGATGGGGAATTCTTCGAAAATCCCAAGTGGTTACAGAAGAGCGAAAAGCGCCTGAAGCGCAAGCAACGACAGCTTTCCCGCAAAAAGAAAGGCAGCAATAACCGCGAAAAGGCTAAACGTGAACTCGGATATATTCACGACCATGTGGCAAACCAGCGTAAAGACCACCTGCACAAAGTGAGCCGATCGCTGATTGACCGTTACGACCTCATCTGCATGGAGGATTTGCAAGTGAAAGGGATGATGAAAAATCATCGACTTGCGAAATCCATTGTAAACGTAAGCTGGGGCAAACTCGCTACCTACCTGGAATACAAAGCCAAAAATGCTGGTAAGCAACTGATTAAAGTGCCACCGCATCATACGTCGCAACTTTGTAGTGGCGGATGCGGAACGATTGTAAAGAAAGACCTATCGGTGCGAATCCATAAATGCTCTGTATGTGGATTAGAAATTGATCGTGACGTAAACGCAGCGATCAACATTCTACATCGAGGGTTAGAAATACTACAGCAAGTTAGCTAACTTATATGCGCCATATAGGCATGGAACGTGCCGAATCCACGCTTGTGGAGATCATGTAAGACCTGTTACAGCAGGCGATGGTCGATAAAGCAACGGATTGACACCCGTAAGTTGGACATAGCTCTCTTTTTCTAGCGTTTTCTTAGACTTTCACATTTTCTTTCGGTTTTAATCCGGTATCACAATGCTTTTTGTGAAACTCGACCGGCGATAAGTAGTGCAGGCTGGAATGCATCCTTCTTTCATTGTAATATTCCATGAATGAAACTACTTCCCGATATGCCTGTGTATAACTCTCAAATTCAAAGCGAGAAAAACAGTCATCTTCCAGTATCCTGTGAAAAGATTCGATATGAGCATTCATATTTGGTGTCTTTGGCGGTATCCGCTCATGCTCCAGCCCAAGTTGTTCACATGTGGATTCAAACAGGTGACTGACAAACTGTGGCCCATTGTCGGAACGAATTACAGGCAACTCGGATTTCCCGTATAATTTTCGTTTCCAGAGCGCACTTTTCAGTGTATTTGCAGCATCTGTAGCCTCGCAGCGCAACCCAATATGGTAGTCCACAATTTGTCTGTCATACACATCAATATACGACAGCACGAAGAAGAATCGATCTTCACCCGTAATATAGCCATACTTAATATCCACTTCGAACAATTGATTCGGACCCGTGATATCTCGGTTTCTAGCCAATTTCCGAGGATGCTTTTCCTTCAATTTGCGTTGTGGCTTAAGGATCTTCAATTCCTTGCAAAGCCGATATACCTTTTTCTTGTTGATAACCAACTGGTACTTTCTCTTTAATAAATAGGTTAACTTGAGATATCCATAGGCAAAACCATCTCCTTCTATTTCATTCATAATCCATTCCTTGGCCTGCTCGTCACTTACCTTGCTGCCATCTTGTGTATAGGTATATTCGGTTACAGGACGCCCTCCAGCAGTCGTTCTCGGCTGTGGTTCATGTGTCTGCTGATAGTAATAGGTGGACCTAGAAACCCCCACGATGCGCAGCACGATGGTGACTGAATACCCGGCTGTGATCCACTTGTGTGCAATAGCTATTTTATCCGCAAGTGAGGGTTGGCTTTTTTTAACAGGTCACGCAAAATGTGATTTTCGAGTGCCTGATCAGCTAATACCTTTCGTAATTTATCATTCTCAGAAGCCAACTCTGAACGCTCTTCAACGACCTGTTGGTAATCATCTGAAGTGACATGTGTTGGTATACCTTTTGATTTTCCAGGCGTTATACCTGTCTTCTTAAACTCACGAGTCCATCTACCAACCATATTGGCATTTAGATCGTGCTTCCTTGCCACAATAGTAGGACTACCAGTTTCCAGACATTCCTGGACGATCTGTTGCTTGAACTGTGATGAAAATTTCCGTCGTTCCATAAAGACAACCTCCTGTTGCTTCTAGTCTCCTATACTTTAGAGAGGTTGTCCAACCTGATTTCGGGGCTTAAGAGGGAACAAGTCAAGCTTCTAGTTCTCAGACACTCTATAACAATTCATATCAATATTATACTGCGGATGGCACAGCTGCTGGTACAGAAATTAATCTTAAAATCTTTGGGGATTGGTGGGTACCGGTGGATGTACAAGTAAACGGACAATGGTGGTCTTGACGAAATAGTAATGACTATACGTACTTTTGTAAGGAATCATTATTAAACATAATCAACAACCTCCAATTTCAACTATAATAAAATGAAATTGGAGGATTGTAATTTATTATAATTTAAAATACACAAATTATTAGAGAAATGAAAATCTCAGCGAGAAAATTGGAGGATAAATGAAACAGGTTTTTTTTAGTGAATTGTATAGGTTGTTACATAGTTGGCGTCGTTGGGGAATTTCATTAGTGGTTATGTGTGCTTTTCTATATCAGGGAATCTATAGCTATTCAAGTGAATCCATTACAAGTTCTACAAGTTCTTTCTTGGCATATCTGTCTGCATTAGGTATTGGATCGCAAGCTTATTGGGTAGGGATATTACCCATAATTGCTACGTGGATTGCAGCAGATAGTTTTGCATGGGATAGAAAAACTTCTTTTGTCTATTTTTATTTATCCAGAATTTCTCGAATAAATTATGCTATTGGCAAGTGGTGTGCAATTCAATTGTTTACGATGTGTGTATTTTTGGTAGGTTTAATTTTTTGCTTTATCCTTTCACTTTTAAAATTCCCAATCAAATTGCCGGATTGGAGAATAGTTAAAGGAGAATATACAATTTATCAGTACCATCAACCTTTATCAATCATCAATCCATTTCCTGTATTTTTTCATAATTTCTTTTTTCAGCATCCTTTTATGTATTTATTATTATTTAGCGTGATCATTATTTTATCGGCTTGTACTTGGTCTAGTATAGGTATGTTATTTTCATTGATCAGTTCAAATATTTACTTCACATTAGCAGGTTCGTGGATGGTTTATGTAATTGTAACTGCCGTATGCGCCATTCCAATAGTTAGACTAATTAATTTTTCTCCATTAGTTATGTCAGGTCCATTTTTAAACAGTTTTTCGATATCCCCCATATGGGCTGTGATTTATTGGCTTATACCGATTGGAATTAGCTTATTCATCTTTATGGGAACATATAAAATGAGGAGAGATTTTTTTGACTGAATGTGCCATTGAAGTTATGGATGTCTGTAAAAAGTTAGGTCATGAGATGGTGTTTGAAAATCTTAATTTGTCGGTTAACTACGGTGAAATTGTTGGAATAATAGGTTCGAATGGTTCGGGAAAGACTTTGCTATTAAGAATATTAAGCGGGTTAGCATATGTAGATTCAGGTAGTGTCAGAGTAGGAGATGTTTATCTATCTAAGCCTGGAGTGTTTGGTCGCTTAGCTGCTCATGTTGGTTTGCTTATTGAAACTCCGGGTTTTCTACCCTATTTATCTGGATTTGAAAACTTACAAATATTGGCACACATTAGAAATAGGATAGGTCAAGATGACATTCGAAAAACAATGGAACTAGTGGGATTAGATCCATATAATCGTAAACCTGTAAAACAGTATTCTCTTGGTATGCGTCAACGATTAGGGTTAGCACAAGCGCTTATGGAAAAAAATAAAATTCTCTTACTGGATGAACCTACGAATGCCCTAGATCCAGAATTTACAACAGTTTTTTTGGATATTTTAAGTCATTTAAAAGAGGATGGTACAGCAATCATTTTAACGTCTCACGAAATGGACGAAGTTAGAACAATATCGGATAAATTGTTAAAAGTGAAAGATAAAAGGCTGATATTACAGTGGGATATGGAAGTGTTTAATGATGAACCTTAGTTTAGTGTATCTTATTTTAAATAGAAAAAATTGGCTAACAGTTCCTGTTCTTTCAATTATTATTGCATTATCCGAAGTTCTATCAATGTCCCATTTACCTGTAAGTAGAATAGATTTTAATGAATGGGATATACTCATAAATTCTTTTGATTCGCCTCTTCTTGTTTCAATTATTTATCCAATTCTCTTTTTTTCATTAACAGTTGATGTATTAACAGATGAATTTGCAGAGAATTGGCAATGCGGGATGATAATGAAATATTCTTCCCGTATAAATTGGATTTTAAATAAGATTTTTACCACAGTAATACTTGTTTTGGTATATATTATGATTTTTTTGTTTTTTATTCTAACCATAAGCGCACTTTTTGTTCCATGGGAGCCTGGATGGAGTAAGGCATCCTATGCATTAGATACGTTATCAACGGGGGGGCTATCTGCATCAATTTTTAATTTTCCACCCTATGTTATTATACTCAAAATCATTATTTTATTATTTGTTGGTTTATTTGTTTGGTCATCTTTTGTTACAATCATTGGATCTTTTTTTCGGAAAGCATTTGTTGGGTGGTTAGTTGGTGCATCTATTTGTATGATTTCCTATGGGATATGGATGACTCATTCTAATATGAGTATGTATGCACCTACATTACAAATGCTACTCAAAGTGCATTCTGGTTTTTGTTCAAAACTCTTACATATTCCACATTGGTTTAACATTGAGTGGTCGATTGGGACTGAGATCAGTATATTGGTGATTTCAATATTAGTATATATATTATTGTTTAGGAGACATATATTGTGATGAGTTCTTTTTTTAAAATTACTCTAATGGAGTTTTGTAGGATATTAAATAGATGGTATTGGTGGATTGCCCTGATTTTAACTGGATTACTATTTTCGTTTGAAAATTTATCGAAATATGAAACAATAAGTGTATCTAAAATGGAGAATTATCACCTATTTTTATTAGAAAAAGTTTGGTCAGGCCCTTCTATTCATGGAACCTTAATAGAAATTCTATTTTGGAATTTGCCACTTATCATTTTCTTATTACTAGAAGAAGAATCTTTATCACCATTCAGAAGATACTGGAGATATCATATATTGAGTCGGTCAACCAATCGGTTTTTAATGTGGGAGAGTTATACGCTTAGTTTGTACATGGCTTGTTTTATAGGTGCAATGATTTTGGTTTTGATGAGTATTTTTTTTGACGGATGTTTAAATGGTTATTTATCTATTTTAAATAGTATAGAAAATGTCTCGGAGATCATTTCTCTGTGGGGGTATTTTATAAAAATATCGATAGTTTTGGTTAATGTAATAAATATAAGAATATTGATTGATTCCATAACTTACAATTTTAACATTTCAGCATTTCCCTTATCAATTTTATTCATTATTATAATTGTTTTTTTTGAGACAAACCATATAAATATTCCATTTTATTTACCTTTTATAAACTATCATTATATTTTTACATCGTATTACAATCAAAAAATTGGAAAATACACTGAGTTCTTAATCAATTGCCTAACTTATATAATTTTGGCTAATTTCTCTATTTTGTTGATCAAAAGAAAACAAACTATTTAGCTATTCAAATACATTACAACCCCACCCGTCCTGATGGGTTATCGCGAAACAAACTTCCATCCCGTATGTATCGTCTCAATGTCACTAATGACTTGTGCCGGGTTTGTCGCATAATGTCCCGTTCCAACACACCATTGACCGCAGCCTGTGTGGCAAATCCAGCACGCAGGCTGTGGCCGGCGAATTGGTCAGGATCTAGCCCGACCTTTTGTGCATAACGTTTGATGATTAAAGCTACGGATTGGGCGGTCAGTGCTCTTGGTTCCACATTGTCGGACTTATTCACTTTACGGAAGATCGGTCCATTCACGATAAACGCCTCATCGAGCCAAGTTTGTAGTGCTGTAACGGGGCAAGTGGATGCCTGTTGGCCACGTACAATGGCAATCCGTTGTCCTTCTCCCTCTTGATCGGTTTTACTTTGTGGAATGGTCATGACTACGCCATCCTCACGAAATTCAACATCCTCCCATCGTAATGCAACGAGCTCTGACCGTCGAAAGGCTCCAGCAAACCCAATCAGCAGGAGTGCCTTATCTCGGAGTCCCCGGAGTGTAGTTGTGTCGATAGCGTCGATCATTTTTCGCAACTCGTCCGTAAGAATAGGTTGTTTAGGTTCAGCAGCTATGCCATGTTCTCTGCGAATGCCACGCCATACGGTACGCACCAATAGAGACCGAGTGGGGGTTTCCCATTGTTTGGCTTGATGTGCTAAGGATAAGGAAGAAAGTCGACGAACGATGGTACTGGTTTTCGCACCGGCTTCGGCCAGCGCGGAGATATAAGCAGCGACCGTTTCGGGAGTGGCAGGTAAACTTTGTCGTTGATGAGCCTGGCACCACTGGACAAAATCCTTCCAATCGGCGCGATAAGCACGTCGACTATTTTCTGCATGTGAACGTTCCAGATAACGTTCAACTCTGTTTTCGAAAAGAGCGCGATCTACTTTAAAAATGGATTTATCCAACATGGTCGATGTCTTCTTCCAACATGTTCTGTTGTTCCTTTGTGTGTAACGTTTCGAGTTTCGATTCGTAGGCGATGATTCTAGACCAAGACTGGGGAAAAGTGTCCTCCGAAGAAGCAAAGGCTTCCAGTGCATTGAGTAAACGATCCCTATCGGTTGTTCGTACGCCTGGAAGCAGTAGGAAACGGATCAATGCGTTTGCAATAGCTTCATGAGAGAGTGTAGGTTCCACCAGTTGTAGCATGCGGCAACACTCTGCAATTGCTACCGCATCCACGAACACACGTGCACGATTTTGGGCAGCCCATTCGAGAACTTCAACGAGTGGATCAGCACTTTCGCTACCCAGCAGAAATTCCACAATGATATCTGCATGTGCAACCCATGTCTTCATCAATACGAAGTCTCCTCTTGGTTTGGCGTTGGGTGTTCTGTCATTGTATGAGCGGAATGATCCGTCCATTGCTGCTTTTGTAATAATCCACGTACAGTATTCACTTGAATCGACTTTAAATTTTCCAAGTAGACACGTCCCGTATCATCCGTACGAAAAGCAATACGATCGTTAGGTTGTATTTGTAGGAGTTCTCTCACTTCTACAGGCAAAGTAATTTGAAACCGTTGAGAAAGACGCACGATGGATAACAACAATTTCACCACCTCATTTTTAAATGTACGTTATTTATGAATATATCATATTTCTTCATAATTTATCGGAAGAACTATCATGAAGTTAATTATGAGAATCTACACGTATTACTAGCGATAATCTTATCTTATCGATACTAATATGCAAATAAAAAATGGATATCTATGGATGATGTATGTTTTTGTTTTAGACGTATAAGGATTGAATCGGTGGATATTTCAAGAAGTTACTGTAATAATACGGACTTGCGGAGAGATACAAGATGAACTGCAAAGGATATGGAGGGTAAGGATATGAGTGTATGTTAAGTTTAGCCTCTAGACTATCCGCTATTGTCTCGATAGACTGTAAACAAGTTTGAGTGCGGAAAAATTCGATATGTCAGATAGAAAAAGGGGTACTGCTTAACATTGCAAATCCATACCAGTGAGTATAGAATTTTCGAATATCTTTGGGAACGAAGCCAACACCGACGCCGCCCTTCACCCAAAAGTTATCAGGCTGTTGCACGTAATTATTATAAGCGTTTTCCAGAGGCAACAGGGAAAATCACTTCCCTGGAAATGCTTCTGCAGCAGTTTGGTTCTTTCCATAATGCAACCATTTCTTTTATGAGAACTTACTATTTAATTCATGGTGGTATGGAAATACCCGACTATTGGTTGGGGTGGATGACCAATCGAGTCAATATTACTTGGGATAAGCGTGGAGGTGTTTATTTACGTATTATCGAAAAAGACAGCCTATGGATAGATATGCTACGACCTTTGTTAGAACCTGTATCTATTTTTCAAACTGGTCGAGGGAAGTCATCCAAGGATATACGTTCCCATAATCTTGATCTCATATTTACGGTTATGCTGTTATGGGAAACGAATACACACCCAGTTTTTCGACCCACATTGGACTTTTTACGTGGATATATCGAAGGACATAGTTTCTTTACCCCGTTAGGTCATGATAAGTATCGCTTAACGATTCACGGTCCACTGACGGAAGCTTGTCGACATTTGTTAGTCAATTTAGGGGCAACCTCATCTACACAAATCCTCCTACATAAAGGTACACCGAGTTGGAATATTCATACTAAGAGTATCCGTCGGATTCGTGAAACACTGTATCCTCAGGATAAAGATTTTATTTGTCATCCTGAATTCCGGGAACAGATTTGGAAAATCTAATAGTTATCAAAAAAATGATCGACCTGCTAAGCCTTCGTACTTCAGCAGGCCGATCGCTTTAAACAAAATTTTGTTAATGAGATATTTTCTTGGCAATGCTTTCGATTTCTTGTTTAGACAGGTTGGCCACGTCCACGATGTCTTCTATTTTCATACCTCTACGAAGCATGTTCATGACAATTTCCATTCGGCCTTCTTCACGACCCTCTTCGTAGATCTCTTCTGCCAGTTTGGACACTTTTCTCAGCTCCTTCCGAAATAGAAAGGGCCGGCCGGTGTGTTTTTTTATGCTCAACCCGGCCATAGTGATATTTAGTGAATCTGCGTGCGTAGTTTCTCAATTTGTTCGCGAGAGAGGCCTGTGGCCTTTTCAATCACGTTCACAGGCACGCCTTCTGCAAGTAGATTACAGGCGACTTTTTCTATACCTTCCTGACGACCTTCTTCATAGAGCTCTTCTGCCAGTTTGGACACTTTTCTCAGCTCCTTCCGAAGTTGTGCTCGTTGTTTTTCCGTGAGACCTTGATCGCCCAATACGAGAATGGCACTGATCACTAAATCTCGTTCGGTTTCATCTTTTACTTGCGGAATCAGTTTGCGTACTCGGTCAAATGCCTTGTCTTGATTTTCCAATCGCATATTCAGTGCCAATGAGAGGCGCATGCGGTCACCAGGTTCCCATTGTCCGGTACGCAGATGTGCTTCGACTTCATTCAACGCCTGTTCGCCGTCGAGTTGCGACAAGAATACATTCTCGACGCGGTAGAGCGCTGTGCCGATGTCGAGTTCAGCTGGCGCGTTCGTGACACTTGCGTGGTAGAGTACGACCGTGCGAATCTTCACACGATGTTCGTTTGCCAGGCGGGCGTCGTATTCTAAAAAACGATGCAACGTGGATTCCCGTTTCGTTTGAAATTCAAGATGGAACAAATCTTGATTCGCCATTCGCCATACACGATCCATGTGAAGCGTGTTGGCAGGAAGCTCCGTGATGAATGGTTCTTTCAACTCCACTCCGCGAATGCCCAAAATCTCCAAGGCTCCACCAGAGAGAGAACGCGTGAGTACTTTCATTAAGACATCTTGTTTTGCCATCACAAAAACTCCCCTGCATTCAGTATAAAGGATGGTGAAAGACTCAACAATTCTCATTTCACACCGAAACTTCCAGCATCTGCTCCACAGCGGCATCGCTTCGCATCCAACCGCGCCTGGCCTCAAAAAAGGTGCGGTGATGTAGGATGGTTCCATCGGCCAACAAGGTGTGCAGGATCATCATGACTGTCGTGGCTGCCATGAGATTGGTCATCAGGCGCTGCGGGTTGGATACCGACACTTCCCCACAGCTCACTTCGGTTGGCAGTTGGTCTTCTTCCATGAGATCGGGAAAAACTTCACCAGGAAACGGCAAGACGGTTTGTCCTTGAGACCGCACTCCAACAACGACCTGTCCTTCCCAACCGCTGTTTTTAAGGTGGGCCAGTTGATATCGATCCAAGTGTTCAGGATGTTCTGGCAAAGTGACAGCACTGTTGCCACTGTCAATAGAAACGATATGGTTCAATTGAGACAGTTTTTCGTGCAGAATACGCCGAGTACTGCCATTATCTACACAAGCTACGACTACACTGCCGTTTTGGATAGCCAGATCGTCTAGCGATGTTTCGCGTGTTAGGTAGTGTGGATAGGCGGAAATCGGCAAACCGTAGGCACGTGCATATCGTTCTGCTAACACGGATGCCTTGTTCTTGCCGATATCTTGCGGCAAGAAGTATTGGCGTAGCAAATTCTTCTCTTCCACCGTATCTCCATCTATGAGCAGGACGTCCGGAGTGGACGTCCTTTGCTCTTTGAGTCCATAGAGCAGGCGGGCCAATTGCTGCAAGACATACCCGCCTGTTCCACCAACACCAACGAGTGCGATGGATTGCAATCGATGAGGATCGATCACCCGCACAGGCTTTAGCATAGGATGATCCCCTCCCTTTGCAGGGATGAGGTGACCACCCACGGCTCAATATCGCCATCAAAATAGTCTTGTGCGGGCAATATACAGAAGTTCCCGCCACAGGACATGCGCCAGCGTAAGGTAGGACGTTTGTTTTGACAATCACCTATCACGCCATAAAGTCCAGTACGTATCTCGTCCTCGTTGTCAGTGCTGCTGAAAAACGCAGGCATTTGTCCGTGTGAGTGTATCTGCGCGACAACGAAAAGATCCTCGCTTTCCATGAAACCTTCGCCAATCACAGAGACCGAGTTGGAGCGTTGCTTTGGCCACATCACTTCATAGGCGTTGTGACGGCGGTCGAACAGAATATATGCGAGATGCTCGACATCCGGATCTGACTGAAACCGCGTCACAATATCCGCTAAACAGCGGACTGGAATACGGGGAACGGCCAGATTGCATCCAGGGAATCCTATCGTGTATTGACCTTTGACAGGTGCCTGAAATCTTCCGGTTTGCGTCGTACGCACTTCCCACACCGTTCCTTCCTCATCCAACAGATGATACACGGGAGGTTCGGGTTGAGGGACTTCGGTATAGACCAAAATTCCACGTGTTGCGCCTTTTTTGTGTGCTTTCAGTACAGGCACAATATGCCCTGTGGTTTTGTCGTAGACCAGCTCACAACGCTCTTTTGTGAGCTCTGGAAACTGTGGTTCCAGCCAGGCGCGAACGTCTTCGAGTTTCATATCTCGTCCAGGTACGTCGATTCGATGTCCGGCATAGTAGACGACGCGATCGATATCATAGACTTCCGGTTCAGTCTCTTCTTTCGATGCCGTTGGCGCAGTGGTTTTCGTTTTTTTCTTCGACTGCCTTGGTTCGTCGCTCTTGAAAGCTTTTGCTTCTTCCTCAGGCAAGAGATCAAAGAGAGAAGATTGGTTGGTTGTCATACAAATCGCTCCTTGGTTAGTGGTTTTTGGATTTTTGATGAAACGTTTGGACGTCCATGTCCATCGGGATGAGCCATTCCGGGCGTACTCCCTCCTGTACAACGGCGCTCAAAAAATCTTCGTATTCGGTATGGGGAGCGTTGTGAGAACGCCCCACGCCATACAAATCGTGATTGTTGGGTGTTGCCAGAAAAGCAAATACCGATTGTGGTGCCATCTGATGTAATTCGCCTACCCTGCTCGGCAAGCCGTTCCAACACACTTGTCCGCTGGGATATACGTTGGAGAAGGGGTAGCGGTAGAGTTGGCTTTGATGAGTGACGATATCATCTATCGATACAGCCAGACGCAAATGGTGGATTTTTCGCGACTCCTTACCGGTGATCTCGTAAGTGACTTGATACACCAACGCTGGAAATGGAATCAGGAAGGTTTTTTCGCCAAAAATCAAAGGATAGTCCATTCGCGGTAGCCACGCCGTCACGATACAACGGAGCCAATGTTGGGTTTGCAAGGTATCGACGAGCAAAGTCCGCTCCGGTAATGGTGGACTCGAAACAATCGACACGTCGGGTTTCTTCAGTTGTTCTACTACGATGGAACGATCCAAGATATTTAACAGTTCATGGTATCCCACCGTTTTGTAGTGGTGTATACCGTTTTCAATGATTTCGAGCACAGGATATCGCTTGGGGGAGAGTTTCAAGATCACCTCATCCGCGCAGCTCTCTCCATGCACGTGCGTGGGCAACGTTTCCATAGAACATCCGCACCTCCCCAATACGCAGGATGGTTTCCCACGCATTCATGATTTCTTCTTCTGAAGGTTCGGTGATACCCCAGATGAAATGAGAAGAATCGTGGGTTGTGTCGATCATGATGAGATCTTTAGGTCGCAACCACTGGATGAAATATCGGAATTCCACCAGTTGCTCTGGTTCTGGACTTGTGAAGTACATGAGCATGAGAAGATCAGCATTCCATAGTTCGCCTTGTACAAGCGATAAATGATCGAATAACTCATCATCTGTGGAAGTTAAGGTCAAGGTGCAATCCATCGGCATTTGTATCAACCACAATAGATCTCGCAGCTGTCCCTCGTAGATTCCTTCGCAGTCACCATTGTATTCAATGCCATATGGCCAAGTCAGATTATTCAAAGATTCGGGTAGCGCCACTCTGCGCAAGGCATCACGCAAAAATTCCAGATGATAGAGACTGCTGCATAGGTGCTCCAGTAACTCATCGTTCATAGAAACACCTCCGACAAGCTCGGATCGCACATAGCTTTCAGTCGATACAGTTGATGAAGCAAGTCAGGCCAACGGTCCTCATCAACGGTGAATTGAGCATATTCCAGTGCTGGATCACAGGCGTCGTCATTGGATAGCAAACGCCAAGCCGCGCCGATGACATCATCCGTGAGATTCCATAGGTATTCACCATCAAAATCTTGATGTTCGATGCGCATAAGCAGTTCTTGAGCCGCTTGATAGTTAGTGAGTTGGTTGGGATCGTCGGGGCATTTCTTTAAGGCGTTTACAAATTGATCCCAGTGAACGTGGAGGATTCGATCCAAGATGTCTCACTCCTGCACCTTCCCCTTGGCACGGGGGAAGGTCAAATTCCCGCCGTGCTCGGGGTTGAAACAGGTCTTTCAAAATAACGGTATGGCATACAAGTGTGTTTGTCTGATATTCGCGTATCTACTCGATTCGAGAAGTGAGTGGTATCACAGTGGTTGTTGTCTGTTCTCGATCCATACAAGCCACGATACCGCGCTTTGTCAATAAATCGTGAATAAACAATCTTCCTTTTTGTGTCCACTCCGTTTGCAACTGGACGCCGCGATCACCATTGGATCGTGTATATTGAACCGTGTGAGAGTGCGTATAGCCCATATGTTGATATTTGGAATACAGCACCCACTGACCATTCACTTTGAACTGCACACCGTCTTCGTGAAGAATAGCGTTAAGACGTTTTCCAGACAGTCCATAGTCCTTGGCAATCTGTGTGATGCAAACCGTGTCTTTGGAAGCGAGTATTTGATCTACGTAGGTCAGCTTGGGTTCTGCTTCTGCCAAGCATTGCTCTAAAGCGAGTTTATCCGCTTCGAGCTGTTCGTTTTTTTCTACTTGCACAACTAAAGCTTTCAATGCTTCTAAGTAGCTTTTGGGTAAGAGAGAACTAGAAGAAAACTGGCTTGATTGGCGAAGTGTTTCGCGCATCTTTTCAAATTCTTCAATATACGCTTCTTTGAAGCGCATGGCTTCCTTGCCGGTATATCCCATTACCAACAGCGTGAATCCTTGCTCAGTCATCAAAAACTTCGGCATGGTTCTGTTTTGTTGGTTAGTGTAAGAGGACTCCACGAAATGGTGGAGTCGAAAATGAATGCTACATTCGAGCTCCCGAATGTCTTGTAACACTCTGTCATGTCTTTTCCCGAAAACTTCTGCAACCGTCAAACTATCCGTGACTGGCCGATGGTTTTCTACAAACACGAGTGTTTTTTTCATTTTGACCTCAACCCCCAGTCGTTGTTAAGCCACGTGTGTACAACGGGTGAGTTTTTCTTGCTCCACAGGAATATCTCTCATCCATCGAATGGCTTCCCACCATGTCAATTGGGATTTTAAGATCGTCTCCACCCGGTTTGTAGAATCCACATACACGATGGCCACTGTCCGTCTTCCTTCGCGAAAGCCCATCGGTTGTATCCGAATACGACCTTTTTGAGAAACAGAGTGTATGGCTTGTCCAAAACACAAAGTCCACAAGATTCTCATTCGTATTTTCCCCTTTACGCTCCTCGCTCTTGGCGAGGAGTTGTTCCTCGCCATAGGGCGGGTAGTTCGAGCGTATTAAGCGCTTTGTTGTTGCTGTCTCGGACTTAAAACGGGCGATAAAAGTCCCAGCATGTCAAAGTCTGTGAATCCATCTTTGAAAAACACAGGCTCGTTCGGTCCATTCATGCCCACCAATACTTCTTCCCCACGCATGGCTTTGAGTTGACTAATGAGCAGACGTGGATTGAAAGTGATGGGAAAGTCCGGAAGAGCACTCTTCGCCAAAATGGCGACCCAGTCACTGCCTTGTCCATATTGTTCGGACTTGGACTCCACATAGCACCCTTCTTCCCTAAATGTCAAAGTGACACGGGGAGCGGACGATTCACTCAAAATTCCGATACGTTCAAGCGCTTGAAGCCATTCCAAGCGGTTGAGTCGTAGCTGGTATTGGAGTGGTTTTTGTGCGATGAGTCGGTTGATATCTGGATATTGTCCCGAAAGCGCACGCATCATCACTTGATGGCTGTCATCATCCCATGTCACTTGAAGTCCTGATTCGCCAAACTGGATGAGGACTTCTTCATCGTCATCTTCGGGCAAGTGCTTTACCCACTTCGACAATGTTGTGGCTGGAATGATAAGATGTGCACTTTCCAGACTTTCCAATGTACATGAAGCGGTACTCAAGCACAGTCCGTCCGTTGCTGAAGCTTTCAACTGACCGTTTTCAGCAACCAGGTACACTCCCGTGAGAATAGGTCTCACCTCACTGGTTGAAGCTGCAAACGCTGTGTACTGGATCAGCGCTTTCAGTTTAGAGGCGGGTACTCGAAAGACTTCTCTCTCATCGTCCTGGTATTGATACGCCAAAAAATCTTTTGGATCGATTCCAGCCAGTTCCATGTGGGTTTTGCCAGTGCGTATGGTTAACTTGGTCTTTTCGGTGGAGAGAGTGAGTGTATCGTGGCTGCGTGTTGCCATATCGGCTAACATTTTGTACGGCACGACGGCCTCACCGGATTGGTGAATGGTTACAGGGGTATTCATGGCACTTTCCCATACGGTCACGCGTGTCGTAGCCTCCATGTTACTCGTGGTGAAATCGACACGAGAGTCGTCTTGGTTGACCGCGATCTTGACGAACCGGGCGAAATTGGTCGCCTTTTCTAAGGTGGTCTCTTTCACTTCCTGCAAGGCTTTCACTAAAGCTACCTTTTTGATGTCGATTTTCATCTGTGGATACGCTCCTTTTCGACCTGCCCTACTGAGCAGGTCTGATGTTCTCAGTCCCTGCACAAACAGGAGGAAAAAAGCGTTTTTTAGGCACCCAAAGCGTTGGTGTGTGATTCCTCAATATTAGGGAACCATACGTCCTTTAACGTGATATCCAAAAAATCTGTTCTGTACACAAAATCTGCATCTGACAGTGCTTCGAGAATCCATACCCAAGTGTGATCCATATCTACGCCTCCTCCGTGTTCCGTGAAACGACAAAAAGCCACCGAAACACAAATAAGCCTTTCCACCTCTGCTTTTTCGCAGTCGGAAAAACTTCTTCTTGTGTCTCCGTGGTTCATTTCACGGTTGGGCTCTTTGCCCTCATTCAGTTCATGGAACGCTTACTTTTGCGTCTCGCGCTACTCCACCTGACTTCTTTGCCTCCACTACTCCACCCATCCTTCACTTCTTCGCTCTCGCTACTCCATGACGGCGGGCTTCTTGGCTTCGGCTACTCCGACCAGGTTTCTTGGCGCTCACTTCGATGGTTCGCTCTCTTGGAGCGTTGGGTACTTCCCCATCCATGTTTTCGTCGGGCGTGTTCTCCTCTTCCAAGCTTCGGACCCATGGATGGATGTGATTCAGTCCTCTGGAAGCTTGTGAGGCACGCAAGGCACCTGACCCATCTTGATTGTGCCTTGGGGCCTGATTCCCTCGATCAGACTCGTCAGGTCTCGTTGGCATCTCAGCCAAGAGATCGTCTCTTTCTCCTTACCGCACGGCAGCCGCTTTGTTCCGCGAAGGGATACTGCTAAAGCCTTTTTGTTCTGATTCCTGGAAGTTTCTTCACTGTCGCTACTCCGCTTCCCTCAGAACCGATAGGTGCCCGAAGAGACCCGAACCTTCCTATCCGCTTCACCCACGTGCGTCCTAAGCTATTACCAGCCTAGAGTCTCACTGGTGGAGACATGGAGTTTTCTATGGGGTATTCTTTATGGCTTCATTCTCTAGCAGATTTTTCTGTCTGTCAAGCATCAAAAAAACCGCCCCCTATTTGGGAGCGGATGATCCTCAAAGTGCAAAAAGCAACAGTTGATCTTCATCTTGGGATTTTTGTACCTTTTTCGCTTTCTTTGGCAACTGTCTTGCCCAAGCGCCCAAGGTGAATCCGTGATCTTTGTTTGTCTTAACAGTTTCGATGACCCCGGCGGATTCAGATGCTGAAAAAAGGGCCAGATCATCCCATTCGTTCGCGGGTTGATCAGATATCAACTCTAACGGTACTTTGGCCAAACGTTTGGTTTCTATGGCCAATCGTTGCATCGCTTCGTGAACTTCTTGTTGAAATTTTGTTTCTTCTAACATCCAAACCCCCTCAGGAATGTCTCGATCTGCGATGCTTTTCCACTTGGCACTCAGATCTTGAACGTCTCTCAAGCACGCAGCTATGGAATAGGCGGATGCCGATTTTGCATCTTTTTCGGCAAATGCGGCTACTTCCGAACGATCCATTCGTCCTTCCAAAAGCAACGCGTGGGTTCGTTTGGCCAACATGCGCTGAAACTGAACCATTTCATAGGATTGAGAATAGACGTAGTACAACACTTTGCATTTACGGTATTGTCCAATACGCCAGGCTCGTCGGGCAGCTTGCCGCATGGTCGCGATCTCATCCGTAAACTGATAAAAGATGAGTGTTTGAAAATCCAACAAGTCCAGTCCAACTTCCACCAGTTTGGCGTTGCAAATCACAACTTCCACCCCGTCTTTTACCGCTTTTTCTAACCAATCCACTCGTTCTTCCGGAGATATAGTGGCTTTCATGACACGGGAAACCATACCGTGACGTTGAAGTATGCTGTGAATACGTTCGTCCTGAGCAGCCTCTCCGCTATAGCGTACATAGACTACACAGCGTCGGTTGTTTTGCAACTCATCTCGGATGTCTGCGACTAATTGACGTTCTTTCGCCGATTCCGCATCCTCGGAAAGTGGAGCAAAAAAAGTTATAGTTTGGTCGATACTCACAGGTATCTCTTGTTGAACATCAGCCCGGTTCGCGGCATTGACGACTGCCGGAATGAATCCCGAAAAGGCATTGTGATTTCCTGCGGCATACGATTGTTTCATCGCCGCTTCCAGTTCTTGATGGAACTTTTGATAAGCTAGGGCATGTTCCTCATCCATCGATATGAAAATGGGTCTTTCTTCTAATTCCACTAAAGGCAATCCCAAATCCCCTAATTCCAGGAATACGGTTTTATCCGCCAAGTGATTGACGAACAACTTGGGCGATAAACCAGGTATTTCTCTGGGGGGATTGAACAAAATTTTTCGCGAAGTATTCCCACCTGCGGAAACTTTTTGATCTTCATCATATCGCCCTGTCTGCTCCACGGAACCGTAGAGGTGGACAAATTTATTGAGTGATTTATGATCGAGGCCGTCTCGAATCAGTCCTGTTGGATTGATGCGCCACAAGAGATGAAACAAGCTGGAAGCTTTGCCGTCCGATAATGTACCGGTCAGACCTAATACCTTTTTGGCAGCACCCACAATCGCCCCCATAGCTTCTCCTTGTCCAGAGAGTGATTTGTACTGGTGCAACTCGTCCACGATCACCAAGTCGATCCAGTTTGAAAAATACTTTTGGATAAACCAGGCGGGTTGGAGTCTGCGTCTTCGAAGTCCCGGCACTTTTTCTTTCGTCGGGTCTACAGAACGCATCAAGTTATGTCCACAGGCACAACAATGATATTGAGTGATATTTTTCTTCCATTCGATATTCCCGTTCACTTTATCCACGGCTAAATCTGTCCAAGAGAGCTTATTTTCCATCAACCAGGCATCCAATGGACTGTCTGCACGTGATGTAGACTTCGGATGAATCTGTACAGCATAGCAATCCGGACATAACCATACGTCTTCCACGACAAAGGTTCTGTGAGCTTTGTCTGCGGTTCCTGACCGTACTTCCCCAACGGACGAAAGGATAGGTTTAACCGATTGCTTGAGACCTGTACGATCGGAAAGTATATGTTGACTTTTGTAGATTAAGGCAGGCACTTTCGGCATGCCCATTTTGGCAGTATCGCGAGATAACAATAAAAATTCCAAGCGATTTTTTTTTCGCTTCTGAACTCGCTCACGCCAGTACTGGATTAATGTTCGCCAATCTTTGAGTACGGTAACGTGTGCTTGTGGGAGTGTTTTCTTGATTTCAGCCTGTATCCATTTAGGGATAGTGATCCCTGGGACCAAAAGAAGTGTAACAAAACCGCTTCGACTCGTTTGAGCCAGTGCATGAGATACGGCTAGAGAAACGATACTCTTCCCCGTGCCCATATCCGAACTGACAATCACGCCTTTTTGTTCTTTTAGACCTTTCAAAATCGCTTGAGCGGTATGGGCCTGAGCCGGAAAGGGTACGCGACTCATCGTGGCAATGGCTGGATCAATGGGATCGTCCAAGTCATGCAAAGGTTTGGCGATTCCATCGATGGTGGTGGCCAAATGTGGCGCATACACCTGCAAGTAATCTGTGAGAGCCATTTTCCCGTTTTCGTCGATTGGTACGGCATCAGCGATCGCCGGTGCGTTGGTCACGCCGTTTGGCAAGTGGATTTTCTTTGTGTTCAACAAGTCACCTAAGATTTCACAAGCCTTTTCTTCGGTCAGTTCCGGACTACGTTCAAACGCTTGAAGACCACGCCATTGTTCGACCGCATCTGATGTCCAAACCTCCAACGGATGGATGAAATTCAGGGTTTGACAAGTCTCCCACAACACTTCTTGCCACTCAGGAACCATGGGTAAGTTGAAATCGCTCGCAAATCTTTGCAAAAAAACTTTGGCCAAGTTATCCTCGCCTGGCAACAGAAATATGCGGGATTCCTCTGCGGGCAATACCTCATCAACGGCTGCCTTGGGAAGTAACAACACGTGTGTTAATGTTCCTACGCTTTTTGCGATCATTCGATATCCATATTTCTTGGTAACCAGACTCTTTTGTTTGCGATCGTCTTGAATTTGTTGAATGAGCTGACCTTTGATGATCCTAGCTGCTACAGCTCGTACATTTTGGTCGGTATCAATGAGACCGGTTGCCAAAAGTTCGACTCCCTGGTCAGTGGATTTTGTGACCGTGAAATGTGCGTGTGCTTGCATCCAGTTGGAATCATCAGAAAAAATGAGTTTTTTCATCTTAGCCCGCTTCACAGAGCACATCTCTATGGAAGCTACCGCCCCCAAGAGAATGTGCTTGGGAGCGGATTCGCCTCCTTTAGATGGGATTATTCGATGGTTCGTATCGTTCCATTGGCTTCAATGGTTCGGACAGCCGTGATATAAGATTCGGAATCTACAATGACTTCTGTTCCATCATCTTTTTTGACGATATCGCGAGTGACTTTTTTTCGGCTCATACCCACCACCATGTGTCGGTTTTCATCAACTCCAATGGCTCCGTTCAACACTCCACTGGCTATCAGTGTGGCCATGTGTGTGCGACGAAACGGCAGCAATGGTCGGTGAAGTTTGTGATGGGGATCGTTTCCGTACAACATATTGGAAGCTATTTGAAAAGCCTCGGAATGTAGCAAGTCCTGCGCTAGTTCTGCCTTGTCGTAGACGTGACCTCGAAAGAGAATGGGTCGTTCTTCTACGCCGGGTATCCCCCAGGTACGGCCATCCTGAATATCGATTGTAGGCAGTTGGGTTTCTTCTTTACCTACCCACAAAAGTGTATTTCGAGTGACATAATCGGCTTCTGTGAGATCGGAAATTCGCGTGATCGGTTTCTGTCGTTTTTGTCCAAAAATCACAATTTGTTGGTACACCGCGTACTCTCGATCCGTGAATCGATATACACCTATATCGGTGAACCGAAATATAAGACTATCAATGATCGACTTGGTGAGCACGTAGCGCGGTATGATGTATACCAATAGACCGCCAGGTGTCAGCCACTTCGTGGTATCTCTTAAAAATACCCACTCACTGCGCAGCCCTTCTGACTTTTGCCCTGAAACTTCGTCATAGGGCGGATTGAGGAATAGCAGACTCATGGACTCTTTTTCGATCCGTGCTCGTTCAAAAGCAACATGTACGACCTGATCAAGGCGTTTTTGAGCTTCAGCAGCTCGTTGACCGTCAAGTTCCACGCCATACGTAGCTACGTTTGAGAAATGTTTGGCCAATCGCTCCAGTGCTTCACCTGTCCCACAACAAGGATCAAGTAGACGAATGTACGCTTCCTTGGGTTCCAGTCGTCGAACCATTTGTTCTACCATGCTGATAGGCGTTGGGTAGTAACCTGCTTTGGCGATACCTTCTAGTCTCATGCAGATTTCCTCACGTCTAAAAACGCCAGCAACAAGAGGTCCTCCCTCCGCCTCTGACGTTCAGACGGAGGGTTCACCTCCTTGGGTATTTTTCTGATTTAGCGCATAGTGATATATGTCACAAAAAATGTGGCCATAATACCGGCGATGGTAGAAAAAATCACGACCGCTCGATCCACTCTTTTATCCAATTTTTCTTCGATAGATTCAAAACGTTTATCTATGGATTCAAAACGTTTATCTATCAAATCGAAACGTTTGTTCACGTCATCTTTGAAGGAAGTGAGTTCTCCACGCAAATCATCAATGCGCTGATTCGTCATCTTTATCTGATCACTTAATGCCATCCAGGGCATCATCAGTAATTGATTTTGCTGTTGAGACAATTCCTTCTCATCCATGACGTGATTCACATCCTTTCTCATCTATATCCCCCGTCTGTTTTACGCGGACGGGGGTGTCCCTCCGCCTCTAACGTTCAGACGGAGGGTTCACCTCTCCTTCGTTAAAAAATATGAATGTGTTGGTTCAGCAGCGCTCCGAGTAAAAGGAGTATAACCGATCCTAAAATCCCCCAGAGAAATCCTGGCTTTTGCAGCATTTTGTTTTCGAGCGAATCGATTCGTTTCTCAACCGCTTCAAAACGTCTGTCTACGGCTTCAAAACGTCTGTCCATATCTTCTTTCAAATCATCAATGCGACGATTCACGGCATCAAACCGTTCGTTGATACTTTTTTCCATGGCATTAAACCGTTCGTTGATACTTTTTTCCATGGCATTAAACCGTTCATTGATACTGCTGTTCATCTGTTGAATTTGGTTGCTAATGAGCAGCCAAGGCATTTCCGTCACATTGCCTGGTTGACGCTGATGGGATTGCAGTTCGTCTTCCATTTGGCTCACTTCTTTCGCCCGTTCTGACATATCGATACCTCCAGTGTAGCACGTTTTTCAAAAAAGGATACGGCTCCACACATGAATGACGCTCAGGTTAACTGGCTTGCTGTAGCAAGTTGGGGAGGATTGAATCCAAAATGCGGTTCGCCGCTTTTTGAATGCGCATCCCACTTGCCTTCAGCTGATCTAGGGCGTTTTCTCCTGACCAATGAGCGATATATCCGAACGAATACGAGGATGTATCCAATCCCAGTGCGTCGGCTACGACAAAGGCCACCGATTCCGCTTCTAATTCTCGAATTTTGGTCACAACCTTTTCCTCAGAAGGGACATGTAGAAGTCCATGCGCCCATTCGTGGATTAAGGTTTTGCTCTTGTGACGTTCATCAAGACTTTTGAGCAATGCAATACTTCGTGTATCTGTATAGAAACAGCCGTTTGCCCCTTTTAAATCGTCTTTCTCTTCGATAGGAAACGGACAGGCTGTACGAATTGTAGACCAGTTTTCCCATGCGCCCTGGAGACGGTGGATGGGGATTTCAGGTAACGGCTCGCCCTCTGTTTGAGAGATATCGAAGACGGTAGCACCGCGAAATCCTTTTAGAACGATTTTGCCTAACTCTTCGGTCTCATCATCCTTTTCTTTCACCAACATCGGTGCGATGATGGTGATCCCTTTTTCACCTTTACGCACGTGCCGTCCAAGCTTCTTCCACGCTTGATATCCGGCCACACGCCTGGCATGCGGACACTGAAAAAGGATGAGCAGGGTGTTTTGAAAACTATAGCTGTGAAATTGGGCTTGAAAACGCAAATAACTCTTCCACTTATCTTCAGACAAGAGCGTTTTCAGTCCTTCCTCCAACCGTTCTAAGGCATCCTGAACTTTTTCGTTCAAATTCTTTCGCTCCTTCATACCGCCCCTTACCACGGGGACGGTAAAGATGTCCCGCGTGGTCGGGCGTGAAGCAGCTCATTTGTCTATAGAGGTTTCCTTTCGTCCGGCGTGAATATTAGACGAAGGTTTAGACAATTTGACGAGCAGTAAAGATGTCCATCCTGATCGTTCCATGCTGTCTCCCGAGAAAAATGTTTTCCACAAAGCGTGCAGCATATCACGGCCGTGTTTTTTTTCAAGGGTGACCGCCTCCAACAGACAGAGTTTGAAATCCGAAAGGATCACGGTGTCGTCTGGAATGGCGAACCCATACACCAGATTCCCATTCGTTGGCCACATAGAGCGTGACAATCGCATTCAGTTTCTGATCGACCACCACATGGATGGGGCGGTCATCCCATTCGCCTCGTTTCATGACAAATTGCTTGTTTCGCTGGACCGTGACGCCGTGTTTTGCGACGTTGGTCACGACGTCAATCGGTACATGTCGTTCGACTAATCTCTTGACGGCATGTTCCTTGTACGTTGGATTCGTCGATTTCATAGTAGACACTCCCATCCTCCAGTTGACCTCGATGAGCCGTAAAGATGTCACTCAAGGTACCATCGAGGTAATGACGCAATATGTGAGTCAATAGGGTTTCGTCGTCCGCTTGGAACCACATCGGGATACTCATATCAAGCACCTTTTTTCATTGAAGTGTTGTCCGGATGAATGACGGTCAATGGACAATCCGATACATACGCGGCGATCCATTGTCCAGCAAATGTTTCCATCTCTAGATGTTCGACGCTTTCTGCGTTATCGACATAAACCGGCAACACTTCCGGTACGGCAAGCGACATGAGCAGTCTCGATATCTCCAGATCGCACCGCACTCGTTCGGAAGTGGAGAGTGTGCGATAGGGCTTGTCGTTCCAAGTCAATCCAAACGCTTCTTTGATTTCCCCGTCTTCATTGACCGTGTACAGCTCTATGTGCGTGTGTACGAGTGGCTCATTGAGTTGTTTGTGCTGGATCTGAACATAACGCCACTTAAAGTTTTTCACAGCCTGAATGTTTTGCTTGATTTTCTCCAGTTCATGAAGGACCTGTTCCAACTCATGCTGGTTTTGTTCACTGCTTTGACGAGCGTAGTCCCACATCATCTTCTTTGACTGATACTCCACCATTGCCGCCTTTTCTGCTTCGACTAAGGCAGCATAATGTGCCAATGTTTGTTTCATTTGCTGGATTTTCTCTCGCAGTTGACGCGTATGCTCCGGCTGGGACAGTTGTTCGATCTTTGCCTTGAGCGATTCTCCCTCTTCCTGAATACTCTTCAGGAGAACCTGTACTTTGCCGTTATGGGCGTTGCGCTTGTTTTTGGCGATTTCTTGCTGAGTTTTCGGCAATGGCTGATGACACGTTGGACAGTTGGCATCGATGTCCGGCAATAACTGCTGTTTGACTTCCATGTATCTTGAGCGCGCTTGTTGCAAGCGGTTTTGCAGTTCCTTGATTTCTTGCGGCACTTTTTCCAAAAGAAGTTCCAAACGGGTCAACTCCTTTTGGGTAGCCGCGATCTCGGCTAACTTGGCTTCCCCAAGCGTGGATTGGAAGGGTTCGGGTTCTGATTCCGCCAGTTTTGCTTTCCAACTCTCTATGGCACCTTCCAGGCGCAAGGCCTCTTCTTCATGCTCCTTGAGTTCGGATCGAAGGGTCTTGAGCAGTACATCCGCCGAATCCAACCCCATCCCAAAATGAACGTTGGATAAATAGGTTCTTTCTGACGGCAGAAGAGCTTCCAGGACTTGTTCGATATCGACTTGACTGACACGTCCCAGTACAAGCTTCGCTTCTTTCGGTTCCAAGCCACTGAAATAGCCAGGAGAGAAAATCGATAAGAACGTTTGAAGTTCTCCAAACCATCCTTCCACCGTCCCCGGTTTGGGCCTGTTGCCATTGACGAGCAGCTGTACCGCCCCTTGTTCAGGTTTGATTCGCAATATCGTCAGAGATTGTCCCTGCTGAATTTGCCAGACCGTCTCTACCTTCATGGACCTAGCTCCTCGACGCAGAAGGCGGGTATCCGCGTTCTTCTTGCCTAATGCATCGGTGCCATAAAGACACCACACGACCGCTTCCATCAATGTCGATTTCCCTTGGGCATTGTGAGCGAGAATACGATTTTCACCGGACTGAAACGAAACCGTTTCCTGTTCGAAGCAGCGGAAATTCTCCACATGAATTTGCATGAGTTTCATCATCCATCGACCCTTTCTACGAGTGGTTTGGAATGACACCAAGCCCCACGTAGCCGTGCGGGACTTGGCATATCCCGCACGGACGGGTTGAATGTAAAAGACCAGCACAAATCTAAGGGATTTCCCCTTGGCTTCGTACTGGTCTTGTGTAGCGCAGCTAAGCACTGTAATGGGATGGCTATTTTTTCAGGTCATCCCATTCTAAAGTCGAATTTGGTTTGAGTCAGGAATTCATGGACTAGAGAAAAGGGATTCGAGCAATTGTTCCTCTAACACTCTTTCCTCTTCCTTTGTCTTTTTGGATTCGATCTGTAAGTTTTGCTTGATTTCTTCTTTCAAAGATTCCACATCCAGTGCGTCAAAATCTACGACCACCGCAGAACGAGCCTGTTTGTGAATGTTTTCAGCAATGTATTCTGCTACAGCCATATCAAAGAGGCCATACATTTTTTCGTTATTTTCATCGATATATACCGGAAAGTTGATGAATTGAACGTTTTGAATTTGTTCAGTCATTTTCACGATTTTCTTCCCTCTTTCCATTCTGACCCACTCTCCCGCTTCGGTTGATGATGTTCATTATAACCCGAAGCATAGAGAGAACGAGCGGCATGGCGACTATATTCACTGTAATGCATCGCCGTGATCACTCGAAATTCTGCAAATCTACCATGTCGATCTTGTCTTTGACGCAAGGCCAAACCTACAGCAATCTGCGACTGGTGATCGACTATGGTAAAAACAGGGTCAGAATTTTGGTAAGGATGCTCCCCGAACGGATAGCCATAAGGTGAGTGCATTTCGTGAATGTCACCTGACTGTAATACAGAAATGATGGTTCGCCTTGTCAGATTACGTTCTTGTATACGAATTTGCGCATGTTCTGTGAAATAGATCCGTTCTTCTGGTTCACTCAAGTACATGCACAGAATCTGTTTGACATCCTTCCAATAAGGTTCATAAGCCATGGTTCAACGCCCATCATCCTTGCACACTGAAAGAGGCTTCCCCCTCTCGTGTGTTGAACGAGAGGGGCTCCCTCCTTTGATGTTAGAATGTTAGACGCAGTTGCTTGGCCTGTTGTGCATAGCGTTCATCAACGGTAAAGAGCACAAAGGTTTGTTTGTTTCTCCGAATCTCACAAGGAATCCCTCGCGACTCGTAATATCGCTTGGTTTGAATCGCTTTTTTCTCATTTTTGGTAGCTGTCAAATAGACCATCTCTGTTGCCTCCTTTAAAACGGCATATCATCGCCTAGATCAGGAAGGTCATCTCCAAAAGGATCGTCTCCAAAAGGATCATCCCCGTAGGATGCACCTGTACTTTGTTTGGGTGAAGTATTCTTCGGGGATGCAGTAGAGTTTGTTCGTGGAGATGCGTCTCGATGACCTGAATCTAAAAATCGAACGGATTCGGCCACGATTTCTGCCACACGTACTTTTTGCCCGTCTTTATTTTCGTACGATCGAGTTTGCAGCCGCCCATCTACCGCAGCCATACGGCCTTTTTTGAGGTATTGAGCTACCACTTCCGCTTGTTTTTGCCAAACGACAATTTGAATGAAATCTGTTTCCCGTTCACCATGTTGGTTCGTTCTAGGACGATCCACGGCTAGGGTAAATCCACCCACAGCTGTACCGCTATGGGTGTATCTCAGTTCGGGATCGGCCGTCAAACGACCAATCAGAATGACTCGATTCAACAAGGTTCCACACTCCTTTTTAGCTCGCAACAGATGCGTTTTGATCCAGATGTAACTGATCAATGAAATACACATCTGGCCATGTATCAGCTTTTTGTTTGGCGTGAACGTAAATGATTCTGCCAACGCCTATCTCCGAGGCCATTTGTATATGCGCCGGGTCAGAAGTGGCTAATTTCATAAGCTGACCCTCCCGATCCGCTGCGCGCAAAAACAACCAGGTGAGACCTTCTTGATCCTGCTTGAGCCGTTTGTCGGCCACGACGAGAAGCGTAGGTTCCGCTTTTTCTCCACCCACAACCTGGTCCGCGAGGAACAGATCTTCAGGCAACTCGTCTTCTGGAATGGGTTCTACGACAGGAGCAGCTCCAATGAGTGGTTTTTGCTTTAAGAAATCCGTCAACTTCAGATCGTCAATGCCCAACTGTAGGACAAACACCGTTTTCGGCTTTCCTTCAGGACTCACCACTTTGGGGATGACGCGAAGCTTCAAGGGAATCATCTTAATGGCCCCGCCTGTTAATGCACGCAACATTTGAATGCTGCTGTTCAGATTCACCGTTGTGTGGTAGCTGGTCGTATCGAGTTGCCAGCACCCAATACCTGGTACTTCTGGAAGGAAAAATTGGAGCTGCCCCAGCTCTTTGCATTTTTTCTCTTGATAAAGCGGACAGTCTTGGTAGGCGCAGGGCATCTGCACTCGTCCACCTTGTCCATCCACTCGATAAGCTACCTCTCCATCTCCTCGACAAAACAGCTCGTATCTTCCTCCCACGCTCCGATAGCTGGAGAGCCATTGGGGAAAGAACTGATCGGGATCGTCGGAAGGGAAACAGATGGTAATTTCTCGTGGTTTATCCCCATAGACGCTTTGAAACGCTTGGGCTGCCGCTTCACTGGTCGTGTCATCCGCCTTGACGACAAAGTAATCCACAGCAGATGGATACTCATGTCCACTCTTGTCCGAGACTTTTTTCACGCCCAGGTGAATTTTTCCGACACGCGGCACTCGATAGATGTCACTTCGACCTTTGATAGGCATATGTCATGCCTCCTTCATCCAATGTTCATTCACACTTTTTAGTGTGTGTGGATGCTGTTCTTGCGTGGCAAACAGTCTGGCCAAACGGCGTTCGATTTCCTGTTCAGCCTGTACGTGTTCACACCACGTCTGCCAAATCCAGTCCAGTTGTCGTTTTCGATATGCTGCCCATTCTTCGTGAGACATGCGAGCAGGTTTCGTTTTGGGGTGTCGATGGAGGGATTGAAATCCAATCTCTTGAAGTTGTGCCGTGGTTAAACGCTCTGCCGGATGCAATTTGCGGGTCCGGTGATGAGGATAAAGTTTTTGTTTGGCGACCGTTTCGGATAGGCCATGGAGCTTGGCGTAAAAGGCAATCACACCACCTTTACTGTCACAAGCCCAGCAGTGAAAGAGGTCTTTGTCGAGGTTCAGTTCCAGGTTCCCCTTGATATCCCCACAGAATGGGCAATGATCAGCTTTCACCTGGTCGGGACGATAACGACTAACGGGTGTGAGTTGGAGACCTGCCTGCTCGGCGATCTCGCCAATTTTGACCCATCCCATACCAAGTCCCTCCTCGTGGTCGATTCAACACTTGGTACCGCTCCTTTCGTGTTCCGTGAAACGACAAAAAGCCACCGAAACACAAATAAGCCTTTCCACCTCTGCTTTTTCGCAGTCGGAAAAACTTCTTCTTGTGTCTCCGTGGTTCATTTCACGGTTGGGCTCTTTGCCCTCATTCAGTTCATGGAACGCTTACTTTTGCGTCTCGCGCTACTCCACCTGACTTCTTCGCCTCCACTACTCCACCCATCCTTCACTTCTTCGCTTTCGCTACTCCATGACGGCAGGCTTCTTGGCTTCGGCTACTCCGACCAGGTTTCTTGGCGCTCACTTCGATGGTTCGCTCTCTTGGAGCGTTGGGTACTTCCCCATCCATGTTTTCGTCGGGCGTGTTCTCCTCTTCCAAGCTTCGGACCCATGGATGGATGTGATTCAGTCCTCTGGAAGCTTGTGAGGCACGCAAGGCACCTGACCCATCTTGATTGTGCCTTGGGGCCTGATTCCCTCGATCAGACTCGTCAGGTCTCGTTGGCATCTCAGCCAAGAGATCGTCTCTTTCTCCTTACCGCACGGCAGCCGCTTTGTTCCGCGAAGGGATACTGCTAAAGCCTTTTTGTTCTGATTCCTGGAAGTTTCTTCACTGTCGCTACTCCGCTTCCCTCAGAACCGATAGGTGCCCGAAGAGACCCGAACCTTCCTATCCGCTTCACCCACGTGCGTCCTAAGCTATTACCAGCCTAGAGTCTCACTGGTGGAGACATGGAGTTTTCTATGGGGTATTCTTTATGGCTTCATTCTCTAGCAGATTTTTCTGTCTGTCAAGCATCAAAAAAACCGCCCCCTATTTGGGAGCGGAGTATTCAGGCTTCCTCTTTCATCAATACGGGTATGCCGTAATAACCTTGATGATCTTGACCGAGAATTTCAATCATTAAAATTTCGCCACGTTTGGGGGGGATTCTTAAACCGACAGGATTAATTCGAACCAGAAAGCCAGGATGAATTTCCCCCATAATAACCCGCTCCCGATAATATTTCACAGTAACTTTGGCCATAGTTCCTTTTTCTAGTTTCATATGTGTCTCAAATGGATTTTCTATCAGATGACATCTGCTGACCACGATTCTTTGTCCATCGATCACGCGCATGATTCGTACAGGAAATTCTTCTCCAATGTGACCTTTTTGGCGATTTTCCTCCACCCAGTCATACCACTTCTTAGGCAGTATAGCTAAGTAACCTCCGACATCGACCAAGTAAGAAGTTCTTCGAACCGCTCGAATAATGCCTGTGGCTTTGTTTCCTACCTGTCGAACACGTTCGGCGTTCAGACGACGAAGAATCGCCAATCCTTGTGTACGATTGATCAACATCGTCATGTTACCGGCATCCTTGATATCAAAGTCCTGAACCATGCCGCAAACCCAACGACCAATGAGATCAAATGGATCTTGTCCAGTTTCAAGGCCAGAATACTCAGGCTCGATGGGCATCATCACTTTGCCTGCGCCGACATCACCAATGAAAAAGGTTCTTTGAACTCCATCCACTTCCACCTTCTCCATACCAAGCAGGTAAACTTGTACGACCGTTTTCGCCCGCTTCCAGTTCGGCACAGCCATCCGAAAGTCGGTTTCTGTTAGTGCCAGGGGTTCCGAGCTTCGCGATCCATCAGCAAAAGTATTCACATAGACGACACGGACGTTTTCCATTTAAATCACACTCCAGTTCGTTGATAATCATAACTATCTCAACCATACCATTTTCAACGTCTTATTAAGCGTCATCATATCGTCAACTTTTATCGCTTCTTTCTCTGAAAACCACAAGATTCACAGATCCACTTTTCCTTTCCATCCCGTTCCATTAAGGTTAAAGGTTTCTCACACATCGGACATTGCAAGAAACTTATAGTTTCATCAGCAGCATTTTGCTTTTTCAAGTCGATCCGTTGGATAGCTTGTGGTTCTGACTGTGGGATCGCCTGATGAGTCAACTTGCGGAAACTGGGCATGACAGGCGTTGTACCCGCTGTTGTGGCTGATTGTTTCGAAGGTATAGATTTCTGTTCTTTCCATGGCTGAATCGGTATTCTTTCCGGCCATGTGTCAGGTTCAGATGCATTTTTCATGACGACCATTTCTGATGGTTGGATAGATGCCTTGTGTCCAGTGGATGGAATCCACTTCTCCAAACGTTTTGAGGATTGAACTGATCTCTTTAATGGATGTTGCTTTAACCAATCATCCGCATAGGATGTGATGCCTACGACAGGACGTTGCGCCTCATTGTTTTGAGTGATCGAAAAAATCGCTTCGTTGGCCTTGAGACCATATGACAAGTCTTCCACGCGAAAACGCGGATCGACGGCTTCTGTTCGACTGACTTTCCGATCCAGATTGCGATTGTCAAAGCCAAAGAAACCAAGTTTATTTTCGGAATGCGTTTCCCGAACCTGACGGATCGAACCGAGTGCATGTTCCAAGAATTTAGCATCATCCGGAGAAGGAGATGGAAAGTAAATTTTGTTCCGGCAACTCCCTTCTACGACGTCCTGGAACTTCTTGCTGACGTCGAGCAGCTGTGCACGTGCTTGATAGGCGAGCATTTGACCTACCCGATATTTGCGTGCCTGAGAAAACATTTCGGTGTAGGCCTCCGTTCCATAGACCGCAAATTCGTCCACATACAAGTAAACGGGACGCCGGGTATTTTCATTCCCTTTGCGTCGCAGTGTATACATCTTGAGTGTGACTAGAAAGAGTTTTCCAAACAGTTTGCCCTCCGGCTGATTCCCGGTAATGACCGTCACCAACCGTCCTGGACGTGGCCCTTCAGGATTGAGTAGTTCTTTCAGATTGAGTCCTGGCAAGCGAGATGTGCCCAAGACATTTTGTAGACGTGGGTTATACGCGATTTCCCCCACAACAATTTTGAGTCCTTGGGTGATTTTTTCGAGTTGATCCAGTTTTTGCTCGTTTCTTGTATCGATTAAAAAAGATCGAGCCACGGCAGACACCATGTTTTGCGTATTGGGAGGAAGCGCTTGAAATCTGGCTACAACATCCGCTCTCTCGTGTTCCCATTGGGCAGTGAATTCATCGAGCGGATCGGATTTTTTTCCAGATGGTTTGAAATTTCTGGTTTCTTGAGAGGAACAGTCTTGTATCATTTGACAAATGGCTCGGAAATGGAAAATATCCGTCACCAAATTGGCAAACTGAAGGAAGTCTGTTTGTGGCCAAAGGGAAACTTGAATTTGAATGACACTGCGTAGCAAGCCGTCTTGTGCGTTTTGGAAAAATCCTTCTTGTTTGCCCATTTTCTCTTTCAAAGCAGCTTGTACATTATTCAAAATATCGGCGATATTCCCGCCGCCAAAAGGGTTGAAGGAAACCGTACTATCTAAAAAAGTTTGGTCTTCCTCATCATCACTGCGAAGATCGATGATATCCACCGATAGACCAAAGGAGCGGGCCGTTTGAATGGCCTTTTCGGAGAATTCTCCATCCGGCTCAACGACGATGACATCCATCTGCCAACCTTCTGCCATTGCCTTGAGATCTTGATAGATCGCCTTCAAGAGGATACGGCTGGTTTTTCCTGTACCAATACTGCCTAGCAAAGCGGTATTTAAAAAGCGATCTTTTCCTTCGATACGAATAGGCTTTCCTGTGTCGCGATCAACAGCTAATTCGATGGGAGAAATAGGGTAATCTTCTTTTGGGATGGGTTGGGTTTCATCCAACGAGACCCAAGAGAAAGCTGACTGCCATTTGGCTCTTTGGTGAGCAGGCAGCATCCGATAGATCAGATAGAGTACTAGGATGACCCCTCCCACCACACATACAAGAGCGATCACCCAGGGATTTTCATGAACCACAGGATTCGTTGTATTGAGTGTTTGTGTTTGAGCCGTTAAGCCCTGCAAGGGTGATCCCTTGGCCACTGTAAAGAGCGAAGTGGGTACAGGGTGAAGAACCTGTTGTTGCCAAGAGGCCACGTGTTGATGAACTTTGGCCACGATATATCCAATAATGACCAGAAACGCCATCGTACAGGCTGTGATGAGTGTGCCAAAAACGCGGTATACGGTGCGATACAGACCGTAAAAAGCACCTATCGCTATGACGATCCAGAACCACGGGCTAGCCAACCATCTGGCCATATCCGCAGGAGGAAGAAGTACCGGTGGTTTCATCGCGTTCACCTCCTACAACAACGCCAGAGCGAGGAAGCCAAACACAGCTATGCCGCCAATCATATGGTCCCAGGCACTTCCCGTAGTGAGGATTCGCATCCCCAATCGCTTCGACCAAGGCCAAAACAGCGGTACGCCTCCCGCTATGGCATCCGCAATCAGATGCAGGATGTAGCCAATCATAAGACCAAGAACCGCTACATGTACCTCAGAAAAAACGGTATGGACGTGCCAAAGCCCGTACCCGAGCATAAAAACAGCGATAAGGCTGTGCGTGAAGGTACGATGTTTGGAGAACATGGCGCCTACGCACCAAAGAGCGATAGGGATGGTCGCCTGCCAAGATAGATGATGTTTCCAGGCGAGATACGCGAGGAGTATTGCAATGAGTCCCAATCCCAAACGTCTGGAAAGATTGCGAGAAGTCCGAAAGGCAAGCGTCAATACGATAACTATTCCCCAAGCGTCGAGAGAGGTTTCTCTGTGAAGCAAAAACACCATGCCAACCAACAAGGCAAAGACGGGCAAGGCCATGAAGCGCTCCAAATCGCGAGAAGCGAGCGCATTCGGTTCATCGAGATCAGGCAAAAGTGAGCCGATGACAAACGCTGCGACAAGAATGGCTTGCAAGATGAGCATGTGCGGGATCGTCCGCCAACTGTGGCTTAGAAGGCGGCGCATGGGTTCCCAGGATTCGTGGAGTAAAAAAGGTGTGGCCACGACAGCACCCACTGCGCCAATTCCCATATGACTGCGCCCCAACATAAAAAATACACCCCTTTGTGGAGAAGTACACTTTCTACAAGGAGCGTACCATGTTTGTGGATTAGAAAAACGTCAAAAAAACATCAATTTTGGATGTTAGATATCAGAACAAGCCATGCCACAAATCCTGTGGCTGCTGCTATCCAGGTAGTGGCGAGTTGCGTCGTTTGTGTTTGATGTCTGGTGAAAAAGTAGGTGATGACAGTCGGTGCTCCTATACACCCAACGAGCCAGATCAAGAAAGTAAGCGTAACATGGTGGTTCATTTTAGACAACGCGTCCTTGAGTGCTCGTATAGGATGCCCAACGTTCCTGTAGAGCCGTATAAAGGTCCTCTTCCATATCCTCAAGATTCTTTAATGCCCATTGAATATAATCGATTGGCACATCTTCTAACGGTTTTCCTTTGTGCTTGCCAAAAGGCATCGTCGTAATAGGGATGCATGAAGCGGCATAGGCTATCAATTCTTCGACCTGGTCACTTTGAGCCATACGTTTTCGATAAGTGAGCAATTCTTGCCAAAACACATGCGCGGTCACAAATGTATCTCCCGCTGCGCTATGTGCCATATCTGCGTCGAGTTCAAGACCAAGCCAATAACGCAGGTATTGATTGGTGTGTTTCTGTGCTTCTGGCCACAAATGACGAGCTAAACGGTAGGAACAGATCCACGGATGATGGGTTTCCGGCAAGAAAGACCGATCAAACTTGGCATTATGGGCCACCAGTACAGCGTCCTGGATATGCGTCAGAATGGTTGGCCACACTTCTTCCCATGTGGGTTTGTCTTTGACCTGTCGATTGGTGATGTGATGCACTTCCGAAGCTTCCGGCGGTATCGTTTGTTGGGGATTGACAAGCGTCTGATAGAGTGTGCGAATGCCGTTTTTGCTCACCTCGACCAGTGAAATGTCCACAATCCGATGGATGGTTGGGTCTAGACCTGTCGTCTCTGTATCCAGCACCACAAAGCGTGTATCCTGTATACGCATGTAGGTTCACTTCCTTTTTTGGAGATTGTAACCAAAATAGGACGTTGGAACAAGCCTGTAACCGACAGAACACGCTCTGCGGTCACGAAGATATACCGTGTGGATGGAAAAATGCTCCTGTCACAAAATGTGTAGCGGGTACGTCTATACAGGGGAACAATCGAAACTAGGGGTGGTTTTTGTGCAAAAACGAATCTGGGGACTGACTGCGTCTATGCTTGCGTTAACATGTTTGACGGTGACCGGGTGTGGGACAATGTCATTGATCAATAAAAATGGAAATAAACTCAACTCTACAGCATCATCTGATAGTCCCCATTCATTTAAGCCAAGTCGAACACATCGAGATGTTAATTCAGCCAAGAGCGTAGTTATATCTCCTTTAGAAAACCTAAAATCAATCTATATGGTCAATGGAACCACCGGATGGGCCAATTCTTCCCGTTCAATTTTTCGAACTACAACGTCGGGACGAAAATGGGTACGAGTTTTCAATTCCAAGCACATTTTAGCGTTGGATGCAGTTAATTCACAAAATGCTTGGGTGATCACTCAAGGTAGTGCTCGCCATGTCACTCTCAACACTACAAGCGACGGTGGCGTCCATTGGAGAATGGATCGTCTCAGTGCGCCTTGGACAATAGTAAACGCCCAATTACATGTTTCCATTAATTCTCAAGATAGTTCGTTTGGATTCGTAATGTTATCGGGACCTCTGGATTTGCAAACAGGGCCACAAGCCTTATGGAGAATATTACGAGGTCATGTTTCCTCCTCCCCGGTTTATCAATCCCTCCATGGGTCCATTCAAAAGATTCAATATGCCACACCGAACGAGGCATGGGCCACAAATTATTTTCCTAATCCTAATCACAAATCTTTTTCTTCCTCCCTGATGATCTCAACGAACGGAGGTATGTCTTGGGGTCCTGTTACATTGTCTATCCCACACTCGCTTCTCATGAAAGACATGAACAATCACAAAACCAATCCAAAACTGCAAGCTTCGGTACTTGCCATATATCCTCCCACATGGGTTTCTCATATCGGCTTCCTATCTGTATCCCTAACTCTTCCATATACAACCAGAGAGAACACCGTGGACTACCAACGATACTTTGTTCTCTATCATACTGTTAATGGAGCTCAATGGAAACCTATTTGGATAAGTCCCGATTCTTCCCTCTTAACAGACTTTTTAACATCTAAAAAGGGATGGGCTATCGTCTTTCAGGGCAAACAACAGGAATTGGAGCAAACCCTGACAGGTGGTCGCTCATGGGAAACGGTTGCACCCATCCCCTCAACGATCCATCCCATCTGTCTCAAGTTTTTCGGTCAAACAGGATGGATCGTCTCCCAGAGTATTCAATCAAATTCCTTGTCTTTATGGAGATCTCAGGACGGAGGGAAGAATTGGAATGTTGTAGTTGAGTAGCACGATTTTATTCGATATAGAACGCTCCACTATTCATTCAACAAATCCCCGGAGATGTCGTAGGATGCCAAGTGTAATTAGAACTGCTGCTCACTCCATCTACATATGGAGTTACATCATAATCTGGGTCTTGAATATATTGCCAAATCATCGGCGCATATCCACCCACTGTTGGCATGGGGCAATATAGTTCTTCCACGGTCGTACAATCTTGTGAAGACTGTGTATCAGCAATCCACACTACAATTGGCTGTGGAGAAATCCAATTATTAGAATCTAGGAGATTTTGAAATTCTCCAATTTGACTCCCGTAGAGTCCTAGCGTAGTAGACGACGAGAATGAATTTGCCGCATTTAAATTTGCAAGTTCATTTAAAAAACCTTCTACGACAGTTTGATTTTCATTCCAAGCCGTAGAGTCATTCGCAGTATTCCAGCCACCACTACCGAGCGATACAGCTCCAAACATTGTACCCCCAGGATATCCTCCGGGATATTGTTGGTTCCAAAACTGGTTCCAGAAAACCTGGGCCTGTTCTGCTCCCCATTCTTCATAAGTCTTCCCATAAGGTGTATTTCCTGGGCCTTCAATGTTCCAGTAAGCAAAGGCAGGAATAGAAATACCTGTGATAGCCCAATAGATACTTACAGTTGTACCATAACCCATTCGACCGAGATAAAAACTCATTCCGCAAGGATTACTGGAAGTTCCTGAATCCGAACCAAAATACCATGTCATTGAATATCGCTCCCTTTTGATGTTAGTTCCACCCGGCCGGAGTGGTGAGGGGCTTTCGTTTTGCCCCTCTACTCTTTAAAAGCACCTCTACTCCCCATTTTGAGCATGCTCTTCAAAAATTTTTTTCAGAACCTCTTCCAACATTCCCGTACAAACTTGCGATTGAGCTTCCTCTCTCCACCATCTCGGCACAGATGACACTTGCTGATCGATCTCTGCTCGGAAATATCGACATAACAGAAAGACATCTACTTCCTTGTTTTGTCTGACTTGTTCCAAAAGATTGTGTACCTTCTGTGTTCTATCCCTCATTTTGTATCTGCTCCTTTAATTTCCGAATCGCTTGACGGTGTATATGGCTAATCGTTGTTTGGGCAATCCCTATTTGTTTGGATAATTCCCGTTGACTTTTTCCTTCCCAGTACAATCCATACAGAATGGTTTTTTCACGCTCGGATAAGCCAGAAAACCATTCCATCTCACGGTTTGAATGATCAGCTAACAAATCAGGGATGGATTGGATAAACTCTTCTCCTTCTACATTCGCGGCATTGAGAATGAGGTCTTCTCGGCTCCATCTCTTGTATTGGTTTCGCGTATGGACTGCCACATGCCGTATGATCTTGCGAATCCAGGCTACTTCTTGCTCAGGGGTATAGGTGGTCATGCTCGGTCACGTCCTTGCACATGTCCCCGTCCACGTCCCCAGTAGAGGGCATAGCCAAGCAGTTCGTCCTGGATAACCTTGGCCTGTTCCGCCAACAACAAACTCACCTGTTCCAACCGCTTCTGGTCTTCCTCGTTCTCCAACATTTCCGCGCACCTGGTATAGGCTATCAACGCTTTGTGCGTTTGGGTCAACGCTTCAATAAGGCGTTCTTTGCATATCATGTGGTATCATCCTCTCAAGTCCATGTTTGTTTTTTCGGTCACACTTTTCGTGACCAGGTGCCACCCTCCAACGGCGGTTGCCGCTAACAACACGCCGTTGAGGATGAGCACTGTCCAACCTCCCACATGGGTAGGTAGTGGTCTTGTCGTGAAAATCACCAACATTTCTCCCACCATCACAGCCAGAAAACGCGTAGGTAAACGCTGAAATACTGGCCACGTTTTCACCATCTGTACCACCAGCATGACGGCCAAACTTCCACCATCCACGGTGTGCAGGGAAGAGATTGTAAACAACGGTTCCATTTTTTTGCACCTCCCTTGCAGTTCTAAAATCCCCCCTACTTTTAAAACCGTTTTGACTTGCCATTTTGATTCACTTTTTTCAAAAAAATTTTTGCAGTTGCTGAATAGCCTTTGTTTTCAGCCGATGAACCGTACTTTGAGATACCTTCAGTTCCTCCGCTAACTCTCGTTCCGTCTTGTCTTCCAAAACGAGACCCACCATGACTCTTTTCTGTTTTTCGGGCAACGTCTCCAAAACCAACCTCATTTCCACTTCTTGAAAATCTCTTTCCGCATCCGTGGAAGGCAAAGTCTCTATGGGCTCCTCATCTTGCTCATTCGCTTGATTTAAGGTCAATTGTTCATGATTTCGATACCGACTCTCCCTGCGCCAATAGTCCACCGACTTTGCTTTGGCCACAGCGATCACAAAACGTTTGATATCCTCTAACGTTTCAAGGGTGTGCATACAGAAGCTTCTTTCTCTTCCATTTCTCGAAGCGCTTTCCAAACGGCCAATCGCAAACTCTGAAGACCATCTTCGTCGTGCAGTATCGGTGATGATTGCATCAGAATCTGATCCACGATGGGCCAGTACACTTGGGGATTCATAAGGAACCTTCTTTCTCTATCAGCAAGGCGGGTATGAAAATGACGACGAAGCACGAAGAAATGTGACAAACCTAACGAACATATGTTCGTATCTATCCTACAACATTTTCCACGTACCGTCATCCCCTCTGCCAGTATTCCAGAATATGCAAGACGGTTTGTCCAAGATGAGCACGTTTACACAATTTGCAGAAGGGAAAGGATGATGGCAGAGGTGATAGAAACACTATGCGCAAATTTCATCCGCCAAGAAGTCGGTTTGGCCTATGGTTGGAGAGAAACGGTATATCCTTGATGGAGTTGTCTAGAAAGAGTGGTATTCATCATACGACGTTGAGCAAGCTGGCAGGTCATCCTAGTCAAAGACCTTCTCGTTTAACCGAGCGGAAATTACGGCCGGTGTTGAGGGAGTACGGAGTGGACACAACAGATTTTTGGGATCTTGGCCTGTAGTGAGGAAAGAGCGTTTCTCAGACACCGACGTCGCTCATGCGAAAAACAGGTTTCCACGTACGTCACAGGAGGCTCCAGATTCATGAAGTTGACGTGGAGAAGTCCGTTCTTCGCCATAGGCGTCTGAATCACGCTCTTTTCTCATGAATATGACACTTCTGGCAAAATCAACACGGTTTTAGCGGATGCTGGCTCGAAATCGGCAATGTGGGAAGCCACTGCAACCCCAAAAGCTCCCATATCGACCTTGCCGTTGGATGAGCTTTCCTCCACACTTTGGACAAACACCTGTGTGGATGGCCTGCTCCATCGCCCTGGTATTCTTCTGAATTCGACGAACATGCTCTTTGTACGCCGTTTTATCTACGACACGCATCTCTTTGAGTTTGGCATAGGCTTGTCCAACTTGCCCATCGGTTAAACGCACCGTTTTTTGCGCCAGTATCCATCGTACCAAGTCCCTCATGTGGAGCACAGGAGACGAAGCGTGAACACGAAGGCTTGTGTGGTTGGGAAAGACCACAATGGGCACAAACGCTGTTTCCGGCAATTCTGGCAAGACTTCCTGAAGCGTCCTGACATGCCCAAAATTCTGGTGCAGTGGATTTTGAAGGGTGTGACGTTGATGGCCCATCGATTGTGTCCACTGATTTTGGTGTTCTGTGCCTACAATTTGTCCACCACGGTTTTTTGTTTCGATCACAAATACACCAAATTTGGAAACCACAATGTGATCGATTTGTGATGTGCGACCATCTTTCTTGCGAAGCAGCACATTGTCCAAGGTGTGATAGGTTGTAGACGGAAGTTTGACCAGCAATCCATCGACTTTCAATTCGCCCATTTTTCCCTTGAATTTTGCGCCAAACAACCGAAGTCCTACGAATAGAATAAAGATTATTGCCAATAAAATACCCAAATCTCCGCTCATTTGATGCATGACGGTCGATGTGTTCATGTTCATCCTCGCTTCAACCTACATGTTTTTGTTTTTCACTATACACACGAAACATTTCCAGCTTCTTTTCCAACCACACACGCACTTCTGGTTTTTGTAGCGCTTCTCTCCACTTGTCCGCCTGAAAGTTTTTCACCAAAATCTTGACGCGCTTCCGGGCGAATCGTTCCGTGAGCACGTCGGCTGCCATCCCGCGTGTCCATGTCTTGTTGTGTGGAATCCTGTATTTGTCGAGCATATAGCTCTGTTTCTCTGTTATTGGCAACGCGCGCCAATCGGCTTCTTTTTCAATCAGGCGGGTATCCAGCAAATCCAGAAAAGCTTCTGCCACACCTTGCGCATATTCCAACGGCAGTGCTGACGCATGCAAGGGCATAAAACGTTCACCGTTCAGTTCGAGCACAGGCCAGAAGTGCGTGTCTACCTGGAACAAATAGGCCCAACGGTTTTCACCAAAAGAGATGGCAAACACTTCCCGATCTTTTCTTCGAATGTGCTGCCAACGAAAACGACTGCGATTGGCAAAGAGATTTACAGCTTGTACCAACCGTTCTTCCAATTGAGTTTTTGCCTGCTGGGTTTGGACTTCCTCTTGTATCCACTGGGCAATACTCTGATCTTCTCTAGGCTGCCCCTCCAGAGCGTGTACAGATTTCGTTTGCTTCTTTTGGCTGTTCACGAGTTTCGTGAACGTCTGCAAGGACTTGTCATCACTTGCCCCCACCAAATCCAGAACCAGCGCATCCCGCTTGTTCGGATGTAACCGTAACGCTCTTCCAACCATCTGTGTGTAGAGCGCCTGCGATCGAGTGGGCCTGGCAATGACTACACAGTCCACATCCGGCTGGTCAAATCCTTCGGTCAGGATCTGACAGTTCACCACCACACGCAATCGATTGGCTGCGAAATCTTGGAGAACACTCGCACGTTCTTCCACCGACATCTGTCCATCTACTGCGGCAGCGGCTACTGCTTGATCCTGAAATCGTCTGGCGAGCGCTTGAGCGTGGGCGATGTCGACAGCAAATACAATAGATTTACGCTGAGGTGCGAACTCTTGCACCGCATCCACAACCGCATCCAGCGCCCTCGATTCATTCATGACTTTCGCCAGATCTTTGGCATTGTAGTCACCAGCAGTGGTCCGAATATGTCCCAAATGCAGGTTGGGAATGACCACCTTTTGGCCACGCACATCCGACAAATATCCGTCCACGATCATATCTAAAATCGTACGCTCATACGCGAGATGTTCAAAAATGTCGCCCAGTTCATGCTTGTCTGCACGCTTTGGCGTAGCTGTTACGCCGAGCAGCTTCGGGCCGTTCGTTTCAAACACACCCAAACGTTGCAGAACCTGCACAGCGCCTTCTGCTCGGCTGTGATGACATTCGTCGTAGATGACAAGCGAGGGTTCCCGAACCTTCCTCCCCATCACAAGTGTTTGCGTGGACGCAACCAGCACCTGGGCCAGTTGCTCATTCTGTTGACCTTGGATACGGCCGACCACTGCTCCTGGCCAAACCATACGGATTTTTTCTTCCGCCTGATCCAACAGTTCGGTTCGGTGCGCCATCACGAGTACCGGCTTGTCCGTCCTCGTTTGTTCGATATAGCGCCTCGCGATTTCACCGAAAACAATGGTTTTTCCTGCGCCTGTTGGCAAGACCATCAATTGGCGTGAATGTTCAGGCAAGGCTCGAAAAAACGCCTCTACTGCCTCCACTTGATACGGACGAAGCCGGATACCACTCAAATTCTCACCTCCGAGTCTGATAAAAAAACACAGATTTATTTTACAGGATTCTCCTAATGAAAATCTTTATTTTCTGGATTTTCTTCGTAAGGATCGGGCGCATTCAACCAGGCCTTTTCCAAGGTTCTCATGATGTCATCTTCCATTTCTCTCATTTCGTCCTCATCTTGTTCTTCGCCTAAAACGCGCCGCATGCTGATCCGGGTCATATAGGCATCCACTTGCTCTTCCAAACGCTCCAGGTAGTATAGACGCATCACCATGCGTGTTGGTTTGTTGTTGAGAATGGTTTGCAGGTCTTCATACAGCGCTTTCCAGCCTTTCACCTCCAGTAACCGTTCCATCATCTTTTCGTGCTCTGTTTTCGTTCGTTCCGCTTCTTGAGAGGCTTCATACTGGATTTTAGCGTCAATTCGTTCGATGAAACTTCTCATATTGTGCATGTAATACCAGTTGTTTAAATATTCTTCACGAGGAACAACGACTTTATCTTTCGTAAGATGTTTTGCTACCTTTTTCTTGTCAAACGGTTTGTCCAATAGTCTGCCAACATCCTTCCTCTAACCAATTGCATCGCTATGTGCACTTCCTATCATCGCCGAAACCAGCGCAGACGTATAGAAGTTTTCTGCCGCCGTCCATTCGTCGTTACGGTTTTCGATCAAATCGACCATTTTGAGGTACGCCTGTTCCCACTGGGCTAACTCACACCTGTGCAGATGTTCTAGGGCTTCATGCCACAGTTCGACCTGACGCTTGGAAAGGGGTGTAGGGTCGCTCATCAGATGTTGTCTGGCTCGTCCGATATCCAAACGTAACATAGTTGAATTCGATACGAACGGTATAGTGGCTTCTGCCAAGGTCGCAGCATGTTCCAGTTCGTGGCCAACGATCAAGGGTTGATTACACCAACTCCGCAAAATGGTGGAGTCCCAAGCTTCTTCAAGCGTTTCCCAAGCGCACCAAGGCAACTGTGTCTTGAAACGATAGAGTTTACGAGCGAGATGTCTGCATCTGTTTTCTTCTGAATCTTCCCACAGGCTAAGTTGAGTAAGTTCGAGCGTCCATTCGATCCGATCCAATAGCGGCTCATCCTCCCATGCTGTGTTTTTTCAGTTCGTCAAAAAAGTATCGTTCGTGATAAGGTGTAAGAAAATGCAAATATTTACTCGCTTTATCCTCTTCTTCTCTATCCTGTATATAATCTTGCAAAGCATCAATAAGCCAGAATGCTTCTGCATACATCAGTCGAATTTCCAAAAACTCTCCAACATTTCGCGTCTGGAAACTATTTGCTATCAGTGTTCGTAGTTCATACATATCTCGAACGCATGAAGCGTAACGACTGGACAAATGTAAAGTTTTTTTCTCGCAAACTTGTTCAAGTGTCCAATCTAAAAATTTTAACCAAAAAGCTAAGTCTTCTTGTGGAACCCACAAAGAACGATAAACATGTGTGCCTGCAAAGTCATAACTCCCTCTTAACAACCGTTCAGCCATTTGACGTTCTAGATACTCATGCTCAGGTTCTGACATTTCTCGGATAATAGCCATACTTTCCACCTCTTCTTTACATTCTTCTACCTCCCAGTGCAAGAATAGCGTATGCATTGCCTTTTTTAACGTCATCATTTCGTCATTATTGTTTTGGATCGGACAAAGCACGGATAAATCTCGACGTAACTTTCGCATCCCCACCATAGTGCTTCGCGGACAGCAGAAACAAGTTTTCTTTAGCTCGTGTGATGCCCACATAGCAAAGTCTGGTTTCTTCTCTCAGCTCTTCGGGGGTCGTGGAACGACGATGAGGAAATACGCCTTCCACCATTCCCGCCAAAAACACAGTGTGGTACTCCAACCCTTTGCTTTTATGGAGAGTTGACAGGCACACGGCGTTTCCTTTTTGTTTTCTTCCTTTCTCCACCATCCGATCCACGTAACGCAGATATTCGTGCAGTTGCCCAAATCGACGAGCCGACAAGATGAACGTATCCAGCCACGACTCGCCCTGCATAGATTCCGGGATCAATTCCGGTACATTTTGTACCAACCACTGTAGTGCGCCACCAGGTCCCCCTTGTTCTGCCACCTTCCCCAACGCGCGCAATACATCTGAAAACGGTTTGCATTTCGGATGTTCCATCATGGATACCCAGCCCCGTTCTGTCACTTCCGTCACTACAGATCGAGGAATTTTTCGATTCGGGCGATTGATGAGTTTTCCCCACACTTGTGGCTCCGCATAAGGATTCAAGGCTCGTAGATAGTCCAACAGACCTTTGACCACGTAGGATTCATAGAAGTGTTTGTCACCGACCACTTGATACGGAATGTCCGCTTCCTCCAGAGCTTCTTCAAAGATTTGAGATTGCAGATTCGACCGATACAAAATCGCCATCTGTTGCCACGGTAGTTCTGGATGTTTCTGGTGTCTGCGTCTAATTTCCGTCACAATAAAACTGGCTTCTTCGACTTCGTTCTTAACCTGCACAGCTTGTACCACGGCGTCTTCCATGTCTCGCGCCGCTATGACCTGTTTCTCCAACTGGTATCCTCGATTGAGCGCAATGACTCGTTGGCCAAGCTCGACAATGAGCTCGTGCGATCGATAATTCATAATCAGGTGAACAACCTTCGTTTCTGGAAACGTGTTTAAAAAAGTTTGCATGAGTTCTGGACGCGCACCACGAAAACCGTAGATGGCTTGCCAGTCATCCCCGACAGCAAACAGATTGTGTGTCCGTTCCGACAGTCCGAGCAACAGCTGCCATTGTGCCCAATTGGTATCCTGAAATTCATCCACCATGACGTAGTCCCACCGATTTTGCCAGAGTTGGCGCATCTCTTCTCTTGAGCGCAAGAGCCGAACAGCGTCCTGGAGCATATCTTCCATGCCGTAGCACTTTTTTTCTTGCCTTAACGCTTCGTAGGCGTAGTAGACTTTCCCAAGCAAACTATCCGCTTGAGGTACACGCAAATCTGCTTTCGCACGAGCAATTTCGGCTATGGCTTCGGACAGTTTCATCACTGGTCCTATGCCATGCGTATTGTACGGACCAGCTGGTTCCAACACGCGTTCTACAAGCCAGGATGTATCGGCTTGCAGCTTCCAATCTGCCGCGTATACCCCACGCACCATTTGATAAGCCACGGCATGCAGCGTGCTGATGGTGACTTCTTCTGCTGCCTCAACACCGATCAGTTTGGCCAAGCGTATTCTCATCTCTTCCGCCGCTTTGCGCGTGAACGTACAGGCCAGAATTTTCTTCGGTTGGACGTGGCAGGACTCGATCAAATACTGAATTCGAGCCATGAGCATCGCCGTTTTTCCCGAACCGGCTGCGGCCACAACCAGGCACGGACCGTCTTTATGTTGGGCAGCTTCTTGCTGCGCTGGATTCAACTCTTGAAGCTTTGGCATTCAACATCCCACTCCATCTTTCCAGAAATGAGCACAACCATTGATCTCGTCCAATTCCACTTTCTACCGTACCAAAAACAGCACAAAAAAAAGTGCTCATTGGGCACCAATTTTTTTGGAATCTTCCGTTCACCAAACAAATCAAAATGAAAAAAGAAGTGTCTAGCAGATGAGATCAAAAATGAAGATGTTTAGCGGATATGTTGAAGAACCATTTCCTGTATGCAGCGACCAACTGGGTAATAGGAAACTTCTATATCGTAGGCAGGGGCGGTATGAAGCCCGTAGTGAGTTCTGCTCACCATCAGTCCTTGATGTTCTAAATCCTTGGCCAATTGGTGGATTGCCCAAGGCATGAGTTTGACATTGGGAATCGGTCGAGAGTTGCGCACTCGAATGAGACGTACACGGGCAGGCAATAATTCCGATCGCAAATAAATACGAGCCACGCCTGTGACTTTAACGTGACAGGTGGCTTGAAAAACGCGTATGACTTGTCCAATTTGACCGCAATAATCGTCTAGTGCAATAATCCGCACAAATTCGCCTACTTGAAACTCTCTCGCCAAACCTTCTCACTCCACAGGTTCTACACATTCCACACGATTTTGACATCCTCCCCATGCCTAAAGGCAGGGGATTCCAACCATCACTAGTTGGCTTTCCTGCTTCGTTGAGGCTTGCCTTCTCGTTGGCTGTTGAGCTTTCGAGCGGGTCTTATCGCCTCTCCACAGGCTAACACCGCAAGCCCTGCGGCTAAGATGTTTTGAGCGGCGTTCACATCTCTGTCGTGATGTTCCCCGCATTCTGGACATGTCCACTGTCTGACACTGAGTGGCATCTTCGGCATGATATGTCCGCAATCAAAACACCGTTTGCTGGAGGGGTAGAATTTGTCGATTTTGACGACCGTTCTACCGTACCATTCAGCCTTATATTCGAGTTGACGTACAAACTCGCCCCATCCTACATCTGCAATGGATTTTGCAAGGTGGTGATTGCGAATCATGTTCTTTACCTGCAAGCTCTCTACGGCGATCACTTGGTTCTCGTTTATCAACCGTGTGCTGAGTTTATGCAGGAAGTCTTGACGACGATCCGCAATCTTGGCGTGAATACGTGCAACTTTAAGACGTTCTTTGTCTCTGTTTTTGGAACCTTTCTGCTTCTTTGCAAGTCGACGTTGCGCTTTGGCAAGACGTTTTTCGTCTTTGCGGAAGTAACGTGGATTGCCAAACTTCTGACCCGTCGAAAGAATGACGGAATCGGTCAACCCAAGATCGATACCCACTTGGCTGTCACAAACAGGTTCTTGAGAAATTTCCTCATCTACAAGGATCGAGATGTGGTATCGGTCTGCCGCATCTCGGCTCACCGTGACGGATGAAGGAGTGCCTGTAAACCGCCTTGACCAGCGAATGTTCAGTGGTTCGGACATTTTCGCAAGCGTGATGCTCTCTCCATCCCATTTGAAAGCAGATGATGCAAAGGTAACCGATTGCTTACCATGCTTCTTGTGAAATTGCGGATATCCTCCTCGGTCTTCAAAAAAGTTGATGAACGCACGATCAAGATGCCGCAACGCCTGTTGGAGCGCGACGCTGGAAACTTCATTGAGCCACACCGTCTCTGGTTGCCGTTTCAAGACCGTCATTTGAGCAGACAAATCCTTATAGTATAGACGTTTGCCCGTCTGGTAGTACGCATCGGTTTTGAGACGTAATCCCCAATTATAGACGTAGCGAACACAGCCAAACGTCTTGGCTAGAATTTGCTGTTGTTCTTCTGTTGGGTAGAAGCGGAATTTATAGGCTCTCTGTGTCATGGTTACATTATATATCGTCTTGTGTAAGAACTAAAAGACTTTCGCCTCACGGCGAGCGTCTTATATCCCCATAGCTAAAGCAAGGGGTTTTACGGCGCATTTGATAACGGAAATTCCCAACTTTGGGGGAGACTTTGTGATGGCGCATGTCGGATTCTCGAAACGGTTTCAGCATCGACTTCAATTTGGCCAAAGGTATCTCTTGTCGGGATAGATACTGCGGAACATGTTGCTGCTGCAAAATCACTGGCATCCGTGTGTGAATGTCACTGACGACAGCGTTGGCTTTCGTGGTGAGGATACTGCACGTACGGATGGTTTCGCCGTTTTCTGCACGCCAAACATCATAGATTCCTGCCAAAGCGAACCAAGGTTGATCTTTGAGACTGAAGTAGTACGGTTGTTTCTGGCGATCCCATTCGTAGTATCCAGAGGCCGGAATGATCATCCGTTTGCGTTCGGCCAGATGACGCAGAACGATGTTCGTATGCAAAGTCTCCACACGAGTGTTAATTGGTTTCGGACCTTGTCCATACCAGGCTGCGGGTTGAAGGCCCCAATGTAGCGTCCCAAACCGATGTTTTTCTCCGTCCGATACAATCGCTGGAATCGCTTGACCTGGTGCTAGGTTGTAGTGCGATTGGGGGATTTCGGTGGCTACATCCACGTGGAAAAAACATCTCACATCTGAAAAGTCGTCAAAGTAGAAAGCGAAACGTCCGTACAAAAGGTATCCCCACCTTTCCATGCCAATTCGTTCATGAAACCATCAACTCAGAAGTATCTGGATTTTGAGTAATACTTCCTCGATGATAGACTTAGGGACACTTCCTATCCATTCTGCCTGCCGAGCTTGCCAATCTAAACTTTTCACTTGATCGGACAAAATAACACCTTGAATGGGAAATTTTTCAGGAAGAACCACTTCGAACGGATAGCCTTTCATTCGGCTGGTAATAGGGCAAAAAAGTGCTAGACCAACCTTTTGGTTATAAACGATTGGAGATATCACCAGACCAGGTCTCCGTCCTGCCTGTTCATGACCTGCTTGCGGATTAAATTGTAGCCATACCACATCCGCACGTTGTGGAATATAGATGTCTTTATATTTCACCAAACTTCATTTCCTTCTGCTTCTCCCATATCTACAGCTTCATGTTGATTCTCTGGCGTAATTTGTGATATGAGTTCTTCTAGTGTATAGGCCTTTCTATGGATGATGATATTTTCACCATCCATTTTCAATTCCACAAAAGTTCCCTCTTGCAAATGAGCCTGTTCAGCTATTGGCGCTGGAATGCGAATCCCTAAACTGTTGCCCCATTTCGTGACAGTTGTTTTCATCCCATTCACCTCTCTGTATACACATAGTATATACATTTCAACCCAATGAAGGAAACCCAATTATCAAGTTTTCGAAATTTGCATATAAGGCCTACCTAGACTGACCGGATACCCAACTGACAGGACAACCTAAACAGGCTGACGCTGACTAACCAACCTTGTTATACTGAACGTGCAGACGCGAACGTTGGTTTGCAATCCGACATCAGGGGGACCGTCCGCATGCCGACATTCACCTACGGAACAACAACAATTGAATACACGATGCGTCACCAGTCGTCCAAACGTGATTGCACCATTACTGTTGACTGGAAAACAGGCGTGTCTGTAGTCGTACCCGATGAAATCGACCAGGCACACATCGACGCAGTGTTGCGACGCAAAGCACCGTGGATACTTCGCAGACTCATTGAGTTCAGTGAAATTAAGCCATTATCAACTCGCCATGAGTTCATTAGCGGAGAAAAGTTTCCATATCTAGGTCGGCAATATCGGTTGAAGGTTGTGGCGGGAGATGACGTTTCTGAAGTGTCTCTGGCGTTCCAGAATGGTCGGTTCGTGGCAACCGTGCCGAAGTCATCTAATCCTACCTGGCGTGAGGAACATCTCAGAAAGGCGTTCCGTGATTGGTACATCACACATGGAGCTGTAAAGGTGCAGCAACGGATAAGGCTATTCGCCCCACGTTTGAGACTAGAACCGTCCAAGATTGTTATCAAAGACCAACAAGCACGTTGGGGAAGTTGTACGAAGAACGGGACCATCAACGTCAACTGGCGAGTGTTGATGGCCCCGATGCGAATCGTCGATTACGTCGTGGTGCATGAGTTGGGGCACATGATTCACGCCGACCACTCAGCGGAGTTTTGGACCGTCGTGGCGTCAGTAATGCCCGATTACGACGAGAGGAAGGAATGGCTACGGGTGCATGGGGCGACGTTGGAACTATGAATGAAACGTCTAAATTTTAGAGCGGTTGTCTATCGGGTCAAAATAAATTAATCCCGATGTTTGTGCAGCCTTAACCTTCATATCTAGCATAGTGGCGAAAGGTATGCGGCCTTCAACAACCATCGTTAAATCGGCTCCATCTATTAGAATTGTTCGTAGAGTTTTGCCCATCACTAACTGCTCTACAGATTCCGTTGAAAACCCATTAACAGAAAAGAAGAACCCTCGCCCATACATTTTGCCTTCCACTTTATAGGCGAATTGATACAACGCATCAGACGCTATTAGTTTGTCATGCCACTTAGCTTCGATGATGTAATGTTCGCCATCATACTTTATTGCCCCATCAATCTGCTCCCCATGTATCCTGAATGGTTCTGTAACGCTCAACCCTGCATGTTCGGAAAGTTCTCGCAAAAACTGTTCAAACTCATATCCCCTTTGCTGGTGGCTCAATTGTTTAGCACGAAAGAGGTTAAGAAATCGGTCTTTCAATTGATCTAGAGACTTGGCTTTTGCCCGTTCCGCTGCCTCTGCTGCTCTTGCAGCCGCCGCTTCCCGCTCGGTCTTTATCTTTGCATCTCGTATCTCTTGGATTTGAGATAGATGGGTAATGCGTCTCTTTGCTTCCTGCTCGTCTAACTTTCTCAAAGTTTGAAAAAAATAAGGGTCAAAATGGTTCCACTCGGTAAGTGCCTTGAGCATCGCCCGGAACTGCCCGACTCCACCATCCGTACGTCCGTGAAGGGCAGAGAAAACCAAATCGACGATTTCTGCCCTGTTTACGGTTTCCTGTTGAGTTACGCTTCGCAAGTCGGAATTCGTGCATCCGCAACTCTTAAAGAAATCTATAATATCCTTTTTCGGCCAGAAGATTGCTAGAATACAATTCCGCATTGCATCGGTTATATCCTTCGGAAACTGTTGTGGCATCAATTTCAGTCCTTTACGCCTTGAAATGCACCTTCGCCAAGTTCATCACCTGCTGAGCTATGTACTCCAGCTTATCCGACGGGCACTTAGCTGCCCTCAACTGCCGTTTAATACGACTCCGCATTTCGCGTTGAACGTCCTCCTTGGTCGGCCAGTCACGTATATTTTTAAGTGCAGATACGTCTTCTACCACAATCTGCGTCAAGTCAGCCAACTGTTCATCATCGTGGCTGTCAGATGACAGTTCACTCCTGAGTAGATCGTAGAACGGACGTTGTTCACGGACGACGCCAGACGTTGACTGCTCTGCGTTGTACCCTTGGATGTCCTTGCGAATCAGTTCTTGTAGTTGCAAGACTAGTTGGACAGTCTCCAGACGATGTTCCTTCCACTCCGTAATCAACGATTCTAACTTCTCACGCAGCGACGTGTAATGAACGGGATTCTCGTCCATCTTGACGCGAATTTCATGTCGAATGGCGTGTTCCATCTCGGATGCCTTCGCTTCGTCGGAAGACATGCTGTCAACGTACTCACCAAATCGACTGGACAAAATGTCAATCGGGTCGTGCAGAACCTCAATGGCGTTGGCTCGGACGTGTTCCTCGATGAGCTGCTTCACCTTGGCCCCACAGTCCGAGATGTCCATTGCCTCGTCGCGGTAACGCTGCTTCGCGGCGAGTCGCACCTTCCCTAAGAACTTCAAGTCATCCCGGTACGGATTTGCCAACGGGCTAGGCATCACCAGGTCCATACTTTCTGCAAACCGTTTGAACGCTAGGTCGAATTCAACCCTTACATCCTCTGGCTCTAACACCTTGATGCACGCTTCCAAGTTCTCATGGCCGACATGGTCGAAGAAACGCATAGCGGCACGATGACGACTTTGCAGACGCGGCAGTTCGGACTCAACAGGCATCATGACGCCACGAATATCCTTTTCGTGGAATACGTCCAACGCCTGTTTCAAGAACGCAGATACACCAAAGTAGTCTACAATCAGTCCATACGTCTTGCCGTCGTACGTGCGGTTCACGCGTGCAATCGCCTGTAGTAAATTGTGCTCACGTAAGGGCTTGTCGAGATACATGACTTGCTCGATTGGGGCGTCAAAGCCCGTCAACAGCATGTCGCAGACGATGATGAACTGCAACTTGTCATCGGGATCTTTGAAACGCTCGATATAATTCCTCTGCTGCTGCTCCGTCAGGTGGAATTTTTTGATTTCATCCTTGTCGTTATGGCCCGTTGAGATGATAACCACGGATTCGGGAGCATTCAGCTTATCCAATGTCTGCTTATACAGGATGGCCGTTTCCCGATTCACGGCAACGATTTGAGCCTTGAAGCCGTTTGGAGCGATGTGCTGTTCATAGTGCTCGATGATATCCATACAAATGGCTTCAATACGCCTCGGAGCGGCTGTAATAGCCTCGGCGGTAGCATACTTCTGTTTGATACGTTCTCGATCGTCCACGTCGTAATTGGCGAAGATACGGTCAAATAGGGCGTCCAGGGAACGTCCCTCAATCTGCAAGTCTGGCATACGGCTTTCGTACAGAATGGGAACTGTTGCCCCATCGTCAACTGACTGCTGGATTGTGTAGGTGTCGATGTATGTACCGAACGTCCGAGTCGTGCTTTTATCCTTCTTGTCAATCGGCGTCCCCGTGAACCCAAGGTAACAGGCGTTTGGCAACGCAGTTCTCATGTTGGTTGCAAGCTCTTTGTACTGTGTGCGGTGGCTCTCGTCCACCATCACGAAGATGTTGGCATCGGTACTTAGGACTTTATCGCCTTCTGATTCCGCTTCTTGGAACTTTTGAACCGTAGTCATTACTGTCTGGCCGTGCCCCTGACGTAGAAGACGCCGCAAGTCGGCAACCGATTCAGCACGATTAGGGTTCGGAAATCCGCATCGCCTAAACGTGGAGGCAATCTGTCTGTCCAGGTCTTTACGGTCTGTCACGACCAGAATAGTTGGATTGCCCAATTCGGATAGCCGACGTAACTTGACCGCCAGATACAGCATGGTTAGCGACTTCCCGCTACCTTGCGTGTGCCAAACGACGCCGCCACGTTCATCTAACGAATCGGCATTTACAATACGGTCAATGGCTTTATTGACGGCACGAAACTGCTGGTAACGCGCCAACTTCTTGATGGTACGTCCTCCCTCGGGTTCGTAGACGATGAAGTTCTGAATTAAGTCCAGCAAGTTACGTTTGGTCAACATTCCGACGACCAGAACATCCTGTGGGTTCACTTCGGTCGTCCCGATATCTGACGCAGTGAACGGGTACGGGTCCTTCCATTCCCCGTAGTGACGCAACTTCGCCCCTACGGTTCCGTATTTGGACTGCTGTCCGCACGTACTGATAAGGATTTCGTTGTAGTAAAACAGTTGGTCAACTTCGGACTGGTAACGCTCCAACTGCTTGACGCCCTGAGCGATTGGACTGGATATAAACGGGCTTTTACACTCGATGACGACCAGAGGCAAGCCGTTCACAAACAACACCACGTCAGGGATGATGTTGTCCGTCAGACCACTCACCTTGAACTGATCGACGACCAGAAACTCGTTGTTGTCGATGTTGTCAAAGTCAATCAACTTGACCGTCTGGTTCTTTTTGCCGTGCCCCAGGTCTTGTTCGACCGAGACGTAGTGAACGATGTTTTCATGAATGGCTTCGTTGGCCTCCATGAGGCTGGCCGCTTCGAGGTGGGTTACGTCACGGACGACCTTGTGCAAGTTATTGTCGTCAATCCACGGGTTGATGCGTTTGATAGCGTCACTTAGACGTTGTTCCAGAACGACGTCCCGCAACGTCTGGCGTTCGCCTTCAAGGGACGAACCGTGTATGTACGTGTAGCCCAACCGTTTCAATTGTTCGATGATACGGTTTTCAACCAGTTCCTTTTCGTTCCAATCCTGTGTGGTCGTCATACGGACACCTCGGACGATTCATCGACATTGACACGGACTTTGCCAGTGAGAAGGACTTGCATTAGGGCTTGCTTTAAGCTGTTTAAACCGCTTAGAGCGTTCTTCTCATTCTCAATTTTAGCGTCCACCGAAGATAGGGTATCGACAATCGCCCGTTGTTCCTTTAGCGGCGGCAAAGGTAAATACACCTTCTTAAGATTTGTTGCATTGATATTTGACTGACTGACTCCAATTGACATGTAAGCCCTAATCCTCGCCTGTCCCGCATCAGAGTTCATATAATAGTTTAGGAAGTTCTGGTCAATCATCTCTTTGTTTCCTCTAACTCGAATCAAATAGGACGCAAAAGTAAATTTCCCGTCATGTTTAAAAATTGCAGTTTTCCCAACAAGGTCTTGACTATTTGTCCGATTAAATAGAACATCGTCCATGTTCAATATATAGTTTTGGATACTGGATTCTTCTACGTTCAGGTACTTTAGGTCTTCAACTATAACCATACCTGACTGAATATTGTTCATGCGAAGGACGGGTATCCCTACAGGTTCAGTTGACAGTGATTCAGATAGTCCATATTGACAATCTACTAAAATATCACCAATCGTTTTAACGTCCCACTCCGTCGGAATCTCGCCAATCTCCGTCTGCTTGAACGTCGTGTGACCAATTCCCTTTGTCAACAACTGCTGCATCAAGCCACGTTTGACAACATCGGTCTGGTCGATGATGCGTTGCGTGGCGGCGATGGCATCGTCAACGGACGTGAGAATGGCGGCGATTTTACGTTGTTCGGAGAGAGGCGGCGCCGGAACCTCAATGTTGTATAGGCTTTCACGGCTCAAACTTGGAACCCCTGTCGCCTCGTTCAACTTGCTCAAGCCATAATTGGACAGGAAGTAGTACAACCACTTCACGTCGGCTACGGTGTTGTCTGGGAGCAACCCATAGGCAGTATCTATTATCCAACAGTCCTGTTCAATGAACAGCGGCTTATCAATAGTTCCTTTTCTACCGACCATTATCAGAGGTGCATTGAACAGTGATTTCTCCGAGTAACCCACTATCCCACTTGTCCCAATGATGGGATGGCCAGAATCGGTCTGAACCGTTTCCTTCGGAGATTTTCCGTATTTGAGCTCACCAAGGTTTCGAAGGCTGAACGACTGCCAATCGTTATTCACCATAGCCCAACTCCTTCAGGTAGCCGTTCATCACAAGTTCCACCTGACGACGCTCGTCCTCAAGGCGTCGCAACTCGGCAATGGCATCCTCAACATCGATTTGTTCTTCTTCATCCGTCGAGTCAATGTATCTGGCGATGTTCAAGTTGTAATCGTTCCTACGGATTTCATCCATGTCGACAATGCGACAGTATTTATCAATGTCCTGCCACGCATCATACGCCGACACGATTTTCTGGATGTCCTCGTCACGCAAGAAGTTCTGGTTCTTTCCCTCTTGGTAGTCGATGGCCCCGTTCAGGAAGAACACCTTGCCGCGTTTGTCGGCGTCCTTGTGCCGGTTGAATACCAGAATACACGCCGGAATACCTGTCCCGTAAAACAGGTTCGATGGTAAACCAACAACGGCTTCCAACAAGTCTTCCTCCAAAATACCTTGGCGTATCGTCCCTTCTGTACCCCCACGGAACAGAACGCCGTGCGGCATGACGACGCCAGCTTTTCCTTCATGATTCAACGTGGCAATCATGTGCTGAACGAACGCCAAGTCGCCTTTGTCTTTTGGCGGTAGACCGAAGCGGAAACGTCCATAACCGTCCGATTCGACGTCCTCCCGTCCCCATCCCTTCAAGCTGAACGGCGGATTCGCAATAACGCGGTCGTACAGCATCAGTTCGCCGTCTTGAACCAACTTTGGGTCACGTATGGTATCGCCTTTTTCGATACGATGGTCACTGAGTCCGTGTAGTAACAGATTCATCTTACAGATGGCCCACGTATTCAAGTTCTTTTCCTGGCCGTGCAGCGTCAGGTTGCGTGGATTGCCTCCAGTAGCCTTGATATAATCAACGGATTGAATCAACATGCCGCCTGACCCTGCTGTCGGGTCGCATATACGCATACCTTCTTGCGGCTTAATGAGTTTGACGATGAGTTCAACGACCTTGGACGGTGTGTAGAATTCCCCGCCTTTCTTGCCAGCGTCGTCGGCAAACATCTTGATCAGGTACTCGTACGCACGGCCCAATATGTCTGGCTCTGACAAATTGGCGTTGCTCAGGTCCAACGCACTGAAATGCTGAATTAGTCTGGATACGGTCGCGTCGGGTAGACGTTCCTTGTCGTTGAAGTCGATTGACACCAAAACGCCTTGTAGCGTTGCGTTCTCTTCCTCCAACAGTTCAAAGGCGTGGTTAATGACGGCCCCGATGTCTTGCGTCACAGAACGAATGTGCGACCATCTAGCACGTTCGGGAACGAAGAATTGGTGTTCGTCATGGTCGTACCAGCCGTAATCCTCGCCTTCTTCACGTTCAATACGCTCGGCCGTTTCGACAAATACGTCATTCAGACGTTTCAGGAACAACATGCCGAATATATAGTTTTTGTAGTCGGACGAGTCGATGCTGCCACGTAGAATATTGGCCGACTCCCAAAGATGTGACTCCAATTGCTGAAGCGTTATTTTGCTCATGTATGTCCCCCATGACCCGAATGAATTCTTTGATGATGATTCGATACTGTTCTACGATTTTCCTGTATATGACGGGTATACACGATATCTGGTGACCCCGAGGTTTACAAAACGTCGCAGAAAATTTTTTGGCGTTTTATTCGTTTGGAGAAGGCGAGATTCATCGTAATGTGGCAAGGATACCCCCACTTCAGAAGTGGGGAAGGAATTGCTACGAACTTTCCCTCTTTAAATAGTAGGATGGAGATGCCCCCTCATGAGGGTTCTGGTGCAAAGATTGCGAGCAGCGTAGACTGGTCTGTTTGCAATCCATGGATTAGACGGATGTTCCGAACAGGTAATCTATGAACAACACAATGGAACAAGCAGGCGTGTGCTTCTTCCGTGGCATATGCATAGTTTCTATCCCAGCAAGAGTCTTTTCGGCAGTCACGAATGATTTGAACCCAAGCATGGGTTTCGTAATCCTCTTGAATGCGTTCATACATGCCGCGGCGTCATACCAACGATTAATACGATGATCGCTGCACTCAAGTGGTTTTTGCACCAGAACCTGTCAATATATTATAATATGGAATGCCCAGCCCTCGCAGGTTTCGACGTCCCCCGGTCACTGCGCTAAAATTTTTGAAAATTACGATTAGCGCTATACTGAAGCTACTTGACACGAATTTTTGGAGGTGTTGTAAATATGTTGGTATCATATGGTCTTGACATAGGGAATAAATCATTTGCATGGTGCAGAATCGACCAATATGGCGTTTCAAACCACTCTACAACTAATCACAAAGCACAAAATAAATTCTCCAAACTTAAAAAAGCTTTAGATCTTGATTTAAAAAATGGGAATTCGATTGCTATAGGGGTCGATGCACCGATGTGGTTCGTTGACGATTTTAAACCCCGTTTTAAAGAGGAAACTGCAAATCACGAGTGGTACAACCGTAGTGGAGCGGCAGCTACGGTCATGAGTTGGGTGTATTTGACACAGATCCTCTGCTTAATCTCCGCCTATTCTAACTACATTGCAACGCTCAACATTAAAAAGCTCGCCCCGCCAACCACCTCGGGCATTGTATACCTCTATGAATGTTTCATGACAAGTCATTATAAGATCTCTACCCAGTACCCATCTTTGAAAGGAATTAGTCGTGACCTGGTAGACGCATTTGCGGTCGCCGCTGCTTCTTGGATTACTCATACACAGCAACAACCGAAAAGTAACATTCCTCTATACAACTCCGTAACTTTGACGACACCAAGAATAATTAGCCCCAGCTATAATGGGACCTGTTATTCGATATGGCATGCAATGGGACATGCCGTCGGATTACAAGTCAGTGGTGGACCTCAATCTCACTGTGATGTTTTCTGTTACTGATCCTGAAATATTCATAACATGATCCTAAGAGGGCTATGAATACAAGCTTGTTGCTGCTTGCATTGTTTGTCGGCGAAATTCCCACTGTCAATGTCACTTGGAATTCATGGTTCATTAAAGAAAGGATTTTTTTAGAATGCCTTTTTCTCAAGGAAATGTGCAATATTGTCCAGAATGTGGAAACACTCAAATTCATAATGCTGACAGCAAGCATCTAGAAGTACCTGACAGTCACCGTTATGAATGTGCTAGTTGTAAAGGTAGCTTTGAAATAAACAAGTTATAGTCCCACTCTTCCTGATGGGTTATCGCGAAACAAACTTCCTTCCCGTATATATCGTCTCAATGTTACTAATGACTTGTGCCGGGTTTGTCGCATAATGTCCCGTTCCAACACACCATTTTATAGACTGATGAAAAGGAGAAATGGAGCTGGATTAGACGATTGGCTGGACAAAGCGATGAGTTGTGGTATCCACGAACTTCGGAATTTTGCCAGAGGGATACGAAAAGATTACGATGCAGTCTACGCAGGTATTTCGCAACCGTGGAGTAATGGTCAAGTGGAAGGCCAAGTGAATCGACTAAAAACGTGAACGTCAAATCCCGCCCACCTTGCACTACCCCCCTCATGCTGTAGCAAAGTCGTATATGAAAGCAAACCCCGCCGGGGAGCCAGCGGGGCACCTTCATATGCTATGCTTTTTTCGGTCTCCTGCGGATTCGCTCAGGCAGACGCTCCGACCACGGCAGCAACTCGTTCATTGCCGTCTGGTCGTCCGTCTGGATGTTCGGTAGCCGTTCGAAAAGGTACTCCAGGTACAGGTACGGGTTCAGTCCGTTCTCCTTGGCCGTCTCCACCAAACTGTACGTGGTGGCACTTGCTCTCGCGCCCCGTGGGGTGTTCGCGAACAGGAAGTTTTTTCGTCCGATCACGAACCGCTTCATCGACCGCTCACTCCGGTTATTGTCCAACTCCAAATGCCCGTCTTCCAGGAACGTGGTAAGTTTAGACCACTGGTTGAGGCAATAAGAAACCGCCTGCCCCAAGGCGCTCTTGGGCAGCAACTGTTTGTTCTGCTCCTGAAGCCATGCCAAAAACTCGTCCAGCACCGGCCGGCTTAACCTCTGCCGCTCTATGTGACGTTCTTCTGGGCTCGCGTCCTTCAGAGCGCGTTCAATCTTGAACAACCGGTTACAGTATTCTAATCCTATTCTGGTCGCTGTCGGTTTCTTTCGCTCCTCTGCTGGCAGTGCAGTGTGTGCCTCATGAAACTTGCGCCTGGCGTGTGCCCAGCACCCGACCAGCTTCACCCCTGGAAGGTCGTTGTACCCGCTGTACCCGTCCACGTGCAGGTACCCCTCGAATCCTTCGAGAAATCGCTTCGGGTGCTCTTTCGAGCGGGTCTCCTGATAGTCGAACAGGACAATTGGCGGTCCATCTGCACCACTGCGGTGCAACCACATGTACGATGTCGTCTCAGCCGGTCGTCCTGGCTCATGCAGCACTTGCAGTGTCGTCTCGTCCGCATGAAGATACCGCCGCTTGCGCAATTCCTCGTGCAACTGGTGGTATATGCGTTCGAGCCATCGTGTCGCGCCTAGTACCACCCAGTTCGCCAGCGTCTGCCGGGTCAACTGCAGACCCTGCCGGGCAAACTGCTCCTCCAGCCGGTACAGCGGTAAGCCGTCCACGTATTTCTTGTCCATCACATACGCCAACATCGATGCGGATGCCAGGCTACCCGGTATCGGGGGCTTGGGCATCTGTGCCTTGACCATGGGCGTTTCGGTCCCATGCTTGTCGCACGTCCGGCATGCGTACTGTTGTTGCACGTGTTCACGTACCTTTGTCTGTGCTGGAATGTGGATGAGCTCGCGACGGATTTCCACACCCGCCTCGTCCATCACCTCGCCACAACACGGGCACTGACGTTCCTCCTCCGACAGACGGTACTCCACCCGTTCCACCGGAAGGTCTGCCAGCATGGCATCCCGCTGGCCAGGCTGCTTCTTGCGTCGCTCATAGGTCACCGTCTCGAGGGTGGGTTCCGTTGCCTCCGGCTGCGCCTCAACCTCGGCCTCATTGAATAACAGATCCAAGCGCATCTGGTCATTCGCTACGCGTTCGCTGGACTTCCCAAATTGCCGATGACGGGTCAGGCGAAGCTGCTCCAGCAGCAGTTTGACCTGCTTTTTCAGCTCCGCGACTTCCTGTTCCAGCGCATCGTTGCGCTGTTGAAGGGCTTCCAGTTGGTTTGGGGTCTCCGTCGTCGTGTTCATCATGCAAAACGATTTCGACACACTTGCCGAAATCCCTTGACAGATCCTTCTGTGTTTATCGGTCTCACACCACTTTTTTCGCCGTAACTTTGGGGTGTGCCTTTGGTTGGTTGAGTGGCAGTCCGTCCAACAGCCAGTTCAGCTCCCGACGGGTGATGAGGAGGGTCTTGCAGTCCCTGGCGCCCGGCCATTCAAACCGTCCCCGCTCCAAGCGGCGGTAAAACAGCCAGAAGCCGTTGTGTTCCCAGTACAACAACTTCAATTTGTCCCGCTCCCGGTTACAAAACGCGAATACCGCTGGAGAAAACGGGTCCAGCTGAAAGGACTCCTGCACGAGGGCCGCCAAACCGTCGATGGACTTGCGCAGGTCCGTGCTGCCGCAGGCCAGATACACGCGCAACTCCGGTGCGGTGTCGATGTTCAGCATAGCGATGCCAGAGTGCGCACCACATCGCGCAGCAGATCCGAGTCGTAACCAGGTAAGACCTCGATCACAGCAGGCCCTACGCGTACGGACAGCGGCTTGTCCGTCACTTCAGTCGCAAACTCGTCCAAGCGCACCGGGATAAAACGCGGCTCAACATCATCGCGCCCCTGGCTGTCGTGGGCGGTGTCCGCCTTAAACTTGCCGACCCAATACCTCAGCTGGTGCTCCTTGACCTGATGCGCGGCACACCATGCTGCTCCGGTTAACCCGCTGGCCCGAAAGTCCGTCACACGGGCGCGCCAAAGCTCGCGAAGTTCTTCTAACTCGGCTTTTGTCACGATGATCCCTCCATGACTGGATTCTGGAGGGGATCATCTCGCAGAAGAAGGACTAACGCTAGGTGTGCGCTATTTGACGCACACC
>NZ_JBMGNK010000002.1:410000-3018103 GCF_048984885.1 Alicyclobacillus tolerans | reverse complement strand
CTAATATGGGCGGTTTGTCAGCTCTCAGTGTAAATGGTGCTACGCTAGGTGCTGGTTCTGTGTCAAGCCCATATTTGAATGAGACAGGTACAACAATCAATGTTTCTACTTCCTTGATGGATAGCATGGGCAATCCGGTTCCTAATGCTACACTGGATGTTACATTGACTGGTGGTTCAACCACACCTACCATTGAGCAGGGTGGAAATTACTCCACAGTTAGCAGTTCAACAAGCAATGGCACAACAACATATACAGCTACTGTTACAACAAATTCTAGTGGTCAAGCTTCGTTTGTTGTTTCAGGTGAAGGCGTATATCAGTTGACGGTAGCAGGTACCGGTGGATATTCATCTGATAGCCAATCCACATACATTGGTATGGCTAATGGTAATCCATTATTAACACCTAGCACAGATTCTGCTACATTCTCCAGCGCTACCAACTCTACTCAAGGTTTGGTACCCGTCACAGTTACACTTCCTCAGACATCAGGAGCAACTGTAGCAGATCAGGAAGTAACCTTCTATCTATCTGGAACAGGTATGTTTACAAATGAAAGTGGTCAAGATATCGGCGTATCAAATGGCAATAATGGCGGTCAAGCGTATACGACTTATACCAATGCCAATGGTCAAGCCACTGTTTATGTAAATTCCTACCAGTCAGGTACTATTAAGGTCACGGTAGCTGAAGGCGCTCAAGGTGCAAATGCGGTATCTGGAGTAACTTCAACAATTGCTTACAGTGCACCGACATCGACTACAACGAATTCAACTGTTGCTGGTCTCGCAGTTGGTACTTCAGCATTTACAAGTTCAACTGCACCAAACGTAAACTCGGTTTACGGAGTTAGTGACAGTAGTAACGTATATGTTGCTCCCTTAGCTTCAACTGCAAGCACTACGGATAGTATCTTTAATTCAGGGAATGTATCCTACACACTGAACTTTGCTAGTGGTCAAAATCTCTCTAGCATTTGGCTTCCAACGTCAAGCGGAACACCTTTAAGTGCAAATAATCTCCCTGCTAGCGCAACAAATTCTTCTTCAGTTCAGATTACAGCTGAATTAGACACTGCTGGAACGGGTTATAACTGGTGGGTTAACGGTGTTGAGCTCATGGATTCAAATGGTAATGCGTACACAACCACATATCCAACATTTGGATTTATGGTTAATGCTGCAGGCACAGTTTCCGTCATGAGCGGTAGCCAAAAAGCAACGGCTTCGTTTGTTGCCCAGCCAGACACAGGTACTTACACATCCTATTTGAATCCTAATACTGTAAATGTAAGTACTTCAGGTGGAAGTTCAAATGTAACCTTTACTGTTCTTGATATGAATGGTAATCCGGTTGCAAATACATCAGTACCAGTTAGTTACACTTTAAGTCCTGATCTTTGGTTGACAGCAGTGAATGGTACTCAATTGGATGAGTATGTAACAAATAGCAATACAACTGAACCAACTCCAATTCCGCTGTACTCTGTTTCAAATCTTGGATATAATGTTGTCAGCATCCCTGGAGTAGTTAACTGGAATTCGAGTTCCATGGTCTTTTATGTTGAGACAAACTCCAATGGTCAAGTGACTCTCTCATTTGCAACTGCTGGAGCTCCTTATTGGTCAACAACAGCTGGTAGCACATATGGTATTCAGTACACAAGTGCTCCTTCATCTTCAACTTCACCTTCACCTTCTACAAATGTCTACACCTACTATGGTGCTCAGACTCTGCCAACCCAAGGTGGTGTTCTCTCCATTGGTTCTGCACCAAGTGCTTGGGGAAGTAACTCTGTTCAAGTTGGCCAAATCAACTGGTAATTCCATTTAAAAAAACCCGGGTTCGCCCGGGTTTTTTTAATTTCTCCATATTTTAAAATCTAAATCCTCGTTTAAGGCCTTTCATAAGTCAAATTTCAATCATCCTTCAAGCTTCCCCAATTATAATTTGTCTATTAAAATATTTACATTGTGAAAACATGACATGGATAAACAAGTGAGGGACAGTCAAATGGAACCAACGCCATCTGCGGCAGAAGAAATCATTCAGCCGTTGCGCAAGTCACGTAAGAAATGGCTCTACACAGGAGCCGCCGTTATTGTTGTATTAGGAGTTGGCATACCCATAACACTTGCCAAAACGAGATCGCATACATCCATACCAGCGAATGATTGGTATACCGTAGGCTATGGAAATGTGCTGCAAACCATCAGTACTTCTGGTACCATCGTTGCTCCCACAACCATAGATTTGGATTTTCAAGGTACACAATCCGTTGTCACTTCCATCCCCGTGCATATTGGAGAAAAAGTGAAGGCGGGTCAAATACTCGCTACAGAAAACGATCAAACAGAACAAATTGCAGTTGCACAAGCACAGTCCACAGTCTCTGAAGCAGAAGCATCCTTGCAATCTGCAGAAGCAAAATTACAGCAAGATGAAGCAGGGGTTACCCCAACACAATTGGCACTCGATAAAGAAGCTGTCACGAAAGCTCAGTCCAGTCTGCAAGAAGCGCAACAACAATATCAGGATCAACTTGCTGCCTATAATGACCGTACCAGTGAAGAACAAGCAGTGCAAAGTGCACAAGCTGCTTTGACGCAAGCTGAAGATGAATTAAATCAACCCAGTGATCAAGTCTCACTAGATGAGCAAAAGTTGCAGGATGATGAGACTGCACTCCAGCAAGATCAGCAACAGTTGCAAGACGCCATTGCGCAGTATGGCAATATTACCGAGTCACAGGTGCAAAACGCTTATCAAGCTTATCAAACGGCTCAGGAAACTGCGAATTATTGGGCCAGCCACTACACTGGAAATAATCCTTACGAAGCGCAGGTGAGCCAAACACAGACTCAGTACCAACTTTTAGAGACTGGGTACAGCGCTATTCAGCAAGCACAGCAGGCAGTAAACAACGAACAACAAGCCGTTCAAACAGATAAAACTACCTTGCAAAATGACCAAGCGAGTCAATCGAGCAATCAGCAGAAGTTAGAACAGACGGTTCAAGAAGATAAGCAAGCGCTGCAATTGGCAGAAGAACAGTACAATAATCCCATCAGCGCCAAACAAGCTCTTGATAGTGCGCAAGCGAACGTCACCCAGGCTCAGGAAGCGTTACAGACAGCCGAGTTGACTCTGCAAAATGACGAACAGCCCGCTACTCCAGCTACCATAGCTCAGGATGAAGCGAGTATAGCCAGTGCGCAAGCGCAAGTGCAAAATGCTGAGGCCAGTTTGCAAAATGCACAACTCAATGAGTCAGAAACAGTCATCCGTGCGCCCATCTCTGGCGTGATAACCGCCATCAATGGCGTGGTGGGTGAAACAGCCAGTGAAGGTGAAGCAAGCAAGGCCAGTTCATCCAGTTCTTCTGGCTCCGGTAGTGGAACAGGATTGATTGAAATGGCCGATTTGAATCCTGACGATCTCGCTGTTCAACTGGATGTGGCTGAATCGCAAATCGGCAGCGTGCACCCGGGTGAATCAGTGCAGTTCACAGTTCCTGCTTATCCTAACCAAACGTTCACGGGTACGATTACACAAGTCTATCCCACACCCGTACAAAGTTCTTCCGTTACCGAATATACGGTGATGGCCGCTGTAAATAACGACAACGGCAGCCTAAAAGCTGGAATGTCAGCAAGTGCAACAATTGACACAGCTTCAGCCAACCATGTTCTGAGTATTCCAGCCATCGCGCTTCATCAACTAGGTTCCATTGAGGGTGTCTATGTAGATACAAGTACTGGAAATCGCACAAATTCAAGCAAAAAATATAGTCATTTTGCCAATAGTCAGGAAAAATCAGGCAAGTCACCATTCAGTGCTGGTTTGCCGGCGGGTGTGCATTTCCAACCTGTCCAAGTGGGATTGATGGGAACCAATACCGTACAAATTACCAGTGGGTTAACGGCAGGTGAAAAAATACTGCTGGTTTTGCCAGGGCAGACTGCAGCCGCTATTGTCAATAGTCAAAGCAGCGGATTCCACTTTGGCGGCGGCTTTGGCGGCGGTGCTGGATTTGCTGGTGGAGGTCATGGTGGCAACGGCGGCGGAGCCGCTGGAGGGAAACAGGGATGACAGCGCTATTAGAGATTCATCAACTTGTCCGCACTTATCAGGTGGGGGGGCAAGAAATTCGTGCACTCAGCGGTGTCAACCTGACCATTCAGCGTGGTGAATATGTCGCCATTATGGGACCGTCAGGAAGTGGCAAATCCACTATGATGAACATGATTGGTTGCCTGGATGTACCTTCCAGCGGAACATATCAGTTGGACGGATATGACGTATCCCGTTTATCCGATGACGAGTTGGCCATCTTGCGGAACCAGAAAATTGGTTTTGTTTTTCAGAACTTTAATCTATTGCCCAAAACAACAGCTCTGGAAAATGTGGAGTTGCCCATGCTCTATGCGGGAATTTCACTGCGTGAACGACGTCAACGAGCTATGGAGGCTCTAGAGCGTGTGGGGTTGGCAGAACGTATGCATAATCGTCCTAATGAATTGTCCGGCGGTCAGCAGCAGCGTGTATCCATTGCCCGAGCCTTGGTAAATAAGCCTGTCTTATTGTTGGCCGACGAGCCTACAGGCGCTCTCGACAGTCACACAACGGAAGAAATTTTGCAGTTATTTGCGGACTTGCATGCGCAAGGCAACACCATTGTTTTAGTTACGCACGAGCCTGAAGTTGGTCGCCGAGCCAAGCGCATCATTCGCTTCCGCGATGGTCGTGTAGAGTCGGATACAGCCAATGATATGGAAATCAAACAACCCGTCGCAGCAGCCGAAGCCATTCGGCAGGGTCAGGATGGGGGAAGTCGCTGATGATGCTTGAGATTATGCGTGTGGCTTGGAGAAGTGTCAAAGCCAACAAGATGCGTTCTTTCCTTACCATGCTCGGCATCATTATTGGTGTAATGGCCGTGGTGCTCAGTTCTGCCATTGGCATGAGTGCTAAAAACGGTGTCACCAGCCGTATTGAGAGCCTCGGTTCCAACGTACTTACCATTATGCCCGGTTCCACATCAGTTGGTGGAGTGAGCCAAGGCTATGGGAGCGCATCCACTTTGACAATCAGCAATGCCACAGCCATTCAACAGGACGATCCCGATGTGGCGATGACAGCGCCGCTTGTTTCACACTCGGCACAGGTCGTCTTTGGGGCCAACAATACCAATACCGCTATAGAAGGCACTAACCAAAACTATCCTGCGATTAAAGATGTCAGCATGGCGCAAGGTAGCTTCTTTACGTCGGAAGACGTTTCCAAAGCAGCCAATGTTGCTGTTCTCGGCAGTCAGGTGGAACAAACGCTTTTTTCTGGAACTGGCGTCAATCCGGTGGGACAAACCATAGATATTGCCGGAATTCCTTTCACTGTTATTGGTGTGGCAGCCTCGCAAGGAGCGAGTGGTTTTCAAAATGAAAACGACGCGATAGCTATACCCGTGACAACCGAGCAGAATTTGTTGACCGGATCGGACACAGTCAATGAAATTTTGGCATCGGCCAAATCGGCTAACGTCATGAATCAGGCGCAGTTGGAAATTGAATCGACGTTACGCGTTTTGCACCAACTGTCTCCCAGTACAGCCGATGATTTTCAAATTATTAATCAGGCTACCATCCTTTCCGCGTTGTCAGGGGTGACTCAGATACTGACCGATCTTCTCGATGGCATTTCAGCTATTTCGCTTTTGGTTGGTGGGATTGGCATTATGAACATCATGCTTGTCTCAGTGACCGAACGTACCCGTGAAATTGGTATTCGCAAGGCCATTGGAGCAAGGCGAGGTGTCATCTTGACACAATTTCTTCTGGAATCTTTAGGTCTGTCGCTATCCGGAGCAGTGATTGGCTTGCTTTTAGGTACGGCTGGGGCTTTGACGGTTGGTGCTGTCAGCCATACTGGAAATTTGCTCTCACCGGGTGCCATGATATTGGCAGTCATTTTCTCCATCTTGATAGGTTTGGTGTTTGGTGTGTATCCGGCGCGCAAGGCGGCAAATCTTAAGCCCATTGACGCGTTGAGATATGAATAAAAGTGAAAAAGGATTCAGGGAAAGGAAGAAACCACCAGAGCTTGTGAGAACGGACACAGGGGCTGGTGGTTTCATCATGTCTAATGACAAACTGTCTTTTATCCTTTCAACATCGATTTGAGAACAAAACCTACGTTGGCCGGACGTTCTGCCAAACGGCGCATGAAATAGCCGTACCAGTCGGTGCCGTAAGGAATGTAAACTCGTACTGTGTAACCTTCTGCAGCTAGTTGATCTTGTAGGTCCGAGCGAATACCGTAGAGCATTTGAAATTCAAACTGTTGACGGGGAATCTGATGCTCTGCCGTAAACCGTTTGACGTGTTCAATGACCTTCTCGTCATGACTGGCTACGGCCGCATAATTTCCTAGAGTCAAATGTCGCTCAATGATGCGAATATAATTGGCGTCTACATCTTCTTTTTTCGGGAAAGCCACACTTTCAGGTTCCTTATAGGCTCCTTTGACGAGCCTCAGGTTTGGGTGAAAAACATTCAAATCTTCAATATCCTGAGCGCTTTTGTAGAGATAAGCCTGAATGACCAAACCTACCGTTTCGCCATATTCCGCACGCAGTCGTTTGAAAATGTCAATGCTGATCTCGTTGTGTGCATAATCTTCCATGTCTATTCGGACAAAATTGCCATGTTTTTTTGCAGTGTCGAGGATGCGGTGCATATTGTCCAGGCAAAGATCTTGCGAAATATCCAGACCTAGCTGAGTCATTTTCAAGGAAAGATGAGACTGTACGCCAGCCGCGCCAATCGCGTCAAGTGCCGCAACACACTCGTCAGCCGCCATCCGAGCTTCTTCTTCGCTAAAAACAAACTCGCCTAAGTGATCGAGCGTGGCCACAATACCACGGCGGTTAAAGTCACGGACCTTTTGGATAGCGCTTTCAATATTATCACCAGCGACAAAACGACTGGCCCCAAGCCGCATGCCATAAGCCTGTGCAGCCTTATTGGCGGCACGATTTTTAGCTAGGAACAAGAATGTGTTGCGCATTAAGGCTTCCATTGAATATCCCTCACTTTCAATGAGATGCAAGTGATTAAAATTAAACATATTTATAAAAAATGATTATAAATTATACACATGATGATTGTAACTTTTCTCTTTTCAAAAGGCAACTAGGAAATTAACGAAGGATAGCCTATATTGAGAGCGTGTACATTTTGCATAATGGACGGTGTTTAAAAATGGTCAGCCATTCAGATAAGGAGATGTTTTCCTTTTATAAAGTGCTGTTGGACGCGCTGCCCGAAGCCATCACTATGGTGAATCGCGAGGGGGAAGTGCTTGCCTGGAATCAGGCGGCGGTCAAACTGTACGATATCTTGCCAGAACAAATTATGGGTCAGCCCATCGGTCAGTTTTTTCAACGCGGTTCCCTGATGCTCTTTCAGGTCATGGAAAGTGGCTTGCCTGTCTACGGAGTGTACCATCAACCTCGACCGGACAAGCATGTCTACATTCATACCGTTCCGGTTCACAACAGAGAAGGCCATTTGGTGGGCGCCATCTCCATGGAGCAGGATATTACTGATTTAGTTCGACTCAGTGAAGAACGATACGCACAACAAAATGGAAATCTGGATGAAGATTGGCAAACACTACTGGATACTCAAAACCATGCGTTGAGGGAAGTTATTCATTTTTTGGATAAAATAGACAAACTGCGACCGGATGCTCCACTGCTCCTCTTAGGAGAAAACGGATCGGGCAAAGAATGGCTGGCACGCTGGATTCACACTGCAGCGAAGCGTAAGGGGCCGTTTGTGATAGTGGATTGCCAAGTGCTTCCGGAAGGCATACTAGATATGGAGCTGTTTGGACAATCTGCAGAATGGTACACATCACAGAGCAGTGAAAAAGCAGGTAAGTTGGAAACGGCGGGGCAAGGGACGCTTTTCTTGCGCAATGTGGATAAAATGGCGGAAAAAACTCAACTCAAACTGGCGCAGGCTCTGCAATCGGGAGGATTGGCCAAAACGGATGGGCAATGGTTGCCGATGACTTGCCGAGTCGTTGGTGCTGCCCATGTAATGCCGGATGCGGACGTGTCTGAAACGCTGGTCTCCAATTTGCGATTTCTCTTCTATGAGTTACGAGTACCATCGCTGCGGGAAAGGAAAGAAGATATCCCAGCTATTTGTCATTTCTATTTGGCGCAAGCGGCCAAACGTTTTGCTAAAGGGTTGCCGCAGCTAAGTCCTGAAGTCATGGCAGCACTGACGAACTATCATTGGCCGGGCAATTTGCCGGAATTGCGGAGGGCTATGGAATGGATGTTGTTGAATGCTGGAGAAGGTCCGCTGACACTTGAACATCTGCCGCGCGAGTTGCGTCCCATGACTGTAGAACAGTTGACCGATTTGTCGCTGCCGCTCAATGACTATGCGCAGGAGATGGAACGCAAGCGGATAGTCGCAGCGTTAGAACAGACATCCGGCAACAAAGCGCAGGCAGCTCGTTTGCTGGGGATATCCCGAGGGGCGTTGTACTACAAAATGCGCCAGTACCATCTGACGGAATATTAAAAAAATACATCACATCTACTTGTGCGCGTTGAATGTATTCTTTATAATCTGAAATCATGTATAAAATTTAGACATAGAATAAGAAGGTGTCTAAATTTAAACATGATAAAGAGTTCCGCATTCCTCGGGGAGAAAACGCTTACGTATGCGTTTGAGGATGCGGAACTGCTTTGCCCATCTGCGTGCAGGAATGGGAAAGCGCAGGTTTTGGAGATTGCGCGCAGAAGAAAAAAGTCCTAAGGGGCAATTTTTAAGAAGGGGAGGATTAGATTGCCGAGTCAAGACAAAAAGCTCAAAAAGAACTTGTCCATGCTTGATCTGACCTTAATCGGCATTGGAGCAGCCATTGGTTCTGGTTGGTTGTTTGGCGTACAGTATGCGGCCAATGATGCAGGACCGGCTGCCATTGTAGGTTGGGCCATTGGTGCTGTAGCACTCATTTTTATTGCGCTCGTTTATGCGGAGTTGTCTTCCATGTTGCCGGCTGCTGGCGGTGTCGTGCGATACCCAGATTATTCTCACGGGAGTATTTTGGGATTTTTAATGTCTATCGCTACCATCATTGCCTATTCCACTATTCCGCCCATTGAAGCGGAAGCTGCTGTTCAATATTTAGCTCCTAAGGCGTTTTTCAATGCCAAATCAGGATTGCCCAATTTTACCGGTTGGCTGATTGAAGCTCTGCTTGTGGTGCTCTTTTTCTTGATGAACTATTATGGAATTAAAATTTTGGCTCGTATCAATAATGTCGTGACGATTTTTAAAGTGATTGTCCCGCTTTTGACTTTTATCACATTAATTTTCAGTATTCATGTATCGAATTTTACTTCAAAAGGTTTTGCGCCCTATGGATTTCATGGCATTTTGACAGCTGTTGCTACTTCGGGCATCATCTTTTCCATGCTTGGTTTCCGGCAAGCTGTGGACATGTCTGCTGAGGCGAAGAATCCTGGACGAGATGTGCCGCGTGCCATCATTCTGGAATTGGTGATTGTAGCCATTGTCTATATCTTGGTGCAAGCTGTTTTCATTGGCGCCGTACCAGCACATGCTTTTCAGCATGGATGGGCCAAACTGTCCTTCCAGGGTCCTTTGGTGGACGTTTCCTTGATATTGGGTCTGACATGGTTGGCATGGTTTATGGAGGTATCAGCTGTAGTCTCGCCACTCGGAGCAGGTTGGGTTTATTTCGCTTCTACAGCGCGGGCAGTGCTGGGCTTCTCCAATAACGGATATTTCTTTAACTTATTCTCCAAGGTAGACGAAAAAACAGGAATTCCACGTGCAGCCATGTGGTTGACATTAATTTTAGGTATCATCTGGACAGGTCCATTTCCCATTTGGAGTAAGTTGGTGGCGTTTTGTTCGAGTGCCTCCGTGTTGACTTACGTTGTTGGTCCGGTCAGTGCAATGGTTTTTCGACGGCACGCTGCCGATGCGCATCGGCCGGTTCGTCTGGGTGGGTTGCCTGTCATTGCTATTCTTGCTTTTATTGTAGGGAGCAATATCATCTATTGGACGGGTTGGAGCAATGTGCAACCACTGATTATTCTAGAATTTATTGCGCTCGTTGTTTTCTTCCTCTTTTCGCTGTTTGCACCGCGTTTGCGTGAAAATCTAGGGAAATCGTTTGTATCTTCCATCTGGATATTGGTTTATATGATCTTCATGTACGTGGTTTCATACTATGGTAGTTTTGGCGGCAAGGGCAAGTTGGCCTATCCTCTGGATATCATTGTGGTTGCAGTGGGTTCAATTATTTTCTACTTCTGGGGTATTGCCAGTGGTCGCCGTACAGCGTCATTGGAGACTGCAATTCAGGAAGCGTCTGAACATACGTCAACAAGCACGGCCAATCTATAAACATGCGAAGATAAGACGGCGTGTGGTTGCTGAAGGACGGAGGGGAGAATCAAGTGGTTGTATTGGCAGCACGTTACGAGTGTAAACCTGGTACGTCTGAACAAGTGCAGGCGGCATTGATGGAGATGAAATCACTCGTTCAAAAGGAGAGTGGCTGTCTGCTCTATTTAGTCAATCGCTCGCTGGAAAATCCCGACGTCTTTCTGCTCTTTGAACAATATGAAAATGAACAGGCCTTGGAGGCGCATGCAGAGACGGACTATTTTCAGCGACTGGTGAAGGAAACAATTTTACCGCTTTTGGCTAAACGAGATCGGGAGTTGTATCGTCCTTTGTAAAGCGCTGTTTACCTAACTGTGTGACCATTCCTCCATGAAGTAAACATGCATTGAATTTCAAAAAATGTAAAAAGGCGCGTTGGCCCTTGGGCGAAACGCCCTTTTTTGTGCGCATCCATCAGGCATCAGTTGCCATTTGTTATGGCTGATGTTGAGAGGAGACAGGGTAGAAGCGCATGGACACAGCCATCTTTGCTGCTTCCAAGGCGCTGCGATAATCCCAGCACTCATAGAGCGTGGAACCAAAGACCCATTCGGCAGCCGTGTGATTTCCGTCCCCAGTGATATTTACAGCCAGTGTACCCCGCGTTTCTGGTAGCAGGTTTTGATTGAAATAGTTTACCAATTCTTTGGCGACAGAGATGGCTGTAGGATTTGTGCCTTCGACTTGCAAAGTCCATTTGCCTTCATGCCAAACGATAAGGGAGTTATCGGGTTGCTGATAATCTGTGCCAACCATGCCATGGCCGAGATGGATGGGGCTCTGTGAACTGCCTGCAGGTGGCTCGATATAGGCAGGTGCTACGTCACCTGGATTGGACTGGTACAACTGTTGAACCGCTGCAGAATCGGACTTGTATTGGTTAGCGCTAAACCCTCCTATCAGTTGAGCTAACCCTGCATTCAGCGATGCTTGAAGTGCGGGGCTGTTGAGCGGCAAAGGCTGCTTGGTCCATTGTAAAGTGACGTTGTACTGGGTCTGTCCGGCTTGAGCTAAGGCGCCTATAGACCATTGGTTAGATTCAGGGTGGTAAATAGGCAGGGTGGGTGCCATGGGTTGGATTTGAGTGCGGTTTTGAATAAAACGCATAGCTTCAGAAATCGACGGCAACCATTTTTCCTCCTGAGATGTGGAATGAGTAGGAGGAACAGCGTACGTTTGCTGGGTAGCTGTGGATATAGGTTTGGGTTTGTTTTCTTTGGATTGAACAGGTTTGGTTGGGTTTGCACATCCCGTAGTCGCGGTGAACAGAGCGCAACAGGAAAATAAAATCCATTTTCTTTTCATGTTTGATCCCCTTTACCTTCCATACACGAGTTTGGAGTCTTACCAATATACTGGATTAACGCCTGCATCAGGGAGGGTTGCGTCTTGACGTACGCCATTCAGGTTGATTTGTCGGAACGCAAATTATCTCTCTATAAAGATGGGAAATTGGAAAAAACGTACCCGGTGGGAATTGGTAAAATGCTGACGCAAACACCCGTTGGCGATTACATGATTGTCAATAAGGAACCCAATCCTGGAGGGCCTTTTGGTGCGTATTGGCTGGGTCTTTCCAAACGCCACTATGGAATCCATGGTACCAATCGGCCCTCTTCGATTGGTAAAGCCGTATCCAAAGGCTGCATCCGCATGTATAACCAAGATGTTTTGGAATTGGCTCAAAAAGTCCCTATAGGCACAACTGTGAAAATCCGCCCCTAACAGAAAGCGGTTAGAGGCGAGAGATGACAGTAGAAAGAATAGCTGATTGAATTAGACGGCGGCCAGAGCTTTTTCAATGTCTGGTTTGATACTTTCTGGAGACGTATTCGGACTGTATCGGTGAATCGTTTGACCGTCGCGGCCAACGAGAAATTTTGTGAAATTCCACTTAATCGATTCTGTGCCAAGTGCGCCTTTTTCTTCTTTTTTTAGATATTGAAAAAGTGGGTGGGCGTTTGGGCCATTGACTTCCACCTTGGCAAACATTGGGAATGTCACGTGGTAGCGTGTCTCGCAAAAATTGCGAATTTCCTCTTCATTGCCAGGTTCTTGACCCCCGAATTGGTTGCACGGGAATCCAAGAACAACCAATCCTTTGTCTCCGTAAGTTTCATACAGTTTTTGCAGTCCCTCGTATTGCGGTGTAAATCCGCATTGACTTGCCGTGTTGACAATCAGCAACACCTTGCCCCGGTACATCTCCATCGATTGTTCTTCACCATCAAGAGTTTGGACTGAAAAGTTATAAATGCTCATGGATAGCACGCTCCTTTTCCTTATTGTCCAGAACCGTAAGTGGCGCCGGTTGTGGACGATTCATTTTGTGGCAAATCGGAAGGCGGAGTAACGGGCGTGTTGTTATAGGTATAGGTAAGCTGCAAATCAATATTCGCCTCGATTTGTTTGATATAAGCGGTCATTTGCTGACCTAGACTCTTGCCAAACATATTAGGTGTAATGGAGAAACTCATCTGGGCCGTTTCTTTTGACAATTTTGCGTTGTCTCCTTGCCCGCTTACCGTCAAATGAAGTTGCATCTTGGTGGTTTGAAGAATGTGATTTAACAGATAGAGCATTTGCGAGCTTGACAAATTTTCCTGTCCTGCCAATCCACTTAATCCACTTTCCGAGAAAAGCAAAGACATGTAACGTTCAAGGCTGCTGGTGTCGAGTTGAGCTGCATAGGTAGTCGTATCGCCACTGGTAGCAGTGATGTGGATGTTGCGCAGCATGGAAAGCGACAAATCAGCACCCAGTTCCGGATTTTCCTCCAATTTAAGCAATTTTTCCGAGATGGTGGATTCCATCCACTGTCCTTGTCCTTGGGTCGATCCGCTGCTGTTCAACATCCTCTCATAGAGATGATTGCCTTGAATGTAAACTTCTGAACTCTGTGGGGGTATCGTACTGTCTTGCATCTGCGTCGTTACTTCGGCCAACTCTGCTCTTTGACCCGCCACCTTGCCGACTTCCATCTTCGTTTGTATAGTTAAATTTTCAGACGTTGGCATACTTTGCTGGGCTGATTTCAAATCGTTTATCGCAGTTTGGGTCAGTTGTGTTTGCATGTGCAGATGTTCTATGGCGTTGGCTTGGTAAAAAGGACTGCTTGATGTATCGGTCAACGCGATTTTTAAAGATTGCAAGCTGGGACTGTCTGCTTGCCATTGACTGCCGTTAAAAGATACCTGCCAACCTAGAGCCTGTACAACGCGGTCCATATCGGTCATGTTGACAAAAAAGGTGGTCTTGTGTGAAAACGGATCGACCCGATTCATACCTGGCAATATAGCAATGGTGGTGCCGTTGACAACCACTGGAACACCTGCAACGGCGAGCTTTCCAATAGGTTGTAATTGTAATCCTGGCAAATGAATGACCCACGAACCTGCTTCCCAATGGGAGGATATCCCTGCCCGCTGTAAATCATGAATCAAGTACCATAAGGGCAAGTAGGTTTCACCATGCAAGGTGACACTGCCTGGCATGTGGATGGGATAGCCGTCTGCCAGGGCGTATGGAGCAGGACTCATTTGCGGCATGGGTGAAGCCATGGCACTGGTAGAGCACATGCCCATCACACAGAAGGTTCCCATTAATCCTAGTAGGCTTTTTTTCAAACCCATTCTCCCCCAATCATCTATCGTAGGCGCAGTATACTTCATCTTCCTATGTTTTTTCTTCTTCAAATATATCAGTTGAAATCTTGTTTGTCTTTCGATTTTTCAGGAACAAGTCAGATAGCAAACACTAGAGCAGGACAACCATTTTTGCTGCGTCATCATTCGCTTCTGACTCAACGGAGGTGTACAATAAAAAAGATTGAAAATATTTGCTTATGGAGGGGTATGATGACCAGCATCAACAGTTTGACCAGTACAGCAAAACTGAACAATGGTGTGGAGATGCCCTATGTAGGTTTGGGTGTATGGCAATCCAAACAAGGCGGAGAGGTTGAGAATGCGGTTCGAGCCGCCCTTGAATTGGGTTACCGCCATATAGATACAGCAGCAGCTTACGGCAATGAGGAAGGTGTTGGCCAAGCGATTCGCGACAGCGGCGTAGCCCGTGAGGAAATTTTTATAACCACGAAACTATGGAATAACAGCCACGGTTACGAAAAAGCTCTGCAAGCCTTCGAAGTCAGCCGTAAAAAGCTGGGGGTTGATTATGTCGATCTCTATCTTATCCATTGGGCGATTGAAGGGAAATATTTAGAATCCTGGCGCGCTTTTGAAAAGCTGCTGAAAGATGGATATGTCAGAGCTATTGGTGTCAGCAATTTTGAGCCCAAACATCTCCAGGATATAATGAATCATTTTGAAGTGGTTCCGGCTGTCAACCAGGTAGAGTTTCACCCTTATCTGACGCAGCGCGAGTTATACGAGTTTTGCCGCGCTCATCACATTCAATTGGAAGCTTGGTCGCCTCTGATGCGTGGTGGCGAATTGTTGAACCATCCGTTGATTCTCCGTTTGGCTGAAAAATATTCGAAAACGCCAGCACAAATTGTGTTGAGATGGGATTTGCAGCAAGAGGTAGTTACCATACCCAAGTCGGTGAGACGCGAACGTATTGCGGAAAACGCTCAGTTGTTCGATTTTCAGCTTAGCCAAGAAGAAGTTGCTGAAATCACGGCCCTCAATCGCAACCAACGCAGCTTCGAATACGATCCTAATCATGTGGATTGGGGACTGGAATGAACTTGTCTGAGCAAAATCAGCGATACCATTGCTGTGCAACTTGCCAGCATTTTCGCGCGGAAAATCTTCGCAAGCAACAACTCTCCAGCCCGCAAGAGGCTGGAGACTCGCTTGCAGAGAAGAAATCGCGCGTACGTACGTATTGCGCCCGTCTTGGCTATGAAACGCGCAGTTTCTATCAATTTCGTTGCTGGACACCTCGACCAGATATTATTGCGCGTATGAAGAAGAATTCTGCCGAGTAAGCAACTTCGTCAGCGCATCCACCATCTTTTCCAGACAAGCCTCATCGAGACAAGGATTATTGAAATCCATGGCGAGGGTCATTAATAAATTCTAAGCTGCCACAGCGCTCGCATGCGAAGACGTGGACAGCTACATTTCTTTCTAACGCGGTATTGATAAACTCTTCATCTCTGCCTCCCAAGAGCAAATCGCCAATGAGACCTGCCCCTCGGCTGACACCGCCGGTTCGCAAAACATGGGCGCCATGATAGCGCATGGGAATGTGGCAACGTAAGCATTCATGGTCTCCTTGATAGTTACCGTTTGATGAATTGCCTTCCATAGCACGAACGAGGTTATCAAAAAATCCCATTTTTTCTCCTCCTTCATCCCTCTTTCATTATGATTCTATCATGACCATGGAGAGTCAACGCATGTTGCAATTTGTCCACAAATTTGATTTTTTTAGTCCTCTTGGACAAGGATTTTCATTGCTTGTCTAGAATCGAAAAAAGGATTTGTGAATCGTTTCATACAAATTTTCAAGGTTTGATTTAAAAATTCTCCAATTTTATCATCGATATAGAGTAAAATAAGATACTGTATTTAAAAGTGCTGGATAACCAAGCTAATCACTGTATATTGAGGAGGAAACCATGTTAGAGTCTATTTATCACCTATTTCCTGCTACCATTCACCCTATGGTCGTACATTTCACAATTGCCATCAATTATCTGTCATTGCTGGCTGGATTCATTGGCGTGTTTCGTCCAGGAGATAGATTTTACGCGCGGTCTTACACCTATCTCCTCATATTGGCCATTTTATCCACCATTGCGGCAGGAGTTGCTGGTGTCATCAGTGAATCCTATCTAGTTCATATTTCTGCTGGGGCAAGAGCTATGTTGCCTGTGCACAGAAAGTTTGGTGAATTGACGGGAGTGGCTCTGGTCATTGCTCTGGCTTTCCAATGGCTACTAGCTCGCCGTAAAGATAGAATTTCTTTACTCGCATTTCTCTTTAGTATTGTAGCTGCGGTCCTGGTAACAATTACTGGCCATTTGGGAGGGACCATGGTCTACCATTACGGACTTGGCGTTCATACTTCTATCAAAGGTTAACGATGATTGGACGTTTCCGTTGTCCATCGGGGTGGTTTTCACTATCAGCGGCCACCCCTTCTATAACCGCAGTCAGGATATTTTAAGGAAGTGGTTTTTTTGAAAGGCAAGCAAGGTTACAAGCCTGGGAAAATCATCATGAAAAAACACTCAAGCCGTCATAAAAAACGCATGTTAGCTTTGCAGGTGGGTGGACTTGCGGCGCTTGGTCTAGTTATTTTGCGGATTGCCAACATTCAACACGCCATGGGCCATGAATTGCTCACAGCAGCGGCTAAGGTACAAGATGTATCCAAGGTAGAATTGGCTCCACGCGGAGAGATTCTGGATTCTGCAGGACAGCCCATTGCTTATGATGTGCCGGCTTATATGATGGATATTAAAATCTCCGATTTTTCTAATAAAAAAGCTTTAGCGCAAAATCTCTCCAAAATATTAAACCTTCCTTATAGCCAAATTTATCCCCTGATTGCTCAAAAGTATGATTGGATTCAATGGAACCAGCCTATTCTTGCGACCGCCAAAGATGCTATTGAAAAATTGTACGGCAATGGAAAGCATGCGACAGATTTCAGTTTTACAGCCACAGAAAAACGATTTTATCCTTTTGGTAGCTTTGCGGCGGCTACAGTAGGTTATGTCGGTCCTAATGGTCAGGGAGTAATGGGGATAGAGGCGGAGGAAAACAAGCTCTTAGAAGGGACTCCCGGAAAAATCGTCTATAAACAAGACGCGTTAGGATTCCCGTTGCCTGGAACGGTGCATACTCTTGTTGCGCCTAAACCGGGGGATTCTGTGGAACTGACCATCAATCCGGTCATTCAAGGTTTTGTCGATCACGTTATGAAAAATCTAAATGCAAAGCTTCACCCTGAGCATGCAACCATGATTGTCATGGATCCCTGGAACGGGCAAATCCTTGCCATGTCCAATCAGCCGGATTTTAATCCAAACCATTACTGGACCGCAACTTCCAACGCTCTCGATCAAAATTGGGGAGTGTCAGCCGCATTTGAACCGGGATCGACATTTAAACTATTTGTCTTGACGGCTGCATTGGCGACTCATTCCATTAACCTCAATCAAACCTATATGTCCGGGAAAATCACCATTGACGGACGAACCATTCATGATTGGAACTACTGGGGTTGGGGTAGAATCAGTTTTTTAAAGGCGCTTGAATACTCTAGCAACGTAGGTTTTGCAAAGATTGCCATGAGGGTGGGTTGGAGTAATTTAATGCATTATCTTCGCCTGTTTGGTCTTACCCAACCAACGGGTATCGATTTGCCGGATGAAGGTGACTCCATTCTCTTCCCGCCTTCACAGGAAGGTAAAATCGAATTGGCTACCACAGGTTTTGGTCAAGGTATTGCCGTGACCCCGATTCAACTTGTGGATGGTGTTTCCGCAATTGCCAATGGTGGAACATTGTATCGGCCTTATGTAGTCCAAAAAATTATTTCTCCACAGGGAAAAGTGATTAAAACCATAGAGCCTCATGTTGTCCGACGCGATATTGCGCCTGCTTCTGTATTGGCAACTGTGCGACACGGTATGATACTCGATGTTTCACAAGGTATTGACAACGCAGCGTATATTAAAGGCTATGAGATTGCCGGGAAAACAGGAACGGCTCAAGTGGTCAATCCAAAGACAGGGAAATTTTATAGTTCCAGGTTTATCACATCTTTTGTAGGCTTCGCTCCTGGGTGGGCGCCGAAAGTGGTTATCTATTGTGCGGTAGACTGGCCTAAATTGCCTGTCAACGATACATGGGGCAGCACAACGGCTACACCAGCCGTACGCCAAGTCATGAAAGATCTAATGAACTACTATGGCATAGCTCCGCGTACGGCTACCTCAGCCCAAACCTCTATGCTGACTCATCCTGCCCAAAAAACTGTCTATATCCAGAACCTGCCCAGTTTAATTGGAGATTCTGTTCAGGAAGCCCAAAAGGTGGCTCATGGTTTAGCAGGGTCGCTTGTGGTCAACGGTAACGGATCAACCATTCTCCGTCAGTGGCCGCTGGCTGGTAGTTCGGTCCAAGCTTCTCAACCCATTTATGTCTGGACAAGTACAGGCCGAACTCAAGAAAAAATGCCGTCGATCCGAGGTCTTACGTTAACACCTCTGCTACAACTCTTACACGATTTTGGCTTGCACCCCATCATTTCTGGCTCGGGATTTGTGGTCGGTAGTTCGATTGCTGCTGGTCAGCCCGTTTATCCAGGTGAACAGGTGCATGTATCCTTGCAGGCTCCGACACTTTCATAAGTCAACGCTCAGAGTGCTAGAGTGCAACCACGTGATGCTTGCCCTTTTCATTTCTCTCTATCCTTGTATAACAAAGGGATGGAATGGTGAAGATGACGTCTAGACAAGTCAATGTATAGATTTACATTTCTGGACGTTGGAGGGTACTTTGGATTGCGTGACATTCATGTAAAGCCTGTTTCTTACTATCCATCGGAAAATCTTGAATATCCAATGATGACAGAACCACAACTCATCACTCCCAATGAATTGTTTTACGTTAGAAATCATTTTGAATACCCTTTTGTGGATGTCCATCAATGGTCGCTTTCCGTAGAAGGTATGGTCGTTCAACCCCTTCAGTTAACTTATCAAGATTTACTGAAGATGAACTTGGTTACCTTGCCAGCGACTCTTGAATGTGCAGGTAATAAGAGGTCGTTATGGGACAAGAAAGCGCAAGGAGTTCAATTTGGTCTTGGTGCCATTAGCCATGCTGAATGGAGAGGCGTGCGACTCAAAGATGTCTTAGAACAAGCTGGAATATCCAATCAAGCGAAAGAAGTTGTTTTTCAAGGACTTGATAGTGGCCAGCGTCCGGATATGGAGGAACAGGTGTTTTTTGAAAGAAGCCTGCCTCTTGAAAAAGCGCTTCATCCCGATACGTTACTCGCACTAGAGATGAATGGTCAACCTCTGCCATTCAAACACGGATTCCCTTTGCGTCTTCTCGTGCCGGGGTACTATGCTATGGCTTCAGTGAAGTGGCTGCATCGTATTCGTGTAGTTCAAGAAGCATTTAAGGGGCCTTTTCAAAGTATCGATTATGTCATTCTAGAGAAACCCAATGATTATCCACATGCCAAGCCTGTTTCTTCCGTTGTCATCAATTCCTCGATAGCTTCTCCAACGGAAGAAGAAGAAATCGCTATTGGCCAGCATGTTATTTGCGGTTATGCCTGGGCTGGAGAGCATTCTGTGAGTAAAGTAGAAGTAAGCACGGATGGAGGGAAACATTGGAGAGAAGCTCAACTGCTCGATCCGGATATAGCGTATTCATGGCGGCGCTGGTCGCTGGATTGGCGTGTTGATCAACCGGGAGTCTATACATTGATGGCCAAAGCGACCAACGAACTTGGCGAATCTCAACCGATGAAAGCGAAATGGAATAGCAAAGGCTATCAAAATGATGCTGTTCACGTCGTACATGTTCATGTCGCCGATGCAAAACTGACAGAGAATTTACTGCACGGAAAGGCTTGATTTAAAGCGCTTGGTACAAATCTTCCATAGACAGAAAGATTCCAGCGGACAACTCAGTTCACGTTTTGGACATAGACAGACTGCGCTGTGCTAGGCTGTGAATGACTTGTATCCGTGTTGCCTTCTGATCCCTGATTGGAAGGTGATGTTGAAGATGAAGTCGTTGTGATGCTCACACTGGAGGGTGCCACATAATGACCGCGAATGGTCACCAGAGTTCCATAGTGGACAAGTGTCCAAACTTGTGCAGCATGAGCATACGGCAGTTCTACGCAACCAAGGCTCTGCGGGAACCCGTAACTGGCTCGAATAAACCCGTGTATAGCATCGCTTCCGTGAAAATAATTAACATCTGGGATACCGGGATCGACATATTTGCTGCCATTAGGATTTTCTCCACGCATGGTCTGTGATTGAAAGCGTAAATAGATAGCATATGTACCGTCCGGTGTACCCGCTCCAGGAATACCAGTGTTGCAAACAGACTGATAGATCCACTCACCATCTTTCCAGATGCGCAATGTTTCCGGTGCTGGATTTTTGGAAACCAACACGTATGTAAAGCGATGCGGATCTGCGACGGCGTTAGGGGAAAGAATAGCTTGCCATACGGCTGGTCCGGCAATTCCATCAATGGTGAGGTTATTGACATGTTCAACCGCAATGACAGCAGCTCTGGTTAATGCGGTATAAGTGTCAGGTTGCCACAAGTTTTGAAGGGTAGAGGGAATATTTCCATACTTCCAAACAAATGTGACTTGTGGTGGATTTTGAATGTTATTCAGAGTAATGTCCGGAGCGCTGCCTTCAATCGTCACAGGCAGATATCCCAATTCAGCTAAACGTTCGTTTAACGCCAGAACTTCAGGACCCGTGGTTCCCAAGCCAAAACTGGGGTATGGTGATGAGGGAGTGACAGAGTTCTGTTGATGGCTGTTGGAAGATGGACTGGTGCTTTGTTGTAAAGAGACCGTCTTCACTGTGGATTGAGTTGGATTTGTATGGTCAGAAGACTGCAAAACTTTAGGGGCCAGAGATTGTGGAACAGGAAAAAGAGATAATCTGGATTTTAAATAAAGTACACCACAACCAGTGGACAAAATAGCCAGACCCAAGGAAACGCCTACAACAGTGAAGCGAGAGAAACGCACATCATTCACCCCGTTTTGTTATCCATATCTATAGAAAAATTTCATGTTACTGGATAGACGTTATGGCGAGCTATTTTGTGACACAAAACTTATACATTGCTGTTGCTCGTTAGAATGGCGTAATGGGCAGGGTGGGTTAACACTCGCAGTTTTCCAGTCGATGTGATGTCGATATAGCGAGCAATGGTTGGCGTTTGCAAATTTTCCACCAAGGTGGACTGCCCGGTTTGCAAATCAAATTTGTAGACGGCAGTAGCTAAACCTTGCTGATTGATAGCGGCGTAATAAAAAGTATTTCCTACGCATCCTATCAAACCAGCGTTTTGCTGGATCAAATGCACTGACCAGTGATTGAGATGGGGACTTTGTGTTAAATATCCAACATTAAATGTTCCGCCGGCGTAATCTTCAAAGTAGAGAATATCTCCCGTTTCTGAAACAGAGATATTGCGGATATCTAAACCGCCAAAGTGGGTTTGAAACATATTTCCATCTGTATCGTAGTGATAGACTACACTGCTGCTTGAGTCGGCAATTAAAATGTACATGTCGTTGGTATAAGGACTATCAGTAATTTTAAGAAACTGCGCATTAGGGGAAAGACCAGCAAACGTTTGAATTAAGCGAGTAGAACCTGTCAAGAGATTGGCCGTCTTTAAAACCAATTGGCCATTACCATCATTTTCGCCTACAAAAACTTCATCATTGCGAATCCAGCGCAAAAACGTGATCGGATTGGAAAATGTTTTCGAGTAGAGCAATTTCTCGGTAGATAAGTTTTTGATTTTGAGCGTGCCATTGGAATTAACATAAGCCACATAATTTCGATTGGGTGAAGTCAATACCAAAGGAGAATATAACTTCTCTATAGAGTCTAGATGTTGTTGGGCTATCAGAGATATTTTTTGCTGCTGCTGGTTCAGTTGCAAACTAACCTTTTGTGCTCTCTGTTCGGAATGAATCAATAGAGCATTATAGTGTTGAAAAAACAAAAATTCCGCAACAGCAATGACAGCTGCCACCATGAACATGCGTCTGCCCAAATGCCTTTGTTTCTGCGCATGTTTTTGTGGTTTCTGTTGTTTAGGTATTGCCATGACAGTATGTGAACGTTTTACAGTCCTTGCCATAATCAATCATACCTTTCAATTACCGGCTGGAAAGATTAAGAAAGCAGTGGCGACTTCTCTTTCACCTAACACGTCTGTCGGTTGATTGACAAGTTTCCCGTTATACATCATTGTACTCGATGAACCGCCGTCTAAATTGGCGGCAGTAACAGCTCCAAGTCGCAACATTAAATTTTGCATTTGCAGAAGTGAGGCGCCAATGTCGTTAGGGCCGTGAATACCTCGACCATCCGTCACAATAAAAATCAATGTTCCATCAGATTTTTGTCCAATCACGGTTCGTGGCGCATATCCCCATCCACCATTGCCGTTTTTGATCATTCCTTGTCCATTTTGAACAAGCGTAGGTCCAAAAGTCAGTGCCTGCGTTACATGCAGTTTTTGCAATTGTGACAAGGTGTATGGGCCAGTAATTAATTGACCTTCGTTGGTTAAGGCAATGACGGTTTGGTTACTGGATTGTTGATCGGTAATGACTTTCCCGTCCATAATGGTAATACCTTGAGGCGACCCGCCAGTTCCCCGCCAGTGCTGGACATCCTGAAAAGCTCCGCCGTTAATGCCGCCGATAGCATGGTAATAATTCAACATTTCACTCAATGTCATGCCAAATTTACCGATATACTTTGTGACTCCCACTCGAACACGGGTCGGATCGGGAATAAACATAATATCGGCAGTGTATGTGCTGCCGTGATAAGTCTCTATACGGACAGCAGTCGTTTTAGAATGTAGAAAATTTTCTCGCACGACATGCGTTGATGCTTGTTGGATGTCGCGAAGATGAGGCTTTGCCGACTGAATGACTTTTTCAGGAAGTGTATCTAAAGCCAATGGTTCAAGTAAATATCCATGCATGGTGGTTTCCAGTGAATCAATCACATATTGTCGAACTGCTGGAAATGGCCCATGGAAAAGCAAAAGGGAGCCCAACACAAATGCGTACACAACCGCCATAATGCTGTATAAAATGAAACGGACGGCACGTCTTACAAACATAGGATAACGCAACTCCATTTCCTAAAAGTCGAGTTTCATGCTTATCGAAGAGATAAAACAAGAGAGAACCATGTTCTCGATCCGCTCTTAGGGCAACACACCTTCTTCAGGTTGCTTGTAAGCAAAGGAGTGCAGCCAGGCAGTTGCTTGAAAATGATCGGAAAGCCACTGACTTTGAGGGAAATATTCATGGTGCATCTCAAAATAAGCGTTAAAGAGTCGATGCGCAATATGGGACGCTGTAGTCGTACTTGCTCCACCGCCGGGAACCATTACGGCAATAGCAATCTGTGGGTGATGAAAGGGCGCAAAAGCAATGGTCACAGAATCGTCTACGCGTTTGCCATTCAGCACAATTTGTGCAGTTCCCGTTTTTCCGGCTGCATGGTAGGGCGATCCGGCAAATCCTCCTTGATACAGCAAACCGCCTGGAGCATTGGCCATGAGATACATGCCTTGATATACAGCGTGTAAATCTTTAGGATTGAGTTGAATGCGAGCCTGAACTTTCGGATGCATAGTATAGATAGGTTTGCTGCCTGGTGCTCCTGGTACTTCATTGGCCGGGTAAATAGCTTTAAGGATATAGGGTCGATACTTCACGCCTTTGTCGGCAAGTGTCATCACATATTGGGCCATTTCAATCGGCGTAAACTCTTGGGACTGTCCAATATCAGCAAATGCCAAGTCTGGTAAAGCGCCCCAGTTATTGAAGTACCCATATTTTTTCATACTTGCTTCTGCTTTGAGCAAAGGGTAAGGCACTTCTTCATAATTTTTCTTTGTGTCTTCTTCGTAGAATTGTCCTTTGACTTCTCCGGGAAGATCGATACCCGTTAATTGACCTAGCCCAAACTTGTATTCCCAGCCAAAGATGGTATCCATCGCTTTAACAAATCGAGTTTTAACCCATTGCGTATAGGATTCGTGATTCGGATAGTGCTGGTTTGTCCAGCCGCCAAACCACATGGCCAGTTGATAAAAGAAAGTATCGTCAGAATGCTCAAGGGCTAGAATTACATTGACAGGTCCAAAACCTGGAAGATACCAATTGTGAAAGATGCGGTTACCAATCTTCAGATAGCCTTTATCATCCACTATCGTATTGGGGGTAATCGTTCCCGTTTCCAATCCTGCAAGTGCATTGGCAGGTTTAACAGACGAACCAGGGTATTCAGGGCTTTGAATCGCATTATCAATTAAGGCTGAAGTTTGGTTAAGATATTTTTCATGTTTCATTAAGTTTCCATCCACAAACCAATTTGGATTGTAGAATGGATAACTGACCAAAGCCAATACGGCGCCTGTTTTGACGTTTAAAACTACGGCAGATGCCGAATTAATTTCATATCGCATCACATCGTCTCGTTGAATAAAATCCGAAACAATCTTTTGCGCCTCTGCTTGATAAGCCGAATTGATGGTAAGTTGGATATTATCCCCCGATTGAGGCGGGGGTAATAGACCCAAACTTTTAACACTGCCATTACTGTGTATTAAATACTGCTCATATCCAGCTTTTCCTTCTAAATATTTGTTGTACTCTGCTTCGATACCCGTTTCACCGACTGTTTGGTTATTTAAATAATGGAGTTTATTGACATAATACGATTCATTTTGTGGGGTAATAGGTCCCACGTAGCCGAGAATGTGTCCGGCCAAGTCGCCTAGTGGATATTGGCGTACATAATCAGTTTGAATCTCAATACCGGGGAGTTGATGATGATGTTCAGAAATATAAGAAATGGCGGTATAAGATAAATTTTGTGCAATCCTTACTTGCGGGGATAACGGACTGGTGTTCATTTTTTGTAAAAGTTTCTGAACTGTCGTATGAAAGATGGGAGCCAATAATTCAGCCATTTTCCGATAATCTTGGTGCACATGGGGGACTCTGGCCAGATAGGCATCATAGATATATTGATCGCGTGCAAGTATGGTGCCATTACTGCTGTAAATATAGCCTCGTGGAGGTAAAACGGGAGTGGAGACAACCGCTACATTGGAGGCATCCGTTCGGTATGTTGCGCCTTGCACAACCTGTAAATAACCCATTCGTAAAATCAAACTGGTAAACGCAAGAGTGGTCATGCCGGAAATAAACCAAAGTCGGCTGGCTGGCATTTTTCTCCTAGTTTTGGTCGATCTCTTTTTTGCCATAAGCTCCTCCGCGTTTTGAATAGGAAGATAAAAATATAAATCGATGAAGCGACTCTTTTATCATAATCAAATTTGCATTGAAAATGGTGAGTCAAGAAATGAACAATTTTAAAAACATCTTTTTATCTCAATTTATTGGCTGTTATGATTGGATAGTCTTGGTGCCAGGAGAATAAAGTGTTTGAAATGTATCCTCGATGGATAAGAAAGAAATGTCATTGGGAAACCTAATAGCAAACTTTTGTGAAAAAAATATTGCAAGCATGCACAAGTTTACTTTGGGTTTTAAATTGTGAGGTTGATTCTTCCATAAGGCTTCGATAAGATCGGGTCAGCAAGATAATATAGAAGTTAAAATATTCATATCTACAACTGATTGCTTGGTTTAGCCAGGACTGAAAGAATAAGATGGTTTCGGGTGATGCGGCGTGAGGAGGTCGTCTTTGTGAAAGTTTATATCGTTTATGACAGTGAAAACGGCCATACAGAAGTTTTAGCTAAAGCGATTGCAGAAGGGGCGCGCACTCAACCGCAGGCAGAAGTGTTTTTGCATCATGTCCAGGATGCCAACCCGCGTGATTTGACGGAGATGGACGCTATTATCTGGGGGTGTCCAGGACACTTTGGCACTATTTCGTCTGGACTGAAAGCGTGGATAGATCAATTAGGGCATCTCTGGGCAACAGGCAAATTGGTGGGCAAGGTGGGTGCAGCTTTTTGTACCACTGCAACTGTTCATGGGGGCATTGAAATGACCTTAATGAATTTACTGACGCCCATGTTGCACAACGGTATGATTATCGTTGGCTTGCCAGGCAATGTGCCGGAAAACGTATTGTACGGAAGTTATTATGGTCTTGGTGTAACTTGCCCAGTAGAAGAAGATGCTTCAGCTCCTATGAATGCACCAGCGGAAGAGTTTTTAGTACTCGGTCGCGTCCTTGGAAGACGTGTGGCTGATGTGGCGGGGAAGTTATTTGACCATGCATAAACCATGGTTTACAGCAGGAACACTGCGTATGGGCGGATGGGGGAAGAGAGCATGAATTTTCTGGTTATTTTTGTGTTGGCAGTTGTTGTAATTGGCATTCTTTTGATTTTCTTTAATTGGCGTGCGCTGGATTCCAATTCGGAAAACTCTCAGGGAAAAAAGGAGAACCGAGCTTCGGAAGCTATGGAAGTTGAAAATTCTGGTCATGCTCCTACAACAACCGACCGCCCACCGCTTACAGAAGAAGCGGCAGAGAACCTTGAGGCAACCGCGTCGTTCATTTCTCGTGAAGCACCGCGGGAAGAACTAGAACCTTCTCCGGAGCGCAAACCAGTTATGTCGGGTAGCAGTGATTCTTTTTATCGAGCCGCGTTGCGCTCCATGGCAGAACAGAAGAAACAACAGCCAGAGCATATTGCAGAAAATCAAACGGAAGATCAACAGGAGCGGTAAATGTCATCACGCGAGGAGTACAACGGAGTGGAGAGGGTCTTGCTCTGTCCGCATTGTAGCGCAAAAAATCGCGTTAAACTGGAAGCTGTGCAAAGGGCTCGTTGCGGAATTTGCCATGAGCCTTTATCGGATTCACTCTATCAAGTGCTTGGAGTATCAGCTTCCGCTGGCATGCCAGAAATCAAACGAGCGTATCATAAGCAAATTCTTGTCTGGCATCCAGACCGCCATGCAGGAGACGAATTGGCAGCCAAACGCTTTCAGGCATTGCAGGAAGCTTATCGTATTTTAAGTCATCCAGAGAGACGTGCCTCGTATGATCTGGCTCGCCAGGCAGAAATGGAGAACTGGGCCAAAGCTTCCCGCTCCTTTGAACATATGAAGAAAGAAGCAGATGGGAAAAAAGACTCAACTCAAAGTCCGCTGCCTCCTAAAAATCATCATCATGAAACGCCTATAGATTCATGGGATGTTCAGACTTCCATCGGGTTTGGGTCAGTCACCTACGGTTTGTTGTTTTTAGGAGCGGGTATTTTACTGTTTATTATTTGGGCAAGCCTTCGTACATCAAGTTCATGGGATGTTTCCTGGATATTGTGGACAAGCGCTGTTCTCGGTGGCATCGGCATATTAAGAATTCTTCTCTTTCTGTGGGATGAGTGGTCAAATCAAGATCCCTCGTCGAAATCGCGAGGATAGACGAAAAATGTGAAAAGTGGAAAGCGCCTGCATCTCAGTTCAATGGAGATGGCAGGCGCCTTTGTGCGTATGGGCAATTTTTACTAACTCTATGGTTATTGCTGCTGTGTCAAACTAGCCTGATTGGTAGAGATAAGCCCCGTTTCCATTTGTCCTGTCAATTGATTGGCAAATTGAATAGTGATATAGCCTTGGCTATTTGGCGCTGGGTTATTGCATACCACAAAATTGCCCGCATGTAACTGAGTCAACACTTGGCTCGGATTGGAAGCGTTATACACGGTTACTTCTGTGTTGGTTGAAGTTGGGTCAGGCACGGTAATACGATACACATTCTGTAACTGTATATAATTGGAGTCTACCCAACCGTACCCGGCCAGGTCATACCATTCAGTAACAATGCCGCCAGTCATTCCTTGTTTCATCTCTTCAACTTGAACAGTGGCGCCGTTTTTTAGCATTTGCGGTGGAGCAGGGTTAAACATTGCCCACATACTGTAATCCCACTGTCCATTGACAGGAAGGTTGTGGGATTGTTCAAATTGGTCAACAGCAGCTTGTGTATCCGGTCCGAATTGTCCGTCTACCGTAAGATTAGCATTGTCTACTTGATTCAGATACTCCTGTACGGAAGCGACATTGCTGCCAAAGGATCCTTCAGAGAGTGTGCCAAAAAACATGTTCGATTCGCCTTCGCCCATCGAACTGTAATAAGGCAAGCCGTTATAATCGGGATCGGCCACAACCTTGCCCACGGCTCCATTCATCAAAAAGACAGGTTCTGTTGTAGACGCAGGTTGTGGAGGGTTGTCATTCGGCGTGTACTGTACATAGTCATTGACTGAGCTTCCCAGAGATGTGGCAAATTGGTTCATTAAATTGCCAATGTCTGTCGCCCAGTTGGGATCGGTTGCGTAATTGACGTTCATGCCAGTCAGGGTGGGTGAGACGTAAAGTGAGCCGGACGGATCGAGATAGTTGTTGCGTACTTCCCAAGCTTGGAAACGAATGGCATACGCTTCACTCGGGAACATGCCAGCATCATTTCCTGGATTGCTGTCGTATGCTCCGTAACCAAACAAATTGTTTTTCGCAAGCGCGATTTGGCTCTTACCCCAGGCACTCTCTAAAATTGCGTGCGAGACAAGATAGTTTGCGTCTACACCGTAAGTATTCTGCGCCTGCATAAATACAGTTCCTAAGCCGGTCATGGGCGATCCGTTGCTCGACAGGTAGCTGTCGATGCTGCTTGCCGTAACGTCAGAAGGAGCTGGAAAACGCAAATCCACATTGGTAAAACTCGGTCCGTTATTTGCTGACGTACTGCTGGAACCAGTGTTTGATGAAGTGCCGCCAGCAGAACTGCTGCTTCCTGAAGTGTTACTGGAAGGTGGCGGATTGTTGTTGAATTGGAATCCATTTTTTTCTTCAGCTTGTAAAGTGGCTACCTGTAGTTGCTGCCAAGTGGTCTGGTCAACAATACCCGTCACAGGCAAACCTGCGGATTGCTGGAACGCTTTGACCCCTCCCTCAGTCATGGGGCCAAAAATTCCGTCAACGGGTCCTACATTGTCTCCAACAATGTTTAAATCATTTTGTAGCAATTGGACAGTTTGTCCGGTATCCCCGAATTGGGCAATAATGGGATCGTTGCTTGCCGAGTTATTGCTTGTCCCACTGCTGCTGGAACTCGGATTGGTTCCGTTTGAACTGCTGGGCGTTGAGCTAGAGCCTCCCTGTGGGTCACCGCTGCTGCCCGATCCTGAACTGGTACTGCCATTCGCAGAGGTACTTGGGTCTGGACTGCTATTCCCTTGCGAACTGCCACTTGGGTTACTCTTGCTGCTTGTGCCGCTGCTCGATGGACTAGTTGCACTGGGAGCAGGAATACTCCATTCACTGCCATTCCAAGTGGTTTGCAAGTTAACGCGCTTGAGCACCTGTTGAATATACCAGATGGGTACGTACGTAGTTGGGCTGTTGGAATCAGGATCGACTTGCACTGAAGTTGGCACAACCAAAACGGCTTGGCCATTCAGTTTGACAATAGCCGTATTGGGAGGAAGGGTTTTTGGCACGGAAGGCAGGTTGGAAAGCTTAGCCGTCATATTGGAAGGGGCTTGCAACGACCATTCACCCGGTTTCCAGGTGCCTGCAATGCCGGCTGCTTTCAGAGCTTGTCCTACGTACCAGAGAGGCATGTATGTCGTACCGTTTTCCACGAAACTATAAGGTGTAGAAATGACATTGCCAGAAAACGATATCGTTTTCTTCACCATTTGTATAGGTGGAGTACTGCTCGATTGGTTATCTGATAATTGCTGAGAAGATGCGGTAGATGAGGCCGATCCGCTAGTAGAACTTGCGCTGTTACCCGTTTTGCTTGTTGTTTGCTTGCTTTGAGAAGACTGGCTGCTTTCAGAACTTTTGCTGGAAGTTGTGCTGGTAACGGTCACACCGCTACTAGCTTGATTGCTAAGATACCAAGATTTCCCGTTCCATTCGCTTTGTACACCAAATCTTTGCAAAACTTGACTCACATACCAAATTGGAACGAATTCTACAGCTTGTCCACTGGCCGGATCGACATGAACCAAACCAGGAATGTAGTCAACCGTCTTTTGATTGAGACGAATGACAACTGTGGATGGCGAAAGTTTTTTTGGTTTCTGTGGCAAATGGGAATCGTTGACGGGAACAATGGAGGGTACTTGCAACGACCATACATTTTGCATCCATTTAGAAGAGACACCAATGCTTTGCAAAGCATATTGAATATACCAAAGTGGCATGTAGGTGGTGCCGTTTGCCACGACTGCATACGCTTGTGTAATTTTTTGCTGGTTAAAATAGATGGTTTTGGCGTGACTGGAAACTGTCATAGACGATGCGGATGGCTGGGTGGCTGCCTCCACCGTGTTGACCGATGCGGCTAGCATGATGACGGCCGGAAGACTGACAAGAAGAGATGTTTTTTTCATGACCTACCTCCGATTGCTGGAGTTTGCTGTGAATGAACAGGATTGTTGAATCCTCAAGTTTGGCTCTCTAATCAACAGGGTCGCTGGAAAACAAGAAACTGCGACCGTCGCAAGAAAAATTCTCCAACAGCCCGAGTGCGACATCCTGTCGATTTTGATGGAGTCCGCAAGGCAATTGAGGCGCGTGTATAGCAATAAAATGGAAGAGGTATAAGATTATAGGCTACAGTGGTAGGTTACACGATCCTAGTTAAACTGTAGCAGGAATGGTCGAATCCTGTCAATTTGAATCGTTTTATTTCTCAAAATTAAATAAGAAAAGTTTTATCTTTTACGTCATTGAGCCCTATAGCAAGCCGTGCTATCATCCGAATCAGTAGAGAAAAAGATAAAGAGTGGCGACGGGGAAGCGGAATTTCATTCTTTACGGGGGTTAATTGTATGAAGAAAAATAAAAAAATCTGGCCTGTTTGGGCTGCTGGTGTTATTGCGGCGGCAGCTATTGGAACAGGGATTTATGGACTGCAGCAAATCAAACATCCTCAAACCAACCCTGGGAATATGACGCAAGAACTCAGTTTGCAACCTAGCACGCAGCAGGCGCCGAAGGTACTGGGGATGCGTAAATTTCCATATCCCTATCAGGCTATGCTCGCCATTTCATCAGATGCAGATCATGAGACGCTGCGCAAATTCAATCTTATCCATGAGTTTATCAATACACACGACATGACGCCTTTTGGATACTATGGCATAGGCATTCCTTTTGCGGATTCTTTCTTTATGTATAACGGCAGTAACACTGACAAAGTTATCGACTACGGTAATGTTCGCAAACCACATGAACTTTCCTGGTTCAAAGGCACCAGTAATCAGCCCTACGCGGCAAGCATATTGAACTACTATATCCACGTAGGCTGGATAGACACGCTTCATTCGTGGGGCGATTTCACGATGAAAGACCCGTTTGAAACTCGTTTTTCACCCGAGCTTGCAGCACAGGCTATTCAAGCGTTGAAAGCCAATGGAGACTACCTTACTGTTTGGACAGACCATGGGAATCAAAGCAATGTAGATGATATGGGGGATTTTGGACTTACGCGGTTTTATCGATATCAACAAGGAGCCAATCCGTGGTCGCCATACTATCATGCTGATATGACCATTCCTTACGGTGTTCGCTTTATTTGGGCGGATGGAGCAAATGACCATTTTGGTATGTCATCCATGATTTATCCTATGCGATTGCCCAATGGCGATAAAGTTTGGGGTTTCTGGAGGTACACAAGCAACGGATGGAACCGCTACGGTCAACCGGAATGGAACTGGACGGTTGGTGATTTGTCGGAGCAGATTACTCGTCAAAAATTGGAATGGCTTGAGCAACATCATGATTACAGCATTATTGCCCAGCATTTGGAGGCTCTGAACACTAAATTGCCCTTACCACCGAATGCGATAGATGCTCTATGGTTGCTAGCCGGTCAGTACGACCAGAAAAAATTGCTCATCGCAACCACCAGCCAATTATTGAATTACAATGTCGTACAACAGTATGTTCGCTATCATGTCACTTATGGAGATGGCAAAGCGTACATTCACATCGATGGTGTGGTCGATCCAGTGGACGGGTCGTATATGCCAACGCTTGCAGATATACGCGGGTTAACATTCTATACAACCAATCCGAATAATACGGTGATTGAACTTGGCAACTTGCCGGTGCCAGACAGCCTCATTGTAAGAAATCCGAGTGATGGTCATGCACCGAGTATTGGGATTCGTTGGTTTACATGGAGCACCAAAAACTATGCAATCAATAGTAAATCGGTCTATTAATGTTTATCAGTGATTTTCGGCTGCCAGCAAGGCTTGTCTGCCTTTTGGCAGTTTCTTTTTTCTTAAAATAGTTCTCTAAAAACATGCCAAAGGTGAACAAATATAGGATGCCTAGAATATAAAGTTAAATTTTTTTGAAATGAGGAACAAGAACTGGTACAGACAGTATACTTTTGTGTGAATTTCATGTTAAAGTCAATCTGGACAGTGATTTCCTAGCAATAGCTTCCTTTGCATAATAAAAATGTCGAATCTTGTTGAATGTTGTAAAAATATGTAGAAATCAGGTTGGTTGGAGTAGAGAATCATTTGTCCTCAATCGTTTCGGCATACGGATTAACTTCCCAATTGGGGTGATAAGACTGGACAATCTCTCTTCTCCAAATAGCATGAAAGATGCCATAAACCACATGCTCTCTATATCGGATTTTTCTATTCTCTCTCGATTAACAGAAGATGCCTTCTATATCTGCAAACTAGATCCCTATAAAACTCCAAGTGTGATTTTGGATGTCAATCCATCTGCTTGTTGTATGCTTGGGTATTCCCGAGAAGAATTGATAGGGAAAAGTACTAAAGAAATTGTGCATCCTAATTTGCATAATCGGCTCTCTTCTTTTTTCGAAACTTTGGAAGAGGCTGTTCCTAAGCAGTACCATTCTGTACATGTTTGTAAGGGTGGTAAATTGTTGACTGTTGAAGTCACAGCACAACTTCTGACTGTTCAGGATGAGGTTTATGCGTTTGCTATATGCCGTGATATTACGCCACAGATTCGTTCAGAACAGGCTTTATATCATCTGGCTTATTTTGATAGCCGGACGAATTTTCCCAATCAAAGTTGGCTGCAAGAAAAAATCAGCAGTGTCTTTGGACGTTTGCAAGATGAGAGAAAACTACTGTTTCTTGCGATTTCGTTTGATAATTTTTACATTGTGGCAGATGCTTACGGTTGGAAAATGGCTAACCATGTAATGGAAGAATTGATGTTGCAAGCGCAAACTTGTGATACTGAAATATATCTTGGTCAGTCAGAACGGAACGAATTTCTACTCGTTCATCCGATTCAGGATGAGGAAGAAGCTGTAAACTGGGCTGCTCGATTGATGAAAAAATTAGAGAAAAACAATTTTTCACAGACACTTTTATTTCGTCCACGCATTATAGGTGGTCTCTATATCAATTCTATTGTTGAATTAGATGCTTTTGAGAAAATCAACTCAGCCATAGAACGTTCATTGACAGCATTACACTTAGCACGTAGCAGCGGCAAATCTCAGCTTTGTTATCATCCGCAGATGGTCATGGATGTACTTCGTCGTCAGCATTTTTATAATTTGCTCAGAGATGCTATGGATGAAAAACAATTTTATCTAGCATATCAACCGATTTTTGATATCAACCAGAAATTAGTAGCTGCAGAAACCTTGCTTCGACTGAATGGACCGAATGGTGCAATTTCTCCTGCTGAATTTATTCCAGTGGTAGAACGAACAGGCATGATTCATGACTTGGGCGAGTACGTCTTACAACAGGCTTTTCAAGATTTCTCATCGTTATATCGTCAAAATTTGGAGTCTCCATTGATACTTTCGATTAATTGTTCTGTACATCAATTGGAGCATCCGAAATTTTATCCCTATTTATTGAAACTATTTTCTCAACATATCATTCCTCCCACTATAAATTAATGTTTTCTTCTATTTACTCTCTCATTCTCACGATTACGCACCTTGACAATTTGAGAGGGATTGCCAGAATGCTAGATGTGCCAATTTTCAAACGGATACTCCGTGGCAGGAACAGAGATTGGCGTTAATTTACCAATACATGGAACATAATGATGTTCGCACCTTTGGATGTCCACACGTTCCCTTGCGGTTTACCCTCCCATGTCACACTGGGTCTATGCCCTCACATTCCTTCGTTCTACCTCTCAAGGGGTGGATGCCGTTTCTTGCTCCTTTGCTGGGTCGTTGCCCTTATGGAATAGTTACTACGGCTTATCCGTGCTTTCGTTTGTCTTGGTCTTTCATCGTGTCTCACAAGCGAGTAAGTTGAAGTACGAGTTTGAATCAGTTAAGCAGCCATCTGTAGTTGGGACTTCCGAAGCGGTCCCAGTAAATCTTCAGAGTTGTACGGTACTTGCTTTGTCCCCAATGTGTGCAGGACACGAATGAGCTTTCCACACAGCGCAATGAGCGACTGTTTCTTCTTCAAGGGATTGCATGTTCGTGTCGTATAGTAATGGTGCAAAGCCTTGAACTCTGGATTCGTAGCTACCATCGGTAATATCGCTCGGAATAGAAGTGCCCTCAGCCGTGAGCGTCCACGTTTAGAGATGCCAGTTTTCCCTTTTCTCTTGCCAGAGCTGTTTTCTTTCAAATTGAGTCCAGCAAGCCGAATGATCTGCTGCCCATGGTCATATCCCTGAAGGTCACCGACTTCAGCCAGGAAGCCAGCAAGTGTCGTTACACCCATCCCTGGTACACTCAGCATCTCGTCAGTGCCTGGAATCTGGTTGAGCAGTTGCTCCACCTGAGCCATGATTTCGTCACGTTGCCGAGTGAACATGTCGTATTGCTCCAGTAGAGCCGTCAGTTCCAACCGAGCAGCCTTGAGTCCCTCTTTCAGACCAATGGACTTTTCAGCGGCTGTTACGAGCCATTTTGCTCGCTTTATACCGACAGCCCGTTTCACACCGCCACTTTTCCACTGGTTCACAATCTCACTGGCGCCTAGTAAGACGAGGTCCTGTGGAAACGGAGACTCACGCAGTGTAATGAGAGATGCCTTGCCTTCCCAATCCTTGAACACCTGGGTGTATTCCGGAAAGAACCGGTCGAGCCAGTTCTGTATCCGCCGCTGCACCTGACCTAGATTCACCATAACCTTTTCCCTCAGGTTCATGAGGATTCGTAAATCCGCATAGACACCTGTTGGGAGTTTGGGCTCGGTGTACTTGCCGTCCTTCACGAGATTCGCAATGACCTTAGCATCCTTGTAGTCGTTCTTCGTCGGCGAGTTATCCTCCAACTCTTTGCTCTTGTTGACGTGATGCGGATTCACGAGCACGAATCGAACGTTCAAGTCTTGAATGAAGGCACCTAACGGGAACCAGTAGTGTCCGGTCGGCTCAACGCCAAAGACGACATCCGTCTTGCCGTGCAGCCGTTGCAACTCCGTCATCCACGTTACGAGTTTCGTCAGACCCTCATCGTCATTGCTAAAAACGCACTCTCTACCGAGCTCAATTCCACGAAAATCAATGGCTCTCGCTACATGCGTTTGCTTCGCAATGTCCGCTCCCACAATGATGGTAGCGTCGGTAATTTGTTGGATTCGTTGATTTTGCTTCTGTTGCATCTTATACTTCACGTTGAGCGTCCTCCTCAATTAGGGAATGAATGTCCTGCATTCGGAACCCAGCATACAGGAGGCGCTCTTTTTGTTTCAAACCCGAAATTAATTCATTACAGGAATGGCTCCTTCTCAAGTAAAACTCGAACTCACAGAGACCGTCATGCTCAACAGTGCCGTCCATCTGGAAATGATCAAAAAGCTGAAAGACCTCGGTGTGATGATAGCCATTGATGATTTTGGCACTGGATACGCCTCTTTCACTTATCTGCTCGATATTCGACCGGATGTCATCAAAATCGATCAATCATTTATCCGTAAATTGGCTCAGGTGGACAAGCCGGATCGGGACAATGAGCGAATTGTGGCTTCGATGCTGACACTGGCTCGTCAGCTAGGAATTTCCACTGTCGCAGAAGGAGTAGAAACAGTACCGCAATTGCAATGGCTACAGCAACACGGCTGCGATTATATACAAGGATATTTGCTAGGCAAACCTATGCCATTTGTTGAATTTGAAAAAGTAGTCAAATATTCGACTTCTGTTTCAGGCAGTATGGAATCGCAAGAAAATATACTGTGATTTTCTCTTTTCCAACTCATGATGTAAGCTAAAAATCAATGGCGCACCGAAATCGGTGCGCCATTATTTCACAACTGGATCGAACCGGAGTGGCTCAAAAAATTCACTAGGGCATTAAGAATCGCAAGTTCGTAAGCAGTGCATAGCTACTATGCAGATTTTGCCGCTCTTTGACAAAAGCCAGAACAGTAGGATTTTGAAGGGCGGGGAGTCCTCCCTGTTGGGCAATTAAAGTTATCATTTTGGCTACGTCTCGAGTATGTTTGTCGCTGTTTGCCAGTTCTTTAGCGGCAAATTGTATGGCCATCTGGTTGTTGCCAATGCCAAGTTCTGCAGTTGCCAGTGAGTCGAAGGTGAACGAATCGAGCACATACGGTTGCATCGGCGGCAGATAGGGCGGCAAATGCTGAACGATTGACAAGTTTTTTTGGTACTGCTGATAGAGTGAGAGAGCAGCAACAAGTCTTTGTCTTGCCACGCTAGGATTACTCGGAGCTTTTTGCATTCCGTCAATGGTGGCGGCGTTAATCGCAAGACTGACATTTGAAGGGAAGAAAGGAGCGTTACGGAAAGCTCGCGCTGCAGCCTCGTAGGCGAGAGAATAATGCCTATCCTCAAATGCGATGGTCGCCAATTGAGATTGCACTGTAGCGTTATATGGGTCGAAATGTAAAGTTTTTTGCAAGATAGAGATGGCTTGTTGCAAATTCTGTTGGCTTGATCCGTTTGCCAAAAATGCGTTGGCTTCATCTGTTAAATAGGTTGTATTGTAAGGGACTATATGCACGGCTTCAGCGTATAGATTGATGCGTCCCTCTTCGCTGAGTGTGGCGTTTGCGTTTCGCACTAAATTCTCTGCGTGGACAGTTTGCGCTGATTGATACAATCCAGTCAGACAAAGCAGACATGTGATTGTCGTTGCCGTTCGCATCAACCAACCATGTAAAGGAACAGAGAATCCTTGTCCAGATAGATGTGAACGCAAGGAAAAAGCAGAACCGACACCGAGGAAAAACAGAAATTCCATGGAAAGAAAGGCAAAATCCCAATCCATCAGACTGTGGGCAAACAGCATCAAAGCCATAACGGATAGTGCCCGTCTGCCAGCAATAGAGACATCTGTCTCAAGAATGGTGCGCCATGGGGCAATCACAGTTCGCAAGAGTGGCCATAAGACGAAGAGCAGGGCACAGATTCCCAAGATGCCAATATTCATTAAGGTGTCCATGAAAAACGAGTGTACCTGCGTGCTGTAATATGGGTAGGATTCTACTCTTTCAAACATGGCTGCCCATGCTCCGTAACCTTTTCCACTGATAGGGTTATAGGCAAAAATGCGCAATCCGTCTCGCCAGAAAATAAAACGTTGTATGACTGACAATTGATGGACATGATAGCTGTGAATCTTGTGTAGAAAACTTTTTGACTTAATAGCTGCTATGCCAAGGATACCGATCATGTAGACAATGGTAATAACAGGTAGAGTTTTTTTGGCAGATAGGAGAACGCTCGTATAGTCTCGAAAGGGAACAGAAAAAGCGAGAACTAAAAAGAATGGCAGTACGATTCCAATGACAAAGGCAACCCAGCCGTTACCAACATCCTGATGCAAAATGGCTGAGCGTAGAAGCGTGTAAGATAAACCAGCTCCCACCCATGCAGCGGCAAAAAAGAGCAGAAATCGCGAACGGGCAACCTGGCTGCCTTCTTGTGTCTTTAGTCCAATCAAAAGACAGATGAGAACAATAACAAAAAACAGTAATGCGCCACGAGAATCAGAAAGAAGCAAGCCAGCAAAATCAAGAGCGGCCATGCCTGTAAAAAACGCGCGCAACATAATCCATCGTGGTGAAAGTGCGCAATACGCCATTAGTCCAAGTCCAATCGCCGTTACAAATGACGCGTACGTGTTATGGTACTGGAAAACAGACGATACTTGCAGACTTGGTGAAAGAGTGATAGCGCTTGGAAATAATAGTTGCCCCCAGCCGTTGGCAAAGCCAATAGCATTGATACCTATAGACGAAATCCCGAGTGCACACAATAGATAAGTTGATGCAAGCGAGAAGTGCCCATAATTACGCATCAGCGCAAAGGGAAAGATAAGCGCTAAAGCATCCAGAGCGCCCTCAACTGCCAGCGGCAGGCTGGCTGCATAAAAAAGCGAGAGGAGATAAAGGATAACATACACAGCAAAAGCTACATCAAACCAACTTAGATGTACGTATAAAGGTTTTTCCCCGGTTGAGGGCTTGTCCACAAACCAAGAAATGATTCGAAAGACAAGATAGAATGAAAGCAGAATAAGCAAAACGAGATCGATATGCGCGTGACCGCGGCTAAAAAAGACGCCATTGTTATAAAAAGGCATCCAGGCAATGAAAGCGGATAGCGCAATCCAAAAAAGATGTTGACTCAAATTTCGGATGCTGGATGACTGCAACGGACAATTCCTCCAATACTGTGTTCGAATCATGTGTATTGTATCACGGGGCAAGGAGAGCTAGATCGAAAAATGTCACATTTTGTTGAAACCGAGCCTTTTTGACTTTGCCCTTTGGACAAGCTCGGTTATAGTAAGAAGGGCTGGAAATGAATCGCAGCCTGTTTTGCATTTCATTAAGCATTCGGGCTAGCAAGCATGGGCTAAGTGCTTCCATACAGAGAAATATTTCTGAGACAAGCCCAAAGCGAGGAGAGGTGACAAGAAAAATGAAAAAACTTCTTTTATCCCTGACAACTGTAGCTACACTCGGTCTAGTTGCTGGTTGTGGCACTGTCAATCAAACTGCCAATCAAGCGGCCAATCAGGTTCAAAAGACTGCTAACCAGGCCATCAAGACACCCGGAGGAGTCATGGTAGGTGCTACCGCATATTATGGCGCAGCAAATCTTAAAAAATTTGAGAACGCGGCCAAGGCGCAACCTAAGAGCGAGAAGGCGCAGATGGATGCAGGTATTAGTGCCTTTGATAACCAGCAGTTTGAGAAAGCCATCACTTATTATCAGAAGGCGGCTCAATTAAACCCTAAAGACCCAATTCCTTTAAACAATATAGGTAATGTCTATTTCCGGGGGTTGAAACAGCCAAGCCAGGCTTTAGCGTATTACAAAAAAGCTACACAAATAGGTCCAACATACGGAGTTGCGTGGCTTAACTTATATCTCGTACAGATACAACTGAACCAAAAACAAGCAGCCAAGCAAACTCTTCAACAGGCTTTGAAAGTAGTGCCAAAATCCAACGCTTACTATTCAGACTTGCAAAAAGATCTGAATTCCCTGAAGTAATGTGCTTTCTATATAGATCGATCCTCCGCAAGACTGTGTTCTAGTTTTGCGGGGGATTTTTTAATTCTAAAAATAGAATGAACCTTTTGTGCATAAGATATTGAGAATTCTATAAGCTAACTGTACAATAGGAGAAAGTTTGTCTTTCCATTAGTGGATATTCCATACAACGACTAGTATTTATAAAAATAGATGAGAGATTGTCGGAGGGAAAAGGGGAAATGGACGTGCTCAAAATTCCACAAGCCAAATCTTTGTTGAATTCTGAGGATGCCCATGCCTCCAAGGAATGGCCACCCAAGGTTCGACGTGAAGTAAATCCTGCTCTCTCTGGTGAAGATGCTGTTCATCGTCGCCGTTCACCGATGGAAACCAGTGAGCGGTTAGGAGAGGAAGGGCTGGAAATGGCCGCGAGTGATGCTGCGCAATTAGCGCTGTACGAACACTTGGATTTGCTTTCCGACATTCTCAAACATATGTCCGATCCGTTGGCAGTTGTCCGCCAGGGGCCAGATGGTGAGTATACTTACATTTTTGGCAACCCATCAGCGGAAGCGCGTATTGGGGGCTGGCAGGGACTTACTGGACGTTCTTTGCATGATGTGCACAGTATCCATGTGCTCGAACAACTCATTCCACTTATGCGCACTGTAACGCAAAACAGCGGGCGGCATGTGATGGATATGGATTTTGAAGGCTGGTGCGGCGAAGTGGTTGTTGACCCTCTTCCGCAGCGGCTTGCTGAGCATCGCTATTTTCTTCTAACTATACGTGATATATCTGAGCGTAAACGCTATGAAAAGAAACTGAAAAAGGCTGCCTATCGCGATCCGCTGACTAAGCTCCACAATCGTCGATACTTAGATCGGTGCCTACGACTTCTTCGTAATTCTCGCGCAACATATGGACTTTTTTATATTGACTGCGATAATTTTAAATTTATCAATGATCGTTATGGTCATGACGCAGGCGATGCGTTTTTGGTGCAATTTTCAGAACGTTTACGTGGAGCGGTGCGCCAAAGAGATGTGGTTGTGCGCCACGGTGGAGATGAATTTATTGTGCTCTGCCGAATACACGGACTGGAAGAGTGTAATCTGGTAGGACAACGTCTCGTTCGTGCGTTGAGTGGACAATATACCATCGCTGGGCAGACCATTGAGGGCGCGGTTAGTGTAGGGGCGGCCTGTTATCCGGTGCAAGTGGAGTCGCTGGAAGACTTGATTTTGGCTGCAAACGAAGCTATGCATCAATCCAAACATGAGCGTAAAGGACAATTGACCGTGTACCGGTTTGTTTCGCCAAAGCTGGAATCGTTGCTGAAACGTTGAAACCGCTTGTTTCTCTGTTGGCGAGATATTGCTTATCAAAGCAGTACACGGTCAAATGCCATTCTTACCCTTTAATCTCCGGAGTTATCCCCTGTATTGCCATATACTGATCCTGTGGTTGACCCGTCTCCTGAATCACTGCCGTTATTCTGTTGTGAATTGTTTTGTCCGTCTTGTCCATCATTTTGATGATCTTGACTGTCGCCGTGATCTCCATGTTTTTGAGAAAATTGTTGAATCAGGTTTTGCAGAACTGAGTTTGCGTAGCCCGGATTTCCTTCCGTTTCTTGTTCAGCTCTTAACAATCCTTTGGCCCAAACATTTAAATCACTCGTGCTGTTATCCGATGTGCTCGTGTTGGTGGACGTACTCGTACTGCTTAGCAATCCATTTAATTGATTCAATACTTGTTGCTGGTCATTGCTCGGAAGTTTCTCAATACTTTTTAGAATATCTTTAAAATCTCCCACCTGTTGATCTAGGTTGCTGTTCTCACTGGAAAGTTGTTGTAGGCTCTGTGATGGAGAATCCATAGAGAAGTTTTTGACGTCGCCATTCCACTGGTTCACAATACCTTGTTTTTGGAGCACTTGCTGTACTGCATAAAGTTCAGCATAAGTTGTGCCGCCATAAACAAGAGCACTGCCCTTGATGCCGTCGTAATTTGCGATTTCTTTCTGAGCCTGGACAAAGTTGCTGGTAGCTGCAAACACAGCACCTCCCGCAAGCAGCGAGCCAAAGAGCGTACCAACGACTGCACCGGTAAGGAGAGATTTTTTGTCTGGCTGTAATTGACTGAACCATTTCTTCATCAAGTTTACCCAACCCCTTTTACTTCGATGGATGAAGCCAGTAAGCTATTGAATCTGGCTTGAAAGAAAAGAAAAACTGGCAGACAGGCTGGAGGACACCTGATTGCCAGTTAAACCACGTAATCATTCATGAGTGGCAACTGGCAAGCATGGCGATTCTCTCGCTTTAGCCCCTTTAGCTTTGCGTCCCTGCATTTCCACAGGTTTGCCTTTGACACATGTTAAATTTAATTCTTAAATTTGTTTTTATCATAATCATTCTATTCGGGCTTGTCTATAAAAAATAGAATATAATTAAATATTTTTGCATATTTCAACCTTTCTCCATCCGCGAACCGAATTGATAAACCATAGATGCTCCGCATGCAACACGTCGTCCAACGTTAGCACGCTTTCTTCTACAAGTCCTCGTTTTAAAAGATGTTGGCGCAGCGTACCTGCTAAAAGGCCACAATGGCGATGGGGTGTCCAATAGCGACCCTTATCCCATACGACTAAATTACCAATCGTGAATTCAGTTACTTCACCACGCTCATTCCAAAGTAAAGTATCAAGTACATTAGGATTGGTTGAAACGTGTACTTGATAAAGGTTTCGATAGGTTGTTTTGTGATAGAGAAACAAGTTTGTTGAGTCCACGGGGTTTTGGGCAAGCATGATTTTTAAGACAGGGTTTTGCCTGGTGCTTTCTGGGTTTGGCAGTGCATCGGTTCTACCGTGCATACGTTCTGTAGGTTGAAAGTTGATATCATATCCTCCTTTTGCATCCACAGTCAGACGTACGCGCAAAGCTGCTTCATGAAAATTGGCGATGCTCAGTGAATGCAAATCAGCAAGAATGCGTTCTTCTGGCAACGGGAAATGGAAAAAGGCTGCGGATGATCGCAATCTTTCCATATGTTCCTCTAATAGCACAAACTGTCCATCTTGCAGTAAGAGTGTTTCTAGTAAAGCAAATTCCTTATGGTAAAAAGGTGAACGATTTTGTCTGAGAAATGCTGTTTTCGCCTGAGTCTCACGCCACTCTTCGGTTGGTGTAGAATCTATGGTTATGCCTCCGCCAACACCGTATTCAGCTTGCCAAGTGTTACCCTCTTGATGCAATGTCACGGTACGAATGGCCACGTTGAATAACGCATCTCCGCCTGGTTTGACATAGCCAATAGCTCCACAGTAAACTCCGCGCGGTTCAGCTTCCAATTCAGTAATACGCCGCATTGTTTGAATTTTTGGCGCTCCAGTAATCGACCCGCAAGGGAACAAGGCGCTAAAAATGTCTTCCAAACGGACGTTGGGTTGCAAGTTTCCACAAATGGTGGAGGTCATTTGCCAAACGGTAGGATATTCTTCAATTTCAAACAGCACAGGTACATGTACGCTGCCGATTTTACAAATCCGGCTCATATCGTTGCGCAGCAAGTCGACAATCATTAAATTTTCCGCTCGATTTTTTTCGGATTGCTTCAACCAATCTCTGTTGTACAGGGTTTCCTCCAGCCATCGACCTTTCTCGGCGGTTCCTTTCATCGGTTTGGTCAAAAGAATACGTTCAGAACTTTCTCTAGATGCAGAGGTACGGAAAAACAGTTCGGGTGAGAAAGAAAGCAGACGCCAACCGGGAAATTCTAAATAAGCTGCATACGGGCAATTTTGCTGTTCTTTCCAGTATTCATAGAGAGTCTGCGGATTTTCATTCAATATGGTATGCAACCGATAAGTGTAGTTCATCTGATAGGTTTCGCCGGCTTCAATCAACCGTCTTATAGTATCGAGATCATCCGCAAATTGCTGTTCCGTCTTGGACGGCGTCCATTGATTGGGCAAATTTATGGAAGCGGTTTGCGGAGATTTTGCAGCTGAATGTCCATGCTGGACGTCTGCAAAAATGGCAAACCAAGCTAGTGGCAGTTCTGTTTGCTGCGCACAGACTTGATAAGCGTCGTCAAAAGCTGGGGCGGCTTCATAACTCAGAAAACCGGCTGCGTAATAGCCCGAGCGACTCCATGATTCAACATTTTGGAGGACAGGCCGTACTTCGGATAGCTGGTGTGCGGCAAAAATTTTGATCGGTTGTGAGAAGCAAAGTTGTTCAGGCTGATTGTTTTCATCATAGAAGTCAAAACACAGTTTGACAGAATCTTTCATTGACACGTTAGAATCACCTTCAAAAAAGTTGATCACTTCGCTATACTGTACACAGTGAAACTTTGTCAAATCTTAAAATTTCGGATAACCTGAGTAAAGAGATAGAACAAGCATGGTAAAGGGTTGAAGGCGCAGGAGGGAAACCGTTGTTTCGAACCTACCAGGTCTTCTGGAATCGTATGTTTCAGGTCATAGACGCCTGCATTGTCATTTTGTCGTTTTTTGTCGCTTGGCGTATCAAATTTGATACTGGACTTCTTCCTTACCGCGGACACGAACCATTGGCTAGCTTTTTGCCGGCCATTTTAATCAGTTTGCCGCTCTTCTGGCTGGCTAACTGGATAGGTGGTCTTTATAAGCCAATTCGTTCTCGCACTTTTTTTCAAGAAGGTGCGGCGCTCATTCGTTCGCTGTTTTTTGGCATGTTGTTTTTCATGAGTTTGCTCTATTTTCTCCATTTGGCTCAATTTTCGCGTGCCGTTCTGATTTTATTTGCAGTTGTCTATGCGGCGCTCATTGTTGTGGAGAGAATAGCTGTCCGCGGTGCGCTCAGTTTGCTGCGCAGTCGCGGTTTTAACAAGAAATTTATTTTGCTCGTAGGATATACGCCTGCCACAGCGCGGTTTATTGAAGCTATGGATGCGCATCCCTGGTTTGGCTATCATGTACTAGGATGTGTTTTACCGCAGGGGGCAAGTTTTATCACTCGTGAAAAACCTGCCTTGCCAGTTCTTGATTCAATAGACAATCTAGGTAATGTGCTTCATGAGCATTTGGTCGATCACGTTCTTATCTCGCTCTCCCGCCAGGATGTGTCTTATCTTCCGCATGTCATGAGTGTTTGTGAAGCGCATGGCGTGCAGTCGCTGATTCTCCCTGATTATTTCGATGTTCTGCCTGCTCGTCCACGCTTTGAGACATTCGCGGGTATGCCGTTGATTGATACGCGCTATGTGCCGCTGGATGACGCTCTCAACGCTATGTTTAAGCGAGTGTTTGATATTTTATTTTCTGTACTTGTTTTAGTAGGCTTGTCTCCGCTCTATTTGGCTATTGCACTGGCGGTCAAACTGACCTCTCCTGGTCCTATCTTATTTAAACAGGAGCGAGTTGGCAAAAACCGCCGCTTGTTCACCATGTATAAGTTTCGTACCATGGTGGTGAATCCCTCAGTTTCATCGGTTGTTGAGAATGTTGATGGCAACCATGAAGTGGCGGTCACTCAGTTGGAAGCGGATTTGGGTTGGACGGTTCCCAACGATTCAAGGCGCACAGCGCTTGGCAAGTGGCTGCGAAAAACCAGTCTTGATGAGTTGCCGCAATTTTGGAATGTTTTGATTGGCGATATGAGTGTCATTGGCCCGCGTCCAGAACGTCCTCAGTTTGTCGATAAGTTCAAGGAGGAAGTTCCTAAATACATGGTCAAACACCGTGTGCGTCCGGGTATTACAGGTTGGGCGCAAGTCAATGGTTGGCGTGGCGATACTTCCATAGCGGAGCGAATCAAGTTTGACATCGATTATATTGAAAATTGGTCATTGCTCCTCGATTTTCAAATCGTCTGGAAAACGCTGACGAGAGGGTTTGTGGATGAGAATGCGTATTGAAAAGAAAGATGAAAAATCTGGATTGGCAGACTATTCATCGTCTAATCAACCCTTCGTACAGGTGCAAATGGTAACTTATAATCATGAAAATTGGATAGAACGCACCTTATTATCTATTCTTCATCAAACATATCCACTTATAAGAATATTAGTCATAGATAACAATTCTTCCGATCAAACAGTTTCCAAAATACATGCTCTTTTTCCGGATATAGAAGTCATTGAAAATCAGAGAAATATTGGATATTCTGCTGCGCATAATCTTGGTTTCCAAAATGCTTTGGAATCTGATATAGAATGGGTCATGACCATCAATCCGGATGTCGAACTATTACCTGATTATGTTGAAAAGATCATGTATCGTATACATGATTTTCCGGATGCAGGTGGTTTTACGGGGAAATTGCTAAGGGGTAAAGAAAATCCGTACAACCAGATTGTTGATAGCACAGGCTTGGTTAAAGGCCCATTTTTTCATGTTTTCGATCGCGGCGCTAATTGTAAAGATTCTCCTTCTAACAGTTTTTCAAATGAGGTTTGGGGAGTTTGCGGTGCTGCTGCAATTTACTTTTTACCTATGTTCATGGATATTCAAATGTGGAATGGAAATTATTTTGATGAATCTTTTTTTATTTACAAAGAAGATGTTGATGTTTGCTGGCGTTCACAAATTCGCGGATGGAAATTTTACTATATTCCTGATGCTGTTGCCTACCATAATCGAGGATGGAAAAAGAATTCACCGCCTTCTCAACTAGCAATAATTCATTCGTTTGCCAATCAAATTGCGCTATTGATGACATATGCAGAGAACCCACTCTATAAATTCCTTTGTATGATGGTAGAGTTCATTAGGTTGACGAGAATATTCATTGTTCATCCAAGTTTAGCCACACAGATATTACAAAAAATATTTAAACAATATCAATTTGTCATACAAAAGAAAGCTTTTTATCGGGAAAATTCAGAATGGCGGGAGGTGAGCAGCTAAATGGTCTCTGTACTCTTAGTTACTTATCAATCATCAAAAGTATTAGAATCATGCTTAAAACATTTGGCGGATTGTTCCATGGCAGATCAATTGGAAATCATATTGGTGGATAATGCATCAAGAATGGAAGATTGGGAGTATACAAAAAAATTATTGGATATGTATCAAGAGAATTTCTATAGTGTAAAGTCAATGAGACTAGATAAAAATCTTGGTTATGCTTATGCGAATAACAGAGGGGCGGAGAATGCTGAGGGAGAGTATTTGTTATTACTCAACCCAGATTGTTATGTAGGAAAGGATGCTATTGAAAAATGCTTGCATGTTCTTGAAAACAGACAAGATATAGGGGCAGTTGGCTGTCAATTAAGGATGCCAAATGGTGAACTTGATTTAGCCTGCAAGCGTTCACTTCCTACATTATGGAATTCAGCAATGAAATTTTCAGGAATGGCTAAAAGATTTTCTCGAGCAAAATGGATTGCCAGTTACAATTTGACCTATTTACCAGATGATATTTCTTGTGAAGTAGGTTGTATTTGTGGAGCATTCCTATTAACACGCATGAGTCTATATCGAAAACTATCTGGATTAGATGAAGATTATTTTATGTATGGTGAAGATATTGATTTTTGTAAGAGATTAAAAGATAGAGGATTTTTGATTTGGTATTTAGGTGAAACGACATCTATTCATGTGAAGGGTGGTAATGGAGGGAAAAAATCAAAGAAAAGTTTGCATTCCTTTTATAATTCCATGGATATTTATTTTCGAAAAAATTCTAACCATGCTCGTTTGAGCATTTGGATGGTTCAATGTCTTATACAAATCATTTTATTTCTTCATAAATTAAAATTTGATTGGGTTTCCAAAAGTATTAAAAATGTATGATTGTAAAGGAGATTATAAATGAAGGCACTCATATTGAGCGGTGGGACAGGAAGTCGATTAAGACCTTTAACATACACGAATGCCAAACAATTAATTCCAGTTGCTAATAAACCGATTCTTTATTATGCTATCGAGGCCATTAAGGAAGCGGGTATAGAAGAAATAGGGGTTATTGTTGGAGAAACCAAAGATGAAGTGATTTCTGCATTAGGTGATGGTAGTGAGTGGGGAGTGAGTTTTACATACATTCCTCAAGAGGCGCCACTTGGATTGGCGCATGCTGTTAAAATAGCGGAAGATTTTATTGGAAAAGATGATTTTCTTATGTTTTTAGGAGACAATTTGGTTAGACAGGGAGTTAAATCATTTGTTGAACAATTTCAGAGAGAGAAGCCTAATTCACTAATTCTTTTGTCACGTGTAGATGAACCACAAAGATTTGGTGTTGCTGAACTGGATGGTGGAAGAGTTATACGTTTGGTTGAGAAACCCAAAAACCCACCAAGTGATTTGGCGCTTGTTGGAGTATATCTTTTTGATAATCATATTTTTCAAGCTGTACATTCAATTCAGCCTTCTTGGCGTAATGAATTAGAGATAACAGACGCTATTCAATATCTTGTTGATCAAAACTTTAGAGTAGATGCGCACATTATTGATGGATGGTGGAAAGATACAGGGAAACCAGAGGATGTCTTGGAAGCTAACAGAATGATGCTGGAACAAATTGATTCTCGAGTGGACGGTTATGTATGTGAACATTCACAAATTATAGGACGAGTTGTTGTTGAAAAAGGGGCAAAAGTCATCAAAAGCACATTGCGAGGTCCACTGATTATAGGTAGCGGAAGTGTTGTTGAGGATACGTATATTGGACCATTTACAGCCATTTCGGAGAATGTAGAAATAAAAAATAGTGAAATAGAAAATAGCATAGTATTAAAAGAAGTGAAAATTTCCGATATACAGTGCAGGATTGATTTTAGTTTAATTGGCAAGGGAGTAAAAATTCAAAAACAGAATAATAAACCAAAAGCATATAATTTTGTTATTGGAGATAATGGGCAAATAGATTTGTAAAATTGGAGGATATAATGTTTTCGAGAATTCGAGAGGTTTACGATTATCGAACTATGTTTTGGGGATTGGTTACCTCAGATTTAAGAACAAGATATAAAGGATCAGTGCTTGGGTTCCTGTGGACATTTTTAAATCCTTTATTGATGCTATTGGTCTATTCAGCAGTTTTTTCGTTAATTATGAGATCGAATATCCCGCATTATGCAGCTTTTCTTTTTATAGGCTTGTTAGCATGGAATTTATTTTCAACTTCATTGAGTTCTGCATCTGGTGTTATTGTAAGACAAGCATCTTTAGTCAAAAAAATCTACTTTCCAAGAGAAATTTTACCACTTGCTATTGTGGCTTCAAGTGTAATTAATTATATATTTTCACTAGCGATATTAATACCGTTCTTGATATTATCAGGAATTTATCCTTCGTGGTCCTGGTTTATGTTACCGTTGGTTTTGATGTTTGAGGCAATTGCAACAGCAGGTTTTGCACTTTTGTTTTCATCTATTAATGTATATTTAAGAGATGTAGAGCATGTTCTTAATATATTTTTAATGGCTTGGTTTTATGTAACACCTGTTGTTTATTCCTTGAGTATGATTCCACATAAGTATGCAGAGTTTTTTAAATTAAATCCAATAACGGATTTTGTTGTTTCTTTTCAAGGAATCCTTTATTATCATCAGCCGCTTAGATGGAAGCTGTTCGCATATGCAGTATTATTTAGTTTGATAATTTTAGGGATTGGCTGGATGGTATTTAATAAATTGAATCGTCGATTTGCGGAGGAAGTTTAGAATGGCAGAAGTGGATTATGCAATTAGAGTGAAGAATGTAACAAAGAAATTTAAGATATACGGCGAGAGAAACCAGACTTTAAAAGAGAAGCTTCTATATGCAGGCAGAGCAAAACACAAAGAATTTATTGCACTTGATAATGTATCTTTAGATATAGAGAGAGGTACAACTATAGGGCTTATTGGTGTGAATGGTTCTGGTAAAAGCACATTGTTAAAAATTATTTCAAGAATATTATATCCAGATACAGGGACTGTAGAAGTAAATGGTAGAGTTTCAAGTTTGTTGGAACTTGGAGCTGGATTTCATCCGGAGTTTACTGGCTTGGAAAATATTTTTCTTAATGGTTCATTAATGGGGCTTTCTAAAAAAGAATTAAGCAAACGCGTGGATGAGATAATTGAGTTTTCCGAACTCGGTGATTTTATTTATGAACCGATTCGTGGCTATTCATCTGGAATGTATATGAGACTAGCGTTTTCTATAGCAACACTGATTGAGCCAGATATATTGTTGCTAGATGAAGTCCTAGCCGTCGGAGATGCAGCATTTCAAGCAAAATGTATGAGAAAAATGGAAGAATTAAGAAATAAAAATAGGACAATTGTACTGGTAAGTCATGATTCAAACGCTGTAAGGAGGATATGTGATAATGCTGTATTATTACATAAATCAAAAATTATTGAAAAAGGAAGTTGCGATTTAGTGATAAATAGATATAGTCATGTTATGTTTCAATAATGGAAAGGAGAAATTTACTATTAATAAGAAGTTCATAAATAGTATCTATGAATTTGGATTAATAAATACTATCAAAAGATCGATTTTGTATACATTAAGATTAATGTATAATCCTATTTACCATTATTTATCTATAAATTTTATAATTAACAGAAAAAAGCAGATAAAAATAATTAATAAATTTATATACAAACCGAAATTTAGCATTATTATGCCGGTTTATAATGTGGGAATAGAACATTTAGAAGAAGCAATAAATTCAGTTGTAAATCAAACATATCCAAATTGGGAATTATGTATTTATGATGATAATTCTACTGATTTAAATATCAAAACAAAACTAAAAGAATTAGAAAAAACAGATAAAAGAATTAACGTTAAATTCGGTGATGAAAATAAAGGAATTTCAATTGCTTCAAATGAGGCGATTAAAATGTCAAGTGGTGAATATATATGCTTTCTTGATCATGATGATTTAATAACTGTAAATGCGTTGTTTGAAATTGCGAAAGTATTACAAAAATGTAAATGGGATTTAATTTATACAAATGAAGACAAAATAAATTTAAAAGGGAAATTTTGTTTTCCGTTTTATAAAAAAGATTGGTGTGTTGATCTTTTGTTAAAATCAAATTATATAACACATTTCTCATGTTATAAGAAAGAAGTTGGAGAAGAAATAGGATGGTTTAGAAAGGGATATGAAGGAAGTCAAGACTATGACCTTGTTCTTAGATTTTCGAAAAAAAATAGAAGTGTATATCATATTAAAAAAGTGCTATACCACTGGAGAATGACCGAACAATCAACTGCATTAAGTTCTGATAATAAGCCATATGCTTATGATTCTGCAATACGAAGTTTGAAGGAATATTACTTGGAGAAGGGGCTAGTAGGTGAGATAAAAATGATATATCCGGGACATTATATTTTTATTAAAGGTGATGATTTTAAATGAAGATCTCTGCGGTAATACCTGTTTATAATGGAGAAAAATTCATAATAGAAGCTATTAATAGTGTATTAAATCAAACAAAAAAGCCAATTGAATTGATTATTGTAGATGATGGCTCTACAGATGGTTCTGAATTTATTTTAAAAGATATAAAATCTGAAACAATAGAGATTAAAATAATTAAGACGGAAAATGGCGGTCAATCAAGAGCAAGAAATTTGGGTGTAAATATTTCAAAAGGAGATTACATCGCATTTTTAGATCAAGATGATGTATGGTATGAAAATCATTTGGAAATTTTATCTAAGCCTTTTTATAATTGTAATAATATTGGGTGGGTATATAGTGACTTAGATGAATGCGATAAAAATGGTCTAATAATTACAAAAAATTTTTTAAGCACTTTACCAATTAAACATCCCAAAAAAAAATTGGCAGATCTATTATCAAATGATATGTTCATACTGCCTTCAGCATCTTTGATTAATAAAAAAGCATTTTTATCAGTTGGAGGATTTGATGAAAGATTATCGGGATATGAAGACGATGATTTGTTTTTAAGAATGTTTAGAAATGGGTTTGATAATTATTTTATACCGAAAGCACTTTCAAAATGGCGAATTTATAATGAAAGTACATCATACTCTTATAGAATGGCAAAAAGCAGGAGGATTTATGCTGAGAAGTTAATAAATAATTTCCCTGATGATTATTTTATGGGTAGAAATTGGGTAAGGGATTGTATTGCTCCTAGATTTTATAATAACGCTATTTCTCAATATTTGTTGCTTAATGATATGAAAAAATATAATCAATGTAAGGAAATTTACCCTGATATTATTATTTATAATCGACTATTAAAGAATTCAATTTATAGAAAAACAAAGGTAAAGATAATGAAATATCCAGCATTATATTATTTGTTAAGAAAGATAAAATCAAGATAACCGGAGGTTCTCATGCGCATTCTTGTCACTGGCGGTGCTGGTTTTATTGGTAGTAATTTTGTACGCTATACGCTTTTGCATCATCCTGATGACACTCTTGTCAATTATGATGCTTTAACGTATGCAGGCAATTTAGAAAGCCTGCAAGATATACAACAACATCCCCATTACCAGTTTGTTCATGGAGATATCCGTGATGGCCAGAAACTCAGCGAGATCGTCCAAAAACATGGGATTGAGGCTATAGTCCATTTTGCGGCAGAGTCGCATGTCGACCGCAGTATTCACGAGCCAGCCGCGTTTGTGGAAACCAACGTGCTCGGGACACAAGTGCTTCTTGACGTGGCCAGACAGGCGAGAATTCAAAAGTTTGTTCATGTGTCCACAGACGAGGTGTATGGCACGCTTGGCTCAACCGGTTATTTTACCGAGGAAACGCCGCTTTCGCCCAATAGTCCCTACTCCGCGAGTAAGGCTGGTTCAGATTTACTCGTCCGAGCCTATCATGAAACCTATGGGTTAAACGTCAATATTACGCGTTGTTCCAATAACTATGGCCCCTATCAGTTTCCCGAAAAGCTCATCCCTCTGATGATTTTAAATGCGTTGGAGAATAAGCCGCTGCCCGTTTACGGGACCGGAGAGAACGTACGCGATTGGCTGCATGTAGAAGATCATTGTCGGGCGGTCGATCTCGTTTTGCGCAGTGGTGTTCCAGGACGTGTCTACAACATTGGTGGTCACAATGAACGTCGCAACATCGATGTGGTACGAGAAATTTTGCGTGTGCTAGGCAAACCAGAAAGTCTGATTCAATTTGTGACCGACAGACCGGGACATGATTTGCGTTATGCGATAGACCCGACGCGAATTGAACAGGAACTTGGCTGGAAACCGAACCACACTTTTGAGACAGGTTTACGCGAAACGGTTGAATGGTATGTAACGCATCAGGAATGGTGTGAACGTGTCAAGTCTGGAGAGTATCAACGATTCTACGCATTGCAATACGGTGGAGACGCGTCATGAAAGTGTTGGTGACAGGCGCAAACGGTCAACTAGGTTATGATGTGGTTCGTCTGGCCCTGCAGACAGGCCATGAAGTTTTTGCTGCTACACGTCACGAGCTGGACATCACCCATTTGGACGAAACGCGGCGTGTAATTTCTATGCAAATGCCTGAGGCAGTGATTCACTGTGCCGCCTATACAGCGGTGGATGCGGCTGAGTCGGACGCAGACACTGCGTTTCGCGTGAACGCCTATGGTACACGCAATGTAGCGTTAGCTTCCGAAGAAGTTGGAGCGCGGCTTGTCTATGTGAGTACTGATTATGTTTTTGACGGTTGCGCAAACCAACCGTATAGCGAACATCATCCAACCGCGCCACAATCGGTCTACGGAAAATCTAAGCGTGCTGGTGAGGAACTGGCGCAGATGGTTTGCCGGCGCCTTATGATTGCTCGCACCGCTTGGGTGTACGGCGAACATGGAAATAATTTTGTGCGTACCATGCTGCAGCTTGGACGTACACGCGAAGTCGTGCGTGTAGTGGATGATCAAATTGGCAGCCCCACCTATACTAGGCATTTGGCCGCCGCACTATTAGCGTTGTCTGAGCAGGATGTGTACGGCATTTATCATCTGACAGGTGGCGGTCACTGTTCATGGTACGACTTTGCGGCGGAAATTTTTCGCCTTGCCAGTTTGCCTGCGCGACTGGAGCCTTGCAGCACAATCGAATTTCCCCGCCCGGCGCCCCGTCCCGCCTATTCAGTGTTGGACAATTTAGCGCTTCGCGTCAACGGAATGCCGCGATTACCGGCTTGGCAAGATGGCTTGCGAGCGTATTTGCAAGAAATAGGCGAATACAAAGAAGGGAATGTTGACGTGTGAAAGTGATAGACCGTTGCCTAAACGGGGTTCTTTTGCTTGAACCCGTTGTCCATGGAGATCATCGAGGATTTTTTCTGGAAAGCTTTCGTCGCGATCAGCTGAAAGATTTGGGTGTAGCAGAAGAATTTGTCCAAGACAATCATTCCCTCTCTGCAGAAGCCGGAACACTTCGTGGTTTGCACTACCAAAAGCCACCTGCTGCACAGGGCAAATTGGTACGTGTGACGAGCGGTGCTATCTACGATGTGGTGGTGGACATTCGCAAGTCATCGCCGACATTCGGACAGTGGCGGGGGTTTCTGCTCACCGCCAGCAATTTTCGCCAGCTTTGGGTTCCGCGCGGGTTTGCGCATGGTTTTTGCACACTCGTTCCTCAAACTGAAGTTCAATACAAAGTGGATGCGCCCTACAGTCCTGAGCTTGACTGCGGCATTCTTTGGTCCGATCCGTCGCTTGCTATCGATTGGCCGTACAGTCAGCCTGTTCTTTCTGACAAAGACAAACGCCATCCTCTGTTTAACGATGCGGAACATTTTGAATCCATCATTGAATAGCGGATCGGCAAAATGACCGGCTTTTTTCCGCTCATTGCCTTGGCACTTGCGCCGCGAGCGCATTCTGTGTAAGGTGACGAAAAAGGAAATAGATATGTAGGAGTCGGATGGATATGAAAGGTGAGAGTGACCGTTGGTCTCATCCGGATGAGCGGAATCTAGTGAGCCAAACCAGCGACGGGAATTACGGCAACGGCCATGAGACATGGAAGATTGGAAGCGCTTGGACCAAATTCCTTTTCCCCTTTCTTTTTGATGTGGATATTGCAGGCTACGCGGATTCGGCACATCCCAAAGTGAGTGACTATTTTGTGGAATCACAATGGGTGCGCCGAGTGTGGGTAGAACACGAGTACGACCTTGCAGAATTAGACAACATGCTCCCCTACGTCAAACAGTATCTAAAATTACCAGATAACCACAGGCGTTTTCGAATGAATGACGCTTGCATCAGTCCACGATTGGTGTTTGCTTTTCAACAGCCCTCCTTGGCTTGCGCATTTCGCATCGCTTCCATTGAGATGGATATATTCTATAACGGTGTAGGCTTTATCTCCATTGAAATTGAACCGCTTGCTGAAGGTGGCCCATGTCCTAAAGCGCCTCTCACCATCGAACAAGTGGAACAAACCAATGCCCAATTGGCTTCTATTACGAATGGTGTTCCCTTTCGCGTGGTGGGTAGTGTGTTTCAGGAAGAAGAGATGGACAGAGAATCGAAACTTTTTCTAGATAACGAATATGCGGATTGGTGCGATTTACATAAGTCTTACACACTGAAATCTTTGCTGGATGAATTACTATTATTGCCATTTCGGGAAGACGACCATCTTTCCATCACCCCAATGATCGATCGTTTTTTGCCGATTTACGGTGCACTGCTTCTTCACCCAACGCGCGCTTCAGAGCCGATTGAACGGCTGGACGAACAGTTTTTTCACTTCGCGGAAAGCCATTTGACGATTCTTCGCAAGACGTTTACGCCCAATCATATCAGTCGTTTTTCGCAATTGCACGTGGATGAAGAAGGGCATAATTATATGCCTTACCACAATGTGATTCATTCTCAATCTTTAGATGGCGGTTTTGTGCTTGCCTACGATAATGGACTGGCCCATTACCAAGGTGAGCGGCCGCGAGCTATGGAGTCGTTTCGCACAAACTATTTTTATATGATGCTGGTTCCCTTTCATCAGCGTCTCTCCATATTGCGCTATGCTTCAGAGATGGCGAATCTGGCAGTTTCACCGAGGCGCGGCGAACGAGCTCGCAAAATTCGTGAGCAGATTTACGATTTCTCGTCTCGGTGTTATTTTCGTCAAGCCTCCGTCAGTGAAGAAAGAAATACGATTTATCGACGTTGGCAGTCCATCTTTCATGTTACCGAAATGTTTCTCGATCTTAAACAAGAGGTTCACGACATTGATAATTATCTGGCCGAACTCTATCGTTCCCGTGATGCGGCTTTGCGCGACAAGATGATGCGCCGTGATATGCGCTCATCTCAATTGTTTGGCCTCATCACACTCGTTTTTCTGCCGATTACGATTACTACGCAAATCATCATGAGTATTCCTGTACTGCAAAGTTGGATTCAGCCAGAACGCCATCCGCTTCATTCCCTGATGATTTTATTTCTCATGATTCTCTTTGTGGCCTGCATGTTATATTTCATTTTGCGTTACGTGCGGCGAGCTGCTATCAAGGATGTCTAATGAGCCCATGGAAGTAAGCGGTGGATTTTGGGGTATTCTACTATGGATGATTGAAAACTTCCTTTCATTTGTTTGGTAGTCCAATGAATTCGGCGGTATGATAAGGGAAGAAAGACAATAGGATACTGTTGGCAGGAGAGTGGTGGAGAATGAACGCACTGCAACAATTGCATCAACTTGGTCAGAGTATATGGTATGACAATGTAGAACGCGGTCTGATTGAATCGGGTGAAATGGCTAAACTGATTAGTCAAGGAGTGCGTGGAGTCACCTCCAACCCAACCATTTTTGAAAAGGCGATTCTGGGCGGACACCATTATGATGAAGCGATTGCCGAAGCGGTTCGCAAAAATTTTACACTCGATGAATTGTATGATGATCTTGTCTTTCACGATATTCTGGCTGTGGCCAAATTATTGCGTCCTGTGTATGATGAGTCCAAAGGCGAAGATGGATACGTTAGTCTGGAAGTTTCACCCCGTCTGGCTCAAGACCAAGAGGGTACTGTAAAAGAAGCATTACGTCTCTGGCGAGCTTTGCAACAACCCAATTTGATGATTAAAGTTCCGGCAACTGACGCGGGCATCGGAGCGGTTCAAGAATTGATTCGAGAAGGTGTTAACGTTAACGTAACGTTAATTTTTGGCTTGCATCAATACGCTCAAGTGCTCGAAGCGTATATTCGCGGTTTGGAAGCTCGCCATCAAGCAGGGCAGTCTCTGCATGTGGCTTCTGTAGCCAGTTTCTTCGTCAGTCGAGTAGACACGCATGTAGACCATCAGTTGCAGGAAAAAGGTAACCAGGAGCTGCAGGGCAAAGCTGCGGTGGCCAACGCTCAACTTGCGTATCAGCACTTTATGAAAGTTAGTCAGAGTGATAGATGGAAAAAACTTTCTGATGCAGGAGCCCAACCCCAACGTCCGCTGTGGGCGTCTACCAGCACAAAAAACCCTAGTTATTCACCATTACTTTATGTGGAGACGTTGGTAGGCCCGCAAACTGTCAACACAGTCCCTCCAGTGACACTTGAGCATATTCTCAAAGCAGAACAATTTTCGCGCACTGTTGATGCGGATGTGTCTAACGCAGAGAAAACGGTCCATGATTTGCGCGCAATTGGACTGGATTTAGAGGAAGTTGGCAAGGTTTTACTGAGAGAAGGATTGGATAGTTTTAGCAAGTCGTTTACCACACTTTGGGACGCGTTGCAGAAGCGAATTGACGAAGCGAAAAAATAAAATAAAATGAGGTAATTTCTGATAAAAGCGCTTTCTAAGCATTGACAAACTTGTGTGGACTGCGCATAATAAGCGTGTCATTGACTATGAAGAATAAATGGTCTTGTGTCCAGTCACCTTTGATAATTCTGTTCATATCATGGCAACATAAAAACTGAATGCAAGTGAAGTCCTCGTTAGGCGAGGCTTCTATACGAAAAGATGCCACTGCCCGGAAACGTGGAAACACGCCAATGGGTTGAACAGGTACTGCCGGCTTAAGGCTTTACTTAATGTGGCTGGGGGAATCCCTAAGTCGTATAGTGCCAAAGCTCAACCAGGGGGATAATGAATGTAGACGCGTGTTATATTTGCGCGTTCACATAACCCCCTAGGACTGTGGTCTTAGGGGGTTTCGTAGTGTCGGGCTCAAAACAAGGAAGGAGGTGGTAGGTATGGATAGTTCCCCTAGTCGAACTAGTCAAATTTTTTCATTGTCGTTTTGCATGAGTTTTCTTTACAGGGGGAGACTGTCCTCCTATCCCGAATTCCGAGGTGAGTCCAATGGCAAAAAATCTAAACTATATTGAAACAGACGCACAACTGGATTGGAAAATTCGCCAGCAGGATATGCAACGTGTTGCCTCCCTCCATGCTAAGCGTGGAATTTGGGCCAAAATCATGTTGCTTCTCGTTTTGATAGGCCCTGGCGTTTTGACCATGATTGCTGATAATGACGCAGGCGGCGTCATCACCTATGCGCAGACTGGCGCGACTTACGGTATAGGTTTCTTTATCCCATCGCTGATTATTGCTGGCTTTATTGCTTATGTCGTACAGGAAATGACCGTTCGTCTTGGTGCTGTTACCCATCGCGGTCATGCCGAAATGATATGGGGTCGATATGGTTCCTTTTGGGGCTGGTTTTCACTGGTCGATCTCGTTATCGCGAATGTCTTGACCCTGGTTACTGAGTTCATTGGCATTAAAATTGGCATGGGTGTATTTGGAGTACCCACTTGGATCAGCGATGTTCTGGCGATTGCTTTGGACGTTTTTGTCCTGCTGGTTCTGCGCTACTACACTTGGGAGCGCATCTCACTCTGGATTGCGGCAGGTAACTTGATTTTTATCCCGCTTGTGCTGATGGCTAAACCTCATTGGTCGGTGGTGGCGGCATCTTTTGCCAACTGGAACATTCCTGGCGGATTTACAGCCATGTTCTTGTTCATTGTATTGGCTAACTTTGGAACAACCATTGCTCCGTGGATGCTCTTCTTTCAGCAATCCTCGGTGGTAGATAAAGGTTTGACGGTGAAAGATATTAAACACGGACGTCTGGATACAGGCATTGGTACGCTGGCTATGGTTCTTGTAGCACTGGCTATCATCGTTTTGACGGGTTCGCTTGTTCATGGTACGGGTAACGCCAATCTCAATATCTCGCAAATTATGGATATTATTGGACGTCGCTTAGGGCCCACTGGAGAGAAATTGTTTGCTCTAGGATTGGTTGAAGCGGGTACGATAGCGGCCATTGCCTTGACGGCCAGTACATCTTGGGCTATGGGGGAAGCGTTCCATTGGCCAAAGAGCATCAACATGCCAGCTCTGAAAGCCTGGAAGTTTTATTTGCCGGGAATTCTTAGTGCGGTTTTGGCGGCTGCTATTGTCATGATTCCGCATGCTCCACTTGGTTTCTTGAATATGCTGGTGCAGGTAATTGCGTCCATCTTTATGCCTGCCGCATTGCTCTTCTTGCTCTTGCTTCTGAATGACAAAGAGGTTATGGGGGAATATGTCAATCAAAAATGGCAAAATATTTCCGGATTCGTCATTATTGGCCTGCTCGTAGTGCTGAATGGTCTGTATGGTTTGACGGTTATATTCCCCAATCTCTTCTCGTGACGAGAGAAACAATGAGTGAGTTCATTTCGATAGACAGGGAGGTTGAACCACATGTTGAACAACGGATCGGCAGAAAAAAATGATGTTTTGGTAGAACTCAACAAGGTGACACCCATTCCCGTTCATGCACCTTTACAAAGAGCCAAAGTAAAGGGTTGGGTCAATGTGGTGTTCTGGGGATTGCGGATCTACATTCTGGCTATGGTTGTTCTGGTCATCATAGGTTTTGCCAGGGGGACTTTGTGAGATGGATATAGACGGTTCTCGATGTAAAGATGATGTGAAATTCAAAGGCACCGACAGTTAAACGCTCTGGAATCTCAGGTCGTAATTATCTGTCGGTGTTTTCCTAATCAAATACAGGGACAAATTATTTTTCTTCTATATGAACATTTTCCCGGGTCATATGATACACTAGATCTACCCCGTACATTTTCATTTCATGAACATACTACACGTTTATTTTAGTTGTCAATTCATGGGTATGTTCACCCAAACACCTCATTGTAAGTGAATATTGCAGATAAAAGGAAGACTACACTCTTGAAATGGCGGACAAGATTTTGGGCAGGATTGTTTTTGACCGGAGTGTTATATACTTTCACATTTTTACAAACGAATCATAACCATTTGTTGATTCTGTTATTTTTGTTTGTGTTGGCGCAGGTTTTCATTTTATTTCCAGTTAAAATAGGCAGGCTAATCATTTTTCCAGGCACATTGGTGGCAAATTTATTAATCTTTCGCAGTGCACCGCTTTGGCTTAGTCTTGCTTTATTGGTGGGTACTCTGCTTTCTTCCAATTGGATTGTATCACGTGAACTATCTATTCGTATAAATTTTGCCCAATCTGTCCGGCGCTATTTTTCTTTTGCTGTAGGCTACCTGATTACAGATGGATTTATGAACCTTGCTGAGGGCTGGCCGCCATTGGCACTGGCGGTTTCATCAGTATTTCTGTTTGAATTTATTCAGTGGCTTATAGATACAAGACAAGTTGTGATTCGCAATCCCAAAAAGTTCTTTTATGGTGGATGGCGATATGTTTTGTTGCGTCAATCCTATTGGCTCTGGCCGCTTCTGGCTGCCGTTATAGGACTTTGGCGCTCGTTAATCGTGGTAACCACCAATGATACAAATATTCGCAACGACCTGTTCTGGATTGCGCTTCCTTATATCAGCTTCTCCATGCTGATTTATCATTTCAATGAATTGCGCGAAAAGCAGCAGGAGCTCCATTTTCATTATCGGCTGGTTGCGGAGAATATCAATCGATACATCGTGTTTGTGGATAAATCGCAAATCATTCGATATTGCTCTGGCAATTTAATTGAAAAATGGGGTGATTTTTGTGGGCAGTCACTGGAAGCGGTTGCTTGGAAATTTCTTTCCGAAGATAACATGTCAAAAATTGTGAAAGGTTATCAAAAGGCTCTGGAAACAGAAAAATCACAACAGTTTACATTTCATGAGCATCGCGCAAATCATTTTATTGCGTTCGATCTCGATATATCTCCCGTCATGAATGAGCAGGAGCGTTTGCTTGGTGTGGTACTCGTGGTTAATAACGTGACAGAACGAGAGCAGTGGCGAGAGAAAGTGGCTAAGGCGGATCGGTTGGCAGTGGTCAGTCAAATGGCTGCGGGTGTCGCTCATGAAATTCGTAATCCAGTTACTTCAATTAAAGGTTTTTTGCAACTTTCACGTGATTTATATAAAGATCATCCAAAATATTGGCAAATGATGTATAGTGAACTGACCAATATAGAACAGGTGATTAACGACTATTTGCAACTAGCGCATTCTCTTTCCGCATCGACTGCTATTTACTTCAATTTGCGCGAATGGTTGTACATATGGATGGAAGAAGTACGGAGTAAAGCGCAGCAACAGAGTGTTTATGTGGATGAACGAGTGGTGGAAGAAGATGTGTGGATTTTAGGCCATCCGCACGCTTTGGGCAGAGCGTTTGCTTGTATTTGGCAAAATGCGCTTGAAGCTATGGGTCAGGGTGGGAGATTAACCATTTTACTTGAAATAAGAGAAAATAAAGTCGTTTGGCAAATTATTGACACTGGAGTTGGCATGTCCATAGAACGTGTTCGCCACCTGGGAGAACCTTTTTACGGCACTTCCGAGCGAGGGATAGGAATTGGTTTAATGATTGCCAATAAATTAGTATCTGAGCATCAAGGGGAGTTGGTTATTGAAAGTAAACCAGGTCACGGTACCCAAGTAACCATTCGATTGCCAAGATACACCTATCCTCTGCCCAAACCTCAGGGTTCAAATGGCATCAATTCTTAGACTGTGATTTAATGCGGCAAAGTAAGCGGGGTTGGAAATTCGCCGCTCTCTTTTAAACTTTCTATATCCACCAGCAGCAGAGAACGAAGTACAAGCTGGGCAGCGCCATGTACAACCGTCTCAGGTGAGGCAATGTGTACTTTGACACGGCGATTGAGGGAAACAGCGCGATTGGCGACTGTGCGTTCAATATCGGGCAAGATATAGTTTCCTGCTAACACAATCGGTCCACCAATCATGGCAATTTGCGGATTCAATCCATTTAATACATTAGCAAGCCCAATGCCAATATGTTGACCAAGAGTTTGGAAGGCGCGAATATAGAGAGCATCGCCCATATCAGCGCGTAGAACACACTCCTCAATAAAATGCGCACTTGGGAATGAGGGGAGATTATAAGCCCCAACCTCCTGAAGGTAACGAAGAAGTGCCCGTTCGGAAGCGTATTGTTCCCAACATCCATATGAGCCGCAAGAACATTTCAGCCCCATTGCAGCAATGGTTGTGTGTCCAAATTCTCCTGCAATTCCATCGTATCCATGAATCAGATTGCCATTGGTGATAATACCCACACCTGTTCCCATGCCTACGTTGACAAAGACCAGATGGTTCAGATGGCAGGTTTGTTGTACAGCTAATGCGCCACAATTCGCGTCGTTGTCAATAAAAATAGGGATTTTTAGATTTGCGCGCAAGCTTTCTAAGAAGTTCCACTCATGAATTTCAAGGTTCGGCAAATAATGCAGATATCCGGTTTGTGAATTGACCATGCCAGGGATGGCCACACCTGCTCCAATGACGCCGTATTTACTCGTTGGTGCTTTAGAAATCACCTTTTTTGAAGCAGCAATAAGACTCTGCAACAGTGCTTCCTGAACACTCATTCCATCAGACAGATAGATGGGTTCGTGATGTTGTTCTATGATTTTGCCGCTCAGGTTGCAGAGGGCAACAGTCACATGAGTAATCTGTACATCGATACCAATGCAGTAGCCGGCGTTTTCGTTCAGGGAGAGCAACATGGGTTTGCGGCCGCCGCGTGATTCACCATAACCAATCTCGATAACAAACTCTTCCGCAATGAGTTCGTCAACAATGGAAGAGATGGTTGCTTTATTCATTTCAAGTAAATTGGCAATATCCACTCGAGAGATAGGGGCATTTTGGTAGATGGTTCGAAAGACAGCTGTTTTATTGAAACGTCGCATCATGGCGCTGTCGATGGAGGTGGTCAAGGTTTCTCACTCCCAACCTAAAATAGCGAAAAAATTTTCGAAAACGAATTGAAATTTCGTTGAAATAAGATTGAAGATAGTTTATCATACAAACCAAGTTCAGAAAAAGAGGACGCTTTCATAAGATTGGAGACCTTTTTTACTCATCTTTACTTGAGGTTTCGTTGAATCGAGCAACCATGGTCCTATTTTTTCGCCCAATTTGACAACCAATGAAATCGAAAGAAAGTTTCTCCTGTAAGCGTTCTCCAGGTCAATCTTTACTTTAAATCTTTTCGTTCCATAAGGCGCGCGTTTCTGCTTGCTGATTCGATAGCATGCAGAATCGTGAATGAACACGCCAATAGGAGGGGTCATACGTGAAAAAATTTAGAAAAATAGGTGTCGCGGCAGTAGGAGTTTTGACATTGACTGCGCTCGTTTCTGGTTGTGGAACTGCCAATACGACGAATTCTACACCAAGCTCCAGTGCTCCGGTACCAACAGGAAATGCTGGAACAACTGGCAAATTGGAGATTTTCTCTTGGTGGACAGGTGTTGCATCATCTAAAGCGTTGAAAGCTTTGATTCATGTTTTTAATGAAAAATATCCTCACGTCCAAGTTATCAATGAAGCAGTGGCGGGTGGAGCAGGTTCAAATGCGCATGCCGTTTTGGCTAGCCGCATGACAAACAACAATCCTCCAGGAACCTTCCAAGTGCACGCCGGTAATGGATCTTTGTATTCTTGGGTACAAGCTGGAGACTTGGATTCCTTAAACAACCTTTACCAAAGTCAAGGATGGTTGAATAAGTATCCGAAATCATTACTCAATTTGATTACCTTTAATGGGAATATTTACGCTGTGCCTGTAGATATGCAGAGAGCCAATGTGCTTTGGTACAATCCGTCCATTTTCAAGAAATACAATCTGACACCACCAACTACCTTTAGTCAGTTTTTCCAAGACGCTAAAGTATTAAAAGCGCATGGTATTACTCCGCTTGCTTTGGCCAATCATGGAAACTGGGAAACGACGCTTCTCTTTAGCGACGTATTGTTAGGTACGGTTGGATATACGGATTACAACAAATTATTGCATGGTCAAATGTCTTGGAACAGTCCTGGTGTTGTGCAGGCTGCGAATACCTTCACCAAAATGATGCAATATACCAATTCCGATGCTTCTGCCTTGCACTGGCAGCAGGCTGATCAATTGGTGGCGAATGGTCAAGCGGCTATGAACGTAATGGGTGACTGGGCACAAGGTTACTTTAAGACCACGTTGAACCTGACACCGGGCAAAGACTTTGGTTGGGCGCCGACACCTGGTACTCAAGGAGTGTTCTCAGTAGTTTCCGACGTCTTTGCTCTGCCTTCCAAACTCAGCGCTTCACAAAAAGCAGTGGCTCTGAATTTCTTGAAAGTCCTTGGATCGGCCGAGGGGCAAAAAGTTTTCAATCCATTGAAAGGTACTTTCTCGCCTCGTCTTGATGCAAATCCAAGTGATTACGATGCGTACTCTCAAGCGGCCATGAAGTCGTATCAAAAAGACCAGCTCACACTTTGTATTGGTCAGGGTGCTGTAAACCCAGGCTTTACTACAGCCTTTGAGAATGCTATGGCCATTTTTGTTACAAACCACAATACCAAGCAGTTTATTCAATCTATTGAGAATGCGGCTCAAACCAATCCTTTGAGCTAAACTGCTAGGATGCTAAAAAAGAAGAAGGCTGCCCCGTCTGTGCAAAAGCCAGGCGGGGAACCTTTTTGCAGCGGTATAAGTCCGCTAAGAATATGTGAGATTGGCAGGTGAGAGCGCTTGAGTCAAGTGGTGGATGTGCAATTAGCCAAAACAGGACCTGAACGTCGGAGAAAACGGCTCTCGTCAGGGAAAATTTGGTCTATGATCACGTTGATTCCGTCCATGATTCTCTTACTCATTTTTGTGTATGGTTTTATTGGCTGGACGGGTTGGGTTTCAACAACCGCTTGGAACAGCATCATTCCCAATTTTCTTTCAGTAGGTTTAAAGAATTATCAGATAGTCTTTCAAACGTTTCGTTTTCAATCAGATATTCGGAATATGGTTGTTTTTACCGTTCTATTCATTCTCATCTGTCTGATTGTAGGCTTGTGTCTGGCATTATTAATTGATCAGCGCATTAAAGCGGAGTCTTTTTTCCGCAGTCTCTATCTCTTTCCCATGGCGATTTCTGCAGTTGCCACGGGTGTTGTTTGGTCTTGGCTGCTGAATCCAGACACTGGCGTGAACTTGATATTAAAAGCTTTTGGGTTTAAACATGTGCCCCAATGGTTTCTGAGTACTCGAATAGTTCCAGGTATTCCGGGTGGACAAATTCAAATTGGTATTCCTATTGCTCTTTTGGCTGTGCTGATAGCATCCGTTTGGCAGATGTCAGGCTTTGCAATGGCCGTATATCTTGCTGGATTACGCGGTATACCTGATGAATTAAAAGAGGCGGCAAAAATTGACGGTGCTAATGCCTGGAGAACTTTTTGGTCAGTCATTCTCCCGCAATTGAAGGCCACGACAACAACCATCATTATTATTTTGACTGCAGCATCCTTGAAGGTGTTTGGCTTGATTTATGCCATGACAGGTCCCGGACAGGATTTTGTCACGGATATGCCAAGTATGAATATGTTTCAAACGACCTATCAGGGAGATCAGTTTGCGCAAGGTGCGGTTATTTCCATTGTCATGTTAATTTTGATAGCTCTCTTTATCATTCCCTATCTCATTTCGACTCTACGGGAGGAGGAGTAAACCATGTTGGCGATTCGAAGAATCAATCGCGGGCTGCTCTACGTATTGCTGCTGCTCATTGCCTGTTTTTACCTCATTCCCGTATATGTTGTTTTGGTCACCAGTTTTAAAACCAATACAGAAGTCAGTCTGTCGCAAATGTGGTGGCTTCCACACCAATGGAGTTTACAGGCGCTTGGTGCTGCTTGGCATGCTTTGGGCCCTAATTTTGGTAACAGCTTTATGTTGGCCGTTCCTGCCACCATCTTGGCGTCACTATTTGGCTCCATTAATGGCTACGCATTATCTAAATGGAAGTTTAAAGGCGCCAATGTGGTGTTCTTTCTCATATTGTTTGGAATGTTTATTCCTTATCAAAGCGTATTGATTCCGCTCTTGAAAGTACTTGATTTGATTTCTCTGTACAACACGATTCCTGGCCTGATTTTGGTTCACGTGGTGTATGGAATTCCTATTTGTACACTCATATTCCGTAATTTTTACGCTTCGATTCCAACGGATATTATTGAATCTGCGCAAATTGACGGAACAGGGTATTGGGGGATCTATCGGCATATCATTTTGCCGCTTTCTATTTCTGGATTTGTGGTAGCGGGAATTTGGGAGTTTACACAAGTATGGAATAACTTCCTCTTTGCCGTGGCTGTGACCAATCCACCTCATCAGCCTGTGACAGTAGCCCTTGTCAATATCGCGGGCAGTCAAACTGTGCAATTTAACGAGCAGATGGCCAGTGCCTTGATTGCGTCGATTCCAACGTTGATTGTTTATATCTTCCTGGGTAAATATTTTGTTCGAGGACTACTGGCGGGATCGGTTAAAGGTTAATCAAAAAGATTATGCAGAAGATGTTTCTATTTAGCCGTGCCCAGCAAATGAGCCATTCGGTTCATGAGCGGGTGCGGTTTGATTTTGAAGAAGATAAACGACGTAAAAGGTTTAATAATGCAGAAATACTCACCCACATTGAACCCCAAACAAAAGAAGAGGCAAGAGCGGTACTAAAATGGAAATAAAGATTTGCTGGATTCCCATCCACCGTTATATTAGAGAGAAAGGGAGCATTAAGCGGAGTATGGAGACCCATGCCTGTTAAACTGGATTGGTGGAAGAGGTTAAGTATGTGCTCCCGCAACCAGCCAAACAGGCGGGCGAAACCGGCTGCAACAAGGTACCATGGATAAAGAAAAGCAATCAAGACAGCAACAATGGGCGCAAAAGAGATGACACCGAGATCGAGCAAAAGTATACAGGCCCACCAATACCAGCGGATTCGCAAATAGCGTTCTAGTTTTTCTTTGATGAGTGTAGCGCCCCAGATAGCCAGATAAGGGAGCGGTACAACACAAAGTAAGCGCCAACGAATCGTTTGACGTTTACGCGACAGTGTTTGTGGATTGTAAAAGTTTGTCTCCGTGTCTGGTGGCTGGATATCCAATCGTGGTTTTTCCACTGTAGATGCATTTTCCGCACCGGACATCCGCTCTTTGCGCTTCCATCCAGAATAGACGACGGGGCGCTCAGAGTTGGCTTCCGGTAATTCTTCCACGGTGTTTGAATGTGCATCTGAACGTCGTAACGCTGTACAATAGGCGAGTCCAGCTAAGAATTCACTTTTCGTCATACGTCTTTGAAACAGTTCATGATCTGAGAGATCAAATCCATCCATATCCAAAATCCACAGACCGTAGGTTTGTTCCCATTCCCGTAAAGTTTTTCTTTCTTCTGTAGGGCGACTGTATCTGCGCACGTCTTTCACCTCTGCAGCATGCTCTGCTAGCAGAATACCTATCCTATCGATTTGCTGCAACTGGTAAAAAAAGAGCGATCCAATTGGATCGCTGTAAGGGGGTTAGGGCTGTTCCATGGGAATGATTATAAGTTAGAAATATTGAAAGAGCATTGAAAAAATCAACACTCGGCCAACAGGACAAATTCTCATTTCTGTTCTCTTTAAAATAAAATAGACAAAAAACTTCGACACCTATTTACAATTTTCGTATGTTTGATAAAATAATAGACATCAAGTCGCATATTCCACCAACGATGCTCAGGGCAAACCAGTAGAAATGCTGGGACGCAAAGCTTCGGGTCTACGGGTTAATACCTATGATAGCCGGGCTGCCATGGTTGCTGATGTTAAAGAGCAATCTTCCCTGGGGAGATTGCTCTTTTTTCTCCAAACCCAAGGCTGGTTGTCCTTTGCTTCGGCACCGCTGCTCACCCTCCGAATGTCTGCATCCCCCCAGTCAATGCTGTGCAGACATTCGGCACCACGCGGTGTGGTGGCTTTGGAGGAAAAATAGACATGGCAAAGCATGGATGGGCTGTAGGGGTAGCAACGATTTCAACACTTTCCATAGGGGCGTTCTGTGCGCCACAAGTTTTCGCAGATGGTCTTTCCACATCTCATTTTCCCAATCAAGCACAATCCGATAGTATGTATTGGTCAAGAGCTAGCAATGACTTTTATATACAAGCCAGCAGTGTACCTTATACAGAGAGTGGGACGCAAACACTGCTTAATATTCAACCTGGAGAGCCGTTATACTTAATGGCCTATACAGGTGACAAAAATCTGACTTCAGTTCGTTGGTTGGTCAATAGTCCGGATGCTGCCATTGTGCCGGATTCACCAGATGAAATCTGGAAGTATGGCTCCAACACAGTCCAAATGGCTGTTTTCACAGCCAGTGAGCCTGGTATTTATACAGTGCAAGCTAGCTCCGAGGGTCAATACAGTGTGCCTTTGGTACTGATAGTAGGGTTACAACAGTTAGCAGGTCAAATTTCTCCTCAATCAGCTAAATGGACAGGTGTACAGCCCTTCTCTGCAACTGATGCCGGACCAGCGTTAGCTACTGGCGAGACGGGTAATATTCAATATGTAGAGTACAACCCCATAGCCAATACAGACTGGATTCCTGTACAGGGAACGGTCATGGGGGATGAATCTCATGTTGTCGTTCAGCTATCCAGTAACAGTGGACAAGGTATATGGAATTATCTTCTCCCTGTGCAAAATCACGAATTCTCGGCAGATATTCGTTCTCCCTTTACTGGAAGTATAAGTATTTCCTATATTTCACAATTTTATCACCAGCTAAATACTTCTGGAGATTACACATGGCAAGGGGGATATACACTTTCTATCAATGGACCGCAAACAAGTGAGTCCAGAAAGGCGTTACTGTATTCAGCGTTTATGGATGGAAATGTAAATCCGAATGCCAGTATGATAGCGAGCCAAATTTTCGCCAATTCTCCATCTCAAGAAACGGCTGCGGCAGCTATTGCAAATTACGCCAGTGAGAGCATGTCGTATGATTGGTCCATGGTAGATGGGGGCAAGTATTTGTTTGAAGATGTTGCATCAGCGTTCTCTTTGCGTAGTGGTGTTTGCGAAGAGATTGCCGAATTAGCAGCAACGATGATGAAATCAGTAGGCATTCCCGCAGAAACTGTGATTGGTAAAGCCCCAGTCAATAGTGCGGAAGATAATCATGAGTGGCTTCAAGCGGACGTGGGAGGCCGTTGGGTAGTCATGGATCCGACTTGGGATAGTCCCAATCAAGGCCCCAATACTTTATTGTCCAACGAATATATGACAGAAACCGTTTCTCTTGAGACTAGCCATCTGCCTGATAATCGCCTGGTGGGCAGTATTCAGTAATCGCAGCTTAATGATGTGTTCCTGCATGGGGTTTATGAAAATAAACCTTCATAAGGTGATTCAAAAAGCTAAGACGCAGGTATTGCGCCTTAGCTTTTTTGTTTGGACCATTGATTGAATTCTTCCCACCATTCGGGATGAGCTTCAATAAACTCCATCAGGTTGCTGATTTTTTTCATGGCGTTGCGTGAAAAATAATGTTCAATACCTTCCACCGTTCGGTCAATCTCCTCTGTGTCCGTGAGACCAAGCGATTGAAGAAAAGACTCCAACATCTGATGTCGTTTGGATAGATGCAAACCAAGGGAATAGCCTTCTTGTGTCAGGTTAAGACCTCGGTAACGCTCGTAAATCAACAGTCCATCTTCATCTAATTTTTGAATCATTTTGGAAACCGAAGCATTATTGATACCGAGTCGGTCAGCAATATCGGTAACTCGTGCATAACCTTTATTTTGAATCAGAATCCAAATGGCTTCAATATAGTCTTCCTGACTCGGGGTGGTGGACACCGAGCAACACTCCTCTCCGCCTCGACCGCTGGGTTCGCGGAATTTGTGCGGACATCATTGATGTTGGTTGCGCGTTGTCTCAACCATTCGAGTCATTTATCGAAGGTTATTGACAACCGTGAATGCTACGGCAACCAACATGAAAACGACGTAAAGCCGCAGACCCCAAATTAAGGTCTTTAATCCCCAGCCGAGTGGCATACGGCCCATATTTTCCAAGCGCTGCATCGCTTCTTTTTGTTCAGTGAGCAACGCTTCAACAAGCTCCGGATGCTTCTCCATCTCTCTTTGTGTTCGTATTGTAACAGAACTTGTATCGTTCGTCGCTATGGAAGTTGTTGTCATGTTGTTCACCTCTTATAACGTGAAGTTGGGGAAAATGGCTGTCAAAGCGTACAGGATACCAGCTATGCAAATGAAGACGCCGATACTGATTGCTAATGTGTTGGCCCATGCCTTGTTGCGGTATTCGCCCATAATCTCCTTGTCATTGACGAGCAGGAGCAGAAAGCCTAATGCTGGTGGCATGGTGAGTACGGCGATCACGTTGACAATGAGTACCACCCATTCTAGTGGGAAATGGGGGATGAGGACAATGCCTCCAGCCACCAGAACAATGGCGAATAGTGTTAAGTAAAAAGATTTAGCTTCTTTGAATGAACTGTTCAAGCTATGATTTTTCCTCTGAACTTCACCATATGCGTAAGCAGAAGAAGTTGAAATGGCAGTAGCAGCTACAAGCCCAGCTTCCATAATTCCTAGTGCAAACAAAGTGGAACCTGTTCGCCCAATGTACGGTTGGAGAGCTTGCGCAAACTGAGCCGCGCCAAACGACGCGCTGTTCATGTGATGAATAAACAAAGGTGATGTAGCAATGATGCAAGCCACTGCAGCTAGCGTAGCCAAAATTGCGCCAAGCAAAGTATCCAGTTGGCCGTGACGTATATCGTGTTTCGATAAGCCTTTATCTGTAACAGCACCTTGCTGGAAAAAGAGCATCCAGGGAGTGATTGTGGCGCCAATATCAGAAAGAAAGATGACCAGATTATTGTTATTTAGACCGCCGGCAGGAAACGGTTGAAATGTCAGAAAAGACTTTCCTACCGCACTCCAGTCGGGGTGAGCTAGCACTGCAATGGGAATAAACACTAGATTAAAGAGAGCCAATGCCATGGTAATTCTTTCCCATGACCAGTAACGGCGGAAGCTATAGGCCAAAAGAATGATTACAATGGCAACAGGGATAGCTATAAATTTAGAAATATGAAAATAGCTCGCTCCCGCCACCACACCGACAAACTCGGTAATAAGTGTTAGGAAATTGGTGAAAATCAAATCTATCATGGCAAAGTTGCCCCAAAATCGTCCAAAACGTTTGTATATCAATTCCGCATGTCCTGCTTTGGATACGGCTCCAAGTCGGACAGTAATTTCTTGAACCACAAAGGCCATCAAAAAAGTTAGAACAACAAACGGAAGAAACACGCCGATTCCATATTGTGAGCCGGAAGCAGAGTAAGAGAGCATGGAAGGTGCGTCATTCTCACCCAACATAACCAGTACACCTGGACCAATCAACAACCAAAGTAAACGTGCGTATTTACCTTTTGTTTTAGCATCCATAACTTTCCAACGATCCAGTGCTCTGGAGGTATTTTCACGCGCGTTCAAAAGATCACCTCTTTTCCTATAGTTGCACTTCATCCAAACTGAATGGGATAGGTTACATCGGCAATATTTCATTTGTGAATCAAAATTAGCCTAGAGAAACTTTTTTTGAAAGAAAAATGCCGCACAGTAAGGTTTTATCCAGATCACAATCTTTCCTGTGGGCAACTTCTATAGTTCATCTTATGTCGTCTATAAGAAAGTTGCAACCCATTTTTTAAAATTTGTTGGGCATCCATTATTGCGAGAAAATTTGATTACCTATTTTTGTAATTTCTGGTTTACTCCATATCCAGGGTGACGTAGAGGTTGCCGGGTTGAAATAGTAGAGAGCTGAACCGACTGGATCCCAACCATGAATTGCGTCCATGACAGCCTGCAACGATTCAGCATTGTATGGTTCGTTGATGGTACCATTGCTAACACACTGAAAGGCTCCAGGCTGATAGATAATACCGGGTATACTTTGCGGAAATTTAGGATCTTTAAGTCGGTTGAGAATAACGTCTGCAACTCCTACCTGCCCCAGAAGGGGCTCGCCTTTGGCTTCTGCGTGCACGACATGAGCCATCAGATCAATATCAGCTGGCGTAAGCGCGCTGGTTCCAGAATTCGATACGGCAGCGCCTGTCACTACATCGCTGTTGGCAGGGACACTTTGACCGCTTGCTACGCTTTCCGCATTGCTTTGGCTGTTCTGTGGATTGGGAACGATTTGGCCATCCGGAAGTTCCTCCATACCGTGTGGTAAAGGTCCGACATAATGCCATCCCTGAGTTGCCTTGACCAATTGCATTTTAGTCGCCATATTCACATAACCAGTGGGCTGCATGCCAAACGCGTATTGAAAATCACGTACCGCCCAATAAACATCCCACGTGAAAATACCGTTGATGGGACCGTGGTAGTATCCCAAATATTTTAAGCGGTTCTGCAATTCGTAAACGCTGTATCCAATACAGCCGTAGGAAAGATTGCGATCGGAAAAAGCTTGGACAGGGCTGTTGGGCAAAACGGCGAAACAGCTACCAGCTACCATACATGCCAGAAGCCACTGCAGACCGAATTTTTTTCTCACAATCCATCACCTCTCTTTATCAGCGTTTGCGAAAAACGGATGCCTTATGTACGAATCAGTGGCTTCGAGTAAAAACTCGCAGCCATAAATTTGACGTTTTATCAACGTTTTTTTGTCGGAAATATGACGAATTGGTAACTATCATCTAAAACCTCCATGCATCCACGAAGATTTCTATAAAATGGGATTCATGAGATTTTGCTATGTTTTGCATGTGGAATGAGGAGGACATCATGAAAAGACAGCGAGTCATTCAAATGGCATTGGCGTCTTTGTCGAGCGTAGCCTGGTTGGGAGTGAGTTCATGGACAAGTGCCGATGCTGCTTCCATCTGGACGAATCTAGCGAGTCAAGCTACTTTGAAAATTTCCGTCACAGGCTATCCGGATCAACAGTTTGCTGAACAGGAAGATGCTTATCAAGGGAATCTATTGCAAGGCAGTGCTTGGCAGGGTTTTAGTCATCAGGGGGGGCGAGAGTTAGATATTCATTTGCCTCAACCAGCTGTGGTACATGCCTTATCCATCGATGTGCGACAATATTTACCAATGGGAATTTACTACCCATCATATGTCCAGTTTGAAGTTAGAGAGAATGGAGTTTGGCATACGCTCGGACGAGTTTATAATGATCGATCTCGTATCGGCCTCAGAGATAGTTCGCAACGCTTTACACTTTATTTTCCACCTACGCAAGGTCAGACGTTTCGGATTCTTTTTCCTGTCCATGTCTGGGTTTTTGCCCGTCAAATCGCTTGTATGGGAACCTATCAGGCTGTTTCTGACGCGAAGACGGCTAATGATTATCCGATTTCCAGCGTGACTCCTGCGAATACGACGGGTCAAGCTTTAACACCTGCATCCGCCAATCAAATAGAGAACATGTTGCTTGTTAACGTATCACCGGACAGTCCGCTCTACACCTCAAGTCAGTTTGCCTCATTAGTAGCTTATGATAATCAGCAGAATGAGCCGGTAGCTCCTTTTTTCAATACGATTCTTTTCCTTGCAGATGGTTCTGTGCAAGATAACAAAAGTGCTTGGAATCAATATTTGGGAAACTTGTTTTCTTCTCAAGGCCAATTAGCTCAACTGCAGGAGGCAGTTTATCAAGACAATGCCAAGCTTGGTACTCCAAATGCTGTAGAGAATGTCGTTTTGACCCTACCATCCACTCCGTACAACGGTGGCGATTTTGGTGAAATAGACGGTCAGGACTTGTCATTCAATCCAACTTTGACGCATCCCTTTGCTGTACAAGCACGAGAAGCTGCCATTCAATGGTTTTTGCAAAAAGCTGTACAGGATTTCGCGGCAGGTGCTTATCCCAATTTGCGCTTGGCTGGCTTTTACTGGCAGCGAGAAGATTGTCCATCCGACGCTCTAGGAGAGAAACAACTGATTCAATATAGCAGTGCCCTGTTGGCTAAGGACAAGCTGCCACTTCTATGGATACCCTTTTACGCGGCCAGTGGCGTCACAGCATGGAAGCATCTGGGTTTTCAGGCTGCATGGCTGCAACCCAATTATGCTGAACTTGGCAATCAGGCTTTTCCGGCACGATTGACAAACGCAGCAGACATTGCAGAGCGTTATGGTATGGGATTGGAACTGGAATGGACGCGTCTGACTCCTAATGGCGAAACGCTCTATGTCCAACAACTGCAACAATTTGCAGCGGATGGATTAGGTCAAGGTGTTTCCCACGCTTTTTACGATGGCGCCAATTTTTTATCTCACGCTGAAGCTTCGGCTAATCCATTTACACGCGCGATTTATGATGATACTTATGATTTTGTTTCTGGACAATATAACAAGATAGGAGCACCCATTCAATGAGAATCGTACGTTCCCTTTGTACTGCGGCTCTATTGATGACCTTCTGCCCGACTGTGGTTTTGGCCAGTACTCAAACCTCCCATCATCTTGAAGGTTCACAAGAGTTTGTGACAACCATTCGTATCAACGGCAAAGGTATGGATAGACCTTATGGGCGAGTTTATCAAAACACGACTTTTATACCGATTTGGTATGTGATGCAGGCGTTGAATTCTTTTCAATATCAGAGTCAGTGGAACGGGAAACAATGGGAAATCACTGCACCATCCGTTTCTTCTTCCTCACTATCCCGCATAGGTGGTAAAGGGAACATGACCATCTTCCTCAACGGCCAAAAGGTGGCCCAAGTTCCTTCTTTCGTTGCGCCCGATCCGTTAACGAAGAAGCCCACAACGTATGCGCCGATTTGGTATGTCATGCAAATACTCAAACAAGCTGGGGTAATTTCTATATGGAAAGATCACATCTGGTCCATGCAAACCGTCACGCCTTCCAAACAAACTTCTCCAACTCTATCTCTTCCACCTGTACTCCCTTCCAACGAGGTGGCTGCAGGTTCCTTTGTCTTGCAATTTTTGACTGAGGAAGGGGAATTGCCACCCCATAGTACTCCTTTGCAGGCCATGTCATTCGCAATTCAAAATGGTTGGTGGGACACGAATTCTACACAGCATACAGAATACTTGGGTGCCTATGAACCACTTACTGTTGAAGAGGCGGAGCAATTAGACTGGAATTTTCTCGGCATGAGTAATCCTGCCTTTCAACCCGGCGGAAGTATGTCGGCTTGGGCTCAATTTATTGGCCTCAATCCTGCTGGTTTAAGTTTGACGGCTGATGTTACACCTTCTGAAGCCGATGCCATGTTACATGTGATAGCAGATGACTCACAGGGCTATCAGGCTTTAAAAGAGCATCAATGGCAGATTGTATATCCACCAGAAAATGAAGCTATGGCTACCTTTCAAGGGGATATGACAGCCAATGGTCAACCTTTTTTCACATCCAATCAAGCTGTTCAACAAGTGATTCAAGACACCTATCAATTTTTTGATGGTATCCAAGTTCAGGCTTCATCGAATGGTAAGCAATGGATTGTCACTCTGCCCAACGTCAGTGCGGCAGGTGAGTTTTACATAGCCAGTTCGAACAATGCGAATTACAGTGTGAATGGCGGGCAAACGTGGCAGACTGTCAATCGTTTAGACAGTCTGCGTTTGAATGAGCATTCATCTGTACAAATACAACTACCTGATACGTCTGCCCTTTCACTGAGCTATAATGTTCTATTGCCCAATTTGGGGGGCTCTACAACGCTTGGTGAAATGACCTTACGTCTCAATTCAGCTGAACAGTTGCAAGTTCATCGTGATCAACTAGATTAGTTTGTTTCCATTTGTCGAAAACGCTTGGCAAATGGCCAATGATGAGCCAATCCTACAATGGCTGTTGCGGACGGCAGAAATAGGCCAAGCAAAATAAGAGCGTAGAGCATGAGACCTATAATCACAGCCAAACCAATTTCCATCAATGAAGTGACGCCAGAGACGATTAGGCTGCCAAATGTCCCTGCCATAATGATGGCTGCAGAGAAGACAACTCCCCCCATACGCAACATAGCCGCACGCATAGCGCTTGCTGGAGCGTCTGGCGATTTTTTGAGTTCTTCATCAAAGCGCGCCATCAAGAACATGGAATAATCAACTCCAAGAGCAACCAGCAACAAGAAGACAAAGAAGGGCACAGGCCAGGAAAGACCTGGCTTGTGCAGCACATGTATGGTCAATGTCTGTACCAAGCCCATGCTGACGAAATAGGTTCCCATTAACGAGATCATGATATAAAGCGGTGCCAAAATGGACTGCAACATGAAAATCAACAACAAAAAGATACAAGCAGAGATAATCGATACGGTACGGACAAAGTCATCCGTCGAAACTTGATTGAGCGCGTTTTGAACGGCCGTAGGTCCTGCAGTATAGATATTGCTTCCCTGATAAGGTGTAGCGGCAAGAGCAGTAGCGGCGTCTTGTTGGAGTTCTCCTAACTGTTGCATGGCCGTCAGGGAATAAGGATTATGATTCAGAACTACACTGATGGTTGCAACATGGCCATTGGCTGAAATATAGGCGTTCATCGCCTGCTGTAAACCTTGGTTACTATTCAATGTATGGGCAGGCACAAAAAATCCTGGATTCCCCTGACTTGCAGCCATGCTGGATTCCCTCAAGGCATTTTGGATCTGTTGAACACCTTGCTGTAATCGACTCATACCTTTTCCTGCTTTTTGTAAATTCTGATCCACAGGTGCGAGAGCTGCCGTAAATTGTTCTACTCCAAGGGCAACTTGTCGATTTCCGTTTGCCAATTGAGATGCCCCGTTGGCTAATTGACGAGTCCCCGCTGCCAAGGCCTGTCCAGCTTCGTTCAATCGACTCGCTCCATTGGCAATTCCTTCAATACCTGAGGTTAATTGCGTTGCGCCGTGATTCAGTTGCTGATTGGCTTTAGCCAACTGACTTGCGCCACTCGCAAGTGGTCCCAGTCCTTCTGTTAATTTTTTCGTACCAGCAGCCAATGCTTCCGTACCGCTTGCCACCTTTGTCGATCCGTTTTTGGCTGCTGTGGCGAGGGCTAAAATCTGTTGCCAAGCTGGATTGGTATTGTCGTTAGGATGCGACTGGCTCCATGCTGCAAGGGCATTTGCCAATTGATTCGCTGCCTGTGCTAACTGATTGGCGCCGTTTGCTGTTTGCTCGCTGCCGTCTGCCAGTGTGCTTGCAGCCTGGTTGGCGTTTGTCAAACCCTGTGCTAATTGATTGGCTCCATTGGCACTTTGAGCAGCACTTTTTGCCAACTGTTGCGTACCTTGATTGAATTGCTGGGCTCCGGATGCTAATTGACTTGTTCCTTTGGAAAGTTGGCTAGCTCCTACTGCTGCTTGACTGATTTTTCCTGATAATTGTTGAGCTCCGTTGGCGACACGCTGGGCACCTTTTTGTAAAGCGGTGAGTCCCTCTTGATTGCCGCTGCTTTGACTGAAGCCGGATTGTAATTGTTGTAATCCGGCAGACACCTGTTGCAGACCGTTGGCTGCAATTTGATTTTGTTTCGCTAATGTGAATAAGGAAATCGCTTTGCCGGTAGGTTGTGTGGCACTCATGACCTCACTTACACCAGGTTCAGAGGAAAGTGTATGTGAAACATCTTGAATAGCGGCAAGCCCTGCTTGGCTGCGGAAATTTTTTTGGCTATAAAGAACGATGGTGGAGGGGAGAACATGTCCCTGACCGAAGGCGTTGGCCACTACATGAAAGCCTTGTACAGATGGAGCGTTAGGGATATCGTCCATAGGATTGAAGGTTCGGTCATCGCTAAATAGCATACCTATCGGGGTAAGGATGGCTAGAAGTACAAGCATGGTCCACCAAGGACGGCGTGTAGCGATACTACCTGTTTTCCCCCAGATACGTGAGGGAGGATGTTCACTTCCTGGCATCGGACGGCGAGGCCAAAAAAGGCTTCGGCCCAAAATGGACATCCATGCGGGGGTAAAGGTGAGAATCGCGAGCAGAGCTATAAAAATACCAATGGAAACACCAACAGCGGATCGATAAAGTCCAAAATGGGCAAAGCTGAGAGCTGCAAATGAGACGAGTACTGTCGAGGCGCTAAAAAGAACTGTACGGCTAACAGAACGAAGCGTGGCTTCAATAGCGTCCGTTAATGTTTCGTGATTTCTCGTTAATTCCTCTCGAAATCGATTGAGAAAGATAATGGAGTAGTCTGTTCCGGCTCCGAATAGCACGGCGATAAGAAAGGTCTGTGTAAAAGTAGAGACGGGTAAGCCGCGCTCTGCCAACCATGCTACCACCGACGAAGAAATGAGAAAGGATATACCGATGCTTAGCAAAGTTACCAGAGGTGCGAGCAAGGAACGAAAAACTATCAACAGAATAATCAGTACCAGGGCAACGGTCACTCCAGCGGTCTTTTCCACACCTTGCTGAGATATGGTTGAATCATCCCATTGGATGGGCACATCGCCAGTAAAGTAGATATGGCTTCCGGACGGGTTTTCGGTAAACCACTGTTTCAGTTTTTGTAGACTTTTATCGGTAGAACCAGCAATATCTCCACCAGGAAAGTTAACAATAGCGATTTCCGTTGTTTTATCTTGGCTGATAAAGGCACTCTGGTCAGCCTTGGTGTTCTCTGCGTCTGCCATGCTGCTGATGCCATAAGTTTGTTTGTGGGCATTCATATAGTTTAATTTATTTGAAAAGTACGTTTGATCTGCATGGGTGAGTCCGCCCTTTTGATAAATGGCAATTACAGCTGAACTTTGGCCGTTTTTACCCGGATTCACTTCTTTTAACAGGCGGCTTGCCACCATTACCTGGTTGTTGTTGGGTAAATAGTTAGTTTGTACGTGTAGAACGACACGGTTTAAATTCGGCAACCCTATCAAGCCGGCAACAGTTAGGGCCAGCCATAAGAGAAGAACCAGCCAGCGAAATCTGACAATAAAACGCGTATAAACCCCCATGAATTCTCTTCCCTCGTTTCTTGACTTTATAGTTATGTATTTAAATTATTTAGAGACAAAACATCATAACGACAGATTAACGACTTCTTTACTTGAGCTCAAGTAAAAAAAGGAAAATAATCTGGGTTGATGATAGGGTGTCGAGTAATCGTCAAAATTGCATGTCTGTCTGTATGGGCAAGTCCGTTATAATGTAAAAGCAGCGATGATAAGATTCGTGTTTGGAAAGCGCATCTCGCTTTGATGCGAGGGAATTTATTTGTCAGTCAGGAGAGAGGTGAGTAAAGTGACAGCTGAGATTCTCAGTTCACTAATTGCCGTCGTTTTTGCTTTGACTGTCATTTTTGTGCGTGTTCGGGCAAGTCGAAAACCAACAAACGCGCGAAAAATTTTAATTCCGCCAGTAGCCATGAGTACAGGATTTCTGATGTATATCGCGCCACAGACGCATGAACCATTTCTATACGCCGTCGCTGCTTTTCTGGTAGGTGTCATTTTTAGCTATCCGCTCATCTCCACCTCGAAAATGTATCGGGCTGAAGATGGCCATATTTATCTCAAACGCTCTCGCGGTTTTATAGCCATTCTGCTGATTCTGCTTGCTTTACGGATTATTCTGCACACTTATGTAGAACAGTATGTGACCATCCTGCAGACAGGGTCTCTGTTCTTTGTTCTTGCTTTTGGAATGATTTTACCATGGCGAATTGTTATGTATTTGAGGTATCGTCATCTTGCTGGACAACGAGTGGCTGCTGCTTCTGAGTCAGCATCATGAATGGTCTTGATAGCAAGATTATGTATAAAATGTTTTTCAGCCCTATCTAAGTTCTGGATGAGACGTCAAACCTAAAAAGAGAGTAAACCTGACGGCTGGCTTTTCATACGAAGGCAGATCAGGTGGTGGGAGGTACAGTGTGCGAATTCGTTGGATAGTATTACTCATTGTCTTGTTGGTGATTGCACTACCTGTTGTACAGTTGCTTCGTCCCATACCTTCAATTACTGCTACACCCATACTGGCATCAGATGCGCAGGTTCCTGGACAGGCTTCCATACGCTGGCCACAGCAAGGCGAAGCGGCTCTGGAAGTTCTCGGGATCGGCGAAATGGGTCATTTTGGTTCCAACACTCCACTGCCCATTGCCAGTGTGACCAAGCTTATGACAGCTTATCTGACTTTGAAAAAATATCCTCTCGGCGTGGGTGAAAGTGGTCCGGAATTAACCATGACACCTAAAGATGTGCAAGTTTATCAAGAAGATGTGGCTCAAGGCGAATCTGTGATGAAAGTGGTTGCGGGGGAAAAACTTTCCGAGCGCCAGCTTTTAGAAGGTTTGTTACTTCCTTCAGGTAACAATGTTGCTTACATTCTGGCTCACTGGGTTGCCGGCAGTCAGTCTGCTTTTGTCCAGCAGATGAACGCTGAAGCTAAAAAACTTGGCATGACTCATACGCATTACGTGGATGCGAGCGGTTTTAACCCTGGCAGTGCGAGTGATGCTCAGGACTTGTTAAAGCTGTTCAACAAAGTGATTCAAATTCGGGCTTTTCGAGATATTTCCGGCATGGCCCAGGCTACTGTGCCTGTTGCAGGAACGATATATAATGTAGATTATAATTTAGGTCAAGGTGGTATTTTTGCTGGTAAAACTGGAAGTACGCCACAGGCGGGTGGTTGTTTCGTCTTTGCATCCAAAAAGATGGTAGATGGCAAAAAAGCGACCATTCTGGGTGTGGTCCTGGGGCAGGAAGGGTTACAACCTTTAATGAATGCCTTAAATGAAGGTGTATCTCTTTCTGAGCAGGCGCAAAAAATGATTCGCGTAGTTCAAGTTTTACCTGCTCAAACACCTGTGGCTCAATTGTCTGTACCATGGATGTCGAATCCAATAACAGTGACAACCACTTCACCCATTAGCATGGTTGGTTGGCCTGGAATGACTGTCCATCGCGTTGTACACTTAGATTCAATGAAGGCACATAGCATTGCCGCTGGGCAAACCATTGGTACTGTAACCGTGATTGCGGGAAATCAAAAGATCAGTGAAACATTAACAGCACCAACCAGTATTCCCGCACCATCGTATAGTTGGCGTTTAAAACATATTTAAGGTAAGAAAACACAAAAGAGTTGGGGGCACGGGTAAAGAAGTCTATGTGATGGCTTCCCGTGCCCTTTTCCTCATCTTCTGTTAGACTGTCAGAAAGTATCATTATCGATGAATAAGGCTCCGGCCAAGGAGGGAACCTTTTGCGATCGAAGCGACCTACAGCACCTGCTGGAAAAAATACGACCAAAGCAGTAAAAGGCGGATTTTCCATTGGAAAGTTAATTTTGACGCTGATTATTGTTCTTTTGGTAGTGGTTATCCTATTTACTGTAGGATTCTTTCTGTTGGTGCAGTTTACACCTTTTAATGCAGCTAAAATGAATGATTTTAATTCGCCAACCGTTGTCTATGATGGTAATGGACAAAAATATATAACGATTGGCAATGGTTCATCCTCGATTCCCTATCAGGATATTCCAAAGGATTTACAGAACGCTTTAGTGGCTACAGAAGACCATACCTTCTGGAGTTCGCCATCGAGTATCGATTTCCGTTCTATTTTACGTGCAGCTTATGTCGATCTGCTTGCTGGCGGAGCCGATCAAGGTGCTAGCACCATTCAGGAACAATTGGCGAAGATGGTCTACTTAACCGACAACAAGTCGATTTCTTACAAGGTTAAACAAGTGGTCTTGGGTGTTCAATTATCTCGTCATTACACCAAACAAGAGATTTTAACCATGTATCTGAATCGAGTTTTTTTGGGATCTAATGCTACAGGTGTCGAACAGGCGGCCAAATTGTATTTTGGCGTAGACTTGCGCAAAGATCCTCACTTGACGCTAGATCAGGCTGCGCTTTTAGCTGGCTTGCCTCAAGCGCCTTCTGCATACGATCCGTTGTTGCATCCGCATGCAGCCATAGCGCGGCGCAATATTGTCTTGCAAAATATGGCTAACTACGGCTATATCTCGCAGGCCAAAGCAGATTGGGCTATGAAGCAACCTTTGGGTGTTTCTGCACATTCTATGGGTGAAAGTGGTTGGAGCCAACATCCACTTTTCACGAATTTTCTCTTTGATTGGGCTCAGCGTCATGGCATCTCGCCAGAAGAACTTTCACAGGGCGGCTTGAAAATTTATACGACGATTGACCCCAATGTTCAGGCGGCTTTGCATCAAGTATTCTTTACGAATAAATATGACAATGATTGGCCAGGCCCCACAACCGGTACAGTAGTTGAAGGCGGCGCCATCTTCCTTGATCCAAAAACGGGTGCAATCTTAGGCGCAGCAGGCAGCCGTAAACAAGATTACACAAGACTAGGCATTGATCGTGTCTATTCGCTTAGTTCACCGGGATCGTCCATCAAACCGATTATGGATTACGGCCCTGCTATCGAAAGTGGCAAATGGAACTATTTGTCCGTTTTGGACGATACTCCACATGATTTTGGCGGTGGGTATACACCGGAAAACTGGAATCCCAATGCGCCACCGAAAATTACCTTACAATACGGTATCCAGTGGTCCCAGAATGTCGCCTCTGTCTGGTTGCTGCAGCAAATCGGCATTCAAAACGGTGTGAGCTTTGCGGAAAATGATGGTATACCTGTCAGCCAACAGGCGTCTCATCAGTTGGGTATTGCTATTGGTGGGAATCTCGATGTCAGTCCGATCATGATGGCGCAGGCGTATGAGCCGTTTGATGACAATGGCGTTCAAATGGAAGCGCATCTTATCAATAAAATTGTCAACGCATCCGGTCAGGTCATTTATCGCGATCCGGTTCAAGCCAAGCAGGTCATGACACCTCATACGGCTCACGTATTAACCCGTTTGATGCAAGATGTTGTCGATTTTGGAACGGGTCAGTTAGCGCAAATTCAGGGATGGGGTGTGGCTGGTAAAACAGGGACAGTCCAGTATTCTCCTGGATTGGTAGGCAATCATCCAAATTGGGTAAGAACGGGCTGGTTTGACGGTTACACGCCGAATATTGTGGGTTCCATTTACATCGGCTATGACGTGACAACCCCAGAACATCATATGTCTTGGGTGACGCTCGACCCATCAGGCAATGCGGCTGAACTTTGGCGAGACGTGATGGTTAACGCGCTTGCTGGTCAGACGCCGCAACAATTTCCGGAAGGTCCCTATCCTTATGCAACAGGTCTGCCGAATGCAGCTATGAACACTTCACAGCCTATTTCTGGTTTACAGGCTAGTTACAACGCCAGCCAAAATCAGGTTATTCTCAACTGGAAGGCGAATGGCCAAAACAATGGTTGGGTCTATCAAATTTCGCGCGCAGAAGACAGTTCATCCAATGCAAGCAACAGCAATAACAGCGCAAGCAATACAACAAACAACAGTTCTTCTGCAAACAGCAGTAATTCAAGTTCAAGCAGCTTGACTTTCATTGGTCAAACGCAAAATACCACGTTTGTCGATCCCGGTGTTGTGCAGGGGAACACGTACACGTATCAAGTTCAGGCGTATGATCCTTCTACGCAGCAGACAGTGGGCTCTCCCTTGACAGTAACCATTAATGTGCCGTCTGCCACTTTGCCCAATCAAGGCAACGGTCCAGGTAACAACAATCCCGGCAACCCTCCTGGACAGGGACCAAATGGACCGGGAAGTGGTCAGGGAAACGGCACAGGCCCGGGAAACACCACGGGAAATAATACGAATGGTGGCAACCCGGGCAACACCACTGGAAATTCTTCGAGTACTGGGAATACGAGTTCTCCACCTTCACCGCCAGCGCCTGGAGGACAGGGGAATTCAGTGCCTGTAGGAAACTCGGTGCTACCGACATCGGCACCTGCACCCAGTAAACCAAAATCGAGCAAACATTAATGAAATTTCTAGAATAGAGATTTTCCACACCTCACCCTTCTTTAACTCAGGGGGTGAGGTTTTTTGAGTTGTCTGTAATTGTTATTGTGAGCTAAAGAAATATGGGCAATTTAATGAAATCAAAAAAAATCCGTAAAGAAATCGCTTCCTTACGTTGACGTAAGGTTACATTTTCGTTAGTATCTTTTTGTGAGGCGAAATATCAGAGTGTCTAAAATCAACAACGAGGTGGGGAGAGTGGAACAAGCGGAGGCGGAACTGTCTGTAGAAGCCGTCTGCCAGCGGCTTGGGCTGACGGCGAGAACACTGCATTATTACGAAGAAATTGGCCTGATTTCGCCAAAATCTCGAACAAGCGGTGGACACCGCCTATACGATGAAAAGGTCGTGGGCAAGCTTGAGCAAATTGTCCGCTTAAAAAATCATCTGGGATACTCTCTCAATGAGATTCGTCATATGCTGGATGTGGAGTCTAGGCTTGACCAGATTCGTCTCAATGCGGACAATGCGTGTCTCAGTGAAGAGATTCGCCGTTCTGAGCTTGAGGAAGCGGCTGATATGCTGCGCAGCACACTTTCTCAAATTCAGTTAAAAATGCAAAATCTGCAAAATATGAAAAATCGTTACGAAGAAAAACTTCGCATGACAGAAAAAGCTTTAGAGACAAAAAAATATACATTTATTTCACAGAAGGGGAGTGAGTAGGCGCATGTCTACATCAGTTGCAGCCGTCAATGCATCAGGGCGTGGCTCATCTTATAAATGGGTAGCATTATCTAACACGACGCTCGGTGTTTTGATGGCCTCTATTAACCAGACCATTCTTATTATTGCTTTACCTGCCATTTTTAAAGGTATTCAAGTCGATCCGCTGGCGGGCAATCAGACTTCGCTTTTACTCTGGGTTTTACTTGGTTTCAATGTGGCTACTACTGTTTTTCTTGTTACTTTTGGACGACTGTCGGACATGTTTGGGCGAGTTCGGCTTTATAATCTTGGGTTTTTCATCTTTACCATTGGCTCAATTCTATGTTCAATCACCTGGAGCAAAGGTGTGGCCGGTGAGGTTGAATTAATCATCTTCCGCTTGGTGCAGGGTGTCGGCGGCGCATTGCTGTTTGCAAACAGTTCTGCGATTTTAACAGATGCTTTTCCAATGGAACAACGCGGTTTTGCTTTAGGATTAAACCAGATTGCTGCAGTGGGTGGCAGCGTTATTGGTCTAGTTGTTGGTGGTTTGTTGGCTGATGCTGGAGATTGGCGCTGGATTTTCTTAGTCAATGTTCCGGTGGGTATTTTTGGAACCATATGGGCGTATCTGGCTTTGAAAGAGATTGGCGTCAAGGTAAAAGCTTCGCTTGATTTGCTCGGGAATTTGTTTTTGGGATTGGGAATTCTTGGTATTATGCTGGGTTTGACATATGGTATCATGCCTTATGGCACAAGCTCCATGGGCTGGGGAAATCCGTGGGTTGTCACAGCTTTGGCTGGCGGCGTAGTCTGTTTGATTGTGTTTGTCTTTGTAGAGATGAACGTGGAGCATCCGCTTTTCCAGTTGCATTTATTTGCGCACCGTTCGTTCACATTAGGCAATATTGCCTCACTTTTTGCTGCCTTGGCTCGCGGTGGTTTGTCATTTATGTTAATCATTTGGCTGCAAGGTATCTGGTTGCCGCTCCATAACGTTTCGTTCTCTCATACACCATTACAGGCAGGCATTGACACGCTGCCGCAGATGGTCGGATTCTTGGTAGCAGGACCTATTAGCGGGTATTTGTCAGACAAAGCAGGCGCGAAATGGTACACGTTTGCTGGCATGATTATTACAGCTGGTGGTTTTGCACTTATCAATACTTTACCGTTCAATTTTCATTATTGGACGTTCGCAACGTATCTTTTCATCATTGGTATAGGTATGGGTGTCTTCTCTTCGCCAAACTCAGCCATTATCATGAATTCTGTGCCACCGCGTTATCGAGGGGTTGCCTCGGGAATGCGAGCCACTTTCATGAATGCTGGACAGTTAATGAGTATGGGTCTCTTCTTCAGTATTGTAATTAGCGGATTGGCCAGTCGTTTGCCGCAAGCGTATTTGAATGGGTTGAGCCAACATGGCGTGCCTCTTCCGTATGCAGAAATGGTCTCCAAACTTCCGCCTACAGCGTCTCTCTTTGCTGCGCTTCTTGGCTATAATCCAATGGCTCATTTGTTGCCAGCGCAGATTTTGAACAATCTGTCCGCGGCGAATCGTTCTACATTACTCGGTATGCATTTCTTCCCAAACATGATTGGGCCTGCATTCCATCATGGGTTGGCTTTAGCGTTCTGGATTTCAGGCGGTCTTGCTCTTCTGGCAGCTATTGCCACTGTCTTTTGTAAAACCAATCGTGTGGCTGCGGTTGCCGAGCAAATGCAGTCAAAAGCGGATTTGCCGAAATCCACAGGTTTGCTCAGTTCAGTAGAAATTGCTCGTATGGAAAGATTGGGTCTGATTGCTTTGCATCAAGCACGCACAGGACTTTTACCGGATGCTCCGGAGGAAGAAAAGGAAAAAGCGCGCCGCGCGATTCAATTATTGCAGCAAGTTTTGGAACATAAACAGAATGTCAGTCTAAGCAGCTAGCTGATGGGTTCATCGTGATCGGGCAGAAAGAAAGGGGATGGAAGCTATGGATATCCAACGTTTGGCGGAAAATGTATTGGAAGATTTGGAGCACAGCAAGACTTCAGGTCATCATCATAAAACGGAAAAAAGTTCGCTGGATGTGGCTATGGAGCGTGTATTAAAGCAAATGATTGAGCCGCAGGCAGCAGAACCAACCAAGAAGCCGGAGGAACAGTCGCTGGCCTCGCAGGCGGCGACCGTACTTCGCCAACTGGCGCAGACACATGAGATAGCGCCCATTCAAACAGAGGTAGCAGCCACCAGTAACGTGGATACGGATGACGTGCAACATTTTTTATCGCTGCTTCTCGAAGACGTAGAGCGAATGACTGAAGAACACCGAACAGAGCCGTTAGCTCATCAGCCGTTTGTCTCATCTTCATTGAACGAGACTCCTGTTGCTTCTGCTAGTAACGTTTCCAGTGGGGTCAAGCGTGTACCTGTAAATAGACATCCATTCCGTCTGGTCTCACAAGGATTGCAAAGTGGAAAATTGGATGATTGGATTCAACGCTTTTACAAGTTGCATGAAGAAACTCGCGTACTCGGATGGATGGCCTATCAAAATGGACACAGTATTGCTTCGGACAGAGATTATGATGAAGAAATTGAGATTGTCCTGTTGCAATATCTGCAGACACTCCAGAATTTGCAACAACAAATTGAGGGCATGAATTTGGATAAATCATCTATTCATAGTGTACAGGGTCAAATCAACTTCTATTGGATGGAAGATAATATGGTCCTGATTGTATTTACAGATTCAGATCATCATGAGCGGGATTGGTTGCAGGATTTACTTTCTGCGCCGGTTGCTGCTACTGTAGCGCACGGACAATAACTGTTTCAAGCCATTGAGAAATCGAGCAGATACGGATAGAGCCTGGCAGGGATGATTGAATCCTTGCCAGGCTGTTTTTTAACTATTTCTTCTTTTCAATGATTTGGTATATGATGAAAGACAGACAAGCAGACATTGTGTCAGTCACTGAAGTATTCTTTACGAATTTGGATTTGAAAGTGGGTCAAAGGAGCGCGATGGATATGAAAGGAAAGCATACTACGCGCCTGATTGCTGGCGCAGTGGGTGCAGCAGGGTTAGTGGCGCTACTGAGCGCACCAACGGTTATGGCGGCAACGCAAGCCCCCATGGAAGGCACCTTGGTGGCACTGGGGGATTCTATTACGTTTGGGTATAACTTGCCAGATACTGCTGGCAATACAACTCCCTCTGTGGAAGCGTTTCCTGATTGGATGGCAAAACAATATCACCTTTCTGTTACGAATCTTGGCGTGCCTGGATGGACGTCAAAAGATTTGCTGCTCAATTTGCAACAACCAGACATTTCTTCGAGTATTCAACACGCAAGTCTGATTACACTGGACATTGGCAGCAACGATTTACTTCATTTTGCCGCTCGCTATAATCTGTTGCAAGATGCTTCCACAGTTGCTACCACCTATGGGCTGCAACTGACGCCGTCAGAGATGCAAAGTGGTATGCAGCTCGTTGACCAATTTAAAGAAAATTTGCAGGCCACATTAGCTGCCATTCGTAAAGAAAGTCAGGCACCCATTGTTTTATATACGCTCTATAATCCCTTTCCTTCTGGTAGCCCCTTGCATCAGGTGACCAATCAATTTCAAGGAATGATGGATGACATTATTCGCCAGGAGGCAGCCTCTTTCCCTAAAGTGGTTGTAGCTCATGCGCATTCAGCTTTTGCCGGTCATCAATTGGAATATGTTGATCTAAACCTGCACGATGTCCATCCCACTCTGCAAGGACAAGAAGTTTTGGCACAGGTTGGTGAGTCAGCACTGGCTAAAGCTCATCTTAGCCCTCTTTCCATTCCTGTCACGTCTTCTGTCAGCGCCGATGCACAAATGAAACCAAGTGGCAGCGTGGTTACCGGACAGTTGGGTGCTCTCAAATACACCGTTTCCGCATCTGCAGGTGCAGTGAGTTCAAAATCAGAAGTGCTGTTTGTGAGTCTGCCTCCCTCGCAAGTTCAAGGAATGATACCAGCGGGCGATCGCGTGGTAACCAGTTTCTCCCTCAATCTTTCAGCCAATACAAGCTTAAAAGCGCCTTTAAGTGTCCAATTACAATTCCCTTCTCTGCAAACAGGAGATGAATTGGTTCAGAAAACCCCCGGTGGTTGGCAATCGGTGCAAACGGCGTCGTTTCAACCCGGCAGCGTCAAGTTCTCAGTTTCTACACCAGGTGAATATGTGGTTCTTTCACCGGTCATACAAACTGTTTCAGCAACCAAGCCAGTTACGGGAGTTCCTGTATTGCCGGAAGCTGCTATGGCATTAGCTTTTCTAGGATTTGGCGCGGGTGTTTTGCGGATTGCCCGGCGCAGGTAAGTCATGCAAAAGCTTTCCAAACGTTGGTTGACTATTATCGGCATTGCGCTCTGCGTCATAGGGCTTGGCATAGCAGCTAGAATTCCATTTTTTTATCTGAGAAGTCGCGTTATTGGGCAAGCCGAATTGGCGAAAGCCAAACAAATGTTGCGTTCCAGTCGGCAGTCTCTGGCTCCACTTTCTCCTGCAGCCTCAGCGTTAGCAGCATCTCTTGGGGGCGTACCATCCGCCCCCCTGATGGGTATACTGCAAATTCCAAGTCTATCTGTTCGCGTACCCGTTTTGCAGGGAACTGACGATACGGTGCTCAATGTAGCTGCTGGACATCTAAAAAACAGTGCTGAACCGGGACAACCTGGTGCTAGTGTCATTGCCGCGCACAACGCAACCTGGTTTCGCCACATCAATCGACTGAAGAGTGGTGACCAACTGGTATTTGAGTCTTATGGACAAACCTATATATATCAGGTTACAGGACATGAAATCGCACATGTGGGTGAAAGCGTACCCAATACGGTAGCTCCCAGCATGATTTTGGAAGCTTGTTATCCCCTCGATGCGCTCTATTTAACACCCTATCGCTATCTGGTTTTTGCTCGGCTTGTTGCTGTACAGGCTACGTCTCAATCCGTACTTGCTGCTCATACGAGTGACATTTACAGCGTGCAATTGCCGAAAAAACTTATGGATTCGCCACAAATTCAACTGGCCAACAATCCATTACCCATGGGCACGTTGACATACACAGGCAATCCTTCTCCTGCCTATCAACAGAGCAATGCGCCGCTGTCCGCCGCCAATGCCATTACAGAATTATTTCTGGCATTTGTGCATATGTCAGCAGAAAATCGAATCCCAGAACTTTACGCGTTACTTCATCCTGATGCAAAAGTGATCCCTGTTGCCTGGCAGAAACAAATCACACAGATGGATCCCCTGCTGCATCATTCCATCCAACAAGTGCATTATGCATCCCAGTTTGATGTTCAACTTGATGTTCAAGGAACACGTCTTTTGTTGGTCAAAGGTCGCGTAAAGATTCGCGTAGCAGGCCAAAATGAATGGCTGCGCGTACAAGCCAGTGTTTCAGCACAGAATGTCGTGACACTTCACACATTCCAATTTATTCCCGAATCGCAATCAAATCCCTGATTATGGCTGACCATTTAAGGCCATACTCTCATCGATCCTGACTGCTCTGGAGTATGGATGAAGGGAGTGGCCTTGATGCGCTCAGCGTGGCAACGTTTCGCTTTGCTTGCTCTCGGATTCATCTCGGCACTGTCTATGGTGCCATCCTGCCAGGAGCATGGCATGGTGCCTTGGAAGCGTGTGTCTGGACATCCGGGAAGAATTCTCGAATCCTCCAATCAGCCTGTACAACTGCGTCCCTATCCGTATCCCTATCATGCCATGTTAGCCATTGCCAGCGACGCAGATCATCAGACGTTACGCAAATTTAATCAAATTCACCAGTTTCTCAACACGTATGATATGACGCCATACGGACGGGGACTTGGTTTGGATATTGCCGATTCTTTTTTTATTTATAACGGAAGCAACATTCAACGAAATATTGATGTAGGCGGTGTTCCGTTACATCAACAGCTTGCCTATTTTTACGGCTTGAGTCTCAAACCTTATGCAGCTAGCGCAATTCGCCATTATCTATCCTGTGGATGGATAGACAGTTTGCATAGTTATGGCGATTTCAGTACCGTAACAGAAAAAGGTACACGTTTTCATCGATTGCTTGCAGTAAAGGCTGTTCAACGTATGCTCTCGGATGGTGTCCAGGTTCCCGTATGGATCGATCACGGTAATATGGCTAATGTTGATAACTTTGGTTCCCGTCATTTGCGCCCGTTTTTTCATTATCAAATGGGAGCGGTACCGCAATCTCCGTACTATCATTTAGATGTAACACGTAAATTGGGTATTCGTTATATGTGGACAGACATCGACAGTACATCCTTTGGATTGAAAAAAGTAATGAAACCGGTACATATGCCGGATGGATCCATTTTGTACGGATTTTCTCGTTATACTCATGAAAAGATTGGCAGTCGAGGAGAAGTTCTTTGGCAGTGGACCGCGGGGGATTTGGATGATGAACTTTCGCTTGTGCATCTGAGAAAATTGGTTCGTGAAGGTAAATCGGTGGTCGTTGCTCAACATTTAGCTGCCAATCAGGAATTTCTCTGTCTTCCAAAAAACGCGGTCCAAGCTTTGCAGACCTTGGCGCACTGGCAGGATGATGGGAAAATATTGGTGGCTCGAACGAGTCGATTACTGACTTATGAACGGGTTCACAGTCAACTCCACTATCATTTGCTTCAACGGGGGCGGTGGCTGGAAATTCATATTGACCCTTTGTACGATCCGGTGTTTGGTAAACATTGGCCAAGTCTGTCTGAATTGAGAGGAATAACGTTTTACACACCCCATCCCATGCACACCATCATCTTTGTGGGCTCGACACGCATCCCTGATGGTCAATTGGTGGTTTCTCCAAGTGACGGACATGCTCCAAGTATAGGTATACGCTGGTTTACACCCCATGTTCAAAATGAGGCCGTTGTGTTGCCGAAGGTATTGTAGGGAGAAGCACATCAGCAGGTTTCAATAGGTTCGTGGCGAAACTTTCATTCAGATGGTTTACTTTTTAGGTTATTACTCGTCATAGAGTGCGCAAGAAAGGTGCGTTTGGTGTGAAAATCATTCTTCTTTCCGGAGGTTCTGGAAAACGGCTTTGGCCCATGTCCAATGAAGCGAGATCGAAACAATTTCTTAAAGTACTGCCAGACAAGGAAACGGGTCAACCTGTGTCTATGTTGCAACGAGTGTGGAAGCAGTTGGAAGACGTGGGTATGCAAAATAACGCCTATGTTTGTGCGTCCAAAGCACAGTGGGAATTGGTGCAAAGTCAACTGGGAGAAATTTCTTTTATTCAAGAACCAGCTCGCAGGGATACATTTCCTGCCATCAGCTTGGCTGCTTTATATCTGTTGGATAGAGAAGGAATTTCACCAGATGAAGTGGTGGCCGTGGTACCAGTTGATCATTTTGTGGAGAATCATTATTTTCAACAAATTGTTCGTTTGGAGCAAGTTCTACAGGAATCGTCAGCCGATATGGTATTAATGGGAGTCGTTCCTGAAGAGCCCACAAGCAAATTTGGCTACATTGTTCCTGGTGAATCCACGGATGGTATAGCGTGGGTGGAACAATTTGTGGAAAAACCTTCATCAGATATTGCACAAAAATTGATGGACCGCGGCGCTTTATGGAATTGCGGAGTGTTTGCATTTCGTCTTTCTTTTTTGCGCCATTGGCTGTCAAGCAGAGGTTATCAAGCCACTTATCAAGGATTGCGAGGACAATTTTTAGAGTTGCCGAAAAGATCGTTCGACTACGAAGTTGTAGAGAAAACGGGAAAAATTGCCGTTTTACCTTATCGAGGAGTATGGAAAGATTTAGGTACATGGGCGAGTTTGTCTGAAGAAATGAGTCAGCCGTTACTTGGTTCGGGTGTGCTAAAAGATTGCCAGGAGACGCATGTGTTAAACGAACTGGGTATTCCCGTGGTAGCGCTGGGTGTGCAGGGAATGATGATTGCGGCCACACCGGATGGCATACTCGTTGCAGATAAAGAGGCTAGCGCCCACTTAAAAGATGTGGTCGAACCTTTTCAAGGAAGACCTATGTATGAAGAACGGCGCTGGGGAAGTTATCGAGTGCTTGATTATCAAAAACTTGAAGAGGGAGAAGTATTGACCAAGTGGATTGAAATTTCCCCTGGTTGCAACCTTTCCTACCAAAAACATTTCCATCGCACGGAGACTTGGACGATATTAGAAGGACACGGAGAAGTAGCTTTGGACAATCGTATTTTCCCCATTGGTGCAGGTGATGTGGTTCGAGTATATGCTGAACAGTGGCACGCCATTCGTGCGTTGGATAGACTGAAACTCGTCGAAGTACAGCGTGGAAGTGAATTGATAGAAGAAGATATTTTGCGCCGCTATATGGAATGGCGCGAAATAGTCGAGGCATGTTCTTTAGGACGAGAGAGCTCCATAGCCGTCTCCACTTCGGTGTTGTAATCTTTACACATTCCTCATCATAAGTTTACAAATATTTACGAGAAATTTATTTATCATTTATATTCATTTGTTAGTCTACACGCGCAAGCCTTTAGAGGGTTTGCGCGTGTTTTGTTCATAAGCATGTCTACAGAAGGAGTGGAGATTGATTGAACATGAGATATGGCAAATTGTTGGGTATTTTCGGTTCATTATTAGGTTTGGGCTTTTTGGTATCAGGATGTCAAACTGCTGCATCCACGACAAATGCAAATGCCAGTCAAAAACAGAACCACACTACATCAGTAAGCTCAACTGGTCATCAGCAATTGGTGCTCTATTCAGCGCAAGGCTATGATTCAGCCATGGCTCAAGCGTTTGAAAAAGCAACAGGAATTCAAGTGAAACTAGACGATAATTCAACAGGTACGATTGTCGCCAAATTGGAAGCTGAAAAAAGCAATCCTCATTGGGACGTTGCCTGGTTTGATGGAGCAGCTACCATGCAGGCGCTTGCCAATCAAGGGATGCTTCTGGAGGGCTGGAAGCCTAGCGATTATGACAACTATACAAGTCTGGGCAAATCATTGGTTCCCTCTAGTGACGCCTATTTTCCAGGTGGTGTAACAGCAGCTGCAGCTATTGCTGTCAATACCAAACTTGTTCCTCCGTCTGAATATCCTACCGATTGGAGCAGTTTGCTTAAACCCTATTGGAAGAATGAGATTGCTATGAACGATCCGGCTATTTCAGGACCTACCTTTCCTTTTGTAGCGGGGATTTTACAGTTGATGGGCAAACAGCAGGGGGAAGCTTTTTTCACTCGTCTAAAGGCAAATGGGTTAAAAATATTTCCAACCAATGGTGTCACATTGCAGGCTTTAGAAAAAGGTCAGGTCAAGGCTATTATGATTCAGGATTCTGCATTAGTAGCTGCAAAAGAGAAGGGCGCACCTATTCAAATCATTTATCCTTCATCTGGCGTATTCACGTTACCGGATGTTTTGGGCATCGATAAAAACGCTCCAGATATGGCTGCAGCCAAAAAATTCGTTGAATTTGTTCTATCTCATCAAGGGCAACAGGTAATGTTGAATCCGCAAAATGGTGGAGGAGATTCATATTTTAATCCTATTATTCAAGGAGAATCTCCCAATCCAGCGCGACAACAAAATGGTATTCACTGGGTAAGGGTCAATCCTGTACAAGCTGCCAATCAGGAAAATCAAATTCAGGAATGGTTCCATGACAGCATTACGGAATAAGCAGAAGTGGAGGCCATTTTTCAGCGGGCTGGGTTCTTTGCCCGGTTTGCTGATTTTTTTTCTTCTCATTCTCTATCCGCTGGCAGCGTTGTTGCTTCAAGTAGGATTTCCTAATGTTTTTAATACACCTATGTCTTGGAAACCATCATGGCAGCCCTTGCAACAACTTTTTGCTAATCCTCTGAATGGGCAAGCCATAGTCAATTCTCTTGTTTTAGGAGCTGGTTCTGCCATCTTGGCAACTTTTTTGGCGACGTTGGTTGCTTTTGCAAGAGTTCGTGGTGGAAAGAAAATGGGCAAAATTTTAGACACTTCCGTATGGATTGTCTTTTTTGCTCCTTCCTATGTCATCGCCCAGGGCTGGGTGAGTTTGATGCAAGAAGGAGGTATTCTTAGTGAATGGTTGAATTTGCCAAACGGATTGACACAATGGTTTTTTTCAAAAGAAGGACTCGTTGTGGTCATGGCCTTGCGGTATATTCCTTTTATTTATTTTGCTCTTGTGCCGTCCATTCAAAATATTGGCTTAGAGTATGAACAAGCAGGCCGATTATTAGGCGCTAATGCAGGGTATCGTTTGCGACGCATTACATTGCCTTTGCTTTTACCAGCTCTTTTAGCGGGTGCGTCGTTGGCGTTTGCTGAAGGATTCGGAGATTTTGGTATGGCTGCAGCCATCACTCCGCAGATGCACATTCCGCTTATTACGTATCAAATATACGCTTCTCTAGACCAGACGCCTGTAAATTATCCTTCAGCTGCCAGTTTGTCGCTGATTTTAATCGTCATCATGGGCTTAGCTTTTTATCTGCAATTTCATTTTTTGAAAACACGTTCTTTTGCCACCATCAGTACACACAGTAAAGAACAAACCGAAATACGCAACCATCATCGTGGTTTCAGTCTTGTGGCTTTTTTTATACTTTTTCTAGCGTTTTTTTTACCCATCGGATCGACCATCATTCAATCACTTTTGAAAAATTATGTGACTCATCTTGATGCCCATAGTTGGACGCTAGTCCACTATAAGAGTCTATTCAAACCAGGAGGCAGTGGTCTTCAAGCGCTTTTACGCACGTTGGTCTACGCGTTGACAAATGCATTTTTAACGATGATTTTAGGGCTTTTTTTGGCCTATCAGATGATGTTTCGTCGCTCTAAAATCAATCAATTTATCAATTTGTTAATGATAGCTACCATTGCAGTTCCGGGTATTGTTTTAGCAGCCGGTTTCATCTTTGCTTACAATGCAACATGGCTTATTCCACTTCATTTCGTCATTTACGGCACGCCGATATGTCTGGGTATGGCTTATTTAGCAGGCTCATTGCCGTACGCTGTACGTTTGCAGATAGGGAGCATGCAGCAAGTGTCTGGGAATCTTGCGACTGCCGCATTTAGTTTAGGTGCTTCCAACTTGCGAGTGATTGCACAAATTGTCATGCCATTGGTGCGAACGACGACGGTCTCAACATTTTTTATGACCATGACCGGCACAATGTTTGAGCTTCCTGCCTCATCTTTGCTTTATCCACCAGGTTCGCCACCTTTTCCAGAGACGATTCAACAGAAATTCAATGCTTTTGAATTTGCGCGGGGGTCAGCAATGTCCATTCTTGGACTCATCATTGTACTCCTTCTGTATATGCTGGGAAGATGGGTAGAGTCTATGCTTTTACGTTCTTCCAACTCTGTTGGAGTCGAGTAGAAACTTTGTTGAACGGTACGTTAGACATGCGAAAGGAGAATATGCCCTATGCTGATTGAGTTTCGGGGAGTGAGTAAAAGCTATGGAGACAAAGAAGTTTTACAAAACATTACCTTGAATATTCCTTCTGGGGCTTTTTTAGCTCTATTAGGTCCATCAGGGTGTGGAAAAACCACATTGCTGTCGATTTTAGCAGGGTTTCAAGACATTCAAGCAGGTGAATTAAGAGTTGCTGGAGAGGTTTGGGCTAGACCCGGTTATATTGTACCACCAGAAGTGCGCAATGTGGGTATGGTGTTTCAGGATTTTGCACTCTGGCCACATATGTCGGTATTTGAAAACGTTGCGTTTGGACTTAAGGTGAAAAGATTGCCTCGCCAACAGATTGTCGATCGTGTGGAGGAAGTCCTTTCTCTGGTTCGCATGCAGGAATATCGACATGCTATGGTTCATCAACTCTCAGGAGGACAAAAGCAGAGAATTGCTATAGCCAGAGCCCTGGCTCCAAATCCACAGATTCTTTTGATGGATGAACCTCTTTCTTCCTTAGATACTAAATTGCGTGAACAAATGCGCTGGGAAATACTAGAATTTTCATCTGCAGCTAAGACGACAACCATTTACGTGACACACGATCAAATTGAAGCCTTGTCCATGGCTAGCCATATCGTACTGTTGAATGCGGGAAAAGTGGAACAGACAGGTTCTCCTCAAGGGCTGTATACTCAGCCCGGTACGGCTTTTGCGGCGCATTTTATGGGAGCTGCCAATGTTTTACCCGTACAAGTTGTACGTTCAGATCATTCATCGATTATGGTAGACTGGAAAGGATATCAGATGTTGCTTGATGGCAAAAAAGTTGTCCAGCGTATGCCGTACTTGCTTCTCCTCCGTCCTCATCACTTACATCTCCATACTTATGATGGAACTGTGGAATGGAAGGACAGATTTCATCCGTCCCTCTCTTCTGGCGATCATATTTTTAGCTGGACAGGTGTCATTGTGCAAAGAGCTTATCATGGAGCACAGTGGCTTTATAAAGTGGAAATCTTGTTGCCTCATGGAAAAGAAATTTTAGAGGTTTGGCAGTCAGAAGCGTACCCCATAAAGAGTAGGGTATGGGTATGGACGGAAAAGAAATCTTGTACCTTAGTTGCAGGAGGTGAGAGTGAGCAGTCACGATACCAAAAAAAATTGGGGTGATCTATTCATGAACGGGTTTGCTGTTCTCTCTAGCTTTTTAGGTACAGGTGTGGAATTCATTGAAGCGTTGACCATTGTTCTCGCCGTAGCGGCCATTCGCGGGTGGAAAAATGCGCTGCTTGGCGCCTTCTCTGCTGTCTTGGTTTTAGCGATTTTGGTTACGCTGATAGGTGCGCCTTTAGCTAAGGTGATTGATTTATTTTGGGTGCAGTTGATGGTTGGTTTGTTTATGCTGCTGTTTGGTATACGTTGGTTACGCAAGGCAATTCTTCGTTATGCGGGACTGAAAGCATTGCATAATGAAGCCGAAAGCTATGAAGAAGAAGTACAGCGTCAGAAGGCGGCTGGAGAAGTAAAGCCTGGTATAGATCGATTTGCCTTTGCCACAACGTTTAGCGGAACATTTTTAGAGGGTCTTGAGGCTATTTTTATTGTCATCACATTCGGATTGGCCTCGCATTCGATTTCATCCGCTGTGCTTGGCGCTCTTATAGCCACGGTTGTTGTCATCTTACTCGGTATCATTGCAAAGCAGCCCTTATCTAAAATTCCTGAAAACACAATGAAATTTATTGTCGGCATTATGCTCACCTCTTTCGGAACCTACTGGTTAGGAGAAAGTTTTCATGTCCGGTGGCCTAATCAGGATTTGTCTATTATTTATTTAATTGTAACTTTGCTCCTGCTCTCATATATATTGGTCACTCGTTGTAAGCGAGCTCTACGTTCTTCGCATGGAGAGGATTCATCGCAAACTCCTGGGGAGGTCAGCCAATCATGAGTGTTTTGAAAACCCTATGGGGACTTCTAGTAGATGATGGGCGCCTTGCTTCTATTTTAGTTGTTGGCATCCTGCTAGCTGCAATTTCTGCTGTTTTGCATCATCACACTATAGCGGCAGGTATTTTATGGCTATCTTTGATGGTTTCTTTGTGGGTTTCAGTCTCTCATCAGTTGCGTTTAAAGACGAAAAAGTAACATTTTTTAAACTTACTTTTGATGATGCATATGTAATCTGACTTTGGCAAGATGAAACAGGGGTTGTCCGCAAATCAGTCCATAACTGAGGGACAGCCCCTTTTGTTTTCGATTTTGCGTCACAATAAACCTGGTATACAAAACTTCCCTTAACTCTCATATCCGGCGTGCTTGGCGTTTAAATTCAGGTCAGGTATGACGAACACTGGTTGTCCCAAAAGATTGCAAAACTCGGTCTTCAGCAATCGACCATTCCATGGGACAATCGTGACTTACACTAACGACAACGCCGTGGTTTTGCAAGTTGTAAGTGGCTGTGTTGCTCTTGAATTGATTGTGATCGACCTCTGAAACTGCATTCTCTACAGCTAAATTGTACTGAGGGACTAAACTGGCAAGTACATGTTGTGGGAATCTACTGGCCGCATCGTAACCTGTGTTCATAATTTGTAGAGATGAAGTTTCGGCTGCTTGTAAGAGTGGTCCTGTTTCCACGTTGCCTGCGCCATATATCAAAAACGCTCCCTTTTCCGTAGCGTTGTGGATGGCAGATTGGATAGACATGGATGCAAACGGAGTCGGGAGACGCATGAGCATAGGCTTTTGTCCTGGATATGCTTGTGAAAATCCCTTGGCAAACGCATGAGCATTCGCTAATTCTTGTGCACTTTGTGAATTATAGAGAACTGCTACTTTCTGGGGCTTATTCATATTCTTTGACTTGTCTGCTAAACCTGCCAGATATCCCATGGCGTATGCTGCCTGTTGAGTGTCAAAAACAGCACCAGCAACATTCGCTTGACCTGTCGTTGCTTGACCCAGCAACAGAAAATGCGTAAGTGGATATTTCTTGGCAGCTGCTCGAACAGCAGATTCTCGAACTCCACTGGAAGCTACGATGAATTGAACATGCTGCTCGCCCAACTGTTCGAGATTGCTCATTTCATCCGCAACTGTATGAGATTGTACGACGCCTGGTTGAGTGTCTGCCATCTCATGCGACTTAACTAGTCCATTCCAGGCACCATCGTTTGCACCGAGATCGTTCATACCTTGTCTATTGGTGACCAACACGGTTTCAAAAGGGAGCGCTCTTGCCCCTGTTGCTTTCACTTCTGTATTCGTGCCGTTGCGCTGGTGTTGTCTGGGCACGCTGCAACCGCTAACAGCCAATAGTGTAACAGCGGTTACCGCAAAGTAACGTATCCAATGTTGATTCATCGTACATCCCTCCGCTGTGCCTAATGTGCTTCTTTGCGGCAAGGTTTATGCAGTTGTTGGCAGAGTATTTGTTTGATATAGCTTTACATTTAATGGATGTTTGATATTTTTTATAGACCTTGCTAGGGTAGAAAATGAACCGGGAAGGATTTTGCTAAACCATCCATTTGGAACCCGAACAAAGAGGAGGCAATGGCCGTGCAAACAACGATTTTGATACTGCTGATTGCGGTTATCTTTATTCTCGTAGTTTTGCCGATTGGAGTATTGGGTTATCTCTATGTGCTCTCCAGAAAACCTCAGCATTCTGTGATACGTGCGCATCCCTATCTCGGATGGATGCGATATTTTTTGGAGAAACTCGGTCCAGAGTTTCGTCAGTATTGGTTTGACAATGATACGGAAGGACGACCTTTTTCCCGGGCTGATTTTTTAGCAGTTGTCTTTGCGGGGAAATATCGTACGGATTTAATCAGTTTTGGTGGGAAACGTGATTTTGAAAAGCCAGGTCTTTATTTGGCTAATGATGTTTTTCCAAAACTGACCAGCGAGTTGCGTGCTGCGAATGATGAAGCCATTCCAGCTAAAAAATACACCATTGTTCATGAAGGGTTATTCACGCGTCATGAAAAGATTGTGAATGATTCGGCCAAACGTTGGTTGTATTCAGAAGAGGACGCTGTGGTGGTGGGTGAATCGCGGCCACATCCCTGGAAGTTACGAGGTATGTTTGGAGTCTCTGCTACCTCTTATGGTTCCGTCGGAGAGCACTATATTCTTTCTACAGGACGTGGAGCGGCTATGGCTGGCGGTGCGTGGCTGAACACGGGTGAGGGAGGTGTAGCACCAGAGCATTTATCCACAGGCGTAGATGTGATAGCCCAAATTGGGCCTGGTTTGTTTGGTTTTCGGGACGATCACGGTCAGTTTTCTTTCGAGGAATTTGCTGCCCATGCGGCTCAACCCAACATTGTGGCTTTTGAGTTGAAATTTCATCAAGGTGCCAAAATCCGCGGCGGCCATCTGGAAGGTTCTAAAGTCAACGAGAAAATTGCCCATATACGAAAAGTTCCTGTGGGACAGACGGTCAACTCTCCGAATCGGTTTCCGTTCCTTCATAACGAAGAAGAAGCGTTGGAGTTTGTGAAAAAGTTGCAGGAAAAAGGCGGAAAACCTGTGGGTTTGAAAATTGTTGTGGGTAACGTGGAACGTTTGCAAAAACTGTTTATAGCTATGAAGAAGTTGAATATCTGTCCGGATTTCCTAACTGTGGATGGCAGCGAAGGAGGTTCCGGCGCGACATTCAAAGCTATGGCCGATGGCATGGGATTGCCGCTTTTCTCAGCCCTGGTCGAGGTCGATAATGCGGCACGCCGTTATGGACTCCGTGATCGCATTAAAATTTTTGCATCTGGCAAGTTGATTACCCCTGACAAAGTTGCGATTGCCCTTGCGCTTGGTGCGGATGCTGTCAACTCTGCCCGCGGATTTATGATTGCCAACGGATGTATTATGGCCATGCAGTGCCATACAGGAAAATGTCCTACGGGTATTACCACGACAGATCCCAAATACATGTCAGCGCTTGTACCGGAAGAGAAACAATATCGCGTTATGAATTACATTCTTCATGTGCGTGAAAGTGTTTTTGCTTTGGCGGCGGCCTGTGGGTTAGCCAGTCCGCGTGAATTTTCACGTGAACATGTGGTCTTTAAAGATACAGAGGGTCGAATTGTGAGTGCACTCGATCTCTTCCCCTATCCAAAACCGTTGGTGGGTGCAGAAGATACAGCGGTTTATCAATCATCTGCACAGTAAATAGATGGGCGGTAAAGTCAGATAAGAAGAGAGGCGATGTTTATGAAAGAGAAAATTATAGAATCGTTGCAGGGTATGCCAGAAGAAGAGTTACAGGCTATCTATCGCTTGATTGAGGCAAAAAAAGCGACTTATCACCGCCCATTGGCGTTTGTACAAGAGATGATGAAATTTGAAAATTGTGGACTGCATGATGGAGCCTATATTTACGAAATGACTGTTCAAGAAGAAATGCTCAATCGTTATGGCATTCTCCATGGTGGATTGATGACAGCTTTTATTGACACCGCTATGGCAGAAACAGCGTTTGCGGTCGATCATTCTGTAGGCAGGGCATTAACACTCAATTTGTCAGTCGATTTTATAGCCCCAGGACGTCTTTCAGATGTTTTGCAAGCACGCATCATGCCGATTCAAAACAGCCGTGCCATCCTTGTTTTTCGTGGCGAGGTTTTGAATCATGAGCAAAAACTCTTGGCAACCGCCTTGGCTCATTTTTACAAACAGCCAAGACGTACCGATGAACATGCATGAAAGAGAGGTTACAAAATTGACAAACACAACTGATACGGTACTCATCACTGGTGGCGCTACAGGTATTGGATTGGCTTTAGCTGAACGCTTTTTAGCACAGGGTTGTCAGGTGATTGTGGTTGGTCGACGTGCCGAGAAATTAGCAGAGGCTCAAGACAAGCATCCGCGTCTGATTACACGTGTTGCTGATGTTGCAGATGAAGAAAGTCGCGTGGAACTTTACCATTGGGTTGTGGAAAATTACCCAGAGTGCAATTTGCTGGTGAATAACGCAGGCATTCAAAAGCGGATCAATCTGACAAAAATCTCTGACCGTTCCTGGTCAGAATTGCGAGAGGAAATTGCTATCAATTTAGAGGCGGCAATCCATTTGACGCTTCTATTTTTACCGCATTTGCGCAGTAAGGAGCGTGCGACCATCATTCAAGTTACATCGGGTCTCTCCTTGATTCCCGCACCCTTTGCGCCTATATACAGTGCTACCAAAGCAGCGCTGCGCTCTTTCACCCTCTCTTTACGCGAACAATTGGCGGATACCCAAGTGCGTGTGGTAGAAATTTTGCCACCTGCTGTCAATACCGATTTAGGTGGTGTTGGTTTGCATACGTTTGGTGAACCGTTGGATGCTTTTGCTGATGGAGTATTTGCGGATTATCTGCGTGGTGAAACTGAAATTGGCTACGGCGATGCCAAACAACGATTAGCCATGATGCCAAGTGAAATGCATCAGAGAATAGCAGGTATGTGGCGCGGTTTTCTCCAAAATAATCCGGATTTTTAACCTGTTGCGGTTGATGGAAGAGTATAAATGACCTATGGTTCGGCCTATACTGTCTATGAAAACTTTGTCATAGGGAGACAGCTGATGATGGCCGAAATTGTCAAGGGTGAACAGAATCATCTGGAGTCCGATCTCGATGATTGGCGCCGCCGCCGCCGCTATGCGTGGTTTTTTATAGCTGTGGGTGCTCTATTGTTTCTCATCGGTCCAATGGCTACGAGACCTATGTATTCGTTGCTAGGTATGTTGACGATTGCTGTAGCTGCTATGGTATTGAAGCGAGTACGAACAGAAATGAATGTACTTGGAGCAGGTCTGGCAGGGGAAGAGGCAGCCATTCTCGCTTTTAGCGAATTACCCAGTGGATACACGGTATATTCTGATCTGGTTGTAGAATGGGACGGGAAATCGAGCCAGATTGATCACGTGATTGTTGCTCCTCATGGTGTGTTTGTTGTAGAAACCAAAAATATTGTAGGAACGATAGTCGGTCAAACGGAAGAATCGGATTGGATTCAATATAAAACAACTGCAAGCGGTCACACGTATGAAAAACGTGTATACTCTCCTCTCAAACAGGTGGGAACGCATGTCTACCGATTGGCAGAGCGGCTGAAAGAAGAAGGTGTGCGTGTTTGGGTGCAAGGCATTGTCTATTTTTCAAATCCAGATGTTCATTTGGATGTGGATGGCGATAGCCGAATGCCGATGTTTTTAGTGAGCCAGGGAGGGGCAGAAAAACTTTTGGATTACGTGGAAAATTACGAAGGCAAAGAACTCTCCAAAGACGAACGAAGACGTATTGATCGGGTACTCCGAGAAAGTATGTTTGACCCCGATTAATCTTTTCCTGGATCCAACAAAAGTTTTCCAATAGAAAGGGTATTTCCTCCCAACGCTTGGTACATCCTGTTGCTACAGGATGTATTTTGTATCCCTAAAAAAGGGAGGAGAATTGCCATGAATCGTTTGAGATGGCGAAAAACCAGGCGTGGCCATCACTATCGTCGCAAAATAGGGAAGCGTACAAGGGTTGCTGTTGCAGGGTTGCTATCGCTTGTTGTGATAGGTGGCTGCGTGCGTTTGGTACAGGCGGTAGAAGGGGGAAATCTATATTCAGCCAGTCAGGGAGCGGAACTTAGTCGAATTCGGGAGGCGGCGAATCATAGCCATTTGGCCAATGTTTTGCTGCCCAACGGCAAAATTGGATTGGGCGATTTTCAATCTGTTTCAGCTGACGGGGGAGGTATATTGACCCTCAATTATGCGGATTACGTAGTCTATGAGTCAAATCATTCTCTTGTTCTTGACTCACCGGATATGGTAGAACATTTGGGCCCAATGGAAACGGCGCAAACGGTTGACTGGGAAACTTTCCAAACGCCTAATCAACCGACGCGCCACGCTCTTTTTATACAATATCAAAATGGACAAAATATATTGGTGATTGTAAGGAATCCATCAGAAAATTGGGGTTTAGAGGATATCCAATCCTTTGTCCAAAACTTGACGCCTCTGACCTGATGTGCTGTTTTTGACATGCAGTTGCAGATTGTCAATGAGGCGTGCCTTGCCGAGATAAACTGCAACGGCCAACATGATATCGCCTTCGATTTGCGCGGCAGGTTGTAAATCAGAGAGTCGCACCACTTCCACATAGTCAATTCGCAATTCTGGCTGGTCTTGCAAATGACTGTAGATGATTTGCCGAACACGATTTGGATCGGTCTCTCCTGCTTCAATAGCCGCTTTACCTTTCAATAATGCCTGATAAATTTGCGGCGCAGTTTGTCGTTGATGTTCATTCAGATAAACATTGCGTGAACTTTTAGCCAGTCCATCTTCTTCACGAACGGTAGGCACACCAATAATTTGGACAGGAAAGTTGAGATCTTCCACCATACGTTTGACTATGGCGAGTTGTTGTCCATCTTTCATACCAAAGAAGGCAAATTCTGGCTGGACTATATGGAGCAATTTAGCAACAACCGTAGCTACGCCCTGAAAATGTGTGGGTCGCGATTTTCCGCAAAGTTGGCTCGCCAGTTCGGGAAGTTCAATTCTTGTCAACGAAGGAGTTGGATACATCTCCTTTTCATCTGGACGAAAGAGAAGTTGACATCCCACTTTTTTTAGCAATGCTTCGTCTCGTTCAGCGTCTCTTGGATACGTGGATAAATCCTCACCAGGCGCAAACTGAGTAGGATTTACAAAAATACTGACCACTACAAAATCACAATGTTTTCCTGCAACTTCCACAAGTCGAGCATGTCCCTCATGCAAGTAGCCCATGGTTGGAACAAAGCCAATTTTTTTGCCGGCTGCTTTGGCTTCTGCCAATCTTTCCCGAGTTTCCTGAATCGTGCATGTTATTCTCATGGGCGCATCTCTCCTTGCCTATCATGAGTTGCGGCGTGTTGCTGCAATTTCGTCAGCATACTCTTTTCATCCGAACGAAGATGTATAGATTGTTGTGGTCCAGGGAATTCTCCGTTTTGCACTTCCTCAACATATTTCATCCCCGCCTCTTTGAGGATGTCGGCCAGATGAGCATAGGCCTTATTGTGTTTGGGAATGTAACCGGAAGTATAGCCTGCCATATCGTGAAAGACGAGCACTTGACCGTCACAATGAGGGCCTGCACCAATGCCGATGGTTGGTATGGATAATGCTTCTGTCACCACTTGAGCCACTTCTGCGGGCACGACTTCCAGGACTATGGCAAAAGCTCCTGCATCCTGCAGTGCCAAAGCGTCTTCTAGAAGTCGAATGGCAGCTTCTTCTGTCCGTCCTTGCACATGGAACCCACCAAGAGCATGTACCGACTGCGGTGTTAAGCCAATATGACCCATCACAGGTATACCTGCTCCTACCAAGCGTTCCACAGTCGTTGACAATTCACGGCCACCTTCAATTTTGACGCCTTGTGCACCGCCTTCTTGCATGATTCTCCCAGCTGCACGCAATGCATCCTCTGTCGATACGTTATGTGTCAAAAAGGGCATATCAGCCACAACCATGGCTCTTTCGACGGCGCGGGAAACCATTTGCGTATGGTAGACCATGTGATCCAAAGTTACAGGTAAGGTTGTTGAATGGCCTTGCACAACCATGCCGAGTGAGTCACCGATTAACAAAATATGTAATCCTGATTGATCCATGATTCGCGCAGTTGGATAATCATAAGCAGTAAGCATAGCAATCTTTTCTTTCTTCTGTTTCATCTGTAAAAGATTGCGTATCGTGATTTGGGTCATTTTTGTTCTACCTCCACTCCTTATTTTTCTCCATCACGATTTCTTTTCTTTCTATCATGAGACAGTTCATCAACAAAGATGCGTTGTAATTGAATTTTTCGGACATTCGTTGAATGGTCGGCGTCGGCCATCTCAGCCATCCATAAGCTCAACTGAGCATAGCAGGATTGCAGAATCGGAAAAGCCTGCAGAGCATTGTAATGTTTTTCGATGGTTGCAAAATCTTTGCGTACCACTGGTCCAGTCAGCGCGTCATGTGTACCCAATTTTGCGACAGATTCTAGAGTCTGTCGCATGATGGGCAGGAATGGTGCAATACCATACTGGGTTGGCTGAATGGTTGCCACCGCATCAGCAAGCGCAACCAGCGCATTGGAGGCTAAAACGGCTGCTGCGTGATAACGCACTTTATCTGATTCTGCAAGATGGATGGTGTGTCCTTCAGCTTTACCCACTAAGATTTGTGCCCATTCACAGGCCAATGATTCTCCTTCAAGAGCAAAATACATCCCTCGTACCCATTGATCTGGAAGTTGCCAAGTTAAGGCTGCCAATGGATGGACGCTGGCTACAGAAATAGAGAATCTTTTAAGTGGGTTTAACTGTTGAGAAGACAGTGCTCCGGAAAGTTGCCAGGCCACTTGGGGAAATTTTGAAATCTTTTCTATTTCATGCGCAAAACGTTCAGCAGTGGGCGCTATTTCAGTGTCCGGCGTACAAAAAATGACGCCGTCAATAGCAGCATCTTGTAAACGATAAGGCAAATGGTCCCAAGATAGTTGCTCAATTTTTGGAAATCGTTCTGCATAACGTATCGCGCTTTGACTTTTTTCGCTTGATATGACCACCATCACTACAGATTCACCAATCTGTAGAAACCAGCGCGTCACAGCAGCGGCAGCTTGTCCTGAACCTAACAAAAGCCATCTCATGCTGCCCGACTCCTTTGTCTTAATCGTTTACAATGACAGTTTATCAAATAATCAGTATCTAGACGTCTATCCATGACAATTCAGAACAAGAGTGCATTTATTACAACGTGCGTTGCACCAAATCTTTAAGGAGGGAATTCCATATGTACGGAGTATTTGGTGGGTACACACGTTGGGCTGTGGTGTTCCTGATCATCTTTGTTCTCTTCTTCTTGTTGGTTCCAACCTACACCACAACTTGCAACACCACACCTGTTCTTCCTTGAGTAAATTTAACTCAAATCCATTCGGCAGACATTCCAATGGTGAAGCATTCTCCATTGGAATGCTTTATTTTTGACCAAAGAAATGGCAGTGCGAACAACCGATGTCTGGGATCCATTTTATATTACTAAAGACATCGGGTTGTTCGCACTTCAGTTTGTCTGGGCGAAAACTTGTCAAAAACTAAAAGGAAATCCGCCAAACCCGCCATTCATGGGTCGATTAGGTGGATTTTGACCATTGAAAAACGGGAAGCCCCCCATTCCCATAGACTTTTGCCAGGCAAAGGGAGACCAGATTCCACCAAACCCTCCATCTTGCCAGCCAGAGTTGGGAGTAGACGGTTGATTGGAGGCAGGATTCTGCCCATTTCCCCATCCTCCCATACCGCCGAAATTCATCCATCCACGATTGCCGCTCCATCGGCGTAGTCCTCCACTAAAAAGAGGCAGCAGCATCAGAGGAAGGAAACAGGGTTCAGCATCTACAGAGATAGATGAAGAAGCAGGTTTTACTGGTTTACTGGTTATTCTTCTCTCAGATTTTGTATGATGAGATTTATGTTTTATCGATTGATGATGTTTCATAAGCCACACCTCCATGCTCCTTATCTTCTACTTTATGATCTCTTGACACGGCGCATGGCGGAATACTTCCGCATTGCGTGGATGGGTCAGGCATTGAAATATCGCTTGAGAATAGCATGTTTTCTTCTCTATACTAGATAAGGGATGTTGCAAGTGTGTTGATGCTTATAGGAGGTTGATGGGCAGTGTCTGAAGAAATAGTCATTAAGGTTAATGATAATGGTTCATTGCGGGTCAAAGGTCCGGTTATCTTGGAAGATGCTGAGGGTAATCGGTTTACAGTGAAAGAATCGTTCTCACTTTGCCGTTGCGGCCATTCTCAGAACAAGCCCTTCTGCGACGGTAGTCATCGTTCGGCAGGATTCAGCGACTGTGCACGCGCCAAATAGATTTTTCAATGGCTAGCGCGGGTTGATTTCCTGCTATACAGATGAACCGGGCCCAATCCGGGTTAGAAAAATTTAGGCGATGGAGGGAGAAAATGGCGGACGGAGTTTCATTGCGAATTGAATACTGCACGTCCTGCGGCTTTCTGTCCGTCGCCATGCGTGTGGCTGAGGAATTGTTGAATCGTTATCGCAGCGGTATAGCAAAACTCGTATTCGTACCTCATTTTGGCGATGGATCTTTTGACGTTTATTTAGACGATGAATGCATTTTCTCAAAGCATGAACAGGGGCGTTTCCCGGAACGCATGGAAATTTGCAAAATATTGGAACCCTATATACGACTTATTTAGAAGATTGTCAATTTGTATAGCCTAACTATTCAGCGATGGATGGTTATATGCAAAACATTAGCTTTGCATAATCCTCCATCGCTATTGTATTTTGTAACTGTATTTTTACTTTTTCTTTTTTATGACGGGTGTACAATTCGCTTTCTGCAGAAAGGAGCCGTAAGGCGTATGGATAAATATTTAGAAAAAACGCTGAGTGAAAATTGGCGCAGAGAAATGCAGGCAGCCCATCTATATCAAGTTTCTGCTGAAAAGGAGCAAGATGCGCGGCGCAAAAATATTTTGCAAAGACTGGCGGAGGTAGAGTATAAACACGCACAAATGTGGGCGGAAAAAATAGCCGATCTCGGTGGCACGGTAGAAGGGCTCAGTTACCCCAAGGTAGAATTGCCAGCCCATAGTGACGTTACTCAATTGATGGATGCCATTGAACGTGTGGAACAGGGGAATGAAGCTTGGTATGCTTCACAACGCAACGTCATTGATGACGATGATATCCATCGGATTCTCGATATCATTGACGAGGACGAGAAAAACCATCACGGTTTAGACGAACTCTTTAAACCAGCCATTGCTCCGCAGAAAAAGTTAAGTCGTATATGGGACAATGAGCGTTGGCATCGAAATAAAAGTGGCGGCTGGTTAGGTGATGCGATTTACGGAGTCAACGACGGATTAGGGGCTATTTTTGGAATTATTGCAGGTGTGGCAGGTTACACCAATCAAAATACGACCATACTCATTTCCGGATTTTTTGGCGCACTTGCTTCTACGCTATCCATGGGCGCTGGGGCTTGGTTGGCCACCAAATCGGAAAATGAACTGATGGAGTCAGAACTGGCTGCAGAGCGCAGGGAAATTGAAGAAGATCCCGATCATGAACGGGAAGAATTGGCGCTTCTCTATGAATTAAAAGGTTTCGAGCCGGCGGAAGCGGAGCGCATTGCTTCGCAAATTTCGGCGGATAAAGAGCAATTTATCAAAGCCATGGCCCAGGAGGAACTTGGAATTCACGAAACGAGTGAAGGCAATCCGTGGCAATCGGCTATTTTTGGTTCAGCATCGACATTTGTAGGAGCCATTGTGCCGTTGATTCCTTTCTTTTTCATGCAAGGGGTCGCGGCGTTGATTACAGCTGCGGTGGTCTCGATTGTTGCTCATTTTGTCGTGGGCGCTCTGAAAAGTCGTATGACGGTACGTTCTTGGTGGGCGAGTGGTTTGGAAATGACGCTGGTTGGTATTTTAGTGGGTGGTGTCTCCTACGGTCTGGGTGAACTGGGAAGAATCATTTTCTTACCGCATGCCTGAGACGTGAAATCAAGAAGTTTTGTTGACCATTCATGAATTAGAACCATTGCTCTTTGAAGGATTGCTTGATACGATAGGCCCAATCATTTTCCAGTGCAACGCAGAAACGGAGAGGATTGGGCTTTATGGTATGGTGGCGTAACCAAATTCCTCAACTTCATCCTGTCGTGTGGTTTCTTATTGCAGGTACTGGATTTACTCGCTTTGCCCAATTCATGGTCATGCCGTTTCTTGCACTTTACATGTCTCACGAAACGCAGGCTAGTCCAGCGGTAATAGGTCTAGCGGTAGGTTCGGCACCACTGGTAGGAACCTTATTTGGACTCTTTACGGGAATCTTCTCTGACAAAATAGGCAGAAAGCGCTTTATGCTATTCGGCATGTTGCTGGGTACAGTTGCTATGATTGGCTTTGCAAATGCACGCAGTGTTGTTGCGTTTATTGTTTTTAGCAGTGTGAATGGGCTGGTTCGTCCACTTTTTGAACCGTCTGCACAGGCCACCATTGCTGATTTTACACCGGCTGATATGCGGGGGGCAGCTTTTGCGCTTCGCTACTGGGCCATTAATGTTGGTGCAGCCGTGGGCCCGTTGGTGGGCGCTTGGTTAGGCACGGTATCCAGTGGTTGGACTTTTTATATCACAGCTTCTGTAGATGCCTTATACGTTATCTTTCTCTTGGTGAAAGTGCCAGCCAATATTCAAAGTATGGATGTTCAACAGCCTATATCGACAGGGCTGAAAACACCTTCTCCTCTCCAGCTATTAGGAATTCTTGGTCGCGATAGAGCCTTTCTTATTTTTTTATTTGCCGTCCTTACGGAGACATTTGGATATGCTCAAATTAACTCTACGCTTCCGGAAAGCTTGGCTATGCACTATACGGTTTCTGTTTCTGCCCATATCTTCAGCTTGCTTGTTTTCACCAATGCGGTAGAAGTTGTAGTTTGTCAATGGTTTATCCACAAATCTGTGCAACGTTTGTCTGCCTTATCACAAATCGTGATCGGACAAATTCTATTTGCCGCAGGGTATGCTTTGTTTGGAATCCTCCATAGTCTCCCTGGAGAATTTCTGGGTATGGTTGTTCTCACGTTTGGGGAAATTTGTTCGTTCCCTCCCAGATCGCGCTATATTGCCGAGATAGCACCTTTGGGTGCGCGAGCTACTTATTATGGAGCCAGCAGTTTATCCTCGTTCGGTTTTTTTCTTGGTCCTTGGCTCGGTGGAGTGGTTTTGCGGGATTGGGGAGACGCCTGGATGTTTCGCTGTGTTGCCATGCTTGTACTCGCAGGAGTACCTCTGTTCTTATTGAGCCACTACATTCGCAAACTACATGTGAGTGTTGCTGAGAATACCCCCATACAAGGTTGAAAGCAGAAAATGGTGGTTCCACGCGTCGATCTGATTAGAATTCTAGGTTGGCGCATGGAACCTTAGGGCATCAGAAGACTACTTGAATCATTCCTCCAGCGCGTCTGACAACATTGCGAATCATCTGTTCGGGTAATCTGAAGAGGATACCCGATGGATCGGAATGAACCCATTGGACAATACTATCCATATCTTTTTCCTGGATGTTGTAATCCGTCAATGTATCTGGTAGATGAATTTTAGCGCGTAAATTCTGAATGGCTTCCACGATGGCTTGAAGGCCGGCTTGTGGGGTTTCAGACGAAGCGTTGCAGCCTAGAATAGCGGCAAATTTTTGCGCTCGAGTTAAGTAAAAATCGGGTAATTCTTCGAGCACATAAGGCAATAAAACAGCATTCGCCAGTCCGTGCGGAATATTGAATTTTGCTCCTAAGGCGTGTGCCAGGTTATGAACGGGAATAGCATTCAGTGCTGTGCTGAAAGCGGTGATGGCCATGGCGCTGGCAATCAACAGGTTGGAACGAGCTTCCAGGTGTTGTCCGTTTGCTACAGCAAGAGGAAGATTTTCCACTATCATTTGTGCGGACTGAATCGCAAAGGCGTCTGTGATTGGGTCTGCAACTGGCGAGAAATAAGCTTCTAATGCGTGCGTTAGTGCATCCATACCCGTGAATGCCGTTATAAAAGCTGGTAAACCGACTGTCAAATCGGGATCGAGCAAAGCAAAATCGGCTGCTGCGTATGGATGAATGAGATTGGTCTTGACCTGTAGCATTTCATTGAATACGACGGAAATAGGTGAGACTTCTGCCCCAGTACCTGCGGTGGTAGGTAGGGCGATGTGTGGAATCGACATGCGCGTAGCGCGGGGAAAAGTCTCAATGGTGTTGGTAACCAGCGCCATGCGAATATCTGTTAAACCTTTATGCATCATCCACTTCATGGCTTTGACTGTATCGAGTACGCTGCCGCCGCCAAGAGCAATCAGGCAGTCAGCAGCAAGTGATTTGTAAACGCTGACAGCACGATTGATAATGGCACCTTTGGCATCCTGTTCAACTTCATCAAAAACGCCAACAAGTTGAACTGGTTGTGGCAAGCCTTCAAAGAGAGATGTAATCTGCTGGACGACACCTGCCTTTTTCAGGCCTTGATCGGTTACCAGCAAGGCGCGTTTTCCGCCAAGGCCGCGCAATAATTCCGGCAGCAGTGTGCGGCAACCCACACCACTATGAATTATCGTTGGCAGATTGAACTGGAAGTGAGATGTTGTCATTCCCTTTTTCTACTCCTTTCTATGCCTTTTCTATGGGGCTCTCCAAAAGTAAATCCCACGCTACGCGACGTTTTTCTTCTGTGACGAGAGAAGCGTGAACATGTTTTAACTGTGAATATTCATCCAATGCGTATTTCCCCAATTCTCGACCAAATCCGCTCTGCTTGAAACCACCAAAAGGAGCATCGGAGCGCAGCATGTGCCAATCATTAATCCATACGGTGCCTGCACGTAATTGTCGGGCAATGCGGTATGCTTCATTGATATTTTGTGTCCAGACTCCAGCGGCCAGGCCGTAAATGGATTCGTTGGCCTTTTGCACTGCTTCGTCTACGTCTTTATACCGAATAACGGACAGGACTGGGCCAAAAATTTCTTCTTGAGCAATGCGCATCTGGTTGTCTACATCAGCAAAAATGGTCGGTGGAATGAAATATCCACCTTCGCATCCAGGAATCTGTACGGGCTTGCCGCCACAAACCAAACGAGCACCTTCTTGTTGTCCGATCTCGATATAGTTCAGTACGGTTTCCATCTGCTGTTTAGATACGAGTGGGCCCATGCGTGTTTCCATGTCAAACGGATCGCCCATACGAATAGCTTGAGCTTGTTCGGCCAGTTTGGCCAAGACTTGGTCGTACTGCGATTCATGTACAAATAGACGTGTGCCTGATTCGCAAATTTGTCCGCTATGCAAAAAGACGCCAAATAAGCTGCCGGGTATAGCTAATCTCAAATCGGCATCCGGCAAAAGAATGGAGGGAGATTTTCCGCCTAGCTCTAGAGTAACGCGTTTTATAGTGCCTGCTGCTTGACGCATAATGTTACGTCCTACTGTAGTTGATCCGGTAAAAGCTATTTTGTCCACGTCTGGATGCGTGACGAGCGCTTCGCCAACTTGACTGCCAGCGCCAGTGACCACATTCAAAACACCTGCGGGTATTCCGGCGCGAACAGCTAATTCAGCGAGTTTGAGAGTGGATAGAGGTGTATGGGATGCAGGTTTAATAACCATAGAATTACCCATGGCTAGAGCAGGAACGATTTTCCACATAGCTAAAATCATTGGGAAATTCCATGGAGTGATGGCTGCGCAAACGCCTATAGGTTCACGCCAAACTTGACCGTTGGCAGGGCCGGGATAGGGTGGGATGGGCAGGTATTCAACATATGGGTATGATTTCATAAATTCTGCTGTTTGCAAAAGGAGATCGGCGATTTGCAGGATATCCATGTTCCGGACTCTGCGGAGAGTTCCCCCGGAACTGAGTACTTCTAAATAAGCGAGTTCATCAGCATTTTGCATAATTTGTTGGGCAAAGCTGAGGAGCAAAGCCGCTCGGATTTCAATCGATTGTTTGGACCAGATACCGCTTTCAAAAGTGCGTCGGGCAATCGCTACAGCTTTGTCTACATCTTCCTTGTGGCCACTTGCTACTCGTGCTACCGTCTGACCATTACCTGGATAGATAATGTCAAACCATTCACCGGATTCTGCCGCTTGCCATTTTCCGTCCATAAACATTGGGAATTCTTTCACTTGTAGTACGGTTGACAATGGGATGCCTCCCTCCCAAAAATCATTCATACGACCGTTTGTTTGATGGAGGGCACGATTGGGTCGTACGTTTTCTGTTTTTACGAACAGATAAGATCAATATATTCTATTAATTCAGATTTATCTATAAAAAATTCTAAAATACTTTATAGAAAGAGATCTAGCTGTATTTCTGCGTAAAAAAACAGGTGTTACGCAACACCTGTTTTAGAGTTGTGCTCAGTTCACAAATTAAAGCACTGTTAGAATCTCTGGTCCATTTTCTGTGATGGCCAGAGTATGTTCATATTGAATAGAGAGTCCACCATCTGCTGTGCGTGCAGTCCAACCATCTTCGTCAACGCGGCATTCGTATGTTCCTGTATTTACCATCGGTTCGATAGTAAAAGTCATGCCTTTTTTGATGCGTGGTCCTTTATGGGGTGGACCAAAATGTAAGACTTCTGGACTTTCATGCATTTTTCGCCCAATCCCGTGGCCAATAAAATCTCGTACTACTGAAAATCCTTGCGCTTCAACATATTGTTGGATAGCATGGCCGATATCGCTGATATGATGATCGATGACCGCCTCTTCGATACCTATCATGAGTGCACGTTCTGTCACTTCCATTAATTTTTGGGCGGTTTCACTGATGTCTCCAACGGCATAACTCCATGCAGAATCTGCATGCAATCCTTTATATTGAGCAACCATGTCTATGGTGATAATATCGCCGGATTGAAGTCGATATTCACTGGGGAAACCATGGCATACGACATCATTAACAGAGGTACAGGCGGCAAATGGGTAACCTTTATAACCCTTTTGGGCAGGAATCATATGGTGGCGAGTCAGAAAATTTTCTACAAATTGATCGATTTCGAGCGTGCTCACGCCTTCTCGTACAAACTCTTTTAAAGCAGCGTGGCATTCAGCAACGACTTTACCAGCTTCTCGCATAATGCCAATTTCATGTCGGCTTTTCAGAACAATCAAGATACAGCCTCCTGTATAATCATTTTACATACCCTATTTTGGACAAACTGTGCTACATTACCTACAGAAGTATCTGAGGCGAATGTAGGGGGAACGGATATGGCATCACAAGTTTGTCCAGGTTGCAATGCTTCATTTATGCCGCTGCCGCCGTTTGATGTAGCGTGGACATGTCCATCCTGCGGTCAGGTTCTGCCGCCGGAAGAGAGGTACAATCCGCTTCATGATTCAAAATATCGATTGAAATATATCATGGAGCAATATGTGCGTTACTGGCTTCACAATGGTACGCAATGACAGAGGTTTGGGCCCGAACCAAAATTCGGCAAAAACTTTAACCTCTGAAAGTTCATTAAATGCCAATTGGTGTCTGATAGAGCGTTTGAGTAGAAAAGAATACTTCTGCGAGAATGAGTCCTAAGATAAAAATCGCAGTTCTTCGTGGCCAACTGAGACGTCTTCCGTCCGGTCGCAACTCAACAGCCGCAATGAGCAGAATTCCAGTTATGATAGCAAATACTATTTTGATACCATAGTGTAACAACGTATGCATATTCCATCGTCCTTTCAACATGTAGAATGGGATGAATCAGAACCAGCTTATTGAATGTAGTTTTTCCAACCTGCCATTGTTCGAGTAAAATAAAAATTCTACTCTATTCTATCTGCCGTGCGAACTTTTGCCAAACTGGGCGGCAGAATTTCTTTTTCCATTGTGCTTTCATATGATGCGCTGAGCAAAGTAAGCAAATTATAGGATGAAACTCGTATGGAGGAGAAGCATGATTTTAGGACTTGGCACGGACGTTGTAGAAATAGAGCGGATTGCCCGATTGATAAATTCCCAAAAAACGTCATTCAGCAAGCGCATATTGGGACCGGAAGAGCAAAAAACCTTCTGTCTGTTAGAAGGCAGACGTTTACACGAGTTTGTAGCTGGTCGGTTTGCGGCAAAAGAAGCTCTGGCTAAAGCGATTGGATGTGGATTGGCCAAGCTTCATCCTCATCAAGTGGATATTCTTCTTGGCAGTGCGGGTCTTACTGCGCGTTTCTACCATTCGGATGCGTTGTTACCTGTTGGCACTGAGGTGCGTTTAAGTTTGTCGCATGCTGCAGGAGTAGCATTTGCTGTTGCGATTTTATCGAATTGAAGAGCCATACATAATGAACGGACGGGCTGAATATCTATGAAACAAGCCTCGGGAGGGTACTCTTGTGTATCTGGTCACGAGTGAACAAATGAGAGAGCTCGATAGACACGCTGTAACGTCGCTTCACATTCCTGAGATTGTCCTTTTGCATCTGGCAGGCAAAGCTATTGCCGATGTGTTGGTACAGCGCGGACCGCGCGGCCATATCGTCGTACTGGCAGGAAAGGGGAACAATGGAGGAGACGGATATGCCGCAGCCCGTTGGTTAAAACATTACCAGTACTCCGTAGAAGTTGTCTCTTTGGTTCATCCTGAAACGCTAACAGGTAGTGTGGCTTTGGCTGCGCAAAGCGCCATAGCAGCCGGTGTGCCCGTTCGGGTATATAGCGGGCAACCGCTGCCTGAGGCTCAGCTCTACCTGGACGCGTTGCTTGGTACGGGCCAAAATCGACCGCCTGCTGATCGATTATTACAGATGTTGGAGTCGCTTTCTCACACATCTACACCAATTTGGGCGGTTGATGTACCGACAGGAGTAGATACGGATACGGGAGCTGTTTATCCGGGCGCGGTCCAGGCAGTACTTACCATCGCCATGGCTGCGCAGAAAATCGGCACAGCGGTGACTCCTGGATGTTTGCAGGCTGGCGAGGTAGTGGTAGCTGATATTGGCATTCCGATTCTGCACAATCCATCCTTTGCGACTTGGATTGAACCTGCTGAATTGGCTGCTCGTGCGGCATATCGACCTGTCACAGCGCATAAGGGATTGGCTGGTCATGTGGCAGTTATTGTCGGTTGTTTGCCGGGTGCAGCGAAGCTTGCAGCGTTGGCTGCAGCTCGGAGTGGAGCAGGGCGCATTTCACTGTTAACCGCTTCAGCCATTGAACCGCCGCTACCCGATATGCTGATGATTCCAGTAAATGGAGCGTTGCGTAACAGTTTGCCAGAAGGAGCCGTTTTCTTAATGGGTCCCGGTATGCTTGACGCTTGGCCGATTGAGGTGGTATGGAGTGTTGTGGAAAGTGGCGGTAAGGTAGTGTTGGATGCGGAAGCGATGGATGCCTGGTTAAGCGCTCCAGAGGAGCGGCGTTTGGCTGATCCGTTCCTGGCAGAACGGGTGGTGCTTACTCCGCATCCTAAGGAATGTGCTCGATTAATCGGTTGGACAGTTGATTCTGTTCAGAAACATCGCCTTGCTGCCGCCCGACGACTCAGCCAACAGGCAAATGCCACTGTACTGTTGAAAGGTTATCGGAGTATAGTGAATTCTCAGCAGAGTGTATCTGTCAATCCGGTAGGCGGACCTTCGCTTGCTGTAGCCGGCTCAGGAGATGTTTTAGCAGGGGTTATCGCGGCGTTACTCGCTCAAGGATTGTCAGCCTACGATGCAGCCCGATTAGGTTGTTGGCTGCACGGAAGGGCTGGGGATCGACTGGCAAGGCGGATACCGGCTGCTGCTTGTATGGCTTCCGATGTTGTGCAAGAATTGCCGCAGGCTTTAGCTGATGCGCTAGGTGTAAAGATGAAATCGACGGATAAGTGAAAGCGTTGCGTTACTCGCGTGTGTCTGTCGCGGAAAGGCGAGGTGGCACATGCGTAAATGGGCAGTCGCGTTGGGCGTCCTGGTCGTTGTGGGTGGACTTGTAGTAGGTTGCGGCACACAGAATGGTGAAAAAAGTGTAGCCAGCAAGCTAGAAGCGCACGTCAAGACATTGGACGGATCGAACTATAAAAGTACAGCCATGATGACTGTGCAGATGGATAATGGTTCGCAAACTTACTATGTCGAGACGTGGTATGAATCTCCAGAGGTTTATCGCATTGCTTTGGGTGACGCCAACAAGCAAATTAACCAAATCATTGTCCACAACCAAAATGGCATGTTCATTGTCTCGCCCTCGTTGGGCAAAGTGTTCCGTTTCAACGGGAATTGGGCACAAAACCAAGGACACATATATCTTTATAATCAAATTTTGTCAAACATTGTATCTAGCAAGGATATTCAATTTACTAAAAGTGACGGCAATTACAATTTTGAATTGCCAGTTTCTCCAGCTAATGATGTGGTAACTCGCGAACGTGTGCAGTTGGATGCAAAGACGCTTAATCCAGAGCAGATTGTCTTGATGGATAAATCATCCACGCCCGTAGTTACCCTTAAGTATGAATCGTTCCAGACGGGTATTAAATTTTCTCCCGATGACTTCAATCCGCAGGCTCTGGTTGGTGGAGAGAAAGCTAAAACGACGCTTTCTACAGGGGATAGCGCAGCTTCGGATGGTCCGGGCTATATCAATCCCACCCTTACTTACGGCGATAAGCTGGACAGTATGTGGCAAGTGAGTGACACGGATGCCATCATGCGATTTACGGGCGATCACGCTTTCACTTTAGAAGAATGGCGTCCTGTTTCTACTGTATCAGGGTTGCCGTCTGGTGAAATGATCAACCTTTATGGTGTACCTGCTGTGTATACGGATGGCGGCGGTGCAAGACAGTTATTCTGGTTGAACAACGGCGTTGAGTTTTCCATTACCTCCAGCGCGCTTTCTCTGAATCAGATGGCAGATGTAGCCATGTCTACTTTCAATCAGGTTGGCAAATAACCAGTGTCTAGTGATTACCAATGATATGAAAAATGGCGTACCTGTTAGATGGTGCGCCTTTTTTATGCAAAAGATGCAACAGAAGTTCTAAAACACGCTGCCTTCCTGAATATGTATTTTTCGAAAAACACAACTATGCGATGGCGACGTTTTTGTGAATGACGTTGCAAAACAAAGATTTTTATGTCAGTTGACACGGAGTAGCTTTGTAAAAGTTAAGCGAATTTCTCCATCATTAAACGAATTCGCTTTTTTGATATAAGATAAAACATAACAAACAAGCTCTAAATGGAGAGCGAGGTTTTAACTCTGAAACTTAAAAAGGTAGTTTATTTTGTTGCTCGTAGTGAAAATGTTCCTCATGTTTTACAAGAAGCGTTATTTCGATCCCCTACTCAAAATGTCACTATTTTTTTCGATTTGGATGGGGCTCGAGCATTAGATGAGCATTATGCTAGGTTGATTTCACAGGAGAAAAAAATAAATTTATTTCAATTGCTTCAACAAGCCAGAGATGCTGGTATTGAAATGTTTGTTTGTCAAATGAATGTAATGGAAAGTTGTCAGATTCATTGTTTAGATGGAATAGCATCTGCTGGCGTGGTTACCTTTTTAGAGTATAGTTATGAAGCAGATGCGATTTTTAGTTACTAAGGGTGTATGGTGATGGCTACAAAAAAAGTTGTTTTGCTGGTTTTGCACAGTGAACTAGAATCGGCATACCCGCCATTGAATATAGCAGTAGGTGCAATATCATCAGGAGCGAATGTCATATTAGCCTTTAGTCATGAAGGCGTAGATATACTTTTACCGAATTATATACCGATACCATCCGTAGGAAGCATTGATATTGCCAACGGTTTATCAGATTTTGGGGCACCTAGTATTGAGGAATTGATAACGATTGCATCAGAATCGGGAGTTCGTTTGATTATCGTCGATAATATGATTCTGACTAATTGGAATGTTGAGCGAAAAGAGTTGCGTTGGGTATTGAATGAAGCTGCAGACGCCGATTTATTTCTTCACTTTTGAATACGTTTCGATCTGCAGGTATGGTATCCGATGGGGCACTTCGTTGCTTCATGGGTTACAACATAGTGTATTGGGAAGCCGACGAAGGCCGCTTAAAGTTCCGTTGTCCACATGCAGTAGGAAAGGTTGACTTCCCACTTGGGTCTGTTGCTTGCTCTCATTCCAACTACGGAATGGTGGTCAAAAAAAGTATCGCCGAGAATGTCAGGCGTTACGCCAATCCGCACCGAAACACTCGGCGTTGGATAGAACTCTACAGAGAATGAACTTCGGTGGAGCAATGGAAATCCCGGCTCAAAGAAAATCTTACAGCCAATGACACGCACGTCCGTGGTATTGAGAAGGTCACCACATACGTTTACCTCAATGCGTAGGTTCTACTTGCTTCTGCACTAGCGATGAACACGACAGCAAGCTCGCTGAAGATGGCATAATCCCTTGATTCTTGGCGCTCTGTGATTGATAAGGGCATGTGGAACCTATGCAACACAAATCACATAGCTGCATTCATTTCGGTGTCCATGGTAGAATCCAATCAGAATCAATATCTAAATTTTATATGCAAATTCCCAATGATAAACTTTCATATTTTTTATCGGAGGTGTTGGTATGCTTGTTCAGCAAACTATTCGGCAAGCCATCATCTCTCGCCATCGTATCTTGTTAGTAATAGGGTCGTTTTTATTGCTTTTGTTTTTCTCCGTTCAATTGCAGCTTGTGCATCCAGAAGCCATTTGGATGCTAGGCATTTTGTTGCTTTTTTTAGAGTGGTTTCCTGTTGGATTGGGAAGAATTAATTTTTCGCTCTGTTTCCCACTTTTTTTTGGACTATTTTTCATGCTGGGCCCAAGTATGACCCTTTGGTTGGACGCTTTCATTTTGTTGTTGGTTCAAGCAGCAAGGCGTAAACCATGGGAAGTATTCTCGTACAATTTCTCCAGCCGTATGATTGCGCTTGCCCTATCCGGATGGTTTTGGCTATGGGCAAATGCGAATGTCATTCAGGAAGGACATAAGCACCTTATCATTGACAGCCTCTGGCTGTTGATGGTGACTGCTCTCATCTATTCTACAAGCGCAAATTTACTGATTCTGCTTGTTTGGAGGCAACGTCGTTCCTGGCGAGTCAGTGCCCGGCTTTTTTTGTCCGCACTCGGTATTGATTTGGGCTTGGCGACTCTCTATAACGGTTTAATGATTTGGCTGGCGAGCAATCCCGTCAATGTTCACACCGGAAGTATTGGATCTTTCTTTTTCTTTCTACCGCTTGTGGCGATTTCATTAGTGGCTCACCTAGTGGCTAATCTTTTACGCGAAAAGCATCGTTTAGAATCAGTCTTTTCCATTACAGAATCTATCCGTCAACCCAATCATTTAGATAGTGTTTTACCCCAAATCGCCAATGCCGCTAAAGAGTTGTTCCGCAGTTCTTTTGGTGTTATTTACCAAGTGGATGAGTGGGGATTGCTTTATCGGGAAATGGGAAACAAACGGTATACTTTGCCAAGAGGTCAGGGGATTTCTGGGTGGGCTGTACAGACCGGTCGTTTGCAAATGGTTGCCGACGTGGAGAGGGATAGTCGTTTTTTACCTCAGGAAGCAGACAAAGATATTCGCTCGTTGTTTGTGGCGCCTATTTATATTGATGAACAAGTAGTGGGAGTTATTACACTTGGTAAACCAATTGTCAATGGCTTTCATCCACAAGATGAAAAATTGATGACGCTTTTTTCCAGCTATGCCAGTGTAGCAATGCGTAATGCCCTTTATTTAGAAGAGCAGAAGCGAAGAATTTTACTTGAGGAACGTAATCGGCTGGCCCGTGAAATCCATGACGGGATCGCACAAAATCTAGCAGGTGCACTCCTTCGTGTGGAAAGTATTTTGCGTCATTCTGAACCCGCCATGCAGAAACAGCTTCTTGACTTGCAAAAGTTGTTGCAAGAAACCGTAGGTTCCGTGCGCTCATCTATTTATTCCTTGCGTCCGCAGCCCTATGTTGAGCAAGGATTGGAAAAAGCTATTCGCAATTTGCTTAAAGATTTGCTCGAAGATACAGAAATACAGGTGGAATTTAGTGTTCATCAAGAAACGAATTTATTGCTCCATCCGGAAATTTCCCGCACAGTGTATGAAATGATTGCTGAAGGCACGCGAAATATGCGCAAACATGCGCATGCTCGCCATTTTAAAGTAAGATTAGACCTTTTGCCCGATCGCGTGAAAGTACTTATGTTGGATGATGGGTGCGGATTTCATTTTGCGCGCGCGATTCAAAATGCAATTCGCGGAACTTCCTTTGGAATTGACATGATCCATCAGATGGCGGCTCAGTGGAAGGGTCGTGTGGAATATATCACTTCACCAGGTTCAGGAACAGAAATCTGGATTGAACTTCCTATCGGAGATGAGGTGGAGGAGAATGTCCATTCGAGTGCTTTTGTGTGATGATCATCAAGTTTTGCGCGACAGTCTTGCCTATTTATGCAATGAAGAGCCGGATATGGAGGTTGTAGCCACCTGTAGCCGAGGTTCAGAACTGATGTCATGTGTTACAGAGATTCCAATTGATGTAATCTTGCTCGACATCAATTTACCGGATGGCAATGGTATTGAATTTGCTGAAGAGTTGAAAAATCTTCAAGAACGTCCCAAATTGATTGTGTTAACCATGTATAACTATGATGAGTATCTATTTCGCGCTATTCGCGCGGGTGCAGATGGGTATATGCTGAAAGATGCTCCAGTATCCGAAGTGTTGGCAGCCATTCGCGCGGTCCATGCTGGACAATCGGCCTTACCAGCCAATTTGACGCAGCGACTGATTCAGTCAGTGCGTGGCGATTTGCCCACGCGTGAACGACTGTCACCTCGTGAGACAGAGGTATTACAGCTTTTAGTCAATGGATGCAGTAATAAAGATATTGCTGGTCAACTTTATATTTCTGAGACAACCGTAAAGCTGCACATTAGCAATATCTTTCGCAAGTTGCAAGTGCGTAGCCGTTCTCAAGCTATACTGGTGGCAATTCGAGAAGGATTGGTTCCGCATCTGTTGGATTACCATGAATGATCCTTTTTATTTTCCAGTGTTTGCGTCCCCCATCAGTATGGCTTTTTCCCACATAGGCCAGGTATGTTCTCCGACAATAAAATCCACCTGTTTGCCATCTGCAAAGGCGAGGAAGGGGAAACCGTCAATATACTTTTTTTCGGCTGTCCCTATGAGAAAATACGGTTTTGTAAAAGATAAATGAAACGTCTCTTTTTCTTCGTCGGCAATTTTTACAGCTGAAGATAATGGGAATCCGTTGGCATATCCTACGTAGACAATCGTAGGCCAATCATTTGGCGAATGAAAATGTTGATTCATTAAGACAAGGGTTCTCTGGCAATGTGGGCACCAATAGGCAACAAAAAGAATCGGATGCTGTTTCGCGTTCAACGTGACCCACTGGCCACTTTCTGTTTGTACCCGTATAGCGCTTTCCGCAGCTTGGTTAGGAACAGGCTTAGCATCCCATGTAGAAATAGGTTGAACGAGATCGACATCCAAAAGGTTTGTAAATTGAGGAGTTTGTCTGGCGACAGTAACCGGATTGACAGAAGCTGGCTTACTGTTTGAAGTTGTCTGTTGAACTGTTTGACAACCTGTAAGCGCCAGAGCGACAAGAAGAGTGCCAACTAAAGATATGGTTTGAATCCGTTTATGACGAAGTGTTGTTAAGAATTTATGATGAGTTTTCACACGAGTCATCCTTTTTCATAGTTTTACTCACCAGAGTGCAGAAGATTGGTTCTCTTGTCAATACGACAAAAGTTATAGTTTTTATCTGAACTTTTAGTGAATACATTTCTATCTATTTTTCAATAAAATTTTAAGTAATTTGAAAAGGGGGTAGAATCCGTGAAATTACGCTCTAAATATTTGCGAGTCACAGCGGCTACAGCGTTGCTCGCCACACCTATTGGAGTTATGGGGTCCATGCCGACAGCACAAGCAGATACAACCAATTGGGTGGCTACGCATACGCAAGCTTTTGTACCTACCAACGCAACCAACTTGGGTTCGTTGCCCGCTTCTACGGAATTGACGGTGGTGATTGGCCTGCAAATGCAGAATCAGTCGGGACTGGAGCAGTATATCCAGGATATCAGCACGCCGGGCAACGCGCTCTATGGACAGACGCTGACACCATCTCAATTTGAAGCCACCTACAGTCCTTCGAGCAGTACGGTGGACGCTGTGACTTCCTATTTGGAAAGTCAGGGGTTGAGCAATATTCAGGTATCTGCCAACCGCCTATTAATCACAGCTACCGGTACAGCGCAACAGTTGGAAAGTGCCTTCAACACGCAAATTGATCAATTTTCCATGAATGGCCGTACGGTTTATGCTAATGTCGATCCGGCCTACGTTCCATCCTCACTTGGTGGAGCTGTGGTAGCAGTGCTGGGACTAACCAATGCAGCTCAAATGCAGTTGCCCCTGGCAACACCGACGCCAACGACTTCCACCTCACTGCCCAATTATCCAGCCAGTTATAACCCACAAGGTTTTTGGAAGGCTTACAATGTTGGCAATACTCCGCAAGCAACAGGAACCAATATTGCTATTTTTGCAGAAGGTAACTTGACGCAAGTAGTTCAAGATTTGCGTACAGAAGAGGCTGCTAACCAGTTGCCGCAAGTTCCTTATACGATTGTGCAGGTGGGCATTGCCAGCAATGATACTTCTGGAGCAGATGAGTGGGATTTGGACACGCAGTATTCCACGGGGATGGCAGGCAATGTGGCGCATCTCTATATTTATGACACCACATCCTTGACGGATTCTGACATTGCTCGTGAGTTTAATAAATTTGCTGAACAGGATGTTGCTAAAGCGGGAAGTGCCTCTTTTGGCGAATGTGAATACGACGCCTATTTGGATGGCTCGATGCTTGTTGATGATGAAGTGTTTGCCGAAGCTGCTGCACAAGGACAGACGACTTTCGCTTCCGCAGGTGATACGGGAGGATTTTGTGCAGTTACGCCGACGAATGGAGTCCCCGCTGGTGTACCGGATGTCAATTACCCGGCATCCTCACCGTATGTAGTGGCAGTTGGCGGTACAACATTGATTACCAACAGCGATGGCAGCTATGACGAAGAATTAGCTTGGACAGGCGGCGGCGGTGGTACAAGTTACTTTGAATCTGCTCCGTATTGGCAAAATGGCATTGTGCCGCCAACCACGAATGTCGGCAAAGGTTTGCCAGATATCGCTATGGATGCAGATCCAAACAGTGGTGCTAACGTCTATGTTGACGGCTCTCCAGAAGTTGTAGGCGGAACAAGTCTCGCATCACCGCTTGCCTTAGGTGTTTGGGCAAGGCTGGAGACGAGTCACAACAATCAACTTGGCTTTGCTGCCCCGCTCCTTTATGGTGTCTATGGCAGTGACGGTTTCCATGATATCACACTTGGTGATAGTGGTCCCTATCCTGCTACACCAGGTTGGGATTTTGCAACAGGACTCGGCAGCTTTGATGTAAGCAATATGAATACCGTTATGGATCAATACGCACCTATGCAAACTGCGCCAGCTCCTGCACCAGCTCCAGGACCGGCTCCTGCACCAGGTTCGCAACCTGCGCCTTAATTTTGCTGGCTACTTGCGTCCATGCTAGATTCTCGCTGACAATAAGAGAATCATACTCAACTCGGCTGCAAGCCATGGCATGGAGGCGTCCATCATGTTTCGCGGTACGTTTGCGGTAATTGATTTATCAGCTCTGGTCAATAATGTAAAAAAAATTCAAAGTGTTCTCCCACAGGGAACGAAAATATTGGTTGCAGTGAAAGCCAACGCATATGGCCATGGCGATATCGCCGTGGCCAAAGCTATTGAAAAAAGTGGATCTGCGCACATGCTGGGACTTGCTTCTCTGGAAGAAGCGTTGCGTCTGCGGGAGGCAGGTGTGCGCATTCCTCTGCTTGTTTTGGGGTATGTCGATCCGCTCTCTTTTCCAGTTGCGTCCCAGCATCAAATTGAATTGACCTTTACAGGTTCGTCTGAAGACCTGCTTCAAGTCTCACAACTCTCTACGCCGTTACAACTTCATTTAAAAGTGGATACGGGTATGGGACGTCTGGGGTTGCGCAGTGTGTCAGACGTTCTGAAGGTTGCTGAATCCATCCATCAGCGTCCTGATCTACACTTGCAGGGACTTTTTACACATTTGGCAAAAGCGGACAGTCCTGAGGACGGTCATACATCTGCCCAGTTACGGCGTTTTGAGGAGGCATGTTCAGCGTTAGCCGCACGTGGACTATTGCCGCCACTTTTGCATGCGGCGAATACGGCAGCTGCTTTGCAACGTCAGGATGCTTTTTATCATATGGTGCGTATTGGAATTGGCGCATATGGATATGCTCCTAATGCGGATTGGCCTCCAAGCCTATCTTTGCAACGGGTTATGCACCTATACAGCACAATCACTCGTATCGCTTGGTTGAAGGCTGGAGATAGTGTCAGTTATGGAGCCACTTTTGTAGCCAAGCAAGACTGCAGAGTGGCTACTGTATGCATAGGCTATGCCGACGGCTATCCGCGCTCGCTCTCCAATCGGGGCTTTGCTATGGTCAGAGGAAGAAAAGCGCCTTTGCTTGGGCGGGTCTGCATGGATCAATTAATGCTCGATGTCACGCATATTCCTGAAGCTGAGTTGGGCGATCCGGTCACCCTGTTTGGACATTTAGCCCCTGACATCTGGAATGGTGGGGCGCTTTTCAAACAACGTCCAGAAGAACGTGAGCGTTGGATTGGAGAAACTTTTTCAGCAGCATCCAATCGGGCGGAAATGCCATTAGATACCTTATCCAGATTGGCGGGAACGATTTCATACGAGATGTTGACCTCCATCAGCAATAGAGTACCGCGAATAGAAATTTCTTTTTGATTGGATTGTTATCCCCAAAAACAAATCGATATAATAGAGAAGATTACATCGGCAGGGAAATAGGTGGAGGTGCCGGGCGTGTCAGATAGCAAACGGGTGGTTGTCTATGTTCCTGAGCAATTGCTCGAACAAGTGGACGTCGTAGCTTCCAAGTCCAGAGAGAGTCGCAGCGAGATTGTCCGTGCAGCGCTTACGAAGTACGTACAAGAAGAGCGCAAATATCAAATTCGTAAAATGATGCAACAGGGGTACCAGGAAATGGGGAGACTCAATCTTTGCTTGGCCTCGGAAGCATTCTCCGTGGAGCAGGAAGCAGGAGGTACGGTAGAACGCTTGGTCAGCGGGGGGTGATACGGTGATCGTGAAGCGAGGAGACGTGTTTTTTGCCGATTTATCTCCAGTTGTAGGCTCTGAACAAGGAGGATTTCGGCCGGTTTTGGTTATCCAGAACGACATCGGCAATCGCTTCAGTCCAACGGTCATTGTGGCTGCCATAACCGCTCAGATACAAAAGGCCAAGTTACCAACACATGTTGAGTTGCCGGCACAGCCCTACGGGCTTGATAGAGATTCAGTTGTTTTGCTTGAACAGATCCGTACAATTGACAAACAACGACTGACAGATCGCATCACGCACTTGGATGATGCCATGATGAAACGTGTCAATGATGCGTTACTCATTTCCTTAGGACTTGTCGACTTCTAGTTCTGGTTCATGAAGCTAAAAAAGTTTATCCTTCTCTTAGCCAGAAATTTGCACGCTTTTCTTATTGGAATCATTCCACGGCCTCCCGCCATTTTATGAATGGATGGGAGGCCGTAGTTATAGTTAAAAATTATTCAACTATTAAAACCAAGTCTCCCGGTTCTACCATACTGCCTGGTTTGCAATAGATTTCTTTGACAGTTCCTGATTTTGGAGATGCCAACTGCACCTCCATTTTCATAGCTTCTGTAATCGCTACTACTTGTCCGCGTTCAACAGTGTCGCCAGGTTGGACAAGTAGAGAAATGACAGTGCCTGGCATACTGGCCCCAAGTTCGCCCGCTTGACCGCTCACTTTACGACGCGCGTCTTGAGAGAGGGGCACTGTTCGATCAAGAATGCGCACATCACGCTGTTGGCCGTTCAGTTCGTAAAAGACGGTTCGGTAGCCATCTTGGTCAGCATCGCTGATCGAAAGAAGCCGAATAATCAATGTTTTGCCGGGTTCAATCGATACGCGGATTTCCTCGCCAGGACGCATACCATAGAAAAAGGTCAGCGTATCTAACTGTGAGAGATCGCCAAATTGTTGACGATGTTTAAGAAATTCTACTGTGACCTGCGGGTACATGACGTAAGAAAGCAACTCTTCTTTATTGCTGTTGCGACCCATTTTCTCTTCAAGTTGCTGGCGTTCTGATTCCCAGTCCACTGGAGGTAAGGTTTCACCCGCCCTACCCTGCAAAGGTTGTCTGCCTTTCAGTACGGCGCGTTGTAGAACTTCAGGAAAGCCTCCGTACGGTTGCCCCATTTTTCCTTCAAAGAAATCGACCACTGAGGCTGGAAAATCGAGATCAGCCGCTTTTTCCAATAGAGAGTGCTCATCCAGCCCATTTTGTACCATAAAGATGGCAAAGTCGCCAACCATCTTAGAAGAGGGGGTCACTTTAATCACGTCACCGAGGATTCGGTTAACGGTACGATACGCTTTTTTGACCTCGTCAAAGCGTTGACCAAGTCCAAGTGCTGCTGCCTGTTCACGCAAGTTGGTATATTGCCCGCCTGGCATTTCATGCAAATATACCTCGGCGGATGCTGAAGTCAGGCCGCTCTCATATTTACTGTAATACTTTCGCACGGTTTCCCAGTAGTCGGCCAATGCCTGAAGTTCTTGCAAATCATCAGCTGGTTGCCGATCCGTTCCTTGCAAAGCGGCAACCAAGGCGTTCCAACTCGGCTGTGAAGTGTTCCCGGACATGGAGGAAATAGCTACATCCACAATATCTACTCCTGCTGTGGCAGCCATCAACAATGTCGCAATACCATTTCCGCTTGAATCGTGTGTGTGCAAATGTATAGGCAAAGACACAGCTTCTTTCAATGCTGTAATCAAGCGGACAGCAGCTATCGGTTTGAGCAAGCCTGCCATATCTTTAATGGCAAGAATATGTGCGCCAGCTTGTTCTAAATCTTTGGCAAGTTGGATGTAGTAGGCAAGATTATATTTACTTCGTGTTTCATCCAGAATGTCTCCCGTATAACAGATGGCCGCTTCAGCTATTTTGCCAACTTTTCGAACCTCATCTATGGCTACTTCCATGTTGGGTAACCAGTTGAGACTGTCGAAAATTCTAAAGACATCAATTCCTGCTTCTGCGGCTTGACGTGTGAATGCACGCACGGCATTATCGGGGTAATTCTTATAGCCTACTGCATTCGCACCGCGTAGCAACATTTGAAAGAGCAGGTGCGGAATTGCCTCGCGGAAACGATGCAGCCTTTCCCAAGGATCTTCTTTGAGAAACCGCATACTCGCATCAAATGTAGCGCCTCCCCAAACTTCCATGGAAAAAAGATTACGACCTGCTATACCCGTGGCGGGGGCTATAGCCAGCAAATCACGGGTGCGAACACGTGTCGCCAGCAAGGATTGATGAGCATCGCGAAACGTCGTGTCAGTTAATAAAAGCCGGCGCTCGGCGCGAATGTGCTCAAGGAAACGTTCTGTACCGAGGGACTGCCAAAGTTGTCGCAATCCGCTAGGTGTTGGCGACACAGTGGATAATTCAGGTGGTATCGCTACAGGCACTTCTGGTTTGGCTTCTGCTCTGTTACCATCAGGGCCATTAATCGTTACTTCTCCGATATAGTTGAGCAATTTGCTCGCTCTGTCCTTTCGTTGCGGGAAGGACAAAAGTTCTGGATGCTCTTCGATAAAGTGGACCGTGCACTGGCCAGCCAAAAATTCCGGATGTCGCACAACATTGGCTAGGAAAGGAATATTGGTTTTGACACCACGAATTCGAAATTCTTGCAAAGCTCGGAACATTTTGCGTGCTGCTTGTTCAAAATTGAGTGCAAAAGCGGATACTTTGACTAATAACGAATCGTAATAAGGAAGGACGCGAGCCCCCGTATAACCATTCCCCGTATCTAGGCGGATACCAAAACCGGCAGCTGAACGATAAGTGGTAATACGTCCTGTGTCAGGGAGAAATCCGTTTTGCGGATCCTCTGTTGTCACACGGCATTGAATCGCTACCCCACGAGTCGTAATGCTTTCCTGGCCATGAATGCCAATTTCTGAATCGTCCAAACGATGTCCTTCGGCAATGCGAATTTGCGCTTGCACGAGATCGATTCCGGTAATCAGTTCTGTGATGGTATGCTCCACTTGAATGCGAGGGTTGACTTCAATGAAGAAAAACTGACCATCTGGCTGCAGGAGAAATTCTACCGTTCCTGCATTGACATAGCCAGCATGTTTCATCAATTGTACCGCCGCGTTGCAGATGGCGGCACGAGTTGGCTCGGGTAGAGAAGAAGGTGCGATTTCCACCACTTTCTGATGGCGGCGCTGAATGGAACAGTCTCGTTCATAGAGGTGAACGAGTTTGCCATGATGGTCACCTAAAATCTGAACTTCGATATGTTTGGGACGTTGTACATATTTTTCAATGTAAACCTCAGCAGCGCCAAAGGCAGACTTTGCTTCCGAACTTGCTCGGTCGTATGCTTCATACAATTCTTCTTGTGAATGGACTAAGCGCATACCACGACCGCCGCCGCCGCTGACAGCTTTAAGCATGACAGGGTAGCCGACTTTTTGAGCAAAAGCACTTGCTTCTTCTTTACTGACAGGTCCGTCTGTACCTGGCACAATAGGTACACCAGCAGCCTTGGCAACCTGACGGGCTTTGACTTTATCGCCAAACATCTGTAAATGTTCAATGCGCGGACCTATAAAGGTAATACCAGCCTCCTGACAGGCGCGTGCTAATTCCTCGCTTTCAGATAGAAAGCCGTAGCCTGGGTGAATTGCGTCGCATTCCGTCTCTTGGGCAACGCGAATAAGGCTGGGAATGTTTAAGTAGGCTTCTACGGCTCCAAGACCTTCGCCAATATAGTAAGCCTCATCTGCTTTGTAACGATGTAATGCCAGTTTGTCCTCTTCGGTATAAACGGCGACAGTGCGGATGCCAAGCTCTGTGCAAGCTCTGCAGATTCGTATGGCAATCTCACCACGATTGGCTACGAGTACTTTCTGAAAATGACGCACCTTGACACCCCCAGATTAAATTTTTCGAATTATACTATAACACGTAGAGCTGTTGCTCAGAAAATGTGGTACAGAAAAAGAAAAAGCAGTAGAATGAAAGAATACGCAATTTTATGCAAAAGCATTACAAGACATAGAAAGCTGGGATGATTTTGACCACAATTCAAGACGCTGCAAAACTCTCGCAAATTCGTGATTTAGCTCTGGCACCACGGGGGCATGAAAAAATCGATTGGGCATTGGCTCACATGCCCATTCTTCGCCAATTACAAGAAGAATTTTCTCAAACTCGGCCATTTGCAGGGATGCGCATTGGCGTTTGTTTGCACATTGAAGCTAAAACCGCCTGTTTGGCATTGGCTGTGCAAGCTGCCGGAGCTGAAGTGGCGATTGCCGCCAGCAATCCGTTATCAACGCAGGATGACGTTGTGGCAGCGCTTGTAGAGCGGGGAATCGTGGCTTTTGCCAAACGTGGTGTAAACGAGGAAGAGTTTGCCCGGCAAATAGATCAAGTACTCGACTTTAATCCTCAAGCACTCATTGATGATGGTGCTGATTTAAGCAGCAAACTCCATCTTCATCGCCCTGAGCAGGCCAATCAAATCATCGGTGGATGTGAAGAAACGACTACAGGTATCACTCGATTGTCCGCTATGGCACGTTCAGGCGAGTTGCGTTATCCCATGATGGCAGTCAATGACGCTTACTGTAAACATCTTTTTGATAATCGTTACGGTACGGGACAATCGGCCTGGGAGGGAATTATTCGTGCCACCAATTTGTCAGTGGCTGGAAGTACTGCCGTGATAGTGGGCTATGGCTTTGTGGGAAAAGGATTGGCCATGCGAGCGCGTGGGTTAGGTGCGAAAGTGATTGTGACAGAAGTCAATCCAGTGCGAGCACTGGAGGCGGTTATGGATGGGTTTGAGGTTATGCCGATTGTGGAAGCTGCACGATTAGGTGATTTTTTTGTCACAGCGACTGGGAATGTGGCAGTCATTGACGAAGATGCCCTGGCAGTGATGAAAGACGGCGCTATTTTGACCAATGCAGGTCATTTTGATGTAGAAATCAGTAAACCCGCTTTGCTCCGCCTATCCCTCCATAAGAAAAAAGTACGGGAACATGTCGAGCAGTATAGCATGAAAGACGGTCGTTCCCTTTATCTTTTAGCAGAAGGACGTCTGGTCAACTTAATTTGTGCGGATGGTCATCCAGTGGAAGTGATGGATTTGACGTTTGCCATGCAATTTTTGGGACTCGAGTATGTCATTCGTCACCGTCTAGAGCCCGGTTTGCATAGCATGCCAGTAGAACTTGATATGCGCGTTGCAAAAATGCGGTTGTCCGCCTGGGGTATGAAGCTGGATGAACTGACGCCCGAGCAGTCGGCGTACCTCAATTCATGGAAATAAGCTGGCCACCCTGACGGATTGCGCCGCGTTGTTTGACTTCGCAGCAGCAAAGGGGCGATCCCGATTGTACCCAATCATCGCCATGACCACTTCACGACAAAGTTGGCAAGCGTCAGATAATTCCTGGCATCTGATGGGAGCTGGACTTGCAGATGACTATGCTCGCTCGGTAGAAGATGCGGGCGGAGTTCCCTGGTTGATTCCTTACTTGCGCCATCCGGAGACCATTGCATCCGTAGCTGAACGAGCTGATGCACTTATTCTGACAGGTGGCGATGATATGTCTCCCCGCTATTACGGAGAACAGCCACGTTCAGGTTTGCGTCAAGTGACACCTGAAAGAGATTATTTAGAAAGTCTTTTGTTCGCCGCTTTTCGTATGCAAAATAAGCCTATTTTAGGTATTTGTCGGGGGCTGCAAGTTATTAACGTGCTGCTTGGCGGTAATTTGTATCAAGATCTGGAACGGGAGTGGCGCGGATGCCTCCAACATGAGCAGCACGCCCCGCGTTCCCATTTTGCACATACGGTACGTATCGATCCTGAAAGCATTTTGGCGGTCAAAAGAGAACTGGGTGAAGAAATTTGGGTCAATTCCTATCACCATCAGGCCATTCATCGTCTGGCAAGTGGACTTCGCCCTATCGCCTGGGATGAAGAAGGGCTGGTGGAGGCGTTTGTTTCCTTGGATGGAAACATTCTTGCTGTACAATGGCATCCAGAAAACACAGCGCCAGATGACACTGTGTCCAGACGAATTTTTGAATGGTTAGTAGAACGAGCAGTAACGGTTGAATCTCATTCTGGTGCGTAAGTGCGAATAAATTGGATGCAGAGGTCGGCAATTTGATCTTTATCGTGATCGAGCGTAGCTACGTGGTAAGAGTGGGCTAAGGCGATACGCTGTTTTTCTGGTGAGCCGAGCATCTGCATCCAATCTTCTGCATTTTCAGCACCTACCACATGGTCTTCATTGGAGGCCAAAATCAAAGCAGGACATTGAATATCTGCCAGGATAGGACGAGTTTGGTCAATCAAGTGCGACAATTCGCGTAATGAACGGAGTGGAGTACAATCGTAAGCTAACTCTTGCACGCCTTCTGCCCGAATATCACTCCCAATAGCAGGTAAAAAACGGGGCTCACTCATTTCCAGCATCGGTTTTAATGCATCGTTGCGAATGACAGCGTTAATGAGAACCATTCCAGATGTCTCTGGATAGCGATATGCGAGATTGGCGACCAAAGTTCCGCCCATCGAGAGCCCTATAACAAAAATAGTGTCACAAACGCGAGCCAATTTTTCATAACCTTGCGAGGCAGAATCAAGCCAATCTTGATAAGTTGAGCGCTCCATGTCCTCCGGATGGGTGCCGTGTCCGGCTAATCGCGGCGCATGCACGGTAAATCCGGATTTCGCCAGTTGCTCCCCTACATAGCGCATACTATGTGTCGTGCCTGTGAATCCATGTTGCAAGAGCACACCAATAGAATCTCCGTGTAAAAAGAATGGTTCGGCACCTTGCATCAATGGATGATGCTCTTGAAATTTCATAAGTGGCATTCCCCCTCCAACAGATTTGAAAACGATTTCACAAGCTTTATTGATAGAAGTATAACGTCAAATATAGAGCTTCAACACAATTTTTTTTGCAAATGTTCCGACAAAAAACTGAAAGATGTGTAAAATGATAAAGGGGGCTAGAAGTATACTCGCGGGGTCTCTATTCAGTGGTCTGTCGAATCGAAATCAACTTGAATTGTTATTACCCATTTTATAATATAGTAATCAGATAGGATTAATATAAATTAGGGGAGGTTTCAATTCAATGAGCGATACACAAGTCACTTTGCCAAAGTTAAATGAACCAGCTCCAGATTTTGAAGCTGTGACCACACAAGGTAAATTAAAACTCAGCGATTTTCGCGGTAAATACGTGGTACTGTTTTCCCACCCTGCCGATTTTACACCCGTTTGCTCAACTGAATTTGGCTCCTTTGCTTCCCGTCAAGAAGAATTTACAGCTCGCAACGTGCAACTGATTGGACTGTCAGTAGATGGTGTGCAAGCGCACTTAGCGTGGATTAACGATATCGAAAGAATTTTTGGTCAGAAAATCAATTTCCCCGTCATTGCCGATCTCGATATGAAAGTCTCTTCTCTATACGGCATGATTCATCCCGGGGCCTCTTCCACTGCAGCTGTACGTGCGGTCTTTGTGATTGATGACAAAGGTGTATTACGAGCTATGATTTACTATCCTATGAGCGTAGGACGTAATATTTCCGAGATTTTACGTGTAGTTGATGCCTTGCAGACAAACGATAAGCACGGTGTATCCACGCCAGCCGATTGGACTCCTGGAGCGCCTGTGGTGGTTGCGCCACCAGCAACTGCTTCAGCTATTGAGTCTCAGCAAGAAGCAGAAGCAAAAGGTTTAGAGTATAAGAGTTGGTATCTGCGTACAAAAAAACTGTAAATTTATCCTGAGCAGGCTTATGAACAGAGACAAATCAGCCCCAGAGTGAACATGCTCATGGGGCCATTTTTTCGTGAGAGTGTAATTCATAGCTGCTTTTAGGGTTGGTTTAGCTTTTGATAATTTTAGCTAATTCGGTCAATTGGCTGCTTACTTTTTCTACTTCTCCTACAGCATCGGCAACACTATTAATTTCATTTGTCTGTTCATGGATAAAATGGCTGATCTCAACAATGGAAGTTGAAACTTTCTCTAATGATTCCACCATAACTTCTGAGAATTGAACAATCTGATGGCTTGAATTTTTTGTATTTTCTGACAACCTACGAATTTCACTAGCCACAACAGAAAAACCGCGTCCATGTTCACCTGCGCGTGCAGCTTCAATTGCCGCATTGAGACCGAGCATTTTGGTTTGTGTCGAGATGTCGCTAATCATTGTCGCAATACTACTAATCCGTTCCGTTGCTTGTTGAATTTGCTGGTTGTGGGTGGTCAGATGATCGGCTAATGCCTGCAGTTGCCTGGTTTGAACACGCAGTTCCTCTAATGTAGCCGTAATTTCCTGAACCATGCCAAGCATATTTTCTGAAGTGTTTTGTAAGGTTTGTTTGTTTTGGGTAGGTAAAAATATGCACATTGCACCCATGACTTCATTATTTTCTACAATAGGGACTCCTGTTCCTTGATAAGGAATACCTCCAGTTAGCGCTGGATTTCCCATACGCGTAACAATTTTTCCGGTCGTTACTGTTTCTTTGCCAATACTGCCATCTAAAAATGTTTTTCCTTGGTCGAAAACTTCAAGAAAAAAATGTTCACCAGGCAACGCGAGGATATATTTTTCCCTATCGGTCACTACGAGTTGGGCTTCAGGTATTAATGCATGAATCATGGGGGCAGCTTCTAGAATGAGTTCCAGTCGCGTCAAACCTTGTCCTTCCCTTCTGCGCAATGCCTAAATGCTGACTTTTTAAAACTTATTAAAGAAAATTCTTCCGCTCACCTCATTTCTCCTCTTTTGTAAGGCGAAAGTGCTTGATTCCAACTGTCCGTATCAGCTTGGCTTACAACAGACGTAAGATACAGCAACTTCAGAGACAAGGAGGTGCATGCCATATGAAGAGCAAATGGGTCTATCGTCGTCTGACATTTAAAGAAAAGGCTCGTCAATTGGTTGGGAAACGTGTAGTCGTCACTACAACCAACGGCACTTTCCGAGGAGTTCTTTACGCAGTTGAATACGACTATCTGACACTGCGCAGGTTTGAATACGGCAGTTATCGCAAAACCTATATTCGCATTGCTGAGATTGTTTCCCTGCGTCGCGCGCTTACTTCAAGCACAAGTTCATCCAGTCTTTCCAGTTCTAACAGCTAATTTTCCAGGTTGAAAAAAGGGCTGTCTCAAAAGTCATCGTAGATGACGGAGGGACAGCCTCTTTACATACGACACCATTCGACTTTCAGTTTCATCGAAGGTATACTTTGGCTCGAAGACCTATTGTCTGGAAATCTATGGTGAGGGTGAGAGTCGATTGGCTAGAGTCAACCTTTCGGCGGGGGTATCCTTTTTAAAATATTGTGCTACAGGTGTTGTCAATACCCTGGTATCTTATTTGGTTTTTTTGTTATTACGCCGCATAGGAGCTACGGCTGCTGTTTCCCTAGCCATAGGCTATGCCTCTGGAATGGTAACTTCTTATTTGCTCAATGCACTCTGGACATTTGCTCAACCTGTCAAGAGTGGAAGACAAGCGCTGCGGTTTTTAGTTGCTAATCTCTTTGTGTTATTGATCAGTGAAGCCTTATTGCAATGGATTATGCATCACATCACGCACGTGGCTGATGTCGCTCAAGCTATCAATCTTTTACCCACGACTTTGATTGGCTTTTATATCAATCGAAGATATGTTTTTAAGGTGAATTCGAATCGTCCATCCCGTGATGAGAAAAATGACAATCATTTTTGGCTCTTTGGTCTGATCGCGTTCTTGCTTGTGGCTGTTCAGCGAATCATAGTTTTGTTTGGAGAATGGGAAGCTGCTAAAATTCACCATCTACCTGTTTCTGCTTATCAGCTCTGGGTAAAAGGCATGATTCACTGGGATGCGAGATGGTATTTGGAGATTGCCCAATTCGGTTACCAAAATATTGCGCAAACAGCATTTTGGCCGTTTTATCCATGGGTAATACGCTGGACCCATGAATGGACAAGCCTATCCTATCCGGTAGCAGCGATTGTTGTTTCACTGGTCTCTTTTTTCTTGGCCATTTGGGTTATGTTGGTGTGGGTGAATGGTTGGTTGGGTTTCAAAGCAGCGCTTTCTGCCGCAATTTTATTCTGTTTTTATCCTACATCCTTTTATTTCGATGCAGCTTACACAGAATCATTGTTTCTTTTATTGATGTTCTTGTCTGTAGAAGCATCTCGCCGCAATCGAGTATGGTGGGCCAATATTTTTGCGTCACTGGCTACATTAACAAGAAACACGGGTGGATTAATAGGATTTATTTTGTTTTTTCAATATCTTCAAAACAAGCGAATGGATTTTCGTTTTTGGCTCCCGGTTTGGTGGAGAAAGCTGAGTTGGCAAGCTGTTGCTTTTTTGTTGCCATCCGCTAGTCTCTTGGTTTACTGCTATCATCTCAAACAGCGTTTTCACTCATGGATGCCATTCTTAAAGGCCGAAAGAAAACATTGGCATCGTCAGTTTATGTGGCCCTGGAAAGCTTTCGCACACACTTTATATCTTTATCATCACCCTCGTTTAACAGTGATGCAACATCGATATATTGCCTTTGAACTAGCAGCTTTTTTAGTCATGCTCGTTCTTTTGGTGTCAAGTCTTGGACTTTTAGCTTGGCGTCGCCGTTTTACAGAGTGGGGGGTTTTATTATACATGCTCTCCGTCTCATTCATTACGTCAAGTGAGCCTTCTATGAACATTCCAGATTACTTGGTATCACTGCCAAGATACGTCCTTATGTTGTTCCCAGGATTTGCGGCTATAGCCAAACTGCTTCGCTCCCTCGTCTTGTGTGTTTTGATTGCTGCTCTTTGCGCGATTGTTCTTGCATGGAAATCTGGTGTTTTTTTCCGTGGTATTTGGATAGCCTGATAGGCAGGGGAGGAAAGAGTCGTGTTACCGAAACAAGTTTCATCTGAATCGATATATGTAAAAACTCGACCTGCTAAACCGCTGGTATCCATTGTTCTTCCAGCCTTTAACGAAGAAGCCACCTTGCAAACTACAATCTCTCGTATCTCTGATGTCATGCAGAATTTAGACCTAACCTACGAGATAATCGTTGTCAATGACGGTTCGTCCGACCAAACCAAAACAGTGCTTGAAGATTTGGTAAAACGCCATACTGAAGTCAAAGCGATTCATTTTTCACGTAATTTTGGACATCAGATAGCAGTGACGGCTGGAGTCGATCACGCCATTGGTGACGTGGTTGTTTTGATGGATGCTGATTTGCAAGATCCTCCTGAGTTAATTGAGCAATTTTTAGAGAAATGGCGAGAAGGATACGATGTTGTTTATGCTGTTCGTCAAAAAAGAGAAGGAGAAAGTTGGTTTAAAAAAATAAGTGCCCATCTTTTTTATCGCGTACTTCGTGCTATGACTGACATTGATATCCCTATGGATACAGGTGATTTTCGTCTGATGAGTCGAGAAGTCGCATTAACCCTCTCAGCCATCCGGGAACGCCACCGCTTTATTCGCGGCATGATTGCCTGGATGGGTTTTCGACAAATTGGCGTTCCTTATGAAAGACAAGAGCGTTTTGCGGGAGAATCGAAGTATCCTTTGCGTAAGATGATCCGGTTTTCTATAGATGGTATTACTTCGTTTTCTTTCCGCCCTTTGCAGTTTGCAACACATGTCGGTGTGTTTGTCGCCTTTTGTGGTTTTCTCGGCATGCTCGCTGTCTTGTATGAAAAAATATTTACCCGCAATACGGTGCAAGGTTGGACATCACTGATGCTGGTGGTACTTTTTCTAGGTGGGATTCAGTTGATACTGCTTGGTGTGGTTGGAGAATATATTGGACGTATTTACGATGAAGTGCGTGGGCGTCCTATGTATATTGTGGAACAGAGAAGCAATCTCAATCATTCTGCACTTGAACAGGCCCAATCAATTAATAAAAATAGGGAATAAAGGAATAGGTTGATTATTCTAACATAGAGAACAGCGAATTTGCATAATTTTTGTCGATTTAGAGAAAATCATCTGATCTATTGTCTATAAAATTTGTTAAGATGTCGATGCATGCATCAGCGATTGTGAAATCGAGTTCAGAGTGTTGAGAGAGCGCTTTCTGCATGCGCGCGTAAAGTTAAATCCACCATCTTTACGCATCAATCATTATTGACAGGAGGGAAAGGAATGTCTGGTGTGGCGGTTGATACGAGAGAGCGCTGGACGAGCACAGACAGTTGGCTGTTTTGGTCATTCGGCCTCGGCATGCTACTGGAGAACTATATTTTTTCTCTCGCGCCAGTAGCTACTGGATGGGTAAAAGTACCTAAAGTGCTTGACCAACTCATGTTATCTTGGGCACCCATCTGGCTTATCATCGGAATTATCATTTTTGGTCCTATTGCCGATCGCTTTGGACGCAAGTCGACTTTTTATTTAACCATGGCTCTTTATGCGGTGGGCGGCATTATTTTGATTTTTGCTCATACGTATGTCTGGATTCTTATCGCTTTGGCTTTGCTTCTCCTTGCTTCCGGTGGTGAGATGAACACGATTATGGTTGCATCTCACGAAATGATGCCACGTTTGCATCGGAGTAAGACGATGATGATGGAATTAAACTTCATTAATCTTGGTGCTTTCTTGCTGGGTATTTTGGCAGTCATTTCATCAGCATGGAATTCATCGGAGACGTTTCAAAAATCTACAGTGGGCGTCGCTTTAATCATTGTTTTATTTGTTCTCTTTCTGGCTCGGACTCGCACACCGGAATCTATTCGCTGGCTCATGCGTCAAGGTAGAAGAGAACAAGCAGAGGCTGAAGCCATACGTTATTATGGTGAAGAACAGGGACGGATTCGCCTTGAACCCGTTCAAAAGCGAATAGAGCAGCCCTCTGATTCTATGCCTAAAAAACGTGTTTCGCTCGGTTTGCGCTTTTATGTCACGCTGACCACAGCGTTTGCCGGATCGGCCGGATTCGGCTTAATGACCTATACGCTGGCTCCCAACTTTTTTCCCAAATTGACGTCCACCATTATTTTGATAGCTGGTGCGACCGGATTTTTTTCTGGATTCTTTGGTTTGTTTGGAGACCGTTGGAGTCGCAAGAAGCTTTTACTCACAGGATATCTCGGTACGTTTATCATTACGGTTCTCATTTATTTTACCCTTGGTGCTTGGAGTAAAAGTCTGGCCTTGTTCATCATCTTGCTTGTGATTTTGAATGTGTTTGTCAACATTGGCTATTTGACAGAAGACGCGCTGAAAGGCGAGGTTTGGCCGACCCATCGTCGGGGAACATACACGGCTATTGTCCGCTTTGTGTCCATTGGTCTCTACATCCCCACTATCTATATCTCTTATGCAATCAGCCTCAAAGGCAACATGGTCATGAATATTATCATTTGGGCTATTGGCTTGACAGGCGCGCTGCTTTGGGTAGCTCGCGGTATTGAGACAGGTAAAGGTGTTTCTATTGAAGAGGCTTCTTTAGAATAAAAATTTGCGTCTGATAGTTTATTTGTAAAAAGCTATCATTGAATATGCTTTGGGACAAGGGAAAGATTGCCCTTAGTTCTGAAGCATTTTTTTGTTGATACATGTTCACGATAAAAGGTGTTCCAAACATAGGACGTTTATCTTCAGTTCGACAAAAATCACAAAACTTTTACGTCATCTTCACACAGTCTTTACAATTCCGTTTTACGATACAGATAGTCAGTCAGACCAAACATTCTGTTTGCACTCATATGAAGCGTATTTTTTGGCAATCTGGCTGATAATTAGGGGGAGGTGAAGGATTCTCGCGACGGGGTAAGCGCGGGAATCTATGAGCGAATGTCTCAAAACAACAGTTTGGTTGACGCGCTGAATGAAGCGCCGCTTGGCTTGTTTCACTTAAGAGCAGTCATTACAGCAGGGCTGGGATTTTTCACAGATGCTTACGATTTGTTTATCATTGGCGCCGCCCTTGTCCTGATTAAAAGTGAATGGCATTTAAACAGTAGCCAAGTGGGTCTTGTAGGAAGTGCTACTCTAATCGCCACATTTATTGGAGCGTTTGTCTTCGGAAGACTGGCAGATATATATGGTCGCAAGAAACTCTATGGGTTAGAAGCGGCAATTATGGGAATAGGAGCATTATTAAGCGCTTTTTCTCCAAATTTTATTTGGTTAGTTATTTTCCGTATCATTATGGGCATTGGCATAGGAGGAGATTATCCGGTCAGTGCAGTTATCATGTCGGAGTTCTCCAATACTAAAGACAGAGGAAAAACAGTCGGTCTGGTCTTTTCCATGCAAGCTTTGGGCACGATTGTTGGACCGATGGTTGCTATAACTTTAGTGGGTGCAGGAATTCAACATGATTTAGCTTGGAGAATTATGCTCGGTCTGGGAGCGATTCCGGCTTTAGCCGTTATTTATTTACGCCGTACACTTCCTGAATCACCAAGATTTGAAGCGCAGGTTAAAGGTCGTGAAGCGGAAGCGGCGAGTACCATGCGCAAATTCACCAATGGTACGGTGGATGCAAAATCGAACAGTTTAACAAAGAATGTGCAGCGTCTCACTTTCCGTCAATTTATAACCAATCCTCGTTTCCTCATCACGCTCATTGGTACGGCAGGTACATGGTTCGTATTTGACTATGCATACTATGGCAACACCATCTCCACGGGTGCCATTCTCAAACTTGTTTCTCCGCACATGTCCTTAATCCAAAATGAGGCCATCTCGCTCATGATTTTCTCAATTGCCGCAGTTCCTGGCTATGTGGTAGCCTTCCTAACTATGGATAAGATTGGTCACAAACGTCTGCAGCTCATTGGATTCTTTGTCATGGGACTGATGTTCCTCCTTATTGGAGTTATACCTGGAGTTACCAAAGATTTAATCCCATTTGTTTTGCTCTATGGGGTCAGCTACTTCTTTGCGGAATTTGGTCCGAATACAACAACTTTTGTCATGGCTGCAGAACTTTTCCCTGTTTCCCAGCGTACTACTGGACATGGTATATCAGCAGGTATTGCTAAAATTGGGGCGTTTATCGGTGTATTCATCTTCCCTGTTTTGAGCAGCCACCTAGGGCTTAACGGAACGCTTGATATCACATTTGGGTTTGCGCTGGCAGGTATTTTATTGACACTGCTCTTACCAGAACCGGCAAACAAGTCTATGGAAAGTCTCACAGATATTGGTCAACCATCATCCGTTGCCAAAACGGTCTCAACAGGAGCTTAAGTTCTGCGCTCCACTGCTCAATCTTGTCATTGTTCAAAAACGAAAATTGTCTTGGCATGAGTGGAGTGATTCGCTCGTGCTTTTTTTTCATTTGGAGAAGCCACTCAGGATGGTTACAATAGGAAGTAGTAAAGGAGTGGAGAAATTTATGGCAAAACAACGCGAAATTAAACTGGCAAGCAGACCGCAAGGCATGCCAAGTCAAGACAATTTTTTGTTTGAGACAGTTGAAATACCTGCTTTGCAAGCAGATGAGGTTCTTGTAAAGTCTCTTTATATTTCAGTTGACCCTTATATGCGTGGCAGAATGAATGAAGGAAAATCTTATGTGCCTCCCTATGCACTGGGTGAAGTTATTACAGGTGGCGTGGTAGGTCAAGTGGTGGAATCCAAGAATGACCGCTTTCAAACCGGGGATTTCGTCTTAGGTGAACTCGGCTGGCGGGAATTTAACGTAAGTAAGGGACGCTTGACGAAATTAAATCCGCAGCTAGCTCCACTTTCAGCCTTTCTCGGCGTATTAGGTATGCCTGGCTTGACAGCTTATTTCGGATTGTTGGATATTGGACAGCCTAAAGAAGGGGAAACAGTGGTTGTCTCTGGTGCTGCTGGAGCGGTAGGTATGATTGTTGGGCAGATTGCCAAATTAAAAGGATGCCGCGTAGTGGGTATTGCCGGATCGGACGAAAAAAATCAATATCTTGTTTCAGAACTTGGTTTTGACGCAACCATCAATTATAAAACATCACCTTCGATTCGTAAGGAACTAGCGGAGCTTTGTCCACAAGGAGTGGATATTTATTTTGACAATGTGGGAGGAGACATCACAGACGCGGTTTTTCTTCAATTGAATGACTTTGCTCGCGTTGCGCTCTGTGGGCAGATCGCTCTTTACAATACGGAAAAAGTTGAAGTGGGTCCGCGCATTCTGCCTATTCTCCTCGTTCGCAGAGCGTTGCTAAAAGGTTTTATTGTCAGTGATTATCAGCCTCAATACAGTGTAGCTATGCAGGAACTAGGGAAATGGCTTCAGGCAGGTCAATTGAAATATCGTGAAACCATAGTCGAAGGTTTTGAAAATATTCCTGAGGCTTTTTTAGGCCTGTTTCGCGGAGAGAATGTAGGAAAACAACTTGTTAAAGTGGCCGATCCGTTTTAAACCATGTCAGGCATTTGAAACAGATAAGTTTTCCAAACAATCCATATGAGTTCGGTGCAAATGGATGGAAAGGCGGTCATCTATCATGTGGACACGATTCTCGCTTTATCGAATTTTTGTTATCGTGAACATGAGTATCCGCTTTTCCCTGCAAATTTACTGGTTTTCCAAACGCCATCCAGAACCACGTGATGCAGCCGCGATGGAAGCGTGGGAACAATTGCTGGTGCGACAGGCCCGCGAATATCGGTCCATAGCGCTATCACTGCAGGGATTATGGATTAAAATTGGTCAATTTCTCAGTACACGTGCAGACTTGTTGCCTGATGTATTTTTGCACGAGTTGGACAATCTGGTTGATCAAGTGCCACCTGTACCTTGGCAGCAAGTCGAGAAAGTAATGCGAGAAGCTTGGCATGGCGATATCAGCAGTGTGTTAGCAGACGTGGAACACCATTCTGTCGCTTCCGCTTCTATCGGCGTTGTTTATCGTGGGAAATTGCATGATGGTACCGAGGTGGCGGTGAAGGTTCGCAGACCGGGTATTGACCGGATTATTCGTGCGGATTTTCGAGCGATTCGTATTGTCATTTTTCTTATGAAAAGATTTCGTCGTTTTCGCAAGATGGCGGATTGGTCAGCGCTCTATCGCGAACTTGTACTTGTCATTCGCGATGAACTGAACTTCCGCAAGGAAATGGAAAATGGCCAATATTTTCAAGATAAATATGCGGAACGTAAAGATATTCATATTCCACGCTACTATCCTGAGTTTACAACCCGTTCTGTGCTGGTTATGGAATGGATGGAAGGAGCGAAAGTTTCAGATCTCGATTTTCTCGAAGCGCATGGACTCAATCGTAAAGAGTTGGCAGAACGGTTGTTTAATGCTTACGCAGAACAAATTTTTTTCGGCGGCAAATTCCATGCAGATCCCCATCCGGGTAATCTGTTAGTACAGAGTGACGGAACCATTGTCTTTCTTGATTTTGGTATGGTAAGTTCATTAAGATCGGAAGATGCTGCGCACATTCGTTCTTTGGTTGAAGGCATACTTCTCAACAACATGGATCAAATTATTGACGCATTAGAAGCGTTGCGCTTTCTGTTACCTAACGCGAATCGTCGTGAATTGTCACGAGCGATTTCCGATTTGATTTCGCTTTACCAAAGGCAGAGCATAGAACGTTTTGATGAAACGGTACTGGAAGAAATTTTAGTAGATATTCAAGCTGTGATACAACGTCAGCCTATTCAATTGCCTGCAGAATTTGCGTTTTTAGGCAGGGCGCTTTCGACGTTTGTCGGTGTCTTGCATATCCTTTCGCCCGGCATTGATATTGTAGCGCTCGGTAAACCCATTGTTGAGAGCTGGATTCAAGGACGAGGCAAAGATGAGAATCAGGAAACAGGGCAAGGTATATCTTGGCTTCGACTTGCTCAAACCTATTTGGCGCCATTGACGCGATATCCTGGCCTGGTCGAAGAAGCGCTTAAAACTCCGAAAGAGCGCTTGACGTTTGAACGTTTTCAATTCCACTATTCTCTCGTCGAACGTGCTCTTGCAAGACAGATGCTGTACAGTTTTCTGCTGCTCTTCGTTTCTTTTGTGGCACTGATGCTCAGTCTCTGGTTCAAACAAAGGGTTGCAGAAATTATTGCATGCGCTATGATGGGATTGAGCCTGTTATGGCTGTTTATCGTTTGGCGAAAACAGCAAGGCTGGTTAAAAAATATTGCAGAGCGCCATTTTCCGGACAGGTAGGAGATGCGTATGAATGACAAAGAGCGCGTTCTGAAACAGGCCAAGCAGCCTCTTGGACCGGTAGAAGTGAAGGTTGAAGGCTTGGAAGATGGATATCGTCTCACATTTCGCGCCAATCCAGAAAGAATTCGTACCGACAGGCGTGTAGCAGGTTCATTTATAGCATTTTTGTCACAGGTCGATCGCGCTGGCATTCGCTTGCCGTTTTTCTTTCGCTGGTTGCTGCGTTTTTGGAAACGATATAATCAAAAATAGAGCTCAGAAAAGAATAGAGAATCATTCAATTTTAAATAAACACTCCTATTGGAAGGAGTGTTTTTTTTAGACGTACATCAGGTTGATCCAGATGCTTTATCATAGAAGCATGCTTGGAAAACCTCAATAGTTGACTATACATCAAAATATTATATAATTTTAATATGATGAACTGGAGGGAAATCGATGAAAAAATTCTTGCTGAGTTCAACTGTTCTTGTTGCTATTGGGTTGACGGGATGTGGTACACCATTGACTGCAAAATCGCAAATAGCTACCCATACAACTTCTACGATAGGCAAGAGTTCTATCACTACAGAGGCCACTCAAAATGCCTCACTAAAGACCTCTACGAGTTCAGTCAAGAAGACAAGTTTCCTTTTGCAACCTGGTGATTCCTGCTGTGGAGAAGTGTCAGCCAGCACATTTCAACAGTTTATAATGAAATTGCCCGGGGTAAAGAAAGTATCAGCAGAACATAATTTGCATATGACCGTTTGGTACGATTCAGCACAAACAAATCCAAACCAGATTGAGAGAGAAATTCTCCAGGCTTCAGGATATGTAGCAAGGGGATAATGAGGAAGGAGAATACTCATTGGAGACAGCCAACCTATGGTTTGTTTTTGTTGCAGGAATTGCAGCTGCCTTTAATCCATGTAGTATGGCGATGTTGCCGTCTTATGTGTTGTATCTTGTGGGTCATGGTGACGTTGAAAATACATCTTACGTGAAAAATGGAGTGCGTGGAGCACTTGTTGGATGGTGGATGACACTAGGTTTTCTTCTCGTTTTTGTGGTGCTTGGTCTAGGTATTACGTTAATTGGACAAGTACTGTATCAAATTATACCTTGGCTTTCTGTAGGTATTGGCGTCATTCTCGTAGGAATGGGAATAATGATGCTGGCTGGACGTGGATTCGAAGTAAACACTGCGAAATATACTGGCGGTCTCGGTAAAAGAATAAAAGTAGGGTCTGCTTGGTCGATGTTTACTTATGGCATATTCTTTGCTATAGCATCGATAGGCTGTACGTTCCCAGTATTTTTAATGCTTGTATCTCAGTCTATCATGTTTGGAAAGTTTGAACAGGGATTATCACATTTTGTCTTATATGCTCTGGGTATGGGTCTTGTGGTTGTGACGATTTCTGTTTTGGCGCTTATTTCAAAAACATATCTTGTCAAAAGACTACGCCAGATATTGCCTTGGGTCACTCGAATCAGTGCTATCATGATGATAAGCGCTGGATTATATGTTATATATGACTGGCTATTTGGCCACCATTTGATTTAAGAGAATAAAATTTGTATTGGCTCCTCTTTTATATTAAAATATTAAAATATAATTATTCAAAAAAGAAACTGAGACGATTTTTAGATTTGTGCAAGCAGGAATATAACAATGAATCATAATAGGAGGAGGATATTTTTTGGAAGATAAAAAGAATGGTTCGTGGTGGAGTGTTTTGGGCATTTTGTCTCTTTTGATTGCGCCGTTGATTTGTTGTGGGGGACCACTGATTGCTGGGATTTTGGGGGCGACAGGTGTGGGACTCTTCATTACGGGGTTCCTCAAACATTGGCTGCTTGCTGGTGTGATTGGAATCGTCCTTGTGATGGGTATCGTAATCTTTGTGAAACAACGAAATAAGCGTAAAGCGGCTTGTCACTGTGATGTCAAACTCTCCAGTCCTCTTACAAGCGCAAAGGATGCTAACTTAAGCAATCATCACAGTACGAACAAGACTTAATACGAAGCTTTTTCTTCATTCCGGTGTTTTGTTTTCCTCTTTTTAGGGCGATATATCTCAAATGTCGGGAGTGGTTATAAATGTCTGACAATAACGAATGGAGAGTTCGTTTAAAAATACGAGGCATGACTTGTACAGACTGTGAAAATCACGTCAAATCTGCCTTATTGCGTGTCGGAGCGAAAGATGTATCCGCAAATTTTCGGCGTGGAGAAGCAACTTTTCAGGTTAAAGATAAAGAGAGCCTCGAAGAGGCCAAACACGAAGTTTCCAATATAGGTTATATGCCGGGTGATGCGGAAATCTTAAATATTTCAGAGCGTGTTCCAGAAATTGCGCCGGGAAATGATGAATATGATTTGCTCATCATTGGATCGGGAGCATCAGCGTTTTCTGCAGCGATTCAAGCGGTTGGGTATGGGGCGAAAGTAGCCATGGTGGAACGTGGCACCATTGGCGGAACCTGTGTGAATATTGGTTGTGTCCCATCCAAGACGATGTTGCGAGCGGCAGAAATTCATCATATGGCTATGCATAATCCGTTTCATGGGCTAAATACGTCAACAGGTGCAGTTGATTTAGCAAAGCTGATAGTTGACAAGAATGAGCTTGTAGGGGAGCTTCGCCAGCATAAATATATTGATTTGATTGATGAATACGGGTTTAATCTCATTCAAGGGGAAGCACGGTTCGTAGATGAAAGGACCGTGGAAGTCAACGGCCGCCAAATCACAGCACGCAACTTTCTGATTTCGACTGGTGCTTCTCCTGCAGTCCCGAATATTCCTGGTCTTTACGAAGTCGATTATCTGGTAAGCACGACGGCTCTTGAACTACAGAAGCTTCCAAAGCGACTTGCTGTCATCGGATCAGGCTACATCGCCATGGAGCTGGGACAAATGTTTCACAATCTCGGTTCTGAAGTGACCTTGATGCAAAGAAGTGCCCGTGTATTGAAGTCGTACGAACCGGAAGTCTCACAGGCGATCACCGAGGCACTCACGGAGCAGGGTATGAAAATCATCACCAGTGCGACGTTTAACAGAGTCGAACAAGTCGGGGATATCAAGCGGGTTTACATTACGGTAGGTGGTCATGAGCAAGTCGTTGAGGCCGAAGCTCTGCTCATTGCAACGGGACGCAAACCGAATACGGATTCCTTAAACTTGGAGGCTGCCAAGGTGAAGTTGGGGGATCGCGGTGAAGTGATTGTGAATGAATATCTGCGTACGAGTAATCATCGGATTTATGCGGCTGGAGATGTTACGATGGGGCCACAGTTTGTGTACGTGGCTGCGTATGAAGGCATGATTGTGGCAGAAAACGCAATTACTGGTGCCGAGAAAAAAATCGACCTCCGTGTCGTCCCAGGTGTGACATTCACTAACCCATCCATTGCAACAGTCGGCTTGACTGAAGAGAAAGCAAAGACTGAAGGGTTTGACGTGATGACGTCCGTATTGCCTTTGGATGCGGTACCACGAGCTTTGGTTAATCGAGAAACGACGGGAGTGTTCAAAATCGTAGCGGATTCACAAACACGGAAGATTCTGGGTGTCCACGTGGTTGCTGAGAATGCTGGTGACGTTATCTATTCTGCTCTGTTGGCTGTGAAATTTGGACTTACCATTGATGATTTGCGGTCAACACTTGCTCCGTATCTGACAATGGCAGAAGGGTTGAAACTTGCGACACTGACATTTGATAAAAACGTATCAAAGCTTTCCTGCTGTGCAGGGTAATATAAAACCTATTTTGTAGATGCTAACCTCCGAAATTCTTTGCAAGATTCACTTTAATAAGATTAAAGTATTATAATATCTTTAGAACTTTGAGCATCAATAATTTATGCCATTCATTGAATATAAGGGGATAGTTGAAATGGCGGATACTAGCTCTCCGTATCAGGAGTCTGAAAATATATTGCAAACAGAAATATACGCAAAATTTTTTCATGGTTTGTCAAATTCAACACGACTTCGCATTGTTGAGTTGTTACTAGCTGGGGAGAAAAGTGTCAGCCAGTTGGTCGAAATGATAGGCGCCACGCAGAGCCAAGTTTCAAACCAGTTAGCTTGCTTGAAGTGGTGTGGATATGTTACTTCTCGACAAAATGGCAAGTATGTGTTGTATCGGATTTCAGATGAGCGAGTGAGTGCGATTTTAAGACTTGCCAAAGAAATTGTGGCGGATAATGCAGAACATATTCGTAGTTGTACGCGTATGTAGCTGACAGAATTGAATATAAAAATCCCATGGTCATCGAAGAGAGTCAACCTTGTTTAGTCAAGGCTTTGACTCTCTTTTGACGCTTCACTTAAAGATTGGAATCCCTTTGTAAAATCAGACTGTCTTATAAATTATATATACGGTATAATATAAATAATGGTGTGAAAAAGTTTGATTCAAGTCGAGTGATGAGGAGAAATCATATTGGAGACTATGAGAAACCCCATAACGAATATGGCAAAAGATGAAGAACCCGCTGTTTTTCACAAGTTGCCAAGTGACGATTCGGTTATCCCTCTCGCGTGGTATCCAGTGGCTTGGTCAAAAGAGTTGCGCGATCGACCTTTAAAATGTCGAATTGCTGGTATGGATCTGGTTCTTTATCGTACAAGCAAACAAAAGGCTCGTGCGCTTGAAGCGTATTGTGCACATCGGGGAGCAGATTTGTCTTTAGGGAAATGCATTGGTGATCATTTGCAATGTGCGTATCATGGATGGGAGTTTTCTGAGAAGGGTATATGCGAGAAAATCCCTGCTCATCCAGACAGGCCGATACCTGATTTTGCGCGAGTCAGAGCGTATCCGGTCGAAGAGTGTGCAGGATTGATTTGGGTATGGCCGGATGCCAATATTCCATCTCAACCTCTGCGCGTATTCCCCGAGCTTTTAGAAGCCCAGATGCATTTGGCTGCCTATGAACAAACCTGGAACGCGCATCTCACTCGTGTAGTGGAAAGCGTGCTGGATGTGGCCCATTTGGCCTTTGTGCATGAAAAGACAATTGGGCGTCGTTTGCGTCCGGAAATTCCAAAAATTCAATTTTCAGTCGAACAGCAGGACGTTATTCAAATTCAAAACGGCGGCGGTCATTTGCGATATGAATTTCCTCAACAATGGATATTGACTCCATCATCAGAGGCGCGTCGTAAGTTTATTAATTATGTTGTATTCTCTCCGATGGATGGAAAGACAACTAAAATTTTTGGTTATGCGGGAAGAAATTTTATGCAGAGTGTACCTGGGATGGATAGAATTTTTAGTCGTTATAGCTTGAAAATACTAAATGAGGATAGGGAAGTTGTGGAAAGTCAACACCCACGACCTATTCCTGAGGCTTTACGCATGGAGGCGCATGTTCCTGCAGATGCGCCGCAGATTCGGTTTCGACAGCGCTGGTTTGAGTTTTTAAGTTCAGATGAAGCCAAGTTGAACGTACAATCCTAAACCATGTCTTGATCGATTATAAATTGAAGTTGGTGATTGCGTTGCTTAGATAGTTCACTAGGAGATTCGGTTAAGAACTGGATGGATACCCTGTTCTTAACCGAATCATATGTGTGTGTTATTCTGTCAGGAGTTCGTAACCAGGAAGAGTTAAAAATTCAACGCATTCTTCAGAAGTCGAGATTTTGTCAAACAATTGCTTGGCATCAGTGAAACGGGAATGATTCATCGCTTCATTGCCAATTTGCGACGCAATTTTTTCAAGTTCTTCATCGAGCAGTTGCCGGAAAAGTTCGACTGTCACTTTGCGTCCATCTTCCAAAATACCTTTGGGATGGTGAATCCATTGCCAAATTTGTGTTCTGGAGATTTCTGCAGTCGCCGCGTCCTCCATCAGATTGAAAATAGGAACTGCTCCAGAACCGCGCAACCAAGCCTCAATATACTGAAGTCCTACACTAATATTCGTACGCAATCCTGCTTCAGTAATCGAACCTTCAGAGGGACGGATAAGTTCTTCCGCCGTCACATGAACATCTTCACGCAATCGAGAAATCTGGTTGGGTGTTGGCATGTGTTGATTAAAAACTTCCATGGCAACAGGGACTAAACCAGGATGAGCTACCCAGGTTCCGTCATGTCCGTCTGTGACTTCCCGTTCTTTATCTGCGCGCACTTTAGCAAAAGCTTGTTCGTTAGCTGCTTCGTCGTTTTTCACTGGAATTTGCGCCGCCATGCCCCCCATAGCGTGAGCTCCGCGACGATGACAAGTTTGAATCGTCAATAGCGTATAAGCACGCATGAAAGGAACTGTCATCGTTACTTGAGCGCGATCGGGCAAAAAGAAGTCCGGCAAGTTTCGGAAACGTTTGATGTAGCTAAAGATATAGTCCCAACGTCCGCAATTTAAGCCTGCAGCGTGGTGACGAAGTTCATAAAGGATTTCGTCCATTTCAAATACTGCCATAATAGTTTCAATCAGAACAGTAGCTTTGATAGAGCCACTGGGAATCCCCAGTTTTTCTTCGGAATATTGAAAAACATCATTCCAAAGTCGAGCTTCTAAATGACTTTCCATTTTGGGCAAATAGAAATAGGGTCCCGATCCGCGTGCGAGGAGTTCTTTAGCGTTGTGATAGAAATAGAGACCAAAATCAACCAGTGCTCCAGAAGTCAGCTCGCCGTCTACGAGAATATGCCGTTCGGGGAGATGCCAACCGCGAGGCCGCATAATGAGCACGGCTGTTTGCTCATTTAAACGATATTCTTTTCCCTCAGGGGAAACATAGTCAATTTGGCGGCGAATAGCGTCAAACAGGTTGATTTGACCTTGTATCGTATTTTTCCAGGTGGGAGAATTGGCATCTTCAAAGTCCACCAAAAAAGCCTTGGCGCCAGAATTAAGAGCATTGATGACCATTTTTCGATCACTGCTCGGACCAGTAATTTCTACACGCCTGTCCTGTAAATCAGCAGGGACAGGGTCTATTTTCCAATCAGAGTTGCGAATTTCAGCCGTTTCAGGAAGAAATGTGGGTAGTTTTCCTGCGTTTAATTCAGCTTGACGCTTTTCTCTGTTTTGTAGCAATTCAAGTCTGCGGCGGTTAAAGTGGCGATGTAAATCAGCCACAAATTGTAGCGCGTCCATACTCAGAATAGGTTGGTATTCTTCACGCCACGCGCCATGAATTTCCACTCCTTGGGGGGTGTTAAAACGGGTCATCTCTTGAACCTCCCTGTCTGAATGAATTGAACACTTAGAATCATATCACAGTGTTCTGAAATATAGAAGTGCGTTCTGATATACAGAACGCACTTTAGAGTATCCAACAGGTGTTTTAGGGAACCATACCTTTCCATACATGAGCTTGCAGAACAACTAAAATTCCTAAGAGTGCAGTCAGAATTAAGCTGTGAATGAATGTCCTGCGAATGACCAAACCTTCTTTTCCTTTGAGTTCGCCTGTTGATACGCCCGTAGATACGTTTTGTGGCGAAATCATTTTACTCATCACGGCACCACTTGAATTTGTAGCAGCCATTAAGGTGGGTGATAGATGTAAACGGTTGGCGGCGACTACCTGAAGATTGCCAAATAGGGCATTGGAAGAAGTGTCCGAACCCGATAAAAAGCAGGCTATCCAACCCAAAAATCCTGAAAAGAATGGGAATGCCGCACCCAAGGCTGCCACAGCAATACCCAGAGTATAGGCCATACCTGAATAATTATAGAGGTAGGCAAGACCTACGATGCACATAACCGTCAGTATGGGAAATCGCAATTGTCTCCAACTGTCTGCTGCCGCCAGCCAGAAATTTTTCCAACCAGAACGAAGCAACAAAGCAGAGAAAATAACGGCAACCAATATAGGTGTACCACTTCCAAGAGGTTGGAAAACGTAAACGGCTGCATACTTTTTCGCGTACAGTGTCAAATAAATAAGATTGTCCAAGCCTGGCCAGTGAATTTTCTGAGTGCCGAGATCGGACAAATGCAAAAATGTCCAGGCTATGACAATCACTGTAATGGTGAGCCAGGGCAACCAGCCTCGCCAACCTTCTTTACTTGTAAAACCTTCAAAATCTTTGTTGCGTGATTCTGCATGAGCATAAGACTGAAATTCATGACTGTCTTTAGGTTTCCAAACTCGTGTGAAAAGAACAAGGACAATGAGAGAAACTAAAGCAGCCAGTACATCAGGAAGTTGTGGACCTAGATAGTTGGAAACGAGAAATTGTGTAATAGCATAAGAGAATCCTGCTACAAACGCGGCTGGCCAGGCGCCTTTTAAAGCTTTCCAACCACCCATGACTAAAATGACATAGAAGGGTAGGAGGAAGGCGAAAAAAGGTAACTGTCGCCCGACCATGGCTGATAAATGGGCTACTGGCAAATTGGTCACAGAACCGAGTGTGACAATGGGTACGCCAAGAGCTCCGAAAGCGACAGGAGCGGTATCAAAAATAAGAGCGTATACTACGGCGTCCAAAACTGGAAAACCCAGACCGACAAGAAGTGCAGATGCAATGGCTACAGGTGTTCCAAATCCTGCTATTCCCTCCATAAGTGCACCAAAACTGAAAGCAATGACAAGCAGTTGAATTCTTCGGTCAGTTGTAGCGTAGCGATACATCCACCGGCGAAAATTTTCAAACGATCCGGTTCTTTGACTAAGGTTGTAGAGCCACATAGCGGCAAAGACAATCCACATGACAGGCCATAAGGCAAATACCGCTCCGTTGGCAATTGAACTTACAGCTAGATGAGCGGGCAATTTCCACACGAATACGGCCATAATAAAACCAATCACCAGGCCGCTCAGAGCTGCAATCCAGGCAGGTACACGAAGAATACCAAGCAGAACCAGGACAACGGCAATGGGAATCAATCCTACCAAAAAGGAAGGTAGTGTTGCGTGAGCAACCGGGAGTAAGAGCTGATGAAACAATGCGTGGGAAAGATTCAATCGGCTCACATCCTTCTGTAATCATGAATCGTAAAGCTTGAAATACAACGAGATCAGGAAATATATATGAAAGCGGTTACATTATTTTTCTGGACGCTTCCTATCCTCCTTTCTTTGCTGTCATCGACAGACAAGGATCGTGTTCGACACATTCTATTGCGCAAAAATTCAAAATACAATATTCTAGAACAAAATTCTGTATAGTAGAATTCAGTAGGAAGAAATGTCTCCCGAATATCGGGATCATATTGAACATCAAGATTAGGGGATAGACATTTGGAGGATTATACGGTCAAATCTGTTGAAAAAGCATTGCAGTTGCTGGAAGCTGTCAGTGAGTATCCACAAGGAGTGGCTATTACTGAGTTAGCAGAACGTATGAGAATGGTCAAAAGCACTGTACATCGTCTTTTGCAAACGATGATGCGTCGCGGTTTTATTGAACAGGACAGCACCACGGGACGTTATAAGTTGGGTTATGCTGTGCTCGATCTCGGTATGCGTTTATATGCGTCGATTGACTTGCGCAAGGAAGCTGAGCCTTTTCTACGCGAACTCGTGCAACAAACTGGTGAAGTTGTTCATCTGGCGCTAGTTGATCAAGGATCGGTCGTTTATATTGACAAATACGATAGTGCGAGTACCATACGTATGCACTCCAGAGTTGGCAAGCGAGTACCCGTTCATGCTACTGGGCTCGGAAAAGCGATTTTAGCTTTCTCTCCTCGTCAAATAGCACTTTCTATACTGGATCGGTATGGGATGCCATCGCTGACTCCTTATACCATCACGAGTAAAGAAGTATTTATGCAGATTTTGCAACAAGTTCGTGAGAATGGTTTTGCGGAGGATGCCGAGGAGAACGAATTAGGTGTTTGTTGTGTGGCTGCGCCTATTTTTAATAATCAACGGCAGGCGGTTGCGGCTTGCAGTGTTTCCGGTCCGAAGGATAGAATGGACGACAAACGACGTCAAGAGTATGCTGAATATGTGCGACAGGCAGGGCATAACATTTCTATGCGACTTGGCTACGGATTAAGTGGTTCCTCTATTTAACGATTCGTTGCATGGAGTGGCTTTACGTGTGAAATACATAAATTACAGAACACAGTTCTGTAATATAGAACAATTTTTCAGAATGATGGCATGTTTCGGTTTTATTCGTTAAAAGATCATCCATGATAGGTCGGTAAAAGGTGGGGAAAGTATGGGGCAGCATCCAGATGATGTGTTGGAAAAAATAAGTCTGTTACAGAAAACGGCAGCCCATTTTTCGGAAAATACTGGCATTACAGTGGAAGAAAGAGCTGGAATGTACAATAACCAATATCTTCATGTGAAAGCCCATAGTCCAGAGGCGGTTGTTTCGGTCATGAACTTGGCGGGAGAGAAGGGCTGGCGTGTACACCCTTGCGGAGCTGGGACGATTTGGCCAATGTTGGATGATGATTCCATGGACATTCTGCTGGATGTATCTCCTCTTCAACAATGCATAGAGTATTCTCCTGCTGATATGGTCATTACCGTACAAAGCGGAATGTCTTTGCATTGTTTACAGAATATAGTTCATGAGCAAGGGCAGCATCTACCCGTTTATCCAGTTTGTCATCCTGGAGCCACTGTAGGAGGACTTTTGGCTGCCAATCATAATGGACCCGAAAGGGTGTTGTATGGTACTTGGAGAGATTTGTTGATTGGTGCACGGGTTGTGATGGCGAATGGTGAGTTATTGCGTACTGGAGGCAAAGTGGTTAAGAATGTAGCTGGTTATGATATGTCCAAGTTATGGGTAGGTTCTTATGGTTCTCTGGGTATTCTTACGGAATGCACTTTTAAGTTGCGTCCCTTGCCACTTTATCACTCCGTATGTCTATTAACTGGTGATTTTATGAAAATTTCTGAGGCTAGTTCCTTGATTAGAGATTCATCGTTGATTCCAAGTACTTTTGAGTGGATGTCAGGAGATGAATTGAACAACTTATGGGATACGCCAGCGCCAACAGCGTTAGCCATCGGTTGTCATGAGAACCAGCTTTCAGCTGAATACCAAGCTGATTTTCTTCGTCAGATTTGCCGTCAACTCGGTATTCAAATATCTGTCCTTCACGGGCAGGAAGCAGATGAATGGTGGCAACAATACCGCCAATTGCTTGCTTCCTATCCCATTCTCCTGCAAATACAGGCTAAGCCCACAACTTTGCCTGAAATTCAGAAAACATTGCACAACTGGTCTCACGTTACAGGTTGTCCAATAGAACAGAGTGCAAGTCAACCAGTGGGAGTTTTACGCATCTATACCAAGCCTACAGAAATTAATGCCCGTCTATTGATAGCAGAGGCAGTCCGCCTAACTCGCCAATATTCAGCTACGCTTCAACTACTTTCTGCCCCACTTGCCTGGCGTTCCTCTTTGCTTCGTGAATTGCCCACTTATCTTCATCCTGTGGAGCAACAACTGATGAAATCGTTAAAACAATCGTTTGATCCAAATGAAATTCTACCCCAACTACCTATTTTGGGAGGCGGTTTGCTTGAGTCTGCCATTTGAAGAAGTACATCGCCAGTCATCTTTCATATTTGCGGATGCTCCAGATGAGGATAAATACTCCGTCTGTGTACATTGCGGTTTTTGCTTAGAAGTTTGCCCTACATATCAGGAGTGGTCGGATGAAAACCATTCACCGCGGGGAAGGGTTTATTTAATTAAACAAACAGCCGAAGGTCACTTGACTCTAAACGAAGATGTTATGGATCCCGTTTTCACTTGTCTAGATTGTCGAGCTTGCGAATCTGTTTGTCCTTCTGGTGTGCAAGTGGGAGCTTTGATAGAGGAGGCGCGAGGACAAGTGTTTTATGCCAACCCTAAAAGAGGTTGGCGAGGATGGTTAGAGCAACTATTTTTACGTGAGATTTTCCCCCATCCTAAACGTTTACAAAAGTTACGGGCTCTGACGCGTTTTTATCAAGTTTCAGGACTTCAAACTTGGGTGAGAAAGCTTGGGTTATTGCGGATTTTGCCTCGGCATTTACAGGCGTTGGAAGCGGCTATGCCTGAAGTGACTGTTCAACCATTACTAGGGAATTCGGAAAATTTACCAATGGTGGATGGCAAATCTTCAACTCGTAAAAATACGGGAGAAAAAGGTAAGGTTGCACTGTTTACAGGTTGTGTGATGGATGTTTTTTATACGCATGTTCATGAAGCTACAGCTGAAGTCTTGCTTCGCAATCATTTCCAAGTTCATGTACCAAGCGAACAGAAATGTTGCGGAGCACTGCAGGTTCATGCGGGAGACCGGGAAACAGCGCGTTCGTTGGCAAGAAAGAATATACAAGCATTCCTAAATTCAGATGCAGATTATATTGTTGTTAACGCTGCAGGTTGTGGAGCGTTGTTGAAAGAATATCCTGAACTTTTCCACAATTATCCAGAAGAAATAGAAAGAGCAGAGTTATTTGCATCTAAAGTCAGAGATATTTCTGAATTGCTTTTTGAAAAAGGATGGGAACCTCCGAAAGGTGAGCTTTGCGAAACTGTAGCCTATCATGATGCTTGTCATCTCTGTCATGCACAAAAAATACGGCATCAACCAAGAGCATTGCTCGCTTCTATTCCAGGACTTCAATTAGTGGATTTGCCAGATGCAGATCGGTGTTGTGGAAGTGCAGGTATATATAACCTGACACATCCAGAAATGGCTCAAAGACTTCTCGAACGTAAACTGGCGGACATTCCGGATGACGTATCCACTTTAGCAATGGGAAATCCGGGTTGTCTATTACAAATTTCCTCAGGTCTGAAAGAAAAAAATGTACCCGTCAAAGTGGTCCATACGGTGGAACTGTTGCAACGAGCCTACAGAATGGAAGGGGAAGGTGAAGACGGTGCTGCCAAGACATGTGCAAATTGAGCTTGAAAACTTGCTCGGATCGGCAAATGTCATCTTTCAATCGGATAAGCTAAAAGCTTATGACTGCGATGCGTATGTAGCTGAAAAGGCGATGCCAAGAGCAGTAGTGTTCCCTCAATCTACTGAACAAGTGGCCTCCATTGTAAAAATCTTCAATCGCGAGCAAATACCTTTCCTTCCTCGTGGCGCTGGTACAGGATTGTCAGGGGGAGCTACTCCGTTCGCTGGTGAGGTTGTCATTAGTTTAGTTAAAATGGATCGATTGCTGCATGTGGATTTTGAAAATCATCGAGCTATTGTGCAGCCGGGTTTTGTGAACTTAGTTTTAAGTCGCCAGATTGCACATCGTGGCTTCTATTACGCTCCCGATCCCTCCAGCCAGTCTGTATGCACCATAGGAGGAAATGTGGCTGAAAATTCTGGGGGATCGCACTGCCTCAAATACGGGGTAACGAGCAATCACGTAGTGGCTTTAACTTTGGTCACTCCCACAGGTGAAATTGTTACGCTTGGGCAGGTACATGGTGATGTGTTGGGATATGATTTACTGGGAGTCATGGTAGGTTCGGAAGGGACATTGGGCATTGTTACAGAGATTACAGTAAAAATTTTAAAAAAACCAGAATCGGTGGAAACTGTATTAGCTTATTTTCATACGGTAGCCGACGCTTCTGACACAGTTTCTGATCTCATAGCTCATGGTGTGCTGCCAGCTGCGGTAGAGATGATGGATCAATTGATGATGCAGGCAGTAGATAAAAGTGTCTACCATGTAGGTTATCCGCCGGAAATTGCGGCAGTGCTGCTGATTGAAGTAGATGGCCTTCAAGCTGGTGTGGAAGATATGGCCCAACGCGTATTGGATATCTGTTGTCGCCATAATGTTCATTCAGTTCGTCGGGCTGTTAATGAAGAAGAACGGAAACTTTGGTGGAGCAGTCGGAAGATGGCATTTCCAGCCGTAGGTCGAATTTCTCCTGATTATATGGTTCAAGATGGTGTGATTCCACGTACAAGGTTAACGGAGATATTGGCTAGGATTGCAGATTTGAGTCATGAATATGGATTGCGCGTCGCCAATGTCTTTCATGCTGGGGATGGGAATTTACACCCATTGATATGTTATGACGGCCGTATTCCAGAGCAGTTGGCAAAAGCGATGGATCTCGGCAGAAAAATTTTAGAGCTTTGTGTAGAAATGGGTGGGAGTATTACAGGTGAGCATGGTGTGGGAATTGAGAAAATTGAACAGATGAAAGTCCAATTCTCTTCTGTTGACTTGCAATGGCAGGAAAGGTTGCGACGTGTGTTCAATCCTGCTGATTTATGTAATTCTGGCAAGCTGATTCCACGCCCTGCCCGTTGTGCTGAATTTCGACAAATTCAAACCATGGTTGAAAAGTACGCAGCAGCGTTCCAGGAAACGGTATAATTCGTCAATACCAGCGCCCCAATCCATTGTCGACTGATTGGGGCGTGTAAATGGACTAGCAGCTCAAATGACCAAACAGATTCTTCTTAATAAGACTTGGCGTACCATACGCTGTGTTTCGCTTCAGAGCCGCAGACTACGCATGTTTGTAAGTGAGTAGGCGGCTCAAAGGGAATGTTGCGGCTTGTAGCGCCAGTTTTCTCTTTGATAGTTAACTCGCAAACGTTGTCACCACACCAACCTGCTAAAACAAACCCACGCTGATTTTGGATAATATCATCTAATTCAGTAAAAGATGCAGCGATTCGGCTATTTTCTTCGGCAAATTGCTTAGCTTTGCGATACATATTTTGTTGAATATCCGTTAAAAGATGTTCAACGGTCTCTTCTAATTTATCTATTGCAATAGCCTGTTTATCTCCTGTGTCGCGACGAACCAAGACCACTTGTCCAGCATCCATGTCGCGCGGTCCCACTTCTAATCGAATAGGAATTCCTCGCATTTCATATTCGTTAAATTTCCAGCCGGGACTTGTATCTTCATTGGCGTCCATTTGAACGCGAATGTTACGTTTAGAAATTCGCTTCAATAAATCTTTGGCGTGAGTTACAACGCGTTCTCTCTCTTTTTGTGGACCAATTGGAATGATCATGACTTGGGTAGGTGCGATTTTAGGTGGTAGTGCCAAACCGCGATCGTCCCCATGAACCATAATCAGCGCTCCAAGAATACGTGTGGAGATCCCCCAGGAAGTCGTATGAACATATTTTCTCTCGTTGTCTTTATCGAGAAATTGAATCTCAAACCCTTTGGCAAAGTTTTGTCCCAAATAGTGTGATGTTGCTGCCTGCAGCGCTTTTCCATCTTTCATCAGGGCTTCAATTGAATAAGTGCTAACGGCGCCAGCAAACTTTTCTAGAGGTGTCTTTTGACCTTTGAAGACTGGAATGGCCAAGAAATTCTCTACAAAATCTGTATAGATGTTGAGCATCTGTTCAGTTTCTGCAATCGCTTCTTCAGCAGTTGCGTGTGCAGTATGACCTTCTTGCCAGAGGAATTCGCTTGTTCTTAAGAATGGAAGCGTTCGTTTCTCCCAACGCACTACGTTTGCCCATTGATTAATCAGTACAGGCAAATCACGATAGGACTGAATCCATTGTGCGTACATATGACCAATGATGGTTTCGCTGGTTGGCCTTACCGCCAGACGCTCTTCCAATTTTTCTCCGCCTGCTTCAGTTACCCAAGGTAACTCAGGGTTAAAACCCTCCACATGTTCTTTTTCTTTCTGAAAAAAAGATTCTGGAATGAAGAGCGGAAAATAGGCATTGCGGTGCCCAGTTTCTTTAAAACGTCTGTCAAGTTCTTGTTGGCAGGCTTCCCAAAGCGCATACCCATCTGGTTTAAACACAATACAACCGCGCACCGGCGCGTAATCCATCAAGTCAGCACGCCGAATGACGTCAATATACCAGCGTGAAAAGTCTTCGCTTTGAGGAGTAATTTCTTTGACGAAAGATTTATCAGATTTTGGCATACAGCGTCCTCCTTGTTTTCCTGTGCCCATCTTACACGGCAAGAAGCCTAAAGGAAAGTGCAGGAGAGTAGAACAAGCTTTCTTCGCCATAATAATTTTGTCAGGAGGAATTTCACATGGATACCATTACGCACGCTGCTATGGGCATAGGTGTCTACTCTACATGGTTGGCTTTTGCCCCGCCGGATCCCCATCTTTCCCACTCTGTCATGCTTGCGGCAGCCGTATTAGGCTCGGAAATCTGTGATTTGGATACCGTTATGCGTCTTTTTGGCAGGGAACGATTTTTATATGCTCATCGTCGCGCCACGCATTCTCTGCCAGGCACTCTCTTTTTCGCTTTATTGATTGCCGCTGTTTTTCAGTTGTGGAGTTCAGGGAAAGGTCCGGAAATTTTTTTCATGGCTTGGTTCTGTGCGTTGCTGCATGTGCTTAGTGATGTTTTGACAGCTTATGGTACGGCTGTTTTTTGGCCGATCTCGGAAAAAAGATACGCATTGGATGTCTTATTTTTATACGAATACGCATGGGATGTATGGCTTGTCTTAGGTTTAGTGTTACACCTCATGGGCATTCCGCTCTTGAAAGTAGTCATTCTTTGTGACGGATTGGCGTTGTTGCTGCTATTCATTCGTGTTCTGAATCGACTCATTTTACCTAAACGAGTACGTCCTATCCTGCAATCGGATGAATCTGCGGTTTTTCCACCCGCGCTACTTCCATGGCGTCAACAGTTTGTCTTTGCTCATCCTTCAGGAATAGTGCGTTTTGGAAGTTGTTCGTGGTTTAAATCTCCGGTGATAGATGCTGTTTATCAAACGGAGGAAACGCAAGCGTTTCATTATGTATTGCACGAAACCAAACTTGGTCGAGAGTTTTCACGCTTGGCGAGAGTGCTGATTGGGTGGACAGAGCGAGAGGGCGATGGATTTCGGGTACGCCTGGCGGATGCAGTGTTTCGTAGCGGGCGGTTGCTTCCTTTTCATATTTGGGTTGTATTGCGATTGGAAGGAGAACGTTTTGCCATTTTGTCTGAAGGTATGCGCTTTGAGGCATTTCGACCTGCAGCTTGGGGAGGTCAGGTAGTGGATTTTCCTTTAAGAAATAAGAAAAAAACTCCATCTGCTCATTCAATCATCCGTTGAGTGCGAATCTTCAGGAAGATAAGTTGCTTGATTGTCGCTTAAAAATTCAGCAATCGATTCCAGTAAAAGAGAAGTGTTATCGAGTGCTTTACGTTCAGCGAGATGTTCAGCCAATTGTAAGTAACGTGCTCCTTCTTCAGAAACCAGCAAAGGATAGTTTACAGTAGTCATCTTTTCCTCTCGTTCGTTGTGACTGTCAAAATAGCTGAGCGGCAAATCAAATGCATGGGCAATCCGGCAGACCACATCGAAGGAAGGATTTTTGCGTCCCCCTTTTTCAATGGCGCTTAAATGGCTCATAGAAATTCCCGTCCGTTGACAAAGTGTTGCCAACGTCCAGTGTCTTTGTAGTCGCAAGTACCTGATTTTTTCTCCCAGTGTCATGTGGCCACCCCACAACAACGCTCAGTATGCTTTATCAGTATAGGAATGTTATACAAATGTGTAAAGGGGAGAGACGATTCTCTAAGTCTCTCCATTTTTTATATGAGTTACGTGTGGCCAGTATCTAGACCACTCATCCCGGCTTACTACTGCCATGGACAATAACTCATCAGACTCAAATTGTCTTCGTCGGAAAAACTTTCGATAATGCGATGGAATTTTTCCGGTATCAGAATAAAAACGATGAGGGGGTAGTTTACGCCAGGCTAGAATAGCTTGCATATTCTCTGTAGGGATGAGAAAAAGAGCCTCCTCAATAGAAAAAACATGTATGAGATTGTGAATCAGTTCAGACTTGACAGGCAAATTCCACCCCTTATTGCGAAAAGAAGGGAGTAGATAGGTTCCAGCCTCCATACGCCGTTGGCCATCGTTAAACCATTGTTCATCAATGAGGGATACGTACGCAAAACCAATGGTCTGTTCTGACTCATTCCTTGCAGATGTTTCGCCTGCCTTTTGGAATGAGTTCTCACGCTGAATAGGGTGCATAGTAAATATCCATGCTTCGGCGCTGCCGTTTGCTCGGCCAAGTTGTAAGCTCGCCCACCATGACAACACTGATGTTGTAGAAAAAGCCATAGCAAAGGCTTGATCGGATTCAAGAAGAGGTAGTAAATCAAGTAAATTTTCCTCAGTCATGGGACAAACACTGGAGAGTTGAAGCATGAGTGACTTCCTTTCTGTAGGATTCTCAATGTTTGCAAGATGCTCATTCTAGCATACGGTAATTGAATATTAAGAGAAAAATTTTTCGCACGTTTTCTACAATCGTATAAAAATGGCAGACAAATTGAGTCAACATCTGCTAGAATTTACTCTATTGTAGAAAATGATGGGGTGGTGGGTGTGGCACGTTTGTCTGAAAATGTAAAATATTACCGAACAGTCAAAGGGATGTCGGTTCGAGAACTTGCCATGAAAGCAGGAGTTAGTTCTTCATATATCTATGCCATAGAGTCGGGCGCTAGAGGAAGCAATTTAACTAAATTGGAGAAAATTGCAGAAGCTTTGGAAGTTCCGCTACAACGATTGTGGGAGGAGAAAAAACACCCATGAGTCTTCGTACAGGACTGGAAAAAAGACGAAAAGAGATGCGACTGTCACAATTTGAATTGGCGAAAGGGCTGACCTCTCAGAGTCATATTTCTCTTCTTGAAAGAGGGTTAGTAAAGCCGTCCAACGAGTTGGCGGAAGCACTTTCCCAAAGATTGTGTTGTTCAGTGGAACAACTATTCGCAGCAGATGACAGTTCTCTCCTGCAAGGGAAACTTTTGCAAAAGGCTTGGCATGCTTTTTTGCTATCTGAGTTATCTCAACCTGAGGGTTTGAAAGAATTATGTCAAATTAGAGAGGATTTGCTTGATATACAAGAGAAATTGCTATATCAACACTATCTTATCTCCTCTCAAAGTCTCACAAACGAATTGGACTGGTACGATTTTGAGAGAAGATTAGACTGCGTCTGGCTGATTCCAGCAGGAAAAAGCAGAGAAAGCAGACAGAGGGAAATACAGCGCAAGGAAGAATTACAGCGTCTGGTGGTAGACGCAGCTACTCGCAGAAATATTTATGCTCATCTGGGTCGAATGGAAGCTGCCGATTGGTGGAGTCAACAGGAATGTCAATTGCTGCAAAGGTGGAACTGGTATCAGATGCAGCCGCTTGTCGATCAGATTTGTCACCGTCTATATGATTCCAAGGAAGAAAGGGAACTTCATGATGCCCACGCCTGAAGAGATTGGATATGCAGATGCCATTCGTCAAATGCAGCGCGCCTTGCATCGCAGGCAAAAGCAGTTACAAGAACAACTTGAGCAACCGGAGATTAGCAGCGAAGCAGAGGTAAAACTTCAAGCAAGGTTAGATGAAATCAAACATTGTTTAGAGGTTCTTGAATCCATTCACCGCTGATCTTTGATAAAAATTTTATAGGAAATTATCAAAAAGTTGTTAACATGTGATACCATGCGGATAAGTGACTTCGTAAATTAGAGGATGGGTTACTATGCCGTTTGAGCGTCTCCGTGACAAACACGTAGATAAACTTTTTCAGGCAGTTCTGTCATTGGAGACAATGGATGAATGTTATGCATTTTTTGAAGACCTCTGCACAATCGGAGAAATTAAATCGCTTGCTCAGCGCTTGGCAGTTGCGGAGATGCTCCAGCAAGGACTCACGTATCATCAAATTGAAGAAGAAACGGGCGCCAGTACCGCCACCATCAGTCGTGTCAAACGCTGTTTGTACTATGGTGCAGACGGTTATGTCACGGTGTTGAAGAGATTGCAGCAAGAACAAACCAACCATTGGCGCCAAGGCGGAGATGGGGATAAGACGTATGATTGATAAATGGGGTAGAGAGCGTTTTGAGTTTGTTCAAGATCCAATTGATTTTTTTGATTTAATGGGACAGGCTGCTTGGCATCGTGAATTACAGATGACCTGTCTGCATACGGCAAGCATTCGCGAAATGGACGATGTGGTAGACATGGCGTGTGGTGCTGGTTGGCTGGGTCTCTATTTGGCTCATAGAGTGAATACAGTTTACTTTGTGGATAAAGATGAACGAATGGTAGAACGTGCCCGGCGCAATGCAATCAAATATAAAATTGACAATGTAGCTTTTCAAGTCGCAGATGCCAGTCATCTTCCTTATCCGGATTATCGCTTTTCAGTTATCTTTTGTGTTAATCTTCTATTTTTATTGGACGATCCGTTAAAGGCCATTCGTGAAATGATGCGTACGCTCAAGCCGGGAGGAAGGTTGATTATGGTCAATCCTTCTCGCAATATGAATCTTTGGGCGGCAGAACAGTATTGCATGAATAATGGTATTACTCAGTTGGACAAGGACATGTTTGTTTCTTGGGCAGCAACGGCTGCTCGTTGCAATCCTCTGATGATCCGCTCCTTAGAAAATCCTCAAATTCCAGAGGCTGAACTGATTAAACAGCATTATATGTTGGGTGGGTTAGCGAGTTTTGTCAGAGTTGTCAAACGGAAAGAACTGCCGACTGCTTAAAGTGATGAAGAATGACTGGCCCGTAAAAACCGTGGTCAGTTTTGTTTTGAAAAGAAATTTCTCAATATTTGAAATTGATTTATACGTTGATTCTGGATAATTGGTTGACGTGCAGGATACGCTGGAAAATATAAAATTTGCAATCCTGAAAGAGGAATAAGACTACCCCTTCGAAAATTGTTAAATTTGTGTCGCAAATTGACACAATTTGTGGTCATTTGTCGGAACAGTATGTTAAGCTACGGGTGTATGATTGCTGTGGCCTTCCAAATTGGGCAAAAAACATTTGGAAGAATCAGAAATTATTTACAACCATAAACCAATTTCACCGATACGACATTGGGTGGTCGAAAAAAATAACAAAGAGGTGTAGAACATGAGATTATTGGACAAGGTTCAAGAAATGGGTAAGTTGTTGCGCAGCGCAAACGAACAGGTGAATTTTCATGAGGTGGCGGAGTTTCTGAGCCGTGTTTTGACTGCGAATACTTATATTGTTGGTAGAAAGGGAAAAATTCTTGGTTATGGCGTAGCAGAACATGCGTTAACGGAAGAGTGGCTGGATATCATGACCCGCGATCAACGCTTCCCCGGGGATTTTAACAAGCATTTGCTTACAATTGAACAAACCGTGGCCAATTTGGAGGATAAGGAACCTTTCTACGTTTTTTCTCCTGAAGAAAATGAAAGTTTTCGCAGTAAGCATATCGCCATTGCACCCGTGATTGGTGCACGTGAACGACAGGGAACGCTTGTTTTTGCTCGCACTAATCAACAATTCAGTGAAGAAGATATGGTATTGATTGAATATGCTGCTTCGATTGTGGCGCTTGAAGTTGTACATTCGCGCCAACAGCGAAAAGAAGAGGAAAGCCGCCAGCGTGCGCTTGCACATTTGGCTGTAGAGTCACTGTCTTTCTCCGAATTACAAGCAGCCAAATATTTGGTCGATGCGGTAAAAAATTCTCCAGATGGCATTGTCGTCAGTAGTCAAATAGCCGATGAACATGGTGTTACCCGTTCTGTTATTGTGAATAGTATTCGTAAGTTGGAAAGTGCGGGAACCATTGAAAGTCGTTCGCTTGGTATGAAAGGTACACATTTGCGTGTATTGAACGCTTTTGTAGAGGATGAAATTAACCGCCAATTCGACCGCTAAAATGGCAGCTGCTAGGTGGATATGCGCCTCGTGAGGTGGTAAATTTTATTCCTGGTGAGCAAGAAAAACTTGTTCCAAAATCGGAATGCGCACTTATAAAGATGGTGAAATAGGGGAATTTAACCGGAGACAAGTTTTTTCCGGGAGGCCCTATGTTCGAAAACCATTCTTTGCAGGAACGAGCGCAAACTATTGCCCTCACACATGAAGTTGGACGGACTCCGGTGCTTCTGGCACAGCGCGGATTGCGTGAATTTAAGCGTGCAATGGATAGTATGCGCGCCTTTGTCCAGCAGTTGCAGCAGCAAAGATCTGAGTGCAGTCAGCCTGCAGAAGACTGGCTGTTAGATCACTTTGCGTTTTTGGAAATACAGTCAGACTTGGTGATTAACCATTGGTCTCGCCAGGCCGTTCGACATTTACCGTATTTGCAACAGACAGGGAAAACGCGTATTGAAGCCATTGCAAGTGACTATCTGCAGGCTGTTCAAGGTCAATATCAAATCCATACATTTCTACAATACATTTCAGCCTATCAAGAGGTTGCCATTTTGCAAATACAGGAGTGTTTTATGCTCTTGGATGCTTTGCGGATGGCAGCCATTTCTCAATTGTCTGCTGCTATGCGCGAGGTTGAGCATAGAAGCCAAGTCTGTCGAAAGATTTCAGATTGGATGCAAAAGGTTCGCCAATCCGAACAGACCCATGAGGATATTGCTCAAAAGGTTGCAGAATATGCCCACTCATCCTCCTTCACTCCAGTTGAAATTGTTCATTTGACCCAGCATTTGAATGAGTTATCCTCGAATGAAGACATGGTTCATCATTGGTTGTTGAGTTATGTTCAACAGTCTAGTCAAGATCTGCAACAAATGATTTCCATAGAGCATCAATTTCAAGTGGATTTGCAATTAAATTCTGGATATCTTGTTCAAACATTACATCGATTAGAACGTGAATGTTGGCAGGATATTGTTGCGAAAATCTGTCGTGTAGAAATTCTTTTGCAAGAACATGCTTTTGCTGATTATCCGCGTTTAGACAAGAAAAGTCAGCATCAACTTTTGCACAGTATCCGCGAACTGGCGGGAAAACTTGCTTTGCCGGAAATGATGGTCACTGAAGGATGTTTAAAACTTGCTGAAAATGCGTTTGAAGCACATGGCTCTGAAGTGAAAGAAGCTTCACCTGCTTACTATCTACTTGAGCCCATGGGACAACATCTGCTTCATCAATATCTATCACAATTAGCCAAACCGCGTTTCTTACCCTCGCTGCCGCTTCGTCGCAGACCATATCTGGCTTATTTTACAGCCTTAGGTCTAGCGATAGCTTTGATATTTTGGATTATGGTGGATTTGACATTACCCTCCATAGCTTGGCGAAGTTCTCTGTGGATAGCTGTTGTGGCTGCTCTACTGATCATATTCCCTGCAAGTGAATGGGCTTTAGAATGGGTACATACGACCATTGTAAAAACGTGCCAGCCATGGCCGTTGCTGCGATACGATTTTAGTGAAAGTCTTCCTGAGGATGCTCGTACGATGGTGGTTATGCCAATTCTTTGGAGTCATAAAGAAGATGTGGATGACGTATATGAACGACTTCTCACGCATGCATTGGCAAATCGCCAAGAGCATATTCACTTTGCCGTGTTGGCTGATTTTCCGGATAGTCAGTCAGCTTGCTCAGAAGCAGATGCAGAATTACTTGCTTATGCGAGTGAACGAATGGCAAAAATTCAAGAAGAATATGGCAGTGATCGGTTTTTTCTGTTTCATCGAGATCGGCAATGGCATGCGTCTGACAAGCTATATCTAGGATGGGAGCGGAAACGGGGGAAATTAGTAGAGTTTGTCCGTCTGCTGCAGGGATATGAAGATACAAGTTTTTTTCACATACAAGGCGAACGTTCAGTATTGTCAAAGATACGCTATATTTTTACGGTTGATCACGATACGCGTTTGCCAATAGGTGCTGTTTGGCGCTTGGTCGCTACCATGCACCATCCTTTGCATAGACCGCGTTTAAATGAGACAAAAACCCGCGTAGTTTCTGGTATGGGGGTACTACAGCCGCGTGTAGCGGCCAGTTACGATTCCGTTTTTGCTTCAAGGTACGCAGAGTGCACAGCAGCTGAACCAGGACTCGACCCGTATGCATTTGCAGTATCTCATCCGTATCAGGACTGGTTTGGTCAAGCTTCGTTTGTCGGTAAAGGATTGTTTGATGTGGAGATGTTTGCGCAAGTACTCTCCAAACGTCTGCCAGAAAACAGTATTTTGAGTCACGATTTGTTGGAAGGAGGATTTTTGCGCACCTGTCTAGCTTCAGATGTTGAAGTGCTTGAATCTCAACCTAAGACCATCTATGAACACGAACGACGTCTACATCGCTGGATTCGTGGCGATTGGCAATTACTTCCTTGGTTTGGCAAGTATGTACGCAATGCCGAAGGCCAATCAGAGAAAGTAGATCTCTGTTCATTAACTCGTTGGCAAATGATAGATAATTTGCGCCGCAGTATGCTGGCGCCTGCTTATCTTTTGCTGGCATGGTTGGCCACGTTTGCCCAAACAACTTGGAGTTGGCGGTTGTGGGTGTTGATTGTGGTTACCTTAGCTCTGCCTTGGTTGAGGACTCTATTCCGTTTGACAATGGGCCGATCACGTCGTAAAGAATGGCAAATGGTTACTTTGCGATGCTGTATGGATGTGATTTTTTTGCCGTTTACTGTTGCGTTGGCCGTGGATGCTATTGTGCGCACTCTTTATCGGCTAATCATAAGCCATCGACGCTTATTGGAATGGACACCATCAGCACAAGTAGCGAGAGAGCATAAGCAACCTGCGTTTCTTTTTACAAAAACAGGGATTTCCTTGTATGTCCTTTTGATTTTGTCGGTTACCTTTACTTCTTGGAACGGACATTTTCTAACAGCTGGTTTGTTGCTATTCTTTTTCTTCGCCAGTTGGCCGTTTGAACGTTGGCTGAGACAACCACCTCGTGCTAAAAATCCACTTTGGACCCAGGAAGACTTGCAAACTTTGAGACATTGGTCTGAAAAAATTTGGTCTTTTTACAATTGTTATGTAACGGCTGAAGAAAATTGGTTGCCGCCTGATAATGTTCAATATTTTCAAGGCGAGCAAATCGCTCATAGAACATCTCCTACCAATATAGGTCTGTATTTATTATCGACCGTTGCAGCAGCCGATCTCGGTTATCTGACGGAAGAACAATTATATGAACGACTCTCTTCCACGCTAGCAACTGTCGAACGCCTTCCCAAGTGGCATGGCCATTTACTGAACTGGTATAGCACTGAAGATTTGCGCCCGCTGTTGCCTCGCTATGTATCAACCGTAGATTCAGGCAACTTTGTAGGTTATCTGATGGTCTTGGAGGAAGCTATAGCTGAACGCAGTCAGTCAAATGTAAAGAATAATTGGGAAATATTGCTGAAACGTGTTCGTCGGTTGATAGCAGAAACAGATTTTCGTCCATTGTTCCATTATCGAGAACAGTTGTTTTCGATTGGCTATCATCTGGATAGCGAAAAATTGGAGGATACTTTATACGACTTAGCCGCATCAGAAGCGCGTCAAGCCAGCTTTATAGCCATTGCTCTGGGGCAAATTCCTGCTTCTCATTGGTTTGTGTTAGGACGGACCATGGTACGCGTAGGTGAACACAATACTCTCCTTTCGTGGTCAGGAACGATGTTCGAATATTTTATGCCTTCTTTAATCATGCGAACTTATCGGGGTGGGTTGTGGGACGAGACCTATCAAGGTGTGATTGAAAAGCAACAGTCGTATGCGCGCTTACTCGGTGTTCCTTATGGTATTTCAGAAAGTGGGTACTACGCGTTTGATGAGCATTTGTCTTATCAATATCGTGCCTTTGGCGTGCCGGGGTTGGCTTTTGACCGGGAACAGCAAAATGAGTTGGTGCTTGCTCCTTATGCTACCTTGCTGACACTTCCTTTTGCTGGACATTCTGCCATGCAAGCGCTCGCTGAATTTAGCAGACGCGGTATGGAAGGAGATTTTGGATTTTATGAAGCGCTCGATTGCACACGTCGTCGCTTGCCTCCCGGATCAAAAGAAGAGCGCATTATCAGTTATATGGCGCATCATCAGGGCATGGCTTTGCTAGCCATAGCCAACGTATTGACCAACCAGAAAATGATTCAACGATTCCACCGTCACCTGGCTGTGCGAGCTGCTGAATTATTGCTGCAAGAGAAAGCTGCAGCGAAGGCGCGTTGGAAACAGGCTCCAGTCCTACCCAAAGGAGTTCCGGATTTTCAGCAGACAAATGACGTGGCGCGTCGAGAATTTCAGCAACGGCCAGCATGGCCAGAAGTCAATCTCTTAGAAGGAGCAGGTTTGTCCAGCATGCAGACCACAGCGGGGGGCAGCTGGTTGCGTTATCGAGGTGTATCGATCACACGTTGGAGAGAATTTGCAGTTTCAGAGATTTATGGGTCATCCATCTATTTGCAAGTGTTGAATGGTCAAGAGTCTTTACCCGATTCGCCAAGCTTCTATCCTTGTAGCCGAGAATTTGGTGAAGTTTGTTTTCAGCCAGATAGCAGTCGTTTTAGAAAACAAATGGGGAACTTGGAAAGTGAATTGTCCATAACAATTCATCCAGAAGCGCCTATTGAATTGAGACGGTTGCGTGTATTCAATCATGGCGACAAAAATTTGCGACTTTGTTTAACCACATTTACTGAGCTGTCCATGGCAGAACAGTCTGCTGACTTGGCTCATCCTGCTTTTGTCAAATTGTTTGTGGAAACTAGGTTTTGCCCGGAAGCAGGTTGTTTGGTTGCCAAGAAAAGAGCGAGATCAGCCGAAGAAAACGAGTTGTATACCATTCAAGCACTTTTAGCAGACCCTTCGGATCATTTATCAGTGCTGGAATTTTCATCAGATAGGGCAGAATTGCTTAAACGTGGTGACACGATGTCTGCCCCGCAAGGTCTCAACCAACCGCTATCAGGAAGTACAGGTTCTGTGGCTGATCCGGCGTTTATTTTTCGTCATACTATTGACTTGTCTGCCGGTCAATCCGCGACGTTTTACTTGGTAACAGCTTGTGCGGATACAGAGGAAGAAGCGATGTCTCACATAGAATACGCTAAACGTCCTGGCGCACTTGAGGGTATGTTTCATCGAGCTTGGCTAGCTGCTGAAGTTAGACGGAGGCAATTTGGGCTGACGGCAGATCAAGTGAAAGTAGCAAATCTATTGGCGAGTCGTCTTTACTTTCCTCTTCTCCAGCGTCACCAGAAAAAATGGGCGATGCAAAATACCCTGGGGCAATCAGCTTTGTGGTCAAAAGGTATCAGTGGAGAGTTGCCCATTGTATTCCTTAGAATTTCGCATTTGGCAGATATGCCTTTTGTGATATCGCTGGCTCGTATTCAGCAATGGCTTATACAGCAGGGATGCGACTGTGATTTGTTGATTATGGATGCAACCGATGGCGGTTATCGTGATGAGTTGATGAATCGACTTAAAACTTCGCTCGGTCATAGTGGACACTTTGTCGAAGAGCGAGTGCACGTATTGCGTCAATCTCAACAGACCGAAGAAGTATTGCGATTGCTCAAGTCAGTGGCGCGCGTTCATTTAAGAGCAGAGGGTCCAAGTTTAGAACATCAATTGCGTCAAACAGAATATCAGCCCATAGCGTTACAGGATCAGGAAATAAACGACATCATGGCTCATACAGTTCGCCCTGAATGGCCAGCAAAACCATTGCATTGGCCGGCTGAACCGTTGCATTCCATGTTTTGGAATGGTTATGGCGGTTTTCAAAAAGGTGGTCAAATCTATCAAATGGCTGTTCATTTGAATCGTCCTTTGCCGAGACCCTGGAGTATGATTCTTGCTAACTCGCACTTCGGTTGTTTATTGACCGAGTTAGGAACAGGGTATACTTGGTGGCGCAATTCACGAGAATGGAAGATATCTCCTTGGAGCAACGATCCCTTGCTTGATCCACCTGGAGAAGTTATTTACTTGCGTGATGATGAAGCAGGAGAGGTATGGTCTCCCATGCCCAAACCGCTTGGAGGACAGAAATGGTTTACGGTGTCTTATGAAAAAGGTCGAGTAACCTATACTTCTCAACAGAGTGGAATCGAGCAAGAACTGGAGGTCACGGTTCATGCGCGTTTACCTGTAAAAATGATGCGGATCCGACTCAAAAATACCACTCCACAAGTGCGTCGAATGAGCCTGTTTGCCGTTGTATCCTGGGTGTTGGGAGTGCAACGTCAACCGTTTGATCCTTTCTACCATATAGAATGGGATGAAAAACGAAAGCTGCTTTTAGCGAATCATCGTTATGCGGATACCTTGAAAGATGCACACGCTTTTATACATGCGTGTCAGTTGGGTGAAAACGGAGTAGAAGAAAATCCCCAAATATATTACAGTGCTAGTTTAATGGATATATATGGACCTTCGGGAAGTCCAGAACAACCTTTGATGATTTGTAGCCGAGATTTTTTGCCGAATCGATTACTGTCTTGGCCAGAGCCCTGCGGCGCATTGCAGGTATGTTTTTCCATTGCTTCCGGAGCGACAAAAGAGCTTCTTATATGGATAGGAGCGGCTGAATCTAAGCAGGCAGCGCTTCGTGTGTTTGATGAATTGACGGACTCCATGATACACAATGAAGTTTTGCCTGCACAATTGTCCGAAACTTCTTTGTTTGCGTATGCAGCATGGACCGAGAAAATTTGGGTGAATACGCCCAATGCGGCATTCAACACGCTGATGAATGGTTGGTTGCTTTACCAGGCGCTTGTATGTCGGCTATGGGCAAGAACTGCTTTCTATCAAGCTGGTGGAGCTTATGGATTTCGCGATCAAATACAAGATTCACTAGCCTTCTTACAAATTGATCCTAGCCTCTGCCGTGAACAAATTTTGCGTTCAGCGGCTCATCAATATCAAGAAGGTGACGTTCAACATTGGTGGCATGAGGAGACGGGTAAGGGTATACGAACCAGGTTCTCTGATGATTTGCTCTGGTTGCCGTATGCAGTGTTGCGCTATGTCGAAACAACCGGAGATCAGTCCATTTGGCAAGAATCAGTCGCTTTTTTGTACAGTCCGCCTTTGCGCGATGGCGAATTGGAACGTTATGAGGATACCTGTATCTCTCATGAGAATGCTTCACTAACTGAACATTGTCGGCGTGCGCTTCATCGAGCTTGGCGGCTGGGCGAGCACGGTTTGCCATTGATTGGGATTGGCGATTGGAATGATGGGTTCAGTCGTATAGGGGCAGAGGGACGTGGCGAGAGTGTCTGGCTAGGCTGGTTTCTTCTTGACATTTTAAGTCGATTCCAGCGTATTCAGCCATATCCTTTTACAGAAGAAGAAAGAGAAGAATGGCGGATCAAGGCTGAAAAATTACGTGCAAGTATGGAGCGCGAAGCGTGGGATGGATTCTGGTATCGGCGTGCGTTTCACGATGCGGGGTTCTGGATTGGGACGTCAACCGCCACAGAATGCCGAATAGACGCGCTAGCTCAGTCCTGGTCAGTTATCTCTGGAGCGGCTGAACCGGATCGACAGGAACAGGCCATGCGGTCTTTCTTGCGTGAGTTGGTAGATGAGAGATGGATGTTGGCGCGTCTGTTGACGCCAGCCTTCAATCATTCCCATCCCAGTCCGGGTTACATTCAAGGGTATCCTCCGGGTTTGCGTGAAAATGGAGGGCAGTATACGCATGGCGTGATATGGTCAATCGTAGCGTTAGCGATGTTAGGTGAGGGTGATCAAGCTTTTCATCTATTTCAAATGTTATCTCCCATTTCACACACCAGTTCCTCCCAGGGAGTTTGGAGATATGGAAATGAACCTTATGTGATGTCTGCAGATGTCTATACAGCCCCGCCGCATGAAGGACGAGCAGGGTGGTCCTGGTATACAGGAGCGGCTGGTTGGATGTATCAGGCAGGATTGGAGTGGATTCTGGGAGTTCGCAAAGAAGGTGAACGTTTAATCATTCAACCTGCTGTACCAGAAGAATGGCAGGAGTTTTCGCTTCGATACACCTATGGGGATAGTGTCTACAACATTCAGGTTATGTTAGATCGAGAGCAAACTGAGACGATTTGGGAAGATCTTGATAGTGGTCAGAAAAGTAGTTTTCTGACACTTGTTGATGATGGCCGTCAACATCGGTTTTGCGTAAAAGTGGCAGTAACAAATAAAAAGCTTGCCACGAACGTCTTTGCGTTGGAGCAAGCTTGAATCTACGGGTCGGCTTTACAGCCGACCTTATTCTTTATTTAAGGGCATCGGGGAGGCCCTGATAATAATAAGCCAATGTCCGAGTACCTAAGCGAAAGTTCTCCAACGCGAAGTTTTCATCAGGAGCGTGCATATTTTCATCGGGTAATCCAAACCCCATCAAAACCACTGGTATATGAAGCAATCGATCAAACGTTTCAACAATAGGGATGGATCCTCCGCCGCGTGTAAATGTCGCTTCCACTCCATACGCTTTTTCATATGCCTTAGCAGCCCATTGAATCGCAGGGTGATGGAATGGAGTTACGTAGGGGCGGCCTGAATCTTGACGGGTCAATGTGACGCGCGCACCTTTAGGGGTGTGCTTTTCAATATGTCTTTCAATCGTCTGGTAGATATGTTCTGGCGTCTGATCCGGAACAATTCGGCAAGTGAGTTTTGCATGTGCTTCGCGGGGAATGACGGTCTTGGTGCCTTCACCCTGAAATCCACCATAGATACCGTTCACTTCTAAGGTTGGTCGCACCCAGAGGCGTTCCAATGTACTGAATCCCGGTTCGCCATGTAAGGCTGGCAGGCCGAGTGACGTACGGTAAGCTTCATCATCGTGACCGAGATCGCGAAAAGCTTGTAATTCTTCCGCGGTTACCGAGGTTACTTGGTCGTGAAATCCGTCTACTGTAATTCGCCCTTCGGCGTCATGGAAAGAAGCGATTAATTCAGCTAGAGCGTGAATTGCATTGGGTACGCCGCCACCGTGCTCGCCGCTGTGCAAATCACGCTTGGCCGTTTCTACATGTAATTCAAAGGCAACCAGTCCGCGCAATCCATAGCATATGGTTGGTCGTCCAGGAGCAATCATGCCTGTATCAGAGATGAGCAGAACATCAGCTTGAAAGCGTTCTGCATTTTTTTCTAAGAAATCCGGAAGATGGGCACTACCGATTTCTTCTTCGCCTTCAATGCAAAATTTAATGTTCACTGGCAGTTTGCCTTCTGTTTGAAAGAGTGCTTCCAAGGCTTTGAAATGTAAGAAGGTTTGTCCTTTGTCATCTGTAGCACCACGCGCAAAAATTCGTCCATCGCGAATTTCTGGTTCGAATGGCGGAGTTGTCCATAGAGGCAGTGGATCGACAGGTTGCACGTCGTAGTGACCATAGACAAGCACAGTGGGTTGACCAGGAGCATGCAACCAGTCGGCATAGACGACGGGATTTCCCTTTGTCGGTAACAACTCTGCATTTTCGAAACCCAGATTGGCTAAATGATTTTTAATAAATTCCGCGCAAGCCAGCACATCATTTTTGTGTGCAGAAAGTGCTGAAATGCTAGGGAAGCGGAGAAGATCAAATAATTGTTGTAAATGTTCTTTTTCGTTTGCCTCTAAATAAGCTTCCAAATTCATGACTAGAGACTCCTTTCGTATCCCCCGTAAATAGGGGCATAGATGACTCATCCATAGTGTAAAGCATTTGCGCTTTTACAGCTATTCGAAAAAAACATGGACGCAAAAGAAAAAAACAGATAAGATGAGAAGGGTTTGTCCCCAATACCTTCGCTTATCTCGTGTATGCGAAAGGGAAAACATTTGAAATGAATAGAAAAGGCCCAGGTACCCGTTTTTGTACGGGTTGAAAAGGGAAACCGGTGAAAATCCGGTGCGGTCCCGCCACTGTGAATGGGGAGCGCGTCTTCCATGAAGCCACTGGATTTGTCTGGGAAGGCGGATGCGCGTGAAGAACCAAAGCCAGGAGACCTGCCTGTTGGCCTGTTACATTTGCCGTTCCTACGGTCGATAGGGAGAGGTGTCTATATGTCTATGCCAGAAAAACGCGGTCAGCGTCTGCGGCAAACATTTAACCTTTTGGATTTAAGCAGTTTATCCATTTCCAGCGTTGCTCCTGCTTTCAGTATTTCTGCCACAACAGGTATTATGATTGGCTATAGCGGCATCTATAGTTTGCTGGCGATTTTGCTGATTGCCATTCCGTTTATTGTATCCTCTTTCACATTTCGCACCCTCAATCGTCATTTTCCTAGCGCAGGGGCTTCATATCATTGGTCGACTCGAGTTCTTGGCAAACGGATTGGACGTTTTCAAGGCTGGATTTTATTGCTCGCCTATTTTAGCTCGATTCCTCCCATCCTGGTTCCTGCCGCCCAATATACTTTGGCGCTTATCTACCCTCACGGTGTAAACCAGCCGTTGCTTGAATTTTTGGTGGGTTCTTTTTGGATAGGAGTAGCCATGCTCCCGTTGCTTTCTGGAGCGCGTCCAACTGCGCTGATTACTCAGGTGTTTTTTGCTGTTGAAATTTTCTTTCTTATCCTGTTTGCCATATTGGGCATCATGGCTTGGCCGCATGCGCATCCGTCCTTGCCTGTCGAGCATTCTCCCGTCGGAGGTATTTTTCTAACCATGATTGTGGCCAGCACCATTATGGACGGATGGGAAATTGACAGCTATGCTTCCGAAGAATCCACTCAGCCCAATCGCGATCCTGGTGTTGGTGGAATGATTGGCGCACTTTTTGCCTTAGCTATCTATTTATTGTTTGTGCCCATGATGATATGGGAAACTCCTGGCAATGCTCTTGCTGGTTCTGCCGATCCGTTGGTTACCTGGATTCATTATTTACCCACCACAATACCTCACGCTACCATTTGGATGTTGGTTCCTATTCTCGCCTCAACGGCAGGTTCGCTCTGGTTGACGGCTTATATTTTGATTCGTGGTGTGTATGCCATGGGGCGTGATGGGTTATTGTCCCGACGATTTGCCAAGTTGAATTCTCGCCAGGCGCCATCTTTGGCTACGGCAGTGGTACTTATGGCGGCGTGGGCGGTAATGGCCTTACAATTGTTTGTCCATTCGCTGAATGTCTTTTTTAGTATTGTCTTGTCAACCGCCGGGTTTTTCCTTATTTTCGAATTTATGCTGGACAACATCACAGCGACTGTATTTCTATGGCGAATGCATCATCGCGATCAACTGCATGAAAAAAGGGATAGAAAACATTCTCATCGCATCATGCTGATGTTTTCTTCGTTCACATCTTTTTACTTGCTCATCTTGCTCGTAGCCTTTCTGTTTCTAAGTGGGCGCACGATTTCTCCCTGGGTGAATCCAATTTTAGCAGGGTTACTGTTGGCAGGTTTTTTGTATGCCGTCAAAAAACCATCACCAAGTCAAATGCAAGAGTCCGAAAATTTTTGTCAGCAGTACGATGAAGGGATATACTAAAGAGAATGAATGTGGTGTTATGGCTAAAGGAGGTTCCTGCGGTGTTTAACAGTAAAGAGATAGCCCGTCGCTTGACAGAGAACAGCCAACGAGCGTTTCAGGGCTGTGTCTGCTATCCGCAGCCTGATGCAATTGCCAAAATGATTAAATTGTTGCGCAGCGCTTTGCTGCCTAACTATTTTCCATACAACAATCTCGGCCTGGAAAGAAGCGTAGAAGCAACCATCAGCGAGTTGCAGCAGGTCTTGGCAGCTCAAATTCACCGTGCTTTGTTTGAGAAATGTTACGATTTAGAAAGTTCTCAAGAAACACGACACATTGCAGATGAGCGTGCGGCGGATGTTCTACAACATCTTCCTGAATTGCAGACCATGCTTTATGAAGATGTTGTGGAGACACAAAACAGCGACCCTGCAGCTTCATCAGAAATTGAGATTATCCTAACCTATCCTGGCCTGCTGGCACTGTCTATCTATCGTATGGCACATGTTCTCGTACAATATGATATCCCACTTTTACCAAGGATGATGACTGAATATGGTCATCGCTTAACGGGGATTGATCTACATCCAGGTGCCAGCATTGGACACGGAATTATGATCGATCACGGTACGGGTATTGTTGTGGGTGAGACAGCGCAAGTAGGCAACCATGTAAAAATTTATCAAGGTGTGACCCTGGGAGCTTTGTATTTTCCTCGTGATGAGCAAGGTATTTTAGATCGCCAGACAAAGCGTCATCCTACCGTTGAAGATTATGTTGTTCTATACGCTAATGCGACTGTGTTGGGTGGAGACACGGTAATTGGACATCACAGTGTGATTGGCAGCAGCGCATGGGTTACTGAGTCGATTCCACCTTATTCGCGAGTTGTGCACAACCATCAGTCTGTTGTCACAAAACGACAAAAATCGCGTTAAATATACTCTAAGGTGCTTTTCTTTCATCGCAAACATGTGGTACGTTTATCATAACCCTTTACCTCTATTTTTGGTCCGCCATATTGGCGGCCTTTTTTATTGAAGAATCCTTCCTTTATTTGTTCTTCAATCGTTAAGAGCGTGAAATCAGTGAAGCGAGTTTGGAATAGATGATTTTGCGGCTATGATACTTGAGAATAAAGAATGGGCATTTTGTAAATAAAACTTAAAATTAGAAGCCGTGTGGCTTCATTGGCAAAAGTCATGCCTTTGTGCTGCAGGATATCTTCACCAAAGAGTCCATGAATCAAGATGAAGCAGGCTAAGAATACAAATGCGGTACGGTAATGTGTTGCAATCTTTTCTTCTGCATTCAAGCTTTCCACCGCCTTGACTCAAATGACAGACGTTCTGATGATTGAGTCGAAGTGAATCATTTTAGGATATGTGTAAAAATCTTATAGGGAACGGCAGACCTATAGGTTGCTAACGACTGTTCCCATCGTTAAGTATGAAAAATCGTTTGTACTTGTGATTTGTGAGTAAGCAGCATATACTAAGATTGACTTACAATTTCATAGTTCCTTCGGGGCAGGGTGAGATGGTTTCCCTATACGCCATCAATTCCCGATCGGTGGTGAGCGCATCCCGTATGATGCCAAGTCCACGAGCTGAAAAATGCAGTTTTCACTGCGGTACAGCATGAACTGGTGAAAATCCAGTACCGACGGTATAGTCCGGATGAAAGAAGGAAATTGGCGCAGACCGAAAGGTTTTGTGTCTATGTGTCATTCGTTCATTGCCCCTCCGCGTTCTGTTGGAGGGGTTTCTTGTTTAGGATGAACGATGGCTAATCAAGGCCCGAAGAGAAGATGGGGGTGCAGATGTTCGCAGACTTTATAGAAGAACTTTTAGAGGATAAACATTGGGCTATGGCAAATTTGCAGTCGTTTTTGGATGAATCAGAGGATGAACGTTGGATGCGCATGGCGCTTTCTTTGGCAGCTACGGCTGGTAGTCAAACCCATCCCAATCCTAGGGTGGGTTGCGTGTTGGTCAAAGAGGGGCAATTGATTGGACAAGGGGCGCATCTCCGCGCCGGTACTCCACATGCTGAAATCCATGCTTTGCGCCAGGCTGGTCCAGAAGCGAAAGGCGCTACGGCTTATGTCACACTGGAGCCATGCAGTCATTATGGCCGGACGCCTCCTTGTGCTGATGCCCTGATTCAAGCAGGGATTAAGCGTGTAGTTCTAGCCATGGTCGATCCCGATTTACGCGTATCCGGTCGAGGTGCCGCGAAATTGCAAGCGGCTGGGATCGACGTGAAGATGGGGGTTATGGAAGAAGAAGCGCGCAGATTAAATAAGCCTTATCTTCATGTTCAAACGACTCATATGCCATATGTTGTCTGGAAAACTGCCAGTACATTAGATGGTCGTATGGCGACATCAACTGGGGACAGTCGATGGGTAAGCGGAGAAAAGTCTCGTCAAATGGTTCATTACTGGCGGTCGCGAGTAGACGCAGTGATGGTGGGCATCGGCACAGTCCTTGCGGACAATCCGCAGTTGACAGTTCGCTTGTCTCATATGCGGGATGTCCGTCAACCGATACGAATCGTGATCGACACCCACTTGCATACTCCGCCTGCTGCTCGGTTGCTCAGTGAACCTGGACGCACATTGATTTATTGTGGACAGCAATTTCTGCAATCTGAGCAGAAGGAGGAGTTGATTTCACAAGGAGACGTTGAAGTAGTAGGCGTAGCAACCGATGTGAATGGCCGATTAGACTTGCGAGCTATGCTTGCGGATTTGGCCAATCGTCAGGTGGTAACGGTCTTGCTTGAGTCAGGACCAACTTTGTCAACAAGTTTCCTGGAACAGGGCCTGGTACAAGAAATAGCCTGGTTCATGGCTCCCAAATTGTTGCTGTCTGGTAAATCGACATTACTTTCTCAGCAACCAATTACCCGTATGTCTGACGCTCTACAACTGGACAGTGTCAAAGTCCGGATGGTGGGACAAGATATTTTGCTGACCGCTGTTCTAGGGGGACAATCGTAATGTTCACCGGTCTGGTAGAAGAATTGGCGATTCTTAAGAAGATAGATAAATCGCCACAAGGCGCCCGTTTCATTTTGGCTGCAAACAAAATTCTTGGAGATATGCAATTGGGTGATTCCATTGCAGTCAACGGTGTCTGTTTAACAGTAGTGGAGCGAATGTCCGGAGCTTTTGCTGTAGAAGCAGTGCCAGAGACAATGCGCCGCACGAATTTAGGGCTTTTGCAAACGGGTGACGAAGTTCATGTAGAACGGGCATTACCTATAGGTGGTCGTCTGGGTGGACATTTAGTTTCTGGCCACATCGATGGTACCGGAACCGTGCGCGAAGTGATGCACGAGGGGATGGCACGCGTCTTGACGATTGCAGCTCCTGCTCACTTGATGAAATACATTGTTCATAAAGGTTCCGTTTGTATTGATGGGGTTTCGTTAACCGTTATGGAAGATCGAGGAGATGCATTTACACTCTCCATTATTCCTCATACTGGTCAAATGACAACATTGGCAAGCGCTCGTCCTGGCCGAGTTGTAAACATTGAATGTGACGTGCTGGCCAAGTATTTAGAGAAACTTTTGCAATACCAAACTGTTGACTCATCGTCTGTCAATCGTAGTAGCCAGTTGTCGTTGCAGTGGTTGGCGGAACACGGTTTTGCTTGATGGTGGCAATGGTGGAAGAGAGGGGAATGGGCAATGTTGAGTACAATTGAAGCTGCAATTGCCGATTTGCAAGCTGGCCGTCCTGTTATTGTGGTGGATGATGAAGATCGGGAAAATGAAGGAGATTTTGTGGCGCTTGGTGAAAAAGTCACGCCTGAACTGATCAATCTCATGATTACCCATGGTAGGGGTCTGGTTTGTGTGCCGATTACGGCAGATCGCGCTGCTCAATTAGGCTTTGATGCGATGGTTGCGCACAATACGGATGTGCATGGCACAGCTTTTACGATTTCTGTCGATGAAGCACATACGCACACAGGTATATCAGCTTTTGAACGGGCGCAAACCATTGCGGCCATAGTCTCTGAAGAAGCTCGTCCCGAGCACTTTCGCCGTCCTGGACATATTTTTCCACTCATCGCTAAAGACGGTGGAGTCTTAAGGCGAGCTGGCCATACAGAGGCGGCGGTTGACTTGGCTCGGTTGGCAGGCGCGAAACCTGTGGGGGTCATTTGTGAAATTCTCAATCCCGATGGGAGCATGGCTCGACTACCTGATTTGGAGAAGATTGCGGGTCAACTCGGATTGAAAATGATTTCTATAGCCGATTTGATCGCTTTTCGAAAACGCTCTGAAAAATTGGTTATTCGTCAGGCCCAGGCCCAGTTGCCAACCGTTTTTGGTCATTTTCAGGCGGTGGTTTATACCAATTCGCTAGATGAAAAAGAACATGTGGCGCTGGTCATGGGGGAGATAGATGAATCACCCACATTGGTTCGTGTGCATTCAGAATGTCTCACAGGAGATGCGTTTGCTTCTCTGCGCTGTGACTGTGGACCACAGTTGCATGCGGCACTGCGTCAGATAGCTGAAGAAGGAAAAGGCGTTTTGCTTTATCTTCGCCAGGAAGGGCGTGGCATTGGTTTGCTGAATAAGATACGAGCCTATGCCTTGCAAGATGAGGGAGCAGATACAGTAGAAGCTAATCATCGACTTGGATTTGCTGATGATTTGCGAGATTATGGAATTGGTGCACAAATTTTGTACGATCTCGGTGTGCGACAAATGCGGTTGTTAACCAATAATCCGCGCAAAGTGCGGGGGATTGAAGGGCACGGTCTGACCGTGATCGAGCGTGTCCCTCTGGAAGTGGATCGCAATCCATTTAATGAGCATTATTTGCAGACCAAGCGCGAAAAGCTGGGGCATCTTCTTCATCTGTAGCTCTGAGTTGAAGTGAGCTGTTACGAAATCGATAACATTTAAGCGTGTAAGGACATTGAAATGAAAAAGGAGTTGAACAAAGTTTGAACGCGCAAATTTGGGAAGGACATTTGATAGGTCAAGGATTGCGCTTTGGCATTGTGGTTGGACGTTTTAACGAATTTATCACGCATCGCTTGCTTGGTGGTGCTCTGGATGCTTTGCAACGCCATGGAGTTGAAGAGAGTGCTGTCCATGTTGCTTATGTACCGGGAGCATTTGAAATTCCGTTTGCGGCCAAGCGATTGATGCAAAGTGGTCGATTTGATGCTGTAATTACATTGGGTGCAGTTATTCGAGGCTCTACGCCTCACTTTGAGTATGTTTCGTCAGAAGTTGCGAAAGGAGTGGCCAACCTTAGCTTACAGGCTGAGATTCCCGTTATTTTTGGCGTATTGACCACAGATACTATAGAACAAGCCATAGAACGAGCAGGTACAAAGGCTGGCAACAAAGGTTGGGAAGCTGCAGTTTCGGCTATAGAAATGGCTAACTTAAACCGCTCGCTGCAAAATTTAGGTTAAGTATTTGAGTTGCCTCAGAGAGCACCCTGATACCAAGTCGCCCATGGCCATTCGTTTTGGTTCTGGGCGACAGCTTTGCTCGATTCATGATTATGACAATTTGGTTTCTGACTAGAGCAGGGTTTGTTCAAGTCGTCGCGAATTTTATGAAGAGCACATTTCGCACAAATTGTGGGCTGTGCTTTCTCTTTTTGGCGAATAAGAATAGGCTGGAAGGTTTGATAGTTGACACTCGCAGCCTGGCTATTCATAAATCGCTTTGAGGTGCAAAAGCGAGGGGTGGAGCTTTGAAAGACCAAAAAAAACGGTACAAGCCTGGCAAAGTGATGACGGAAAAGCGCCCGAGAAGGCATAGAAGGCGTATGCTTGCCTTGCAGGTCGGCGGCATAGCTGCACTTTGTCTGGTAGCTTGGCGGATTACGAATATACAACATGTGTTAGGGCCGGGATTGTTGAAAGACGCGTCCAATGTTCAGGATGTTTCCAAAGTCGAATTGGCACCGCGTGGTGAAATTCTTGATGCTGCTGGTCAGCCCATCGCGTATGATGTTCCAGCCTATATTATGGATATTAAAATTTCTGATTTCACCAACCGTCAGGCTTTGGCGCAAAACTTATCCAATATTCTACAATTGCCATACACCCAGATTTATAGCTTAGTATCTCAAAGTTATGATTGGATTCAGTGGAATCAACCGATTCTTGCGACAACGAAGGATGCTATTGAGAAACTGTACGGACAGGGTAAACATGCTGAAGATTTTACGTTTACCTCTACAGAGAAGCGTTTTTATCCTTTTGGCCGTTTTGCCGCAGCTACAGTTGGATATGTTGGACCCAATGGTCAAGGTGTCATGGGGATAGAAGCTGAAGATAACCATTTGCTCGAAGGTACCCCTGGTAAGTTGGACTATCGGCAAGATGCACTTGGATTTCCGTTACCGGGCAGTGTACATACAGTAGTGGCTCCTAAACCGGGGGATTCTGTGCAATTGACCATCAATCCAGTCATTCAGGGTTTTGTCGATCACGAAATGGATATTTTGGATGAGACGGTACATCCTGAACACGCAGCCATGATTGTGATGGATCCCTGGAATGGACAGATTCTCGCTATGTCGAGCCGTCCAGATTTTAATCCCAACCAATATTGGACGGCATCGCCTGTAGCACTCGATCAAAATTGGGCAGTGTCGGCTTCTTTCGAACCAGGTTCCACATTCAAGCTTTTTGTTCTGACAGCTGCTTTAGCTACTCAATCCATCAATCTCAACCAGACTTATATGTCAGGACAAATTACAATTGATGGCCGTACCATTCATGATTGGAATTATGTTGGATGGGGTAAAATCTCGTTTCTAAAGGCTCTTGAATACTCCAGTAATGTTGGATTTGCCAAGATTGCTCTTAAACTAGGTTGGTCCAATTTGATGCATTACTTAAATCTTTTTGGCATGACTCATCCTACAGGTGTTGACTTGCCGGATGAAGGAAGTTCTATTCTTTTTCCGCCCTCACAAGAGGGTCAAATCCAGTTGGCCACTACCGGATTCGGTCAAGGTATTGCTGTAACCCCCTTGCAATTGATTGATGGAGTTGCGGCCATAGCCAACGGTGGAACGCTTTATCGGCCATATGTCGTAGAAAAAATCATTTCGCCTGAGGGACAGGTTATTCAAACGACGCAACCAGACGCGGTACAGAGAGATATTGCTCCATCTTCGGTACTTGCTGCTGTGCGCCATGCTATGGTTCTTGATGTCTCTCAGGGGATCGATAATGCGGCATACATTAAAGGATACGATGTGGCAGGTAAAACGGGTACAGCTCAGGTGGTCAATCCAAAGACAGGGAAGTTTTATAATTCTCGATTCATCACGTCTTTTATTGGATTTGCTCCTGGTTGGGATCCGCAAGTTGTAATTTATTGTACGGTAGACTGGCCGAAAACACCGGTTAATGACACATGGGGAAATACTACAGCAACACCTGTGGCTCGTGCTGTTTTGCAAGATATTATTAATTACTATCATATTGCTCCTCTCGGACAGACACAAAACCAAACATCGGAATTAAAACCAGCACAGAAAATGTCCTATATTGAAAATTTACCTAGCTTTGTAGGGGATACTGTAAGTCAAGCACAAAATCTTGCTGCCCGTCTATCAGGGAATTTGGTTATCAATGGAAACGGATCGACCATATTGCGCCAGTGGCCTGCTCCTGGTAGTGAATTAGCAACCTCTATGCCCGTATATGTTTGGACGCGCGGCAATCTAGAGGGGGAAACGATGCCGTCTATAAAAGGGTTAACATTAGAGCAAGTCATTGGTTTATTACAAGCCTATGGTTTGAATCCCGTTGTGCAGGGAACGGGATTTGCTGTGCAGACTTCCATTGCTCCAGGACAACCTGTACATCCAGGTGAGCAAGTGAACGTTGTACTCAAACCGCCTTCCACCATCAGCTAATCAAGGGTGTTTTTACGTTGGGGGGATTTGAAGTTGAATACGTACACTTCTTCTGCAGCGTCGGGAGGTCAAGCGCTCTCTCGGCGCCTTTTACTTGTCATGGCCATAGCCAGTGGAGCTGCTGTGGCTAATCTTTACTATGTACAGCCTTTATTGGCGGAAATTGGTCAAACCTTTCACGCCAGCACGCACGCGTTAGGTATTCTGTCTATGCTAACCCAGGTGGGGTATGCGTGTGGTTTATTGTTTTTTGTTCCACTCGGAGATCGTTTTGAACAACGCCGATTGATTGTCATTTTATTGATTCTCGTCAGTATACTTCTGGCGGCAATGGCCACGTCAGTTTCTATGCTCTGGTTATGGATTTTTGCGTTCCTAGTCGGATTGACAACCGTGGTACCACAAATCATTATCCCGCTAGCCGCAAATATGGCGGATGAGACGAATCGCGGCAAAGTTGTAGGGGTGGTAATGAGTGGACTACTCATTGGTGTCCTGTTGGCACGTGCTTTTGCAGGGTTGCTTGGATCGGAACTAGGCTGGCGTTCAGTGTTTGAGATTGCGGCCATATTCATGATTGCTCTTGCGCTGTTGCTCTACTTCATGCTTCCAGTTTCACCCCCAAAGTCAAAACTTCAAGCAAGAGACATATTTTTATCGCTTTGGCAGTTGATACGCACGTTACCCACACTTCGTGAGGCTGCCTTGATGGGAGGGTTGCTATTTGCCGCTTTCAGTGCTTTTTGGACGACGCTCGTCTTTCGACTTAGCACATCGCCCTATCATTATGGGGCGGAAGTGGCCGGCTTTTTTGGGTTGCTCGGAGTAGCGGGTGCTTCCATTGCGCCTGTGGCTGGACGTCTGGCAGATCGTATGCCGGCTCGGAGAGTGGCATTTCTTGGAGCGCTTTGCACCCTCCTTTCCTTCCTGGTGTTTGCTGGATTGTCAGCGCATCTTTGGGGTTTAATCCTGGGAGTCATTTTGCTCGATCTCGGTGTGCAGGCAGCGCAAATTTCAAATCAAGCAAGAATTTATAGTTTGCGGCCAGACGCTCGCAATCGTTTGAATACAGTTTATATGACGAGTTATTTTATAGGAGGTGCACTTGGGTCTGCCATTGGGGCTGATATGTATGCTCACTTTCATTGGCTTGGCGTTGCTAGTGTAGGTTTCGTATGTTCCTTTGCAGCGGCATTAGCTGCTGCGAGACCTGTAAAACGTATGGTCAGCCAAAAGTAGAGAGTGAGTCCAATGATGCGCTATACTGTGGAAGTGTTAACGCTTCCATAATTCAAAACTGTCAGTAACCCTCATCGCAAGATCACGCATCCCGCCAGAAACATTGGGATACATACTACCTGCCTCGCATTGAGAAGTATTCACGTAGAGGTATCAACAAGAACAGGAGATGGTCAGTCTGAATCAACAGTTAAAGAAATACGCGGAATTGGTGATTCGAATTGGTGTCAATCTGCAACCAGGTGAGAATTTGGTGATTGGTTTTGCCAGTCGCCAAGTTTATCCAGAACATGTAGAGTTTGCACGTTGTTTGACGGAAGCGGCATACGATGCAGGTGCTAAGTTTGTTCATGTGGACTATGGTGATGAATGGTGGATGCGAGAGACTGTAAAGCGCGGTTCACTGGAAACTTTAGCAGAAAGAGCAAAGTGGCAAGCGCAATGGGTGCAAAAATTAGCGGACGAAGGCGCAGCTTTTATTGCCATACCGGCGTCCAATCCATATCTTTTTGACGGAATTGAACGTAGTCGGGTTGATACAGCCAGTAAGTCAATTGCGAATGCCTTCCGTTCTTTCAATGACCGACGTACCAATGATGAATATACTTGGTGTTTGGCCTCCGCTCCAATTCAACCATGGGCTGATGTAGTTTTTGCCGATCTACCTGTAGAGGAGCGAACAGAGGCTCTTTGGAAAGCGATTCTCAAAGCGGCACGTGCAGATGGTGAAAATCCAATTGAAGAATGGAAACAACATATTGTCAATTTGCAGAAACGTAGCCAGTGGTTGAATCAACTAAACATTGTGGAACTACATTATCGCGCTCCCGGAACAGATTTGACGATTGGTATGCCAGATGGTCACTATTGGACAGCGGCTGGGAAACCAAGTCAAGGCGGAGTGCACTTTGTAGCCAATATTCCAACGGAAGAAGTGTTTAGCGCACCACATCGCGATCGGGTCAATGGCACTGTGACAAGCACCATGCCACTTGTTCACAATGGTTCATTAATTGAGGGCATACGCATCCGTTTTGAGGCTGGTCGAATTGTCGAATATTCAGCTGAGAAAGGCGAGGATGCACTGCGTCATATTATTGAGGCTGATGAGGGAAGTCATTATTTGGGAGAAGTAGCTCTTGTTCCTGTTGATTCGCCTATATATCAAATGGGGCGACTTTTCTATAATACGTTGTTTGATGAAAATGCCTCCTGCCACTTGGCCATTGGTAAAGCCTATCCATTAATTGAAGGGGGCTATCAATTGCGTCGAGCCGATTGGAATGAGCACGGATTAAATGATAGTCTCATGCATGTGGATTTTATGATTGGATCGCCAGAAATGAATATTGATGTCAAAACCAAGACAGGTCAAATGATGCCCATTATGGTAAATGGAAAGTTTGTAAGTATGGAGTAAGGATTTCCAGGATTGCCACACACGGGAAGGAGTGGCTTAACTTGGCGAATATTGCTTTGCAGATGTATTCTTTGCGCGAGATGGCGGCGGAAGATTTTGTCGGAACGTTAAAGAAAGTATCTGAGATAGGCTATCATGGAGTGGAATTTGCAGGGTACGGAGGTCTAGGTGCTAGAGAACTTCGAGAAATTTTGTTCGATCTTCAACTTCAACCAGTATCCAGCCACGTTCCGTTCGATCAGTTAGAAAATCAATTAGAAGAAGTTCTGGAATATGCTACTGAGTTGGGACTTTCATATATTGTCTGTCCATTTATAGCACCGGAGCTGCGTAGGAATTTGCAGGATTATCAGCGATTGGCTGAGAAACTTGAACAAATAGCTCAAAAAGTGTCTCAGGAAGGTTTGCATTTTGCATACCACAACCATGACTTTGAATTTATAAAGATAGAAAATGAACAGCCCATACATGTACTGCTAGGGAAAGGCCATTCATCTCTAATTCAAGCAGAGTTAGATATTTATTGGATTGCGTATACTGGCGAAAATATAGCTTCTTATCTGCATAACTATACTGGACGCGCAGATCTGTTGCATGTCAAGGATATGTCCAAAGAGGATAAACGGCAAAACGAAGTTGTGGGCAGTGGACGTCTAGATATTCCGGCTATACTTCATGCCGCTCAGACAGCTGGTGTGAAATGGTACATTGTTGAACAAGAAACCTATCAAGGACATCCGATGAGAGATTTGAAATCTAATTTTATCTATCTATCGCAACTCCTATCTGCACCTAGCCAATAAACAACAAAGCTTGCCATACTATTTCAAGGTATAGTGACAAAGTAGAGGCTCCCTGTAACAAGAAATAAAGAAAGCGTGAATCTAGCTTTCTTTATTTTTCGGGGAGCCTCAAAATGGATATTTCTATTTGACAATCTTTTTACGATATACGCGCCACTGTCAAGGTTAAAGATTTGCCATTAATATCCCATTCTTTTTGAAGATCTCCAGCGATAGGTTCTGTCACTAATTCCTTCATGAGAACAGTCGATTGAATGTGTGGAAGATGTTTGCGCAGAATCGACATAATCTCACTATCTCCTTCTGCGAAAAACTTAACCCATTCCGTTACCTCGTAATTTACTTCTTTTCGCATCATTTGCATTTTGGAAATCAACTCGCGTACATAACCTTCCTCAATCAGTGCAGGAGTCAATTCTGTATTCAAACCTACAAATCCCTGTCCGACATGGGTCATAACGCCTGTAAAACAGGGCTTGTAACGAATATCTCCATGTTCACGCGTAATCGTTTCACCAGCTAAATCAACAACTCCACGTTGGGCAAATTCATGAATCTGGTCGATACTCGCGGTTTTGGCAGCTGCGTTAATCAAAGGAACCTTGCTGCCAAACGATTTTCCAAGAGCTTTTAAGTCTAGGTAGATCTCTGCTTCAGCAACTTCGTTAAGAGTAGTGTAGACAAGCTGCTTGACATTCAGTTCGTCCTTCAAAATCTCTTCGTATGCTTGCAGGGTATCTTTCCAGTCTAAAGTAACGTAGAGCGTTTCCAGTGGTTGACGAGTTTTGCACTTACTTTCATTGCGCAATAGTCGTCCTGCTTCAACCACTCGCAGAACGAGTGACATCTCATGAATCAATTGTTCATCAATAAGCGCTTCGTCCACAGCAGGAAAAGCGCAAAGATGCACACTGACAGGTATATCAACTCTTGTTCCGCCATCTCGCGTTACGTTTTGATAGATTTCTTCAGCGATAAAAGGTGTGTAAGGTGCAATCAGTTTGGAAAGCGTTGTAAGGGTCTCGGCAAGTGTTAGAAACGCAGCAATTTTATCTGATTCCATGCCAGATGCCCAAAAACGTTCACGATTGCGGCGAACATACCAAGTCGACACGTCATCGACAAAATTCTGCAGCGCTCTGGCTCCAGCAGTAGCATCATAGGAATCCAAGCTAGCATCCACCGTCCGAATCGTCTCGTGCAGACGTGCCATGAGCCAACGATCAAAGAGCGGGCGTTCCACTACAGGAATGTCGTAATCTGTCGGCGAGAACTGATCAATTGCAGCATACAGAGCGTAAAAAGCGTGTACGTTCTGCAGAATGTCAAGAAACTTTGCCTTGCTCTCAGCCACAGCTCGATGATAGAACAACTGTGAATTCCAAGGTTGCGTATTCGAGAGAAAGTAAAAGCGCAACGCATCTGCTCCATGCTGATCAAGTGCTTCAAACGGATCGATGACGTTACCTTTCGATTTAGACATTTTTTTCCCTTGCTCATCTAAAACATGACCCATCACAAGTACATTCTTATAGGGAGCTTCACCTGTAATCAGGGTGGAAATGGCAAGTAAAGAATAGAACCAGCCGCGTGTTTGATCGATGGCTTCGGAGATAAAATCGGCCGGATATTGTCTGGCAAACTGCTCTTCATTTTCAAATGGATAATGGTGCTGGGCAAACGGCATGCTTCCAGAGTCAAACCATACATCAATTACTTCCGGCACCCTTTCAAACGTACCGCCGCAGGTGCAAGCGAAAGTTAATTCGTCAATATAAGGTTTGTGTAGTTCCTTAGGAAGTTGTCCTGTTTTCTCCAGCAGTTCTTTGCGCGATCCGATACATATCTCCTGATGGCAATGGTTGCATCGCCAAATGGGAAGCGGTGTTCCCCAGTAACGGTTGCGTGAAAGGTTCCAGTCCACCACGTTCTGCAGAAAATTACCCATGCGACCTGTTTTTACATGTTCGGGTATCCAGTTGACACGGTTGGAATTCTCCAGCAGCTTTTCACGGACGTCTGTCATACGAATAAACCAGCTGTCAATCGCGTAGTAAAGAAGCGGTGTGCCGCAACGCCAGCAGTGTGGGTAAGAGTGTTCAAACTTCTCTTTGCTGTATAGTAAACCTGCTTGGCTTAACTTGCGGACAATATCCACGTTGACTTCTTCATCTTTGACAAATCTGCCAGCAAAGTCAGTCACGTCATCTGTAAAACAACCAGTTTCATCTACAAAGTTGCAAAAGGCCATACCGTGTTCGCGACAAGCTTTGTAGTCATCTTCACCAAACGCGGGCGCTTGATGAACAATACCTGTGCCGGATTCATCTGTGACATGCATAGCCTGAATGACTTCGAATTTTTTTCCAGGAATGCGATTGACATATGGGAAGACAGGCGAGTAAGGAGTTCCTGCCAATTCACGACCAAGAGCTTTTGCTGTCACGCGGCCGTCATCGCCAAGAAAATTTTCCTGTAACGCGCTCGCCACCCAATACGCTTCTTTTTGTGAAGGTGAGAGAATACGCACATACTCGATATCTGAATGCACAGCCAGTGCAACGTGTGAAGGAAGCGTCCATGGTGTGGTAGTCCAGGCTAAGAAAGAAGTGACTATCCCTGGTTCACTGAGTGGGTGGTCATCGGGTAAGCGGAATTTGACCGTAACCGACAGGTCTTTCACGTTTTCGTAGCCTTGAGCAACTTCATGACTGGATAGAGTGGTCTCACAATGTGGGCAGTAAGGAGAGACGCGATGCCCTTGATAGAGATAACCACGTTCATAGATGGTTTTCAACAAATGCCAAACCGATTCAATGTACTCGTCTTTTAATGTCATATAAGGATTATCGAGATCGACCCAATATCCAAGTCTCTCCGTCATTTCCCGCCAGGTAGCTTCATATTGAAAAACACTCTCCCGGCAAGCTTGTATAAACTTTTCGACCCCAAAAGATTCAATCTGCTTTTTGCCGCTGATGCCGAATTTTTTTTCGATCTCGATTTCCACAGGTAGTCCATGAGTATCCCATCCTGCTTTGCGCATGACGTGATAACCTTTCATGGTACGGTAACGGGGATAGACGTCTTTAATGACGCGCGTCAAGACATGGCCCGGATGTGGCTTTCCGTTGGCAGTGGGAGGACCTTCGTAAAAGACGAACTCTGGGCCTCCTCGGCGTTCTTTCTCTGTACGCTGAAAAACGCTTTGCTCGTGCCAAAATTCCAGTACACGTTGCTCTCGAACGGAAGCTTGCTCTTTAGCGTTTACTTTTTTAGCCATAGATGGTTAATCACCCTTTTCTAAAAACAATTTTGAATCAAAAAAGCCCGTCCCGCTTAGGGACGAGCTACTAGGAACCCGCTGTACCACCCTGATTAGCCATGCACATCCGCTGACTGCGGGCACGACTCCATCGGCCGCTGGCAATAAGGCTGAAAGAGAAAAAACCTTGCGCAGCGCATCCAGATAACGGTGGAACACCGGTGTGATCTACAGCAGACAAAATGATACGGATTTTGCCTTTTCGACACACTTCTTGAAGGGGATATCGCGCAACCGGTGTATGGGCTTGCACCACCGCCCATTCTCTGCGACACTGGAGGAAGCGCAACGTGTCCTTCGCATTGAATGTTCATATGAAAATTGGACGAGTTGAGGTATTTTCTTATAAACTCATGGCGTTTGCGCCTTTTGTCGATGGCTGATTTTAGCATAAACCATTTGCGGTCTCAAGTAGCCATTTGTCTTCTTTACTATTCTTTTATGAAATGAGAGACCGGATGATTAAGAAAATGAGAGGTGCTCCAATTTGCAAAGCATCAGTGTGGTTGGACTTGGTTTTATTGGCCTGCCTTTGGCCATCAGTTTTTGCGAGAAAGGATTTCGTGTCTATGGAATCGAGGTAGACACTGCCAAGCTGGATTGGTTGAAGCGTGGCGTTTCCTATGTTCAAGAAGATGATCAAGGCATTCCGCTTGATAAGTACCTGCAAAAACATTTACAGCAAGAGACGTTTATTCCTACGGATCGTATGGAAGAAGCGGCTAAAGCTGTGGACACTTATGTGGTTACAGTCGGTGTTCCTGTTTCTGGTACAGGTGATATGGTATACGACTATTTGGACAGTGCGATGCAAAATATCGGATCTGTTCTTAAAAAAGGGGACTTTATTCTCCTGCGGCCCACTGTCGTTCCCGGAATGATTGAAGAACGGCTCATACCACAGCTTGAGCGGGTAAGTGGATTAAAAGCAGGTGCTGATTTTCATGTTGCCTACGCTGCAGAACGAGTAGCTGAAGGTCGGGCTATGGAAGAGTTTCGTACACTGGATGTTGTTGCTGGCGGTTTGACACCTGCTTGTACGGAACGTGCAGTGCAATTGCTCCAACAACTAACGTCTGGAACGGTACATGTTACCGACTTGCGTACGGCTCAATTGGCAAAGGTTGTTGAGAATGTGCAAAGAGATGTGAATTTAGCCATCATTAATGAATTGCGTCAAGTTGCTGAGGCTCATCATGTTGATATCTACGAATTGATACGCATGACGAATACGCATCCTCGAGTACAGCTTTTGATGCCAAGTGTGGGAGTGGGGGGATTTTGTATTCCCAATGCCTACTATTACTTGCGCGCATCTGTGGACAACCCACATATGATGCCTCTCTATGATACTGCGCGTCGCGTGAACAGTGATGTGCCCAATCAGTTGGTGAAAGATGCTGCTACCGCTCTTGCAGCTTCTGGACGTTCATTGCAGGGGGCGCCTGTAGCTATTCTCGGACTGGGTATGAAAGATGGTTCCAATGATACTCGACTCAGTCCACCTGTCGATTTGGCTAAAGTGTTCATAAGCAGTGGAGCCCATGTACGAGCTTACGATCCAACTATAGCCGAACACTCTTTTCCTTTTCAGGTCGAATCGCCAGAAGTTTGTCTGGACGGAGCACAGGTCTTGGTCGTAGGTGCCTGGCAACCACCGTTTGAAGCCTTGCCTTGGCGGCAATTGCTTGAGAAAACCAATCGTCCCTATATCATCGATCCTCGACATCGACTCAAGGGGTATCTGAGCTAGAAACTTTTTGGAAACGTGATGGAGAAAGAGGTTGACTGCATGCCGCGTGTACTTGTGATTGCCCATCTATTTCCACCGATTGGCGGTATTGGTGTACAGCGGGCGCTCAAATTCACACAATATCTTTCCGAATATGGCTGGTCGCCCGTGGTACTGACGACCAGTGATTTTCATGTTGCAACCATGGATCCGTCTTTACTGGAAAAAGTGCCTGCGTCTGTCCCGGTCTATCGCACAGCAGATCGAATGGCTCGCTGGATGGCTAGAATTTCGCCAGTTTCAGCTCATGCTGCCAAAACGTCTGAGAATTTTTCGGCCAAGCCAACAAAGCGAAGTTTCAAACAGCGTCTTCTGCCCATGCTCAAGACCTTGCGCAATACTTTAGCTATTCCTGATGAACAATTGCTTTGGGCTATATCGGCTGCTTTCGCGGCTCGCCATGTGATTCGTAAAGAACAGATTGATTGTGTTTTCACAACTTCGGGACCCAATAGCGCCCATATAGCAGGATATTTGCTCAAACGGTGGCTGGGTATTCCCTGGGTGGCTGATTTTCGTGATCCCTGGACGGACAATATGCACTTTCCAGATGAGGGAGTTCGCGCTGTTGTGGAAAGGGCTCTGGAAAGGCGTGTTCTCAAAACTGCTGATGCGCTGATCACTGTGACGGATTCTTTTGCATCGCTCTTTAAACACAAGCATCCTTCCGTTCCAGGAAAAATTCATGTGATTCGCAATGGGGTCGATCCGGCAGATTTCCCCATTGTTACACCAGACCACCATACGTCTCATCAAACACTTGCTGGAGAACGTCCTTTTACTTTACTTTACGCAGGAATTCTTTATCCCAAGCGTTCTCCGGAAATTTTCTTGCGCGCTTTGCAAAGAGCAATCGCTTCAGGTGCAATTCAGCGAGAACAAATTCGCATAGAATTTGCTGGCGTTTTTGACTATCCAGCGCCCGTCAGCAATAGTCAACTGCTGAAAGAACTAGATCTTGAAGATGTAGTGCAGCCTCTGGGTTATCTGAGCCATGATGAAGTAGCCAAACGCATGCTGCAGGTTGACGGGTTGCTTTTGATTGGAGATGCAGACGAACGCGCGGGTATGTATATTCCCGGAAAGGTTTATGAATATCTTTACGCTCGAAAGCCGGTTTTTGCCTTGCTTCAACCAGGTGAGGCCGCCAAACTTCTGGAACAGTTTCAAGTGGGGGTTGTAGCTCCTGTAGAGGATGAAGAAAAAGTTTTTCAGGCGCTATGTGTTTATTGCAACGAATTTATCCAGAATTGGTCGGGAGGACCGAATGAACAGGATTTGCTGATTTTTAGCAGACAATATGAGGCGCAGTTGCTGGCTGATGTTTTGACGGAGACCCTCCAGCCTTGGTTGCTTGAACGCAACCGAAGCCAATCTGCATGGGCAGTCCAATAAAGAGTATACGCATGGTTTGGGGTGATGAAGAATGCTCAATAGAAAAGCGGTTGTTGTTTTAAGTGGAGGATTAGACAGCACCACATGCCTTGGGATTGCTGCTGACGAAGGGTATAGTTTGTATACGTTGACATTTGATTATGGACAGCGTCACGCACGGGAATTAAGAGCTGCCGAGCAAGTAGCAGACTATTACCAGGTTGCAGATCGGCGGATTGTCAAACTGGATTTTCTTCGAAAGATTGGTAAGAGTGCATTGACCGATTTCCATTTGTCTGTTCCGAAGAACGTCCATGATGGAGAGGACATTCCAATCACTTATGTGCCTGGCCGAAATTTGCTTTTTCTTTCTCTGGCGGCTTCTTTCGCGGAGGCGATTGAAGCGCAAGCTATCTATATAGGTGTCAATGCCCTGGATTATAGTGGTTACCCTGATTGCCGTCCGCAATTTATTCAAGCTGTTCAAAAAGTGCTTGATGTTGGCACAAAAACTGCTGTGGAAGGTGCCCCCATCTCTCTTCAGACACCTTTGTTACATTTGACCAAGGCAGAAATCATTCGTTGGGGACATCGCTTAGGCGTGCCCTATCAATTGACGACCTCCTGTTACGAAGGCGCAGAGGAAGCTTGCGGAGAATGTGACAGTTGTCGGCTTCGTCTGCGCGGTTTCAAAGAAGCAGGTTTGGTCGATCCGATTCCATATCGCAGTCTTTGAATCTCAACATCAAGGAGTCGATTCTCTTGATGCAAATGGAAGATGGTATTACTGGCGTTGAAATTCGTGAATGAGTCTCCAAGCCTTTTCCACTTGAGCGCGTTTTTGTGCGTCAGCATTGATATATGCTTGAAGAAACTCCATAGCCTGTGGGTTCATGCGAGTAAATAAAATCATTCGCGCTTCTTCTCGAGAAAGTGTCAGTGTAGTGGTTCCAGCCTGAGCTGCCGCTATGGGCGCTGCTTTTACAGTTTGCGTTTTCTCCTGATGGGGTAGGCGGGTTTCCGTTTGGTTGTTGGTTTTGCTGTTGTTGAGTTCTTCAGGACTTACTTGCAGTGCTGAAGAAAGCTGCTGTAAAATTTGCTCATCTGGCTGTCTGCGGTTGGTTTCATACATAGCAATGGCACTTGTACTTACACCTGCTAGTTTAGCAAGTTGCGCCTGAGTCATGCCGCGTTCTTTACGTAGTTGGGCAATACGGTTTGTTGCTTTCACACGATCACCTCGCAAGGCGTATCTATCCAATCTAGAGTATAGGGTTTGTAAGAAGACGCTACAACTAGGGTGTTCATGATTTCGTGTATATGCCTATAGTTGGAGAAGTAACTATCTATTTTTGATGGGCTTCCTTTTTGTTGCTATACTGAAGAAGAATGAGTTCTAAGGGAGGGAATTTGATGAAGATAACCTATCATGGTCAATCCACATTTATTATTGAAGCGGATGGGCACAGTGTAATTATCGATCCGTTTCTCAGTGGCAACCCCAAAGCACTTATTAAGCCTGACGATGTTAAAGTAGAAGCAGTTCTGCTCACTCATGGTCATGGTGATCATATTCTGGACGCAGAGCCGATTGCCCGCAAGAATAATGCAGTCATTATTGCTCCGAATGAACTGGCGGTATATTTCGCTGGCAAAGGTGGATTAAATGTGCATCCTATGCATATTGGAGGTGCACATCAATTTGCTTTCGGCCGTGTTAAATTTACGCTCGCTTTCCACGGTTCGAGCATAGATGTCGGCAACGGGCAGACGATATATGGCGGTATGCCTTCGGGAATCCTTTTGACAATGGGCGGGAAAACGGTCTATCACGCTGGAGATACAGCTTTGTTTGGCGATATGAAATTGATTGGTGAATTGAACTCTGTGGATGTAGCGTTACTTCCAATTGGTGATAACTTTACCATGGGTCCGGAGGATGCCGCTATCGCAGCAGAATGGATTCATGCCAAAGTGACCGTTCCTATGCATTACAATACGTTTGATTTGATTGCTCAAGATCCGCATGCTTTTGTTCAGTTAGTTGAACGCAAAGGGTTGCGGGGACAAGTACTCGAATACGGTCAGTCTCTGGAAGTATAACCACAACTTATGTAAAGAATTTTGTTTCTGGATAAGCAGCCTTCTTTCCATTTCATGAACAACGCAACCTGTCCCAAACTGGAGAACAGGTTGCGTTTATGTTCATTATAGCGGTTAGCAGGTCAGTGAGCGCGATCGGCCAATTTAACCATTAATTTTGCAATTGTTCTGCGCTCTTCATTGTCTCCTACGTCCCACAGTTCCTTCAGCAAACGTTCTTCCGGATTTTTCGGATCGACTTTATCAGCCAGAAATTCACCCATCTTGGCAGCTACATTAGCAATTTGGTCATCATTAAAGCCCATCGACTGAGCCTTGTCTACATGTTCACCAAGAAATTCCTTCCAACGGCCGAAGCTTTCCAACACACTATTGTTCATGCCTGGAATCATCCTTTCAAATTGAACTATTGTACTTTTTCAGCATTCCGCAACTGCAGGCAGGCTATGCATGGGAAAGAGAGGGACAACATATGTTGGAATAGAGGACAAGAAAAGAGGTGCGAAATTTTCATGTGGAGAAAAACAGCGAATGTTGTTAACGGCCGCCGTAAAGCCCTGTATTACGGTTGTGCCGCTATTGCTTTAGCAGCCTATGGATTGCCCAGAATCCCACGTCTGCAACATGGTTTACCGGGAACATTTTCTTTCTTGTGGATCGCAACCATTACACTGGTCCTTGCGGCCAATATATATTTTTTGGTAGGTGCGGACAAAGAAAGGAGTATGATGCTGGAAGTTAGACAAATATTACCTTCCCGTATCAAACAGCGAAAAGATATACAGGAATTACCTAAACGGGTGCGTTCAAGGGGATGAAAAACTATTTTTTGGGATTTCGCGATTCGTTTCTTAACATGAAAGATACGAAGACTCCGCCAAGTCCAATGCAGACCAGCATGGTTACAATCGGATCGAGCGCACCGCCTAAAATCTCCATCTGAGAACCTCCTCATGGGTTGCTGAACAAGTTTCAGCAACTTTTATTCTATCATAAAAGAGTTTTCGGAAAAGATAGGGAAGAGGAGATTTGTATAAAAATATGTACGAGTTTGAGACGATATTGTGAAATTGGGTGGCAAAACACGCTTAACTTCGGCATACTGAAGTATGTACAAAGCGACAGAACTTCATGAGGTGAATGCATGAAAAAAGTCTGGGACTGGATATGGCCGATTCTTGTAGGAGTTTTGGTGGCATGGGGGATTATGCATTGGGTGGTTTCCTTTGCAGTTGTGCCTACAAGTTCTATGTATCCAACCATCCCCAATCCGTGTTACATTTTAGTTAACCATTTAGCCACGGAAACATCTCCTATACATGAAGGAGAAGTGATTGTTTTCAAATATCCGGATGATCCGTCCCAGATATTTGTGAAACGTGTCATTGGTCTTCCTGGTGAGACGGTGACGATTCATGGTGGGCATGTATACATTGACAACCATGAATTGGCCGAGCCCTATCTTCATGGTCTGTTGACGGAGGGTACATTCGGCCCTTACCATGTTCCTGCGGGACATTACTTTGTCATGGGAGATAATCGTCAAAATTCTTATGACAGTCGATATTGGACACCTTATAAATATGTTCCGCGAAGCTATATTCTTGGTGAAGCGGATGCTGTCATTTGGCCGCTTTCAAAGATGAAGCCAATTCCGCAATAATGAACTTAGGCAGTCAATCTTTGGCGCGCCTGATAGGTATGTAACATTGAGATGAATCGAAGTAAGTTGCATTGTGATGTTCACAGGTATTTGTGTTGAAAGCGGGTCGAGTATACTCGACTGCAGGGGGTTCTTTTGGGTGAAGGACAAGCGTCACATGCGGATTCGAGAACTGGTTAGTCAATATGAAATCGAAACGCAGGAAGAGTTAGTCAAGGCTCTGGAAGAGTCTGGATTTCCGGTCACTCAAGCGACCATTTCACGAGATATTAAAGAATTGCAGCTCATTAAAGTGGTAGGTAGCAACGGGCGTTATAAGTATGCTATTCCTGTGGCAGCTTCCGGATTTTCTCTTTCTACGTTGCGTAGAAAACTGGCGGAAGTTCTCATTTCACACGCGCGTGCGAATAATCTTTTGGTTATCAAGCTGATGCCAGGCAACGCTCACGCGATTGGTGCTATGATGGATGGGATGACCCAACATGGTTTGCTGGGTACAATTGCCGGAGATGACACCATTCTTGTGGTTTGCCAAGATGATGAATCAGCCATTAAGCTCATGGCCTTGCTGTTGAATGATGTCAAACAAAACAGTTGAATAGTTTGATGAGAAGAAAATCTCTCCGCTTCTACGCTTCTAGTCTCTATAGGGTTAAAATCTCACTATAGCGAAAAATCAGCAACATTTGTAAAGATGAAAATGAAGTTGATTTTCGCCATAGTGAGATGGTCTCTATAGAAATTATGCGATATGGACCGAAAAATAGGATAAGGGGTGATTGAGTTGACTGAACTATCAGACGTCGATTTGCAAAGAGAGTTAGTCGCTGTAAGGCGTGCGTTGCATCGCCATCCAGAAACTGGTTTAGAAGAGTATGCTACGACACAAACTATTGAAAATTTTTTGAAAGAACATGGCATTGAGATCATCTCGGGTCGTATGTCAACAGGTACATTTGCGTATGTCAAGGGAAAACGGCCAGGTCCTTGTGTGGCTATTCGCGCTGATATTGATGCGCTTCCTATTTTAGAAGCTACAGGGTTGCCCTATGCCAGTGAAATAGAAGGGAAAATGCATGCTTGTGGGCATGATTTTCATACCGCTGCTGTAATCGGATCGGCATTGTTGGCTAAAGAGCGGGCTGAGAGTGATGAATCGTTTGCAGGCAGCTTGCTTTTTGTCTTTCAACCTGCTGAAGAACTTGGACTTGGGGCCAAGCTGGTTTTGGATAGCGGTGTGCTCAAAGAGCATCAAGTCAAGTGCATGATTGGAGAACATAATAACCCGCTCTTGGAAAGTGGAAAGATTGGCGTACGTGTGGGACCACTGATGGGTAGCGTGGATGAATTTACATTGACCATTCATGGTGTTGGTGGTCACGCAGCTATTCCAAATTTAACGGTAGATCCCATAGTTATTGGTGCTCATTTGGTCACCGCTTTGCAAACATTGGTCAGTCGCGGGGTTTCTCCTCTTGCTTCTGGAGTGGTTACAGTTGGCAAATTTCAAGCAGGGACAGCACGCAATGTCATTCCTGATTTTGCTGTATTAGAGGGTACCGTAAGATCTTTGGATGAAAATGTCCGCCGCTTTTTAGAAGAACGCATTTGGCAAGTATCCGAAACGATTTGCCAAGCGTTTGGAGGCAGTGTAGACATTGAATTTGAACGTCAACTTCCTGTAACGACCAACCATTCGGAGGTTGCTGAGTGGGTGCGCCTTGCTGCCATTCAAGTTGTTGGTGAGGAAAATGTAGTTGAGGCAGAACAAACATTAGGTGGAGAAGATTTCTCGATATACAGCCAAGTTATGCCTGCTTGTTTTTTTTGGGTGGGTACAGGCAAAGGCGATGGCTCCTCGCGAGGGTGGCATCATCCACAATTTGATGTTGATGAGAATTGCCTGCTGATGACTAGTCGTGTTCTTTTACAGTCAGGTTATTTAGCGCTTGAATATTATGCGCAGCAAGAAATGACAGTTAACATTGGCAGTTAAGAGTTGTTTTGAGTAAAGATATGCTAAAATTTTCAATGGACATTTGATTTCTAATGTCGAAAGGGAGATGATTTCTGTGTCAGAAGAGCGCAAAGGTGAGGTTACATTTGGTGGGAATCCAGTAACTTTAGTGGGTCCTAAAATTCAAGTTGGACAAAAAGCTCCAGAATTCGAAGTTCTGGATAACGATCGAAAACCAGTGACGCTCTCTTCGTTTGCAGGCAAGATTCGCATCATCAGTGTGGTTCCATCGTTAGAAACAGGTATTTGTGATGCTCAAACTCGTAAATTTAATGAAGCTGCTGCCAGTCTGGGTAACCATGTAGTCATTTTAACCATTAGTGCAGATTTACCGTTCACTCAGAAACGCTGGTGTGCTGCTGCAGGTATTGAACAGGTACATACCTTGTCAGATCACATGGAAATGTCGTTTGGGAAAGCATATGGAACGTACATGAAAGAGCATCGGCTGGAGTGTCGAGCTGTGTTTGTAATAGATTCGAGCGATCGCGTTGTTTATGTAGAATATGTTCCAGAAGTTGCTCAGCATCCAAATTATGAAGCAGCTATTGAGGCGGCAAAAGCAGCTCAATAATGAGATGGTGGGAGCATGAAAAATAGAAAAACAGCCATTACAGACATCTTTTAATACTGTAATGGCTGTTTTTCTATTCGTAAGTTGCGTATGGATGAAGCGATTATAAAGCTAATCCATGTTTTGGATTATGAGAGAACGTCGGAGAGCTGATGGACTAAGTCAGCCTTGGGGCGAAAGCCAACAATCTGCTTAGTCGCTTTGCCATTTTGGAAAAGCACCAACGTGGGAATACTCATGATACCGAATTGTGAGGCGGTTTGTGGATTTTCATCCACATCCAATTTTGCTACAACCAGTTTGTCCGCATGCTCTTTAGCTACTTCTTCCAATACAGGAGCCATCATTCGGCATGGACCACACCAAGTTGCCCAAAAGTCTACTAATACAGGTTTGTCAGAAGAAATAACTTCTAGAAAAGTGCTATCTGTTACCTGCACGGTACCTGCCATTGACACACCAACTTTCCTACTAGATTTTCACTTGAATGAGAGAGCGCTTTTTACGAAAGGGTTGTGTACATACTCACTCTTGAGCGAGTGCTTCTTGAATTTTCGACTCTACTTTTTGAAACCCTTTGTCCCCAGCAGCGCGAAATTTTAGTTTGCCATCCTTTCCAAAAATGAAAAAGGCAGGAACATACTCATTTTCAAATCGGTCGGCTACAGCGCGAGCGTGATCGAGACCGACTGGCTGGGTTAAATGAAATTGTGAAATATCTTCTTTCACCTTTTGAACGTTAGCATCTTCTGCAATTCTTGGCAAGTGAAATGCAATAACTTGCAACCCCTGCGGTGTGTATTTTTCCACCATTCGCATCAAATCATCCATAGTTTCATGACAAATATGACAAGATACAGCCCAAAAATGAATCAACGTCACCTGGTTGTCAGCCAGTTGTGGTCTGCTTTGTGTGTTGAGCCATTCGGTGGCGCCTTCAATGGACGGCATTTCTGTACCTAGACGCAACGGCATTGTTTGCACCGCCTTTCTCGCTTGATGATTTTGAACAGTCTCATGAGTGGTGAAGCTTGTGACTTTTTTAGAGCAGAAAAGGCTGACAAAAGTCAGCCTTTTCTTGCAAATTTTGCTTATACAGTGAGCAGCGCTTCGCCAGGCTTCCAGTTGGCTGGGCAGAGTCCGCCAGCTTGCAAAGCTTCAAGAACGCGCAACGTTTCGTCCACATTGCGACCAATGTTCATATCATGAACGACTTGGTAACGCAGGATTCCTTCAGGATCAACAATGAACAACCCGCGCAGAGCCTCACCGCTCTCTTCTACCAGGACATCATAGTTGCGTGCAACCTCTTTAGTAAAGTCGGCAGCCAGAGGATAGTCCAAACCACCTAGACCATTTTCATCTTTGGGTGTATTGATCCAAGCTTTGTGGCTGTGCACGCTGTCACAACTTACACCCAAAACTTCAGCATCCAAATCTTTGAATTCCTGTAGGCGCTCGTTCATGGCTATAATTTCGGTTGGGCAAACAAACGTAAAGTCTGCTGGGTAGAAAAATAGAATCAGCCATTTGCCGCGATAGTCGGATAATTTTACAGTCTCATCAAGGGTTTTTAAATTTTTTGTACTGAGCATCTCAAAATCTGGAGCCGGTTGTCCGACCAATGGCATGAGTGATCACTCCTAGGATATAGAATTAAACTAATTCTAAGCACTGGGACATTATAACACATATTCAATGTCTAAGCTACCCGTCAGTTTGGTCGTTTATACATCTGACGACAGCTGCTACATAGGCCAGTAAAATGGATGTTCATTTTATCTATTTGAAACCCCGTCTGTGATTCTAATTGAGACAGCCAATCGGAAGGTAATGGAGTGGCGATCTCGCTGATAGATCCGCATTGTTCACAGATAAAGTGATGATGGTTCTCCAATCGTCCGTCATACCGAGTCACGCCGTTACCAATATTCAACTCCTGTATAAGGCCGTGATCGGTCAAATACTTTAAGGAGTTGTAGACGGTTGCGTAAGCAAAGCGATTACCCTCTTGGGCCAGTTTCTCCATAATGTCCGCAGCGGTTGGGTGATCTGTTGCGTTGCGGATAACCTCTAAAATGACACGGCGAGGTTCAGTGAGATTAACAGTCTTCGCCATATCGTCGCCCTCCTTTCCTGTAGAATCTGCAGCAAGGGCATACTTTACACTATCTTTGCTGTAAGATACGCTCACTCACGGGTGAAATCAAGCCAAAATTTGTTTTCTTGGCAAATTTCTCGGGTATTGCTGAGTAAGGCTGTTATTCCGGTATAATGGATTGGGATTGTCGGAGAAATACTCGCCTAACATCATGACCTGTTTGTGAACTTTATAAGACAAATCAAAAAAGGAGAATGGAGATGCCATTGTATAACTCGGTGTTAGATTTAATTGGAAACACTCCGGTTGTTAAATTAAATCGCATTCCTCATCCTGATGGCGCTGCTGTGTATGTGAAACTAGAAGGTTATAATCCAGCGGGCAGTGTGAAGGATAGGCCGGCATTGAACATGATTGTACAAGCAGAGCAAGAGGGAAAATTGATTCCCGGAAAAACCACCATTATTGAACCTACTTCCGGAAACACAGGTATTGGCATTGCTATGGTCTGTGCAGCCAAAGGATATCGTTGTATCATCACTATGCCAGATAACGCTACTGACGAGCGGGTCAAGTTGCTAAAAGCGTACGGTGCTGAGGTGCATCTGACTCCTGCAGCTTTGAGGATGCAAGGGGCTATTGATGAAGCGAAAAAGATTGCTGCTTCCTTACCGCACGTATTTATCCCTATGCAGTTTGACAATCCAGCAAATCCTGATGCTCATCGACATACAACGGCAGTAGAGATATACAACGATTTTTCTGGACGTCTTGATGCCATGGTATTGACAGCAGGTACAGGTGGTACAGTTACAGGTACCGGAGAAGAACTCAAAAAGAAGATTCCAGGGCTGAAAATTTACGTAGTTGAACCAGCGGGAAGTCCGGTACTCGCAGGAGGACAACCAGGTCCACACAAAATTCCTGGCACAGGACCAGGTTTCATACCTTCCGTGCTCAACCGCTCCGTTTATGACGAAATACTTCATATAGAGGATGCAGATGCACAGCAGATGGCTCGTCGTTTAGCTGCTGAAGAAGGAATTTTGCTTGGGGCTTCTGGAGCTGCTTCAGCTTTTTTTGCTGTCCAGATTGCCCAAGAGATGCCCAAAGATGCGCGTGTACTCTTTATTGCTCCTGATACTGGCGAGCGATATCTGTCGTCCGATCTCTTCCAGGCTTAAGCGGCGCGTGTACTCTTGCCGTGGATGGAACATATCCAGACGCTTTTGTCACATTTTTCGCCACTGTGTCGTCTTTCAACAGTGAACAGGTTGAATCCTGACTCCTGTCAAGCAAAGACGATAAAGAGAGAAATGAGGCGGAAGCGTGAATATAAAAAGCAGATACTCTATATGGGCAGCAGGATTGAGTCTCACCATCACAGCTGTGGTGGGATGCAGTTCTGCTGTTTCTTCTTCAGGCATGCATCCTCAACACTCTCATCAGGGTCTATCTAAGAATACTCCCCAAACCCACAAAGCGAATGTTCTGCAGCTTTCTACAGATTGGCCTAATTTTGGTAATAATCTCTGGCAAAATCATCTTTCTCCCTTGCGTGTTTCTCAATCCTTCAACATGCAACTTCTTTACAGTCAAAATCTTGGCAACGGTGGGGAAAATGAAAGCTTCCCCATAGAAGTGGGGGGCGTTCTTTATGTAACCACTATGCGCGATCGCGTTTTAGCCTTAGATGCCTCCACAGGAAATGTCATGTGGGAGTTTTCGCCGCAATTACATCTGTTGCAAGGCATTCCCACCATTAATCGAGGTGTTGCAGTCGGGCAGGGAAAAGTCTTTTTGCTGACAGCGGACGATCGACTTGTGGCTCTTTCTCAGCAGACCGGACAATTACTCTATCAAGTGTCAGTGGCTAACGAGTCAAAAGGATATTTTGAATCTATGTCGCCTCTTTATGTGGATGGCAAAGTATTTGTGGGCAGTGCGGGCGGCGATGAGGGAGTCCGTGGGTTTGAAGCCTGCTATCTAGCGTCAAATGGGCAATTGTTATGGCGGCGCTATACCGTGCCCAAGCGTGGTGAAGGCTGGTTGCCTGCAAGTGGTCAGCACGGAGGTGGAGCTGTATGGAATATCCCTGCCTATAATCCTCAAGGGGGTCAACTCTTTTTTGGTACCGGGAATCCTTCACCAGATTTTTACGGTGTTTCGCGTCTAGGACCTGACCCTATGACAGACGCTGTTGTTTCGGTGAATGCAACTACGGGAAAAGTCAACTGGTATCGACAAGAAGTCAAGCATGATTTATGGGATTATGATGTGGCTTCTCCGCCTATGCTTTTTCCGGTTCAGGGAAAATTAGCTGTAGGTGAAGCAGGGAAAGACGGGCAATGGTATGAATGGTATGCAGCGAATGGTCAACCTGTTTTTTCGCCAGTAGCGTTTGTGAAAGAACAGCACCGACCGCCTGGCGCTCAGCCAACTTTGGAGTGGCCGGGATCAGACGGCGGCGCTAACTACGGTCCGAGTGCCTATGACCCTATACAACAAACAGTACTGATCAGCGGTATCAATGGACCGGAGTATGTCAAAGCCGGGCCGACCCATCATACCAGCTATCGTGTGGATGATGGTACCAGTGCTTCACCTGCGCCAGCAGGAGATTGGACTGGCACATTGACTTCCATTCGAGTCAACGACGGGCGTATAGAGTGGCAGAGAAAACTATCAACTCCAGCAATTGGTGGCGTAACCACCACTATGGGGGGTGTCGCTTTTTTTGGCGAAGCCAATGGAATGCTCTATGCCGTCAATATGAAGAATGGCCAGACGCTTTGGCAGTATGACGCCCACATACCTGTAGCAAGCGCACCCATTGTTTATAAATTAGACGGGCAAATAAGAGTTACTTACGTTTTAGGTCAAAGCGCTTCTCTCCAAGGTTTATTCCCATATCTGGGCAAGACAAAAGTTTTGACATTTCAAATCAAGGCTCGGCATGCAACTGGAGCTACTTAACCAATTAATCTAAGAGATGGCGAAAATGTCCCAATACTTCCGTTGTGTCTAAAATGGTAACAAACGCATGAGGATCGATATCCTGAGCTAGCAATTTAAGGTCGGCTACTTCCAGCCAAGTAAGCACACACATGAGCACCCCAAGATTTTGTTTACTATAAGTGCCGGAAGCACTCATGAGCGTGCTTCCCCGTGTTAGGCGAGCGCTGATGGCGTTGGCCATTTTTTCTGCCTGAGAGGTGACGATGAGAGCCGTTTTTCTTTGTTGATAGTGCATTAGAGTGGCCACGACGCGAGAGGCGGCAAACATGGAAACCAGGGTATACATGCCGGCCTCTGTACCAAAAACCATCGCAGATAAAAGAAGAACAATGACGTTCATAATAAGTCCCGTTGAAGAGACGTTGCGTCCTGTTAATCGGTAGAGCACGACAGAAAGAATGTCTGTTCCTCCCATCGAGCCGCCTACGCGAATAGCTAACCCTGAGGAGATTCCGCCAAGCACACCACCATAGAGAGACATCAGAAGTGGATCGTGATGTGGCGTTTGAAAGTTCAGATGCACCAAGTCGGTAGCCGCAGAGAAACCCACCACACCAATCGCTGTCAGTAAAATGAAACGTTTTCCAAGATAGCGGTATCCGAGCAAAAAGAGAGGTATATTAAAAAGGAAATAGAGCGTGCCAATCGGGAGAATCACAAAATAGTGGTGAAGGATCTGGGCAATACCTGTGACACCACCGGAAAGTATGTGTGCGGGCACCAAAAAATTGTTAACGGAAATGGAACCTGCCAAGTCTCCGAGCAACACTACAAAGACTCGCCACATAAAATCAATGACTGGCTTGGATCGCCATGATTTAATAGATAGTTGAGAAGGAGAAAATGATGTGGACATGAACGTGTTCCACCCTTTCGTGAAACATAGAATGTTAAAACCTTGCTAAAGAAAGATTCCGTTTTTTTCTTTTAGATGTACTATAGCAAGGAATCCACTTTACAGACAAAATAGGGCGGCAAGATTTCGGGAGGAGTCGTTTTGTCAACCAAACACGAGCAAATTCTCGAATATATTGAACAGCTCCCCATTGGCGCGCGTATTTCAGTGCGTGGTGTGGCGCGTGATATGCAGGTAAGCGAAGGTACAGCCTATCGAGCCATCAAGGAAGCTGAAGCACATGGATTGGTCAGTGCAATTGATCGAATAGGTACGGTGCGTATTGAACGCAAACAGGTTCGTGAAATTGAACGCCTAACTTTTGAGGAAGTAGCGCGTATTGTTGAGGGAACTGTGCTCGGCGGTCAAGAAGGTCTGAACAAGACGCTGCATAAATTTGTCATTGGCGCCATGCGTTTAGAAAATATCACAAGATATCTCGATCCAGGCAGTCTGATGATTGTGGGAAACCGTGAAAATGTGCAAAAACTGTCTCTTGAAGCAGGTGCAGCTGTTCTTATAACGGGTGGTTTCGATGCCTCACCGGAAGTGCGTAAATTGGCTAATGAACGAGAATTGCCTATTATTTCTTGTTCTTATGACACGTTTACAACAGCCGCCATGATTAATCGAGCGATTTACGATCGACTCATTAAAAAGGACATTCTCTTTGTAGGGGATGTAGCACAGACAGAGGGATTGGCCGTATTGTCTCGTGATGCGACAGTTCGAGATTACTTTCGAGTCGTCGAAGAGACGGGTCATGCGCGCCTGCCAGTTGTCGATAGCAATCAACGTCTGGTTGGCGTGGTCACCGCACGGGATGTGGCGGAGGCTCGTCCAGAAGATCCCGTTGAACTGTTCATGTCAAGTAAACCTACCACAGTTTCACCGCAAACCACGGTTGCCTCAGCGGCGCATCGGATGGTCTGGGAAGGCATTGAGATGCTGCCTGTAGTCTCTCATCGCAAACTGATGGGTGTTTTAAGTCGTCAGGATGTCATTAAATCACTTCAGTTTATGAATCGACAGCCGCAAGTTGGAGAAACGCTAGAAGATCTAGCAGTTCGTGGATTTTCTTCAGAAACTTGTGAGCAAGGTGTCCGAGTACGGGGTGTAGTTACCGCTCAATTGACCAGTGCGCTCGGAACGCTTTCCACAGGAATGCTGACCACCTTGATTGAGTATGCGGTGCGTGAATGTTTGCGGCGGCAGCGCAACGTTGATATGGCAATTGAAAATCTATCGTTTTATTTTCTCAAACCTGTATCGATTGAAGCTGAAATCAGTCTCACTGCGCAGGTGCTCGACTTTGGGCGTCGGTTTGCCAAAGTGGAGGTGGATGTATCTGGAGAAGATGGGCAGTATGCCAAGGCACTGGTAACCACACAGATGATGGAGAGGTGAACGGTCAGTTGGATTTTGTGCATTTACATGTTCACTCTGCATACTCGTTGAAGCAAAGTTGTCTCAGTCTAAAGGACGCCATCGAGACCGCCCAATCTCTACATATGACTGCCCTTGCTTTAACAGATAAAAACACTCTCTATGGGGCAGTATCTTTCTGTCGTTTGGCTAAGTCGGCAGGAATTACGCCACTGATTGGCGTGGATTTTGACGTTCTCTCGGAAGAGGCGTCTGAATCTGCTGGACGTCAGGGCAACTCACCGCTGGATAGCCTGGTATTGTTAGCCAAAGGTTTCGCAGGATATTCGTCGCTCGTGAAACTGGTTACACTGGCCCATAGCCGTTCGCGTCGTCCGTATGTTCAGTGGTCAGAAATTGCTCAGCATAGTCACTCCCTGATTGCTCTGGTGGGTGGACGCGGCAGTAGTATAGCGCGGGCGTTTTCTGAAGCGGATCGTCATAAAGGCGAGCAGTTGCTGCAACGCGCCAGTGAGATGTTTCCGCCTGGGGAATTGTATGTTCAGTTGCACGATCACGGTCTTCCTGAAGAGCGACGGGCTTTGCCGGGGTTAATTGCTGCCGCTCGCCAGTTGGGGTTACCACTTGTGGCCAGTAATGAAGTATATTACGCACGTCGAGAAGATGCTGCAGTCCAGAAAGTTTTGGCGCAAGTGGATGCAGATGGATTACTGTTACCCGTAAACCATTTTCATCTGGCATCATCGGAAGAAATGGCCGAGAAATTTCAGAATCTCCCCGAGGCAATTGCGAATACACGGGTAATAGCGGATGCAGCCGCTTTCGAATGGCCCAAACCGCAACTTTTTTTGCCTCGCTATCCGTTACCCCCAGGTGAATCTGCGCAAGAAACGCTACGACGTGTGGCGTATGTGGGTGCAAAAAAACGCTATCCCCTATGGACAGCTGAAGTGGAAGAACGTCTCCGTTACGAGTTGGATGTTATTGATCGACTTGGCTTTGCCGACTATTTTCTGGTGGTGGCCGATTTTATTCGCTATGCGCATCGGCAAGGCATCTCCACAGGTCCTGGCCGAGGTTCTGCTGCAGGTAGTTTGGTCGCTTACGCACTATCGATTACAGATGTCGATCCGTTGCAATATGGTTTGCTGTTTGAACGTTTTCTCAATCCCGAACGGGTGAGTTGGCCGGATATTGATATCGATTTTGAATTTGAGCGGCGTGGAGAAGTCATTCAGTACGTACTGGAGCGTTATGGCGATACGCGGGTAGCCCAAATTGGAACCTTCGGCACATTTGCCGCGCGAGCAGCGATTCGCGATGTGGGGCGTGTATTGGGATCGGATAAAAAATTGGTGGATACATTGGCGAGGCTGATTCCTTCTCATCCAGGTGTAACGTTGAATGAAGCTCTTGAAAATGTAACTCAACTGCGGCAAATGGAGGAAGAAAATCTGGAGGCGAAAAAAATTCTCGCCTATGCCCGTCGACTGGAAGGGTTGCCGCGTCATGTCTCCATACACGCAGCGGGGGTTATCATTTCGCCTGTTTCACTGCAGGACTGGATACCTGTTGTGCCTGGCGCTAGTGGAATGCCAGTCACCATGTATCCTATGGAAGATGTCGAGGCACTTGGTTTCTTGAAAATGGATTTTTTGGGTCTCAAAACTTTGTCACTGATGGATATGACCCGTCAAAGTGTGGCTCAGCGCATAGGACAACCGTTGCCTGAATGGCAGCAAATCGCGGATGGAGACGAAGCGACTTATCGTATGCTGACGCGCGGCGAGACGAGCGGTTGTTTTCAGCTTGAGTCGTATGGTGTCCGAAAAGTGTTGCGGGATGTCAAGCCTACCTGCTTGGAAGATTTAATTGCCGTTATTTCACTATATCGCCCTGGTCCTATGGAGAATATTGCTGAATTTGTTGCTGCCAAACATGGCCGTCAATCGATTCGCTACCCGCATCCTGACTTGGAACCGATTCTTAAAGATACTTACGGTGTCATTGTCTATCAGGAGCAAATTATGCAAATTGCTTCCCGGATGGCTGGCTTCACGCTCGGTCAGGCAGATATTCTGAGGCGCGCAGTATCCAAAAAGAAACGAGAAGTGCTCGACGCTGAGCGTGAACGATTTGTCACGGGATGTCAACGTCGTGGTTACAGTGCGGAGACAGCCAATACCGTCTACGATTTGATTGTTCGCTTTGCGGATTACGGCTTTAACCGTTCGCATGCAGCGGCTTATGCATTGCTCGCCTACCGTACAGCCTATTTGCGCGCTCATTATCCAGCTGATTTTTTTGCAGCTTTAATGACGCTGGCTGCCGGTACTCCAGATAAAATCACTGAGTATACGAGGGATGCCAAAAAATTGGGCATTCAACTGTTACCGCCCAGCGTCTCTGCAAGCGGAGCGGCTTTTTCAGCCGAGTCGGACAGGAGCATTCGTACTGGCCTTCTCTCCATACGTGGCGTTGGTCGTGCGGCAGTCATGGAGATATTGCGTGCGCGCGAGGAAGCCCCTTTTACTTCCCTGGTTGATTTTTTGCGTCGTGTTTCTTCTCGCGCCTGCAATCGCAAAGCCGTTGAAAGCCTGGCTACAGCCGGGGCTATGGAAGCCTTTCTGCCTTCAGCCAAACTCAGTGAGCAAGCACTTTCCCAAATCCTCGACCATGCCTATTTGGAAGCTGAAGCAGGAGGTGAACAGGCTCGGCTGTTCAATTCCGACCACACGTTTTCTGCACACGCGACAGCTTCGGGGCCAGCAACTCTCTTCATTCGTTATCGAGCTGGCGACGATTCCCGCACACTTTTGGCTGCAGTGCGTTCAGCTCTGCTTGAGAAACCGGGATCGACCCCGGTGGCTTTATTTGAAACGTCTACCCGCAAAGCACGCTTGTTGCCAGCTCGTTATACAGTAAAGGTCGATCCCGATTTAATCGCTGAATTAGAGACTATTGTGGGTCTTGGCAATGTGAAATTGCAGCAGCGGTCTGAAACGGCTCGTCATTGAGTAGGTTTAGGAGAAAGCATGAGTAAAGGAGACGTGTAACATGAAACAGCAAATCGTGGAGTGGCTGTCGCGCCGCCATGTGGAATTGACCGATATTGCCCATATTGTGTTGGAGTTACAGCGTCCGTACTATTCTGACCTGACGCTTGACTATTGTTTGGAGAGTGTTCATCGTGTCTTGGATAAGCGGGAAGTGCAGCACGCTCTCTATACAGGAATAGCACTTGATGAACTGGCGGAGCAGAAATTGCTGCCAGAGCCGCTGCAAAGCATCATGGAAAAAGATGAGCCTCTTTACGGCGTCGATGAAATTCTTGCGCTCAGTGTGACCAATGTTTACGGGAGTATAGGTTTGACCAATTTTGGATATCTCGATAAAACAAAAATTGGGATTTTGGGGTACCTGAATAATCACGCGTCGGAAATTCACGTATTTTTGGACGATCTCGTGGCTAGTGTAGCAGCGGCTGCGGCAGCTCGAATTGCTCATCAGCATCACGCTTCTTCTTATAAAGATGAATAAAATGACTGATAACAATCAAGGTGTGGCGTCCGCAGACAGGCATGGTATACTAAACATAATTTCAAAAAGAGGAACGTGGGCGATAGAAATGGGGCGATTGTGAATGTGGACTGTAATTTACATCGCCCAGTCTGCCAAGCAGGCTGAATGGGTGAAAGAAAAATTGACTCAGGAAGGTTTTCTCGCCAAAATTCGTGCAGCCCACATGGCCAAGCAACAATACGAAATTTTGATACCTGAAACGGAATTGGAAGAGGTAAAGGAAGTTCTTCATGATATCCTTCACTCTTCTTTGTGATGCAGAGGTGACGGAGTGCTTAAAGATTTATTTGTAAAGAAGCGGCATTATGCAACGCTGCCTAGCGCTGTTAAATCGTCAGAACGAGATCAGAAAAGTCAGTCTGTTCCTGAAAAAGATATTCCTAAAGGATTGGTGGAGAAATGCGACGGCTGTGGCGCTTTGTTGCTTGGCAAGGAGCTGCAGAAGCATGATTTCACCTGCCCTCATTGTGATTATCATTTCACGCTTGGGGCTGACCGCCGTATCCGTTTGACGCTGGACGAGGGCAGCTTTGAAGAGTGGGATGCTTCGTTGACTTCAGTCAACCCACTACATTTTCCCGATTACGACAAAAAATTAGCCAAAGCACAAGAGATGACCGGCATGCGCGAAGGCGTGGTCACAGGACGCGGGACCATTGCTGGGATTCCACTCGCTATGGGCGTGATGGACTCGCGTTTTATTATGGGTAGCATGGGTTCTGCGGTCGGAGAAAAGCTGACACGAATGATGGAACGCGCTTTAGCGGAACGTCTGCCAGTGGTACTCTTTACGGCTTCTGGCGGTGCTCGCATGCAAGAGGGCATTTTGTCGCTGATGCAAATGGCCAAAACCAGTGTTGCGTTGGAGCGTTTGCATGAAGAACAGCTTCTTTTTGTCACTGTTATCACGCATCCTACTACAGGTGGCGTAAGTGCGTCGTTTGCCTCGTTAGGTGATATTATCCTGGCAGAGCCGCGAGCTCTCTTTGGTTTTGCGGGGCGGCGCGTGATTGAACAGACCATCCGACAGAAGTTGCCAGACGATTTTCAAACGGCGGAATTCATGCTCAAACATGGCATGATTGACGAAGTTGTACATCGTAAGGAACTGGTCCATACTTTAGCCAATATTTTGACAATCCATAGCGCGAAGGGGTGGAAGCATGGCAACGGGACTTGATTTCGAGCAACCCATTCGCGATTTGGAAAGCAAAATTAAAGAACTTCGTTCTTTTGCGGAGAGCCATCAAGTGGATTTGTCTGATGAAATTCGCACGCTTGAACAGCGTCTGCAATCACTGGAGGATTCGCTATACAGTAATCTTACTCCTTGGCAACGAGTGCAGATTGCTCGCCAATCGGGGCGCCCAACCACTTTGGAATATGTGCGTGGGATCTGTGAGACGTTTGTAGAGTTGCATGGTGACCGCAACTTTCGGGACGATCCGGCTGTAGTTGGCGGTATTGGCATGTTGCAAGGACAACCTATCACATGGATTGGTCATCAACGTGGTCGAGATACCAAGGAGAATCTCTATCGAAATTTTGGTATGGCGCATCCTGAAGGATACCGCAAGGCGTTGCGACTTATGCGTCAGGCAGAAAAATTTGGTCGGCCAGTGGTATTTTTTATCGATACTATGGGTGCTTATCCTGGTAGTTCTGCTGAAGAACGGGGGCAAAGTGAGGCTATTGCAACCAATTTGCGGGCAATGGCCGGCCTCAAAACACCTACCATCAGTGTGGTCACTGGTGAAGGTGCGAGCGGAGGAGCACTCGGCATTGGCGTGACCGATCGAATTTATGCCTTAGAGTATTCTTGGTACTCTGTCATCGCTCCTGAATCAGCAGCTGCTATTCTCTGGCGCGACAGTACTTACGCCGAAAAAGCGGCTGAGGTCATGCGCATTACAGCGCAAGATTTAGTCGATTTGCGAATTGCTGATGAATTAATACCAGAACCACGAGGCGGTGCCCAGAAAGATCCAAATTGGATGATCTCTAAAGTAGGAGAAAAAATAGTAGCAGGATTGAAAGAACTTTTGCAAATTCCTATTGAACAACTGTTGGATGAGAGGTACCATAAGTACAGGGATATGGGATCTTTCTCGGAATAACAGAACTGGATTGAACGGAAGCGGCGATGTCCACCGGACTGGTGGGCATTCCGTTTGCCCAGCGTGAATGTCATAGGAAATGAGAAAGACTACATGGAGAATGCGTGCTCCAAGAGCGTACATAGAGAGCAGCCGTCGTTGAGTGGATAAGACTGTTTCTCTATTTAGGGACAAAAAATGTCCATGTATGACAAAATAAGTCCAGCGCATTGCTTTTGTGTCTCTTGATTTCTTTTGCTTTGTGTATGGAAACTGATTGAAATCGCCAAAGATGAGGAACGATATCCTCGGAAGGAACGGTGAATCATGCGAAAAACCAAAATCGTTTGTACCATTGGGCCTGCCAGTGAATCACCCGAAATCCTGCGTCAATTGATGCGCGCAGGCATGGACGTTGCCCGTCTCAATTTCTCCCATGGTTCCTATGAGGAGCATGCTGAGCGTATCCGTCGTATTCGTGAAGCGGCTGCGGATGTAGGTAAGCATGTAGCCATTTTGTTGGATGTCAAAGGTCCGAAGATTCGGACAGGGAAAATTGCGGGTGGACAAGTTGAACTGCTTGACGGAAAGTTGGTCACCTTGACCATCCAGCCTCTTGCAGAGGGAACGGCAGAACGCGTATGGATTTCCTATGAAGGACTTGTGGAAGACGTCTATCCAGGGGCTCCTATTCGTATTGATGATGGCTTGATTGGGTTGAAAGTGGTTGAAGTCAAAGGTCAGGACATTGTCTGCATAGTAACCAATGGCGGTATACTGAAAGACAATAAAGGAATTAATGTACCTGGTGTGACACTGCGTATTCCTGGTGTTACTGAGAAGGACAAGGCAGATATTCGCTTTGGTATTGACCAAGGTGTCGATATGTTTGCTGCTTCCTTTGTACGTAAAGCCGGAGATATTTTGGAAGTGCGCAGAATTCTCGAAGAACGCCATTACGAAGCAGATATTATTGCTAAGATTGAAACGGTGGAAGGTCTCGAACGGTTGGATGAAATTGTCGAAGTTACAGATGGTGTCATGGTGGCCCGTGGCGATCTTGGTGTAGAAATTGCGACAGAAGATGTGCCGCTGGCTCAAAAACGCATTATCTCGCTTTGTAACCAGTGGGGAAAACCTGTTATCACTGCAACGCAAATGCTCGATTCGATGCAGCGTAATCCTCGTCCAACTCGTGCGGAAGCCAGCGATGTGGCCAACGCTATTTTGGATGGCACAGATGCTATCATGCTCTCGGGCGAAACGGCTGCAGGCCGCTATCCCCTGGAATCGGTGCAAACCATGGCGCAGATTGCTGAGCGTGCTGAAGAGGCCATTTTAAAGCGTGAAGTGGTCTATCATCATCATACGGAAGTTGAACGGAAGGTGCCGGATGCGATTTCTCATGCGGCTAAAGAAATGGCTTCCGAATTGGATGTGGCTGCTATTGTCACCGCAACGACTTCCGGACATACAGCGCGACATATTGCCAAACATCGTCCGCTTAAGACCATTGTAGCTGCAACTCCGGATGCGAGGGTGGCACGTCGTTTAATGCTTTCCTGGGGTGTCTGTCCAGTTGTGGTACCTATGGCTTCCACGACAGACGATGTACTGGAAACCGCAGTAGAAGGTGCTCTCGATGCAGGTTATGTGCAGCATGGAGATATGGTGATTATTCTGGCAGGTGTTCCTGTCGGTATCCGTGGAACCACCAATTTACTAAAAGTGCACACTATAGGAGAAATTTTAGTTCGTGGTAAGGGAATTGGACAACATGCTGTGAGTGGACGTGCAGTAGTGTCTAAGAAAAATCAAGATATTCTGGAACGTGTTCAAGAAGGGGATATTCTTGTCACGAATTGCACCGATGCTGACATTATGCCTGCGATTGAGAGAGCTGGAGGAATGATTGTTGAAGAAGGTGGATTGACTTCTCACGCTGCAGTTGTGGCCATATCCCTCGGCAAGCCAGTAGTAGTCGGAGCTTCGGAAGCCACGGAGCGTGTGGAAGATGGTGCATTGGTTACGGTCGATCCGGTTCGAGGTTTGATTTATCGTGGTCGAGCGCAAGTGCTGTAAAATAGTTCAGCGGATGGGTAAATAAAAATCATGAGGATGGCGCTTGGCCATCCTCATGAAGTAGGATGTACCATCAACGAATATTGATACTCAACAGCTTCTAATAAATTCGCGAATATTTGCATTGTAGTTACGCTGCCTACTCCTCCGGGAGTGGGAGTGAGGGCATGAACCACTTCTGCCACTTCCGGCGCGGTATCGCCTGCGATTTGCCCGTTTTTATCCTGATTGATACCTGCATCAATGATAATAAGTCCTGGATGACACATTTCGGGCTGAATTAGACCTGCCTTCCCGACTGCAATAAAGGCAATTTCAGCGCGTTGCAAGTGCTCGCCAATATCTCGTGTTTCTGCATGACAAGCGGTTACAGTAGCTCCTCGGCGAATGAGTTGATGTAAAAGAGGCATACCGACCGTTCTCCCACATCCAACTAACGTAACGTTTCGTTTACGCAATGGAACTCCGTAATGATCGAGCATTTTCAAACAAGCGAGAGGAGTAGCTGGATAAATCCCTGGTGTACCGAGCATATTGGCTAGTGCGTTTTTTTCTGTCAAACCGTCAATATCCTTAAACGGATCGATCTCCTGTAAAATTCTCCATGATTCTAAATGATGAGGGAGCGGTAACTCAAGAATGATGCCATGAATGGTATGATCTTGATTCCATGCATGAATCTGTTCTATGACGCGTTGTTCCGTAACGCGTGCGGGAAAGATATGCAACATGCATTCAATGCCGAGCTTCTCTGCCATGCGGACTTTAGAACGAGCGTAACAGAGAGATGCGGCGTCTCCTTCGACTAAAGCAGCCACCATTTTTACCTGTATATGTCGATGAGAGAGGGAATTCACCTGCTCTCTAATTTGTTGTTTCATTTGATCTGCCACTGGTTTGCCATAGAGCAAGTGGGCCATGAGATCATCAACCTCCTATGCATAGGCTGTCCCAATGACGAAAAAAAACCGTCTGGGCGCCGTCTTTGTTTTTCGAGACGTTGCCCAGGCGGTCGGCAAAAGGCAGCAATCGTGCGCAGTCCCCCGTGGTTTTCCACGTTATCCGCCAGTTCTGCGCGCAGCCTGTTTCATTCACTGTAACAGTGTAAGTCTAACGCGATGGAGTACTTTCGTGCAACTGTTTGTCAACTTCTATCTGTTACGTTCGTTTGAATTTTCACCATGATATTGAAACCTAACTGCCTCTCGATAAAGTGCGAGAATATGTTTGCGCCGAACGGTTTGCCCAGTAGCCTCACAATGAGCCAGAAATTCTGGAATGTCCATATTTTTTCTCTCTTGGTTGCACGCTAAACAGGCACACATCAAATTTTTGGGATGAAATCGCCCACCTTTAGACTCAGGAATGATGTGATCCATTGTTGTGGCAGGTGCTCCGCACCATACGCAACGGCCACTGTCGCGGCGCAGAACCGTTTCTCGATATTTCTTTTTGCTCATAGCGGAAAAACGTAGGCGAATTGTTCTTTCATTGACCCAAAACGCATTTCCGTAGCGTACTTCTTCCTGTGCGCGCTCTTTGGTACAGGGAGTGAGCAGGGCACCCGAACCATCTAATACACGTACCACGCTACCCTCGTTCAGTTGGTGTCCGCAATGAGGGCAGGCCCCGTTATGACTCTCCATACTGGATATGGTAAATAATCCGTTGCAACGAGGACATCTCCCCTCTGCATGACGTTTTCTGCCCACATGCTCACCTCACTGACTAGAAAGTTCAAGGATGTTGTCATCAAATCATCGATTCCGTAAGTTCTCTGAATTCTATTGTGACAAATTTTGATTCGTAATGCGACTGGCTCACTGTGCGCTTGGTAAGAAGCTGAAAAGAGCTATACTGATGAGAGTGGTGAACATCAATCTCTATGGTGGGTGGAAAATAATGAGAATTGGATTTCTCGGCACAGGAACTATGGGCTTGCCCATGGCGGAAAACTTGCTACGTGCAGGATATAGTGTTACAGCATATAATCGATCTCCTGAAAAAGTTCAACCCTTGCTGCAAATGGGCGGAAAACAGGCTCAGAATATAGCTGAAGCCGTACGTAACCAAGATGTAGTTATCAGCATGCTTTCTGATGACAGCGCCGTACGAGAAGTCTATTTAGGAAATGGTGGTGTGGCTGAGAACGCGAAACATTCTTTTGTGGCTATTGATATGAGTACCGTTTCGCCGGGAACAGCTCTGGAAGTGCAGAAAAATATGAACCAATTAGGCATTGCGATGCTGGATGCCCCCGTTTCAGGAAGTGCAGGTGCAGCCAAAGAAGCGAAGTTACTCGTCTTGGCAGGTGGTCCGTTGGAAACGTATGAAATCACGCGTCCGATTCTGGCGGCTATGAGTCAGGCGCAATTTTATTTCGGACCTGGCGGTAACGGCGCCAAGGCAAAATTGGTTGTCAATCTACTTCTTGCCTTGACAATGCAAGGAATCTCTGAAGCGCTTGTCCTTGCAGAAACGTTAGGCTTGTCTCGCTCCAATGTTCTCGATATGCTTTCCCAGTCGTCTGTTGCATCACCTTTTCTTGGAATTAAAAAGCAGATGTTGATTGATGAATCTTTTCCACCAGCATTTGCACTGAAGTACATGCGTAAAGACTTGAATTTGATTCTCCAGGCAGCGACTGAGAGAGAAGCAGTACTTCCGGCCACGTCAGCAGCTTTCGCGAGCTATACGTCAGCGATGCACAATGGTTTTGCGGAAGACGATTTGGCAGCTGTTATGATGGAACTTTTAAGGCAATCAGGGTATACTGGCGCGAAGGATTCATCTTTCAACTTAGGTTTGTAGGGCAAGGAGGAAGAATTCATGCAAAGAGTGTTTTCCGGCATTCAGCCGTCAGGAACCATTACCATAGGAAATTACCTAGGCGCTATACGCAATTTTGTCCAATTGCAACATACAGCTGAATGTCTCTTCTGTGTTGTAGATATGCATGCAATTACTGTGCCGCAAGATCCACAGCAACTCTATCAGAGAACGCGCGAATTGGCCGCTTTGTATTTGGCGTGTGGCATTGATCCACAAAAGGCAATCTTGTTTGTTCAATCACATGTGCCTGCTCATGCTGAACTGGGGTGGCTTTTGCAGTGCATGATTTATTATGGCGAACTTGGACGCATGACGCAGTTCAAAGATAAATCAGAACAAAAAGATGTAGTTACAGCAGGTCTATTCACTTACCCGGCATTGATGGCTGCTGATATTTTGCTGTATCAAACCACTCTTGTCCCTGTTGGCGAAGATCAAAAACAACATCTTGAACTGACTCGCGATGTAGCCATTCGTTTCAACCGTCGTTATGGAGAAACGTTTATCGTTCCTGAGGCAATGATCCCTAAAATGGGTGGAAGAATTATGAGTTTGGAAAATCCTTTGAAAAAAATGAGCAAGAGTGATGAAAGTCCCAATGCAACGCTCTATTTGCTCGATCCGCCAGAAGTCCTACGGAAAAAAATTAGTCGCGCTGTCACAGACTCGGGACGCGAGGTCCGATACAATGAAGAAGAAAAACCAGCAGTATCCAATTTGATGACGATTTACGCGCTTTGTACAGGCAAGAGTCTGCAAGAAGTAGAGGAAGAGTTTGCAGGTCAAGGGTATGGGCCTTTTAAACAAGCTATCGCTGATGCGGTTGTATCCGTGTTTGAACCCATTCAGCAACGCTATCACGAATGGCTCGAATCTCCAGATTTAGAAAAGACACTTGCAGATGGGGCTGAAAAAGCTGAGAAACTGGCTTCTGTGACACTGGAGCAGGTCAAAGAACAAATTGGGTTTCTGCCGCGCAGAGCGTAAAAGATCATTCTTTGGTTTTTGGTTTTTCGTTAGCAATTATGCTAAGATGTGGCGTGGAACCTGATACATAAGGAGGCACCCTCATGGCGCAATTCAAAGCGTTTTCAGGCCCGACAGAAGGAGAACCGATTACTCTTCAAAACGGGCAGCTTCATGTTCCTCATCATCCTATTATTCCTTTTATTGAAGGCGACGGCACAGGTCCGGATATCTGGCGCGCATCGCAGCGTGTTTTTGATGCCGCTGTTCAAAAAGCGTATGGTGGCCAGCGGAAAATTGCGTGGTTTGAAGTTTATGCTGGCGAGAAGGCGTTCAATCAGTTTCAGGAATGGTTGCCAGAAGATACATTGAAGGCTCTTTCGGAGTATATTGTCTCCATCAAGGGACCACTGACCACACCCGTAGGGGGAGGCATTCGCTCGTTAAACGTAGCGTTGCGTCAAGAACTTGATTTATACGTATGCCAGCGTCCAGTTCGCTATTTCAAAGGCGTTCCCTCTCCGGTCAAACGTCCAGACTTGGTAGATATGGTTATTTTCCGTGAAAACTCGGAAGATATATACGCAGGTGTAGAATGGCAAGAAGGTACTCCTGAAGTGAAAAAGGTCATACAGTTCTTGCGTCAGGAGATGGGCGTGAAGAAGATACGCTTCCCAGAAACGTCCGGCATAGGCATCAAACCAGTTTCCAAAGAGGGTACAGAACGTTTGGTACGTTCAGCGATTCAATATGCGTTACAACATAAACGCAAGAGCGTCACATTGGTTCACAAGGGAAATATAATGAAGTTCACAGAGGGAGCCTTCAAAACTTGGGGTTACGAACTTGCCGAGCGTGAGTTTGCAGACCAAACGTTTACATGGGCTATGTATGATCGCATTAAAGAAAAAGATGGACAGGCCGCGGCTGACAAGGCTCAGGATGAAGCGCTCAAGTTAGGCAAAATTATTGTTAAAGATGTCATCGCAGATGCATTCTTGCAACAAATTTTATTGCGTCCAGCGGAGTATGACGTCATTGCTACACTGAATTTAAATGGTGATTACATTTCTGATGCCTTAGCAGCACAAGTAGGTGGCATTGGCATAGCACCGGGAGCGAATATCAATTATGAGTCCGGACACGCAGTATTTGAGGCGACACATGGTACAGCGCCAAAGTATGCCAATCTGGATAAAGTCAATCCGGGTTCTGTGATCTTGTCTGGTGTGATGATGTTTGAATATATGGGGTGGCAGGAAGTAGCGGACTCCATTATTCAGGCGTTGGAAAAGACTATTGAATCGAAAGTCGTAACTTATGACTTTGCCAGACTGATGGAAGGCGCTACTGAAGTAAAAACTTCTGGGTTTGCCGACGCAGTCATTGCGAATCTATAAGACATTGACGTGCCGCTTGGCGCGTCCTTTTCTTATTGACGTAAACATCAATCTGGTTTGCGAAGAATAGATAGTCAGAAGAGAAAGGTGGGTTATGACTATGATGAAGCGCAAAAAGGTATCTGTGATTGGGGCAGGACTAACAGGTGCTACAACAGCTTTCATGATTGCCTCCAAAGAATTAGCCGATATAGTGCTCTTGGACATCCCACAGATGGAAAACCCAACTAAAGGTAAAGCTTTAGATATGCAAGAAGCTATGCCTGTTATCGGATCGGACGTAACGGTAATAGGTACGGCAAACTATGAGGATACCAAAGATTCCGACTTGGTCATCATTACAGCTGGACTGCCGCGCCGACCTGGTATGAGCCGTGATGATTTGGTTTCCACCAATGCCGGAATTGTCAAATCGGTGACAGAGCAAGTGGTGAAGTATTCACCTGATTGCATTTTGATGGTGCTATCCAATCCTGTCGATGCCATGACCTATGTGGCCTATAAAACGTCCAAATTCCCTAAAAATCGAGTCATTGGTCAGGCGGGCGTCTTGGATACGGCACGTTTTAACACATTCGTTGCCATGGAACTTGGTGTGTCTGTGGAAGATGTGCGGGGATTTGTTGTAGGTGTCCATGGTGATGATATGGTTCCATTGGTTCGTTATTCCACAGTAGGCGGAGTGCCACTCACACAATTGCTTTCCAAAGAGCGCATTGATGCCATCGTTGAACGTACAGCGAAAGGCGGAGGAGAAATTGGGGCTCTAATGGGCAATGCAAGTGCCTACTACGCTCCTGGTGCGTCGTTAACAGAAATGGCGGAATCCATTTTAAAAGATAAGCGTCGCATTCTTCATTCTATTGTGCTTCTCGAAGGTGAGTATGGGCAAGAGAATATGTTTCTCAGTGTGCCCACGATTCTTGGTGGCAACGGTGTTGAGAAAATTATAGAAGTGGAACTTACGCAAGAAGAACGTGACGCTGTACAGCGTTCGGCTAATTCAGTGCGTCGTGTCATCAGTGTTGTAGACAATATGTAGGCAAACTGGTTTAAACAAAGCTGTTCATCATCACAACAGGTAGGCCTGAATGGCACTGCCTGTTGCTTTTTTATCTAAAGGTAGGAATGACCTGGAGCTAGCTATGCTACAATGACTAGCGAGTGAAGCTTGTCTTCGCAAGGCGAAGATAGGAAGTAGAGGTGCATATATGGTTGAACGAAACCCTCTTTTGGTAATTGTTGATGGAAACAGTATTGCATATCGAGCTTTTTTTGCGCTGCCTCCTTTAACGGATCCACAGGGACGACCCTCACAGGCAGTTTACGGATTCGCCATGATGCTGTTGCGATTACTGGAACAAAAAAAACCGACACATATGGCTGTCGCTTTTGATAAAGGCAAACAAACATTCCGTCATGAGTGGTATACAGATTATAAAGGCACAAGAGAAAAAACCCCCGATGATTTGGTGCAACAATTCCCATATATAAGAGAATTGCTTGAGGCATTTTCAATACCCTATTTTGAAATAGATCAATACGAAGCAGATGATATTATTGGCACATTATCTCGGCAAGCGGAAGAGGAAGGTTTGCCGACTTTGATTGTTTCGGGTGATAAAGATCTCTTGCAACTGGTGACTCCTACAGTAAGGGCTGCCTTAACCAAAAAAGGGGTTACAGATATGGATGAGTATGACGAAGATGCCGTTTATAATCGATTTCAACTATCACCTAAGCAAATCGTTGATTTGAAAGGATTGATGGGTGATCCGTCCGATCATATTCCTGGAGTTCCGGGTGTTGGAGAAAAAACCGCCATCAAGTTATTACAAACTTATGAAACGGTAGAAAATGTTCTTCTCAATAAGGAAGAAGTCTCGGGAAACAAATTGCGTGAACGATTAACTGAGCATGCAGAACAGGCTCTGCTTTCCAAACGACTTGCTACGATTCATCGTCATGTGCCCTTGGACGTTCCTCTCTCTAAACTGGAGTATCCAGGTTACGACGTGCAACGGCTAAAAGAAGCGTTTCATTCCTATGGGTTTCGCTCTTTAATCGACAAAATTTCCGGGGAAATGACAACATCCACGAATCCCGACAAAAATCATGTCGAAACGAGTGAAGTCTCAGACAACTGGACCATTCAACAGATTCGTCATATCGAGACGCGTAGCGAGTGGTCCGATTTTTTGAATCAATTAGCCGATCCGTTAGGAATCCTCTTTCACTTTTCTGATAAAACAAGTGTTTCTTCGGAGATTAGCGGGGTCATGCTGGCTTCCTCCAAGTCTGCAACTTTCGTGTCATTTGAGAAAGAACTCGATATGAGCGATCTGCAGGAGTTTTTCAACGGTCCGGAAGAAAAGGTTACTTTTAATGTCAAAGAAATGGCTGTACTGTTAGATGCTCACGGTATTACACTGTATCCGGATCATAATTTTCAGGATGTTATGTTAGCTGGCTATCTTCTAAACCCATCAGAGGGAGAATTGACCCTTGAGCAATTGGCAGAGCGAGAATTATCGCTATCATTTCCAAAGAATGTGCCTGTAGAAAATGAACTTCTTTGGTTGGGACGCAGAGCGCATTCGTTGGTCGAAATGCTCAATGGGTTACTGGAAGCCTTATCTGCTCAAGAAATGGATGATTTGTATCGGAATGTAGAGATGCCACTCGCGTTTGTGCTCGCAGGCATGGAAGTTTGTGGATTTCGGGTGGATGAAAAGCTTTTGAAAGAAATAGGCAAAGAACTGGATCAAAGTTTGCAAGCATTGACAAAGACTATTTATCAGATGGCGGGAACGGAATTTAATATTCAATCTCCCAAGCAACTGGGGGAGATTTTATTTGATAAACTCGGCTTACCAGCAGAGAAAAAGACGAAAACAGGTTACTCCACAGCGGCTGATGTTTTGGAACGTTTGGCGCCAACGCATGAAATTGTTCAAAATATCCTTGACTATCGTCAACTTAGCAAACTCAAATCAACCTATGTAGAGGGTCTCTTGAAAGTCATTCATAAGGATACGGGTCGAATTCATACTCGTTTTCATCAGGCGCTTACCGCTACGGGTCGTTTATCAAGTTCTGATCCTAATTTACAAAATATACCTATTCGTATGGAAGAGGGACGCCGTTTGCGTAAGGCATTTCTTCCTACTTATCCAGACTGGAAGATTCTCTCGGCTGACTATTCTCAAATTGAACTGCGCGTTTTGGCTCATCTCTCTGGAGATGAGGCGTTAATCGAAGCTTTTCGCCAAGACATGGATATTCATACACGTACAGCTGCTGACGTATTTGAGGTTTCTCCAGATCAAGTGACGCCACTCATGCGCCGTCAGGCAAAAGCGGTGAATTTTGGTATTGTCTATGGAATTAGTGATTTTGGCTTGGCCCAAAATTTGAACATTTCACGTAAAGAGGCCAATCGATTTATTGAAAATTATTTTTCAAAATTTCCACAAATCTACACTTACATGCAAGAAACTGTTAAAGAGGCTAGGAAACGAGGTTATGTCACAACGTTACTCAATCGTCGTCGCTATCTTCCCGATATTCACCATAAAAATTACACCATACGTTCCTTCGCTGAACGTACAGCAATGAATACGCCGATTCAGGGAACGGCTGCGGATATTATCAAGCTGGCCATGGTGCGTATGGATCATGCTTTAAAAATATCGAATTTGCATGCACGTATGCTACTTCAAGTGCACGATGAACTGATTTTTGAATGTCCTCAAAGCGAAGTAGTCTTGTTGAGTCAACTAGTGAAAGAACAGATGGAAACCTCTATATTGCTTACGGTTCCATTAAAAGTGGACGTTCATGTAGGGGGCTCTTGGTATGATGCCAAATAAAAGATATGAAAATGTTGGTTGGAAAACTTATTTTATGTGTGTTCTGAGAAGCCCCTGCCTTTAGGCATGGGGTGTGGACACCCTGTTATGCTTGTCATTTGTTTGTAAACTTTGTGCGTTAGAATGTCAATGGCAAGTAGTAAGGGGAGGATTCGACAGTTGCCTGAATTGCCTGAAGTAGAGCATGTTTGCCGTAATTTGCAGCAGTTGGTGGTTGGAAAGACCATAGGCTGTGTAGAAGTGCGTTTGCCAAGGATCATATGCTATCCATCAATCCAAGAATTTTGTGCACAACTTCAGGGTTTGACCATACAAGGTGTTCGTCGCCGAGGAAAATATCTGATTTTTTCAATCCCTCCTTTTGAACTTATCTCTCATTTGCGTATGGAAGGCCAATATAGATTAGCGATTTCAGAAGAAGAACAACCGCATACGCATGTGGTTTTTCACTTCACAGATGGCACAGAATTACGTTATCGGGATGTTCGGCAATTTGGCACCATGCATTTGACGGATCGGCCTGAAAATTATCCGATAGGATTACAAACGCTCGGTCCAGAGCCATTTGATGAATCGCTGAATGCTTCTTACTTTCTGCAAATCGCAGGACGCAGGAAACTGTCAGTTAAAGCGTTACTGTTGCAGCAAGACGTTATTGCGGGTATAGGGAATATTTATGCGGACGAGGCGCTTTTTTTGGCAGGTATTCATCCGGCGGCGTCTTGTTGGCAATTAAAGAAGAAAGATTGGCAACGTTTGTTGGTGAGTGTTCGCGAAATACTTCAAATGGCTATCGAGGCGGGTGGGTCTACGATACGTTCTTATGCTGATGGGTATGGTCGCCACGGCGGGTTTCAAATCCAATTGCAAGTGTACCAACGAGAAGGGCAACCCTGTCAACATTGCGGTCGGGAAATTGTCAAAATTCGTTTAGCCGGTCGAGGTACTCATTTTTGTCCAAAGTGTCAAAAGATACCGCGTGTTCAGTCGGATTCTCAATCTGTCCAAAGGAGAAAAGAAGCGTGATTATTGGATTGACAGGCGGTATTGCTTCAGGAAAAAGTACAGTTTCGGCTATGTTCAGAGAACTTGGGGCATATGTGGTTGACGCAGATATTTGGGCACGCAGAGTGGTCAGTCCAGGCAGTAGTGGATGGAAAGAAATAGTCGATTTTTTTGGGCGTGAAATTTTAACAGAAGATGGCGAACTGAACAGACCTAAACTGGCTGAGTTGATTTTTCATCATCCAGATTATCGCCATCGTCTCAATGCAATTACGCATCCAAAAATTCGTATAGGCATGAAAGAGGAGACAGAAGACTATCTTAAGCAATATCCAGGTCAACCTGTGATATGGGATGTGCCGCTTCTATTTGAAGGGGAAACACACCAACTCGTGGATGAAACTGTCCTCGTATATGTGCCCTACGATATTCAGTTAGAACGTCTGATGAAGCGCAATCAACTGTCTGAAGAGGAAGCGAAGGCTCGTATAGCTTCCCAAATGCCGCTCGATTCCAAGCGAAAACTTGCCGACTATTTAATTGACAATTCGTTAACTCTGGAACATACAAGAGAGCAGGTGCAATCCATATGGCGTACAATTCAACAAAACGCATGCCAAGAATAATTTTTGTCCGCCGTCGCTTCCTGGTTTCCTTACTCCTGCTCATTTCAGTCTTCGCCATCATTTCTTCAAACACTTTTTGGAGATGGATGTATCCCATTTCTTATCAGACAACGATTCAACAATCTGCTCGCGCTGTATCGGTTGATCCGCTTTTGGTAGCGTCCATTATTCGGGTGGAAAGTAAATTTAATAAAAACGATGTATCGGATGTAGGGGCAGTTGGATTGATGCAACTGTTGCCAAGCACTGCTTCTTGGGCGTTACAGAAAATGAATCAACAGAATATGGCGTTGCTGAGGAATACAGCAGATTCGAGTCATAGTTTGGCCAATCCAAGTGTCAATATTGCCATTGGGAGTTGGTATGTAGCTTATCTTATTCAACGCTTTCACGGTAATCTTGTGGCGGCAGTTGCTGCATACAATGCGGGTCCTCGTCGAGTGGAAACCTGGCTAGAGCAAGGAGTATGGAATGGCCAACTGAATACTATCTTAAATATTCCTGTAGGTGAGACGCGTCATTTTGTCGATCGCGTGTTTTACAATTATCGTCTTTATCAGCATATTTATGGATCTTTTCCTGAATGGCAAAAAGGTTGACACTGAATTGAAAACTGTTATAATGGGATTCGTTCTCTTTGATACACGTCGGGATGGCGGAATTGGCAGACGCGCACGTTTGAGGGGCGTGTGGGGTAACCCGTGCGGGTTCAAGTCCCGCTCTCGACACCAAAAAAGTCTGGAATATCTCAGTGTAGCAGGGTTTTTGAGCTTTTGAGCTCAAAAACCCTGTTTTGATTTCTGTCTGATATTTTGGCAGGAATTTAGCGTGAACGTGTGGAGACACACGTTCACAAGAGTGCGAACCCAAAAGGGGCCAACCCCCACACGTCCAGAAAAGGGAGCGTGAGGGTATGGAGAGTGAACCACTACAATGTCTGATTTGAGTGTTTGGTTTGTTTGGTTAATTTAGCCTTAAAATAGTCGCCACCTTTATATTCTGCGTTGTCTGTACCCCAATGAATTTCTTTGTCCAGTTTTTTGAGAAGAGGGATGTGCTTGGAGCAGTGTATATACGCTTCCTCCACTTTGATTTTGACCCAACGCTCAGCTTTTGGATCGTTCAAATCCGCGATTTCTTCTTCGATAAAGGCAGTACCATTCACATGCAAGCCAATACAGTCTTGAAAAAAATCAATAAAAAGAAGTCCGATATGAGGATTTTCTAAAATATTTCCGATACTGGCGTAAACTCCATTTCCTCTATATTCTGGATAAGCCAGCGTTTTTGCATCTAAAACTTTGACAAAACCAGGTTCTCCAGCCCGAAACGACGCATCGCAATTTCCTTGCGAATCAGCTGTAGAGACAAACATCATCTGTTGTTTGGCAATGAATCGAATCATTTCTGGATTAAGATGTTCAAGCATTTGATTGTCATAAAAAGCTTGCGCCCGACTTTCCGATTTGTATCTTTTTTGCAGCTCTTTTTCTCCATTTGATCCAAACAAGCCTATTCACCCGTTTTCCGCACAGCTATCATTGAGTGTTTCTGATAGCTGCCAAATTGTTGATATTAAATGTAGTTTATCATTTCTAATCCGTTCTTGTTTCCTTCCATAACAGCCATTTTCTCTGGATGTATGATATATCAGGACGGAAGGATAAGGCTTGTAGATGATTCTGAGTCACAAAACGGATTGGTAAAATATAAAGTTGTAATGTCGCGGGCACTTTGCCAAAGTTGATATATACGATACAATCTTTTTTGGCAAGAGGAAAAATTTTAATCAGAAAGGACGAATCAATGGCGTATTTATCAGCACATCAAGTCGCGCACTACGCTTATGAAGCGGGATTTCGAGGCAGTTCTCTGGTGACAGCGGTAGCGATTGCCGACAGTGAATCATCATTCAATTCTACAGCAGTCAATCCGGATCATTCGTGTTTCGGGCTTTGGCAAATCAGTGATTCCAATCGTGGAGCCCAACCAGATCTACTTTTTCATCCATTGGATAATGCACGAATGGCATACTTTATTAGTGATGGTGGGTTCAATTGGAGTGCATGGACTTCTTTTGACAGCGGATCGTACAAACAATTTTTGGGAATTGCAGAACATAGTGTATTAGAAGTAGAGCAGTCGGCCCATTTTCCCCGAATTAATGTACGAGTCGATGGGCAGCCGTTTATGGCAGTTGAAGTAGGCAATTCAACGTATATGCTATGGACGATTCTCGCAAAGTGGGGTATTCCCTACAAATATCTCGGTAACGGTAAATTCTCCATTGATGGACGAAAGGTAAAAGGCTTTGTCTATAAAGGCAGCAGCTATATCAAGTGGCGTTCCATACCGAATATCCAGGTTAATAAAGTCAATGGAGAATTTAACTTCACTGAGAGCCGTTGAGACCTGCAACCAGTTGGGTGCTATACGGAATTTCAATGATTGAACAGCGGGAATTGTGGCGCAAGCCATTCAGGAAAATTTTATCGCTCTATCCCTTTGGGGATAGGGCGATTGTTATGATTCTCGAGTTTATCGACACTTTCTGTCGACTCACCTACAATAGAGTGAAAAAGGTGCGATCGCGTTGTTCAGGTATAGTCTGGGAGGGGAGCGAATGAATCTCGAAATAAGTCTGGGTATGAGTCAAGAACTGTCGCAAAGACTGGCGCTTACACCTCAGATGACGCAATCCATCCAGATTTTAAGTTGCAATATATATGAATTGCGGGATTACTTGTTGGACGCTGTTAGCCAAAATCCCTGTCTTGAGGTGGTGGAACCTCAAAACTTCGTCCGTTCAGCGGGGGGACGTAGCGGTGTGCAAATGGATGATTGGTTAGCTGCACGACCTTACCAGCCCTCACTGGTTGAACATGTCACCCAACAAGTACGCTGCTTGCTCCATACGTCCGAAGAGATGCGAATTGCTGAATACCTTATTGGTTCGTTGGATGAGTCAGGATATTTGCGTGTACCATTAACAGAAGTTGCAAATGGTTTAGGTCAAACTGTGCAAACTGTAGAACGTGTATTAGGAGCCGTGCAATCGTGCGATCCACCAGGAATTGGTGCGCGCAATTTGCAGGAATGTCTTTCGTTACAAGTTGGTCAGTATTCTCCTCAAATCAGTCAACCCTTGCTCTTATTGATACAGCATTTACCCGATCTTGCTGCCGGGCGTTATCGCCAGGTTAAGAAGATATTAGGCATAGATGACGCTCATTTCGAACAACTCATGGTACAGTTGCGTTCATTGAATCCTCGCCCGGCTAGTGGTTATACGGTAGTTCAGCGAGATACCCTTCTGCCGGATGTGCGTGTATGGATGACAGACTTTGGCTGGGAAATGGATATCGAAGAGCGAATCTTGCCGATGATACGTGTGTCTGACGAGTATAGCCAGATTCTTCACCATGCAGAAGAGAGCGTTAGGGATTATGTGCAGCAACAGTACCGTGCGTTGATGTGGTTGCAACAATGCGTCTTACAAAGACAGAGAACGATTCGCAGAATTGTAAAAATTGTATTGGAAGTGCAAAATCATTATTTGCAGTCCAATTCTGATTGTCTGGAGCCTTTGTCCATGCGTGATGTTGCACTTCGTCTTGACTTACATCCATCTACGGTCAGTCGTGCAGTGCGAGGTAAATTTTTGCAGACACCACGCGGGACCTATGCAATGAAGTTTTTTTTCAGTCATCGTCTGCATCCAGAAGAAGACTTATCAGCGCAAGCGATTCAACAACATTTGAAAAACTGGATAGAACGGGAGCCCCCTGAACGTCCGTTCTCTGATGCGGAAATCGCTCAAAAACTCAGTGTACAGCCAGGGGTTCAATTGTCCCGGCGTACGGTTGCTAAATATCGTGATCAGCTTGGCATACCCAATTCTTCTTTGCGCAAGCGAAAGGGATTCGGAGATTTTTTCTAAATTCTGAAAACAATCTTTTCAGTAACAGAGGGTATGGCTAGGCTATAATATGTAAAATAGGATTGGGAAATTGAAGGTTAAAATGCGTCCATTGGATCAAAAAAGGAGAACATGCATGAGCCATCATGATCACAGCCACAACCATTCCCATGATCATGCGGATATTTTTCATAGTCACGCTCCTGCGGGAAAAATGCAACTTGCTTTTTTTCTGACTTTATTTATTTTTGCAGCCGAAATTGCGGGTGGTTGGTTATCGCACAGTCTTGCGCTCTTTTCTGATGCAGGCCATGTTCTGACGGATATTGCAGCGATTGGATTGTCATGGTTTGCTATGAAACAATCAGAGAAACCTGCTAATCAAGAGATGACATTTGGCTATTATCGAGCGGGGATACTGGCGGCCTTTCTCAATGGATTGTTGCTCATTCTGGTAACGCTCTGGATACTTTGGGAAGCTTATCAACGTTTTCAGCATCCGCAACCAGTATCGCCGGGCTGGATGTTTGTCAGTGCTGGTGTGGGACTTTGTATCAATCTATATTTAGGATTAGGAATGCGTCATGAAGAAGATATCAATGTCAAGAGCGCCGTTTTGCATATGCTTGGCGATGCTGCTGCATCAGCAGGTGTGATTATAGGTGGTCTAATCATTTTGTTCACACGCTGGTATCTGGTCGATCCGTTGTTAAGTGTGCTCATTGCTGTTTTGATTGCTTTGGGAGCATGGAGAATTGTCAAGCAAGCAGTTGGGATTCTCATGGAAGGGACACCAAAAGGAATTCAATTTGAGAAAGTTGTCAATGAGATTAAGTCAGTACAGGGAGTTCAAGGGGTTCATGATATCCATATGTGGAGCATTACCAATGGGAAAAATGCGCTTTCCTGTCATGTTATACTTGATGGCCGTATGAGTATACAGGAAAGTCAAATCATCCTGCGAGCCATAGAACATCGGCTGGCTCATGTCGGTATTGGCCATGCCACCATTCAAATCGAAGACTCAAACCATCCTCATACAGACTCCGAATTCTGTGCGGCCATTGAGACCCACAATCATTCATGAAAACACTGTTTTTTTTCATTTCTCCAACGTTTTTAGAAAAACAGCCCAAAAATTTTAGTAAAATAAATTGAATATATTCTTGATATTTTTCTAGTTTTTTATTCGATTTTTATAAAAATGACAAGTTTTTTGGGTAAAAAAGAACTATTGACAAATTGAAAACGGAATCATAGACTAATCTCCAAGATAAAATATGAGCATTAATTGAAATAATTTTACTAAAAAAGAGAGTGATAAGATGCCGACCATAAAAGATGTAGCTGAGAAGGCATCCGTCTCCATTGCTACCGTTTCACGTGTTTTAAACGGAGACAGAACATTGGCTGTTCCGGAAAGCACACGTCTTCGAGTCTTTCGTGCTGCAGAAGAATTGCATTATGTTGCCAAACGTCGACGCCGGGAAAAAGATACGGCAACTGTTAAGAAAATCGGCATTATTCCTTTTGGTAACGAGGAACTTGAGAATCAGGACCCATACTTTTTGAGTATTCGCCGCGGGATTGAGACGGAGTGTAACAGGCAGGGAATTGAAGCTTCGCTTTTATTAGGATGGAGAAATCTGAATGAAGGAAGAAGTGATTTAGGGGAATTTGATTGGGTGATGGTTATTGGTGAACCCGATCCATTTTATACCGCTTTGGAAAATCAGGCAAAGAATTTGATTTTTATCGATTCTTCGCCCAATCCAGAGAGATTTTTTTCAGTTGTAACGGATTTTGAGCGTATTACACATTTGGTTCTTAGACATCTCATGAAGTTAGGTCATACGCGCATTGGTTTTATCGGTGGGAGTCGGCTTTCAAGACGAGATGAACGACATGTCGCTTTTGAAAACTATATGAGAGAGCAGGGGCTGTTTCGGGAAGATTGGGTTTTTATTGGACCTTGGTCCATTAATGGCGGGTATGAATTAGCCAAGCAAGCTCTACAGTCAGATGATTTGCCATCCGCGTTTTTTGTAGCCAGTGATCCTATGGCAGTTGGCGTCATTCACGCCTTGCGTGAAGCCAAGCTCTCTGTTCCTGGAGACATAGCTATTGTCGGCTGCGACGATATTGATATGGCAGCGTACATGAATCCGGCATTAACGACCATTCGTATTCCGGCTGAACGTATGGGGAAATTGGCAGTGCAGATTTTGCTTGGATCTGTCCATGAAAATGAGGGGCCATTCCAAATTACTCTACCTTCAGAATTGGTGATTCGTGAGAGTTGTGGTTCATCTTTAGAACCATCTTGAAAAGAGGCTTGAGGAATTGAGAAGTATCCATACAGCGACAGATAAAGCAGTTCTAACCAAACTATAAGGAGGCGTAGAACCAATGTCACATGCCCGTTCTGCTTGGTGGGTCAATGCTTTGATTTATGCAGTACTTTGCGTGGGGGCGTGTATCTCCATTTTCCCGTATCTCATTTCTATTTTAACTTCCCTCAAACCGGCTAACGAGGTTTATGCAGGCCATTTATTTCCTTCTCATGTTGATTTTAAAAATTATCTAGAAGTTTGGACGTCAGTTCCGTTTGGACGTTATTTGCTGAATACGTTGTTTGTGTCCGTGGTCATTGTCTTGGGGCAACTCATTTTTGGATCACTCGCAGCCTATGCTTTTGCCCGCATGCGGTTTATGGGACGCAACGTATTGTTCATGATTTATTTGAGCACATTGATGGTTCCTAATATTGTGACTCTGATTCCGCTCTTCATTTTAATGAAAGATTTAGGTTGGATTAATTCTTATGCGGCTTTGATTGCCCCAACTGTATTGAGTACGCCAGTAGGGATATTTCTTCTTCGGCAATTTTTTCTTGGTATACCGGGTGATATTGAGGAAGCCGCACGAATTGATGGCGCGGGTGTGGTTAGAATTTTCCTGCAAATCATTCTTCCCCTCAGTCGTCCCATCCTTGCGACGTTAGCGATTATCACTTTTGTAACTTCCTGGAACAACTTTTTATGGCCATTGATTGTCACCAATACGGATCAATATAAGGTGGTCAGTCTGGGAATTGCGTCCTTCCAATTGCAGTATGGCGCAGAGTGGAACGAATTGATGGCTGCAGCTACAATCGCGCTCTTGCCTCTGATTATCCTGTTTATCCTGTTCCAAAAACAAATTATTCGCTCTATTCAATTGACAGGATTGAAATAAAGCACTCAGTCTGATCGATAGGCTGGAGAGGGGGCGGGGCTTGGCGTTTGCTCTGGTTTGTATGAAATTTTCATTAATTTAAAATTTAGGGGGTAAATATATGAAGAAAAATAAAACTTGGAAATGGATTACTGGTGCTTCTGTCTTATCCTTGACCTGCGCAGTAACTGCTTGTGGTAGCCCGCAGTCGAGTAATACCTCTTCAGGTGGAGGCAGTTCGGATGGTAAAGTAGTTCATCTGACTTACATGTTATGGGATCCAAATGAAGAAGTTGGATATCAGAAATCGATTGATGTGTTTGAAAAGTTACATCCAAATATTCAAGTAACCATTGAACAGTATCCGTGGGCTCAATATTGGCAGAAGCTTCAAACCGAAATGGCAGCAGGGGATGCTCCAGACGTTTTTTGGGATCATGTAACCTACTTTCCTACGTTCGTACAAAATGGCCAGTTGTTAAATCTTAAGCCTTTTATTGAGAAGGATCATCTCAATCTATCCATCTACTATCCCAATCTGCTCAAGCAATATGAATATCAAGGTGGGATTTATGGATTACCCAAGGATTGGGATACTATCGCTATTTTCTATAACAAAAATCTCTTCAAGAAAGCGGGTATACCAGCTCCTAATCATTTGACATGGAACCCGCAGAATGGCGGGACGCTTTTACAAACTGCTGAAGAATTGACTGTAGATGCAAATGGCAAACATCCTGGACAACCGGGTTTCAATCCGAATGATATCAAGCAATATGGATTTTTCTCAGGAAACAACAACCAGGTATTCTACTACAATTTTATTGCCGAAAATGGCGGGAAAATTATTGACCATCCTTTTGGTCACAAGATGCTTCTCAACAGTCCACAATCTGTAGCAGCACTGCAAAATTTAGTGGATATGATTTACAAATACCATGTGTCCCCAGGCGGCTCTGATGTCACCCAGCCGAATGTTGGTTCAAACGCCATTCAACTGTTCGATGAAGGCAAAGTAGCCATGTATACAGATGGTGACTGGGATTTAACTCCTGTGGTCAAAGGAGCTAACTTCCCTGTGGGTATAGCACCCTTGCCAGTTGGACCAGATGGTCGGGTTTCAGTCATGAATGGTTTGTCGGATGCGATTTATGCGCATACCAAACATCCACATGCAGCGTGGGAACTAGTAAAATGGCTGGCTAGCAAACAGTCGGAGAAAATTTTGGCTTCAGGCGGCTATGTATGGCCTGGAATTCCGTCACTCGCTCCGCTGTTTGCAGAGTCATGGGCGAAGCGCGGTGTCAACGTTACACCATTCTTGAATGAGTCTCATGGTCAGACGATTAGCTTCCCCATTACAACCAATTGGTCGCAAGCGAGCACAGCTATAGACAATGAGTTCAATTTGCTCTGGTTAAATCAAATATCGGCCCAAAAGGCGGCGCAAGTTGCTGTTCAAAATGCAGATGCGGCACTTTCTGGTCAATGAATCTGGAACAGGCAGAGGGAGGTGCTTTGCTGTGCCTCCCTTCCTCAAAATTCTCTCTTTTGTCCGATGGACGGAAGACGATAGGCTTCAGAAAGCGAGGTGTAAACCGTGAGTTTTGATACCAAGATGTTGTCTACTCGGATGCCTAGAGAAAAAATCAAAAAATCGAAACTAACATCGCAAGGTATTACACCCTATCTCTTTGTTTTCCCCAGTTTTGTTGGCGTTTTATTGTTTATGTTAATTCCGGCTATAGCAGTGCTAGTAATTAGTTTATTGCATTGGAATTTGCTTTCGTCTCCTTCTTTTGCTGGCCTGAGTAACTACACGAAAGTTTTTCACGATCCAACGGCACTTCACTCTATGCTGATCACGGTTTACTATGTTTTGCTGAATATTCCACTTCAAACGGTGTTAGCCATCATTTTGGCGTTACTTCTCAATCGTAGATTGCCTGGGATGGCCATTTTTCGGGCTTTGTTTGTCATACCTTGGTTGGCTATGCCGGTAGCAGTAGGTGTGGTTTGGCAATGGATTTTGCAGCCCACGGGTATGCTTGACTCACTGTTACAGGTGTTGCATCTACCGCAAATTGATTGGCTTGGGACACAACACTGGGCTTTACCTGCAGTTGCAATGGTGAACATATGGCAGTGGACCGGTTACAATATGCTCTTTTTTCTAGCTGGCTTGCAAGGTATCCCAGCCTACCTTTACGAGGCAGCCGAGTTGGATGGAGCCTCACCGATTCGTAAATTTTTCACGATAACATTGCCGCTCTTGCGACCCACATTACTTTTTGTGCTCATTACTTCAGTGATTGGATCGTTTCAAGTATTTGATACAGTCTATGTAATGACTCAGGGAGGACCGGGTCAAGCAACCAATGTGTATAATTTCTATATTTTCCAGGAAGGATTTCAGTTCTTTCATATGGGATTTGCTTCTGCTTTATCCGTCATTTTATTTGTTGTCATTTTGCTAGTCACTTTGTTGCAGTTTGCCTATTTCCGCAACCGTACAACTTACGATTTAAGCTAACCACGACTTTCCCAAAGAAGAGAGATGTGAGAAATGCAAATTTTGTTTGATCCTGAAGAGCAATTGTTCCATCTTCAAAACAAACACACCAGTTATGTCATGAAGGTTACAGAGGAAGGGTACTTAGCACATCTCTATTGGGGAAGGAAATTGCGTTCCTCTTCAACCGCACATTTACTGAAGATGATAGATCGTCCTTTTTCGCCCAATTGTAATCCTGAAAATCCTGCTTTTTCTCTGGACACACTTCCTCAAGAATATCCTGTTTATGGTCATGGAGATTTTCGCGTTCCCGCATTAGAAGCTATTTTTGCGGATGGCACATCCGTTGTTGATTTGCGATACAGGAACCATCGAATTCTGGAAGGTAAACCTGCATTGGCTGGGCTTCCTATGATCTATACAGAATCTCCGCATGAAGCTTTGACGCTGGAAATCGATTTGTTCGATCCGGTTCAGGAGTTACAGGTTACGTTACTTTATACCGTGTTCTCACAAATCGGGGTGATTACGCGATCGGCCCGATTGTATAATGCTGGCCAACAACCTATTCAGCTGACTCGGGCATTGAGTATGAGTCTTGATTTACCGTGTTCTTCCTGGGATATGATGCAACTTTCTGGTGCCTGGGGAAGAGAGCGTCATTTGGTTCGTCGACCCGTGGTCCCTGGAATGCAAGCGGTAGAAAGTCGTCGTGGAGCGAGTAGTCATCATCAAAATCCATTTTTAGCGTTAATGGCTTCTGATGCTAGGGATACACATGGTGAAGTAATGGCGGTTAATCTAGTATACAGTGGTAATTTTCTGGCACTCGCTGAACAAGATTCCTTGCAGCAGACACGTCTTCAAATAGGAATCAATCCAGCAGATTTTTCATGGTTATTAGAGCCTGGTGAAATTTTTCAAACACCAGAAGCGGTACTGGTCTATTCTGCTGAAGGTTTAGATGGAATGACGGAGATATTTCACAACGCCTATCGAGAGAGACTTTGTCGTGGCCTTCATCGCCATCAACCGAGACCTATTCTTATTAATAATTGGGAAGCTACGTATTTTGCTTTTGATGAAGAAAAACTTTTACAACTTGCTGAAGAAGCAGGTCAGTTGGGCATTGAACTATTTGTGCTGGACGATGGTTGGTTTGGTCAAAGGGATAATGACAAAACGTCTCTGGGCGATTGGCGAGTGAATTTGAAAAAACTCCCGCATGGATTAGCTGGATTGGCCGAATCTATTGCCGAAAAGGGTATGAAGTTTGGCCTTTGGTTTGAGCCGGAGATGGTATCGCCAGAAAGTCAGTTGTTTAGAGAACATCCTGATTGGTGCTTGCATGTGCCTGGTCGTCGTTCTTCTACAGGTCGTCATCAATATGTTCTGGATTTTTCACGAAAAGATGTTTGTGATTTTATCGTCCATTCAGTGAGTGAAATACTGTCGTCTGCACCCATTCAGTATGTAAAATGGGATATGAATCGCCATATGACGGAAATCGGATCGGCCTGTTTGCCAGTTGAACGACAACGAGAGACGGCGCATCGCTATATGCTTGGTCTCTATGCAGTCATGGAAACTTTGACAACACGTTTTCCTGAAGTGCTCTTTGAGAGTTGTTCCGGGGGTGGAGGACGATTCGATCCTGGCATGCTTTACTATATGCCTCAGACATGGACGAGTGATAATACAGACGCTATTGAACGTCTTTATATTCAATACGGTACTGCTCTGGTTTATCCCCCTATCACCATGGGGGCCCATGTTTCTGCTGTACCCAATCATCAGGTGCAGCGAATAACGCCGCTTGCCACACGCGGGATTGTTGCCATGGGAGGGAATTTTGGTTACGAATTGGACATTACAAAGTTAACAAATGAGGAAAAAAATATCGTAGCAGAACAGGTTGAAACCTATAAGCAAATTCGAGAAACGGTTCAATTTGGTCGTTACTTTGCTTTAGCCAATCCATTTGAGGGCGATTTTTATGCTTGGATGTTTGTATCCCAGAACAGGCAACAGGCGGTTGTTTCTTGTGTTACGAAGCTTCAACAGGCCAATCATGCTATACATCGGTTGCGTCTTAAAGGCCTGGATGCTGAAGCTCAATATCGTGTGGAACTTGTGCAAGGGATGTCTTATGAAAGTGATATTTATGGCGGCGATGAATTAATGTACGCGGGGATAGCCATTCCTTATTTCACAACTGATTTTCAATCTTGTATGTGGAAGTTGTCCAAGCTGAACGCCTAAACGAAAAGCAAACCCTATCCATTGGCCCTATCTCGCGATAGAGGCCAATTTTTGATGAACGATAAATTCAATTCAATTCTCTCATCTTCATGAGAAGTTTATGTATTTTCTATACATAGATTCTTTTTAGAAGTATTCTTATAGATGGGATGAAAATAAATTTTTTAAGATATAGACAGAGAATATTATGGAAGTAAGGTGAGTGATGCCGTGAATGGGGATGTGGAACAACTCTCCAAAGCACTGCTTGAGGGAAACCGGGTCACGGCATGGGCTCTTTTGCGAAGATACGCAAACGATATAGGTGATAGTTTGGGTGTATATGATTATCTAACCCAAACCATGAGATGGATTGGCCAGTTATGGATGGAAAACGAAATTACAGTGGCAGATGAACATCTGGCGACTGGTATTTGTGATTATATTTTATCCCAATATGCTTACTATCATTTAGCGGATAATCGTTACGCGCATCAAACTGTCAGAAATCAACGGGCCATGTTTTTTTGTGTTGAAGGAGAGAGTCATTATTTGGGGCTCAAGATGGTTCGTTTATTGTTTCAAGAAGCCGGTTACGAGACCGTGTTTTTAGGAACGCAAATTCCCTTAGCTGAAACAATCGAGTACGCCAAGCAATTTCAGCCATCTATTATTGGTATTTCAGCATCCATGTCCTACCATCTTCCGTCTGTCGTCAAGGCGGTTGAAGCGTTTCATTCTTTGAAAACTCTTGAGAAGTTTAAAATCATTGTAGGTGGACGTCTGATACAGCAAATCGCGGATGATGTTTCCAGGTTTTCGCATTGTCTACTATTTCACAACCTGAAAGAAGTTCAGCACTGGTTAGAGAATGACGCGAATTCGTCTTTGCGTCCTCGTTTGGGGTGAGCAGAATTGTGGATCGATGCTGGGGAATTTATCAGTTATTTTGTGATCGATCCGGAGTTTCATATCCTCTATGCTTCGCCAGCTGGTCAAAATAAATTTGCTACGCCAAACAATTTTTTAAATATAGTGGATGAAGGAAGTCTGTCGAAAGTAGGGTCTTTTATTCGCCCGGATAGGCCTATCATGCAGTTGGAAGTTAATCTGATGACCAAAAAAAATCAGATTGAGCTTAATAAATTGGAGGTTATTTGGGACTCACCTGGGAAAGCGACGATTCTTTGTCATACTATGCAAAGCGAAACGGACGAATTGACACTGCAGCTTGAAAATATTCGAAAAAAACTTGAAGCTGTTCCTTTTCCTATACTTCAGTCGTTGGAAACTGCCCAATGGTTGTCAGATTCAGCTCTTTCTCATCCAAATTGGCTTTGGGTACAGAAAAAGATAGGCCAATTGATCAACCCTCTTAAGCAATCATTATTGCGTTTGGAAGATTTATTAGAAGAACAGAATCTTCAGGAAGAAAAACAACAGACAGATGATCAATTAAACGAAAAACTGTTGCATGAACTCAGTGTGGCAGAGTTACTGATTTCTCAATTACAAGCCGATTATTCGCTAATTTCTGGAGAACAGCACAAACTGGACTTTGTTCGGCTTCTTCAGTCGATTTTGCACGAATTTGATGAAGTCATTGCAAAAGAAAACATCTCAGTTCAATTGGACGCGTGGTTAGAAAATAGTGAACTGTGGTTTAATGCCCATCAACTTGCGCAAATTTTGCGAACTCTTATTTATCATTCTATACAGTCAGTGTTAGGGCTTGGCAGAGACCAATTGCGATATATTCATTTTGATGTACGGAAACATGAAAAAATTTTACAATTGACGATTTATCATAACGGATGGATGGTCGATGAATGGGTATTGGAACAAATGTTTCATCCTACTTCTCTCGATCAGCAACCCTTGGCTTTTTTGCATTTAGATTTAGTGCGTAAATGGGTTGAGGAAAGCGGTGGGAAACTGAAAGTGACTAAACGAGAACAGAATGGAACAACACTCTGCCTCTCTTTGTCTTTATTAAAATCATCATCGTAATATATATATATATATATACGCTTAAAATAGGTTAGCTTATAAAAATACGTTACAATGAAATCTGAGAGTGACCTATGGGTTGTGCATCATGTTTGGAGCATCCGGTAGATTGGATGACAGCAAGGAGGATATAGAATGAAATATCGTCATTTGGGTAAAAGCGGTCTTGAAGTGTCTGTCATTGGCCTGGGTACCAATGCATTTGGAGGTCGTGCAGATAAGGCAAGCTCCATTCGTATCATTCATCAGGCGCTTGACGCTGGACTGAACATGATTGATACGGCAAACGTATATACCAACACACAGTCAGAATCAATGATTGGCGATGCGCTGATCGGTCGGCGTTCTGCAGCCATACTGGCTACAAAAGGTGGTATGCCGCGTGGAGAAGGAGCCAATCGACGTGGTGCTACGCGCATTCACTTAACGACTGAGTTAGAAGGAAGTTTACGAAGATTACAGACAGACTATGTTGATCTGTATCAGGTGCATACTTTTGATCCCCATACGCCACTGGAAGAGACGTTAGCTGCTTTAGATGATTTTATTTCTTCTGGGAAAGTGCGTTATATAGGAGCTTCTAATTTTCAGGCTTGGGAATTAATGAAGTCCTTGAGCTTGAGTGAACGTCACCACTGGGCTAAGTTTATTTCTGTACAACCTTGCTATTCATTGGCAGATAGAACCATTGAACAAGAACTCATACCCATGTGTGTCTCAGAAGGCGTTGGAATTATACCTTATTTTCCGCTGGCTGGAGGTATTCTGACAGGCAAATACACTAAAGACAGTACACCTCAAGGTTCACGAGCAGAGAAAGATCCGAATTTTGCCAAGAAGCTTGATGACAGTCGCATAGAACTAGGAAATCAGGTGGCTCAGCTTGCAGAAAAGCTCGGTGCTACAGCGACGACGCTTTCTTTAGCCTGGCTGTTGCATCAGCCTGCTGTTTCTACAGTTATTGTGGGCGCCACTAAAGTAGAGCAATTGGAGCAAAACTTACAGGCTGCTGAATTGGAACTTTCGGCGGACACGCTGCAAACGCTCGATGAAATGAGCAAGTCGTTTGTATACGCGCCGCCATTTGCTGTATATCGTCCGCTTGGATAAAGGGATGTGCCTTAGGGCATGGGTTCGCCACGGGCGGTAATCCAAAGGTCATACCATTCTTCCCGACTTAGTTCGATATTTGCAGCATCTTTGCAGGCAAGAATACGTTCTTTGTTTCGAGTACCAATTACAGCCTGAATTCCTGCAGGATGGCGAAGCAACCATGCAATTAGGATGGACTCCACTGTGGTGTGTTTTTTTTCAGCGTATTCGCTTAACTTGGCTGCAGTTTTTTGTACGACGGGAGGAGCCTCAGCAAGGTTTTGTGCGCCTGTATAGGCACCTTGAGCCAACGGTCCCCATGCCTGAATTTGAATATTGTGAGTCCGACAATATTCTATAGTACCTTCAGGAAAAATATCGCCTATTGCAGGTTGGCGATTAATATTGATTCCTACATTGACAAAATCATGGTGCAACAAACTCATTTCTAATTGGTTCACAACAATAGGCTGTACTACGGCTGTCTTGAGAAATTCAATTTGGCTGCCACTCATATTGGATACTCCAAACCAACGCACTTTCCCAGCCTGTTGTAAAATATCAAAGGCAGCAGCTACTTCCTCCGGTTCAACAAGCGGATCAGGTCGATGGAGGAGAAGAATGTCTAAGTAATCCACACCAAGTCGTTGTAAAATACCGTCTACGCAGTGAAGGATGTATTCTTTAGAAAAATCAAAGCGAGTAAAAGAGGCTTGTTCATCTGCAAAACGAATACCGCATTTGGATTGCAATAGAATTTCCGAACGCAAACTGGGTCTTTCTTTCAGCACATAAGAGAACGCTTTTTCTGCATTGCCGGACTTATAGATGTTAGCGTGATCGAAAAAATGAATACCAATTGAGAGGGCAGCGTCCACAGCTTCATGGGCTTCTTTGATGTCTGCTTGGCTGAGCGGTGTACGTCCGCTCCAATCTGCACCACCAAGTCCCATGCAACCGTAGATCAAAGGCGTTGCTGCTAAACCTCGTTTTTGTAAGGGTAAGATTCTGGACATAAAACAGTCTCCTTTGCTGCATAAGTCATTTTTGGAAAAAGTTAATCCAAGTTCCATTGTACACAATGCTATACAAGACATCCCGTTTTGGTATGATTTCGCTCAAAAATCTCAATCAAGGAGAGAACGATATGGAAATCCGCCGATTTGTGGTATCTCCTTTTCAGGCCAATTGCTATGTTTATTTCAATCCTCTTCAAGAACATCGACCAGCTGTTCTTATAGATCCTGGCGATCTCGATTTACAGCCTGTTTTTGATTTTTTGGATGAGCAGAAGCTTACTTTACAGGCAGTCTACTGCACACATGGGCATATCGATCATGTATCCGGTGTAGATGTGGTTCGATCTCGTTACTCAGTGCCAGTTTATATTCACCGGGCTGATGCAGACACGGTATGGAAGGCTTTGCCCCAAACGGCTAAGCGTGTTTATGGGCATGAAATACCGTCCTTGGCAGCTCCAGATGGATATTTTAAGGAAGGCGACCAACTTGATTTTGCTGGTGAGACTTTTACTGTGATGGAGACGCCGGGACATTCGCCAGGCTCAGTATTGTTTATTGGGAAAGAGTTGGTATTTACAGGAGATACTTTGTTTGCAGGCAGCATTGGTCGGACAGATTTGGATTTTGCCAACCCTTTGGATATGCAGACGTCTTTACGCAAATTGCTTGTATTGCGAGACGAATTCAAACTATATCCAGGTCATATGGGAGCTACCACTATGGAAATGGAACGAGAAAGCAATCCTTTTTTGTTACGCTTGCAGTAAACTCAGCAATATGAAAGGCCTCGTATTGTGTGCGAGGCCTTGCTGATGCTCATAGAACGAAGTGGCTAATATCTTTCTCCATGGTTTGGTGCAAGATACCAGCTTCTTCAAAACGCTCGCCTATGGGTAAATAATTTAGTTTTTCATAGAAAGCTAGCGCTTGTATTTGGGCGTTCAGGCGAGCTTTGATAAAGCCGCGTTTTCTTGCTTGTGCTTCCATAGCCCGCATTAGAGCTTCGCCGTATCCTTGTCCTCTGGCTTCTTGCAAGATCGCTACGCGTTCGATTTTGATGGTTTGTAGTTGATAAGGGCGAAAACGCGCGGTACCTATTGGTTGCTTGTTCACTGTCAGCAACCAGTGGGATGTTTCGGCATGTGTGTCGTACTCGTCTAATTCAAGAGATTCCGGAACATGCTGTTCTTCCACAAAAACTATTTTCCTGATTTGCAGAGCTTGTTGTTTTTGGCTTTCACTCGTCACCTCAAAAATTTGAACGTCCAAGTGCGCACAACCTTTCTCCATCCAGCCTTACTTGTAGTTCTTGCTTGCTAGCGCAGGTATTTGCTGTCATCTTGGCATCAAGTATACAATGTTTCTATCAGTCTTGTGTGCGGAGGTGCTGGACGCGGAAAGCATGGGCATGTTGCCGCCAGTTCAGGGCAGGACGTTTAAAAAACTCTTATTTATCAGTTCTGTCATCAGCGTTACGTGCTTTGTCGGCGCTTTTCTGATTGGCGTCTTTGAAAGGAAAGCTCTCCTGGGGTTGAGTTTAATTGGGTTATCCATCTTGTTCGAAGCTCAACCTGCGGCAGTAGCCAGCCTACCTATGGGATTTCATCCACTTTCAGGAGCGATTATCAGCATTTTGGCCAATTTTATCCCTCTGCCGTTTTTGATGCTTTTTTTTCATCAATTATTGCAGAAGTGGCGTTGGCTTCGAAAGAAACTATTGAAGACCAAACGTTGGTCACGTAAATATGGACATTACGGCGTATGGTTTCTTGTAGTTCTATCTCCGTTCATTGGTGCGTATGCCTGTGTTACTTTGGCTTATGGTATGCATTGGCGGCCTGTGCCCACATTCGTAAGCATTTCCATAGGTGTTATTGGTTCAGCATTACTGATTACATATGGAGGCGACTTTATTTTGCATATATTTCATCCTTTTTCGTTTGGAATGAATCACCGATGAAAGAGAAGATAAACATTCATCCTATTGCTAGACGTTTGATAGAGACAAGATTTTTGCGCAGTGTTGGTCAAGGAGCACTGGCAGTTGATTTCACACTCTATTTACATGCGCGTGGTTGGGATGCAACCGAAATAGGTCTACTTCTCATGGGGGGAGGACTTGCTAATAGTGCTCTCAGTTTATTGGTTGGGATAACCAGTGATCGTGTAGGGCGCAAATTATTTTTGGTTTTTTATGAAATAGGTCTGTTGGCAGCTACGTTGTGGCTTACATTGGCTCCGTCTATAGGGGTGCTGATTTTATCTGCGGTTTTATTTGGTTTTGGTCGTGGGGCCAACGGAGCGTCAGGCCCATTTGCGCCAGCTGAGCAAGCCTGGCTTGCCAAGTATATCCCTGGTCGTCAGAGAGGTTCCATTTTTAGTTGGAATGCGGCGTTGCAGTTCTGGGGCATGGGAATTGGTTCTTTGCTTGCAGGTTTTCTGCCGAGAATGCTTCCGGGCACATCGGGTTCGCACCGTTTTTTGCTTTTATTTGTCTTAAACGCCGTGATAGCGGCCATCAACTTGTTACAAATTGCGACATTGCGAGAGGATGCTCCTGTACCGGAAGAACTTCCATTCCGGAAAGAAAAAAGCTTGGAAAAGCAATCTGCGTCAAACGATTCAGTTATACAGGGACAAAAAGAAGTGGTCATGTCTGCAGTAGAAAGCGAAAAAGAAATTCGACATCGAGAAAATCGTGCCCTTTTATTGTTGGCTGTTATCAATCTCGTCAATTCAGTGGGTGTAGGACTCGTAGCGCCGCTACTCCCGTACTGGTTTGACGTGAAATTTGGGGTTGGCCCTTCGGCCATTGGTCCAGTTTACGCGCTTACTTTCGTGTTAACAGGACTTTCTTCCATTGGAATAGGTCGATTGACGCAACGTTTTGGATTAGTACAGTCGATTGTCTGGCCGCGTTTATTAGGAGTAGCCCTGCTGGTTGCCTTGCCCTTTGTTCCAACTTTTTCTTGGGCTGCGCTATTATATGTGGTACGTTCCATTGTCAATCGCGGTTCCATGGGAGCGCGCCAAGCACTATCCGTTAGTCTTGTTCGTGACAAAAGACGAGGTTTTGCCAGTAGTCTGAATAATTTAAGTTGGAGCCTTGCGGCATCTTTTGGTCCTGCTGTGGGTGGTTGGTTGCTCGATCGCGTTTCTTTCTTTTGGCCGTTTTTAATCGCTTCGTTCTTACAATTGGCGTATGTTTTTCTCTTTCAGCGTTTCATGCGCCCATACGATAACATGTCAACAACAGCCTCGCCTAAATCGGCAAGCCATTCTTGAATACAAAAGGATGGTTATTTTCAATGAAGGCGAGTGTGTGGACAATATACATCATGCTGTATGACCAGATGCTTGATTTCAGGAGACAAATTGAGCTGTCCTTTACTTTTCGGACACGCTCTATCCCCTATTTGTACTCTTCAACCCCGTTATATCATTCGACAAGACCGGATGTTAGTAGGAGAAGCGCTACAAAAACCAGAAGTGCGTGTGTGGTTGGAAAAGAAGCTGGAAATGTTTCGTGTGTATAGTGAAAAACAAAAACATTTAGGTTGAAGCGGGGATGAACATGAACACATCGACCGTCATGCATCAAATGAGCGGAGATTTGGGTATTTTATTGGCAATAATCTTTATTCTATTCGTAGGACTTCGGTTGTTTGGCGCAAAATTCAAGGGAAAAATGGGCGAATTGAAAGTCGATGGATTGCTGGTCAAACTTCCGTCTACAACCTATCACACCTTGGACAATGTGCTGCTTCGCAAGAAAGATGGTCGCACATCACAAATCGATCACATTGTGGTTTCCAAATTTGGTGTATTCGTGATCGAAACAAAAAACCGTGGTGGACAAATTGTAGGCACAGAACACCAAAATCAGTGGACACAATCGATAGGCCATCAACGTCACACCCTTCAAAATCCACTGCACCAGAACTTTGGGCATGTCAGGACGCTTCAGGAAGTCTTGCCAGAATTGCCGGAAACAGCGTTTGTGCCCATTGTGGTCTTTCCCAACCACACAAGCCTTCGTGTTCACGCTTCGTCTCCTGTGCTCCACATGAGGGACTTGGTACGATGGATAGTGGCGCAAAAAACGGTGCGTTTAACCGAGGGGCAAGTTGGACAAGCCTATGCCAAACTCAAAGAGATGCGTGTCGTAGATAAAACGGCGTACAAAGAGCATGTTCGTCGAATTCAGAAGGATACCAGGGCGATGGAGCAAGCCATCCACACAGGCGTTTGTCCAAAGTGTGGAGGGAAGCTGATCCAACGACAAGGTCGATATGGGAGCTTTTGGGGGTGCAGTGGCTTCCCACATTGCCGATTTCGAGCCAGTATCCGCTAAAACCGTGTTGATTTTGCCAGAAGTGTCATATTCATGAGAAAAGAGCGTGATTCAGACGCCTATGGCGAAGAACGCGGATTGACACCCGTAAGTTGGACATAGCTCTCTTTTTCTAGCGTTTTCTTAGACTTTCACATTTTCTTTCGGTTTTAATCCGGTATCACAATGCTTTTTGTGAAACTCGACCGGCGATAAGTAGTGCAGGCTGGAATGCATCCTTCTTTCATTGTAATATTCCATGAATGAAACTACTTCCCGATATGCCTGTGTATAACTCTCAAATTCAAAGCGAGAAAAACAGTCATCTTCCAGTATCCTGTGAAAAGATTCGATATGAGCATTCATATTTGGTGTCTTTGGCGGTATCCGCTCATGCTCCAGCCCAAGTTGTTCACATGTGGATTCAAACAGGTGACTGACAAACTGTGGCCCATTGTCGGAACGAATTACAGGCAACTCGGATTTCCCGTATAATTTTCGTTTCCAGAGCGCACTTTTCAGTGTATTTGCAGCATCTGTAGCCTCGCAGCGCAACCCAATATGGTAGTCCACAATTTGTCTGTCATACACATCAATATACGACAGCACGAAGAAGAATCGATCTTCACCCGTAATATAGCCATACTTAATATCCACTTCGAACAATTGATTCGGACCCGTGATATCTCGGTTTCTAGCCAATTTCCGAGGATGCTTTTCCTTCAATTTGCGTTGTGGCTTAAGGATCTTCAATTCCTTGCAAAGCCGATATACCTTTTTCTTGTTGATAACCAACTGGTACTTTCTCTTTAATAAATAGGTTAACTTGAGATATCCATAGGCAAAACCATCTCCTTCTATTTCATTCATAATCCATTCCTTGGCCTGCTCGTCACTTACCTTGCTGCCATCTTGTGTATAGGTATATTCGGTTACAGGACGCCCTCCAGCAGTCGTTCTCGGCTGTGGTTCATGTGTCTGCTGATAGTAATAGGTGGACCTAGAAACCCCCACGATGCGCAGCACGATGGTGACTGAATACCCGGCTGTGATCCACTTGTGTGCAATAGCTATTTTATCCGCAAGTGAGGGTTGGCTTTTTTTAACAGGTCACGCAAAATGTGATTTTCGAGTGCCTGATCAGCTAATGCCTTTCGTAATTTATCATTCTCAGAAGCCAACTCTGAACGCTCTTCAACGACCTGTTGGTAATCATCTGAAGTGACATGTGTTGGTATACCTTTTGATTTTCCAGGCGTTATACCTGTCTTCTTAAACTCACGAGTCCATCTACCAACCATATTGGCATTTAGATCGTGCTTCCTTGCCACAATAGTAGGACTACCAGTTTCCAGACATTCCTGGACGATCTGTTGCTTGAACTGTGATGAAAATTTCCGTCGTTCCATAAAGACAACCTCCTGTTGCTTCTAGTCTCCTATACTTTAGAGAGGTTGTCCAACCTGATTTCGGGGCTTAAGAGAACGGACTCCTCCACGTCAACTTCATGAATCTGGAGCCTCCTGTGACGTACGTGGAAACCTGTTTTTCGCATGAGCGACATCGGTGTCTGAGAAACGCTCTTTCCTCACTACAGGCCAAGATCCCAAAAATCTGTTGTGTCCACTCCGTACTCCCTCAACACCGGCCGTAATTTCCGCTCGGTTAAACGAGAAGGTCTTTGACTACTCCCGCTGGCCAAGAAACTCAATGTGGCATGTGAAACACCGCTTTTTCTAGACAACTCCATCAAGGATATACCGTTTCTCTCCAACCATAGACCAAACCGACTTCTTGGCGGATGAAATTTGCGCATAGTGTTCCTATCACCTCTAGCAACCATCCTGTCCCTACAAAGAATTGTTTATACGCTTACATCTTGGACAAACCGTCTTGCATATTCTGGAATACTGGCAGAGGGGATGACGGCACGTGGAAAATGTTGTAGGATTAATACGAACATATGTTCGTTAGGTTTGTCACATTTCTTCGTGCTTCGTCGTCATTTTCATACCCGCCTTGCTGATAGAGAAAGAAGGTTCCTTATGAATCCCCAAGTGTACTGGCCCATCGTGGATCAGATTCTGATGCAATCATCACCGATACTGCACGACGAAGATGGTCTTCAGAGTTTGCGATTGGCCGTTTGGAAAGCGCTTCGAGAGATGGAAGAGAAAGAAGCCTCTGTATGCACACCTTTGAAACGCTAGAGGATATCAAACGTTTTGTGATCGCTGTGGCCAAAGCAAAGTCGGTGGACTATTGGCGCAGGGAGAGTCGGTATCGAAATCATGAACAATTGACCTTAAATCAAGCGAATGAGCAAGGTGAGGAGCCCATAGAGACTTTGCCTTCCACGGATGCGGAAAGAGATTTTCAAGAAGTGGGAATGAGGTTGGTTCTAGACACGTTGCCCGAAAAACAGAAAAGAGTCATGGTGGGTCTCGTTTTGGAAGACAAGACGGAACGAGAGTTAGCGGAGGAACTGAAGGTATCTCAGAGTACGGTTCATCGGCTGAAAACAAAGGCTATTCAGCAACTGCAAAAATTTTTTTGAAAAAAGTGAATCAAAATGGCCAGTCAAAACGGTTTTAAAAGTAAGGGGGATTTTAGAACTGCAAGGGAGGTGCAAAAAAATGGAACCGTTGTTTACAATCTCTTCCCTGCACACCGTGGATGGTGGAAGTTTGGCCGTCATGCTGGTGGTACAGATGGTGAAAACGTGGCCAGTATTTCAGCGTTTACCTACGCGTTTTCTGGCTGTGATGGTGGGAGAAATGTTGGTGATTTTCACGACAAGACCACTACCTACCCATGTGGGAGGTTGGACAGTGCTCATCCTCAACGGCGTGTTGTTAGCGGCAACCGCCGTTGGAGGGTGGCACCTGGTCACGAAAAATGTGACCGAAAAAACAAACATGGACTTGAGAGGATGATACCACATGATATGCAAAGAACGCCTTATTGAAGCGTTGACCCAAACGCACAAAGCGTTGATAGCCTATACCAGGTGCGCGGAAATGTTGGAGAACGAGGAAGACCAGAAGCGGTTCGAACAGGTGAGTTTGCTATTGGCAGAACAGGCCAAGGTTATCCAGGACGAACTGCTTGGCTATGCCCTCTACTGGGGACGTGGACGGGGACATATGCAAGGACGTGATCGAGCATGACCACCTATACTCCTGAGCAGGAAGTAGCCTGGATTCGCAAGATCATACGGCATGCCCTACTCAACGAGCAAAGACGTTATCGGCGTTGGGATCGAGAAAAACTGGTGCTTAATTCCCCAACAGGTGAGGAGGAAAGCTTAGAAACCATAGATACTTTGGGGGATGAATCGGCGATTCATTTCATGGTTGATCGGGAATGGGACATGTATTTACAAACTTTAAGCCCCAAAGAACAATTCATCATTCGCGGTTTGTATTGGAAGAATCATACACAATCTGAAGTGGCTCAGAAATTAGGGATAAGTCAATCAAGAGTAAGTCAAATTCATCAAGTAGCTCTTCAAAAATTAAGGGAGATGTTAGAACGTGATTTGTAAACGGGAACATGTACATGAATTATTGAGCGAAATCCAGCAAGGACATGATGTGGGGAATGCATTGATTCGTTGTTTTGAAGATGAGATCCGTTGCTCTATTCGTAGAAGCAGGAAAAGCCGATATGAGGACGTAGAACAAGCGATTCGAATGGCTCTGGTGAGGAATATCCAAAAAAAACGCTCATGACCCTTCGGGACACAGGCTATGATGAAAATGGTCATGGCTTTTTTGTTTGCTAAGAATCTCGCATAATGGAGACGAATCCGACCAGTTCGGTTCTGCTTTGTGGTGGTTTGACCCCGATAAAAAAACTGAATGGACAACCCTCGAAGCACAGGATATTGGACCGAGAGTCCGAGTAAAAAATCTTCAATGTCGGGTTGTCTTCGGATTCATCATTCTGTGGGATGGAGGTTGTCATTCATGATGGAAGCCATTCTTGAGCGGTGTGCTGGGCTGGGCTGGACGTATACCAGGAATCTGTAGTCGCCTGTGTGTTAACAGGCCAACTGGATCGCTCGCCCAAGTCTGAAATCCGGACGTTTGGCACGATGGTTGAGGATCTACTAGCGCTTGCAGATTGGCTCAACAAGAGTGGCTGTACGCATGTCGTCATGGAGAGCACGGGGGTCTACTGGAAGCCCGTCTGGAACGTGCTTGAAGCCTTTGATTTTGAATTGCTCCTCGCCAATGCGCACCACATCAAAAACCTCCCTGGACGTAAGACCGACATGAAAGATGCAGAGTGGATAGCCAAACTCCTTCGCTCTGGTCTCATTGAAGGTAGTTTCGTCCCTTCTCAAGAAACACGGGACCTGCGCGATCTGACTCGGTACCGGAAGAAGCTCGTACAGGATGCTACTTCAGAGAAAAACCGAATTCATCGACTCCTGCAGGATGCAAGCATTAAACTGACTACGCATATGTCGGATATCTTCGGGGTATCCGGACGAATTCTGCTACAAAAGATTATGGACGGCGAAGTCATTACATTGGAGTTCCTGGAGTCGGAGATGAAGGGTGCACTACGGCATAAATCAGCCAAATTGCTGCAGTCACTGAACGGTCGCTTACGGAGACATCACCGAGATATGCTGCGATTTTCCTATGAACACCTGCAATTCATTGAGAAGGCCATTCTGGAAGTAGAGCAAGAGATACGCGCTCACATGGCGGATAAGCAGGAAGCTTTTGAACTCATTACGACCGTACCCGGAATTAATGCAAATGCGGCAGCAATCATCTTGGCTGAGATGGGTACCGACATGGAGCAGTTCGGCGGTGACAAACAATTGGCGGCATGGGCCGGACTCAGCCCAGGAAATCATGAGAGTGCAGGTAAAAAAAACGGGTTCGGTCCCGAAGCGGGAACAGTGCTCTAAAAGCAGTGCTTTGCGAATGTGCCTGGGCAGCAGCACGAACAAGAAATACCCGCCTGTCCGCCCGTTATTGGTTATGGGTCCGTAAGATGGGCGCCAAGAAGGCGCTTGTCGCTCTCGCTCATACTCTGCTTCGGATTGTGTACCACATCCTGCATCGTAAAGAACGGTATACAGAGCTTGGTCCAGATTATCTAGATAGTTTCAAGCAACGTAGTGAAGAACGTCGGGAAGCGGACATGATTCGTAGGTTGCAAGAGAAGGGATTCCAGGTATCTAAACCTTGATACCGATGCGAATATCCAGTCATTCCGCGAGACTGTAGTGACAGCCTCTATTTCCGTTCGTCCATATTCGATCGAGACTCTTCAGCTGATACGGACTCATTTTCGTAAAAAATTCAACAGAGCTAATAAAAATCGCAAGTCGAAGTGCTTTTAAAGAGTAGAGGGGCAAAACGAAAGCCCCTCACCACTCCGGCCGGGTGGAATTCATAAACTTGGAGGAGATTTAAATGGCAAATGAAACACTCATATCAAGTTCGAGTCTTAACTTTGGAATTGATGGTGGAGGCGATGCTTCTACAGGGCCTTGTGGACTTAGTTTTTATATTGGTCAATTAGGAGCAGGTACCTCAATAGGAGCAGGACCATGCTATAGTGGTGCTTGTTTCAACATTGAAGCAGCTAATCAGGTTGGCGCAAGTAATACTTATGGCTATTGGTTTGTCTTTGGTCCATCTAGAGATCCTAATTATGATGGTTCGGTATCAACTGCTAAACAGTGGGGAATTAATCAAGGTAACCAAGCTATTCAAGCGTGGAATACCAATTCTTATGTAGCAAGATTAACCATTTTTGCTGACATTGAAGGATATCCGGGTATGAATGGATGGGTTAATAATACAGGTTTAAATCAAGCTGTTTGGGAAGGATGGTATAGTATAGTGCAGGCTGGTAATGGTGGAGAACTTATTGCAGGGGTATATAGTGCTCCAGATGCATGGAATGAAATTATGGGAAGCTCATATACGCTTTATAGTTCTACACCAACTTGGAGTTATGAACCCCAAAATGGTTGTGGTTCTAGTTGTCCTACAATATACTCATATGATGCAGAGTCATTCGGCGGAGTATATCCCGTGATATGGCAATATGCGCAAAATTGCGGAAACTATGGGGATTTAGATGCTGCTTCTGAATTGCCCAATTAACCTAATTAAAAATATAGAAAAGATTAACTACACTTCTCTTTCTTTTAAGAGAGGTGTAGTTTTATAGAGACAATCTTCCACGTGAGTCCTCCATTCGAAGTTTTGTACAGTTGACCGTGGGTTGATAAAATAAATCCAATATTGTTTGAAGCAAATTGGATTTGTTCTATTTTTAAAGAGGTAAAAGTGTTAGTTAACATCTTCCATTTAGAAGTTGATGAGTGAAATGAATTTTCCCATATTCCAGAGAAGTCGGAGACCACAAAACTACCGTTAGGAAGTACTACCCAATGGATTAACGTAGGTTGGGACGTCTGTTGAGGAAGCTTTAATTGTTGAAAGATATTCCATGTAGCTCCGGAATTAACAGATTTATAAAATATAACGCTGGATTGTTCATAAGATTGATTAGAGATGGGATCAACATGGATCTGGGTTTCAATGACTGGCAGATAACCAATTGTTTTAGAAATAAATTTAACAGGGTAGCTTATAAATTGTGCATCTTTGCTTTTTGGAGGAATTGGCAATCGGATCGCATGCCACTGTATATCATTATTTGAGTAATAGAAATAGATATCTCCGTAGGAAGTGTTTAAGCCAGAAATAAATGCGTTATTGGTGTTTAGAAACTTAATTCCAGTTGGTTCTCCATGAAACGGAAGTTCATTGTATGACTGTAAAAAAGATTGGGAAATTAATTTCCAATACTTACCTTGAGTATTTGTAGAATAAAGTAATAATTTACTACCTTGCATAGATTGACTTTGGTTGATCAATATCCAACCTTGATGAGAATTAATAAAATCTATAAACGATTGACTTTCCGTAGAATCAAAATGTAATTTAAATGGGATTTCATAGAATTTATTTTCGTTTAAAAAATACATATATTCATGATTATTGAGATTTACCCATATCCAAGCATATTTTTTATAGAAGTATGTATGAACGTTATATGGATTGTGGATTTGTTGAAAGATATGGGAAAGAATAACATCCCATGTTCTCCCCTTATTTTGAGTATATAAAATTCCTTTATTGGAGAGCGCCCAACCTTCCTGAAGATTAGACATAGAAATTTTGTATAGATCACAACTTGGCTGAGTAGTTTTTATCTCATGTTTATGTTCAATTTTATTGATATTTTGCGATGGACGTTTTTTTTGCATATAACGAATAGGTTGAGATCCACACCCGGTCACCGTCAAACACGTCAATGCAAGCATAGACGCAGTCAGTTCCCAGATTCGTTTTTGCACAAAAACCACCCCTAGTTTCGATTGTTCACCTGTATAGACGTACCCGCTACACACTTTGTGACACAGGGGCATTTTCCCATCCACACGGGTTATCTTCGTGACCGCAGAGCGTGTTCTGTCATCATCGGACGTTCTTACCCCATCGTACCCATCGACCTCATCCCAAACGCACAAAGCGTTGATAGCCTATACCAGGTGCACGGAAATGTTGGAGAACGAGGAAGACCAGAAGCGGTTGGAACAGGTGAGTTTGCTGTTGGCGGAACAGGCCAAGGTTATCCAGGACGAACTGCTTGGCTATGCCCTCTACTGGGGACGTGGACGGGGACATGTGCAAGGACGTGACCGAGCATGACCACTTATACCCCTGAGCAGGAAGTAGCCTGGATTCGCAAGATCATACGGCATGTGGCAGCCCATACGCGAAACCAATACAAGAGATGGAGCCGAGAACACCTCATTCTTAATACCGCGAATGTAGAAGGAGAAGAGTTTATCCAAACCATCCCTAATTTGTTAGCTGATCATTCAAACCGTGAGATGGAATGGTTTTCTGGCTTATCCGAGCGAGAAAAAATCATTCTGTATGGATTGTACTGGGAAGGAAAAAGTCAACGGGAATTATCCAGACAAATAGGGATTGCCCAAACAACGATTAGCCACATACACCGTCAAGCGATTCGGAAATTAAAGGAGCAGATACAAAATGAGGGATAGAACACAGAAGGTACACAATCTTTTGGAACAAGTTAGACAAAACAAGGAAGTAGATGTCTTTCTGTTATGTCGATATTTCCGAGCAGAGATCGATCAGCAAGTGTCATCTGTGCCGAGATGGTGGAGAGAGGAAGCTCAATCGCAAGTTTGTACAGGAATGTTGGAAGAGGTTCTGAAAAAAATTTTTGAAGAGCATGCTCAAAATGGGGAGTAGAGGTGCTTTTAAAGAGTAGAGGGGCAAAACGAAAGCCCCTCACCACTCCGGCCGGGTGGAATTCATAAACTTGGAGGAGATTTAAATGGCTTACTATGGAGTAGATACCAATACTTCAACCAGTCCCTGTGGAGTAAGTTTCTATATTGGGCAAATAGGTTATGGAACGACATCTAGCATGGAAAATTTTAATACGTCCGCCGCAGATAGTGTAGGAACAAGTAGAACATGGTCGTATTGGTATGTCAATGGTCCACAAAACGATCCAAACTATTCTGCTGAATACTCTGACTCAGATGCAGCAAATTGGGGACAGTTACAGGCTCAAGAGTACACAAATGCTTGGGTAAATAATACTTATGTTGGAGGTGTAACATTATTTGCAGACATTGAACAGGGAAATAACGACGAAGGTGGATGGCTGTTAGACGGTACAAGTAATAGTTACAGATTGAATTACTATGTATATCTTGGTTTTATTGAGTACTGTAAATCCTTTAGTGGGACAAGTGTTGGTGTTTATAGTTCGCCTGGTGAGTGGAGCTCAATCATGGGAGATGCAGCGGCCTTACCGGCTGATATTGAATGGATTGCCGATTGGAGTGTAGCTTGCGATGCGTGTCCGACAACTATAACAACCACTTCATTTGGAGCTATTTCACCGACGATATGGCAATTCAGTGGGAGCAATTGTGGATACGATCGTGATTTTGCAACGATGTTACCAGAGTAAATGGTTAAACCATCATAGGCCGTCTTGACCTATGATGGTTTGATTTCAAAATGATAAACGTGAATAATTTCATTATTCATTAGTCCACCACCACTGAGTGCTTCTTTATACATAACTCCAGATTTCACAATAAAGGTTTCAATTCCGGAGCCTGCTAAAGAGCGATTAACAATGAATAATGCTGGTGAGTTTGTCTTGTTATTTATGATATGAATGTCTGAATTCACTATTCCGGAAAAAATAATTTCGTAATACCCCTTTTTAGCAGGGAGCACCATAATATCTCCTATGGGTGTATCCCAAGCTGTATAAGGAGATTGTTTCGATGGAGTAAAAAGCTTGTATCTCGAGCTTAAATTATTGATTCTTAAAGGACGATAAACTCCTTTTTTAGGTACACTGGAAATAGGTTCCCCCCATTTAGGATAATTCCACTCAAAAATATTTCTTCCAAATTGAGAAACAAAATGTTTGTAAGTATTTGGAGTAATATTTATATATAAATAAAACCACTTCCTTTTCGCGGGAATAGGAACAGTAACATAGGGCTGAGATGAATTCTGTATAGTAACAGATGTTGCTATAGTAGATTGGTTATTGTGAATAGTCATAAGATTATGCTTTAATTGAAGATGAGATGTCTCCACATTTTTTGCTTGACTGATTGAATTTCTTAACGTTTGAAAATGGTTTTTGTTATACTTGGAAATTGTATCAGTGTAAGTTTTCCGTGTTTTGTTGGAGGTAATCTTGACTTGTGATGTAGTTTTTATAGTTTGTGGACTATGAATAGACTTATATTGTAAAGAATTTGCTGCACCAGAATTTATCCCACACCCGGTCACGGTCAAACACGTCAACGCAAGCATAGACGCAGTCAGTCCCCAGATTCGTTTTTGCACAAAAACCACCCCTAGTTTCGATTGTTCACCTGTATAGACGTACCCGCTACACACTTTGTGACAGGAGCATTTTCCATCCACACGGGTTATCTTGTGAACGTCAAATCCCGCCCACCTTGCACTCCCCCCCCTCATGCTGTAGCAAAGTCGTATATGAAAGCAAACCCCGCCGGGGAGCCAGCGGGGCACCTTCATATGCTATGCTTTTTTCGGTCTCCTGCGGATTCGCTCAGGCAGACGCTCCGACCACGGCAGCAACTCGTTCATTGCCGTCTGGTCGTCCGTCTGGATGTTCGGTAGCCGTTCGAAAAGGTACTCCAGGTACAGGTACGGGTTCAGTCCGTTCTCCTTGGCCGTCTCCACCAAACTGTACGTGGTGGCACTTGCTCTCGCGCCCCGTGGGGTGTTCGCGAACAGGAAGTTTTTTCGTCCGATCACGAACCGCTTCATCGACCGCTCACTCCGGTTATTGTCCAACTCCAAATGCCCGTCTTCCAGGAACGTGGTAAGTTTAGACCACTGGTTGAGGCAATAAGAAACCGCCTGCCCCAAGGCGCTCTTGGGCAGCAACTGTTTGTTCTGCTCCTGAAGCCATGCCAAAAACTCGTCCAGCACCGGCCGGCTTAACCTCTGCCGCTCTGTGTGACGTTCTTCTGGGCTCGCGTCCTTCAGAGCGCGTTCAATCTTGAACAACCGGTTACAGTATTCTAATCCTATTCTGGTCGCTGTCGGTTTCTTTCGCTCCTCTGCTGGCAGTGCAGTGTGTGCCTCATGAAACTTGCGCCTGGCGTGTGCCCAGCACCCGACCAGCTTCACCCCTGGAAGGTCGTTGTACCCGCTGTACCCGTCCACGTGCAGGTACCCCTCGAATCCTTCGAGAAATCGCTTCGGGTGCTCTTTCGAGCGGGTCTCCTGATAGTCGAACAGGACAATTGGCGGTCCATCTGCACCACTGCGGTACAACCACATGTACGATGTCGTCTCAGCCGGTCGTCCTGGCTCATGCAGCACTTGCAGTGTCGTCTCGTCCGCATGAAGATACCGCCGCTTGCGCAATTCCTCGTGCAACTGGTGGTATATGCGTTCGAGCCATCGTGTCGCGCCTAGTACCACCCAGTTCGCCAGCGTCTGCCGGGTCAACTGCAGACCCTGCCGGGCAAACTGCTCCTCCAGCCGGTACAGCGGTAAGCCGTCCACGTATTTCTTGTCCATCACATACGCCAACATCGATGCGGATGCCAGACTACCCGGTATCGGGGGCTTGGGCATCTGTGCCTTGACCATGGGCGTTTCGGTCCCATGCTTGTCGCACGTCCGGCATGCGTACTGTTGTTGCACGTGTTCACGTACCTTTGTCTGTGCCGGAATGTGGATGAGCTCGCGACGGATTTCCACACCCGCCTCGTCCATCACCTCGCCACAACACGGGCACTGACGTTCCTCCTCCGACAGACGGTACTCCACCCGTTCCACCGGAAGGTCTGCCAGCATGGCATCCCGCTGGCCAGGCTGCTTCTTGCGTCGCTCATAGGTCACCGTCTCGAGGGTGGGTTCCGTTGCCTACGGCTGCGCCTCAACCTCGGCCTCATTGAATACCAGATCCAAGCGCATCTGGTCATTCGCTACGCGTTCGCTGGACTTCCCAAATTGCCGATGACGGGTCAGGCGAAGCTTCTCCAGCAGCAGTTTGACCTGCTTTTTCAGCTCCGCGACTTCCAGTTCCAGCGCCTCGTTGCGCTGTTGAAGGGCTTCCAGTTGGTTTGGGGTCTCCGTCGTCGTGTTCATCATGCAAAACGATTTCGACACACTTGCCGAAATCCCTTGACAGATCCTTCTGTGTTTATCGGTCTCACACCACTTTTTTCGCCGTAACTTTGGGGTGTGCCTTTGGTTGGTTGAGTGGCAGTCCGTCCAACAGCCAGTTCAGCTCCCGACGGGTGATGAGGAGGGTCTTGCAGTCCCTGGCGCCCGGCCATTCAAACCGTCCCCGCTCCAAGCGGCGGTAAAACAGCCAGAAGCCGTTGTGTTCCCAGTACAACAACTTCAATTTGTCCCGCTCCCGGTTACAAAACGCGAATACCGCTGGAGAAAACGGGTCCAGCTGAAAGGACTCCTGCACGAGGACCGCCAAACCGTCGATGGACTTGCGCAGGTCCGTGCTGCCGCAGGCCAGATACACGCGCAACTCCGGTGCGGTGTCGATGTTCAGCATAGCGATGCCAGAGTGCGCACCACATCGCGCAGCAGATCCGAGTCGTAACCAGGTAAGACCTCGATCACAGCAGGCCCTACGCGTACGGACAGCGGCTTGTCCGTCACTTCAGTCGCAAACTCGTCCAAGCGCACCGGGATAAAACGCGGCTCAACATCATCGCGCCCCTGGCTGTCGTGGGCGGTGTCCGCCTTAAACTTGCCGACCCAATACCTCAGCTGGTGCTCCTTGACCTGATGCGCGGCACACCATGCTGCTCCGGTTAACCCGCTGGCCCGAAAGTCCGTCACACGGGCGCGCCAAAGCTCGCGAAGTTCTTCTAACTCGGCTTTTGTCACGATGATCCCTCCATGACTGGATTCTGGAGGGGATCATCTCGCAGAAGAAGGACTAACGCTAGGTGTGCGCTATTTGACGCACACGTTATCTTCGTGACCGCAGAACAAGCTTTGTCATCATCGGACGTGCTTACCCCATCGTACCCATCTACCTCATCCCAAACGCACAAAGCGTTGATAGCCTATACCAGGTGCACGGAAATGTTGGAGAACGAGGAAGACCAGAAGCGGTTGGAACAGGTGAGTTTGCTGTTGGCGGAACAGGCCAAGGTTATCCAGGACGAACTGCTTGGCTATGCCCTCTACTGGGGACGTGGACGGGGACATATGCAAGGACGTGACCGACATGACCACCTATACCCCTGAGCAGGAAGTAGCCTGGATTCGCAAGATCATACGGCATGCCCTACTCAACGAGCAAAGACGTTATCGGCGTTGGGATCGAGAAAAACTGGTGCTTAATTCCCCAACAGGTGAGGAGGAAAGCTTAGAAACCATAGATACTTTGGGGGATGAATCGGCGATTCATTTCATGGTTGATCGGGAATGGGACATGTATTTACAAACTTTAAGCCCCAAAGAACAATTCATCATTCGCGGTTTGTATTGGAAGAATCATACACAATCTGAAGTGGCTCAGAAATTAGGGATAAGTCAATCAAGAGTAAGTCAAATTCATCAAGTAGCTCTTCAAAAATTAAGGGAGATGTTAGAACGTGATTTGTAAACGGGAACATGTACATGAATTATTGAGCGAAATCCAGCAAGGACATGATGTGGGGAATGCATTGATTCGTTGTTTTGAAGATGAGATCCGTTGCTCTATTCGTAGAAGCAGGAAAAGCCGATATGAGGACGTAGAACAAGCGATTCGAATGGCTCTGGTGAGGAATATCCAAAAAAAATTCAACAGAGCTAATAAAAATCGCAAGTCGAAGTGCTTTTAAAGAGTAGAGGGGCAAAACGAAAGCCCCTCACCACTCCGGCCGGGTGGAATAATAAAGAGGTGAGAACAAAAAAAATAAAAATAAAAATCTATAGTACCAAAGAGCATTTATTTCTAAATAAATTACAAAAACAAAACGATGAGATGGAGGAAACTAAAATGACACTAAATGCAAAACAAATTTTTCTTTATGCAGCAGATGATACGGACTATAGTCGAGCATTAGATATTGCAGACAATTTTAACCTTCCATATGGTAACGTAATCGGTAGTTTTGCAAATGCATGGACAGCAACAGCTGTTGGAAATTTTATGGTTATTGCTGTTGGGAATGCGGCAAATAATGCATTATATTACAATCCATGTGGATTTTCTGGGTATGTTTCCGGTTCAACACCTTTTTCATATTATAGTACACCTAGAGATACACTTCCTGGACAAAATTACTATATGAATGCAGCAGGATCAACTGGAACAGATAGCTATGACCTAGCTTATGCTTATGTTAATTGTGCTCTCAATGGTAATTGTAGTACCAATTTAAGTCCTATATCACCTGTTTCAACTTGTATTGGTCGCAATCCAGTCAATCAGAATGCAGCATCATTTGGTTCTACTTGTGATGGTTCTAATACATGTGGCGGGAATATTCAAAATCAGCAGAGTATTTCAGATATAGAATCGACAGCCATAGAATCCGGATGGGATCCTGAAGCAATAGCTCAAACTGTTTTAAATTTAATGAGTGGCTCTGGTGTGAATATCTACGGTATGGATCGATATATGGCAGTAGCAGCAATGGTTGATCAAGGTTGTTATGTTTGTCCTACTACATGCTATCAATTCGGATATGGGTGTGATTGTTCTTCCCCACAGGATGGTCAAGGATTTGGGGTTCTGCAAGATACCTGGAGTAGTGAAGGACGATTAGATCATTCCAATACAGCGATTAATAGTATTCAAAACAACAGTCAAAGTGAATCAGCGTGGTTTCCGTTGGGAATTAACCCCTGTACCGTTGTTGCTGATCCAGGAACAGCATTTGCAGAATTTTACTGGTGGGCATTAGCTCAACCTTATGATAATTGTGAGACAATCCCATATTGGGTAGTGTGCCCGTGTAGTGCTGCTTGTGATGCTATACAAGCATATACAACCCAAACGGGAAATTCATGCACATACTATAATTCAGGATGTTCTACGATATGTGACTGTACCAGCTAACAGGTAAAAGATTATCACAAACAGGACTGTTTCAAAAAGGGTGAAAACTACCTAGCGAGACAGTCCTTTTTTTATCCTAAATACAACTTTAATAGGAACCAATGTTATTTATAATCTCAGTAATTTCCATTTTGCTGCCATGCGAAGAACTCCCACAGCTTCATTAGTCTCATCGAATCCTGCCATAGAGACGTGGATGACGTCATTTCCTTGTAAAAATGAGGCATTTGCATAATCCCCGTGTACTCCAATTTGTACAGTTGCAACACCAGGACTTGGTGGAAGTAAATGAACATTCATATATTTGACCATCGCATGGGCAACTTGAATTTCTGTTTTTGCTAAACTATTTGGCAAGATAAAAGTCCAATCTCCTTCGTTCCAAACAAGGGTTGTACTGAAATTCTGTAACTGATACATGGTTCCAACAATACCATGACCTAGACTAATATTGCGATGCGACCAAGATATCCATGATTCTGTATCAGCGTCTAATGGAAAACCATTAAGCAAATTATTCATACTTTCAGTATGCAAGGCAGGAATGCTAGTGACAGTGATATTATTTACACCGATTGACCATGAGGGTCCTAACTCCCAATCAATTAAATTTTGTAATACGCCATTTTTTGACTTTTTGAGGATTTGTAAACTATTTGTATGAAATGGTTGTTTAGTCATGTATATCTTAGCTGACCATCCGTTTGAAGTGGTTTGTACAAAAGCTGATGGAAATCCTTTTAATGATGTTTGTGGCAATTTTATCGGTGCTCCAATAGGAACCTGTGTATGCTTAATTAACCATTCAATTACTCCGATAAGCGGCGTTGGATAAAGTTTTATTGTTGTTTGCAAATTAGATTTCTTCATAGATGGAGTGGAAGTTGATTTTATACGGTCAGATTTGTTATTGTTCGCTTTTGAAGACGAATAAGTTGTTAGACTATGTGTAGATTTTAATGCTGTTATTTGTGAATTATTGTTAGTGGTTGTGAACATTGAAGAAGCTCCAGAGTTCCCACACCCGGTCACCGTCAAACATGTTAAAGCAAGCATAGACGCAGTCAGTCCCCAGATTCGTTTTTGCACAAAAACCACCCCTAGTCTCGATTGTTCACCTGTATAGACGTACCCGCTACACATTTTGTGACAGGGGCATTTTCCCATCCACACGGGTTATCTTCGTGACCGCAGAGCGTGTTCTGTCATCATCGGACGTTCTGACTACAACGTACCCATCTACCTCATCCCAAACGCACAAAGCGTTGATAGCCTATACCAGGTGCGCGGAAATGTTGGAGAACGAGGAAGACCAGAAGCGGTTAGAACAGGTGAGTTTGCTGTTGGCGGAACAGGCCAAGGTTATCCAGGACGAACTGCTTGGCTATGCCCTCTACTGGGGACGTGGACGGCGGGATTGATATTCAAAGTCAGAATAAAAATCTCATCAAATGGAGTGAAAATATGTCATGAACTTAAAGAAACAGTTTGAACCAAAACAAGAAGTTGCATGGTGTCTTAAAGTCATTCGCAATCATGCTCATAATATGCGTAAACAATATGCGCGTTGGAGTAAGGATGAATTAACTTTGAACGAACTAACAATGACAGGGGAAGAGAGAGAAGAATCATTCCCGTCAGAGGCAGCAAGTTATGAATTGTCAATGACTGAATGGGAAATTTTTTTCAATGAGACATTGACGAACACAGAGAAATGCATTGTGAAAAAAATTTATTGGGAAGGAGCTTCTCAACGAGAAACAGCAAAATCTTGTGTCTTGAGTCAAGCTGAAGTAAGTAGAGTCAATTATCTTATCTTACAAAAGTTAAAGGAGGAATTAAAGCAATATGAAATGTAGTGCTCATCAAATTCAAGAGCATTTACAAAATGCTCGAGATGGAAATAGGAAATCTGCCAAAATGTTATGTAAGTGTTTTGAATCTGAATTCAAAAAGCAAGCATATAGTATTTCGTCAAGCTATGCACAGGAGATAGAACAGGAACTATGCCATGAACTTCTTAAACAAATTTTAAAAGACCTTTCTTGTGAATCAAAATAACGATTCAAGTTGTTTGTATAGAGTAGAGAGCCAAAAATCGGTTCTCTACTCTTCACTTTTGAAAGGAGGGATTACGATTGGCTAAAGTCAAAGTTTACGCCAGTTCGACATGTGTCTACTGTAGGAAAGCCAAAGAGTTCCTTAAACAAAACGAAGTGGACTATGAAGAAGTAGACGTTATGACGGAGATTGGCAAACACGAGTTAGAAAAACTTGGATTCAATGTGGTTCCCATTCTACTTATTGATGATCAAGTAATTCGTGGATTTAACAAGGTAGCCATCCAAGAAGCACTGCATCTAGATATGACTACTCCCTGATGTGAACAAGACCGACAGAATCAAAAAAATGAGGTGACAATTATGACAATACCAGCAGGGAATATATTACTTTATCCCGCCGATTCATCCAACTATGACATGGCTATGGCGGCGGCAAGCATTGCCGGTGTACCCATTTCTCCCAATGTACTAGGTGATTTCTATGATATTTGGAATCATACGGAAAGTGGTGAATATCTCGTCATTACAGTGGGGGCAAACGCGAATAATGCTCTTTACTATAATCCTTGCGGATGGAGCAATCCTGCAGGTGATGCCGGTGGGTCAACACCTTTTGCATATGCTTCGGAGCCGCAGTCGTCATTGCCTGGTGCAAACTACTATGAGAATGGTGCCGGAACAACAGCACTTGGAACTTTAAAGTTAGTCACCATGCTTGCCTATTATGCGGTAAATGGTAGTTACCCAAGTGGATGGGGAGATACTTTACCAGCTACAGCTGTTGCAAGCAACACTTGTTCTTCATCTATGAGTTCTGATCAAGGATGCACCTGTTAAAAATTCTAAATTAAGGAGGAAACGAATCATGAGTATATCAGCATCGCAGTTAGTGTTATATGCTGCTACAACTGGAGACCTAGAAAAGGCAAGAGGTATAGCTGCGGCACTTCAATTGCCAAGCACCAGTGTACAGGCTGATTTTTATAATGCTTGGAATCAAGTAACAAGTGGAGACTATTTAGTCATAGCGGTTGGCGGAGCAGCCCTTGATTCGCTTTATTACAATCAGTGCGGCTGGAGCAACCCAGCTGGGGAAGCAGGTGGGAGTACACCTTTTGCGATTGCAACTGCACCTCGCGATACGTTGCCAGGAGCGAATTACTTTGTCAATGGAGCGGGTGCAACAGCATCTGATACTCTCTATATTTCAGCGGCATACGCATACTATGCTCTTTATGGTGTATACCCTGCTGAATTTCCGAGTCCACCAACACCAGAAGGGCCATCAGCCGTTTGTGAAAGTTCCTTTAATTCTGACGTTCCATGTCCGTGCAGTACAACCGGTAACTACTATGGTGGAGATTCTCGTGATTATCAATCCGTGTCTTGTGGTTCATTTGATTTTTATGGGAAACCTACAGGCTATGGAGTAACACCAACTCCGGCTTGTTCGTGTAGCACTTGTATTAGCAACGCTGCCTCAGTTTACAGTTTGTGGACTCTTCAGGGACCTGGAGATGCAGGTAGTTACTCCACTTCAGAATGGGGAACCAAGCAAGCAGAAGCTGCAATAAGTCAGTTACAAGGTGATAGTAGTATTACCGGTAAAACAATATTCTTTGATGTAGAATTGGCCTCTGGAGGATGGGGAACAAACCAAACTGCAAATCAAGAAGTATTAGAGGCTGCTCTGTCATACATTGCAAGCACCTCAGAAGGATATAATCCAGGGGTATATATATCAATTGGTTCAACAGACAATAAATGGAATTATTATTTCGGCTCTTCATATGTACCATCAACGCCTTTTGTATTATGGGCGGCGCTACATCAGTGTTATTCATGTAGTGAGGCTGAAAGTATGTGGCCAAACTATTATCAAAGTTCACCGATAAATGCTGGGGGTCAAGAAATTGTAATTGCCCAGTATTCTATTGGTGAAGTTTGCAGTGGAGTAGCAGGTGATTTGGATTACATGAGGCAAGACCCAAAAAGTCTTCAGTTTCAACCAGTTTCATATTAATCGGGTAGAAAGTGGTGACTAACCCCCGTTCTCCCACACCACCGTACGTACCGTTCGGTATACGGCGGTTCATGTCGTGGAACGAAGGGCATCGTATCGTTCAACTAGGCTCACGAGTCCTTGGTCTCGCCAGTAGGCGAGGCCAAGGGCTTTGTTCATTTGCGGAGTCAATGCCAGACGCCAGTATCCCTTGCGAGAACCGCTAATATTTCTAGCCCATTCCTCGGGGATGCCGAGAGAAACCAGTTTCTTGCGCTTCGTTTCTCTTAAGCCCCGAAATTGGATTTGAGTCTTCATCCCTTGTCCACTAAGCTTGAATTATCAGTGGAGGGGATTTATTGATGCAACGGAAACGATATACGTTGGAATTTAAAGAACAGATTCTTAAAGAGGTGCGTGAGGTGGGAAATGCCGCCCAGGTAGCGCGCCGCCACGGTATTGTCCCAAAAGTGGTTGATAACTGGATGTCTAAATCCAAGCATCAGGATTGGCAGTCCGCAGCCCCTGAGGCAAAGAAGGTTGCCAGCTACATCCCTTCCTCGTCGGAGTTCAAGGAGCTTGAGACGGAGAACGACAAGCTCAAGAAGATCTTGGGTGACAAGGATCTGGAGATTGCCATACTGCGTGACCTGTTAAAAAAAGCAAACCCTCACCTGCGGATAAATTAGCGATTGCGCACAAGTGGATCACAGCCGGACATTCAGTCACCTTCGTGCTGCGCATCGTGGGGGTCTCTCGATCCACCTATTATTATCAACAGACACACGAGCCGAAGTCGAGAACCTCTTAAGCCCCGAAATCAGGTTGGACAAACTCCCTGCTGCGTAGGATACTAAACCAGCAGGAGGATGAATAATGGAACGTCGGAAATTTACAACACAGTTTAAGCAGCAGGTTGTACGTGAATGTATTGAGACCGGGAATATTGCTTTGGTCTCCAGAAAGCACGACATCAACACAAATGTGGTTCGTCGTTGGGTGAAGCAGGCTGAGCAAACGTAGTGAACCCGATTTTGTCAAGACAGATGGGATGGCTTTTAAGAGAGAAATGCAATTCAGATAAAAACCGTCTCACGCTGCGTTCCGTTTCTTTTGCCAATTTCTGAATTCCAAAGGCGAGCGATAACCTAGTGCGGAGTGTGGTCGGTCCGTGTTGTAAAAGTGAATGTACGATTCAATTGCCGCTTTCGCCTCGGCAAAGCTGTTGTATTCCTGCAGCCAGACTTCTTCCTCTTTCAGTGACCGGAAGAATCGCTCGATGTATCCGTCAGCATCAGGGTTGTTGTACCCCGTCCGCTCGTGATTGATTTGGCAGACCTTCATCGCTTCGATGAACCGTCGACTCGTCATCTGGCAGCCATTGTCCGTTCGAAGCGTCAAACCGGCACCTTGAACGCCGCTTGGGAAACGATAATTCAGCGCCATATCTACAGCATTCAGCAAGTCCTCCGTACGGCAGAACCGGGAAAATGAGTACCCCACAATCTCCCGGTCATAAGCGTCAATCACGGCAAACAGATAACCCCATCCGTCTTTCCCGCACCACACCTTCGTCATGTCGCACTGGAAATGCTCGTTGGACCTGGTGACTGGTATTTTCCCTCGCCGTTTCGCTCGTGAAGCGCCCCGTTTCTGGGTTTTCACCAGCAGCCCCATTTCCTTCATCAGCCGATACACCCGTTTATGGTTCACCCGCAAGTTGTATCGGCGGCGCAGCATGACTTGGATTCGCCGGTATCCGTACGTGGGGAATTCTTCGCACAGTTTCCGAATCCACTGATGAACCACAGCGTTCTTATCCACAGGAGGCCGCTTCGGTTTTGGCACATACGGCTTCAATAGGCTGTAACAGTACGTCCGATTCAGCCCTAACGCTTTTGCAATCACTGGGACCGGGAACCCTTCTTTGGTGAGCTGACAGACCAAAGAACGGCTATTTACTTCCGGCCCCAATTCGATTTTTTTCGCAACACATCCACCTGCATCGTAAGCTCACCGATCTTAGCCCTAGCCTCCTGCAACTCCTTCTCCAACTCCTGCTCCCTCGTAGAGGGTCCGGACTGAAGTCCAGCCCGCCCACCAGACAGGAACGCTTCACGCCACCTGTAATAAAGACTCTGGGCCACGCCATGCTGCCGACATACTTCGCTAATATTTGCACTAGGCATCATGCCCTCGAGGACGATGTTTATTTTTTCATCCACTGTCCACTTACGTCCCAGCATCACAAACACCTCTACTTCATCTTAACCCATCCCTTCTGTCTGGGTTGACTTTGGGGCAAGTATACAAAATGGTGGCAAGATTCCTGGCACTCTAAAGGGAGTTCCTACGCATGTCACCCCTGAAGAGATTAAGCAATTAAACGCAGAGCGTTCTGAGCTGTCTACGGAAGTTGAGCAATTGAGAAAGGCTCTTGCTGACCAGGCGCTTGAAAATAGTATTTTGCGTGACCTGTTAAAAAAAGCAAACCCTCACTTGCGGATAAAGTAGCCATTGCGCACAAGTGGATCACAGCCGGACATTCAGTCACCTTCGTGCTGCGCATCGTGGGGGTCTCTCGGTCCACTTATTATTATCAACTGACACACGAGCCGAAGCCGAGAACGACTTTGGGAGGGCGTCCTGCGACCCAATATACGTATACGCACGATGGAAGCAAAGTTAGTGACGAACAGGTCAAGGAATGGATAATGAACGCCGTAGCGGGAGATGGGTTTGCCTACGGATATCTCAAGCTGACCTACGTGTTAAAACGAGAGTATCAGTTGGTTATCAACAAGAAGAAGGTATATCGACTGTGTAAAGAGCTGGGGATTCTCAAACAGCAGCGGCAAATCAAGTCCAAGTATCCACGGAGATTGGCCAGAAATCGGGACATTATGGCACCGAATCAGCTCTGGGAAGTTGACATCAAATACGGCTACGTTCATGGTGAGGATAGATTCTTTTTCGTACTGTGTAAGCGTCAAATAGCACAGACCTTGCACCACGTAATCACTGGTCCTAGGCTTTCTACATAAAAGCCCTGCCGTCGGCGGGGCTGTATGTTCATATATCACTTTTTGCTAGGCTTGCGTATGGATTCAGGTAGTTGTTCAGACCAGGGGAGTAGGGCTCCTAATAGCTCTGGGTCGTCGATTTGGATATTCGGCAGCTGTTCGAAAAGATGAGTAAGGTACAGGTTTGGATTCAATGTGTACGTCAAATAGCGCACACACATATAATTCATGGGGGAGTTACATTTTAATTAATACTACTTATAAGGTGTCATTGACACGGCCATTTCTAATGCCGACAGATAACCACCACTTGAATTAGAATTCCAAGTTCCATTGCTAATTGTGTTAAATACGTACTGTCCTTTATTCCAAGCAACGTAAATAGTTGCATATCCTGATGCCAGATTCGTGAGAACGTAGCCTTTTGTATCGGGAACAGGAAGAAATTTATAATGACAATACTGGACAATTTTTTTAGCAATTGTAATAGCTTCGCTTTGTGAACTTGTCGGATACAAAACTTGCATTGTCCATCGCCCTTCGTTCCAGACGAGTGCAGATACGTTTTTCCCTTGAACTGGTGACTTTTTTACTCCAGCTTGAATACCATTTCCCAAGCCTATTGTTGATACAGATGGCACAGATGTTTGTATATACAGCGATGAATTTTCTGGTAATAAATGTTGAGAAGCGGTGTTTGTAGTAGACCAGTCAGACATGCTAAATCCACCTATGTTTAAGTTATTCCGATTGAACATGATACTATAGTTCGATGTCGGTGAACTTCCGATATTAGTTGATACTGTCACTGGAACAGGTGTGTGTGCTGAACCAGGGTAAATTGTAGGTGCATACAACGGAAGTGATGTCTTCCCACTAATCTGTTGCATACCTTCTTGGATTAGTGCAGGAAAGGTATCCATTTTTGTACCAGTCTGATTTGAACTCGTACTGCTCATCTTGGTTTGATTTGTCAAATTCGCAGTGACTACCGTATTATTTGATGATATTGATGCACTTGTATTGTTAGTAGCAGTGTTGTTCGTCACATTCTTCGAAGGAGTCGAACTTGAACTCACTCCACCACCTGTCCCACATCCTGTTAGGAGCCCAACTATTGTCAATGCAATCCCTGCTGTAATCCATTTTTTATATCGTTTCACTTTGAATTACCTCCTGAGTATTTTGCACATGATGATTATACGGCAACTTTATTGAATCGGTTAAATCAATCAAAATCCAATTTCTGGACGGAATCAAACAACGCATGAGGCGATTCTATCAATCCCACACCCGGTCACGGTCAAACACGTCAATGCAAGCATAGACGCCGTCAGTCCCCAGATTCGTTTTTGCACAAAAACCACCCCTAGTCTCGATTGTTCACCTGTATAGACGTACCCGATACACATTTTGTGACAGGAGCATTTTTCCATCCACACGGGTTATCTTCGTGACCGCAGAACAAGCTTTGTCATCATCGGACGTTCTTACCCCATCGTACCCATCTACCTCATCCCAAACGCACAAAGCGTTGATAGCCTATACCAGGTGCGCGGAAATGTTGGAGAACGAGGAAGACCAGAAGCGGTTGGAACAGGTGAGTTTGCTGTTGACGGAACAGGCTAAGGTTATCCAGGACGAACTGCTTGGCTATGCCCTCTACTGGGGACGTGGACGGGGCCATGTGCAAGGACGTGACCGAGCATGACCACCTATACCCCTGAACAAGAAGTAGCCTGGATTCGCAAGATCATACGGCATGTGGCAGCCCATACGCGAAACAAATACAAGAGATGGAGCCGAGAAGACCTCATTCTCAATGCCGCGAATGTAGAAGGAGAAGAGTTTATCCAATCCATCCCTGATTTGTTAGCTGATCATTCAAACCGTGAGATGGAATGGTTTTCTGGCTTATCCGAGCGTGAAAAAACCATTCTGTATGGATTGTACTGGGAAGGAAAAAGTCAACGGGAATTATCCAGACAAATAGGGATTGCCCAAACAACGATTAGCCACATACACCGTCAAGCGATTCGGAAATTAAAGGAGCAGATACAAAATGAGGGATAGAACACAGAAGGTACACAATCTTTTGGAACAAGTCAGACAAAACAAGGAAGTAGATGTCTTTCTGTTATGTCGATATTTCCGAGCAGAGATTGATCAGCAAGTGTCATCTGTGCCGAGATGGTGGAGAGAGGAAGCTCAATCGCAAGTTTGTACGGGAATGTTGGAAGAGGTTCTGAAAAAAATTTTTGAAGAGCATGCTCAAAATGGGGAGTAGAGGTGCTTTTAAAGAGTAGAGGGGCAAAACGAAAGCCCCCTCACCACTCCGGCCGTGTGGAATTCATAAACTTGGAGGAGATTTAAATGGCTTACGGAGCAACTTCCTGTTCAAACCCAAGTAACAATACGTATGATGCCTACTACCTTGAAACTGCTGATCCTGTTTGTGATCAGACAATAGTTTCTTATTATGGAGCTAGTGGAGACTCGGAATATGCACGTATGAGAGATCACTTAATTGGAGCAGCTTCTCAATTTAATCTCCCGTCAATGGTTGGTATTAAGTCAATATAGTGGACACCTCAAAACAGAGAAATTGTAAGTTTTAATATTCTGACACGATTACTTTTGTCTCGCTTAGCTTGCCTTGACTCTCGACACTTGGAAATATCTTCTTTCGTACTCAGCCGGTGCTAGAAACCCGATAGATGAGTGTACCCGCTCCCGGTTGTACCAGACCTCAATGTATTCGAAGATCCGTCGTATGGCTTGTTCCCTTGTTTTGAACTTTTCCAGATACACGAGCTCTCGCTTGATGATGCTGTGAAACGACTCAATACACGCATTGTCAAAGCAATTACCCTTGCGGCTCATGCTACCAACCATCCCGTACTCTTGCAGCTTTTCCTGGTAGTCATGAGAGGCGTACTGGCTCCCACGGTCCGAATGATGCAGCACTGGTTCTGTTGGCCTCTGGCGTTTGCAGGCCTGCTCCAGCGCTCCGATGCACAGCTCTTTTGTCATCCGTGCATCCGCACGCCAGCCCACAATCTTGCGGCTATATAAATCCTCCAAGCTGGCCAGGTAGAGCCATCCCTCATCCGTTGGGATGTAAGTGATGTCTGCCATGTATACTTGGTTAGGACGCTCTGCTACGAACGTTTGGTTTAGCACATTATCCTGTACCGGGTAGTCGTGGTTCGAATACGTCGTCGCCTTGTACTTGCGGACTGTGCGGCTCCTAAGCCCATTCTCCCGCATGATGTTGGCCACTGTCTTTTGAGCCACCCGTTCGCCCTCATGGCGCAGGATCTGCGTGATCTTAGGACTGCCATATAGACGACGGGATTTCACGAATATCTGATGGACTCGTTTCGTGATTCGCTTCCGGCGCTTGGAACGCTCACTCTCAGGACGCCTGAGCCAAGCATAGTACCCGCTCCGAGATACCCCCAATATTTTGCACATCTTCTCAACCGAAAATTTGGAGCGGTGTCTGTGGATGAATTGGTACCTTATTTCCGGTCGTTTGTGAAGATGCGCACAGCTTTTTTTAAGATCGCATTCTCCTCTCGCAGTTCACGGATTTCCCGCTCAAGATCCCGTAGGGCCTTCGCTTCCGGCTTGAGGTTCCCGCTCCCGACGAACGGGGTAGAAGGATCCTCCTTGTATTTTGCCATCCAGCCATACAACGTCTTTTGCGAAATACCGAGCTCCCGAGCCACCTGGCTCGCTGGTTTCCCGCTCTCCAAAGCCAATTGAACTGCGTGAAGTTTGAATTCCTTGTCGTATTTCTGTGTCATGTGGCTCACCTCGAATCGCCTTATTCTTACATTCTCGATTCGTTGTGTCCACTATTTCATCCTAACACCAGGTTTTACTTGCACAAGCCATACAAGAGAATGGTGGTCCACTACAAAACTGGATGCAAATAGGTACTGTGGATTCTCAGTCATTTATCGACAGCTTTGTTTCTCCGAATAACAATACGGGACTCACGATGTCCGTTAGTGATGTAGAAAACGCTGATTCGATAAATGCGGCTGCAGGTGCTTGGTACCTAAAGGGGAATATGGGTGGATCAACTGTAAATTGGCAAAACCTTTCTCTGGCTTTGAATCAGTATAATGAAGGTCCTAATGACTATATGGGTAATGGATATAATAATGCATATGGACTTTCTGTACTTTTTAAAGCTTACGGAATTAATTACCAGAACGTTCCATCTGTAAATTACGATGGTCCTTATGTTGCAACCTCTCCTTCTGGAACACAGCCAAGATATAATAACGCTTCTTCAGGTGACTGGTCATACGGACCTATTTTGACTCCGAGTTTTACTGTAGAAAGCGGTTTGAACTATATTCCTTTTGGAACGAACAGTCAAAATCGAAGAGTGGTTATATTGGTGGGTGATGATGAAGATTACGTAAATGGACTATTCATTCAGCAGTGGTTGTACGATTCACCAAGTTTTGTCCAAGCATACCTTACTAGAGATGCTCAGATTGCTGTTCATTCTGCTAATTTGGGTGTAAATGGTCAATGGTGTGTAGTGGCAATGGGGGGAGCAGCGGTAAGTAATTTGCAATCTACAGCTTCAAATGATGGAGTTAATCTTACAGAGTTTACAAGCTTCTCTGCTTGGGAATCTTCTCACAATATCGGCTATATTGATTGCTCTGGAGCAACATACGCCGATAATTACGATAAAGGATTGACTACTGTTCAACAGGCTGCTAATGCAGGATGGCTGTAAAAATTACTCCAAGGTAAAAGGTAGACATTATCTAACCATTTACCTTGGAGGTCTCTTCTGTTTTCTACAACACTATCAAATGAAGTTATGGGTATAATCTCATAGATACGAGCATTTTTGCCGCTTGCAGTGCAGAGTGGTAATCACTGCAAAAATACCGGACATTTCCATTTACCCAAAGTGCAGATGTGTGATTGCCATCAGCTGCCATTTGAACAATAAATACTCCATTTTTAGATGGCAAATTATATTTGTGCAAATACGTAGCCACTTCCTTTGCAACTGAGATAGAAGGAAGTGTAAAACCACCCATCACCTCTAGTTGCCAATCATTTTGATGCCATATAACCCAACTAACTTTACCTGATGAAATGGAATATTCCATTCCTTGAATACCCTCGCCAAGATTAATTCTGCCAGATTTACTATTAGCAGGAGGTAAAAGTCGAGAATTGATTTGTTGAATATCTAGTTGCTCTAAAGCGGCCTTACTAGAAGAATACTGTTTACCTCCAAAAGATCCAATGATAGTAGCATCGCCAGTATTCGGAGGCATCGATAGGTTAGGGCTATTCACAGGTAGTTGGCTATGTGCCCATTGCAAGTTGACCATATAACTATGAAGATTGCTTTCCGTCGTAGCACCTAAAAACATGGAAGTACTATCTTTGAATGGTTGAAAACCAGAAAGATTTTTTGAAGGTCGATATTCTGGAAGAGTAGGAGCCATAAGTGGGAATTTGGGTTCCGTTATATGTGACATTGCCTCTTGTATTATAGATTGAAATCTTTCATTTGAAGATACTTTCCTGATATTTGTGGAGATATTGTTTTGATTCAATGAAATCGAATGGTTATTTAATGTTGAATTGGATGTTTTGTTTACCCTTAAACTACTATTCGAAGTATCGGATGATAATTTTTTACTCTGATGTTTATGGCCAAACGTAGAAAAATGATTTTGTTGAGATGAATTATTAGCAGGAACAGTCCCACACCCGGTCACCGTCAAACATGTTAACGCAAGCATAGACGCCGTCAGTCCCCAGATTCGTTTTTGCACAAAAACCACCCCTAGTCTCGATTGTTCACCTGTATAGACGTACCCGATACACATTTTGTGACAGGAGCATTTTTCCATCCACACGGTATATCTTCGTGACCGCAGAACAAGCTTTGTCATCATCGGACGTTCTTACCCCATCGTACCCATCTACCTCATCCCAAACGCACAAAGCGTTGATAGCCTATACCAGGTGCGCGGAAATGTTGGAGAACGAGGAAGACCAGAAGCGGTTGGAACAGGTGAGTTTGCTGTTGACGGAACAGGCTAAGGTTATCCAGGACGAACTGCTTGGCTATGCCCTCTACTGGGGACGTGGACGGGGCCATGTGCAAGGACGTGACCGAGCATGACCACCTATACCCCTGAACAAGAAGTAGCCTGGATTCGCAAGATCATACGGCATGTGGCAGCCCATACGCGAAACAAATACAAGAGATGGAGCCGAGAAGACCTCATTCTCAATGCCGCGAATGTAGAAGGAGAAGAGTTTATCCAATCCATCCCTGATTTGTTAGCTGATCATTCAAACCGTGAGATGGAATGGTTTTCTGGCTTATCCGAGCGTGAAAAAACCATTCTGTATGGATTGTACTGGGAAGGAAAAAGTCAACGGGAATTATCCAGACAAATAGGGATTGCCCAAACAACGATTAGCCACATACACCGTCAAGCGATTCGGAAATTAAAGGAGCAGATACAAAATGAGGGATAGAACACAGAAGGTACACAATCTTTTGGAACAAGTCAGACAAAACAAGGAAGTAGATGTCTTTCTGTTATGTCGATATTTCCGAGCAGAGATTGATCAGCAAGTGTCATCTGTGCCGAGATGGTGGAGAGAGGAAGCTCAATCGCAAGTTTGTACGGGAATGTTGGAAGAGGTTCTGAAAAAAATTTTTGAAGAGCATGCTCAAAATGGGGAGTAGAGGTGCTTTTAAAGAGTAGAGGGGCAAAACGAAAGCCCCTCACCACTCCGGCCGGGTGGAACATGAAACGGAGGGTAAAAAATGACACAAGTGATTACAGTAACTGCTCCCGGAACAACAGGTTTTGATACCGCGTCCATTCTAGACTCATCACAGATTGCAACAATGTGGGATAATTCCCCATATTTAATTGCACTAGCTGATGTAGTTTCAGGTACTACAAGTGAAATACAGAACTATGTTCAACAACAATTAAGCCAAGGGTTTTATGTTGGATTGTACAGAGGATATTACTCTGGCATGTTTGATTCTGATCCTAGTTCTGTTGGTGCTGCACACGCTCAACAGTGTATAGATGTAGCGAATGGATTTTCTGGCGCAGCAGGAATGACATTATGGTGTGATTTGGAGGGAGCAACTGCTAATACGACGATTCAGGACATCATCGACTATGCTAATTCTTTTAATAGCACTTGCCAAGCAGCTGGTTATGAAGGGGGAGTATATGTGGGAGATGATGAACCTTATGCTCAAATGGACGGCTCACAGTTGTACTACGATTTAACAACTTCACATTATTGGAGATGCTGCTCATCTAGTATTTGGCCAACTGTTGATAATGGGCAAGTAAGAGGATGGCAGATACTCCAGACTAGTTGCGAATATGATTATGATGGAATTGTTGTTGACAATGATTCCATACAAACAGACCAACTTGGAGGTAATGCAGTTTTTATTAAACTTTCTTGAAGATTGGATAGGAGACCAGGTTGATAACCTGAGTCTCCCTATTTCCAATTACATTTGATTAATACGCATGAACAACGATACGCAATGCAGAAACTGGATCACCGACATACTTGAATGAATATATTTTGTTTCCTTTTTGCCAAACTATAGTCGTTTTGAGTGTACTATCAGAAGGATGATATTGATTGGAATTGTCACTCACAAGAATTGCGCCAATTTTCTCTGGAATGGGCATCATATGTGAGTGCAAATATTCAGCAATAGATTGCATAATCTTTTTCCCGTTTTGATTGGTTGATAAAAATTGTCCTTGAATGGCCCATTGTCCCTCGTTCCATAAATATACATAGTTACCGGCACCGCCGATAAACTGAGATTTTATTCCATATCCTAAATTGACTAAAGGATTTTGAGGATGACCATAATTCGGGATCATTTGCTGGATAGCATCAGTTGCTTGAATACTATTATTGAAAGTCTGTGTCTGAATATTAGTATTAGAATGAACAATTTGGGTTGTTGATGATGTCTGTTGGGGACTAGAAAGAGCACCCGAATCAGTTGAATTGGGTTGAACTACAACTGTGAAATGCGCAGAATGTTTCTCGTCACTAACATTCACCAAATAATGCCCAGGTTTACTCCACTTTGCCGTTAGATCAAACTCACCTTGAGCATTCGTTTTCACCATGTATCCAGATGAATGGTCAGGAAGTCCCACCACGGCTAACTGAATGTTAGGTATACCTTGATGTGATTGATTCAATACCACGCCACGAATTTGAACCGACTGGTTAGTGAAAACTTGCATATGAGAATGAGGAACAACTATATTTGCAACTTGATTTTGGTTATTCCTTGAAGATGTACTATGTTGCGATGTATTCGGGCTTCCTGTAGAAGAAGGATGATGAGTGATCCCACACCCGGTCACGGTCAAACATGTTAACGCAAGCATAGACGCCGTCAGTCCCCAGATTCGTTTTTGCACAAAAACCACCCCAAGTTTCGACTGTTCACCTGTATAGACGTACCCGCTACACATTTTGTGACAGGGGCATTTTTCCATCCACACGGTATATCTTTGTGACCGCAGAGCGTGTTCTGTCATCATCGGACGTGCTTACCCCATCGTACCCATCTACCTCATCCCAAACGCACAAAGCGTTGATAGCCTATACCAGGTACGCGGAAATGTTGGAGAACGAGGAAGACCAGAAGCGGTTGGAACAGGTGAGTTTGCTATTGGCGGAAGCCAAGGTTATCCAGGACGAACTGCTTGGCTATGCCCTCTACTGGGGACGTGGACGGCGGGATTGATATTCAAAGTCAGAATAAAAATCTCATCAAATGGAGTGAAAAATGGAGCAAGTCCTACCTCTAATGTCCCCGGCTCGGGTTTGGTATATCTAATCGGAGTGCATAATCTAGCACAATACGACTACATCTACTCATAAGCATTAAGAGGGTCTGCTTTACCCCAGGGCAGACTCTCTCCTATGAATGTCATTATTGATTTGCCCCCAAATAGACCATCGAACTTGCCATTTTTTCAATCTGAGTTTGTGACACGGATTTCAAGTTTGAACTAATGGTGATGTGGGTCTTACCAATCCAAGTCATAAAGTAGTCACTGAGTTTATTTGTTTCAGTTGGTACTCCTTGATTGGGCACGTACCAAGTACCCATCGCTCCGTTAGAAAGTTTAACTGAATTAGTTTTGTGAATAGCCAACAGAGAAGGTTGTTGACCGCCGATTCTTACTTTGAATCCGCTAAAATACAGAGTCACGCATGCCCCAAATACTGCACTCGCACCAAAATCGGCATTCAGAAATAGCTGTCCTTGCGGAATTTGTTGGGGGACATATATCTTTATCTCTCCATCTGCAAACGTCATTTGGCTTGGGTTTCCTCTGAGTTTAATGATGGCCGTTTTAATCGTTTGGATTTGAGCCTGAGTTAAATTCAGATGTACCATCCCTGATGTTGAAGAAGACGCCTGAGAACTTGGTTTTGTATTGTTACTGACTGTCGAGTTATTGTTGAATTGATGAGTACTAGTCGACGTGCTGTTTGCCGTTTTACTTGCAACGCTATTCGATGGTGTTGATGTATGTGTAACATTCGATGTGGGGCTATTGGTCACATTAGTAACAGGAGTCGAACCTGAACTCACTCCACCACCTGTCCCACATCCTGTTAGGAGCCCGACTATTGTCAATGCAATCCCTGCTGTAGTCCATTTTTTATATCGTTTCACTTCGAATTACCTCCTGAGTATTTTGAACATGATGATTATACGGCAACTTTATTGAATGGGTTAAATCAATCAAAATCCAATTACTGGACGGAATCAAACAACGCATGAGGCGATTCTATCAATCCCACACCCAGACACGGCCGAACACGTCAATGCAAGCATAGACGCCGTCAGTCCCCAGATTCGTTTTTGCACAAAAACCACCCCAAGTTTCGACTGTTCACCTGAATAGACGTACCCGCTACACACTTTGTGACAGGAGCAATTTCCATCCATCAAAATTGATGTTTTTTTGACGTTTTTCTAATCCACAAACATGGTACGCTCCTTGTAGAAAGTGTACTTCTCCACAAAGGGGTGTATTTTTTATGTTGGGGCGCAGTCATATGGGAATTGGCGCAGTGGGTGCTGTCGTGGCCACACCTTTTCTACTCCACGAATCCTGGGAACCCATGCGCCGCCTTCTAAGCCACAGTTGGCGGACGATCCCGCACATGCTCATCTTGCAAGCCATTCTTGTCGCAGCGTTTGTCATCGGCTCACTTTTGCCTGATCTCGATGAACCGAATGCGCTCGCTTCTCGCGATTTGGAGCGCTTCATGGCCCTGCCCGTCTTTGCCTTGTTGGTTGGCATGGTGTTTTTGCTTCACAGAGAAACCTCTCTCGACGCTTGGGGAATGGTTATCGTATTGACGCTTGCCTTTCGGACTTCTCGCAATCTTTCCAGACGTTTGGGATTGGGACTCATTGCGGTACTCCTCGCGTATCTCGCCTGGAAACATTATCTATCTTGGCAGGCGACCATCCCTATCGCTCTTTGGTGTGTAGGCGCCATGTTCTCCAAACATCGTACCTTCACGCACAGCCTTATCGCTGTTTTTATGCTCGGGTACGGGCTTTGGCACGTCCATACCGTTTTTTCTGACGTACATGTAGCGGTTCTTGGTCTTATGATTGGCTACATCCTGCATCTGATTGCGGATGCCATAGCGGGAGGCGTACCGCTGTTTTGGCCTTGGTCGAAGCGATTGGGGATACGAATCCTCACTACGGGAAGTGCCTGGGACCATATGATTGGCGGATTGACTGTGTTTGGCTTCCTCGCTCTGGCGTTGTTTTAAGCGTTCCATGGGGCAATGTGTTCGGTCTCTGACGGATGTAATTCCGCTTGAATTGGAAAAGTTGTATCATCAGCATATCTTGAAAGAGTTTCAATCATTAAGGATGAACTGACCATCTTCTCAAGATCAATTCATTGAAGTTCGGATAACCAGGTTATGTTGCAAAGTGTGGATGATGTTTTTAGATTAATTGACGAAAGGTCCAAGGATGCAAAAATAACCATACAAGTAGTTGATTATCCTAACGGCGTACGGGACGTTATTGGTGCAATAGAATAATAAACGGTTAAAGGAGGGCATCGTGTGCTAATGGCTGAATTGCGCTCGTTGCTGATGGCTGTCATAGCAACGTTCATAGCCCTCATTTTTGCGACTGGAATCTCTTATGCGATTTGTTTTCAGGCAGTGGGTAATCGTCAGCGAATCATGATTTTTTTGAGTGATGTCCTGCGTGGTCTACCCGTGTGGATTGTTGGTCTTTGTATGGGCAGCATTTTATTTCATTCTTACACTTCAAATCGTCAGGCAAATATGGACGAGCTATTTTTCTTGGCGGGAATTCTGTTGTTAATCGTTTTGCTGATACCCTTGCTCATCTCAATACTCTGTGAAGGATATTTTCAGATTTCTAACCTGACTCGTGAAGCGGGACTCGGTCTTGGTTTAAGCGAATGGGAGCTAGCCCGTCATGTCTATTTTCCTTTGTTGCGTCCCATTTTCTACAGTGCTCTGCTGATAGGAATTGGGCGAGCATTTTGTGAAACCGTCGCACTTTGGGTGCTTTTTTTTGCCCATTTTCCTTCTACTTGGTTTATGGATGTGAATGCAGGCGTTCGGATAGTGGCGGATGCACTGTTTTCGCATGGCAAGTTATCATCACTCATGCGCACAGCAGGGCTGCCTTTACTTAGTTTTTTCATCATCATTGCCTTGACTCAGAGTCTTTCACATTGGCTCATCCGCAGAAGTCTTTTAATGAAGTTGATTGAGAGGAAGCAGATATGATGGAAGCAGAAAGATTGCGTCGTAAGCGCAATCGCAGGGCGGCAATCGTGTCTAGCGGTATGGTCTGGCTGCTGGCAGTCCTGTTTGTTGTAATCATACTTTTGGTTTATGTGCAAGCAGGGACATCACTCGTTTGGCTCGGTGGACGAGCCTGGCCAGATTTTTTTATGGTAATGGAGTATATGGGGTTGCTTTTTGGCAGTTTGTGTTTTTCAATACCGTTTGCCTTTTTCTTAGCAGTTTATTACAAAGAATATCGCGCAGTCTCCACGTCTGTTTGGCTTCAATACGTGTTGCAAATTTGGGCAGGATTGCCGGGGGTCCTTTTTAGTTATGTGTTGGGTGTGATCATTTTCCAAAGAACTCAAGGACATTTGATTGTCGCCTTGTTCTTGGCAGCATGGCTGTATTTGATTCCACATCTCAGTCAGCTTTGGATGGCAAGTTTGGCGAGGGTGCCGGAGAGTGAGCGTGAGGGAGCGTTGGCCCTGGGAATTCGCCGCATGCAAATTGTATGGCATCTACTTTTGCCGTCGACTAAAAATTGGATGTTGGGTGCTGCAGGTATTGTTTATCTTCAGTCTTTGGCCGATCTCGGTCTTTGGTTATTCATTACCCCATTTTTCCAAAAAGCTGGTCCAAAGTTGGGAATATGGTATAGTCAATTACTTTTACCTCATTTGCAACAGCAGGAACGATTGGGGATATGGTTTGTGGCCAGCTTGTTTTTAACTATTCATCTTTTGACGCAGATTTTCGTTCGAGTTTGGCTTTGGAAGTTTCGTAAGATGTCCACCATGCATTCTCGCTTTTTTCTGAATGTTGACCATGAATGACGAAACATTCATCAGCCAAATCGTCCAGCAATATAATCTTCCGTTCTTCTATCCGATGGTTTGGTGAAAAGTAGTGAAGTGTCTCCCCATTCAACCAGTTCTCCGTCTAGAAAAAAGGCTGTAGTATCGGCAATCCGCGCCGCTTGTTGCAAATTATGCGTGACAATCACAATGGTGAGGTCTTTTTTGATTTGTTCCATTAACTCTTCAATTTGTAAGGTTGAGACCGGATCGAGTGCAGAGGCTGGCTCGTCAAGCAGCAGTACATCGGGCTCCAAAGCTAACGCTCTGGCAATGCAAAGTCTTTGTTGCTGACCCAGACTGAGGACAAGTGCATTTTGATTGAGTTTGTCTTTGACTTCATCCCATAAGCCAGCGACGCGCAAACTTCTTTCAGCTCGCTCTCGTAATTGGCGATGGTTACGCATGCCGCCAAGGCGCAACGCCAAAGTGAGATTATCAAAAATGGAAAGTGTAGGAAAGGGATTGGGTTCACGAAAGACCATACCTATGCGCCTTCGTACTTCTGTAGCTGGCATTTGATAAATAGAGCTTTCTTCTAAAAAAATATCACCAGTTACGCGTGCGCCGGGGACGGTTTCATGCATTCGGTTGAGACAGCGAATAAAGGTTGATTTACCACACCCGGAAGGTCCAATGATGGCAGTGATTTGGTTGGCTGACAGATCCATATGAATATGTTTGAGCACCAATTGGTCACTGAACCAAGCGTTAATATTTTGTACATGAAGCGACTTTGCCAAACTGAATCCCCCCTACAGCGAAACTAGCATATTTGCAAGTCTGTCACATAGTTTGAAAAAGGACAAGATAGAATCATCAGTTGAAAAAAGTAGGAGGGATAGGCAGTGAAAAGATGGATAGGCCGGATTTTGCTCATTTTGTTTGCCTTATTGGTTGGCGTGCAATCTTGGTGGATTGCCTGGGTAGGAGTTTTTAACCAAATTCCTCAGCTTACTGGAGATGGCGGGGGAGGTGTATTGCTTGCTTTTTGGCTGCTGCTAGGTTCCCTGCTTTCCTTGAAATGGCGCTGGCCAGTGATTGTTTGCTGTCTGCTCGCTTCTATAGATGGGGTTTTATGCGGTCAAATCTATCAGGATAATATGCAATACGTTTACGCTGCTGGGGCGTTGATTGCAGCCTGTGTTTTTTCGTGGAGTTTGTTTACCAATTATAAAAGTGCCAAACTGTCTCCACAAGATCTCCATATACTGAAAAAACCATTTTAACTTCCCGAGATTGGACAGACGATATACTGCGGATGAATCAAGAAAAAACAGGGAATGATAGAGAAAACAAGTGCGTCTGTCCAAGGTCGCCATTTAGATTGTACGGCCTTGCAGTTGGCTCGGGAAGCGGGGCATCCAGCATGTGTGGTATATGTGGAACAGTTGAACGATCTGGAAAACATGCGCAACAAGATATGTTGCTTGCTATGACAAGATCTATGGTACATCGAGGTCCGGATGAGGAAGGAATTTATTTGGATAAAGAAGCAGGTCTTGGTTTTCGCCGTTTGTCGATTGTCGATTTAGCGCATGGTCATCAACCTATGACTAATGAAGATCAATCGGTTTGGGTAGTTTTTAATGGTGAAATATACAATCATAAGAATTTGCGCAAAGATTTAATTCATCGTGGACATCAATTGAAGACTGAATCAGATACAGAGGTATTGGTTCATTTATATGAAGAACATGGCGTGGAAATGGTTCATCTTCTGCGTGGCATGTTTGCTTTTGCCATTTGGGATGTACGTAAAAGAGAAATGGTTTTGGCGCGGGATCGGTTTGGGATCAAGCCTCTATATTATACGCACAGTCCAAACGGCCTACTTTTTGCTTCTGAAATGCGTTCTTTACTGGCTTCAGGGCAAATCAACCGCCAATTAAACCATCAGGCCTTATGGGACTATTTAACATTTCAATATGTTCCAGATCCACAAACCATATTGGCAGATGTACAAAAGCTTCCTCCGGGTCATTATTTGCGTTATCGGCAAGGAAATATTGATATGACCCGATATTTTACACCTCGTTTTTTGGAAAGAGAAGATTGGACAGAAAGTGAGCATGTTGATCGCGTTCGACAATCACTCGAAGATTCTGTTCGTTTACATCTTCAGGCTGATGTACCTTATGGAGCGTTTCTGTCCAGTGGCGTTGATTCCAGTTCAATTGTGGCTTTGATGAAAAAATACGATACAGAGGTAAAAACTTTCTCCGTAGGATTTAACGATGCGAGTGGCTGGTATAACGAGTTAGCGTCTGCTAGAGATACAGCTCGAGCATTGGGTACAGAGCATCGTGAAATTTCTGTTTCTGCGGCGCAATTTGCGGAAAGATTGCCGGAAATTCTCCAGGCGCTGGATGAGCCGATAGCAGACGTAAGCGCCTGTGCTCTTTACTTTGTAGCTGAATTGGCTGCAGAAGATGTTAAAGTTGTGCTCTCTGGTGAGGGGGCTGACGAATTATTTGCGGGTTATCCAATCTATCATGAACCGCGATCGCTCAAAATGTTTTCGCAGTTTCCTTCCTGGGTATTACGAGCTATTGGCGGCGTTGCTGGAAGACTGCCGGCGGGACTCAAGGGTCGAGGGTTTCTTGAACGTGGAAGTTTGCCTTTGGAAAGACGATTTGTCGGCAATGCCAAAATTTTTTCTGAAGAAGCAAAGTCTATGCTTATGGAACAATTTTTCCGGACGCACTCATCTTTTCATGTGACCGATCCGGTTTATCAAGCGTTTGCCGATTTACCTGAAATTACACGCATGCAGTTAATTGATATGCATACTTGGTTGCCGGGCGATATTTTGATGAAAGCGGACAAAATGACAATGGCGCATTCTATCGAATTGCGAGTTCCTTTTTTGGATAATCGGGTATTGGAAGCGGCTTCAGCTATACCTGAATCCATGCGCATTCAGGGCCGCACAACCAAAGCTATTTTGCGCAAGGCCGTTCGTGATCTGTTGCCAGAAAACGTCGTTTCGCGCCCTAAGCTAGGTTTTCCTGTTCCTGTTTCCACTTGGTTGGCGGGCAGTATGGGAGAAATGGCGCTGGAGTGGATTGTGGAGAGTCCATTGATGGATTGGCTTTCTAAGAATGAGGTGGAATCTTTATTCCGTCGCCATCAAGAAGGTGAGCGTCATTTATGGCGCGAGTTGTGGACGCTTGTGACGATGGCAGCTTGGCTCAATCATTTCCTTCAGCCAAAGAGTGTGAGCAGCGATTATTCAATGGTTGGAGCGCAGCAGTCTTTGACGGTTGGCTGGTAATAAAGGAAATTGCTTGACTGGTCAAGGACTGTCTAAACTTGTAGAATGGAATGCGGTTAGCATTTTATTTCTGCATCAAGTGGAAGGGAGTCTCCAGACATGCGTAGCAGCCGAAACCAAGTCATGGCCAGACGAATACGCAGCAGAAAATCGGCTCGGTGGCGCATTGGTGTGCTTACAGGAGTTGCTGCAGTGGTATTTGGGGCAGCTTGGACGGTTTTCGGTGCACCGTTAGCGCATTCCACGGTTCCCAGTGTTGTCAAAACTAAACAGCCAAAATTAATTTCAAAAAAGACAAAACCGAGATTGCCAACGATGAGTGAAGCTTTGCAAAAATTATATGCAGAGCCATTGCCGGCTTCTGCCTTATTGAATGTACCTGCAATATCCCAATTGCCGCAGCTTCCTGATGGTTGCGAAATGACAAGTTTGTCTATGCTTTTGTCAGCTGCGGGTCATCCAACAAGCAAAATGTGGCTGGCTGCTCATATGCCAGTTGATCCTACACCTTTGCGCACGAATGCAGAAGGCCAGCCTGTATATTGGGGAAATCCTAATGTCGGCTTTGTGGGAGATGTCTATACGGATACAGATGGTTACGGGATTTATAACGGTCCTGTAACGAAGTTTTTAAATCAAATATTGCCGGGACGTGCGCTGAACCTGACGGGTAAACCGTTTCGTGATGATTTGGCGACGGTTGCGTCAGGTCGACCAGTGGTCCTCTGGACCACGGCCACTTTTCAGCCGACAGACGACTGGGTAACTTGGCAGAGTCCTGAAGGCCCTGTTCATGCTACTTTTGAAGAACACGCCGTTTTGCTGGTAGGATATAAAGGGGATACACTCTATATTAACAATCCATTAAATGGGGAGAAAGACCAGGCTGTAAACAAAGAAGCTTTTCTCGAAGCCTGGGATCAATTGGGGCATCAGGCTGTCACATATACACCGCAGAGCGTCAAAAGCCTGCTGAGCAGAGACGGGGTGTAAGGATGTCCTATCGACTCTTGATTGTCGATGATGAACCTAAAGTAGTGGATGTCATGCGTTCTTTTTTGGAAGGCGAAGGATTCCTGGTAGAAGCAGCATACAGTGGCACAGAAGCGTTACATAAGATTGAACAGAGTTCGCCTGATCTAGTCGTACTCGACTGGATGCTTCCAGGAATGAGTGGGTTAGAGGTATGTCGTGAGCTGAGAAAAAGCTCAAACATTGGGATTATTATGGTGACAGCCAAATCAGAAGAAGCTGACAAAGTCGTTGGACTCGAAGTTGGGGCTGATGACTACTTGGCCAAGCCGTTTTCATTGCGTGAATTGTCAGCTCGCATTAAATCTATCTTGCGTCGTATGGGCGGCGAATTTGAGGAAGAGCGTGTTCTGGAACGCGGAGATATTCGTATTGATGTTGCCAAGTATCAAGTATGGAAGGGTAATCAGGAAGTACAACTAACACCCACGGAGTTTAAGATTCTTCTCACACTTGCAGAAAAACCAGGAGTTGTATATACGCGTTTACAACTGTTGAAAGCCGCAATGGGAGAAGAATATCTGAATTATGAACGGACAGTGGACACTCATATTAGCCATGTACGCCAGAAGTTGGAGGATTCTCCTGCACAGCCCGTCTATATTCAAACAGTATACGGTATAGGATATCGTTTTGGGGAAGCGAAGGCGTGAAACTGCGATCGAAAATATCCGGTTTGCTTGGAATCCTCGTTCTCTTTATGGCGACTGTATTCTATCTGATCTCACATGTCTTTATTATTCCTCTCTTCAGCGAATATGTGCGGGCAGCCGAACATGGAGAAGCCGAGCAATGGGCTCGCTCTCTTGCTTATTATTACACTTCGCATGGTAATAGTTGGGGTGGTGTCGGGCAGTTTGCAGAAGGTGTGCTCATGCAATCCGATATTGCCCATCCTAATAATTATGTAGAAAAAGTAGCTGTATACACACCTGAAGGTAAACCCATTACGTCTGTGGTTCGTGAGGGAGACCATTCTGAGCACATGGACAGCGACGATGCGGAGCTTATTGACGCCAATGGTATGGTGGCTGACATTTGGGTGGGCAATAAGCCAGTTGGTCAAGTTCGCGTCGTGGATGCGGGTGCGGACAGTCTTCAGGATGTACAAATGAGAGTCTTGCGCCTCATGGATATGGCAACCCTCGGTGGTGGACTGGCTGCTGCAGTTTTTGCTCTCTTGCTAGGCTTTGTGTTTGCTAGTCGATTGACAAAACCGCTGCAATCGTTGGTTCAGGGAATCGCCCGCATAGGTCGAGGCGAGAGTGGTGTACGGGTTGTCATTGCCAGTCATGATGAAATTGGTCATGTAGCCGAACAATTAAATTATATGGCGGAAAAGTTGGAGCAGCTGGAAGCGGCTCGCAAACGCTTGGTTGCAGATGTGGCTCATGAATTGCGTACACCACTGACCGTCATGGAAGGTCAGTTGGAACTGATTCAGCAGGGAGTGATTCAGCCTTCTGATCAGACTCTTCTGCCTATATTGGATGAAGTGATGCGCTTGTCTCGTCTCGTCGATGATTTGCATCAGCTGAATCTTGCAGACGGTGGAGTTCTCAAATTAAATTGTACAGAGGCCGATCTCGTTGCCATCTTGCGCAGAATTATGGATAATTTTTTGTATGAAGCTGCAGAAGAACAGGTTCGATTACGCCTGACGACTTCTGCGAATGAACTTGTAACTTATATGGATGCCAGCCGGATTACCCAGGTGTTTGTCAATCTTCTTGGCAACGCTTTGAGACATTGTCCGCCTGGCGGGGCTGTGGATGTTCAAGTGCTGGAAACACCGCAGAATATCGTTTGCATAGTTACGGATGATGGACCTGGCATCCCAAGCGTTGATTTGCCGCACATTTTTGATCGATTTTATCGAGGGGATGAATCGAGATCGCGCGAATCAGGCGGGATGGGGCTGGGGTTGGCAATAGCTCGAGAATTTGTGCAAGCTCACGGCGGGACGTTACTTGCTGCTAATCATCCTTCTCGAGGCGCTCAATTTACAATGACTTTGCCCAAACAATTGCGGAGCAAAGTAGAAGGTTGACGATCTTTTCATTGCATGGTACCATCCACATACTCCCCCGATGAAAGGGGACATTTTGGATGGGGCCATCAAATTTTAGTGTCTATTCTCTTTTGATTGTTTCTTTGCTGGCAGTTTCAGTGCCGTTGCTCGTCTCACGTATGAAAGCCATCCGCATTCCCATTGTGGTAGGCGAGATTATTGCTGGAGTCATTGTTGGCAATAGTGGCTTTCATTTAATTCAGCAAAGTGAATGGTTGCAATTTTTGCAATTTTTCGGTTTAGCTTACCTCATGTTTGTATCCGGGCTGGAGATTGATTTTGCAGCCCTGCGTCCTACAAACGAAACCTATAAACGCTCCCTGTCAGGTTGGCTGACTTCTGCTCCTGTTTTTGCCGTCCTGACATCTGTCATCACACTGGGACTTTCCTACCTTCTGTCAGAACGTCTATATTTTTTACATATGATTCGCAGTCCATTGCTGCTGTCTTTAATTATTACAACCACATCGTTGACAGTGGTTGTACCTGTGCTGAAGGAATATGGGTTAACCAGCCATCCTTTGGGGGGCCGTATTATGGCCGCTGCCGTAATGGCTGATTTTGTAACCATGTTGCTTATCTCTGTGGCTGTCTCGTTATACAAGGGTGGGCTTTCGCCGAGTGTTCTGTTGGTATTTGTGCTTATTCTCATTCTTCTTTTACTTTATCGCTTATTCCGCCGCTTTTCAGGTATAGCCGCATTCCGGAATTTAGCACATGGCACAGCTCAACTCGGAATTCGCGCTTCGTTATCGTTGATGATGATTTTTATTGTTCTCTCTGAAACACTCGGCGTTCAAGTCATTCTTGGCACCTTTTTGGCAGGCATGTTGGTAGGACTGGTGAACCCTCGCGAGCGGTCAGATGTCCGAAGCAAGCTGGACGCTATTGGTTTTGGATTTTTGATCCCGATTTTTTTCATTATGGTTGGCGTGGATTTTAATTTCCGTTCTTTGCTGCATGACCCTAAAGCGTTGCTTTTACTGCCAATTTTGTTCGTGGCCACTTACCTCTTTAAAGGATTGCCGGCGATTCTCCTGAGATTGCGCTATCCATGGCCGGAAACTTTAGCGGGTAGTGCACTTTTAACGACGCAAATGAGCGTTACAGTGGCAGCCGCCGCTGTAGGGCTGAAAATTGGCGCAATCAGTCAGGGAGTGGATACGGCTATCATCCTGGTAGCTATGTTGACATCCGTCATCTCACCCATAGCATTTGGAAAATTACTGCCAAAGCATGTGCAAGAGACAAAAAAATCGCTATGGATTATTGGTGAATCTGCGGGCGCTCAACTTTTGGTGGAACAAGCTCGGGAACGAGGTGAGGATGTAAGATGGATCCAGCCGCATGTTGGATTAGAGAACGAAGTCACTTTGGAGGAAATCGCTAAAAAGAATATCGGAGAAGAGGCGGATTATATTTCCGGTATGGTTCTTTATACCGAGATTGACCAACTCAATCTTACATTTGCCAGAGAAGCCGCTCAAGCAGGTATTCGACCTGTTATATGCCTGGTCCGTGATATGGCACTTTACCAAGAAAATCGCGATGAGACGGAATTTGTGGTTGTACAGCCGCAATTTGCAGCTGTTTCGCTCGTCGATCAGCTGGTACACTATCCGATTTCTACGCAGTTTCTTAAAGCACCAGCATCTCTGCAAATTCAGGAAATTCTGTTGCAAAGTCGCGTGCTGCATCAACAACGTTTAATGGAAATCAATTTGCCGGGTCGATTGCTGATTCTATCGATTGTCCGCGATGGTGAGCAGATTGTAGCGCATGGTGAAACAGAATTGCATGTAGGTGACATTTTAATTGTGGTCGGCAGCCGTGAAGACATTGAAGCGTTTCACGTCATGGCAGGTGTGGGCTATTCCGGGAAAGATAAGAACATCAGCCGACCGTGGTTGAAGGAGTAAATCAAACAGGAACTTTGATTGGATTGCTAAAAACAGTGAAGTCTGTATTTTACTATGCAAAAGTGAAAAGGAACGTGGTAGACTGTGACTGTTAGAGAGAGGGGTGGTTCTATGTCTGAATTGCGTTACAATCCGTTACTGAGGGATTGGACCATGGTTGCAGCCAACCGCCAGGTTCGTCCAGATATGCCGAGTGGCCAGTGTCCTTTCTGCCCAGGCTCAGGAAAAGTACCTGATGAATATGAAGTATTTGCCTACGATAATGATTTTCCAGTTCTTTCACCGCATCCTGACACACCTGGTCAACCTTCACAATCGCTGTATCGTACTCGACCAGCCTATGGAAAATGCGAGGTGGTTTTATATTCTTCCAATCATCAGGCCTCGCTTGCCAATCTCAGTTTAAACCAAATGGAAAAGGTAGTCAGCCTTTGGCAGCAACGTTATGCGGCTTTGGCGAGTGACGAGCAGCATCAGTATATCCTCATTTTTGAAAACCGAGGCCGTGAAGTGGGGGCCACCATTCAGCATCCGCATGGGCAAATTTACGCCTATCCGTTTATTCCCATTAAAATTCGGACAGAGTTAGAGTCTGCGCATCAGCATCATCAGGTTACCGGACATTGTTTGCTTTGTGATATTACTCAAGCAGAGATGGAAGACGGAGCGAGAATGTTAGTGGAAAACCGTCATTTCGTTTCTTTCATACCCTATTTTACTGATTTTCCTTATGGCGCATGGATTGCTCCCAAAGTGCATATTCCAGACATCCGCTCTTTTACTGGAGAAGAAATTCGTTCATTAGCAGAAATTTTGAGTGCACTCACGGCGGGAATGGATGAACTCTTTGAGAGAGAATTTCCCTATATGATGGTACTTCATCAAACGCCTGTACATCGGCCTGATACTTCACTTTATTACCATTTTCATATTGAATTTTACCCACCCTTACGCACGCGAGATAAGATTAAGTTTCTTTCCTCTTCTGAAACAGGTGCCGGAGCTGCAGCCAATCCTGCGTCTGTGGAGATGACAGCAGTGGAATTGAGAGAAGCGATACAGAAAGCACAACGTCGACGAGCAGATCAATTTTAATGGTAGGAGAGATTTTGGAATGGCCGACTCTGCAATGGCTTTCATAGAAGAAACAGGAGTTTTTCCAGCATTTTTTCAATTTTCTCCCGGTCCTGCAGAAGATGTTCGAGTGTTTTTCGCCCCTGGCAGAGTCAATTTAATAGGTGAGCATACGGATTACAATGGAGGGTATGTACTTCCCGCTGCCCTTCAACTTGGAACAAGTGCAATAGTCCGACCGCGAAAAGATGGTCAATGGCGCTTTGCTTCCACGAGTTTTCCTGACACCGTGGTTGAATTTTCTCCAGAAAATCTTGAATATCGAGAAAATGCAGGATTTGCTAACTATCCAGCTGGAGTTATCTGGGTTCTTCGTCAGGAAGGGTACATAGCGAATGGAGCAGATATTTTCTTTGCGGGAAATTTGCCTGCTGGCGCTGGATTGTCGTCTTCTGCTTCTGTTGAGGTGGTGACCGCGTTTGCCATGGCTTCCCTTCATCATTGGAGTATCAGCAAAGAGACGCTCGCTCTCTACGCCCAACGTGCTGAAAATCAGTTTGTCGGCGTCAACTGTGGGATTATGGATCAGTTTAGTGTCGCTTTGGGTATGGAGCAACATGCGCTCTCTCTGCACTGCCAATCGCTTTCTTATGAGCAGGTGCCTGTAGAACTGGGAGATGTTGTCATGGTTTTGACCAACAGCAACAAACCACACAGTCTGGTTGAATCCAAATACAACGAGCGGCGCAGTGAGTGCGAAACTGCATTAAGTCTTTTGCAAGACGCCGGATTTTCCTGTTCATATCTAGCCGACTTGACACCAGAACAATGGCCGCAAATAGATGCAGTGCTGGTCGATCCGGTATTGAAACGTCGTGTTCGTCATGTTGTATTTGAGAACCACCGTGCCAAAGAAGCGCCAAAGCTTTTGCGACAAGGTAGATTGCGCGAGTTTGGCGAGTGGATGAACGCTTCACATCGGTCGCTTTGCAAGGACTATGAAGTTACCGGACCTGAACTGGATACACTCGCAGAATCAGCGTGGCAGGTCGAAGGCTGTTTGGGTAGCCGAATGACTGGAGGCGGGTTTGGCGGATCGACCGTATCACTTGTGGAACGTCAGCATTTGGATGTTTTCCAGGAGCATGTAGCGCGTCAGTATGAGAGCACCATAGGTTATGCTCCGTCCTTTTATATCACGGGACTGGGTGAAGGAGTCCGTGAATTGACTGGGGAGGTAGAAGGAAAATGAGAATTTTGGTAACGGGCGGAGCTGGGTACATAGGCAGCCATACAGTCGCGGAATTGGTCGATCACGGTCATGAAGTGACGGTGATTGACAATCTTTCGCAAGGTCATCGTCAAGCGTTGGAACCTTTTCCTACTGTCGAGTTTTATCAGTTGAGTCTCTTTGACGAGGAAGCGCTGACTCAAATTATGCGGGAAAAAGGGATTGAATCCGTGGTTCATTTCGCCGCCTTTTCACTAGTGGGACAAAGCACCAAGGAACCCTTGCTATACTATCGAAATAACGTCAGCGGTACAGAACGTCTGCTCTCTGCCATGGTGACAAGCGGCGTCAAGCGTATCGTATTTTCTTCAACAGCAGCAGTCTATGGCGATCCGTCAACGCTCCCGATTCCAGAGGGTGCGCGAACCTTGCCAACGAATCCCTATGGTGAAACTAAGCTCGCTATTGAAAAAATGCTTCGGTGGGCTAATGAAGCGTACGCAATCAAGTCAATTTCGCTGCGTTATTTTAATGCTGCAGGCGCGCACACCAAGTATCCGATTGGTGAAGATCATCGGCCTGAGTCTCATCTTATTCCGCTTGTGCTGCAAACGGCGCTTGGACAGCGTGAGGCCATTCACATTTATGGATGCGATTATCCTACACCGGATGGTTCGTGCGTACGCGATTACATTCATGTCATGGATTTGGCCAGTGCCCATCGTCTGGCTCTGGAATGGCTTGTAGAAAATTCAGGAAGCCAAGTTTTCAATTTGGGGAATGGCCTTGGTTTTTCTGTGCGAGAAGTCATTGAAATGGCAGAACGCGTGGTGGGCAAGCCAATTCCGATTGTGGAATCAGACAGGCGTTGGGGCGATCCGGCAGTGCTTGTGGCGTCTCCAGAACGCGCCAAATTGACACTCGGTTGGAAACAGGAGTATCCCGAATTGAGCGATATCATTCGCTCAGCTTGGAACTGGCATAGCCAGCATCCGTATGGGTATGAACATGAGTATGAACAAGAATAGTTATTTTGAACGATGTGTCCTGACGGTCATTTGTTAAGTTCAAAAGGAGCAGAATGCATGTCTTCCCATCTCATCCAGCCTATGACTGGGCTTGAAAAAGCCATATTAGAAATCATCGATTCGGCTGTTGCCATTTGTGACACTGAAGGTGACTGGGTGTTTCTCAATCACGCCGCCGATGCCTTGATGAATTATCCTTCTTTGCTCAGACAGTTGCCCGTGGAGGAGATTTTGACGAGTCGGAAAAGGCAAGAAATCGAACTTAGGCTGGAGCGTGAACTGGGAGAGACAGAGGTCTGGAACGCCAGAGCTATACCTGTGTTTTCACCGGATGGTCAGGTGCAGGCCGCACTCTTTGTACTTTCTAATTCAGCTGAAAAGACATTGGACGAGTCCAACTTTCAACGTCTCTTAGAGGAACAGGCACTTGTCGATCCGCTCACACGCCTTCCCAACCGGACAGCGTTTGAGAAAAAAATCAATCAAATCATAGCGGATGCCCGACTTCAGCACACGCAACATGTATTAGCTTATCTCGATCTCGATCAATTCAAGATTGTCAATGACACGGTTGGCCATACGGCAGGTGACGAACTACTCTGCGAGGTGGCGCAGCGTTTTACGGCGCTGATGCAGCCTGGAGAGATATTGGCTCGCCTGGGCGGAGACGAGTTTGGCGTCTGTCTCTCTAACTGCAGTATGGATGAAGCCAAGCATCGTCTGCAAAGATGGATTGACGCTCTCAGCCATTTTCACTTTCAGTACGAAAATCGCCGCTTCCGAATTGGCGTTTCCATGGGATTGGTAGCCGTCGATGCAGACTCTGCAAGCTATCCTGACCTGCTGAGTGCGGCGGATACTGCTTGCTATGCTGCAAAGGATAAGGGTCGCAATCGGATGGAAGTGTATGTGCCGGGCAATCAGGAGTATGAGCGACGGAAACTGGATTTAGACTGGGCGGTTCGCCTTTGTGATTCAGTCGACGAAAACCATTTTGAATTGTTGCTGCAGCGCTCGCTTCATCGCCAAGGTGTGCAACCTTATTGTGAAGTGCTTTTACGTTTAAGACTGGCAGATGGCCGACTGGAGATGCCGGGAGCTTTTATTCCTGCGGCGGAACGTTATCGACTTATGCCGCAACTTGATCGTTGGGTAGTGCGGGAAACTTTTCGCCGTCTCTGTGAAATTGAAGATGATGGCACTTGTTATGCCATCAATCTTTCAGCCCAGAGCATCAGTGACGAAGAATTTTTGCAATTTGTTTCTTTACAGCTTGAAGAGAGTGGTATTCGAGCAGAACGTATCTGTTTTGAACTGACGGAGACTGCGGCAGTGCAAAACCTGCTGCAAGCTGAACAATTTGTGAAGAAAATTCGCGCTCTCGGGTGTCGCTTTGCTTTGGATGATTTCGGAAGTGGATTTGCCTCATTTGCGCATCTAAAAGCTTTGCAAGTAGATTTTGTGAAAATTGACGGATCTTATGTGCGGGAGATATTTAATAGCGAGATCGACCGAGCAGTAGTAGAAAGTATTTGTAAAATGGCTCGTTTGATGGGTAAGTCGATTGTGGCGGAAGCTGTGGAGACAGAATTGCTTTTGGCCGAAACCGAGCGAATGGGTATTGATTACCTGCAGGGATACGCAATTCATCGACCTGAAGATTGGCCCATGGTGTCAGCCTGAAGTATAAAGAGATAGAGCGAATCTTTTCAGCGAAAGATGGTATTCCATCTAAAATCTATCTTATTAAAAAGTGAGGAGCTGGTTCCTGACAGTTTCTACTGCCCAGGAGACAGCTCCTCCATCGCTTGTGCGATTAGAATTTTTCCGAAACAGCTTTTGCCTGCATAAATTGCAATAGGTAATCAGGGCCGCCGGCTTTTGAATCGGTACCCGACATATTAAAGCCACCGAACGGATGAACGCCTACCAATGCCCCAGTGCATTTACGATTGAAATAAAGATTGCCGCAATGCATACGATTTTGGGCGTATTCCAAATGGCTGCGGTCATAAGAATAGACGGCGCCCGTCAAGCCATATTCCGTATCGTTGAAAGTATCAATGGCCTCTTCAAAACTTTCTGCGCGATAAATAGCGAGTACAGGTCCAAAGATCTCCTCGCACATTATGCGCGCCCCGCGTTTAGCGTTTGTGAACACAGTGGGTTGAATGTAGAATCCTTCTTCCAAACCGCGCTCTCCGCCAACGGCTAGGGTAGCTTCTTGTTTACCAATTTCGATATAGCTCATGATTTTATCGAAAGACTTTTGATCAATAACAGGGCCTGTGTAGAAGTTTTCCGCAGGAGGTCCCATTTTTAAAGCTCGAGTCAGTTCAATGACTCGCTCAGTAACGGCATCGTAGATGTCTTTGTGCAAAATGGCCCGAGATGCGGCCGAACATTTCTGCCCCTGGAATCCGAAGGCTGAAGCGACAATCTGCACAGCCGCGTCTTCCAAATCTGCATTCTTGTCGACGACAATGCCATCCTTGCCGCCCATTTCTGCAATCACTCGCTTAATCCAGCGTTGTCCTTGTGCTGTTTTAGCCGCCCGTTCTGCTATCCGCAGGCCGACAGTTTTTGATCCGGTGAAGGAGATAAAACGAGTTTGTGGATGTTCCACCATAAAATCGCCAATTTCCTCCGGAGGGCCAGGTACAAAGTTGATTACACCAGATGGCAAACCAATGCGATGCATCAATTCAACAAATCGTGCAGCAATGACAGACGTATTGGGAGAAGGTTTAAGCAGAACGGTATTGCCGGTGACAATTGCAGATGTGGTCATGCCTACCAAAATCGCCAGCGGGAAATTCCAAGGCGGAATAATGACACCAACGCCGAGCGGAATGTAATACTGACGGTTAAACTCACCTGCAAGTGGAGTCAGTGGAGTCGGTTCTGCAAGGCGTAACATCTCTCTTCCGTAGTACTCCAAAAAGTCAATCGCTTCGGCGACGTCAGCGTCAGCCTCTCCCCAGTTTTTTCCTGCCTCATACACTTGCCATGCGGCCCATTCAAATTTGTTGCGTCTAATTTCGGCTGCAGCTTTGAATAGATAGCCAGCACGCAATTCGGCACTGGTGTAGCGCCAGTCCTCAAAACGCTTACCAGCAATCTGCAATGCCTGTTCAATATGTTGCCGATCCGCTTGGCAGACCGTTCCTACTACTTCACTTTTTAAAGCGGGATTGATGGATGCCAAGGAATTCTGAGTTTGAATTTGTTCACCGCCAATCCAAAGTGGATAGGTTTGTCCGAATTGGCTGCGCACCTTGGCGAGTGCAGCTTCCATTGCCGCTTTATGAGCGGGTTGGCTGAAATCAGTGAATGGTTCGTTGTGGAAAGTTGTTAAAGTCATTGGCGTACCTCCAGCACACAAAATTTAGCGCATGAAAATTGGAGTGGCTGCAGAACTGGGGAGATACGATTGCTGCCACTTCAAATCGCGCCATGCTGTACCCATCTATCCTAACATGAAAATTGTCTTGACTTCATCTCTGGTGACAGAAGGAAGGGAAAAGATGAAAATTGCAGAATTTTTCTTGTGCGCCGAAGATTTTTTGCATAAAAACTTTGCAAAGCGGGCACGCTATCGGTAGTTATGAGAAACGTCATAGCGAAGTTATGATTTTGGCTCACAGTAAAGTCATCAAAACTCAGGGGATTGTTTCTTGTCAAGAAGTGAAGAAACAAAACTGTGAATTTTTACGGAACGAGTTGTGGTGAAATTGTTAACGCTGCTGTGTCGTTTCTTTGAAACTCGCAAAATTCTTCGGTAGCAAAGGGTGTCGAATGGTATCATCTAATGCGAGAGCCTTCGGCTGTACGTTCACGGGCCGTGCAGGCTCTGCCGCTGTGCGCGCGCCGGCACGGCGGCACCGGACGAACAAACGGGCTGAGAGAGGAGTTGGAAGTGTCAATGTTACCGCCCAAAAAGCGCTTGGCAAGCGTACTCGCCATGGCGGCCGCAGTCATGCTGTTAGCTACCGGATGCAGTTCCAAGTACGCTGTCATGTCTCCGGCAGGACCGGTCGCCAAGAGTGAGTATCATCTCATTCTCTGGTCATTCGTTGTAATGATTATTGTCGTCATCATTGTGGCAGTGCTTTTTATCTATGTTCTAGCAAGATTTCGTGACAAAAGCGACAATCCTGCGCCCTACCATCCTGAATGGGAAGGCAATCGTAAGCTGGAGACAATTTGGACCATCGTTCCGATTGTGCTGGTTGCTGCTATTGCCATACCGACTGTCGTGGTGACGGGAGAATTGGAGAACCCTCCCAAGTCGAAAAACGCACCAATTACGATTGATGTGATTTCGGCGCGTTGGAAGTGGATATTCCAATATCCTCAGCAGGGGATTGAAACAGTCAATTATGTTGAAATTCCTGCCAACACTCCGGTTAACTTTCAATTAACCTCAGTAGGGCCTATGAATACCTTCTGGGTTCCACAGTTAGGCGGTATGGAGTTCAGTATGCCAGGTAAGGATTTGAAGTTATGGCTGGAAGCCAGTCATCCAGGCACCTATCTGGGGCGCAGTGGTCAGTTTTCAGGCAAAGGATTTGTTCATATGCAGTTTAATGTCTATGCTAAACCGACCAGTCAGTTTGATGCTTGGGTACAACAGGTAAAAACAACAGATCCGGCGCTTTCGGAAGCTGCAAGCCGTAAATTGCTGATGACAGCCGGTCTGGCAAAACCGGAAAGTTTTTCGTCTTATCCATCCGATCAACAGCTTTTCGCTCAAGCAGACAATTAATTTGAGAAATCTACTTGAATGAGTAACAATTTCTCCGGGAAAAAGGAGGAGACGGAAAAGTGAGTCCTGCTGTGAAACAGTGGATCCTCAACTTCTTCCCTCACAACGTTTTAGAGTTAGGTGCAGATGGCGCGATTATTCTTGCATCCTTGGCCATTTTATTTGTACTCACCTACTTTAAAAAGTGGAAGTGGTTGTGGAAAGAGTATTTAACCACGGTCGATCATAAGAAAATCGGCATCATGTACATTATTGCCGCCATTCTTATGCTCTTTCGCGGCGGTTCGGACGCCATACTCATGCGTTCGCAATTGGCATTCCCGAATGAGCATTTTCTCAGTGCAGAGCACTACGACCAGATTTTCACCACACATGGTACAGTCATGATTCTCTTTATGGCTATGCCGTTTGTGATTGGATTGTTCAACGTTGCTGTTCCCTTACAGATTGGCGCTCGTGACGTAGCTTTCCCTTATCTAAACGCTATTTCTTTTTGGTTGTTCTTTTTTGCGGCTTTGCTTTTCAACATATCGTTTGTCGTTGGTGGATCACCGGATGCAGGCTGGACATCGTACACACCGCTTGCTGGTGCTCATTTCGATCCGGGTCCTGGAGAAAACTACTATCTGATTGCTTTACAAATTACAGGTATCGGTACGATTGCTACAGGCGTAAACTTCATGACAACGATTTTGAAGATGCGCGCGCCTGGTATGACTTTGATGCGCATGCCCATGTTCACTTGGTCTGTGCTCATCACATCTATCATTATTATCTTCGCTTTCCCGGTACTGACAGTAGCCTTGGCGCTCTTGCTCATTGACCGTCTGTTTGGCGCTCACTTCTTTACCATCAGTGCTGGCGGAATGCCCATGCAATACATTAACTTGTTCTGGATATGGGGTCACCCTGAGGTTTACATCGTTATCTTGCCGTTATTTGGCGTTTTCTCCGAAGTGGTAGCAACTTTTGCACGTAAGCGTCTCTTTGGCTACAGTGCCATGGTCGTGTCACTGCTTGCCATTTCGATTCTGTCTTTCGTTGTTTGGGTTCACCACTTCTTCACCATGGGCGCTGGTGTTGGTGTCAATGACTTCTTTGGGGTTTCAACCATGTTGATTGCTATTCCGACTGGTGTCAAAGTGTTCAATTGGTTGTTTACCATGTGGCGTGGACGAATCCGTTTTGAATTGCCAATGCTTTGGACACTTGCTTTTATCCCTAACTTCTTGGTTGGTGGTTTAACGGGTGTCATGCTAGCAGTGGCTCCTGCGGATTATCAGTACCATAACAGCTACTTCCTGGTTGCTCACTTCCACTACGTGCTCATTGGTGGTACGGTCTTTGGATGTTTTGCAGGCATGTACTACTGGTGGCCAAAGATGTTCGGCTTCAAGTTGGACGATCGTACAGGTCGCTGGGCATTCTGGACTTGGATCATTTCTTTCAACGTCTGTTTCCTGCCCATGTTTGTTGTTGGATTAATGGGCATGACTCGACGTATGTATACTTATCCGGCTGGTCTAGGCTGGATGCCTTACAATTTGATTGAAACGATTGGTGCTTACGGAATGGCCATTGGCTTCGTGCTCATGGTATACAACATCTATTGGAGCATTCGTTGGGGTGAACGTGACTTGACAGGCGACCCATGGGATGGACGTACGCTTGAGTGGTCAACCACTTCACCAGCTCCAGAATATAACTTTGCTGTAATCCCAACCATCAAAGATCGCGATCACTGGTGGTACGTGAAGTATATCGAGAAAGAAGAAGAAAAAACCAAACCGGCGTTCAAACCGATTCATATGCCCAACAACTCTGGACGTCCGTTTATAATGTCGGCAGCTTTTGGACTTGCTGGTTTTGGGTTTGTCTTTGAGTGGTGGGTTCCGGCTATCTTAGGATTGCTGATTGTACTCATCTGTATGGGGCAAAGGTCGTTTGAAGTCAATACCGATCATTATATTCCGGTGGACGTGATCGAACGCACCGAAGCCGAGGCGGGGAGGTTGTAAGGGTGTCCTATCAGATGGAAGGTCATTTGAACCTGGAACATGACCATCACATCGACACGTCCAAGCCGATGGAGTACTCTACTGAGGACGGAAGCCTAAGAATATTTGGCTTTTGGGTCTTCCTTGGTTCCGACTTGGTTCTGTTCTCTTGTTTGTTCACAATGTACATCCTGCTCTTCCGGAATACGGCAGGCGGATTTACATCACAACAACTTTATGACTATCCGACATTTCTTTCTGAGACGTTCCTGCTGTTGACCAGTTCTTTCACCTGCGGTCTGGCTACTTATTCCATGCGTCGAGGCTGGAAGAACGCCGTCATAGGTTGGTTGATTGTCACTGTGTTACTTGGTCTTGGTTTTATTGGCTTTGAAGTATCCGAGTTTCTCAAGTACGTGCATATGGGAGCAACGATTTCCAAAAGCGCGTTCCTCTCCAGCTTTTTCATTCTGGTAGGTACGCACGGGTGTCACGTTTCACTCGGTATTCTCTGGCTCACCTCGATTATCATTCAGGTGGCTCGCCGTGGTCTAAACCCTGTAACGACGCGCAAGATATTTATCTCTGGCCTATATTGGCACTTTCTTGACGTCGCTTGGATTTTCATCTTCACAGTAGTCTACTTTATGGGAAAGGTGTTGTAAGCCATGTCATCCAACACGCCGACCCGTTCGCATCATCACGAAGAAAAGTTTCCGTGGAAGCACATTATTGGCTATGTCCTATCACTGGTACTCACTTTTGCGGCGATTTGGTTTGTGCTTGACTCGCATCTTCCGTCAAGCGCCATTATCTCAGCGATTGTGATTCTGGCAGTATTCCAGGCGGTCATTCAGTTGTTTATGTTCATGCACTTGACTGAAGCGTTTGGACCCAACTATCAACAATTTCTCATATTCTTTGCCATGTTCATCGCGTTTACAGTTGTAGCAGGTTCCATTTGGATCATGGCATTCAAAAGTTATGTTGCATAACGTGTTGCGGCGGCTCGGTGAGGCCGAGTCGCCGTTTGCAAAAGGAAAGTTAGCTTCGTGAGTTTTGGAATCCTATCATTTGTACTTTGTTTTCCAAGATAGAAAAATCTTATACTGTCGTTCAGAATGCTTGTTTACTGAACTTTATAAGTTATTGAAGATGAATGCTTGCTTTTGTTGTCTGTCCAATTCAACTGCAGTGTCTGCAGTTCTTTTCTGAGGAGAGGAAGGGACCGGAAATGTCGATGGTCGAGCGGGAAAGCCCGAAGTCGCAGTTAGATCGGCATGTATCGTTGACATACAGATGGGTGGATGTGGTACAAGCCTACATTGCTACTACAAAACCTAAAATCCAAATTATGCTTCTTTTCACTGCAGCTACAGCAATGATTGTCGCCCATCACGGCTTTCCACGCTGGTCGCTGTTTATCAATACTTTGCTGGGATTAGTGCTAGCTACGGGCGGATCAGCCTCAATTAATATGTGGTTCGATCGCGATATTGATGCTGTTATGCAACGCACTTCCAAGCGGCCCATTCCGTTAGGGAGGGTGCCAGCCCATCATGTGCTTATTCTTGGCCTTCTTTTAATCGCTGGCTCTTTTGTCTATCTCAATCTAGCTGTGAATCCATTGACAGCCGGACTGGCTCTTGGTGGTGCTTTCTATTACGCCGTGATTTATACCATGTGGCTCAAACGTCGCACGCCGCAAAATATTGTGATAGGCGGCGGAGCGGGTGCTTTTCCGCCACTCGTTGGCTGGGCTGGTGTAACAGGACATCTTGGACTTGCTGCGATTATCATGTTTGCTATTATTTTTCTCTGGACACCTCCACATTTTTGGGCGCTTGCGCTTTATAAAAACGAGGATTACACCAAAGCAGGTATTCCAATGATGCCTGTAGTCAAAGGAGCACGTAAAACCAAGATTCAAAGTGTTGTCTATGCTGTTCTGTTGATTATCGCGTCAGTACTTCTTGCCTGGACGGGACAGGTAGGCTTGGTATATGCGGCTGTGGCTGGGGTAGTTGGGATTATTTTTCTCGGTTTTGTCTTACGATCTTATTTTGAACCAGACGCAAGCATGGTTTGGGCTAAACGGACTTTTCTCTGTTCACTCATTTATTTGCCAGTTGTTTTTGTGATGATGATGCTCAATATGCGTTAATTGAATCATAGGATGGCCAGGCACACTCCAGTGTCTGGCTAGTCTATCTTATATGGAGGCCAGCGCATGGCAAATCAAGATAAACGGAGTATACAATTTGTCACTATTCTATTGGCCATTTTAACAGTTATTTTTCTTCTTGCTGTCAATACGGTTGGATTTATTGATACAGAGACAGGTTCGGGATTTGCTTGTGGAAATTCATGGCCGCTATGTGAAGGCGTGTTAATCCCACAGCATATGGGCATTCATAAGTTGATAGAGTTTGGCCATCGAGCTTTGGTACCTATTGCAACTTTACTTCTACTTGCTACATCCGTTTTCGCCCTGATTCAGTATCGTAAATTGCGTGAAGTTGTATGGCTGATTGTCTTGGCCATTGCTTCAGTTTTTGTCCAAGGAGCACTGGGAGCGCTTGGGGTGATTTTTGGCGATCCCGCTTGGTTTTTAGCTTTTCATTTTGGCATCTCATTAATTGCTTTTGCTTCCGTTCTTTTATTGTGTATTTTATTATTTCAATTGCGACGTGTACCATTACAAGAAATTCTCCAAGGCGGTCGCTTACGTCCAGACTATTCGGCAACGGGTAGCCGAATCCGATCGTTAGTCTGGTGGTCGCTGATTTATATTTATGTTGAAATGTATTTCGGAGCTTACATCTCAAGTAGTGGAGCTGCCCCGTTTTTTCATGGTTGGCCTTTTCCTACAGAAAGCATCTACGCACCACACTACGCATTTTGGATGGACTGTATTCACAGGCTTTTTGCTTTAGGTTTGCTTGTCTTTAGTCTGTTTATATTGCGAAGCGCCGCTGCCCTACGAAATCTACGCTCCGATCTTTACCGAGCCGCTTGGGGAACAGTGATCCTGGTTCTTTTGCAAGCTTTATCCGGAATTTTAATTGTAACCTATCATAATGTTTCATCGTTTCTCATTCATGTAACACTTGTAGCATTTCTTTTTTCGTCCCTATGCTTGCTAGCGCTTTTGACAGTGCCGGATCGACCAAGGAAAAAAAGTGCGTCGACAACCCTGTAAAGCTGAAATGTTTTTGCTTTCATCTAATCTCTAAAATCTAGTGAGGTGGCTGGCTGGTATGAAAAGTCGATCCATTTTTAGCTGTGTTGTAGCAATATGGGTCGCGCTTGCCACCTATTTCGGCGGTGGAATGCTGATGGCGCCGAGAACACGAGAGAATTTGCAAGTTCTTCCCCAAATTACGCAATTTAATGTGCTTAAAGGAATCTCGTTACATTTTAATCATCGAGTTCAAAGTTTGAAGTGGCGAATAGACGGAAAAACCTATCAGGAATCTTTAGCGGTTCCACAAGATACTCTTTGGTTGAAGGCATCCATGCAACAGCATCAATTTAATCAGTTGACATTGCTTTCTGCCGTCGATAAAGAAGGCCAGCACTTGCAACACTCAGTTACAATTGCTGGTTGGACCCCAAAACCGCTCCATGTTACAACAGATCCTGGAATTTGGCAGCTTGAAGTCTCGCAAGATGGTCCCTTTTGGTTTCACTTCAGTGCGCCAGTGAAAAATCCTCAGAGTCTCCAGCATGATCTCAGCTTTCAACCAGCGGTTGCTGGAAATGTGGAATGGAAGAACAGCACTACGGCTGAGTTTATACCGAATCAGCCCTTGCCTGCCACGGAGCGAGTTGTTATGTTATTGCGTGGCGGCAAGCATAGTATTGTTTCTACCACTGGTCAATTTTTGCCTGTGGCTCAGGTAGTTCGTCCTTTTGTAACTGCTACTCCTCTTAGTATTGTAGTTAGAGAAGGAACACCGGAAACTTTAACCGTTTATCAGGGACAACAAGCTATCTTTAAAACTCTCTGTAATACCGGCGTTGACAATGCAACGCCGCTTGGACATTTCTATATACGCTTTAAGTCGCCTGTCGTCAATATGAAGGGTGTCAATCCCAATGGGACACACTATGATGATCCGGGAGTGAAGTGGGTCATGAGCTTTGATGGTAATATTGCTATTCATGGATTCCCGAGGCCCTCCTATGGATTCCCGCAGAGTGCGGGTTGTGTGGAATTGCCAGTGAATATAGCTAAAAAGCTTTACAGTATGGTACATATAGGAACGCCTGTGACGATTGAAGCATGATATCTGACCGGGGTTGGCAAGAATTTATCCATTCATAACATCATAAATAGAGAAAACATGGCTCAGGGATGATGAGCCATAAAAGGGGTCAACTTTCTTGGTGCAAAAAAATAGAACTGCACACTTTTCCCGATACATCACATTCACCAGAGATGAATGGGCGCAATTACGCGCCTCCACTCCCATGCCATTGACAGAAGAAGATTTGGTTAAATTGCATGGGATTAATGAACAAGTATCTTTAAGTGAAGTTGATGAAATTTACTTGCCTCTGTCACGATTGCTCAACCTTTATGTGGATGCTACACGAAACCTCTATTTAGCATCCAGTCGCTTTCTTGGCCATTTGGAGGAGAAAGTACCCTATATCATAGGTATTGCAGGAAGCGTAGCAGTGGGTAAAAGTACGACGGCGCGTATCATTCAAGCTCTGCTAGAGAGATGGCCGAGTCACCCGCGGGTGGATCTGGTCACTACAGATGGATTTCTCTACCCTAATCATGTTCTTGAAGAACGTGGTCTTATGAATCGTAAAGGCTTTCCGGAAAGTTATGATGTTCGCAGTTTGATTCGTTTCTTGGCAGACGTCAAGTCCGGCAAACCAGCCGTTAGTGCACCTGTATACTCACATCTAACCTATGATATTGTTCCAGGAGAGTATAAAGTCGTTGAGCATCCGGATATCGTGATTGTGGAAGGCTTGAATGTCCTGCAAACAGGAGGTACAACAACAACTAAGCCGCAGCTATTTGTTTCAGATTTCTTTGACTTTACCATTTATGTAGATGCGGAAGAACATCAGATAAAGCAGTGGTATATCGATCGTTTTCAGAAGCTCCGGGAGACGGCTTTCCGTAAGAGAGAATCTTATTTCCAGAGGTATTCACTGCTTTCCGAAGAGGAAGCAATATCTACAGCCTCTCAGATTTGGGATACAGTGAATGCAGTTAATTTGCGTGAAAATATTCTTCCCACCCGTGCCCGTGCCCAGTTAATTTTAACGAAAGGGCCGCACCATGCGGTTCAACTGGCGCGGCTGCGAAAATTATGAAAATCAGAGATGCCGTATAAAAAATGTCAGGCATCCAAAAAGATAAGGGGAATTTGAAAAGTCAGCAAAAATTCATCTACTAAAGATGCATCTGCCGATTTTTCTACTTGATGGTTCATGTCGGGTATTCGGCCAATCATCAGACTGTCTTGATTCATGACGATCTCAATTTCCTCTGCGTTCATGCCAAGTTGTAAGGTCAGCAGCTTGGCGAGTCGCAGTAATAATGAAAGTCGTTTTAAACGCTTATTGGCTTTCCCGGACAGAAGTTGCACCATATCCTCCGTTTCATGGTAACCAAGACCATACAGTTGCGACCATTGGGCCAAGTATGCGGAATGATGCATCCAGCGTTCAGTATGAATGTAGCATCCAGCGCTTTCTACTTGAACGGTTGTGTAAAATAAGGTTCGATCCGCTGCATCGACAAGTGACTTTTCAACGAGTGCGTCAAACAGGCGCAATGCAGCATCCGCGACGAGATCGGACACAGTAGGGTTGACGACAAATTTTCGCTGAAAATTAAAGAGGCTATGACTCAACACGTCATGGACCACAGCGCTGCCAGTATAGCGTAGATATCGTTCATAAAATATACCTTCACGTAATCCCGCCCGACTCACCATCAGAGATGGGCTACTGGTTTTCTTCATAAGAGCGCTCATGATTGCTAATCCAGGTACAATAATATCTGCTCGGCTCTTGGAAAGGTTTTTTATTTTTTTTCGCTTGGCAAGCGGTAAGCTGGACAGTTCTTCAAACCATTGTTGGACAGCCTCCTGGTCCATGGTAAAACCGTGAATGCGAGCGCTTGGTTTGTTCAGACGGGCTAATTCCAGTTTGGCCAATGCTCGAGCTGTTCCGCCCATCCCTACCAGAGGCATATTTTGTGCAAAAGACAAAAATGAGACCTCGTTCAACGCTTCCTGCATGAAATGATAGACGAGTCTGGCTGTCTCAGTTTCTGATACATTCTCAAAACGTTTCATGAGATTTAATGCTCCATGCGGCAGGGACACCACGCCTTTTAATTTCCTGCTTTCTACCAGCATCAACTCTGTGCTCGCTCCACCGATATCAAAGAGCAAGGCGTTCTGTATAGGCAGTGTATTGACTGCGCCTATATAGCCGTATCTCCCTTCGTCCGCGCCTTCGATAACTTGATAAGCAATTCCCGCTTCCACTCGTAAACGATGCAAAATTTCGGACTGATTACGACTTTGGCGAATAGCTGCTGTAGCGACTGCTAACCATTCGTCCACATTGTGTAATTGACCCGCGCGATAAAAAAGTCTTGTACAGGAAATCGCTCGCTGGATTCCTGTTTCCTGAATTATTCCATCGTTCATGGCTTCGGCTAGGCGAATATTTTGTTTCATCTCAAAAATGGGCCAGTAGGCTCCGCTTTTTTCAATTTCATAAATCATCAAGCGGGCTGAGTTTGAACCGAGATCGATAATACCGATTCGACTCATGCCTCATCACCTGCCAACAGTTTCAAGGCTAACTTTTGAATTTTTTCTTCCGTATTTTTTTCGAAGGCGGGCAGCGTTTGCATACCGTATAGATTGGCCATTTTTCTATAATGGGCGAGTAATCCGTTCTGATAATGCAACAAAGAATCGAGGGCATCAGGTGAGATAGCTAAATCCATACCCGCTTCCCAATAGAATAGCTGACCATATTGTTGCAGGCATCGGCAAGCTAAAGTCGTTGCATCAGAATCTAGGTAAAGAGCCAAGTCCGGCTTGGGAGCCGCTTGATAGAGTTGGTGTAACCACTCACTATCTTCACCGCGTACGAGTTGACGCGCCATCAGGGTGAAAATGTAACGGTCAGCCACAACAACCATACCAGCTCGTAAAGCAGGCAAGATACCGTGTTCTAGCTCGGAGAAAAAATCTGTTGCATAGAACAACGCCATGGTGCGAGGTCCTACCATCTGTTCTTCTTTCGCTTCGTCAATAGCCTGTCGCATCAGTTTGGAGCGTTTGATACCAGCGGAATAAACAGCATATCCTTGAATTTCCAAAAATTCCTTAAGTTTTTGGCTATACTGATAATGATGAGAGTAGTCTGAACCTTCAATCACAATCAGTTTGCCGGGCAGTTTATGATTTTGGAAGGCGAAAGCTTGTTGCAGGTTTATCGCTTCGTTGCAAAAATGAGCAGATTTACCTGTATTTAATTGCAGAGCAGATAAACCTTCGTAGTTTTTTAGCACAGATTCCGTTAGACGCCGTACCTCACGTTGCTGTACGTCAATCGGCAAGGTAGCGTCAATAACGTGCAAGTGCTCTTCATCCGCCATGCGATCATATTCCTGTTTGACAAGACCTTGAAAGATTTTAAAGCTTTCCACCGGGTCGTCCGAAATACCTAAATCGAGTCCAGCTTCATGATATTTGAGTTCCGTCCGACCTACGAGAATTCGGTCTACTGCCACGTTTAGAGGAGTTTGGAAGTAAAGCGAAAGCGCAGGGCGTACGACATCACGGTATGTATTGTGCACCCAGGCACGATTGCAGCCGCGTGCGGCATCTCTGGCAAACGCAGTATAAATATAGCGATCCGCCAAAACTATGAAGCCCGCTCGCAAAAGTGGCAATATGAAACGTTCATATCGTTCATAAAAGTCTGCTCCATGTATTAAGTGAAACGTGGCGGGCGATAACTGTTTTTGTTGTTTCGCTTTTTTGGTCCAGCTTTTGACGAGGGCAGATGAGTTCCATTCTGTAAAAACCACCGGATAGCCTTGATGCTCAAGCCATGTTTTGAGTAAGGCAATTTGAGTGCTTTTGCCCGATCCGTCAGTACCCTCCACGATAATTAATTTGCCGGGGTAGTTCATGGGTTGGCTCCCCTCTATTTTGGTCTCTTCTACGCTCTACATTTTGCCAGAGTAGGGTGCGACGACTCAAGAGTTTTTGCGAATCAAGGACTCCATACGTTCTTTCAAAGGTTGTAGTAAAATGAAGACTTGATGTCGCACAAGAGGATGATCTTTATGAAAATCGCCAAAATCACGCTCTCCGTCAGTACAGTTTTGCTCTCCGGCGGAGAGATCCTTTGTGTACGTGAAGGGCGCGGCAAAAAGAAGGGATGCTGGAATATCCCCACCGGTCAACCTCATCCGGGTGAACCGTTGTTGGAAGCGGCTATGCGTGAATTACAAGAAGAAACAGGCGTAAAGAATTGTAGTTTGACAGGATTTCTTGGCCTCTATTCGTATTGGCGTAAATTCCACGAACGAAAACTGCGCTTGGTTTTTCTGGCCCGAGTAGAGGATATGCCAGCCTCTTTGCGTTTAAAGGTGGACGGGAAGGAAATTTTGGAGGCCCGTTGGATCACATTGTCCGATTGGCAAGAAGAATTAGAGGAAAATCCAGACTGTTGGTGGAAAAGTGGGATTCTACAGCAAATAGCATCCAATATACAAGCTGGACAATGTTTGCCGCTCGACTGTGTCCATGAAGAATTATCAGGCATACAGGAGGGAGGCATACCGAGTGCGTTCTAAAATGTTACGCACTATTCGCCATTTATTGATGTATATTCGTTTCGCTATTGTAGGAATTTTGTTTGCAGCATTACTGATTGGCATCGTTGGTTTTATCATACGTTGGGGCGAATTGCTGAATCATCCTGAAATTGTTTTAACTCATTTTCGAAGTCTAACTGAAGATATTTTTTCTCTGTTGCTTGTTTACGAAATCCTTGAGTTGATTCGAACGCTGTCACCAACTCATTTAACAGATTTTATCCTAACAGTTTTAGCGAGGAAAATGATACTTTCACTACAGGACAGTGCAATCTTTCCAGAAGTAGCCTCATTCTCCTTGCTGCTTGTCATACGATTAGCTTGGGCCATTTGGCAAGAAAAATGCAAAACTTCTGCAAATCATCAGGATGGGTAAGGATTGCCCATTGCAAAATACGGTAAAAAAGAATACACTGACTACAAAGGTATCATATTAAGAAGGCTATCTTTTGTGGTGGTTGGGACGAAAAATGACTACACGGGACTAAATTAGTCCCATTGGTGGCAGATGAGCTTGAACTCAATAGAAGATGTTTCCATCTGGAGTGCCGTTCGTCGACTCGTACCTGAGCTATCGGACGAATTGCAAAAACGTATTCGCATTTTGGAACGCATTCTTGCCCTGCAACCTATTGGTCGCCGTGCTTTAGCTGTGGAAATGGGTACAACTGAGCGTGTGCTTCGCGCAGAGCTGGATTTTCTACGTGTACAAGGGCTTTTGACGGCTAGCTCTGCAGGAGTCTCTTTGACCGAAGATGGAGAAGCTGTGCTCGATCGCGTTGCAGAATTTGCTGTTCGCATGGATGGCAGAAAAGAGCTGGCTGAGCGCGTTTCCCGAGTACTGGGAATTCCTCAGGTGGTGGTTGTGGAAGATGACAGCGACCAAAACAGTTGGGTCAAAGACAACCTCGGCTATCGAGCCGCAGAGTTATTACGGAGTCTTCTGCAGCCAGACGAGGTCGTTGGTATCACAGGCGGCACTACCATGGCGGCCATAGCCCGACGAATGCCTGCTCGTGCGGTTTCTTATCCTGTAAAAGTTGTGCCTGCGCGCGGTGGATTAGGAGAAAAGGTAGAGTTTCAAGCCAATACAATTGCTTCCACGCTGGCTGAAAAGCTGGGCGGTGAGTCCATGATGTTGCATGTGCCAGACAGACTCAATGAAGAGACAATGGAACAATTGTTGAACGACCCATACGTTCAGCAGAGACTGCCGGAAATTCGCAAAGCCACGCTTGTCGTTCATGGAATTGGCGAAGCCGTTAAAATGGCAAAACGTCGTCAAGTACCTGATGAAGAAGTGGCGTGGTTGGAAAATCAGCAAGCAGTAGCAGAAGCGTTTGGTTACTACTTTAATCAGCAGGGCGATGTGGTGTATTCCATGCCCACAATTGGACTGCGTCTTGATGATTTGCAAAATGCCCGCGTAGTCATGGCTGTTGCTGGCGGAAGCAGTAAGGCGAGAGCTGTTGCCGCAGCTGCGAAGGCTTACAGAATCGACGTATTAATTACTGATGAAGGCGCAGCGCGTCTCATTGTGCAATCTCAAGATTACTATCAAGATAAATAAAGGGGAGAATAAAGATGGCACTCAAAGTTGGCATTAATGGATTTGGACGTATTGGTCGCAACGTATTTCGCGCAGCTATGAAACGTCAAGATATTGAAATTGTAGCGGTCAATGATTTAACGGACGCTGAAACTTTGGCTATGCTGCTTAAATATGACTCAGTCCACGGTAAATTAGATGCTGAAGTAAAGGCAGACAAAGACAGTATTTTAGTGAACGGTCGGGCTGTCAAAGTGTTTGCTGAGCGCGATCCAGGTGAAATTCCTTGGGCCAAAGTCGGTGTCGATTTGGTGATTGAGTCTACGGGGCGTTTTACAGATAAAGAAAAAGCGCAAGTGCATATAACAAAAGGTGGTGCAAAAAAAGTCATTATTTCTGCACCGGCTAAAAATGAAGATATTACTATCGTTATGGGTGTCAACGAGCATATGTACAATCCGGATGTGCATCATGTTATTTCTAACGCTTCTTGCACGACCAACTGCTTGGCTCCAGTTGCAAAGGTTATTGACGATGTATTTGGGATTGAACGCGGACTGATGACCACTGTTCATTCTTACACAAACGATCAACAAATTCTCGATTTGCCGCATAAAGATATGCGCCGCGCGCGTGCTGCAGCGCTCAACATCATTCCTACATCAACTGGTGCAGCTAAAGCTGTGGGACTGGTGTTGCCGCATTTGAAAGGTAAATTGAACGGTATGGCTATGCGTGTACCAACGCCAAATGTTTCAGTGGTTGATCTGGTTGCTGATGTGCGCCGTGATGTTTCTGTAGAAGATGTGAATGCTGCGTTAAAACAAGCGGCAGAGTCTTCCTTGAAAGGAATTCTTCAATATACAGAAGAGCCATTGGTTTCTCGCGATTTTAATGGTGATGCGCATTCTGCCTCTGTGGATGCCCTTTCGACTTTTGCCATCGATCGTATGGTGAAGGTTGTTGCATGGTATGACAACGAGTGGGGATACTCCAATCGAGTTGTTGATTTGGCAGCCTATGTAGGTAACAAATTGGCGGTAACTGCAAGAGCCTAAATGGCCGTCCAGATCATTTGCAGGCAGTGCTTTGACTTTCGCCTGTAAATCATCCATACGCAGTCCGTATCATTGAATTGACAAGTTGCACCCCTGATTGGCGCGGAGTAAAGTCAAGTTATCCGCGCTTTTTCTTTTGCGGTGATTGGGAGGGAGCATAGATTGGATTTCAGTTATTCAGAGAAAACGCTTACTTGGATGAAGAGACTTAAAGAATTTATGGAAGAAGTAGTTTATCCTGGAGAGAAGATTTATGCCGAGCAATTGGCAGCCGCGGAAAACCGTTTCTCCATACCTCCAATTATGGAAACTATGAAACAACAAGCCAAATCGGCAGGACTCTGGAATCTATTTATGCCAGATGAAGAATACGGCGCAGGGTTGACCAACCTGGAATATGCACCACTTTGCGAGATGATGGGACGTTCTGAAATTGCTCCGGAAGTATTCAATTGTAATGCACCAGATACGGGTAACATGGAAGTTTTGGCGCGTTATGGGAGTCCAGAACAAAAGGAAAAATGGTTAAAACCACTTTTGGCGGGTGAAATTCGTTCTTGTTTCGCTATGACAGAACCAGAAGTAGCTTCTTCCGATGCCACCAATATTTCTGCCAGTATTGTGCGAGATGGAAACCACTATATTATCAACGCTCACAAGTGGTGGTCGAGTGGGGCGGGCGATCCTCGCTGTAAAGTAGCCATTCTGATGGGGAAAACGAATCCAGATGCGACTCGCTACGAACAACAGTCGATGATTTTAATTCCGTTTGATACCGAAGGTGTCCGAGTGGAACGAATGCTGCCTGTTTTCGGTTACGACGATGCGCCGCATGGTCATGCTGAGGTTACTTATCACAATGTGAGAGTACCAGCAGACCATATCATCTGGGGAGAGGGGAAAGGATTCGCTATTGCTCAAGGGCGTCTTGGTCCTGGGAGAATTCATCATTGCATGCGTTTGATTGGGGCTGCAGAACGTGCACTTGAACTTATGTGTGAGCGAGCTAAACAGCGTGTCGCCTTTGGCAAACCACTTGCTCAACAGGGAGTTATCCAGTCATGGATTGCTGATTCTCGTATGGAGATTGAGCAAGCGAGGTGGCTTGTTTTGAATGCCGCCTATAAAATGGATACCGTTGGAAACAAGGCGGCTCAAAAAGAGATTGCCATGATTAAAGTTGTCGCTCCCAATGTGGCTTTAAAAGTCATCGATCGGGCAATTCAGGTTCATGGTGGAGCGGGTGTTAGCGATGATTTTCCGCTGGCTAAAATGTGGTCAAACGCGCGCACGCTTCGTCTGGCGGATGGTCCGGATGAAGTGCATCGCCGTGCGGTAGCGCGTTTAGAACTGCAAGATTGACCGGATACTTCATCAGCATACCCGGTCATGAGCTGGTTTTATAGGAGTATCATCGTAAAAGTGATTTTTAAGAAGAAACAGCAGTACCGCCATTGACGTGCAACACCTGACCCGTCATATACGAACTGTCCTCGCTTGCCAAATACACATAAGCGGGTGCCAGTTCACAAGGTTGTCCTGCTCGTCCCAGCGGTGTTTGACTACCAAATTGGCTGACTTCTTCTGCACTGAAAGTAGACGGAATGAGTGGTGTCCAAATAGGACCAGGGGCTACAGCGTTGACTCGAATGCCCTGCTTGGCAAGAGATTTGGCTAAGGAACGTGTGAAACTGACAATAGCACCCTTGCTGGCAGAGTAATCTATCAGTTGTTCATGTCCTTCGTAAGCTGTCACAGACGTTGTGTTGATAATGGCCGCACCTTTTTGCAGGTGCGGCAATGCTGCTCGTGTTAAGAAAAACATGGAAAAGAGATTGGTCTGAAAGGTCGACAACAATTGTTCCTGCGTAATGTCAAGAAGAGAAGCTTGAGGATGTTGCTCGGCTGCATGATTAATCAGAATATCCAATCCGCCCAGCGCCTGAACGGTATCGGAAACGACTTTTTGGCAAAACGTTTCTTGGCGAATATCGCCAGGAAACAAAAGCGCCTTTTGTCCCGATTTTGTAATCCAATCAGCTGTCTCGTTAGCATCTTCGTGTTCAGATAAGTACACAATGGATACATGTGCACCTTCTGCTGCAAACGCTGTCGCTACCGCTCGGCCTATACCACTGTCCCCGCCAGTAATCAATGCTCGCTTGCCAGCTAATTTTTCAGAACCTCGATAAGATGGGTTGTGAAAAACGGGACGTGGTTGCATGAGGGTTTCCAGTCCCGGTTGCTGATTTTGATGTTGTAATGGGAAAGATGTCGGAAATACGGGCTGGCTCATGGTTCATCTCCTCGTTAGAAAATCAATCCGCAAGAATCTTCTAACAGGATAACCTTTTTGCCAAGCTTTACTCCCCATTCTCCAATATGTGTTTTTTATTTTCCTAAAGAGACCACTTCGTTACGAATAATGGTTTGATCTCGATTGGGTCCTACGGATATATAGCGAATGGGAATTTGCAAATCGGCTTCCAAAGCCTCGATGAACTGTCGGGCTGTTTTAGGTAATTCTTCGTAAACTCGGCAATTCGAGATGTCTTCAGAAAAACCTTCGTAGAATTCGTAAATCGGCTCTGCATCTTCCAATTGATAAGCAGGCATAGGCATAGAGTAAGTGTGTCCGTTCCAACGATAAGCGACACAGACGCCAATTTTTTCAAGACCAGCCAGCACATCCAGTTTCATCAGCGCCAATTCTGTATAGCCGTTCAGCCATGCTCCCATGCGCAATGCAGGTAAATCAAGCCAACCACATTTGCGAGCCCGACCAGTGGTAGCTCCAAATTCCTCTCCTTTATCTTGTAAAAATTGTCCAATTTCATTATCTAATTGTGTAGGGAATGGACCTTCACCCACAGCAGTAGTATAAGCTTTGGTAATACCTGTGACGCGTGAAATTGCTGTGGCAGGGATACCCGCCCCAGCAAATACTCCACCAGTAATGGGCGATGATGAGGTAACGTAAGGATATACGCCCCAATCGAGATCGCGCATAATGCCTAATTGTCCTTCCAGCAAGATGTGCTTTTGAGACTGTTCTGCCTCCATTAAAAATGGCAAGGTATCAGCAATGTGGGGTAAGAGAACTTCACGAGCATCTACCAATTCCGCCCACATAGATTCAAAACTTCCATAATCAGCAAGAGCCGGCATACGCTCGATTTTGGCTGCCCAAGCCGCTTCCAGACGAGTACGGAAACTGTCCAAATGAATCATTTCGCCAATCTGAATTCCATAACGACCTACTTTATCTTGATAAGCAGGACCAATTCCCTGTAAAGTGGTTCCTACTTTGCGACTGCGCTTCTCTTCTTCGTAAGCGTCTTGCCAAACATGATAGGGCAGCACGAGATGGGCTCTTTCAGAAACAATAAGTCGTTTGGTGGAAATGCCACGATCTTCTAGTTGACGAAGCTCACGCACCAAATGAGCTGGATGAATGACTACGCCAGTTCCTAAAATACAAAAAGTTTCCGGATTAAAAATTCCGGATGGTACTAGATGCAGGGCAAACTTACCGTGTTCATTGACAATGGTATGCCCCGCGTTGCCTCCACCTTGGTAGCGGACGACCACATCGGCGTTGACAGCAAAATAGTCAACCATTTTTCCTTTACCTTCATCTCCGTACTGAGCTCCAACTACTGCGTGAAACATGCCGGTTCCCCCTCGTTTTGCAAGCCATCACAAATTTCAGTGTATGTAAAAAGTATCTATGTGTAAAATTGATTTATTGTATAATTCTTATACGGAATTCAAATGAATTTGAGATGGGTGAAAAGGTTGGAACTATATCAGGCGCTGGTGCAAATAGTCGAGAACGAAACTCTCGTCCAGGCCGCACAAGTTCTGAATACTACACAGCCAACATTGACACGGCAATTGCAGCAATTGGAACACAGATTGGGTGTGCGGCTATTTGACCGAATTGGCCGCAGGTTGGTTATGAATCATGCGGGAGAATTGGCCTATCAGTATGCCAAACGTATTTTGCAAACAGAGGAGCGTTTGCGGGAAGAAATGAATGCCTTTGGCAATCCGGAAATTGGAACGATACGGTTGGGGGCGGGGTTGACTCCTTCCATATATCTTTTGCCACCGCTGCTCGCGCACTACCAACATCTTCACCCAGGAGTCCGTTTTCAAGTGACCACCGGTAGCTCTCGGCGTACCATTGAAGCGCTTTTGCAAAACGAGATCGACCTAGGCATTGTAACTTCCTGGGATGCAACAGACTCACAATTAACCGGGGTGGAGCTATGGCGTGACCCACTGCTTTTTGTCGCTGCTCACCATCATCCACTTGCTGGAAGAGAAGTAACACTGGCAGAAGTTTGCGCCTATCCCTTTGTCCTCATGCGCCAAGGCTCAGGTTTGCGTAAGATTATTGCCGATCTCGCTTTGGAGTACGGCGTAAACATTGACGCCAATATGGAAACGGACAGTTTGGAAAGCATCAATCGCGTGTTACAGTATGGGGAATGGGTTTCTGTGTTGCCAAAATCGAGTGTACAGGATGATATGGAGACGGGAAGATTGACAGCTCTTCTTGTATCGAGAGTTTTGCTGACATCCCGTACTATCACAGTGATTCGTCGACGTCAAGGTACGCTTATGGCAGCGGCGGAGCAGTTTGCTGCTCAACTGCCAAGTCTTTCGGCTGTTTTTTGGCCCAATATCCACAGTCAGCAGTCGCTACACGAGGTGGATTGAGATGCAAAGGATTCTCTTGGTTGAAGATGAAACAGGTTTGGTGGAGTTCTTGCGAATTGAGTTAGAACTGCAAGGATACCATTTGTATGTAGCTACAACGGGTGCGGCAGGATTGCGTATTTTTGAGGAACATTCTGTGGATTTGATTTTGCTCGATCGTATGTTGCCGGATATCAACGGACTTGAAGTATGCCGAAAAATTCGTGAAAAAAGCGATGTACCAGTCATTTTTCTGACAGCTCGGGGAGCGGTTGAAGATCGAGTACAGGGGTTGGATTCGGGCGCAGATGATTATCTGATCAAGCCGTTTGCCATTGAAGAGTTAATTGCTCGTATTCGTGCCCTGACACGCCGTAAAGAGAAATTTTTGGCTAGCGAGCCAACGGGAAATATCCAGTTTGCAGATGTGGTGATCGATCCGTTGCGGCGCAAAGTGTATAAAGATGGCCAATTGGTTGAATTGACTGCGAGAGAGTTAGATCTGTTGCTATTTTTATGGGAACGCCGCGGCGCTGTGATTAGCCGCAGTGAATTGCTGAAACAGGTGTGGGGGTTTGAAACGCCTGTCGATACCAATGTGGTGGATGTCTATATAGGATATGTTCGGCAAAAACTCGATCCGGATAAGCTATACATACGTACGGTAAGAGGACTTGGTTATATGCTTCGGAGTGATACCCCATGAGTCTTCGATCCCGCTTGTTGTGGTTGACAATACTCTGGTTTGCGCTGGTTATGCTGGTGTTTACCATCACCTTTTCCGTGTTTGTCCGTCAGTCTAATTTTTCCGACTACGAGCGGGAATTGACGCTTGAGGTCAACAACGTATGGCATGCGGCTGAACTTAATCCCAGCGATACTTTGATGAATAATAATTGGGAGGATTATGCTCTTTTTACTCGATCAGCCATTGCGTTTTTTAACAGTCAAGGCCAAATCACTTCTCTGGATGAAACGAATGATTTTCCCGATAATGTATGGAATCAAGTGGAGAGTAAGCTTTCGCAGGCATTGTTAGCGAGTCGATTGTCGCTGAAGAAGAGCATTGTTCGTTTGCCGGATATCACTTATGTAGAAAATGGACAGTTGAAATCGATGATGGCGTTAGCTCGTCCCATTGTATATCCTACTCAAGAAGTAGGGAGTGTGGTGGTAGTCGGTCCAACGGAGCAGATATACAGTAAAGTGAGCTCAGTGATGCATACGCTCTTTTGGATTGATGCAGTCAGTTTACTCATTTTTGCTGCGGGTCTATACGCCCTCTTGCAGCGAGGACTAAGGTCGCTTGTGCAGTTGATTGACGGTATACGCACAGTGGAGTGGTTGCGTTCCAACCGTGTTCCTGTACCGGAAGGTCCTCAGGAAATTGTTTCTGTAGCTACTTCCATCAATCATTTGCTGGATAAAGTTGAAAGAGGTGTGGAAGAACAGCGTCGCTTTATTGCGGATGCTTCCCATGAATTGCGGACACCTTTGGCTATTGTGGCTGGTCATGCCAATATTCTCAGACGTTGGGGCCATACCAATGAAAGTGTTTGGGAGCCGGCGGTTCATCATATAGTCACGGAAGTAGATAGATTGCAAAACTTGGTTGATCGATTGCTTTTGCTCTCGCGATTAGAGAACCATCAAGAACCGGTTGAGTCCATGATGAATACTGAGGATATAACGTCTCTTCTGCAGCATATGGCAGACGATGCGCGTCTTTTGCGGCCAGATTTGCGTGTTTTTGAACAAATTCATCTTCAAGCAGGATTAGCTATTCGTATGGATCGCAACGATCTTCGGCAAATTCTTGTGATCCTGGTGGACAACGCAATGCGCCATACAAAAAGCGGGGGACAAATTGTGCTGGCTGCCAATCGCGAGGCGAGCCGCTTGCGGGTTTCCGTCCAGGATTCTGGTGAAGGCATTCCTGCAGATGATTTGCCGCATGTCTTTGAACGGTTCTATCGCGCGAAGGAAGGCCGTGATCGGAACAGTGGCGGTGCAGGACTGGGACTGTCTATTGCTCGTCAATTAGTTGAATTATATCAGGGCCAAATTTACATTAATAGCCGTTTAGGGGAAGGCACAACGGTTCATTTGCTTTTTCCGCTTTTGTTGGAGAAAGGCACATCACAAAGTAACAAATTTCGCTTAAAATCTGGGACCCTATCGAATTCGCCCATGGAGGAATAAATATTTTGATGAAAGCTAAGGATGTTTTGCTTTGGCCGGAAAATGTCGTTGCAGATACGTTGGAGTTGGACGATCCAAACGACAATATTTTATTGGATGATCAGCTGGCAGCTTCCATTGCTCGCTCTGAAAGACCGCCTTTGCTACGGATATGGCAGCATAGTGCGCCAGATGGTTTGGTGGTGAGCCGACGAGATGTAGCAACCCAAGCAGGTCAATGGGCAAGGGAACAACTTGCTGTGGAAGGTTGTCCCGTTTTTGTGCGTTCGACTGGCGGGACTGCAGTTCCTCATGGGCGAGGCATGCTCAATCTATCCTTGCTTTTTCCTAGAGTAGCTCATCCTGGAGCTACAACCGACGCCTATTATCGATTGCTCTGCCAACCGTTGCTCGATTGGTTGAATGAACTTGGCGGCCGAGGGGAAATTGGTGACTTGCCGGGCAGTTATTGCGATGGTCACTATAATGTATTGCTGGGTGGCAGGAAATTGGTGGGAACTGCGCAGACTTGGAAAGGTGGATTAGCCGGTATATCCACCCATAAGCCAGGATACATTGTAGCGCATGCTTGTATTAGTGTTTATATTGAAGTTCCAAGAGCAATTGCCAATATCAATCGTTTTTACGAACTGTCCCATCAATCCTTTCGCGCTTTGCCAGAGACAGCAGTTTCGCTCCATGAAGTCTGGGAAACTGTCCATTCCCAGGAGCGGGAAGAAGTAATGGCTGTGGCTAAGCGTTCACTTTTGGAAAGTTGCCAGCAATTTATTCTGAAGATGAACGAGGCGAAGCAATCGGGAGTTCAATGGTAACGGTTGTTCCCATGCCCAATCCTTCGCTGGCGATTGAAATCTTCCCTTTATGCGCCTCGACAATCCATTTGGCAATGGAAAGACCAAGTCCAGTGCCACTGACTCCCGTCTCGTTACTGGTCTCTCGTGTACGGGATGCATCGCCTGTAAAAAAACGGTCAAAAACGCGCGGCAAGTCTTCAGGAGCAATGCCGCGTCCTGTATCCTTGATTTGAATCAGCAAATGATTTCGCGAGCGTTCAGCAATCAATGCTATTTCACCGCCAGCAGGCGTAAATTTTCGTGCATTGTCAAGCAAAATAAGGAGCAATTGCTGAATGCGATCCGCATCTCCGGAAAAATATTGATGGGCGGCACTGGCGGCGATTTCAGAGCGATATCGGATACCGTTCATTTCTACAATGCTGCTGTATAAATCGGTTACTTTGTCAAAGACTTCTTCAATTGACAAGGTTTGAATTTGTAACGGCAATTTTTCTGAATCGGAACGGGCGAGTGTCAACAAATCGGTAACGAGTTTGGATAGACGTCGGGTTTCACTATGGGCGTTGTTCAGCCATTCCAAATTATCGAGAATCGATTCGTCTGTGTGTCCCATAGCAATATTCAAATTGGATTGAATGACCGCCAGAGGGGTGCGCATCTCGTGAGAAGCATCAGCTACAAATTCTAACTGCCTTTGCCATGCGGCGCGAATGGGGCGCAAAACACGATTGGCGAGAAAGAAGCCAGCCAGTGTAGAAATCAACATACCTGCCAAACCTACAAGGAAGATGACGGTTTTCAAGTTGTTCAGCACAGAAAGTTCAACGCGATCGTCCTGAGCTACCATTAAAATATCTGTGCCTTGTTTACCTAAATTTGACAACGCATAAAATACTCGATAGTGAATTCCATCAGCCGTCAAATCGACATAATGTTCTCCAGGCGGGGCGTTGTGAATCAAATTCAGCAACACCGGTTGTAGGCTGGAAGTCGTTTTGACAAATAGAGTTCCGCTTGCAGCGAAGAATAGATAAGTGCCATGTGGCAAAAGATTTCCTGTAATTTCTACATTACCTGTGGCATCGTATTCGTTTGCTACGCGTTCGGCAATCGTGTGTAAATGTTGATCGATGCCATGGATGACATAAAGATGGACGATAGCATAAACAGCGATGGAAGAAATCGTATAGATAATGAGCACCAAACTTAAGGCGAGTAGCGCAATGCGCATTCGAACTTGTTGGAACACTACGATTCAGCGACCTCTCTCCACCTGGAAAATGTAACCGACACCCCTTACGGTGCTGATATAGGACGGTGTGTTTGCGTCATCAATCTTCTTTCTCAAAAAATGGACGTAATTTTCAACCGCGTTGCCAATCACCTCAGCATCAGGTCCCCAAACGCGATCGAGAATAATCTCCTTGGAAAGTACCTTCCCCTGGTTGCGCAAAAAAAGTTCCATCAGTTGAAATTCTTTGCTGGTCAAATTGATGGTTTGTCCATTCTTTTGCACTTCCCGTGTGGCAAAGTCGAGCGTGAAGGGCCCAACTTGCAAATTTTCCGTCCCTTGCAAATTGCCTGTACGGCGCGTCAAAGCCCGCACGCGAGCCAGCAATTCTTTGTTCGCAAACGGCTTGACCAGGTAATCATCTGCGCCGGCATCAAGACCTGTGACGCGGTCTTCCACCGTATCTTTAGCTGTTAGAAGCAAAATGGGAACATTTAGCTTTTCTTTACGCAATGTCTGTAAAATCTCTAGTCCGCTCATGCGCGGCAACATAATATCAAGAATTAAAGCATCGTAAGAATTGGTCATAGCTAAATCTAGACCGCTTTCTCCGTCAAAGGCAGCGTCCACGGCATACTGATTTTCTTTGAGTAATTGGACAATAGCGGCAGATAAACGCCGTTCGTCTTCCACCAACAAGATGCGCATATGACCACCCCGTTGTGACTATATTTTTGAGCTTTTGATGTTTGAATCTCATTGTACATCAAACTTTTCTTAAACTGATTTTTCAAGAGAAATTCAATATGAAACGAGGTGAATTGTTGCATCGTATGGAAAAGTTTCGTATAGACTTCCGACCATTCACAAAGTGGCGAGGAAGTTTTTTATTCTTTTTCTATCTCGTTTTCTAAAGCCTTAGGTGATATAATTTCGCGGGACCAACAAGCCTCTGCAGAGAATTGTGAACGGAACAGGTGAAGGAGAGTGCAACAAGATGGATAGATGGAAAAAACGGGCTTTGGGCAATGTGCCGCTCGTTTTATGGTTGCTTGCCTTGGCCTGTTTCATCAATGTGGGTGGACTGTCACTGCTCTGGCCAGTGAATTCTATCTATATCCATGTAAAGCTTCATCAATCCATGGCGGTTGCTGGGTTTGTGTTAATGGTCTATTCCGGAGCAGGTTTTATAGGCTCTCTGCTCGGAGGATGGTGCTATGATCGCTTTGGGCCTGTGTTAACGTTGGCTGGCTCATCATTTTTGGCAGCCATATCCATTTTATTGCCTGTTTTTCATCAACATTTTGCTGTTTATGTTGGAGTTATGGCCGTTTTTGGAGTGCTCTGTGCCGTGCCATTTCCAGTGCTCAATGCTTTGGCTGGTCACGCCTGGCCGGAAGCAGGGCGTAAAGCGTTTAATTTCTTGTATGTCAGCAATAACGTGGGCGTGGCTATAGGAACGGCGATTGGCGGTTTTATAGCAGCTCACTCATTTGATACAGTATTTTACGGTATTTTTTTGAGTTATCTTCTCTTTGTCATCCTTACCTTAACAGTGTTTCGACGTCCTTTCCAGAAGGTCTACCAGCATCGCTCTGTTCATGGTCATGAAAGTATTGAGAATGTAGCCAGTCGTTTGGAGACAGCCTCCATTCCCTGGGGGGCGATTGGCATCTTGCTGGCCGGTTTTATAGTGGCTTGGTCTGTGTATGTCCAGTGGCAATCGACGATTTCAGTCGACATGCAGGCCTTGGGTTATCCGTTGTCAGCTTACAGTATCCTTTGGACTATCAACGGAGCCCTCATTTTCCTTGGTCAACCTGTGGTTAGCTTTGTGGTTCGCCGTGTTCCCTCGCTTACCGTTCACATGGTGGGAGGGGTGATAGGGTATATCCTCGCCTTCTTGCTTCTTGCCCTCAGTCATGATTACATCGCTTTTTTGCTCGCCATGTTGTTGACAACATTTGGTGAAATGTTTGTCTGGCCATCTGTTCCAGCCGCCATTGCCCAACTTTCACCGCCTCGAAAACTTGGGTTTCTGCAAGGGTTGGTCAGTAGCGGTGCAACCTTTGGTCGAATGATCGGTCCATTTTATGGAGGCTATATGTACGATCGCGATGGAATAAATGGAGTTTTGCATGTAAGTTTGCTACTCCTTGTACTGCCTATTTTTTTATTTTTACTCTTTCATGTTGTCAACAGACCGGGTCGAATTGCTGAAAGACGTGAGGTTTCTTAACAAAGCAAGCCTCGATTAATTGCGCAAATATTCTTGAATTTTTACAATTTAACAAATGAAAGCGCCTCCATAATAATTTTAAGAGGATTCTTAGATACAACTGAAGACCCGAAAAATCCTTAAAAACCTTATAAAATCAAAGTTTTTTCTTGTTTTCAGGTAAAAATTCACTGTTCAGAAAGCATGACATCTTCTTTACAATATAGTTAACACAATATACAATGTCCCCATTCAAGAAGAAATGGTTGCGAAAGTAGAGTCAATTCGACAAGCAGCTTCCGGATTGGAAGTGTAATAGATTGTTGGGAAACAGGTGCTTTCGCCAGCCTTTGAAAATAAGAAAAGATTTGATATTCAAGATTGCGGAATGGAGCAGGGTTAGGTGGCAAAGTTCTTGCAATCTGAAAACAGGTTGTCTTTGCCATAACAAAGGCTTCCTGATTTTTCTGCAATCACAGATTGTAGCACAGGAGTGAGTAGCGCATTGGCTAATAGCGTATTAAATGTGGAGTCGTTGAACGTCGAGTTCAACATGGAAGGAAATTACTTCCACGCTGTGCGCGACGTTTCCTTTAAAATTGAGCCAGGAGAGACGCTAGGGCTCGTCGGTGAATCTGGTTGCGGAAAAAGTGTGACATCTTTAGCGCTTGTTCGCCTGCTCACACAATCCGCTCGGGTTACTGGCAAAATTGAATACCAAGGCAAGAATTTGCTGGATTTGCCGGAGAGAGATATGCGTGATATTCGTGGCAACGAGATCAGCATGATTTTTCAGGAACCCATGACATCATTGAACCCGGTTTATAAAATTGGCGCTCAAATTTCCGAAACCTTGTTGCTTCATAAGGATATCTCACCACGCGAAGCTTTTCAACAATCATTGGAAATGCTAAAAAAAGTTGGAATTCCCAGACCGGAAGATATCATGGACGAATATCCACACCAACTTTCTGGCGGTATGCGTCAGCGTATCATGATTGCCATTGCTATGGCGTGTAATCCTAAATTATTGATTGCTGACGAACCAACTACAGCGCTTGACGTGACTATTCAGGCGCAAATTCTTGAACTCATGAAGGGGATTTCTAAGGATTTAGGAACATCCATCCTCCTCATTACGCACGACTTGGGTGTAGTGGCTGAGATGTGCGATCGCGTTGCTGTTATGTATGCGGGTCAGATTGTAGAGCAAGGCAGTGTTGATGATATCTTTTTCAATCCACAACATCCTTATACGCGTGGATTGCTTAATGCGATTCCGAAAATTGATGCAGAGCAAAAACAACGTTTACAACCGATTGAAGGAAATGTACCGCCGATTACGCGTATGCCTAAAGGTTGTCGTTTTTCGCCACGCTGCATGCATGCAAGTGATCGCTGTCGCGCTCAACAACCCGGATTTTTTCAGGTGGATAATGCGGAACACTTGTCGCGATGCTGGCTGAATGAAGCGAAGGAGGCGTAAACGATGAGCGAAGTGTTACTCGAAGTTAAAAATCTAAAAAAGCACTTCCCCATCCGTAAGGGTTTTATCCGTCGCACTGCCGGTTATGTTCGCGCTGTTGACGGTATAGATCTTACAGTGTATGCGGGTGAGACGCTTGGTGTTGTTGGTGAGTCCGGTTGCGGTAAATCAACCATGGGTCGGAGTTTGCTCCGTCTTGTAGAGCCAACCAGCGGACAGATTCACTTTCAAGGTAAAGATATCATGAAGCTGAGTAAATCTCAGATGCGCGATATGCGTCGTGAGATGCAAATTGTATTTCAAGATCCATATGCGTCACTCAATCCTCGCTACACGATTGGGCAGACATTGTCTGAACCTATGGAAATACACCATTTGCACAACTCAACGGCGCGCAAACAACGTGTGCAGTCAATGTTAGAGCGTGTTGGACTGGATCCGTCTTATTCCAGTCGATTCCCGCATGAATTTTCCGGCGGACAGCGCCAACGTATCGGTATTGCTCGTGCCTTGGTTCTGAATCCAAAGCTGATGATTCTTGATGAACCAGTTGCTGCCCTTGATGTATCCGTTCAATCGCAGGTTATTAACTTATTGGAGGATTTGCAGCAGGATTTTAATCTCACCTATATCTTTGTGGCGCATGATTTATCCGTAGTGAAACACATCAGTAATCGAATTCTGGTTATGTATCTTGGGCGTATGATGGAGCTTGCATCCTCCAACGATTTGTTTGCCGATCCGCTTCATCCATACACGCGCGCGCTCTTGTCGGCTGTGCCGATTCCAAATCCGCGTGTGAAACGAGAACGTATTATCCTGCAAGGAGATTTACCAAGCCCAGCTAACCCTCCAAAGGGTTGTGTCTTTCATACGCGTTGCCCGCTTGCACAGGACGTTTGTCGCGAAAAAGTTCCTGAGTGGCGTGAAGCGAAGCATAATCATATGGTTGCCTGCCATTTGGTTTAATGGTAATGGAGTCCATGCCGAGAAAGGGGGGATGCGTAGGACGTGGCTCATGCCGGCAACTATGGAATGCAACGACGATGGGATGAGTGCATGAACACGGCGTACTTTCAGTCACCTGCACGCTTTTACTTGGGCGTTGTGAGACTCGCGTTCAGATGCATAGCAGAAAAAAGGGGGTTTCCAATTTGAAGTTGAAAAAATCTGTTTCTGCAGTCGTTGCAATGGCAGCTGGCACAGCATTGCTCGTGACAGGATGCGGTACATCTACGAATAACACGTCCAACTCATCCAACAGTACGTCATCGACGTCGCAATTGACGCCGCAAAAAGGCGGAACGATTACAGTTGCGCTTCCGCCGCAGACCGACTTAAACTGGTATTTTCCTTTAGTGAATTCAAGCTATGATAGTTTGTATAATTTTCAAATGATTGACATGTTGTATAAACCACTGATATGGATTGGTTCCAACTATAAAATCAATTATAGTTCTTCAGTTGCGGATAAAATCCAATACAACAAAAAAGGAACCGTCTATCACGTCTATTTAAATCCGAAATGGAAATGGTCAAATGGTCAACCTGTGACCTCCAGTGATGTTCTATTTAGCTGGAATGTTATCAAGGCTATCTCAGCTCCCAATGCACCAGCTCCTTGGCCCTATGTGAATGCAGGGGTAGGCGATATACCGAATGGAGTACAAAGCGTTGTAGCCAATGGTCCTTATGAATTTACAGTGACCTTAAAACAGCCAGCTAACCAGCAGTGGTTTATTTATAACGGGTTGTCGCAGTTGGTACCACTTCCGGCTAAAGTCCTTAACAAATATCCAAACAATATGACGCAAGAAATTAAGTATTTGGGTCAGAACGGCACGAATCCGAATTTTGATACAGTTGTCGATGGTCCATTTAAGTTACAAAATGCAGTTTCCAATCAATCGTGGACCTTGGTACCTAACACAGCGTATTCTGGCCACAAGTCTCTGGTTGATAAATTGATTTTTACGTATGAAGGTTCAAATGCAGCGGAATTTGCTGCACTTAAAACAGGAACGGTTAATGTCGGTTACATTGATCAAAGTCAATTGGGAGCTAAATCTGCATTGACTTCGATGGGTGATAAAATCACGCCTTCCTACAGCCTTTCCTTCTTTGATGAGATGCCTAATATGAACTCGGGATCGAAATCAGCCAGTATCTTTAAACATTTGTATGTGCGTGAAGCTTTGATGATGGGTGAAGACCAACAGTCCATGAATCAGTATATCTATAAAGGTTTTGCTGAATCTCAATATGGGCCGTTGCCTCCTCAACCTGACACAGCGTTCACATCACCGGAATTGTTAAAACCACTATATCCATTCAATATTGAAGCGGGTAAAAAATTGCTTGAAGAGCATGGCTGGCACGAAGTGAATGGCATCATGACGAAGAATGGACAACAGATGAAATTTCTGATGATTTATTCTGGTGGTACAACTTCGACGGATGACCAAGTTGAACTCTTAAAAGAAGATTGGGCGAAGGAAGGTATTGATGTAACGCTTAAATCTATGCCGTTCTCCACACTGGAAAGTGTAATCTCTAATCCAAAAGATGCGAATCAGTGGGATTTGGCTGCAGGTCAAGGTATCATTTATGGTGGTTCTTATCCGACAGGTGGCGAAATTTTTGGAACCGGTGGAGGATTGAACAGCGGAGGCTATAGCAATCCAGAAATGGATGCCTTGATTAAAGCGACACACCAGCCGTATCCGACGCAGCAACAATCTATCCAGGCTCTCTTTAATTATGAAAATTATGTTGCACAACAACTGCCAGTCATTTTCACAGATAACCCTGCTAGCTTGACGGTTACTGCTGCAAACGTACACGATGTAAACACATACTCTAATCCAGTAACGGGTTATCCGCAAATGAACTATTGGTGGGTGTCCTCTAAATAACAAGAATCTCGCACTAGCAAAATAGTGCGGCTTGTAGGCTTGCGGGCGGCAGGTCATCACCGCCCGCAGCAGATAACAAGCGAAAGGAGGTCCTATGCTCAACTCAACGATTTTTCAAGAAGAAGAGTTACAGCAAGAACAAGTCGTCTATGAACGCCCTGGTTTTATGAAACGCTTTTGGAGGTCAGGTACCACCAAACTAGGAGTATTTTTACTGTTGTTCCTTGTTCTATTCTCTTTTGTGGGTCCATTGGTTTATCGCAAAAGTGCGATTGCCACTCACTTGCTTTATACAGTGCAGGGACCATCCGCCCGTTTTCCACTTGGAACGGATAGTCTTGGCCACAATATTTTGGCCCAACTTATGGTAGGCGGGCAGTCATCATTAGAAGTTGGTTTTGCAGCAGCTATCGTTACGATGATTTTTGGTACGTTTTACGGAATGGTTAGCGGACTGGCTGGTGGTTGGGTCGACTCACTCATGATGCGTATAGTGGATGTGATTTTGGCAATACCATCCATTTTTATATTGCTATTCTTAAACGTTGTTTTTCAACCTAACATTTGGATCATGATTCTCGTGCTTGCCTCCACCTCATGGCTTGGCGTTAGCCGACTAGCGCGCGGGGAAGTATTGGCGCTCAAAAACATGGTCTATGTGGAAGCTGCCAAAGCACTTGGTGCGCGGGTTGGGCGCGTGATGTTCCGATATATGCTACCGAATTTTATTGGTACGATTTTAGTGGCTGCAACATTGAGTATTGCTGATTCCATTTTAGCTATGGCAGGTTTGAGTTTTCTGGGTCTTGGATTGCCACCCCCGGCACCAAATTGGGGTAGTATGCTGTCCGACTCGTTGAACTATATGTTCCAGAACGCGTGGTGGATGATTTACCCGCCAGGACTATGTATTCTAATTTCTCAAGTCTCCATCAATCTTATTGGTGACGGTCTTCGCGGTGCAGTGGAAACGCGTCAACGTTAAGCGCGTTTCCCGTCTCTACCGTTCGGAAAAAATGAAACGAGGAGGATAATGGATGCTCAAATATATATTGCGACGAATTTTAGAGCTGATCCCCACTTTAATAGGCATCTCTCTGATTTCGTTCATTATGATACACATTGTTCCTGGTAATCCAGTGCGTATTTTGTTGGGTAACCGTTATACGGTGGCTCGTGCAGCGGCACTTACAAAACAGTTAGGCTTAAACAAGCCATTGTGGCAACAGTTTCTGATTTGGTTGTGGAATATTTTGCATGGCAACTTTGGATACTCCTATGTTTACGATAAGCCGGTTGTTAAGCTAGTTTTGCAAGCGATTCCTCATACTTTGGTGATTGTCGTCGTCTCTGTCATGTTTGCTCACATATTTGCAGTATTTCTTGGCGCCGTACAGGCATATTTCCAAGATACAATTTTTGATCAAGTAGTTACCGTCATCAACTACTTCTTTTATTCTATGCCATCTTTCTGGCTGGCTATTCTGTTGATTATCTTTTTTGCCATCGATTTACCTTGGTTTCCGTCTGGAGGCATCGTAAATCCTCAAGCGACGAATCCAAGTTTCGCGGATTTTCTGCATCACTTAGTTCTTCCAGTTGCTTCGCTGTTCCTGGTTTCTGTTGCCGGTTGGGCTCGTTTTATGCGGTCGTCTATGCGTGAAGCGTTACTTCAAGATTATGTTCGTACTGCCCGTATGAAGGGCGCTCGCGAGTTTCGTGTGCTTTTCATTCATGCACTGCGTAATTCCATCATTCCGTTGATTACGCTGTTAGGTCTCTCACTGCCTGCTCTGTTAAGTGGTGCTTTGTTTGTAGAAGAAATTTTCAACTATCCGGGAATGGGTCTCTTGTACTGGAACGCTATCATGTCCCGTGACTATCCTATCATCATGGGTGTTACGTTCTTTCTCGGAGTAGTAACCATTTTGGGCAATCTATTGTCAGATGTTCTCTACGCAGTGATTGATCCTAGAATTCAGTATCAATAAGCTGAATCAAGAAATCACCAAGAAATCCCTATGATTTTTATGGGCTGACCGATATCGGTCAGCCCTGTTTTTCTGTTTTCCAAGGGATACAATTTTCAGTGACAACAGCTATAAGAATACCTAACAGCATACCATTAGAGAGTAGTACCTGGAGCATCATGGGCAGGCTAGAAAAACTATGGTTTGGCAAGGTCATGATAGCAAGCCCCAACAGAGTTGGAAAGGCCAGTCGAAATGTGTTCATAGCATTAAAAGTGAAACCTTGGACATTTATTAGGGCAGCACCAAAAATTTGAAGATATGCAACAAAGAGAACAGCATCACCAACAGCAATGGGTAAGGTTGAAAGAAAACCAGCAAGAGCAGGGAATACGCCAATGATCATAAAGAGGAGGGCAGCTATGATGAACGGTTTGCGGTCTAGTACACGTGTTGCTCGCAAAAAACCTATTGCAGAAGTGTAAGGCGCATACGGAATGAGTGCGAGTGGGCCGGAAAGCATCGTATATAATCCTGTTAGAATAAATGATCTTCTCATTTGTTGCTTGGTTGCTTCTTGCCTAAACAAGCCTTCTGAAGCACGCAGCGTTGCAATGGTGTTTGTAGTATTGAGCAACGCGGTAACGACTCCAGCAATTACTAAACTGATTTGAAAGTGTGGGTTGCCAAGAGCAAACCATTGACCTATATGGCCAAAACTAGGGGCAATAGACTCTTTGTTTTCCCCAAACAAAATGACGTAAGCAAGCCAGCCCACGACTAGCCCAAAGAGAATACTGATGTTGGCCACAAAACCACGTGCAAATAAACTCATTCCAGCAACAAAGAACATCAGAATCATGGAAAAAAGTAAAATATCTGGTTGAATTACAGGGCCGCTGTCTAAACCAAGCATGCCGCGAAAGAATACATCGATTAATTGAGCCGAGAGCAGAATCAGAAGTACCGCCATCACAATGGGACGAAATAATTGATTTAAATACCGATAGGCTCCCAGGACTCCAAGCAGGATAATCAGTAATCCACCTAGTATCATGCCCACTTCCAGACTTCCGCCGATTTCAGCAAGCGATAGCCCAGAAGCAGCCCCTAGATTGGCTAAATTAAGGACAATCCCCCACCAAAGTCCACTTTGACCTTCCATAATAGGTAACTTGTGACCTATCCAGGCTTGTAAAAGACATGCAAGACCCGTAAACATGAAACTACGAGCCAACATCCCGCTGATGGCACCATGTGTGAGATGAAACGCTGCTCCCACAGATAGAGGAATAACAACAGTATTCGCAAACATAAAGCCAAGCCACTGAATACTTGCCAAGCTTGTGGTAACGTAATTGGAAGCTGGTGAGCGCAAAAAATTCCCTGCTTTCTATGCATATTTAAAATACAACCTTATCCAACGTGCTATGGGAAGGAGCAATCATTGATGACAGTCAAGCCATTATTTCATACAGTTTTGTTCGATCTCGATCATACTCTGATTGATACATCACTACAGTACACAGCAGGTTTGCCAGAAGTCCTTCGACAACTCTATGGTCACCAAATCCCAGATCATTGGATGGAAGAATTTTTTCGTCACCATGAGTTATTATGGAAGGAGTTTGATGCACGTCGGATAACGATTGATCAACTCCGACGTGAGCGTTTTCTTAGAACTTGGCATGCCTTTGAAAGACAACCAAAGGCTGAGGAAGTCGAACAATTTCAACGTTTACTAGATAAGGCCCTTGATGAGTATACACGTCCTTTACCCGAAGCAGAAGAGCTTCTGGCTCAAGTGAGTAAAGAATTTCCGCTGGCCATCCTCTCCAACGGATCGTCCGATGTCGTGAGAAGAAAATTAAAACTAGCTGGCTTAGAATCCTACTTTCATCCAGAAGCTGTCTTTGTCTCAGAAGAAATTGGGCCAGCAAAACCAGATCCACTTATCTATCGACAAGTCAGTCTTCGTTTGGGTTCACCTGTCGAACGGTTGTTGATGATTGGAGATAACTATGGGGGAGACGTGATAGGGGCAAGAAAGGCCGGCTTGCAGGCGATTTGGTATGTGCCAAAGTCAGAAGGCATTCGACTATCGGACGGTTTGAATGCTGGAGAACCTATGCTCACAACTGCAAAAGAGGTTTGGCAAACCATTCAAAAGCTGCAAGAGGTCAGATGACCAGACACGCTTCGACATTGCTTGGTCTAAGTGGGCACAGACAGGCATATGTAGAGGACAAAGGGAGGTGGCTGATGTGGAAAGAGCCGCATGGTGGCTGGTGGTCATTGGAGCCATCAATTGGTTGTTGGTAGGACTTTTCCAATTTGATTTGGTTCAAGCGGTTGGTAATTCTGTATTTGCTGATTATGGGAATCTATTTAGTCGCGTTGTTTACGTACTCGTGGGTGTTGCAGGAATCTATCTGCTGCCGAGATTGTTTGGTGTCCAGGTTGTACGAAAAAAATAAAATATTTTCTTAAAAAACTGTATGAGATTTCTCTTGTGTGAAATGTTACGTAATGAAACGGAACATTGAACGCAGGAGGAATTTTTATGCATTTGTATGCGACAATCTTTTCGCTGATACCCTTTTTGATTGTCATCCCTATTGCGCTCATCAGTCGGCAAGTTATTCCCGGGCTTATTGTTGGTCTTCTGGTGGGTTCCTACATGCTTCATCCCACCTTTGTAGGGGGGCTCAAAGGTGCGATTGGTACGATTGTTCAACAAGTGGTTGTGCCAAACAATGCCAATCTCTTGCTGTTTTTATTCGGATTTGGCAGTTTTGTCGGTTTGGTGCGTGTCACAGGTGGTGTACAGGGATTCGCCAATTGGATGGGAAAACGTATCCATACAGCTCGAGGTGGATACGGAATTACTTGGTTGACCGCATTTTTTACCTTCATGGCGCCAGATTTTCGTATTGTCGCCATAGCTCCTGTCATGCGCGGCGTGATGAAAAAATTAGGTGTTTCAGTGATGCGCTCTGCTTTTATGATTGATTTGACCGCAACACCGTTTATTGCAGTCATTCCAATAGGTACAGTTTTTGTTGGCTATATGATTGGCCTGCTTTCAACTTCGTTACATCACGCTTCAGCAGGAGGATTGCGACCGTTTCAACTCCTGCTCGAATCTTTACCGTTTAATTTCTTCTCTTGGATTGCCCTCCTTTATGGACTATTTGTTTCGTTTCGAAAGCCAAAACCAGCAACAGTGGATGGGGACACACCTCACAATCACAAACCTATTCATCGCCATTTGCGCTGGCGTTTAACGGAGCAACAGATACAAATGGCTCACCGTGCGTCGCGTGCTGCACATGCAGAGGTAGGGCAAGTTGGAGAACTGGGAGAAGCTAGTCAATCCGGGAAATCTCGTGCCTTTCCAGACGCCTTGGAACTAGCTTCCGATGAAATTAAGCCAGATGCTCTCAATCTGGTTTTGCCACTTGTACTTCTTCTTGCCTTGACTTTCTTCTTTACATGGTGGAGTGGTCGAGCGCAAGCCACCAATATCTTTAATGCTTTTTTACATGCCAATGCCTCGTTGGCAATGTTGGAAGCCCTTGTTGTAACCTTGGTAGTAAGTTCTATTTATTATCTAATTAAAGGGCTAGGCATAGATCGCATCATGTTTGGATTTATGTCTGGCGGTAATGAAATGATGTCTGTCAATGTTCTGCTTATCTTTGTTTGGGGTGTTTCCGCCATTTCGTCCGATCTCGGTTTTGCGCAATACACGCAGCGGGAAATATCCCATTTTGTACCTGTTGCATTGTTGGTTCCGGCACTTTTTGTTATAGGATGTGTCATTTCGTATTTTATTGGTTCTTCGTTTGGCGCTTGGGCTATGTTGATGCCGCTTGGTTTTGCAATTGCTCAACATGGTGTTGGCCACCTGCCGCTGATTGCTGGAGCAGTATTTGCCAGTGGAACATTTGGCGGCTTTGCTTCACCGCTCAGCGACAACACAGTAGCCATGTCAACTGTCACCAAGTTGCCGGTCATGGATTACGCCAATTACAAAACAAAGGTAGCCGTTTGGTTGGCTGGTATTTCTACAGTGCTCTACGCTGCTGTTGGTTGGTTGATGCCTAATATTGCTTAGCTTTCTTTAGGTAAAAACCAAGTGAGAGTAAATGCAACTAAAAATCCAACAATAAACGTCAAATCGGTTCCACCCAAAGCTTTGGCAATCGGTCCTTCATAGAGACTGCTTGACATAAATGGAATAGAAACTAAAATACCGATGATAAATGCAAGCAAACGGGACAGGCGGAGAGATGTCACCGTCCGAGTTTGAAATTGATTTTTCCAGAAATCAGCGAGTAGTACGCCGACCCAAGGCGTAATCCAATAGCCCAACAGCAGCAGGAAGTTTTCGTAATTATTTTCAAAACTACCAGCGCCAATCCAGGAAAGAATTAGCCCGAGCAAACAGGTAATGACGGTCATGACGCTTCTTGGCAAACGAATATCTATAGCTAAAGCAGATAGGGCGTTGGAATAAAGATTGAGTGCATCAGCAGCTGTGCCGCCAAGAATAATGGCAATGACCGCCAAGTCTCCAAAAGAACCCATGACACTGTGCAATGCAGCAATACTGTTGCTGCTGTTTTTAGCCAGCAAAGCAACACCCAGACCCACCAACTCCAACCAAAAACTGGAGAGAAAATTGCCTATGGCGGCAAAACTGACAATCCTTGCAGAAGGTGTGTCGTTTTTGAGATATCGACTGTAGTCGGAGGCGTAAGGCGCCCAACTTCCTACGTATGAAAAGGTAGCTGCTGCCATGATGGCAAACAGTGGCCATACGTTGGCAGGATGTGGATGATAGCTGAAAAAAACAGAACTATGTTGAACAAGCCGCACAGAAACAACCAAAAATAGAACACCTAAAACGATGCTCATTATGCGCTCATAAATATGGATGAAGTGGTGGCCGAGAATGGCCACCACACCTTGTATGACCACAAGACCTAAAGAAAGAATGAAAAAAGGTATACCGGGCAGAAGGGTTTGTAATCCGAAGGTACCCAATATATTGTTGACTGCAAACCATCCTACTGTGGAAAGAAAATTAAAAGCGGCTGGCAAATATTCTCCTTTAATTCCAAACGAGAAACGTCCAATCACCAGTTGGGGCAAACCATATTTAGGCCCCATACTCGCCAGGGCACCCACAAGCAAGGACCCAACCACGTTTCCAAGAAGCAAGGCTGCCAATGTAGCCCACAACGGCAGACCAAGAGAAACGGGTAGAAAACCGAGCGCAAAATCGGCAATCGTTAAATTACAGCCAAACCAAAGTGTCAACTGGCTCCAACTGTTTTTCTGTCGTTCCTCTTGAGGTATAACTTCCACGCCATAAGGTTCAATCTGTAATTGACGTTGATAACGAACTGTATGTTGACGAACAGCCAATGACAATCCCCCCAAAAAATTGTCCAAAAAAATAATTACACATGTATATACACATGAAAAGAGAGTTTTGTAAAGTGATTTTTTAATTCTCACTAATTTTTCAAAAAAGGAAATATTAGGTTTACGAACGCGTTAAAGGAGAGCGTTTATTCAAGCCATTGGCAAGATGAGCTTCAATGCCCTGGTCAGCCAAAGCGGATATAGCTTCTTGAAGCCTTATATTGGATGGTACATGTACTGTGTGAAAATGCCAACCGTCCGTAAGAGAAGAAAGAAAAACAGCTTGCGTATTTTTAGCTTGTTGAAGAAAATGTTCGACATCTTTACGGGATTGCAAATCGAGTGTACCGCTCAGTGTTCCATAAAGAGGATGAGCCACTTGCACGTCAAGTACAGCCACACCGTGATCGACCAAAATGTAGAGCTCAGAAGCAGTTTGATCTGGACGATGGAAGACTTCCAGAAGAAGGACATGTTTACTGGACAGTTCTTCTTTCATAAGCATGTATCCGCGTGCTGTGGATAAAATAGGATAGCCAGACGATTTCAGCAGAGCAATATCATGGACAATCACCTGGCGCGTAACATCCAGACGATTGGCTAGTTCTTGGCCGGAGAGAGGTTTTTCGAGTTGGCTGAGCCAATCGAGTATTTGTTCCTGGCGAGCTTCGCGAGCCGCTGTATGATAGTTTTTTTTCTCTTTTTTCACGCTTGTTGACACCTCTGTTTTCGACTACAATGAATTAAGAATATTTTCGTCAGACGAAAAGTTTAATCTATGATTCGTAAAGATATGAGAACGTGTTTTTATATTTTGTGGAAGATTACGATATAAACCGAAAGCATTGAGCTTGTGGCTGCATTTACGGCACCCTAAGCGAGAAAGGTCGATTGTTATGAATCCAAGGAAGCTGCTCTGGCAGTTTCTGCTTGAACATAAAGGCTCCTACAGCTTATCGTTGCTCTCCATCATAATATCGGAGTTTATCACAGTTCAATTCCCTAATTTGCTTGGAGAATTTACTGACGCTTTACAGGCAGGTAAAATGACCAACCGGCTTCTTCTCCACTATGCGATTTTGCTGGCGCTGGTTGGCATAGCTTACGTGATTCTATATGGAATTGGACAGCTTTGGAACGGGGCGCTCGGACGCCAGTTTGAATATCTGTTGCGAAAACGTCTCTTTTTGCACTGGGAATTGCTTTCGACTACATATTTTCGACATCGCAGTATTGGTGACCTGCTCAATCATGCTATGACAGACGTGCGCCAAGTTCGCGAAGCATTGTCTGGCGGCCTGAATATTCTTACGAATGCAGTCTTTTTATTGATCGCCACACTCTATATGACGTTTCGCACGGTTTCAGTCAAATTGACACTCCTTTCCCTCATTCCACTTGTTTTTGTGCCGCTCTTTATTGTCTGGTTTGGACCCAAGGTGCGCATCGCTTCTCGCCATGTCCAGGAAGGACTTTCCGATATGGCAGAACTCACTGAAGAAAGTTTGGCAGCCATTCGTCTCATTAAAGCAACTGGAAATGAAGAGATAGAAGAAGAACGATTTCGCAAACGTGTAGAAGAGATTGTACGTCGGCAAATGACAATGTTCACACGTTCAGCAACGTTTCAGTCCATGATTCCTTTAATGGGGTCTATTGCGTTTGCCATTGCATTGCTGTATGGAGGCTGGCTGGCCCTGACCCGGCAAATCCCACTCGGTTCTTTTGTTGCTTTCACGCTGTATCTAACCATGTTGATTCAACCTTTGCAACAAATCGGTTTTGTGATTAACAATTTTCAACGCGCTTCCGCGTCGCTATTGCGCCTTTCCATTTTGTTGGGTGAGAAACCAGAAATTCAGTCACCTCCAGAACCGCAAGCGTTAGAAGAGGTTCGCGGGGAGATTCACGTCCATTTGCCAGCCTTTCAGTATGCTGATGCCGATGAACCCACGCTCTACGAAATTGATTTTCATCTGCCCGCTGGACGCACACTCGGCATTGTTGGACGTACCGGATCGGGCAAAACAACACTGGTTAACCTGATTCCGCGTATTTTCGATCCGCCGTCGGGCACGGTCTTTCTAGACGGTGTTGATGTACGCCAACTTTCCTTGGAAGCTTTGCGTGAAGCCATTTCCTATGTACCTCAAGACGGATTTCTCTTTTCAACCACGATAGCGGACAACATTCGCTTTGGTGATAGTGAGGCATCTGATGAGGAAGTGCATGCTGCCGCGCGTGCGGCAGCAATTTATGAAGATGTTATGGATTTTCCTAAAGGATTTGAAACGGTCATTGGAGAACGCGGTGTCACTCTTTCTGGCGGTCAAAAACAGCGGACAGCGATTGCTCGTGCTCTGCTCAAACGTGCTCCGGTGCTCATTCTGGATGACGCTCTCTCAGCGGTAGACATGCATACGGAAAAAAGTATTCTAGCCGAACTTACCGAGCGCAGGAGAGGGCAAACCAACATCATCATTGCTCACAGACTCTCGGCTGTACGCCATGCTGATCACATTCTTGTGCTGGATGAGGGGCGGGTAGTAGAACAAGGTACACACGAGTCGCTTCTTGCAGCGGATGGTATCTATGCACAAATGTACAGACTGCAGGAGGAAGAGGAGGCGGTAGGATGAGCAAGAAAAAGGCGAATACGAGCGGTATGGGGAGTTTATTGCGTTTGTTGCCGTTTGCCAAACCTTATCTGGGTCATTTTTTGCTGGTTCTACTGCTTGTCATTATTTTTAATGCAACTAGTGTGATGCAACCTTATCTGGTCAAAGTGGCTATTGATAAAGATATTGCTGTTTCGCAGCCTAATTGGCAGGGACTTTATCATATCACAGCTATTTATGTTGGGATTGTGGTTCTTGGCGTGGTGGCAAATTTTTCACAGATTCTTCTCCTTCAATATACAGGGCAGAGTATTATACGTGAAATTCGTCTGCAATTATTCCGTCATATTGAGCGTCAGTCTATGCGTTTTTTTGATACCAACGCCATTGGTCGTTTGGTGACCAACGTGAGTAGTGATACGGAAACTGTAAGTCAATTTTTTACGAATTTTGCACTCTCCATGATGCGCGACGGACTCTCCATTGTCATGATTATCATTGCCATGTTTGAGCTAAACGTGCGAATCGCTGCTTTTTCCATGATCATATTGCCAGTGTTGTTTGCCATATCTTTTGCTTTTCGCAATCGATTGCGTCAAGCCTACCAGACTACCCGCACTCGTCTCTCCAATATTGTGGCTTTTTTAGCCGAGAACTTGGCGGGTATGCGTATCATTCAAATTTTTCATCAGGAATCAAGGCAGGCAGAAAATTTCGAGCGGCTCAACACACTGCATCGACAAGCAAACGTTCGCGAGTATCGGACTTCCGTGTTCTTTAACCGGGTATTAGAACTTGTAGGCAATGTCGCTGTCGCTGCTGTAGTTTGGTTTGGCGGTGGTGCGGTGTTGCACCATGCGATTTTGTTTGGAACACTATATGCATTCATCTCTTACATTCGACAATTTTTTCAACCCATCAACTCAATGACTCAACAATGGAATACTTTGCAATCGGCCATGGTAGCTGCTGACCGTATTGGCCGTATTTTTGCGTTGCAGCCAGAGATTGTTGATCTTACTGAAGCAACCCCTTTAGCTGACTGGCACGCGGTGGCCGGGAAAATTCAGTTTGAGCATGTGACATTTGGCTATCATCCGGAATTGCCCGTGCTGCATGATATTTCTTTTACGGTCGATCCCGGTCAATTTATTGGCGTTGTTGGTCCAACGGGGGCGGGTAAGAGTTCAATCATGAGTTTGTTGACAAGGTTTTATGAACCGCAGGAAGGACGTATCACCATTGATGGGAGAGACGTGCGTCACTATACCCAAGCTGATTTGCACGCTATTATCGGGATCGTGCAGCAAGAAGTCAATCTATTTGCTGGAACGGTACTAGACAATATCCGACTTTTCCGTAAAGACATTTCACGTGAAGAGGTGGTTGCAGCAGCCGAGCGAGTCGGAGCGCATCGTCTCATTGAACGGATGCCGGAAGGATACGATACGCCGCTTGTAGGTAAGGGTGCGAATTTGTCAATGGGCGAGCGACAGTTGCTCTCTTTCGCGCGTATTGTTGCTTTGAATCCGCGTATTTTAATTTTGGATGAAGCTACAGCCAATCTGGATAGCCAGACAGAAGAACTGGTTCAACATGGACTGATGGAAGTTGCAAAGCAACGCACGACACTTGTCATTGCCCATCGTCTGTCCACCATTCGTCATGCTCATCGTATTTTGGTACTTGAAAAAGGACGTCTTGTCGAATCGGGTACGCATGAGGAATTGGTAGCAGCAGGTGGACTATACGCATTGTTGACGGAGCAAAGCTCAGTAGAAACTGCTGCTGTTCCAAAGAGTCACTCAATCGCCGTGTTGCACTAGGGTATTTACTTAGCCTATGCTATCATGGACGGAAGAAATGGGTCGGGAGGTCTGTCCGTTTGAATGGATCTAGAAGTTTACAAAAACCGCTTGGATTTTGGGCTATTTATGGTGAAGCATGGAAAATATTTCGCAAATATCCGGGCTATTTATTTGGTGCCACCATTGCCATTCTTGTACCCTACAGTTTATTAAACATCTATGTATCAGCTCGTTACGCTAATCCTAAAGCTTTGCAACAAATGACCCAAGCTTTTTCACAACTGCAAAACACTCCAGAGGGACAGGCGGCGAGTTCGCCAGCATTGTCTGCTGCAGTTCATGGCTATATTTGGCTGCTCGCCGTTTCGTTGATCTATTTGGTGGTCGCTAAACCTTTTGTCAATGGCATGCTGATTTTTCTTGTGATGTATTTGACGAGCAAAGGAGAGGCGCCTTCTTTAAATGATGGTTCTAGCTATGCAGTCCGTCGCTGGTTTCCTTATATTGGTACAGTAATGATGCTAGCGATTTTGGTCATTGGTGGTTCCATGGCTGTTTCGCTTTTGCTTGGTGTACCTACGGCAGTTGTTTCGCTAGCCTCTGGATTACATTGGGTCTATCTTTTGCTCTTTATACTACTCTTCGTCATTGCGATTTATTTTGCTGTGCGCTTTAGTCTTTCTTTGACGGCCACTCTCGCACAGCCGATAGCTGGACTGATGGCAGTAGGACAATCTTGGGGATTAACCAAGCGTTTCTTTTTTCGAACGCTTTTCTTTTTGCTGCTGATTGTTCTTCTGAATGGAATTATCCCGCTCCTCATCAGTTTTTTGGGTGGAGGTCAGATGCCTATTTGGCTATCTTCTACACTGGATTCTGTGGTCAATATTTTATTGACGCCTTTTTCTGTTGTTGCCGTGACCTGTTACTATGTCGATTTACTGGTGCGCCATCAATTGGGTGCTTAATCAAGCAGTAGAGAAAGCTATGAGTGAATCTGCCTGCTCGGATGAACTCTTATAGAAGGAGGAGTCATGCAAGCGAATCGCCTCAAACACAAGCTGCTGAGTCCGTCTACTGCTCTACTTGTAGTTTGGACTGTACTTTTTGCCTGTAACGCCATGGCACCGTTGACCGATCCCGATACACCATGGCACATGGCTACAGGCATGTATATTCTTCAGCACCACCATATTCCGCGGCACGATGTTTTTTCCTGGTCTATGCGTGGTAAGCCATGGGTAACTCAGGAATGGCTGTTTGAGGTGATACTTGCTTGGCTGTCCTTACATTTTCAATTTGCGGGAATATGGTTTTTAATTGTTGTTATACAATGTGTGACGCTTGGTTTTGTTTATGTGCTGGCTCGACGGCTGGCGGGCGGAAATGCAGTCGTAGCTGCTTTACTGGCAATTCTTGCTGTTCTCGTAGGCTGGCCATTTTGGGTTATTCGCCCACAAATTTTTTCCTACGCCTTATTTGCTGTTTTTTTGTGGATACTGGAGAGCTATCGACGAGGTCATCGTCGCTACATTTGGCTCAGTTTACCTCTCATGCTCATTTGGGCAAACTCACACGCTTCTGCACCATTAGGACCGTTGATGATACTTTTTGAACTGGCTGTATCGTTTCTGCCCTCATGGGGGGCGCTTGTTCAATCTTCATTTTCTCAACGAGATCGGCTTCAACTAGCTTTCTTTGCCATCACATCGGCGGCAATAGGATTGTTGAATCCGAATCATTGGCACGAATATGCGTACGCACTGCTTGGCGGTAATGCCCTCATGGTGCGCAGCATTATGGAATGGCATTCACCGGATTTTCATCAATCCCTGTATAAATGGGGCGTATTGCCTTATTTTCTCATTCTTCTTACGCTACTCGCGTATCAACGTCGAGGGGTGTTATGGAAGTTTTTTATTTATACGGCAGTGACTTTTGCGCTCACCTTGGTCTATCAGCGTTTTCTACCTTATTTTTCTATATCCTCTGCTGTACTTTTGGCTCAAATGATTCCTCAGCGATTTTCACTGAGTGACGCCAACCGTTCTTTTTTATGGCGTATGCTTTCGGGTATGGTCTCAATCCTGGCGTTGGTCTGGCTTGGTTATGCATTGCCAACCGTCAAAGGAACCTTTCGTCAACATCTCTCCAGAAATGCTTTTCCGTTTGGTGCGGTTGCCTATTTACAAAAACACCATGTCCAAACCAGTCTACTCAACGCGTACGACTGGGGAGGGTTTCTCATTTATGAACATATCCCCACTTTTGTCGATGGACGAACCGATATTTTTCTCGAAAACCATACTTTTGCTCATTATATGGACTTGCAAAATTTAGCCAGTGATGCTCCGGCTTTACTCGATGAATATCAGTTTCGCTATATTCTCATGCCACCCAATTATGCTCTGACCGTTTATTTGGAGAATGATGCTGATTATACCCTTGTCTATGAGGGACGGTTGGCAGATATTTTTAAGCGGGTCAACCCTTCATAAACAAATTGGGTCTGGTTATGGAGTGGAACCATGCGGACAAGCCTTGCCGGGCAGATTTTTTACAGGCACAATCGCCTATTCTCGCATAGCATGGGGAGAACAGGAAATGTGGGAATGCGATTGGTTGAGGTTATGAATCCATTCCTATGGCCTCAGGTCCACTATACGGATCGCTTAGACCGGCAAGCGGGGGGATAAACATTGCGTATTCATACTGTCATGCGCGGCGATACGCTGCGTTCAATTGCTGCGATTTATGGAACAACGGTGCGTGAATTGCTGCGTCTCAATGAGCTGGACAATCAAGAGTTATTAGTACCCGGACTGCACTTGTTGGTACCTGGCAAGCCGACGACTGTCCGTCCCTACACGGTTCAGCCAGGTGATACGTTAAAATCTATCAGTGAAAAATTGCAAATACCCGAACAGGGTCTCTCGCGTTGGCTCGGTATCAGTCCAGCAACAGCCGGAAAAGAACTGGTGGCTGGACGGACTCTCTATGTACCAGAATTGTTGACCAGCAAGAAAACGATTGAAGTGAATGCCTATATGACGCCTAGTGGACAGCCTTCCGATGCTGAAATGTTGCAAACGGTCTCAGACATTACTTATGTCAGTATGTTTTCCTACCAGGTGAAAGCAGACGGTACGCTCAAGCCGCTTAACGACGCGGTTGCTCGTCAAGCGGCCAAACGTTATGAAATTGCTCCGCTTATGACGGTTACTAATTTTGATGGCAACACTTTTAATACGGAATTAGCCCATACTATCCTGGCAAACCGTTCGATGCGTCAAAAAGTAATCGATCATATTTTGTCCGAGCTTGGGGAGCGTGGTTTTCGTGGCGTTAATGTAGACTTTGAACATATGCGGCCAACGGATCGCCCGCTTTATAATCAATTTATTCAGCAGCTCGGGGATGCAGTCAGGGCACGTAATTATTCACTTTCCATAGCCATGGGACCAAAGACATCTGATGAACCGAATGCACCATGGATGGGGGCGTTTGATTATCGCACACTCGGGCGGGAAGTAGATTTTCTAATGCTCATGACGTATGAGTGGGGATGGGTCGGTGGACCTCCACTAGCCAGCATTTGACTACCACACAAACCTCTAAAAAGGGTAGACATGATAAGATGTTCAGTGTGCGGTTTCTTGTCAACTGTATAAATGTAATTTTTATTGGGGAAAAGAAGGTGAAACAGGTAAAATACATGAAAGAGTGATGGATTTGTTTGGCATCTTCAATCGCAGTGACGCCAAAGATCGATACCCAAGTCGCTACAAACCGAAAGTGCCAGATTGGCGTGATACGCCAAAAATTACGGGAGACTTAAATCATACTGTAAAATATCTCCGACAAACGGCAGGACGAAGTATAGATTTTCAGATCAGCAGTTCAGACATCAATGGACGTGAAGTCGCTGTTGCCTTCTTTGCTACCATCACGGATAAGCAAGTTATTGAGGAACTTTTAGAAAGAATAAAAAGTCATGATTTTCCCAAACATTTGAGTATGAAAGTTCTACCTTCTTATCTGGCTCGCCATGTTTTAACGAGTACCAATATTACGATTATGGAAAATTTGTGGGAAATCCGTGAACGACTAACACTCGGTGAAGTTATTCTCCTGGTCGATGGTCTCAATCGAGCGGTGTCTGTTGGTGCAGGTTCGGTTGAACAGCGCAGACCTAATTTGCCGCTTTTGGAATCTAGCTCACGTGGAGCACAAGTTGCATTTGTAGAAGATTTAAACATTAACCTCGGTTTACTCCGCCACGTACTACAAAGTGATGCGCTCACAATTCGAGAAATAGTTGTTGGATATCGCAGCCGTACACGTGTCGCGCTTATCTATGAGCATGACGTGGTCAACATGACCTTGCTAGAGACGGTGACTAAACGTATTGAAGCAGTACATGTGGATAAATTGACAGGCAGCGCAACACTTGAGCAAAGAATTGTGGATAATCGCTGGACCATTTTTCCACTGACTCGCGCTAACTCTCGATTGGACAATGCTACGAAAGAAATTGGGCAAGGTAAAATTTTGATTTTAGTTGATGGTGATCCAACAGGATTGATTGTGCCTGGGAACATTTTTGATAATTTTCAGACTATGGAAGATGATCAACATCATTATATCGAAGCAACGCTAATTCGTTGGTTACGTATAGTTTCCTTTCTTCTTGCCATCTATTTGCCAGGTGCCTATATCTCGCTGACAGATTTTAATCCGGAATTGATGCCACATATTCTAGTCATGCAGATAGCAGGTTCACGAGAAACTGTACCGCTGAATGCTTCCCTGGAAGTCATCACGATGCAATTTTCGATAGAGATTATTCGCGAAGCAGCACTTCGTATGCCAAAAGTTATGGGGCAGACCATTGGTATTGTGGGTGGTCTGGTTTTAGGTCAAGCGGCTGTAGAGGCAGGATTGGTCAGCAATATTTTAATTGTAGTGATTGCTCTCACGGCGATTGCTACATTCGTAATTCCCAATTATGAATTTACTACGGTTACCCGCATACTTAGTTGGGCGAATATTATTGGAGCAAGTTTATTCGGAGTGTACGGATTGTTGTTGATGAGTATGTTAATGATGTACCACATGTATTCTTTAAAATCATTTGGAAGTAAATATATGGTTCCTATAAATGGGGAACATTGGAAAGATTTTTTCCTGGATGGAATATTCCGCTTTCCACTGGCCATGCTCGACAAGCGAGCGGAACACCTTAACAATAAGGAATCTACTCGAAGTTCCGATTATACCGATCCCGCTCCACATCCTTTACTGGAAAAGAATCCCCATGTTTTGAAAAAGTCAGAGGATAGAAGAATATGAACAATATGGTGAACAAATATCTGCTTACCGGCTTTATGGTATGCATGTTATTGTTTATTCCTGGTTGCTGGGATTATCAAGCAATGAACACCAAGGCCCTGGCGATTGGTATGGCTATTGATCAATCACAGGATGGCAATCCAGAAAAATTTCGCGTCACCATTCAATATCCGGTCTTTTCAGGCTCTTTAGGTGAAGGAGGAGGTTCGTCAGAAAACGGAAAAAATCATGCTGAAGAATCAGCGGAAGGCTATACATTAGGAGAAATTCTTCGCTCTATACAATTAAAAATAAATCGCAATCTTGATTTGAGTCAAATTCAGACTATAGTGCTCAGTAGTCAACTAAGACGAGAGATGCAGCAGGATATTTTAGAAGATTTAATCCGTGAACCACGTACGAATCGAATGGCTTATATGGTTAGCAGTCCATTCCAGGCTGCAGATGTCTTAAGCGCAAAACTGGATAAAATTTCGGCATCGGACGATCTCAGTAAGCGGTTTGGTGGGATTTTTCACCAAAATGGCTACTATATCAGTCGAACGCTTTGGGAGTTTTGGCGTGATCAAACACTGCCAGGATATGCTTCTTCTTTACCGCTCATTCGTCCATGGAAAGACCAGACTGGCAAAGTTAACAGACTTCTGGCTGAAGGAATTACGGTCTATCGACCAGATGGGAAAGTATTTACTCTCTCCAAAAAACAAACGTTATCAGTAAATTTTTTGCTTGGAACAGTCAAAAATATGAATTTAGATATTCCCTATCATCAAAAAATCGTGTCCTTGTCTTCAGTGTACGGGGAAAGCCAAATGCGATGTTTTAGGCGCAACTCGAAAATGATTCTCTATGCACGTATTTATATTCACGGCATTTTGGGAAAACGGGGTCATGTGAGTTTAGCGAATATGCCCCCAGCCAATGTCATGGCGCTTCAAAATACAGTCGAGCAGTATGAACGAATGCAGATTTTGCAAACCTTAAAGCTGTTACAAAAACATGGGGCAGATGTTTTGGGATATGGAGAAATCTATCTTCAAAAACATCCTGAACAAGAGCAACAAGTACGGAGCAATTGGAACCGCATCTTTCAAAAAGCGTCCGTGGAAATCGATGTTCAAGCATGGATAAGCAGCAAAGGAGTTCTGATGTAGAAGGGTGGGAAACCGTTGCTAAAATTGACTCATATTTAGGCAATCTGTCTTCTCTCTACTAGTTTTCTACCGCTTCTGTTTTGGGTTTTTCCAAGATATGCAGTGAGTTTTTCAGGCATAGATGGGCAATGGGCGATACTCGGGGTTTGTCTGTTTGGTATTCTTTCGGCCGTTTTGCATGGTTGGATAAACAAAACATTCTATCCCATATCTGGTGGGCAAATCGGGGAAATGATATTTGGAAAATGGTTAGGACGTTTTTTTACGCTCAGTTACATTCCTGGCTATATTCTGTTTGTCTCTCTGAGTCTTTTCTCCTTCTCACTGATTTTAAAATCCATATTACCGAATACTCCCCGTTTTGTCATTGTCAGTAGCATGGGAATGGTTGCTATGATAGGTGCTCTCTATGGATTAGAGACATTGGCAAGTTCCGCCTCGCTGATATTTCCAATTATTTTAGGCATTCTCTGTTTTTCCTGTATCAATTCACTGATTCACGCGCATTGGACAGGAATATTTTATCATCCTGTAAATCTGCAGCAATCTTTGTTTGGAGCCGAACATCTATTTCCTATATTTCTAGGATTCAGCCTCTATTTGATACTCAACCCTTACGTTATTCAACATCGCCGAGAATCATTTAGTATTCCTTTGCTCAGTATGGCTTTTGCAACAGGTACGCTTATTTTGATCTATGTAACTTCAGTAGTAGTGATTGGCTATTCAGGAATACAATCACTGACCCATCCTACAGAATTTGTATTGCAGTTGGCTCAGTTGCAGGGTCTATTGGTTGAACGATTCGGTATTGTCTTTGTCAGTCTGGTAACGTTTTTTGAAGTAGTATTTTTCAGTAACCATTTATGGGGGCTTTCCGAAACGATAATGAAATCTCTCAATTTGTCAGTTCATATTCGAGCCTGGTTAGTTGTAGGAGTGACAGTTGCGGTAATTTCAGTTTTTCAAGTCGTTCCGAATCAACAGGCTTGGGATAATTTAGTTAATCAAGTGTTGTTTCCATTGAGCTGGTTCTATCTTATAGGGCAGCCTATATTGATTTTGAGTACGTATCATTTACGCAAAGCATTGGGTAAAGGCCTGATTATAACTCCATCATCGAGTGGAGATGTGGGTTAATCAGTTATCCTAAAATAGGAAATGAACGGTTGAGTGATATACTGAAAATATCTAAGTAACGATAGGGGAGTATTCGATGATATCACCCATGTTCATTGCCCACGGTTCACCCATGGTAGCCATTGAAGACAGTGAGTACGGCAAATTCCTTGATAAACTTGGGAAAACTCTACCACGTCCGAAAGCTATTGTCATTTTTTCTGCACATTGGGAATCTAAAATTCTGACTGTCAGTGAAGTAGAGCAATATTCCATGATTTACGATTTTGCAGGTTTTCCGCCTGAACTTTATCAGGTTGAGTATCCTGCCCAAGGTCATCCAGCATTGGCCAAACAGATTCAGCAACGTCTACAATCGGCTGGTATTCCTTATGTGGTGGATGAGAAACGTGGGCTCGATCACGGTGTATGGACCATTCTCCATCGATTGTATCCGCACGCAGATATTCCGATTGTTGCTTTATCGGTTCAGCCCAATCAATCTCCGCAGGCTCTCTTTGCTGTAGGTCGACAGTTAGAAGCTTTGGCGAAGGAAAATATACTTGTGATTGGAAGTGGGGTAACTGTACACAACTTTCAAATTTTACCTTATTGTGATCGGCCAGAAATCAAGAAGGCTGTGTACAGTTTTGAGAATTGGCTAGAAGAAACTTTGCAGGCTTGGGATTTGGAAAAGTTATTTGCTTATGAGAGAATTGCGCCTTATGCGGAAGTTGCTGTACCCTCTATGGCCCGCGAACACTTTGTCCCACTATTTTATGTGATGGGGGCGGCAGGAGAGAAAGTTAAGGTAGAAACACTTCACCGCAGTTGGTTGTTTGAGGTGATGAGCAATACAGTGTTTGCTTTTCATCCAATTCACTGATACTTGAGTGAGAAACATATAAAAAAGAGAACTATGGAGTGTGTAGGCATGCAAGAGAAAAAAGAACCAAGAGAAGTGGGATTTGTGGAATGGGACGACATCGAAGATGACGAAGAGGATAAATATGGTTTTTTTCTCGTTGTAGATTGGCGTGATCGATAAGTAGGCAAGTGGACATCTCTCCCTGGCATAAACATGCATTAGGTGATGTAGGTGCCGAAGAAGTGGATTATTGAGGAGAAATTTGAAGGTAGCGAGTCGGAAGACAAAGTATGGAATGATTGTTTGCTGATCTTACTGGAATATTTGCGTTTGGATCAAACGGTGGAACAGTCAATGCCCTCATCGCATGATGAGCCTTTCTATGAAGGGGGAGTTGCGGTTGACTCGCTGCGCCATTTACGCTCGCGTATCCGATGAATCGCAACTTTCGGGTGACTCGCTCGAACACCAAATTTCAGTCTGTCGGGAGATGGCCAGAAGACGCGGTCAGGAACTGGGAGAATATTGGGAAACTCCGGATGAATGGATTTATGTGGATGAGGCAGTGTCTGGTACTAGTTTGGTGAATCGTTTACAAGCTCAGAAATTGCTTGCTGATGCTAGGGCAGGTTGTTTCCAGGTGGTGCTTTTTAAAGGAATTTCTCGTTTGGCGCGTGACACGGTGGATGCGCTCCTGCTTTTGCGCACTTTGCTTGCTGTTGGGGTACGTGTTCTTTCACTTGAAGAGAATTTTGATAGCCAAAAAGATAACGCCGAATTTATCTTTACCATCCATAGTGCATTGGCCCAAGCTGAATCGGAGAAAATTTCTATACGAGTGCGTATGGGAGCTATGCAGAAAGCGAAATCTGGACGTTGGAATGGACAGCCGCCAGACGGGTATCTTCTCAATCCGCAAACACAGCGTTTGGAAATTGACGAAACGTTTGCGCCCGTGATTCGGGAAATTTTCTCACTTTATCTGCAAGGATATGGAACACGCAAAATCGCTGAGATTTTAAACAAACGATTATGGAAAACCAAAAGAAACGCCGATTGGACGGCCAGGACAATATCCCGAATATTAGAAAATCCAGCATATACTGGTGATGTAGTCTATGGTCGGAGAGAGAAACGCTTACTTGCGCCTAGTAGCCACAACTGGTTAAAACGCCGTAGAATAACGGTTTGGAGTAAAGATAAGAACTCTCAAGCGGTTTGTCCATCGGCTCATCCACCCATTATCAGTCGAGAAATTTTTTCTCAAGTTCATACGCTCATGGAGCAAAGAAGAAAATATCCAGGCCGATCCGGTCAAGTTCATCTTTTATCAAATGGATTGCTCCGCTGTTCTTGTGGCAGTCGAATGATTGTAAAGAAAAACGGTCGAGGGAAACGTTATTATCGATGTCGATCCCAAGCGGAAAAAGGTGTTTTCTTCTGTAAACAATCCTATCTGCCAGCAGATGAAATAGAAAAGATGGTGCAAAACGCTGTACTCCAGCAGTTGAAACGGTTACTGTCTTCGCACGAACTTCCCAATGTAAAACAGAGTTGTATCAGCGTCTCAAAAAAAAGATTGGCAATTCAAAAACAGATGGATAGGGTCATTAAACAGTCGCAAGAACTTTTTATGGCCTATTCACAGGATGGATTATCAGAAGAAGTCTTTTTGCCCCTCAATCAAAAATTAAAGCAACAACTACAGCATTTAAGGAATACGGAGGCAACTCTACTAGCCGAATCTAAAAGCGAGCATCAAGAAGGCAGTGCCCCTCTTGATGCGCAGCAAACGCTTTTTCATGTAGTAGAAGAACTGCTTCATACTCCGTCGCCAGCTCCTGAGACAACCAGGGCTATTCTGCAAAAAATGATACAAGAGATTCAGGTTTCTCAAAGCACACTTTCTATACAGTATCGCTATTTTTTAGTGAATCATCCTTGATCACAACCACAGTACTTCTTACGGTGAGTTAAATTCATCTGAAGGTAATGGTAAATACACTCTAACAGCCGTACCAACTCCAGGTTCACTCTGAATATCCAATTTGCCGCCATGCGAATGGATAATGTTCTGGCTTACCATTAAACCGAGTCCTGTGCCGCTCTCTTTGGTAGTAAAAAACGGTTGACCTATCTTGTCTAAAATTTCTTGGGGTATGCCTATTCCTTGATCTACTAACAAAATTTCCACGTATTTTAGCTTTCGTTGGATGCGTATGGTTAAAACGCCACCAGAACTCATGGATTCAATAGCGTTCTTAATTAGATTGATCAATACCTGTTTGATTTGATCGGAGGCGCCATAAATAAATGGGACACTGGAATCGCTCAGGATATCAAAGTGAATACTGTGTAAACGCGCTTCAGGTTCCATGAGTGATACCACGCTTTGAACCAATTCATCCAGCTTAATTTCTGTATGTTGAACAGGATGGGGTTTGGCGAGCATCAACAACTCATCCAAGATGGAGCGTATTCGGTTCAATTCAGATTCCATAACATGAATGTAGAATTCATTTTCTCCATTTTCTGCTTGACTGTGCAGAAGTTGAAGAAAGCCGTGCAAGGCAGTCAAAGGATTGCGAATTTCGTGAGCGACTCCGGCCGCCAATTGACCAACAGCAGATAGTTTCTCCGATACTTGCAACAATTCCTGAGATTCGCGCAATGCCTCTTCTGCTTCCAATTGATCGGTTACATCTTGTAACATACCGAAATATTTTACCACTATATCGTCTTTTACAATGGCTTTACTCTTCATACGAATTCGTTTGCGATTTTTACGGTTTTGTTGAATATCAAATTCTAGTTCACACATCCGTTGAGACAGTAAATTTTCTCTAATTTTTTCAAAAAGCTCAGAATGAATGTCTCCCAGAAACTCCTGCACTCTATTGAGAGTCAATATATAGCATGGCGGCATTTCAAAGATACGATAAAAACCAGTGGAAGCACGGAATTCATCTGTAAAGGGGTCATACTCCCAACTGCCCATTTGAGCAAGTTCTTCCGCCATTTCCAAGCGTTCTTGGTTTTGCCGCAATGTCCATTCTGTGTTGCGCAAATGGGTCGTATCTTGCAAAATACCATAGACTTCCGTAACTTTTCCTGCGTGATATATGGGTTCTCCGTAGGATTGAACGAAACGTGTTTCGCCATTTGAGCGTATAATTCGATATTCTATAAAGTATGGATTGCCCAGGTATGATTGATCAATATTTTCTTTCCAAGTCCATCGATCGTCTGGATGAATACGTTCTACCAAAAGATCTAAAGTCACAGGCTGTTCTTTCGGTAAATCCCATATTTCATAAAGTTCAGGAGAAAAATAAATTGTATCATTATTTGGGTAGCGTTCCCAATATCCTAATGCAGCACATTGTTCTACCCGTTGCATCATGAGTTCTTTTTTTTGTAGCTTCAGTTCCTGCAATTTATAATTTGTTTGATTGATAAGAAAACCGGAGAGATAATGAGCTTTTCTATCAGAAGCATATAAAGCTTCAGCAATCAGACGGACGAATAATGTTGTTTCTTTATCCATCTGCATACGAAATTCCAAGTCACATTGACCATTTGTCAAAGAGTTGATGAGAATGCGTGTTACCCAAGCTCTGTCATCAGGATGCACATATTGTAGAAATTGGTGCATAGAATGAATATTTTCAGCAACTAAAGTTCCATTTTCATGGATATTCCAGACAATCATATTTTTCTGGATATCCCATTGCCATAAAGCTGCATTCGAAGCTTTTTGCAGTAAATCCCATGGCACGGAAGGATACCTATCTGCGATGGCTATACTTTTATCTAAATCCTCACGCAATGTTGTTAATTCTTGAATAGACCCTATAGTTAAAACTTTTCCATCGACAAATAAAGTTTCGTATGAACAATGAAGCCAATTCATGATTCCTGAAGAATTTAGATTTCGAAAGGTAAAGTTTTGGTAAGTATTTGCATGAGATTTGGAAATGGATAGCCATAGATGATGATCTTCCGTTAAAATCGTTTGAAGAAGATTTTTCATAGAAATAATATTTTCTGCTTCGGGCAAATTCATCATTCGCAACATTTGCGCAGAACAAAAAAATGTTTGTGAAGTGTGGTTATATTCCCAATATCCAACAGGTGTATGAACCACAGGAGAGTACTCAGGTAAATGATGTTCTCCTGGAATGAAGTGTTCTGGACGTTGTCGCACATAAACCGTCCTCTTCTAAATTAAAAATAGTCCTCATTAAACTATTCTCTTATGGATTCTCATCTTCCTGCTCAAAAGTATTGGCATCCGCTCTTTCTACCATGGGTTTATCTCCTTGTCCTTGCAATTGTTTTGGATTGAGTATATACACAATAATACTTTTATCAATATCAAAATTCCAATCCACGAATACTTCAAGTACACGTTGTTTTAAAATCCCTTCAAATGAACTGGTATTATGCAGATAACTTTTTTCAAGATTAGCTTTCACCCTTTTTAGTAAAGGGCCATGACCTACACGGATAAGTTCTTTTTCAATTCGAACAAGAATACCTTTACGAATAATCACAAGAATTTTTGGATGAAATAGAAAAGAAAATACTTCTTCAGGAACTTTTTGGGCGTTTTGGCTGATGCGAATAATTTCATCTTCTAGTAATTTCTTTCCTTCAAATTCTTGTTCAAGGTTTGCAATATTCGATAAAGGGTTGTCAGTCACTGCAAAAATTAATCCTGAACGATTATGAAAGTTCCAGTCATAATATAATTCTTCTATTTTAATACCAGATAGCATTTCAATGTAGGCTTTAATCTCTGGAAGTAAAGCTTGCATCACCTGTTGCCTTAATTCAGCTAAAGTAAAATCTTGATCATTTTCGAGCAATACTTTTTCCATAGGTGATAAAAAATTTCTTAAATAAATGGAAATAAATTTGTATCCGCTCGATACAAAAACAGACTCGGGCCCTTTTCCAAAATGTTCTCGGAAAAGTTTGCTCATACGATTACTAATCGTTTGATGGAAATCATTCTGATTGAATGATTCGGTTGTATTGGTTGGTTGGTTCACTGTTCCTCTCCCCATCAAGTCATTCAATTTTATTCATAACGCGATTCAGCATGCTCAAATTTGAAAATAATTATCCGTGTTAGGAAACATGAAAATATAAATTTTGTACAGAATAGACAGCACCCCATATCGAGAAAATATTTATGAATGAATTGTTTAGTGTGAGGTGTTGTCTTCTGGGTGTGGATGAGTCCTTAAAACAAGTAGCCAGTTATTTTAGTCGTTTACACAGAGAAATGTTTGGACGGGGACCGAGTCATTGCCAGGCTTTTTTAGAACATCAGGTTCTGGTGATACAGGTTACAAATTTTATTTCTTCACTAGAAGAGGTATTGTTAGATCAAGGACAGATGGACATTGCCGCAGAATCTCGCATGAAAATCTTGCAGTCTCTAATTTCAGAGATGAAAGGTGTACTGCGTGTACTTTTTCAAAGCGATGTGTTGGAGGTCTATCATGACTGGAGTTATGAAAATGGAACAGGAATTGTCATTGTCTTGTTTCAATTGCCCATTGAAAATGTGAATTTCTTGGGTAAGGAAAAATTGCATCAAGAGGTAGCTCGTTTAAGTGCACTAACGGAGAGAACTCCTGCAAAGATTCTATCCGTTAAAATCAACGCTCATTTAATCGTTGTTGAGCGCGACGGCATTCTTATACCATTGGAAAAAGCTATGATTCAAAAAGGTTATGCAACTCCATTGCGAACCACAAAGGCGGAACTGGAAAAGAAATATTTTCATCGTGATGGACACTTCCATGAGATATTTCAAGAAAGCGTCCAAGATATTTTTATTGATTGGAACTTGCAAACAGATAGAAGCCTTGTCTGTTTTGTCCTCAATACTGTGAAAGGATAAGCTCTTCTCATAGATGAACTTGTTTTAGCTTACGCAGTCTTCTTGTGTTGTTCCATCTGGTTTACGGCTAGTGCTGATGCGAATATCGCGATCGCGTTGATAAGCATATGTGTCTTTACCTTGGCTATTCCTTCAAGCGAAATCATCAGAAGTGCAAGTAGAATGACTTCACGATGGATAGATCTCGTGCTTTTTTGGGAAGGCTTCTTAACTTCGAAGCATAAGGTTGGAGTTCCAAGGCCCCAAAAAACAGAGGCAGGCGATGGTTGGAGAAGATACATATGGGACTTCCCGCCTCGGAAATTTCTGGTTTCGTCACTTAAAATCTTCTCGAAGACTGGGGTGAAGTGCTTTTTCATGCCTTCAACCTTCTTGTCCTATAAGGCTTTATAATTCTGCAAAACACTTATTTAAATAATTTAGCGGGAAGGAGTGGATGGAAATTTTAGCTCGTTACTAAGTTCAGCTAAATGTTCCAGAATGGTTTTACATCGATAGTTTTCCGTCAACATTACAAGAAAGGCTAATGAAAATTGGGCCCGGATTTCGTCTGGGATAAGTATAATATGGGTGTGAATTTGATTTAAGCAATTCTGGATTTGATTAATAACTAAGAGAAGATTTTGGATAGAAGAGGATATATCTACATCATTAGAATGTTGTAATTGATTGTTCCATACGATAATACTCTCCAGAAAATCATTCAAATGCAAACTGATTTTCACAATTTGTGTAAGGTGGAACTCGTATGGTTCACAATCTTTAATGAGAATATATGCAAAACCATGAATGGAAGCTAGCGCATCTCGTATGGTAGGAACTACACTTTCTGGTAATGAACTTAATACACTCAGCAAGTTAATTTTATCTAAATCATTCCAATCTAGTTGCAAGTTATTTTGTTTGGATGTTAGTTCGTTCATTATGTCAATATTCCCTCCAAATGAAAAATGAGCCTGAACAGATGCAGAAATTCTGCAAAACTGTTCAGGCTCACGTCTAGCGCACTCGTTAAAATGAGTGTCTAGAACATTGCCACCCTACTCAATCTTTTGAATGATTCATTGGCAAACAGGTAAACGAATTCTTACTTCAGTACCACGTTTTTCATTTTTTAAAATTTCAAGTTGACCCATATGGTCTGAAATAATACTTTGACTGAGCATTAAACCAAGTCCAGTACCACTTTCTTTGGTAGTGATAAATTTTTTTCCAAGATGATGGAGAATGGAATCGTCAATTCCTGGTCCATCGTCAATGATGAATATATCCACAAATTTATGGGTTCTTTTTACAATAACATCAATAATCCGACCTGGCTCTGAAGCTTCTACAGCATTCTTAATTAAATTAATAAAGGCTTGTTTAAGTTTGTTGGGCTGACATAACACATTTTGCTGCCAATCCCAGTTTTCTACAGAAAGGTGAATGGCGCAACTTTTGACAATAGCTTGCGGATTCAAAAGTATCACTACTGAATTTAAAATTTCAATTAGATTGCGTTGAAAAAAAGGTTGGCTTCTTGGTTTGGCTAATTGTAATAATTCCTCAACCAGACCATTAATACGATCGAGCTCGTTAAGCATGATTTGTGTATAGGATAGATTACTGTCCGGATCTTTGGAACGCTGAATCATTTGTGTAAAACCGCGTAAACTGGCTAATGGATTGCGAATTTCGTGTGCCAAACCGGCGGCTAATTCACCAACTACCAACAGTCTGTCCATTTCTTCAATGGACTCCCTATACGTAAATAAATCCGTAACATCTTTAAGAATTAAAAAAGTGATGGATGGTTCTGGAGTGCTAACAATGGTGAATTCTAAAATGAATAATTCACCATTCGTCAAATGTAAACGTTTCGTGTACAGATGAGCATAGCGAAGAGGCTCTCGGATGTCCAGAACAGATTTTAAGAATTCCTCTAGATTCGATAGTTTTTTAGGAGTATAACCAAGTGTACTGAAGAGTTGTTCAGCAACTGGATTATACAGGGCAACTGACTCATATTCGAAGCAAACAATTCCTATTGGCAAATGCTGAACTAGTGACAAGAAAACTTCTTGACTAAAAGTAAAAGATGGCTCGTCCAAATTAGAAGTTTTCTTTCTTTTTGTTGCTTCATGGACAATGTTTTCGTTTGCCATATGTAGACAGCCCTCGATTCGGTTTGTAATCGTACACGAATCGTCTGGTAAACGGTAACAATGCCATGCGCGACTTGCGTAAGTTATCACATTCGCTCATTTGCCCGCCCGCCATATTGCTTACTTTAGTTGATAAAAAATTTTAAATTGGAAGAAGAAAAAGACAATAAATCACTCAAAAAGTCACAGGCACATTGACTACCTTTGACCTATGCGCATTCTATCACATTCAATTTTAATTGGTCAAGATTGTAATGCAATATTTGGATATTGAGTCCATTTAACATGTATGGATGTGTATGTATGTAGGTATGTGGACCTCCGATGGCGGTAGCTCCCATCAATCAAGTGAAAAATGTTTTAGACTACGCCACTTCAGTGATTGCTTCAGAAAAAATATTAATGGGAGTTACACTTTATGGATATGATTGGCCCATTCCTTGGCGCAAAGGTCTCAGAGCGGCTAGCTTATCAAACAATAGTGCTCAAAATCTTGCTATCAATGAAAAATCACCTATACGGTTTGATCCTGTTTCCGCTTCTCCTAATTTTGAATATACGAATGGTTCACAAAGTCACCAGGTTTGGTTTGATGATGCGCTAAGTATCTCTGCAAAATTTTCTCTAATTGATGAGTACCAGTTGAGGGGCCTTTCTTGGTGGGTATTAGGAAATTCATTTCCTCAAGGGATTTACCTGATGTCAGATGTTTTTAATATTCGTAAAGTCTTCTGAAAATATCCCCAATATTCTACAGCTTTTCCCTCTTCTTTAAGGCTGCTATCCCTGACGATATAAAGGTTGTCCATCGTAGGATAGGGTAGTTTGATGGAGAGGGGGATGTTTTATGTACGGATGTTTTGGTGGATATACTCGTTGGGCAGTTGTCTTCTTAATCATCTTTGTACTGTTCTTCTTGCTTGTACCTGCAGCAGGATATGCGGCTGGTGCATACTAATGAAAAATTCAAAAATCTCATGAGAAATAGTTCGATCAAAGCAGGCATGCTTTTTAGTTAAAAACGTGATTGAAGAACTTCGACAGTGATTCACTGTCCAAGTTCTTTTTTCATGGATGGGTCGTTCAAAAATTTCTTCGTATGGCATTGCTTTCGATAACTCACAATAACCATAAATTGATGTGTGGAGGCATTCATGGTGCTGCTTGAAAATTTCCCAAAATGTTTAGAATCATTAAAAAAATATTTGAAAAAAAGTGTGTGTTCTATACTCGTAGGTATATTCTTCTTTGTATGCATACCCCCGATTCCAACGGTATTTGCTAAATGCTCTATTCTCCGTAAAGTTAACATGACCTCGAAAGAAGTGGCGATTACTTTTGATGACGGACCTAGTTTGACCTATACTCCGCAAATATTAAAACTTCTGAAACAATATCAGGCACATGCCACATTTTTTTTAATTGGAGAAAGAATCATTCCTTATCAAAAGCTGGTGGTTTCGGAATGGCAAGCTGGAAATGAGTTTGGTAATCATACTTATCATCATATTCTTTTGACAGGAAGAACTGAGAATCAAATAAGCCAGGAATTGTCGTTGACGGAAAAAGCCATGCATCAGGTAATACCTCAGGCAGGAAAATTAAAGTGGTTTCGACCGACCAGAGGTCGCTCAAATGCGAAAGTGTGTTCCATAGCCCAACAAATGGGTTATCGTACAGTGCTATGGAGCATTGATTCTTCTGACTGGCAAAATCCTTCTCCTGAAAAAATGGCTCAAAGAATACTCGAACAGATTCGTCCAGGCGATATATTGCTTTTTCATGATCAAGGAGGTAATCGCACTTCAACCATTCGTGCCTTACGTATCGTACTCTATGGACTACATAATGAAAACTACAAAGTCGTAACCTTATCTCAGTTATATACAGATAAAGAGAAAGGAGATCAGAAATAATGAAAAGATATTATTTTGGATAATATAGGATGTTTGTGATGGATAGGATTGAATTGACGATACCTTTTTTGTTGTGCGATAATTCTCTTAATTTTAGCTCATATTTTTTGAGCAACTTACCTTATAAAACAGAAAGGAGGACAATGTATGAATGCGCAGCAAGAACCCAAACGTAAACGTGGTCGTGTATGGCTTTGGCTACTGTTAATACCCTTCATTGGTACTCTGTATCCGCCTTTTTATGCATCATATCATCCTGTTTGGTTTGGGGTTCCGTTCTTCTATGCCTATCAGTTTCTGTGGGTCATCATTTCTGCTCTGATTACAGGTGTGGTTTATTTTCTTACGAAGGACTAATCGAATGCCATTTTAAATGAAATCATGAAGGCGCTATCATTGTAGGTTTGTGGGGGAGAGGTGGAAAATACTTGCATGCAGCAGCTGTAATTGTATTTGTTCTGTTGTTTATCTTTATCACCGTATTAGGTTTTGTTGCTTCCCGGTGGAGAAAAGGAAATCTATCTCATTTAGATGAATGGGGTTTGGGCGGTAGACGATTTGGGACGTTTGTAACCTGGTTTTTGCTTGGTGGTGATTTATATACAGCCTATACTTTCATTGCCGTACCAGCTCTTATGTATGGCTCAGGAGCACTAGGTTTTTATGCAGTTCCTTATACAATAGTTGTATATCCCTTAGCTTTTCTATTTATGCCGCGTCTTTGGTCAGTAGCTAAGAAACATGGATACGTCACAGCCTCTGATTTCGTGCAAGGAAGATATCAGTCTCGTCTACTTGCTTTGGCGATTGCCGTCACAGGCATTCTTGCGACGTTGCCGTATATTGCCCTGCAGTTGGTCGGTATGAAAGCGGTATTAGCGGCGATGGGTCTGGCAGGAGATTGGCCGCTTATTATTGCATTTATCATTCTAGCTCTCTATACGTACACAAGCGGTCTTCGAGCTCCGGCCATGATTGCCTTTGTAAAAGATATTTTGATTTACGTGGTCATTCTTGTTGCAGCCATCGTCATTCCCATGAAATTGGGCGGTTTTTCGCATATTTTTCATGCTGCAGCCGCTGCGCTTGCTACACATAAACCGAAGGGCGCAGTAGTCATCAGTCCTAAATTATTCTTGCCTTATGCGACCTTGGCGTTTGGCTCTGCAGTAGCCCTCTTTCTTTATCCGCATGCTGTAACAGGGACATTGTCAGCCAGCAGTCGTGTAGCGGTTAAACGAAATATGGCATTTCTTCCTATTTATTCATTTATGTTAGGTGTTCTTGCCTTGCTAGGATATATGGCTTTGGCAGCAGGAATCCATACAAAAGTTACAAGTAATGCGGTGCCTCTTTTATTTTTGAAAGAATTTCCTTCTTGGTTTGCTGGAGTAGGTTTTGCTGCAATTGCAATTGGTGCTCTTGTACCCGCAGCCATCATGTCTATTGCAGCTTCCAATCTCTTTACAAGAAATATCTATAAAGAATTCTTTGTTCGTCAAGCGACACCAGAACATGAGGCGAGGGTAGCTAAAATATTCTCTTTGCTTGTCAAATTAGGAGCGCTTTATTTCGTTATAGGCATTCCAACACAGTACGCGATTAATTTGCAGTTGCTTGGTGGTATTTGGATTCTTCAAACTGTTCCAGCCATTGTACTTGGGCTATACACAAGATGGTTTAACCGATATGCGTTGTTTATTGGTTGGGCCGTAGGTATGATTTATGGTACTGGCATGGCCGTTGAAAATCAGTTTAAATCTTCAATTTACACTGTACACTTAGGTCATTTGGCTATAGCGTCTTACGCTGGGTTAACTGCAGGTATAGTCAATTTGATTCTTTCAGTTGTTTTGACGCTCATATTGAAAGCGGTAGGAGTAAAATCCGGAACAGATATGACCGATCCTACAGATTACGAGCTTGAATTAACCACTCTTCAAAATTGATTGTAACTATACAAGACCATACGTTTACTTGTGATGCAGCCTGCATACTCCGTGCTCTGGGGTGTTGCAGGCTTATTCTTATTTGAACGATCACGTTTTATTAAGGTATGGAATGATATACTGAAGTTAATGGGATTTTAGACCAATCAATGCTAGGATAAAACATATATGAGGTTTGCTGATTTCATGGAGAGGGGAATTTTTGATTGTCTCTTTCAGTTCATGAATGGATTGTCCATTTTGGATATATGGGTGTTTTTTTAATTCTATTTTTAGAAATGGTGGGTATTCCGTTTCCGGCTGAAACGACGCTTGTAGTCTCTGGTGTAGAATGGATACATGGTCAGTTTTCTTTCTTTCCATTATTGTTGGCAGCTTTTTTGGGCAATGTGGTAGGTTCTACGGTAGCTTATTCATTAGGGAGAACGCTGGGGCGACCTTTGCTTGTTCGGTATGGAAAATATGTTGGAATCAACGAAAAACGTTTGAATAAAGCTGAAAATCAATTTGCCAAGTGGCGAATATGGATTGTTTTGATAGGCAAGTTTATTGCCGGAGTCAGAGTATTGGTACCGTATTTAGCTGGAATAGACGCTATGCCCATTTGGAAATTTTCACTTGTCAACGCTTTGAGTGCACTCATCTGGGTTGCGTTTTTTTTACTTTCGGGTCGCTATATTGGAGTAGCGTGGAATCATTATCATGTGTTTCTTATGCATCGCGGACTCCCGTATCTGTTGCTGCTCATGATTATTCTCTTGCTAGGTGCGTATTTTTTGCATTTCCGAAAAAGAAAATAATACAGGAAGGAGAAAAAACTAAATTTTTTCTAACTGAGGCGCTATTTAATGTTATTATCTGTGTTGCAACGTTCGTTGTTTGAGCATGCATGAAGGAGGCAACTGGCATTGCATAAAACTCTTCCTTTTTTAGATCCCTTACTTATTGTGTTGTCTCTTCTTGCGCTCTGGTTTGCCGTGGCTAATTTTAACTCTGTTAAGCGGTTTCTTGTAGGACGACCTATGCGCTCAAGAGAACTGAATAACAATCATACCAAGCTTTTTTGGTTTATCGCCCTACCTGTTTTAGCAGCAGATTTATATTCTTCTGTAGCATATGGCCCAGAGGCAGGCATCACAGAGATTGCGCAATTAGGTGTTGACGTAAAATGGTTGATTGTACCGATTACCTTAGCAACTGTTATACTTCTAACCGCACTGATTATTTCTTATATTATGGGCGTTAGCGCATATCCCAATGGTGGAGGGGCGTATGCAATAGCTAAAGACAATTTTCGTGCTCCTTGGGTACGTCTACTCGCTTCTAGTTCATTGATGATTGACTACATACTCACTGTTGCGGTATCTATTTCGTCTGGTATCCAACAGATTGCTTCCGCTTATCCAATATTAGCCCCGCATGTTGTTGGTTTATCCATTGCATGTATTATTATTATTTTACTGGTCAATTTGCGCGGGGTTAGTGAGTCAGCCTCTGTGTTTGCTTGGCCAACACTTTTCTTCATGCTCTGTATGGTGTTTTTAATCGGCTACGGTTTTATAGAAGGAGGCCCTCACGGTCTGGTTTCTAAATATACACCACCATTCGGAGTCTTTCCAAAGGGATTAACTTTGCTCTTGCTGCTTAAAGCTTTTTCATCTGCGTGTTCATCGTTGACGGGTATTGAAACCATTTCTAATTCAGTTCCAATTTTCCGTGAGCCTCGTACACGGGGAGCTATTAAAGCTTATATAGCGTTGGGCACGATTACGGGTATTACTTTAATCGGGTTTTCGAGCCTTCTTTATTTCCAGGGGATTTCTGTAAATCCTAATAATACAATGTTGTCTCAATTGCTTGGTTCATATTTTGGACACAGTATCTTGTATCAAATTATTATCTGGGCAACATTTTTGGTTCTAATTTTGGCGGCCAATTCCACATTTACAGGATTTCCGCAATTGACAGCTTTAATGGCAGGAGATGGTTTTCTGCCTCGTTCTTTGCTTGTTCGTGGTGATCGTTTAGGGTACTCCAACGGGATGTTGGTATTAGCTGCGCTTTCAGCGTTATTAATTGAAGGTTTCCGTGCTCAAACCAATTCGCTGATTCCTCTTTATGCGATTGGTGTTTTTGTTGCTTTTACGGTGGCGCAGATTGGTCTGGTAAAACGTTGGCTAAGAGTGCGAGGCAAGATGTGGAGACTGAAAAGTTTTATCAATAGTTTTGGCGCCGTTCTTTCGGCGGTCGTAGCCATCGTTTTTGCAGTTACAAAATTCACTGGTGGCGCTTGGATTGTATTGGTAGTTCTTCCGTTGTTGATGTTCATGGCCACTAAAATCCGTAAACACTATACTTTGTTGGCAGACGAGTTGCGCATTAATCTACAAGAAGAGCGACCTATTCGCCACCATGTGGTAACGATTCTGCTGCTTTCAGGATTACATCGTGTAACACTCAATTCGCTGTCTTTTGCTCTATCGCTTAATTCAGATGTTATTGCGGTCTATGTAGGTTTTGATGATGAATCGATTGCAAGAATAGAAAAACGATGGGAAGAATGGGGAAATCCTTGTCGACTGGTGACCTTAAAAAGTGAGTATCGTTCTCTGATTCAACCCGTACAGCGGTTTATAAAATTTGTTGAAAGTCGAGAAGGTGGAAGACCCGATCACATTCACATCATCCTCTCACAGTTTTTGCCCAAACGTCACTGGGCGCAAATTCTTCATAACCAGTCTTCATTGTTGTTACGTACATGGTTTTTGTGGAACAAAGATGTCATCATTACCACAGTTCCTTATCATCTGAATGAGAGTGAAATTGAATCTGAAAAAACATAAAAAATAATACGCTGTACATTCGTATTTTGGATATGCGTTGAGGTAAAAACTCAGCGCATATTTTTTTGTGCAAAGCACATAGTAAATCCAAATGGATTGGAAATTTATAGTCTTGCTTTAAGGGTCTATCTGATTTAATCTATGAATACATTTTCATGAAACCGATTTATGAAAATGTATCATAACAGTTTTTGTTTGCTCACGCATTTGCTTTTATGCTGATGAACCTTGGTTGCTTATGGAAGAGAGCTGAGCTTTGTGAAAGTAACGATTCGTGATGTGGCATCTAAGGCAGGTGTCTCTGCAGCTACTGTTTCTCGCGTGCTTAATAAACCAGAATTGGTCGATCCGGAAACGAAACAAAGAGTTCAGGCTGCCATCAAAGCGCTGGATTTTCACCCAAACGCTATGGCGCGAGGACTCAGTGTATCACGCACAGATACGATTGGTTTAGTCATCCCGGGTATCAACGATCTTTTCTTCACTGAACTCTACCGCGGAATCGAAAAGGCATGCAGTGAGAACAATATGAAAATCCTGCTTTTTGACTCGCAACATTCACGTCACAGAGCTCTAGAAGGGTTTACCTTTCTGCGTCGACATCAAGTAAGCGGCATCATTTTCACCAGCAAGCTGGTCGATCAAGACTACGATGCTTTGTTTGATAGGATTGGAATTCCTGTTGCCCTTGCTTTAACTGAAGCAACGGGTCGAACGCCGTTACCAGCATTCAAAGTGGATGATGTAAGAGCCGTTTTTGATGTTGTGGCTTATCTTGTTGCACGGGGGCATCAGCGGATCGGCATGATTACAGGAGAATCTGAAGATGATCGGACTGGTTTGCTGCGCTTGGAAGGCTATCGCAGGGCAATGTTGCATTTTGGTATCGGCTACAGCGAATCGTTTGTCACTTCAGGGAATTATCGTTTTGACGGTGGTTATGCAGCGATGCAGGAATTGCTCAAGCGTCAGCCGATCAATCAGTTGACAGCCATCTGCACGGCCAGTGACGAAATGGCCATTGGAGCAATGCGTTGTTTGCACGATCACGGGTTGTCTGTCCCGGACGACATGTCGGTTATTGGATTTGACGATTTGCAGATTGCACGTATGGTGATACCCTCTTTGACCACCGTTATGCAGCCGTTTGAAGAAATTGGCGAACAGGTTGTGCGAGCGCTGCTGCAAAGAATTGAACAACCGTCTGAACTGCCGCGTCAAGGAACTTATTACATGCCGCATCGAATCGTTGAGCGCGAAACTGTCAAATGTTTAAATTCATCCACGTCAGAAGAGCAACTTGAGAAATGTTTTTGAAAAAGTATCCAAAGAGGGTCAGATCAAAAGGAGGAACTGAAAGATGAAGAAATTCTCCAAAGGTGCTGCGTATGCGGTTACACTCGTGATGGCAGGGGGTCTTGTAGCTGGATGCGGAACTAACAATAGTGCGGCAAACACTAGCTCCAGTACAACATCGAACACGGCTGCTACTGGTAAAACAGTCAATTTTTCTGATGCAAGCGGTACGATTGTCTGGGCTGCGCCACCGATTACGCACTCAGGTTTACGCCAGACTTTGATTAACGCGTTTGAGAAGAAATATCCCAAAATTAAAGTGGTCCTGCAAGATCAAAGCAGCGACACAGATACTAACCGCTCTTCGTTGGCTACAGCGATTGGCGGTGGTTCATCCACTCCGGATGTCTTTATGGGAGATGTGATTTGGCCTGCTCAATTTGCGGCTAATCAGTTGGCATTACCACTTTCAGATAGTCTACCTTCCTCGTTTTGGAGCCGATTCTCTCCTGGTTTGGTCAATGGCGCTACCTATCAAGGTAAAGTTTATGCTGCGCCATTTTTCGCTGATTCAGGATTTTTATACTATCGAAAAGATCTCTTACAAAAAGCTGGATTGCCTGTTCCTCAGACATGGCAGCAATTGAAGTCTGAAGCAGAAACACTGCAGAAAAAAGGTCTCGTTAAATACGGATTTGTTTGGCAGGGTGCGTCTTATGAAGGTTTGACTTGCGATTTCATGGAGTATCTGACTGATGCGGGCGGCAAGGTTTTGAATTCAAAGGGACAGCCAGTCATTGATTCTCCGCAAGCAACAAAAGCGCTGTCTTTTATGCGCGGATTAATTACCAGCGGTGTAACACCAGCTTCTGTTGTACAAATGCAAGAACCACAAGCAGAAGATGTGTTTGATCAGGGCAACGCAGCCTTTTTGCGCAACTGGTCGTACGCGTGGGATGATTCTAACAATCCTAAAAATTCGCGCGTGGCTGGTAAAGTGGGCGTAACTGTATTGCCATCCTTCCAGCCAGGTGGTGGTTACAGTACAATCGGCGGTTGGGATTTGTATGTCAATCCACATTCAAAGAATCTGAAAGCTGACTTGGCGTTTATCAATTTCATGACAGGAACGCAAGCACAGACCATTTTGGCTAAACAGTTTTCTGAAATCCCAACCAATGCTGCGGTCGCCAATAATCCTTCCGTCAAGGCGGTCAGTCCGATTTTCAATCTGATTCCTAAAACCAAATATATTGCTCGTCCTAGTCAATCACCGAATTATCCACAAGTGTCACAGGCAATCTATCAAAATGTCAATGCTGCTTTGGCTGGAAATGAATCCGTAAGTGCAGCGTTGAAAAAGGCGCAACAGCAAATTCAACAGGCACAAGGTGCCAATAGCGGTCTGTAATAAGTTTAGTAGTCAAGGGCCGGCAACGGCCCTTCTGCTATTCTATTCACGTGAAATGGGGGGATAAGTTTGGCACAAAGTGAGCAGGTCATGGGAAACGACCAAAAATGGCGAGCAGGAAGAAAATATTTTTTGCGCAGTGATCGCAATTCTGGAATTCGCATGATGGCTCCTGCTCTTTTAGTCATTCTCCTTGTGACGTTGTTTCCCATCTTGTATTCCGTGGTCATGAGTTTCAGCCATGTTGCCATTACAGATAACGGATTTCAAATTCATCTGCAAGGATTCAAGAATTACAATATCTTGATTCATTCTGGAATTTACTGGCATAGTGTTTGGTTTACAATCTATTACGCTTTAGTAACCGTTTTTGTAGAATTGGTCCTCGGTATGCTCATCGCGCTGGCTATCCATAATGTGGAACGGTTGAAAAGTGTCTCGCTTGTCGTCATGTTGATTCCCTGGTCGCTGATTACGGTAATTTCAGCAGAAATGTGGTCCTATATCTACAATGGAGTGTATGGAGTTTTGAATTATGTGCTGATTAGTTTGCACCTCCTTTCTTCTCCCGTCACTTGGACTGGGCATTCTGTAACAGCTATTATCTCGATGATGGTTGCAGATATATGGAAAACGACACCTTTTGTAGTCATTATTTTACTTGGCGGGTTACAAATGATTTCTAAAGAATATTATGAAGCTGCTTATATGGACGGAGCCAATCGTTGGCAAGTTTTTTGGAAAATAACTTTTCCGCTTTTGCGCGGCTCTATAGCATTAGCAGCTATGTTTCGCGTACTGCAAGCGTTTGGTGTCTTCGATTTGCCCTATGTATTGACAGGCGGTGGACCTGGCAGAGCCACGCAATCCCTGGCTATGCTGGCTGACCAAGCACTTTTCACCAATCTTCACTTTGGACTAGGTTCTTCAGTGGCTGTCAGCACAGTGGTGATGGTGTTGGTGATTTGCCTGCTCTTTTTATCAGCATTTCGCTCGTTGGTTGAGGAGGGAGCCTGAACGTGAAAACGAAGCGTCAAGTTATCGTTGGTTATGTGGTGCTGATTTTATTTCTGGTAGCTATTCTGCTCCCTTTTTATTGGATGTTGGTCACTTCTGTCAAACCCGACTTGGAAATTAGCGCTTATCCGCCAACCCTGTTTCCGCATCACTGGACATTTATTCACTATGCTACGGCTTTTCAACAAGATAATTTTGGCATATACATTCGAAATAGTGTTATTGTTGCCATTTGTTCCACATTTATTGTTCTGGCTCTCGCCAGTATGGCTGGTTTTGCTGTTGCTCGTTTGCCCATTCCTGGAAAAAAGACCGTATTAATCGCCTTGCTCATTATTTCTGTTTTTCCTGAAATTGCTGTCATTGCTCCTCTTTATGTTCTTTTACGTGATGTGAATTGGCTAAATAGCTATCAAGCGCTGATTATTCCTTACAGTGCTTTCAATATGCCTTTTGCTGTCTGGATTTTGCGCAATTATTTCATGGAAGTCCCCGGTGCACTATTTGAAGCAGCCAAAATGGATGGTGCAAGTGTTTTTCAAACGTTTTATCGAATCTTTTTGCCGCTCACACGTCCAGGACTATTTGCTGCCGCCGTTTTCACTTTCGTTGCCTCCTGGACCGAATTCTTTATGGCGCTCGTTTTCAATTCATCCGATACGATGCGTACGATTCCTGTCGGAATCGCTCTTTTTAGCGGTCAATACAGCGAACCTTACGGAACCATCTTTGCTGGATCGGTCGTCTCCATATTACCTATCGTAATCTTGGTCATTATCTTCCGAAAGTGGATTGTATCTGGATTGACTGCTGGTGCTGTTAAAGGATAAGAGGTTTAGGCAAGGTTTAGAAAAATAAAATGTCATGTTAAAGCTGGGAGGTTCTCATTTTGCAACATCAATGGTGGAAAGAAGCTGTTGTTTATCAAATTTATCCACGTAGTTTTAAAGACTCTAACGGTGATGGAATCGGTGATTTGAACGGTATTACTGAGAAATTGGATTATCTTCAGGAACTGGGTGTGGATGTTATTTGGATTTGCCCCATTTACGCATCACCTAATGACGATAATGGTTATGATATTTCTAATTACTATGAAATCATGAAGGAGTTTGGGACCCTACAGGATTTTGAACGGATGCTGGCTGAAATACACAAGCGAGGCATGCGACTGGTTATGGATTTAGTTGTCAATCATACATCAGATGAACACGCTTGGTTTGTTGAATCACGCAAATCCAAAGATAACCCATACAGAGATTTTTACATTTGGCGTCCTGGTAAGAACGGTCGAGAGCCTAACAATTGGCTTTCTTATTTTTCGGGATCGGCATGGCAATTTGATGAAACTACGGGAGAGTATTATCTGCACTTATTCAGTCGCAAGCAGCCCGATTTAAACTGGGAAAATGATCAGTTACGCAAAGCTGTTTATGAAATGATGCGTTTCTGGCTGGACAAAGGTATTGACGGTTTCCGTATGGACGTTATCAACCATATTTCAAAAGTGCCAGGTTTGCCGGATGCTCCAAATCCCAATTCGCAAGGTTACGCATGGGGTGGAGAATTTTTTGCCAATGGTCCCCGTGTTCATGAATTCATTCAGGAGATGAACCGTGAAGTTCTAAGTCATTATGACATTATGACAGTTGGTGAAACGGGAGCTGTCACACCTCATGACGCTATTCTTTATGCAGGAGAAGACCGCCATGAACTAAACATGGTTTTTCAGTTTGAACATACCGATTTGGATGCCGGGCCAGGCGGTAAGTGGGATGTAGTGCCTTGGAAGCTCTCGGATTTGAAAGAAGTGATGAGCCGTTGGCAGTATGAACTTTATGGCAAGGCGTGGAACAGTCTGTATCTGAACAATCACGATCAGCCCCGTTCCGTGTCACGTTTTGGGGATGACAAAAAATACCGTGTGGAATCCGCTAAAATGTTGGCAACGTTTCTTCATTTGCAGCAGGGAACACCCTACATTTACCAGGGTGAGGAAATCGGCATGACCAATGTCGCTTTTTCTTCCATTGAAGATTATCGAGATGTTGAAATCCATAATTTATGGAGAGAACGTGTCATAGAAAGCGGTGAAGATCCAGAGCGGCTTTTACAGGCTATTCACCAAAAGGGGCGAGATAATGCGCGAACACCTATGCAATGGAATGCTGGTGAAAATGCAGGTTTTAGTACCGCAAAGCCTTGGATTCAGGTAAATCCCAATTATCGCGAAATTAATGTGGAAGCTGAACTGGCCAATCCAAATTCCATTTTCCACTATTATCAGCAGCTCATTCAGTTGCGTAAACAAAACCCATTGGTAGTGTATGGAAGGTATCAACTCATCTCTGAAGAACATCCAGATATCTATGCGTATACGCGAACGATGAACGAAAATGTCTGGCTTGTATTGTGTAATTTCTATGGTCGCGAAACAGTTTGGGAAAAGCCAAAAGAACTAGCGAGCTACCAAATTGCTGAACTGAAACTGGGTAACTATCCGATTCAGTCCACTCATCTATCGATTGACCACATATCACTCCGCCCCTATGAGGCGTTGGTATTGGCATTGCAACCAAACTTGTGATAGCAAGCAGGCAACACAAATAGGAGGATATGCTTTGTTCGATCTCGTTGCGATTGGTGAGGTTCTGATTGACTTTCACATGCAAAAGGATGATATGTCGCCGCTTTGGGTGGGCAATGCGGGTGGGGCACCCGCGAATGTGCTTGCAGCCGCCTCCAAATTGGGGGTTTCTACTGCTTTGATTGGTGCGGTAGGGGATGATCCGTTTGGACACTCTCTTTTGCGACTGATCAATAAGCTTTCCATTGATACCCGAGCGATGAGTATATTACCTCAAGTATGGACAACACTGGCTTTTGTCTCTCTAGACAGTCAGGGAGAACGCTCATTTTCTTTTTTGCGCAATCCGGGTTCGGATACTGCCTGGCATACAACTCACATCATGAAGCAATACGCTTCTTCCTGTCGTGTCCTTCATTACGGCTCACTGACTCTGTGTGCTTCACCAGCTCGTGAGGCTCTACTAGAACTGTTGTCTTTGGCTAAACATCAAGGAGCTGTACTCTCTTATGATCCAAATTGGCGCCCTGCTCTATGGAAAGATAAAAAAATGGGTATAGAAGCTATGCGCTTGGGATTACAATGGGCGGATGTTGTAAAAGTTGCGGAAGAAGAGGCATGTTTACTGACAGGGAAATCTCAGATAGACGAGGCTATGGAAGAGCTTGCTCATTGCGGACCAACGTGGCTGCTTATCACCGGCGGTTCCAAGGGCGCGTGGATTGTACATCGGGATGGATGGCGCCGCCATGTTCCAACAATTCCAGTACGAGTAGAGGATAGCACAGGTGCGGGAGATACATTTTTGGGCGCATTTTGGGCTGAATTATTGACGGTAATTGATGCGAAAGCATCACTGCTGACTGCACATCATGAGCAGTTAGAACATGCCGTGCGGTTTGCCAATCGGGCTGGAGCTTATATTGCCGCTCGCTCCGGAAGTCTCTCCATTATGCCGACAAGAGAACAAATTGAAGAGCTTGGCTAAAAGAAAAGGGTGAAGCGTATCTCCCGCGCATTTATTGGCTTTGCGCGGGGGTACTCACTTCATTCAAAATATTCTCTGATAACCCTAATTCTTCTAACTGGTCTTTAGAAAGAACCATCATTTTGGCATCAGCCGTTGCTTTAAGTTCACCTTCTGCATTATGAATGGTGGCATGCACCAAAATCAGTTTCCGACTTTCCCTGGTTGGCGTGGCTTCTATGTAAAGTGTTTCTCCCACCCGAACCGGGGCTTTGAACGATATGTTTAATTCAGCCGTAACCGTCACTTTGCCGAGAAAAGTGGCTACATATGCACAGGCTTCATCGAGTAAAGTACTCGTAATCCCCCCGTGTTGAACGCTTGGCCAACCAGCCATTTCTTTATCTACGTAAAAAGTGGCAAAAGAGTTCGCCCGATCACGTTTTTCAAAGTGGACATGGAGTCCGCGCGGATTGTCTGCGCCGCAGACAAAACAGTATTGATTGCCCAATCTCCATCCTCTCCCTGCTTCAGGCTAGATATAGCCCACTGTATGCCGATGGGAAAAGCATACTATATCTCCGCGCGATTTCAAAAAGCGTTATCAATGTAGTCCTATTTTTTCAGCCAATTGGTAGAGGAGCTGAAACCGTCGCGCATCAAACAAATCTTCGTCGGGGTGAGATCCATCCATCAGCAATTGAGTCAGGATTTTGCCTGCCATCGTATAGTAAACTGTGCCATTACCACCGTATCCCAGCGCATAAAAACAGTTCTGAAGTTGAGGGTGGCGACCAATAAAAGGCATGCCGTCTTTACTGGTAGCAAAAACACCAGACCACTGACAAGCAACACCTATTTGCGTGTACTCAGGGAAGAGTTGTCCTAGATTGCTCTTTAACTGTGTGACTTTTTCTAACAAAACTTTGTCCCGCTCTGGATTGCGAATGGTATTTTCATCAAGCCCACCAACAAGGATACGGTTGTCTGCAGTGGTGCGCAGGTATAGATAAGGGCGTTTCGTTTCCCAAATCAAGCATCGATTCAACCATCCAGAAAAATCCGTTGCAGGTTCTGTTGCAATGGTATATGTGGTTTGCAGTTTGGTACCTGATGTTTGCCAACGCTCTTCGGTCTCATAGCCACTTGCGAAAATAACATATTTACAGCGAATGCGGTGACCCTGTGAGCTATATAGAACTGGGGAACCGCGTTCTATTTTCAGGTTGACGATTTCGGTGTTTTCAAAGATACGTGTCCCTCGACTTTCTAAATGTTGAAAAATGCTGTGCGTCAATCGATAAGGATTGATTTGTGCATCTCCACCTGTCCAAAGAGCAGCAGGTTTACTGAAAGGGAAGCGGGTTTCAATTTCGACCCGGGATAAAAATTCAACAGGAAATTTTTCTGCGATTAAGCAACGATATTCCTCTTCCAAACATTTAACATCTTTGGATGAAGAAGCAAAATAAAGACTATCTTTAGCTGCATATTCTGTTGGGTATGGAATCTGCAAAACAAGATCGCTTAAATCAGATACAGCTTGTTGGCAGAGTCGATAAAAACGTACAGCTTTTTCTCGGCCATGAATTTCTATTAGCTTATGGAGTGGCATGTCGTTCATAAATTGTACGAGACCGGTATTGGCCTGGGTGGACCCCCGTCCCACTTGTCGTTTGTCCACAACCATACAATGAAATCCTGCTTTGCTTAAATACCACGAGCAGATAGCGCCTGCTTCACCAGCGCCCAAAACAGCAACATCGCATTCCTCATCTTGAGACAATTCAGGATAAGTTGGCGGGTTGCTATAAGTCATTGTCCATAACGTTTTGCCAGTTGTGAGGTCCATGATTTAGTTTCCTCCCAGTCTGTTGCCACGACATACAGTTTTAAATTTCCACGAAGCCTGACAGCTTATACGAGTTCGTCTGCACAGGAATAGGGTCTTGTTCAAGTGTTCAGATTTTTCCTTGACAGCTTGAAGTTCGCATTGTATAACTAGCTAAATCTCACTGGTAGAGAAAGAAGGAGAAGAGAAAATTGACAATTGCTCTAGGAGTATTAGGGTGTGGAACTGTAGGACAAGGAACTGTGCTCCTGGCGCATCGCCGTGCTGAGAAAATTCAACATTTGACAGGCTTCCGACCTTACGTCAAAAGAATTTTGGTAAGAGATTTAGAAAAAACGCGATCGCCCGAAATTGACCGTAGTAAATTGACTAATCAAGCTTATGATATTTTGGATGACCCAGAAATTCAGGTAATTGTGGAGACGATAGGTGGAATTGAGCCAGCACGTACCTATATCCTCGAGGCCTTGCGTCGTGGGAAACATGTGGTGACAGCCAATAAAGATTTAATTGCGCTATATGGTGCCGAAATTCTTAAAGTTGCCAATGATGTTGGCGTTGAAGTTCTGTATGAAGCTGCAGTAGGTGGCGCCATACCGCTCGTAGGACCTTTGCAAGAGAATTTGACGGCCAATGAAGTGACGGATTTAAAAGGCATTATTAATGGCACAACAAATTTTATATTGACTCAAATGAACGAAACAGGAGCAGAATTTGCAGATGCCTTAGCCGAGGCGCAAGCACTCGGATATGCTGAGGCGGATCCCTCCAGTGACATTGATGGTTTGGATGCTGCTCGGAAATTGACGATTTTGGCCTCCATTGCATTTCATGCCCGTGTGGAACTGGCTGATGTTCAAGTCGAAGGGATACGTCATATCACCGCGCGTGATGTCCAGTATGCGCGCGAATTGGGGTGTGTAGTCAAATTATTGGCGAGTGGAACCGATCGCAACGGACGGCTGTCCTTGCGTGTGCGACCGACACTTATTCCGCTTGCTCATCCGCTGGCTCATGTCAGCAATAGTTACAATGCGCTTTTTGTGCGTGGGGACGCAGCTGGAGATTTGATGTTTTTTGGGCGGGGGGCTGGTTCCATGCCCACTGCTAGTGCGGTCGTAGGGGATATTATCTCGTTGCTGCGCAATATTCGCCTTGGTGTAGCCGGATCGCCCGAAAATCGTCTCTATTTGCAAAAACGTGTGGTTCCTGATGAGATGCTCTACCAACACTATGTTCGTTTTTCTGTATCTGACAAACCTGGAGTCTTTGCACGCATTGCTCAGCTTTTTGGCGACGCTGGCATCAGTATGGAAACCGTTCTGCAAAAACGAGTGGAGCAAGGGCAGGCGGAGATTGTGGTCGTTACGCATAGTATTCCCGCCCATCGTATGGATGAACTTTGCGATGCGCTAGCGCAAGTTCAGCAAGTACAGAAAGTGGCTTGTGTCATGCCGCTGGAAGCATTGAGTGAGTAAGATGGCTGTATGGAATATCGGCAGTGCATGGTATTCATCCGTGAATGAAAAATAAGCAACTAAGGCTTAAGACGGCTCCCTGTAAAAGGGGCCGTTTTTCGATGACAAAAATAATTTATAAAATCTGAAAACTTCAATAACCATCTGAAAGTAAACGCTTTCTAAATTTTCGGAGAAAACGTTTACATGGCTAAAATGGCACATTCGTCGCGTTGACAGTGTAAAAATCCCATACTAAAATGACCAACAAGCCTTTATTTGAACGAGAATTCCGAATCCTTCTACACCTCTTCTGAGCGCATCAAAGCAAAGAAGATTGAAAATTCAAAATTAATGTTTCGAGAATGCTCACTTTCTACGGACTCTATACAAATTGGCAAAGGGAATTTCGGGAGGAGAGATTTTATGGAGCAGTGGATATTTCGTAATGGACAGTTTGTTGACAGAGATTCGGCCACTGTATCAGTGTTCGATCACGGTTTACTCTACGGCGATGGAATATTTGAAGGTATTCGAGCATATTCGGGTAACCTTTTTCGCCTTCGTGAGCATTTGTTGCGTCTCTATGCATCGGCCAAGTCCATTCTCCTAGAAATTCCTTATTCTTTGGATGAAATGATGGAAATAGTCGCCGAAACTGTGCGCCGGAATTTGTTGAATGACGCTTACATCAGGCTGGTAGTCACCAGAGGCATGGGTGATTTGGGACTGGATCCCAAAAAATGCCCAACTGCAGAAGTCATCGTCATTGCTGAACAATTGAACATGTTTGCCCCTGAACTTTATACACGGGGAATTGAGGTTATCTGTGCTGCTACGAGACGCAATCGTTCCGACGTGCTCAGTCCAAAGGTCAAAAGTCTCAATTATCTGAACAATATATTGGTAAAGCTAGAAGCGCATGCTGCTGGCGTAAATGAAGCGCTTGTCTTGAACAGTGAGGGCTATGTTGTGGAAGGTTCGGGTGAGAATGTCTTCCTGGTTCGAGACGGAGTGGTTTACACACCGCCTACGTACTTAGGAGCTTTGGAAGGTATCACACGCCAAGCCGTCTTGGAAATCGCGCAAGAACTGCATATTGAAACACGTGAAGAACCATTTACGCGCCATGATGTGTATGTGGCGGACGAAATTTTCCTGACGGGAACGGCGGCAGAGATGGTCCCTGTCATCAAAGTGGACGGCAGAGTCATTGGGAGTGGTCTACCGGGTGAGGTGACTCGTCAATTGCATCGAGTTTTTCAAGAACGTACGAAAACAGACGGCTATGCGGTTTATGCTCCTCATGCTGTTTCTGAGGGAGCTTAACTTTTGAGTAAGATGGTTGACCAAAGATGGACAGGAGTTGTCGATTTATTTGAAACAATGCCATAGGAGGTGCAAAGAACAAGATGCGCAGTGACAACATCAAAAAAGGACCGGATCGTGCCCCGCATCGCAGCTTGCTCTATGCTACCGGAGTTAGGCCAACCGACTTGCCTAAACCGTTTATTGGAGTCTGTAATTCCTATGTTGATATCATTCCTGGCCACAGGCATTTAGCTGAGATTGGACAACTGGTGAAAGAAGCTATACGCGAGGCGGGAGGAGTGCCCTTCGAATTCAATACGATTGGTGTTGACGATGGGATTGCCATGGGACATGTTGGCATGCGCTACTCCTTGCCAAGTCGTGAATTGATTGCTGATTCGGCAGAAACCATGATTCAGGCGCATTGGTTTGATGGAGTCTTTTTCTTGCCCAACTGCGACAAAATTACACCAGGAATGCTTATGGCTGCTGTTCGTACAAACGTTCCCTGTGTGTTTGTTTCTGGCGGTCCTATGGAGGCGGGAAAATCAAAGTTGACGGGAAAACCACTCTCATTAACGTCAGTTTTTGAAGGAGTTGGCGGCTATCAGGCAGGGCGTATCAGTTTGGCCGAATTGCAAGATTTGGAAGAAAATGCTTGCCCTACCTGTGGTTCTTGCTCAGGAATGTTTACCGCCAATTCCATGAACTGCATTATGGAAATGCTCGGTTTGGCGCTTCCTGGAAATGGGACGTTGGTAGCCACGGCAGAAGAACGTAAAAACTTGTTTCGTGAAGCTGCCGAACACTTGCTGCGGATGGTTCGAGAAGATATCCGGCCACGCGACATCGTTACGCCAGAAGCGATTGATGATGCTTTTGCCCTCGATATGGCTATGGGTGGTTCCACCAACACCGTACTTCATTTAATGGCTATTGCTCATGAAGCTGGGATTAATTACCCTCTAGCCCGGATTAATCAAATCGCCCAGCGAGTTCCTTATCTTGCCAAAATTTCCCCAGCTTCCGATTTCAGTATGCAAGATGTCCATGAAGCTGGTGGAGTGTCAGCCATCATCCGCGAACTTTGCCAAATTCCCGGAGCGATACATCCAGAGCGGATTACTGTCAGCGGTCAAACGCTGGGTGAACAAGTGAAGAACGCAACGATTCGGCGTCCTGAAGTGATTCGTAGTATAGAGAATCCTTATAGTCCGGTAGGCGGTCTCTCTATACTTTATGGCAATCTTGCTCCAGATGGCAGCGTTCTAAAAGTGGGTGCGGTTGATCCCGATATTCAGGTGTTTGAGGGTGAGGCTATTATTTATCACTCTCAGGAAGAAGCAAGCTCTGGTATTGAGCGAGGCGAGGTGCAGCCAGGCCATGTTGTGGTCATTCGCTATGAAGGACCCAAAGGAGGACCCGGGATGCCTGAGATGCTTTCACCCACATCCGCGATTGTCGGACGTGGTCTTGGCCGAGAGGTAGCCTTGGTGACGGATGGTAGATTTTCTGGTGCTACGAGAGGTATTTGTGTTGGCCATATCTCACCGGAAGCGGCGCTCGGAGGACCGATTGCCTATGTACAGGAAGGAGATCGAATTCGTATTGACATTGTCAATCGCAGCATTACCCTGCTTGTCACAGAAGATGAATTAGAGCGTAGATATCAACAGCCAGTTGCTTCTCCACAGCGTGAATTATCTGGCTATTTACGAAGATATGCTCAATTGGTTACATCATCCAATACAGGTGCGGTTTTATCAAGCAGCAGCTAAGCAGTCATCTTGTCAACTCTCAAGCAAAATCATCGACCAGATAGGAGGGGGAGAACATGGACAAATTCGCTGTGGACGGCAGTTCAGCCAAAGTGGCGTCAAGTTGTATGATGTCGGGTGCACAAATTCTCGTCGAGTCTCTGCGCAGGGAAAACGTCGATTTAATGTTTGGTTATCCAGGTGGCGCCGTTTTACCACTTTACGATGCTCTCTATCAATGCGGCATTCGTCATGTGCTGACACGCCATGAACAGGGAGCCATTCATATGGCTGAAGGTTACGCGCGTGTGACTGGCCGGCCCGGCGTGGTCATTGCTACGTCGGGACCGGGAGCAACCAATCTAGTGACAGGTCTGGCAGATGCCATGATGGACTCCCTGCCCATCGTAGCCATCACCGGTCAAGTTTCTACCGAAGTCATTGGCACAGACGCTTTTCAGGAAACATCGATTATTGGCATATCTACTCCTATTACGAAACACAATTATCAAGTTCGACATGTCGATGAACTCTCGCAAGTCATTCGGGAATCGTTTCATATTGCTTCCACCGGCCGGCCTGGACCCGTTTTGATTGATATACCCAAAAATGTTGCTGTCTCGCTGGGACGTTTGGATGATGGTGGACCGCTCAGCTTACCGGGCTATCAACCGAATCTGGAACCTAATCTATTGCAACTCAAGCGTATTATAGAAGGCTTGGCTGAAGCAGAGCGTCCCTTATTGCTGGTCGGTGCAGGTGTTCTGCATGCCAAAGCCCATCGCGAATTGTTGCAATTTGCTGAAGTGTACCAATTGCCGGTCGTCAGTACATTGCTCGGTCTTGGGGCGTTTCCTGGCACTCATCCACAGTTTCTTGGCATGGCAGGTATGCATGGGTCTTACGCAGCCAACCAAGCGCTCTATGAAACTGATTTTCTTATCAATATTGGCTCTCGATTTGACGATCGATTAACCGGAAATGTACGGCATTTTGCACCCAATGCCACGATTGTGCATATCGACATTGATCCAGCCGAGATCGGAAAAAACATTCGTACACATATTCCGGTGGTGGCAGATGCCAAGCGAGCTTTGATGGGATTATTGCGTATGGGACAGGAAGTGAAAGACTTTGCTCAGTGGAAAGAACGTGTTTATGGGAATAAACGTGAATTCCCGTTTTGGTATGTGCCAGAGGCGGACATAATCAAACCTCAGGCTGTCTTGCAGCAACTTTACAAGTTGACGGATGGGGACGCTATTGTTGTAACAGATGTTGGTCAACATCAGATGTGGGCGGCTCAGTTTTACACCTTCCAAAATCCGGATTGCTGGGTGACCTCGGGTGGATTAGGAACCATGGGTTTTGGATTGCCTGCAGCGATTGGCGCGCAGTTTGGCAAACCAGACAAAACGGTTCTAGCCGTACTGGGCGATGCGGGATTTCAAATGACACTACAGGAACTCTCTGTCGTGGTAGAAGCAAAATTGCCAATCAAAATGATGATCGTCAACAACGGCTCACTCGGCATGGTTCGTCAGTGGCAAGAACTTTTTTACAATGAGCGCTATTCTGAATCGCTTCTGGTCTCTCAGCCTGATTACGTCAAACTTGCTGATGCGTATGGTATACCCGCTTATCGTGTAGAAAAAGCGTCAGAGTTATCCAGGGTACTCCTTGCAGCAGTTGAGGAACCTGGCCCGGTGCTTGTGGATTGTCGTGTAGCAGCGTTGGAAAACGTCTATCCCATGATTGCTCCTGGCAAAGGACTGCACGAGATGGTAGGGGTGGTGCCGCTGTGAATCGTATTCTTTCCGTTCTTGTCAACAATCGGGCGGGTGTTTTACACCGTGTCACAGCTCTTTTTTTACGAAAAGGTTTTAATATCCAGAATATTACAGTTGGTTCCACTGAGTTAGAAAATCAATCTCGCATGACCATTGTGCTTTCTGAAACGGATGAAGTAACTGTGGAGCAGGTCATGAAGCAACTACACAAACAAATTGATGTGTTAAAGGTAAGCGATTTGACAGAAGAACCTATAGTGGCCAGAGAATTGGTGCTTCTTCAAGTCAATAGTCCATTGAATAGTCGCTCGACGCTTATCACGCTGATCGATCCATTCCGTGCGCGAATTTTAGATGTAGGTAGGGACACGGTGATGATTGAAGCGGTTGGTAAACCTGAGAAAGTAGATGCCCTGATTGCGCTTCTTCGCCCTTATGGGATTTTGCAATTGGCACGTACGGGTGTGACGGCTTTGACTCGCGATAGTCAGACGACCCAAGAAATTGCTCGTCTGATGCGCTCCAATGCTCTCAACCTTTAGAAATATAGCGAAACAAACCTAAATTCTTGGGAGGAATGGATAATGGCTACCATTTATTACGATCATGATATCTCACTGCAGGCGTTGGAGGATAAGACGGTTGCAGTGATTGGTTATGGTTCTCAAGGGCACGCTCATGCACAAAATTTGCGCGATAGTGGGGTGCATACAATTGTGGGGGTTCGCCGGGGAGCTTCGTTTCAACAGGCTGAAGAGGATGGATTTGCTGTATTTGATGTAGCCAGTGCAGTGGAGCAGGCAGATGTGGTGATGTTGCTTTTGCCTGATGAGCGTCAGCCAGAAGTCTACCGTCAGGAAATTTTGCCGCATTTGCGACCTGGCGCGGCGCTCGCTTTTGCTCACGGCTTTAACATTCATTTTTCTCAAGTCGTTCCTCCAGTAGGCGTGGATGTGTTTATGGTGGCTCCTAAAGGTCCAGGCCATCTGGTACGACGCGTTTTTGCTGCGGGAGGAGGCGTACCTGCTCTGGCTGCCGTCGAACAAGATGCGACAGGTCAGGCTTGGCCTTTGGCGTTGGCTTATGCCAAAGCCATTGGCGCCGGGCGAGCGGCGGTACTCACCACCAGTTTTCAGGAAGAAACAGAAACTGATTTGTTTGGCGAACAGGCTGTGCTGTGTGGAGGACTTTCTGCGCTGGTCAAGGCAGGTTTTGATACGCTGACAGAAGCCGGCTATCAACCAGAAGTTGCCTATTTCGAATGTCTTCACGAGTTAAAACTGATTGTCGACTTGATGTATGAGGGTGGTTTAGCTTACATGCGTTACTCCATTTCCGATACAGCAGAATGGGGAGACTTTAACGCTGGACCACGACTTGTCAATGATGCTGTTAAGGCGGAAATGAAAAAAATTCTCCGTGAAATTCAGCAAGGTGTTTTTGCTAAAGGATGGATTTTGGAAAACCAATCTAATCGCCCTGTTTTCAACGCGCTGCGCAGACGTGAGCGTGAACAACCCATTGAAGTGGTTGGGCGCCGTTTACGAGAAATGATGCCTTTCATTCAGTCACCAGAACAGCGTGCTAAACAGCAGGGGGTGGCCGTTCATGCGAAAGCTTGAAGTGTTTGATACGACATTGCGAGATGGTGAACAGTCGGCTGGTGTGAACCTGCATCGTCATGAAAAACTGGAAATCGCGTTACAGTTGGAGCGTTATGGAGTAGATGTGATGGAAGCCGGTTTTCCGGCTTCTTCACAAGGCGATTTTCTCGCTGTGCAGGAAATTGCCAAGCGCGTTCGCAATGTTTCCGTCTGTGGACTGGCCAGAGCCCATGTCAGCGACATTGACGCTGCCTGGGAAGCATTAAAAGAGGCTGTTGAACCGCGTTTACACATTTTTCTTGCTACTTCCCCTATTCATATGGAACATAAGCTTCGTATGACACCCGATCAAGTGGTTGAAGCGGCAGTAAGCTCTGTTCGTTATGCTGCTGCCAAATTCCCTGTGGTAGAGTGGTCGGCCGAGGACGCTACACGCAGTGAATGGACTTTTCTAGCCCGGATTATCACAGCGGTAATTGATGCTGGTGCGAAAGTTATCAATCTTCCAGACACAGTGGGCTACAGCACACCAGCCGAATATGTAGCTATGTTTCAGTACCTCAGAGAGAATGTTCCCAATGCTCATCGTGTCAAATTTTCCGCACACTGTCATGACGATCTCGGTTTAGCGGTTGCTAACTCCCTGGCGGCCATTGCTTCCGGAGTCGAACAGATTGAGGGTACCATCAACGGAATTGGTGAACGCGCCGGTAATGCTGCTTTAGAAGAAATTCTCACAGCCCTGGTCATTCGACGGGACTGGTATGAAGTAGAGACAAACATCGAACTGGCACAGACAGCCCTGACTTCTAAACTGGTCAGCAAACTGACAGGTATCTCGGTTCCTCCCAACAAGGCAGTAGTTGGCGGCAACGCATTCGCTCATGAATCAGGCATTCATCAAGATGGAGTCTTGAAGAATACGTTGACTTACGAAATTATCCGTCCAGAGATGGTTGGCTATGGGTCAAACAAAATGGTGTTGGGAAAACATTCGGGTCGCCATGCTTTTCGAGAAAAATGTATGGAACTGGGCATTCTTCTTGAGGAGGAACAGTTTAACGCACTGTTCAACGCATTCAAATCTTTAACTGATCATAAAAAAGAAGTGACGGACGACGATATCCTCGCTTTGCTTTTAGAGAGTGGCCAGCAGGAAATGATTCAGCAATATCATTTGGATTTTCTGCACGTTACGTATATGGAAGATAAAACCACGACTGCTCTGGGTGTGCGTTTATCCAATGGAGAAAGTGTCAGAGAAGTTGCCACTGGTAATGGAACAGTGGAAGCTATCTTCAACACTGTTGAAAGAATTGTAGCCGGATCGGCACGAGAAAACATGTGTTTGCTCGACTATCGCATACAATCGACGACGGGTGGTCAGGATGCGTTGGCTGAAGTTTATGTAAAAGTGCAGTTAGGCAATCAGGCAGGTGCAGGCAGGGGATTGGACAATGATGTGCTGGCTGCTTCAGCCAAGGCGTTCCTTGACGCTATCAATCGTATTCATCTGAAATCACAGCTTGAACAAAATGTATTAGCTCTAACTGCGGAGAGATAAGGAGGGACGCAAGCATGCAGTATCGACTTGCCGTATTGCCAGGGGATGGCATTGGCCGTGAGGTGACAAGTGCCGCGTTAACAGTTCTGAAAAAAATCGAATCTCTCTTTTCTTTTTCAACAGAAGTAGAAGAAGCGGATATTGGTGGTGCAGCTATTGACCGGTTCGGACATCCCTTGCCACAGCGTACAGTGGAAATCTGCCAAGCAAGTGATGCGGTGCTGCTCGGTGCTGTTGGCGGACCAAAATGGGATAATTTACCCGGAGATCTTCGTCCGGAAGCGGGTCTTTTAGGGCTGCGCAAGACATTGCAGGTTTTTGCTAACTTGCGGCCTATCCGTGTCTTCCCAGAATTAATGGATGCTTCTCCGCTCAAACGTGAAGTGGTGGAAGGCAGTCATTTTATCATCGTGCGCGAGTTGACGGGTGGACTTTACTTTGGAGAACCCAAAGAGCGTCGCCAGACAGCCAACGGTTTGGAAGTGGTCGATACACTTCATTACACAGAGGATGAGATTGAACGCATTGTTCGAGTGGCATTTGATTTGGCGACGAAACGTCGCGGTCATCTGACCTCAGTGGATAAAGCGAATGTTTTGGAGAGCAGTCGAGTATGGCGGGAAGTCGTTCAGCGAGTGGCTTTAGATTATCCGCAAGTCCAGGTTCATCATCAATTGGTGGACTCCGCCGCTATGATGATGGTGCAAAAGCCAACGTTTTTTGATGTGGTGGTTACGGAAAATTTATTTGGCGACATTCTCAGCGATGAAGCAGCGGTTATCACGGGTTCGCTCGGCATGCTTCCCTCTGCGTCGCTTTCCTCGAGGGGTCCAGGGTTATACGAGCCTGTTCACGGAAGCGCTCCAGATATTGCTGGACAGAATCGAGCAAACCCATTGGCTACATTACTTTCTTTGTCCATGCTGCTCGAACATAGTTTTTCTCAGCATGAAGCAGCAAGCGTTTTAGAAAAGTCTGTATTATCAGTGATTTCGCAAGGATATAGAACAGCAGATCTTGCTGGTCGCCATCATCAGGCGTTGTCGACGACGGAAATGACTGAACGAGTATTGGCTGCTTTGGAAGATCAGGTCGGATGCCAGACTATGAAATCCGCGCAGTAGATGGGAGAAAACTTCACATGTTTTGCAGAGTGAGGAGGAAGGAATATATGCCCAAAACGCTGTTTGATAAAGTTTGGGATCAGCACGTGGTTACAGAATTAGAGAATGGACAAACTCTTCTCTACATTGACTTGCATCTCGTTCATGAAGTGACTTCACCACAAGCCTTTGCTGGCTTGCGGGAAGCGGGTCGGCGTGTGCGGCGTCCAGATTTGACCTACGCCACGATGGATCACAATGTTCCCACGGACAATCCGCATCATGTTGTAGATTTGATAGCCAAAAAACAGTTGGAGACGCTGGCTGAGAACTGTCGGGATTTTGGTATTCGCTTGGCCGATCTCGATTCTCCCCATCAGGGGATTGTTCACGTCATTGGTCCGGAGCTAGGGCTTACTTTACCAGGCAAGACGATTGTTTGCGGTGATAGCCATACTTCGACTCATGGTGCATTTGGTGCCATCGCTTTTGGCATCGGAACCAGTGAGGTGGAACATGTTTTGGCAACACAATGTCTTTGGCAAGCGCGGCCAAAAACATTGAAGGTAGAGTTGACAGGGCGACTGCAACCGGGAGTTTTTGCAAAAGATGTGATTCTCGCCTTGATTGCCAAGTATGGGGTTGGTTTTGGCACAGGTTACGCCATTGAGTTTGCAGGTGATTTTGTACGTGGCTTGTCCATGGAGGGACGCATGACACTCTGCAATATGAGTATTGAAGCTGGGGCACGTGCAGGATTGATTGCGCCAGATGAAGTGACTTTTGCTTATCTGCAAAATCGTCCGCACGCCCCGCGCGGTGCAGAATGGGAGGAATGTTTGCGACTGTGGCGTGAATTGTCAAGTGATGAAGGTGCTGTGTACAACAAAGTTGTACAAATGGATGTCAGTTTATTAGAGCCTCAAGTCACGTGGGGAACAAATCCATCTATGGGCGGCTCGGTGCACAGCCTATTACCTGAAGTAGCAGCGCCAAATTCTGCGTTTTCTCAACAAGATTTGCAGAATGCCTACGCTTACATGGGACTTTCTCCGGGAATGAGTATGCTCGGTGTACCCGTTCAGCATGTATTTATCGGTTCTTGTACTAATGGCAGAATTGAAGATTTGCGTCTGGCTGCAGCATTGGTTGAAGGCAGGCGTGTAGCGTCCCATGTGCGTGCCTTAGTAGTACCGGGTTCGAAACAAGTCAAACAGCAGGCGGAAGAGGAGGGCCTGGATAAAATCTTTCAAGCGGCAGGCTTTGAATGGCGGGAGCCAGGCTGCAGTATGTGCTTGGGTATGAATCCCGATCTCGTTCCTGCCGGTGAACGCTGTGCCTCCACGTCCAATCGAAATTTTGAAGGTCGTCAAGGTCGCCAGGCGCGTACGCATCTTGTTTCTCCCGCGATGGCAGCCGCTGCCGCTATTGCCGGGGAATTTGTAGATGTTCGCGAATGGATGCAAGGAAAGGAGTTGAATCGTGTTGGAAGCATTCAACCAGCATAGAGGTAAGGTTGCTGTACTGCCAAACGCAAACGTCGATACCGATCAGATCATTCCAAAACAGTTTTTAAAACGCATTGAGAAGAGCGGTTTTGGTGATGTTCTCTTTTATGATTGGCGTTACGATGAAAAGGGTCAGCCGCGTCCCGAGTTTGTTCTCAATCATCCTGAATCCCAGGGAGCGAGTATTTTGCTTGCTGGTGACAATTTTGGTTGTGGAAGTTCACGAGAACACGCTGTTTGGGCATTGCGTGATTACGGTTTTCGGGCTATATTGGCTCGTTCTTTTGCAGATATTTTTTACAACAACTGCTTTAAAAATGGCGTTCTTCCTGTCGTTCTTAGTGAAGAAGCTTGGGACGGTCTGGAGCCTGTCCGTCAAGGTGTACTGAGAGAATTGGAAGTCGATTTGCCGGGAGAAGTCATTCGTTTACCGGATGGCAAATCCTTTTCCTTCACACTTGCGGCTCATGCGAAAATGATGCTCATGGAAGGGTTGGACGATGTTGGCGTCACCTTGCGCCATCAGCAAAAAATTGATCGTTATGAACTGTATCATCGAGTTGCCTATCAACGGGTCTATTGAAAAAATCAATAGTTTGAAATGGGATTGCCGTGCAACCTCAATTTGATTGGGGATTGCACGGTTTTTTGTATTATGATGGCGAGGGAAACTATTGTCGGGGAGAGACGTTTGTGGCTGACCATCTCGCGGAACAGGTAACTTCGTATATCGAATGGATTTATCAATCTTACAACCAGGCAAAACCATATTTACCTGAAGGGTTTGATCGTGATCGGCGGCACCCGGAGTGGACGCGTGCACTTTTAGATCAACTTGGTTCTCCAGATCGAACGACTTGTAATATTGCTGTGACTGGGAGCAAGGGAAAAGGAACGCACGCTATCCTATTAGCGGCTGTATTGGAGCGAATGGGATTATCAGTCGGTCTGTTTACTTCTCCTCATTTGGTCGATTTTCTCGAACGTATACGACTGAACGGACAAAAAATTTCCGAAAAAGATTTTGTGCGTTATGCACAACGTATTCGCAATGCTGCCGAAACCTTGCAATTGCCTGCTCATCACTATTTTGGTCCAGTGGGATACGTTGCGGCAATTGCGGCAGAATTTTTTCGCGATCATCAAACGGATGTCAATATTTTTGAACTGGGGCGAGGAGCGCGTCATGATGATGTGAATCAGATTGTGCATCAGGGTGCACTGATGACGCCTGTTTTCCTAGAGCACAAAATGCAATTGGGACCAGAGTTACGGGATGTTATATGGGAAAAAATAGGTATCTTAACGTCTGATACACGCTGGTGGGTTTTACATCCTCAACCTCAAGAAACCGGACAAATTCTTGAAACCATCCGTGCTGAGTTGCATCTTCCCGAGCCTATCCGGGCACAAATGAATCAATGTCAGCTTGTCTGCCGTAAAGATAACATCGATGAATATCGTGTGACGACTTCGGGTCCCATGTTTACCATTTACGGACCGACCGTTTTGGAGGCGTTTCGCAGTAATCTGGTAGTGGTTATGGAGGCCGCATGGCAAATATGGCGAATGTTGCGCCCCTTTAGCGAAGCATCTCTGGAGTTGCATATTGAAGATCTTGCGCTTCCTGGTCGCATGCAGTATCTTCCTAACCTTTCCGTACCAACATTGTTAGATGGAGCAATCCACAGGGAAAATGCGCGACGAGTATTGAATTATTTGGATGCCATTGGTCAATTGGGGAATAAGAGGAGGGGAGCTATTGTCTGTTTGCCGGATGATAAAGATGGCGAAGGATTGCTCAATGAATTGCATGAGTATCTAGATTGGATTATATTTTGCAGAGCTCAAAATCCGCATCTGCAATTTTCCCGCCATTGGGTAGGTGTATGGCAACAGATGGGCAAAATAGGGAAGGAAACTCATTCTTTTGCAAGCGCCTGGCAAATGGCTTTGGATCATCTTTCTGTCGATGAAATTTGGCTGCTGGGAACCCAGTCGTTTTTAACGGACGTTTTTCAATATTTGAAAATCGATACGGGTTCGATATGGAATCAACCGACTAAACAGAAAGGTGATGGTAAGTCACTGACGGCTAAAGAGTAAGGAGGATTCTTGTGTTTTTGAAACTGGTGCTGGCTGGTGTTGTTTTGGCAGCCAATAATGCCGCCGCCGCCGTAGGAATCGGTGCTGCTGGCATACAACGACGACAACAGTGGCGGACTGCTTTGCTGTTTGCCCTTTTTGAGGCTGTGATGCCAGCAATAGGTCTGTTGCTGGGGCATCAGTTGTCTGTCTCGTTGCATCAAAGTGCCCATTGGTTTGGAGCTATTTTGCTGGCTTTAGTCGGTGTATATACCTTCTTTCAGAAAGAAAACGAAGAAACGGAAAAAACGACAAACGGATCGACATGGAAAACTTGGCTTTTAGCTATCATTCTTTCCCTCGATAATTTAACGGTGGGTTTTGGGCTGGGTGTCATGCGTGTTCCTTGGATTGATGCCAGTTTAACTTTTGGAGCCATCTCGCTTTTGATGACTATTTTGGCGCTTGAGACGGGCCGCTGGCTAGGACGTTCTTTGCGTATGCCTGTTCATCAGTTTGCTGGAGCGCTTTTGGTTGTTATAGCTTGTGTTTTTGCCCTTTAGGAATCGGCGTTTCTCTGAGACACCGGAATCCGCCTCATGCCATAGACTGTGCTATTGGCGATGGGAGGGAATCGGTAGATGGAATCTTTGCCTTGGAACGTCTGGTATACAGCCCAGTTGCCCAAACGTGCGGAAAAACCAAGATTTCGCGGCATCACAGTCGCTATGGATACTGGGATTCCTTTTAGTTTCATGCAGGCAAGTTTACAAAATGTACATCCATATATAGACTTTTGGAAGTTTGCTTACGGCAGCCCTGTATTCACTACACCTTCTATTCTGCAAAATAAAATTTCCCTTTGTCACGAGTATCATATTCGGCCTCTATCTTCTGGTGTTTTGTTTGAGTATGCGGAGATGCGTAATGAATCCGGAGAATTTTTGGACGCGCTTCATGAAGCAGGTTTCGATGCGGTGGAAATCAGTTTTCGTCTAGCTGACGCAAAAAACAGCCATTGGGTGACACGAATAGAAGAAAGTAAAAATAAAAATTTTACAGTTTTTACAGAGTTGGTACTTCCTTCTTCGCCAGATTCTGTTCCTTCTTATCTTGCTTTGATTGCTGCTCATTTGATGGCTGGAGTTGATTACATTCAGTTGTTAGCAGAAGATCATCGTACATCCGCTTTTACCTTTTACAAAGAGTGGCAACCTATTCTGGAAGAGGCTTTTGGAGAACGAATACATCATTTGGTTTGGCCAGTGCCTGACGCGGAAGAACTTTCTCGATTGCCGCAACTTGCTTTGGGGAATCTAAATATGCATCTTGTGCGTCCGCAGCAACTGATGATTGTTGAGTCTGCCCGAAGAAGATTGCTTGGAGAATGCTCTGCAAAACCCAAGGAATGGATGCTTGGGAATGAGATAGACATATACGCTCCTTCCCAGCGACAAGAAGGGTTAAAGACCAAATTGAATCAGGGCTTATGGATGCCTCCCGAGAAAAAATGATGGCATGTCAATTTTTTTGTCAGCCTCATTTGTAGTATACTCAAATTAGGATGGACGATCTCGTTGCACGGGTTTTTGCAACCAATGTTTGATCAAAGCAGGAAACATATCTGGGAGTGGAGGGATTATCCATGGCAAACGATTCAACCGCATTTGTTGCCGGGTTAGAAGATGTTGTAGCTAATACATCCAATATTTGCTTTGTGGATGGTAAAGAGGGACGGCTTGTCTACCAGGGTTATGATATCCACGATTTGATTGCAGGCCATGCGACTTTCGAGGAAGTTATTTATCTTCTTTGGCACGGTAAATTGCCCAATAAAACTGAATTGCAGCAATTGACTCAAGAAATAGCGAATGAGCGTAAGTTGGATGAACCTACGCTGAAACTGTTAAAATCGTTACCGAAAAACTCCAATGCTATGGAGGTATTACGTACAGCAGTATCTTTTCTTGGGCTGTACGATCCAGACGAAGGTCATGAAACTCTGGAAGCCAATCTCCGCAAGGCAACTCGCTTAGTGGCTAAAATTCCTGCTCTTGTTACTGGATTTGAACGGATTCGTCAAGGTCTCGAACCTGTTCAGCCCGATACAACGCTCAGCGCAGCGGCTGATTTCTTTTATCAGCTAAATGGAAAAAAGCCTACAGAATTTGAGGAAAAAGCGTTTAATATCGCTTTGATTTTGCATGCTGACCATGAATTGAATGCTTCTACATTTTCAGCTCGTGTCACGGCGGGAACACTGTCTGATATGTACTCAGCAATTACGTCTGCTGTTGGAACGCTCAAAGGCCCACTGCATGGTGGAGCGAATGAGCAAGTCATGAAGATGTTGTTGGAAATCGGTGACATAAATAAAGCGGAAGCTTGGATTGAAAATGCTTTGGAGCAAAAGAAAAAAATTATGGGCTTTGGCCATCGCGTTTATCGTACGGAAGATCCGCGTGCGACTCATCTGCGCCAGTTGAGCAAGCAAGCAGGAGAACTAAAGGGTGAGACGAAATGGTTTGAGATGTCGCAAATTGTCGAGCGCGTTGTCAAAGAGAAAAAAGGTCTCAACCCAAACGTCGACTTTTACTCAGCATCCATGTATTATTCGCTTGGATTACCCACACATCTTTATACACCGATTTTTGCCTGCAGTCGCATCGCGGGTTGGACGGCTCATGTGCTTGAACAATATCAAAACAATCGCTTGATTCGTCCGCGAGCAGAATATACTGGGCTCACTCATGCCCAATTTGTCCCTATCGAACAACGGTAACAACGGTAATATGTGTTTGTCTAACACCTTCTCCTCAGGGCACATTAAGATTGCAAGTTCATCTAAGACTCTCTGAGGAGGCGTTACACATGACGCAGAATAGCTCATCGAATCCATTGCTGATTCAGCAGGCTACCCAGGCTCTACAATCGCTGAAATATGAAGTTGCCTCAGAACTTGGCATTACCCCACCAGCTGACGGTTATTGGGGAGCTGTTTCGTCTTATGAAAATGGTTCTATTGGTGGAAGTATTACCAAAAAATTAGTTGCCTATGCACAGCAAAGACTAGCTGCGACTGAATCCTCGGTTGAATAATAGGGTTTGAACAATGGGGCTATCCTATAGGTCATCTTTGATGACGGTAGGAATAGCCCCGTTAAGTATGAGTTTTTTATATTTTATTGTGGGAAGAAAAAGCTTTCTAATCGTCCCTAATTTCGCTGAAATGGATAAATTTTTTCTGTTCCTCATCCCACAAACGATAGAATAGGGAATCTAAACTCTGCCTCAACCCAATATGTCGAACCTGGCGAAAAGCATCAACATTTTCGTGTGCTTTTTGCAACTGATAATTGGGAATACGGGGACCAAGATGGTGTACATGATGGAATCCAATATTACCCGTAAACCATTGTAAAATGAGTGGGAGCTTGTAAAATGAACTCCCCTGCAGAGCGGCGTCAAAATAATTCCACTTATTTTGTTCTTCAAAATAACTGCCATCAAATTGATGCTGAATATAAAATAACCAAATACCGATGATACCAGAACCATAAAAAATGGTTCCTTGTACCACCAGTACCACTTGCCATCCCCAATAGCTTCCCAGTACCAGAAGAGAAGTTAAAATGAAAATTGTTGTTCCATACGTGTTCCATCGTTCTTTTCGTTCTGCTCCTTTTCGGTTCATGCGTGCTTTGCAAAAAAGATATATAGGTCCTAATCCAAATAAAATAAGTGGATTACGATACAATCGATATATCATTTTTTTCTTAGGAGAGAGTTGCCGATATTCGTTAACTGTCAATATCCAAATATCACCTATCCCTCTATGGTTTAAATTTCCGCTCGTTGCATGATGTAAAGCATGTTCGTATCGCCATTTGTAATAAGGAAACCCTGTCAAAAATCCTGTGAATAATCCAACCCATTCGTTAGTTTTGGGATGCTTGAAAAATGAGTAGTGACCACAGTCATGAAAAATGATAAATATTCTCATAAAAAAACCTGAAGCAGCCAATGCCAACAGAGGAGTTAGCCAGATCCAATGATCAAGCATACTTTCAGCAGACAGATACCATAATGCTAAATAGGGAATACTGCTGTTTATCAATTGCCATGTAGAAGTTTTCCAATTGGCTTCTTCAAAAGGTTCAATTCGTTTTTTCCATTTTCGCGCGTGTTCTTGAGTGCTAATTGCTCGTCATCCTTTCCAGCCTTTTGTCTTCGAATTCGGTGATTCTTGATAAAACGCTGTAATGCTGAATCTATTCACAAAACACTGCAAATGACACAGAAAATTGACTCAAACATGTATTTACCCAATAGAAAACGCCTTCACGTTCACACTAAAGTGTGATGTGAAGGCGTATGTGTATGGGTTTGAAATGTTTAGTGTACGCCTGCTGCTGTACGACACTCGGAGATTTTGCTCAATGCGTCGCCAGCTTCGTTAATATGAATATCCACGGTTGCTAGGTCGCCAATCGAACAAATGCCGCAAATTCGGCCTTGAGCATCTACAACAGGCAGTCGGCGTATTTGGTGTTGAGCCATGATGTCAGCCGCTTCATGAGCGTCAGTATCTGGTGTGCAGGTGATGACTTGATTGGACATACAATCTTTGACGGTAGCCTGAAGATTGCCTTTGGCTACAGCGCGCAAGCAAATATCGCGATCGGTAATCATACCCACCACTTTATTGTCTTTGCAAACTGGTACGGAGCCACAATCCTCGCTAGCCATGATTTGCGCAGCTTGCTGTATGGAATCATTTTCCTGGCAACATTGCACATCAGATGTCATGAAGTGTTTGACCTTCATTGCGCATTCGCCCTCCTCAAGATAAAGTGTGGTTCTCCTTTATCGTCTCCAGCAAAGTTGATTTTAAGCAATTTTGCGCCAAGCAAGTAGTTCCGCAATTGCCAAATAAATTGTCCAAGCTCCTGTCAAGATTCGCACAAGCAGTTCAAGAGGATGTGGAGAATACAAATAAGGCATGGTAGGAAGGTAGGGAAGGCCGGACCAAGAAAGAAGGATCAGTCCTAACAGAGTACCACCTGACAGACGATATCGAGATCGACATCTGGCAAGTCCAATGAAGAGTATGCCTAATCCAAGCAAAATAAAATTGTCTTGGCTGGACAGTTGCATATAATCTCCAAATTGGTGAAATATAAATCCCCAAACGCCAAGGATGATGTAACACCATCCAAAGACGCGATAGACGACCTGTGTGGACATGCAGACAACCTCCCGAATTCTCATGGTTTACCTTATGATGGATTGTCCCATGCTTATGAATAGACTGAGCTTGAAGGAGTGAAGGAATTTGGACTTGCTTGAACAAATTTCCCAATTGTCACAGCGCTTGCGCGAAGCAGTACGGATGTGTGAGTATTTGCAAATGCAACTGAACCATCATCAAGAATCTTTACGCCCTCAAGCCAGAGAGCCGCAAGTTCATAAATCGGATTCTCATGTCAAGCGCAATCCAGCCACTTACACGTATGCGCCTACATCAGCAGTGGAGTCTCATCTTTTATCACCCATTCAAGAGTCTTTCTCGCTTCAAGCAACAGAAACGACTTCCGTCATGATGTCACCTCGTCAATCTGAGTATTCTATCTATGGGAGAGTCTGAATACACCTTCCAAATAAGCCATCTTTCTATAAAGTTTGTCTATGGTAAAATAATGCTATCTCCATTGACGGTTTATGAGGTGTACGTGTGCAAAGGCGCAGATTTTGGCGGCATTATGGTTGGTGGCTAGTCATTTTATGTCTGGTTTGTCTGCTGACGGTAGCCGGATGGTTGCTCTGGCAACGTCAGAAACCAGTGCGATTGCAGTGGACTGAAGTAAGTAAGCATAATCTTTCCAATGCTATTATGGAGAGTGGCACCGTTAAACCTGTGCAGCGTCAGTTGGTTTTTCTCAATCAACTGCCAGGTCCTATTGAAAATACGTATGTCCATCCAGGTGAAGTGGTCAAAAAAGGACAGGCACTGTTTACGTCTGGTGGTGTGTCTTGGCCAGCCAGCATAACAGGGCAAGTTCTTTTTGTGCATCCACAAGGAGTCGATTCTTCAGGTCAGCCCGAACCCGTCATCGAAGTTGCCAGTCTGCAAAAACAAATTGTCATTGAAGTATCAGAAGAAAATGCGGTTCATGTCCATGCTGGCCAGCGAGTCCTATTGACTGCGGACGCTTATCCAGGTCAGACGTGGAGAGGTACAGTCATCAGTGTAGCTCCATACGCTGCTGAGAATGTCAATGGTTCTTCTCAAGTAGAAGTCGATATAAAACCACATACTCCCTTTACCGTTCCTTATGGATTTACAGTACATGCAGAATGGAACACGGTTATTGCGCAGCATGTCCTGACAATTCCATACTCTGCGCTCGTTCAAGATGGAACTCAGTATGCTGTGTTTGTATATCAAAATCATCGTGTTCAAGAAAAAATCGTTTCATTAGGACAGACGGACAATTCATTGGTCCAGGTCCTTTCCGGATTGTCAGACGGACAAAAAATCGTGAACAATCCACCTTCTTCTTTACAATCCGGTGAGGTGGTAGTTCAGCCATGATTCGCGTTAAAAATTTGCAAAAATCATATCAAATGGGGAAGGAAAGTTTAACCATACTGCATCAGGCTACGTTTACCATTCGCCAAGGAGAGTTTGTAGCAGTGGTGGGTCCTTCTGGGAGTGGTAAATCTACTTTGATGCATATTCTTGGTTGTTTGGATCGACCGACAAGTGGTGAGTATTGGTTTCATGATCAGGATACGTCACAACTTACGGGCTACGAATTGGCTCAATTGCGCAATCGAAAAATTGGTTTCGTGTTTCAAAATTTTCATCTACTCCCCAGAATGACAGCACGCCAAAATGTCGAACTCCCCATGATGTATGCAGGAATGAAACGCGCTGAACGACGCAAACGGGCAGAAGACTTACTCGAAACATTGGGACTTTCTGAACGCCTCCATCATCTTCCCAATGAATTGTCAGGGGGGCAGAAACAGAGAGTGGCGATTGCCCGCGCGCTTGCCAATCGTCCAGAACTATTGCTCGCAGATGAACCTACTGGCGCTCTGGATTCAACAACCAGCCATGAAATTTTAGAGATTTTTCAAGAACTCCACCAGTCGGGAGTAACCTTGCTTATCATTACCCACGATTATCGTGTTGCCCAATATGCGAAACGCCACCTATTTGTAGAAGATGGGTTTGTCAGCGAACGAACTTGGGAGGATATTCATGAACGCGACTGAACTTCTTACTTCTGCGTTTCTTTCCATGCGAGCACATTTACTTCGATCGCTGCTGACGATGCTTGGAATTTTCATTGGCGTCGCTTCGATTATCGCTATCGTTGCCATTGGTAAGGGCGGACAAAATGCTGTTGTATCGACTCTTGAAAACAACCAGTTGCGGCAAACCATTGAGATTGTACCTCGTGAATTGGTGGTTCCAGGCATTCCTCAGCCGGGACAAATACTTTCATTTTCAAATGAAGATTTTGACATTGCTCGTCAATTTCAGGGAGTTTTGCAAGTAGCAGAAACACTTTACGGGCAGGCTGCTGTCAGTGCAGGCAGACAGTCAGCGAATTTGATGTTGGAGGGTGGACCTGATTATTTAAACGGTTTGGCTAATTTTTCCGTTATCCAAGGAAGGATGTTTACAAACGGAGATGTGCTTACCCATCAGAATGTGGCATTGCTAAGTCAGCAAGCTGCGCTTCAGTTGTTTGGACGAGAAAATGTTGTCGGACAGTCGCTTGTAGTGGGCGGGCAAACTTTACAGGTCATTGGTGTGACAGCATCCACAGAACCCTCTTTATTGAACGGCATCCTGGGAGGCGGTGCGGTCTATTTACCCTATACTACTTTAGAAGGCATATTCCCGAATTGGACGGCTTCAGAAATGGATATTGCCGTTCAACCAGGAGTATCCGTGCCAGAATTGTCGCAACGAATTGTTACAGCACTCAATATTCATGCACATAGCGCAGAGGCGTTTGAAACTTCGGCTGGTTTTTTGCAAGGCATTGAGAAATTGATAGGGACCATCACTAATATTTTAACGCTTGTCATTGGGGCGGTTGCAGGTATTGCTTTAGTGGTTGGTGGAGTAGGAGTCATGAATATTATGCTTGTATCCGTGACAGAAAGAACACAAGAAATCGGTATTCGTATGTCTCTTGGAGCCACAAAATCCGCCATTGTATGGCAGTTTTTGTTTGAATCTATGATGCTTACCGCAACAGGTGGATTATTAGGCATTGTTTTTGGTGTGTTGGTGACTATTATAGTTCGGGCGGCTTTTCATTTTCTGGTTGCTGTATCTTGGCAAGTAGCTATTGGAGCATTTTTGTTTTCTGCGCTTATTGGTCTTGTTTGTGGATTGTATCCAGCTTTAAAAGCGTCCCGTCTGTTGCCAGTCGATGCTTTGCGTTATGAATAAGTCACAGGTCACGGCGCGATGTTTGTTCCATAGAGTTCCTTTTTGTATACTGAAACTATGGCTAGTGGAAAAGGAAGTGATTGAGCGACATGAAATTGGGTGTCAACATTGAATATGAAGGAAAAAACTATGACATTTTAGAGTTGCCATCTGAAGCATTCACCTCGCTCATCCCTGGGTTAACTGTTGAGCAATTTCAGCATCTGGACAAAATGTTTCAACCCTATTGGCACGATCCAACTGTGAGGAGAAATCATATTTTACAGTTTGCAGCCGAGATTTTAGGAACCTCCTTGGATTACTTGTTTATGAATCAAGAAACCGTTCGTTTTACCAAACATGACGTTGAAGAATATATTGAACATTACACCAAACAGGGGAATCGACCTTCTTGAATAGGATTGCACCCAATACAAAGTTACGTGTTTATGTCTTAGCTGCTGGAAACGAGCGAGGCGGTGCTGCGACTCATCTTTTGACGCTTGCCCGTTACGCTCAACAAGCGCGAATGGAGTATCATTTTTTATTATGGGGCAATGGTCCTCTCAGTACTCAATTGAGCGAGATTGCCGTAGAGCAGACCTGTTTAGAGATTTCCTCTTTACGTCATGCTAAAAAACGCATTTGTCAGATGCTGCAATCGGATTGTTCGGCCATTTTACATTCTCATGGTCCAAGATTAAATGTGATTGCTGCACAAATAGCAAAACAAACAGGCGTTCCATTCACGAGTACCATTCATAGTAACCCTTATCTCGACTATCTTGCATCACGATGGAAATCGATCATTTATCCACAGTTGCATTTATACAGTTTGCGCAGGGCTATGGGTTTATTTGTGGTTTCCGAAGCTTTTGCACCTTTATTGCCTGTTAAAGATGTGGCTTTTGTACCCAATGCTCTGGATTTGCAAATCATGCCAAGCGCCTCTACGGAATTGAGATCGATCTTACGCAAGAAAATTCAAATACCGCTTGATACTCCACTGGTTGGAATTGCTGCCCGGTTTGATCCGGTTAAAAATATACCCTTGCTCTTGCGTGCTTTTGCACAAATGAATAACGTTTCTGCTCATTTGGTGATTGCAGGGGATGGTCCCTTACGCAAGGAATACGAGCAAATGGTTGAAAGCTTAGGTTTGCAGCAGCGTGTACATTTTCTCGGATTTTGGCAGTCAATGAAAGATTTTTACGCTGCTTTGGATTGGCACGTGCTACCTTCTAAAAGTGAGGGCTTACCGTCGGCTATTTTAGAGGCTGGAGCTACGGGCGTACCGACCATCGGATCGGACATAGCTGGTATTCTTCAACTGATTGAACACGAGAAAACAGGTTATATTGTAAAAGAAGGAGACAGTAAAGCGCTGGCTGTAGCGCTCGATTATTGTCTGGAACATCCTCAATTACGCCGGCGTTTGGTTGATGCTTTTCAGGCTGAAGTTTTGCCGAGATATCGGCCAGAGAAGATGCTGGAATCATATGCGCGAGGGTATGAGTGGTTCTTAGGATGGAGTCCAGTGACTTATATTCATAGGCGGAGGACTGGCCTATGAAGACCACGCTGTCCGTAGGCTTGCCAAGTTACAAGGAAGTGAGGACGAATCTAGGAGTTGCCTGGAGGAATTCGCCTGCAACAGTACTTCTTGTGGCATGTTGTGTGGGCTGGTTTTTACTGATGCAGTCTATTACGGGACATACTCCAGTTGGGGATGTACGGGCAGGTGCGCTGGTGGTGGGGACTGTTTGGCGAGGCCATATTTACGAATTCGTCTCCAGTCTTTTTGTTCACGCATCATGGTTGCATTTGCTTGTCAATATGATTTCTCTCTGGTCTTTGCGTATTGTGGAACAAATTTTTCGCTGGCGTTTTTTTCTTGTGGTTTATGTTCTTGCGGGTATTGTGGGTAATTTGATTTCCGTTTTTTTCTTTTCTCCAGGAACGATTTTGCTCGGTGCGTCGGGTGCGATTTTTGGAATCTTTGGTGTTATTCTTGTGATGTCCTATTTAGGGCTTTTTACAAAGCGTACAACTTATTGGATTTGGTTTTTGCTAGCTGTCAATCTTTTGTTTGATCTCGTTCAACCCCAGATAAACATTTTGGCTCATTTAGGAGGTCTTATCTGTGGGGCGGGATTGCTCTTTCTGTTTCGCAACTTCGGAAATCGGCATATGGTATGGAAAGGTGCTTCCTATGTTTGTATCGTGCTCATTGGCCTTGCTTGGATAGGAGTTTGTGCCCGTCTTTGACACACTCTGCTAAATTCCGCAATTGACAGGTATTTCAGTGTTGCAAATTGTCGGGGTGAGACTTATACTATCCCTCGTAATCTTAACCAGAATCATTTTGGATGAAAACGGAACAAGTGCGGCCTGCACTTAAAGGGTTAGGACCTCTATGGACTAACTTTCCCCCGTGGTGTAGGTGGGTTCCGTATGCCGAAAGGCATGGAACTTTTGGATGGAGGGGGATTTTGCAATGGATACAATGGGTCGTCATGTCATCGCAGAACTGTGGGGTTGTAGCGCAGAAAAGCTGAACGATGTGCAGGCAATTGAACGACTGATGATTAATGCAGCACTGGAAGCAGGAGCAGAAGTGCGAGAAGTCGCTTTTCATAAATTTGCTCCGCAGGGTGTGAGTGGTGTGGTTATCATCTCAGAATCTCACCTGACCATTCACAGTTTTCCAGAACACGGTTATGCGAGTATTGATGTTTACACCTGCGGAGATCGCATTGATCCAAATGTAGCGTGTGATTACATCACCCGGTTTTTGGGAGCTAAACGCCTCGAGTCTATTGAGGTGCCGCGCGGTGTAGGACCTATTCAATTAAGTGAGGTAAGAACACGAGCCATTTCTTAAAGCAGTAAGTCGATTGGCTAGGAATAGGTTCATATTGTTCAGATGAAAATGACAATAGGTTTGTTTGTATGAGCTTTATTGGGATTCGGACAGCCCATGACAACCTCAGCAAGTGAAGAACGCTTCAATAAAGTAAAAGGGATTAGTGGGATGTCTATTGTTTGCATGAAAAAGAAGACACTGGGTTCTTTCGAATATACCCAGTGTCTTTTCCGTGCTTTCATACGTTTTCTGAAGTCTGGCAGTTGTTAATGATTTGCAATCCATTGACTTGCCTTACTCGCCACTTCCCGCGAATACTTTTGTATGGTGGGTTGGCAGCGGTTTGTCCATAAGAATTTTTCCATTTCCTGCGTCGACTACGACCAAATACTTGTCTTCATCGTCTTCAATAATAGCCATATAGACAAGACTTGTGCGAATGTTGCGTAATTGAAGTTCTGCAACTTTCATACCGGGATGTTCACTGATAACTACTTTTTGTGCTTGAGCGGCTGAGATTTTAGCAAATTTCTGCAGCTTCTCTGTATAGGCTTTTTGACTGGCTTCGAATGCTTGACGAAGTGCGTCCCGCGGTACTTGGACAGAAGATTGAATTTCAAAACGGCGTCCCGGTTCTGGAGCGTCGGCTGGCTGCATGGCAGCATTAATAGGATAAAGCGTTTGATGGATATGTTGTTTACAAGAATTGTGTTGGCATGCGCTTTGAGCCAATACTGTAGACATCGGGGCGAACGTCAGCATTGCCGTCATACTTGTTGCCATCAACCATTTTTTCATGTTTTACTCCCTTTCGTGAGGTGCAACATTTTATATGTAAGATGTCCAACGAATTCCAAGTTATACATCTTAAAAGGATTCTATAGAGAAATTTGGATAACTGTTTCTGATGAAATTGTCGCGTTGCTAGTTTAGAACAATTAAGTTGAGGTACAGCCACTGCTTGCAATAGAGAATAAAACGCGATATAATCCAAAACGTTCGCTGTTTGTAAAGGGCAAGGGACCGTAGCTCAATGGGAGAGCACTGCGCTGGCAGCGCAGGGGTTGTGGGTTCGAGTCCCATCGGTTCCACCATTCTTGTATGTTACACATCGGTAGTTGAATGGTTGTTGAAATGGCTCGGTAGCTCAGTCGGTAGAGCAGAGGACTGAAAATCCTCGTGTCGGCGGTTCGATTCCGTCCCGAGCCACCAGTGTCGTGTAAGGCAGAGCGTAAGAGATGAAATGTGCGGAAGTGGCTCAGGGGTAGAGCATCGCCTTGCCAAGGCGAGGGTCGCGGGTTCGAATCCCGTCTTCCGCTCCAAAAGCAGTCGCGGCAAGCAGGATTCTTACCCAAGGGTTACCCCCTTCGGGGTTGATAATTTGTCATTCAACATCGATGCATTTGATATGGCGCCATAGCCAAGTGGTAAGGCAGAGGTCTGCAAAACCTTTATCCCCGGTTCGAATCCGGGTGGCGCCTCCAAAAGTAAAATCAGTTGTGACGCAGTTTCTCGAAGCATGAGAGATTGCGTTTTTTATTTCTGTTGGTTTTTATCAATTGTCTGTGTTGGCACCGCAATTTTTTCTTGTAAGCTGCTTCAACCTGAAGGGATGACTAAAATGATGATATTTGATTCGGAGTATTTCTACGTATGTCCGATTGAAATGTCTGACGTAGATAATGTTGTTGAAGTGTATAACTCCAATATGATTTTTTTGGAAAAACATACGAAAAATTATCCAGTTACATTTGAATGGGTTACTGAAGAACTGAAGTCAATGAGGAATGCGGGATTTTGTTCATGCAAGGTGGTTGACAAGCGTACAGGGAAAATGGTTGGAATCATTGACTATAAAATCGAGCAAGAATCCTATTTGTCGCTGTTAATCGTTCATCAAGACTATCAAAATATGGGATATGGTAAGCAAATCTATAGAGCATTCGAGGATTATGCCAAATCGAGAAAGAGCCAATGTATCAGATTGGATGTCGCCAATGGTTACAGCGACAAAGTAATTAATTTCTGGATTGCAAACGGATTTGAAAAGTTGGAGGACATAAAACTGAATTGGGCAGGGGTAACTTTGTCTGCCGTAATAATGAAGAAGTACATTTTGACTTAACCATGTCATTCTCAATAGTTTTTTCGATAGGCAGAAATGAAAAATAAGGTCGATCATTATTTTACGAAAAAAATAATGAAAGCGGCGTGTCAACTCACGTAAAAATCTTACCGAAGAGAGATGGCTAACTCATTTAAAAATCTAACCCATTCCCTATTTCGTTGAAGTGGGAGGGGTGAATGGCCGTAGGCCAGAGGGGAGGAGCGAAGCGGCTTCCCCTTTTTTTGTGTCTGTGGAGCTTGTGGGCAACTTGAAGAGTTGTCCATCAAATCCACAGACCGAATGTTTTGGCCTCAATAGGAGTCCCGAGTGCCGTTTCGTTTGTCGTTGTCGATCCCCCTGGAAACCGGTGCGGGCAGCGGAGCAGGAGCAAGGTTCGCCCCGCCTAGTCCCTGTGCCAGCAGTGTCACCAGTTGTCGGTGTAGCTGTAGTGGATTGAGGGACTGTGCCCACTCACTCCAGTACTTTTGGCTGTTCGTTGGGATGGCACTAGCATCGAACGCCCGTTGCAAAGGAGTTTTTGCTGAGTCGTATTTCTTTTGCACGTGACTGCCGTTACGTTTTTTCTCAATGACCTTGCGCATGGGCAGACAGGCGTTGGCATATACGTCAAGCCACGCATAAACCGTGTTGAGCCATTGAACATGCTCTGGAGTGTCGAAACGCTCGTAACCTACGATTTCGCGGACCAAGAATCGATTCTTTTGCTCCACGTGAGCGTTGTCGTTCTTCTTGTAAGGTCGGCTTCTGGTGAGCGACAGCCCATTCGCCTTCGTGAAACGAACCAGGTGAGCATTGATGAACTCGCTGCCGTTGTCGCTGTGGATTCCCCACACCGGATATGGCCATTCCGTTAGTATGCGTTCCAGCGCTGCCATGACACCAAGCTGGCCCCTGCCAAGTACCGCAACGCGTCTACTGTATCCCGTCACGACGTCGACGACGGAGAGGGTGTAAGCGAAGTGTCCCAAGGACGATCCGCCGTTGTGCTCGACGAGGTCGATTTCCAACGCACCAGGTCTGTCCTCGTCCCAGTCATAGCGTTCCACTGGAATTTCCGAGCGCAGATGCGCGGACGGGCGTCTGTCGGCAGGGATGTGCTTGGGACCGGGACGCTTCCATTTGGCGATACGACGGGCCAGCGTCGCACGGCTCATTTGCTGCAAGTCACGGATTGCCTCTTGAGTCAGCTTGACCTCGCCGTGATTGGCTAACTGTGCGGCAGTACACATCAGCACGGGATGCAAGCGCTCTGCACAAGGATAGTCGAGTGCTTCCCAAACGATTTGAACGATGGGCATCACATCCCTATACCGAAGAGAGCGAGTACGCTTAGCGGGCGGTTTATCGTGCTCCGGTTTGGGTTTCATAGTGGCAATCGCGTACTTCCGCGCGTATCCCAGGGTCCGCTCCAACTCATCCAAAATCTGCGATTTCTCTTGCCTAGTGCGTGCCTTAAGGTAACGCACGCGCATCGTACTCAGGTACTCTTGCCGACTCTGCATGGACATCCGCACATCGATCCCTTCGGTAAGATTTCTGTTTGAGTGAGCCGATACCCTTTCGGTAAGATTTTAGCTGAGTGATCGCGCCCTCTATACAGAGATTTTGCAATCATATACTCTGTATAAAGGGTTTTTAGGGTCTGGATTATCATTTTACAAATTGAATGAGTGTTTCACAGCGAAAGGCTCTTTTTAATGTATAATAATTTTCTGAATCATCATTTTAATCATTGCCTCTTATTTCTATGCACATAAGGCTTAATCTCCGTTCATTGAATCAACGGGATTACCTGACGATTTGGGTTGGAGAGGTCGCCGAGTGGATGTCTTTTGTTTAGGATGTGTTTTGCTTGAAAGTTGAGCTTAAAAATGTGGCTGCCAAGAAAATTCTCACAGAAGCCAAAGGTTATTTGGATGTCGGTTTTACACATTCCTTGAATCCATACAGCGGATGTGTCTTTGCTTGTCGTTACTGCTATGTCAGAGAACTGCCGATTCAAAAGTTTAGAGATCTGGATTGGGGAAATTGGGTGGATATGAAAACCAACGCAGCAGAGAATTATCGAAATGAGATGTTGAAGCTGCGTAAGAAAAACAAAGCTGTAAAGATTTTCATGTCTTCTGCCACGGATCCCTATCAACCCATAGAACGGGATGCTCAAATTACACGCTCTGTTATGGAGCAAATGGTAGAAAATCCACCCGATTTTTTGCAAATACAAACGCGTGGACCGCTAGTGACCAGGGATTTAAATTTATTAGTTCAACTGAATGAGAAATGTGAGGTTTGGGTATCTATGACCCTGGAAACGGATCGGGAGGATGTGAAGCGAATTTTTGCTCCTTTAGCGCCGGGAATTCAACGGCGATTGGAAGCCTTACGAGAAATTCATGAAGCTGGAATATCAACGCAAGCCGCCATTTCTCCTGTTTTGCCCTTTACACCAGATTTTCCCAAATTGTTAAATGGATGGGTCGATCGCGTTTGGATAGATACGTTGAGTATAGGCGATGGTTCTCTTGGCAAACGTTCAGAGAGACTAGGGATGCCTCAGTTATTTCAAGAACATGGATTCATAGATTGGTACAAAAGCGATTTGCATCTTCAAGTGGCACATTATTTTAAAAAATTTTTTCCTCAAGATAAGGTGCTTGTTTCTAGAGAGGAAGCGTTTTTTTCTACCTCTGTGCGCCAAAAATGAGGGTTGTCGAAAGTGTCAATTCTATCTATCAAAAGCTTCAATCAACCCCCATCTATCTGATGATACATCAGAAACATTCTCAAAATCTCTTTCTTCTTGAAATTGGAGTACTAGTTCGCCTATGATTAGATTATATTTGATGCATAAGAAGACGATTGACAATTGCATAGTGAAGAAAAGGTTTTGTTTGGAACGATGAAGGAACCACGCTTTTAGCATTCTCGTTCGCAGACAAGTTTAAGAGGGAAACCGGTGAAAATCCGGTGCGGTCCCGCCACTGTAAGGGGGAGCTGTGATTCATTGCCACTGAGCATGTGCTCGGGAAGGGAATTGACAGCTACGATCCTAAGCCAGGAGACCTGCCTTTTCTTAAAACACCCATGGATGGAATCGAGCATCATGAATATGCAAGATTTCCTCCAGGAACCTACGGTCGATAGGGAGGTGTTTGTGGATGACTTTTGTCGTGTACAAGCACTCTTTCGAATTCGAAAGAGTGCTTTTTCATTCAAGAGTTTCTGCAAACTCTCCTCTTGCTTGCAAAACATTGAGGAGGTTAAAAATGAAAGAAATCACATTACTTGTTGGTCATGGTAGTCGAGATGCGGATGGAAATGAAGAATTTCTAGAATTTGTCCAACGTATGCGCCATCAATTGCCGGATCAACATTTTGAAGCATGTTTTTTGGAGTTGGCCACACCTACTATTCCACAAGGAATTGACGCTTGTGTTCATCAGGGAGCAGAACGTATTGTTGTAGTCCCAGTCATTCTACTCGCTGCTTCGCATGTTAAACTGGAAATCCCCGAATTTCTTGATGACGCCAGAAAAAAATATCCACATGTCGATATGGTATACGGCAGAAATATTGGACTTCATGAGCAAATGGTCGACTTGCTCTGTGAGCGTTTTGCCGAGCAAGCAGCATCTATATCTGAAATGAATATTTCTGAAACAGCCATTGTCTTGATGGGACGAGGCAGTAGCGATCCTGATGCAAACGGTGATTTATACAAAATAGCTCGTTTGTTGTGGGAACGGACGGGTGTCTTGAGTGTTGAAGTTTGTTTTACAGGAATCACTTTCCCAAGACTTCCCGATGGTGTTCACCGCGCTGTATCGCTCGGTGCTAAACGTGTAGTAGTGGTTCCTTACTTCTTGTTTACAGGTGTCCTTATCAAGCGGATGAAAGGTGTTCTGCAAGATTTACAAACCGTTTATCCTGACATTCCGCTATCGATGGCAGAATACTTCGGCATGCATTCCCGCCTATTTCACATCGTGATCGACCGCATAGAAGAAGCAGCTGCAAAGCAAGCGTTCATGAACTGCGACCTTTGCAAATATCGCAAACTAGCAGCGCACGAACATGCTCATGATCACTCACATGATCACTCACATGCTCATGATCACAATCACTCACACGAGCATGCCCACCCTGCAGCTCACAACCATTCGTTGGTTCATAGTGAGTAACCCATTTCCTATTCATTACAGGAGGGCAAATATGGCAGGTATGGTTTATCTCATAGGCGCAGGACCGGGTGACCCTGGGTTGTTGACATTAAAAGCGAAAGAATGTCTGGAGCGTTCGGAAGTTGTCATCTATGACCGACTGGTATCTCCAGAAATCATGGCGTTTGTGCCGAACCATGTGGAGCGGATCTATGTAGGCAAAGAAGCTCATCACCACACACTTCCACAAACTGAAATTGAGACTTTGCTGGTGGAAAAAGCTTTGCAAGGTCTTACGGTCTCCCGTCTAAAAGGGGGCGATCCGTTTGTGTACGGAAGAGGTGGAGAAGAAGCGGAGTTTCTGGTTGACCAGGGTATCCCGTTTGAAATTGTTCCAGGTATTAGCTCGGTTATTGCTGTACCCGCATACGCAGGTATTCCCTTGACTCATCGAACACTTTCTGCGGGATTTCACGTGCTCACTGGTCATGAATGCCTCTATTCTTCAGGAACACCTTGGGATGCTGTAGCACTATCAGGTCAAACCATGGTTATCTTGATGGGAATGGGACATCTTCAAGAAATAGTCCAGAAACTGATAGATTGTGGGCGTCATCCAGAAACACCCGTTGCAATTATTCAATGGGGAACAACGATCAAGCAACAAGTCGTGTCAGGAACACTTGAAAACATCTGTCTCTTGGTAGAAGAAGCTCGTTTGCAGGCTCCAGCAGTCATAGTGGTTGGCGATGTGGTCAGAATGCGGGAGAAGTTGCAATGGTTTCAACCTTCTGTAGAGATAGCTCAATGACTGGAGAGGAGGGAATCATATGGAAGGTAAAATTTTGATTGTTGGATTTGGACCAGGCAGCTTTGAACATATCACTGTACGAGCTCGCGAGGCAATTCAGGAAAGTGAAGTCATTATTGGGTATAACACGTATGTCGATTTAATTCGTGACTTATTGACTCATCAAGAGATTGTCCGCACAGGTATGACGGAAGAAGTCAGTCGGGCACAAAAGGCGGTAGATTTGGCTGTTCATGGTCAGGTTGTAGCTGTGATTTCAAGTGGAGATGCTGGTGTGTACGGCATGGCGGGATTAGTGTATGAAGTGCTCATTGAGCGTGGCTGGCATCCGGGAGAACTTCCGATTGTTGAGGTTATTCCCGGCATTTCTGCCATCAATTCTTGCGCCGCTCTTTTAGGTGCTCCCATCATGCATGATGCTTGTACCATCAGTTTATCTGACCACCTGACTCCTTGGTCTATCATTGAAAAACGCATTGAAGCTGCAGCTTCAGCAGATTTTGTCATAGCTTTATACAATCCCAAAAGTGGTCGGCGTACTCGGCAAATTGTGGAGACACAGAGAATTCTTCTCAAGTACCGCAATCCGAAAACACCAGTCGGTTTGGTGAAAAGCGCTTATCGAGATCGGCAACAAGTTATTCGTACAACACTTGATGATATGTTGAACCATGAGATTGGTATGTTAACAACTGTAATTATTGGTAACTCATCAACGTTCTACCACGATCATCTCATGATTACACCACGCGGATATCAGCGCAAATACACATTGGATACAGCCGAACAACGCTTGCGACCTGGAGAGCGTCTCAAGCCTGAGAATGAGCCGTGGTCTTTGAATGCCGCGCAGGAGTCGCTGCTTAGAAGTCGTATCGAACCCCAATCTTTGCTGAATCAATCCATCATCTCTGAGTCGGAACATCGGACGCCTCGTGATTGGGCTGCCGCCGCTTTACAAACTTTTCATCAGGGTGAGGCAAGCTCATTAAACGCTGCAGGTTCAACTGGCTTTGCCACAAAGATGCCAGTTCCTCGTGCGTCTATTTTTGAAGTTGCCGTCAGTCCCGGGATAGCTAACAAGAAGTTTAGTTCTTCCCAATTGGTTTTAATCGCCGATTTAGTTGGGGAGCAGGGAGAGATTGAGTATACAACTGCGCATCAGCTAATTCTTCGCACGGTTACAGAGGATGCGGAATCGTTGGTGCAAAGCTTGCGTGCTGCGGGCTTGATGGTTCTACCCGTGGGTGAAGTGATTAAAATTAAGGCTTGTGATTTTTGTGACGGTGAAAAGCATGAGGGGATTCCTTATGCAGAGGAAATTTCCAGGCGACTTGCCGGTCTTCCTGTAGAAAAGGAACTGCGTATTGGTTTTAATGGGTGCGCAATGTCCTGTTACGGGGCAGTCAGCGAGGATATTGGACTTGTCTTTCGCAAAGGAAAGTTTGATCTTTTCCTTGGTGGAAAAACAACGGGTCGCAACGCAGCGCCTGGTCAACGAGTGGCAGAGGGAATCCCGGCTGAAGAGATGCCGGATTTATTAGAGCGAATTGTTTCCGCATATCGGGAAAATGCATTTCCTGACGAGAGATTTCATAAGTTTTTTGCTCGAGTCGGAGAGATTGAAGGATTTATGCATCGAGATCGGCCGCAAACTGTGGTGGCTGATGCGGTTTGTGGCTCTTAGAAGGAGGGTGTGCCAGTGATTTTCTTTATGGCAGGCACAAGTGATGCTCGTGAATTGGCTATAGCCCTACAAACGGCTGGTTATCCGCTTCTCGCCAGTGTGGTTACGGAGAATGCTGCAAAAATTTTGCAAGAGGCAGGCGTGCCGGCGCGGTTTGGACGGCTGGATGTGTCTGCGATGACCGCTCTCTTGCAGGAACTTGGGAGCACCCTAGTGGTGGATGCGAGTCATCCATTTGCAGAGGAAGCCCACCGTACTGCCATGGCAGCGGCCAGTGAATGCCAATTGCCGTATATTCGCTATGAGCGATCGAGACAAAATTTTGGCAATGATGATTTGATTACGTATGTAGATACATACGAAGAAGCAGCTCTGGTGGCGGCTCAAAAAAGAGGCAGTGTCATGTTAACCACGGGTAGCAAGACCTTGCAAATTTTTACTGAGAAATTGCTTGGCCAGCCAGATATACGTTTAGTTGCCCGCATGTTGCCGAGAATTGACAATATGCAAAAATGTGCCGAACTCGGAATGGATCAAAAAAACATTATAGCGATGCAAGGACCTTTCTCCAAAGAATTAAATGAAGCATTTTACCGACATTATGGAACTACTTTGGTGATTACGAAAGAAAGTGGTGGACCAGGTGCGGTGGATGAAAAAGTGGAAGCTGCTCTGGCTATGGGAATTGAGGTTGTGGTGATTGGGCGGCCTAAACTCGATTATGGTTTAGCGTTTTCGTCTATAGAGGCTGTTCTCGAAGAGGTGGCCAAGCGTTATAGCTCTTAGGAGGCGAGGTTATGAATTTTAACACAGATTTTCAGCCAGTGACGACACAGCCGCAAGAAATAGAAGAAAAAAGTTTCAAAATCATTACAGAAGAACTGGGCGCGCATCCGTTTACGGACGAGCAATTTCCAATAGTACAGCGTGTGATTCATGCTTCGGCAGATTTTGAACTTGGACGTAGTTTAGTTTTCCACCCCCATGCGGTACAAGCTGGCATTCGAGCGATTCGTGAGGGACGAGCTCTCGTTGCGGATGTGCAGATGGTCCAAGTTGGTATAAGTAAGCCGCGCATCGTCAAATACGGAGGAGATGTGCATGTCTATATTTCCGATCCGGACGTAGCCGCAAAAGCAAAGGAACTGAATACCACACGTGCCATCGTTTCCGTTCGCAAGGCGTGTGAAGCCCATGATGGAGCCATCTTTGCGATTGGCAACGCTCCTACAGCGCTCCTTGAATTGATTCGGCTCGTCAAAGAAGGTTTAGCTAAGCCGAGTTTGATTGTTGGGGTTCCGGTAGGTTTTGTCTCAGCCGCTGAGTCCAAGGAGGAACTGATGAAACTGGATATTCCCTTCATCACAAACCGAGGACGTAAAGGTGGAAGTCCGGTTGCCGTAGCTGTGATCAACGCGCTGTCTATTCTTGCTGACGCACAGGGTCGGTGATGATGTTTGGCTGAGATGTTAGATGTGCCGGATGGGCCACTTCGACATGGATACACCACAGGCGCATGTGCAACCGCCTGTACAAAAGCTGCCTTGCTGGCTCTCATCCAACAGCAGCCAGTATCGGAATCCACCATTTGGATTCCGGCAGGTGAATGGGTGACGTTTCAAGTGCATGATGTCCATTTTTCGCCCAACGAAGCGCAAGCTGCAACCATTAAAGACGGTGGGGACGATCCCGATGCGACGCACGGTGCGACAATAGTGGCTACCGTTTCCTGGGCAGAGACTCAAGGTGTAGACATTGACGGAGGCGTTGGAGTGGGACGCGTTACAAAGCCGGGACTCCCAATTCCTGTCGGTATGGCGGCTATTAATCCAGTTCCACGGCAGATGATTCAGTCAACAGTGGAGTCGGTACTTTCCGAATATGGCATTGAACAAGGCGTTAAAGTGGTCATCTCTGTACCCAACGGTGAAGAGATTGCCAAAAAGACTTTAAATGCTCGCCTGGGCATTTTGGGTGGAATCTCTATTTTAGGAACGCGTGGTATTGTCGTTCCTTTTTCCACAGCTTCCTATCGGGCGAGTATTGCTTACGCGATGAATGTTGCCAAAGAACAAGGAATCTCTACAGTGGTACTGACGACTGGTGGACGTAGCGAGAAATACGCCATGAAGATGTTTCCGGATTTGCCTATAGAAGCGTTTATAGAGATGGGTGATTTTGTCGGTTTTTCCGCTAAACATGCCAAGCGAGTAGGCATGAAAGAGATTCGCTTTGTGGGAATGATGGGTAAATTTTCTAAAGTGGCACAGGGTATCATGATGGTTCATGCCAAAAGCGCTCCCATCGATTTCTCGTTTCTAGCTGATTTAGCGAGGCGAGTGGGTGTGTCTGAGCAACAAGTCGAAAGCATCCTATCAGCCAATACAGCCAGTCAAGTAGGTGATTGGATGGTGGAGTGGGGATACCCTCAATTTTTTCAAGAAGTTGCAAATTCTTGTTGTCAGCAAGTGCTTCAGCATATTGGTGGTGGCATGCGTATTGCAACATATTTGACCACTTTGAACGGCGAATATCTAGGAGGAGCTGAAATTGAAGAATAAGCAAATTTTAATCGTAGGAATCGGGGATGATGGCAAAGCCGGATTATCCGTCCGTACTTTAGAACGGATCGCCGCTTCTGCCATCCTTTATGGCGGAGAACGGCAACTATCCTTCTTTCCGGATTTTCCGGGAGAAAAAAGAGTTATTCGCAGTCCTCTGCAAGATACGATTCAAGAAATCGAACAGTCGTCTACACAGCAATCCGTGACCGTGCTTGCGAGTGGTGATCCGTTATTTTACGGCATAGGAGCCACTTTAGCCCACAAATTAGGACGGGAACGCGTTGAAATCATCCCTCATTTGAGTTCTGTTCAGCTAGCTTTTTCCAGGGCGGGAGAGAGTTGGCATGCCGCAAAAGTAGTGAGTTTGCATGGCAAGTCGATTCGCGGTCTAGCCCAAAAATTGCATGGCGTACCTGTAGCTGCTTTGCTGACAGACGATGTCCATACACCTTCAGTCATTGCTGAATATCTGAAGAAGTTTGAGATGAATGAATATGACGCATTCGTGGCAGAGCATTTGGGAAGCGAGCAAGAGAGGACAGGATGGTATTCTCTGGATGATTTAATCCAAACTGACTTTTCACCGCTCAACGTTGTGTTGCTGAAGCATCGTAAGAACGCGAAAGTTCCTGTATTTAAACTGGGTATGGATGACGAAAGTTTTGCACAGCGTAAACCGGATCGGGGTCTGATAACGAAACGGGAAATTCGTGTCTTGGCACTCTCGGAGCTTGCTTTACAACCGGGAGGAGTCCTTTGGGATATCGGCGCTTGCACTGGATCGGTATCGATTGAAGCCATTCTTTCGACACCTCATCTGCAAGTTTATGCAGTGGAAAAAAATGAAGGTGATTTGCAAAACCTTTTTGAGAACCAAGTGAAATTTCGCACCGATTTCGTCGCCATCCATGCCAAAGCCCCGGAAGGACTGGATGGATTTCCAGATCCAGATGCTGTGTTTCTTGGAGGAAGCGGCGGCGAGTTGATTGAGCTTCTGACTCTTTGCGCAGAGAGACTACGACCTGGTGGTCGCATCGTGGTCAATGCCATAACGATTGAAAATCTTTATCAGGCGCAGCAAACACTGCAAAAACTCGGATTTCAGGTTTCTATTACACTGGTTCAGACATCGCGCAGTAAGCCTATCTTAAATTTGACCCGCTTGGAAGGTATGAATCCGGTGTATTTGGTTACGGCATGGCGCGCAGAAACAGAGGAGGATGAAAACCATGTCCGTTAAACCGGGTACCTTGTATGGCGTAGGCGTCGGTCCGGGAGATCCAGAACTCATTACAGTTAAGGCGTATCGATTGATGCAAACGGCGCCTGTAATTGCTTATCCAAACAAAAGAATGGGTAGCAAGAGTTATGCGCTGGAAATTGTTGAAATGTATGTCGATCCGGCAGAAAAGACGATGCTGGGGCTTGTATTTCCTATGACCAAAGATCCGCAACTTTTGCAACAACATTGGACGGACACGGTAGCCAAAGTCTGGTCATATCTCAGCGAAGGACAAGATGTGGTCTTTGTCACAGAAGGAGACCCTAATCTATACAGCACCTTTATTCACATGAGTCGCCTCATGCAGAAAGAGTATCCAGAAGTCAATATTGTTTCAGTTCCCGGTATATCATCTGTCAATGCAGCTGCCAGTCAATTGGGGCTGCCGTTAGCAGACGGCGATGAAGTGGTAGCTATTGTTCCAGCCAACCACGATCAAGAGGCCATGCGCCAAGCTTTGAGAATGCACGATTGTGTAGTGTTCTTGAAAGTAGCTAAAGTTCTCGATGAAATGATAGAGATTTTGGAGGATATGCAACTTCTTGATAAAGCGATGGTATGCAGTAAAGTGACCTCTTCAGGAGAACGGATCTGGAAAAATGTACGAGAACTCCAAGGTTCTTCTTTGAATTATCTGACTCTTATGGTGGTGAGAAAATGACACTACAAGCCAAGGTATACATTGTGGGTGCAGGGCCTGGAGACGTCGAGTTAATTACCGTAAAAGGCATGCGAATTTTACAACAAGCTGACGTGGTGCTTTATACAGACAGTCTTGTACGGGATGAGCTTATCAAGTATGCCAAGCCAGAAGCTGATATATACAAAAGTGCGGGAATGTCTCTGGAAGAGATTGTGAATCTTATGGTAAAAGCAGTTCGGGAAGGGAAAAGTGTGGCACGTGTGCATACAGGAGATCCTTCTGTATTTGGCGCGATTTTAGAACAAATATCCTTGCTTCGTAAAGCAACCGTGGCTTACGAGATAGTTCCCGGAGTCAGTTCGGTCTTTGCGGCAGCTGCGGCCGTTGGCGCTGAATTAACTGTGCCTGATCTCACCCAAACGGTCATTCTGACTCGTATGGGTGGGCGCACACCTATGCCCGAAGGTGAACAACTGCGTGATTTGGCCAATCATCATTGCACAGTCGCACTCTACCTCAGTGCAACGCTGGCGAAGAAAGCGGTCGATGAATTTTTGCTGGCTGGATGGGAGCCTGATACGCCTGTCGCAGTGGTCCAAAAAGCTACTTGGCCAGATCAAAAAATCATTCGTACGACACTTTCTGGACTGGTTCGTGCAATGGGTGATGCGCACATTTCTAGTCATGCTATGATTCTTGCCGGTTGGGCGCTTGATCCAGATTTGCCGGACCAGGGTCAACACAAGTCAAAATTGTACGATCCGTCTTTCACTCACAGATACCGCAAAGGAGTGATAGCGGTTGACTAAGCTTTATGCGGTCGTGGCTATTACCAAGCACGGGACAGCCATTGCACGTCAACTTCAGGAGAAGATGGCTGATGTCGATGTGTATTATCCAGAGAAATTTGCCCGAGGCGATGAATCCTCACGAGATATCAAGGTATTTTCCGGTTCTGTCGTCCAGCATGTTCCTACATTATTTGCGAGTTACAGCGGATTGATTGGCATCTTCTCGCTAGGAGCTATGGTGCGATTGATTGCACCGCTTTTACGAGATAAAAAAACTGATCCAGCCGTAGTCGTGATTGACGATCGCGCTGAGCACGTGATCAGTGTTCTTTCTGGACACTTGGGAGGCGCAAACGATTTGACGCATCGTGTTGCCCATGCCTTGGGGGCTCGTCCTGTGATTACGACCGCTTCAGATGTTGGGCAGACCGTTGCCGTGGATTTACTCGGGCGTGCTTACGGTTGGAGTATCGAAAATTTTGAGAATGTGACACCCGTGAGTGCTGCGGTTGTCAATGAAGAGCGGATACTGATTGTCCAAGAAGCAGGGGAAACAGACTGGTGGCCTTATTCTCAACCTCTGCCAGGCTATATTTCCGTTTTGCATAGCATTGAGGATGCCAAACAACAGCCATTCGATGCGGCTCTGCTCATTACCCCAAGGCTTCTCAGCGCAGAAGAGGCGCAAACATTTTTACAAAGAGGTGTTCTCTATCGCCCTAAAGTTGTGGTTCTAGGCGTTGGCTGCAATCGTGGTACGGAAGCTGCTGAAATTGAACAAGTGATTGCCGAGACACTTCAGAAGGTCGGCCTTTCCATTTTGAGTGTGCGCAACTTAGCAACCATAGATCGGAAGGCAGATGAACCGGGATTACTCGAAGTCTGTCAGAGAAACAACTGGCCGCTTGTTACATACACAGCTGAAGAACTGAACCAAGTACCTATTCCAAACCCATCTGAAACGGTTTTTAAATATGTAGGAACGTATGGAGTATGTGAGCCAGCAGCACGACTTTCCTCAGGAGCAGAAGACTGGATAGTTGAGAAAGTGCGCAGCGGTAATGTAACCGTGTCTGTTTGTCTCGTTCCTCATCAAAAAGGGGGTTCGTTATGAGACAGCCACGTATAGTCATCGCTGGAACCCAGAGTGGAGCAGGAAAAACAACCGTAACTTTAGGTCTTATGGCGGCGCTGAGAAGACGTAAGTTGCAAGTTCAGGGTTTTAAAGTTGGACCTGACTATATTGATCCGAGCTATCATTCAGTGGTTACAGGTCGAGTCTCTCGCAATCTGGACACTTGGATGATGACACCAAGCATTGTACAGGAAGTGTTTGAACGTGGAAGTCGAGGATCGGATATATCCGTCATTGAAGGTGTTATGGGAATGTATGACGGAAAAGATCCGCTATCCAATCTTGGAAGCACCGCAGAAATGAGTTGCTTGTTAAAGGCGCCTGTTTTGCTGGTTTTAAATGTGTCCAGTATGGCTCGAAGCGCGGCGGCTATGGTTCTTGGTTTTCAAAAATTAGATCCCGATGTGCCACTCGCAGGAGTTATTGTCAACCAAGTTGGCAGTGTCGGACATTTCGAATTGGTCAAAACAGCGATTGAACAAATGTGTGGTATTCCTGTTGTGGGTTATCTTGGTAGACATACCGTACTGCAAATTCCTGAACGTCATTTAGGTCTAATTCCAGCTCTAGAACGTGGTGAGATGTCTGGGTTGTTTGATGCGCTTGCAGATGCTATAGAAGCCACTGTTGATGTTGATAGTATCTTGAAAATGGCTCAAGAAGCAGAAGAGTTACCTTCTGCTCCACCTGTGTTGTTTGCGGGTAAAAAACGGGAACCGTTAGTCACCATTGCTATAGCCAAAGATAGCGCTTTTAATTTTTACTACCCAGAAAATCTGGAGTTACTCGAATGGTATGGTGCTCGTCTGGTTGAATTCAGTCCATTGCGAGGCGAAAAGGTTCCAGAGAACGCCGATGGTGTCTATATTGGTGGTGGTTTTCCAGAAGAATTTGCTGCTGAACTGAGTCGTCAGGAAGAAGTCCGTCAAAGCTTACAGCGGGCTCTCCAAAATGGGTTACCTGTTTTTGCAGAATGCGGGGGGTATATGTATCTCACAGGTTCTATTAAGGATAGACAAGGAGCTGTATACGACATGACGGGGGCCATACCCGCTAGTGTGGAAATGCAACCTAAACTGGCGGCTTTGGGTTACAGAGAGGTGACAGCTTTGCAAGATACACTCTTACTCTCTGCTGGTGAACATGCGCGTGGACATGAATTTCATTATTCAACGATAAAACTTGATATCAATGAACAGTGGCCCTTTGCCTACGAGTCGTCTGGAATGCGCGGAAAAAAGACGGAAGGATATGCGAAAGGCAATTTGCTTGCTGCATATACGCATTTACATTTTGCTTCTAATCCTCGCATGGTAGAGCGTTTCATTACCGCCTGCCGACGTTATCGAAAGTTAGGGTAGGGGGAGTGAAATTGGCTAAACATTTAATGGTTATGGGTACATCTTCTAATGTTGGGAAAAGTGTTCTATGTACGGCTCTCTGTCGAATTTTGACGCAAGAGGGTTTGCGCGTAGCTCCTTTTAAAGCACAAAACATGTCCCTTAATTCAGCAGTGACACCGACAGGGAGAGAAATTGGTCGAGCACAGGCTGTGCAGGCAGAAGCTTGCGGGATACCCGCAAATGAACATATGAATCCCGTATTGCTCAAGCCAACCCGAGGGCAAAAATCACAAATCGTATTGCAGGGCAGGGTTTATCAAACCCAGTCTGCGCGAGAGTATTTTCTTGAACGTACTCGTGAAATTTGGGACGCCGTTGTGGAGAGTTACCAGTATCTCGCTATGCGTCATGAATTGCTGGTGATTGAAGGGGCGGGTAGCCCTGTTGAAATGAATTTAAAGCCCAGAGATATTGCGAATATGCGAATGGCTGAACTGGCAGACGCAGCTGTACTGCTGGTAGCGGATATAGATAGAGGCGGGGTATTCGCCTCGCTTGTAGGGACGTTGCAACTGCTCAACGCCAGTGAACGGGCGAGAGTGAAAGGAATACTCATCAACAAGTTTCGCGGTGACAGAAGTTTATTTGAGGACGGAGTACGGATGTTGGAAGAATATACGGGCGTACCGGTATTGGGTGTGATTCCACATATTCCGGATTTGGGGATTGATGAAGAAGATTCCGTAGCGCTCGATGAATCTCGCTATCGACTGCAGCAGAGCACTCATCTAAGTCAAGATTCAATACACATAGCAGTGATTCAAGTTCCACATATATCCAATTTTACAGATTTCGATCCGCTTTTTCTTGATCCGACGGTGCACGTTTACTTTTGCCGAAAACCAGAAGAAGTTGGTAGTCCCCATGCGATTATCTTACCGGGAAGCAAGAATACTATCGATGACCTTCAATGGTTGCGTGAAACAGGATTTGCTAACGTGATCCGCCAAAAACGTGAAGAGGGTGTATTCTTCTTTGGCATATGTGGGGGATATCAAATGCTGGGAGAGGAAGTACGCGATCCTGGCGGACAAGAGTCGCAAGTTCCAGTTTGTTCTGGTTTCGGGTTTCTACCCATCATAACTACACTTCAGGATGTCAAAACAACCGTACTCGTTCATGGAGAACTGCAAAATATCTTTTCTACCATTTCTGTGCGTGGTTATGAAATACATATGGGAGAGAGTATCGGCACAAGTAAATATGTTCCATTTGCCGTGATTCAAGAAATCTCGGATGGTCATAACCGTAAGGATGGCGCCATGAATGAGGATGGAACAGTCATTGGAACCTATCTTCACGGTATTTTTCATAACGACTCTTTTCGTCAGAAGTGGTTGTCCATGCTTCGTCAACACTTTGGACTTACTCCATCGGAAGCGTCGAATTGGTCTATAGATCAGGTTCGCTCACAAGCCTTCGATCGATTAGCGGCAGTTGTGAGAGAGAATATGGATATGGAAAAGCTTTACGAGATCATTCAATGGGAAGAGGAGCAGCCCAATGAGTCATTCCTTTCTCAATAAAGCCCAACTTGGTGAATGGGCAGAACGAAGAGCACACGCCCGTTTGCGAGATTTAACCAAACCACTCGGCAGTTTAGGAGAATTAGAGCATCTGATTGCACGCTTAGCTCGCATCACAGGGCGAGTCATACCCAAACTGGAGCGTCCAGCGTTGTTGATGTTTGCGGCCGATCACGGTGTTACTAGAGAAGGTGTTTCTGCGTATGGGGATGAAGTTACTGAAGAAATGGTAGTCAATATCTGCATGGGAGGAGCTGTCAGCAGTGTATTGGCTCGCCAGCAGGAAATTCCCATTACGGTTGTGGATGTTGGAGTGCGCAGTCGAGTTCGTCACCCTGCAGCTCATGTTTGTAAAGTTGATTTAGGTACAAAAAATTTGGCCATTGAACCTGCTATGACTCGTCAGCAGGCAGAACAGGCAGTCGAGACTGGCAAACAATTTGCCTATCAGCTTATCCATGCAGGTCATGATGTGATTCTGGTTGGTGAGATGGGCATTGGCAATACAACTGCTTCGAGTGCCATGGCCGCTCAATTGCTCCAATGCTCGATTTCGGAGGTACTTGGTAGGGGAACGGGTCTGAATGATGATGCATTGGCCAAAAAATCTGAAGTACTCTCCAAAGCTGTAACCTTGCATTCCCCTTTCATTCAAAACGATTGGGATATATTGGTCAGATTGGGTGGATTTGAAATCGCAGCGATTGCAGGAGTCATTTGGGCTGCCTCTGAGAGAAACGTACCTGTCGTTCTGGATGGATTTATTACCTGTACAGCAGCGCTTTGGGCGGTTCAGGTAGAACCGAGATCGAGCGAATATTTGCTGGCCTCTCATGTTTCTGCCGAACCGGGACATCGTTTGGTTTTGCAAAAGTTAGGTTTGAGGCCACTTCTGGATATAGGCATGCGGTTAGGTGAAGGCTCCGGTGCCCTGTTGAGCTTTCCTATGATTCGTTTAGCTTGTCATATTATGGCGGAGACAGCCACATTTACGGATGCTCGAGTAAGTCATCCGCATCGTATTCAACAGGAAACATCAGAAATGGCAGCAAACGTAGAGCATGAAGCTGGTGAGATTGGATTCACGCCTATCCAGTTGGATTTTAACAAGGAAGAGCAGGCTGCTGTTTATAAAGCCATACTGGCACGTCGTGACATACGTGTTTTCTTGCCAGATCCTATACCGGATAGCGTACTGCAGAGAATTCTGCTGGCTGCTCATCATGGACCGTCCGTTGGTTATATGCAGCCATGGAATTTTATTGTTATTCGTGACAAACGGATACTTCAGGAGTTGCAAAAGGTGGTTGAACGAGAACGGGTTCGGGCGGCTGAAAACTATTTGGATTTAGAACAAGCGCACTATCTTCGTCTCAAAGTGGAAGGCTTGCTGCAAGCTCCTTTAACCATTTGCGTAACGAATGATCCAAATAAAAGTGACAAACCTGTTCTTGGGCGAAATACCATTCCTGAAACGGATTTAATGTCCACCGCCTGTGCTATTGAGAACATGTGGCTGGCTGCTCGAACTGAAGGGGTTGCTATTGGATGGGTCAGTATGTATCAAAAGGCAGACGTAAGGGAAATTCTTGAAATTCCAGATACGGTCGATCCGGTAGCTTTACTTACGATGGGGTATACTCCGCATTTTCCAGAAATCCCTGTTCTTGAACGTGTAGGTTGGGGGAACCGATTGCCTCTAGAAGATATAGTCTTTGAAAATGTTTGGGGAAAGAGTCAGCGTTAATTTACGGGTGAAAATTTTCAGGATGTAAGATGCTGAGTGGTGGAAAGATAAAGGGAGAGGAATGGGTCGTTTTGCGTGAAGAACAATTAGAAGTATGGGTACGGCCAACGACTAAAAGGTTGATACTGGCACAGGTGTTTGTCTGTTCAGGATGTTGCTGTGGACGAACGGATAAAGGCAAGCCGAGCATACCACTCGATTGGTTAAAGAAAACATGGAAAGAACGAAAATTGCTAAAAACGGTCCAATTGACAATTACAGGCTGTCTTGGGCCTTGCGATGTATTGAATGTAGTCAGTATTTGGACACCAGATAGACAGTTCTGGTTTGGGAATATTACGACAGACGATCCTTATGAAGAATTATTGGCTTGGGCAGAGATGACGAGAGAACTTGGACAACCAGCACCTATACCAGATGCATTGCTGATGTATCAATTTGAACGATTTTAGACGCTAAGTACCGTAAGGAAACAGCTTTGCCAATATACCTTTCGGGGTATTGTTGACATAGCTGTTGCCACTTTATATACTATACCCTGTTGGGTATGAAGAATAGATAAAACTTCATGCTTATGACAAATACGTGCATCGAATGAGATGCCACGGAAACAATGAAGTATAAAGCGGAGGTGAGTTCCATGACCCAGCAAGTGCAGAACATACTTCCTCTTGATGTGCAACAGAGATTAAAAAATGGGGAAAAACTGCAGATTATTGATGTGCGGGAACCAAGTGAAGTTGCTACAGGAAAAATTCCAGGAGCGAAAAATATACCTTTGTCGCAATTGCCGCACAGGTTGAACGAAATCGACCAACGTAAAGAAGCCATTATGGTGTGCAGAAGCGGCGGCAGAAGTATGCAGGCTTGTCAATTTCTCATTGGCCAAGGCTATCAAGTAAAAAATATGATGGGCGGCATGCTTGGTTGGAATTGGGATGTTGAATAATTGAAATCTTTTTAGCGAGGAGAAATGGTAAATGGGAAAACGGGTTGCAATTATTGCTTCTAGTGGTGGTATTGAAACGGCTTATAAGGTATTGAATATTGCAATGGCAGCTACAGCAACAGATGCAGAAGTAACGATTTTCTTTACTTTTGATGGTCTGGGAATCATTCATAAGAATTCAGAACAGATGTTATCGTTTGCGCCAGGCAATGAACATTACGAAGAAGGATTTAAAACAGCTAATATTCCACCTGTCTCGCAAATGCTTGCGATGGCTCTGGAGAGTGGTATCAAATTGATAGCTTGTCAAATGACCATGGATGTAGCGGGATTGAAAAAAGAAGATTTCATTGATGGCGTTGAAGTTGGCGGAGCGGTAACTTTCTTGGATTTTGCTTATGACGCTGACGTTACCGTAACCTTTTAATTGAAAAAGATACAATTTGAGATAAAAAATGGTGGAGGGAAATAAATCCGTGAACTCATTTACCGTAGATAAGATTGTTGATTGTAAAGGTTTGTCTTGTCCAATGCCTATCGTTCGCACCAAAAAAGCTATTGAAGAGATTGAGGCTGGTCAAGTACTGGAAGTCATAGCTACCGATCCAGGATCCGTTGCAGATATGAAGAGTTGGTCAATTCGCACAGGTCATCAGTTTTTGGGAACCACGACTTCGGAAGATAAAGTTTTCAGACACTATATTCGCAAATCTGATCCAAACGAAGTAAAACCAGATACAAAGTTTCCTCATGTGATATCGAATGAGGAATTAAGCAAGCGGCTGGAGGCCAATCCCATTCTTTTGGATGTTCGTGAACCCATGGAATACGCCTTTGGTCATATTCCAGGTGCTCGTCTTGTTCCGCTTGGAAAATTGGAAGAGGAAATCCCTCAACTGAAATCATTTGCTGATCAGGAAGTGTTAGTGATTTGCCGTACAGGGCAACGCAGTGATATGGCTTGTCACATTTTAAGTGAACATGGCTTCCAGCATGTCTTTAACGTCAAACCGGGTATGTCAGAATGGCAAGGACCAATAGAAACAACGGAGGTGAAAGAATCATGAGTATCACACCCGAACTCAGCAGCATGACAGCAGCTGATGTTTTTGGGAAAATATTGTCAGCTGAGCCTTTGTTCATTCTGGACGTGCGTAATCCAGAAGCGTACTTGGATTGGAAAATAGAAGGAGATCAAGTGACTTCTATCAATGTTCCTTATTTTGATCTCATAGATGGAGTTGAACCTATTCTTCATCAACTACCTAAAAACCAGCCTATTTTAGTGGTATGCGCCAAAGAAGGTTCATCTGTCTATGTTGCGGAACAGTTAGTAGCTGCAGGTATATCACAGGTTTATTATCTACAGGGCGGCATGAAATCCTGGAGTGAATACCTGTATCCGGTCAAAATTGGTGATTTAAAATCCGGAGGTTCTATTTATCAATTTGTTCGTGTTGGTAAAGGGTGCTTGTCTTATGCCATTGTTTCCGATGGTGAGGCAGCTATTATAGATACAGCTCGAATGATAGAACCTTATCTGAACTTCGCCAAGGAACAAGGTGTGAAAATCAAATATACCATTGATACTCATTTGCATGCCGATCACGTTTCAGGCGGAAGAAGGCTTGCTGAACAAACGGGGGCAGCCTATTATCTGCCGCCTAAAGACGCTACGGAGGCAACTTTCCAATTTCATCCGTTAGAAGACGGAAATGATCTGCTGGTGGGAAGTACGGTTGTTAAAATTCACCCGATTTATTCTCCTGGACATACGATTGGCAGTACTTCGCTGATTGTTGACGATGCTTATTTGCTCTCGGGGGATATTCTCTTTGTCCAATCCATTGGACGTCCCGACCTTGCGGGTAAGGCAGGAGATTGGGCAGGAGATTTACGCAATACTTTATACGATAAATATAAAAAGTTAAACCAACGCCTGATGGTATTACCAGCTCACTATGCTGACTCTAGCGAAATGGATCAAAAGGGACGAGTCGCTGCTCCCTTGCAAGAACTCTATCAAACCAATGCGGGATTGCAGATTGATGATGAAGCAGAGTTTCGCAAAGCGGTTACGGAAAATTTGCCTGCTCAACCAAATGCGTATCAAGAAATTCGCCTTACGAATATGGGAAAACTAACGCCTTCAGAGAGTGAGCAGAGTGAAATGGAAATTGGACCGAATCGCTGTGCAGTTCATGGTTGAGATAGCCTATACAGGGTAAATACCCTGTATAGGACTCTTTTTTGTTACGATTCCTTATATACTCATACAACTATACGTATGGAGTGGTTGAGAAGGGAGATTATTCATGATTGCTATTCATTTGACCACTGCCCAGACCATCCTTTCCGTTATTTCAGGTGGGTTAGTTGGCTTTACGCTTGGATTAATTGGCGGCGGAGGTTCTATTTTAGCCGTTCCGTTGCTGCTGTATGTTGTGGGCATTCATGATGCTCATGTTGTCATTGGTACAACCGCATTAGCTGTTGCAGTCAATGCTTTTGTCAATCTTATTCCTCACTGGCGCGCTGGACATGTTCGTTGGAAAGCAGCAATTTTGTTTGCCATTCCGGGAGCGGTTGGGGCTGTTTTGGGTTCTTTCATTGGAAAAATGGTAGACGGTAAGGCTTTACTGTTTCTGTTTGCTATACTCATGCTAGTGATTGCCATTCAAATGTTGCGAAAGAAACAGGTGGACCAACAAGATACTGCAAGGCAACAGATCAAAATAGGTCCTGTACTGGGTACAGGAGCAGCTACAGGGATGATTTCTGGATTTTTTGGTATTGGCGGAGGATTTCTTATTGTACCTGGTTTGATATTGGCAACAGGAATGACCATGATAGATGCCATTGGAAGCTCTTTGTTTTCTGTAGGTACATTTGGGCTTACAACAGCAATTTCTTACGCACTCTCAGGTTTGGTGGACTGGTGGGTTTTTCTGCTTTATGTGATTGGCGGTATCTTGGGCGGTATAGGAGGAGCCCTGCTATCGAATCGATTGGGTAAAAACAAAAGAACATTACAAATCGTTTTTTCCATGATCATTATCATCGTGGCCATTTACATGCTTTACGACAATCTGTCGACTCTACATTGGTAGGTGAAAACGAATACAATGGAAAATATCATTTGGATTATTTTATTGATAGTCGTTTTATTTATGGTAATAAGGAGGGTATTGCCGACTAAGGGCATATCCTCCATTCAGGCAGAAGAGTTGCAAAATTATTTGCAACGGAAAAATACAGACAGGCCAGAGTTTATTGATGTAAGAGAACCGCATGAATTCAGCTCTGGACATATCCCTGGGTTTCGCAATATCCCTTTAAGTAAGCTTGGAAGTTCAACGGATCAGTTGCCGAAAGATAAAGAAATCGTAGTGATGTGCAGAAGTGGTATGCGAAGTATGCAAGCTGCGCGAATTTTAAAAAAGAAAGGATTTTCCAAAGTCATCAATGTCTCGGGAGGCATTATGGCCTGGAGAGGAAAAACGACGAAATAAGCGTTTTACTACATGAAAATAGAGAAAATGATATGTTGGTTACAGGTTCGATATAGAGTATAAGAAAAACTGCAAAGGGGGATGACAAGAATGAATTATAACGATCAAATGAAAAATCGGCTGAAAAGAATAGAAGGCCAAGTACGAGGTGTACTTGGAATGATGGAACAGGATAAAAGCTGTAAAGAAGTAGTGACCCAATTAACGGCAATTCGCTCTGCGGTCGATCGCGTTATCATGTATGTAGTTGGGCAGAATATGGAAGATTGTATCCGAGAAGAAGTTTCAGGCGGAAAGTCTGCAGATAAAGTGGTCAAGGAAGCTATAGAATTATTGATGAAATCCAGATAGAGGTGTTACCTGATATGGATTTTTATTATTCAGTTGTGACAGAGAAAACGGTTGACGAAGCAGTCCGTGCTTTGGAAGAAAGTTTGCAAGCTCATCAATTCGGTGTTCTCTGGAAGCTCGATCTTTCATCCAAGTTGCAGGAAAAAGGTGTTGATTTTAGAATACCTTACCGTATACTTGAAGTCTGTAATCCTCATGAAGCCAAAAAAGTATTGACACAGAATTTGCTTGTTGGTTATTTCTTGCCGTGCAAAATAGTAGTCTATGAGCAGAATGGGAAGACACATATTGGTTTGCCGAAACCAAGTCAATTAATGGACATCATTGGAGATTCCACATTGTCAAGTATTGCTCAAGATGTTGAAACAAGTTTGGTTCAGGCGATAGATGCAGCCAAATAAATATTTTTAAGAAAGGTTGAGTTGGGTATGGGGCATCGTTTTAATCCAGCGCATGTGGACAGGCTTTTGAGTGAAGAGCGGCGAACGATTCTACCTCCTGAACCCATACTGTCTCAACTCGACATCCAATCTATGCATACGGTGGCTGACGTTGGTTGTGGTCCTGGCTATTTTACTCTACCAGCCGCGCAAATGACTCAGTCCAGTGTTTATGGAGTAGATGTTTCTTCGGAGATGCTCGCCTATTTGACGGATCGAGCTAAAGAAGAAAACATGCCAAATATCATTCCTATTCAGAGTTCAGCGGAACAGATTGACTTACCTAATGAGAGTATTGACCGATTACTATGTTCTTTTGTTTTACATGAAGTCGATAATTTACAGAAAGTGCTTTCTGAGTTTCAGAGAATTATTAAAACCGATGGAAAAATGCTGTTTCTGGAATGGGAAAAAAAGATGACTGGCTTTGGTCCACCTGTAGATGAACGTTTAGATGCGGAGACTTTGGAGGCTCATATAAAAGAGATGGGTTGGCGCAGTCAGCGTTTTCAGCCCAATACCAATCATTATGGACTACTGATTGAACGCGTATAAATTAAGGAATTTGTTAGTCAGTAAATTGAACAAGAGGGGAATGACGTGTATGTTAAAAGAAGTTGAAGATCAATATCAAGTACTGACCATGGTTCATCAAAGTATCGATCAAATGTTGGAAGGTCTTCATCAGGACGACTGGCAGAAATGTCCCAAGGCAGGCTTTAATTCGATTGTTTCTATTCTCGATCACGTAATTCTTGTAGAAAAAAAATTCTTTTCTGCTGTTTCAGGGAATCCCATGGATATGGATACTCAGTTACCCTTTAAAGTCGATCATTGGGATGTTTCTGCTGTACAACAGGCGTGGTCGGAAATACTTCCCTACGCTCAATCGGTTTTAGAGCCTTTGAACGCGTCAGATCTTGAAAAACCAGGATTAAACTTACGAGTGGGTCAATTGAATCGCAGACAACTGATTACTTATGCTATTGGACATACCACCCATCATCGTGGACAAATTCCGTTGCTTCTCAAGTTGCTTAAAGGATAAGCGTTAGCAGTAGGAAATATCTGAACGATGGCGTGCTGATGAATCGCAGTGCGCCATTCGTTTGGTTATCCATAGAAATAAATCCCTATTCTACATAGATTTCATTTTGCAGAAGCATAGCCCAGTTTCTGAGATATCTTTTCAGATGCCGCTTGAACAGCCTTTATACATTCCTCTAAGTGCGTGTCAACCATGGTCATGGTAGGTCCGTTGATGCCCACAGCTGCTACAAATTTTCCTTGCCCATTCAATACGGGTGCAGCAACTCCGGTCACACCATAAATCGCCTCGTCACGTTCAATATAAATTCGTTGCGAACGAATGGCGCGAATTCGTTCTTGAATGATCGATACATCTGTAACTGTAGCAGGAGTGAAAGCGGGAATGGGTTTGCTGAGAATCGTTTTTTGCGAGCTTTCGTCCAGGTAGGCAAGTGATACAAGACCGAATGCTCCATAAACTAGAGGTCGTTGAGGTCCTTCAAACAAGGATACTTTCAGTCCCTCGCGCACTTCTTTTTGATAAACGTAGACAAGATGATCGTCCTCGACAATCGAAAGAAAGACAGTTTGATTTACCTGCTCGTGTAAGGCTTCCAAAATGGGTTCCGCTTCTTTTCGAATATCCAGATTAGCCGTTACAATGTCTGCGTATTCCAAAAATTTAAGGCCAAGTTTATAAGTCAACGTCTGTGGATTAAACGTAACCCATCTTCGGCGTTCGAGAGTATATAAAACACGGTAAACAGTAGCTTTAGGAAGCTTGACTCGGTGCGTAATCATTTCAATGGTCAATTCAGAATCTTGATGGCGAAAAGCATTGACTACATCAATAGCTCGGTCAATAGCACGTATGGAATCCATTTTTACGTCACGCAAGTGAATTTCCTCCTATACTAAAGGTTACTTTTCAATTTAGTAAAATGACAAGCAGAAATGATTGACATTTCTGCTTGATCGCGTTACGCTTTTTTCTGAACAAAATGAATTATATAACTCATCAGATGAATTGACAATCTCTATATGAAGTGTCTTTTTCTCGTTTATTCCATTCTCTCCAAAGGAGATGGTCGCTTTGGAAAAAGTGCTGGATGATACGTTGTTTAAGCGAGCTATGGGTTCCTTTGTCACTGGGGTTACCGTTTTGACCACTGAAGTACAGGGTAAAGTTCATGCAATGACTGCCAACGCGTTCAGTTCACTTTCTCTTCATCCTCCATTACTGCTGGTTTGTATTCATGAGAACGCTAAAATGTCTGAATTGCTGGCTCATGGACATCCATTCTGTGTAAACTTACTCTCACAATCGCAACGCGAATTGTCCGGTTACTTTGCCGGATTTAGCACAACGGCCACATTTCCCGCCTTTTCTTTTCTGCCTTTTGCACATACGCAAAGACTTGATGGCGCTATCTGTTCCGTCGCTTGTCAGGTTGAAGAGCGAGTTCACAGCGGAGATCATGTCATTGTGATCGGACGCGTACAAGAAGTCGTTTTTCCGGATGAGATGACACAACCCCTGGTCTACTTTCAAGGTCAATATTATGACCTGCAGAAACTAGAAAATTAATCAATTCAACGAGCAAGATTTGTAAGCGTTTACTTCCAACTCTACCAACTATCATAAATTCTTTATAAAAAGTGAGGGATACGATGAAACATGCTAGATTTTTTTGGCAAGGTGGCATCCATGAAGGGACGGTCGACGCGGGAGGTCGTCTGCGCGATGAAGCAGGGCGAGAAGTTTCTACCACAGATATTGCCTGGTTACCGCCACTTGTACCACACACTGTTTATGGATTGGCTTTGAATTATTCCGATCACGCTAAAGAACTTCAACTGGAAGTTCCCAAAGATCCGGTTCTCTTTATCAAGGCGCCCAATACGTTCATTGGCCACGGTGCTCCTGTCGTATATCCCAGTGGTGTGGCATACATGCACTATGAAGTGGAGTTGGCTGTTGTCATTGGAAAAACTGGCCGGAACATTAAAAGAGAGCACGCGATGGAGTATGTTTCCGGGTTCACCATAGCCAATGATGTGACAGTCCGGGATTTTGTGGGAAATTTATACCGCCCTCCTATCAAAGCGAAAGGTTTTGACACGTTTGGTCCTATGGGACCCTGGCTGATTGATAAAGAGGACATTGACGACCCGCACCAATTGACGCTTCGCACCTATGTCAACGATGAACTCCGTCAGGAAGGAAACAGCAGGGATTTGATTTTCACTATCGACTACTTGATTGAGTATATCAGCTCATTTACTACACTTTATCCAAATGACATGATTTGGACGGGCACGCCGAAAGGAGTTTCCCATGTTTATCCGGGTGATGTGATGCGTCTTGAAATTGAAGGAATTGGAGTTTTGGAAAACAGGGTGGTGGCTGAACAGTGACAACACAAACACATAACTATCAAATAACCGGCAATCGTCAGGTGGAAATTCAACCGGCACGTCATTTTATCCAGGGCGCATATTGTGATGGCGTACAGGGGAAATGGTTTGAAACCATCAATCCCACCAATGGCGAAGTGATAACCCAAGTAGCAGAAGGGTTTGAAGAAGATATACATCGTGCTGTATGTGCTGCGCATCAAGCTTTTCATGAGGGACCCTGGCGGCGAATGTCAGCTAAAGAACGCAGTCGACTCATGGTGAACATAGCCGAAGGATTAGAAAAGAACGGAGAAGAACTTGCCTATCTCGAAACATTAGACACTGGACTACCCATTGCGCAAGCACGAGGTCAGGCGGCACGAGCAGCGGACAACTTTCGCTTTTTTGCCAAGAAGGCGGAAGAAATGACAGGTGAGACCTATCCAGTAGATGAGTCGTTTCTCAATTATACCGTGCGTAGACCCGTAGGCGTGGCCGGTTTAATTACGCCTTGGAACACGCCTTTGATGCTATCCACTTGGAAAATAGCCCCTTGTTTAGCTACCGGAAATACAGCCGTACTCAAACCAGCAGAATGGTCGCCGTTAACAGCTACAAAATTAGCTCAAATTATTCATGATGCTGGCATACCGGAGGGTGTGTTCAATGTAGTCCACGGCTTTGGAGAAACTGCTGGTGCCGCTCTTGTAGCCCATCCGCTCGTCAATCTCATTTCATTTACGGGTGAAACCACAACAGGTAAAGAAATCATGCGTAACGGTTCGAGCACTTTAAAACGATTTTCTATGGAACTAGGTGGGAAATCGCCAGTTGTTGTATTTGCTGACGCCGATTTAGAACGTGCCTTGGACGCTGTTGTGTTTGGATTGTATTCCTTGAATGGAGAACGTTGTACAGCAGGATCGCGCTTGTTGATTGAGCGCAGCATCAAGGATGAATTTGAAGAGCGTCTAAAGGAGCGAGTCGCTCGTATTCGTTTGGGCGATCCGTTTGATCCGAAAACTGAGGTAGGGCCATTGATTCATCGTAATCATTATCAACGTGTTCAGGAATATATCCGTGTGGGTTTAAGCGAAGGTGCGACTCTTGCTGTTGGTGGTTTTTCGCCAGATGATCAAGTTGGCAATTTTGTGCGTCCAACGCTTTTTACGAATGTGCGCAATGGTATGCGTATCGCTCAAGAGGAGATTTTTGGTCCAGTACTCGTCAGCATCCCTTTTGATTCTGAAGAGGAGGCTGTTCATTTAGCCAATGATGTTGCTTATGGTCTTGCCGCTTACGTATGGACCAACAATTTAACAAAAGCGCATCGTGTTGCTGGACAAATTGAATCTGGAATGGTGTGGATCAACTCGCAAAATGTTCGAGACTTGCGGACGCCTTTTGGTGGTTCCAAAAATAGCGGTATAGGTCGTGAAGGAGGACACTACAGTTTCGAGTTCTACACAGAATTGAAAACCATTCATGTGTCCATGAGTCATCACCCTATTCCTAAATTCGGAAAAGTTGAATGAGTCTATAGAACGGGAGGAGGAATTGAGGATGGGAGCAAGACGTGGGCAAGACTATTTGCAGCGGCTGAACGCAGAATCTCGGGATGTATGGATTGATGGACAACGTGTTCAGGGTTCTGTGACGGAACATCCTGCTTTTACAAACGTAACAGAGAGCATGGCCAAATTGTACGATTTACAATTTAACCCTAATCTGAGGGACATCATGACCTATGAAGAGGAAGGAGAACGTTACGGTACGTCATTTATGGTTCCAAAGACGAGTGCTGATTTAGAAAAACGTCGACAAATGCATAAAATTTGGGCCGATGCTACTTGCGGAATGATGGGACGGTCCCCTGATTATCTAAACAGCGCTTTGATGGCTATGAGTCAGGCAGGAGATTATTTTGCACAAAATAATCCAATGTTTGCTGAAAACATTCGTGCCTACTATCGCTATGTTCGTCAGCACGATTTAAGTCTGACTCACACACTCATCAATCCGCAGGTTAATCGTGCGCTCAGTGTCAGTCAGCAATCTGATCCAGACGTTGCGGCGCATGTGGTCGATAAGAATAAAGATGGTGTGGTCATTCGTGGCGCACGATTGCTCGCCACACAAGGTCCCATAACGGACGAAATCATGGTTTTTCCGTCCACCCTTCTTAAAGGAACAGAAGAAGATAATCCTTACTCGTTTGCTTTTGCCATTCCCAATTCAACTCCAGGTCTGCGTTATCTTTGTCGAGAAACTTTCGATTACGGCAAATCTCATTTTGACCATCCACTTGGCTCTCGTTTTGAAGAAATGGATGCCGTAGTTGTTTTTGATGATGTCCTAGTTCCCTGGAATCGAGTATTTTTGCTGGAGGATGCAAAACTTTGCAACGATTTGCACCAGATGACTGGGGCCACCATTCATATGACCTACCAAGTTTTGCAAAAAAATATTGCGAAAGCTGAGTTTGTGCTCGGAGTGGCAGAAAATATTGTCGATGCTATAGGTATCGGTCAGTTCCAACATGTGCAGGAAAAGGTCAGCGAGATCATGCTCGCCGTAGAGACAATGAAAGCGTTTGTACGATCTTCAGAAGCTGATGCTTCCCTGAATCGTTGGGGAGTCATGACGCCTAAATGGGAGCCTTTGAATGCGGCTCGACAAATTTTTCCCAAACTTTATCCGCGATTGGTAGAAATTTTACAGTTGCTGGGAGCGAGCGGATTAATGGCTATTCCTTCAGAAACCGATATGACCAGCGATGTGCAAGCGGATATCCATAAGTATCTAGTTTCTCGCAATCGCAATGCGGAAGATAGATTGCGATTGTTCAGGCTCGCTTGGGATGTTTCGCTCAGTGCGTTTGGCTCTCGCCAAGTTCTCTATGAACGCTATTTCTTTGGTGATCCGGTTCGCATGGCAGGAGCCTATTACCATTCGTACAATAAAGCGCCAATGGTGGAGCGCGTTCAACGTTTTTTGCATCAAGATGATCCTGTGCAGGTTGAGGTAGCGTCTACCCAGGCATGAGGAGGAATCATATGTCGCACCATCCATTTCAAATTTTACGGGCGGCGCATGCAGAACTGAGAGTTTCCGATTTGTCAAAATCACGTGCGTTTTATGTGGATGCGCTCGGGTTTGTGGTCAGTGATGAAACGTCAACTGAGATTTATTTGCGTGGTGTTGAGGAACGAAATCATCACAGTTTGATTCTCAAAAAGAGCGATACACCAGCTGTGGGACATCTCGGATTTCGTGTAGCATCCAATGAAGATGTGGAAGCACTCTATCAATTCTATTTACAACAGGGCTGCTATGCCCGGCTTCGTGAGCCCAATGAAGAAAAAGGACAGGGTTTGGCTGTTCTGGTTCAAGATCCCTTTGGCTTTCCTGTTGAATTTTTTTCAGATATGACGGCTTTGGAACCTTATCATCAAAAGTATCATTTGCATCGCGGCGGAGCAGTACGAAGAATGGATCATTTTAATCTTTTTGTGCCCAATTTCTCGGCAGCTTTCGAATTTTGGCAGAAAGAACTTGGTTTTAAGCTCACAGAGTATGTGGAAACAGACGAAGAACCACAGGAAAAGACAGCAGCTTGGCTCTGTCGCAAACCCAGTGTCCATGATATCGCTCTCATGAAAGGCGCAGGTCCACGAGTGCATCATATTGGATTTTGGATGGACGATATGATGAGTATTATTCGCGTGTGCGACATTCTGGGCGGTGCAGCTATGCATGAACATATAGAGCGTGGTCCTGGGCGGCACGGCATCTCCAATGCGTTTTTTTTGTATTTGCGCGACCCTGATGGACATCGTATCGAACTTTATACGAGTGATTATTTAACCATCGATCCGGATTTGCAACCGATTCGATGGAGTGCTCAGGATCCGCGGCGACAAACACTTTGGGGGCACAGTACGCCAGAAAGCTGGTGGAAAGAGGCTTCTCTGGTGCTAGATGTTCAAACTTCTCAGAGGGTTGCAGTGAGCGATTGTCCGCCCAATGGAGTGGCAGCCCAATATATCAAATGAATATAGAAAATTAGGAGGAATATGGAAAATGGCAGAATTGGTTGGTTCTATTGCGCCTATGGTCACGCCATTTTTAGAAGATGGTTCATTTGACGAAACAACATTTCGCGAATTAATAGAATGGCATATTGACAGCGGAACACACGGTATCTCTTGTACCGGTACAACGGGTGAGCCGAGTTCGTTGAGTATTGCAGAAAGAAAACATATTATGGAAGTTACTGTTGATCAGGTGCGAGGACGTGTGCCCACTGTATTAGGGACCGGATCGACCCATTTTGAAGAAACCATGGAACTTACTTTGCATGCCCAAAAAATTGGCGCAGATGCAGCTTTGGTTATTGTACCGTATTATTCTAAACCTTCTCAGGAAGGTCTCTATCAACATTTTTGCAGTGTGGCTGATGCAGTCGATATTCCTATTGTCATATACAATATTCCTGGTCGGACAGGGGTGAATATGGAACCCACAACGATGGCCAGATTGCGAAAAAATTGTCCTAACATTATAGGTGTAAAAGAGTCAAACAAAAATTTTGAACAGATTAGCCATGTCCTGCACGCCTGCGGAAGAGATTTCAATGTCTATTCGGGCATAGAAGAATTGTGTTATCCTATGCTCGCGCTTGGTGGAAAAGGGCATATCAGTGCTACTGCCAACTTAATGCCCCGTGAAGTATCAGAACTTTATAATCTATGTGCGGCAGGGAAGTGGGAGGCTGCGAGAGATTTGCATTTTCAACTTTTAGAAATCAATCAGGCGCTTTTTTGGGAAACCAATCCTGGTCCACTGAAAGCTTGCATGGCGATGATGGGGAAAATTCGTCCGGTGATTCGAAAACCTTTAGTATTACCAGATGATGAAATGCAGGATAAACTTCGTAATGTACTCCAAAAATACAGTTTGATTTGAAATTCAAATATAGAATTATGCACCTGTAGCTGTAGATGTTATATGTTTTCAGAGATTACAAATTCATGTGAAAAATATGGGGGATGAACGGTAGTAAATGGCTGTATTTCTCCGGGTTGAATATCCGTGTCTATAGGCACGGATATTTCTACGTTTGAATCATCTGGATAAACTGACCTATCCATGAGTTTTATGGTTACTCGACACTCTCCCTCATACCAGAATCGACGTTGAATCCTACCTTGCAGAACAGGACCTAAGTGTGGATGATTGCCAAGTAATACGCGATTGGGATGAAGAGCAAATTTTTGTCCACGAATGTCTTCCAGTAAGTGAGTGTAGCCAAGTAGCTTTGCGGTTTGCCAGGAATGAGGATGTAACATCAATTCTTCAGGTGTTCCTTCTTGCAACAGCTTACCGTTATGGAGAATACCTAATCGGTCAGACATGCGTTGAGCTTCTGACAATTGATGCGTGACCATGATGATTGTAGTGCCCAGTTCTTTTTGTAAATCCATAACAGCACCTTGGAGAGTACGGCGAAGTGGTCCATCCAATGCAGAAAAGGCTTCATCCAGAAGCAACATTCTTGGCCTTTTGGCAAACGCGCGTACGAGTACGGCCCGCTGAACCAAGCCTCCTGATAATTGTTTGGGTTTGGCATCCAAATAAGGTGCCAACCCGAATTCTTCTATCCATTTCTCTAACTCGTCTTGGTGATGTCGATTCACAGCATAATAGATATTTTGTTTAACGGTTAAATGAGGAAAAAGTAAAGAACCTTGTTCTATAAGAATAATGTTGCGTTGCCAAGAAGGGACATTGATGGTTTTTTTTCCACCTACCTGAAGCAGAACCTGGCCATCGACAGAAAAATATGCTTGTTGCATTCTGTTCTCAAAACCGGCCATGACATGTAATGTACTTGATTTTCCCGCAGCAGACGGGCCAAAGAGACTATAGACTGTTCCTGATTCAATTTGTAAACGAATATCTAGTGTGAATGTATGGCGTGGAAGTTTGCAACTCAATTCAATCATGGTGTACTCTCCTCCACAACACGGTAGCCAAAGGTAATGGGAGGGCTACCAGAATTAAAAGCAGCGCTAATGGTAAAGCGCTGGGCAGGCCCTGTTCTTCCAGCGCAATCCATATACTGACGGGGAGTGTGTTGGGATAATAAGCAACGACAATGACGGCTCCAAACGCGCCAATGGCGCGAGCAAAGGCCATAGCAAAACCAATCAAAAGTCCAGGACGAGCAAGTGGGAAAATCACTCGTCGCAAGGTTTGCCATGGTGAAACACCCAAAGACAGAGAGATACGTTCAAATTTAATATCGATTTGACTGAAAGCAGCTTGAGCGGCAAACACATAATATGGCACAGATTCATATAACTGCGCTAGAACAACGGCTAGAATCGTATTGGTTGCGCTGAGTCCAAAGTGTGTCAAGAGATGACCCATAATTCCGTATGGTCCATAAAAATAGACGAGTAATAGACCTATTACGAGCGGGGGCATCAACAGCGGAATCAATAATAAAATCTCTATAGCCTTCCATAGGATCCCCTGACCGCGTGCAAGATACCAGCCAAGAGGAGTACCAAATAAAAGAGTGACGCATAAGCTGATAGCGGTGCTCCACAATGAATAAAAAAGCGGCGTGCCACCACTCTCTATCCAGACAGACCAAATATTACGCCAAGATAGATGAAGTAGCAGCGATACAAAAGGCAGGATAAGAAATGCTGTGCATAACCATCCAGCAAGAATTGCAACAGATGGAGCCAAACGCAATTTCTTCATCATTCACGAACCTATCCTTGGATTTCGCTATGTATAGACGCAGGAATATCTTGCTTGTTCCCCCAAATTTGAAATGGGGTGATGGAGTAACCGTTTTTCTTGTAAATTTTTATTCCTTGTTTAGATAAAAGAAAGGAGATAAATTTTTCTCCCGCTTTCTGATCTGGGTTGCCTGGTACAGTAGTGATGTAGATTTCAATCGGTTTTCCCTGAATGGTTTTGCCGTTTATATTCATGTGAACGCTGGCATAGACAGTCTTGTCAGACGGATCGCCCATATTGATGGTAGCTGGCAAGCGGATGAACGGTAAGTGATGCTGTATGGCTTCAGGTAAATAAGCGCTGGTTGCGTCCAATTGTCCAGCTTGCAAACGAGATAGAATGGCTTCTTCGGCAAATAATTGCTTGGGATTGGTATATGATCCAATAATTTTTTGCACCGTTCCAGAAGGCAGATGAAATTCTTTCTCCGCCAATTTAAGCATGAGAATAAACGCTTGCCCTTGTGGATCGGTTGCAGGATTCGTCCGTCCGAGATGAAATCCCGGTTGCTCCATTAGGGTAAAAAGATTACGCAGTGGCTTTTGGTCATCGGCAATCTCTTGCAATTTTGAGGCGAAGGGACTATTCGGTGAATAGGCAATAACGAGCGGAGAGCTTGCAAATCCAATGGCCCATTTAGGCGTCTTTGCTCCCATTTGCTCGAGAGGAGCAGTTCCTATACTTTCAAAAACATTCGGTGAGATTTCGTTGTTTGCAATGAGGTGCGCTACGCCAAGTGCTCCTCCTCCACGTCCTTCGTAAGGAATACCCGTAACTTTTGTGAAAGCAGGTCCAATGAATTGGTCATTCACGAGTTGCAGTGAACCAGCATAAGCCACATTGGCTGTCCCTGAGGTTGGATTCGCGACTGTAGAACGGTTTGTTTGAGAAGAAGGCGAATGTGTTCCGCAGCCCGTCACGAATGTTAGGATAGTCAACGTACTCAGAATGGCCCAGTATCTCGATTTCGTTTTCACAGATTCACCTCATCATGAATATGAGCTTCCTTCCTAATTGTCCATAAAAACTCTTCTTTTGCAACGAGGCTAAGATGTATGGTTGTGCTGGTGAGGTCTGATTTTTTCATCATGACAACGGGATCGACATATAATCGTGCGCTATTAGAGTATTGGGGAATATAGCAGCCGCCTCTTGCCAATAGTCATGTAATTCTTTTTCATTGTAGCGGGCACTCAGATGGGTAAGAATTAAACATTGGCTACCAGCTTTTTTAGCAATCATGGCGGCTTCCACATTCGTGGAATGGCCATGGGTTAGAGCAAGATGAGCATCTGAATGTCGATAGGTTCCTTCATGAACAAGCCAATCGCTTTGTTGAGCCAGATCAATAGAAACTTCTGTAGGTCTGGTGTCTCCCAATAGAGTAATGATGCGTCCAGGTCTGGGTGGGTCAAGGTAATCTTTGCTACGCAGAATGGTGCCGTCTGGGAGTCTGACATCTAACCCTTTTTTCAAATCTCCATACAGAGGTCCAGGCGAGATACCGAGCAGTTGAAGTTGTTTTGCTCGCAATCTCCCTGGTTTTTCTTTTTCTTCTATTCGAAATCCGTAGGAAGTTATAGTGTGGTTGAGCACTCTGCAATGTATTTGGAACTGGTCATCCTCAAACGACCATCCATCATAAATCGTGACAAATTGAACATGATAGGGTAAATAAGTGTGACTGACAGAAAACGCTGTTTTCAAAAAATCTTCCACGCCATGAGGACCATAAATCACTACAGGTGATTCTCCACCTTGAAAACCACGGCTGGCCATCATTCCTGGTAGACCATAGAGATGGTCGCCATGAAGATGACTAATAAATACTTTTTCTAATTTTTGAGGACTGAGCGGCGAGTTCAGCATACGTTGTTGAGTTCCTTCACCACAGTCAAACAACCAAAAGCTAGATCGCTCACTTTCTAAACGCAGCGCCAACGAAGAAACATTGCGTCGCTTGCTCGGCAATCCAGCTCCCGTTCCCAAAAAATAAAGTTCCACACCTCAATCCTCCTTTCCCTTGCTGGAGCAAGTTTACCAGTAAAGTGAGTATGGCAAACCAGTGAACTGTTCATTCTGAAGGATTCCAATGGTAGTCAGTCTCATCTGTATAGGCATAGATGCAAACTTTAAGTTCCTGTGTAAATATATTATACTGACTATTGGTTAGGAAGTTATGTTCATCCATCAGCCAGATAAAAGCGTTGCGAACTCATCTTTCTGGATATAGGAGATACGACAGTATATCCTATACGGGTGGCGAAACGCCTAAAGGAGGAAGAGAAATGGCCTATCTATTTACCCCATTTCAATTAAAAGGGTTAGAGTTAAAGAATCGAATTGTCATGGCACCCATGTGTCAATATTCGGTTACTGCGAAGGATGGCAAACCGAATGATTGGCATTATACTCATTTGACCAGTCGGGCTATAGGCGGTACCGGGCTCATTTTGGTTGAGATGACCGATGTAGAACCAGACGGAAGAATTACAGATTACGATCTCGGTCTATGGTCTGATGATCAGATTCCTGCATTTGCTCGAATTATTGATGCTTGTCATAATTATGGTTCGAAGATTGGCATTCAAATTGCCCATGCTGGCCGAAAAGCGGAAGATGCAGTACAGCCAGTAGCGCCTTCGGCCATCCCTTTTGAAGGACCTCGATATAAAACTCCCAAAGCGCTTTCCACAGACGAAGTCAAAAGAATGGTGGAGAAATTTGGACAAAGTGCGCGCAGAGCTGTTCAAGCAGGTGTTGATACCATTGAATTACACGGGGCGCACGGCTACTTAATCCATCAGTTTCAATCGCCTTATACCAACCATCGAGACGATGAATATGGTCAGGATTTGGCTCGATTTGGAGTGGAAGTCATTCAAGCGGTCAAGAGTGAAATGCCAAGCAACATGCCGTTGCTGATTCGTGTTTCTGCGGTGGAGTATGTTGATGGCGGTTATGGATTAGATCATATGATCGAGATCGGCCGCAGATATAAGGAAGCTGGCGTGGATATGTTTCATGTCAGTTCAGGTGGGGAAGGAAGACCAGGGGCACGGAAACCCGGCAATTATCCTGGTTATCAGGTGCCATTTGCGCGTGCTATTAAAGAGGCACTCAATGTACCTGTGATTGCTGTCGGCATTTTGGAAGATTATCAATTGGCTGAGTCGGTGATTGGCAATCAGGACGCTGATTTGGTGGCAATTGCTCGAGGCATGCTGCGTGATCCGTATTGGGCCACTCATGCTGCCAAGGCTCTGGGTGTTGAACCCAACGTGCCTAAACAGTATGAACGTGCTTATTAAGTTTGAATTTCAGATAGGGTGATGATGAAGATGCAGTTCAAAGGTAAAGTCGCACTCGTAACTGGTGCAGGAAAAGGCATTGGTCGGGCTATTGCGCATCGATTGGCTGCTGAAGGTGTACATTTGGGTTTATTAGCCCGTAATGAAACAGATTTACAAACGCTGAGTGAAGAATTAACCCGCTCTTACCATGTCAAAACCTCTTTTGTCAGTGCGGATGTGGCTCAACGGGATCAAATAAATTCGGCAGTTGCGAAATTAACACAATCACTCGGTCCGATAGATATTCTCATCAATAATGCAGGTATGGCAAAGTTTGGTACGGTGGCAGAAATGGATCCGGATGAATGGGAGCAGATTGTCAAAGTTAATTTATTTGGCACGTATTACGTTACACGCGCCGTTTTGCCGGAGATGATGAAGCGCAATACAGGTAACATTATCAACATCAGCTCTACGGCAGGTCAGAAAGGGAATGCTACCACTTCCGCCTATTCAGCGTCCAAGTTTGCCGTCCTTGGATTTACGGAGTCTTTAATGCAAGAAGCGCGTAAATTCAATATTCGTGTAACGGCGCTGACACCTAGCACCGTCAATACAGAAATGGCGAAATCAATCGGTTTAAAAATAGGTGAGGAAGATAGGATGTTACAACCGGAGGACGTTGCCGAGCTCATTTACTCCATTTTAAATCTGCCTGATCGCGCTTTTGTCAATTTAGCAGGGATTTGGACGACAAATCCGCAATAACGCTTGTATAGTTTTCTGTTTATCCTTACAGATCAGCAAAAAATCCAGTGCTTGGCCTGGAAAAATCAGAGCTGTCCCAATTGTGGTCAAACCACAGACGGGGCAGCTTTTTTGGTATGAAAATTTATGAATAAAAAGTCTTAAATTTAAACTTTTCCGATTGACAAACTCGGATAAATAACGATATAGTATGACATCGGAATGATTTAGCGCCGAGGGGGTGCAGGAATGCTTTTTTTGTTCTTGATTCTTCTTTATACATGTTTACTTTTGCTTCTTAGTCAATTTGCAAAACGACGTGCCCAAACTGCTAGTCAATTCATGGATGGTGGGCGGCGTTTTGGTGTATGGAACGTTTTTATCATGATGACCGCTATGTGGGGTTCATCCATGTTTGCTGTGGAGATAGATACGGCTTATCAAAGTGGTATTTCTGCCCTTTGGTATGGGGTCTCAATCATTGTTTCTTCTCTCGTCGTTGCAGCGTTTTTGCTTAAACCTTTCCGTAATATTGGATATTTAACAAGTTCTCATTTGTTGGGTCAAAAATACGGAAACAAGGCTCGAGATGTTGCTGCGCTTGTGATTGGAATAACATTTCCTATTTTTGCAATGAAAAATGTATTGGCAGCTGCTTCTTATTTGCATGTCATTCTTGGCTGGAGTTTGCCTATCGTATTGATTGCTACGACTTTGTTGGTGATTATCTATGTTTCTCTTGGTGGACTGTGGTCATTGGCTTATGTCCAGGTAGCTAATCTGCTTCTTTTTACGGTTGGACTAGGTGTCGCTGCATATTTTAGTTTCCGGGGAACACGCTCGGTTCATGTCACTCATCTTCAAACCTTGCCTGTTTCGTTTCACGATTTGTTTGGGGTTGGTGCTAGCACTTTATTAGTCTGGTTTGGCATGAATCTTTTAAATTCCGTTAGTGCTCAGGCTGAATTTCAGACAATTGCTTCGGCTAAAAATGTAAAGAAAGGCAAGATGGGAGTTTATTTGTCATCGGTCGTTTTAATTGCATTTGCCGTAGTACCAGCTTGGCTAGGTGTGGCTGCAAGAATGGGTCATCCTTTACAAAAAAATGGCTTATTGGCTTTTCCTGCTTATTTAAAAATCGTGGCACCTCATTGGGCCATTGTCTTGGTAGGGTTGGGATTTTGGGCTTCTGCGCTCATCTGGTGTGCGCCACTAATGTTTTCTGGAGCATCAAGTTTAGGATTGGATCTCTTGAATCGTAAGAGTCTTTCCCATAACCATGATCGTATTCGTTGTTTGGTTCGCTTGTCCATGTTGATTCAGGGAATGATGATTGTTCTATATGCATTGGCGAGACCGGGAGATCTTGCTTGGTGGGCTGTATTCGGTTTAACATTGCGCAATGCTGCGATTGTTGGCCCTACTTTATCTGTTTTGCTTTGGCCAGCCGTACGGGAAAAAACTATAGTTTTTTCGATGATTGCCGGAGTTTTGGCTGGATTTGGCTGGAATGCTGTGACAGGTTTGTCAGCAACGGTCTTTCCTTTCGGGATTAATCCTATGTGGGTAGGCAGTGGTCTGTCATTGCTGGTTATTTTGCTAGGAACACTCATCGAAAACAGAGACAACTTACAATGGACAGCCGTCAAAGCAAGACGTCGATGGAGTGCTGTATTTATCTTTTTCTGTGTGGCATTGCTAATTTTAGGAGTTTATCTGCCCAAATTGCATTTTCAATCGTTTTTAGGAGCGGATTTATTTCTAATGATTTTCACGCTCTTCCTAGCGACAGTTCTGTCTACAGAAAGAATTCAGGATACCTCCCCTGTACCGTTTTCCATGGGAAACAGGGTTCTTTCCTGAAATTCCTTTACTTTTCGCTGATTTATTTTTCTGACAAGATAGAAATATGCCGTTTGGGATGATGTTCGTTTAACGATTGGGTAAAATAAAAGAATACAATTCATTTATTGGAAGAGCTGCTCCAGGCGGCTTTTTATCTTGATGATCTCATCTTTATGAAAATTTTTAGGGGGATATATAGGTTGTCTAAAACATTTGCGGATACTGGTGTCCGTTTGTCGGTCTTGGATTTAGTGCCCATCGTGCAGGGAAATACGGCAGCAGATGCCCTTCGTAATAGTTTGGATTTAGCTCAACATGTTGAGAATTGGGGATATCATCGTTATTGGCTGGCCGAGCATCACAACATGCCCGGTATAGCGAGTTCTGCTACATCGGTGGTTATTGCGCATATTGCTGCAGGTACCCAAAAGATTCGCGTAGGCTCAGGTGGAATTATGTTACCCAATCATTCTCCGCTCATGATTGCTGAACAGTTTGGAACATTGGAATCATTGTTTCCTGGTCGTATCGATCTCGGTCTAGGACGGGCACCTGGCTCCGATCGTGCAACCATGCGGGCTATCCGCAGGGGATTACAGCAAGATGGCGATGATTTTCCTGAATTGCTGAATGAATTGCAACAGTATTTTGAACCGCATGGTGAAGAAAGGCGCGTTCGAGCTATTCCCGGTGAAGGATTGTCCATTCCTATATGGTTGCTCGGATCCAGTGATTTCAGTGCCAGACTAGCTGCGCGACTTGGACTTCCTTTTGCTTTTGCTAGTCATTTTTCTCCAGGTTATCTGCTGTATGCTATTCAACAGTATCGACAACTCTTTCAATCTTCATCAGCTGAAGCTAAGCCATACGTAATGGTAGGTGCAAATGTGATTGTCGCTGAAAGTGATGAAGAGGCAAAATTCCTGGCTACCTCCATGCAGCAGCAGGTGCTCAGTTTAATCAGAGGAAAACCTGGTCAACTGCCACCACCTGTGGAGAATATAGATGAACTGTGGAATCCAATGGAAAAGGCAGCGCTAGAGGAAAGAGCAAGGTATACTTTTATTGGAACTCTTTCTACAGTTGAAGCAAAGATTCTAGACTTCATTAGAGAAACATCAGCGGATGAAATTATTATCAGTTCGTCTATTTATAGTCATTCTGCAAGAGTAGAATCTTATCGCCGGCTGGGCAAATTATTGCAATAGTTTGTTGGCGGTTATGTATCGCGTTGCATCATTGGCATTTTTGCCAATGATGCAACGCATATTGGCTTACGGTTACATCATGGAGCTGAAACAAGCGCGCCTAGCAAATTGTTCATTTGCCCACTGCCAATTCCAGTGACCAAGTCGTAACCGGGTAAAGCTGGGTTGCCATTACTGCCGGAAGTAATATCGTGAAAGTAAGTTTCGTATCCAGTGCTATCTGTTGTACCCGCAAGATTATAGAGATCGGTATTTAATTGAATGTTGGAAAATGGATTTTTACCGGCAGCTACTCTTCCTTCATCAGCCAATGCTATCATGGCTGCCCAACTAGGAGCTCCAACACTGGTTCCGCCAACTACAAACCAACCTGACTGTCCTTGATCGGGCGTACTGTCATAGATAGCAACACCTGTACTTGGATTGGCATCCCAAGCCACGTCAGGAATACCACGTTGCGTACCTACGACGGATTGCCAGTTGTTTTGATAAGCTGGACGGGACTCATATTGACTGGTCCCTCCGCCTGAGTCTGACCAAGCTGTCTCGCTTTGCCATGTACCATTGCTGTTTAGATTTAGAGTTGTGCCACCGACAGAGAGGACGTAAGGAGAAGCGGCTGGCCATTCTGCACCAGCTCCACTATCACCTGCAGAGGCGGTATAAACAATCCCTTGATGTTGAAAATCGCTGTCGTAACTTGTTTCACCTGAAAATTCGGAACCACCCCAACTATTGGAAACCACTTGAGCCCCATGAGAAGACGCATAGTTAATAGCATCAACTAAATCGGATGTAGAAGCTGATTTGGCTACCACTAATAGGATTTTGGCATCAGGTGCTAAAGCATGTACCCATTCGACGTCAAGGGAAGTCTCTAAAGCCCAACCACTGTCAGTTTTATTCGGTGTTCCATCAGGATAAGCAATCGTTACATTGGCGCTTGGCAAACCAAATTGAGAATCAAATGTATTCAAATCGCTTTGGATTGTTGGACTGCCATACGCGTCTATAATCGCTACGGTTTCTCCTGCACCGGTATAGGATGTGCTGTTTATGCCATAAGCTGTTTTAATCTGTAAAGGGGTATATCCTGATTGATAAGAAGATGTTGCATTGCCTCGAATGTGAATAGGAGGATGGGCTTCCCACACGGGCTTATGAACACTGACTTGTGGCGAAGCAATTCCGACAAGAGCGAGAGGGCTTAAAGAGAATAAGCTTATAGGTAATTTCCAATTTTTAATTCCCATTTTCTGCCACCTCATTAAGATGTAAGTTATTTATATGGGATATTTTCGTTTAGAAAATTGGATTAATTTCCACTTGCGTACCATGTGGCATTAAAGGACGTCGAAGAGAGTAAAGAACCTACACCGGATAACAGTTGACCACTGGAATCATACATATCAATTCCACTGTTGTTGTCATCTCCAAGATTTTCCCAATTTCCTGTATATGCGTTATAGGCTTGGGCTTGTGTCCAGGTTTGAGATCCATAATTGGCTAATTGCGAAAGGCTTCCATTAATCTCTGGACGTTCATTAATCCATTCCGCAGTTGATCCATCATAGTAAGCAGAACCTAAATTGACCGTGGCAGATTGGGATGTTCCGTTCGTTTCGTCCTCTACATAAAATTGGGCTTGTCCATTGTTAGGATTGTAGGACACAAACGTGTACATCTCGTCGCCTGGATTGACGGTGATATTGTTAAAATTAATCTCCGGTACCCCTAAACCCCCGTTACCCAGATATTCATACCAAGCTCCATACTGTCCTGCGTTCATTTGTGTTCCATCCTGAATGAGTGCCCCTGAATTCACTCCGCCGAGGCCAACCCAACTCGATTCGAATTTATTAGCAGATGTAGAGTAATCGGTGGGTTGTGCAAATGTCCCCTGTACGGCATCCCATTGATTGTAGCTTGAGTCTGTATAGTATCCGGACCAATTGGAGGATTCTGCTGTATTGTGCATTTGACGGGAGAGTTTGTGCAGAGGTTGATTGTAAATTTGAGTAACGGTAATTACAGGAGCGGGAGATGCTTTCCAGGCAGACATTGCTTTTTTCCAAACTGCAAGTTGTGCAGGATTCGTTGGTCGAGTTGGAAATCCATACATTTTTAATTCAGTATTACTCGCAGTTAGTGGATGAAAATCAATCGGTGGGGTGGTGATAGTGTTAACAGCGCCATCTACGGTAAATTCGTATTGTTTGGCACCATTTCCAAGACTTCGTACCATAGTTGGATGAATAGTCATTGGACCTGGATGGGACAAAATTGGAGGAGCCGCGGCGCCCATTGTCGCTAAAGGAATGCAAACCATTCCAGCCAACATACTGCTGCCAATCAACATCTGCTTAACTTTTTTCCCCATATTTATGCCTCCTTTGGATGGTCGGCTAAAAGAAATAAACTTTTTCTTTTAGCCTTACCTAGTGGTTATCGACTCTACTTTTGTGTAGGTCGTGTTTCTATTATCCGATATATTCAGAAGATTGCTAGAAAAAGTTGATTAACAAAATGTTAAATGATATATCATTTCAGTCGATGTGATTCAGTGAATTCAGTCTAAAAAAGAGGAAAATGCACGAAAAATGCGAATTCTAAAGATTTATTAAAGATTTATAAACGGTTGAGAAAATAGTTTGTAAAAGTAGTCATCATTTTGTTAAGCAGATTTATCGACTCGGGAGGTGAAAAAATGCCCACATTCGGTGAGATATTACGTACAATACGTACAGAAAAACACTTAAAGCAGACTGATATTGTAGTTGAAGGGATAACATCGGCTACCATTAGTCAGTATGAAAGCAATAAGCGGTTGCCCTCGTTTGAGATCTTGACAGCGCTGGCTAAGAAATTAAATGTATCAGTTGCCGTTTTTTTCCCTGACTCAAACAATGAGGGATACAATCAGGTTTTCGCAACGCTGATGAATCAAGCGGAACGACATGAACGGCGCAAGCAATGGGAAGAAGCTCTCGAAAGTTGGGAAGCCGCACTATTATTCTGTCGCTCCCATCATTACACCAGTTATCTTTTTCAGATTTTACAACATAAAGGAATTGTTTTGGCAGAATTGAATCGCAATCAAGAAGCGATAGATACGCTTCTTGGACTCTTAATCCATCCTGAATTTACGCACGATCGCGACGAGTCCTACCAAATTCTTTCCGTGCTTGGCAAATGTGCTCGAGAACTCGGGCAAACAGAACAGTCTATCACTTTTGCCCAATTAGCAGCGAGTTTGGTAGGCCCTTCTGACGAACGATGGATTCGAATGCAGATCAATTTAGGTTCTGGTTTTCAAAATCTTGGTGAATGGGATCGCGCTATTTATTATTTCGAAAATGCAGTTGCTCGTTCTCGAGAAATTGGACATGGACTTTTAGAAGCATGGTCATTGGTAGGGCTTATTTCGGCGTATTTGAGCAAAGAAGAGCTGGATTATGTGAATGAGTATTTTGAAAGAGCCAGACAGTTGGCTGAATTATTACAAGATTTGAAACTTCGCAGATCGATTCAGCATACAGAAATCGTTTATTATCGGCTAAAAAAACAATGGATGCATGCTAAACAAACGCTTTTTGAGTTATTGCAGAGTGATGAATTATCTGATCAAGTTCGCGCAGAGTTGCTTCATGAACAGTTGTTGATAGCGGCAGGTAGTAAAGACTTCAGACTGGGTGAGGAGGCGCAACATGCGTTTGAATTTCTTTCGGTGTCGAGCTCCATGATGGGATTATTTTGGCTAGGTGCAGCTGAGTTTTATATTTCCTTTCAGAATGAAGAAAGGGCCAATGAAATACTTAGGCATGCAGCTAGTTTTTTAAAAGTCTCCCATTATCACGACACCAAACAATTATTGCAGCTTGCTAGTCTGCTTGAAAGGAGGGGCAGTCATGCGTAAAAGTCTATTTAACCAATGGATAGTTGCCACTTCGGTCTTGGCAGTAGTCGCCATTGTAACAGTTGCACCGCTTATTGGTCCTTCTCCGCCGTGGCTTTAATACCATTTACATTTGCTCTTTAACGGAACTTTTTTGATTTTTCTATTTGGCAAGTTCGTGCATTTGTAAGGATGCCGCAATCACCACGAGCTTTTCTGGCTCGGGGTGTTGCGGCTTGTTTGTCCTGCTCAAAATCGGGTCCTCTTTCATACCCTGAAGTATAAAGGTGGACAGGAAGTGAAGATGTGGAATCCGATCGTTTGGCTATTATTGTAATAAGTTATAATACGAGAGAAAAAACAAAACGTTGCATCGAACATCTCTTGCGTAATACAGATTTGCCTTTTTTACTGTGGATCGTTGACAACGGATCGACGGATGGCAGTCTAGAGATGCTGCGTGCGTTTCAACAGAGATATGAAAAAAAGATTACTCTTTTGGAAAACCGCATAAATTTAGGGTATGCAGGTGCTATGACTCGTGTTTATAGGCAAATACCTGAGGACTATCATGTGGCGTATGTCAATTCTGATGCCTATGTAGGTCCGGGGTGGGCAAGTCGTTTGTGTCGGCACTTCTATCGAGATGAACGAGTCGGTGCTGTAGGACCGCTTGGCGCGATTCTAGGCGGCCAACATGATTTTCTACATCGTTTTGGTTCTATTCCCGTAGATTTAGCGCAACCTTGGTCATCTGTACATGAAGTATTCCTGACGAAAATCAATCAGCAATTGTCAAGTCAAGAAGTTGTGGCAGAAACCAGCAAACTGCTCATTGGTGCTGTCATGATGGTCAATGCTAACGCTCACCAGCAGTTGGGAGGGCTCGATCCGCTCTATACTTTTGGGGTGGACGATTTTGATTATTCACTCAGGTTGCGTATTGCATCTTGGAAACTTCTCATCGCGTTAGATACGTTTGTATTTCATGACAATCGTTCTACAGTCCAACTGGTCGGGCAAGGAAATCATTTCACAGAAACTGCTTGGAACTACTTTAACCGTAAGTGGAGTGGCTGGTTTTCTGATCTGAACTGGGACGATTTATTTCTTAACCGCGCTTCTACAGTTTGGCCACCATTTGAGTATAAAGAATATTTGAGTGTAAACTAAATTTTAACGTTTCATGATGGAAGGAAACGGGGACGGAGGGGTGATTTATGGAATATGTTAAATTTGGCCGTACAGGACTTGAAGTTTCGCGAATTTGTCTGGGTTGTATGAGTTATGGTGTACCGGAACGAGGTAATCATCGATGGGTATTGCCGGAAGCGGAAAGTCGACCTTTTATCAAACTTGCTTTGGAACTTGGCATTAATTTTTTTGATACGGCTAATGTGTATTCTGACGGGACGAGTGAAGAGATTTTAGGAAGAGCTTTGCACGATTTAGTTCCACGCGAGGAAGTGGTTATTGCCACTAAGGTGCATGGAAGAATGCGTTCGGGTCCAAATGGTGCGGGATTGTCACGTAAGGCAATTTTTCATGAAATTGATCAGAGTTTGCGTCGTTTGGGAACAGATTATGTTGATCTTTATCAAATTCATCGATGGGATTATCAAACTCCCATAGAAGAAACCATGGAAGCCTTGCACGATCTCGTTAAAGCAGGGAAAGTTCGTTACATAGGTGCTTCATCCATGTATGCTTGGCAATTCATGAAAGCTCAGCGGGCGGCGGAACGCAATCATTGGACACGTTTTGTTTCCATGCAAAATTATGTCAATCTGTTGTATCGAGAAGAAGAACGGGAGATGTTACCGCTTTGCAAAGAAGACGGAGTCGCGGTTATCCCATGGAGCCCTCTTGCTCGTGGTCGTCTGACACGCAAATGGGATGAGGTAACGGCACGCTCGGAAACGGATGAGTTCGGTAAGTCGTTATATGCGGTAACTGCTGATGCGGACAAACGTATTGTGGATACTGTGGAGGCCATCAGCCGGGAAAGAAACTTACCCATGGCACAAATTTCACTCGCTTGGCTCCTGCAAAAAGAAGGCATTACCGCGCCCATTATTGGAGCTACAAAGATGAGACACTTGAAGGACGCTGTCGCTGCACTGGATGTACATCTAACTCATGAAGAAGTGAAACGATTAGAAGAGTTTTATGTACCGCATCCGGTATTAGGATTTCGTTAAGTTTTGATTGAAGATTTTCTTCATTTCGGCTTGTCTTGCAAATTATTTGCAATCTTTCTCACACAATTTGGGCGAATTCGATAGAATAGAGTATATAGGCGCAAGCGCCGCCAATAGGCGGCGCTGCGTATGTAGAAAGGGGACAGTCTGATGCAGGCGGTCAAGGCTATGGACTTAGAAGAACAATTAGGAGCACATAATTATCATCCTTTACCGGTGACACTGGTCAAAGGTGAAGGTGTTTGGGTTGAGGATGAGCATGGCAAACGTTATATGGATATGTTGAGTGCGTATTCAGCGCTTAATCAAGGGCATCGCCATCCTAAAATTATTCATGCTCTAAAGGAACAGGCAGATCGGATTACTTTAACTTCACGCGCGTTTCATAATGACAAACTAGGAATTCTTTATGAACGACTAGCTCAATTGACAGGGAAAAACATGTTTTTGCCGATGAATACAGGTGCGGAAGCGGTGGAAACAGCTGTTAAAGCAGTTCGACGCTATGCTTACGATATCAAAGGCGTACCTGACAATCAGGCAGAAATTATTGTAGCAAGCGGTAATTTTCACGGGCGAACGACTACAATTATTTCCTTTAGCTCAGATGTAGAATATCAGCGTGGATTTGGACCGCTTACACCAGGTTTTCGTATTGTACCCTATGGAGATATTGAGGCATTAAAAGAGGCTATTCAACCCCATACGGCTGCCTTTTTAGTCGAACCTATTCAGGGGGAAGCGGGGATTATCATTCCGCCCAAAGGGTATTTGCAACAAGCTTATGAACTTTGCCAAAAACATCAGGTGTTGTTTGTGGCAGATGAAATACAAACGGGGCTGGGCCGAACCGGAAGAATGTTTGCTTGTGATTGGGAAAATGTTACACCTGATATGTACATCATTGGTAAAGCTCTGGGCGGAGGAGTCTTTCCAGTTTCGGCTGTTGCTGCAAATCGAGAAATACTTGGTGTTTTTGAACCTGGTTCACACGGTTCAACATTTGGCGGAAATCCATTGGGGAGCGCCGTAGCAGTAGCAGCATTGGATGTTATAGTTGAGGAGAAGTTAGCCAATCGTTCTGCAGAATTAGGAGAGTATTTCTTAGAACAATTGCGGCAATGCCAAAGTCCGGTCATTCGTGAAGTGCGCGGGCGAGGTCTGTTCATTGGAATGGAGTTAACCCAACCAGCGCGGCCATTTTGTGAGGCGTTAATGAAAGAAGGTCTGCTTTGCAAGGAAACACATGAAATGACCATTCGCTTTGCTCCACCGCTTATTATTCAAAAACAAGAAATTGATTGGGCTGTAGAGAGAATAAAAAAAGTGATCATGGAAGCCGGTCAATAAGTCAAATCAAAACTAACCCCCTGGATGGTTTATTAGGGGGTTAGTGATATCCAATGGATTCATATAGCCCGACATACGATCTAAGTTCACGCTCTCTGGCTATTTGATGGAACTGTATTATCCTCCTGTTGCCCTTTGCACCATTTGTTAGCCCAAACTTGAATGGATTCCAGAGCTGGCGCTAAATCGCGGCCTTTTTCTGTAAGTTTATATTCTATACGAACGGGAGTTTGCGGATAAACAATCCTCTCCAGAATTCCAGCGTTCTCTAATTCTTTAAATCTTTCTGTCAGCATACGCGCACTCATTCCAGGAATAGATTCTTCTATTTCTGAAAAGCGCTTGGCTCCATCCAGCAGGGATCGCAAAATAAGACCTGTCCAGCGCTTACCCAAAAGCGAGAAAGCTTCTTCAAATTTAGGACAGACAGTATATTCCTGCATGATTCATCACCTCGATAGATTCATCTTAACATATCTGCTTGACAAAAGTAATTAAATTATATAGTATGATATTAGGTTACTAAAAATAATCTAATTACACAAACTAACCCTATTGTGAAGGATAACGTTGAACTGAGAAAGGAGTTTTCTAAATGGCTACACAGAAAGTTACTGATCAAACATTTGCTTCGTTGCTTCAACAAGGCAAACCCGTTCTTGTTGATTTTTGGGCGGCGTGGTGTGGTCCATGTCGCATGATGGCTCCTGTACTGGAGGAATTGTCTAACGAATATGCTGATAAACTGATTGTGGCTAAGCTTGATGTGGACGAAAATCCCCAAACCGCAAGTCAATTTGGCATTATGAGCATCCCTACGCTGCTTTTATTTGAAAATGGTCAAGTAAGCAAATCAGTTGTTGGTTTCCGTCCCAAAGAACATTTAGTGGCGGAATTATCTAGCGTACTTACTTAACTTTTCCTTTAAAAAAATTCTATAAGATTGCATGTGTGATTAGAAATAAATTTCTATTGCCGACTGGGTGTACATGATGGATACTGCCAAGTCGGCAGTTTTTTGCGCTTTTTTGCAGATAGAGTATGAAACTTTTTTCCACAGTACATATGGAATTTCTACTTTCAACAAAGTGCGTACATATTTGGTTTGTCGTGATCGTACTTATCATTCTATATTTGTCAATCTTGTCTATAGGGCATTTGAGTCAAGCAGAATTTTAAAATCAGTAGGGAGGCGTTGGAATGTCTGTAGAAATATCAGAATTATCGGATATGATTGCTTCCATGCGAGATCAGTTAATCCGTTGGAGACGACATTTACACCGAAATCCAGAGCTGTCGTTTCAAGAGAAGAAAACATCTCAATTTGTCTATGACACGCTAGTTCAGTTTCCTAATTTGCTACTTTCTAGACCTACACCTACGAGTGTCATGGCTCGCCTTATAGGAGCACATCCTGGTCCGGTACTGGCGATTCGAGCCGATATGGATGCTTTGCCTATTCAAGAAGAAAATCAATTTGATTTTATATCTTCAGTGCCGGAGACTATGCACGCTTGTGGCCACGATGGACATACTGCCATCTTGCTTGGTACAGCGAGGATTTTGAGTGAATTGCAGTCCGAATTGCATGGGGAAGTTCGCTTCCTTTTTCAGCATGCTGAAGAATTGTTTCCAGGTGGAGCTTCACAAATGGTGGCTGCTGGTGTCTTGGATCATGTAGAGGCTGTTATAGGGTTACATCTTTGGTCGCCGCTTGAAGTGGGAAAGATTGCCATTAAATCCGGGCCGTTTATGGCAGCCCCAGATGTATTTCATATTACCATTCAAGGCCGGGGGGGTCATGCCGCTATGCCTCAAGCTGTGGTCGATCCGATTCTTACGGCTGCCCATGTGGTCACCGATTTGCAACAAATTGTTTCACGCAGAATAAATCCATTACAACCAGTTGTTCTTTCTGTGACGCAGTTTCATGCGGGTACAGCTCATAATATTATTCCTGAGAAAGTTGAATTAAATGGGACGGTACGTACTTTTCAGGCAGAATTGCGCAAACAGATACCACAGATGATGGAACAGATTGTCGCTGGGATTTGTAGTGCACATGGTGCAACCTACTCTTTCCACTATGAAGAAGGATATCATCCTGTGGTCAATGATGAACCATTGACGGATAAAATTCGAGCCGTGCTGATTGAAGTTTTTGGGGATGAGACTGTCATTGAAGGAGAACAGCATATGGGGGGAGAGGATTTTTCAGCTTACCAGCAATCGGTGCCAGGTACGTTCTTTAATGTGGGGGCTGGAAATGTGGAAAAAGGAATTATATATCCGCATCATCATCCCAGATTTACGATTGACGAGGATTCCCTACCAGTAGGGGTCAAGGCGTTTGTCAGTATAGTTCTACGTACAATGGTCGATTGATAACCAAATAGGAGGGGTGAAAATGGCCATTCGTTGGCTAGCTTGTTTACCTATTATTGTAATTTTTGGAGGCGTTTTTTTTGTCAATCATGTTTATCCTATTTTACTAGGTATGCCATTTCTCTTCTTTTACATGGTGATGGCTATTCTTTTCACTTCTGTTTGTATGGCTGTCATATATCATTTCGATCCGGCCAATAAGGAGGAATAGAGCATGCATGAAGCTCCCATCATTCTCATATTTGCAACCATGTTGGTGGCACTATGTCTGGCGCTTTTATCGAAAAAAAGAAAACGTTTGGATATGGAACAATGGTCGGTAGGCGGCAGAAGATTTGGAGTTCTTTTTGTTTTTCTTTTGTTGGCAGGAGAAATTTACACTACGTTTACGTTTCTTGGTGGCAGTGGATGGGCTTATGGAACAGGTGGTCCAACAGTCTATATTTTGGCTTATGGAGCAGTAGCCTATTTGTTCTCTTATTTTCTCTTGCCTCCTATTTGGAGATATGCCAAACGTCATCAACTCATTTCTCAACCAGATTTTTTTGTTCGTCAATTCAATAGCCCTGCTTTAGGTGTTTTAGTTGCTTTGGTGGGAGTTGTCGCTATTATTCCTTATCTTCAGTCACAGATGACAGGGCTTGGTCTGATTGTTCAAATGGCTTCGTATGGCGCTTTGCCTCAATGGGTGGCTATTGCTATAGCCATGTTTCTGTTGGCGATATATGTAACCGTTAGTGGCATTTATGGTACGGCATGGACAGCTGTATTAAAAGATATACTCATTCTGGCAGTTGTTCTAGTTGTAGGTATTGCTTTACCCATTCGTGCTGGTGGCTTACATCAATTGATGGTTCATATAAATCAAGAGAAGCCTGGGTTTTTAACACTTGGGCAACATGGCATGGGAATTCCTTGGTTTCTCTCCACAGTTGCCTTGACAGGACTCGGATTCTATATGTGGCCACATGCTTTTGGTGCGGTTTATACCGCTAAAAATGAACGAATCTTTCGAAGAAACGCTACTTTTTTACCGCTGTATCAACTGATTCTATTGTTTGTCTTCTTTGCAGGGTTTGCTGCCATATGGATTGTACCTGGTCTTAAAAATACTAACCTAGCATTGCTGGCTGCAGTCCAAAAGACATTTCCGGCTTGGCTTGTTGGTGTGATAGGTAGCGCAGGTGTGTTGACAGCGATTGTGCCTGGTTCACTCATGATGATGTGTGCAGGGACACTTGTGGCAGAAAATCTTTACAAACCATACTTTAAGAATGCTTCTTCTCAACAGGTGCAACGGGTGGCGCGTGTTGTAGTTTGGTTGGTAGCCATTGTCACTTTTCTTTTTTCCATTCATAGCAATGCTACAATCGTTGCGCTGTTACTCATGGGATACAATTTTGTTTCTCAATTTTTCCCCACTGTGCTTTTGACCTTATTTGCTCCATCGAATGTGACAAAAGCAGGGGCTTTCAGCGGGATCGTCATAGGGGTCGTTTTGGTGGTCTACTTTACGCTCACTAAACAATCCATTCTTTGGGGAGCCAATACAGGTTTTTGGGCGCTCCTCGTCAATATGCTGGTTGTACTCTTGGTTTCTGTTGCGACACGTCAGAAAAGTTTATCTCCTGTGCAAGTCAACACAGGGATGTAAGGTTTCTATAGACTTGCCAATTCAGCGGCCGAGATTGGATCGGCCGCTTTTGGGTTGTGAAAATTATTTTTCAATGAGATGTGCTAATAATTGATGGCGTATAGTTTCAGGAATGGGTTCGCTTTTTTGATGGATAAAGTTAAAGTTGACATAGACAGTTGTCGCAGTGACACAGAGGTTGCCCTCCTGCTCAATCTCTTCGTTGAGGGTCAAACTGCTGTTGCCAATGCGTTCAATGGCTGTGCGGATTTCTACTTTTTTACCATAAAAAATTTGGTTGAGATAACGGATACGCGTTTCAGCTACAACCATCTTCCAATCAGCAAAGGATAAGTTGGGTGTAAAGAGACGAAACAGTTCTTCTCTTCCAGCCTCAAGCCAAACAGGGATAGTGGTATTATTGATATGTCCTGAACCGTCGGTTTCTGAGACTCTTGGTTGAATGATGGTTCTCCACATTGTTTTTATCGCTCCTCATCGCCATTCTATGGATGATTTTAACCTTTGCTTTAACTAAGGCAAATTTGATAAGTAAGTTTTCTTTTTATGGAATAGAAAAAAGATAAAAAGTTCAAAATGAGGTGTATCTAGTTGAAAATGCGTGCCGCTGTTTTGCGAGAAATGGGGTTACCCAAACCGTATTCTCAGAGTAAACCATTGTCTATTGAAGAAGTAGAATTGCATCCGCCTCAAGCGGGGGAAGTATTGGTGAAAATTCATGCTGCCGGGCTCTGTCATTCGGATTTATCTGTTTTAGAGGGTAATCGCCCACGTCCCATGCCTATGGTACTGGGGCATGAAGCGGCAGGAGAAGTGATAGAAGTCGGGGCGGGGGTGCAAGATATTCGTCCAGGACAGAAAGTCGTCTGCGCTTTTGTGCCAAGCTGCGGACATTGCGCGCCATGTCGCGAAGGCAGGCCAGCCCTCTGTGAACCAGGTGCGGTAGCCAATGGAGCAGGAGAGTTGTTGACGGGAGGTCGACGTCTCTATGCTGGGAAAAATGTACTCCATCATCATCTAGGAGTTTCAGCGTTTGCTGAATACGCCGTGTTATCGCAACATTCTATCGTCCCTGTGGAGACAGAACTTCCTTTTTCTCAATTAGCTCTATTTGGATGTGCTGTCATGACCGGAGTAGGGGCGGTTATTCACACAGCCCGTTTACCTGTTGGGGCGAGTGTTGCTGTGGTTGGTCTGGGAGGTGTTGGCCTTTCAGCGTTGATGGGAGCACGGTTGGCGGGAGCTCGCCAAATGATAGCCATTGATACCCAGCCGGCTAAATTAGCTCTTGCAAGCGAGCTTGGTGCTACGCATACGTACGACGCTCGTTTGGACAATCTGGTTGAACTTGTCAGAGAAGAAACTGGTGGTGGCTTGGAGTTTGTCTTTGAGACGGCTGGCGTGGTTACTGCCTTGGTCAATGCTTATCAGATTACACGTCGAGGAGGGACCACAGTTACTACTGGATTACCTCATCCTCATCACATGTTCTCTATTCCACAGGTATCAATTGCTGCTGAAGAACGAACAATTAAAGGCTCGTATGTAGGTAGTTGTATCCCCTCGCGTGATATTCCACGCTTCATTCAACTTTGTGAACAAGGTTTGCTGCCTGTACAGAAGTTGCTTTCCAAAACAATGCCATTGGAAGATATCAATCAAGGATTTGATGAACTGGCTGGCGGTGAAGCTAGTAGATTGGTAGTTGTCATGTAAGGGGGAGATGTTTTGGGAATCGATTGGATAACAAAAGTTGGCATTCAAATTCCTATCATTCAAGCTGGTATGGCAGGAGGACCTACGACTCCTCAATTGGTAGCATCGGTTTCCAATGCTGGCGGTCTAGGAACGCTTGGAGCTGGATATATGAAGCCTGGCGATTTGCGTGATGCCATTCGCCAAACGAAATTACAAACAGAAAAACCGTTTGCGGTCAATTTGTTTATTCCAGAAAAAAATAATCGATCGATTCATCAAGAGCATGGTCAGCAGATGGAAAAAGCTCTTCAAAAGATCCGCCTTAGACTGGGACTTGCCGAGCAAACCCAAACCCAATGGCCTCAGAGTCAGGAATCACTTTTTGAACAACAAATGGAAGTTGTCATCAATGAAGAGGTTCCTGTTTTCTCGTTTACATTCGGACGATTATCGCAAGAATGGATAAATCTTTGTAAACAAGCAGGGATTTATATGATAGGTACGGCCACAAGTGTGCATGAAGCTGAACAATTGGAAAAATCTGGTGTGGATGCAGTAGTCGCGCAAGGCTACGAAGCTGGCGGACATCGTGGTACGTTTGATCACGCTGTGGAAGAGGCTTGTATAGGGAGCATGGCTCTATTGCCTCAAGTGGTGGATGCTGTGCAAATCCCGGTCATAGCCGCAGGAGGTTTGATGGACGGCAGAGGTGTGGCGGCCGCATTTTTGCTAGGCGCGCAAGCTGTTCAAATGGGAACGGCTTTTTTGACTTGTTATGAGAGTGGAGCACACCCTGCTTATCAAGAAAAACTTCTTCAAGCTGAAGAAACGGATACGCGTTTGACAAAAATTTACTCAGGAAAATCTGCTCGTGGTTTGATCACGGCAATGATGAATGAACTGGCTGATTTGGAAGATGCCACGTTGCCGTATCCTATACAGAACGAGTGGACTCGCGATATTCGCAATCGTGCCGCACAAATAGGAAATGTGGACTATATGTCACTTTGGGCCGGACAAGGAATTCGTTTGCAACGCAGGCGTCATGCTGCAGAACTCGTAAGCGAGACCTGGCAAGACGCCTTACACCGATTGGACGACTGGGGAAAGATTGCCCGCAGTTTCCTATAAAAGTCCAAGTACAATGCTTGCTTTATTTCGTGGATGAATTGAGTGCCTGCCCTGTCAGAAAGCTCATTAATAAAGTCGTAGCAGCACGCACAGTCAAGTCACGCACATCGCGTTCTGGGTCAATACAAACGAGATCGAAACCTATAACGTCTGGCTGGCTGCCGAGCCATTCCAGGGCTTCAATTGCTTGCCACATATCCAGACCACCGCTGCTCGGCGCTGGTACAGCGGGCGCAAAACTTTGGTCTATGACATCCATGTCAAAGCTGACGTAGATAGCGTCCACCTGCTTACGCAATCGATTTACTTCTTGCTCGATTAAAGTCATCAGCCCAGTATGTCGCACTTGCCGGGCGCTGTGGACTGTTACTCCGTGTTGCAGAACGTACTCATGATAGATCCGGCTGTTTACATAATCCTGGATACCAATCTGTACAATATTTTTGCCCTTAAAATTCCCCGACTCTAGTACCGTACGAAATGGAGTGCCATTGCTGCGTCCGCCATCTTGCAAGTTACGCACATCATGATGCGCGTCAAAATGGAGGATTCCATAGTTTCCCGGTCGAGCTTGAGCCAATCCGAGCAGCGATGCCCCGGTTATTGCGTGATCGCCACCTAAAAGAATCAAACGTTGATGAGGAAATTGTTTCCAATAATCGAGACAAGCCCATTCAATGGCTTCCAAGCAAGCGTTTAAGTCTGTCAAATGCATGCGGATATTTCCCATGTCTACCAAACGTAAATGTTCGCTCAAGTCCAGACGATGGTAAATTGAAAAGGGAGTAAAAGTTTGAAATAGAGAACGAATAGCGTCTGGCAGGCGAAAGGCCGCAGAGTGGCTGATGGATGTTTTGGATAGTGGGGCTCCAAGTAACGCTGTGTCGAATTCAATCGATTCGTCATAAGGACGTATCCAGTCCATAACTTTTTGATCAAGATGGTCACGAAAGCGAGTGCCTGCTTTTTCTACACCGCGAATCATAAGTATTTTTCTCTCCAATCAAGGATTATCGATATAAAGACCGTTTACCACCACATGTTGGCCTTTTTTCCAAACATCTGCTATATGGTTGATACCAAAGTGGTAGACCAAATAGGCAGGATTGTCCGCGTTGAATAGACAGAGATCTGCCTGTTTACCTACTTCAATAGAGCCTACGCGATGAGCTTGGCGAATGGCATGTGCGGAATTGATGGTTACAGCTGTCAAAATTTCTTCAGGCGTCATGCGCAGTTCATTGGCTGCCAGAGCCATAATGAATTGCAACGATTCTGTCGGACAACTGCCAGGATTATAATCTGTGGCCAGTGCCACGGGGGCTTGAAGCGTATCTATGAGAAAGCGTGCGCGCGCAGGCTTGGCACGTAAGTTCCAGGAAGTTCCGGGTAACAGTACAGGCATGACGCCAGCTGATACCAATGACCGCAGACCGTTTTCACTGGCTGCTAATAAATGGTCAGCAGAAACAGCTCCGAGTTTAGCGGCTAGTTCCGCACCACCCAGCGGTTCGACTTCGTCAGCGTGAATTTTCAATCCGAAACCAGCTTTTTGAGCGGCTTCCAAAAATCTTTCGCTTTGTACCACACTGAATACACCATGTTCGCAAAAAATATCGGCAAAATCAGCCAACTGCTCAGCTTGGATGGCTGGCAGTAATTGAATCATCTGTTCTAAAAAAGCATCCGGACGATCTTGATATTCAGGCGGTATGGCATGTGGGCCGAGGAAGGTTGAAATAATTTCCACAGGCTGCAACTTCCGTAACTCTTGAGCCACACGTAACTGCAGCAGTTCAGTGGGCACATCTAGACCGTAACCGCTTTTCGCTTCTACGGTTGTTGTGCCCCAGAGGAGCATCGTTCGCAAGGAGCGAAGTGCTTGCTCTATGAGTTCTTCCCGACTTGCTCTGCGTGTAGCATGGACGGTCGAAAGAATACCCCCGCCTTGTTGCAAAATTTCCAAATAAGGGATACCGGCCAGCTTTTGCGCCAGTTCACTTTCGCGCGATCCGCTGTGCACAAGATGTGTGTGTGGATCGACGAGACCAGGCGTCAACAGTCTGCCTCGAGCATCCAGACACTCTTTGGCCTCCAGCGCTGCAGCATCTTGGCTGCTGCCCACAAAAGCAATATTGCCATCTATGATGCCTACGGCTGCGTCGTTCAATAGGCCTATTTCACGCATGGAGCTCCCGCAGTGGGGGGCAGAACCGGCTATGGTAGCGACTTGAGCGTGCACAATTAATGAATCGAATACTCTCTCTGTCATGCCAAAACTCCTTTTCCGTGAGTTCATCCTGCCCATGGATGAGCAGGATGGTTGTAATTGGTTTTTGGAGGAATGGATGACATTAATTTTCCCACATTGGAATGTTGACACCTTTTTCGCGTGCTACTTGTTCTGCTTTTTCATACCCTGCATCCACGTGACGGATGATACCCATGCCTGGATCTGTCGTCAACACGCGCTCCAGTTTACGCGCTGCGCGTTCGCTGCCGTCAGCCACTACGACCATCCCCGCATGTATGGCGTACCCCATACCTACACCACCACCGTGATGGACAGAAATCCAACTTCCTCCTGCCGCTGTGTTGACCAGTGCGTTTAAAATCGGCCAGTCAGCCACTGCATCACTGCCATCGCGCATAGCCTCCGTCTCACGGTTGGGGCTTGCCACGGAACCACAATCAAGGTGATCGCGACCAATCACAATCGGTGCGCTTAATTCACCGCTTTTTACCATCTCATTTAAGGCGAGACCAAACCGCACACGCTCACCATAGCCCAGCCAACAGATGCGTGCTGGCAACCCTTGAAATTGTACACGTTCTCTGGCTAAGGTTATCCAGCGACGCAAATGTTCATTGTCCGGGAAAAGTTTAAGAACGAGATTGTCCGTTTTATAGATATCTTCTGGGTTTCCAGAAAGCGCTGCCCAGCGAAACGGTCCTTTGCCTTCGCAAAACAAGTCGCGAATGTATGCGGGAACAAATCCAGGAAAGGCAAACGCGTCTGTTACACCCTCGTCGTAAGCTACCTGGCGAATATTATTGCCATAATCAAACACAGTCGCTCCTAGCTTTTGCAAGGAAAGCATAGCTTTTACATGTCTAGCCATACTGGACTTGGCAAGTTGAATATATCTTTCTGGGTTCTCCAGACGTAAGCGCGTGGCTTCATCGAGAGACAATCCTTGCGGGATATAACCGTTGAGCGGGTCGTGAGCTGAGGTTTGGTCAGTGACAAAGTCGGGAACCATCTCTCGCTGCACCAATTCCTCCAGAACATCCACGGCGTTGCCAAGCAGTGCTATGGATAGTGCTTTTTTCTTGATTTTAGCTTCTTTAGCCAGAGCAAGTGCTTCATCCAGGCTGTTGGCCTGAACATCGCAGTATTTCGTTTCGATACGTCGGGCGATTCGCTGCGGATCGACTTCCACCACAATGGCGACGCCTTCATTCATAGTCACGGCAAGTGGCTGTGCGCCTCCCATCCCTCCCAGTCCAGCAGTTACAGTAAGTGTACCAGCCAGTGAAGGAAGGCCTTTTTGTCTAGCCGCAGCAGCAAAAGTTTCATAGGTTCCTTGGAGGATACCCTGTGTACCAATGTAAATCCAACTTCCAGCAGTCATTTGGCCAAACATCATCAGACCTTTGGCATCTAATTCTCGAAAATGCTCCCAAGTTGCCCAATGCGGTACTAACATGGAATTGGATATCAGGACTCGTGGGGCATCCTCGTGAGTGCGAAATTTTCCGACCGGTTTACCCGATTGAATTAACAAGGTCTCATCGGATTCAAGCTGTTCTAGATTGCGCACAATGGCGTGGTAGGCTTCCCAATTGCGGGCAGCCTTGCCAATCCCTCCATAGACGACCAAATCTTGTGGACGTTCGCCTACTTCGGGATCCAAATTGTTCATCAGCATACGCAATGCGGCTTCCTGTTCCCAGCCTTTACAGCGGAGTTTTTTTCCGCGAGGGGCGTGAATCGGATATTCAAGATTAGCAGACATCCAAGCTCTCTCCTTCAAGGGACATCAATGGCAATCAACAAACGTATCCCTTCTATGGTCTTTTGCCCATCATGATAGCGTATTCAAACAGGTATGTCGCTGGAGCGGTTTGCGAAGTTAAGGCAAAGATTTGCTGACTGCAGCTTTCAGGATGTTCCAGTAATTCAAGTAAAAATTTTACTCTTGAATGGATGCTTTTTTATGGCGTCTAAACTCACTAGGCGAGAGAGCGTATGTAGCACGGAAACACTTGCTGAAATAATTGGCGTCAGCCATGCCAACCGCATCTGCTACTTCGTTGATGCTTTTATCGCTATTGGCAAGCAGTTCAGCCGCTTTGGCAAGCCGTGCAGATCTTACATAAGAAGTCACAGTAGTCTGTAAATGTTGGCGAAAAAGATGGCTTAAATGAAAACGGCTGACAGCTACTTGAACTGCGATTTCTGGGAGTGTCAAAGCAGATTGCAGATGACTGTGTATATACGCTACAGCCTGTTCTACAATAGGCGAAATCGCAGGTGTTTCTCTGCCGTCATGAGTTTGCCAAGCAGGGATAGGTTGATCATCATTTTTTTCGGCATGATGGTTAGGTGCATCACAATGGTCTAAATCGAGTTCCATTTCCTCCACCGAGAGAATCTGTATCTGATGTTCCATGGCTTGCAAGGCAGCCCTGCGTGCCAGGCGCAGCGCTTGTGGAATTTGTACTACCGTGTCCACCACTTTTTCCACTCCGATAAAGAGTCGCACAGGTAAAGGAATGGGTAAGCTGGCTAGAATGGCTTGCAACATATTGGAGAGATTCTCTTCATTCAGTACAGAATGATAGTGTGGAAAAGAGATCCACTCGTCTTCTTCTTGCCAAATTTGCAAGCATTGAGGAATATAATCGCGAGAAATCTCGGTAATATGTTGACGGATAGTAAATTTTTGCGTGTCACCCAGAAAAATTTGCGCCTCTTTGTCTAATTGCCAGCGTAAAACCATGACTTGATGGGGTGCCTGTTGCCAATCGAGATCGCTAAGAATATTCCAAAGCATCTTGGCGCTCAGTGGTTGACCCAGTATCCAATGCCTCAGCAAATATTCTTCACTCTGAACACGTTGCCAATCATACGGTTTTTTCATATAACGCCATCTTTCCCTTCCCTCTTTGGCTGGGGTGGGTAACCAGCATTTTGGTAGCGCAGTACGCCAAGTTTGGCTTCGCCCATTAAAACGCGCTGCAATCTTGTGGGTAAGTCCTCTGTAGGATGCAGTACCAGTGTCATTCCCGAGTGTAGAGATTGGCCCACACCGACACCTCCACCTTGTTGCACGGTTACCATCGTGGCGCCACTTGCGGTCATAAGCAGAGAATTTAGAATCGGCCAGTCAGCTACTGCATCGCTTCCATCTGGCATGGTTTCTGTTTCGCGATGCGGAGATGCCATGGTTGATCCGGCAAAATGATCGCGGGTGATAGCCAATGGTGCTTCAGGCGGTTGCTGGTTGAGATATTCTGGGAGCCATTCGCATAATTGTTCGCGTTCTTCGTAAGTCAACCAAACAGAACGGGCAGGCAATCCCTGAAAGTGCACGTTTTCTTGAGCATAATGCAGCCAGTGTGTCATGCGTTGATTATGTGGGTAGTGTTTGAGCAAAGCAGCATCGAGTTGAAAAATATCCTGTGCTTTTCCAGAGAGTGCAATAAATCGTAAGGGGCCATCTCCTCGACTGAGACGTTGACGGGCAAATAAAGTAATAAAGGAGGGAATATTGACTGCCTGTTCTAGACCAGCTTCTTTTGCTGCTGCACGCAAATGGTTGCCATATTCAAAGATGATGCTGCCCATTTTGGCAAAACGCAGCATAGCCGCGGTGTGACGAACCACACTTTGAGCGGATAATGTCAAATAGTGACTAGGATTTTCCGTCCGTAAACGTAAAGCTTCCGACACACTGCATTCATCTGGAATGTAGCCTCTTAACAAATCGTGGGCAGGTGTCTGGTCAGTCACAATATCAGGGACCATCCCACGGTTAGCTATAGAATCGTAAATTGTTCCAGCATGACCGAGCAAGCCAATAGAAAGGGGGTATTTCTTGCGGCATGCTGCCTGAGCCATTTGCAAGGCATTTTCTATACTGTTTGTAGCTACGTCGATATATCCTGTATCGAGTCGCCGCTGAATCTGTTCTGCGCTTACTTCTGCTACAATGGCCACTCCGCCGTTCATTTTGACGGCCAAAGGTTGCGCACACCCCATGCCGCCAAGTCCACTTGTCAAGACCCACTTGCCCAACAGTGTACCGCCCCAGGACTCGGCAACTTCACGAAGCGTTTCGTAAGTATTCTGTAGAATGCCTTGAGCGCCAATGTATGCCCAAGATGCGGCCGTGGACTGTCCATACATCAGTAAACCTTTTTGCTCTAATTGATAATGGTGCTCCCAATTTGCCCATTTGGGCACGAGCATGCCATTTGAAATAAGAACGCGCGGAGCCATGGGATGAGTAGCAAAAACGGCAACAGGTTGGCCTGACTGAATAAGCAACGTCTCGTCTTCTCGCAAGTCAGCAAGTAAGTTTTGTGTTTCTAGCAGTGCTGCTTTGTTGCGAATCGCTCTGCCGGTACCATAAACCGTCCATTCGTAAGGGTTTTCGGCTACAGCGGGGGAAAGAACATTCTCTAATAAGCGATACAAGCCTTCCTGTGGCCAACCTTGACAATGCGTAGGTTGCATTCGATAAGACATCATGTCACTCCGTTCTTTCTTGCCGTTCGCAATGAAACGCTTTCATTACCACAAATTCCTGCTAAAAGTTCGCAATATTTTGCGTAGTCTGTTGATTGAAACTGCGTTAGTCTTCCTATGAGAATCCACAATATGAGGAGGTAGTCAGCGAACATGTTCATGGAAAAGCACAGTATTGATTATATTCCAAGTCATGAGCGACATGGAAAGGCCCGAAGTTTGTTCACGATTTGGTTTTCTGCTAATGCTCAAATCACGACTGTGGTTACAGGAGTCTTGGCCATTGTACTGGGACTCAATCTAGGCTATGCCGTGCTAGCCATCGTGATCGGCAATCTGCTTGGAGGTCTCTTTATGGCTTATCATTCTGCTCAAGGTCCGAAGCTTGGCGTTCCGCAAATGATTCAAAGTAGGGCACAATTTGGGAAGATAGGGGCTATTCTGCCACTTATTTTAGTTATCGTCATGTATATTGGTTTTTTCTCGAGCAGTGCTGTGCTTGGTGCGCAGGCACTGTCTGGGGTTCTCCATCTTTCTGTCACCATGAGCATCATTATCGTGAATATCGCAGCAGTTTTACTGGTAACAATCGGCTATGACCTGATTCATACTTATGAAAAATATGTAGCTATTGTTTTTGTGATTTTATTTCTCTATATCAGTGTGCGTATGTTGCAATTTTTACCGCATGTTCACTCGACACCCGTTCCGTTTCACTGGAGTGCCTTTTTGCTGGTCATTTCCATCATGGCAAGCTGGCAACTGACCTACGCTCCTTATGTAGCAGATTATTCTCGCTATCTGCCGGAGAACACGTCGGTAACAGCTACCTTTTTCTGGACCTATTTGGGTTCAGTCATCAGTTCATCCTGGATGATGATACTAGGGGCTATGGCTGCAATAATTGCACCTAAACAATCTGCGGATATGGTTCAATATCTTGAACAACTTTCTGGAACTCATTGGTTTTTTGTCACGGGTATCATCATTTTTCTGGGCGTTTTGGCTATTAATGCTCTCAATTTGTATGGAGGATTTATGTCGGTAACGACAACGCTAGGGGCCATTCGTCATTTACATGTTACAGGTTGGCAACGCATGCTTTTTATTTTGTCAGTTGGAGCCATTGGTACGCTCATCAGCATTCTTGGACAGGGGGATTTTTTGACAGAGTACTCAAATTTCATTTTGCTGTTACTTTATTTTATAGTGCCTTGGACGTCCATTAATCTAGTGGACTTTTACTTCTTACGCAAGGGGAAATATGACATAGAAGGTATTTTGGGACGTAACGATGCTTATGCCGGCATCAATCTTGCAGCTATTGTAGCTTATGTCATAGGTGTTCTTGTACAGTTTCCCTTTATGAATACAACCTTACATGAAGGATTCATCGCTAAATGGATGCATGGCGCAGATATTGCCTGGGTGGTGGGACTGTTTGTCTCAGCATTCTTCTATTATCTGCCCATGCGTCTCCAAATGAATCGGGAACTTAGCAAGACTCAGTTAAATTTGTAAAAAATCAGAGGAATTGTTTCAAGTGAAGACGAAGTTTACAATATTGTTGGATTTATGGTTAGTTTTTCGTTTGCGATGATAGATGTCCATGAAGATTCTATTTTTTTGACAAGCATCAGAGAGAACGGCAGGAGGTTTTTTTGTGCGGGTTGTCGTGACGGGGTATGGCATCGTATCGCCGTTAGGGTTAGGGGTTCCAATCTTTTGGGATTCTTTGTTGGCGGGTGTTTCTGGTATTCATGCTTCACCCGCCTCTTTGGCCAATTGGTCACCGGCGAGCGCAGATATTCCTGATTTTCAAGCGGAGCAATTTCTAGATAAAAAACGAGCGTCGGAATTGGATCGGGCAGCGCAGATGGCGATGGTAGCCGCTCGGGAGGCCCTCACTCAGGCGGGTTACGAACAAAGTGGTGAAGTAAACTGGGGAGTACCTGTTCATCGAGTAGGTATTGCCGTTGGGACTACCTATGGAGGTGTGGGTTCGCTGGTAGAAGGTGCGGAGGCGATTTATCGACAGGGTAGGAATCGCGTCAGTCCGCGTCTGGTTACCAAATCTATGCGGAGTGGCACGGCTGGTGTACTGGCTCGTCATTATGGCGTGATGGGACCTGTGCTCACCATTTCTTCCGCTTGTGCTTCTTCGGCCAATGCTATTGGCGAGGCGGCTGCATGGATTGCTGCGGGGCGAGCGGATATTGTACTGGTGGCTGGCACAGAGTCGCTGTTCAATCCACCAATTTTAGCGAGTCTCTCTGCTTCTGGGGCGCTTGCTAAAACGGGGAATGGCGACCCATCCACCTGGTCCCGTCCGTTCGATCGCGATCGGCAAGGGATGGTCATGAGTGAGGCAGCAGCTGTGTTGATTCTTGAGTCAAGGGCACATGCTGAAGCACGTGGTAAAGAAATTTTAGCTGAATTCGTTGGTTATGGAATCTCGAATGATGCCTATCATGATACTTCCCCTCATCCGGACGGTGTTGGCGCGGCGCTCGCTATGGAACAAGCTTTGCAGCAAGCTGGACTCCAGCCGAAGCAAATTGGTTATATCAATGCCCACGCCACTGCTACGCAAGCGGGTGATGTGGCAGAGTGTCGGGCATTGCGCAAGGTGTTTGCCGATGCGTTGGCAGATATTCCTGTTAGTTCAACCAAAGGAGCTACAGGACATGCTTTGGGGGCGGCAGGTGCCTTAGAAAGTATTGTCGCTCTTTTGGCACTGCAAACGAGCCGCTTGCCAGTGAATTTGCATTGTGATGCACCGGATGAAGAAGCGCCTCCGCTTTTGGTTTTAGGTGAGGTCATGTACCGCTCTGTAGATTATGTTCTTTCCAATTCTTTTGGTTTTGGTGGGCAGAATGCTTGTTTAATTTGGAAGAGAACGATATAAAGTCATTTCTCTAAGAAACCAGGAAATAGAGAAAGGAGAAGCCAGCACATGGTCATGACGGCTGAAGAACGTCGGCAGTATTTGCAAGACTTGTTTCCGGTTTGGCCGCGATATACCTTGTCTCAGCACTTTGAACATTTATTGACTCTTTATGCCCATCGTCCACTTCTGATTGTTGAAGATAATGTGTTTACCTATGAAGAAGCGTGGGAAAAGGGAAAAGCGTTTTCCAAATCTCTTCTCAAACTTGGTGTCAAACGTCGTCAACATGTGGCGTTGCTGATGGCTAATGAGGCGGACAACTTCTTTGCGATGCTCGGAGTATGGATGATCGGTGCTGTTTGTGTGCCCATTAATACCATGTTGCGTAGCGATGAAATCCACTATCTACTGCGTCAATCAGACAGCCGTTGGTTGATTATGCACCAGACTGCCAGTGGTGTGGCTCACGATGTTGAAATAGAGAAGATTTATGATGAATTGACGAATCGTGATCGGTCTATACATCTTGAACAGGTTGTTTGTATTCAAAATAGTGAACGGCCGCTTGACGGGCGATTTATATCCTGGGAAACTTTTCAGCATCTTGCCGACGATGTCAGTGATGAGATTTGGCGCAGGGAACTTGAAAAGAATCGTTATCCAGACGAAGTGGCAGATATTATCTATACATCAGGATCAACTGGGCTGCCAAAGGGTGTCATGATTACGCACGATATGTTTTTGCGATGCGGTTTCTCCACTGCACTCAGTCGTGCTTTTGAAGATGGACGAAGAATTTATACGGCGTTGCCGCTTTACCATGTCTTTGCATTGGTGGAGGGGATTTTAGCGGCTTCTTTTGTTGGCGGTACACTGATTACTTCGCCACGATTTACCGCAACGACTACTTTGCAAATGATGGAAAAATATAAGGCGACGGATTTTCTCTGCGTACCTTCAATGCTTGTGGCAGTTGTCAATCATCCTGAAGTTTCGCGTTATGATGTCTCTGCACTGAATGCGCTGATGTGTGCAGCAGCACCTGCCCCCATTGCCATTTGGGAGCGAGCGGTAGATGTGCTCGGAGTTCAGGAAATTTGTGCGGGTTATGGTGGTACAGAGGCGACTGCAGCCACAGTACATACTGAAGTTGGGGCTCCAATTGAGATTGTGGTCAACAAAGTAGGGCGGATTAAGCCAGGTGGCTCCAGTGGCTTACCGGAATTCGGCGGGGCAAATTGTCAGTATAAAACCATTGATCCGTTTACCGGGGAGGATTTACCACCTGGCGAGGTAGGAGAGTTGACGGTCCGTGGCAATCTGGTAACGCGTGGCTATTACAACAAGCCAGAAGAAACGGCAGCGGTTATTGACAAGGACGGTTGGTTTCGTACGGGTGATCTCGGTCGAATCGATGAAGAAGGTTATCTGGAATTACTTGGGCGCAGTAAGGAACTCTACAAAATTTCAGGAGAGAATGTAGCTCCCAAAGAAGTAGAGGATGTCATTTGTAAGCATCCAGCTGTAGCTCAGGCATACGTCGTAGGTGTCAAAGATGCTATGACTCACGAAACAGGGGCTGCCTTTATTGAACTGAAACCAGGAGTGGAATGTTCGCGTCGTGATATCATAGAGTTTTGTCAAGAACGCTTGGCAAAATTTAAAATTCCTCGTCATGTATGGTTTGTCAGCGTTGAAGAATGGCCAATGACTGGAACAGGAAAGATTCAAAAATTCAAGTTGCAAGAGATGGCAGAAGCTCGTTTGAATCGTGATGAGAGTGATATGCGATTCATGGAATCCTGAACCAAGATGTCCAGGTGCCAAGAAAAATTTCTAACAAGCAAAGCTCAGCCAGCCATCTGGTGTTGGCTGGCTTTTTTCCTTGTCGGCATCGCCTGCAAGATGGGGTATTCTGACAGACCCTTACTGATGCGAGGGACTGTTACCATCAGGAATTGTATCCGTTGTGTTTGTGTGAACTGTGATATTTCTCGTCATGCATTTCATAGTGTTTGCTAGGATGCATGGAATGTGAATGCGAGTGCATGGAATGATGCATGGAATGGTGCATAGGACTGTAACTGGACTTGCTTTTCTCTGCGTAATGAGGAGAAGGTATTTTTAACATTTGTCCGGGATAAATCATATTGGGGTTGCGAATACCGTTTGCTGATACGATAGCTTGCACGGTTGTCCCGTATTTGACAGCAATATCACCGAGTGTATCGCCCTTTTGAACCATATAACGTACCATGAATGGATGGACACTCCCTTCTGTTGCTAGATCGTGGACCGTGCAGTAGTCTATGCTGATCTGCAAAAAGAGTAGCGGGATCAATGCCTATGAAGAGAATCCAAAAAGGCCTATTTAGGACGAAAAGATGATAGCGAAGTGCTGTGGTTGGAACAGGTTAGGAGTTGGCATCATGAAAACAGTTATCTTGTTGATTGTCACAAGTATATTATGGGCGGGAAATTTTGTAGCCGGTAAAGATTTGGTGGGGCATGCATCGGCTTTGACCCTGACAGAATTGCGCTGGCTTCTGTCCGCGGTTTGTTTGGTGCCTGTCATACGATTAACAGAACAAAAGTTTTGGCCTCAAAAATCCACTTGGCTGCCACTGGTGGGCATGAGCGCTACAGGCGTCGTGTTATTCAATGTATTTACTTATCAGGCACTTGAGCATACAAGCGCCGACCAAGTCGGGCTTCTTTCAGCGCTTAACCCACTTGCCATAGCTTTGGCTTCATTATTTTTTCTTCGTGAGCGACTGCGTGGTCTACAGTGGATAGGCATGTTTATCTCTTTAGCTGGCGTTGTCGTTGTGATTACGAGTGGTCGCTTGATGAAACTGTTGCAGTTACAGGTCAATCAAGGAGATTTATGGATGTTGCTCGCAGTCGCCATATGGGGAATTTATGCGGTCTTTAGCCGACAAGCGATGCGCGATGTATCTCCTTATCTGGCTACTTTTTGGTCAGCCGCTATAGGAGCCGTAGTCTGCCTGCCTTTTACAGCTTCCGGTTTATATCATTTGCCTGCTTATCCCGCTTTTTGGTATGCAGCAGGATATACTGCCGTGTTCGGTACGGTAGTGGCTATGGTTTTTTGGAATCTTGGCGTTTTACGGATGGGCGGAACCGTTGCGGGCATGTTTCTCAATCTCAATCCCATCTTCACGGTCCTCATTGCTTTTTTTACGCTTGATGAGACTGTAGGGTGGGCAGAATGGTTAGGCACAGCTTTAGTCATAGGAGGTATGCTCCTGTTTGCTGTACGTAAACCATTAAGAAGACATCGTGTCCAGGCAAAACTTGCAGATTCTTTATCCTGTCAGGAGGATTAAATCATCATCGGTGTTCATATACAGGAAAAAGTCCTCCTTTACCCACAGAGGGTCGGGAAAAGGAGGATTTTGTATAGGGATAGGCTCACACAAATTGCTCTTCTTCGGTCGATCCGGTCAAGGCCGTGGTGGAGGAGAGTCCGCCAGCAATCACTTGAGTTACTTCATCAAAATATCCTGTGCCAACTTCTCTCTGATGACGAGTAGCGGTATATCCTTCTGCTTCACTTGCAAACTCTGCTTGCTGAAGTTGCGAATAAGCAGCCATGCCAAATTGACGATATTGATAAGCGAGAGAGAACATGCTGTGGTTCAAGGCATGGAATCCAGCCAGAGTGACAAATTGGAATTTATATCCCATATCACCTAATTGTTCTTGGAAGGTGGCTATTGTCTTTTCGTCCAATTTCTTCTTCCAGTTAAAGGACGGAGAACAATTATATGCTAATAATTTGCCAGGAAATTGCTTGTGAATAGCTTCAGCAAAAGCTCTGGCCTCTTCTAAATTAGGTTCTGAAGTCTCGCACCATATCATATCAGCGTATGGTGCATAGGCGAGACCTCTGGCAATGGCTGCATCCAGGCCTCCACGCATTCTGAAGAATCCTTCCACTGTACGTTCTCCAGTCAAGAAGGCTTGATCTCTTGGATCCACGTCACTGGTTATCAAGTGAGCACCATTTGCGTCTGTTCGGGCAATAATGACAGTGGGTACACCCAAAACATCCGCAGCCAGGCGGGCAGCAGTCAAGTTGCGGATAGCTTGTGAAGTCGGTAACAATACTTTGCCGCCCATGTGCCCACATTTTTTCTCTGATGAAAGCTGGTCTTCAAAGTGTACGGCGGAAGCTCCTGCCTCAATCATTTGCTTCATGAGTTCAAACACATTCAGCGGACCACCAAAGCCAGCTTCAGCGTCAGCTACAATCGGCACAAACCAGTCTATATCACCTACGCCTTCTGCAGATTGAATTTCATCAGCGCGCATGAGTGCCTGATTAATTCGTTTGACTACGTGGGGAACACTGTTGGCTGGATATAAACTTTGATCAGGGTACATATGGCCCGATAGATTCGCATCAGCAGCGACTTGCCAACCGCTTAGATAAATGGCTTTCAAGCCAGCTTTAACTTGTTGGACTGCTTGATTGCCCGTCAGCGCTCCCAATGCTTTAATATGGTGTTCTTGATGCAATAATTTCCAAAATTTTTCCGATCCGATTTCTGCAAGTGTATGTTGAATGCGCACGCTGCTTTGTAATCTAACTACGTCAGTCGCTTGATAATTTCTTGCAATTCCGCTCCAACGCGGGTTCGTATTCCATTCTTCTGTCAACTGGGCAATTTTCCGTTCTCTTTGGCTCATTCTGTTCTCTCCCTTTTTTCTGTTATATCACTTTTTATTCTTCTTGATTATTGTTGTATAACAGTTGTGGTAAAAAAATTTATTCGTTGGACAAATTCATACAACGTTCACATTCATAGAGTGCTCCAGATGTACTTGTTGAAATAGGACGATTGCAACGATAGCAATAAAAACGGTTCTCATTTTCCGGGAATTCTGGAGACACCCATCCGAGTTGAACAGCAGGATGCAGTGGCTGATACGGTCGAGGTATCCATCCATAATCGTCATAAATATTTTTCATGAAGATTCTCCTTTCTTCACTTTCGGATGATTGTATAATATAACAAATGATCTGAAATTTCTACTGTTATAAAACAGTTTGTGAAAAAATTTTTATAAAAATATGCACATCAAAAAAGAGGCGTTGAAAAACGCCTCTTTTTTGATGTCAGTTATGCGTGAATGCCTATTTTGTCGAGTAGAAAAGCCATTTGTGTGGCACGTTCTTTCCACATTTCCAGACGTCCTGAAGAACCGAAATGTCCAGCTCCCATGTGGATACGCATGGCAATCATGTGCTCATCCGTCTTCATGACGCGCAATTTGGCGACCCATTTTGCCGGCTCCCAATAACCTACTCGCGGATCGTTCAAACCTGTAGTGACTAGCAGGTGGGGATAATCTTTCGCTTTCACGTTATCGTAAGGACTATAGCTCTTCATATATTGATAGTCTGTTTCATTTTCCGGGTTTCCCCATTCGTCATACTCCAATGTTGTCAGTGGAATGGTTGGATCCAGCATTGTAGTTACTACATCCACAAAGGGGACATCAGCCTCAATGACAGCAAATAATTCTCCAGCCATATTAGCGACGGCACCCATCAGCAGGCCACCGGCGCTGCCACCACGAGCCGCCAATATCTCAGGAGAAGTATAACCTTTTTTGATGAGGTGTTTGGCGCAGTCGATAAAATCAGTGAAGGTGTTCATCTTCTGTTGGAGCTTGCCTGACTCATACCAGGAACGCCCCATTTCGCCGCCACCACGAACATGTGCAATGGCTATGATCAAACCGCGATCGAGCAAAGGCAGATTTTGAGCTTGGAAGACAGGATCAAAACAAATACCGTAAGACCCGTAGCCGTTTAGAAGCAGTGGGGCAGGTCCCTTATGAAGTGCGTCCTTGCGATAGACAAGTGAGACGGGAATCTTTGTTCCGTCTTCGCTGTAAGCGTATTCGCGTTGCTGCGTGTAGAGGGTAGGATCGAATTTTCCTGGTATCTCCTGTACCAGCAAAGCTTCTTTGGTAAGTTGCTGAAGATGAACGGCATACGTTGTTTTGGGTGTTAAAAATGATTCGTATTGCAGCAAAAGTTCATGGGTCTGAAATTCGTACTGTTCGAGTACACGAACGGTATAGACCGTTTCAGACCATTCCAAACGGTGCAACTCGCCTTGCGCATAGATCCAAACTTGCGTCAATCCGTTATCTCGACCCTCCAGCACTAGAGCATCAGCAAATGGATAAACGTTTGTCAAATAACGTGTCTCATCATAGGGAAAAACATCTTCCAGTGGCTGGCGATTGGTCGTTGGACATTTTTGAAGTCGGAAGTTCGTAGCATTTTCATTGGTTAAGACGAGAAAATCTCCCTGCCAGTGTTCCAGGGTATATTCGATATTCGGCCGTTTGGCTTGGAACAGTGTCCAGTTTTCAGTTGGCTGATGAGTATGCAAATAGCGTGTTTCACTGGTGGTCTTGCTGCTCGACTGCAAAAAGAGATATTGACCGTCACGTGATTGGCTCAGGCTAATGACGCAGGTCATATCCGCTTCTTCATAAATGAGTATGTCCTCTTTGTCTCCGAGCTTATGTCGCCATAGCTGATAGGGCCTTTGGCTTTCATCCACACTTATGTAAAAAAGGTATTGGCCGCTTGCATCCCATTCTATACTGTCGCTGATAAACACATTGGGCACTTCGTCACTCAGCCATTCCCCGCTGGCTAAATCTCGCACGCGTAAGGTATAGCGGTCTGTACCGTCTCTGTTTTCTAAATAGGCCAGATACTGTTGATTGGGAGAAATACGACGTTCTGTCACACTCAAATATTCTCCTGGTTTAGCTAATACATTTAAATCGAGCAGTACCTCCGGGGTAGAATGAGCCAAATCCGCCCGGTGATTAGCCTTTTGGCGAAAATAGACGGGATATTGCCAGTCCTTTGCCTGACGACGGGAGTAAAAGTAAGAGCCAAAACGCACTGGGATGGCTTGTTCTTCGTCTGGGATACGGGCAATAAATTCCTCGTAGAGATTTTCGGAAAGTTGGTTTAGAGGTTGCATAACTTCGTCATAATAAGCGTTTTCAGCTTCCAGATACCGTAGAACTTCATCATTGTCTTTCTGATTGAGCCAATAGTAATCATCAGTCCGCACATCTCCGTGTTTCCTTTGCGGTTGAGGATGGCGGGGAGCGAGTGGTGGCTGCATGGGAAAACCTCCAATTTGTTTCGTTTCAAAGTCGTTGCCAATGATCAACATTATACTCTTTTTAAGATTTTGATTGGTGAAGAAACGCATTTCGTGATACTCTTTCGACATACAACAGCGTGTGAGGATGAGATACCATGCAGACGCTCAAAGGTTTTGAGGCCATCAAGGTGGCGGAAGAATATCAGGTTCAGTTATTTGATACTGAATACCGTAGTGAAGTTAGTGTGGAGGAAGCGAAACAGTTTATTGCCAGTCAACGTCGACCGCAATCTTTTGTCTTGTCCAATTGGCCTGATTCGGAAGAAGAAGCGGAGTCTTTGGTCTTGCAAGTGATGGAAACTCATTTGCAGGAAACATGCAATGCTCAAATTCGTCTGGATGAAATGCTTGTGAAAATGGATCAGATGGGTCAATCCATGCATCCTTATGCAGTGGAATTGGCGGCAGAACGTTTGGTGGCGCAAAGAAAATTAATTTTGGCCAGCACACAAAAAGATGTACCTGTTTTAGAATTACCAAGAACCATTTATTTCCGAGATAGTTTTCTTGAAAAGATAGATGATTTAATCTGTCCCGATTGTGCTCGGCTCGATCTCGATGGACCTTTTCATGCAGCTTGTGTTGTCAAACTGGTCGACTTTCTGGCTAGTGGTACCTTTACTTTAAATGATATCACTGAGGAACGAGAACCTTCCACAGGCGCATCTCTGCTTGGCAAGTGGACATCTCGTCCGGGGTTGGATATCCAATGGCTATCCAAGAGGGCTCAAGCTGCTAAAACAAGGTGGCAATCTGTCATTAAACCGTTTTTTACGCGTGAAGATGAAGATGAATATACATTGCCGAATACTTCAGCGAAAAATGTTTTTGTTTCTCCGCCGCCGTCAACGCCCGTTGTCCATGAGGAGACTACTGTGGAGAAGATCGAGGAGCGTCCGTTATCCTCGGTGGATAAGCGAATTAGCAAACAACAATTGATTGAATATCTCCAATCTGTTGAAATCATTGATGAAGGTGGAGAAATCGTCAGATTGCGCAGAGAGCGCGGAGAACTTGAAAATCGGCTGGAATTGCGTGAGCAGGAGATTCGTCGATTGCAAAAGGAACAGGCGCTGCTTGAGAAACAATGTGAAGAGTTACAGGCAGATGTAAACAAATTTGTAGAAGCTATGCAGATTGTCTCTAAACGCAGTTCACGAAGTCTCGTGCAAGAGGCATCCGCCACCCAAACGCTCGACAAAGATCATGAATCTTAAGCTACCCTTGTTTTTGCGATGGGGAGCGGCAAATCAGAGGAGATGGATTAAGAACGGTTCTCAAATAGTTTGAGATAAGAGCCGTAGCCTTCTTCCTCTAGTTTATCTTTCGGTATGAATCGTAAAGCAGCAGAATTAATACAGTAACGCAGACCGCCTTTGTCTAGAGGGCCGTCTTCAAAAACGTGGCCGAGATGGCTGTCTGCATTCTTGCTGCGCACTTCCGTTCGAATCATGCCATGACTGAGGTCTGTTTTTTCCATCAGACAATTTTTATCAATAGGTTGACTGAAACTTGGCCAACCACAAGCTGAGTCAAATTTGTCCAGTGAAGAAAAAAGCGGTTCACCACTGACGATGTCAACGTAAATTCCTTCCGCGTGATGATTCCAGAATTCATTGCGAAACGGGGGCTCCGTGGCGTTCTCTTGAGTGACAGCGTATTGAAGTGGTGTCAAGCGTTGTTTAAGGGTTGGACGATCCATATTTTCCCGCCTTTCGTTTCGTAAGGGTGTTGACTGCCTTTATTATGGCACTTGGACGAAGCGGCTTCAATGAAGCGAATAGCACAGGAGTAGCGATTTGGTGTGTAAATTGAACAGAAACGGATGGGATAAACTTGAGTTTAGAATGGATGGCTGGTTTTGCTCGTTTTTTGGCCGATCACGGTTATACAACGACGATGTGGGAAAATGGTTTTCATTCTGAGGATGCTAACGAAGTCTGTCAAACGTTGAGTCAATGGTTTCAAGAAAAAACTCATATGGATGGAGAGTTTTTAATCATTTGGGGTGCTCTGGATGGTGTGCGCTTTTCAGGAGACGCTGAACTTGCCTATTTTGACGGTCAACAGGCTTACGTTATGCCAAACCCTTTTCTGGAAGGCAATGGTGACGCTTTTGTAGCTGCATTGGATGCGCTTGCTCATGATAGAAAAGATTTGCTTTATCCAGCAGAAATTCAAAAGCGTATACTATTTAATGCTGTTTGATCTGCATTTTTAGAGTAGTTGTTGATAATCGGTAATAATTGCGAAGAATTTTCCTGGCCAATAAGGCTGAATAAAATAGTATACTAAGTAATAGACATCGCATGAATGTTTAATAGATAAAGGAGTGGATCCTTATGTACGAATATATTCCTTGGTATATTGGTTTGGCAGTGAGTGTGGCTGTGCTGGGAACCTATTTTATCAATATGATTCACGAAATTCGCAAGGAAGAATCTGATGAAAATTTTCATCATCCTCACACTTCTCATTGACATTGAGCAGTGCAGGGAGCGCCATGCGCGTTTTGGGCCCTCTTGGGCTCATTTTTTATGTTGCTTTTGGCCCGGACTGAGCCTTCAGAACGTAACGTAGGCGGTTGCGTCATGCGTGTTCTGAGAAGCCCCTGCCTTTAGGTATGGGTAGTGGCCACGAATGGTAGATAAAAAAAGCCTAGAAAGAAACTTTGAAGGAGGATGGGACATGCGGGGCGTTCAATGGCTGCGGCTGGTTCCTTTGTTCATTGCTGCTGCATCAATCGGCGTAGGTGTATATACCAGTGAGCATCAGTCTAAAGAAACGTCACCCGTTTCTTCCGCATGGTTACAGAAAGTGGGTCAAATTTCTGCCCAGTCATCCTCGCCTCAGCTTTCTGGCCCATCTCCTGAAAAACATTCTTCTTTGCATAGTCGTAGCACCACAAATGCTAGGCTTGATACCAAACGTGTGTCGAAGGCAGCTCAAAAGCAGGTAAACGTTAAGCATCATGCAACGACTATAAGTTCGCTTAGCAACTCATCTGTCGTCGGATCCAATCAAAATTCCACTCAACAACAGAAAAGTAAGAACTCTGTTTCAACCCGTTCAGGTTCAGATTCAAGCTCAATTTCAGGGGCTTCCTCAGTTTCTGCTACCCAACATACATCAACACCCGAACAAAGCTCGTCAAGTTCAGAACAATCGCATCCATATGGCGAATTCACATTGATTGTGAGTAAGTTTGAACATGTAATCGCTCAAAAAGAGATCCCTATTGTCCCTGACGAGAATCTGATGCAATATACCGAGCAGAATTTTCAAGTACAAACCGCTTATGGAGGCGGATTTGTAGTCTCCATTAACGGCATTCGTTCGCAATGGACGGGTGTACCTGTGAGTCAGCGTAAACCTTACGACTGGTTTTTATATATCAATGGTCAGGAAGCGCCCGTAGGTGCTCTCCAGATTATTCCTAAAGCTGGAGATGTCGATGTATGGGATTATCACAAATGGAATCCTGCCACAGGTCAAGGATGAATCAGAGACCAATAATAATTCGCCAACCTCATCCGTATGTTTATCTCTGTTTGGCAATAGCTTGGCTTTTTTTGATTTTTTCAATTACTTCTCTCTGGCAAATGATTTTTTTATGGGGTGTATCGGGCTGCTTATTCTTTCTGCAGCAATCCCGTACACGACGTTCTTTATTATCCTGGCGTTATTTATGGATTCTGGCTATTGTATATGCGATTGTACAGATATTCGCTGATGCAGGCACACCATTTGCCCCTTTGATTTGGACGAGTGGACGTCTGTGGGGAGGCTGGGAGTTGCGTTTAACTCCGGAAGGCTTATACGCTGGGATACTGCAGACTCTTCGTTATCTGACAGCGCTACTATCCATGACGACTTTGGCTCTAGTTGTGAAGCCGGAAGATATTCAACATTGGCTGCCTCATTCATGGGCTCGTTTGCGTATTCTGCTTTCACTTCTTTTCAATATGTTGCCAATGGTGATGGATGAGTACCAGCAGATTCGTGAGTGGCTGTCGTTTCAAGATCGGCTTTTTCCCAGCAAACAGCGACAAAACGCTTTTCTGGCTGCAGTGTTGAAAGTGGGCGTTGCCTTGCGAATGTTACTCTCACGTGCGCTCGAGCGATCCTGGAAACTTTCTGAAACCATGATGGTGCGTGGCTATGGAATAGGTCAGAGCAGCCGTTACTTGCGTATGCGTTTTCACAAATCTGATGGGCTGCGTGTAAGTCTTTTGATAGCGATTATGCTCGTTTACGGATATGCCTTACTGAATCTTTCTATCATCAAACCCGATTGGATTTCCTTAAATTCCTTTAAAAGATTCTGCGAGTGGACATCATTGCTTATGTTTCTCTTCACCTTATTCTCGAGCTTTTGGGGAGATGTTAGAAAAGGGAGACTTGATATACAGAAGAGGGGAAATGGTGATTGAGCTTCGCAATCGATATTGGTCAACTGCTTTATACTTACCCCAATCAACTACAACCTGCTCTCTCTATAGAGAACTGGCAAGTGGAGGCGGGAGAGTGGGTTTACATACAAGGAAAGAATGGCAGTGGAAAATCAACCTTTCTCAAAATACTCAGTGGTGCCCTGCCTCGTTTTTATGGTGGGGAGGTTGTAGGAACGGTGTCTTTCTTTGGCCATTCCCTCATCGGCATCGACCCAATTGAACATACACGCTTGGTTGGTTATGTACATCAACAACCAGAAGCTCAATCTGTCTATCAGCACGTTGCCCAGGAAGTTGCATTCACGATGGAAAATTTAGGATTTCATCCATCTCAAATGCACTGGCGGGTCACTGAAGTATTGGAAATGATGGGTATTTTACACTTGCGCGACAAACCGCTTGCTGAATTATCCGGAGGTATGCGCCAGCGGGTCGCGTTGGCCGCTGCCATCGCCCATCATCCTAAAATTTTGTTGCTCGATGAACCTACATCCCAGGTCGATCCTGCTGCTGCTCAGAGTATTTTGCAGATGATTCATCAGTTCCAGTTAGAATGGGGAATGACTGTGGTGATGACCGAGCATCAGAGTCAGTCCATCTATCCTTATGCTGGTCAGGTTGTCATTCTTGAACAGGGTTCCATGGTTTGGCATGGAGCTGCTTGTGAGGCCGTTGCATGGTGGCGACAGCACAATCCCATTTTTTTGCCGATCACGGCGCAATACCCGCTTTGTTCAGAAACATCACCATTAGAAGCGCCTCTTTCTGTTCAGGACATGCGTCAGAAATTGCTCCATGGGATGAGGCAGAAAACCGCTAGAGATTCAGCGAAAATCAGTTCGGAAGATAAGCAGATTGACAAACAGTGCATTGATTTTAGCAAGCAAGGGACGGCGAAAGTCGATCCGGTTCAAGGGTTGGTCGAGTTGCAAAATGTCAACGCCTATTATCCTCTAGCGGAAAAATTAGTATTGCAGGAGTTGTCGCTTTCCCTCAAGGAGCAGAGCAAAATTTGTTTAATAGGTCCAAACGGATCGGGCAAATCCAGTATCCTGCGACTTCTTGCAGGCATGTTGTTTGTGCATTCCGGAAAAGCAAAGGGAAGTTTGTTGGCAACCCATATGCGCAAGGGAAAGCGAATGGTACTAAAAGACATTGCCTATTTGCCTCAGAATCCAGCTCAATGGCTGTTTGAAGAGAGTGTTGAGGAAGAATTTCGCCGAGTCTTTCGCCGATTCAATCAACCTTTGACGGAAGAACGGCTTGTTCAAATGCTTAAGCAAGTCCATTTGCTTGCAGAACGTCATCGATCCCCGCAAGATTTATCAGGTGGAGAGCAATTGCGCCTGTCGATCAGCTTGACTTTATTGCTGAAACCACGTTTGTTGTTGCTCGATGAACCCACACGCGGTCTGGATGCAGATACAAGGATTTGGCTTCTTGACGAGTTAACTAGATGGGATGGTACAGTATGTATGGCAACGCACGATTTGGAACTTGTGGCAGAATGGGCAGATGAGGTAGTCTTTATAGACAGTGGACAGGCTGTCGTCGTCGATAATCCACGCCGCTGGATGAGTCAGGCGATGCTTTATGCCCCGGTGCTGGCACGAGCTTTTCGGGGAGTGGATGACGAGGTGTTTACCTGGAAAGATGCCGGACTCCGGGGGTGGACCCTATGCAAGAGTCCATGTTAAACCTGCGTCGTCTTGAAATGCTGCAGATATGTGCGAGTCTGTTAGTAGCCTTAGTGGTGTTGATTTATGGTAGTTTGCATGGGTGGGCCTGGTATTGGATAGCCTTGGCTGTACTCGGTTTGGCTGGCTATGCAGGCATTTTGACCATGCAAAGAAAACTGCAGGATGCCCGGCTGTTGACCGTAATCGCTACATTGGCGGCGATTGCTTCGGTAGGACGAGATAGTGTGCAGGGGATTCCAGATGTTCAGCCAGCTACGTTTCTGATTCTCATGTCTGGTTTCAGTTTCGGACCGACAGTCGGCGCTGCAGTTGGAGCATTGACCGCAATCGGTTCAAATTTAATCTTGGGTGAAGGAATATGGACACCCTGGCAGATGGTTGCTTGGGGTGGAATAGGACTTTTAGCTGGGCTGATTCGCAAATTTTGGATTCGCTTTCCTGTCTGGGGATTAATTCTAGTTTCCGTCCTTGGAGCGTATGGATTTGGCTGGTTTATGGATATTCAATACGTGATAGGCGAACAGCACTTGAATTGGCACACTTATCTTCTGGCCTGTATGAGTAGTTTTTTTCCTTTCGACACAACACATGCAGGGGTTACAGCAGGTCTAGTGCTTGTGGCTGGGAAACCCGTTTTTCGCTTGATGGAACGCTACAAACAGCGCATGGAGGCAAAGACGATTTCAAATCGCTCTGTCCAGGAAACCTCGCAAGAAACTTCGCAATCTATGAAATAAATAACGAGAGGGGTTTTACAAGTGAAACATATTCTTCGTTTTGGCACAGGATTCTTAGCCGCTAGTCTCTTAGTCGCGCCCATGACAGTGTATGCAGCCAACAACAATACTCAACCAACTGTAGCAGAAGCTGAGGCGTCGGCTGTTGCTTACATGAACTCGACTCAAGCAAACAGCTTGGTGAATTGGACCAAAATTGCTGATTTTGCAGCAGGACATATGGTTGCTTCACCTACATGGCCAGCCAAAGACTTGTCTGCGTCTGCTAGTACAGGAACGCTTGTTAAAGTGATTTTGAGCATGCTTGCTACTCATCGTGATCCGCATCAGGTGCATCATGTCAATTTGGTGCATGTATTGGCTAGCCGACAAATCTTAAGCGGTAAAAATGCAGGTTATTTTGCGGATGACAATAAAGGCACTGTCACAGGCAGTGTGACGAATCAGGCGCTGGCCATCATCGCACTTGAGGACGCTGGGAATACCGAATGGAATCCTAAACTTGCTGAGACGTGGTTGCTCGCACAGCAAAATAAAGATGGTGGTTTCGGCTATGCAACAGGAGTAGCGAGCGATTCCAACGATACAGCTTATGTGATTGCTGCGCTTAGTTCTCTGGGACTGACAGCAAAATCTCCAGCTATAGCGAAGGCGTTGCAATACGAGCGTTCACTTCAGCAGTCGAATGGTGGTTTTCTCTATCAAAGCAGTTCCCAATCTACAGATGCCGACTCTGATGGAACGGTTATGGATGCTCTTGCCAGCGTAGGCATTCGTCCTACAGCATGGACGGTAAATGGTCATTCACCCTTAGATAACTTAATGTCACTTTACGATGTAAAATCTGGTGGTTTTCGTTATATGAGCAGTGGCGAATATTCAGGAGTCAATGGCTATTCTACGCGTGATGCCATATTTGGCTTGGCTGCCAGTGTAACGGGTGAATCTGTGTTCCAACGTCTACGCGCACCTCATTTAACTTCATTGAATCATTACTGGCACTCTATTGAAGTCAAGGGTGGTGCTTGGATCAATCATCATTGGATTCCTTTTATGCAGTTGAGGGATGTAGCTGCTGCAGGTACTTATCTGAATGAATTGAATCCCTACTGGCAAAGCGTTGCCAAACATGGCGGCTTATGGGAAACTGTAGATGGCCATCCTGTATGGGAAGCTTGGAATTATCAACTCGCCAAACAAGCCTTGTCTGCTACATTTGGTGCGGATGCGGTCTATATTTCTCATCTATCCTGATACTTAGCAGTCAGAAAAATGTATCATTCTTAATGAGAGAAAGCAGCTTCCGCGCGGCAGCCTTGATGGTCGCGCGGAAATGGTACATACCTGTAAAAATTGTAGCCGATACTAGCAGCAGGTAATCTGCAGGGAGGTATCGGTTTTTGAACGCTCAAGGGCCAGGACAAGTTAAATTAGAGAATCATTTGAGGCAACATCTGAGTTTAGATGATCGCCGCAAAATGGAACGTTCCTTTGAAGCCATTAGTCCATTTGAATTTAAGAATGAGTTGATTCGTCTTGCTTCTGAGAAAAGCAAACAGGGCGCGGCGACTTTGCTCAATGCTGGTCGTGGAAATCCTAATTGGATTGCAGCCACACCTCGTGAGATGTTCTTCATGCTTGGCAACTTTGCTCTAGAAGAAAGCAAGCGTGTTTGGAGTGCAGGACATTTGGCGGGTAAGCCATCGAAACAAGGAATTGCTGAACGCATGCATATATTTTTAAATAATCATGAGACGGATGAAACTTCCAAATGGTTGCGTTCGTTTGTTGAGTATGGCAATTCACGTGGTTTTCCACCGGATGACTGGGTATTTGAACTTGTTGATGGCATCATTGGCGATAACTATCCCGAGCCTGATCGGATGCTGACGTATACGGAAAAAGTTGTCCATGACTTTCTGATTCGGGAAATTTGTCAGAATCAGTTCCCCTCCAGCAACTTTGAACTATTTGCTGTCGAAGGTGCAACAGCTGCCATGTGTTACCTGTTTAATACACTTTTGGAGAATCATTTGTTGAATCGCGGCGATAAGATTGCTATTGCAGTTCCGATTTTCCCGCCTTATGTGGAAATTCCAGAATTGCATAAATACAACTTTCATGTAATCAATCTTTATGCCAGTGGGATTGATAATCGTGGAGAACATACTTGGCAATATCCAAAAGAGGAATTAGATAAACTCAAAGACCCTTCTGTCAAAGCGCTTTTTCTCGTCAATCCAAGCAATCCGCCATCTGTTGCTATGAGTCCGCAATGCATAGATGAAATTGCCCAAATCATTCATCAGCACAACCGAGAATTGATCATTATCAGTGACGATGTCTACGCTACGTTTGTCGACGAGTATTGTTCATTGCTTGCCAAGTTGCCCCGCAATACGATTGGGGTGTATTCGCTTTCCAAATATTTTGGTGTCACCGGATGGCGTCTTGGAGTTATTGCCATTCATCCCGATCACGTTTTGAATGATAAATTGGGTGATTTACCGGATCAGATTCAAGAAGAACTTGCCAATCGTTATCGTTCGTTGACTCAACATCCGGAAAAATTAAGTGTTATGGAACGGCTGGTAGCCGACAGTCGTGAAGTTGCCCTCAACCATACGGCTGGATTATCCACGCCTCAGCAGATACAAATGGCTATGTTTACGTGGTTTGCGCTAACGGAAGATGGGCAGCGTTATAAACAGCAGACACGTGATATCTGTCGACATCGAATGGCGCTCCTTTACGAAGGATTAGGATTGCCGCAACCGAATTTAGCGTACTGTGCGGATTACTATACAGAGTTCGATCTTGAAGTATGGGCAAAGCATCACTATGGAGACGCTTTTTTTGAATTCCTTGCTGCCCATTATGAACCTGTGGATATACTCTTTCGTCTTGCTGAGCAATCCGCTATCGTTTTACTCAACGGTGGAGGCTTTGCCGGACCCAAATGGTCGATACGTGTTTCTCTTGCCAATCTGAACGATGAGGCTTACTCAGACATCGGTAAATATCTTCATCAAGCTCTGGAATCGTACGTTGCGGCGTGGCGGGGACAAGAATCGCCAAATGGCTTACCATCTTCATAAGTTTCCTAACTTGAGTTTGCAAAGCGAGGGCCTTAGCAAAAGTGTATTTTGTTTATATGGTGAAGTGTAATGATGGTTCGTATTATACTGGTGTGACAACCCATCTGATGCAACGAGTAAAAGCTCACAATTCAAGTGCCAAAGGAGCCAAATATACGCGTAGCCGTCGACCTGTGCACTTGGTGTATAGTGAACCGATTTTACACAAGTCGGCGGCTTTGTCGCGGGAATATGCGCTCAAACGCTTATCACATGCTGAAAAAGCCGCTATGGCAGAAGCTTGGCTTCAGTATCACAAGTCACTTGGTGAGAAGGCTGAAGATTCTTGAAGAAATGTTTTCGCATCAGCCATTACTGCGTTTGCGGCTTCTTGCCAAAAGTCGCTTTGGGTCAAATCGACGCCCAGGTGCTGTTTTGCTAAATTCTCTACATTCATACGACCTGTATCTCGAAGCAGGGTCACATATTTATTGCCAAAGGAAAGACCTTCGGCTTTCGCTCGCGCATAAATACCTGTGCTAAAGAGGTAACCAAAAGTGTAAGGGAAATTGTAGAACGGTGTTCCCGTAATATAAAAATGTAATTTGGATGCCCAAAAATGTGGATGGTAACTAGATAAAGCGTTATGGAAAGCGTCTTTTTGCGCTTGAGTCATCAATTCGTTCAAATCCTGGACACCAAGCATGCCGCGCTTTCGCTCTTCATAAAAACGTGTTTCAAACAAGAATCGCGCGTGTATGTTCATGAACATAACAACACCGCGATCGACCTTATCTGCTAGAAGAATTAAGCGTTGTTTCGGGTCACTTGCTTCTTGCATAGTTGCATCAGAGACAATCGCTTCTGCAAATGTAGAGGCTGTCTCAGCAACATTCATAGCATAGCGAGTTTGGTAATACGGAAGTCCACGCATAACGTGCTGATGAAAGGCATGACCGAGTTCATGCGCTAGCGTAGAGACGTTTCCCGCCGATCCAGAAAAGGTCATGAAAATGCGCGTCTCTTGACTGATGGGGAAGCTGGTACAAAAACCACCTGGACGCTTGCCGGGTCTATCCTCGGCTTCAATCCACCGTTTTTCAAAACATTGGGAAGCGAATTTCCCCATTTCAGGATTGAAACGGCTGAATTGCTCGACGATTAAATCCCTGGCTTCTTGGTAAGAAAAGCGTTGTTCCATTTGACCAAGCGGTGCATCCACGTCACACCAAGAAGGTGCATCTACGCCAAGAAGCCGTGCTTTTTCTTTTAAATATTCTAGTAGTAGAGGTTTATTTCGCTCAACGGTATCCCACATGGCTTCCAAGGTTTCCTGACTCATTCTATTGATAAGCAGCGGTTCAGAAAGCGGCGAAGACCAACCTCTGGCACGGTAGAGTGCTAGACGATAACCTGCTATATGATTCAAAGTAGGCTGAAACAAATCGGCTTCTTTAGCCCAAGTATCTTCCCAAATTTGAAAAATAGTTTCCCGTTCTTGGCGATTTTGTGAAGACATGCGATTAAACGCCTGACCCATGGATAGTTGTTCCGTTTTTCCGTCTTTATGTAATGTTATAGACATACGTCCAACTAAAATATTGTATAAATCCCCCCAGGAACGGTAACCGTCGATACCAAGTTGCACTGCCAAATCTTCCATTTCGGCTGGTAATTTGTCTTTAGCCCGGCGCGCGCGTTCGTTAATCCAGAACCGGAATTCATCCATCTCAGGAGCTTTGAGAATAGTTTCCAATTGTGTGGCATCCAAACGCAAAAGATGCGCATCCAATTGAATCAGCAGCTTTTGATAAAGGGCATCTAATTCGTAGAGACGTGTTTGCAGCTGTTTGGCTTTATCGTCCTTAACATCTGCTGATACCAAGCAGGAAAGGTAAGACCCGACTTCATGTAAGCGTGCGCCACAATTCTGAAGTTTTTGGATGACGTGCAGCAAAGAATCCGTTTTCATTCCCTCTTCAAGAAATTGCAACTGTTTCCTTGTTTCTTCCATGAAATGTGTAATTTCTGGAGAGTTGCTGTCTCCAGGAAATACGCTTTGCAAATCCCAACGCATCATGGACATATCCGACATTTCATCCCACCTCCAAGAGTCAGTATATCGAAAGACATGGAATTTGGGCTATAAGGAAAAGCGATAAAATATAAACTAGTGTAAAATAAGGGACTGGGCTTTCTATAGAGATCTATTGTATAGAACATTGATGGGGAGGTCATCCAAATGAATCGACAAGAAATCGCTATTTTTGCGGGTGGATGTTTCTGGTGTATGGTAAAGCCGTTTGATACATGGCCAGGGGTACTGCGAGTTGAATCAGGGTACACGGGTGGTGACGTACCCAATCCCACTTATGAACAAGTTTGTAGTGAAATGACAGGACATGTGGAAGCTGTCCGTATCACGTATGACCCGGAAAAAATATCTTATCAAGAATTGCTGAATATTTTTTGGAGACAAATTGATCCTACCGATGCGGGGGGGCAGTTTTACGATCGCGGTTCTTCCTATCAGACGGCGATTTTCTATTTCACAGAAGAGCAACGTCAGGAAGCGATACAGTCCAAAAACGAATTGGCTGCAAGTGGTCGCTTTGACAAACCTATTGTTACGCCTATACTTCCGGCTAAGCCATTTTATTTAGCTGAGGATTACCATCAGAACTATTATCAGAAACAACCTTTGCATTATGAGCGGTACCACCGAGCTTCTGGACGCGCAGATTTTACAGAACGCCATTGGGGGGGTTCAAAGTCAGTTGAATGAAACATCGATATGGAAAAATAAATGGTTTATTCTGGCGAATGTGTGTGTAGGAACATTTATGGCAACTCTTGATGGGAGTATAGCCAATGTAGCTTTGCCTACCATGTCACATGCTTTGCATGTGCACTTGCAGGAGATTCAGTGGGTCGTCACAGCGTATCTGTTGACGATTTGCGCATGGTTGCCCATTGTAGGCAAATTGGCAGATATGTTTGGCCGAGGCAGACTGTACAATTTCGGTTTTCTTGTGTTTGCCATGGGTTCCGCTCTTTGTGCGTTATCTGGCTCCTATGTTTGGCTCATATTGTCACGCATACTTCAGGCCTTTGGAGCTTCGCTTCTCATGGCTAACAGCCAAGCGATTGTCTCCTCTACTTTTCCAGGCAGTGAGCGGGGAAGAGCGCTGGGGGTGACAGGGGCTATGGTTTCTGTTGGTTCATTGACCGGTCCAGCTCTTGGTGGTATTTTAATTGCTGCTTTTGGATGGTCTTCTATTTTTTGGATTAATGTACCCATTGGAGTCCTTGGTTTTCTCGTGGGGACACAGACATTTCGCAGACAAACCAAACGTCAACTGGAAACGAACTATTTTGATTGGGCAGGTTCTATGCTCTTTATGATTGCAATTATTTCACTACTTTACACGGTCTCCAATGCTGACACATGGGGCTGGGGTAGTGAGTTGACACTGCTTGGATTTTTTATATCTATTGTGGCCTGGGTGCTTTTTGTATGGCGGCAATTGCGTGCTAGCCAGCCAGTTGTCGATTTGCGGCTCTATAAAATCAATGCGTTTCGGGCAGGAAGTATTGCTGCGTTACTTTCCTTTGTCTCTTTGTTTTGTACAAATGTGTTAATGCCTTTTTATCTGGAAGGTGTGCTTCATTTGGATACGCGTGTAACAGGCTACACTATGGCAGCGTATCCGTTGACGATGGCTTTGGTCGCGCCATTTTCTGGTTGGCTTTCTGACCGGATCGGCCCACTCTTTTTAACCACAGGAGGACTTTGTGTCAATGCGTTGGGTTTTGCCTTGTTGAATACGCTTGGCTTGTATGAACGAGCCATATCAGTCGCTCTCTTGTTAGCAATGTTCGGCTTGGGTCAAGGGATGTTCCAATCTCCCAATAATTCAAGCGTGATGGGAGCTGTTCCGAGAGAACGTTTAGGAACGGCAGGTGGACTGAACGCACTGGTCCGCAATATTGGTATGATTCTTGGCATCACGCTTTCTGTTTCACTGCTCAGTTGGCGACTACACCAAATGACTGGGAAAATCGTGCCTGTTGGTGCGCAAATTAGCCAGCCGATGGATTTCCTTGCCGCATTGCACACTGTCTTTTGGTCGGCTAGTGCAGTATGCGTGCTAGGAGCGCTCTTTTCCATCACCAGAGCGGGTGCTCGCAACCAAAAACTTTCCTCTGCTGAGGCTCGCTGAATGAAGTGGTGAAGCATGCTGCATACTACCTTCTGATGTCAAGCAGGTTCAAAGGGATAAACAGTGTTTTTCTCTTGGCCCTGACAGCGAGGGAGGAATCGCTATGCAGAGCAGCGGAGGCAAAAGGGCAAGTTGGCGTCCAATTATTTCAAATACACCATCCCTGCACCATCATCATGATGTAAAACCGGAAAAAGCACCTGGTGTCCCTATGCTGACGCTGATTGGTATCGGGGGTATTATTGGCGCAGGTTTTTTTCTTGGCTGCGGCGTACCTATTCGTTTAGCAGGACCATCTGTTTTGATTGCATTTCTTATTGGTGGAATTCTTACCGCTCAAGTGACAGGCGCTCTTACTTCGATTGCTGTCAAGGAACCTGAAGAAGGCTCATTCAAAGTTTATGCCGATCGTTATCTTGGTTCCTACGCTGGCTATTTGCAGGGATGGATTTATTACTTGACGAGTGTATTGACGATTGCCAGTGAAGCTGTAGCTATGGCTGTATTTACCCATATATGGCTACCCCATATTGCAGAATGGCTGACTGCCTCCATATATTCCATTATTATTCTTATCATTAATGCGTTTGGTGTAAGGAATTTCGATCGCGTTGAGTCTTTTATGTCTGTTGTAAAGATTGCGGCTTTGGTCGGTTTTATTCTTTTTGCTGTTCTTTTAATCAGCGGTTTATTAACAGGGATGCCGCATCCAGCAGCTTTCCTTTCTTCATCGGAGACTTTCTTTACACACGGTTTTACGGGACTTATGCAGTCCATGTTGATTGTCGTCTTTGCTTATGCGGGGATAGGTGTCTTTGCTACTGCAGCTGTCAAAACACCGCGTGGTCGGGATGTCGAGTTATCTGCAATTCTTACTATTCTCATCCTGACGGTACTTTACATTGTGGCCGTGGGTTTTGTTATTTGGTTTGAACCGACACAAAGTGTCAATACATCGATTAGTCCATTTGTGTTGACTTTGCAGCGCCACGGTACAATTTGGCTAGCTGACATTTTCAATGCTGCCATTCTAATCGCCTCATTTAGTGTCATGGCAGGCGCCGTTTTTTCTTCCATGCAGATTTTGTACAGTCTTGGCGAGACAAATGAAGCGCCGCGTTTTGTTAAGATTCAAAATCAACGCGGAGTTCAATATGGGGCTCTACTCGCTACAGCGATTGGAATTGCGCTTTCGCTGATTCTTGCTTATGCTCTGCCGTCTAATGTGTATCAGTTTTTAATCAGTGCGTCCAGTTTCATGACTTTTTTCTATTGGTTTGTTATGTTGCTCACTTTTATCAGTTGGCGCTCTCGTTTACGCTCTGCCAGCCAATCCTTTCAAGTTTCCAAGCTAGCCTTCGGTGCGCCTGTCTCGTCCTATGTATGTCTCGCTCTCATTGTGGCATTGACGATTTACGCTTTGTTTCAGCCATCACAGCGGATCGCATTTTATGCGTTTGCTGCTATTTATCTATTGCTTACCATCGCTTATTGGTTTGTTCGCAAAAAGATTCAAAAGAGTGCAGGAAGCTAGGTCATAGATGGCGTAATCCCTACAGAACATTCGCGATAGTAAAACAGTTTGCGGATGAACTTAGGAGGGACAATGATGAGTCAAGTTTCCATGGATCAACAATCCATTGAAGAATTACAACAGTCAATGCAAAAGGGAGAATTCAGCGCTGTTGAGTTAACCCTTGAATATATGCGGAAAATCGCTGAGAACAATCAACAAGGGGCGTCATTGGCTGCAGTCATTGAAATCAATCCGGACGCTTTATTTCTTGCCGAGGCGATGGACAGGGAGCGTCACAGGACGGGGCCACGCGGGCCATTACACGGCATCCCTGTACTTATTAAAGACAATATCAATACGGCTGATGCCATGCATACCAGTGCGGGAAGTATGGCATTAGCAAAATCGTATGCAGGATATGATGCATTTTTGGTTCGCAAATTGCGTGCTGCAGGAGCAATTCTGCTCGGCAAAACCAATTTGACAGAATGGGCTAATTTTATGGCAGATCATATGCCGAATGGTTATAGTTCGCGAGGGGGCCAGACGCTCAATCCTTATGGACCCGGACGCCTCGATGTGGGTGGGTCGAGTGCCGGATCGGGATCAGCCATTGCTGCGGATTTTGCTACAGCGGCAATTGGTACAGAAACTTCCGGTTCTATTTTAAGTCCTTCCAGCCAAAACAGTTTGGTAGGTATCAAACCCACTGTGGGGTTGGTCAGTCGGCGAGGCATTATTCCGATTGCATACAGTCAAGATACTGCGGGACCAATGACACGCACTGTACGAGACGCTGCGCTATTGCTGAATGTTATCGCAGGTGTCGATCCCGATGATGCTGCTACGTTGACCTCTCAAGGTCAAATATTGGATGATTACACGGCAGGTCTTACACCTGAGGGCTTGAATAGAGCAAGGATTGGTGTTGTCAAGCAGTTTTTCAGTCAATTGAACGATTCTCAAAATCAACTTATGCAGGCGGCGTTTGACGTATTGCGTAAACAAGGCGCCATTGTCATAGAAGATTTGGAGTTGATAGATCCGGAAGAGGGAGATGCGGGCTACGAAGTACTGATTTATGAATTTAAGTCAGCGTTGAACGCCTATTTGAAAGAGTTGCCCCATCATGTGTCTATCCGTTCTCTTCAAGATGTCATTCGATTTAATGAAAAAGATCCAGAGCGTCTTTTAAAATTTGGTCAACAGATGTTATTGCGTGCCGAAGCTACAAGCGGTACGCTCACAGATGCGGAGTATTTAAACGCGCGTAGACGCGATTTACATTGGTCAAGACAACAAAATCTCGATCGCCTGATGGCAGAACATTCTCTGGATGCTCTAGTCTCGCCTGGATATTTTGCATCGTCGATTGCCGCTAAAGCGGGGTATCCTTCTGTCACAGTTCCGGCTGGCTATGATGATGAAGGGATGCCTTGGGGTTTGACCTTTACAGGTTGTGCGTTTTCTGAGGCGCGCCTATTGCAGCTTGCCTATGCTTATGAACAAGCAACGCTGCATCGACAAGCACCAAAGCTTTCGTATCGCTCAGAGAATTGAAAAACTTTGATTTGGAAAGGAAGGTGCGTTCATGCCCATCAAATTGCCTGAAGGCTTACCAGCTAAACGTGTTCTGGAACAAGAGCATGTATTTGTGATGGACGAGCAACGGGCCTTCCATCAAGATATCAGACCGTTAAAAATTTTGATTCTCAATCTTATGCCTATCAAAGAGACTGCTGAGACGCAACTTCTGCGTTTGCTCGGCAATACACCTTTGCAGGTGGAAATCACTCTGCTTAGAATGGAGACGCATCAAGCAAAGAATACGTCAACTGAACACTTGCAAGCGTTCTATACGACTTTTCGCGATATTGAGAGACAAAATTTCGATGGCATGATAGTCACGGGAGCGCCAATAGAACATTTGCCGTTTGAAGAAGTTGCCTATTGGCCGGAATTGACTCGCATTTTGGATTGGTCCCGTCAGCACGTTACATCCACCATTCATATCTGCTGGGGTGCGCAAGCAGGGTTATATCATCATTATGGTATTGCCAAGCGTCCGCTTGCAGAAAAAATGTTTGGTGTATTTACTCATGAAATTTGTCTGGACATTCCTCTTGTCAGAGGATTTGACGAAGGATTTTTAGCGCCCCATTCACGCCATTCTACTGTGGATGAAAAAGATGTTTTAGCTTGTCCAGAATTACAGTTGATTTCAAAATCTAAAGAAGCAGGCGTTTACATTGTGGCTACGGAAGATGGACAACAAATTTTTGTCACCGGCCACTCGGAATATGATCGGGAGACACTAGCGGAAGAATATCATCGTGATATTGAGCGTCAATTGCAAGTGCCATTGCCTAAAAATTATTTTCCGAATGACGATCCTTCACAAACGCCTCTGCACAACTGGCGTTCACACGCATATTTACTTTTCTCTAACTGGCTCAATTATTACGTTTATCAGCAAACCCCTTACGATTTATCCAGTTTGCACTAAAAGTGAGCATAAGGTGAGAAGGGGGATACCGTTTTGAAAGTTTGGCTTGCCAGGCAGGAAGATATTGGTCAAGAGCTGATAGAGCGATGCATTCATCGCTTTCTTCCTCTGGCTGAAATACAGCTCTGTACTCTCCGACATTCTATAGAGGAACGGTTCATAGAAGGGGATTGGTTGCTATCCCTTTCTTCTCAAATGGAAAATCAGTTGATTCATATACAAGGAAGTTTATTCGGCGCAGAAAATAAGATTCAAAAAGAAATTCGATGTTCATTGCCTGCTCATTTGCAAACGAAAGATAAAGAAAAGAAGATAAAGAGAGCGTATCTATTGTTGGTCTATCGGCTGCTCGAAGAAGGATTGCAACATTCATTGCCGTGGGGCATTTTAGAAGGCATTCGACCTATCAAAATAGTCCATCAATTGTTGCAGCAAGAGTGGGATACACAACGGATTGTCAATCAATTACAAGATGATTATGGCGTTTCATCATCTCGAGCTCAACTCGCTGTAGAAGTTGCTCAGCGGGAATTAGCAGTTGTTCCAGATTTATATCGTTTATCAGGTGAAGTCAGTCTTTATATTGGGATTCCATTTTGTCCAACACATTGCGCTTACTGTACATTTCCAGCTTACTCAATGGCTGACAAAGCGTATTACGTAAACGATTTTCTTGCTGCTATGCAAAAAGAATTGAAGGCTATTGCCAATTTGCTGAAAGAATACCGCATTCCTGTTACAACAGTCTATCTTGGCGGGGGTACACCGACAAGTCTTCGCGCTTTGGAATTAGAAAAATTGCTGGATTCGATTCGCCGATGGATTCCTGGCTATGGTCAATGGAGGGAATTCACAGTCGAAGCGGGTCGTCCTGATACAATAACGCCGGATAGACTGCGAGTTTTGCGTCAATATGGTGTCAACCGTATTAGCATCAATCCTCAGACATATAGGGAGCAGACACTTCGCTTGATTCAACGGGGTCATACACCACACATGGTTGACCATCGTTTTTACGCGGCAAGAGAAGCAGGTTTTGACAATATTAATATGGATCTCATACTGGGTCTGCCGAGTGAAACATTGGCCGATGTTCAATATACGCTCGAACGAACACTCGCTCTCCAGCCTGAAGCCATAACGGTGCATGCGCTCGCTTTTAAAAGAAGTGCAGCAGTACGTGAAGAAAAAGAAAAATACTCCATTCCAACAGATTCTGTGGTTCAAGAGATGATGAATGAAGCCATGCACAGTTTGCGTCAAGCCGCTTATCATCCGTACTATCTTTATCGACAACGAGATATCCTTGGACATATTGAAAATGTAGGAATGGCACGTGCAGGTAAAGAGAGTCCTTATAATGTGTTGATTATGGAGGAGAAACAAACCATTCTTGGCATTGGTGGAGGAGCTGTAAGCAAATGGGTTCGGCCATCGGATGGCAAAGTAACAGGACGGTTTGCTAATCCACGCGATCCCCATACTTATGTGCAGACCATAGATGAAGTCATTGCCCGCAAGATGACTCAGTTTCGAAAAATATGGGACAAGAACACGCATCATTCAGCGGCCGCTTTTGCTAGTTCCATTAACAATGACATGTAATGCTGCATTTTTTCATTTTTTGCTGGATCGTTTTCTGTAAGGTGTAAAAAGCCTATCATCATCACAACGTGATCGACCAAACTAAGCAGAAAGAACTTTTCTTCTAGCTTCCAGCCTGCTTCTTTCATATTCGTAACATAGTTAGACCACAGAGAGCAGGCTGCATGAAGGTTGGCAGCTTCCGAAAGTAACATGGCCATATCCCGATATGGCGTGCTGACATACGCATATGCCCAGTCAATCAACAACCATCCCCGCCTGCTATGTACCCAGTTTGCACGGTGAAGATCTCCATGTGTCCAAGTTGTCCGCCCCTGATAAGTTTCATTAATGTACGACCAGAGACGAGGTTGATTCAACCATTCTATTTCTATAGGGGATTGACCAGTTTGGTACGCTTCTTCAAGTGCAGTCAAACCACGGGTTCTCCATGGTTCAAGTTTGTAAGGTTGAAGAATGGATGTCCAGCCTGCCTGAAGCCAATGTTCAGTGTATGAACTGCATTCAAGGTGCATACGCAGCACTAATGGAAGAGCATCTGTTATCCACTCATCGTTTGTGTTATGATATAGATTCAAGTCTGTTGTATGTTTGTTTGATGATTTTTCTGGAACGCTTTCATCTAAAAGCAAAATAGCACGGTGCTTTCCTTCTTCATAGATACCCAGTAATTGGGGGGTGAATTCTGAAATGAAAGGATAAATATATTTACAAACCATCCATTCGTTCTCAGTCTCCGGAGGGCACTTTACAAATGCCTCTAAAATTTCTCGATCTGACTTTAAAGTAAGATGATAGACGTTTGCTGTCGTTGCCATTGAGATGGGTGTGGCTTGCAGCAATATCCTGTTCTCTGCTTCCAATTGCTTCGTGAACCACAGCAACTGTTTTTTCATCCTATCCCTCTTTTCCGCAGGCCACATTGCTTAAAAATGATAAAGAATCAGGTGATACAGTGACACATGTTCTGCTTATCATCCTTGTTGTGCTGGCAGTGCTCATTTTTATCTGTCTGGCTATCCTATCCTTTTTAGCACTTTCTGTCTATTTTACTCTTCAGCCGATTCTTAGCGTACTTGGCCGGTTGGCCATGGTTTTAGGAATGGCAGAATGGTCAAAAAAATGGCTTGACAGATGGGAGCGCCGTCAACATCAACGTCGTCCATGACTTTCATTTCTATTTTGGATTCAGGAGGGGAAACCGGTGGAGACTGAGTCAGCCACTACGTCCGCTACAGATCAGTTAATTCAAGAAGAAGCAAGCAAGTTGAAGGAAACATTAGCGTGGATCGATCAGTCTTTGAAAAGATTAGAAAACATTCCGCGAGAATTTCCCAATGATGAACGTGAGCCACAAACTGCTGATGAAGTCGCTGCGCAGGCGGTTGATCGTTTGCGTGATGAGAGAATCGATGCATTGCGCAGAAGCACTCAGGAACCTTACTTCGGTAGGTTGGATTTTCAAACCGATGGTCAAGTCGAGCCGGAAATATGGTATATCGGCAAGCGTGGTCTCCAGGATGATACAGACGGAACGATAAGAGTCCTGGATTGGCGTGCTCCAGCCGCCAGTATTTTTTATGCTCATGCTGGGCAAGACAGAGCCACCTATCAAGCTCCTGATGGTGAAATCAGTGGAACAGTTTGGAGAAAACGGAATCTTGCCATTCGTCGCGGTCAATTGGAAAGAGTAGTGGATTCGTTTGTTCGTGGAGAACAAAATGGACAAGTAACAGATGAGTTTTTACTCTACCGTTTACAAGAAGGAAAAGATAATCGTTTGCGAGACATTGTCGCCACGATTCAGGCAGAACAGGACACCATTATTCGCGCTGAGAAAAATCGCGCCATCTTTATTCAAGGTGTAGCCGGATCGGGCAAAACCACAGTCGCCTTGCACCGTCTGGCGTACTTGCTCTATCAGCATAGTGAGCAGTTGAAGGCAGAAAAAATGGCCATTTTTGCACCTCATCCAATGTTTATGGAATATATTTCAGAAGTTTTGCCGGAGCTTGGTGTAGGTGGTGTTTTGCAAACAACTTTCAGTGAATTCGCTTTACGTGAATTGGATTATCGATTTAAATTGATACCTGAGGGTCAGCGTGTTCAAAGATGGTTTGAAACAGGGATGGATAGTGCAAGTCGCGAGTTCGCCACCATTTACGCCAAAGGACGGTTGGCCTGGCTGAAACGCTTGCAACAAGCTGTCTCTGAAGCAGAACAAATGTCTGTCCCTGACGTCACTTTTACACCTTGGCCTGGAGTACAGCTTGAGGCTCATTGGATCCGCAAATGGTTTACAGAGGATTACCGACACTATGCGTTAGCCGTTCGAGTGATGCGTGTACAGGCGCGTGTCAAACGTTGGATGGATATGGAGTATAAACGAGTTCAAGCAGAAGATCGGCAGAAAAAATTGAAAAAGGCAGCAAACACAGCGTACCAGAGTTACTTGAAATTATGGCCTGCGTTGGACGAGTGGACAATGTATCAAAATCTGATGCCAGAGGCTTGGCAGCAGTCTCTGTCGCAGGTAAAACGAAAACGCGGTGAGCGCATTTATATTTGGCCGGAAGACTTAGCCAGTTTACTCTATCTGCGCCTTGTGCTCTATGGTGTTCAACCGGATGCAAAATTACAGCATGTGGTCATTGATGAAGCTCAGGATTTTTCACCTGTACAATTAGCAATCCTGCGTTTTTATTGCCAAACAGATTCGTTTACCATTTTGGGCGATCTCGCTCAAAGTATTTATTCCTATAGCGGGGTTCAAAATTGGGAAGAACTGTCTGGCTTGTTTTCTGAAGAGAGTGTTCAAAATTTCCAATTACAAGTCAGTTATCGATCGACACAAGAAATTGTCGAGTTTGCTAAATCTGCAATTGCTGCCTATCCACATTTGCCGCTTCCTGTCCCCGTATATCGATCAGGAGAGGCTGTGAATTTGTTGCATTACACTGATCAAACAGCTCAGCAAAAAGAGTTGCTAAAGTGCATAGATAGTTGGCAAAGTGAAGGGAGAATGCACTCCATTGCTGTGCTTTGTCCTAATGAAGAACTGGCTCAACACTATGCAGATTTGTTGCAGTCGACTGGATACAAGGCCACTCAGGTTACATGGGATCAGCGGGAATTTAGCGGAGGACTGTCGGTTATGCCGGCCTATCTTGCAAAGGGCTTGGAATTTGATGCTGTTCTTTTGACTGATGTGAGTCAACACTTTTATCCAGGCAATGAATCGTATGCTAAACTTCTCTATGTGGCCAGTACGAGAGCATTGCATCGACTCGCTGTATTGTATTCAGAACGCGAACCTTCACCTCTTTTGTCCCAGGCTCTCCATAGCCTTGACTGAGAAAAATCAGCTTCTGTGTAAATTGTCCAATCCGCATCTGCCCCTTCCGCTTCTCTCCTGAGCACATAGTCTACATTGTAGTCCCAATATGTGCTTAGGGGAGGTTAAATCAATGCATCCGTTGTATCATCACGCCATTCGCCTGCGTGGCCAATCGGTGTATGTGCATCACTTGAATGGAACGGTTTATCATGGAGTATTGCACTCTGTCACCACGAAAGGCATCTATCTTTTGCCCCATCGCCCCGGTGGACGGCTTGCTTCCGCTCAGTCCAATGAGTTGCAGGGCCAGAATGCACTTCATGAACCGCAAGATATGCAGTTAGAGGAAATTTTCTTTCCTGCCATGTTTTTTGGGTTTGGAGCCTTGGCGGGACTTGCAGCAGCTTCTGGTCCCTGGGGATGGGGTTGGTAAAAAATTTTTCTCATTTTATCCTCGGTGCTTTAAAGCCCGAGGATATTTTCATTTCATCCTACTTATAGATGATGGATTAGAGAAATAGCAGGCGGGAATTAACTCAATCGTCATATTATTTTGATAGACGTTTACGCATATATATGATAGATATAGGAGTAAGAAGTAAGTTAGATACTTCCTTTTAGTGATTCGGCTATTCTCACTGGCCGAAAAAAGAGTGGAGAAAGGAGCCCTGTTATGTCTAATCATCTCGATACACTTTTACAGGAACAAAGATTGTTTGAACCATCCCAGTCATTTCGTCAACAGGCCAATTTTTCTGATCCATCCATCTATGATCGAGCCAGTGAAAACCCGGAAGAATACTGGGCTGAACAGGCAACTTATTTAGATTGGTTTGAACCTTATGAAAGCGTTTGCGAATGGGATCCTCCGCATGCCAAATGGTTTGTAAACGGTAAGTTAAATGCAGCATACAACTGTGTTGACAGGCATGTAAGGAAAGGAAAGAAAAATAAAGTAGCCATCTTTTGGGAAGGTGAACCTGGAGACAGCCGCGCAATAACTTATGGAATGTTGCAGAAGGAAGTAGATGTGGCTGCGCGGATGTTGCAATCTCTTGGTGTGAAAAAGGGCGATCGCGTCACTATTTATTTGCCGATGATACCAGAGCTTCCTATATCACTGTTAGCATGCGCTAAAATCGGCGCTGTCCATTCTGTCGTATTTGGCGGATTTTCAGCTAAGGCGCTTCGAGAACGCATTCTGGATGCGGATTCAAAGGTACTCATTACAGCTGATGCAGGATATCGCCGCGGTAAACCGATTCCTCTCAAAGCAAATGCGGATGAAGCTGTTGTGGATACGCCGATTGAAAAAGTGTTAGTTGTTGAGCGTTTTGGTAAAGACGCTGGCATTGAAATGAAAGAGAATCGTGATATTTATTGGGCAGAGTTGGCTGCTAAAGTTTCTCGTGAACCGTTAGCTGCTGAACCGATGGATGCTGAGGATATTCTCTACCTGCTTTATACTTCTGGAACAACTGGAAAACCGAAAGGGATTGTTCATACCACTGGCGGTTACTTGGTTGGTGCGAATACCTCTTTGCGCAGTGTATTTGATTTGAAAGATGACGACGTGTTTTTCTGTACGGCAGACATCGGTTGGGTTACAGGCCACACTTATATTGTTTATGGGCCACTGTCTGCCGGGGCCACTGTGGTGATGTATGAAGGTTCTCCAGATTATCCAGGAAGAGATCGCTTTTGGGATATTTGTGAAAAATACGGAGCTACGATTCTTTATACTGCCCCCACCTCGATTCGCATGTTTATGAAATGGGGTCCGGAATACGTCAAGCAACACGATCTTTCCAGTTTGCGTTTGCTTGGCTCCGTTGGTGAACCCATCAATCCTGAAGCTTGGATGTGGTACCACGAGCATATTGGTCAAGGTCGATGTCCAATTGTGGATACTTGGTGGCAAACGGAGACCGGATGTGCCATGATTGCTCCTTTACCAGGTTTGGTTGCGACAAAACCGGGTTCGGCCACCAAACCGTTACCAGGTATTTTTGCCGATGTGGTAGATGAAGAAGGGCAACCGGTGGAACCAGGAAATGGCGGTTATTTGGTTATCCGCAAACCGTGGCCATCCATGTTAAGGACAGTTTGGGGTGATGATGAGCGATTCCGAAACACGTATTTCGGTAAGTTTGAGGGTGTTTATTTACCAGGAGATGGAGCGCACAAAGATAAAGATGGTTATATATGGATTTTAGGCAGGATTGACGATGTCATCAATGTATCCGGTCATCGCATTGGTACAGCAGAGGTAGAAAGCGCAATGGTTTCCCATCCTTCTGTAGCAGAAGCGGCTGTGATTGGTCGATCGCATGAAATCAAGGGGCAGGCTATCACTGCTTTCGTAACATTGCGTGAGGGAGTGGAATCAAGCGAAGACTTGGTGGCTGAGTTGAAACAGCACGTGGTTGAGAAAATTGGCGCTATGGCCAGACCGGAAGAAATTATTTTCACAGCAGAACTTCCTAAAACGCGCAGTGCTAAAATTATGCGCCGATTGTTAAGGGATATTGCAGAGGGTCGAGTCTTGGGTGACACGACAACATTGGCCGATCCGTCTGTGGTTGATGAATTGAAATCTCGATATAAAGAGTCAGACTAAATTTTATCAGGATTTGTCTGAACGTTTCTTCTTTACAGAAAGGGGGGATGACTTGGCGCTGCGGTTTCTCTAGAGCGGTTTTCCTGTTGATCTCGGTAGTCGTCTGTTTCCAATGGGGGATTTCTAGAAAAAGAGAGGCGGATGAAACATGTCAGAACAGATTAAAATTGCTGATCCAGGGCCGCTTGGTCTTGCCGGGTTCGGAATTACAACTTGCATTCTTTCTTTAATTAATGCGGGCATTGTTAGTTCAAGTGCAATTGGAGTCGTTCTTGGATTGGCGCTTGCTTATGGTGGTGGTGCTCAATTATTGGCAGGAATGTGGGAATTTCGTAAAGGCAACACGTTTGGTGCTACTGCCTTCTCTTCATATGGTGCTTTCTGGATTTCTTTTTACTTTATTGTTAAATCTGGGACAACAGCAGGCTTGGGTGTTTACCTGCTCTTTTTTGGCATCTTGACACTCTTCCTATGGTTTGGGACTTTCTATCTTAGCCGGGCTTTGTTCTTTGTGTTTCTTTGTCTATGGATTGCCTTCTTTTTACTGGCGCTGAATGGATTCCATCTCATGTCTTCAACAGCGGGTGGATATGTTGGATTGCTTTGTGGCATTCTTGCTCTTTATACATCTTTTGCTACTGTTATTAATGCAACTGCCGGTCGAACGGTACTACCGTTAGGTAAACCCTTGGCCAAGTCTCAGCAAGACTCTGCAACCCTCGTTACAACTGCGCATTAAGCTGCGTTTCGAATTCATAAAAATGGGATGATATCTGGTTACTGTTAGTTCTTACTACCTGATGCGACTGTTCTGTGAGGAGAATATGCATCAGGTAGTAGGCTATTTTTAATCGGATTTTTCAGGAATAAAATGTGGGTTAAGTAGTGATGTTCAGAAAATATTATCGTTTTTCTCGTTTTTGGTTGACTTTTTTTGTCCATCCATGTTATCGTTATGGTTGCTTGCCGGAGTGGCGGAATGGCAGACGCTAGCGACTTAAAATCGCTTGTCCGTAAGGGCGTGCGGGTTCGAGTCCCGCCTTCGGCACCATTGAGTATTTTTGTTTTATGATTTTCAGAAGTGGATTTTGTCCCTCACAGAAAACCTCTTTCGACATAGTATGTCTAACGGGATTTCCCCAATAGATGAAATGTCAAGGAGGTTTTTGACGTGAGTGGAAGTTCAAAACTTGTATCTATTTTGAAATCACGTCGTTTGTATACATTGGTTGTAGGTATATTGGCTGGCCTAAAGTTGATTCTTGACGCTTTTGGTATCCATATCATCACATCGACTGAAGTGAACCAAATTGCCAATGGTTTTGCCGCATTGTTTAGCATTTTGTCTTTGCTGCTGGCTCACCAGTACCAGGGTGCCAATATCCAATCGAGTGCAAAGAGTGCAATCCAATCTATATCTGCGAATGAAGTTACTACACAGACTGACGCAACTCATTCGGAACAGAATCAGTTTGGTTCGGTTGCAATCAATGAAGCGGAGTATCCTCCACAAGCGGCTTCAGATGGATTGGCGCGTCCAATAGAAAACGATCCTAAAGAATAGATTCCATCTCCCATCTTTTCGCATGGAGCCGGCTTTGGTCGGCTCCATTGGTTTGTGCTATTTCTCGAAAAATTTATGCATATGGGGTTTACTTTTAGAGAAAATGAGTTATGATGATAATGAACTATGCAAACAATCCTTTAGAGTTCCCGTACGACCGATAGCCGATTCTGGGTGTCCGTTGTCCCGGAAATCGGTTTTTTTACATCAAGGCCACAGCGAAATTATTCGTTGCTGCTTGTGTAAGTCTCAGGATACTCCTTTGCGGTGTTTGCTGGTCTTATGAATGTGCACGTTTTAGTGCTCTAGGAGGTTTTTTTCATGCACGAAGGTACCGTAAAGTGGTTCAATGCTGAAAAAGGTTATGGTTTTATTGCAGTGGAAGGTGGCAATGACGTATTCGTTCATTACAGCGCCATCCAAGGCAACGGTTTTAAGAGCTTGGAAGAGGGTCAGCATGTTTCCTTTGAAATCGTTGAAGGCCCCAAAGGTCCTCAAGCAGCAAACGTTGTGAAATTTTAATTCCTTTTTCGGACTGTGGCCGGCGAGCATTTGTTCGTCGGTTTTTATTTTGCTAATAGAAGATGACAAAAAGTCATCCATTTTCTTTATGAGTTGACATAGGAGCGTGTTTTGCGTTATAGTAGTTCCCGTTGACTCAAAGCATGCGGCTGTAGCTCAGAGGGAGAGCACCACCTTGACACGGTGGGGGTCACAGGTTCGATTCCTGTCAGCCGCACCATTGAAAGAGTTAAAGCAATAAAGCGCACAGCAAAGACCGCCTCCTGTGAACACAGGAAAGGCGGTCTTTGTCACATTATACGGCGACATCGGTCATTGACAGAACACAATTACCGAAGAATCAGCTTTTCCATCTTAGGGCCCCTATTGAACAAAAAGGCTATTCTCTTATCAAATGGGCCGTAAAACCGCTTGCTTTAGCTATGGGGATATAAGGCGCTCGCCGTGAGGCGAATCTTTTTTAAACAATAGATAGCGCTGTTGTATCTAATGTTTTGTGCTATACTATTTGTGGTGATTCGTCATGAGTCGAGATGTAGATTCAAACCAAAATGTCACGTTCGACTGCAAATACCATGTTGTCTTTTGTCCAAAATATCGCCGTAAAGTGCTTGTTGAACCCATTGACGCAAGGTTAAAGGCGTTGCTTTTGGAAAAGGCAACCGACATTTCGGCGGAAATCATTGAAATGGAAATCATGCCTGATCATGTTCATCTTCTCATTAAGTGTGATCCGCAATATGGCATTCACAAAGTCGTAAAACAACTCAAGGGATACACTTCCAAAGTTCTTCGTGATGAATTCAAATCACTAAAAAGTCGACTGCCTTCCCTATGGACGAATGCCTACTTTGTCGCTACGGTGGGCACTGTTCAACTGGACGTGATCAAGAAGTATATCGAAGAGCAGAAATCGAGGTGAGGTCGATCATGCGAAAAGCATACAAGTACAGACTTTACCCCGCGAAGGAGCAAGAAGAGAAAATTCAGTTGACCTTAGAACGCTGTCGCCTCCTCTACAATCGCCTGCTTGACGAACGGCGGTTCGCCTATGAAACAGACAAGACCACGCTAAATTACTATGATCAGGCAAATACGCTGAATGAGCGCAAAAAGTACATTCCAGCATTGAAGCAGGTTCACTCGCAGGTATTACAGGACGTGGTAAAACGGCTTGACAAAGCCTTTCAAGCCTTCTTTCGTCGTGTGAAGTGGAACCCAATACCTTGCCTGAGTCCAAAGAAACAGTTGGGATCGATTTTGGTGTGAAGCATCTTGCCATTACGTCCGATGGGAAATTTTACGAACACCCGAAATTTCTGCGGGAATCCGAACGGAAATTGCACAGGAAGCAACGAGTCGTATCACGCAAGAATAAGGGGTCTGCTCGTCGCCGCAAAGCCATCAGAGAACTGGCGAGATTGCATGAGTATATCGCAAATCAACGTAGAGACTACGCGCACAAAGTATCTCGAAAATTGGTCAATTCATATGGGCTGATTGCCTTCGAGAATCTAAACGTTCAAGGCATGGTGAAAAATCACCATCTTGCCAAGAGCATTGTTGATGCGGCTTGGAATCAACTTGTGCGGTACACCACGTACAAAGCGGAAGAAGCTGGTCGTCGTGTCGTGCTAGTCGATCCCAAAAACACAAGTCAACCCTGCTCGAATTGCGGGGAAATCGTCTCTAAAAAGCTGTCGGAACGCATGCACCATTGCGAACACTGCGGATACGTTCAAGACAGAGACATAAATGCCGCACAAAACATTTTGAAACGTGCCTTAGCTGGATAACGTTTTTTTGGCTCGGACTGAGCCTTCAGAACGTAACGTAGGCGGTTGCGTCATGCGTGTTCTGAGAAGCTCCTGCCTTTAGGCATGGGGAGTGGTCACGATAATGATGAAATGATGATTTTAGGCATTTTTACATTCAGTCCTCGCTTTAGTATAGAGAGTGGGTAGTTGCCTAGAGGCTTGTGTCAACAGGACAAAGTCATCGAATTTTAGAATGGTCTGTGATACAGTAAAGTTAATGAAGAATAAAAAGATGTTCCTATGGCATGTTATTTCAAAGAAGTGTCTCAGAACATCGATTCTATATGTAGATATATAAATATACAGATGTAAAGAAGGTTAACTATGAGTAGCATGCAAAAAGTGACGGATGTAATTTTAATCGGTGCTGGAATTATGAGCGCAACGCTAGGAACACTGTTCAAGGAATTGGCCCCGGATTGGGATATTAAAGTTTTCGAAAAACTCGGAGGGCCCTCGGAAGAAAGTTCTAATGAATGGAATAATGCTGGAACAGGGCATTCAGCGCTATGTGAATTAAACTACACTACTGAAAATCCTGATGGAACAGTGGATATTAGCAAAGCGATTAAAATTAATGAGCAGTTTCAATTGTCCAGACAATTTTGGTCGTTTCTTGTGAATCGTAATTTGATTCAAAATCCACAGAACTTTATTATGCCCATTCCACACATGAGTCTAGTACAAGGCGAAAAAAATGTAAATTTTTTGAAAAAGCGATATGAAGCTTTATCGAATAGCCATATGTTTCAAGGTATGGAATACTCAGATGACCCTGAAAAACTTAAGGAATGGATACCGCTGATTATGGAAGGTCGCACCTCGGACGAGCCTATTGCGGCCACTAAAATTGATTCAGGTACGGATATTAACTTTGGTGCCTTAACAAGGATGTTGTTTGAGCATTTGAAAAAAGAGCAAGTTGAAATTAAATACAACCATAGCGTTAAAAAAATCAAAAGAACCAGCAATAATCTATGGGAACTAAAAGTTTATGATCATGTTCAAGGGAAAACAGAAAGTCATTTGGCAAAGTTTGTATTTCTTGGTGCTGGCGGAGGAAGTCTTCCCCTATTACAAAAAACCGGGATTCCCGAGGCGAAGCACATCGGCGGTTTTCCTGTCAGCGGGCTTTTTATGGTCTGTCATAATCCGGAAGTTATTGAGCAGCATCACGCTAAAGTCTATGGAAAAGCCAAAGTTGGAGCACCTCCTATGTCGGTTCCGCATTTGGATACCCGTTATATTGATAACAAAAAATCGTTACTTTTTGGACCGTTTGCCGGTTTCTCACCCAAGTTCTTAAAGGCTGGTTCAAATCTCGATTTGATTCGGACGGTCAAACCTCATAACGTTCTCACGATGTTAGCGGCGGGCGTTAAAGAGTTTGCGTTGACGAAATATTTAATTCAGCAAGTCATGCTGTCTAATGAGAAACGTATGGAAGAACTAAGGGAATTTATACCGAATGCTAGGAGTGAGGATTGGGATATCGTCGTGGCGGGACAACGTGTACAGGTTATTAAAGATACGAAAACCGGTGGTAGAGGGACACTCCAGTTTGGTACAGAAGTAGTCAGCTCAGCTGATGGTTCGATTGCCGCTTTGCTCGGAGCTTCACCTGGCGCTTCTACAGTGGTCCATATCATGCTGGAAGTACTCGAAAAATGTTTTCCGCAACGTATGCCAGAATGGCAACCTAAAATTAAAGAAATGATTCCGTCTTATGGTCTATCTTTGGCAGAAAATCCAGAGTTGTTCCGTGAGATATTTGAAGATACAACGAAATCTCTAGGTTTGGATAAAGAACATACTGTTTCTGCCGAGGATTTGCAATCTCCGAGCTATGAGGATGGTTTTGTAACAGCTGAAGGATATATTACAGAGTAATCGAACGTGTAGATTCAGGTTTTGGATATACATTTACTTCCTGTTGATCACCTAAAGGGGGGATAAATTTGGTTTTTCAGCAGATAACAGTTGCGGGATGTGGTGTGTTAGGAAGTCAGATTGCGTTTCAAACTGCTTTTAAGGGATTCGATGTGACTGTTTATGATCTCAACGAAGAAGCATTGTCGAAAGCAAAAGAACGAATTCTAAAACTAATGAACATGTATCAAAAGGACTTGCGGGCATCTCAACAAGATGTAGAAAATGCTTTTCATCGAATTTATTTCAGTTCCGATTTAGAAGAGGCTGTTGCACAGGCAGATTTACTCATTGAAGCTGTACCAGAAGTGATCCAAATCAAAACGGAATTTTATAAACAGTTGGCCAAGGTGGCTCCTCCTAAAACCATCTTTGCTACTAATTCTTCCACATTTTTGCCGAGTCAGTTTGCGGAATTCACAGGAAGACCAGAAAAATTTCTGGCTCTGCATTTTGCCAATTCGATTTGGATTCATAACACGGCAGAAGTTATGCAGCATCCGGGAACAGATAAAGAAGTTTTCAAAGATGTGATCGCTTTTGCGGAAAAAATCGGTATGGTTCCGTTGCCTTTATACAAAGAACAGCCTGGTTATATTTTAAATTCCTTGCTTGTTCCTTTTTTGGAAGCAGCACAGTTTTTATTGGTGAATGAGATTGCAGATGTGGCAACGATTGATAAAACTTGGATGATTGCTACAGGAGCTCCTGCTGGTCCTTTTGCTATTTTGGATACGATAGGTGTAAATACAGCTTATAATATTGCCAAAGAGAAAGCTAAGGCTGGGCATCCAGAGTATGAAAAATTAGCTAATATGTTAAAAACTCAATATATGGACAAAGGTAAACTGGGTCGGCAAAGCAACGAGGGATTCTACACATATCCTAACCCTCGTTTTCGACAGCCTGACTTTTTGAAAGGATAAATTGTATTGCACGATCCGATATAGAATACAGTAAAATGGATTTCGCAAGCATTTCAGTACCGCTTACAGTTCGTACGTAAGCGGTAATTTTTATTCGTTGACGTCGATTATATAATTGTTCTATAATAAGAACAAAATACTTTATATAGAAAGGCTGTTTGGAGGGGTAAGGGTGAAAATACAATCAAAATTGAGTATGGCCGGTATAACGGCTTTATCTGGTCTTGCCATGTTGGGTGCTGGAAGCTTTGCGTTATTTACAGCAGATGCTCATTCTTCTCAGCAGAACTTCGGAGCAGGTGTTGTTGATATCACGTTACATGGGGAATCAAATGTTTTTTCGAATGTTAAAGAGATCCCTTATTTTAATATGGTTCCTGGCGATCGCGCTGCTGGATATGTAATTTTGCATAATACAGGAAGTGTAGCGGAGATTCTTGATTTGCAAAATAATGTTCATGGACCTATATTTTGGGATGATGGATTGAACAATGGGAAGGTTGTCACATTAAACGGATTTGTAAAAGGTTCTAGTCAAGAGTTGAATCAACAAGCACTTTTAGCAGATTCACCATTTGGCCGTACAGTCTATCAAACATATAAAAATAATTGGCAACCAAGGTTGTTAATAGGTGGCCCTAAGTTAATTCCAGGATTCGGGTATGAATCTGTAGATTACCATGGTTCGAGCCCATTGAACGAATATCAAACTGACAATCATCCTGCTTATTATGTGCTTCAATACGCTATTTACAATAGCCTGCCCAAAGTCGTGGAGGCTCCTCATGAATACCCACAAGCGATAGGCTATCGTGTCAGTGGCTCCATTGTAAATACAAATTTATCTGTACCGTACACTTATCAACAAGCAGGTTATAACCTAAATGGTGGGGATTTTTCAGATTCGACGGGAACTTTGAACGTTGAATCGTCTGATGCATCGTTTGATAATGAACTTATTCAACCCACTAAATTTAGCGGATCGACCGATTTGAAAGGAATTGTGTTACAACCTGGTCAATATCTTTTGGTTACGTATCGAGGAGGATTGCCCAAAGAAGCAGGAAATGACTACCAAGATGCTTGGGGTAGTGTATCACTTTCGGTGCTGGCTGAACAATATGAAAATAATCATCAGAACATCCAAGTAACTGGCTCAAATGGAAATGGCGGTAATCCAATACAGTCCGGTCAAGGCTCTACAACCTCTCCGACTCCAAATCAATATTTTTCTAGTTTAAACGCAAATCCATTTAGTTCAAGTACTATATATGCGGGTCAAAATGTGAATTACACTTTGCAATTGTGGGATTCTAGTCATTCACCTCTTGAGGTTCCGGTGTCCGATATTTCGTTGTCGGTAACGAAGGGTACGGCAAAAGATGTTGTTTTCAGTCCAATTGATTCTCTCGGTAATGGATTTTATTCTTTTTCAGTCAGTGACAGTCAAGCAGAAGTACTTCAAGTTGAAGCAACTGTTATGGCAAATGGCGTAAGTGTTCATGCAGAATCTAAGCCTATTCAGTTGGCTGTGGATCATAGCATTTTGAGTTCACTCTCCTTTGATCAATCTTCGGAGCAGGCAGGTCAGTCGGATACTTATACGCTATCATTAAAAAATGCTGTCAATCAGCCGCTTCAGGGATTAACTTCAGACATATCTTTATCCACTATCAAGGGAACAGCACAAGATATTGAATTTGGGCCTATTGTTGAAAAAAGCCCAGGCTTATACCAATTTTCAGTCAAAGATACGAAGTCTGAACTCATTCAAGTGAAGGCGACTATCAATGCTCTGGATACTGAACAATCGGTGACAGCTTCAGAAGAACAAATTACTCCCGGACCTGCCGCTCAATTGATCTTTTACCATGATTATTTAGATTTCGCAACAGAAAATAGTAGAATCCCAGTCACTATCTCACTGGAAGACAAATATGGAAATATTGTTCCACAAAACGATGTACTTACCTTTCACTATCAAGGTCCATTTAATATTATAGGTGTAGATGGCTATGCGCAATTAACGAATGGTGTTTTTCATGGTACGGCCATAAATCAGTTTAATCCAACTTACAGTAACTATATGTACCAATATAGTCAATTACCCACAGGCTATTTCTTTGCAATCTTAGGAGATTCTAATTCTGTTTCTGACAATAGTAATGGACTAAATGCAACTTTCTCAGGAGAATTGTCTCCCCAATCACCTTCTTCTGGAGAAGGGGGTGGCTGCGGTTGCCTCTTCTAAAGCCAATAACATTCATATCTATCTTGGTGTTGATGGCCACAATTATGACGGGATGCGATGTAAAATCGCATCCCCATTTGACTCCATTACCCCAATCCACTTCTTCGCAATTGATTAATGATTCATCCATCGGCCCTTTTGCCATCCATATCCATACTCAAGATGGTAAGAATGGTCAGTTGGCTTCGGTAGGCCTCGTCTCGCTTCCGACTCGAAGTACATCTGGTCTTTCTGTATATCAGGTATTTTATTGGAGTCAAGGTCAGCAGGTTGAGGCTTACTTGACTCTTCCTTCCAAACCTGGAGATTACCCTTTGCTTGTTTTACTTCATGGGGGATGGGAAGTTCCCAAACCCGGAATGTATCATTCCCCATTTTCATGGCCAGCGTCCAATCAATATTCCAATCAAATTATTACTATTGCACCTGAATATCGAGGATACGTACAAAGTGAGGGAACTGTTCATGGTCTTCTTGGCGATCTCGATGATACTGAAGCTGCCATACAGTGGGCCTCACATATCCCAGGATATTCAATTCGGGGCCTCTATTTATTTGGTGAATCTCTAGGCGGCGGTGTTGCCTTGCAATATGCTGCGCAGCATCATGTTGATGGGGTAGTCGCTCTTAGTCCTTATGTGGGCCCTGATGCCATGGACAATTGGTCTAAAAACTTAGATTGGCGTCCTGACCCTGCTGCAGAGTATGCTACAGCATATGGGCCAGAGTATTTACATGGAAAACTGTCTTTACGATATGAGAAACGTTCTCCTTACGATCAAGCTCTTGAGATTCAAGCTCCTGTATTATTTTTACAGGGACAAGAAGACCATCATGTGATATGGCAATCTGTAGCTGCTATGGCATTAAGGATGAAAAAGGCAGGAAAAGATGTAAAACTTTTATTGTACAAATACGGCCACCATGGGTTACAGAAAAAATATCGATCCGTTACGCATCAGGCTATAGAAAAATGGTTTGAACAGCATGGACTTCCTGGCCCTTGGCCCACGTCAAGTAACATTCATTAATTTCTGCCTCAGAATACAGAATGGAAAGTATTCGCTTGTTTTCTTTTCTTTATTTTTCAACTCATTGGATTTGGAGGGGATGGGAGTATCCAATGATAGGTGACTCGTTGCTACTGATCAATGCTCGCATTGTTGGCGAAGATAAAATTTTGGATCCCGGCTGGATGCATGTCACTGAAGGGGTAATTGATGAGCTTGGACATGGAGCCCCACCGAATGAATTGTTTTCAGGATTGGCGTATCATCAGGTTGATGCTCGTGGTCAGTGGGTCGTTCCAGGTTTTATTGATATGCATGTGCATGGTGCTAATGGAGCAGATGTTATGGACGGTACATCATCTGCTATTGAAAAAATTGGTCAATTTCACATTCAACATGGTACTACAGGCTGGTTGCCGACTACACTTACCGCTCCTATAGAAGCTTTGGAGAAGTCCATTCAAGCATCGGGTATCGCACAACAAACAGCTTGGAGGTCAGGTTCAGCACAGGTGTTAGGTGTACATTTAGAAGGTCCTTTTCTATCTCCATCCAAAATGGGGGCTCAAAATCCTGTGTTTGTACAGCCCCCCAACATATCTATAATGAAACGGTTACTGGAGACGGTGCCTGGCCTTGTGCGCAAAGTCACTTTGGCTCCCGAACAGCCAGGAGCTTTGCAGTTAATTCAGTTTCTTAGAGAGGAAAAAGTCATTGTTTCTATTGGGCACACAGTCGCTTCGTATGAAGAAACCATAAAAGCTTTCGAAGCTGGAGCAACGCATGCGACGCATGTATTCAATGCAATGAACAGCATTCATCATCGCGAACCCGGTGCTGTCGGTGCCTGCTTACTTTCACAAAATGTTATATGTGAACTCATAGCTGATGGACATCATGTACATCCAGAAGTTTTGAAATTAGTGATGCGATTGAAAGGTAAAGATGGTGTTATTTTGATTACGGATGCTATTGGAGCAACAGGTAAACCGGATGGAGTTTATCAGCTGGGAGGGATGAATATTGTGGTGAAACAGGGCATTTCGACGCTACAAGATAGTCAATCCTTGGCTGGTAGTACACTAACCATGGATGAGGCCATTCGAAATATGATGATTCAAGTTGGAGTAACCCTGTTTGAGGCAATACAAATGGCGAGTCTGATTCCTGCACGTGAACTGGGGTTGGATCATCGAAAAGGAGTTTTGGCGGTTGGGCACGATGCTGATTTTGTACTCTTAGATGAATCGTTACTCGCAAGTGAAACATATATTTTGGGCAGACGTCTATATCGGCGTTCATAAAGTTGGTAGATTGGTTATTTTGGAAAGCTGTATGCTATCAACTTGTATGGAAATCTTTGTTCAGTTAAAATAAGCATAGTCTCGCTGATACTCGGTGTATAAATTTACTTGAAAAGTAGACAAGACCGTTCATCCAGGGTGGAAGGGCTATTATGCTTACCACGGTGGAGAGAACGGTTTTTGATTTTTGTAAGCTTTTCAACTTTCGGTAGAATGGAGGGCTAAAGTAAATTGCAATTAGGAGATTTGATCTTTATACGGGGCACTCAAGGATTGGCGGGGCCGATTCGTAAAATTACTCGTAGTCCTTATACGCATATTGCTGGTTTGGCGCATCCGGAACAAGTTATCGAATCTCAGGCTTTACGGATCACAGGTTATGAGCATGTCCAAACCTATAAAGGTGTGGCAGATGTTTATCGATGTGAAGAATTAACGGATCGGCAAAGGAAAGAAATTGTAGAATTTGCTAGAAGTAAAATTGGTACAAGGTACGATTATCTGCTTTTTTTCTGGTTAGCTGGTAGACATCTTTTAGGTCAAAGCGTTCCACTCATAGCGAGTCAGAAACGTCGTATTTGCACAACGCTCTGGGCAGATGCTTATCGGTCTGTCGGCATCGACTTATGTCCAGGAATTGAATATCCAACTCCGGGGGAATTAGCCAATTCTCAATGGCTTAAAAAAGTGGATAGTTATTAAATAGGTGTACGGAATGCAGGATGTATAGCTTGCAACTTTTAAAATAAAAAGCCGCATTGCTGCGGCTGTTGAATGAAGATTTTCATAAGTTTTACTTACCGATGGCAGCGGTGTTTTTTCTCGCATTTGACAAGAATTTTTTCGCCCGGATGCAGGATAATGACGATAGGGCGATGGCGATGATGTTTTTTCATGACCTTAACACCTCCCTGCAATAGCTGTAGAAGATCTTATGTACAAGAATGCCAAGGTGTATGGACATTCAGGGGGAGGCATCAGCGGGTTTCCTACTTCATCCTGTACTTGCTTCTAGGTGTTATCCATTTGAGAGGAATCAATATCTAAAGATGGGTCGCAAATTTGAACTTTAACCAATTGCAATCATTCGATCAATGGGGAGTCTGGCGCGTTGACGGATTGTTTCAGAAACAGAAACAACATGTTGATTTTCTTTTAAGGATTCTAAGACTTTAGGCAAAGTTATCATTTTCATAAATGGACAGACGGCTGAGCGGTTTGCGGCGATGAAGGTTTTGTTTGGATTTTCCTTTTCCATCTGATGAAGAATTCCAGTTTCAGTTGCGATGATGAATTGGCTGGAGGGAGAATTTTTTGCCCTCTCCAGCATGCCGCCCGTCGATAATAGATGAGTTCGCTCTTTTGGAAGTTGACCTTCTGATAATAAATACATGCTGGAAGTCGAACATCCGCATTCTGGATGGATCAATAATTCTGCATCAGGATAGTCTCTAAACACGTTGTCTACGTCTGCGGGGGAGATTCCTGCATGTACGTGACACTCGCCCATCCATATGTGCATATTTTTACGACCTGTGGCGCGTTGTACATAAGCCCCCAAAAACATATCGGGTAAAAATAAAATCTCTTTCTCTTCAGGTATACTTTCTACAACTTTGATAGCGTTAGAAGAAGTGCAGCAATAATCACTTTCTGCCTTGACTTCTGCAGATGTATTGATATAAGACACAACTGCGGCGCCGGGATATGCTGATTTCCAATTGCGGAGATCGGCGAGTGTGATTGAATCAGCCAGAGAACAGCCTGCGTGAATATCGGGCAACAGGACAGTCTTGTCTGGATTCAGAATAGCGGCTGTTTCAGCCATAAAATGAACGCCACAGAAGACAATCACATCAGCGTATGTTTGAGCGGCTGCTCTTGCGAGTGTTAATGAATCCCCTAGAACATCTGCAATATCTTGAATTTCTGGTAATTCGTAGTTGTGGGCAAGAATGATAGCGTTGCGTTTTTCTTTCCATTCCATAATCTCATATCGTAAAGAATCTTGATCATTTACAGAGGACATCAGGGTGGCTCCTTAGATATCAGTTTTCATATAGCTGAGATCATCTTTTCTCTACTTCAAAACGGTGAACCATTCATCAAGGGATGAAACTTACTACATCAAAGATTTATTCAAATCAAGAAGTGATTATACTGAAGTATATACAGTTGTATTCTTGTTGATCAACTGTTTTATTTGGGTTGAACATAGTAGTATATACACATGTAAATATATAAAAATAAAGATAGGCTATTTTTTCAGAAATGATCGATGAGATTGATTCATTTTCATTCAATCTGGGAGGTATATGGATGTACATCAACGAGACCACAAAAATGTTGATTCGAATGGCGCTTGCGGAGGATATAGGTAGAGGAGATTGTACAACCGAATCTGTGATTGATTCTCATCTCCACGCTCAAGCTTTGATCTTTGTAAAGCAACCTGCACGAATTGCTGGATTACCAATCGTTGAGGCAGTATTTTCTGAACTTCATCCAGAAGTGAATGTCCATCATTTGGTAGAAGATGGGGAAGAACTGAAAAGTGAGAAAAATGCAGCTTGTCGAGTGGAAGGTCCGGCTCGCGCTCTATGCATGGCTGAACGTACAGCGCTTAATTTTTTAGGACGTCTTACAGGAATTGCTACATATACAAGTTTAGCCGTTAAACACTTAGAAGGTACAGGGACCCAATTGCTAGATACTCGCAAAACAACTCCTGGTTGGCGTTTGTTAGAAAAATATGCGGTAAAAATGGGCGGAGGACAAAATCATCGTTATGGTCTGGATGATATGGTTCTTATAAAAGATAACCATATTGCTATCTGTGGAAGTATCACTTCAGCAGTTCAGAAAGTACGCGCTAGGGTCGGGATGTCCTTCAAAATAGAGGTAGAAGTTGATACCTTGGAACAATTGAAAGAAGCGTTAGAGTTAGATGTTGATATGATCCTGCTAGATAATATGGATACCCCTACATTAAGACAAGCAGTACAACTAACGGATGGACGAGTGGAACTAGAGGCTTCTGGGAATATGACTATCCATCGATTGGCGGAGGTTGCTCGTACAGGCGTTTCCTACATATCCATGGGAGCTTTAACCCATTCTGCAAGCAGTGTAGATGTGGGCATGGAAATTGTATTTGTGTAAACGGTGAAACACTTTCATACCGAAGAGAGGCCATCGTGATGGAAACGTTAAAATATGATTTCGTTATTGTAGGAAACGGACTTGCGGGCATCGCAGCTGCATATCTTCTTAGTTCGCATGGCAGTGTACTGCTTCTCTCTAAAGATTTTCCTACGGAAAGCAATTCTTTTGCCGCCCAAGGAGGAATGGCAGCCGCTATTGGAATGGATGATAACGTAAACTTACATGCAAAAGATACATTAGAGACGGGGAATAGATTATCTGATCCAAGAGCTGTCCAATGCTTAGCAGAGACAGCTCCTCGTATCGTTCATTGGCTGCAAGAAATAGGAGTTTCATTTGATCAAAGCTCAACGGGACAGATTTCCTTAGGCTTGGAAGGTGCACATTCAAGACGACGGATATTGCATGCTGGGGGAGATGCAACAGGACGAAAATTGATGGAAGCTTTGATGGTCGCTTTGAAAGAACGACCTAACATTCATCAGCTGGTCAATATGCACGTTCTTACCCTCTTGCAAAATCAGAATGGGCGCGTGATAGGTGCAAGGGCACAGTTTGCAAATCGCACACAGGAAAAAATAGAATTTTATGCTAGACGTGCAGTCATTTTAGCCACAGGTGGAGTAGGGCAGTTATTTCAAAGAACAACCAATCCAAGAGGAGCAACAGGTGATGGACTTGTCCTGGCATATGATGCAGGTGCAAGTTTGCGCAATCTGGAATTTATTCAATTTCACCCAACAACCCTCTATTTTAATGGATTTCCCGCTTTTTTAATTTCCGAAGCTGTACGCGGTGCGGGTGGCATATTAGTAAACGATTTTGGAGAAGCCGTCATGAAAGATTATCCATTAAGAGATTTAGAAGCGCGTGATTTGGTGGCTAGGAAGATTTATCAGCGTATGCAAGAAGGCAGACATGTATATCTGGATTGTCGCCACATCCAAAATTTTCAACAAAAATTCCCCAATATTTTTGCCAGATGTATATCTTATGGAATTCATCCTACCCGAGATCTTCTGCCGGTTTTTCCTGCAGCCCATTTTATGATGGGCGGAATAGCTACTGAGATGAATGGTCAAACAGATGTAGAAGGCCTTTACGCGATAGGCGAAGTCGCTTGTACAGGGGCGCACGGAGCCAATCGATTAGCCAGTAATTCTTTATTGGAATGTTTGGTGATGGCATTTGCTTTAGACGAACATCTCCGCTCTGAGAACAACGAAGAAAGTGAAGTTAACGTTTCCTTAACCCAGTATCAAATAGAAAGAATTCCAGATAGCCAGGAACTGTTAGACCAAGTCCAAAAAGTAATGTGGAAAGCAGTGGGTATTGTTCGTGATCAATGCTCTTTGGATAAGGGTTTGAAAACCATTGTTGAACTTCAGCAAAAACATCCGCAATCTGGTCTTCTTTGTACAGCAAGATGGATTATAGCATCAGCGATTTCTCGGCAGGAAAGCAGGGGAGCACATTTCCGTGAAGATTTTCCTGTCCCCGATTCTCGGTTACATCATGTGGATACTTGGCTGCGTCGAGAAGATTTCCCTTCCATTTATAAAGATGCATGCGATGATTTTAATATCTTACAGAAGAATCGGCGTCTGTCAGTCGTAATGGCAGAAGTTTGACATAACATTAAATATCCCGTCATGGTATCCGCTTCATGCGCGGGTGAAATTTAAGGGAAAGGAACCATGCGCATGTCTTTGCAAATTTTGTTCCGCCAAATGGATATTCAGATGGCACAGGAAAATTGCGGGGTATTTGTGGGACAAATTCATGTTTCTGGACTGGATTCCAGTGGAAAACAGAATATTGTTCATGACTCAATGCTCGGCAGTGTAAATTATTTGTATCAAAATGTTCAAATTGTAAATGACAGAGACATTTTTGTAGATGGTTTCATCCATGACCAGGATATGAAACCGCAATGGAGTAAAACGCAATGAGTCAGCAAAATCAGCTACCGGAAATTATTGTAAAAGTGGGCTCTATTAGTGATAATTCTGGCGTATATATATCCAATCAAAACGTCATTCTGGGTATCAGCAATCATTCTAAAACGAATAGCGGGATAGGTTCTATAGATTCCCACAATGCGCTTTTGGGCAATTTAAGCATCGTTTATGACAATGACGGAATTGATACCCCGATTGACGATCGCGATGTGAAAATTTATCAGTCACAGCCGGATGCTTCTGAGAAGATGACGCAGATTGCATTTGATAGTATCCAAGTGTTGAGTATATCGCAGAATTCGGGAGTATTTGTAGGAGATGTGAAAATAACAGGACTTGATTCTCATGCGAAGCAAAATTTAGCACGCGGTGCCACGAGTGGCAATCAAAATGTTGAAGCGAAAAACGTCAATTATATTGAAGATGCAGATTTTGTGGACGGAGTGATTTTTGATCAGGATTTTAAGGCGCTCATTCGCTAGGAGGTTCCTCTCCATGCCAAACATGATTTGTATTGGTGCAATCAACATCAATTGTCCCCAACAAAATGCAGGGGTATTTATTGGCGAGATTAACTGTGGCGGTTGGGATGCAAATCAAAAGCAAAATCAGGGATTCGGTGCTTTGAACGGTTTATTTAACTTTGTATGTTTTCAGTCGGCCTATCTTTATGACAATTTTGAGTTGATAGATGGTTTGATGAACGATTCGGACTTCAAGCCGCTGATAGGGATGAATATCTAAAGAAAGCGAGGTTGGGTTCATGCCGGTCTTTGTAATGATAGGAAATATTAATTCCAGTACACCACAGCAAAATGCCAACGGCATTTTGGTTGGCGAGTTTAATTTCAGTGGTTGGGATGCCAATATGAAATACAACGCAGCTTATGCGGGTAATTACGGCGTGTTTAATTTTAGTAATGGTTTATACAATATGTTGAATGATGGGTTTGAAGGTATAGATGGTGTGATCAATGATCAAGATTTCAAACCGGATATGGGAGGGAATATGTAAGAATTAGGATTGTTGTTGTGCTCCCCGAAGGCAGATTGCTATCACAAACAACATGTGTCTATGGGGAGCACATTCGATAAGACTCTGACAAAATCCTCAGTTAATCGTGATAAGTGACTTGCAAGAAAACAACGTCATCTTGCGCTGTCAATCTGGTTTCACTTCCTACGGGAATCATCCAGGCAGCAAAATGTTTCACAGCGTGTGCAGGAAGAGTGTCCCACTCCATAAACGCCGTCCCAGAGACCATGATGATGGTTATGGGGGATTGGATTGGCGCGATGGTGTGAACAGTGTTAGCCTTCAATTGAACGCGATCGATATGAAAAAATGGACAGTCGATAAGAACTTCGACATGATTTCTCTCTTGCCGGTAAGGTTTGAGCGCTTGATGAGATAGTTGAGTATTGTAAGATAAAACATCAGCCGCTTTATCCACATGCAATTGGCGCGGTTTTCCACTCGTATCAGTTCGATCCCAATCATAGACACGGTAAGTGACATCGGAGGTTTGTTGAACCTCAAGCAGGACTGTGTCAGCTAGCAATGCATGTAATGTCCCCGCTGGTACATAGACTAAATCTCCCTCACAAATCGATTGATAAATGAGATATTCACGCACTCGTTTAGACTTTACGGCTTGGATATATTCCTCACGATTCTGAAAGCGGTGTCCATAAATCATTTGTTGGGATGTCGGGCTATTCAGGATGTACCAAGCTTCGCTTTTACCATAATCTTTTTCATATTGAAGGGCATAGTTGTCGTCAGGATGAACTTGTACAGACAAATCCTGCCGCGCCTCAATCAACTTGATCAGGATTGGGAAACGAGGTTGCGGAGAGTGCCCTAAATAAGCGTCTGGGTATTTTTCTGTCAGTTCCTGCAATGTTTTTCCTGCTAAAGGACCATTTTCTACTACACTTAGAGCATTTGGATGAGCCGAAAGCAACCAGTATTCACCGATTGGGTGAGACAAATGTTCTACAGAGAAGTGTTTTTTCATGGTGTGTCCACCCCAGAGGCGTTCTACTGGAATGGGACGAAATTGGACTGGATAAGGCTTCATTGGTTACAGTCGTCTCCTTTTGGGTTCCTGGACGTAGAGGCTAACTCTATTCGATCATTTTACAGGAAAATAAGAATGGGCTGTATGAAATTTTCAATATCTGGGTGTTTTGCAAGTGCGTAATCTCATGCTTAGGAATACGATTGAGATGGAGGCGTATCGAGTCTATTGGAATTGAGAGTAGATTGGGCGCAGGGATTATTGCAGGGAGTATGACAAGCAGAAAACATCGCCATACTTGAAGCGTCACAGTCAACTTTCGACATCTTAGCATCGAATCGCGCCAAAGGAAGGACGTGTGAACGTGTACAGCGTAGAATTGCAGACTAGAGCAGCGTTCACGGAATTGTATCATTTTTTGAGTGGCAAGGGTTTGCGTCTTTCTGTGGTAAGCAGAGGTGAACCGTCACAAGATACGTTAAGGCTCTTTTTTACACATCCTGATGAGATCGCTGTATTGCTGTCTACTTTTTTGTGTGAAATATGGAAACCGTTGTACCTACGGCACTTGCTTACCATCAAAGCACCTTGTCTGGAAGCTGATGAACTCGAGTATATTTCACTTTTAGTTCTCCACGAAGTACGTCGAAATGAGATACAAACGCAACACGAAACGCTGAATATACAGGAAGCCATTATGCAGTCCATCCATTATGCGCAAGAAGCATCGGTACCAATTATGTTGGATATGATTGCGCGCTTTCGTTTTCAACAGAATTTACAACTTGTGGAATGGGAAATTGATCATCAACTACAACAATTTTTTTCTGATCGTGAATATGCGGAGTCTGTAGAAATTCTCCGTTTGATTCTTGATGAACAGCCGCAACATTTGGAAACTTTCGATGTTTATATTACAAACCATCATATATGGATATGCAATCAGACAGGTGAGTTGGTACGTGATCGAGAAATGACTCAAGCACTGATGCGAGCGTCAGCTTCGGAAGAGATTCATCCTGAAGATTTCGCTATGAGTCTCCTGATTACGAAATCTCCTCAGTGGATAAAAATTCATAATTTAGCGCACAATCAACAATATCCAACCTTTGCTGAGACACTCAAGCGAGTATTTCGTGAACGTGCCATTTTTTGCGGCGGTTGTTCTACTTGTCAACTCCTTCATCAACAGCAAATTGTGTTTTTTCGCACTCCGGGCGACATGGAGACTTGACACTTGACATTCGTTTGGCATAGGATATCGAAAATAGGATGATCATCAACGGAGCATTGAAGAAAGACGAGCTTTTCATTCTCGGACATTCAGAGATTTCTCGCCGTGGCTGAAAGCGTGAAACCAGCAGAGTGAAAAGACACCACTTTCTGAGCTTCTGGCAGGGAGAGAGGCTGTATAGGCCTAAACTCGAAATGCTGGACGGGGCGTACGTTATACGCACAAAGTGGCAGTTTGAAAAGGGCTGCAATTTTGGGTGGAACCACGGAAACCAAGCGTTTTCGTCCCATGGGGACGGAGCGCTTTTCTTTTTGTCAAAGCTGTCCAATGGGATTGGCTTCAGATGAAAATCAAAATGCAAAAAAAATGGAGGTAACGATGTTGGAACACCAAATTACGCTCAAAGACGGTCAACAAATTGCGGTGGAGAGCGGTACCACCTTGCAACAACTTGCTATGCGTCTCTCTGCCCGGCTTGGCAGAGAGGCAGTAGTGGCTAAAGTGAATGGTCATTGGATGGATTTGCAGCGCACTGTTCATGAAGACGCTGTAGTCGAGTTTTTTACTCTAGCAGACGCAGAAGGTTTGGAAGTTATGCGCCATTCCGCAGCTCATGTAATGGCGCAGGCAGTAGCAAGACTGTTTCCAGGTACCAAGTTTGCCATTGGACCCGTGATTGAAAATGGATTCTATTACGATTTTGCCGATCACGATTTTTCTCCTGAAGAGTTTTCTGCTATAGAAACTGAAATGCAAAACATTATTCGCGAAAATTTACCTATCATTCGGGAAGAAATTAGTCGTTCCGATGCGCTCGAATTTTTTCGAACCCGTGGCGATCGTTTCAAGGTAGAAATTATTGAAGACTTGCCTGCGGATACGACACTGACACTCTATCGACAAGGCGAGTTTGTCGATCTTTGTCGAGGTCCGCATCTTCCATCCACAGGCTATATTAAAGCCTTCAAAATTATGTCCTTGGCGGGAGCTTATTGGCGAGGAGATAGTCAACGAGAGATGTTGACCCGTTTATACGCAGTAGCGTTTGCAAAAAAATCTCAACTGGAAGATCATTTAAAATTTTTGGAAGAAGCGAAGCAACGCGATCACCGTAAACTTGGCAAGGAGCTAGAACTATTTATGTTCTCTGAAGATGCTCCGGGTATGCCGTTTTATTTGCCAAATGGATTGGTTATTCGCAATGAGTTAGAAATATTTGAACGGCGCTTGCAAGTTGAGGCCGGATACCAGGAAGTCCGCACACCAACGCTGATGAATCAGCGGCTCTGGGTCGAATCAGGCCATTGGGATCATTACAAAGAGAACATGTATGTCTCGGAAGCTGACGATGAACTTTATGCGCTCAAACCGATGAACTGTCCTGGACATATGTTGATTTACCGCAATAAACTACGCTCTTATCGAGAATTACCGTTGCGCATAGCAGAGTACGGTCATGTACACAGACATGAATTGCGCGGAACACTCGGTGGTATGATGCGTGTGCGGGCGTTTACGCAAGATGACGCTCACATCTTTTGCCAACCGAATCAGATTGGCAGAGAGATTGAGAATGTGCTTGAATTAGTCTCTAAAATCTACGGCGTGTTTGAATTCCCTTATCATATCGAGCTATCCACTCGTCCAGAAAATTCTATGGGTTCGGATGAACTGTGGACAGAAGCTGAGTCAGCTTTGCAGGCAGCTCTTGATGGAGCGGGTGTTGAGTATCGCATCAATCCGGGGGACGGGGCATTTTACGGACCTAAAATCGATTTTCACATTCGTGATGCGATTGGACGTACATGGCAGTGTGCAACAGTCCAATTGGATTTCCAATTACCAGTGCGTTTTGATTTGGAATACGTCGGTGAGGATGGAAAAATGCATCGTCCGGTGGTTATCCATCGCGCAATCTTTGGGTCTATCGATCGTTTTTTGGGAATTTTGACGGAACATTTTTCGGGAGCTTTCCCGGCTTGGCTTGCTCCTGTACAAGTACGTGTCGCTAGTGTCGCTGAAGAATTTTCAGACTATGCTCAAGAAACGGCGGAGTTTCTCTCTCAACGTGGTTTTCGAGCAGAAGCGGATGTTCGGCCAGAGAAGATTGGCTATAAAATTCGTGAAGCTCAAGTGCGCAAAATTCCATACACACTGGTTGTGGGTGAAAAAGAACGGGATAATGGCAGTGTATCGGTAAGAAGGTATGGAAAAGGAGATATGGGTCCCCTACAATTGTCCGAGTTTGCTGAAATGCTCGCTCAAGAGATTGCAGAGAAAAAATTGTTGGTATGATGTTTTTTTTGTGAATTGCTGCTATAATGGTATTGTGTGTTTACACGTAATTCTAAAGAAGAAGCGCTCGCTTCTCACCTGGCTGGTACGGCTGGCGGGTTGAAGAATTGTTGATTTGCGATTATTGGGTGCAAATAAACAAGAGCGCGGATGATTGCCGCGCTTTTTTTATGGCGGGCTTGAATTCATCCGGAGGTGACAGCAGATTAGCAAAGAAGAGTATCAAGTCAATGATGGGATACGCGCCAGAGAAGTGCGGGTAATTGACGAAAACAACAATCAGTTGGGGATTATGCAGTTGCGTGATGCTCGCCGTTTGGCTGAAGAACGCAGCTTAGATCTCGTCAATGTGGCGCCTACGGCGAAGCCGCCCGTTTGCCGCATCATGGACTATGGCAAGTTCAAGTATGAACAGAGCAAGAAGGAAAAAGAAGCTCGTAAAAATCAAAAAGTTATTCTGCTCAAGGAAATTCGCATGACCCCGAATATTGAGGAGCATGACTTTCAGGTTAAGCTAAAAAATGTAATGAAGTTTTTGGCGGATGGGGATAAAGTGAAAATTTCTGTTCGCTTTCGTGGAAGAGAAATTACACACGCTTCTCTTGGTCAGCAGTTGTTGATGAAATTTGCTGAAGCCGTCAAAGATTCAGCAACGGTTGAACGCGTTCCTCGCCTTGAGGGACGGAGCATGATTATGATTCTGGCGCCCAAATCGTCCACTTAAAATGAAGAGGCTCTCGGCAAGTTGTATAGAGTGGTACGACTTGATGTAAGAAGTAAGCGGAACAGTAAAATCTATACCATGTTTTTTGATGAATAGATGAAATCCGCCGCCCGGCGGTGTACTGCAGGTTGCGGCGGGTTTACATGGTTTGGGAGGAAACGAATATGCCAAAAATGAAGACTCATAGTGGTCTCTCCAAGCGAGTAAAGCGTACTGGCAATGGCAAACTGAAGCGAGCCCACGCTTTTGCGTATCATAAAGCCGAAGTGAAGTCGGCAAAACGCAAGCGGACTTTGCGGGGGACGACACTTGTCTCTCCATCAGATGTCAAGCGTATTAAACATTTGGTCAGCTATCTTTAATTAGTTTTGGAATGAATTTAGATTGGACAACCCCATACGCACTCGATAGCGGAGTGAGGTTTGCAGATTCGCTGTGAGGCATCTGAGGAGGAAGTTGGAAAATGGCAAGAGTAAAGTCTGGTAAAGTCACTCGTCGTCGTCATAAAGCGATTTTGAAACTTGCGCGTGGTTATCGCGGTTCTAAACATCGTCTGTATCGTACGGCTAAACAGCAGGTTATGAAATCTCTCGTATACGCGTACCGTGATCGTCGAGTCCGTAAACGTGATTTTCGTCGCCTTTGGATTCAACGTATTAATGCGGCTGCGCGTCAGAGCGGTTTATCTTACAGTAAGATGATGCATGGATTGAAATTGGCAGGTATAGAAGTGAATCGCAAGATGCTAGCTGATTTGGCTGTGACAGACGGTGCGGCCTTTGCTGAATTGGTCAAGGTTGCGCGCGCTAAGATAGAGGCGTAATCAACCGTCGGTCAACACACATTGCAACACTAAGGTCAACCCGGCTTTTGAGCGTTCGGTGAATTTGATCCGAACCGTCTCTTTGTGGCCGGGTTTTCTTTCTTCATTTTGGTGGGGAGATGAATCAATGACCGTACAGTATATCGAGTCGCCGCAAAATCCAAAAATTCGCTCTTTAGCTCGCTTAAAGAAAAAAAACGAGCGTTGGCAAAAGCGTCGCTTTTTGGTAGAAGGTGAGCAACTCGTTCGAGATTTATTGGAAAGTGAACTATGCATCGAGACACTGGTATTGCTCTCCACTCGGCAGAGAGATTTTTCCGCACTCGAGTCACTGTCTGGCTATAAGAAAATTGAACATGTATGGGAAGTATCTGAACAAGCTTATGCTCTCGTCAGTGATACAGAATCTTCACAGGGTATTTTGGCTGTTGCTGTCTGGCCGGAAGAAAAAACTCGCCCTCAATATCCTGAACATGTTCTACTCTTAGATGGGCTACAAGACCCTGGGAATGTCGGTACACTGATTCGCAGTGCGGAAGCGTTTGGCGTTCAAGAAGTATGCTGTGGAATAGGGACTGTTGATTTTCTTTCTCCAAAAGTGGTACGCGCTGCAATGGGTGGATTGTTTCGGCTATCGGTTGTGGGAGAAGCATTGTCGGTTTATATTGAAGAATGGAAGCGTTGCTATCCTGGAGGTCACGTGATTGCTGCTCAAGCTGATGCTGAAAGAATGTGCCATGATGTTTCTTTAACTGCTCCAACTCTCTTGGTCATTGGCAGTGAAGCGCATGGAATTTCGGCTAGCCTTTTGCATTTGATTGATGAAACGTTGTCTATTCCCATGCAGAAAACAGTAGAGAGTCTCAATGCTGCAATGGCTGGCAGTGTTCTTCTGTATGAAATGTATCGTCAACGTCTAACTCAAATCCTTTAGTGGGTTCCCACAGCAAGTAAGGATTTGATAATGGAGGAAACTAATGTGATATTGAGAGAATCCGCTTATATCTGGATTGCTCCGCTGGTGGCTATGGTCACTGCCCAGGTACTGAAGCCTATTCTCATCATGATTCAAGCTCGCCGTTTTGATTGGCAGCGTATGCGGCAGTCTGGCGGTATGCCGAGTTCACACACAGCTTTGGTGGTTGCTTTGGTTGTTGAATTATGGCTACGTTATGGCGGTCAAAATCCAGTTTTGGGATTAGGTTTGTTTATTGCCATCATTGTCATGTACGACGCAGCTGGGGTGCGCTGGCAAACTGGTCGCCAAGCCGCTGTGTTAAATCGATTGCTGCACGATTTAAAAGGGCAACACGCTTTGCTCCATTCTCAAAAAAATGTGAACCAGGGAAGTGGGCAAGGTCGAGTGGATTCTACAAACTGGAAAACCAACAAAATACCAGCTATGCGGATTGCAAAATTGCCTTGGTGGCTGACAGATTGGCCCGTACTGAATGAACATGTTGGCCATAGGCCAATTGAAGTACTCGGCGGCGGTGTGGTGGGGCTTGTAGTAGCCTTACTATTGCACTAATATTTTCAAATGAGTCGTGGTATTGCAGCAGTCTGGCGTCTGTAAACTGTCCTATTCGCATATCTCTATGCTATACGTATCGTCATAGAGAAGGGCTTAGCCTTTTTAAAGGCTGCTAAGACCTGCGAAAGCGAGGTTTTGCCAGTGCAGTTTCACCAGTGGGCTGCTTACGCACCCTACCGCAGTCCGTACGATCCTTGTCCCGGCAGGGGATTTGTTCGTTTTGTCATTCCACCCAACCAGTGGATAACCGTACAACCTACGCAATTGAAACAGTATTCTCCTCAACAGGCACTTCGCCACGGAGTACTGTGGCCCGACTTGTTCAGCCCCTATCCTTACCATGATGGCAAAGGGGGGCGATGAGTATGTCAGTTTCCTCCCAATACTATCACTATTTGCAGGAGTTGCAGGCTGTCGATTTTGTACTGGTTGATTTGACCCTCTATTTGGATACGCATCCGAATGATTCAGCAGCACTGGCTCAATTTCAGCAATTTCAAAAGCGTAAAGCCAATTTAATGAGTCAGTTTGAAGCCAAATTTGGTCCTCTTCAACAGTATGGCAACAGCCCAACAGGTGAGAGCTGGGCGTGGTCGAATACGCCTTGGCCCTGGCAAATTTGAAGAGAATATCGTGAAATGTTGAATGGCAGGAGCGCTAGCTGCTGCCTATTTTTATATTGTCTTTCTTGAAGAAAATGTAAACTTTTTCTATGAGGCGCAAAATCCACTTTTCAACCGTAGGATGCCTTGCGGGCATCTTGCTTGAAGAGGGGGAAGCGTGTCATGATGAGACATAACCCATCCTATTTGGAGCGAAAAAAAAGCAAGCGGAGAAGTGAAGGGTATTTTAACTGGGATACAATAGGTCAAACTCAGGTATGGGTAGGAGCCATTCCTGTAATGAATTAATTTCGGGTTTGAAACAAAAAGAGCGCCTCCTGTATGCTGGGTTCCGAATGCAGGACATTCATTCCCTAATTGAGGAGGACGCTCAACGTGAAGTATAAGATGCAACAGAAGCAAAATCAACGAATCCAACAAATTACCGACGCTACCATCATTGTGGGAGCGGACATTGCGAAGCAAACGCATGTAGCGAGAGCCATTGATTTTCGTGGAATTGAGCTCGGTAGAGAGTGCGTTTTTAGCAATGACGATGAGGGTCTGACGAAACTCGTAACGTGGATGACGGAGTTGCAACGGCTGCACGGCAAGACGGATGTCGTCTTTGGCGTTGAGCCGACCGGACACTACTGGTTCCCGTTAGGTGCCTTCATTCAAGACTTGAACGTTCGATTCGTGCTCGTGAATCCGCATCACGTCAACAAGAGCAAAGAGTTGGAGGATAACTCGCCGACGAAGAACGACTACAAGGATGCTAAGGTCATTGCGAATCTCGTGAAGGACGGCAAGTACACCGAGCCCAAACTCCCAACAGGTGTCTATGCGGATTTACGAATCCTCATGAACCTGAGGGAAAAGGTTATGGTGAATCTAGGTCAGGTGCAGCGGCGGATACAGAACTGGCTCGACCGGTTCTTTCCGGAATACACCCAGGTGTTCAAGGATTGGGAAGGCAAGGCATCTCTCATTACACTGCGTGAGTCTCCGTTTCCACAGGACCTCGTCTTACTAGGCGCCAGTGAGATTGTGAACCAGTGGAAAAGTGGCGGTGTGAAACGGGCTGTCGGTATAAAGCGAGCAAAACGGCTCGTAACAGCCGCTGAAAAGTCCATTGGTCTGAAAGAGGGACTCAAGGCTGCTCGGTTGGAACTGACGGCTCTACTGGAGCAATACGACATGTTCACTCGGCAACGTGACGAAATCATGGCTCAGGTGGAGCAACTGCTCAACCAGATTCCAGGCACTGACGAGATGCTGAGTGTACCAGGGATGGGTGTAACGACACTTGCTGGCTTCCTGGCTGAAGTCGGTGACCTTCAGGGATATGACCATGGGCAGCAGATCATTCGGCTTGCTGGACTCAATTTGAAAGAAAACAGCTCTGGCAAGAGAAAAGGGAAAACTGGCATCTCTAAACGTGGACGCTCACGGCTGAGGGCACTTCTATTCCGAGCGATATTACCGATGGTAGCTACGAATCCAGAGTTCAAGGCTTTGCACCATTACTATACGACACGAACATGCAATCCCTTGAAGAAGAAACAGTCGCTCATTGCGCTGTGTGGAAAGCTCATTCGTGTCCTGCACACATTGGGGACAAAGCAAGTACCGTACAACTCTGAAGATTTACTGGGACCGCTTCGGAAGTCCCAACTACAGATGGCTGCTTAACTGATTCAAACTCGTACTTCAACTTACTCGCTTGTGAGACACGATGAAAGACCAAGACAAACGAAAGCACGGATAAGCCGTAGTAACTATTCCATAAGGGCAACGACCCAGCAAAGGAGCAAGAAACGGCATCCACCCCTTGAGAGGTAGAACGAAGGAATGTGAGGGCATAGACCCAGTGTGACATGGGAGGGTAAACCGCAAGGGAACGTGTGGACATCCAAAGGTGCGAACATCATTATGTTCCATGTATTGGTAAATTAACGCCAATCTCTGTTCCTGCCACGGAGTATCCGTTTGAAAATTGGCACATCTAGCATTCTGGCAATCCCTCTCAAATTGTCAAGGTGCGTAATCGTGAGAATGAGAGAGTAAATAGAAGAAAACATTAATTTATAGTGGGAGTTTCCCATTCCCTGAAAGATATTTTTCCTTATCAACTAATGGTCAGGGAGTCAGTAGGAGCGTTCCGTCCTTCTTCATCTGTACACCCATGCTGAACTAAAGAGCATCGGTCAGGACAGGATCTGTTCATCTCCGTTATTGGGATGGTGAGCAGGTCCTATTTGCCGTGTCCCATTTTTCTTAGGATGCGTAAGGTAGCATAGATGAGGAGTCATTTGGCAAAGGATGTGTTGCTTTGGAAAAATTAGTGGATATTGTTGTGGTGAGCTACAATACGCGTTCGCTCCTTTTAGAATGTTTACAGTTGATTTATAAACACACTTCTCTACCATTTCAAATTTATGTGGTGGATAACGGCAGTCAGGATGGGTCAGTACAGGCTTTGAAGAAGAACAGTTTTCCTCATCTGCAAGTATTAAGAAATACTCGAAATCTCGGCTATGCACGTGCATGCAATCAAGGTATTTTGCAGGGGAACAGTCCTTATATCGTTCTATGCAATAGCGACGTGATGGTGCAGGAAGGATGGCTTGAACCCTTAATGGCATGTATACAATCTGATCCTAACATAGCCGTTGTGGGGCCTAAAATGATAGATGGACAAGGAAGAATTACAGCGGCTGGAGTATTTGGCACTGTTTTTGATCACCAACCACGAGGTTATTTAGAACCCAATGGACTCCATCTCTACAATGAACAAGAAGATTGTCTCAGTGTCTGTGGCGCACTGTACATGATACGCAGAGATTTGTTGTCCGAACTGGGCTTGTTTGACGAGAACTACTTTTTTTACTTTGAAGAAACTGACTATTCGATAAATGCTCGCTGGCATGGATATAGGGTGGTTTATTGTCCGCAAAGTGTGATTCGTCATGATGTTGGCGGGAGTAGTCGAAATCACCGTCAACTGCGGCAATGGTTTGAAAACAGTCGAAACTATTTTGAAAAGAAATGGAAGATAAATTGGGCAGAACACCCAGGAGAGGAAGTGGGAATATGGCAGGCAGGAAGTCATCAGGAAACAAATTGACCGCCATGATGCAAGTTAAAAATGAAGCTCATCGCTATCTGCGTATGGTTCTTAATGATTTATCGGAATATGTAGATGAAATCGTAATTTTGGATGATGGGTCTACCGATGAAACGGTAGAGATATGCAGGTCCTATTCCAAAGTGGTTTCACTCGCTACTTCCAATGAATCCATGTTTGGAGTCAATGAACGAAACTTGAAAATGAAGCTTTTTTATCGCACTCTGGCCACGAAACCTGACTGGATTCTAGCTATTGATGCAGATGAAATGTTTGAAGAGAGATTTAAACAAGAGGTTCGTTCTATGATCAATCAAGCACGATGGGATTGGTACGCATTCCGCTTCTATCATTTTTGGCATTCTATGACGCACTACAGAGTGGATAAATTATGGGCTCCCGTACAATATGGTCCGAGGCTGTTTCGCTATCTTCCCGGATCAAAATATACATGGAATCCGCAAGCTTTACACGGTGGCAGTATTCCTCAGAATGTGATAGCCGATTTTCCAGGCAAAAAATCAGACCTTCGCATTCGTCATTTTGGTTATGCTGGAACTCTCGAAGAAACGAGACGCAAATACGAGTTTTACATTCAGCGCGACCCCGATTCAGAATTTTGTCCACGTGAACACTATGAATCTATCCTAGATGAGAACCCTGTCTTGGAAGCATGGGTAGAGTGAATTGATCAGGCGGATGAGGAATTCGGAGAGTCTATTTTGGAATATATCCAACGATTGTCCCATTCATTGATTCAATCATTGGAATAATGTAAAAGAAAAAAATTTACTTTCAAGGAGAGTTGAACATGGTCAAATTGGAAGTGCAATCGTTGCAACATTTTCCGCGCTTTCGAAGAAGAGTAAAGATGAAGATTAAGCATCTTGAACATGTTGTCCACAGAATTCAAAGAGAACTGGCAGAAGAAAGAATTCGATTGCGGCACTTAGAAGGCGAAGTTCATGAATTGACAGGGCGTATACCAGGACGCATGTTCATTGAAGGACAAATTGTAGCTTTAGAACAACAAATTCGTTTTATTAGGCAAGCATTGGAAAGTGGCTTAGCAGCTAACCCAGCCTTGCGCAGTTTTTTTGAACAACACAAAGGCTCGACGGTCACTGTTGTTACACCTTCCGGCAGTTTGACGGGTACAGTTCAAATTGCAGGTATCAATGCAGTGCAATTAGTGGAACAGAATAGTGATGTCGTGATAGTTCCGTATAGCAAAATCAGCGCTGTTTATGCATAAGGAGTGAAGACAATGACATTTCAAGAGATGGTAAGGAAATTTATTGGCAACCAAATCGAAGTCGCAGTTAACCCGTCGTATTATGAAGGAACGTTGAAAGAAGTAACAGAAACGGTCATTGTTATTGAAGAATCTACAGTGTATGGCCAGGCAACTGAGGTAATATTGAACGATGCACAAATTGATTATGTGCGTGTGTTGGTGTAAAATTTCCAATCTTCAGGAACAAAAGGTTGAATTTGGCGATTTGGGTACTGGCTAAAATATGCACTGAAAAGCGATGAATAAAGATTTTTTGCTTGTTGGCTGTTACTTTTTCGATGCAGGACGCGATGATAGAGCACGTCATTGCAACGAGCAATTTGATATTGTTGGAGGAGAACGGTTGTCAGAAAAGCATCTTCAAAAAAGCGGCCTTCAGCATAAGCTAGCCACTCTGACCAACCTCTTGCTTGTTCCACTGCTGAGCGGCGATAACATCGAGGAATAGGAACTGAAGCGCGTGTAGGCAATATGAAAATAGGGTAAGCTGCCATGGCTCGACGATAGACCATGCCTCTGGCCTTGTCGAAAGACCATAATGTATAAGATGATGTGAGTAAGGCCACGTCTTCCGGAAGATGGGAAAAGTATTGAAATACTTTGGCGACCGCTTCAGGGGCAAGCCAATCGTCATCGTCAAGTTCTATCCAGATATTTGCACGCGCTATATTTCTAGCCTGTTCGAGCGCCCAAGACTTCCCACGGTTTTTTTCTAAGTGACAAGCAGTTATTCTAGAGTCTTGAAATGATTGTAAGACTTGTTTGGTTTCATCGGTCGATCCGTCATCAATTACTAAACACTCCCAATCCGGAAAAGTTTGATTGATGACGGATTGCAAAGCTGTTCTCAAAGAAGATGAGTGGTTATACGTACAGAGTAAGATGCTGATTTTAGGAGCGATTTTTGAAACAGTCAATGATAGTCCTCCTCTCTATAGTTTAAAATGACATATAGAGCATTTTCCGGACGGTTTTAGTCTATGCCTGATTAGCTTGCACTGGTGAAAATGTAATGGTTTCGACAATGGACAAGCGTTAGAGGCATATGCTTGACGAATCGCAGACATTCTCATAGCATTACGGGAGAATTGAATGTGTAAGATTTGCTGGTACTCCGTTGTGAGCCAGTGATTTATGATTTGGCGTAAAGGAGTACGGTCAAAATGGGATTTTTTTTGGTGCTTGGTGGTGCCAGAAGTGGTAAAAGCGCATATGCAGAACGTTTAGCTGCAGGTTTAGCCCATCGCCATTCACTCAATGTGACTTATGTGGCAACCGCACAAGCCAGTGATAAAGAAATGCTGACACGTATTGATCGCCATCGCCAAGAGCGTCCGGATACTTGGGAAACTGTAGAAGTGCCTCTTTTATTAGAACAATGGCTGAAAACGTGTGAAACGTCGAATGTGTTGCTCATTGATTGTTTGTCTTTATTGTTGAATAATTGGATGTTTCTGGATGGTTGTGACGAGGATGAGATACGTCGACGCAGTGAAAATTTGCTTCTTGCTATGAAGGAACGGAAGCAACCGGTAGTTATCGTCTCTAGTGAAGTGGGACAAGGTATTGTCCCAATGGATTCTTTCACAAGACAGTATCGAGACAGTCTTGGTTGGATAAACCAAAGGATGGCCAGAGACGCTGAAAAAGCAATCTGGGTTGTGGCTGGAATCCCAATTGACTTAAAAAGTATAGAGGTTACTCTCCCATGAATTTATTTTTCATAACCTTTTTAGCGTTAGTTTTGGACAGGATTATTGGAGATCCGCATTGGATTCCGCATCCCGTTATTATTTTAGGCAAATATATTGCCTGGTTTGAGAAAAGATGGAATACCCCCGGTCATTCTCGACAGATGCAACGGATAAAAGGAATACTATTGACCTTATCAACTCTTTTGATAGCTTCTGTTCCATTCGCTTGCCTACTTTTTCTTCTCTACCACTACATATTCTGGTTAGCTGTAGCCATCAATGTTTTCGTCATTGCTACGACTATCGCCTGGAAAGGTTTGGAGGATGCTGGATGGGGCGTTCTGCACCGATTGCAAAAGGAAGGACTAGATTCCGCGCGTAATGAGGTTGCCAAAATTGTCGGTAGGGATACTGAAAATCTGTCAGAAGTCGAAGTATTGCGAGCAACTGTCGAAACGCTTGCGGAAAATATTGTAGATGCCATTGTATCGCCCGTTTTTTACGCTTGTATAGGTGGAGCTCCGCTGGCGATGCTTTATCGTGCAACTAATACGCTGGATTCTATGGTCGGTTATAAAAATGAACGATATCAAGAATTTGGCTGGGCCTCAGCCCGGTTTGACGATTTTCTCAATTTTATCCCGGCGCGGTTTACGGCTGTGCTTTTGTGGATAGCTATTGGATTAACAGGAAACAATGCGCGTCAAGCATGGAAAATAATGTTTCGCGATGCCCGTAAACATCCCAGTCCAAACAGTGGAATCGCTGAGTCTATGGTAGCGGGTGGTTTAGACGTACAGTTAGGGGGCGTGAATTATTATGGGGGTGTTCCATCCCATCGCGCTCTGCTTGGGAATCCCACTCGTTCTTTGGAATCCAAAGATATTGTACGTGTGATTCGCATCATTCAAGTTACATGCCTTATCTTGCTGATGTTGACTGCACTTGGAGGAGTTCTGATATGGCGATTGTGAGATGGCTCCTTCTGGCTTTTCAATTTACAACCATTGTACCTACGCCTGAAATTCACAACGTTTCTGAGCAAGATATTCGCAAAAGTGTGGTTTGGTTTCCAATCATCGGAGGGTTATTGGGGGTTGTCCTCTGGCTTTCAGAGTGGTTTTTCTCCAGATATTTGTCCTCAATGGCAGCGAGTGCGATATCGCTTACAATCTATACATGGCTCACCGGAGCTCTCCATTTAGATGGTTTGATGGATACAGCTGATGCACTAGGTAGCAGACGCGCTCGTGAAATTGCGCTTGAGATTATGAAAGACAGCCGTATTGGTGCCATGGGGGCAGTGGCGGCACTCTTATTGTTGATAGGCAAGTTTTCTGCTTTATCTAGTTTATCTCCTCCCTATTTGGGTTATTTTGTGGTTGTCCCCATGTTCTCCAGATTGAGTATGGTATGGTCCATGGGTTTTTTTCCTTCAGCTCGTCAGGAAGGATTAGGATGGTTTTTTTCTCGGAAACTTCCTTTTTGGGTGACCTTGGCAGCCACATGTATGACATTGTTGTTATCTGTTTTGCTCTTGCCTATCCAGGAAGTCTTTTGGTTATGGCTTGTTTCCGTGTTCGTCGTTTTACTTTTTAATGGATGGATGTTCAAAAAATTTGCTGGCAACACAGGCGATACCTATGGGGCTTTAAATGAAATTGTTGAATGGGTTGGGTGGATGTTACTCGTATTTTTCAATCGATAGGAGAGATTGTCCATGCATGGAGGGCGAATTTATGAATATGCAGAGCAGAGTGGCAGAAGCTTGACAGAACTGCTTGATTTCAGCGCTAACATTAATCCACTTGGTCCTCCAAGCAGTGTGATGTCTGCAATTCAGGATGCATTAAAAGAAATTCGTCATTATCCAGACGCGCGTCAATCTCGAGTCATTGAAACCATACGCAGCAAATACGGCTTATCAGAAGATTATGGAGTATTTTGCGGGAATGGAGCTTCAGAGATCCTTGATTTAACTATCCGGTCACTCAGTCCGAAACGCGTCTGGATTCTGGAACCTGCCTTTTCCGAATATCGTCAGGCAGCATATCGAGCGGGCGCAAAAGTGATGGAAAAAACAATCGGAAATACTTCTTTGCAGAATACTCTCTTGGAAATTGCGGACTCTTCCATGAAGGGAGATTTGCTGATTATCAATAACCCGCATAATCCAACAGGATATTGTTGGCGCCAGGAAGAATTCTCGACTTCTTTGCCCATGCTCTGTAGAAAAGAAGTTACAGTACTTTTGGACGAATCGTTTATGGACTTTCGATTGGATGAAGAGGACAGGACGTTGATGCGTCAGGTGATCCACCTGCCCAATTTGGTTGTGGTTCGATCCGCCACTAAAATGTATGCCATTCCAGGACTGAGATTTGGTTATGGCATCGCCCATCGAGAATTGTCTAATCGAATCGAGCATAACCGAGACAGATGGAGTGTCAATCATCTTGCTCAAGCAGCTGCAACAGCAGCTTACCAAGATAGAGCATTTTCTGAAGCTACCTGGAATTGGCTGTCCCATGAACAGCAGTATATTTTGGCTACTTGGGGCAGCTCAAATGCTGGACATCTGTTTATGCCAAGCGTGAATTATTTTCTATTTCGTTTCCATGAAAACATACCTGTGCACAAAATATTGAAACGTCTTGAAGCAGAAGGGATATTTGTTCGGCGCTGTCATGACTTTGCTACGTTGTCAGAAAGGGATATACGAGTAGCTATTCAGACACATTCTGCAAATGAGAGCTTATGGAACGCATTGAATCAAGCATTACAAGCTTTTTAGCGGTTGTCAATCAGCAGAAAAGAGTCATTCTTTCGTTCAACTCGTGTGATGGTACCATGACGAGGTTGCCAATGTCTAAAACGACCTAATGAATCTCCATGCAGAGTAGCTAGCCAGAGTCCTAACAGACCACCGTGTGTCACAACACAAATATGACCATGAGGATGGCGTGAGCAGATCTTATTCAGAGCTGTATGGAACCTTTGCAATGCTTCGCTTCTTCGTTCCCCACCTGGAAACGCAAAATCGGTAAGAGACTCGTCTAGTGCTTCATCGAGTAAAGAACGATAACGTTCGTAGGCGAGAAAGGAAGACATACCATCAACGATACCAAGGTTTATCTCCTGAAGTGAAGGACAAATTTGTACAGGTAATGAATGGTGTGTTTGAGCAATACATTCCGCAGTTTCCAGGCAGCGTTTGAGAGGACTAGTATACACCGCTTCTATTTCCTCATTCATTAATGTTTTTGCAACTTGATGGGCCTGCTCTATACCCTGTGGGTGCAAAGAAGGGTCCGTATGCCCGATGAGCGTATATTGGAGATTTTCTTCAGTTACGCCGTGTCTGACAAAGAACAGCGTAGTCATTTTCATTCACTCGCTTTCAATATCAAACTAACATGATGAAAAATCGTGATCGAACTTATTTTTGCTATGATAATTTGCATAGGTACAAACTATTTTCACATATCCATCCCTGACAGTATCTGCAACGGGGGTGGTTTCATGTGGATATATGAGAAAAAACTGCAATATCCTGTACGTGTAGGAAAATGTGATGTACGTCTGGCGAAAATATTGATGGAACAGTATGGCGGTTCAGATGGAGAATTAGCAGCAGCTCTGCGTTATTTAAACCAGCGATATACCATTCCAGATAAAGTGATCGGGCTTCTTACAGACATTGGGACAGAAGAATTTGCCCACCTCGAAATGATTGCGACAATGATTTATAAATTAACGAAAGATGCCACACCTGAGCAAATGAGAGAGGCAGGTTTGCAACCTTACTTTCTCAATCATGGTCCGTCTTTATTCTACACCAATGCAGGCGGTGTGCCTTGGACAGCGGCTTATATCGCTTCCAAGGGCGATCCGATTGCTGATTTATATGAAGATATTGCAGCTGAAGAAAAGGCGCGTGCTACTTACCAATGGATGATTGATTCAACAGATGATGTCGATATTCAAGACAGTCTAAAATTTTTGCGAGAGCGGGAAATTATTCATGCTTTGCGTTTCCGCGAAGCTGTTGAAATGTTGAAAGAATATCAAGAGGAGCAAAAAATCTTTTAATAGGGTTTGGAGTTCATTCAGACATGGTAAACTTATATTTGTCGTATACGCTTTCATGAAGATGCAAGAATTTCTGCTCAGAAAGGTCTGGTTGTTTTGCGGAAATTTGTTTTATTGACTGGTTTTGAACCATTCGCCGGAGATATTGTCAATCCCTCCATGGAAGCAACACGCTGTCTACAGGGGAAAACATTTGAATTGAACGGTGACGAAGTTGTTTTACAAGCAGTAGCTATTCCTACTGAATTTCATAGAAGCATAGAAATACTTCAGCAAGCGATTGAAGATATCCATCCAGAGATAGTGATTGGTGTAGGTCAAGCGGGTGGACGTATGCACATGACTCCAGAAAAAATTGCGATTAACCTAGACGATGCGCGTATTCCGGACAATGCAGGACAACAGCCCATCGATAGACCGATAGTGGAAAATGGACCTACAGCTTATTGGAGCAGTCTGCCTGTTAAAGCTATGGTTCAAGCTATGCGCGACGCAGGCATACCTTCTTCCGTTTCCTATTCGGCTGGAACCTATGTATGCAATCATCTCTTTTATGGGTTGATGCATCTTTTGGCGACACAATATCCACATATACGAGGCGGCGGGTTTGTTCATATTCCCTTTTTACCCGAGCAGACCGTGCAGCGTTCGGAACCTTCTATGAGTTTGGAGATGATTGTTCAAGGATTGGAAATTTGCGCGCGTACAGCAATGGCTGAGAAGAAGGATATTTTTCTTGTGACTGGAACGGAACAGTAGGTTTTCATTCTATGAATTCAAGAACGGGTCGATCGTAGAGAATAGAATCTTCAAAGATGCCCAGACAGGGCAAGGCAGTTTATTCCCATCTTAAAATCTGATAGGACACCATGTCTGGGCGATGGTTGTAAGAAGCGTTCATGATAGACAGCGATTTATTGATAGTGACCGTTAGGATACAGAGGAGTATATGCGGAAGTCTGGATGGGTGGGATGGGTTGTTGTGGCTGTGACCTATGCTGTTGAGCCCATTGACGCGTTTTTTGCTCAGACTGGCGATACTGCTGTACCTGCTTGTCTAATTCGCTGCGTATCGCTGGTGATGATGTGTTATACCAACCTTGCTGTTGCATCAGGTGATAGAGTTCGGCCTGAAGTTGAAGTGAATCGTTTAAAAGACTGACAAACATTTGCCGCACTGCTGGACAATTAGATTCTGTAGCGGCTGTTGTGTATTCGCGGCAGACGCGTTTCAAATCTGCCAAAACGGTATATGCCAAATCCTGATCTTCCATCCAGGAATTCGCTGCCATTGATGTTTGTGTATAGGGATTGGGAGATTGCGGATACACTTCCATTCCTCCTATCTTTGGCTCTGTGAAGGCGCTAAGGGAGCATGCTGTTGAAGAACGTCTAGCAGATGTTGATAGTGTCTTGCGTGACGATCTTGCAATTGGTTGCAGAAATTTTGCAATACCTGACTTTTAGCCTGTCCTGTGGCAATGACACTCTGCTTAAGAAGCAAATCTTCATTGGACATGCTATCCACGATATATTCAAGTTCTTTAGCCGTCAAAGGTTGCATAGGGAGCCTCCTTATCGCATGAATGACAAGCGGGTGTAGTGTATGCGATGAGGAAGCTCCTTATACAAAATGTGGTTCTGGCCTTTGCCCTTGAACAGGAAATTTAATAATGGGCGATCCGCTCAGGCCATTTGGCATGTTTTCTTCGTTCCCAGAGGCGATTCAGCCATGCGGATTGTTCATCGCTGTTGAGTGTTGTTGGCAATCGCTCAAGCTGTGAGCGAATATCAGCTGCGATGGACTGGATGCTGGATGGAGATAGATTGGACATGTGTTGTTGCAATAGTTGCTCGCATGTTTCCATTGTTTCTGGCTGGACTATCTTTTCGACTGCCTGTTGGTATTGATTTAAAAAATTTTCAATCAGAGGCGAATGTCTATGTTCAGAAAGACATGCCGCAACCAGTAACGGATCGTCCAGAGAAGGTGCAGCAAGAATAAACCAGTCGTTTGCCTGTGCCAGATTGGAAAATGGTGCGTGCAGTAAACCAAGTTCTGCTTTACCGTGCAACATTGCTTCATATCGCTGACGTGTGCCTCCAGCGGAGACAACTTCTATATCTTGCAGAGACAAACCTATACTCTGAACTGCCTGATAAGCAATGAGGGCATAGCCGCTCGCAGGATGATCAACTGCCAGTCGCTGGCGTTCTCGAAAGCCCGGAGTTGCCATGAGATAGAGCGGCATCATCGCTGCTGGGTGAATCATTTCTATATCTTTTGCATCATCTTGCAGCAGGTTGTCGGGAGCGGTATAAATCAGGTTAACCTGTCGGTCGTTTAATAGCTGAAACTGTTCATCACGGGATGAAGTGTATTGCAAATCCAGCATAGTCTCCGGGAAATTTTTTTGCATATACCAAAGGGGTAAATTTTGTGCTCCAGGAAAAACGCAAATTCGGCAAGTTTGACTCATATGGCATGCTCCCAAAACCATTCTGTGCTTAGACTGCCCATGAATTCTTCGTGTAATCGCTGCGTCAATGGACCTGCACACCCGTTTTGTACAGGATGATGATCAATCTCTACCACAGCGGCAATTTCTTGCAGAGTTGATGTGACGATGACTTCATCAGCGTTAAGTAATTCCTGTAAAGAAAAAACCCTTTCTTCATAAGGGATTTGTAAGGACTTCGCTAAAGCCAGTACGTATTGGCGAGTAATCCCGTTTAAAATCCATTGGTTTGCTGGATGCGTAATGAGCGTTCCTGATTGAACCATAAAAATGTTAGAACTGCTTCCTTCTGTGATATGTTCGCTAGAACGATAAAGAATGGCTTCATCCGCACCATGCCGATACGCTTTCTCTTTAGCCAGAATATTGGGAAGCAAACTGGTGGCTTTAATGTTGCAGTGCATCCAGCGTTCATCTGGAAGTGTGACCGTTTTTAGTAGTTGAATAGCGTTCTTTGCGGGTAGAGGAGAGAATGTACATATGACATTAGGACGGGTATGCTCAGGAAATCGATGATTTCGTATGGCAGTGCCCCGTGTGACTTGTATGTAGATCTGACCGTCCTGGCCGCTGGCTTTTTGTAAAATTGCCTCAAGAGAAGCTTGCAGTTCGTTTTCCACACACCCATAGTCGAGCATAATAGCTGCGGATGAAGCGGAAAGTCGGGCCAAGTGTTGCTTAAGAGCAAATGGTGTACCGCGATAAAGGCGGATAACTTCGTAAACACCATCACCAAATTGCAGCGCCCGATCTTCTACAGGCAACAGCGCTTCTTCAGTCGGAAGAAGTTTTCCGTTTACACATGTCCAACGATTTTGCAAGATTCAGTCTCCTCCTTCGCAATCTCGCCATCTCTTGATGTTATCTATAGTAGCAGTTCTGTCACGATTTTTGTGCAAATTGACGCAGGGAATTTGGGAATGGAATGTACGGTTATGGTACAATAGTCAAGGTGTAATTTTAGGAGTCGCTCATGAGGAGGACGCTTCAATGCAGGATCCCAGCAGACAAACTGACACAACGTCATGGCGGAGCTTCTATGGTCCAAATCTTGGTTATGCTGCCGAGATGTACGAGTTGTACAAAACCAATCCAGATGCTGTTGACGCTTCATGGCGGGAATTTTTTGCGACGCATGGGGCGCCGTTGCCAACCAGCGAGGAGCATGTTGGTGAGAGCCAATCGGCGGCTGGATCCGCTTATGCGATTCAGAAAGTCGTCGCTTTACATGAATTGTTGCGCAATGTTGTGGAGTATGGTCATCTGCTTGCAGAAACAAATCCGCTCCAACCTGAGAAAGTGGATACCCCTGTACTCGACCCAGCCTATCATGGCTTAAGTGAAGAGGATATGCGTTCTATTCCAGCGCAAATGGTTTTGCCAGACGCGCCAGCATCTGTGGAAACCGGGTGGGACGCTTTTCTCTGGCTGAAGTCGCTCTATACGGGCAACATTTCGTTTGAGTTTGCTCAAGTTCACCGTCCGCGTGAACGGGAGTGGCTACGCAAGTTTGTCGAACAAAATGAAGCTTCTTGCCATCTTGGTTCAGATGAGAAGAAACAACTTCTTGAACGTCTCACAGAAGTTGAAGAGTTTGAGACGTTCTTGCACAGGACATTTGTGGGGCAGAAACGATTTTCCATCGAAGGCGTGGATGCTCTTGTGCCCATGATGGATGAAATTATTCGCAACGCCATAGCTAAAGGTGCGAAAAACGTCATGATTGGCATGGCGCATCGCGGTAGACTCAATGTATTGGCACATGTGTTGCAAAAGCCTTATGCCAAAATATTCTCAGAATTTCATACTGCCGTCAATAAGGAACTTGTCCCTTCTGAAGGTTCTACGGGTATCAACTTTGGCTGGTCAGGTGATGTCAAGTACCATTTAGGCGGAACGCGCACCATGAATGGCGAAGGCGCGCAGTCCGTACGTTTGGTATTGGCGAATAATCCTAGTCACCTGGAATTTGTCGATCCGGTTGTCGAAGGTTTTGCCCGCGCAGCTCAGGATGACCGTCAACGTCCGGGGACTCCACAGCAAGATGTGGATTCCACACTGGCGATACTGGTACACGGTGATGCGGCGTTTCCCGGTGAAGGTGTTGTGGCTGAGACGTTGAATCTGTCTCGACTCGCTGGGTACAGCACAGGTGGAACCATTCATATTATTACAAATAATTTACTCGGATTTACGGCCACATCCCAGGAAGGTCGTTCGACGCGATATGCCAGCGATTTGGCCAAAGGTTATGAGATTCCCATTGTGCATGTCAATGCGGACGATCCAGAAGCTTGTTTATTCGCTGTACGTTTGGCACATGCCTATCGTGCTGAATTTCATAAGGATTTCTTGATTGATTTAATTGGCTATCGCCGTTGGGGACACAATGAAGGTGACGATCCGTCTGTAACCTCGCCGCTTTTATACGAGAAAGTCAATGCCCATCCACGTGTGCGTGAGATCTACGCAAAGCGTCTCGAGGCCAACCAAGTCATACGGCAGGGTGAAGCGGATGAGTATGTGGCCCGTATCCAGCAGACGTTGAAAAATGCTTATGCTGATGTGGCTAAGGTAACGGAAGATGAGGCCGACAATGGTATGGCTGCGGAACTGTTGCCGCCTGCTCAAACGGGTGTCAGTAAAGACGAATTGATGCAAATCAATCAAGAATTGCTGCAATTTCCGGAGTCATTCACACCCTATCCTAAGTTGCATCGCATTCTTCAACGTCGCCTGCAGGCATTTGAAAAAGATGGTGCAGTAGACTGGGGACATGCAGAAACGCTTGCCTTTGCTACTATTTTGCGCGAGGGAACACCTATCCGACTGACTGGACAGGATTCTGAGCGGGGTACCTTTAGTCAACGCCACTTGGTTTTGCATGATATGAATGGGGGTCCCAGTTATTGTCCGCTCCATGATTTATCTGGTGCTAAAGCCAGTTTTGATATCCATAATTCGCCTTTGTCAGAAATGGGTGTACTTGGTTTTGAGTATGGATATAACGTATTGGCTCCAAAAACGATGGTTCTGTGGGAAGCGCAGTATGGAGATTTTGCCAATACGGCACAGGGGATTATTGACCAGTTTATTTCAGCGGGCTATTCCAAATGGAAACAACCTTCAGGATTGGTTCTGCTCTTACCGCACGGATATGAAGGTCAAGGTCCAGAACACTCAAGTGCTCGCTTAGAACGCTATTTGTCGCTTTCGGCTGAAAATAACTGGCGTGTGGTTTATCCTACAACCGCCGCACAGTATTTCCATTTGTTAAGAGATCAAGCTCGCCGCTTACAGTCAGAGCCGCGACCTTTGATTGTGATGGCGCCAAAGAGTCTATTGCGTAATCCTCATGCGGCTTCTGCTTGGGAAGAGTTTACTAAAGGCGGCTTCCAACCTTTGTTGTTAACAGCGGGACAGGAATTGCCTGATGCGGATGTTCGTCGTCTGGTTGTCTGCACAGGTAAAGTAGCTGTGGAATTTGAAACTGCCTTGTCTGAAACTAAACAGAAAGTTGAAGATTTGCGTGTTTTGCGTCTCGAACAATTGTATCCTTTCCCGGAAAAAGAGATTCAGGCACAGTTACAGCAGTTGCAAAATCTTAAAGAAGTCGTCTTCCTGCAGGAAGAGCCTATGAATATGGGTGCGTGGTCTTATGTACAACCACGTCTGCTGAATCTGCTTTCCAAAGAAGTGGAGCTTCGTTACTGTGGTCGTCCGGAGCGTTGCAGTCCTGCTGAAGGTAAAGCTGGTATGCATACAGCAATGCAAAAAGCAATTCTGGAACAGGCAATGGTTCCTTCGACAGGGCGCGTTTTGGCGTAAACAGAGTATTTTATGGACGGAATAAGCAATCTCAACTAATAGCCAATATTACTGACGATGGATTGTGATGGAGAGAGGGAGTTGGACAAAATGGCAGAAGTTCGCGTACCAGAAATGGGCGAATCGATTGTAGAAGGCACCATCAGCCAATGGTTGAAAAATGTCGGCGATACAGTCAATGCTGGCGACGCCATTGCAGAGTTGGAAACCGACAAAGTAAATCTGGAAGTCATGGCAGAAGTGTCTGGTGTACTTGCTTCTGTGAATAAACAAAATGGGGATACAGTGACTGTTGGAGAAGTTATTGCTGTGATTGATGAAAACGGATCGGCAGCTATACCTTCTACACAAACGGCTGCCAAGCCGGCAGAACCTGCTGCCCAAGCTGTTCAACCGGCAGCTAGCACGGCGACTTCAACCAATACTTCAACAGCTGCGCACTCGCCAGCTCCACAGCGCGAAGATGTAAACGCGCCACCGTCCATTCGCAAATTGGCGCGTGAAAAAGGTGTGTCAGTGGCAGAATTGCAAAAAACTGTCGTATCAGCCTCCGCTCCTCAAACGCAAACCAAGGCTCCAGATGCACAACCTTCAACAACTTCATCAGCATCGGTGTCTGGAAAGCCGGAAGAACGCGTGCGAATGAGTCGTCGTCGCCAAACAATTGCCAAGAGACTGGTAGAGGCTCAGCATACAGCAGCCATGTTGACTACTTTCAACGAAGTGGACATGACCGCTATTATGAATGTTCGTAAACGTCGCAAAGATGAATTTAAGGACAAGTTTGGTGTTGGACTCGGGTTTATGTCATTCTTTACCAAGGCTGTAGTGGGCGCATTAAAGCAATTCCCTCGTCTCAATGCAGAGATTCAGGGCGAAGATATGATTCTTAAACACTATTACGATATTGGTGTGGCTGTTTCAACCGGAGAAGGATTGGTCGTGCCAGTAGTTCGAAATGCGGACAAGTTGACTTTTGCTGGTATTGAGAAAGAAATTGCTTCATTAGCAGCACGTGCTCGTGAAGGCAAACTCACGCTGGCGGAATTGAGTGGTGGCACATTTACCATCACCAATGGCGGTATTTTCGGTTCGCTCATGTCCACTCCGATTTTAAATGCTCCGCAGGTGGGTATTTTGGGCATGCACGGTATTAAAGATCGTCCAATTGCTGTCAATGGGCAAGTGGAGATTCGTCCCATGATGTACATTGCGCTGTCTTACGATCATCGCATTGTCGATGGTAGTGAGGCTGTAAGATTTTTGGCAGCCGTGAAAAACATGGTGGAAGACCCTGAATCACTGTTGCTAGAAGGTTAATTCATGTAAGCCAGTTTCTTTTTACCCGCAGTTCCCGTGTACCCTTGTGGTATGCGGGGATTTTTTTATGAAGCGGAAATGAATTTCCTCTGAAGTAACAATTTTTACATAGGCTATTTTTGAATTCAATGTAGAAAAAAACAAATCAAAAGGCTTCTTTCAAGAGTATTTCAAGAAAGTCTGTCTATACTGTAAGACGTTGAAAGTGATGGTTCGAGACTGTAGTTCATTAGCCCTCAAGGCTTACAAAACCTCTATTTAGAGTTTATGAAAAGCGCACAGTCAGAACCGCAAAGCGAGGAGGAGTTGTGATGGGTTTCTATCGTGATAGAGAGCCAAAACACCTGCAAGCTACTGGCAGCACAATTCGCTCTGTGGGAAAATGGGCAAGCGTTGTCATACTCTCGGCACTTGTCGGTAGCGGAGCTACTTTTGCCTTTTCGTCATTTTTAAGTACGCAAAATAATAACAATACGGGTTCCTTTCTACCCTATGGTTCAACTCCTAATGTAGCACCCGTATCAGAGAATATTAATGTCAATGTAAACAGTGCTATTACTCAAGTTGCAAAAAAAATGAAACCTGATGTTGTGGCAGTGGTCAATTATGATTCGGTCCAGAATCCGTTCAGCAATCAGTCTACTCTCCAGCAATCGGATATCGGATCGGGTGTATATTTCTATCAACATCAAAATACAGCCTATATTGTGACGAACAATCACGTCGTTCAAGGTGGAGCAGGTGTACAGATTGTATTGAGTAATGGTAAAACTGTCAAAGCACAGGTGGTTGGGACAGATCCCTATACCGATTTGGCCGTGCTCAAGGTGCCTAGCAAAGTATTTGCAGGTGTACAGCCAGCACAATTTGTCAACTCGAATCATTTACAGGTTGGAGAACCTGCTGTGGCCATTGGTACACCGGGTGGTTTAAATTTCTCGGAAACTGTGACATCCGGCATCATCAGTGGTCTTAATCGCGATATGCCAGTGGAAGAGCCCAATTCTCAACAAATTCTTGATTATCAACCGGTTATTCAGACAGACGCGCCCATTAACCCTGGCAACAGTGGGGGTCCATTACTGAATTTGCAGGGGCAGGTCATGGGCATAAACAGCAGCAAAATTGTGGCTCAAGGATTTCAGAGTATGGGTTTTGCCATTCCTTCCAATGAAGTGCAAGAAATAGCGTTTGAAATTATTCGCACAGGTCATGCTGTACACCCGGCACTTGGTATCACAGCAATGTCGTTGCAGTCGGTTCCTCAACCGTATTGGCCGAATGTTCCTGTAGATTACGGCGTGTATGTGCAGTCGGTGGATACGCCGTACGCTCAAGCATCTGGCTTAAAAGTGGGCGATGTTATAGTGGCTTTGAATGGTCATCAAATTACAGATGCTGCTGATTTGCGTACAGAGTTATTTGGTATGAAACCAGGAGACGTTGTAACGTTGACGGTTTATGACGGTTCGAAAAAAGAGACCTTACACGTAAAACTGAGTGAGTTGAAATCACCAAATACAACTGATACAGGTGGAAACAACAGTCAAAGTAACCAGAACAGCAATCCTTTCATAACGCCGCAAGTTTCTGGCGGAAATAGCAGTTCGCTCTTTAATTAAAATTGGACGATCCGTTCATTTCAGTATGTGGCAGGGACGCGTAACGTCTTTCTGCCACTTTTTTGCTGTTGTACACAGTTGAAAAGAGAAGTTACAGGTTATCTGACATCAAGCCGTGCTTTCGGCGGCGATCAATAAGGGCTTGTTTGTACCAGGTTAGCCAAACGGGTAAAAACGCTTCGTTTAAAAAAGACTGATGGATCGGTCCCTGATAGAGTATTTGTTCATCGGACCAAGCTTGTCCTCGATCTGACCACTTACCATTGTTTACGGTAAGTTTGACATCTTCAGTTCCTTCCAGCATTGTGAGTGTCACAGTACATGCAGCCAAATCGTCCGTTATCAGCAAACTGTTGACTCCAACCGTAGGATTGAGGCAGACGTGAATAGCAGGATCGGTCTGCTCAATCGTAGTTTTCCAAGCTTTTAAAATTTCTGTTAATGTATCCGTATTTTCTTGTATCGTATTTGAGCTTGTTTTTGTCGGAACAGGTTGGCCGGATGGAAGACGCAATTGCTCCTGCAGATGAATCATGCCACTTTCCAGCTTGTCTACGATACCAATCCCTCCTTTCATTCCTCAAAAACATGCCTGATTTCTTCGCAAGGATATGTACATTTTGCCCAAAATTCTCAAGATGAACTCTTTTTTACGAGATCTTCATAATGGCGTACTATCATAGATGTAGCTGTGATTATATCCTGGTAGTGGAGGAAATCCATTGGAAAAACGTACACAAATTTGGGCGCATAGAGGATATTCTTTAAAATACCCGGAGAATACAATGCTTGCATTTGAACAAGCAAGCATTCATGGTGCGGATGGTATAGAACTGGATGTCCACTTGAGCGGTGATGGTGTGCCTGTCATTATCCATGATAATAGATTGGAACGCACTACGAATGGTAGAGGATGGGTGGAAGAAAAAAGTTCTCATGAACTTCGACAACTTGATGCGGGAAGTTGGAAAGGTGCAGAGTTTTCTGACTGCCGCATTCCTACTTTGGAAGAAGTTTTGGACTGGGTTGTAAAGCGGGTGCCGTATATGACTGTCAATCTGGAATTGAAAAGGAGTAGGGGCAATCCGTCCTATGACAGACTGGCACAACGTGTTTTATCCTTGGTAAAGCAATATCGAATGTTGGAGAAAGTTATTTTTTCGTCTTTTCAGCACCCTTTGCTATGTATTTTAAAGGAAATGGAATCTCAAGCTCAGACAGGTCTTCTGGTAGCAGAGCCAATTCATCGACCATGGGTTTATATGAAACATTGGAAGGCAAACGCTTACCATCCGGACTATCGGCTGCTTGACCAGTCCACGCTTGAGATCCTACAAGCCCAGGGCATACGAGTTCATGTCTATACAGTCAATCACCGAGAGGCAGCGCAAAAACTGACAAGTGCAGGAGTTGACGCTATGATCACAGATTGTCTGGAAGACATTCGCGATGCCCTGGAAGAAAAGAATTGAAGCAGGAGCACAGCGGGTTGATGCATCGGGCCGATGGTTAAGTCGCATCCATAGATTATATAGGATAATCGGCTGTGTCTCTTATGGCCATTTCAATTGCTGTGCGCCGACGGTTATCAAGCAAATGAGTAGCCAGCACTGAGAGAAGCACAAAGGCAACCAGTAACGGGAAAATCCAAAAAGCTTTTTGCAGTCCGAGTTCTGTTGCCAAAAAACCAATGATGGTGTTAATAGCCAGGCTGCCAATGCCAGCTGCTGTAAAGAGAATTCCTAAGACTGTTCCTACATTGCGTGGGAATGCGTGACTCGCAATAGCCACAACAGTTGGAAAGATAACGGAGCATCCGGCTCCAGCTACCATAAGGAGGACGGTTGTGGATGGGAAGCATACAGTCACTAAGAGACTGAGCAACAAGAGACTTCCAGCCAAATAAATGGAGCGGTATTCTCCTAAGCGATGTACCCAAAACTGTCCGCTCAAGCGACCACAGGTGAACAAAAAATAGAAGCCTGTTAAGTAGAGTGAGCCTACATGAAGGGTTGTTCTGTGTACATGTACCATATAAGTGGGCAGCCAAGAAGCCAGCCCGCTTTCGATCATGACATAGACGGTAAGTGCAGTAGCAAAGCCAAAAAAAACAGGGCTACGCCACGGGGAATGCTGCTTTGTCACTTTCAAAGTATTTTTTACAGGCGATTCTTTGCTGGGGGCGACTTTGCGATATGGAAAGAAAAGCGTTGCAAGAAATAGGGTTATCATTAAAGCGGATGTGAGCCAGTAACCACTTTGCCAGTTACCGCTGCGATGCATAAGCCAGGCAGCAAGAACTGGGAATATGACACAACCTACACCGTAGAAACCGTGCAAGGTATTGAAACGACGTGAATTGTCAGAAGGTTCTCTAGAAATTAAGGGTACAATGCCGTTGACACCAATTTCCAATACACCTGTACCAGTGCCGACAAAAGCGAAACTAACCATGGCTAGTTCATAGTTTGGAGATTGTAAAACGCCAATAAGACCCATACTGGAAAGCAGTGCACCTGCTTTTGAACAAGCAGATATGCCAAATCTATCAAGAATCCAGCCGGCGATAAAGGAACCGAGCAAGTAGCCGAGAGAGTTGATGGTAAATAAATAGCCTAGTTGTAAGTAACTGAGATGCCAACCTGATTGCATGAGTGGCGCTGCTACACCGCGTGTCATGTCGATCGCGCCAAACGTGAACATGCCAAAGAGGGATAAGAAAAACGCTAGTCTGTACACCAAGGTGCTCACGTTCCTTCCTTACAATCTACAGACGCAAGCATACACGTGTCTTCCTTGGTGAGCAAGACGTAAAATAAAGAATTTAATTTTAGTCGTGCAGGTTTTCAGATGTTTTTGGATTTCCTGGCTGGGGCTGCCCATAATCAATCGAGATGGCTTATGGGCGGCCCCGTTTCAGAGGATTGTTAAAAGTTGTAGGTTGCCGATATGGATTCGCGTCGTGCCACTCCTGAAGCGACTGCTGCTTTAGCCACAGCGTCAGAAACAGCTTTGACTACGCGCGTATTAAATACAGAAGGAATAATATAGTCTTCCGTCAATTCTTCGTCCTTAACACTGTTGGCAATGGCGTGCGCCGCTGCCAGTTTCATTTCTTCGTTAATGGTGTATGCTCGCGCTTGCAATGCACCTTTAAAAATACCAGGGAAGCAGAGCACATTATTGATTTGGTTCGGATAGTCCGAACGACCAGTAGCTAGTACTCGCACGTACGGCGCAGCTAACTCAGGTTGAATCTCAGGTGTTGGATTAGCCATGGCAAAAACAATGGGATCTTTGGCCATACTCTTAATATGTTCTACTTTGAGGACGCCTGGGCCAGATACACCAACAAAAACGTCTGCCCCCTGAATGGCACTGGCGAGATCGCCCTCAACGTTTTCTGGATTGGTATGTTCAGCATACCAATTCCATATGTCGTTTTCATACGTTTTGCCGCGATGAAGAACGCCTTCCAAAGTTACGCCGAGAATATTTTTGATTCCTGCCGCAAGCATCATTTTTGTGCAGGCTACACCTGCAGCACCAATTCCTACGACGACAACTTTCAGAGATTCCATCGGTTTTTGGACGATTTTGGTGGCGTTAATAAGACCAGCCAAAAGTACAACAGCTGTGCCATGCTGATCGTCATGGAAAACGGGGATATCCAATTCCTGTTTCAATTTTTCTTCAATGTAAAAACAACGTGGTGAAGCGATGTCTTCTAAATTAATGCCGCCAAATGCTGGTGCAATAGCTTTGACAATAGAGACAATTTCGTCAGGGTCTTTTGTATCCAGGCAAATGGGGAAAGCGTCAACATTGGCGAATTGTTTGAAGAGCATGGCTTTCCCTTCCATGACAGGCATTGCGGCACGAGGTCCAATATCTCCCAAACCTAAGACTGCCGTGCCGTCCGAGACCACAGCCACCGTGTTGCGCTTGATGGTCAACTGGAACGCTTTTGATGGGTCTTCGTGAATAGCCTCGCAAATACGAGCAACATGTGGCGTGTATACACGGCTTAAATCGTCGCGGTTTTTCACTTGAAGTTTTGGCGTTACTTCAATTTTACCGCCCAGATGGACAAGGAAAGTCCGGTCTGATACAGCAACCACTGTAATACCGTTTTCTTCATTGAGAAGCGATGCAATTTTATGACCGTGATCGCGATTATTTACATTAATGGTGACGTCGCGGACCATGGTCTCTTTGCTGACGCGAATGACGTCCACAGCGATGATGTCTCCGCCGTTGTCACCAACCAAGCTTGCCACGCGCGCAAAAGACGTGACGTTTGTATTCAACTCAAGGCGGAAAATGAGAGAGATAGCTGCACCATTATGGACTTCCATAAAAAATGATGCCTCCTTGTAAAAGTAGTGGTCTCGGAGGAAGCAATGACACAAGTCCGTTGAAAAAGAAACCCGCTGACACTGGGAGCAAGGAACTTGCAATGCTTCATGTTGTATTGAATGTCCTTCATTGTATCATGTTTAATAGAATCCTTGGGTCGATTACTGTCGATAGAATCGTACATTTGTTGGGATGGCCTAATTCATGGGGGTGAAATGCTTGTGGAATGAGTTGAAACCTTTGCTGGAGTACTGGTTGCAGGCTGCGCAGGCGGAGTATCGCTGGGTTTCTGCTGCTTCCAGAAGCAAACAGTCACTTTCCAGTGAGGAATCGTTCTTTGCCTTTGATGACGATGTCTGGTTGGTAGTGAAAAATCAATATCTGACGGCATCTTTGCGCAATGCGATAGAAGAGACTCGTCGTCTGTTTCGTGCCCGGGTCGGAATGGGGAGAAAATCTTTTCAACCCCATGTTTGGTTAACAGAGGCCAACTTGTTAACGTTACCAGCGCTCATAGAGCGTTGGTCAACCATAAAGGTGGAAGACGAGGATAAATTGGATACTTTGGTACCGGCTTATTTGCTCTGGTTTCAAATGAAACCAGGTGTTTTAGAAGATGAAATACGTCAATTGACGGAAGAAATTATACTGGCCCATCTCTCTCCCGATTGGATGTATTGGTTTGAGCAAGGAGAATCAGCTCTGCTGTTGGCGCAACCTTTGTCATCTTTGGATACGGGGTTTCAGTTACTGGGCTCTCCTTTGGCAGATGGAGAGGAAAGTGAGCGGACAAGTCTCTGTCAATTGCTCTATAGCGTGATTGCTGCCTTGGAGTCGGATGCACTTTTGACGGCACGTGTATTGGTCTCGGAGCGCATGGATGATGCACGGCTGACCAAGCGTGCTATTCTCAGTCTGGCAATGGTCCACCAATGGTTTGTGCAGCGTCACCAACAGGAGGCGCAGCAGCGGCTGCTGACTTTTGCGGAAGGTTTGCCATATCTCACTTTGATGTCGATTGATGGCTCCTATGACCGATTGCTTTTACATGCTGCTTCTTCACGAGTCAATGGGTATCCATTTCCTCTGCCACCCGATTTGGCGGGAACTTTGCAAGCTATGATGCAGGCTCATTTGAATGTCAGTGAGGCAGCACGCAGAATGTTTGTCCATCGCAATACGCTGCTCAATCGAATTGAGCGTTTGCGCGAATCTACTGGATATGATGTACGCCGCTTTGAAGATGCACTTTCTCTCTACTTGGCCAATGAAGTGGCAAAGCGAAACAGCCATCAGAAGTTTCCGGGAACAGAAACCGAATAGGCAGGTTGCCTATCTGAATGAATAAAGAGCGTGCAAGTTGCCCATCGCCTGCAAAACGAGTTTCAGTTACGATGGAATGAGCAGAAGACGGGCTCGCCCTGTCATACTTGGAAATGGGGAGGAACTTTTGTGGCACGCGTGAAATTAGATCATATTTATAAAAAATATACTGCTGACACAATTGTTGTAAAAGATTTCAATTTAGAAATTCAGGATAAGGAATTTGTTGTTTTTGTCGGACCATCCGGTTGTGGTAAAACTACCACGTTACGAATGATTGCTGGTCTCGAAGATATTACAGGCGGCGATTTATATATTGGCGATCGCCGTGTGAATGACGTAGCGCCTAAAGATCGAGACATTGCTATGGTTTTCCAGAACTATGCGCTCTATCCTCACATGTCAGTATACCAGAATATGGCTTTTGGTTTGAAGTTGAGAAAATTCTCTAAATCAGAGATTGACAAACGTGTTCGTGAGGCAGCTAAAATTTTGGATATTGAGCATCTGCTCGATCGTAAACCAAAAGCTCTTTCCGGTGGTCAGCGTCAACGTGTTGCGCTCGGTCGAGCTATTGTTCGCGAGCCGCAAGTCTTTCTGATGGACGAACCGCTCTCCAACCTTGACGCCAAATTGCGCGTTCAGATGCGCGCGGAAATTCGTAAATTGCATCAACGGATTCAAACAACCATGATTTATGTAACCCACGATCAGACGGAAGCTATGACAATGGGTGACCGGATTGTGGTAATGAAAGATGGTATTGTCCAACAGTGCGACACACCGCAAATTGTCTACAGTCGTCCTGCCAATATGTTTGTCGCCGGATTTATTGGTTCACCAGCCATGAACTTCTTGCGTGGTGAAATTGCTGAAGAAGCAGGGAAACTTTATTTCCGTGCTCCAGGCTTCTCCATCCTCTTGCCGGAAGGGCGTTATGCAACCCTGAAGAGTGAGGGGGCGGTAGGTAAAGAAATGGTTCTTGGTGTGCGTCCAGAAGATGTACACAATGAAGAAATGATGCTTTCTACTTATCCAGAAGCAGTAGTCGACGCTAAAGTTGAAGTTACGGAGCATATGGGTTCTGAGGTTTATCTGCACGTGTCGGCTGGTAGTCAGTCTATGATTGCGCGTGTAAATTCCAGATTCCATTTCCATCCTGGTGAGCCAGTGAAATTGGCGATTGATTTAAACAAAATTCATCTTTTCCACGCAGACACAGAGCAGGCGGTAGTTTTCCACCACACGGAAAAAACTTCGCCCGTGACAGTAGACGCGTAAGCGTCTGGATGGCAAAATAGTCTGAAGGAAAATCAGGAGGGATTTGCATGCGTGAAAAAGATGTGCAGATTCAACTAGTGCAAGGCTTATCAGCGAGATCGGCGGCAAATTTTGTAAAAACTGCGTCTTCGTTTAGCAGCGATGTAAAAATCGGAAAAAATGGTCAGTTTGTAGATGCTAAAAGTATTCTGGGTGTTATGTCTATGGCCTTTGCCAAAGGAGAACAAATTACACTCCGAGTTGATGGATCGGATGAAGAGGCCGCTCTGGATTCGCTGGTCAGTCTTCTTGAATCGAACGAATAAGCAAATGATTCTTGGGATACCCCGACCATTTCGGTGCGGGGTTTTTCTCTGATAAAAGTTTGTGCAAAATTCATGTCAATCCAAAGCTTGTCTAGTACGTGAAAATGGAAGCTATCCCGTGATAGAATAAATAGAGAAGAAGTTGGATAGGCGAATCAGTGGTTCTGCAGACCTTGCGGGACTGATTTTGTCAATGTGGGACTAAAATTGTCCTTTATTGGAGGTGGCGCTTTGAAAAAAATCGCGGTACTCACGAGTGGCGGTGATGCGCCCGGTATGAATCCAGGTATTCGTGCTGTAGTTCGAGCCGGGATTTATCACGGATTAGAGGTCGTTGGTGTGCGACACGGATATGCGGGTTTATTGCGTGGGGACTTTATCCCTATGACTTTAGAGTCGGTAGGGGACATTGTGCAACGTGGTGGTACGTGTTTGTACACTGCCCGGTGTCCAGAATTTATGACACCTGAAGGTCAACAGCTCGGTTTTGAACATTTGCGCCAATCAGGGATTGAAGCGTTGATTGTTTTTGGGGGTGACGGTTCTTTCCATGGGGCGTTACGTTTACACGAAATGGGTATTCAAACGATTGGTGTACCTAGTACGATTGATAACGACATAGCCTGTTGTGATCTAACCATAGGATTTGATACGGCTGTACAAACCGTGATCGAGGCGATTGACAAAATCCGCGATACTGCCACATCGCATGAACGCACATATGTGGTGGAAGTCATGGGGCGCTCGGCAGGTCATATTGCTTTGCAGGCTGGCTTAGCTGGAGGTGCGGAGTCGGTTTTGATACCAGAAGTGCCGTACCAGTTGGAAGACGTCATCAAACGTCTGGAGCGCGGTATTGCTCGGGGCAAAAAACATTCCATTATTGTAATTGCCGAAGGTGCCGGAAGCGGAGTGGAAGTTGGGCAATATGTGCGTGAACACACGGGTCTGGACGTGCGTGTCACGGTTCTTGGCCACGTCCAGCGCGGCGGTGCTCCCACGGCGACCGATCGCGTTTTGGCCAGTCGCTTAGGGGCATACGCGGTCAATCTTTGTATGGCTGGAGAATCAGGCAAAATGGCGGCGACCCAGAATGGCGAGTTGTGCGCCGTGCCCTTCGAAACAGTTTTCAACAGTGTACGCGCGCCGGAAATGTCCGTTTATCAATTGGCAGATATTCTTTCTATTTAGTCACATTCTCGCATGGTTTCTCTGCGTAGAAAAAGAAAATTGCAAACGGATAAATTCTCTAGGCAAGGAGACGCTAAAGGTCACGAGGTGAGATGAGAGATGAATCAAGTGCGTCGAAGACTCGTGACCCTTTGCGCTTTCATGTTGGCTGGAACCGCCAGTATACTATTTTCATGTACGAATGCAGAAGCTGCTGCTCCGCATATGCCGCTCAATCGGCAGGATCATCGTATGTTATCTTTAGATCAACAGTCGCCACACCTCATCTTTGCTGTGGCCCATTTGCAGCCAGAACACCATTCGAATGTTCATGGTAAAGCAGAGCTGATATGGGATGAAGCTACCCAATCCCTCAGTGTTCGAGTAGATGCCACTGGCTTGCAACCACAACATAACTATCCCCTGCGGCTTCACAATTTTACTGTGGCCGATCACGGTCCTACGCTGTATGCACTGACTAGCCTTTACACTGACAAAAACGGCTCTGGTCATTCTCTGACGATACTGCACAATGTGACCTATATACCGGATGGTCACTGGTTTGTTGCGATTCACGCCGGGCTAAATTTTGACACGGAATTGGAAACTCTTGCCGCGGGCAATATTCACGTGTTGCATCCGCTGCTGGGAGAACACCTGGAAGCCCGCTGATGCGTCTTTATTATGAAATAGCCATGATGGTTGAAAATTGCGCCTGATCGCCACAGCGACAGGCTTTTTTTATAGACGGAAAGCTATTCTTTGCCTAAAAAAGATACCGTTTGTTTGGTATGATACACTGTAGAGCAGTCGAGGATGATAAAGAACGAAACAGGTTGTGGAGGAAGATTATACATATGGCACAGCCATGGGTTGGAGTGATTATGGGAAGCCAGTCTGACTGGGAGACCATGGAACATACTTGTAAATATCTGGGCGATCTCGATATTCCCTATGAGGCCAAGGTTGTCTCTGCCCACCGTACGCCGGATGAAATGTTTCAATATGCTGAAACTGCCGCAGAGCGCGGTCTGCAGATTATCATAGCCGGTGCAGGCGGTGCTGCGCATTTGCCGGGAATGGTAGCTGCTAAGACCGATTTGCCGGTCATTGGTGTACCTGTGCAATCCAAAGCATTGAATGGGCTGGATTCCTTGCTCAGCATTGTTCAGATGCCTGGTGGCGTCCCGGTTGCTACGATGGCCATTGGCAAAGCAGGTGCCCAAAACGCAGCCCTCTTTGCTGCACGCATCTTAGCGGTACATCATCCAGAGTTAGCTGAAAAATTGGTCACTCGCAGAGAACTCATCCGGCAAAGCGTGGTGGAAGGAGGTCTTCCCCATGTCCAGCGCGGCTAAACATGTGATATTGCCAGGTCAAACCATTGGTATACTGGGTGGCGGTCAACTGGGACGCATGATGGCATTGGCTGGACGAGCTATGGGCTACCGATTTGTGGTGCTCGATCCTGCTCCTGATTCTCCTGCTGCCCAAGTAGCCGATGCACAGGTTGAGGCAGATTACAGCGATGTGAAGGCAGCTCGCCAGTTGGCTAAAGAGGCTGACATCATTACGTATGAGTTTGAGAATGTTGATGCGCAAGTGGCTTCCATTCTTAGCGATGAGGCGTATATGCCGCAGGGTAGCCATCTGCTCTTTATCACCCAGCATCGCATTCGTGAAAAACAGACGATGGAGAAGGCTGGCGTACCAGTGGCAAAGTGGCGTGCTGTTTTCACATTCAATGACTTAAAAACCGTCTTTCAAGAATCGGGAAAGCGCGGAATATTGAAAACAACTCGCGGCGGTTATGATGGTAAAGGACAGTGGAGAATTGTACCAGAAAGTCGGTTGGAGGATATTTGGAATGAATGCCAGCCGTATTTGCGGGTGCATGGACAAGATGAAGCTGGCCCTTTAATTTATGAGTGGCTGGTACCGTTTGTACGTGAAATATCAGTCATTGTTACGCGAGGAGTTCAGGGAGAACAATCGCTTTTTCCCGTCATTGAAAATCACCACCAAAACGGCATTTTGTACATGTCTATCGTTCCCGCTCGTATTCCTGAAGAGGCTGTTCGTTTGGCTCAACAAGCTGCGGTGAAAATAGCTGATCAATTGCAATTGGTAGGAACACTCGCTGTGGAAATGTTTCTTACGGAGAGCGGTGAGGTGTTGGTGAATGAGTTAGCCCCGCGTCCTCACAATAGCGGCCATTTAACCATCGAAGCTTGTGCTACTTCACAATTTGAACAGCATATCCGAGCCATTTGCGGACTGCCTTTGGCGGAGAATCGATTGCTTACACCAGCAGTTATGGTCAATGTGCTTGGCCAACATCTTCATCCTTTGCTTGAGCAAATCGACCGTTTGCCGCGTAATGTAAAACTGCATCTTTACGGGAAACGCGAGCCTAAAGTTCATCGTAAAATGGGGCATCTCACATGTCTTGGAGATATCGATACAGCTTTGCAGTTTATCGGATCGTCCAAAATATGGGCAACCGATTCTGAAAGGTGAGGAAAATTGCATGGATATGGATAAGCTACAGCGCGACATTCCCGACTTGCGGAGCAAGGCGCTGGCTGAACTGTCAAGCCTTGAAGACCGCCGGACTTTAGATGCTTGGCGTGTAGAGTATTTAGGCAAGAAAAGTGAGATTGCACAGTGGATGAAAATGCTTGGCAATCTTAGTCCAGACGACCGACGTATGGCAGGGCAGCAAATTCACGCGCTTCGACAGACTTTGGAATCCGCGTTTACTGAACGTATGCGGGAAATGGATGAATTAGAAATCGAGCGGAAGCTGCGAGAAGAGACACTGGATATTACTTTGCCAGGCACACCCCAGGCCATTGGCCATTTGCATCCTATTACTCGAATCTTAATGGAGATTGAAGATATTTTTGTCAAAATGGGATTCGCGGTTGTAGAAGGTCCGGAAGTTGAAACGGACGCCTATAATTTTGAGATGCTGAATGTCCCTAAAGATCATCCAGCTAGAGACATGCAAGACACTTTTTATTTGTCGGAAGAATTGTTGTTGCGCACGCATACATCGCCTATGCAAGTGCGTGTAATGGAGCAGATGCGGCCCAATATTCCAGTTAAAGTGATTGTTCCAGGGCGTGTTTATCGACGCGACGAAGATGATGCTACCCACTCGCATGCTTTTCATCAAGTGGAAGGACTGGTTGTAGATAAAAATATTCGCATGAGTGACTTGAAAGGGACGCTTGAAGAGTTTGCCAAAGCTTTATTCGGTCCGGAACAAGCTGTGCGATTGCGACCCAGTTTCTTCCCATTTACAGAACCTAGTGCTGAGGTTGACGTGCGTTGCATTCATTGCAAGGGCCAGGGATGTCGTGTTTGCAAGCAAACAGGCTGGATTGAAATACTTGGTGCAGGCATGGTGCATCCGAATGTTTTGGCCGCCGCTGGCTACTCGCCCGATGCTTATAGCGGATTCGCGTTTGGCATGGGTCCAGAAAGAATTGCCATGCTAAAATATGGAATCTCCGATATTCGTTTACTCTATCAAAATGATCTGCGTTTTTTGCGGCAATTTTCGCAGTTGCGTTGATGGCCTGGAGAGGATGATGGGTTTTGCGGGTTTCTTATCAATGGTTATCTGAATATGTCGATTTAAATGATGTCACACCTGAGCGTCTGGCTGAACTTTTAACTTCCGGTGGCTTGACGGTCGATGCTGTAACGACGCGCAATCAAGGTGTAGAAGGTGTAGTTGTGGGAGCGGTTCTTGCTTGTGAGCAACACAGCAATGCTGACCGTTTGAAAGTATGCCAAGTGGATGCGGGTACAGGTGAAATTCTGCAGATTGTATGCGGCGCAGCAAACGTACGCGCTGGTGTTCGTGTTCCCGTCGCTTTGGTTGGCGCCAAGCTTCCTGGTGGCGTGGAGATCAAGCGCGCTAAATTGCGCGGGGTAGAATCGAGTGGTATGCTTTGCTCCGCAAAGGAATTGGGTCTTGAGGTTCGACTTTTGCCCACCGAACAAACCAGTGGGCTGTTTCTCTTGCCAGAGGATACTCCGATTGGGCAATCGATTGTAGATGTACTGCATTTGGATGACGCTGTGCTCGATCTCGATTTGACGCCCAATCGTGGTGATTGCCTTTCCATGCGTGGTCTGGCCTATGAAGTGGCTGCTTTACTGGGTCGCCGTTCTCATTTTGAGGAGAAGGCAGAGGGGCATCATCTCGATGTAAGTGATACACCGCAAGTGCGTGTGCGCATTGAAAGTGCAGGTTGCCACGCTTATGCAGGACAAGTGCTTCAACTCACAGGCAACCATCAACCTTCTCCGCTATGGATGCAAATGCGGCTGCTTGCTGCAGGCATCCGTCCCATCGATGCGATTGTCGATGTTACCAATTATGTCATGTTGGAGTGGGGTCAACCACTTCATGCTTTTGACTTTGCCACAGTTGAAGCTGGACAGATTATTGTGCGTGATGCTGAGCAAGGAGAACTGATAGAAACGCTGGATGGGCAAAAACGTGTTTTAGCTGAGGGCATGACATTAATTGCTGATCCGAAAAAAGCATTGGGCATAGCGGGAGTGATGGGCGGTGCCAACAGCGAAATCAGCCTGGGTAGTCGCTCCGTATTGCTCGAATCTGCCTTATTTGAGAGAAGCCATGTACGCAGAACGGGTCAGAAACTAGGTTTACGTTCAGAAGCTCAGCAACGTTTTGAACGTGGTGTAGATCCGGCAGTACAAATTCCTGCACTGAAACGTGCAGTTGCACTCTTGCAACAAATTGTTGGCGCAACGCCACAGGGGGGCGTATGTCAAGTCACGTCAGACAGCATGCCAAGCATGCTGGCGCATGAAGTCTGTTTTTCGCCCGCACGATGCAATCAAGTGCTTGGCACAAGTTTTCAGGCCAGTGAAATGAGAAATGTTTTTTCCCGGCTAGGATTTACGGTTATTGGTCAGGGAGAGACAGAAAATTGGCGAATTATGGTTCCTTCGAGACGAGCAGATATTCAATTGGAGGCGGATTTGGTTGAAGAAGTAGCTCGTCTCTGTGGTTACGATGCTATTCCTGCTACCTTGCCGATGCTGGCCAATGCTCCAGGGCGTGTCGGAGAAAGTTATAAGTTGCAGAAGATGACACGCAGTCTTTTCACGAATTGTGGTATGGACGAAGTGGTGACCTACGCATTTGGTCATCCAGAATCGATATCCTGTTTGCGATTGCCTGAAAATCATTCTTTGCGACAGAGCATTCCACTTCTGTTGCCTATGTCGGAAGAACGTTCCCATTTGCGCCGACATCTTTTGCCTAGTTTAGCGCAAGTTGCTCTTTACAATTTGAATCATGGTGTGAAGGGCGGAGCCATTTTCGAAATTTCTCGTGTTTTTCACCCATACCAGTTGCCACTTGTTCAGCAACCGGAAGAAAGACACTCGCTCGGGGCTCTTTGGTTTGGACATACGGATATAGAACTGGGGCGTCCGCCGCGCGCCTATACATTTTTTGATGCAAAAGGCGTGTTGGAATATTGGCTGATGGTTCTGGGACTACAAGAAAACTTGCAATTTACGCGTTCTCATTTGCCATGGTTACATCCAGGACGAAGTGCGGATATCCTTGTGAATGGCGTCACGATAGGCTCATTGGGTGAGTTACATCCGGAGAGCGCTTTACAGTTAGAGTTGCCGCGGGCTATTTGGGCCGAGATCGACCTGACAACAGTAGCGTCGTTACCTGTACACGCTTGGCAGGTTCATCCTGTATCCCGTCAACCATGGTCATATCGGGATTTAGCTGTTCTGGTAGACCATGAAGTACCGGCCGAGTCTTTGCTTATTCAAGTTCGGAAAAATGCATTGGCCGTCATGCCTCATTTACAGTTGACAGCAAAAATCTTTGATGTGTACAGTGGCAAGGGTATACCTGTGGGCAAAAAAAGCGTCGGTATTTCCATTTCTTTGGGTCTTGAAGACGCAACTTTAGATGACGACTCTATTCAGCGGATTATGGATGCTATTCTTCATGGCTTGCGTTTGGAATATGGAGCGGAATTGCGTGGGCAGGATTCTTAAAGTCAGACGAGAACATTCTTAACATACAGGTTGGCATCATTTTGTAGAGAAGGCGCTCGAAAACGGGGGGATAAAGACATGGAAGACGCGCATCACAATCGAGTGAAGGTTGAAATTTTCGGAACAGAATATACGTTGCGCGGTGATGCTTCCAGTCAACATATGCGGCAGGTGGCTCAGCGTGTTGATCGGTTGATGGCTGCAATTTCCAGTGCTATCCCCCATCTGGACGAGCGCAGAGTGGCGGTTCTTTCTGCAGTTAATATGGCTGATGAATTGATTCAAACTGAAAATAAGTTAGAGCAATTACAGGCGCAGTATGAAAAATTAGAAAAGGAACATAGAGAACTTTTAGAATTGCTGGATGAGCAAACGAGACAGAGCAACTGATAGCAAGTCAATCTTGCTGGACGGGAAATGTGGTGAACAGTTTGGACGCGTTAGATATCATCATGCTGCTGGTGTTGTTGCTTGGGGCATGGAACGGTTATCGGACAGGTTTCATTCGCCAGGTAACGCGGCTTTTTGGTGGAATTATCGCTTATGCGGTTTCTTATTGGTTGCGCCCATACGTTGCTCCAGTCATTGAAAAATGGCATATCTTGCCGAATATACCGCAAGGTTTTGCTACTGAGATTTTTGGGAACTTATCGGGTGCTGTCGCTTTCCTGCTGATTTTTGTAGTGACTTATTTAATTTTGCGATACGCAGCAGGGTTGCTGGAAACTCTCTTTTCTCTGCCTGTGCTTTCTTTTATTAATCGTCTGGCTGGATTGGCAGCTGGGATATTATTGACGCTGCTCTTTCTGTATATTGCTGTGCTGGTACTTCATTACATCCATAATCCAGCCTTACAAGCCCAGTTGCGCCATTCCCAGTTTGCTGCTTGGCTAAGTGGCAAATCGTTGGAAGAAGCGCATTCCATTACCATAGATTTTCACACGTAATGGATAAAAGTTGCCAATTTGTCCGCATAGGATGTGGAAGGGTTACTGATGAATTTGGCGCGGCTCAAAAAGCCGCGCCCCAACTTTGTGGGTATGTTATAGAAAAATTTTTAAATGTATATGCTTTGTCTCTTTTGTCAATCGTGTAATCGGCTGCGCCGAAACTCAGTAGGTACAAACAGATCGATAATGCCAATGACCAGGGAGGCCAGCAATGCTCCAAGAATTGTCACTCGCATACCTGGTACAAATAATTGGGCAATGTAGAGGACGACTGCTCCAGAAATAAAACCAACGACGCCTCTTCCATAGGGAGAGATGTGGTGCCCAAAAATAGCTTCAATGACCATTCCCAATAGGGCAATGACCACAGCAGCAACAAGAGCCCAACCAAAAGAAGCCACAGCGAATCCTGGTACAATGAAGCCTACAAACATAAGAACAAGTGCGGAAACAATAAAACGAACAATCGTGCCGATCCAATTCATGCGTATGCCTCCTCGTCGCAAAAAAGTTAAGTCTTAGGGTGCGAAACTTGAGCAAGTTGGTTCCTTACAGTTCGTTATGCGGTCGGTTGACGAACCTGTCCTCAGTTTGCCCGATATGACCTGAATCCTATCCGTCCACTGGGTTTTTTCTTTCTCCATAGGATTATGTTACATTGATTGAAGTTTATTTGTTGATTTCTGGGGCTGCGAAACGAGGGATTACATGTGTTGGAAAAATCGCTAGCCACGCTCGAATTTTTCAAAGTTAGAGCGCAAATAGCGAAATTTGCCGCGTCTGGTTTAGGACAAAATCGATTGGAAGAACTTTCTCCCTATACCCTGTGTACAGAAGCAGAGCAGGAACTCGAAGCTGTAGATGAGGCGTTTGTGTGCATACAGCGGTTCGGTCAACCTGCTTTTGGGGGTATCAGTGATATTCGAGACGCCTTGAAAAGAGCACAGTTAGGAAGCGTGCTCAATATTGAACAATTATTGGCGATTCGTCGTTGTATTGAAGGTACAGCGAATCTCAAGCAATATATCAGAAATGCAGTTGGGCAATACGAGACAGCAGAAGGTTTGGGAACATCCAATGTCTTTCCTCACGTCCGTGAATTGAGTGAAGCGCTGTTTGACGCACGGAGATTGGAATTGGAAATTGCCAGGATTATCTTGGATGATGCCACGATTTCCGATCACGCTAGTCCAGAACTACGTCAGTTACGCATTGAAAGGCGCACGGCAGAAGCTAGAGCCCGCAAAATATTAGAAGATTTGTTGCGCAAAGAAGCGCGTCACTTGCAAGAGCCAGTGATTGCTCTACGCGGACAATCTCTCTGTTTGCCAGTTCGGGTGGATGCCAAACACCAGATACCTGGAATTGTGAGAGATACGTCTGCTAGCGGATCGACCGTATATGTTGAACCGCAAGCTGTACTCGAGCAGGGAGAAAAAGTACGGGAATTGCTGGTTCGTGAAGAACGGGAAATTGAAAAAATTTTACAAAAACTGAGCGCTTTGGTAGCTGAAGTAGCGGACGAATTGCGAGAAAACTGTCAGCTTCTCAGTAACTTAGACGCCTGGTTTGCCAAAGCTCGCTATGCATTGAAGCATCATTGCAGCAAACCGAAAATGAATTCGGATGGATACTGGTTATTGCGTAGTGCCCGTCACCCACTTCTTGATGAGAAACAAGCGGTCCCAATTGATCTGGAATTAGGCCGCGAATATCGCATGCTTATGATTACCGGTCCCAACACTGGGGGTAAAACAGTCACTCTCAAAACTATGGGTTTGCTAACGCTTATGGCTATGGCGGGCTGTTTTATTCACGCGAATGAAAATAGTGAAATCGCTTTTTGCCGAACTATTTTTGCGGATATTGGTGATGAGCAAAGTATTGAACAAAGTCTTTCCACCTTCTCCTCACATTTAAAAAATATGATTCACATGCTTCAACAGGTTCATGAGCAGGATTTAGTGCTGCTGGACGAACTGGGGGCAGGGACTGACCCGGGAGAAGGGGCAGCGCTTGCCGTCGCTATTTTAGAAACATTAGCCGAATGTGGAGCGCGCGTTGTAGCTACCACTCACCATGCAGAGCTTAAAGCGTTTGCTTTTCGAGAACCGGCCGCCATCAATGCTAGCATGGAATTTGACGTGCAAAGTTTACAGCCAACGTATCGATTGTTAATTGGTGTACCTGGTCGATCCAACGCTTTTGCGATTGCTCGACGTCTCGGTTTACCGGAAAAAATTATAGAACGAGCGTCCCGCTATATTTCCAATGAACAGGAAGAAATGGATCGGTTGATTGGTGAAATGGAAAAAGCTCGCAAACAACATTTGGAGGCCTTGGCGGCAGCTGAAGAAGCGCGAAACAAAGCGCAGTCTTTGGAAGAACAGTACCAACGCGCTTTGGTCGAATGGGAAGAAGCATCTTCCAGAAAAGAAGAAGAGCTTCTTCAGGAAGCGGAACGTGTACTGGTAAACGCTCGCCAAACTGCGGAACGCGTTATTCAAGAATTACGCAGGGAACGAAAGGACTGGAAAGATCACGAGTTTGTCGAGTTGCGTAAATCTTTAGAAGAGGCACTGCCAACACGAAAAAACATTCAGAGAGCCAAGAGTGGCAACAAAAAAGCTATTGCTGTCGGACAAGCCGTGCGCGTGCTTTCGCTTGGACAAAAAGCGGAAGTTATTGAGCTATCTGGCCAATATGCGACTGTCCAAATGGGGCCATTGCGAAGCAAAATTGATGTAAGAGATTTGGAGCCTATTGAAGGCGCAAGTAAGCCAACCGTTCAAGGCGTTCGTGTGAAAGGCGGCGAGAGCATACGTATGGAAATCGATGTACGCGGCGAAACAGTCGAAGATGCCTTGTTACGTATCGATCGTCACCTAGATGCAGCAATGCTGCAAGGTCTAGGTCGTATTGTAATTATTCACGGTAAAGGTACAGGTGCTTTGCGTACCGCCATTCGCCAACATTTAAAGCACCATAAAGCTGTTAAGTCGTTTGCTTCCGGAAGCCTTGGCGAAGGCGGCGATGGGGTTACGGTTGTGTCAGTCCAGGTATGAGGTCCGGTGGTTGTGATGCTTCAGGCCATAAATCATCAGGTAAAGGAACTGGCAAATTCGACGGAATTTGCTTGGATTCGGTCTGTATAGGCGAATGTATGCGAGAACAAATTTTGTCTGGCACGCTGCCACGCTCAAAATACTCCTTGACTGCTCGATGAGTCATAAGGCATTGTAGATTGGCTAATTCTCCAGTATCTTTGCATATTAAGGCGCTGGTCACAGTTTCTGGTACTGGAAAATTTGCTTGTGCGTTCAAAAGAGGTTTCATCATTGCTTCCCAAAGTTTCATTTTCGTCTGATAAACTCGCATGGGAATGGATTGGTTGTGATTGTAGCCAGTCCACACTCCCAATGTGTAATCAGGCGTATAACCAATAAACCAGCCATTTTCCTCATTGTCTGTGGTGCCTGTTTTTCCGGCTATGTTAATATTTGGGTAAGTTTGATGAATATGCCATCCAGTTCCCCGCTTCACTACATCTTCAAGCATAGAAGTGACAATAAATGCTGTGGAGGGACGGAAAACTCGACGTGATACAGGTTTCGCTTGATATAGCAGATGTCCATTGGCATCCGTGATTTTTTCTATGAGATAAGCTTGCCGCCAAATCCCTTGATTGGCGAGCGCGGTGTAGGCATCCGTCAGTTGTGTGACTGAAAGACCATGTGTCATACCGCCAATGGCGCTGGCTAGTTGCACATCCTTTTCCACTAAGCTGGAGCCACCAGTCAAAGTCTGCGCGCCAATAGGCAGACCTAGACGCTCAAGATAGGCAAAACCTAATTGTGGAGAGATTTTTTGCAATGTTTCGACGGCAGGTACATTGAACGAATGAATTAGCGCTTCGCGAACGGAGACGTCGCCACGAAATTTTCCATCATCATCTTTTGGAGCAAATAAAGGTTTTTTGGAAAAGATCGTAGGTCGGTCAGAAAGAATGCTGGCTGCTATAAGCTGACCACAATCGATAGCTGGCGCATAATCAAGAATTGGCTTGATGGCCGATCCCGGTTGACGGGCCAAGTTTGCATGGTCAATTTGATCGTCACGGTAGTCGCGTCCTCCACTCATAGCCAGGATGCCTCCAGAATGGTTGTCAATCAGCGTCATACCGGCTTCCAGTAAATCGTATTGTTGTGGATGTACAGGATTTGGCAAATTACAATTGGATAAACTCGGGTTATTTGCAAGAATGTCTTCTAAACGATTTTGCAGATGTGCATCCACCGTAGTATAAATTCGTAATCCAGAGAATGGCAGTGCGTTGATGGCAGATTCTCTATTGGCATATAAACCGTGATCGACCAATAACTGAGCGACAAGTGGCTGAATGTCATCGAGCATTAAGTAAGGGTGATTGCCAAACAGAGGCATGTTGGGGTGCTTCAATTCTTTTAAAATCGGCTCATTCAGCGCCTGTTGATATTCTGCTTTGGAAAGTGTGCCGCAACGGTACATTTCCCCTAGAATCCAATGACAGCGAGTCAAAGTGGCGTGCGGATGTTGAATTGGATGAAACTCGCTTGGATTGTTCGGGATTGTTGCCAAAAAGGCTGCTTCTGCAGGTGTCAAGTTTTGCAAGGATTTACCTAACATAATGTGTGCAGCTGCCTTGACACCATAAATTTGTTTACCATCATACTTGCCGAAATACACATGGTTTAAGTAATCAATTAAAATTTCTTGTTTGCTAAGAAAATGATTGGCTTCTATGGCAAGAACCGCTTCTTCTAATTTGCGCTCTAGTGTGCGTTGTTGCTCTGGAAAATAGACTAGTTTAATGGTTTGTTGGGTAATCGTACTTGCTCCGCTGACAATATGATGCCATACGACGTCTTGATAACAGGCGCGCAATAGTGAAAGCGGTGCAATCCCTGGATTTTTAAAAAAAGTTTTATCTTCAGCGTCTACATACGCTTGTACCAGTAAGGGCGACACTTCTTGAAGAGAATGGATGCTTTCAAAATCTTCGCTGCGGGCAAAATTTCCAAGCCATTTTCCGTTTCTGTCGTATACTTCTGTAATGTGTGGCTGTGATGCCAGGCGATTGACATCAAGCGTTGGCAAATGGTGGGCTGCTACATAGCTGTAACCGCCAGCTGCGCCAATCAGAAAGAGAGCGGTACTGACACAGACACCTGCTACAATTGAACTGACAAAGCGCATTCCTTTTTGCCAGCGAACCACTTTGGAACGGCGTTTTTGGCGATGCTTGTATCTCTTTGTCATGACCGCAGGTCTCCTCTCTTTCTATACATCATGCATCAAACTATGGACAGTTATGAGAGCCATTGACAGCAGATTGGCTTCTGTTATAGATTGAATCAAAATCATTGTTTCATGCTGTTGACGCAGAATCAGTAGGCAGGAAGAATAAAAAGGTCCAGAGAGTCGGCGGTTGCTGCGAGCCGAACCTGCTTCCAGGCTGAACTTACAACTGCTGAGGTTGTGTTTGCACTTTTGCAAAGACACGGATGGGTCCGTTATCGCCTGGAGTGGCTGAAGTGTTTTGAATGGATTCTTCAGCAATTCAGGTGGTACCGCGGGGAATAACACCTCGTCCTGTAGTAGGATGAGGTGTTTTTTATGATTCCTGGGAGGTATAACTTCCCATTTCATTTGATGGAGGTCGATCTCGATATGACGGCTGCGCATGTGCCGGTTGAAATTGAAAAAGAAGTGGAAAGACAGTTTGCCATGATTGCTCAAGGTACGGCGGAAATCGTTCCCGAAACAGAATTGAAAGACAAGTTGCGCAAATGTCTGATGGAGAACCGTCCTTTGCGTTTGAAATTGGGAATGGATCCTACAGCTCCTGATATTCATCTTGGTCATGCCGTTGTTTTGCAAAAAATACGGCAAATGCAGGAATTCGGCCATCAAGTTCATTTGGTGATTGGTGACTTTACTGGCCAAGTGGGCGACCCTACAGGCAAGTCGGAAACACGCACACAACTGAGCAGAGAACAAGTTCAAGAAAACGCCAAAACTTATGTCACTCAGGTTTTTAAAATTCTCGATCCGAAACGGACAGAGATTGTCTACAATTCAAGCTGGCTTTCAGCGCTGACATTTGCGGATGTGGTTCGCTTGGCTTCCTACGTGACGGTGGCACGCATGTTGGAACGGGACGATTTTCATAAACGTTATGTAGAAAATAGACCTATTCACATTCATGAGTTTTTTTACCCGCTCATGCAGGCTTATGACTCAGTTGCATTACAAACCGATATTGAATTTGGCGGTACGGACCAAAAATTCAACCTTCTCATGGGGCGCACCTTGCAGAAAGAGTTTCAACAGGACATGCAAGTTGTTTTGATGATGCCGCTTCTCGAAGGGTTGGACGGCGTGCACAAAATGTCCAAAAGTCTCGGCAATTATGTAGGTGTTAATGAAGATTTACACACCATGTTCGGCAAATTAATGTCGATTCCAGATGAATTGTTGCCAAAGTATTACCTTCTGCTTCTCACTCCAGCTCAAACGGAATATGAGAACTGGCTCGAAAGTTTAAAAAATGGCACTCTTCATCCCCGTGATGCCAAAATGCAAGTGGCTGCTGAACTAGTAAGACGTTTTCACGGTGACGACGCAGTACAAAAAGCGCTTGAACATTGGCAACAGGTGTTTCAAAAGCGAGAACTGCCATCCGATATTCCAGACGTATCCATGTCTGAATCTCTGATCTGGGTGGTGAAAGCTCTGACAGAATTAGGGCTTGCCAAAAGCAATGGAGAGGCTCGTCGGCTGATTGAGGGCGGTGCGGTTCGTTGGAATGGAGAAAAAATTGACAATGTAGACGCTGAGTTGAATTTTTCTGATGGGGATATTTTGCAAGTGGGCAAGCGGCAATTTGTGCGCATTCGCCTGTCCTAGTTTTATTTTTCGATGCATACAAGAAGCATGGGGGGTGCGCATCCATGCTGCGTCGAAAATTTCACGCGCGCCGCTCTGCCCGCTCTTCCTCCGTGGAAGTGCAGGCAGGCGCAAAGTTTTTTTTGCGGCTCAGATTACCGATGGTTATCCTTTTATTTACTGCTGCACTTGTATGTATGATGTTTTCTGCAGAACGACGTCTTCAACCCGTCATGGTTAGCCTGGCTGCTACCGAGGCGCGTCATGTTGCTTCAGAAGCGTTGACACAGGCACTCGATACTGAACTGCTCAAAATTTCAGATGCTGATGAACTTGTCAGTCTCTCTCCAGCGCCGGGACAGAGTAATTTAACAGTTGCTCGGTTCCATCTGCACGCTCTCACAGAAATTCAAGCAGATGCTACTCAAAGAGCTAAACAGCTAATCAATCAGGTTAATCACACTACAATCTCTGTACCGATTGGCCAAGCCATTGGTGGACCGCTTTTCTCTTTGGCTCGCATGAGCGTACCTGTACACCTTATTTTACTTGGAAATGTTCATTCCACTTTGTATATCGATTCAAGTAATACAGGACTTAACCAAGCCGTCCATGTTTTAAAATTGCGTTTAGTAGCGGATGTCAACGTGATCGCTCCATTTGTCTCTTTGCCTCTTAGTGTACAGTCCGACGCACCTCTGGCTGTCATTGTTATGTCAGGTCCGGTTCCTGGAGCTTACGCTGCTGGCGGGTGGAACAATTATAGCCATTCAAATGGACAAAGTTCGACAAAATTTTCCGCTCCCCGATAGGAAAACTCATGCTGGAAGTCGAATTCATCTCTGTCATTTTGACTAGGGTATAGGAGATGGGGGCGAAGTTCAGTTGAGTTTGGAACCACAATTACAAAATTCAGAGCTGCCCAATCGCAGTTCGTCACCACTACACAAAGTACGAGATTGGTACAGGAAAAAAGTCCCTTTTTTATCCATTCAAATTAAAATTGGTGGAACATTTGGCATCATTTTACTGAGTATTATCGTGATTGGCGTTGTCAGTACGGTGCAATTGTTAAACATGCGCAGTCAAATACAGACGGTAGCCACAAAAGATGTAGAAATCTTGCAGGACGGGCACCGACTACAGGAAGATCTGCTATCTATGGATTCAACCATGCACAGCTATCTTATGACGAATAATCAAAATCTATTGAACAATGGCTTTTACGATAAATCGGGCGATTTTATAAACACTTACCATGTACTCGAAAACTTGCTGGCCGATAATCCAAAGAGCCTTGCAGAACTTGAGAATGCCAAAGCTCAATTTGTCAATTATTCTACCGAAGCGAATGAATTGGTAACGTATATGATGGACGATGAAGGGAAACAAGCATTGCAGTTGGTTGCAGAGGGCAAAGGCACACAACGATTAGCCAATGCTTCTGACTCCATCAATGAATTTTTAAATACGGTGCAAACTTCCGCCAATCGTTCTGCTTTACACCTCAAACAAACTGTCAATGTTACTTTTGTAGTATTGGGAGTCCTTATTTTATTCACTATTCTCATTGGCCTTATTTTTGGAATTCCTGCAACGTTTCAAACTCCCCGCAATATTAGACGAGTTACGCGAATTCTCGATCAAATTGCCAGTGCAGATGGGGATTTGCGCCGACGTATTGAAGGGGTGCACAGCCGTGATGAGATTGAAAAATTAGCTGAAGCCACCAATCGGGTGTTAGCCTCGGTTGCTGATTTAGTGCGCAAAGTTGTGCAGACAGCCAATACGTTGGCGTCCAATGCACAAGATTTGACAGCTTCCACGGATGAGACAGCCCATGCTGTCAATGAAATTGCTGAAACGGCTGGCGAATTTGCACTTTTAAGTGAAAAGGCCGTTCTCTCCTTGAGTGACATGAAAGAAGGAATGGCACGCGTGGAGGAACAGGGAAACGCTACTGCTAACCGTGTACAGCACGTGCTTCAAGCTGTGGATGAAGTGGTGAAAGCGACGGAACAGGGAGAGGCAGCTGTCGTACAAGCAGAAAGTACCATGCAAACTGTCGCTGAAATTGCTGCTAAAACCAATGAGGAAGTTTCTCGCTTGGCTTCATCATCAAAAGAGATTAACCGTATTCTGGATACCATCCGTGACTTGGCTGATCAGACAAACCTTCTTGCTCTCAATGCTGCGATTGAGGCTGCACGTGCTGGTGAAGCAGGACGCGGCTTTGCGGTTGTTGCTCAAGAAGTGCGCGCATTAGCGGAACAAAGTCGCTCTGCGACCTTGGAAATCGACGAGATTGTTCGGCAAAACGCCGAACTCACTGAACGGGTTACCGAAGTGATGCAAGAAGGTGTAGTTTCTGTTGAGGCCGGTAAGGCAGCAAGCGTGCAAACCAAATCTGTACTGAATGGTATTTTGCAGGCTGTGAAACAAGTGGTTCCCACAACAGACAGTATCGCAGAAAGTGTAGAAAAAACCCGTGCAGTTGTACAAAGTTGTCTGAGTGTCATTCAAACTTTAAATGCTTATATGGAACAAGTGGCTGCCGGTTCACAAGCTAACGCCGCTAGTACAGAAGAAAGTTTGGCGACGGTTGAAGAAATATCCGCAGCCTCACACGAGTTATCTCATTTAGCCCAGGAACTGCAATCCTTAGTGGGTACTTTCAAAGTCTAAATTTCCTTTCATTCTTCTCTGACATTCGACTGGGCGCCTGCATATACTGCCGCAGACCGTGCGCGGAAAGTCTGACTTTCGCGCAGAGGAGGGAATCGGTAGTGAAAAAATATGTTGTGCGCCCAGGAGACAGTCTTTACAGTATCGCCAAGAAAACTGGCGTACGAATTCCACTCATCCTAGCAGCCAATCCAGAAATAACATCTCCAGCCAAACTTATTCCTGGCATGACACTCAGTATCCCGGAACTTGGTAAATCATCTGCCGGTGGGCAGAAAAAAAGTAAAACCAGTAAAGCAACCGTGAAAGTGCCCAGTTATTTTGGGTTTGTTTGGCCGCATGTGGTGCAAGAAGGTGAAAACGTAGAATCGCTTTCTGAACTCTACAACGTTTCAGTTTTAGAACTTTGTCATTTAAACGGAATGAGCCCAAGCGATACACTGGATCCCGGACGTGTGGTCTACATTCCCAGTGCTGCACCTCCCAAGAACATGATGAAAGATAAAACGGTGATGCCAACCGGATCGGAAGAAAATATAAACGACTGGGAAGGCCCCCACACACATACAGGAGGATTGCGCAAAGATATAGGCAGTCCAGCGGCTGCTGAAAGCAGTTATGATTTGTCTTCTTGGTCTGATATTTTGACAGATACGCGGGGGCAATCAGAAACAGTAGCCTTCAACAATGATTTGCCTACATCCGGCCAGACTCCTGTGGGTGGATTAGATGATGAGGGATGGTCAGATACCATTACCTATGACAAGGGTTGACTACACATGGCTCTGCTAGCAGAGGGTGCTATTCGTGAAATCGCATCCTATTACGGGCTCAATGTTATTGCCAGTATAGAAAGACGAACTGTGACAGGTTTGATTACCGCAGATGGGCAGAACTATGTCTGGAAATTTGCAGAGGAGAAAGACAGTGAGAAACGTTTAGCAGCGTTGTCGAAAGTCTCTCAACTTTTGCAGGAAAAAGGTATACGTTTTGCTGTAGCTTTGCCTAATCAGAATCATGTATATTTAACCAGACTTCACACCATTCCATCTCTCGGCTATTTGCAACCTTGGTTACCTGGACGGCATTTGAATCTTGGTTTGCCGAATGAACGAATGGCGGCTATCCATGCGCTGGCCCAGCTTCATCAAATTCCAGTCCAGCGCATGGACGCCTCTGTTCTTTCTCACCATACGCCATTGCAGCAGAGAATATTTCTCAAGGCAAGAGCACTCTCCGGTGTCTGGAAGGATGCTTGCGAACGCTGTCCGCCACTTGAACCTTTCTCGGTTGGTGTGCTGAAGCAGGTTGCCCAGGTGCTGGAAGAGCCGGCTCCGTTTTATCGTCAGCTTGTAGAATTTCGCCAGCTATCCTTCTGCCACCGCGATTTAGCTCCCCATAATCTTCTTGTTGGACCAGCGCAGGAGGTACAGTTGATTGATTTTGACCAGTCAGGTTTGGACGATCCGCTTTATGACGTGGCTCAAATAGCTAACCACAGTTTATTTCTTGGGAATCTTCAAGCTGGCGATTGGCGGAAGATGATGGATGCTTATGTGGAGGCTGCGCATTTGTCGCCTTTGCGAGAACGACTTCTTTGGCGGATTTTGGCTTGGCCGGATATTCTGGCTCGGTCTCTTGTGGAATGGGCGAAACGAGGCTATCCGGCTGACGATTGGGCGCGTGTGCATTACGCACTCAAATGTGAATCAAAAAGGCGTCAACTTCTATACAGTGACAGTCCTTATCCGATTCGCATGTAGTTCTCAGCTTGCATTCGTCAGGTGCCTAGGTATACTAAGCCTAGGATTAGGCAGACGAAAGCAGGTCTGTATAGGACAGTAATAGATAGGAGAGTTGCGATCGTGGATCGCCTACAAGTGGTTCTTGCCCAGTTGAGTCCAAGACTGGGCGACTTTGAATGGAATCTGGACAAGCATCATGAGTGGATTAGGGAAGCTCGGGCGCGTGGGGCGCAGTTAATTATTTTTCCTGAATTAGGATTGACAGGTTATCAAGTGCAGGATATGACACTGGACATTGCCAGACCTCTCGTTCATCCGCAAATACAATCTTTAATAGAGGCTAGCCGCGAAATCGATATTGTCTTTTCTTTTGTTGAAGAAACATCACACCATTTGTTCCATGTCAGTGCTGTTTACGCATCTGAAGGAAAAGTACGAGCTGTTCACCGCAAAGTATACCTACCCACTTATGGGATGTTTGATGAACGAAGGTATTTTGCGCCAGGAACACGTTTTCAAACATTTTCTGGTACGCCTGCTGGGACTGCTGGAATGCTTCTCTGTGAGGATGCCTGGCATGTCACCAGTCCATATTTGTTGGCTTTAGGCGGTGCAAATTTCATGATTGTTACAGCTTCTTCTCCAGCTCGTGATGTGACAGACGCTCATTATTTTGGCTCACAACGTTTTTGGCGTGAACTTTTACGAGTATATGCACAAACGTATGGCTGTCCTATCGCTTTTGTGAATCGAGTAGGTGTGGAAGATGGCATTTCCTTTTTTGGGGGCAGCGGTGCAGTCAGTCCTGAGGGTGATTGGCTGTTTACTGCTCCTACGGTGGAAGAGGGAATGTTCTCAATTCAACTCGATTTGCGATCGGTACGGCGAGCTCGCTTCAGTACGCCTATCTTACGAGATGAAAGACCCTTGTTGGTTCAGCGCGAGCTGGAGAGAATTTTGCGTCAACGAGAAGAAACTCAGTGTGATTGGGCGCCAAACAGTCAGCCAGAGGGGGAGCGGACATGAAACCTGAAGTTGCCAATCGACTGCGTCTGAATGAGGATTTAACACTGGCGCTGCTAGAACGATTTATTCGAGATGAAGTCGATAAGTCAGGGTTTCAACGAGTGGTCTTTGGTCTCTCTGGCGGCATCGATTCGGCGTTGGTTGCTTATCTCGCAGTTCGCGCGCTTGGTCGTGATCGGACGCATGCCGTTTTAATGCCTTATGAGACGAGTAGCCCAGCCTCTTTGACGGATGCGTTTGCGGTTGTCCATGATTTACAAATGCCGCATACGGTCGTTCCTATTACAGCGCCAGTAGACGCTTATTTTGCTCAAGTTGATACTCTGCTTGGCAGTCCAGCGACACCGCTCAGGAAAGGCAACCGTATGGCGCGCGAGCGCATGTGTACACTCTTTGACTTTTCAGCCCATTTAGCTGCACTTGTTCTTGGAACAAGTAACAAGACAGAGTTGCTGCTTGGCTATGGCACTCAATTTGGCGATATGGCTTCAGCGCTGAATCCCATTGGTGATTTATACAAGTGTCAGGTGCGTCAACTATCCAACGCTGTTGGTGTGCCACGGTCGATTTTAGAGAAAGCGCCAAGCGCTGATTTGTGGGAAAATCAGACAGATGAACAGGAACTTGGATTTACATACGATGACGCTGATGAAGTACTTTATTACTTGGTAGATGAACGGTATTCATTGGACGAGACCGTGGCGCTCGGCTATTCGGAGGCTCTTGTTTCGCGGGTGATTCAACGGGTAAGGCGCAATCAGTACAAGCGCAAACCACCTGTGATTGCCAAAATATCGCCGCGTACGGTTGGTATTGACTTCCGATATTTGCGAGATTGGGGGAATTGAAAGATGTCAGGCCACTCTAAATGGCATAACATACAGCGTCGCAAAGGCAGGCAAGATGCCATTCGGGGGCAGTTGTTTACGAAACTGTCCAAGGATATTTATCATGCAGCTAAAGAAGGCGGCGGCAATCCGGATACCAATTTTCGTTTAAAAGTGGCAATTGAAAGAGCGAAACGAGAAAATTTGCCAGCAGACAGCATTGCTCGTACAATTGCTAAAGCTACCGGATCGTTGCAAGGAGCACATTATGAGGAAGTACTCTACGAAGGATATGGTCCAGGCGGAGTAGCCATCTTACTGGATATTGTCACAGACAATCGCAATCGAACAGCAGCGGATATTCGTCATATCTTTAAAAAACGAGGCGGCAATCTTGGTGAAAGCGGAAGTGTTGCCTGGATGTTCCGGCGGATTGGCCGTATCACGCTCAAAAAAGATACGCTTTCTTTGAATGTTGACGAACTGATGCTTCAGGCTTTGGATGCTGGTGCAGACGATTTACGTGAAGATGAAGATGAATGGGAAATTGTCACTTCACCTGAAAACTTTACAAGTGTTCGAGATCATCTGGAAAAACAGGGCTTGCCTTTAGAAGATGCAGAATATACTTACGAAGCGGTAACACCCATGGGAGTTGATCCAAGTCTGACAGAAGAAGTGCTCGATTTATTGGAGTCATTAGAAGCGCACGATGATGTGCAGAGTGTCTATACTAACGCTGAACTATAAAATACAGAGACTTATCGCCGGTTTTGCATAAGAACTGCCTTCCTTGGCATGATAAGAGTGACTTGGAGAACAGTTTTTATGGCAAATGAGGTGATTTTCATGCATTGGCGTTTATCTATCGCTGCTGTATTTGCGCTGCTTTTTTGCACCACAGAAGTCATGTCTACAGTGCAGTGTAAAGCTGCAACTCATATATCTCAGAATGATTTTCAGCAAGTGAAAGAAAAATCGGGTCATTCAGCAACACGCGCTAAGCGTTTGGCTCTTTATTGGACAGTAGACGATCGCGGTCAACAGACGTTGCAAATGGCTTCGATGGGCGATGGAAGTGTCAGTGCTTTTGCAAACAATGCTTCCGATTGGAAGTTTAATCCGTTGCTTTGCGGCTTTTTTGGCGTACCAGTTTTTGAGCGTCATTTGCAGGCATCTGGTACAGCAGAGTCAGAATCCGTTTAATGACTGTTTTTGTCAAGTAGGAAAACGTGTATACTATGGCGAACCTCTTTTATGGACACGAGTCTGTCTCGTTCACAGTCTCGCGATTTATAAAGGAGGCTTTTCTTTTGTCATCCTTGCGCGTTATGGGGATAGACCCTGGACTTGCTCGTATGGGGTATGGCATCCTTGATTCTTATGGAAATCAGCTACGCGCAGTCGTTTTTGGCTGTTTGGAAACACCAGCCAATACTCCTTTGGCAAAGCGTTTATCCATTTTGTTTCATGGTTTGCAAACGTTATTGGAGCAATATCAACCTCAGGTCATGGCGGTAGAAGAATTGTTTTTTAATCGCAATACCACTACAGCATTTACAGTGGGTCAAGCTAGAGGTGTAGCGATTTTGGCCGGTTATGAGCATCAGGTTCAACTAGCAGAGTACACGCCTATGCAAGTGAAACTTGCCGTCACTGGATATGGCCGCGCGGATAAAGTCCAAGTGCAGACAATGGTTAAAACTTTACTCAGTCTCCCAACCGTCCCTAAACCAGACGATACAGCAGATGCTCTTGCTGTTGCTATAACGCATGCTCATATGGCACCCTTTGTGGCGCAGGAAGAACGGATTCGTCGCGCGCTTTCTGGAGGTACAACGCCATGATTGTGTTTTTGCGCGGCAATGTTTTTGCTATTCATGAAAATTCGGTCGATCTCGATGTCAATGGAGTGGGTTATCGCGTCTTTGTGGCCGAACGTGTTCTTCATGCGCTCAGTCTGCATAAATCGGCTTTTCTTTATACTTATCAACATTTGCGTGAAGATACACAGGAATTGTATGGATTTTTACAGGATGAGGAACGCGGTTTATTTCTGAAGCTATTGGCCATATCTGGTGTTGGTCCCAAAAGCGCTTTGGCCATGGTGGGCAGTACGGATGCAGAGACATTCATCCGTTGGATTGAGTCGGAAGATGTTGATACCTTGTGCCGTTTACCGGGGATTGGGAAAAAAACAGCTTCTCGATTGATTCTGGAGTTGAAGGGAAAATTGGTCGTTCCCATCAGTCCGTCAGCCAATGTGTCGACTCCAACAACTATTTCTTTACCTGCCATGGATAAAGAAGTAGTGGAGGCACTCATTTCTTTGGGATACAGTGAGAGAGAGAGTCTCGATGCCCTAGCCAGTGCTAGGGCAGAATTGCCTGACGCCTCTGTAGAGACATTGCTCAAAGCAGCACTCCAAAAATCTTTTCGTGCTTAACATCAAGAAGTTGAGCGTTTCGATATAGTTATGCAAGACTCTTGCAGTTTTAAGAAGAGGGGGACACAGGTGTGGAACATCGAGTGGTTTCAAGTGAATGGGCCCCAGAAGACCCTGCGCTTGACAGTGTTCGCCCGCGGTTTTTGGAAGATTATATTGGTCAGGATGGCGTTAAAGAAAATTTGCGCATTTTCATTCAAGCTGCCAAAGATAGAGGAGAATCGCTCGATCACGTATTGCTGTATGGCCCTCCAGGTTTGGGTAAGACTTCTTTATCAATGATTATTGCGAATGAGCTTGGCGTCAATATTCGCATTACATCAGGCCCAGCTATAGAACGTCCAGCGGATTTGGCTGCTCTCTTGACCAATTTACAAACAGGTGACGTTCTTTTTATTGACGAAATTCACCGTCTTTCACGTTCGGTTGAAGAAGTACTTTATCCGGCTATGGAAGATTTTTCGCTGGATATTATGATTGGCAAAGGGCCGAGTGCACGCAGCGTTCGACTGGATTTACCTCCTTTTACGCTGGTTGGTGCAACGACCAGGGCAGGTTTGCTTTCCTCACCTTTACGTGATCGGTTCGGAGTGATACTCCATCTTGATTATTATTCGATAGATGATTTAGCTCAGATTGTCACTCGTACCAGCCGAATTTTACGCCTTGTAGTGGACGATGAAGCAGCTAGAGAAATCGCCAGGCGTTCACGCGGTACGCCGCGTATCGCCAATCGTATTTTGAAACGGGTTCGGGATATCGCTCAAGTACAAAAGGCGGCTGTGGTGACCGAAGATATTGCTCGACAAGCGTTGAGTCAGTTGCAGGTAGACAGACTTGGTCTGGATCAGACAGATGTTCGCTTGTTAAAAACCATCATTGAAAAATTTTCCGGCGGTCCCGTAGGACTGGATACACTTGCTGCTGCTATAGGAGAGGAAGCTGGAACAATAGAAGAAGTTTATGAACCATTTCTTTTGCAGCAAGCACTTATTCAGCGGACACCGCGGGGGCGCATAGTAACACCTTTGGCTTATCAGCACTTTGGATATCCATTGCCAAGCAGTGCATCAGAACGTTCCATAGAAGAATTGCCGCTATAATTGACAGACGCCAACCCCTGAAAACGTCTGGACATGAGCGAATCTTATGAGCAGAGAGGTGGAACGTGTGGGCCTATTGCCAACGCGGCGTCGGAAAGCAGCCGATACGCGTGACCTGACCACATTGCTCCACGCTGCCAAGGCAGGAGATACAGAGGCGCGTGAGCGAATGCTTCATGAGTACACTCCGTATATCCTGAAAATTGCTTCCCAGGCAGCGCATCGGTACATCGACCGCCAGACGGATGATGAGTTTAGTATTGCCTTGTCTGCTTTTAACGAAGCTATCGACAGTTACGATCCTGAACGCAGCAATGGTTTTTTGGCGTTGGCTGAAACCATTATTAAACGCCGTCTGATTGATGAGCATCGCAGACAGCAACGTTCCGTGCAAGGGAATCCATGGAGTGATTTTGAAGTTTCTGATGAAGAAAACAATGTCATGAACTATGTGGAAATCCGATCCTCCTTGGAAGACTACGCAAAGGAACAGGAAGCAGCAGCGCGTTCGTACGAAATTGAAGAATACGAGCGTGAACTGCAGGTGTTTAAGTTATCTTTTTCTGCTTTGATAAAAGTTTGTCCCAAACATGAAGATGCTCGGCAAAATGCTATTGCGGTAGCTAAAATGATTGTTCGTGATGATCATTTGCTTTCCTATGTACGGCAAAAGAAATCCTTGCCTATGAAAGAGCTCGAGCAGTTGACAACTGTCTCGCGGAAAACGCTTGAACGACAGCGCAAATATATCTTGGCTGTTGTACTCTTGTTGGCTGGAGATTATCCATACTTGCAATCCTATGTAGCAGGGGTATCGGATGGCGATTGAAGGAGGTGTGGCCAGTGAAGGTTGAAAAAGTAAGAGGAGTGGTGTTGAAAAAAAGACGCCGCTCAGCCTTGGTGCTTACACAAAATGGTCAATTTGCACGCGTTTCGCTTCAAAAGGAAATGCGACTTGGGCAAGAAGTATATGCTGAATTATTACCTCGCTTCCCACTCCTTCAAATTTGGTCTGAGTGGTTCACTGGCACTCGGTCACTCTATCCGAAAAAGGTTTTGTTGATTGGCCTTGCTGCATTGCTTGTTCTTGGTGTAGGTGTCGGTCGCGTGGTCTATCGGCTGAGTCCTTACGCTCAAGCGGAAGCGTACGTTGCCCTTGGGGCAGCTCCTAACTTGATTTTGACTGTGGACAATACGGGTCATGTAAGGTCTTGGCAGGTTGTGGGTAATACAACCTATCCTTGGCTTTCCAAAATACAATTGAACGGACGTTCTATAGATACAGTTTTGCCTGAAATTATGCAGTATGCCGTGGTGTCTGCACCCAATACGCCCTATCGTCAATGCGATGTGATGGTAGTCACAACAGCTCCTGTAGGAAAAAACCACAATATACATTATATCACAGAACGAACCATGCACGATTTGCAAAAGGAAACCAAAATAGATGGCAAACCATTGCTTATCATGAATTTGCCAATGACCACAAGTTCTTGGCAGCAAGCTATACAAGCTAAAGTATCGCCTGTACAATTGGCTGTGGTGATGGCCCTTACAGAAATTCGTCAAAAACAGCCTAATATTCCCGGTTCCTTAGATCTTTTGGCGAAAATGTCCAGTCATAGTTCTGGAGTAGACGTCAAAGTTACGCAAGCACTTTTACATCCTAGTCCACAGATTCTTCAAGCAGCGATAAAAAAATTGGAGAAGGGCTATTCGGTAAAGAAAATGTTGCCTATGCCGATCCATGTTCCGGCTCTGAATCCTGAGGATCAACCTCGACCGCCTCATTCTTTGCCTTTGAATGCAAATCCCAGGCAACAAAGTAACAACATTCATCCTGAGATTGCAGGTCTTCATCATGCGCAACAGCATCTTGTACCTTCGCTTCCGAAAAAAAACGACAGTCATCAACACCGTCCTGCTATCCTTCCGTCTGCAAAAGGTCTCCCTGCCATGCACATACCGTCGCAGATAAAAAAAATACCTAAAAAAGTGATTCAATTGCCTGCCCATGCGCTTCACGCATTGCATCAATTGCCCCGTTGGATACACCATTCATTGAGAATTCCTCAGGGACCAATTCAAAAGATCGTAGCTCCGATCCAAAAGTGGTTGCCCTAATCATATCTACTTGGACATTCGCTTGTCTTGTTTTGACCCAGTTCTGGACAACCTTTATAATCGTTAAAGATGTAGCGCTATAAAGGCAAGATGGTCCGGAAATGAGGTTTTTACATGCGAGTGGACGAATTTGATTACCAACTTCCTTCTCATTTGATTGCTCAACATCCTATTGAAAATCGTTCAGAAAGCCGTCTCATGGTGGTTGATCCCGTCACGAAGACGTGGCAACATCGGCGTTTTGCACAGATTGTCGAGGAGTTGCAGTCGGGAGATGTCCTGGTTGTTAATGATTCCCGAGTTTTACCGGCTCGTCTGGTGGGTGAAAAATGCGATACGGGTGGGCGCTTTGAACTGCTCCTCTTGCAGCCTACGGGTGAAGATACATACACAGCTTTAGCCCGGCCAGCCAAACGTTTGCGCCAAGGGTCTACATTGCAGTTTTATCCAAAAGGTGATCTGTCTCAACCGCTGGTTGGCGAAGCCGAAGTTTTGAAGGAATTGCCGGACGGGGTTAGAGAAATACGATTTACTCAGATGAGTTCTTCTGATACGTTGCATGCTTATATTGAAAAAATTGGCGTCATGCCGTTGCCTCCCTATATACGGGCACCACTGAAAGATGAAGAACGGTATCAAACAGTTTATGCGCGTGTGACAGGCTCAGTAGCTGCTCCAACTGCGGGGTTGCATTTTACCCAAGAACTGTTGGAAGAGTTACGCAGTCAGGGTGTTTTGATTGCCCCGGTTACTCTACATGTAGGATTAGGTACTTTCCGTCCGGTTCAAGTGGAAGAAGTATCTGCTCATCAGATGCACAGTGAGTGGTATGAAGTGCCAAAAGAAACGGCTGATATTGTGAATCAGGCTCATGCAAATGGCAAACGTGTGGTGGCTGTTGGCACAACAGCTTTGCGTACTTTGGAGAGCGCTGGATCGAGTGGTGTTTTGCAAGCAACTTCTGGCGAAACAGATATCTTTATATATCCAGGTTATCGCTTTCGAATGGCAGATGCCTTGATTACCAATTTTCATCTGCCTAAATCTACTTTATTTATGCTCGTTTCAGCCTGGATGGGACGTGAGTTTGCCTTGCAGGTATATGAAGCTGCCATTGCTGAGGAATATCGATTTTTTTCCTTTGGTGATGCCATGTTTTTAAAACGAAGAGGTGAAGCATGACCAGTTCTATACAATTTAAGATTCTCAGCACAAGTTCAAATACGAACGCTAGGCGTGGTCGATTGATTACTCCTCATGGAACCATCGATACGCCTGTTTTCATGCCGGTTGGCACTCAGGCTACCGTCAAGACACTTTCACCTTTTGAATTACGTGAGATGGGCGCGGGCATCATTTTGTCCAATACTTACCACTTGCATCTTCGTCCCGGAGAAGATTTGGTGGATGAGGCAGGCGGGTTGCACCAATTCATGCGCTGGCCAGGTGCTGTATTGACTGATAGCGGTGGATTTCAAGTGTTCAGTTTGGCCAAATTGCGCAAAATCACCGATGAGGGCGTGACCTTTCGCTCGCATATTGATGGTAGTCCGCGTTTTTTTTCTCCCGAAACGGTTATGGAAATTGAAAACAAGCTAGGAGCCGACATTATTATGGCATTCGACGAATGTCCTCCTTATCCGGCTACCCGAGAATACATTGAGACTTCTTTAAAACGAACGCTGGCTTGGGCTAAGCGTTGTAAGGCGAGTCACCAGCGATCGGATCAACAAGCTTTGTTTGGCATAGTCCAGGGTGGCATGTATGCAGATTTACGCCGAGAAGCGGCACTTTCGCTGGTCGATCTCGATTTTCCAGGTTACGCGATAGGTGGATTGAGCGTAGGCGAGCCGAAGCCTATGATGAATGAAGTTTTGGCGGATGTTGTGTGCCACCTGCCAGTAGATAAACCGCGCTATCTGATGGGGGTGGGCTCTCCAGACGATTTGTTTGAAGGTGTGGAGCGAGGCGTGGATATGTTTGACTGCGTTTTGCCAACGCGCATTGCCCGCAATGGCACAGTCATGACAAGTCGGGGCAAAGTAGTTTTGAAAAACGCTCAATACTCCCGAGATTTCGGACCGCTTGATGAGAACTGCGATTGTCAAGTATGTAAAGTTTATACACGGGCGTATCTTCGTCATTTGCTCAAGGCTGGTGAAGTGCTTGGTATTCGCCTTACGTCCTATCATAATGTATACTTTTTACTGGACATGATGAAGAAAATTCGCAAATCAATTGAAGAAGATAGGTTTTTAGCCTTTAAACGCGAATTTTATGAGTCTTACGGTTTTGCCAACAATGACTCGGAATAAACAAGATTAGGTTTTGAGGTATTGTTCTAAATGCAGTAGGCTCACAGAGTAAATCCAAAAATGAGGTGAATTTTTTGAAACCATCCGCTCTTCTTATTATTGTTGTATTTATTGCGGTATTTTATTTTCTCACAGTCTTGCCGCAGCGTCGCCAGCAAAAAGCTCGCCAGGCTATGATGAATCAATTGCAACCAGGTATGCGCGTTGTGACAGTAGGAGGCATTTATGCGACTGTGGTGCGTACAGCCGACTCTATGGTAGAAGCTGAAATTTCTAATGGTGTAGTGATTGAGATCGACCAGCGTGCCATAGCGCGTGTGGTAGAAGATAGTCTATCTCGTACCCCAGTTGAACAAGAACAACCTACATGGCAAACGTCAGAGGAGGCAGAAGAGGAGACAAACGCTGCTCCCGTTTTGGCCGAACACTCTGACAGTGAAGTGACTCAGGGCAAAGAAGAGAAAGACGAAGAGTAAACCTAAGGGATTGTAGGATAGAGTAAGCAAGAAAACCGAAGCGGCCAGAGTGCAAATCTGTTGCGCTTCGGTTTTTTATGCTATGAAACATCTATCAGTATTTTTCCAAATGACGATGAGCGCCGATAATGCCGACGAAAGATCCAGCCAAGGTCATTAAGAGTATGCGAAGTACTCCACCTGCGTCAAGGGTGAATGTATGAAAGGACCAAAACCCAATCCCTGTCATGATTAACGAGAAGAAAAATCCTGTCATGCCGCCCACATACCAACCGGGTTTGGATACTGTGTGTCTACTTGCTGCGTAGGCGCCGCAAACAGTAGCGAGAGCATGTACGATATAACTGCTCGTAATCATCATACCGTCGTCCCACTCATAGGATTCGGCCAACCACAAGGAAATGAGAATTCCTGCTATGGAGAGGACAATAGCCACAGAAATACCCAAAAGGACTGGATAGGTCTTTTGATCAGACGGCTCCCACGCATTGAAAGCGGGCAAGTCGTTCACCTCCAGAGTTCACCTACTTGTCAGGGTTGTTCTTTCGTGATGTTTCACATGTATTCAATGATTATGTTTTCTATGCAAAAATACTTGTTACATTTTTCTGTATATATAGGTTTGTAACGTATGATTCAAATCCTGCCCAAAAACGCTTATGTATCAAGACTTCTGAGTTCTTGTCAGAAGTCTTTTCTGCGTAAAATCTACAAAAAATCTACAAAACTAATTTTCGTCTCCGATCAAACGAGAAAATTTATCAACCGCATTCTTGTGCATGCGCTGGGTAACATGAGCATATGTGTTTGCTGTTGTGGAGATATTGCTATGCCCTAATCGGTCGCTGACAATTTTCAGATCAACACCGCTTTCCAACATCCATGTTGCATGTGTATGCCGCAGATCGTGAAAACTGACTCTAGGCAAACCTAAAGCAACTATCGCGTTGTGGAACATCACAGAAAAGGTAGCTGGATGCGGTATATCGCCATCCCAATGTGCAATGACATATTTATTTTCGCTCCATGTTTCTCCTCGTAAACTTGTGTGATGTTGATGTTTTTGATACCACGTATTCAGTTCAACGATGACGTTTGAGGATACGAAAATGGGTCTTAGGCTATCCTGTGTTTTAGTATGACCGATCATGTCTTGATTCCGTTTTCTTTGCCTCGTTCTTTTGACTCGAATGATATTTTCTTGCCAGTCGATATCCTGCCACTGAAGTCCGGCGATTTCACTTCGCCGCATTCCTGTATAGAGCGCCAGATAAGAGGCTTGATAAACGATATCGCTTCGTTCTTTTAACCATTGTAAAACAGTCAACGCTTGCTTCACGGAGAGTATATTACGCTTGTTGATCCTGTTGCTTGGAGAATCAACCCGCTGCATGGGGGATACATTGATATAACCCATTTTCAGCGCTCGATTCAGTGCGGTTCGTAAAATACGGTGGATTCGATGCACGCTAGAAGTGCTCAAACTTTTTTGCCAATGAGCATACAATCTTTCTATGTGGCGGGGTTCGAGGCTTGATAATTTAAAGTCCCCCAAGAACGGAATAATGTAGTAGTAGCATGTGTACTCATACGTCTCCATACTCATAGGCGACAATCTGCTTCGACATTGTTGGAGCCATATTTCTAAAAAGTCAGCCAAAGTGATATGAGAGTCTAAACTCCCTTCTAACTCCGTTATATGCTTTCGCATGGCTTCATCGGCAGCTGCTTTCGTCGCAAACCCACTTCGCCATATCTGACGATATTTGCCCGTGGCTGGGTCGCGTTGAGTAGAGAGGATGTAACGGTAGAGTTTTTTTCCTGATGAGTTTTTATAAGACACGATTCTGCCTGTCGTCATTTTTTAGCCAATCTCCTTCAACACAAACTAGAACAAGATGTCTTGCAACTGATGATCTCGTACCCACAGTCGTAACCGTTCAGCAGAGGAGTAAAACGGCATCAGAAAAGTATCTGAGATAAGATAGATCGCATCTCGTTTGCTATATGTGAGCCATCTGTTGATATGTTTGTCCAACATGCAGGTGGGGGCGAGGAGGTATAAAGCCATTTTTTCAACATCTGCTTCCAAGCGTTGAAGTTGGATAGGGCGCATAGACCAGGCGTTCCCTGTGGTAGCGACGTGATGGCAGATTTCATGTGCAAGATGATGACGTAATACCGCTTCATCATCGACGGATGAGTCTAAAACAACATAACGTGTTTTTTGATCTTGATAACAGAAACTAAATTCGTCTGTTTTAATTTTCATCCCAATTTTTTCAGCTAGAACATCCAGTCGGATGTCACAGGGGCGTGACGGACGAATGAGGGATAAGATGTGGGTTTGTACAAAGGTTTCATGTCGGTTCATGGCAACATCTCCCTAAAACGATGGTAAAATAAGAACGTATGTTCGTATTATATCACCAATTTTTGGGGAGAAATAGAGCGGAATTGATTTTTTAGACAGAATCAAAAGTGGAGAGCATCAACTTTCTTCTCTCCACGCCTTGATCATGGCTAAAACTTTTCTCCGATCACGTTCGCCCAACGCAGCAAAATCCTTAAAAAACAAGGTGACATCCGGATCGTTCAAAATCTCACGTAAGGTTTGGAGTTCAGTTTCGTTCAGTTCTATGCCAAGTGGATTTTCATCAGGATTAGGCCCCACATATGAACTGTGGTGCGCCGAATCTTCTCCGGTAATCAGGTAATCAATAGATACGCCGAAAAAGTCGGCAATTTTCTTCAGCGTGTCATAGTCGGGTTGTCTCTGCCCCTGTTCATAATTAGCTAGTTTCCCGCGCGACATCCCCAAACGTTCGGCCAGCGCATATTGACTCATCTTCAATTCTTTACGGAGCTTTGCAATGCGCTCACCCAACGTCATTCGATCCACCTCTTGATTATTGTAGGAAACTACACGTTTCTAATCTACAAAAGACACAAAAAGTTTCTTCTTTGTATTGACAGACACATTATGTTTCTGTATCATAATGATGTGAACGAAACATTACGTTTCCCACAGGAGGGTGGTGCTGATGTATGGCAAGACCGAGAAAGCAACTTTTTGAGTTGCGTGGTCAAATGTCTCGTTCGCAGGTAGCTAAAGCTATAGGGATCACCACTCAGATGCTTGGAATGATCGAGCGTGGTCAACGTTCGCCATCTCTTGCGCTTGCGAAAAAGATTTCAGATTTCTACGGAAGAAGTGTCGATGAGCTTTTTTTTGAAGATGATAGACACGTTTCGTTGCCTTCGAATCATACAGCTTAATAAAAAGTATTAATGAATTAGATAGTTTTAGAGATTTAATCGAACCTTGAAAACTGAATGCATTTAACGAATCACACGGTATGAGTGGGAGGTTCGTGATGGCTGATGTGTTGATATTTCAACATACGGTATTCGGAAGAATCAGGGCCGTCGAATTGGACAACAAGATTTACTTTGTCGGAGTCGACGTAGCAAGAACATTGGAATACGCCAATCCCAGCAAGGCGGTTCTTGATCATTGCAAAGGTATTTCCAAGTTGGGAATACCTTCGTCAGGAGGTATCCAAGAGACAAACGTCATTCCTGAAGGTGATGTGTACCGACTTGTCTTGAAGGCAGCAGAGCAAAGCAAAAACGCTGTCATTCGGGAAAAGGCAGAGCAATTTGAGCGTTGGATATTCGATGAGGTTATTCCCTCCATTCGCAAGCACGGTGTCTATATGTCGCCAGAGAAGATTGAGGAAGTGTTGCTGAATCCTGACACCATCATCAAGATTGCCACGCAGTTGAAAGAAGAACGTGAGGCGAGGATGAGGCTTCAGGCGAAAGTGGAAGCGGATAAACCGAAGGTTCTTTTTGCGGAAGCGGTTGAAGTTAGTCAGACGACCATACTCATCCGCGAATTAGCCCTGTTGTTAAAACAAAACGGTCTTGATGTGGGTGAGAAGCGTTTGTACAAACGCTTACGAGAAATGGGCTATCTCGTTCGCAGAGAAGGCACTGACCGCAACATGCCGACACAACGGGCTATGGAACTAGGGTTGTTTGAAGTAAAAGAGACACCCATCGTGCATTCGGATGGTCGCGTCACGGTCAGCAAAACACCGAAAGTGACAGGGAAAGGCCAAGTCTATTTTGTCAATCTGTTTCGTCGTAAATTGAATAAGCAGGTTAACCCTAATGACTTGAATCAAATTTCCTTTGTCGGCGGAGAGGGATCGTTCGACCGCCCTACAAGGTAGTCGAGGCTTACGTTGAAGAAGTCGGCGAGTTTGATGAGTGCGTGATGATCTAATGGCCGTTCATTGGCTTCGAAATACTGAACCGGCCGAGTTGTTTTGTATCCCATAAACTCACTCAATTCTCGTTGAGTGATACCTTTTTGTTCTCGCAGCAGTTTTAGTCTTTCGCCAAGTGTAGCCATACAATCCTCCGATATTGACACGTCCATTTGTTACGTGTACAATACAGACGTGAATAAAAATTACGTAAGGTGTGGTGATGATGAAAACGATACGTTCAATTCTTCAGTCCGCCCGCAATAAAAAGGGGCTAACACAACAACAAGTAGCCGACAAGCTCGGTATCGCTCTTCGTTCGTACCAACACTACGAATATGAGGAGAGAAAGATTCCGTTAGTTATTGCGGCTGATTTATCAACCATATTGGATATCAATATTTACGACCTTGTTGTACGTAATTCTACACCAAACAACGAGTCAGCGTAAAGGATGGTAAGGGATTGAACAATCTCATTAACTTTTAGTAGAGACGCGGTTTCTCGCCTTGATAAAGACGAAAAGAATACCGTCGCCATTACCTACGGAAATCAAGGAGGGATGAAAGTGTCAACGGTCAAGGAAGCGGATGAACACTTAGGAGTCAAACCGGAAGATATACCGCTTGTGTTTGACTGCAAGTTCCTCGCCAAAATCCTGTGTGTTTCATACAGCACAGCGAGGACAATCATGCATCAACCTGGTTTTCCGGTTTGGCGAATATCCGAAAAGAAACACCGAATCTACAGAGATCCTTTTCTCAAGTGGCTAGAGGAACAGGTTGGATTTTAGCGATGGGGATATAAGACGCCCTCTGCTAGTTGGGAACCTCTTCCACAAATCATGTAAAGGGGATGAGACGATGAAATGTCGCTCCGACTGCCTGTTCTCCATCCAAGGTGTATGTGGGCATGTTTCTCCTTCGTTTACTGGTGTAGATAGTGGCGAGGACGTTCAGTTTTTGCGTTGCGAAACCTACACGTGTGGGGAGGGCATTTCCTCATCCTTTGCGCAAGATGACAACTTGTTCGATGCCACCTAGTCCCGAAGTCACATGAAACTATTTTACCTATCTAACTTTTCCGTTTCGTTCATAGCGTGAACGTGGATGTCAATTTCGACGTGGTTGAAGGTTTCGAGCAAGTGAATGGAGAGGGTTTCGGTAAAGGCTTTGAGTATGCGTTCGAGGTCGGTTTGTGACATGGGGCGTTCTCCTTTGAGGATGCAGGATGTTGGGAGCAATCGGCGCGGGGCTGCGTGATCCGATTGCTTGATGGGACAAGCTCTCTTGAAAGGGGGTGAGAAGGTTGAAACGACGAGCCTACAAGGTGCTGAAAGTCTTGAGAGCGTGGTCGAACGTCTCTCAACAACAAATGGCTTTAGCACTGATGGCTGATCAAAGCACGATTTCTCGTGTGGAGAGAGGTGAGGTCGAAGCGGATGAGGGGTTTATCCGGCGGTGGATCGACACTTGCGGAGGGATGCGCTCTCTCAAGCAGATTGCAGATGAAGTTTACAGCGCTATCGAATCACTCAACTCCAATCGCTTGTTGCCAGTGTAAAACGTCTTGAAATCATAGGTTATGCAGATTTCCCAAAAAAGAGAAACGGGGGCAAGTGGATTGGGCGGACTAGATGCTTTTGCGATAGAACTCCAGTCGAAATTGGCAGATCAAGCCGAGGTTCGAGCGAATACAGAGGCACTGCTCGATGTCGTTGCGGAAATGCTGACAGCTTTCGATTCGCTGCAAGTGCTTCAACACCAGTGGGAACGTGCGGCAGACAGAGCGGAACGGATGGCGGTGGATGGAGCAGAAGTAGACGCTGCTATGGTTGGTCGAGCTATGGCGATTCACCAATGCTTGTACGACTTGGAAAACGCTTTGTCGCCGTTGGTTGCGGCTCGAAAAAAGTATGCCGCAGCGCTAGGAACACTGCGGCATGTTAGGGGTATATAGGTCAAACTCCGTGCCTATCATACCCCGAATTCGAAAATGGCTCAAGTCAAGGTGGTGGAAGAAGGTGTCCGTTGCACTCGATACAGTCCAGCGTTGTGATGTTTGCCGTGGCCACTTCAGAGGACAAGCCCTCACGCCTGCAATCGGATATGACGGTGTGGAATACGTCTGTTCTGCATGTTTGAAACACTATCCCGAATGTCCTTCCTGCGGTGAAAACGTGTTAGGGGACTTACAGTTTCGATACAAGGACAAGTCTATATGCCAGTTTTGCATCGAGGATGCGAAACAAGAAGCGGAAGAACGCAGGGATATGCAAGAAAATGCGGATTTGTATGCCTACTTAGACCGATTGGATGAGGAACGGAAGGAGAGACGACTATGGCGCTAACCAAAGCGGATGTACTGGCACGCACGACAGAAATGAGTCAAGAGGAATGGAAAGCCCTTCGACGCAAAGGAATTGGGGGTAGCGATATCGGTGCGATCTGTGGAGTCAATCCTTGGCGTTCTGCCTACTCGGTCTATCTCGACAAAATTGGGGAATTGCCTGAGAAAGAACCGAATGACGCTATGCTTTTCGGAACGCTTATCGAACCCATCGTGGCAGATGTGTTTGTGGAACGTACAGGCTATAAAGTCCAACGTCGAAACGCTATCCTCCAACACCCTGACCATCCTTGGGCAATCGCCAATGTTGATCGCATCATCCTCAGCAAGGAGCGAGGAAACGGAGTCTTAGAGATTAAAACGGCCAGTGAATACCAGGCTAAACAGTGGGAAGAAGGCAATGTGCCGGAGCAATACATCCTACAACTCCAATGGTATCTGTTTGTGACTGGATTTCGGTGGGGAGCTTTCGCGGCACTTGTGGGCGGTAATAAATTTTTCTGCCACGAGATGGAACGGGACGAAGTATTGATCGAGAACATGTTGACGATTGCGAAAGATTTTTGGCATTGTGTCGAGACCAAAACACCGCCGACGATGGATGGCTCCGAAGATGCGACGAACGTTTTGAAAATCCTCTATCCCACGTCCAGACCGGAAACGGAGATTGAACTCGATGCGCCGGAGGCGAAGCAGTGGGTAGAGCAACTGGAGCAGGCTAAAGCGGCTAAAAAAGAGGCGGAAGCCCTGGAGCGCGAAGCGGAAAACCACTTGAAAGCATTGATGGGCGAAACGGAAATTGCCCGAATCGGAGAGCACAAAATCACTTGGAAGACGGTCATCAGTCGCACACTCGATAAGAAAGCACTGGAATCTGACCATCCTGAAATCCTTGAAAAGTACATGAAAGAAAGCGTCAGTCGAAGATTCACGCTCAAATAAATTGGAATAAAAATCGGAAGGTGGGCAACCGAATGGGTCAAGTGAAAAATGGAACACAACTGGCAGGAAAACTCGCTGAACGCACGCAGACGACAGGTTCATCCGTATCAACCTCTCCCGCTCAGACGATTGCGGCGTATCTCAAAAAGATGGGTCCGCAGTTGGCGGATGTTTTGCCGAAACACGTGGACTTAGATCGACTTCTACGCATCTCGCTCACAACCATTCGAACCAACCCTAAACTCCTTCAATGCGAAATGCCGTCACTGATGGCAGCTGTCATGCAAGCAGCCACGCTCGGGCTTGAGCCTGGTCTCTTAGGACATTGCTACATCATCCCTTACGGACGAGAGGCCACTTTCATTATCGGCTACAAAGGCATGATTGACCTCGCAAGGCGTTCCGGCAATATCCAAAGCATATCGGCTCACGAAGTCTACGAAAACGACTATTTTGAATTGACCTACGGTTTGGAAGAAAACATCAAACACATCCCTTGGCATGTGCGGACGGATGAAGTCAAGGATCAACCTGGTCAACTCCGTGGTGCGTACATGGTGGCCCATTTCAAGGACGGAGGACACTATATCCACTACATGCCGACGCAAGAGATTGAACAGCATCGCAGGCGCAGCAAGGCGTCCACGAACGGACCCTGGGTGACGGACTATGTGGAGATGTGCAAGAAAACGGTTGTCCGAACAGGCTGGAAATGGCTGCCGATTTCCATCGAGATCGCCGAACAAGTTGTGCAATCCGACGAATCTACACGAAAAGACATTACAGAGCCTGCCGACTTTATCCTCACGGATTATCAAGAGAAGACTTTGGAGAACGAAGAACCCGAAGAGAAGGCTCCTTACGTGGATGCAGAGGTTGTTCAAGAAGAAGAAAACACTGAAAAAAGCGGCTTGTTTGAGTGAGGTGTAGGTGTTGATCAATCGCGCTGTATTGATTGGAAGACTCACGAATGATCCGGAACTTCGATACACAAGCAATGGCACGCCCGTTGCGACCTTCATACTAGCGGTCAACCGCCCTCGCACGAAAAACGATCAGCAGGAAGCGGATTTCCTACCGATTGTGGTTTGGAGCAAGATGGGCGAATCCTGCGCTCAGTATCTACACAAAGGCTCCACTTGCGCCGTGGACGGACGAATCCAAACGCGCTCCTACGAGAATAGAGATGGCCAAAAGGTGCGTATCACAGAGATTGTCGCTGAAAATGTTCGATTCCTTGATCCGAAAGGAGGGAATGGCCGTGGGACAAGCCCAACAACATCTACTCAACCAGCATCGAATGCGCGTCCAGCCACAAGTCAACGACCGAGTTTTGAGGACGATCCCTTTGCAGACGATGCGACCATCGATATATCCGACGAAGACCTGCCTTTCTAGGAGGCTTCAGAACTTCGTCAAAGCCATCCTGAGTTACATACTACCATTGCTGATGCTGACAGGATTCGGATGGCTGGCTTTCCACAACTACAGCGCCTCTCATCAGGTGACGGCTATACATACTCGGCGCGTAGTTGTCCTACCTGGTACGAGTCTATGGTCTCTGGCAGAGAAATATGACAACCAAGATAATCCTTGGTCGGTAGAACGGTGGATTGAAAAACGGAACGACTTGAAAAGCGCGGATTTACAAGTCGGGGAAACGTTGGTTGTTCCGGTGAAATAAAATGCAGCCCATCAATGGCAACAGAATGTTTTGTGTTTACAAAATTTACGCTTCTTATAAGAGGGGGATGTCTTCAATGAGTAGGAAAGCCTTCATATCCAGCGATATCGCGCATGACGAAAAGCTATACGATGTAGCGCAAGAAGAGCCACTGGCGGCACTCATCTTCCCAATGCTCATCACTTACTTCGACGACTGGGGGAGAGCTATAGATTCACCCAAGCGAATCAAGACGCAACTCTTCCCTGCTGTCTCTATCGTTACCATTGATGTGATTGAAAGAGCCTTATCTCTTTTTGCGGAATACAAACTTATCGAACGGTACGAAGATGAAGAAAACCGATATATCGCCATCCCTTCCGAGAAATGGTTCAAATGGCAGACGCACATTCGCACTGAGAAAAGGTTGAAAGATCAAAGCAAGTATCCTCCCTGCCCGTCCGATGTAGCGAAAAAACGCGAAACTGAACGAGATAACGCGCAAGTGCGCGAAGTTGCGCGCATCTGCACACCTTCACCTACACCTTCACTTACACTTACACCTTCAAAAGATAGTGATGATGATGATCACACGCATGCGCACGCGCGTGAAGCGAATAAGGAAATTGTTTCCTGTTATGAACGAGAGTTCGGGCGTTTCCCCAATGCAACCCAAATTGATGATTTGACTGAATTTATCGAAAAAGGGATGGAAGTCGATTTAGTGACCAAAGCCCTTCATATCGCCAGACAAAACGCAAAAGATGCTGGTTACGCTTTGGGTATTCTGCGCCGACAATATGACCGGGGCATCAAAACCGTTGCACAGGCAGAGCTTTACGAAACTGAAAGGCAGAGTTCTGTAGGGGGTATGGATATTGCAGTCTATACGCGAACGAGTGGAGCATATAGCGGCTATAGCGGCAGGCGCACAAGGAGTATCACAGGAGGCCGAGTCGGAATCGTCTAAGCAAACTTACGACTGCCATCGCTGTAAAGATACGGGTGTCGTGGTGCTTTTGCTTGACCTGGACGAAGAAGTGCCGATTGGTGACAGACGTATGTGGGATGAACAGTTCCACCAACGAGCGCATGTGATGAAATCTTGTGGATGCCAAGAACGCAAGCGGATTGAAAAGCTTTTTCGGTCGAGCAACATCACAGAAAACTTTCGCAAAGTCGGGTTCAAGGGATTCGTCATCGACGGAAGACCATCGTGCGTTCGCGAAGCTCGTGATGTAGCGCTGAGATACTTTCAGACGTTCGACAGCATTCGCAACACGGAGCACAACAGTCTGACATTGCTTGGACAACCAGGCAGCGGCAAAACGCATTTGCTCATGGCTGTCTGTAATGGGCTGATGCGAAAAGGTATTCCGGTTCAATACTTTCCGTGGGTCGAGGGATTTGGGGATTTGAAAAACCACCTAGATGACCTCGAAGAACGAATTGACACGATGAAGCGTGTGGATGTGTTGTTTATCGACGACCTGTTCAAGGGGCGTCGCCACCCTACTGACTTCCAGCTAGAGCAATTGTTTAACGTGGTCAACTTCCGCTATCTCAATTGCCTGCCGATGTTGGTTAGTTCTGAGCGAGACATAGACGCGATATGTGCGATTGACGAAGGTATGGGTCGCCGGATTTGGGAGCGTTCGTATGGCCACAGGGTCATCATGGGTCTATCGCCCGAAGAACGGGACGCGGGGATGGAGTTAAATTTCAGTCTATGCCAACCAGAAAAGAGTTGATATCCGAGTTGGAATCTCAAACATACAAGACCTGCGAGATTTGTCACCAAACGTTTCCTGGCACGAATGAGTATTTTCACAAGACGGGCAAAGGATATCTGCGAAAGCAGTGCAAAAGATGCCGATCCAAAACCCGATTGGATACCGCAGGAAGTCAGCCTCAACGCATACGAACCGTCAGTCGCGAGTATATGACGGCTTTGGTTTGGAAAGTGGTTGAAATCATGCGTGAGGAAGAGGAATTGAACGCCATGCACGAGCGCAGGAAGGCGTACCTGGCGTGGCAAGAATCCAAGCAAGGTGGTGATTCTCAATATGGCCTACGGGGATCGAAAACGTATGCGGGAAAGGATACCGCTATCCGCGAGCCGATGGTATCCGCAAGGGCTGCCTGTTACGACAGCCGAGGAGTGGTATGAACTCTTTGATCGGGTGGACGAGCCTTGGACGGAAGAAGACGAAGCCTACTTGAAAGAGTGGTACTTTCTTGAAAATACACTCGATTTGGCGCTGGCCTTGGGGAAGCATCCGTGGCAGGTGCAGCAGTACGCGCAAAGGCGGTTGGGGTTGTATAAGCTAGGCGATCCGCATGACTAAAGCGCGTACGCAAAAGTGCTCCGCATGCAAACAAATCAAGCCTTTGGATGAATTCCCGAAAAACAAATCAAGGGCCAATGGCTACGCCGTCACTTGTAGAGACTGCTACGCCGAGAATAGAAGGCGGTTTGTGGCTCTCGATGCTACGGTTTCTCGTCAAAGCAAACGGACTTGGGCAGATGTCATTCCGGATCAGAGGAACCATGCAGATTCGACGTATGAGAGGGTTTTTCAGTGGCTGGATGAATGGCAGCGAACAAAAATATTAAAGCCAGCACAAGCCGAGGCGTTGTACTTGCATGCGGTGGAAATGCAGACCTACCAGGAAATCTCAAGTTTTGTGGGGTGCGACTACACCACAGTGCTCTATCACTACAACCAAGCGATCAAGAGACTTCGTGACTTCTACCTGGATCGATTGCAACAAGAGTACGGTGAGGATTGGATATACGTGTTGTGCAGTCCGTGCTCAGAGAGGAAAGTTGTCGAAGAAATCTAGTCCTCATCCTCCGGCAAAAGGTTCCGACGCTCCAGATAGTCCATCAATGCCTTGTGAATGTACCACGAAACGCTGCGATCTTCTTTTTTGGACAGTTCGTCTAAGATTTTCCACACCACAGGGTCAATGGTGATGGACGTTCGTTTTCGATTCTCTTTCCCTAATCGTCGATTCGCCATAAATGAACACCTCGATCAGCATCGTAACACGTTTGTAAAGTATATGAAAAGATAATATTTTATATGATTCTATATTCAAAAGTATTACCTTTCATGCTAAACTATAGGTATGAAACACAAAATTAGAAACGGAGGAAATGTTGATGAGAGCTACTGGGATGGTCAGGAAAATTGACGATTTGGGACGCATTGTTGTTCCGAAGGAGATTCGTGAAAACCTTGGATGGGAGATGAGCGATTCGATTGAGATATTTGTAGGCGAGGATGCTGTATTGCTCAAAAAGTATCGAAAAGGCTGCTTCATCTGCGGAAATGTCACCGACGACAGCGTGAATATCAAACACATCAATCTTTGTGATGCGTGCATCCGAAAACTCAAAGAATCGAACGGTGGTGCTTGAAAATGGTTGTTCAAAATGCTGCGTTAGGGGACGCAGAGTTGTTTTTAGATGAGCAACGCAGGCTTGTGTACTATATGGCGAATCGATATCGAGCGTCTTTTGAAAGGTACAACTGTGATTTTTCTGAGATCGTCTCTATCGGGAATGTGGGGCTGGTCAAGGCTTACCAACATTTTGATGGATCGAAGGGCGTCAAGTGGAGCACGTATGCTGCCAAATGCATTGAAATGGAATTGTTAGGGGCGCTACGGAGTTTAGGACGCAAAAAGTGGAATTACACGCTGGAACTTGACATTGCGACCGATGAAGACGGAAAGAAACTGCGTTTGTTGGACGTTTTGCAGTCAGAAGACTCTACATGGTCAGTGGATTGGTCAGACGCCATCGAAAGATTAGGCAAGCGTGACCGATGGATTGTCCAGATGCGCATCTCCGGCTACTCACAAAAAGAGATCGCCAAAAGATTAGAGATGTCGCAAACTCAAATCTCAAGAATCATCCGTAGGTTCAAAGAGAGTGTTGTGAGTTGACTGAATACAAAGTGGCGTTTCCTTCGCATCATTTCACAGGCTACGCATTGGCAGCTTGTCTGCGTAGCCTCGCCAATCAAGCGGAAAAAGAAAGAGACCAGAGGGTAAGCGGTGTAAAGATCGATAAAGCAACGAGGTCGCTGGTGATCACGTTCGGAAAGGATGATTCGGATGCTGGAACTGATGCAGGCGAAAAAGGAACTGGAAGTGGCTGAGAACGCCTTTGATTGGGCCGATGAAAAGCATGTAGATGTGGCCATTTATCGGCTGAAAGCAGCCGAATTGGTCTACTCCACAGCTCTGAAAAAAGAAAAGGAGATGATATATCGCTATGGAAAATCCGTGGAAAAATGAGCCAGATCGTTTGGAGTGGGAACACAAAGGGTTCAAATGTTTGATCGTTCGTCATGGGACGATGAAGCATTTGTGTGGATATGTAGCCATTCCACAAGATCATCCTTGGTACGGATTGAGTAGTTTTGTAATCAATGCAGATGTTCATGGGGGATTAACTTTTAGCCGATTCGGTCATGCGAAAGAATGCGAAAATCATCCTGACTACAAGCCTGCCACAGATGAAAAAGGGAGGAAATTGTGGTGGGTTGGGTTTGATACAGCACACGCTGGCGACTTGATTCCTTTTGAGATGGAACAAGGACGCTGGATTGATCCAACGGTCGAATATCGCAACTTCGATTACGTCAAGGAGCAGGTGCAAAAACTTGCCGAGCAAGCCGAGGAAGCACTTCGACAACCTTCGCAAGAATTTCGTAGAGTTCTACTTCGTGCTAGCAATCCTTGGAAGTATTTGAAGATTGGTAGTGAATATTTGCTCAAAAGAAAGGGATGGACAGGGTATATCAAGGCTTTACAGAGTGGTCGAATCGTTTGGATGAACGAGGATGGAACCTACGAATCGTGGATACCGTACATTCAAGACATGATGGCATTTGACTGGGAAGTGTGGGAGAAGATAACAAATTAGAACAGGAGATGGATTTCATTTGAAAACGTGTTTAGTAACTTTGGACGAAAAAGTTTCTTTTTCGAGGCATGTCGTCATTAAAATCCCTGACGAGAAAAATGTAGAAGAATTCAAAGAAGAATTAAGGAAAGTGGAAAATAAAATGGAGGAAAGTCCTTCCCTATCCTTTCTATGTTCAGAAGTGTCAAAGTTAGGATACAAAATTTTGAATTCGCTTGATACGAGCTTCGAATATCCTGACTCTCTAAAAATCAATGTTAGGTCTGTCGTAGATATAGATGAAATTAAAGAAGTCATGAGCGACAACACACGACGACCATTGGCTACCACTCCAAAAATATATCCAATAGACAGTGAAATATTAGAAAAATTGAAAAGAGGTGAAACTTTTGACCACATACACCAGCCTCCCACAACCGATCTATATTTCCGGTCCGATGACAAACTATCCCAATTTCAATCGCGACTTGTTCAACCACGTTGCGTCAGAACTGAGAACACAAGGTTGTACAGTGCTCAACCCTGCCGAGATACAGGGACATGACGACTGGGATTGGTCAGACTGGATGCGAGAAGCGATCAAAATGTTGTTGTTCGCCAAGTCTGTTGTTCTGTTGCCAGAATGGAACCTGTCTCGTGGTGCGTCATTGGAGTACGAGATTGCTTTTAACTTGGGATTGGAGATTGAAAAATGGGAGAGTGAAGAAGGTGGAACGAAAATATGAGTTTACTGGAGAAACAAAGGAGTTTGCTGGAAGAACGCTTCATCGTATTGTGGCGGTTCGGGATTTTGGAAGCGTCAAAAAAGGAACTTTAGGTGGATGGATTGAGAAAGAGGAGAATTTATGCCACGAAGCCGACTGTTGGGTGGCTGATGAAGCATGCGCATTTTCCGATGCATATATAAGAGATCAGGCTTGTATAGATGGGAAGGCTTGTATAGATGGGGAGGCTTGTATAGGAGGGAAGGCTTATATAGGAGGGGAGGCTTGTGTAGGAGGGGAGGCTTATGTGGGGGAATATGCTTATATAACAGGAGGGGTTCATATAGCGGGAAACGTTTATATAGAGGGACGTGCTGTCGTGGAAAGTCCAAACGATTATCTGTACGTTTCACCTATCGATGCTCATGACAGTGTTTTTACAGCGTACAAAAGTGAATTAGGGATCGAGTGGAATATAGGTTGTTTTCGCGGAACTTTAGAAGAGCTTGAAAAAGCAGTAGAGGGAAATGAGGGGAATCATGGATTTGGCAAAGAGTATCGAATTTTAATCGAGCTAATTAAAGAAAAGTTTAAGAAAAACTGAAGATAGGCTGGTGAAGAAGGTGAAATGGTTGAAAGAAATTGAAGAAAATATAGACAATCTAACACATGATCAAGTTTTAAAACTCATCCGAGCAGTAAAGTTTTCCAGAGATAATTTTTATCGCATCGAGGAGCAGGCGTATTACGACAACTATGAGGATTTTTACGAAGTCCATGCCGATGCCTTCTATGCTTTGAAATCATTGGAAAAGGAAGGTTTTTAATGGCTGAAAAAAATGTAGAACTCGATCTCTCGCAGATTCTTCCAAAGAAAATTATTGTGAGGCTTAAAGAGAATCAGTTTTTGTGTGAAACCTGTCAAGGTCTGAGTTTAATTTTGAGCAAAAATTCAACTCAAGGTGATGGTTTTAACACATGCCACCTGTGTGCGGGCAGAGGTTATTTTGAAAAATGTAATTTTTGCGGAGAATTGAAAGATTGGCGAACGTTTCACAACTGCCAAGGTGTACAAGAAAATCTCAAAAATAATCGCAATCAGAAAACAGAAGAAAAATGGGACAAAGCCAAAAAAATCACTTACGCCGAGGCGTGCAAAAGTTTGGAAATGGTGAATATAGACGACGAATTTCTTCCTGTGTCTGAAACCTTAGATTTCATTGCCTTGCTATGGGCACACCGAGGAGAAAAAGTGATCCCGAAAGTATGGGGCGTTAAAAAGGTTTCTATCTCCTTGTGTGCAGAAGACATCATTGAATTAGAGTTGGAAGATTTGTGTGAAGATGTGTTCGTTCAGCCAAAGGACATTGAAGATTTGCAGGCGTTTTTGGACGAGTGGTGTAACCGTCCATCCGTTCGAGATTCGACAACCTGTTACTTTCGTGATGAAAAACTGGGGATCGTCATTACCGAGGAAGAAGTCGAAAAAAGGTTCAACGAGTTGGCTGTAGAGCAAGCACAGTTTGATATTAAACAAGGGGATGGTTTCGATGCCGACTCCATATGTTGCGAAAAAACAAACATACCTAACATTGGACGAGGAGCATACTCGTACTGTGTATCATCCAGCGATTAAACGAGACGGAGAAAGAGTGTTCAGCTATTTTCTTGACGAAAATACAGAAAGCGGTTTGATCGAGTATGACAATGCCGAAGAGGCTCTACGCCATGCCGTTGAACTTTTTCAACATTATACCGACAGAAGTAGGGTGGGGAAAAGTGACGACAAATTGGAAAAACATTAAAAACGGGAAAAAATACACAATGTTGCATGAAGAAGTTAGGCATTCGGAGACTTTAGAAGATTTGGTGGTTTATCGTGCGCCAGATGGCTCTGTTTGGGCGAGACCGAAAGAATTGTTTTTCCAAAAGTTTGTTCCTGCAAACGATGTTGAAGACTCGACATTGAATTCTACATGTAAAAAAGAATTGGTTGATGAATTACATGCGGAAACAGAGAAGTCATTTTGGCAAGAAAAAGAGATAGAACGATTAAAAGAAGAGATAAGAGAATTGAAGAGATCAGAAGAAGAAATATGGCAGTTAGAAAAAGAAATATAGGGCATGTAGAAAAAGAAATAAGGGATTCGAGGTTGGGTGAAGCCTTGAAAATAGCAATTGTAGGTTCAAGAAACTTTCCTCATCGAGAAAAGATTGAGGACTATATCAAAAATTTGGATAAAGATATCATCATTGTTTCGGGTGGTGCAAGAGGTGTTGATGCTATCGCCGAGCAGACGGCGCGGCAACTGGGTTTGAAAACGGAAATCTATCCTGCGGACTGGAAAAAATACGGTAAATCCGCAGGATATAGAAGAAACATACAAATTGCGGAAGCGTTAGATCGCATTGTCGCGTTTTGGGACGGAAAAAGCAAAGGAACCTTTCACACGATAGAAATTGCCAAGAAACAAGGAAAACCAGTAGAAATCGTAGGGGGCGAAGATCAAGGTGGACTTTCTGAGCAAAAAAACTGACGAGCACAAAAACGAAAGACGTGTTGTCCCGTTCTATTGCAATAGGTGCGGGCATGCTTTACAAAATCTTGAAGATGGAATCGCTATAGACAAAGAGTTTATTGAGGTGGGTTTCGAATGCGTCTGCCCGTCTTGTGACCGAGTATACGAGCACGCCGATTTTAACTTCACACTTTCGACGTACCGCAAAGAAATGGAACGTCTGAAAGAACGCAACAGTAATTTGGCGTCTGTCGTTGGTATCTTCCGAGCGCAAAACAAGATTATGCGGGAAGCGTTGGAAGTGATATCGAGGGGCGCGGCAGACGCCAACGGACAGCATCATCCCATGACTATGGAAGCACGGGACGCGCTTGAACACATCGACAAAACGATGGAATCTTTCGACAATTCCATTCAACCTTCACAAGACCAACTTGTCACAGAAAAAAATGTCCCGCCAAAGACGCTGATTTGGGAAGCTATCATCACCGAACGCCAGCGACAAAACAGGCTTCATCCGTCATGGCATGGCAACGATCATGGACTGGTTGTACTTGCTGAGGAATTTGGGGAAGTCGCCAAGGCGTTGTATGAATTGAAGAAAACGGGGAGTGCTGAATACTACAACGCCTGTGACAAGACCGAATGGGGAGAGGAAATCGACTTTCGCCTGCGTGAGTTAAAGGACGAATTGATACAAGTGGCAGCGGTTTGTGTGCGGTGGTTGGAAAATATCGAGGACGCAGCCGTGCTTGTGTATGAGTGAATGGTGATCTCATACCTCAACAGTTTTATCTTGGCGCAGGATATCGCCGGTAAGCTGCAGTACACCCTTCGTGAGGGGTTAACTAAAGTGAAGTGAGGTGGTGGGGAATGATTATTCAAGAAGTACTACGGGGGGATAGGAAGTGGGGAGTGGTATGTGGCGACAATCTTGACGTACTCCAATCGATGCCGGACGAGTGCGTTCAATGCGTAATAACGTCGCCACCATACTGGGGTCTCAGAGATTACGGTGTGGATGGACAGATCGGACTTGAAGAAAATCCAGAGAAATATATTAGCCGTCTCGTAGATGTGTTTCGTGAGGTGCGAAGGGTGTTGAGGGGCGACGGAACCCTTTGGCTGAACTTGGGCGATAGTTACTGGGCAAATCGTTCAAAAAAATGGTCGTTCGTGGGAAAAACAGGAAAGCCCGAACTTCATATGCTAAGAAGCGACGGAATCAGTCATCCATTTCTAAAACCCAAAGATTTAATCGGCATTCCGTGGCGCGTGGCGTTTGCACTACAGGCAGATGGATGGTACTTGCGTAGTGACATTGTATGGGCCAAACCGAATGCGATGCCGGAGAGTGCGACCGATAGACCAACTCGAAGTCATGAATACATCTTTCTACTCTCTAAGTCGCGAGAGTATTACTACAATGGGGAAGCTATAAAGGAAGAGGCAGTGAGTGGGGACCCGAATAGCCCGCGTGGTTCCGTTGGTGTGTTGGGTAAAACCATGAATAGTGGACGTAGGAAGCAAGATGAAGTAGGTAAACGCCAATATACCGGTTTTAATGATCGTTACAAACCTTTAGAGAAGCGCAACAAGCGCGATGTATGGACTATTCCCACATCGCCATATCCAGGGGCACATTTTGCTACTTTCCCTCCTGCTCTTGTAGAACCCTGTATCGTAGCTGGCGCTCCCGAGTGGGGTGTCGTACTGGACCCATTCAACGGTGCAGGTACGTCTGGTCTCGTCGCGACTAGGTGTGGACGGCGGTACATCGGCATCGAACTTAATCCCGACTATGTGGAGATTTCCAAGAGACGAATTATTGCGGACGCACCCTTGATCAACGGAGTTGACACTCCACACGGCTAAAGCCGTGGGATTGTCATGATGGATGCCAAATGCAAGTCCTGTAATGGATCGTGTAGGGATACCTGTGCACTCTTGGAATTCTACACACACTTTGAAGTGCCTGCGTTTGATGAAACGCATCCGAATTGCCCGTATGCCATGATTCGCTAATTTTTCGATAGGAGCGTGGTAGGCGAAATGCAAAATCTTCGACAGCATCGAAGGCGAGTAGCCAAGATTATCAACCAAGCAACTGCGGAGGATTTCCACTCGCAAAGTGGCAAAAGAGGAATGAGTTTTGAATCGCTGATCAACGCAAGCAATGCTCTGTACCGCCAGAAAGGATGGGCTGTGGTGGATAAAGTTGCTACGCCGTTCCGGCAAGTCGGCATCCATAAAGGTGGTGTGTTTTTGGCAGTGCGCGATCAAGCGTCCACTGTCGACTATTACGGGTGTTTCCAAGGTCGAGCTTTAGTTTTTGAAGCCAAGTCCACGCGAGAAACTACACGCTTGCCTCACGATAATTTTCATCCGCATCAAATCGAGTATCTTCGAGATGCCTTGCAACAAGGGGCGATTGCCTTTTCGCTCATCGAATTTGCCAAACTGGATGAGACTTATCTCTTGCCTGCCCAATATCTTGTGGATTCGTGGGAGAAGGGATTGGTGGGAGGTCGCAAGAGCATCCCTATCGAGCATATGCGCATGTTCGGAACCGAAGTCCATCCTGGGCGAGGTATTCCGCTAGACTATCTGGCAGTGGTTCAGCAATTGTGGAAGCGTGTGGATGCGACAAAAGAAAAAAACAACGAATTCGACGCGTAGGACACAAACGCCAAAATTCCACACATTCTCGCGCTCAAATGTATACAAAAATCAAATATAGAAATGGTATAATATTCTATATACGAATATTTTTATCCACAATCTGTGGATAAACCTTGTGGATAAAGGTGGGTGGTGGGGGAAGTGGAAGCTCTTGAACAGCGTAAAGTCAGGTACGTCACGGCACCTCTTGACTTGGGTTTGCCTTCGAAGAAAGACGTAGAGGACAAGGCGATCTCTGTGTTGGCGGAGTACCGCACGCTTGGCTCAGATTTGAAGCTGGCCCGCTTACAAGCGTCTGGCGATCACTTGCCCGTGGAGCCTCGTGTCACCGCTGCGCTGGCTTTGGAAGAGGATGATCCGGAAATTCTGTGGAAACTCCAGACCGAACCACTGACCGACTTGCAATCACAAATGGCTCAAATTCTTTCAAAATATATCAGCAAGGATAAATATACTTACGCAACGAGAAAACGCGTCTACAGTCAAGCTAGAGGCATTTCCTGCGAAACCACCACCGAACAAGAATGGCTGGACAGTTTTATACACATGCTCAAAGAACGCCTGGATGCGGAAGAGGAATATCTGCCTTGGACAAGCACGGAGAAGATTGCGCTTCGGAGAGAGCCGTGGATTGAGCGTGCGAAGGCCGAAGTCCAAAGGCTTGAACAGATCGACGCTGCTGTCACTCCCGTCCTGGAGCACATGAAGCAGGAGTATGCGGATGCCTACTATCTGCTGTGGTATCAATACGTGCAAGGGTTGAGCGTGATGCAAGTGCGGGACATATTAGGACGAATCAAGTTTGGTGTCGACAATCCCATGACGGAACGGGAACACCGAACCTTGCGTGACAAAAGTATGAGAAAGTTTTGCGATCTTTGCCCGCGTCTGATGAGTTTGCAAACGAGAGAGCGGAGGTCTAAACGTGGCCCGCGTGGGTGAATGTGCTGATCTCGTGTTCTTTCGTTGACTAACGGTCTTTGTAGCGAGTGTACCCAAAACCCAACGTCAGTTTTCTGACAGATTATCGAGCTTTTTTCGCAGTAAAATCACAGTATCAAACCCGTACAAGCTCTTGTTTCAACCCGCATGGATTCATGCGGGTTTTTTGTATGCGGAAAGGGGTGGATGAATTTGGAGATTGCTATAGAAGCCACGCAAGACAAACACCCGTGTGAAGAAGGGCACAGGTGTTTGTATGGGAATTTTTCGGGGAAAACGTATGTATGCCCGTTTGCGAATTGTGTCCTGACCAAGTTTGAGGATGAAGCTGATGGCACACAATTGCTCGATACATTGACGGGCCTTTGGAGCGCGTTCAAGCCACAGCCAGTGCCTGTAGAAAAGCCCGATCCGGTGGATGAGTGGTACGATCGGTGGCTCAAAGAGCAAGGTTTCGGATTCTATGCAAGACTGATGTCTAGCCACGACACCTACACCACGAAAACAGGCGGAAAGATTGTGCAGAAAAGAAGAGAGAAATCGTGAGAGGCGGGGATTGGGTGAAAAAGACCGAAAGTGAGTACGCAAATCAATTGAGACGTTTCAGAATTTTGTTCAATATTTGTTGGGCATTTGTAGTTTTGATATGGGTGTTAGGTGTGACCTATGCGGTGTACATCGTACACAAAGAACAACAACTTAATACGCATGGAAACGAGGCGGGCGTGCATGAGAATTTCTAAAAAACACAGCACAGTGCAGATCGCAAGAAAAATTTTGTCCGCTTTGGAAACTAATCCTGCCTTTGAGATGCATGCGATAGGCAAGGATGCGCTGCTGGTGGCTACGCTCGCTCTCGAAAAAGCGCAAGAGTGGCAGCACACCACGTTTCCTGTCGTACACAGTCGCTACGTGACAGAGACAAAGAAAGGCGAACAAGAAGTGCATGTGTTGGTTGTGTATCGCTAGTTGGAGATAGTTCCTTTAGGTGTGTGGAGTGGTCATGCGACAAGATGCCCCCGCTGTTGATTCAACCCAGTAAGGCAGGATTCCCCTACTTCTAAGCAATAGCATAAGTGGGGGAGGAATGCCGTTTTCTTTGTTTGTTCAGTAAAACTAATGGTAGAATATACTCACTGAAAGGTGGTGAGTAAGCATGGAATTGGTTCGTACAATACGATTGAAACTTCTGGTATCCCCAGAACAGAAGCAAGCATTAGATACGACTTTGACAGCCAATCGAAATGCCCTCAATTTCACCAGCAAAGTTGCCTTTCAGAATGGTGGGTTGTCCGCTTTTAAGAAACTACAACAACTGGTGTATAGACAGTTACGAGAAGACTTCGGACTCAAGTCGCAAATGGCTTGTAATGTGTGTTCGGCTGTTGCAAGTACCTACGCCAGTGCAAAGAGTAATAAGAGGATGAAATTGTCCTCGTTCTCTCACAGCAAATTGGTGTATTCATACAATCGAGACTATACGGTAGAAACAGACAAGCATAGCGTCTCCATTGGTACACTTGACAAACGTATCAAGGTTCCGTTCCTTGTGGGGGAAAACTATCTGCCCTATCTGCTGAGTCCAGATTGGCTGTTTGGCTCTGCGGAATTGGTTCCGACCCACAAAGGTTACTCTCTGCATGTAACGGTCAAACGTGCCATAGATGAACCGAATCTGACAGAGTGCGATGCCATGATCGGCGTAGACCGTGGCATGAACTTCTTGGCTGTTGCAACCAATCAGGATAACAAAACGATGTTCTTCAAGGGACGCTCGATCAAGGAAAAGAAAGCCAAGCTCGTTCGTCAACGCAAAGACTTACAGCGCAAAGGCACTCGTTCTGCAAAGCGGAAACTCAAGAAACTTGCAGGGCGAGAAAACCGTTTTATGACGGACATCAACCATCAAGTCGCAAACGAAGTCATTAAGTTTGCCAAAGCATCAGGCAGTAGACCTTGCATCGTTTTGGAAGACCTGACCAACATCAACATGCGAACCACGGTTCGGTTACGAGATCGGTATTGGAGGTTTTCTTGGGCATTCGGACAACTGGAATCCATCATTCGGTATAAAGCCGTAGCAGAAGGGATTCCTGTACTGTCGGTGTCTCCAAAGTATACCAGCCAAAAGTGTCCAAAGTGTGGTCATACCGAAAAGGAAAATCGAGACAAGAAAAAGCATTGGTTCGAGTGCCGCAAATGCCATTACAAACTGAATGATGATTTGGTCGGTGCAAGAAACATTCGTGACCGTGGTAGAGAGTGTCGCCATGAGATCGAGATTACAAGTGCATGACACTTGTAATCGGGCTGTGTGTCAGCCAGCCTATGGTAGCGATTGTGTGCGACTTCGGTTGCCGTGACGTGGGAGGCGAAAGCCATTTACCACTAGATCAGTTACAAGCTCCCGCCTCTAAGCGTTAGCGTAGGCGGTGAGTAGTTGACGAAGAAGTGCAATCTTCCCTGCGCAAGGGAGAATGCGTAATTTGATACCAAGTTTCAGAATCGAGCGAAGAGAAAAAACCATAACTAATTTGCGAAGCAAACTTTTTAAGCGCAGGCACATCTTGCTCTGCAATAAATATCCGCGAACCCTTGCGCAAGTCCCGACGATAAGGAGGGAATGGGATGGGAATTTTTCGTCGTACTTCATCGGTTGTTTTTTCCCAGAAAGCCACCCAACGTTCCATAGCAGCACGCGAGACATTTAATTCCGTTTCTATTTGTCCCAGAGACAAATATCTCACACCGTCCACGGTGACGGACATATCCCGCTTGCTTTTTTTAGCTTTAGACATATAGATATCACCACTTTTAGAACATTTTTGTAAAGAAATGTCGAACAACCTGCTATTTCTCAGGCTTTAAGCCTTTTAGCTCAGCTTGCAGTTCAAAAGGATCGTGCTCAGGGCGAACATCTTCTGGCAGATCGAGATCGGTATAGTAGATACCGAATTCTGAGCACCGCCCGCCTTCCATCCCCACTTCATCGCTAGAGCACACTGTGCCGTCCTCGCAAACCCACGTGCTGTAGAAAGAGTGTTCGGACAACACGTCAAGGTCTGTATATTCGTCAAAGTGTTCTGTAAGTTCGTTGGTAATTTCACCACGCATTGATTTGGGGCATCCCAAAGAAGCGAGCGCGTCCCTCAATCGTTCTTTAGCGTCCTGCCGATCTGGAAAAAGGATACCCGTTGTCGGGCAATAGGCAGTTTGACCATCATTGACGGCTGCGATTTTGTCGCCACGTTCTCTCGCGATCTGAATTAGGCGTTCTAGGCTCATGATTTTACCTCCCATGGATGTTGGCTTTGAGAAACCCCGCTAGATGCGGGGAAAATCAAACGTTTCCTCTCAGTTTGTCGAGCTCGCTTTCAACTTTCATATTAGGTCGTCCCCTTTCATTCCTTTACAAGGGCAATTTGCTCTGAAATGTATTCAATCGCTTCGTCCAGATCAAAAGTCAGTGCAACATCGCCATCGATCAACTCCATGCACTCTTTGACGTATGCTTCTAGGTCGCCCTTTTCTTCGTGTTCGATGAAAGGATCGATCCAATTCGTTGATCCGTCATTAAAAAAGTCAGCAGGTGTGTCGTAGACATCTATATCTCCACCGCAATTTTCGGCAAAAAAGCTGTTCAGTTTGTCTTGGGTAGACTTAGCCGCCACATGCTCGTTGTGTAAAAATTGCAAGTCGCGCATGGCTCCGATGACCGCCCTATAAATCATCTCTCCCGAGCAGTTCGGAGCAATCGGAAAGCGGATGGTACGACCATGATAGACCGATTCCGGCACTCCATTTCCGATCTCGGTGCTGTAGTCAGCCGAAACGTTCCCGTATTCATCCAGTGCGATAAAAGCAGGCTGAACGTCGTACTGACCTTGGTAGTGCATGTATACGGGGATTTTTTCGTACCGAATGGCCTCGATGCGTGAAATGTTGATTTCTGTCATGATTATCGTCTCCCTTTTTAATGGTTTTTGTCGTCTCTTGGTGTTGCTTTTATTATAACACATGTTGCGTTTAATATGCAACCATCAGATTCAGAAAAGATTTTTTATTTTTTATCAATGAAGCCTAGGTTCTCTCTCTTTAGTCCATTTTGTGACCGTCATTTAATTGTCGGTTTATTTCTGATGTAGAGCGATAAAATCCAAGTATCCGCATAAATGTTCATCTTAAAAATTCTGATTTTTTAATACGGGGGCAAGCCTATGGAAATTATGAAATTGAAAATTTCTGACATAAAAAACGCAGAGTACAATCCACGGAAAGATTTGAAGCCTGGAGATAAAGAGTACGAGAAGCTCAAAAAGTCCATATTGGAATTTGGATATGTCGATCCTCTGGTTTGGAATAAAGAAACCGGAAATATTGTTGGAGGCCATCAGAGGATTAAGATACTCAAAGAAATGGGCTATGAGGAAGTTGAGTGCTCTGTTGTGAGTTTATCGAAAGAAAAAGAGGCAGCGCTCAACATTGCTCTAAATAAAATTTCCGGGGAATGGGATTTACCGAAGCTCAAAGATTTATTGGTAGAGTTGGATACAGGGGAATTCGATATTGAGATAACTGGATTCGACGAGACTGAATTGGCTGTTTTGTTATCTGACGTTGGTGATGATGAAGTGAAAGAAGATGATTTCAACGAGAAAGAAGCAGTCGAAAAAGCCCTTGACACAACAATAACTTCGGGGGACGTTTATATTTTGGGGCAACATCGGTTAATTTGCGGAGATTCCACGGACTCTTTTTTTGTTAAGAAGCTTATGGATGGATATTCCGCTGATATGTGTTTTACAGATCCTCCTTACAACGTGGATTACACTGGGAAAACAAAAGATTCATTGAAGATCAAAAACGATAAAATGAGTGATGATCAGTTTAGAGGTTTTTTGGAGGATGCTTTTTCAAGAGCATATGAGGTGATGAAACCTGGCGCTCCAATTTACATTTGTCATGCGGATTCCGAGGGGATCAATTTCAGAAGCGCTATGGTTGCTTCTGGTTTCGAACTAAAGCAATGCATCATATGGGTTAAAGATGTTTTAGTGATGGGCAGGCAAGACCATCATTGGAAGCATGAACCTATATTGTATGGATGGAAAAAGGGCGGCAGCCACAAGTGGTATGGCGGACGAAAACAAACGACTGTGATCGATCATAAGACGGGGATTGCTGTAGAAGAAAAGGAAGACGGTTTTGTGTTGAATTTCAATGTTGAAAACGGAAAATCAGCGGCTATAAAAGTGAAGCAATTTGAGGTGATTCACCCAGGAGAAGATGAACAAACCACCATCTGGCGCGTTCCCAAGCCTGCCAGAAATGGTCAGCATCCTACAATGAAACCAATATCGCTGGTGGCAAGAGCTTTAAAGAACTCATCTCGAGAAGGAGATGTCGTTTTAGATTTGTTCGGCGGATCAGGAAGCACATTGATGGCTTGCGAGGAAATGAAGCGCCATGCAAGAGTGGTTGAGTTTGACCCTGTATACTGTCAAGTCATTATTGATAGATGGGAAAAATTTACAGGTAAGAAAGCGGTGAAAATAGGTTGAATACTCCAAAAGGACGACCATTAAAATTGACCGATGATCTCCAGAGGAAAATCGTGGAAGCCATACGCGCGGGTAATTACATTGAGACCGCTGCTGCCTATGCGGGTGTCAACAAATCGACCATCTACGATTGGCTGAAGCGCGGGGCGCGTGGTGATGGTGCGGAATTTGTTTCTTTTTCCAACGCTGTAGAAAAGGCGTTGGCTGAAGCGGAAATGCGCGACGTTTTAATTATCGGGAACGCAGCAAAAGAAAACTGGCAGGCTGCGGCGTGGAGGTTAGAGAGAAAGTTCCCTGAGCGCTGGGGCAGGAAAGATCGGATGAACATTCAAGCGGACGTAAATGCCAAGGTGGTGTTCGTGGATGACCTTGGAGATGAGTCAGAAGAAGATCAGTCTTAAGGAGGTTGTAGGATCGGGGTACGAGACGTTTTGGAGATTTCGTGGACGCTATCGAGTGGTGAAAGGCGGTCGCGCATCCAAGAAGTCCACAACATCTGCCTTATGGCACATTTACCACATGATGAAGCACGCAGACGCGAATACTCTGGTAGTGCGCAAGACCTACAACTCCCACAAGGATTCCACGTATGCCCAGCTGAAGTGGGCGATTCATCGTTTAGGTGTCTCCCACTTGTGGCAAGCCAAACTCAGCCCACTCGAAATCGTGTACCTTCCTACTGGGCAGAAAATCCTTTTTCGCGGTCTGGACGATCCCATGTCCATCACATCCATTACTGTGGACAAGGGATACCTGTCGTGGGTTTGGATCGAAGAAGCATATCAGATAAGCAACGAGGAAGATTTCAACAAACTTGACTTGTCCATTCGCGGCGAGACGGGTGATTTACCGAAAATATTTACCTTGACGTTCAACCCGTGGAACGACAAGCATTGGCTCAAAAAACGTTTTTTTGATGTGGAGGGCGACGATAATATCCTTGCTCTTACCACCAATTATATGTGCAATGAGTTTTTGGGCGAGGATGACCGCAATCTTTTTGAATGGATGAAAGAGCGTAGTCCCAGGCGTTATCGCATTGAAGGCTTAGGGGACTGGGGTATAGCGGAAGGTGCGATCTATGAGAATTGGCAGGAGTGCGAGTTTGACTGGCGCGAGATAGCCCAACGAGAAACAGCCCAGGCTTGTTACGGATTGGATTTCGGATATGCCACGGACCCGACAGCTTACATCGCCGCCATCGTCGATCCTCCCGCGCGAGAGTTGTACATCTTCGATGAACATTATCAACGGGCGATGACCAACGATAAGATCGCCGACATGTTGAAATATAAAGGTGTCGAAAAGGAACGCATCATTGCCGATTCCGCCGAACCTAAGAGTATTGATGAAATCCGACGGATGGGCGTTCGTCGGATTCAACCAGCTGACAAAGGGCGAGACAGCGTCCTAAACGGTATCCAATACATCCAACAGTACAAGATTAATGTGCATCCTCGATGTGTCAACACGATCATGGAGTTGGGGAATTATGTTTGGGATACCAAGGATGGTCAGGCAGTCAACAAACCGATTGATGAATACAATCATCTCATGGACGCGCTACGATACAGTCTAGAGCGTGTGCAACGTAGGAGGGATAGCGTGCTAATCAAGCCGCAGGACAAGTCACAACAGCCAGTTATATCGCCCGTCGAGAGTCTAGTCTCATCCGATGTCGCGACCACCATTCCTGCACCGATGGCGGTGGCGATTAAAAAAGGAGCTATGCTACCGGAACCGCCGGAGAAAAAGCAGTCGAAGAAGTCTAAGCGACCCGTTTGTCCCCACTGCGAGAAGTCTTATACACGCCAGCGTGGCAATAGCTTTTATTGCGAGACGCACGGTTGGCAAGGGAGTGTAGGGATCCCGGATGAGTTTGTTGTGAAAAAATGACCGTCAGTTTCTTGTCGGTTTATAGGGTTGGAAACGTGCTAAGATGGCAAGGTGTGAAAGTGTGGATACGGATGAAAGTGCGCCGCTTGCTGTAAAGTAGGTGGTTTTTTTTATGCTCACTTTCGATGCGATATTGCGTTGTTAGAGCAAAAACAAAATACAAGATAAAGAATATACACGCGCATCGAAATGCCGTTTTCTCCTTATGTCACAAGGGATTTCGGTTTTTTGGACCATGGGGGAAAAAGCACATGGTGCATGGGGGAAAAAGCACATGGTTTTGGGGGTGAAAAGGTGAAAGTTGGAAACGTTCGTAAGCGGCATGTCATCGAGAGTGTTGAGCGTGCAGGAAATAGCGAGTTTCACACTTTGCGCGATGCCGATACGGACGAAGTGATAGATCAGTTTTGGATGCGCCGTCAAAGCAAACCATCGGGACGGCCTGCGCCAAGACAAAAGAATTCATTCAAAAAGGTTTACGATGCAAATTTTGATTACCTTGTGGACAAAGGGATACTGAGCAATGCGGAATTCGGTGTGTTTATGAAATTGATGCGTTTTTTAGATTGGGAGTCGAATTATCTTATACATCCGATTAACGGTTCTAATATGACAGGCAGCCAGATTGCCAAATGGATCAATATGGATACCCATGACCTGTTGGAGTATATGAACCGCTTGAATGCTAAGGGTTTAATCATGATTGTGAAACGTGGGGGCAATGGTTACGCAAATCACTATATTTACAATGTGGATATTGCGTTCCGTGGCAATAAGATCAAGGACATTCGTCAGGTGGATCATTTTCGTGGCGAGTGTCCTTTCCATTCTCCCAAAAAGGTGAAGTACAAACCGAGGATTGATGATGAGGAGTGAGTATTGATGTGTGAACCGTTGGATTTTTATGGACTTGAAAATCTTGAAGGCGAACCGGAAGAACCGATTGTGGGAATGGTCAAGCAAATAAAGAAATTTTGGGATTTTGAAGTTAAGTTCACAAACGAGGGAGAATTCCACACAGTATGCCATTGTGGGAAACCTGTTCGAATCACTAAACGCGGAGAAACATTCACATGCGATTGTGGTTGTTGGTGGTCGTTGAAAACAGATGGGAATCTTAGGTTTTGGTATGGAAGTGAATGTTTGATCAATCTGTATCTTCAATCAAAAGGTTTAACATCAAAAAAGCCCAAGTTACACTTCCGAATCCATGGGGTTTTGGAAACGGAGTCTAGTAAAACGGGATGGCTAGATGATTTCGTGGATTGGTTGGAATCGCGCGAAGAAGTGTTTGGTGGTTACATATCGGATGATGAAGATGTGCCTGATGACGAGAACAAGGAAACCTGGGCAATTATCAAAACGCTCAAGATTGAAGATGGCGAGGATGAGGTTTTTGGATACGAAACTGTCGTGACAGGTATAAGCCCTACGCAAGCAGGGCGTTTGATAGATCATTTGTGCAATCTTGATCCGCAACATCATTATCAGTTGTTGAGATGCTACGAAAAGCTCTGACGGAAGATCCGGGTTGAATTGAGTCTGAAGGGGTTGTGGATGGATGGAGAAAAGCGATTTGGAATTGTCGGACGATACGTTTGAAATGGTTAAAAAGCTGGTGGATTTATATCCATTGTGGGACTATCACGGCATCGTCGGTTTGGATGGTGCATTTCGTGTGGGGTGCCATTGTGGAGAACGCATCGAATTAAAACAAGGCAGCAAGCACGTCTGTGTATGTGGTTGTCAATGGCTTTTCGAACATCCTGGATTTATGAGGTTCTGGTATGGAGAAGATTGTTACAAGATGCTGTGTTCTAAATTGGGTGATGAGAATGTTGACCTGTCCGATGTTCTGGAAAATCAGGGACATTGTTATTGTGTGCGCGGGAAAAAATCTGATACCGATGATGGATTGTTCAGTTTGGGTGGAAATGTGTACGGTTGGGTGCAGGCTAAGGTTGGAGATATAGTGCAATCGTTAAAACATCCTTTTGTGCAAGTAGAAGTCAACGAATTGGATGAACATTTTTATATAGGGCGCGTCCTTGAGGATGCTGGCGCTTACGAAAAAGATCAGTCTATTTATATTTCCAAAAAACCAGTTGGGATTTTTAGAAAAGCCGAGGTATCCGAATTGGTATGTAATCCCGATATGGGGATAGGTGCATTGGTTGTTTGTAAAACGACGGACGATAGGATTGAAGTGCGACCTGCCGAAAAACAGGATGCGGAAAGTAAGATTTTTTTAATGCATGGCGAGTATATCGTCTATGCCACTCAGGTGAAAAAGCCATGCTGAAATCGGTCTACTTCAACCTGTTTGCGTTGCTAATTTGTTCTGCGTTGTTGGTGTTCAACGTCCTCACTCGCGAATGGTATCTTTTCGCTTTGGATATTGTCGTTTGGCTTGCTTGGCTCCACCTGACGATGTGCGGATACAGCGCGTATCGGTTCAGGCAAGATAGCGTCATTTTTGATCCCGAAAACATCCTGAGTGAATCAGAACAGGAAGCCGTTCTGAAAGCGCCCGAATTGGCAGAAGCTGCTGAAACGGTAGCAAGTATCCGGCAGGTTCTATTCGGACTGCGCTTTGGTGGTTTTTCTGCTTTGTCTATCGAGTACGACGCGTCGGCTCGGATGTATCGGATTCGAATGTTGCGAGACGGCAGTATTCTGCGTTTTTTCCGAAAGAAGATGATGGAGGACGCTGTGTTTGATAGCTTGGAAGAAGCGGGGATATCGATTTGGAATGTGGCTGTGATGGTGTACTAATGCGGGATGGAGTGGGACGATTGAGTGAATCAGGACAAAATGTTTCGAGACTGCGAAAGGAATCTCTGGAAGAAGAAAGTCAGCGCAGGATTCGTATTGGGGATCGACTGATTGATGCGCCAAAGTACGGTGAAGTCATTTTGACTTACCACGACGGTCAGTTGCGATACGTGGAGAAGCGAACAAAAGAGAAGGTGGATTGATGATACTAAAGGGTAAAATCGATCTAACGGGCGTAGCGTATTTTTGTTCCGATCCTTGCCTCCTAACAATGGATGGGGAAGTGATCGGTTTGTGCAAAGTAGAAAGGGACGGCACGGTGTTGATAGAAATTCCTGATAGCTATTTCCCCTTGTTAGCACAAAAGGTGGAAATACCAATAGGGAACCTTTTAGAGAATTCAGCCGAAGAATTTTCCGATCTTGCGAATTTTATAAAGGAAAATCAATCCGATAAAAAAATAGACCCGCACGGCGCACCGATTCTAACAGAAGAAGAAGTACGAAGAATCTTTCGATTGAACAAATTTGGAATTATGCTTAACAAACTAAAAGAACAAATTGACATCCCTGATGATTGTGTTTCCTTCTGGATTGAATGGAAAATTCGGCCAAGTAATAAACAGTACTGTGTTGGAGAATGGACGAATGAAACGGGAACGTCTCGATTCGAAATATCAGAAAAATACAAATCAGACGAGCTTTACAATTCGCTGAATCGGGATTTTGTGATGCCTGAACGCGCAGAATGTGTATTTTTGCGTGCCGTTAAAGATGAATCAATCACGTTTGAAAGTCAAGGTCAAATTTGGCCTAGATATTAAAACCTACCTTACACAAGGCGGTCACTTAGTCTCCTAGGAATGTTTCTAGGTGCTGAGTGGCCGCCTTTTTTGTGTTAAGACTTTGAGGTGTTGCAAATTGAGGGACATACAACCTTTGCACGTAACGCTTACGTGGCAGGATTACCAAGCCTTGATTCAACGAAAGATAGATGCAGATACGATAGCTCAGTTTGCGCTTGTAAAATTGCTCCAATCACAAAATGGGAATTTTCGTGTAGTGAAGCCGGATTTGGATGAAGTGAATCGGTTTGAAGTGGAGTACATCGAAACTGCGGAAGCTATCGAATTTCAGATTAGAGAGGCTGGATGAGGATTGACAACAACATACACAGCAACGATTCAGGTTGCTAGCCGTGATAAAGTATCAAAAGTTGCACAGGACTTAGCGCGTGCGCTGAGGCTCACATCTGTCGTTGTAGTTTCATGCGCGGGCAAGGATTCGATAAGCACAGCAGTAAAGGCCATTGCGGCTTTAGAGCATTTTGCTCCTGGCGTCATTGCGAAAATATGTTTTTCCAAGCGTCCTTTTGGCGATATAGAGAACTTTACATTTGTAGATTTCACCGTTGAAAAGGTGGCGACAAATCTTGAGTGAAAAGGTGGTCAAGTTTCGTAGAAAAGAAGAAGAGTTGCAAGAGGCTTTTGTGACATTGGCCAATCAAGTACAAGCTCTCCAAGATACAGTTTTATTGCTGAATCTGAATCTGACTGCCGTGGTTCAAATTTTAGAGGAAGGTCGACCGATTACCAAGAGTGGTGTCGAAAAACGGGCACAGACGTTGTTGCGTCAATTGCAAGAAGAGTGGTCAAAATTGGATGAATAATATCGATTCACGTCAGGGGGGTAAGGCGGTGAAAAAGTATGCCATCTATTGATATTCGGAGGAGATCGAAAGAAGATGTTCCGCAGCGCAGACGTTCTGTCATTGTATCTCCAGACTGGAAGTTTTCACCGCCTGGCTCCCGCTGGGGCGGTTTTACTCTTTCTTGGAATCAGTTACGTCAACTCGCCAGGCTTTCTCCTACAGTGCAAGCTATCATTGCTTTGCGTCAGTCACAGGTGGCTTCCTTCATGCGTGCTCCAAGGCACAAAGGAGATCGTGGCTTTGAGATCATTCGCGCGGATGGTCAGGATATGACAGAGCACGATGAGAAGATCGCTCATTATGTATTTGAGTTTTTGATGCGAACAGGCAGACAAAGAGTGTGGGATAGAAAAAGCATGCCTGGTTGGGCCAAAGAGTTAGTGAATGATGTACTGGTAATCGGAGCGTCGACGACTGAACTGGTTTATGACGAAGACGGACGGTTGTCGGAGTTTTGGGCGATAGACGCAGGGACGATAGAACTCCAGTGGGCGGAGCGATACATCCCGACCACACGCTACGGCAAAGACCTAGATCAACCTGTACGGTATGTACAAGTCGTCGATGGGCAGATCGAGACCGAGTACGCCGAAGACGAAATCATGTATCTGTATCTTAACCCATTGACCGACATCACTCGCGGCGGGTATCCGATGTCACCGACAGAGGCTGCGTCCGACTGGCTCGCAGCTGAGGTGCTTGCGCTTCAGTACAACAGTAACTATTTCGATCACGGAAGTGTACCACCTGGCATCCTCGCTATTGTGGGCAACATGAGCGAAGAAACGCTCCAAGAGTTGAACGTCATGTGGGAAACAGACGTGAAGGGTGTTGTCGGGCAACATAAGCCAGTGGCTCTTAGTCTTGAGCCGTCACAAAACGGCGGTTCATCGATCCAGTGGCTTCCGATGAAAAATTCAAACCGAGATATGGAAATGGGCGATTTCTTAGACAAGCTCACCACTAAGATTGCTTCCATTTTCCTTGTTGATCCGGTGGAGTTAGGTCAGCGTTCGGCGGCCAACAGCGGAGGTATCAGCGCTTCGGACAATACCGATAGCAAGATCGATCTATCTCGAGATAAGGGCCTTATTCCTTTCCTGGACATGATTGAGCAAGGCATCAATGAGTTTTTAATGACTAAAATTGCGCCAGGTTATGTTTTTCGCTTCACAGGCATCAACGCTGAAGATGAAATGCAAAAAGTAAAATTTTTGAACGAGCAGATGGCAGGCGGGGCAATTACTGTAAGGGAATGGAGAAAGGCTATGGGGTTGGATGAAGCGCCGCCGGGCACTCCGAATGATGCCAAATGGTTGGACGCTCCTGCTAATCCTGCTCTATTGCAAATCTGGATGCAGGAAAACGGTATAAATGCTTCATTGGGCATGAAGCAAGAATCACAAATGGCTTCCGAAGAATCAGAGAGTGACGAATTGGCGAAGTCATGGATGGTGTATGGTCATGGCTGATACACCGCGTTTTTTGGATTGGGAGAAAAGACTGAAAGAATTAGCGAGAGATAACAGTGAAAGCATCTGGCCTGATTCTGAAATGGAGTCTCTGGAGCGCAATATTTTGAGTGAGGCATCGCGTAGTGCTTCGCGGTGGTTGTTAAGAATTTGGCTGCAGTCAAAGATGCCTTTGAAATATAGAACAGAAAAGACATTCGAGCGTTTACTAGATGAGAGTGACGACGATGCGGTTGATCTGGATGATGTTGTTAAGCAGATCGAAGAAGCACAACAGATTGGAAGAGATCAAGCGCGAGAGGATAAGAAAAAACCTGATAAAGGCCCATGGGTAGATGTTCCTCAGCGACCAAAGCGCATCCTCACAAGCAGACTAAAGGTGGATAAAACAGCTGAATGGATGGCACGCCAATCGGCAGCGTCTAAAATGCGCGAATGGGCAGAAGGTATGCGCGAAGATGTGCGTTGGCAAGTGGTGCAGGCGATTCGCGAAGGTCTAACGCCCGCTGATTTAGCGAATCGTTTGGAAGAAAGATGGGATCGTTACGGGCAAAACTTCCAAATGATCGCCGTGACGGAAATGTCGATGGCGTACAACGATGCCGTCTTAGATGCGCTGAAAGATGATTATGTGGTTATACCACCTATGAACGATGACAAGGTATGTCGATATTGCGCAAGGTTGTTGGAAGGCAAGGTGTTTTGGGTATCTCCACACCCTATTCCGAACGCCACGAAACAAGAAAACGAACAATATATGTGGGTAGGTAAGAGCAATGTGGGGCGCAAGCAAAAGGATTGGATACCTTGTGTTCCTCTCCATCCGAACTGTCGCCACATCCTCGTTCGGTATCGTGGCGGTAACCCTTACAACTACAGGCCGAAAAGAGGATGAATCATGAAAAGCCATGCCGATATATTCTTGCATGTATCCCATGCGTTTGAGGGCGATTTGGAGCGTAGGAGAAATCTTTATCGCTCGCATCTACACTACTTCACGCCAGATGATACCGTGGTCGACATAGGATGTGGCGATGGTATCTGGCTTGAATTGCTTCGTGATGCAGGTATTCGCGGCGTCGGTGTGGACCAAGACCCTGCAAAGAGATCGATTTGCAAGTCTAAAGGATTGGACGTATTGGATGCAGCGAATTTCGATATGATTGGAAATGCGTTGACGGCATTTCATTTGGTCGAACACCTAGAACCCATGCAGGTCATCGAACTGTTGAGTAATTGGCGGTGGAACAAAATCCTAATTATCACACCCAACATTGAACACCCATCCGTTCATGGAACCTTTTGGAAAGATATTAGTCACGTGAGACCTTATCCATCCTGCGTTTTGGTTGAGATACTTAAAGAAGTCGGCATGAACAGTGTGGAAGCCACTACACAAGCGGACGGTTGGGACGTGGTAGTCTACGGCGAAAGGAGCAGAAAATGACTTGAGAATCTTGGTGTGGGGCGATGCAGGAGCGAACACGGGTTTTGGCGTAGTCACGCACAACTTAGGCGTTCGTTGGTGCGCGATGGGCCACGAGGTCTCTATGCTGGCTATCAATTATCGAGGAGATCCGTGGGACGCGCCTTACAAACTCTATGCAGCCTCCAAATATAGCATGGCAGACTTGTTGGGCCTTGGTCGGTTACAAGAGGTCGTGAGTCTTGTCAAGCCAGATGTGTTGTTCGTTGTCAGTGACTTGGATGTGGTGCTCAAAGGATTGCAACAGCTTGGAACAAATCGAAAATTGCCTGTAGTAGCCTATGTGCCGATTGACGGGGATAAGATGCCTGATGAATGGTATGAAGCGATTCGCCAATGCACTTATACCGCAGTGCAAAGTCATTACGGAGCAAAGACTGTCAAACATGAAAGCGGTCTGGATACAATACCTGTTTGGCATGGTGTAGAGCACGACAAGGTATTTCCTGTTTCGGAGGATAGGCCGCTTATCATCGGTCAAGAAAACTACACAAGTCGAGGACAAATCCGCAAAGCACTTGATGTGGATGAGAAATTTGTGGTTTTGGCTGTCAACCGAAACAACATCAGAAAAAATTATCCTGACACGTTCAAAGCGTTTGCTGAGTTTCGTAAACGGCATGAGGATGCGCTGCTGTGGGTGCATGCGGTAGCTCATGATGAGGGTGGCAATCTACACACCCTAGTTGACCGATACAAACTTGGCGATAGCGTGAAAATCAGCGATCCTAGAGACACCTTCCTTGGTGCGCCTAAAGAACTCCTCACAGCCTATTACAATGCCGCAGACGTGAAAATCAGCACGAGCATGGGTGAGGGATTCGGTCTCACAGATGCCGAGGCCCTCGCATGCGGTTGTCCTGTGATTGCTCAGGACTGCTCTGCGACAACGGAAGTGGTCGGAGATGCAGGCATCTTAGTCAAGCCACAGCGCCACTTCACCACGGCGCGGATGAACGATCTGCGATTACCGGATGTCGCAGGGTTTGTGCGTGCCTTAGAGCGTATTTATCGTTCTCCTTCCTTGCGAGAAACCCTATCGAAGAAAGCGGTAAAACAATCCGAAAAGTTCCAATGGGACGATGCGGCATCGAAATTAGAGGAGTTGATGCAGAGTGCCATCCAAAAAGGTCAGGATCGCATTTCCTCTGCATAAATCCTGGGGCGATGCTGGCGTAGAACCGATTGCCAACGCTCCCCATCGCGGACAAAGAGCCAGTGAACAATTGAATGAGTGGGCCGCAGAGGACACGCAAAACAGCGGCGTAGACGTGTACACATTCTATCGACGTCTGCTTGGTCAAGATGCAAAAGAAAACTTGTCTATCGAAACGCTAGAGGCGAATCCCGAGGGGTCGGTCTACCTGGTATCGGACGGAGAGCGAACATTTAAAGTTTATGTACCGCGTGTAGGCACACCGAGACTTCTGAAAGCGTTGGTCACGACCTACACGCCAGCCGCGAACGCGGTATGGTCCATTTTACGGCTTAAAGGTGGCTATCGCGGGCGACCGAAGGATGGCGTTGCTCACATCAGGGGTTGTAAGGTGACGGTGCGCGGTCATGATGTTGTCATTGAGGGCGAGAATGCCCATGAATTATTGCGTTTTATCACATCACATCTGAAAGACATGATAACCACAGACGCATGGGTTGGCGGTCATATGCAATTGGGGCAACCCTCTATGACTGCGCCTGCACCGTTAGGTTCATAGGAGGGATTCAAGTGATCATTACAGACGCGACGATCAACGGCTCGACACTTTTCATCACCACCAAGAGCGGTAATGGGTTGGTGAGCAAGTATGCCATCCCTTGGTCCACAGCACAAAACGAAGGGATACCTGGTGTTTTGAATGCTATTCAATCCGTTGGCTCCCAATTTGACCAGACTTCCGTTCCTCAATGGGTACAGCAGTTGATTGGGCAGTACGTGCCAGGCACGAATTGACGAAATTGTTTCGGTGAAGGTGGTGATCATATGCGGGTGGCATTTCCGCTTTTGTTGAAGTCGGAAGGAGAACGTTGGATAACGATTCATCCGCACGGAAAAGGGGCAGTTGGGAAGTACGGCGACAAGGACTATCGCCGCATTAAGATCGATGCGTCAGGAACGATTGTTGGTGGATCGGTCCCGAAAGAGCTTCAGGGCCAGAATATTAGAGAAGCGTGGCGCAAGGCGAAATCTCCACATCCTCATTTATCTCGTCATTTGACTGAGAGGAATGTTGCTCATGATATGAAGCTCATTCCAGAGACCGGTCATCACGAATACACAATTGGCGAAGGTGTACAACACACCAAAGATAAATTCGGACGACCTACGGCAGATGTAGGGACTGTAAGATTCCAAAGTCCAAAGAAAATGCACTTCGATGGTGGAGAGCAAGATTGGGTACACGTTTATAGTAACTTCGAAGACAAGGATAAGCTCAAGCGCATGGGCGCACGTTTCGATGGGAATAGCAAGGGATGGTATATACCTGTTAAAGATATTCCTAATGTAGCGAACGCCTTTGCTCACGCAACAATCACATCTCAAGCAGCCAAAGCCTATGAAGAAGCACTTGCTCATTCGCCGGAAATGCCAGCTAAGCAACAGACGACTATTGTGTCCAAAGACACTACGGGGCCAGTTACTTTTGATTCTAAATATGATCCTGCATGGAATGGTGAAATGCCACAGGACATGAAACACGTGAATCTATACGAGCATCAGAAGGCAGGCGTTGAGTTTCTCCTGCACAACAAAAAAGCAGTATTGGGTTATGCTGTCGGTCTTGGTAAAACGCCGACCGCGATTACAGCGGCGAACATTGCTATAGACGAAGGAAAAGTAAAACGATTCGCCGTTGTTGCGCCGTCCTCTGTAAAATATCAGTGGAAGTCCGAAGTGGAAAAATTCAGTGGACGTAAGGCGGTTGTCTTGGACAACTCGACGCCGAAACGCCTTGCACAAGCGTTCGAAGAAGCGAAGAACGCAGATTTTGTTATTGTTAACTATGAAATGCTGAGAAATCCAGAGTATGCCGAAAAAATAAAAGAACTCGCTGGAGATGCAGTCATTGCGGATGAGGGGCACAAGATAAAAAATGAAACTCAACAAACCAAGGCATGGAAAGAAACTTTTTCAGACGCTAAATATCGCTGGCTTTTGACGGCCACACCATTCCCGAATGGTCAGCCAAAAGAAACACACACGATGTTATCTCATGTCGCAGCAGATAAAGTGGGTTCTTGGAGTAAATTCGCAAAAGAGCATGCTGTAATGCAAACCTTGAATACTCCACGCGGGAAAATTATGAAACCCGTTGCCTTGAAAAACCAAGCGGAACTTAGAGAAAAGATGAAAGATGCAGTCATGTTGCGCCATCACAACAGTCCAGATGTCAACAGTAGTCTTCCATCCGCGAGACATGTGACGCACGCGCTGGATATGACAAAAGAGCAAGCGAAAATTTATAACGCCATGTCTTCTGACTTGATGAACGAGTTGGAAGGGATGGATGATATGCAGTACCGAGAAAATGCCGCGAACATTTTGGCTAAAATGAAACGTCTCGAGCAGATTGCTGTTGATCCTGATCAACTCGATCCCGAACATGCGGACATGAAAAAGCTATACCCAAAAGAACAGTGGGCGGTAGATGCTACTATAGATCATTTGGAGAACCCAGATAACCGAGGGATGGTTATTTTCTCTGATACGAAACTTCCTCTCGAAAAAGTAAAGCATGGTTTGATATCTGAAGGTCTGACACAATCTCAAATTGGTGTAATAAGCGGGGATGTCTCTCCGGAAAAGAGAACACAAATAGCGCGTTTGTTCGGCGAAGGAAAAATCAAAGTAGTGTTAGCCACGTCCGCAGGAGAAGAAGGTGTGAATCTTCAACACGGCGGCCATACCATGATTCATTTAGACACTCCATGGGTTCCAAAGTCCATTACGCAACGCGAAGGTCGGATTCTGCGTACAGGTCAACCGTCTTCACACACCACGTTCTATTCACCGACGACCAGAGGGACTGTAGAAGAAACCAAGCGCGGAAAGTTAGCTTCTAAAGTAAACGATATCGAGAAACTCCTAGGTGAAGGGGCAGCTGGGTCGGTAGCCGATAACGTGGCCGCCAGCGCAAAAGCATGGAGCAAAGAAGATTTGTTAGAGATGTTGGGGGCATTGCCAAAGGGAAGAGTGGTTAAATCCTTGCGTGATAAAAAACAATGGAGCGAAGTTAAACGAGAAAAGAAGGACAAGTACAGTTCTAAAGAGATTTTTGCCGATCCAAAGCATGACTCTTACCCTCTCACGAAATACGGCAAACCATCCCGTGAACGAACGTTAGCTGCATGGCGATATATCAACACAAGACGCGATGGTGACGAGTATAGCAAGGCAGAACGCAACCGCATCAAACTAAGAATTCGCAAGTTTGCCAAGCGGCATTTCAATCTTGACCTGAAAGATGCAGACATGAACAAGTCATTGTGCGTGTTGTTCAAAATCGGTTAAGGGAATGATGATATGAAAATACAGGAGATTAAACGTTACCGTTTTGAGTGTTCCGAGGAAGAGGTCAAATCTATTGTTATGATGCTCCAATTTTACGAAGTAAACGCGGATGAAGATGACTCCATAAGCGCTGCGGTGCGCAGGCAATTCGGAGTCCAACAGTCACCGATGGGTAAAACGGAAATTGAAGAAGAGCAGCGAGAAGGCACATTGGTTGAAAAAGCGCTCAGTCAAGCACAAGGCAAACGAAAAGGCAGAATTCGAGCAGACCAATAATCAGCGCCAAGGCGAGTGAGCCAAGGCGCTTTATTTATGCCCGTTGAAGGAGGTGAACACACACGGAGACTAAGTTCCAATTCGGCGCAACCATCATGAAAGCCGAACAAAATCAAGACGGCGATTGGATCTTCGAGGGTATCGCTTCTCTGCCAGGCAAGGATCTTCAAGGCGAGGAAGTGCTACCAGAAGGACTAGAGATTGATTATTTACTTGGCAAAGGACTTCCTCCAGGCGCTGGGGGCTATATCAATTACGATCATCAGCCAGAAACCATTGTTGGAGTTCCGTTGGATGGAAAGATTGACAGAAACGGATTCTGGATCAAGTGGAAAGCTCTAAAAACACCCTTGATGCAGAAGATCGTGGAGCAGATGAAGGCCATGAAAGAGGCTGGGTGGCCTAGGCGCTACGGAATGTCCATCGAGGGAGTTGTCAAAGAGTACGATAAAAACGATCCTTCACGGATCAAACGGGCATTCATACGAAATGTAGCGCTGACTCCAACGCCCGTCCATCCTGGCACGTTTGTGGACTTTGCAAAATCCCTTTCATCCGGAGCGCAAGTATCCTACCAGCCAATGGACGAACGGCGTAGAGCTATTCTCGGTTGGAGCCAAGATGTTGCAGATATTCGCTTGAGAAGAGTGTTGCTCAAGTCGAATAATCCATACTTTCATCGAGACGGAACCTTCCGGAAGGATCGAGAATTGGACTACTTTATGGATGTTCACGGTTTACCTGAGGCGCAGGCAGCATGGTGTGCCTGGTATGCATCCAAGCGTGAACAAACGGTGAGTAAATCTATTCAAAAACTTGCTGAGAGTTTGCGAGGCAGGCCGAGAGGCCATCCTTTGGAAATTGTGCACAGACATCTTAAAGAGTTCAAAAACAAACATCCTGACTGTCCTCATCTCACAGAGGATGGTCGCATCAAAGGTGGGTTGCGAGAAGCAGCGCACCATTTTTATAACTGCGAGAAACGCAATGGTTCGGAAGTAAACGCGATCTTAGAGATCATTCGTAACAATCGATAAGGAGGAACAAGCATGGCAAAAAACACACAGCGTACCCTGTCAGACTTTGATCGCTTGGTCGAAAGCCAATTGAAAAAGTCTGTCGTGGTTGCGCCGAAAGACCCTAACGGTGGTGCAAAACTTCCGAGGCGTCAATCGGATGCGGCGGTAAGGAAAGTGAATGGGAAAGTCCAATATCCAGCCATTTTCGACCGCGAAGCGCAACGTTCTAACGATCAGCTAGAAGATTGGGAAGAGGCAACACAAATCACCACGCAGTCTCCCGAGGATTTCGTGAACGACGACGACGATGCTCCCGAAGACTACGATGCACAGCAGTGGGAGGACAACCGCGAAGGCGAAGATGGAGTGCCTGGGGTGTATGATCCGTACACCGATGACGACGATCTGGATGACGAAGACTTAGAGTCTTTGAACCTTCCAGACGATGACGATGAGTATATCACGGTCAAGAAACATAAACGCCGCAAGGTGAGAAAATCCAATTCTGATGCACGCGGTGACATGGATGAGGATTACGTCGACTTGTCTGATGACGACGATGAAGACGGAGAATTTGATGAAGAAGATGATGAAAGTAAAAAGAAACGCAAGATGAAAAAGTCTCGCAGAGTTCGCAAATCACGCTCTGACGACGAGCCGGAATATGACGATGCGGACGATGAAGACGACGATGAGGAAGATTTAGAAAAGGTTGAAAAAAGCATTCGTCGTCGCCGACAAGTCAGAAAAGCATTGGGAGCTGATGCTATGAAGTATGTTGATGGAAACGAGTTTATCAAGTCTCTCACAGATGCGGTTTTTGACATGCAGGATCACTTGATTGCCGAAGTCCGTAGCCTCCGTTTAGAGAATCAAAAACTCCGCAAATTGGTTCAACGTGAAAACCGCCAAATGGCAAAAGCTTTGGTTTCTTCGCAGATGCAGATCGCTGGCGTGACTCCTTTAGATGCAAATTTGGCAACACCACAACAAACTTCCCAAGCTGTGCGTAAATCTGTGACAGCTTACGGTCAAGCTCCGCGCACTACCCAAGTCGCGCCTCGAAATATGGACTTGACCAAGGCTTTTGATGTTCTCGAAGAAGCTTATGTCAACGGCGGCGACCCTGTACTCTCCCGCGACATGACCATGCTCGAAAACGACGGTCTCAACGCTATTGGATTTTTGAGCAATACAGCGAGAGAGGTTTTAGCAAAGGCTAACCTTATCTAACTATCTCGCTTAATTTCATAGGCCATTTTTTCAATAACCGCCAAAATGGGCGGTTTTTTCATTCTAACGAAGGTGGTGTTTTCCTTGGCAGTAAGGGAACAAGAAGTTCAACAACTCAGCAAATCCTTGCAAATGGATAGTGGTGGTCTGTTAACAGGCACATATATGGGGGGCACTTTGAGCAATACCACGTATGAACGCTTGCAAAAAGCCTTAGTGGCTTCTCCTTCCACACCTGGCGGACCTGGAGATGGTAGTTCGCTCATTCCACAATCTTTGGCACGCACACTCAAAAACGTGTCGTTTAAGATGCAAAACATTAAATTGTGGAGAAATATTGCTAAACAAGAAGCATATGCAATGACGGAAGAATTCGATCAATTGCTCGACTATGGCACGCAAGGCGGTATTTTCACAGGGGCAATGAGTACGCCAGCAGGCAATGACTCCACCTTCAATCGTGTGCAAGTGCCCATGAAGTTTGCAGCCGTTGCATACGCAACCGACATCGCCATTATGTCGACGGAAGTCATTGGCGGTTCGGCAGAGGCTCTCCAGATCAACAACGCAACCCGTTACTTGCTCAGAGGTGTAGAACGAAATTTATTCTATGGAGACTCTTCTCTTCTTCCAAGTGCATTCGATGGTGTGAAAAAGATCGTCGAAAGCTTTGCTCAAACTTACGGTTTCAGCAATATCGTAATTGATGCTGGAGCACAGCCTATCAGCCCTGATTTACTTGAAAATGCGGCACAGGCTATCCAGGACAACGCTGGCGAAATATCCGCAGGTCGCCACAGTGTCTACATGGCTCCGATTGTACAGTCCTATTTCTCTAAAGTTTATGCTCCCGCTCAGCGCTACGGCATTGACCAACAGGCACTCATGCGTGAAGGTTCACTCAATATTGGCGTTCCGGTAGGCGGTTATAATTCCACTTATGGTTTCCTGCCTTTCGTGAACGACATCTTTTTGAACCTAGAACGTCCTGTCACGGTAACCATCCAAAATGCTCCTGCTATTCCGACAGGATTAACCGCCACGCTGAATACCAACAGTACAGAAGACCCGAATATCGCAACATCTCGCTGGCAAACACCGAGCAGCGCAACACAATATGGCGTAGGCTACAATGGCGGCCCTGTAACTTATCAGATCGCAGCCGTGAACACCTACGGGCCATCCCAAAATTCTGTTTCCACCACCACCGTAACGGTCGGGGCGGGAGAATCGGTGACACTGACTTGGAATCGAGTCACTGGATCCAACGGAGCGAATTACTACCAGATTTACCGCAGCATGAATGGAGGGGAATACTTGCCTGTTGCGCGTGTAGCGGACTCTGGAACAGGAACTACCCAATCATGGACAGACGAGAACACCCGCGTTGCAGGTGCGTTTGATGTGTTCGTGCTCAACCACGATCCAGAGGAGGGTGTTGTGTTCAAACAACTACTTCCTTTCTTCAAATGGCCTTTGCCAATTCCGGCTCTGGCTCGTTACTTCGCTGTTGCCTTAATTGGCGCGCCGATGGTGTACGTACCCTCGCGTTGTGTAATTATTGAGAACGTTCAAATCCCGAATGGCATTATTGCTCCGGTTGAGTTGACCTAATAGGGGGGAGTCCAATGAGTTGGACGATCCTCAACACGTCAACGGCTAGCATCAATGTTACGGATATCCCCATCCCGCAAGAACTTTTGCCGAATACTTCTGCCATGTTCCATCCTACGGATGTACTAACGAGCCGTATCTTGGGCGAAAACCTAGGGAACGGCTCTTTGTGCATCACGAATTTTGGAACGTTCGGTGCATCGAATGGAGCGTACTATCCTGTAACCTATCCGCTGGTCGGGATGACCACGATTAGCACGAATGGTGCGTCGAATCCGGTCACGGTAGGTGTGTTTCGTCAAGGAACCCTCATGGTCAATGTGGAGAGCCTGTCAAGTGGCGGCTCTCTCACGTTGTCGTGGGAAGACTTTGATGGGGAAACCTATTATCCGGTCGGCACGATAGGAGAAGTGACAGAGGCGGGAGCCTATGTTTTCTCTTTGCAGGAGTACGGAATTGCAGGCAGGGTTTCTTGGCAGGTGTCAGGGAGCGTGGAATGTTCGATGGCGTTGCAAATGAGATGAGGAGCGATAGGTGATGCTGAAAGTTCATGCGCCGAATATGGCTAAACTTCACAAATTACAGTTGCATGAACATGAATTGGTGTTTGATTCGCTAGGCTGGGCAAATGCCGATCATTTGAATGCAAATGAGTTAGAAAGGTTGCGGAAGTTCCATTTTGTAATCGAACAACTTCCTGACCCACAAGAAGAAACGATCTCACTGCTGGAAGATTCCATTCACGATACGGAAGAAGCATTGGAATCTTCCGAGGATGTCGAACAACCTAAAACCAATAGACGCAACCTCAACAATAAAAAGCGAGGTGAATAAGGTTGCCACTTTATCAAGAACCATCGTATAAAGACCGTTTCAGTTCTTTGTATCCAATGACCAAACCTGGCGTTCAGGGCGACTTGGTGATGGATATGTCTCTGCCTGTTGGAAGTGTCCAATTCCAGAACCTTTTGAATAATACAGGCTCTGGTACGACAAGTCCTACAGTCGGGGATGTCGTGGCGATTCCACACGGTTTGGGGTTTAAACCTAATTTTGTGACACTTACATCCACCAGTAACGGCACGGTTTATCTACAGTCCAGCAATCCTTTTGATGCAACCAATATTTATGTCCTGGGATCGGCTGCATCCTTGACATTTCTCTGGAAAGCGGAGTGATCCTATGGGGCAGTCTTTTACCTATCCCGTAGATGAGCCGTCTAAAAGACAGTGGGATTGGGTTCCTAGAGAACAAGATGCCAATGGCGGCGGACAGCAAGGAGGCAGGCTCGTCATGTTTACTTATGGCGAGTCTGTTCTCTTTAACAATCTAGCCATCACCGATACAGCGAATCATCTATCCAATCCACCTAGTGGTATCAATCCATCAGGAACGCCTTATGACCAAGTATATGCTGTTTATAAAACAGCGCTTGTGGTTTCAACACTGAACGAATCGGTGAGTTTGCAACCTATGTGGAGTCGAGATCGGGTGAATTGGTATCCCTTTGGTACGGCCACGACCGTTGCAGCATCGAGTGGTGGCGCGGTTGAAACGGCAGTGATTTCTCTCTCCACACCCAATCAATATATTCCTTATGTCGGTCTCCAGGCATCATGTGCAACCGCTCCAACAAACGGCACGATCAACGCTTGGCTAGAACGCTTAGGTTAAGGAGGTTTATGTATGCCAGAAGTAGTTTTACAACAATTTGGCGGTGATTCGACGGTAGGCTCTGTTTCTACATCCTATCCTTTTCAAAACAACTCCCTCGCAGCCTTGGCAGATTTTCTGCCGAACCAAACCTTTGCCGTAGGATCAGGAAGCATATCCGTTGCGGCGACAGGAGCACAAACGGCAACTGTAACTTTCGCGAATCCATTTTCGACTTCGGTTGATCTTGTGATTCCGTCCATCGGCAATCTCGGTGGCGCAGTGCTCAGTGGCACGGTTTCATCCTCGAACGCAACAGTTTCGGGATTTACCGTGAACATTGACGTTGCTACAGCAGGTACGGGTGACGCAACGTTCTATTATTTGGCACTCGGCCACTAATAAAGGTGGTGTGATGTATGCCCAACGAAGGCATGCGCACCTTTTCTTCGTTTCAACCTGCCTATCGGGGTGACCAACAGTTTGTCAATGGCAACCCGATTGCAGAACGCCTTACGCCTGAGTTTGTTATCACGCACTATCTCGCAGGGCTGCCACTCATCGGTACGGCAGTCCCTGCGCAGTTAGAGACCATTGTGCAACAGCGCATTGACGCCTCTGTTGGCGAGTTTGAGACAAAACTGGACAGTTTCGTAGTTCCGCGCGTCATCATCGCGTGCGTAATCAACCAAACACCGCAAATTATCACTTCTATGAATACGGATGAAAATCCGTTTGGCTATGTACAGGGTCGACCTGCGATTGCAGGGCAGGACTATGATATGCTCGAAGTTCCTTATGACTATACGGCGCGGCGTTTTGAAAAGTGGTCAACGCTCAAAGCAAGACACAAGCCGATCATTAGCATCTCAAATATTCTCTATGCTTTGCCGCCGAACTTTGGAATCTTGGCCGTTCCTCCACCGTGGATTACCGCCGATCCCAACAGTGGTATTGTGCGTATTGTACCAGTTGAAGGGGCCATGGCAGTCATGAGTCCTGGTGCTGGCATGTGGCTTCCTTTCTTTACAATGGGACAGATGAACCATGTGCCGCAATTCACTCAGATGACCTATACAGCAGGCATTAGTCCGGTTCCCGATGACATGCTGGATGCAATCGCGCAATTAGCGGCAGCGAAGGTGCTTGAAACGTACAGTCTAGCGTATTACCCAGGCATACAGAGTTTCACCAACTCGGCAGATGGTTTCAACCAGTCTGTGAATTTGCGGAATGGCGGACCTTTTGCAGATGTGATCGCGATGTATCGTGGAAATGCAGAAAGTTATATCAAGGCATGGCGGTCGTCACATAACGGCCTTGGCATGGCACAGTTAGGGCGGTGATGGAGTGTCTTTTCAGTCGATATCACCGCAACCTGTCCCTTGGCTTTATCGTCAGTTATGGGATGCTCAATCGTCGGGGAATTTTGGCTATCAGGCGAAGGTTTATAAATCGGTATTATGCCCGTGCGGAAGCGAACCAGGAAAGCCCAACAACATCAATTGTGCGGCATGCGGTGGGTACGGAATACTTTATCCCGAACCTCCGCTGGAGACGACGGTTTTGATTCCGAGCATCGATCAGAACTTGGAACTGATGCAATATGGCCTGATGGAAGCAGGAGATATGGTGGTTTCTCCGATGCCTGGAACACTTCATTTCGACGATTTTGATCTAGTCATTCTTCCGTTTATCCCTGGCATTCCTACGTTCAGTGAAACGTTCCAGCGTGGAGAAGGAGCAACGGATGAATCAACCTATCGCATGGTCAATGTCGAAGGCGCATGGACGGTGGACGTGGTAACAGGCGCGAGCACGCAGTATATACCCAACCAAGACTTCACCTATGCAGGCAAAACACTTACTTGGATAGGGAATCAACCCGCGCCAGGCCAACTCTACAGCATCCGATACGGTGCACTCTTTGAATGGGTTTCGTTTAATCCGGCAAGTCCGCGTTATGCGTTTGGTCAGGATTTAGGGCAAAAAGCAGTCCTTCGTAAACGCCATATTGTACTACCGAATGCACCAAGTCTGATCGAGGGGTGAAGGGGAATGCTGGAGATTCGCGTTCAAGTCATTCCTCCGCTCTCCACTCTCGATTTTAAGAAGGTAGGTCAGGCCGTTCACGAAGCGGGAGTCATGGTGGAAGAAGTTCTGAAGGCTTCTTTAAATGGTACGGTTATTCCGGGGATGACGAGCGCTGTGAAAAGGTCCGATCTGGCTGGTTCTGTGCAACGCAGCGACTTAGGGCTTTTCGAGTTTTCTGTAGAGGCTCCGTCGGATATTGTGAGTATTGAAAATGGTAAACCTCCCTATGATATGAAACCTGGAATGATCAATGGTCCTCGATCAAGACCACTTAATGACGGAACAGGACGCTACAACATCATCCCATTCAAACACAATTTGGATGATTTGCCCGATGCGGTTGCGGAAATGGCATCCACGCTTACGTTATCGAAGATCATAGGCCAATTTATGGACGAGGAAAATAAATTGCGCAATATCTATTCATGGGGAACTGATACAGGGGATACATCAAAGTGGATGCCTGTAGAGACGAAGCCGCAAATCGGAGGCATGACTGGACCCTACATGCATAAAGCAAGCAAAGGTTCGAACATGTATCGCTTCAAGGACAACAATTTCATTACGTTTCGAACGGTGTCGTCTCATTCGTCGCCTGACTCTTGGTGGCATCCTGGCACGCCAAGTAATCCAGTGATGCAGAGTGTGGAAGATTATGTGAGACCGCATGTAGAGGCGCATATTGTATCGGCTTGGATAGAGGAGTTGGGTAGCTGGTGATCAGCCTTGGAGATAAAGCCATCGTGAATGTGCTCAACGAAGCCATATCCTTGTTTCGACAAAATATAAGCACCTTGGTTCCGAATATTTACGCTTTGGAAACATCAACAAATCAAGAAGAAATCTTGACTTGGTGGAGCAATCCAAAAAATCAAGTTATTGCTCAGATCGGATTTTCGCGCAGTCCGGTTACAGGATTGCAGTATGCCGTGACGACAGGTCAGGAATCACAGATTGCCAGCCGCAGATATGTGGGCAACTTTATATCTCAAACTTCAACACAACAAACCTACTCAACCACATTTGAGACCACCTATATCATTGGCGTGCTTGGCCCCAACCAGAATTGGCTCTTGTGGTCGCAAATGCTCTGTAAATGGGCACTCCTCTACTACACCAAGACGCTTGAAACTGATTACGGCCTATTTAATCAGAGAGTCGGTCTTGGACCATTGCAACCGTATCCTGACAGCATGGGAGATTCTGTTTTTCCTTTTTATCGGACAGTCACGTTTACAGCCCAACATGAGGATACGTGGGACGCGCTCCCTGTCCAGAGTGTGAGTTCAGCGTCTGTCCAAACCAACAACACAACATCCTCGTAGGGGGAGAAGAAATGCCGAAACTTAATAGTGAAAATGCACTGGCAGAGGAGAAATCAACCTCTGCTCTTTTTATGAATTTGGATGACTACTTGAATCAAAAAGAACGAAAACATGCACCCATTGAATCTCTGTCTGCTTTTGGAAGGTACTGCTATCAAAACGGCATTTGGCGAAATACAGGGGCAGATTGGGAAAAAGTTTATCAAAACTTCTTAAATTCAATTCCAGAGTAAATCGAATAGGAGGTGGTCTTTTTGCCTTTTGTGAACGGAGTCAACATGATTGCACCTGGTTCTAGCGTCAATATCAATGATCAAAACTTTCAAGCGCCTCCTTCGACTGGTGGCTACGGCATGTTGTTGATCGGGCCTGCCACAGACGGACAGCCGAACACTCCGATATCCATTACCCCAAATTCGGCAAAGTCCATTCTGAAGGGTGGAGACTTGCTGAATGGTGTAATGAATGCTTTTCGTGGTGCACAGAAAGTAGGAGGCAGTCTAAATCTTACAGTGATTGATCCAACGCCTCGCACGCAAGCCACGAGCACGATCAACAACTCTAGTGGCGCGGCATCAATCCAGTTGACCACCACGTCCTACGGCGCATTGGCTAATGACGCTAAATGGATGGTACAGGCAGGTGCGACTTCTGGATATACAGTCAGCCAAGGTTTTGATTTTGTTGGACCTGGCGGCCAGACCTACCCAACGAACACCCAAGATAACATCTCGCTCTCTGCGCTAAGCCTCTACTATACAGGTACAGCGACAGATGTTACCGCAACCGTGACAGACACCGCTTTTCAAGTTACATCGAGTGGTGGCGTATCCATAGCCAACATTGCTCTAGCCAGTGGTATGACCGTTCAATCCCTGGTGAATCAACTCAATTCCATCTCTGACTTAGTTTCATCGGTTTTAGATCCCAATCCACAGGATGCAGTAGCTTCTTTCTTTGACAATGTGACAGATGTCCCCTTATCGACATCCTCTGGATCTCCTACAGTATTTACAGCAAACGTCACAGCTGTGGTTCGCTATTTCAACAACCAAAATCTATATTTCACCGCTTCACGGGTCTCTGGCGCAACAAATTTGGCAACGTCCAACACGTGGGTATATGCTAGCGGCGGAACAACGCCTACCGCGACCAACGCAAACTGGCAAAGCGCTTATACCATAGCTCAAACCGTGCCGCAGATTACATTTGTTGCGCCTGTATCACCCTCGTATACCTTGTGGGCAATGAACGATGCACATTGCCACTACATGGCTTCCATCGGCCAGCCAAGGCGCGGTTATTTAGGAGATGCGTCAGGGCAGACTTTGTCCACCGAACTGCAACAGGTAGCGCTTCTCAATTCCAATCGTTCTACGGTCGTATGGCCCGAACAAGCAGGAGTAGACTACAACGGCAATACAACGATGTTCGCTCCATACCTGGAAGCTTGTGCTGTTATGGGTGAACGGGCGGCGACGATTCCTTATAACGCCTTGACACAGAAACCTGTGCCGTCTAACGGTATGGGCCAGACCGTCACACCTAGTATGATCGCTCAGGCGCTTGCTGGCGGTTTGGCGATTATCGCTCCGAACAATCAAGGTATTCCGGTGCTTCAACAAGATCGAACCACTTGGCTCCAGAACACCGCTTACGATAAGGTGGAAAACTCCACAGGACTGGTGGCAGACATCGTGTCCGCGGACTTGAACGATACACTCAGTCAGTTTGTTGGGCAGCCAGTGACACCTGTTACAGTAGGACAGGCACAATCGGCGATCTTTGCCCGATTGACTTATTGGTATTCGCAAGGTTTCTTGTCTACCGCTCCGAAACTCTCGGATATCTCGCTCACAGGCAGTGGAGACACGATAACGGGAACCGCAAACGCAGCCTTTGATGTTCCGGCGAACTATATCGTCTTGCAACTTTATCCCACGGCCTATGGCCAGTCTGCTTGAGGGGTGGTGGTTTAGGTGTCGATCAATAATCCGTTTCAAACGGTTTATACAGGCAACAACGTTCAAATCAACATTAACGGTCAACCTGTGGGTCTGGTTAACACGCTTACCATTACTCGCGGCGTGAACCGGAGGGCTGTATATGCAGTGGGTAGCCCTTTATTTGTGGATGCGCCTGTGACACAAGCAAGCGTCACGGTCACGGCAACGGCTATGGTTCCCTTTAACGCAGACAACAGTTACACGTCGGAGGGCATCAATCCTTCGAGATCACTGACAGAGCAGTTGAACCAAGCAGCCTACTCCATCGATGTGATCAATTCAACAACCGGCGAAATTGAGTACAGCGTTGTCAATGCTTACTACAATCAAGACAGTGTGCAAGTGCCTGACACAGATGTGCTGACGCTGAACTTGAGTTGGATTGCGCAGGATACTGCGGCTTGGAGTTAATGAAAGGAATCTCTGATACGAACAGAACGGGGAGATGGATTTGAGTAACAACGAATTCCAAAAATCTTTTGAGGTGCGCGGAGAGACTTATACTTTCCGCGTCCCTTCAGCTTTAGACATCATTGAAATTGAACGAGAAACAAAAAAGTTGGCAGATGGTGTTCTAGAGAGTCCGTTGGCAGTGATGTTTGCCAACTCGATTGCTATGTTGACGAGGCTATGCCTGTTTCCGAAGGATGCAGACTTTCAGAAACTCCCTGACTTTGTTGTGAGTCAGTTAAGTTCGGAGGTAGCCAATTGGCTGAACTCCTTTCGTGAAAACTTGGGAACAGAAAAAAGCTCAACTGGCGAGGGACAGAGCGCATAATTGGGAATGTCTATATCGTTTTCTTTATCGCATTCCTGCACACGATCCTCGACTGGAAGGTATGAGCGATTTTGAGTTTGAGTTAGAAGTCCTGTCTTATCAGGAGATCACCAAAGTTTTCACCGCAGGAAAGGCATCAGGTCCTCCTTCCGAATTCCTGGATATGGCGAAAAATTTCAAGCCGATTGCCAATCCTGTCAAACGCAAGATGCCCAATATTCAGCCCATAAAAGGTGGTGATAGCGTTGCCGGAAATTAAATTCACCACTTCCGCCGATCTCAGAGGCTTAGAGGAAATGGAGAAGTATTTCAATCGCATGGAAGAGCACGCCAAGCGTATTTCAGACATGATGGCGAGAGCAGGAGTTTCTTCTTATGCGTCCCAAGGTTCTCAGGTATCCGGCGGTGGAGTGAGTTACGCCCCAAGCCCTAAAGGTGGTCATACACCACCAGTCAGTACTATGTACACGCCTCCATCTCCCGCTTCTCAGGCTCACCGAGCGGCTCACCAAGGTCAATATAATCTCATGACTCCATCCGGATTGGAAATGTACTACCAAAATGTCATGGAACAGGCTGCACCTGTACTGGCGATGTTCCAACAACAGACTAAGCAGATGACTAGCGGCGTGAGAACCAAATCCTCGCAGAGTAGATTTCACTCAGGAGTGAGCCAGCAAGAGATCGAGAAATGGTTTACAAGCCTGTCGAACAAGAACATGCCTCAGCATGTCCGCTCTCGATACAGTGCGGCTATGGGAGAGTTTGTTGGAACGGGTGACATCTCAGCCATTCAGACCTTTATGCAGGATTTTGGCTCAGAATATGGAGCGCCAACGGCCACTTATTCTGCTCCGTCCGGTGTGTCTCGTCTGTACCATCATTTTAGGTCGAGTGCAAATGGCAGAAGCTTTCGCAGCGTAGTTTCCAGCGGGTTAAAGGGTGTAGCTTCTGGTGTGATTGGTGATTCGGTGGCATCGGGAGCCATGGGTGAAGGCGCTGGTATTGTGCTTGGCGATTTGTTGGGAGGCCCTTTAGCGGGAGTAGCAGCAGGTATTACAGGCGCCGCTTTGGGATATCTCAAGCACGGCTTTAACCAGTGGATGGAAACCGCCGTTCCAGTATCCCAATTAGCTCATTCGTTGGGCGATGCTGCACAAGGTGTGGAATCTTTCCGGAATGCGATTGTCCGCGCCGGAGCAGACGCTGGCATGACGGGAACGCAATCAACCCAAATCGCTACTCTTTTGGCGGGAAGCTTTAACGGCAATACGCGCAACAGTCTGACGAATCTCGTTCACTTGTCGGGCGCTTATGGTCTGAATTTTGGCATGAGCGGGCAACAAATTGCACAGATTTTATCGGCATCTGCTTTGGCTGGGGTCACCAATGGTGGGGGTTCTCAATATACACCCAGCAGTTATTTGGGGATGCTCGGTAATATGGTGATCGCCACAGGTATGCAAGGACGACAAGGCCAACTCTTTACAGGTTTAGCTGATGTATATAGTACGCTTAGTGGCATCAATCCTGTGATCGCAAATCAGCCTGGCGTAGCGGCACAATACACAGCACTCAATAAAACGGGCATTCAAGGATTGCAGGGACAAAACGGAGCCGCACTTATATCTTCGATGGATAAAGCTTTTGCAAGTCCGTCAGGAATACAGCAAGCTATTGCAATGACAGCCATTTTGAGGGCGTCTGGCGGGAAAATCACAGACCCATTCCAAATGATGAGCATTATGGAACAGGGGACGGCGGCCAAGGTGGGCAACACGACTTTGGGTGCAGCCTATCAGAATGTGGTGAAAGGAATCACCAATAATCCATATTTGCAAGGGGCACTCATGCCTGGTTTAGATATCAACCAAGGAATGGCAATGATTAGAAGCGGCGCAATGCTCGCCACAAAGGCGCCATCCTCTAATTATTCCGTTTCCACCACAAGAACTTCAGCAGACAAAATACAAGAGGCTATGGCCAACTTTAATGCCCAATCGGCTCATTTGGCAAGCGGAGGAGCCAAAATGCTTGCGAATTTGAGCGTATCTCTTGGCTATGCGAATAATACCATCAGCATGACCAACAGCTACTTGTCGCAACTGGCACAAGAAGCTCAACAGGCAGAAGAACAACAGAAAAAGGAACTTGAAAATCTCAGAAAAAACGATCCATATGCCAATGGCCGTTTTGGTCCTTATACAGCGGGTAGTTCGCCGTATGGAGTGGGTGTGCCTACACCAGGTAGTGTAATTTCAAATTTCTTTTCTTCCGTTAGTTCGGGTATCAGTAACTGGTGGAGCGATTTAACAGGGAACAATAGACAACAACAAATTTTTAATTTCTTGAAGAGCAAGGGTTTGAGTTCTGCCGCCGTTGCAGGAATCATGGGTAATTTAGAGCAGGAATCTTCTTTGAATCCTACCGCCACCAATACTGCAAGCGGAGCGTATGGCATCGCCCAGTGGCTAGGATCACGTAAAAATGGTTTGTTTCAATACGCCGCTGCTCATCATTCGTCGGCAAGCTCTTTGAATACACAGCTGAATTACCTGTGGCACGAATTGAAATCAGGTCAGGAAGGCAGTATAGCTGTCTTAAACAGCATGTCTGACGCAGGGGCGGCTGCCCAGTATTTTGAGTCGAGTTATGAGAGAGCAGGGGTTGGCGCTAATATCGCAAATCGCATCAATTACGCCAACCAGTTTTATAACGAGTTTACTGTTAACATATCCGCACAAAGTACAGCTAATTTAGGTAGAGCCGTCGCGTTGGGAATTCATAACGTAGGAGGGCCGATAGGTTAATGGATTTAACCTAGACTAGAGAAATTTTGCATATAAAATAAATCCATTGCATCTCGACTTACAGGATACAAATGATTTCCATTTGGATGAATCAAGTAAGTTAAAACGATTTTATTGCCGACGGCAAATCTTCCTGAACTGTTTTGTGCCATTTGTCCGCCTTGCTGCATGGTTAAATACCAAGTTAAATAATAATCGTTATTAGATTTATGAAGTTCAAAAAAACCAGGTATATAATTTGAACCTTCAAAATTTGTGTATCCAAAATTAAATTCTGCTGATTGATATAAAGGAATTGAGTTGGTGTTGTTCGAGCTTTCTCCGTAAATTGGACTGGGCGTATCTTCGGCTACAGTGTTTAATGACATTTGAATCGCACTCGGAAGTTCATTCATTGTGAAAGTTCCATCTTTAGGAATGATAAAGATGGAGTTTCCTTCTATCTCGACATCCGAAGATGGTAGACCTCTCGAATCAACGCTTTTGGTTAAATCAGAGGAATTTCTATTGCTTGTGGATTCATTAGCATTTTGCGATGAGTTTGTATTTTGGCTTGAAGATTCGATTCTTGAAGAAAGTGCTGTTTCTAGCTTATCCGCCATTTTGTTTTCTATGTTCAATTGTTTAGCAAGAATATCCATTTTCTTGTTTTCTTCATCAATATAGTTATTGATTTTGTTGTTAGAAGATGCGTAACCGGATTGGTAACCTATATAATCTCCTCCGACAAAAACAATAATTGCACCCAAAAAAGAACCTAGTATGATAGTTGTTTTCAATTTCCATGTCATTTTATCCATGTAGATACCTCATTTCTACTCAAATATAAATAGAATTTACTGTTTTTTTGCAAAGCATAGCAGTCACGGGCAGAACCATTGCGATAGGAATAAGTAATGCAGGATGACCTGTATGGTGATAACCTAGTTTCCTGAATTTGTGTTTGAATTGAAATTTATGACGAATTTAGAGAAGAAATTTTCTGGAGTCAGGAAAGAGCCGTCTTGTGAAATGTTGAAATCAAAGCGGATCGTATTCCCTGGACCTAGCATTTGACTGTCCTTTTTGAATTGTTCTTTGGATAATTTTCCAGAAAGATTGAAATTCTCTCCCATATCCGCCGTCTCTATGGCCATCTCTGCGATGGAAGGTGTTGAGGTTATAATGCCAGATGGCTTAGTGGTAAGAGTCCATTGAACATTCGTTGATCCATGAGGCCCTGGTGTCGTGGTAAATGTACCTGGGACGCTGTAGCTGCCTTCCCAAGAACTATACCCAAAGTCCTGCTCGACCATATCGATCACGTCAGCAGAATCTCCTTGCGGTTGAAATTGAAGGACGTTTTGTACCGTTTGAGGTAATGAACTGATGTTTTGGTTTCCGGTATTAGTCGAATTAGACGTGGCAGGTGTTTGAATTGGGGTGGATGAGTTCGATGAATTATCCATACTAGAATTGTTGGGAGATGTGGAGAGCGCGGGTTGATTATATGAATATTGACTCTCTTGCAAACCGTTCTTGTATCCGATATAAATGCCAGAAACAAAAATCAGAACGCCTCCAATAAAAGAACCGGATGAAACCAGCAGAATCTTACCTATACCCATAGAACACCCTCGTTTCGATTTGGATTTTTCTTCGAGGATTCCAGAATTAATTTGAGGAGGAATATCTTTGAATCCTCTTTTTTATCATGATTATCATCCAAGAACAACCGTGATTGCAAGGACTTGGCGAGGAGAAATGTATGATTTAACACCCTATCTGTATTCGTGGCAAAGAATCAAATCGCTAAGTCAATCGCAGCCTGGGACATTCACTTTATCGCTTTTTGGAGCCAAGGATAAAAACGGAAAGACTTTAGCGGATTTGCTGATGCCGATGGACTACATTGAAATTCGGGCGAGTAAAACAGGGAAGAAAGTCGACGGTGAATATCCAATCATTATGCGCGGGTTCGTCGATACTTGTACTGATTCGCTTACGTTTGGTCAATCTGGCGGTCCGAGCGAACCACGAATCAACATTTCGGGGCGAGATTACACGAAACTTCTGATCGAGTGGCAAGTCCTCTACCTTTGGACACAAAACACACTATCAGGCAAAGGAAATCTGGCATCCATCGAAGCGCAAGCATATGGTCTTGGGTTGTATTACAATTTCCATCTACCAATCACGCCGGAGTCTATTACTAATTTTTTCGAATCCGTCATGCACAACATGGTCAACCCGATTATCGGAGGTTTGCGAAAACATAATTACGGTTTCGAATTGCCTGGTATCAATTACAATTTTGTTTTTCCTGACTTCCCTATGTCTAGTCTGAATATCTTGTCCTACACAGGTTCTTACTGGAATCTCATGCAGTATATCGCTTCTCCGCCATTCGGCGAGCTTTTCATTTGGGATGATGTCGATACACCCGTGTTAACATCGAGGCTGACGCCTTACAAGACAGTGGAAGGCGACAACCCGTATCCTTCAACGCTCGATCTGCAACCAGAAGGAACTTTTGAAGATGTTGTATCCTACAGTGTCAGCCGGACAGACACCAATTTGGATACTTACTTCCTCACCTATGGTTCGACAACACAGATGGTCGGTCTGACGATGCCGACTTTCGTTGATTCGAGTAACGGCGTCCTAACACAGTGGGCTTCCTTGTATGGGACAAGACCGAACCTTTTAGATACGTCATGGATCGCTGAATACGATCCATCTAATCCTGGTCAGCCGAATACCAGCGCATGGGGGATCGGTGATATTCTGAACCAATGGGCGCTTGCAACGATGGGTGAGAATCAATATTTCTGGAACGGGACGATACAGTGCCACGGAAGTGAGGATTATCGGATAGGTACGTATTGGATTTTGAAAGAGAGAGAAGAAATGTACTACCTAGCAGGGATTGAGGACACCTATTTGTGCGGTTCGACAGGTTCTGAGAGTGACAGTTGGACAGCAACCTTGACCGTGGAGAGGGGAAGACCTGTGGCATGAAACGTCCGTATTTAGGTAACAGCGCATTACATAATCGATATTCAATGGAGAAAGCTCCATATTTGAACACACATACACTTTTCCTCGCAAAAGTGGTGGCTGTGCACCCCGAAACAGGAACTGTGGATGTTGCCTTGGATGCCAGTTATCAAGGGGGTTTTTATACGAATGTGCCCGTCGTCAGTTGGTCATATGGCACACAAACCGGAGAAACGTATCTACCGAAAGTTGATTTAACTGCACCTATACCATCCTCCGAGGGAACTTACGATCAGCCGATAGGAAGTGGTGGAGAAGATGTGTGGGCGGTTTGTGGACATTTAGCAGGGAGAGCAAATAGAGCGGTTTGTCTTGGCTTCATGAGTCCGATACAAGCGCAGATACATACGAAAACACCAGGCATGGCAGTTAATCTACATGAGAGCGGAGTTTATCAAGTTATCACTTCTGATGGCAACTTGAACATCGGCTTGCCCGATGGGTCAAGTATCGTCATCGGCATTGCGACCGAATTACACGACATGCAAAGTGAGAATCCGAGTTGGTCGCCGAAAACAACCTCCACACCTTACAACATCACCATCAAAGTCAAAGGGAACGTCAACCTGACCGCGTCGTCTATTGTCCTGAACAATGGCACTGAGGGTGTAGCTAGAGTAGGCGATGCGGTGTCGGTCGAAGTGGGTGGCACGAATTACACGGGCACTATTACGAGTGGTTCAAGCACTGTCTTTTCGGGTTAGGAGGTGTTTCGCTTGTCTTCAGTAAACATCGGCGGAGTGGTGGACATTGAAGTCAATACCGCTGATTACAGCAATCCTCGCGTCTTGGTATTTCCAGCGAATCCTGATCAGCAATCGTCTCGTAATATTCGCGTAACCGTGATGCAGACAGCGGACAGCATTTACACGGACGACTTTGGTATGGGGATTCAGACGTTAACTTTGTCGGGGACAACCGCATGGAGAAGTGCACAAGGAAAGTGGAATGGACAACCCATAGACGGAGAAACGGCTGCCAGACATCTGCAATACGACATCATCGACTGGTATTTTAGCATGGAGCAGGCAGGTCCTTCTCCGCAAGGCATGGTCATGGCTATCTACGATCATGCCTTTGGTCGGGCTTGGACGGTGAAACCGATAGGCAATGTCCAATTTGCCATTACGTCTCAAAGTCCGGTTACGCGGAATTTTTCTGTGCAATTCCTGGTGCTCTCTGATTTGGCAAACGGTGTTTCCGTAACCCCTGTTATCGATCCGGTTGTTCAAGTGTTACAAAATCCAAAACAAGTTCAAAAGTATACGCACAGCAATGTCAAAGCTGTGCAGAAAAAGTCGGTAGCACAATCACAGAAGAAACCCTTTATCTACACCGTTCAATCAGGTGATACACTATGGAATATTGCGAAACGATTTCTTAGCATTCAAGCCACGAATACACAGATTTCATCCTTTATTCGCCGGATAGCGGATACCAATCATATCGCCAATCCCAATCTCATCTTTGTTGGTCAACGACTGACCATTCCACGTTAGAAAGGAGTGAGGAGAATGCTGAAATATCCCAAGTCTGTACCCACTCAGCAAATCGTTCTCGCCCCACTCCAAGCACTAATTAGCCAGGTTCCGGCGTGCGAATTGTTCCGAACCTTTATCACTCAAGTGGAAGAAAATTGGTCGAATTGGTCGGCTGGAGCTTTGGAGAGCATCTTGCAAATCAGTAGAGTGATGGCGAACGTTTTTGACGAATTGCACAACAGCGGCACGCAAAGTATCTATAGTTCGCAGTATCTCTTGTCTTTAGCTATCAACGCAAGAAGATTGGCTGTGAATGCAGGACTAGCGGCCACGGTTACAACTGGAACCGATTCGCTCAGTATCTCACAATCGGCACAGACAGCTTTATCTACCTTGATCGCATGGGACCCTGTGCAGGGATATCAAACACCCAGCAATTATGCACAACTGGCGACAGTTTTGATGAATGGTGTGGTGGTGGCGTTGTGATCGGAAAACCGCATATTTTATCGGTTAATGACGTGCAGCGGGGCATCCAAGCCTTAGCTGCTTTTTTATTAGGGGATGCTTCCAAGTGGACAGAGTTGGTCAGCGTAAATCAGTTATCTCCACCTTATATGACAACCAATCCTGGTGCGGTCTATGGCCCTCCAGTTGCAACATTGGCTTTAAACAGTGAACTGCCAGCAGGTTCAACATCTCTTAGTTTGCCGAACCAACCCCAAGGCATCAATGTAATCTACCTATCCGCAGCAGGGAACGCTCAACTGGTAGCTGAGAGCGTCAATGTGGAGAGCTACAACGGTCAAACATTGACGTTGTCGACACCTACTCAAAATGCTTATCCATCAGGCGCTCGGTTGCAACTGTTTGATGCCTACAACGAGGGGAGCATTCGAGTACTGTTGCCTGGCGATACCATCTTGATTCCTGTGGAGAGCAATGGTTCGCTTACGTTCGGAGGCAGTGGCCAATTGATCGATACATTCGGATCGGATATGGCAGCCTATCCTCCCTCTTTTGCAAATGGAGACTTCGCGACAGTACAAGGTCTCGATACACTTCAACAACGGATGAGAGCGGTCATACAGACGTCTGTTCGATCTTTGCCTCTGTATCCGACTTGGGGTAGTCGCTTGCCAAGTTCGGTAGGAGAACCGACAAATTCTGTCCGGTGGGTCGCTTATCTTCGGCAAGCACTCTTGTTGCTTCCAGAAGTCTCGGATGTACAAAACACTAGCATTGCGGTGACGGGTAGCCAGGTTTCTGTCAGTGCAACTGTGTATACACATGCTTCCAATGACGCTATACAACTGTATAACGAAAACTTCATTATCTGAGGTGGTGATCAAAGTTGGCACAAACAACCACGCAAATTGCATCAGATGCGATTGCCACGATTAGTACTGAGACGAGTCAGGTCACGAACTTCAATGTAGGTTCTTTGGTGCGATCTTTAGTAGACGCTTTTTCGTCAGAATCTGCTTTGATGGAGAAAGAGATCGAAGAACAGATCGCTGCAGGAGTATTGAATGCTGGCTATCAGTTGTTAGGTGTATCTCCTGCAGGTGCGGTTGGCTCTGTGTATCTTTTAACCTTTTCACTCTCATCAACCGCCACGTCGAGTGTAACATTAGCGAGCGGGACAGCCGTCACGATCCCGAACGGAACACTTCAATGGGAAATCGGACAAACTGTAACGATTGACCCTGGTCAAACCGTGAATGTGACCGCAACTTGTACTTCAACCGGAACGATCACCAATGTGCCTGCCGACTCCATCACCCAACTTGTTGTGCCTGTAGCTGGGTTGACTGTCACAAACAATTCCTCGCAGCCTGTGATCCAAGGTCGGGACGCGCAGTCGCAATCCGAACTTCAAGCCGAACTCAGCCAATCCATCAATCAGTTGCATCGCGGAGATTATCTTGCTGTCGAGGCGGGTGCTCTCACAAGCCAACTGCTCGATGCGTCAGGCAACCCCACAGAACAAGTCGTTAAGGCTCTCGAAGTGGATTTTGTGCCGACGAGTGCTTGGCAGGTCAATGGGTTTGTCTACGTGTACAACGGTGTAGGCTCCATGTCGTCTGCACTTCTTCAGCAAACGCAAAACATTATTAATGGGTATACCGACACGAACGGCGTCAAGCATACGGGTTATAAAGCAGCTGGCTCCATCTTACAAGTGGTAGACGCTCCTGAGAGTGTAGTTAATCTTTCGCTGGCCGTGTTGCCGAAGTACGGATATTCTTTGTCGACGGTTCAAACGAATGTCGAAGATGCGGTTAATCAATACTTCTCCAACCTCGATATCGGAGATGCTTTTTCTTTGACGCAGTTGGCCTATGCAATACTCGCATCTCCTGGTGTGGCGGATGTTCAAATCTTGGAACCTTCCACATCTTTACCAGCGGTTCCATATGTGGAAAATCCCACAACGATTCCCGCCTTGTCCGCAGTATCGGGAAGTACAGCCCTTGCGTCCGGTACATATACACTTGCATACTCGTATAACAATCCATTCGGACAAACATTGGCTACAGCATCGGGTACAGTCTCTATATCTAGCGGGCAGGCAATCGATGTAGGTAGCATACCGCTTGCGACAGGCGCGACAGGGATCGACTACTACCTGTCCATAAGTGCAGGGTCTACCACATTAGGGTATGTTGCATCTTCAAGCGGACAGGCAATCAGCATAACTTCATTGCCTTCTTCTGGTGCAAGCTTACCTCCAAGTTCCAACACAGCGCAAATACCAGGAAATATTTACACGCTCGGCACGCTGAATATTACGCAAGCGACAAGTTAGGTGGTGATACCATCGTGAATGCTTATGTACAGAGGCTTTTCGCGCACATCCCTCCTGGTTACGACTTGTCCACGTATGAGGTTCCTAGTTTATCTGTTACGGGAACAGGGACCTTGGTTATCGAAGGAGATACACTTTATGCAACCTCTGGAGCAAATGCAGTGAGCATCGATCTGCATGGATCGTCTGTGGAAAGTATTGTGAATCAGTTACCAAATGGGATGAGCGGGCAAGTCCTGCAAAACGGGATTTCTGAGTTGCTCCAATTCCCTGATGGTCAATCTATCGCCAATGTCCCTGTAATATTGACCATCCCACAAAATCCTATATGGTTTATTGTGGGTATGATGGCTCGGATGTTAGAAAGTAGAAAGCGTTCTCGGGAATCGCAGGTCGCACAGTTGAATTTGAAAGCTTCGACAGGGCGTATCCTCGATTGGTGGGGGGCATCTGTTGGTGTGGAACGTTACGAAGATGAGCCGGACATCCTTTATGCACAAAGAATTTCGGAGTTCAAGTTTCATCCAAACGTGAACAACGTGGCGATTGAAAAGGTTTTAGCTACCTTAGGTTATTCAACGTCTGTTACAGATACTGGTCCAAATCAATTTTCGGTACAAGTGGAGTTACCAACTTCCTCACCCCAAGGTTTCACGTATTCGACCGCACAAATTCAGGATGCCGTGAATTTGCTCAAAGCAGCAGGAACGATAGCAACGATTGTTCTGCAAGGCAAGCTAGAGGACTTGATGAATTTATCCGACAACTTGTCCGCTGTGACAAATAGTTCCGTTTGGACATGGGGGAATATGGTTTGGGGCCAATTCTCATGGTAAAGGTGGTGTTTTTGATTGATAGAAAAAGTGCCAATCCAAGGGAGGGTTCGGGTGTTTTTGACCGACATCCACACAGGAAAGTCGCGTTCCTTTGAGACAAAGAATATAGCCTGTAACGGACAATTAAGCGCTATTTCTCAATGGGTTGCAGGTGCAGCGAGTAATATAGGATACAATGCGGTTTCGCCGCCCACACAAATCGAATACGGAAATGGTTCGGGCACTCCGGCAATCACAGATACGGGGTGTTTTTCTTTGATTAGTGGTAGTTTGACCAACCTCAGTTATGCGCAAGCCAACACTCCGCAACTCGGCACAACCACGCTTGTCTTTCAAACGGCAGCTGGTGTCATCAATACGCAAATTACAGAAGCCTTTTTACGCGACACAGGCAATAATCCCTGGGCGCACACTCTGTTCGGTTCGCCCTTTACACCATCCTCGTCCGAAACCATAACAACAGAGTGGCAATTAACTTATGCAGCCTCTTAAGAAAGGAGTGGCGAATGAATGCCGCTATACGACGTATCCGGTGGAACCACAGGGAGTCCCACAGACTTAGATCAATTGGTGGATGCATTATCGGGAAACAATGACATAGGAACATGGAAAACTTTTGTGCAACTATCACCGCCTTCCGCTCCGACCGTAACCGTCAATACAGCTTCGGGGAATCTGACAGGCAATTACCAGTATGCTTTGGCGTGGGAAACAGGATATTGGCAAGGCCCGACCGGATCAGGAACTCTACATATCCAAGGCAATACAGGTGGCGGTCAACCTTCTGCTACAATCAGCCCCAATGCTCAACAAGCGACTATAGACATACCGGAAGCACCGACTGGCGTAGTGAATGTTTTGATATATCGAACGAAAGCAGGGGGGAGTGAGTTTTTCTACCTGACCACCGTTCAAGCGAATACCGTCACCAGTTACAACGACAACATTCCCGATACTGACCTTGGCTCTGCCATGCCAACCACAAATACGACAGGAACCGTCGCTGATTTTTGGCAAGCAAACATTGGAAACCTTAACATCAAGAACGATTCCAACGGGATCGTATTCCCTAACTTGTCTTCCTTCCCTGCGGTCGGACCAACAGGAGCCATGTGCATTGTCGACTCGATGCCGTATGTTTCCGACGGCACAGCTTGGGTCGATCCTATGATCAACCTCATGCAGTTATCTACAGCGCACGGCGGTACAGCCGATTTCTACGGCCCCACCACTGTTCACGGTGGCAACAGCCTGACCGTCAATCAACTTCCTGCGCCAACAGGACTGACAGCAACAAACGCTACATCAGGTACAGTAGGCTCTTATATCGCTGCATCCACAACCTACACCTATGAAATTACGGCGGTTTCCTATAGTGGCACAGAAACCAATCCATCAGCATCTGTTTCTGTTACAACAGGTACAACGGCATATCCTATCAACTTGTCGTGGACAGCAGGAACAGCCGATGTTCAATACTACAATGTGTATAAAAATGGCAATTTCCTTGTTCAATTATCTGGAACAGCGACTTCCTATCAAGATACAGGAAATACGGCGACAACAAGCCAAACACCACCTGCTACGAATCAGACTGGCATAGTGACCGCATCCCAATTCAACGGATCGGCAACCGAATTAGGCGGTCAACCTGCATCTAATTATCTAAGAACTGATAGTGGCGCACCGAATCCGCAGACGGTTGAAAATGCTGTAACGTTTAATAGTCCTATTTATCAAGGTTTTGGTGGTCAATATCTTCACAATCTAAATGTGGTTTATCCAACGCCAACATCAGGGTATTCTTGGCATGTAAGGTCGGGAAGTGATGATGTTTTAGTAGTCTATGCAGACGGTTCCAATAAAACTTCTACATTCAATAACACCCTTGATGATGGTTCGGGGAACATGAATGTAAAAGGCTCTATAACTGCCAATGGGGGTATTATCCGTACAGCGTATAGCACAAACGCTAATTTGTTATTCAATAGCACTGCTAATTTTGGTCTCACAGGCTGGACAGTTAGTAATCCCGCTGCTTCTGGAGATTGGGGAACAGGAAGTAATTTTGGCGTTCAAGATAGTCCATATTTTCACTGCAACGGCAATTCAGGACAAGCCTCACAATTATATAGTCAACCTATATACCAAATAAATCCAGGTAATTCTATAACTCTCTCTGGATGGGTGTTAAATTTAACCTCTAATAACATTTCTGGATTTAATATCCAATTTTACAATGGCAGTACGTATATAAGCGAGGAAGGATTTAATATTCAACCTGGAACATGGTGGACTTTTGGTTCTGTTACAGCAGTTGCGCCTAGTGGAACAACAAATGTAGTCGTTGCCTTATCTACAGCCAATACACAAACTAATGCAAACATATCTTTCACACGACTGAAATTAGAAGTTGGGTCTAGTCCTTCTTTATATTCTAATGAAGGAGACTTTAATCAAGGGTTATATGGAAACTTGGTTTTAAGCGGTCTTAATGGAGGGACATATCCTTCATCTGCTGCATCAGGTATATGGTCCCCTGCTTCTGGAACCTTTAATGTATCGGCAGGAACGGTCATCAACGTTGCATCTGTACCGAACGGAGCAAAGATGTTTTTTGTTGAAGCTGTGAGTGGCACAAGTTCAAGTGAGAATTCGACGTGGGGTATAACCACCTCATCAGGCAGTGCGTGGGTATCGTCAGGAGGCGTAAGCGAAGGCGGTTCTTATGCTTATCCAGGCAGTTCAGGAGGTATTTCCAGCACTAGTACAACAGGTTATATTAGTGGTTCTTGGTATGATGGTTCATACTACGCTAATGGTTATTTTCAAATCAATAATGGATATTTACAGTTTGTAGTTGTAGGGTCTAGTGCAAGCACAGATGCAGCTAACACAATCCGATGGGCGGTGAGTTAAGATGTATTATTGGTTTACATTTAATTCCACGACAGGAACGATTGGAACACACTCCAGCACACTAAATCCGATGATCACAACGACGAAAGATGGAGAAACCACACAAGAATTTGATCCTAATTTAATCCCAACAGGATTCAATGTGGTCGGACCGTTTGAAACTTTAGATACTTTACAACAAGAAGTGTTCAATTCGCCAAATTTGTATCTCTACCAAAACAACGAATTTGTTTTACAACCCTATTTCACCCTAACCACATCCACACCATCCACGCCAAATGGAACAGTTACCATTACAGCAACTTTAAACAATCCACCATCTACACCACCGTCCGAAGTGACTTTTTCCATTGGAACTTCTACTTTAACAAGCACACTTTCCAATGGACAAGCTAGTATCACTTTACAAATCCATCCATCGGTACAGAATCAAAACATTCAAGTATCCGTATCAGCGACAGGATGTATCACTGCCTCAACCAATATAGGTGGAAATCAGTCTGGAGTATCTGTTCAAGTCGTCACACCGAGTGGAGGAATCCCAACAATCGGACCCGCTTCTAATGTCGCTGTCGAGTATCTGCAACAGTATTATGCTGTCAACCAAACAACGGTTGAAGCATTACTCACAAATACTTTTACAGCCATCAACATCCTTTTTGACACGGTTTTTAATGTGATTTTGCCAAGTTTACAGAACACGACTTACACGCCAATTTCTTTTTCAGCCAATCAACAACAATCCGTATCTGCCATAAAATCGAATGTTCTAGCCAATCTTGTGACAACCTTGTCTAACGGTTATCCGTCAGTCGCAACATCTCCTCAAATGCAGTTTGGAGCCTTTCTGCAAAACTTTGAGCGTGGTGCAGAGAATGTACAAGGTTTCATGGAAGCGTTGCAATTATTTGCAACTTGAAAAAAGTACATTTATTTTTCGCAACCAGAAGCAACCAGGAGTTGATATGAGTTTTTTGTGGTAAAATAAAAATGAAAAATCCAGATCGGTATGAATATTGTGAAAGGAGGCGGATTTATATGCGTCCTTCAATCTACGATGTAGCCAATTACTTTAGAGTGAAGCTAAGTCAATCAGAAGGTTCATCATTAACCCATCTGAAATTGCAAAAACTCGCTTATTATGCACAAGCGTGGTCGCTTGTGTTATTGGATAGCCCTTTGATAGAAGATGATTTTGAGGCTTGGGCACATGGACCAGTGAATAGAAATTTGTATGCTAGGTATGCAGATTATAAATGGGGAAATATTGAGCCAATAGATGAAGAGTCTTTATCAGCTGATATAAACGCGATTTTTAGTTCAGATCAGTTGGATGTATTAGATCAGGTTTGGGAAATTTACGGAGACTTTGATGCGAAGTATCTTGAACGGTTGACCCATCAAGAGAGACCTTGGATTGAAGCTCGTGGCGATTTACCACCAGGTGCTTATTGTAATACAGTAATTAGTCAGTCTGTTATGAAAGAATTTTATACGGAATTGATGAGAAGTGTCCAAGGGCAAACCTAAGAATCGGATACCGAGAGGTGTATAGATTGTCAGAATTACAAAAGATTATTTACACCAACGAAAAAAGCAATCAATATATGCGTCTATACGCTAATACGACAAACATCAGCGTCAATCCGGAAAATGTGATTATACTGGATTTTTTTGAAGAATATGTACCACCTAATTTTATAGTGACTCAAAATATTCATAATGGAGAGTTTCATCCAGAATATCAACATGATAGAGAGAAAATTCTAGACGTTACTAGAGAACATAAGGCAACGATTTTACTTACTTTTAATGCGGCCAAAAATTTAGTTGAAACTTTATCCAAGTTTTTGGATGGTGAAACAAAATGAAAGAAGTTACTAGTTCTCACAAGTCAAGAGATCGATATAGTGGATTTCAGCCTAATGATTGGGTAAGAGTGGAAGGAACAGTGGAGTTTTTGTATCGACTTCAAGGTGAGAGAGAAAATGGAGTTAGAGAAATTTTTGCCGGGAAATTAGTACAAGATGTAGGATTTAATCTTAAAGAATACGGACATAATGCCTCTCATATTACTGTTGAAAAACAGAATGTGGGTGAAGATATGTCAAAAAAATATCAAGTGATCCTTCACAAATGCGATGATGGATATACGGTGGAATGCCCTGAAATACCAGGATGTTTTTCGGAAGGCGATACAGAGGAAGAAGCGTTAGAGAATATCAAAGAAGCGATTAAAGGCTGTTTGGATGCAAGGGAACAATTAGGATATGAGGATAGGTTAATTGTTAAAACAATTGAGGTATAGGCATCATGCCAGAATACAGACAATTATCAGGCAAGGAAGTTTTTAATACTCTCTGCAAAAATGGTTGGAATCATATTCGCACGGAAGGTTCACACCATATCGTTTTCAAACATGGTTCTGGACCACCTTTTTCAATACCTATACACGGAAATAAAGAATTGAAAGTGGGTACTTTAAATAACATAATTAAAAGCACTGGACTTTCGAAAGAAGATTTTTATAAGTTTTTTGAATCCTAACCACCTTCGGGTGGTTTTTTTATTACACAGAAAGGTGGTGACAAGCATGGAGTACGCATTGCCAGGCGACATCCTTTTTTATGATCGCCATCCTGACTGGATTGACGATCTCATCATCACAGGGGAACGTCTTGAAGATGGATTGCACCGTATCGAAGCCTACCATGTCGCCGTAGCGCTCGACTCATATCAATGTGTAGCGGCTTTGGCACGAGGCGTATCAGTAACACCGATTGACTACGGGGTCATCACCATTTGCCGCCCGTTAAGTCAAAACGCCCAGACCCATCAGGCGCTTATGTGGGCTGAGTCCAAAGTCGGCACACCGTATGGGTGGCTAGGTATAGTGGATCAAGCGCTAAGGGATGTTTCGCACAACCTCATACATCTGCCGGATGCCTTGATCGAATGGTCGAATCAGAAATGGCCTTACTGCTCGATCTTTGCAACCGACTTTTTACAACGTGCAGGGTATGAGGAATTGCGTGATTTTCCACCGCCAAGCCCCGAAGACTTGTGGTTGGAGCTAAAGCAATTTCGCGTGGGGTAGGTGGTATGGGTGACAATTAGCGTGGAACAAGAGGGGCAGATGAGAAGAATGTCCGATGTAGAAAGGCTTGCCACGGTAGAAACGGAGATCAAGAGTGTACATGCTGCACTGCAAAAACTTCAAGAAAGCAACATTCGCATAGAAAACAAACTCGATAATTGGACAGAGTTGTTTTTGCCGAGGCGCGAATCAGAAGATAAATTTCGGATTCGTGACGAGCAAATCGCTCAAAACAAGTCAGAATTGGTACGTGTGGAGACAGAAACCAAAGCCGACTTGAATAAGTTAGAGACTCGCATTGAAACAGAAATTGCGCGTGTAGACAAAGACCTTGAAAACTTCAAGAGAGAAGTAGCGGAGAAGGCAGAGGATGATCGGATTGATAGACGAAGAAACCGCCCTCATTGGTTTTTGGTCGGTATCGGTTTAGGTTCTCTTGCCGTTTCGATGGGAGCCTTAATATACGCCCTTATCAAGGGGTGATAAAAAAAGGGGAGAAATCGCCGATGAAGACCTTTGTGGAAGCAAAATGCGTCTATGACTCGATCACGGATCGGATGCGTGAACTGAGCGTGGCACAGATAGAAGCCCTTCGAGAGATGCAGGAACTCTGCCCGCACGCAAACACCACTGTCATTCGAGACAGCGACTTTTTGCCTGACTTCCTTCGAGATGAAGACGAGGAACCTGTTCTCAAATGTAAGGATTGCGGAAAGGTTCTTCGACAATACAATTGACCAAAAGCTGTGTCGTTAAATTCAACAAAATTTCTATCACTGTTTCCGGCAACGCCAAGGAGATGATTGGAAGTGAACTTCATACGTAGAGTCAATGACTGGATAGCTCTCCGCATGACATTGATTTTTGGAACGATGTGGATGACCTATCTGTTTTTTATCTATGGTTTTTTACCACTTCTATTCCCGCAGCAAGAAGTCAATCTCCTTTACTGGAGTAATACCGTTCAGTTATGGAGTTTGCCACTTTTGATGGTCGGGACAAACCTTTTGGGTAAAAAATCAGAAGAACGTGCTCAACAGGATCATGAAATGATTAAGTCTGAATTTGAAGCTATCCGTAATCTCAATACAGCACTGCTAGAAGAACTAGCCGAAACCAAAGCCATGCACCAAGAACTCCACACCAAGCACACAGCCCTGTTGCATGCGGTTCAAGCCTTGATTGAAGGCGGTGAACAATTTGACTGATGTAGCGGAACATTTGCAAAAACGCAGCCTGCATGAAGTGGTCATCACTCCTGAACATGTACAAAGAACAGAATCCGAAGAATTTAGAAAGAATAAAGAGCGTCTAAAGCAAGACGGTCACTATCGCTGCTATGTATGTGGCACAGACCGAAATATTCAAATTCACCACCACGCCGTAGAGTGGAGCCTTGCATCTGTCGCGGACTGGGAAAAAGTAAAAGCCTATTGTGAGGAATTCGATCCTTTAGGGTATGGAAAACTCTTGCGAAACAAACCTATGTCTAGTCCTGATGACATTCGGAATTTGCTTCCGTTGTGTCAAGAGCATCATACAGGTGTGGATCATGCAGATGGGAACAGTGGTACAGGCATCCATTCGCTCACGTACCCTGTTTTTTTGATCCAGAAGCTTGCGAAAGAAAATGCCAATCCCGTTCCGCAGGATGGGGAAACAGCAGAAAAAGTTTTGGCTGATGTAAAAGAGGTGACTTCTTAATATGGCATGGCAAACTTATAAAAACACTGGCAAACCGTTGCCAACTTCACAATTTAACTTACGTTCTCAATTCGGTTCAATAGAAAACCAAGGACAAATAGGAGCATGTACAGCTTTCGCGACATTGCAATGTTTTGCAGCTATGAGGAAGAAACAAGGGTATCCGTGGGAAATTTTTAGTCCTTTAGCTGAATGGTACATGAGCAAGCAACTGTACGGTCAAAAGCACAACATCACCAACTATGTCGATGAAAACCAAGGTGTAACAGAGAATGATGCTCTAGAAGTTTTGTGTGTCGATGGCGTAATGCCGATGCAAGATGACCCGTGGAATGCTCAGGTGATGCAAGGGAACTGGGTGCAAGCGTTTCAAACACCACCACCTGCTGGAGATTGGATAACATCCATCAAACTACGACGCTCAGAAGTATATGAAATCCCTATTCCACTAAATTCACAACAGCCTTTATTGGATGTGCGAGACGCTTTAGCAAACGGGAATGCTGTTTTACTCTCAACGCTTGTTTGGGACAACTGGTTCAACCTCCCGCCCGATGGTATTATCCCTATGCCACCTGCCAATCAAGCAGCAGCGGGAGGGCATGAAATCAATATCATAGGTGATGACCCTGGCAATCAACGATTACTGATACTGAACCAATGGGGTGTAAATTGGGGTATTCAAGACGAGTTTGAGTTGTATGGTTGCGCATGGTTGCCGTATGAATACTTCTTGCAGTACACGGAAGCCCTCTATGTATTGATACCCGATGCAAGTGTTCCACCTGCGCCTACTCCGAAACCGTCGCCTAATCCCACGCCGAAACCGAATCCAACACCAACGCCTGACACGAATTATCTCCAAGGTGCAGACGTTTCGCAGTTTCAAGGTAACATCGACTGGAACCAAGTATCTAAGCACATTGACTTTGCGCTAATTCGAGCGCAGGTTGGACGTACCAATGTGGATGCAAATTTTGCTACAAATTACGCAAATGCCAAGCGAAACGGCGTGGTCAGAGGCGCATATCAATTTGCTTATCCCATCTACGACACAGCAACCGAATCTTACGCTGCCTATAAAGCAACTGTGCTTGCCAACGGCGGGTTTGAATTTCCTCCTATTGTGGATGTTGAGCAATCAGGCTGTGGAAATTTGACAAAACAGCAAGTAACACAATGGGCATGCGAATGGCTTACACAAGCCATCAGTGACTATGGACGCACTATCCTCTACAGCGATACAGATTTTTTCCAAAGTCATATAGACGTCACCCAATTACCAAAGGGCACACTGCTGTGGGTAGCGGAGTACGGCGTAGACAAGCCGTCTATTGAGCCTTGGACATTCTGGCAACATACAGATACAGGTACGATTGACGGAATTAGCGGAAATGTTGACCTAGACGCTTTCAACGGCAGTTTAGATGACTTGAAAAAAATCTGTGTGAAAGGAGAGAATCCAATGACTTTACAAACCGTGCATATCCAACTAAACAGCAAAGACTATGCCCTCGATGGTTACATGGTGAATGGGAATACGTGTGTCCCTTGGATGGTTCTGAAAGAGTTTTTGCCCGACCTCCAAGTCGAGTTTATCAACGCCACACCCTACAAAACTGACTATGCGGTTAATTTTGTGGCACAACCGCCTAAACCCGTAGACGAAAAGCCTGTAAAGGCAACCGTCACTTTAACATACGCAGATGGCTCTACTCAAACTCTCTAAAAATTGAAAGGGTGTATCAAATATGATATTCAATGGAACCGATTGGACAACCGTTATTAGTGTGGCAGCAGGTGCAGTTGTCACCATCTCATCTCTATGGAAAAAACTCGAACATAAAGACCCAAAACTAGCGCAAGATGTACCCCATGCCTTGAAAACCGTCCTTGATGATGGCGAAAAAATTGTAGCGGATTTGCTCAAGTCACCTTGGTTTGCTTCGGAAGCAGCGAAAGGAAAATTGGAACTGCATCACATCACCGACAAACTCAAAAATGCCGTAGTTGCTCAATATGCAGCACAGGGATTAGCAGCTTTTGGGGTTGAATTAAAAGATTTAAGTAATATCCAACGGGCCTCATTGCTCAGTTTCGTGCAGTCGCGATTGAAGGCTATCGGTGTAGATGTGACGCCAAGCGAAGCCAACGCTGCCCTGGAGATTGTGCAAACGGCGATTAATGCAACCCGTTCGTCGGTTGTGAAGTCGGCGGCTGAATTGGATCAGGCGTTGAAGGGTACGGAGAAGAAAGACGAAAAAGCGGTATCCTGAGTTGTCATGCTCCCATCTCACTACGAGATGGGGGCTGTTTAGGGAATCCGTCTACTATTTCTACTCAATCGTCATCATCAACTGGCCACAAATCCTCGATGTTCAACTCCGCAAATCCAGCTTCGCGCAAAGCCCTCACGATTCGGATAGCAACTCTTAGTGTAGGATAGTACCTCCCGTTTACAATCCGATTCATGGCCTCATTTTTCATTCCCACCTTTTCTGCAAGCCACGTCTGCTTGATGCCTCTATCGGTCAGAAACTGTTTCAAGTTAGTTTTCACTTCCATCCCACCACCACCTTACTGCAAGTATATTTCGTTTTTTTGTTGTCTATCAGTGCTTGTCAGGAATTTATATTGAACTTTTTTATCAATGGACAGGCAATTTTTGGGCAATAGCCCATATGCTTTACCATCAACAGCGCTAAGTTACGCTACGATGCGCAGGAAGGATGATTGTATGGCGGGTGAGCGGAAGTTTGTCTGGTTCAATACAGCGACGGAGTCTGACTTGTACGAGGAGGCGAATCGTATCCAATTCAGCACAGAAGTAAAGAAGTGGCTGCGTCAAAGAATTTTAGAACGCAAGAAAAGTGATCTTGAAAAATCTGAATCCTGCCAAAGGAATTGAACAGACGGGAGATGGTTGGATTTGTTGGAAAACCGTTTTGTATATTTCTTGCTTGAAAGAATAGAGGAGAGAGTCAATGGTCTGTCCGAAGATAGAGAGTTGACTATGTACGTCCAAGAACTAAGACTTGCACTAGATACTATCCTTGGCACAACAGAGGATCAACACCGCATACGTGGTGTAAAGAAGCCCAAGCGTAATGCAAGTACAAAAAGGAACGAACAACCTCGTTTTGATTCTGAAATAGAGGTGAATTTATGAAAACTAAAACAGCCGCCTTGATTGTTGGCGGCATCGTGGCAGGAACCATTACTGTCGGTGTTGTATCGCTGATGTGTTGGTCGATTGTACCCATGAGTATATGGGGCATCAGTTGTGGAGTCGTCGGTAGTCAGACAATGAATGTGTTGCGCTTTAGGTCGGGTCAACTACAGCCAGCCGTTCGTGCGATTACAGAATCATCCGAAAAAGTGATAGAGATGGCTCCCTATCGTAGAACCGACAGCACCACAGCACAATCCAGCAATCATGTTGAAAAGTAGAGGCATAGTATCATCTCCTTTAGTGGTTTTAACTTAGTCTCTCGGAATGAACGAGAAATATACACCGTGTGTGGAGGTGGGAGGAAGTTGAAAGAACCCAAAAGGCTAGATTGGACTGCATTCATGCGCGGCAAAGTGATGAGTCCTGAAAGTTATCTCGTCCAATCGTCCATTAAAGAAGGTCTGGTGATGATAGCAGCTATAGCTCCGCTTGTGGCCGCTGAACACCCAATGGTCGTCGAAGCTGCAACCATTGATAATCAAGTGAACAATATTAAATATTCAGAAGATGCGTCATGGGCAGACTACATTGTGCCGCTCATCAAACACCAGGCGCTCCCGTTAACCATTACGATGATATGCTGGGCTGGCCTGGAAATGATCATACGCAAACCAGCAAGTGCCTTGGATCGGGCGAAATGGGCCATCATTGGTTACGCAGGTATGCAATTTGTGATTCCGTTTGTGAAAGGTCTCGGACATAAGTTTGGTGATGTTTAATGCAGTGGAAAAATGTAACTGCTTGGTTCGGAAGTATCGATAACGCCCATCACAAGCCACACAACGGCATCGATATGGCAATGCCCACGGACACCCCAGTATACAGCATGGTGTCCGGAACGGTAGACCATGTTTTGCATGAAGGAAAAAAATCTTTTGGAAACAGTGTATGGATACGCGAACCAAACGGATACCGTGTCGTGTTTGGTCACCTAGATCGCGCGACTGTACATCCTGGAGAGCGTATCCATACGGGGGACTTGGTAGGACTATCAGGGAATACAGGTCAAAGCACAGGGCCTCATCTACACGTTGGCGTCATGGACGATCACGGCCGTTGGGTTGACCCAAAAAAATATTTTAGCGCATGGAACTGGGGACAACTCACAGCTAACAAGATAAAAAACGCCGAAGAGGATCAAGTGCTGGATCTGATTCATGATATTTTTTTGGCACTAGGAGAGGAAATCATGCACCTCATTGCTCCAGTTGCATTCATCTTATGTGCAATTTCCATGCTGTTTGTCATTCTTGGTTCTAAAAAGGCTCGGAGATGGTCACTATACAGCGGTCTTATTGCTGGGATCGTCTATAGGCAAGGGTGGTGAGTGGAATGACGTTGTTCCACGTCTCCAAGAACGACATGACATTATATCGCATCAAACCGGATCGAACAGTACGAAATATCCAAGGTCACACGTTCGCCAACGCCATGCATGATCTGTTTGAAATTTGGCACAAGCGAATCGGCTTTGGTCTGAAAAAGGGTATCACATATCAAGAATCGTGCCGTTTTTGGTGGATAACGGATATGTCTCTCCAAGGAATACGTTTTTATGCTGCTGCTCCCTCCGGAGAGATGTCGACCTATATGATGCACAGACTAGAAAGATACTATCCTCATGCGACTGTTGAAGCAGGCAATTGGCTTCCCGTGGATTCTGAACATACAGAATCAATGCAGTTGTCACTCGAACGGCACAATATCTTTTCGCTAGCCTATAAAATGAGTGAGGATACCGTCCCAATATCCGATGTTCTCAGTGTCATTCATGACTTTCGCGAAGATGATCGCGCGGTGATATCCTGTTGCTTTGAGCCTTATGATCGGATGGCTTGGTCGGATATCGCCAATCACGCTTACCAAGAATGGGAATCCGGCAAAACCCCCAAGCGTTTTACTTTCAAGGGAAGATTTCAACCTATGCAACTCTTGGAATGGGCGAACAACGTCCTGTACGAAGCTCATGAAGTGGTCTTAGGGATTGATGATAGCAGCGAAGAAGCAAGAAGAAAAGACAGAGAAAGAAATCGGAAACCACAAAAAGTTTCCGAAGTACACCATATTGAAAAAGTCGATGACACCACTCGCTCAAAAAGATCGCAGGCAACTTTCAAGGCTTGGATCAGGGTGTACGTTGCATGCAAAAACAAGGAACGCCGAAAGGTTCTGATGCGTGCTTTTGCGAATGCTTACACTGGGATGTCAGGCGACAATCGATTTGTAGCATCTAGATTGAATGCTTCCTCCATCCAAGAGGTCAATCACCTAAGACTGAATACAGCGACACTGATGCGTCTTGATCAAACTGTGCTCAGTGCAGGTGAAGTAGGCAAATTCATACAACTTCCGACGGCTCAGCTGCAAGACGAATACACAGAATATTTAGATTCGGTTGAACATCGTGAGGTGCAATTGTCGGGGGCACTTTTTGATCCATCCGGTATCTACATGGGGTGCACGACATTCAAAGGAGATACTAAATATGTTTATTTCCCGATTAGAGATCATGATGAACTTTGCCTGCCTCGTATCGTGATAGGAGGTATGGGGCAGGGGAAAACCAAGGGTACAGGTGCTAATTTTGCAGTGGAATGTGTGAAGAAAGGATACACCGTTTTTGCCATTGATGCGGCGAAAGGAGAATTAGGCGATCAAGTAGAGGGATGGTGCTCTAAAAATGGATATCAGGACTCTATTGTACGAATAAAATTCGGGCAACAACCAGTCGGATTGGACTGGTGTGAAATCAGCAACAGTAAACGTGCTGCGAATCAATTTTCGCAAGAAGTATTAGCCTTTTTTGATCGGCAAGGCGCGGATCCTGGCTTGGAAACAAAACGCTATATTCGGTTGGCTGCCAAGACGGTTGCGAGTATTGGAGGAAGCAGATTATCCGACATCACGAAGCTTTTTAACGATAAAGATCACTTGGCGATTATTATGAAAAAACTGCGCGAAGTCGGACGCGAAGACTTGGCTGACGAGTGGTTGCCGTTTGTGAAATTGACAGAGGGCATGCGAGGAAAAGTACTAGAACCTGTGCTGAATCGTCTTGATATTTTACTCGGCGATGACTACCTCAAATCTTGCATGGACTCTAAAAACTCTCTTGATATGCGCAAATGGATCGACGGAGGCTACGCTGTCATACTCGATGTTCCGAAAAACGAACTAGGGGAAGATGCGACAGATGTTTTATGCGCTTTGCTCGTCGCAAAAATTTGGTTAGCCACACTGAACCGAAAAGAGTCGAATGCCAATCCATCCTTTCTCATCATGGATGAACCGCATGTGTATATGTCGAGTGCTAAGCACTGGCGTTCTATGGTGGTCGAAAGCCGCAAATGGCGCTTAGGACTCATGTGGATGTTTCACGCTTGGGAACAGATACCGCGTGACCTGGCAGAGATTATCAAAGCCGCCGGCCCTCATTACACTCTGTATCAACCAAGTAAAAGGACTTTTCAAAGCTTAGCTGAAGAATCATCACCTTTCACACTAGAGGAAGCACTGAAAATACCTCGCCACTACGCCATCAATATCTGGCGAACCGGAGGGAAAATTGAGACGCCATTTTTGGCACAAATGCCTAAGCCTCCACTTGAAAATTAAGTAGGTATCGCACGCGTTGGACTGGCATTTTCTGACATACCTAAGCATATGCTGTGGGCAGGTGTAGCTGCTCCACAAGAACAAAGCTAGGGAAGTGTGCCTGTGTCTGACTTTGAACATCGATTAATGGAAGCTGCCGACCGTGTAAAGCAAGTCGAAACCGCGTATTATCGAGCGGTAACTGAATGGGAAGAAGCCAAGATGAATTGTGCTATTCGCGAGGCAGAGTTGATCGAGTGCGGAAAAATTAATATGAAAAATCCTGACACAAGAAACGCTGATCTGTGGAAGTATGCAAAAGAAGAAAGAAAGATGGTGCGTATTAAAGAGACTAAAGTGGATTCGCTCAAAAGTGAATTGCACTACAGGCAATCCGTCTTAAACATACTTTTAGTGTCTGCGAAACTGCACGGAGGTGTGGAATCAAAATGTTTGGAGCAATCTTAAAAATTACTCAATGGGCAACCAAGTTTCGGCCTGACGATCCGAATGTTTTGGAAAACTTACATGATCTATCGGATATTTTAGATGCCATAAGGCAGTCGATGGGGTGGTAAAGTGGGTATCATAAAAATGGCTGTGTATGATGGAATCAAAAAAGGGTTGCGACCTTTAGGAAGCAAAGCTGCAAATAAAACTGAGGAAGATGCAACCTTGAAAATCCTTCATGATGTCATGCAGCAGGCGAAAGCAAACAATGAGCAACTTATCCGCCAGGTCGACCATTTGATGCAGGCGCATGCAGATATCGCGAAAGTATTGCTGGAAGTTTTCAAAGAGATGCACGGGATGATGTAGGCGGTTCTACAAGTGATCTACAAGTGATCTACAAAACATCTACAAACTCTAATTGAACGCAACATCATGAACTAACTAAAAAACTGCATATATCAAAAATTTTTACAAATCCTGTTCTCTATTGATACTACGCATAGGATATATATAGTACAATAACGTCAATCCCTAATATATTTTCAATCTTACATGTCAAATGTTCTGTTGTAAGATTTGATGGATAGAAAGCAGGTGAATCATCCATGATTCACAAATCACTCAAGCTATTTTCCAGTCTAGCTTGGTTAGTGGGTATAGTGGGTATTCTGATGGCTATTCTTATGAGCGGTAATCTATTTAGGGTAGATCCTCTGCCTTTTTTGGTACTTGTGGTACTCTCTGTTTTTTTGGAGATGTGGCCAGTACAAATGGGAGATGTTCTCTCTTCGTTAATTATGGCTGTACCTCTTGGTATGGTTGCAGCTTTTAACGGGAGTTACGCCATCTGGATACCTGCAGTAGCTTTTTTCATTTCTGCTGTAGCCGTGCAACGACGTTCATCGAGTTGGCACGTGATTGTCTTTAATGTAGGGCAATATTGTCTCTCCAGTCTTGCGCTCGTGAAAGTGTTTCATGCCCTCATGCAAACCAATGAAGCGCCGCGTTCGCTAAATCTTCATGTTGCGTATGCTATGGCCATAGCTGGTATTGTGTTTATTCTGGTGAATCATCTTTTGCTCAATTTGTTGAGCAGCGCGATTCGTAAATTTTCTATTCGTTCAGCTTTGAAAATCATTGGCATTGATATCTTAAATTTAGCATTTGTGTATCCGTTTTCTATTTTTATGGTGCTTCTCCGTCCGCTGGGTAGCTGGCTTACAGTTGTCGCATTGATCCCTCTCGTGGTATTAGCTTATACACTGCGTACCCTGCGCATTTTAAAAGATATGCAAATGGTTCATGAGACAACTATACGTTTGACCAGCGAATTTGACTTGACAGAAATCGGTAAAGAAACTGCCCACGTTATCAAAAAATTATGTAACGCAGATGAAGTCGTTGTGTTTCAACTCAACATGCAGACGAATGTATTGGTTCCAATTGCGGTAAATCCAGAGCATCGCTTTCACAATTATATTGCTGTGGAGGAAAGTTCAACTGGCATCCCGCAAAGTTCTGGTGGTTTGATTTGGAGTGTACTGAATAGCCGTCAGCCTGTTTATGTACCTGATACTCGTAAAGATCAGCGTGTTCGCTGGATTGGTAATGATGGGCAACAGTTATTAAGTATGCTGGTGGTTCCTTTACATAGTCATGGCAAAGCACAGGGCGCTATTGTTCTTTATTCCAAAAGAACGTTCGCCTTTAAAAGTTCAATGGATTATGCTACGGCTCTCGGTGCACAGGTGTCGGTATTGATGGAGAACGCTCGCCTCTATCAAGAATTGAATGAGCGCTCAATTCATGACGAAGCCACTGGGCTTTATAACTACAGATATTTTTATCAACAACTCGAAAAACGTATGGCGTATGCTGTCAGTTCAAAAACTCCTCTATGTGTTTCTATATTAGATATTGATTTCTTTAAAAAATTTAATGATACTTACGGTCATTTGGCTGGAGATGTTGTGCTGCGTGAAGTAGGAAAGAAAATCGAAGAAATTGTTGGAGAATCCGCGCTTGTAGCCAGATATGGAGGCGAAGAATTTGCGCTTGTTTTACCTATGCCTTTGGCCGAAGCTTTTGAACTCATAGAGAAGATTCGTCGCGCTGTTGCAGGAATTGTTGTTGAGTATGGTGATTTTCAATTACAAGGGATTACCGTTTCCATTGGGTTGGCAGCCTATCCGGAACATAGTTCGTACGATCGCGATTTGTTGAGCAAAGCGGATTCAGCGATGTACTGGGGTGCAAAAAAGCGCGGTCGGAATCGTTCAGCTATTTATCTTCCTGAATTTGATAATCCGAATAATATCGATGGTTTAACGGGGCTTTATAAACATCATTTTATCAATATGCGTGTCAGTGAAATGATTGCGCAAGGAATTGTCCGCTGGGGCTTAGTTTGCATTGACATTAAAGATTTTAACTCGGTCAATACTCGGTTTGGATTTTCCACAGGAAATCAGGTACTCTATGATTTTGCTCAAAGGTTGCGCGATACTGTCCGCCACGGGGAATTGGCTTGTCGTTATGGCGGGGATGAATTTCTTCTATTGGTTCCTGACGCACAAATGAATGAAATGGAATCAATTGCTAACCGATTGGAAAATGTATTAACGCACGCTACTTTTGATGTTGCAGGCAATGTGGCTCTTCGATTGAAAATTAGTATGGCTTACCAATATATGAGTTCTCTTCATGAGTCCACTGAATTATTTGACGAAGTGGGTAGACAGTTTGCGCTCATCAGCAGTCATCTTCCTCTGGTGGGGGAGAGGTAAAATCGATTCGATCCCATAAAATCGTTCAGTCTTGCCATGAACTTACCCTTTCTCGGTCATACTAAAGGCTGGGGGGTAGTTTTTTGTGATGATAATGCCGATTTGGTTACTCATTGTACGAGTGGTCATTCTTTATTTTTTTGTTATGATTGCGCTTCGCATTATGGGTAAGCGTGAGATTGGTCAACTTTCAGTTTTTGATTTTGTTGTTTCGGTGATGATTGCTGAAGCATCCACATTGCCTATTGAAGACGGGAAAATTCCTTTATGGCACAGTCTCTTTGCAATTGCCCTTTTGGTGGCTTTGCAAATATCTGTTGCTTTTTTGCAATTATATAGTCATCGGTTTCGGCATTGGGTTGATGGAGAGCCTGCCATATTAATTAAACGTGGAGAAATTAATGATCAAGAAATGAAAAAAACAAGGTATACCATGCACGATTTACTCACACAACTGCGACAAAAAGGATATTTTAGCCCTTCGGATGTAGAGTTTGCCATTCTAGAAACTTCAGGAGAATTATCCGTTTATCCTAAACCGCATGCTCGACCAGTCACTCCAGCGGATTTGAAGGTTATAGGAGCAGAAGGCGGTGTACCTGTACCACTTGTAGTGGATGGACAAATAGTGGACAAGTCTTTGCAAACCTTATGTGTTGATGCCTCATGGGTGAAACAGGAATTAAAAAAAAGGGGTTTTTCGAAATTGGAAGAAGTCTTTTTTGCTGAGATTATGCAAGATGGCACTTGGTATATTGATGCTGCTTATTCCCAGGTCCCCTTAGACAGAAAAGGGAACCCAGGAGACTATCGTAGCTAATAATTGACCGATTTTTGGCAAACGTTTTACATTGTCGGTAGTGACAACACGCATGCCGCAAAGTAGAAGAAAATAGAGCAAAAATCCAGCAAATATCGCTAGCCAGAGCTTTCCGCCGACAGCGGTTGTGGTTCTTTTAGTGATGATTTCTAAGAATCCGTAAATGATCAACGAAGCGAAAATGGTTTTGAGCAAACTTTCTAGTCGCACTGGAAAACCAATTCTCCTGCCGACGCTGATCATATGCAGAATGGTGGTTACTACAATGGAAATGGTAACTGCGTATGCAACACCCATAATATTGAGATGGGGTTGACGAGCTAGAAAATAGATCATTCCGAGCCGTAAAATGCCCCCTATAATCGAGTTTCGCATAGCAATTCCAGCGTGATCGAGACCTTGTAAAATTCCGGTTAAGGGGGCTTGTAGATACAAAAAGAATCCAGCTGGTGCCATGACAGCAAGAATTTTTCCAACTTCTGCTTGGTGATAGATAGAAGCGCATAACGGTGTTGCAAACAACGCCAGCATGACAGAAGACGGAAAACCAACAATAGCAGTGGCTAAGAAACTTTGTGAAAGGCGCACGCGAACTCGTCTTAAATTTGAACCAGCAATAGCTTCGGAGACATTGGGGACTAAATTGGTTGCCAATGACCAAGTGAATACGGTAGGAAATAACAAGAGTGGAATAGCCATTCCGCTGTATTCCCCATATGCTGAGGTTGCTGCATGTGTTGTCATGCCTGCTTTCAAGAGTGCCCGGGTTACCAAAATAGGTTCCAAGGCAAAGATTGCCGAGGAAATGAGTCGACTTAATGTGACAGGAGCGGCAATTGCCGCCAATGAGCGCAGTGTTTGACGGACAGTCTCGCTGCTTCTGGCAGGAGCGTTTGGTAAAATTTGATTGATTCTTGCTCTTTTTTTCTGCTGAAAGATGAGATAGAGCAATCCTGACAATTCTCCGAATACCATTCCCATCATGGCTGCTGCAGCAGCAAATGGCAGGGAGAAACGAATAAAATAAGCAGCCAGTCCCCAAATGGTTAAAATACGAACAGTTTGTTCAATGATGGAGGCTACTGCAGTAGGAGTCATATCTTGAATTCCCTGGAAGTAACCGCGATAGATCGTTGCTATAGCAATGATGCTGACAATAGGAATCATGGCTAAATAAGATGGGTAAGCACGTGGGTCGGATAGCCAATGATGGAGTATGAAGTGTCTGGCAAACCACATGATGGCAGTAAAAATAATAGCCAGCACACCGATAACCCAGGAACTGACACGAATGATGCGTAAAATCCGAACGCGATCGCCCGCTGCTACAGCTTCAGCAACAAGTTTGGAAATGGCTATGGGCAAACCAGCGGTTACAAAGGTAAGGACCAGATTAAGCAACGGAAAAACGAGCTGAAAGAGGCCCATTCCAGATGCACCAATGAGACGCGTAAGAAAGATTCGATAGACGAATCCCATAATACGTGTCACCAAACTAGCTGCCATAAGCACGAGTGCGCCGTGCACAAATGTTTGGCGTTTCATGTTGTCGGCCTCCTTTGGCCTGCCCATGGAACGGTCGTTCATAGACAGAATATCGATACAAGCGTATGCCTGTCTGTTGACGGTTAGTCCAAGTGAATGTTCAGATGATTTGTTTGGTAGGAAATTTCACGGGAACGGAGAATCTAGCTGTGTGATAGCCTTTAGAAAATGGTCAGGATGGAGGTACAATGGGTGAATGAACAGGATGTGGATAGAGATGATTTTACAGCAGAAATTCAGTCCATTTGTCAAGTGAAGGTAGAGGAATTTACAGCCCTTGGCTATGAAAGTGTAAAAGTCAGAGATATTTGGCGTTGTGCAAAATGGCTGACGCGAGGAACGAATCGCCTGTATGCCTTGGTAGATGCTATTTTATCTATGCGCATAGACCAATTTATGAATTTTCAAATGGCGAATGCCTATCGAGGCATGTTGGATGAAAATGACGAAGAACACAACGAATCAAATAAACCGATGGTTTGACGATATTTAACAACCGCCATTATACTAAGGTCTGGAACTTTTGGCTCATCGCGAGGAGGACAAGCAATGAAATGGAGCCGTTTTGGCTCGTTTCTGCTGATTGCTGTAATAATTATTGGCCTGGCAGCAGGAACAACCATGAAACTGTGGCGGCAGATTCCACTTGGACTTGATTTAAAAGGTGGCATCAGTCTGCTCTATAAGATTGAACCTGTCAATAATGAACCACTGACACAAGCAGGTATTGAAGCAGCTTTACAAGCGGTGGAAACGAGAGTGAATTCTCTCGGTGTCAGTTCACCGCAAATTAATCTGGAAAACGGCAATGAAATTAGTGTCCAATTGGCGGGAGCTTTCAACCAGGCTCAGGCTGAGCAAATTATTGGCGAGACAGCAGTTTTGCAGATTTATGGAAACATTAAAATGGGCAAGGACAATAAGCCCGTTCCGGTGCCGGGGACGTTGCTCATCACTGGTAGAGATATGGAAAGCAATGCTACAGCCGGATTGGATAGCACAACAGGTCAACCTGTTGTAGACGTAACCTTTAAAAATAAAGCGTTATGGGCTAAAATTACTAAAGAATATCTTGGAAAAACAGTTTATACTTTCTTGAACGGAAACTTGATACAATCGGCAACCGTACAGAGTGTCATTGAAAACGGTCAAACACAAATTTCTGGTGTTGGAAGTATGCAACAAGCGCAACAATTGGCTAAAGAATTAAATGCAGGTTCACTTCCATATCCCTTAAAACAGATTGCCTCAACAAATGTGGGACCGCAATTGGGGGCTGCCTCTTTACGAGCAACCTTATATGCAGGCTTAGTTGCTATTGTCCTTATCTTCCTCTTCATGATTGCGATTTACCGGTTGGCTGGTCTGATTGCTGACATTGCGATTATTGCTTACGCTTATCTGACTTTACTTGTATTTGCTGGATTCCCAATTACTTTGACGCTACCCGGACTCGCGGCGTTGATACTTGGGATGGGTATTGCAGTCGACGCCAATATTATTACGTATGAGCGGATTAAAGATGAAGTGAGAAATGGTAGAAGTTTACAATCGGCTACCATTGCGGGTAGCAAGCGTGCTTTACGGACCATTCTCGACTCCAATGCAACAACTTTCATAGCAGGTCTTGTGATGTTCTGGTTCGGTCAAGGAGATGTTCGTGGTTTTGCCATTGCCTTAATGGTCAGTATCATTGTATCGCTATTAACGGCTGTTTTCTTGTCACGTACCATGTTGTTGCAATTGACAAAATCCAACCTCTTTAGAAACCCTGCTTGGTACGGCGCGCGCAAAGGAGGCGCTGGAAAATGAATGTGAAGTTTGATATTGTCCGCCGGCGCGCTTGGTTTTTTACGCTTTCTTCGTTGATTACAGTTGCAGGACTGATTGTGTTTCTCGTCTCCGGATTTAATCTTGGCACGGATTTTAAAGCTGGCTCGCAGGTGCAAATTCAATTGAATGAAAAAGTTCATACGGCAAAAGTGGATGAATGGCTGTCAGATGCTGGTCTACCGGTCGCTTCAAGCAATGTTACTGTAGCTGGCTTAAATGGAGAAACAGCGATTATTCGTTTTCCAGAGGTACTGACAAACCAGCAAATTAATACTCTTACGAATGACGTCACAAAAGTTTTTCCCAATGCTTTGCAGCCCCAAGTGAATACAGTCGATCCGTTTGTTGCCAATCAAACCTCTCGAAAAGCTGTTTGGGCTGTTTTACTGGCCTCGCTCTTTATAGTCATATATGTTGCGATTCGCTTTGAATATCGTTTTGCTCTTGCTGGAATTGTGGCTTTGCTGCATGATGCTTTTATAGTCATGTCAGTCTTTGCTTTATTTCGCGTAGAAGTTAATTTGACTTTTGTAGCGGCAGTTTTAACCATTGTTGGATATTCGATTAATGATACCATCGTTATCTTCGACCGAATCCGTGAGAACATGAAATTAACTCCGCCTAAAAGCTACGAAGAATTACAAGATCTGGTTAATCAAAGCCTTTGGCAGACTATGACTCGTTCGATTAATACGGTAGCGACTGTCTTAATAGCAGCGCTCATGTTGTTCTTCTTTGGTGGGCAGTCGATTCATGATTTTACGCTCGCGTTAATCGTAGGCTTGATAAGTGGTGCCTATAGCTCCATCTTTATTGCTGCACCACTTTGGGTCGTATGGCGAGGACGGAGTTATATTCGTAAGACACAGGTGGAATCTGCTTGAGTGGGACTACAGCAAGAATAGCGTGGATCAATACCCTGCTCAATATCTTGTTGACCTTTGGTAAAGGTATAGTTGGAGTCATTACAGGTAATGAAGCCATCATCGCCGACGCTGTTCATTCAGGTGCAGATGTAGTTGGCAGTGTAGCAGTCGTAGTAGGCTTGCGAATTGCTCGTAAACCGCCCGATGATGATCATCCGTATGGTCACGGAAAAGCGGAGTTAATTGCAGCTTCCATTGTTGCGGGCTTTTTGATAGCCGCTGCTTTGGAGGTTGCCTACTCCTCTTTGCGTTCCCTCTTTTTCCCTCCTATTCAACCAGATTGGTTAGCTGCTTGGACAGCGTTTATCTCCATGCTCGTTAAAGAAGCGATGTTCCAAGTCAATATCCGTATAGCTAAGAAAAAACGAAGTCAAAGTCTGATGGCCAGCGCTTATGACAATCGCTCCGATGTCTATTCATCTCTGGCCGCTCTGTTGGGTATTCTCCTTTCACTGTTGGGCCGCTATCTTCATTGGGTCTGGCTGATGCAAATGGATGGAGTGGCAGGAGCAGTTGTCGCGATTTTAGTTGTCAAAATGGCTTTGAAAATCGCTCGTGACTCCTTACAACCTTTAATGGATCGCGTGGTTCTTGAGGATGCCGATTTAACACCTTATCGGGAGTCGATAGAAAATTCAAGTGGGGTCTGCCATATTGACGATTTGCGTGTGCGCGATCACGGTTCATATGTGGTTGTAGATGTTGAGATTAGCGTGGATGCAAATCTCACAGTGGCTGAAGGGCATCAAATTGCCGCCAGTTTGCGTCAATCTATGAAAGCAAATTTTCCACGTATTTTGGATGTATTTGTCCATGTGAACCCGTATGTGGAAGGAGAAGAGGAACATGGACAGACTCATGATTGATGTTTATCAAGAAGTGAATGACAGAGAAGACAAGCTACTTTGGGTCAATAGTTCTGCTGATTCTGAAGAAATAGACAGGATTGCAGAACATTTTTCTGTACCGCATTTGCTCGTCGAACTATTGTGGAAACGTGGATTTCATACTTTATCGGAAATAGCTGAATTTCTTGCTGAATCTCCTTCCTACTCACCACCGGATGATTTTCTGGACATGAATTTAGCTTGTCAAATCATTGCTGAATGTATATCTAGTCATCAACCCATTGTGGTGGTTGGAGATTACGATGTGGACGGCGTAACAGCCTCGACTATACTGACCGATGCTCTAGAACGTCTTGGCGCAAAAGTGGTTTGTTGGATTCCGCATCGTGTAGAAGATGGATACGGTTTGCAAGTTAAGCATGTAGAGAAAGCTGTGCAATTGGAGGCATCGCTGCTTATTACTGTAGACAATGGAATAAGAGCAATAGAAGCTGTGAAAACAGCGAGATTATATCACTTGCCAGTCATTGTTACGGATCATCACGAACACGGTGAGGAACTACCCATAGCTCATGCTATAGTGCATTATATCCGGCATAGAAATGCCATAGTTGCCAAACGATTATCAGGAGCAGGTGTAGCATTAAAATTAGCTGCTGCATTACACAACGGCCATATCGAAAACGAATGGATCGCTTTAGCTTCACTCGGCGCACTTGCGGATGTAATGCCAATGCTTGGAGAGAACCGACGATTGATAAAGGATGGCTTACAGGTACTCTCTCAATGGTCTCATGCGGGTTGGCGTGCACTTCTGCATGTTGCAGGATTACCTGAAGGTGAGTCAATCACTCTCCAACAATTGCTTTGGCGAATGATTCCTCGTCTCAATGCAGCAGGTAGAATGGATTCAGCCGATATTGCATTTCGTTTGTTGCATCGACCAAGTTCAGAAGAAGCGAAGTCACTGGCGGAAACTATAGAGTCATTAAACCGAGAACGAAAGTCTTGGACAGAGATAGCTACCGCTGCGGCCATTGAGCAATACCAAAACCAACTGGAAAATGCTCGGGGCATTGTTGTGTGGGGAGAATGGCCGCTTGGAGTGGTAGGGATTGTGGCTGCTCGTCTTGCGGAAAAATTCCAATCACCAGCTATTGTATTTGCCAATAACGGCCAACATCTCTTGCGCGGATCCGGTCGTTCTTATGGAAATGATTCGCTGCTTGCCATTCTGGAATCCTGTCAGGAAACATTGCACCATTTTGGGGGACATGACTACGCTGTAGGCTGTGCTGTAGAACGCCATCAATTAGAGGCATTTCGGAGACAGTTTCAATCAACTGTAAAAAACCAGGCAAAAGATAGACATGATGTGCATTTCCCACTGACTAGTGATGGAAATCTTATGTTTCGTGAAGCAACGCCTGAACTTGCGCATTGGTTAACAAGGCTCCAACCCTATGGAAACGGTTTTAAATCTTTTTGTTTTTATATGGGACCTGTAGAGTTAATCGACATGCAGTGGATTGGTAAAGAACAGAATCATTTAAGATTTACAGTCCGTGATGAGGAAGCGACAATCGGTCAATGGATTTGGTTTCAAGCTCCTAAAATTTGCAATTCATGGCATACTGGTGATTGTCTGGGGGCTATCGTTGAAATTGTGGAAAATCAATGGCAAGGACAGAAGCGGGTACAAATACACGTTAAAAATGCTTGGCGTCATTTGCACCCTCTTCGTCGACAAGAAATCTCAAAATATTATCATTGGTTTTCTCAACAATCTCAGATTGACAAGCAAAATCTGCATCATTGGCAAAAAAAATTACCGCGTCTAAATCTTCTTATGTCTATCTTTTGCGAATTGGGATTTGCTGTTGAGGATGCGACTGCGTATTATAAGGTGCAAGTAGAGTCTGCTCGAAAAATCCGCGACTCGTTCATTTACCAACAACATCTCATCGAAAATATGGAGATTGTTGCTGATACAAGTAGTCTTTCATCTGCTAGATAATCAGGAAGACATTCGTTACCAAGTTTATGATTTTGGAGAGGGTATTATGCGATTTCGTGAAATGATTCGGGACATCCCTGATTTTCCAAAAAAAGGTATATTGTTTCGGGATATTACGCCTCTATTGGCTAATGGTTTGTTATATCAACAATCGATACAAACTCTGGCTGAGTTTTGCAACCAGTGTCAAGCGCAAATGGTTGTAGGTCCGGAGGCTCGAGGCTATGTCATAGGAGCTCCCCTTGCCGTCGTAACTGGTTGTGGATTTGCGCCTGTAAGAAAAAAAGGGAAATTGCCATATAAAACGAGATCGGCCAGTTATGCACTTGAATATGGAGAGGATACGTTGGAAATTCATGAAGATGCCATCATGCAGGGTCAACGCGTTTTAGTAGCGGATGACTTGTTGGCCACTGGTGGGACAATGAGCGCAACTATTGATTTGGTTCAACAATTAGGCGGTATTGTGGTTGGAGCGGCGTTTTTGATAGAACTAAAAGAACTTGGTGGACGGCAAGTTCTTTTGGACAAAATTCCTCAGTTGCCTATTCAGACATTGGTTCAGTACGATTGAAAGGGACAAATGGCAACGAGTCACCTGTAGACTCGCAAAGCGAGGAGGTTTCGGTGGATGGTAAGCGAAGAACGTTCACTGGACGATCTCTGTCATATTGTGTCGGCGTATAGTGAGGCGGATGAAGTTGAGACGATTCGTCGCGCTTACGAATTAGCGCGTAAAGCCCATGAAGGACAATTTCGCAAATCAGGAGAACCTTACATCACGCACCCGTTGGCGGTTGCAAACATATTAGCTGATTTAAAATTGGATGCAACTACAATTGTGGCGGGCCTGCTTCATGATGTCGTGGAAGACACACAAGTAACAGATGCAGATTTAGTGCAGCATTTTGGTGCGGACGTTGCAGCGCTAGTTGACGGTGTTACGAAACTGAAGCGGATTAAATTTGATTCTCGTGAAGAACAGCAGGCAGAGAATTTACGCAAGATGTTTCTAGCTATGGCACGTGATATTCGTGTACTGATTATTAAATTAGCCGATCGATTGCATAACATGCGCACACTTAAGTATCAACCTCCAGACAAACAGCTGCGTACAGCTCGTGAAACTTTAGAAATTTTTGCACCTCTTGCTCATAGATTGGGGATTTACACGGTTAAATGGGAACTTGAAGATATTGCTTTTCGATATTTAAATCCAGAGCAGTATTACAATATCGTGGAACTGATGGCGCAAAAACGTCAAGAGCGCGAACGATTTATTAATGAAGTGATAGACGTATTAAAACATAAGTTGGACGATCTCGATTTGAATGCTGAAGTTTCCGGACGGGCAAAACATATTTATAGTATCTATCGAAAAATGATTACCCAGAATAAAGAGTTTAACGAGATTTATGATCTGTTTGCTGTACGAGTAACGGTGGAAAGTATCAAGGATTGTTACGGCGTCTTGGGGCTGGTTCATACAATGTGGAAGCCAATGCCAGGCCGTTTTAAAGATTATATTGCCATGCCGAAAGCGAATATGTACCAAAGCCTTCATACAACGGTGATTGGTCCTCGGGGAGAACCGTTGGAAATTCAGATTCGCACATGGGAAATGCATCAGACAGCTGAGTATGGAATTGCGGCTCACTGGGTTTATAAAGAAGGAAGCGCCAGAGCGGAAGGCAAATTTGCTCAAAAATTAGCGTGGTTTCGTGAAGTGTTGGAGTGGCAGCAAGATTTTCGGGATGCTCAAGAATTTATGGAGACCCTTAAGATTGACTTGTTTGCTGACGAAGTGTTTGTTTTTACTCCTAAAGGGGACGTGTTTGATTTACCAGCTGGAAGTGTACCTATTGATTTTGCCTATCGTGTTCATACGGATATTGGCAATCGATGCATTGGAGCGCGTGTTAACGGGAAAATGGTTCCTCTTGACTATCGATTGCGTACTGGTGATATTGTAGAAATTTTGACCGCTAAAACAGGCTATGGTCCGAGCAGAGACTGGCTAAAAATCGTCAAATCTTCACAGGCGAAAAGTAAAATCCGGCAATGGTTCAAACGTGAGAAACGTGAAGAAAATATTGCTCGCGGGCGTGAAGCGATTGAGCGTGAATTAATTCGTCAGAGATTGGACGTCTCCTTATTAAATGGCTCATATTTAACGGATATCCTGCAAAAATTTTCATTTACTCGTGAGGAAGATCTCTATGCCGCAGTGGGCTATGGCGGACTGAGTGCAGGACATGTAGTTTCTCGCATCCTTGAGAAATTTCGTCGTGAACAACAGAGTAAAGATGTGGATTCTCTCACATTGGAGCGAAAAAATCGTGAACTTGTGAGTGAAATGGGAGTTCGAGTTAAAGGAATTGACAATTTGCTGATTCGCTTTGCAAGATGTTGTCATCCTGTACCGGGCGATGAAATTGTCGGTTTTATCACACGTGGTCGCGGAGTATCGGTACATCGTAAAGATTGTCCTAATGTACAACCGTTAGTTGCAGATGGTAATCGCATGCTCGAAGTCGAATGGGCATCAAGCCGAGATTGGTTTTATCATGTAGAACTTGAAGTCACGGCTATGGACAGGCATGGCTTGATTAATGAAATGATGAATGCTATAGCAGAAACCAAAACGGATATTATGGGCGTGAATGCTCGTGTAGACAAGAAAAAAATCGCTCATGTACATTTGGATTTAAGAATACGCAATCTTGATCATTTGCGTTCTGTTTCGGAACGTTTGAAAAGACTCAAAGATACGCTCTCTGTTGAACGTGTTACTCAGTAGAGAATTCAGGCAGGTGAGGAAAATTCAATGCGCATAGTCGTTCAAAGAAGCCGGGAAGCATGGGTGGATGTAAATAAAAATACAGTGGGGAGAATTCCTTTTGGCTTGGTTTTGTTAGTGGGTATTAAATCTGGAGATAGTGCTAAGGATGCAGACTATTTAGCTGAAAAAATTGTACATTTGCGCATATTTGAAGATGATGAGGGAAAAATGAATCGCAGTGTTTTAGATGTGGGCGGCGCTATTTTATCTGTATCACAGTTCACACTCTTTGGTGATGTTCGTAAAGGAAGACGTCCGAATTTTATGGCAGCGGCACAGCCGGATGAAGCCCAATCACTCTGGTTTTATTTTAACGAATTGCTGAAAGAATATGGGCTGCTCGTGGAAACGGGGCAATTCGGAGCCATGATGGATGTGCACCTTTGTAATGACGGTCCTGTCACTTTGTTGCTTGATAGTGAAAAATTATTTTAAAGAAGAGGCTAGGCTGTTGGTTTGTTTGAATGTATCCATGTATCGGGTTGATTTGGGTAAATGATGTCAAACAATTTCCACAACTTCGCCAAGCGTTGACAAGATTCGACTTTGTTCCATATAATAGAGCCATGATAACCTCTACAGTTCAGCAGGGGTAGCTCTAAAATTTGAGCTGCACCTTGTGGGGACTGTAGATTTTATTTTTTTAAGAAGGTATGATGAAGTCACTTTGATTATCATTGTTTTTTATATTAATGATGGGATGTACCAAGGGTGGATAGGAAGGTTGGCGAAAGATGAATCGTTGCGCCGTATTTATGGATGGTGGCTATATTGACAGTATACATAAGGGACTTGGCAGCCCGCAGATTGATTTTGTGCAACTGATTGAACGGACAACAGAAGATTGTCAATTATTAAGAGTATACTATTATAACTGTTTACCCTATCAAACTCAAAATCCGAGTCCAGCAGAAAAGAGTCTCGTCTCAAGTAAGCAAAGATTTTTTGCTGCTGTCAGCAAGCTTCCCTATTTCACAGTCCGTGAAGGAAAACTTGCTTATCGTGGGCAAGATAAAGACGGTCATCCCATACTTGAACAGAAGCGTGTGGATGTGATGTTGGCCACTGATTTGGTCATGCATTCAACGAAACATTTAATTACACATGCCATTTTAATCGCTGGTGACAGTGACTTTATACCTGCAGTTGAAATTGCCAAAAACGAAGGTGTGAGTATTCACTTATTTTCTGTTGGTGGTGTAAGCGCTCGCCCTCATGATGAATTGATTATGGCTTGTGATCGCCATACCATCTTGGCAAAGGAAGAGTATCTATCATTTGAGCGTCAGTCAGGCATTAAAAGTTGCTAGCTAGGGAACAGCTTTGCTATTCTTCCAAGCTCTGAGATTTTTCATTTGTATCAGATTGAACGTGTAGTGATGATTCAATTTTCTTATGAATCAGTCGATAACCATAAATACCTATTCCTATCACAATCAAGGCTGGCAATAAATAAATTTTCCAGTGTAAGCGAACCAGATTCCACAAGAAATCAATAACACTTCCGGCGGCTAGAAATGTAGTCGTCCAAACAATGGATGTAAGAAGAACCGCTGGAATAAAAACTCGCAGGCGAACTTTTTGAATACCGGCAATATAAGGTATAATATCACGCGCCACAGCAATAAAGCGTGATAGGATCAGAGTTGGCAACGTATAACGGCGAAACAGTGCTTCACTTTGCTCAAATCGTTTGGGGGTGATCAAGACATATTTTCCGTATTTCAAAATGACGGGTCTGCCCAGTATTCTGCCAATAGCGTAGGCAATCATCGATCCGCTGAATGTGCCCATTGTGGCTGCTACAATCATCCAGGGCAACTGTAAATGCAGAGCTCCGCTTTTCCATAAGGCACCGCTTGTAGTTAAAGTGGTCTCACCAGGAATAATCAATACCAAATATTCGAGCAACAACATGACGTAAAGAGCAAAGTAGCCGTATGTGTGAAGAAAATAAATAATTTCATGCAAAATTATAAAACCGCCTCTCAGGGTGATTCAAGAACTTTCTATCTCAGTATAGGATGGTTAAGAGATACCCACAATGCGTAAAATCAACAGTTTATAGACAACACGATAGTTGGAGGCTTTCACTCAATATAGTATCATGGGGTAAAGATAATTGTTCGAAAGGAGCTATTTCTTTGCATTCTTATTGGTTCCATATAGGTGCTTTTCCGGTACGCTCTTACAGTACCATTTTTGCTGCAGCATTTTTGCTTGGATTCGGCGTGACATTGTATTTTGTCAAAGCTAAAGGCGAACCGGGTGATGTGGAACATTGGTGGAATCTTGCACCGATTTGTTTGTTGGGCGGAATTATTGGTGCTCGTTTTTGGCAAGTCTTCTTCTTTGATTTCCCGTATTATGCTGCTCATCCTGGACAAATTCCACTTATCTGGCATGGGGGACTGTCGATTCAGGGCGGTATTGTAGGTGCTGTTCTTGCCGCCATGGTTTATCTGAAAAGATATCGATTGAATTTCTGGCGATTTGCCGATCTCGCTGCGCCTGGTATTCTTCTTGGACAGAGCATCGGTCGTGACGCTGATTTTATGAACGGGAGTGCCTATGGGGCACCAACTCACCAAGGATTTGGCATCGTTTTTCCGCCTGGAACTTTAGCTCACGATCAGTATGGAGCACAGCCTCTCTGGCCGGCTGTTATATGGGAAGGACAAGCTGATATTTTCCTTTTTGCCATTTTGTTGATTCTCTGGCAACGTAAAAAAGGGTGGCCACAGGGATTCTCGATTGCTTATTATTTGGTAACCTATAATATTGTACGCTTTTTTATGGAAATGTTGCGTGGTGATTCTCCAAGATATGCTCTTCATTGGGATGCGGCGCAATATACAGCCATACCCATGGTGGTCATTGGATTAGCCATTTGGATTTACGGATTTATGAAAAATCGCAAGCAGAAACAAAATGTCGAAGTCTAGAGTTGAAGTTTGAGTGTGGAGGAGGGGCTGAATTTTATGGATGCTTCGTCCCAGCCAAGTGGAGAACATTTGGATATCGTGAAAGATGAGCGCTATGTGTTCATGCTGTTGGAGGAACTGAAAAATTATGAATGGCTGGAGCGCTGTACACAAGTCGCTCTGGAAAGTAAGAGTATTATCGATATGATGCAACGTATCAAGGACTTGTTTTTTGAAAGATTTGAGTTTGACCGGTTTGGTATATTACTAGGGGCATTTCATCATCGTTATTGCGTCATTCATGAAGTGGTAACAAGAAACGGTTTACAGGCTCTTCCCTCGGGCTCGCTCATGATTGTGAAAAACACAGGATTAGAATGGGTTTATCAACAAAAGAAATTGCATTATAACCCAGATTTAATGGAGAATCAACAATTTATTGAAGATGAAACAATGTACAAATTAGGATTGCGGAGTATGGTCCGTATTCCCCTCATGTTTCAACAAGAAGTTTTTGGTGTCATGACCTTAAAAATTCAGTATCCCAACTTTTACTCACCCACAGAGTTGACATTAATGAACAAAGTAGCCCAACGTTTGAGTGGTATTTTATATTCAGCGCAACTTTATTACCAGATCCGTCGACAAGCTTACACTGATGCACTAACAGGATGTTATAATCGGCATTTTCTTACAGAACTTGAAACCTATACGACTCAACCACTCAATCCAAATGAAATTACTGATTACCTGGAAGAAAAAGTTGGAGTGGTGTTTCCTCCTTCAGAAAAACTGTCGCTTCTATTCATAGATGTCGATAGATTTAAAGATTATAATGACCGATTTGGGCACGCGGCGGGGGATGAATTATTGCGCCATCTTATCAGTGCCGTAAATCATTGGCTTGCCGATCGCGGTTTTACGATTCGTTTTGGTGGAGACGAATTTTTAGTTCTGCTACCTGGTTTAAATTTGGAGGATGTTTTGGATGATATTTCACGTTTACATGAGAATATTAACAATATAAGATGCATTCCAGATCTTCCTCTGCATGCTCAGCAAACGTCTCTTTCCATTGGCGGTACAGAAGGGGAATGGATGCGTTTAAAGGATTTAGTCAATGAAGCCGATCAACATATGTATGAACAGAAAAAAATCTCTCACAGGAATTTTCGTGATGAAAATATGGACGTTAATTGGGAATCACTATAAAAAATTTTTCAATGTCAAAGTGCATGACCTTATAGTGATTCCTCTAATTTATGCTTTGCTTTAAATTGATTAACTGCTCCGCATTCTGGGCATTGTAATTGTACACCTATTGGCAGATAGCCCTGTTCATCCAGATCTCCCGCAACTGTGAGGGTGGCGTGAATATCACGACCATGTCCTACGGTCCACTCACCACACAAATTCCCTACCCAGGCAATTGGATGCCTGCAAACATAGCAGGTGTGAAATGCGTGAATATCTCTCACTGTTTGTGATTCTCCTTCTCCTGATTTAATTTGTATCCTATTGCATCTGAATCCAATAAGGATGCAATGTATGGACTTCAAGGCAACTTTATAGGCTAATTTGCCCTACTAGGGGCAGAGATTATACCTTTTTTTTAACATGCAGGTATCTTACACTTTGGATTCAATTCGATTTTGCATGGTGCTCACAAATATCACAGGTGAAATTAATGCTGTAATGGCTGCAACTAGCACAATAGAATCAGCCACAGCGTGTGTGAGTTGATGGACAGTCACACCAATTTGTGCTGCTGCTGCAATCAGAGAGAGCCTAGCACAAAGCAGGCTTCCACCAGCTATCATATTGCGCCAGCCATAAGGTTTAACTAACCAAAGAGCAGGAATAATTTTGCTGGAAAATGCTAGAAACAGGAGTGTGGGCAAGAAAAGTAGTGCTGAAGAAGAATGGAACGTATCGAGATCAAAATCTAAACCTACGGATAAAAAAAATATAGGAATTAAAAAACCGTATCCAATACCGTGACTGTAGTCACGAATTTTGTCTTTATCACGACTTGGAAGAGCAGATACAAGCATCCCTACAAGAAAACTCGCCAATATAGGTTCTGCTCCTGTGGCTGTAGCAATAATACAAAGCAGGGCAAGTATTGCGAGTATTGCGCGTAAGCGATTTTTGGCATCACCAGCATATTTTCGAATATATGGTAGGCGTTGAATAACACGTAGTATTAGATACATCACCAAAGTCATGGGGAGTATAGCAAGCGTCATGAGGGTAGAAAATGCTCCATCTCCGGATAGTCTGCCAAGATATAAGGAAAGAATGACCATGGTCAGAAAGTCGGACAAGAGTGCACTCATGAGAATCGATTGTCCGAAATCTGTGTGAATCAGTTCACTTTCTTCCAAGATGGGCAATATGATACCTAGCGAAGTTGTTGAAAATAATAGGCAGAGAAAGTATGGATTGGCATTCATATGAAACCACTGAACCATACTTAAACACAACAAGTAAGAAAGTAACAAAGTTGAACAGTAGATGAGGATTCCTAATAGCATTGGATTGTTCTTTTGATTGTCCACTTTTGAGGGGAATTGCAAAAGACGCATATCCACTTCCATTCCAGAGATATACATCAGAAACAATAAACCAAAGTCGGCTAAATGATTGAGCCATTGCACATCATCTTCTGAGAGTGGTATCCATTGAGTTTGTAAAATAATCCCGAATATTAAATAAGATACAGTTACGGGAATGCGTAGTATGGGTAGACGACTGCTCAGCTGACTGAAGAGATAAGCAAAAAGTAAAATAATCAGAAATGAGTATAGTGTATGGTTCATAACTTGCCTCCTCAAGGAACAAGTTGAGAAAATCTATTCTCAATTCGGGTTCCATTATAGAGGTATGACAAGCTTTCTCATTTCATCACGAAGAAAATTTTACAAATGGTATGGGTGGGATGATCAGTTATTTAAAACTCTGTTTTTTATGAGTGAGGATGAGACAAGATACTCCATAGTTGTTGAACAATCATGCTACAAGTCATGAGAATAAATACAGGTCGAATGTATTTTACACCGTAACGGATGGCGATTTGAGAACCTGTCAGAGCACCGGCGATCATGCCTATACCTAATAAAAGCCCCCAACTATAAACAACAGTATGGGCATATGAAAAAAAAGCGAGAGCACCAGCATTGGAAGCAAGGTTAACTGATTTCGCATTTCCGGAGGCAGGCACATATTGAAACCCAAGTAAGACAAAACTAAGGATAAGAAAAGAACCGGTTCCCGGTCCAAAAAAGCCATCATAGGCGCCAATGATTAGAGAAGCGAGACATGCACCAAGAAAAGCGAATTTCTTTCCGTCTATATAGCTGTGAATGGAGCCAGCTTGGGGTTTGAAAAGAGTGTAAAGTGTTACAGCAATTAAAAGGATAATGACAAGTGGTCGTAAAAAATGTGGAGATATTTGATGTATAGCTGCAGCACCAAGCAGTGATCCAACAAATCCAAGAGGCATGAGCCACCGGACAAGTCTGAAATGGATATTACCGGTACGGGCATAATTACTAAAGCTGGTAATTGATGATAAAGTGCCAGCCAATTTATTTGTGCCAAGCGCTAAAGTAGGCGGCAATCCCAACACAATCAATGCAGGTAAGGAAATAAGTCCGCCTCCTCCGACTGAGGAGTCGATGAATGCGGCACAAAAACCGGCAAAGAGTAGTAACAGTGCATGAAAAAGAAAAAGATGCAAGGCCATCCTTCCTTCTTGTCGATTAACTTCAATTTTCTTTTATATCCTCTTTATTCTACTGATCTTGTCAATCTGTTGTGTAAAATAGCGTATGATTAAATTAAACGGAAAGGATTGATATTGAATGGGAAAAGATTGGTATTCAATGCTTGCGAGTTATTTTCCAGATGAAGAAATGAAGAAGAGAGCTCAATTTGAAGATTTGCTTGCTGAACACGATGCGTATTTTAAAAAGGAAACAGATGAGTACGTAGTTATATACGCTGAATTTAGAGATTTTATCTTTATCGATTATTTACTGGTTAAACCAAATATTCGTAGTAAGGGAGTGGGCAGTAAAGTTTTACAGGCATTTAAAAAGAAGCAGAAAATGATTTTACTTGAAGTGGAGCCTGAGAATGCAGAAGATGCTGACACGCTTAAACGAATACGGTTTTATGAAAAAAATGGTTTTCAAAAAGCAGAAAATATCGAGTATGTAAGAGAAACGGCAGATGGTAAACCCTTATATATGGATATCTATTATTGGAGTCCAGAATCACTTGACGAAAGAGAAATTCTTAATGCTATGACACGAATTTACAAGGAAATTCATAATTTCAAGTCCCACAAATACCAGCGTCGACCACAATTGGATCCTTCCGATGTATTGATCTGGAAAGAAGAAAATGGTTCGGAAATCCAGAAAAATCAGCTTTCTTAATCTTTTTGCTCTATAATATTTAAGATAGAACAAGGATTTCGTTTGAACGGGGGCGCTGGTTGCTTTGGCGGAATCAGAATTAACCATGCAGGAGACAAACCAAGCAGCTGCTGTTATTGACGCAGTTTGCAAACGAATTATAGGTCAGAAGCAAGTTGTCAAGGAAGCTTTTGCAGCCATTTTGGTCTCAGGTCATATTTTATTCGAAGATATACCTGGTACAGGAAAAACCACTTTAGCTAATACAATTGCCCGCGTTCTTGGTCTTTCTTTTCAGAGAATCCAGGGAACACCTGATTTACTTCCCAGTGATATTACTGGAACATTGGTACTCAACCCAACCCAAGGTGATTTTAGTTTTCGTAAGGGGCCAATTTTTACACAACTATTGCTGATGGATGAAATTAATCGCGCAACCCCGCGTACGCAATCTGCGTTACTAGAAGCTATGGCAGAAAGACAGGTTTCTGTGGATGGAGTGACCTACGCATTAGAGGCTCCTTTTTGCGTAATGGCTACAGCCAATCCGATTGAGTCACAAGGTGTTTTCCCTCTTCCAGAAGCTCAATTAGACAGATTTTTAGTTCAACTCAAACTTGGTTACGTAACTGCGGATGAAGAATTGGAAATGGTATTCCGTCATACTGTCCCACCTGTCATGCCTGAACCCATTCTATCAGCTATGGATTTACTAGAACTGCAAAATAAAGTTCAGAAAGTGAAAATTCACAGTGATGTACTTACTTATTTAGTTCATCTTTGTCGAGCAACACGGGAAGATTCTGAGGTGCTGCTTGGTGCCAGTCCGCGAGCAATTGTAGCGCTTTCGCATTTTGTGCGAGCTATGGCTTGGATAGAGGGCAGGGATTTTGTTACTCCAGATGATGTTCAAACTGCGATTAAGCCTATCCTTCGTCACCGGATTGTGTTTCGAAATTGGTCTTCCACAGATTCCGAAGAGCAATTCCAACAGTTTATCGACCGCATTGTCGACCATGTGCCTGTACCTACAGAATGGGAATATTCGGAGTGAGGTGGAAGGATGGTCTGGTACTGGATTCTTCCCATTCTTTTGCTCATTGCGCCATTGGTATGGCCTGGAATATGGTTTCGCAGGGTGCAATCCTCAATAGAATCCACTGCATCCATTACAAAGCGAGAATGTGCTGTGGGCGAATTTGTCCAGTTAGAAATCTGTATCCAACAACATCGAGGTTTACCGATTCCTTATTTGCACCTTACCTTACATGCACCAGAAGGAACGGCTTTTAATAAAGAAGGGGATATGCGGTATTTAGAATGGACTTCTTACCTTTTGCCAGGTCAACAGATCTCTTTTGTCTGCCAGCTGTATGCTATGCGACGAGGTCCTAAATCGTTACGAGATATCTGTTCTATAGAAATACATGAAGGTTTTGGACTGCGAAGATTTCGTTTGTCGCCCCATTTCCCGGAACAGCTTGGCGTATATCCTGATGCTGCTTCATCGCAGACGCTTCATTCCATATGGCAGGCGCTCACTGGAACTCGTATGACGCAGCGCTGGATACTGCCTGACGAGTCCCTGTTTAAAGATGTTCGTCCCTATGTTGCGGGTGATCCGCCCAAGTACTTTGCTTGGAAAACCATTGCTCGTACTGGAGATTGGTGGGTAAAGCAGTTTGAAACCACAACTTCAGAAGAATGGGTGGTTATCTTAAATGCTCAAATGCAGAATCCATATTGGATGGAGGCAGATACTCCTACCTTTGATAGACTCTGTGCATTATTGCTTGCCACTGTCTCTCAATGGCAGAGAGGAGAGCGTGGAAATTCTCTATTCTTCGCAAGTAATGCACTTCTGTCAAATTACCCTCAAAAACATTGGTATGGTTCTGTGACATATGGTCGATTACGCAGTCTGTTAGCTGTTCTTGAATCTTATCCTACCTGTTCCTTGATAGACGTTCTTCAGGAAGCTCGACGATTTTCAACTTCTCCGCGCACGCCTTGGCTGATTGTGGGTGCGTTTTTTTCTGCCGAACAGGAGCAATGGATGGAGGCTGAAAAGCGTCGCGGACGCCCCATCGAAATTATTAAATTACCAAGATGGAAAGAAGAGGTGGAAAATGATACGCCCATCACTGCGGAAAGATAGAATAGAGCAAAGAGGGAATGATTGTTTGCGAGAATCGAAGCAGGATCGATTGTCACAAGATCCATTTCGTTTTTCATGGTATTGGTGTTTGGTTTCTTTTATATTCCCAGCTATTTTAATTTATGTGATTTCTGAACAGTTTCATCATCAAGATTTGATCTTGTCATCCACTTTGTGGTTGTTTGGATTTTTATTGGTACTCGCTTGGACTAAGTTTTTGGCACCTCGTTCTATGCTGCCGATATTTTTAGTATTTGTTCTCGTTGCTTGCTTGATAGCTATTGTCAAAGATGTCTGGCTATCAATTGTATGGAATATTCTCCTGTTCTCTTTAGCTATTTTTCGTTATCGCCTTTCCATGACTACACGAGATTTACTTCGTCATAATCTTATACAATATTGGATAGATGCTGTGGCTAGCTTTTCAGTGCTTATATATGGATTGTCATTCCTCTCTTCTGTGTGGGCTATTCGCTGGCTGACGGCCATGATTGTTTTTCTTTTGCTGATGCGGCTAGTTCTTTCATGGAAATTGGCAGGGAGTTACTCAGAGAAACGATTTTTCATGTTAAAAACACTACTGCTCCTTGTTGTGGGTTGTGTATTCGTAATGGTTGTATTACCATTTGCGTTACTTTTTGTGATTGGCGGTTTGGGAGAAGCGACGCTCTATCTGCTGAGTCCATTATTAGAATCATTATTAGGAAAAATCTTCGAGATTTTTGGATTATTGGATCGTTTGAAAAGACATGCGTCTGTTTCGGAGCAGAACGCTCATCAAGCAAATAGCGTGATACATCCAACAGCTGCTTCTCCGTTATCGGAATGGACAGGAATTCTACTGCTTCTTCTTATTGCCATTTTTGCAATATGGCAGATTCGTAGATTTCTTCGTAAGCGTAAAGTTCCTCGTGAAAAAGTGCTTCCTGGTATGGTAATTACCAGAAGCTTGATTGACAAAGAGCGCCATCCCATGCCACGTTTTATGTCTACACAAGATAAACTCAGACTAGAACTTCAAAAGGCTATGAAATTGTATTTGCGCAAAAAGAGAAGATTTTCTTATTCTTGGACAGCGGCAAATTGGTATAAGGTACTCGGTGAAAGTGAAGAAAATTTTCAACTGCCCGATTTACAAGCTTACGAAAAACAACGCTATGATACTACTGGAGAGCCTTCCAATGAAAGCAAAAACCGTTTTACTTCCAATCCTCCGCTGTAACCGCCAAGTTTACCTTGAACAGCGATGACGCGGTGACAGGGAATGAAGATAGGCAATGGATTCGCTCCATTTGCTCTGCCGACTGCTCTATAGGCGCGAGGATGACCAATATTATGGGCAAGTTTTTGATAGGACCAAGTGTGACCATAAGGAATTTTCAGAAGGGTTTGCCATACTGATTTTTGAAAAAGAGTACCGTGCAAATCGTAATCGAGATCGAACACTACTCTTTTTTTATTAAAGTATTCTTTTAATTGTGTTTTGTATTTGTCAATAGGAAGACTATCATGTACCCATTCTGTTTTCCCCCAAATTTTTTCACAATACTCGTGAGCAGTGCTTTCTGCATCGGCTGGCAGGCATACGTAGCATAGTCCCTGTTGGGTAGCGTAGAGACGTATATCTCCTATGGGCGTATCAATGGTATCCCAATATATGGTGGTCTCCTTGGAACTCATGATGTTATTCACCTTTTTTGCTCTCCTTTCTGGGCAATCGATTCAGAAGCCATCAATATCGTTCGATAGACTTTATACCATTGTAAAAATAGAAAAGAAATCAAACTTGTTACGATGAATAAAATAATGGAAAAAAGAATGATTCTCTGAAATTGGCTTCCTGATAGTTGCAATGAGGTAATCAATAAAATATAACGCTCAGCAAACAGTAAAAGGGGAAGAATGGCTGATCCGCTTAGAAAATAAAGCGCCAACTTTCTCTGAACTTGGGGATAAAGGTGACTGAGTCTATCAAGTGCTAAACTTCCACTCACAACTAGCCGTATCCAGTAAGCGAACAATAATAACATGGCTGCCAGTCCAAGATAGAATGGCCATAGTGAAAGGTGGAGTGGTGAACGCTGTGAAAATGTTGAATCGTTCCATTTAGATAAATCGAGCACAAATGTATCTGGATTCGGATTTCCTAAGCCTTGACCAGGTCTCCATCTTGCATCTTTAAAGGCAGTATTTTTTACGGATATAGATGAAAAAGCGTGAGGGTCTTGAAGTGCTAGGTGATAAAGCAACGCATTGGCGTTTTTGGGCAAGTGGCGACCAGTATTTTCAACGTGTGCTGCATCGGCTAAAGCAAAGAGAGCTGCAAAAGTTGGCGTAGCCAACGATGTTCCTTCAACTCCCCCTAAAAAACCCCGTGAATCCGAGAGAATGACACCCGGGTTACCACCGAACCACACAACATCCGGTGTTTGTCGATACAGAAAAGGTTGTTTTGCAGCTTCTCGTTGCAAAGAGGATGCAAATGCAGTCCAAACTGCTGGACCAGCACCCTCCCAAGGTGCTACTTGCCATGTATGGTGTACAAACTGACTAGCGCCGACAATGACCATTTGTGGCGCAAAAACAGTTTCTGAAACATGTCCCGGCTGATCTCCAGAAGCTTGAAAAAACGGATAATGACTAGCGATCCATTGTAATACTTGTCGACTGCCAAATGTCCTTTCTTGAAGCAACGGGTTATGCGTCATCAGAGGCTGCAATCCCTGTTCTATAGATGAACTCACTACAGTCACATGTAACTTTTTAAATAAACTTTGCATAGTTGACAAGGTGAGTGGATGTTGAATGCCGGACTGGTGAATATCTACGATAAGTAATCGAGCTTTGGGGGCTACAACATGAGCCCATTCCGTATCTAAAAGTGTCTCTGCATTTGGGCGGATAATTTGTGATGAACGGTTTAAGTGAAGGAGCTTTCCATCTGTCCAAACATCAATCTGATTAGGGTATAGCAAGGATGGATCGGTAGAAGCAAAACTTTTACAGAAAGAGAGGTAAGAAGGCATGCTGAAATAACCATTGGTTTCAAATAAGGCAATGGTTTCACCTTTTCCAAAGTTACCAAGTTGCTGTGCCTTCTTCAAATGAACCAGTTGTATCCATTCGCTTGGTGTTAGACTGTTTTCATAAAATTGATTATGCTTCGCACCAGCAGCAGTTGGATAAGAAGGTGCTGCACTTACCCCTGTCCCTCCGCCGAAAACGCTTGGATTCCATAAATTGAGTCCATCGCCAAGAGCGCTGAAAATCCCAAAGCAAATCAGTACAACCAGATAAAATACACGCCATCGAGGAAACTTTCTCATTTCCGCCCTCCTGGGTCTGTTTCCTAAACTTTGTCCCAGCTTACTTCTCTATATTATAGCGTATCCAGAAGGTGGCTCAGGTTAGTCCATATTCATGACTTTTTCCATCTTGCAGAAGTGAAAGGACTACTTTTTTGCGGATTAAGGTAGGAAATACGCATTTTATGTCGAATTAGGCGTGCAGACCAAAAGGTCAGGAAGATATGAAGAGAAGATAGGAGTTGTGGTGTGTTTGCGTCGAGTGTCTCGCATTCTCTGCTCGGCGGTGGCAGTTCTGGCAATGTCCTTTTCAGCGCAAAAAATTGCCCAGGCTTCCTCGTTGACGCAGGAAAAAACGTTGTTGCAGGAGCTTCAGCAGCAATCCAATCAAACCTATCAACAAATTGCAAAGGAGAAAGTGAAAGAAACCGTACTCCAAAATAAACTCAGTGAATACAAAGATTCGTTACAGAATGTCCAGCAGGCTATTCTTCTCAATCAGCAGCAAATGAAAGATTTGCAGACAGAATTAATCAGTTTACAAAAACAAATCCATCAGAATGATATCAAGCTGAATACGTTTAAAAGCGACTTATACGCTAGATTGCGTTTGATGTATGAGAATGGCAACGTTCAGTATTTATCCGTTCTTTTACATGCAACAAGTTTTCAAGATCTGTTAAATCGATTACATGGATTAGAAGTAATTTCTCAAGAAAACCATGTGCTTTTGCAAGAAGTACAGACGATTGAAGCACGCTTGGCTGCCCAAAACGTTCAAAAATCTGAGAAACTCCACCAGTTAGTTCACAAACATGATGAATTGCTGACTCTGCAGCATACAGACGCGGTTCTTGCAGCAGATGAATCCACACTGTTGCATCAGACACAGAACCAGGTTCAGCAAGAAGAACAACAGCGAGGCTTGCTGGAGAGCCAGATTCATCTTACCCAGTCGCAAATTCAGCAGATTGAATTGCAAACAGAGGAAGCCAATCTGCTCATGCAAAATAAAAGTTATATTAATACAACCATTTCTAATATGCCTACGGGCAATGCAAGTGCGATTATTTCTTTTGCTGAACAGTTTTTAGGTGTCCCCTATGTATGGGGAGGCACTTCGCCAAGTGGCTTTGATTGTTCTGGATTTACTCAATATGTGTTGGCTCATTTTGGCATTCAAATAGAGCGCACTTCTGAAGAACAGTTTGCTGAAGGTATTCCGGTTTCTGAAAATAATTTGCAACCTGGAGACTTGGTGTTTTTTAGCACATATGCCCCTGGTGCCTCGCATGTAGGCATTTATATCGGCAACGGGTTGATGATTGATGCTCAAGATATGGGTGTTAGTATTGATAGTGTATTTAATTCCTATTGGGGACCCAAGTATCTTGGTGCCCGACAAATGTTTAAGTCATAGATTCAACCTTCAAAATAAGTATCAGCAACTTGTGTCCTCTATAATGATTAGACGAAGCAGCGGGAGAAAATGTTACATTCTCCCGCTTGCTTTTTGAATGAAACTGCCAGTTTTTTAAAACAGAAAGGAGCAAGGTGAGTTTATCGAAAGATTTCAGTATGCATGTACATCCAAGCATCAGTTGCGGTTTTTTGTCCTTGTAAAACACAATCTGGAATACCTACACCGCCATCGTAAGAAGCACCAGCTACCAGAAATCCTGGTGTATGAGTTGCTATGTGTTGCTTAAATGTGCGAATTCTCTCGCGATGCCCGACCAGATATTGTGGCATCGCTTCTTGCCAACGAGTTATATGTGTAAAGTATGGTGACGCCTGAATCCCCATTAAATCCTCTAAATCTCTGCGCACTTTTTGTAAGATTTGTTTGTCATCTAGTTCTAGAATTTCCTGTTGACCGCTTCTTCCCACATAACAGCGAATCAATGAAAATCGTCCTTGAGTAGTATGAGGCCATTTGCTAGATGTCCAAGTGGCAGCCGTAATCGCTCTATTTTCTAAACGTGGAACAACAAAACCAGAACCATCTAAAGAATGATTAAGTTGATCGGGTGTGTAGCCAAGTAAGATGGTAGCTGTGGAAACAGCAGGGACATTTAGCCATTGGTTGCTGCCGACTGGAAGTAGTTTGTTTGCCGCTTTGAGAAGATTTTGAGTATCCGTTGTCCATAAAACGCAATCAAATGAAAAATGTTCATAAGCAGTGGACAGTTCATAGCCACCTGTTTCTAGACGCTGAATTTCAAGAATCGGAGTACGGAGATGAAATTGAGCGCTGTCGGAAAGTACCTCGGAGAGCCTGTCAATTAAGGATTGTAAGCCGCCGCGTAACGTGATAAAGGCACTTCTTCCACTTGTCGAAGCAGTGGTAGGGTGAGCAGTTTTACGTAATCCTAAAATAACACTTCGATATTTTTTTTCTAGATCTGCAAACTGGGGAAAAGTAGCTTGTAAACTCAAATCGTCAACTCTTCCTGCATAAATACCTGCTAAAAGAGGCTCGCAAAGCGAGTCTGTCAATTCATCGCCAAACCTGCGTCGAAGAAAGTGACCTAGTGATTCGTCTGATGGGTCCTCGCGTTTAGGTAAAACGAGATCGGAAAAAACACGTGTTTTCCCGGCGGCAGACAGCAGAGGGGTTTCAAGGAAAGGTGTGAAATGAATAGGTATGCCCATTTGTGTGCCGCCTGGCATATGTACCAATTGTCCGTTTTTGACAATATAGGTTTGGCGAGCGTTTGGATTTTGTTCAATAATCTCGGATTCTAGCCCTAGGTCACGAATGAGCTGAACACCCGCTGGTTTCCGGGCCAACATGGAATCAGGACCGGCTTCGAGAACAAGATTTTGTTCACGATAGGTGAGAATTTTGCCTCCTAGTCGTGAAGAAGCCTCAAAAATATGACAATCTATTTCCTCTTTCGCCGCGTCCGCCAGCTTGAGCAGTTGGTAAGCGGCCGTCAGGCCGGTGATTCCACCGCCAACAATTGCAATTTTGCGGCGCATCAGGCTGTTTCATCTCCTTTATTTTCGCGTTCGCGCACGACTGCTGCCAGAGCTTTTAAAAATTCTCTATCATCGTTCATTTGATGAGTGCGTTCCAGTCGAATACCGAGTTGCGCAGCGAGTTGTTTGGCTTCAATGTCAATGTCGTAAAGTACTTCTAAATGATCGGCGACAAAACCTTGTGAGCAGGAGAGAACATTACGACAACCTGCTTTGGCAAGTTCGCGCAACTTGTCCAGAATATCCGGTCCAAGCCATGGTTCGCCAGTTTGACCGGCACTTTGCCAGGCAAACGTATAATGTTTGAGTTGTAACATACGTGCTACTGCTTCACCTGATTCTTTCAGTTGATCTGGATATGGGTCTCCGATTTGAAGGATTTTTTCAGGTAACGAATGAGCGGAAAAAATAGTGGTTACTTCTGCGTTGGAAGAAAATTTTTGCAACCCTTCGGCAACCCGGTTGGCTAAAACTTGCAAAAAAAGTGGGTGCATATGCCATGAATCAATAAGCCATAATTTTGGGCCACCCAGCGACGCGGAGGCTGTCAGGGCTGTTTTTTGGTATGAGCCGATGCTCATTGTTGAATAGTGAGGAGCTAGGACTATTCCCACGGCTTCTTCAATACCATCATGGTTCATAGCTTTCACGGCATCTTCAATAAAGGGAGACGTGTGTTTCAGGCCAATATAAGGTCGGACCTTTCGCCCACCATCAGCATTGAGTATCTCCGCTAAGCCATACGCTTGGCGTTCTGTTATGGCTGCTAACGGTGAAACGCCGCCTATGGCTTGGTAACGTCTTGTCAAATCATCTAACTGTTCTTGACTGGGTGGTCGACCGCGGCGAATGTGCGTATAATAGGGTAAAATCTCTTCTGCCGATCGCGGTGTTCCATAGGCCATTACCAACAAGCCTAACGCTTCATTTTTAGCCATTCGTGCCAACTCCTCTACTATTTTTTCTATTGAGAAGAAGATGTCAATTGTTGAGCAAGCCATTCCTCACTATAAGTGTGAACAAATTCTGTGAGTCTTTTTAAAATTTGTATGTCTACTGAAGGTCGCACACCATGTCCTAAGTTGAAAATATAGCCGGGGTGTCGTAAGCCTTCTTCCAGAAGTTTACGAGTTTCTGCTTCGAGTACGTTCCATGGCGCCTGCAATAGAGCAGGATCAAGATTTCCCTGCAGAGCAATTTTCGTTCCGAGTCTCTCACGAGCTCTACGAATAGGAACTCTCCAGTCTACACCAATGACAGACGCACCCGCATGTTGAAACTGAGTCAGCAATTCGCCTGTTGTGACACCAAATAGAATTAACGGTACACCAAGCGGACGTAATTCATCAAAAATGTGTTTCATGGTTGGGTATACATAAGTTTCATAAGCATCGGGAGACAGTGAACCGACCCAGGAATCAAATAACTGAAGAGCCTGCGCTCCTGCTTTGACTTGCGCCTTACCATAAAGGATGATCATCTCGCCAAGCTTGTCCATCAGCATTTTCCAAACATCCGGTTGGCTATACATGAGCCGCTTGGTTTCAATGTATTCACGCGATGGACCGCCTTCTATCATATAACTTGCCAATGTAAAAGGGGCACCTGTAAATCCAATCAGAGGAACATGTAATTGATGACGAAGTCGTTCAATGGTTTCCAATACATACCAAAGATCTTGGCCGGGTTCAAACAGACGTAAACGATTGATATCTTCCTTACTGCGAATCGGGGTTTCAATGACAGGACCAATATTTTCTTTGATTTCAAAATCTAATCCCATGGCACCAATCGGGATCATGATATCAGAAAACAAAATGGCAGCATCAACGCCCAATTTTTCAACAGGCATCCGTGTAACATCAGCACAAATTTGCGGACGTTGACAAATTTCTACTAGTGAGTATTGTTTGCGAATTTCTCGATAGTCGGCATCATAACGGCCAGCTTGGCGCATATACCAAACGGGTGCGCGTGAAACTGGTTCACGTACGCAGGCTTTGAGAAAAATAGAATTTGAGATAGACATCGAATTTTAGCTCCTCTAAAGAATTCCTCTTTTCGTTATACCGTTTGTAAGCAATGCTCCGCAACTTAAGGTATCTGACTTTATTCGTTTCCTCATCTGGTTTCGTCAAACTGTCATCTTTGTCTGGAGTGAATCCATCCAATCTTTTTACTTGCAGTTCTTTAGGAGATAAAAAAACATTTGCAGTCTGCAGCGGGCATTCTATAATAAAGGAAGAGGTTATCAGGCAAATTGTCTGAAGCATTCTGGTCATGATCCGGTGTGCCTACTTGAGGGCCCGCAAAGCGAGGAGGATTCCTATGAGTTTGGAATTGGATTTTTATGCAATGATGGTGCAGCCGATGCGGGATGAATTGACGCAGCTTGGCTTTCAAGAGCTTCGCAACGCACAAGAAGTGGACGAAGCTATGAAGGATAAACAGGGTACCATGTTGGTGGTGGTCAATTCTATTTGCGGATGTGCGGGTGGAATTGCTCGTCCAGCCGTTGCCCTAGCTTTGCAGAATGATAAAAAACCTGATCGTCTGGTGACGGTATTTGCTGGACAAGACAAAGACGCAACAGCACGTGCCCGTGAATATTTTGAAGGAATGCCACCATCATCACCGTCTATGTTTCTCTTCAAGGACGGAAAGTTAGTAGGAGTTTTACACCGCAGTAATATTGAAGGCAGCGATGCACATCATGTTGCAGCTCACTTAGTGGCTTTGTTTGACGAATATTGTGCCTGACACAACTTGAGCTTTCTCCATACCCATTGATATCCGATAGGGCGGCAGTTATGCCGCCTTTTTCTGTTGAGTGGTTTGGATAATGATTGGACAATTCCCTTCTATTGAACGTAAACTATAGGAAAAACAATGAGGTGACTATCAGTCTATGCGCGTTCTGGTCGCACCAGACTCTTATAAAGGTACTTTATCAGCCGTCACTGCAGCTGAACTAATGGCAAAAGCGCTGAAACGTGTGCAAAAAACAATGGAAGTTGATCTTGCACCCATGGCTGATGGCGGTGAAGGAACGCTGGAAGTTTTACAAAAAAAACTTCATGCTCAAGTCATTCGAATTCATGCAATGGATGCATTTGGAGAACCACACAGCTCGTATTATCTGATACAGGATCACACGGCCTACATTGAACTTGCCAATATCTGTGGTTATGTTCCTCTGAAGGGAAGTGAAAAAAGCAAATTAGAACGTGCCCTGCAGGCCAATACTTATGGGTTGGGCCAGGTCATTCTTGATGCCTTGATGCGTGGAATCACAGAGATTGTGCTCGCGCTTGGAGGAAGTGCATCGACGGATGGAGGTTATGGGTTGCTTGCGGCGCTCGGGGCGCAGTATCTAGATGATACTGATGATCGGCTTTCTGGTAAAGACGCACGAGAGCTTGAACGAGTACGAACCATTTCGCTCCAGGGAGTTCATCCGGCTGTCTACCATGTGAATTTCACAGTATTGGCCGATGTGCAAAATCCGTTGACAGGTATCAACGGTTCAGCTACTGTCTATGGCCCACAAAAAGGTCTTACTTCGCCTGAAGCGATTCAAAAAAGAGATATGGAATTGTCACGTTTTGCTAGTTTGTTGGAAAATAGTCTACATATCTCGCCGTTAGCGCAAGAACCTGGCATGGGTGCTGCTGGTGGAGCAGCTTTACCGTTATTTGCCTTCGGCAAGGCTACTCGTGTTGCAGGAGCGAATTATGTGGCAGAAAAACTGGAGATTCCTGATAGAATAATGAATGCGGATTTTGTGATTACAGGAGAAGGACAAGTAGACGCCTCTACCAGAGAAGGCAAAGTGCCTGCCTATATGGGACAGCTAGCCAGCCAAATGAATAAAAGTTGTGCTGTGGTTGCAGGACGTTTTGGAGAGGGGCATGAACGCCTTTTTGAATGCGGCGTCAGTTATATGGTAGAAGCTGCACCCACTCATAGTGAAGATGATTCCCCGGCGCTTCGCCTGCAACAAGCAGTCATTCAGGTAGCTCAAGAAATGATACGTGAGCTGGAACATAGTCAGCGCACTAAGAAAGGAGACCTCACACATGAGTAATGCACCGGTTACCTTGGATGGTTGGTATGTATTGCATGATTTTCGGAGTATTGACATTGCAAGATGGCAAGCGGCTTCTGCTGCTGAGAGAGTCAACGCATTAACTGGGTTTCATTCACTTATCCAGGAGTATGAGCGTGTCAATGAATCACAGACTGGAAGTTTTGGCATGTTTCGTGTTGCTGGGCATAAGGCAGATATACTACTATTGCATTTTCGCCCAACCATTGAAGAAATGATAGAAACAAAGGAACATTTGCAGCAAACCGCCATTGCCTCCTATCTTGAACCTGTTCATTCCTACTTATCAGTGGTTGAGCTAGGAGGGTATCTGGCCAAACCTGGGGTTGATGTAGAGACAGATCCCTATCTGCAGAGCAGGCTGAAACCAGCCATGCCAGACATGCCCTACCTTTGCTTCTATCCTATGTCGAAAAAACGTGAAGGACAAGATAATTGGTATACTCTTGACAATGAGGAACGTGTCCGCTTGATGCGAAGCCATGGCCAAATTGGCCGCGAATACGCGAATAAAATTAAGCAAATCATCAGTGGTTCTATGGGTTTCGACGATTGGGAGTGGGGTGTAACTTTATTTGCCCATGATCCGCTTGAGTTTAAGAAGATTGTTCAAGAGATGCGTTTTGATGAAGTCAGTGCAAAATACGCAGAGTTTGGACCCTTTTGGGTGGGGAAACGTACCGATGCTCCGACCATGGTCCAGGTATGGAGAAATATGCCGCAACGCATGATGGGTCGAAAAAATTTTGAATAAGGTAGATGATTTGCGTGAACCGTGTCATCCATTGGGAACAACCTTGGTTAAAAGTTGAGGATGCTCTGGGGCAGATTAAAAATATCTTCTGTGTAGGCAGAAATTATGTCGATCACGCAAAAGAACTCGGCAATGACGTGCCTGAACAACCCATGATTTTCGCCAAATCGACACATGCTCTGCATAGTGCCCACGAGCTTTTGCAGTTGCCTACAGATATGGGAAGTGTTCATCATGAGCTGGAGTGGGTGTTGTGGATTGATTCAGATATTCACTCGGCTGCAGATTTTCCTTCCGCTATTGGTGGTGTTGCGCTTGGACTTGATTTAACTTTGCGCGATGTTCAGAGTCGCTTGAAAGCGGCAGGACATCCTTGGGAGTTAGCTAAAAGTTTCCCACAATCAGCTGTGCTGACAGATTTTTATCAAGTGGAAGATTGGCAAGAATTGTTGCATACCTCTTTTTCATTAGTGCGTCAGGGTCAAATTCTGCAGCAAGGAAAAGCTGAGGATATGATCTTTGATTTTCCGACTCTGCTTGAGTACGTGGCCAGGTATTTTGGGCTGGCAAAGGGAGATATTCTGTTTACAGGTACACCAGCAGGCGTGGGGCCAGTGCAGCCTGGTGACGAATTGGAATGGCGTATCGCAGAGAAAACGATTGCCAAGACGAAGGTGCAAGAGAGGTAGTTCATGAGCAGAACACGGGGAATAGAATCGTATTTAGAGGCTGTATATATTTTGGAGAGCGAAGGAGAGGAACCTTTACCGTCCAAAGTAGCTGACTATTTGTCTGTAGCCAGGCCAACTGTCACGCAGACCATGCAACGGTTGACCGCTCTTGGATTGGTAGAAGCGGGGGACGGTAAGCCAATTTCTCTCACGGAAGAAGGTCGTCGACGGGCAGAGGCGATGGTTCGCCGTCATCGCCTTTTAGAACGTTGGTTAACCGATCATTTAGGTCTCGATTGGGCTGATGCTCATGTAGAAGCAGAGCGCTTGGAACATTCTATCTCTCCAATGGTGGAAACACGTCTTTTTGAATTACTTGGACGTCCGACTACTTGTCCACATGGAAATTTGATTCCAGGTACGGGTGCATCTAAAGTAGCAGGGATCCCCATTACAGATTTGGAGCCTGGAGAAGAGGCTGTTGTTGTAAGAATCATGGAACTTGCTGAAGAAGATCTTAATTTGCTGCGATATTTTCATCAATCAGGCGTTGTTCCTGGCGCGTTGGTGACTATGGAGCAGCCAGCCAGTCCTTATGACGTGGGAATTACTTTGGTCACTCGTCAACATCCAGGTGCCACTCCACAATACGCTTCTTTAAATCCGCAGGTTGCAAGACGAGTCATGGTGAAAAAGCAAACAGCCGAATAAGTTTTATGTTTTTCGCAAATGCTCCTCTCGTCTACAGTTGCGAGGGAGTGTCGGTATGAGAATTTATAAAGATCATCGCAAAATTGGTTGGCTAAGGCGGTTTGTTGCCGCCTTTAGCCTCATGATTTTTGCTCTCTTTTCATCAGGATTTTTATCTTCTTCTCAATACGCTGTTCATTCATCGTTGGTTCAAGCTGCCTCGCGTCAAGCGCGTGCAGAACGATTGCGCCCCCCCCATGTGAATGCGCGTGCAGCAATTGTTTACGATGCAACAGACGGACAAATTCTGTATGCTAAATCGGCTGACCATCCGTATTATCCGGCAAGTACAACCAAGTTGATGACGGCCATTCTCTTGGTCACGCATACACAGCCGGACGATCCGATTTATCTTGGTCCTAAAGCGGCTCGACAAGCCAAAGTGCGGCTTGGTGTCAAACCAGGCACCACCATGACATCTGATGAAGCGTTGCGAGCTATTTTGATGAAAAGCGCGAATGATGTGGCCTATGCTATTGCTGAGACAGTTGGTGGTTCTCAGGAAGGTTTTGCTCGCATGATGAATCTCAAGGCGCGCTTGATTGGCTGCCGTAACACCTCTTTTGTAACTCCAAACGGATTGCATGATGATGATCATCGTTCTTCAGCGCATGATATCGCTCTGATTTTAGCGGAAGCTATCCGTTATCCAAGAATTATCAATGCTATGCAAACCACGCATTGCACAGTAGCAGGGAAATCGGTGCAAAATGGAAATCGTCTAATATATGTAAAACAAGCTCCCTTTGGTGAAATCATTGGTGGTAAAACGGGATTTACTTCAAAAGCGATGTACTGCCTTGCTTTTGCAGTTCGTCAGCACGGCCATGTGCGAATTTCTGTGGTTCTTGGCGCTCCCCGTAAGAGCCTTATGTATTCAGAAACTCGACGTCTTTTGACTTGGTCTAATAAAATATTGCCATCTCCCAGTCGTTCATAGGGAATCGAGACAGGCTAAGAACACATACGCTTTGCTAAAGGCGCACTTGAACATTCGGGAATGGAGGTTCAGCATGTGCAGCGTTCAGTGGCAATTGCGTACGTGTTGTGGTTTTTTCTTGGATATTTAGGAATTCATCGGATTTATTGTGGAAGAGTTGGCAGCGGAGTCACGATGTTGATACTCTCAGTTTTGGGTACACTTACGGTAGGAGTTGGTATAGGTAGATTTTTACTTTTTATCGTAGGTGTGTGGTGGCTCATTGATTTATTTCTTACAGCGGGAATGGCTATGTCCTACCGAAAATAGAAATGGAGAGGCTGATGGCCGAGGGCAAGCTTTGACATACTGGCAACATAAGCTTGCCCTTCAAACATGAATTTGCTAATCTACAACACGGTAGTCTTCGTTGGAAAGGAGGCGTTACCGTGCTGAAAATTAGAGATGTTCAACTGGACAATCCTGTTATTCTTGCCCCCATGGCTGGTGTGTGCAATCCGGCTTTTCGCATATTGGCCAAGGAACTAGGAGCAGGGATGGTTTGTGCGGAGATGGTCAGTGATAAAGCGTTAGTTCATGGAAATCAAAAAAGCCAAAAAATGTTGACCATATTGCCAGATGAGCATCCTGTCTCTCTACAACTGGTAGGTTATGACAAGGAGTCAATGGTAAAGGCGGCTGAAATGGTTGGCGAAACGAATGCAGATATCATTGATATCAATATGGGTTGCCCAGTTTTGAAAATTTATAAAAACGGATCGGGCGCAGCATTAGCGCGTAATCCTGAATATGCCGCATCCATTGTCAAGGAAGTTGTGGAGCGGGTAAACAAGCCTGTAACAGTAAAGTTTCGCAAAGGTTGGGATGATGACCACGTCAATGCTGTGGAAGTTGCACTGGCTGTAGTTGAGGCTGGGGCGTGTGCGGTTACTTTGCATGGTCGCACTGCTAAACAGATGTATACAGGTTATGCAGATTGGTCTATTATTGCCAGTGTCAAACAGGCTGTCAATGTACCGGTTATTGGTAACGGAGATATTGCTTCGCCAGAAGACGCCTATCGTATGATGATGGAAACTGGATGCGATGGAGTCATGGTCGGTCGAGCTGCGCTTGGTAATCCGTGGATATTTAGAGAAATTGCACATTTTTTAGAAACTGGTCAAAAAATTGAAAAACCTGGGGTGGATGAACGCATAACAGTTGCCTTGCGCCATTTAGAATTGCTAGTGGCTGAAAAAGGTGAAGTTGTGGGTGTCAAAGAGATGCGTAAGCATGCTGCTTGGTATATCAAAGGTCTGCCCGGCTGTGCAGAAATGCGTAATTTTATTAATGAACAGACAACTTTAGCAGGCATGCGCAATACCTTATTGTCCTATCGACAGGAAATTCTGGCGGTAAGTTGAGTTGCTGATTTGCACATAAGGAAACCGCGACTCTTAAGAACTGCGGTTTTTTGTCAGTACGCCCTGCATTGGCGGGAATCTAGTGGTGTGAGAGGTTGGGGGGCTATGCGCCCCCTCCTACTCGATAGTCTTAATATACAACGCCAGGCGCAGTGGTTGCTGCAGCTGCAGCTGTGTAACCAGGAACCAAAAGGAAGAAGAGAACAAAGATAATCAAAAATACGACTGCCCATTGTGTATAACCACCAAATGCTCCATACATACTGATATCATCCTTTCTAAGTTTAGGTTTGAGGGTGAACAGCGACTCTGTGAAGAACTTTGGCGTTTACAAAGTATTCTTCGTTGTCGCAGAGTCTGGTATATAGTATGGAGAAGGTGTAGAGTTGGAGTGGGCGACGGCCTGCATCAGTTTAATTTCTACTCGTCGAGAGCTTTTCCCCTTGTTTCCCGGCCAAAGAACAGTACAATCAAAAAACCAAACAACGTCACTAGGAAGAACAACCCAAAGATATTCTCAAACGTAACGTGGGTGGCGAGCAGATAACCTGTCAAGAAGGGAGCCACTACCCCACCCAGTCGTCCGAAACCAGCTGCCCAACCCATTCCGGAAGCACGGGCGCGAACAGGAAACTGTTCAACAGTAAACACATAGGTACCGGCGAAGGCGGCCAGCATAAAAAAGGATAACAGTAATCCAAACAGAATTAACATGGCCGTTGATTGAGCAAAACCAAAACCGAGCGCAGATAGAGCAGCGAGCAACATAGCAGGCAATAATGTCCATTTTCTCCCGATTTTTTCGACAAGCCAAGCAGCGGTGAGATAGCCGGGAACTTGAGCAAGTGTCATAATAAGTACATATCCAATCGAGTGGACCAGCGAATAACCATGTAAGGCCATGACGGATGGCAGCCAAAGAAACATACCATAATAGGCAAAGTTCATGACAGCCCAGAGGATCCATGTGACCATGGACTGTTTGGCTAGATGTCCGCTCCAAATAAGACGAAATGTTTGTCTAATGTTTAGACGTTTTTCTAATTTTTGATATTTCGAGGTTTCTGGAAGCGCTCGGCGTAAAACAAGTGTGTAAAGTGCGGGAAGTGCTCCAAGTGCAAATACAATGCGCCATCCGAGTGTGGGTAAGACAAAAAAAGACAAGAGAGCAGCTACCAATGAGCCGACAGCCCAAAATGTTTCCAAATAAACCGCTCGACGAGCGCGTACTGATTCAGGAGACATTTCTACGACATACGTCGTCGCCACTGGTAATTCACCACCGAGGCCAAGGCCAACAAAAAAGCGTAGTACAAGAAAGATGCCAACTCCCATAGCCAAGGCAGAAAGTCCTGTAGCAAGACTGTAGATCAGCAAAGTAATCATAAAAAGCGATTTTCTTCCAAATCGATCAGCCATTGCTCCAGCCAATGCAGAACCTATTGCCATACCAATTAAGGACATACTGCCGAGTAATCCGGACATCGTTGGGGCCAAGTGCCAATTTTTCTCCAATGAGAGTAGAACATAGGAGAGCAGGCCAACGTCCATGGCGTCAAACAGCATACCAAGTCCAGAGACAGTAATCATTTTTCGAGCCGAAATGTTTGGAACGGCCAATCTTTCTGCCATATCCAGCATCTCCTTTCTGTAGTTTTCCGTCCCAACCGTTGGTCTATTACAGCGCATTTTGGCAAACGCATTGGGGGATATACCGTCATATGAATATTGGCTGAGAAACGTGATTTCTGCCTAAAGATAAAAATGCTGCACATGGTTGATAAGTAAGACGAAAAATGGTCGGAGATAAAGGAATGGATTCTTATGACTACAATTGAGTTGTGGATTGGCCCGGCCGGATCGGGCAAAACAGAAGAACTTGCAAGAGTTGCGGCTGAACAGCAGAACCAATTTCCGTTCGGTCCGCCTGTATACTGGATTACACCAACAGCAGTGGCCTTTGTGGCGGAGCAGCAGTTATTGTCCACAGTCAAAGCTGCAACGCGTGTCCAGGTATTGCCATGGGAGCGTTTTGTGGAGACATTATTTTTGCGATCCGGCAAAAAACCACCACGTTTCAATCAAACTGGACGACGGCTATTGCTGAGGCAGGTTTATGAGCAGGTAGCACCTTCGCTTCATCTGCTCCGTCGTGTGCAACCTTCTATTTCCTATCTTGATGCCATACTTGCAGTTTTTGAAGAGTTGACAGCATACGGCGCTCCATTGCATCGAATGGATGGCTGGTTAGAGTCGGCAGCGACTGAACTGGCATCTGTAAGTCATCGAGGTATGCGTCAACGAGGTCAATTGTTGCTTGATAAATTGCGTGAATTGACGATTCTCTATCGTGGATATCAGTCGGCTCTAAATCATTTGGGGGAAACTCAATTTTCAGAAGTGATTCCCTTAATAAAGGAAGCATCGTGGATACAAGGAGGAAAATTTTATTTTGACGGGTTTCTGGAATGGACACCAGCCATGCTGGCAGTGCTTCAGGAATTAGCGGAAAAAGCGGATGATATAGTCATCACCTTGCAAGGAGATGAACGTTTTTTCCTATCCAAAGAGGTACAAGCAGAGCTTGACAAAGTACGCAAAGGAGAAATTCCGCTGCACTCTCTGATGGATACCTTGCTTTCTATGCCAGAAGAAACAGCATGGCAATGGTTAAATCTACGTTCTTTGCTTTTAATGGAGGATGCCTTTACGGCAGAACGGGTGCGTTTTCGGTTTTTTTCTGATAAAGCTGAAAATCGTTTGGGTGAAGTGATGAGTTATAACAGCGTCGCAGAGGAATTGTACGCTGTAGCAGGTCGAATTTTACAACTTGCGGTGGAGAAGGACGCAAATTTTTCTGACATTGCCGTAGTTTTACCAAGAATGGATGAATATCAAGCGCAACTTGAAAGAATTTTTTCTTTGTTCCAGATCCCATACAACTTAGATGTTTTTTCTAAACTTTCTTCCCATCCTCTCGTACGCTATCTCATTTCATCTTTGCAATGCTTTCAATACGATTTCTCTTATGAATCCATGTTGAATTGGGGACCTGCTGAATTTTCCGGGATGAGTGACGAGATGCTGGATAGGCTCAAGAGTTACATCGAAACTTATCGTGTTTCTGGACAGGACATTTGGTTTTGTTCAGAACCTTGGCGGTTTGCATCCTTTCGAGAAAGTGTGAATAGAGAAGATTTTGCGGCTCAAGAAGATGCACGAATGGACGAGTTGCGCCGTAGAGTGGTTGAGAGGCTGACGCCGCTTGCCGTATTTCGTCAGGCTGAACTCACGCCACATCAAGCTGCGCTTGCCATTTGGGATTTTCTGAATACTTCTGGTGCAGGATCTGTGATGGCGCAATGGATTACGGAACCGAAAAGTACGGAAGAATTACAAGTTGCTAGCCAGCACGAACAAGCATGGGACAAGCTGATATCCTTATTGGATAATCTTCACGTTCTATCGACGGAACATCCAATTTCCAATTCAAGCTTGCAAACGATTCTCTTGACTCATTTGCAAGAAGAGCCTTTGGCTGGCATCCCTGCTGGGCTGAACCGTGTATTGGTCACAACATATGAGCGGGCACGTTCTTGGCGCAAACCCTATGTATTTGTACTTGGATGCCATCAAAAAAATCTACCTGCACAGCGAGATAAGCAAAAATTATTGCAAGATGAAGATCGTTTGCTCTTTTATCAACTCTTCCATCATTCGCTTGGCTGGACAAGTAAAGAACAAAGAATGGCAAGTCAGGAAGAAGCTTATCAATTGATGACCCGTGCGAGTTGCAAAACCACTTTTACATGGTCTCGTTTTACAGAGGATGGAAGTGAGACGAGCCTATCCAATTATCTTCATCCAGCATTCTGTAAAGCTTATTGTCATCTACAAATCGGCGTGACAAAAGCTGAAAAAGAACATGCGGATGTTGTTCAAACCATCTGGTTGACACCTAATGCCGCTCAAGAAAGATTGTTTCGTGAATTGAGTGCTGCGTCGCACGGAGAGTCTATAGGCAGTTTGCCGTCGCTTCTGGAATGGTATATTCAGCAATCTCCCGATGGAGAAACCGAAAAATGGCAGGGCTTTCGATTTCAACTGGCATCCAAAAACTTACCTGAGGAACTTATGGAAAAACTTTGCGGCAGTGTTTTGGAGACTAACGCTCACGCGATTGAAAGCTATTATGCTTGTCCCTATCAACACTTTTCTCGTTTTATTTTGCGACTTCCAGAACCTCGCCTTTCGCTATCACGGGATGCGCGCGAGCGGGGCAATCTGTTGCATGAAGTGCTTTCTGTATATACTCAAAAATTCACAAAGAGTCCGGAGTTGTGGCAATCACTGACCCGTGAACAATCCTTGTTTTTTATGGAAGAGACGTTACAACAAGTGTTGCATACCGCTCTTTATTCGGTATGGGAAAGTGAGCCGTTGAAGCAGGCAAACTTGCCGCATATTCGAAAGGTTTTAGAACTTGTTGCTGAATTGCAGTCTGAGGCTTCAAAGTACAGCTCTTTTAGACCGGTGTTGAGTGAAGCTTCGTTTGGTATGCCAAACGAAGCTGGAAGCATCATTTCTCCTTTACAAATTGTCGATGAGCAAGGTAGATTGACGAAAATTCGTGGTCGGGTCGATCGCGTTGAAGTAGATCCAGCACGTCAACTGTTTCGGGTTATCGATTTTAAAACCGGAAAGAAAAAAATGGATTTTAATTTATTTTTTCATGGTTTGCAATTACAGTTGCCACTTTATGGTCTGGTCTTGGAAAAAGCTAGTCAGGACTGGTGGAGTGAACCGCTTAGCTTGGCAGCCTTACATTATCAGCCACTTCATGTTGAGAGTAAATTATTGTGGGTTCCAGAAGATACGGCAAAAGCACGGCAGTCTGTGATTCAATCTTTGCGCAGTTCTGGTTGGATTAAAGGTGATAAAAAAGTAGTAGAAGCTCTTGACCGACGTTTGATGCAAGGTGCTGCTACCCCGCTGTTTACAAAAGTTATGACTAAAAAAGAAGAATTTGATCAACGTGCACCGATCTTTTTGGAAAATATGTGGGATTGGATGAAAGAGCATGCCATTGAGAAGGTCAGCGCTTTTTCTCGTGAAGTGCGGCAAGGGAGTGTGGCTGTGACGCCTTATCGTCTTCCTGGTGGTCAAATGGCATGTCGCTATTGCAATTTCCAGCCGCTTTGTCATTTTGAACCTCATCATCACGGAAATGTAGTGCGACGTTTAAGTCAAGTGACGAAATCTTCATTTTTCCTAGACGAAAATCAACAGGTCCTTGGGAAAGAGAGTGAAGCGGATTGAATTCCTGGTTACTGCCGTCTTTTACCACCCGTCAACTGCAAGCCATCACAGCTAAAGAAGGCGATACCCTGGTTTTTGCGGGAGCCGGATCGGGCAAAACTTCGGCGCTAGTGGAGCGAGTGCTTTATATGTTACTGAACGAACCGGAGATGAGTATGGAGAGAATGCTGCTCGTGACTTTTACAGAAGCAGCAGCGGAACAGATGAAGGCACGAATTGGCAAACGTCTGCAGGATTGTCTGCAAGGACCATTGACAACAAGTGAACGCCGCAAAGTCTTGCTCGCCTTGCGGCAGTTACCGTATGCGCAAATCTCCACTCTTCATGCTTTTTGTAACGAAGTCGTCAAGAAAAATTTTTTATTACTTGGTATTAGCCCTGATGTACGTTTGATGGACGAAGCTGAGCAACGTTATGTGTGGCATCAGACGGCGAATGTTGTGGTGGAAGACCAGTTGCAGAATCCGCCGGTGCAACTCCTCATAGAGTCTCTAGGTCTTCAAGCGGATAAGCTTGCTGAAGTCTTAATGGATTTGTATCGTTTGGCGGTCAGTCAACCTGAACCTATCGCTTGGTTGACGCGAATTCAAGAACAATTCGCTGCAGGTGAACAATTGGTAGATGAACCTTGGTTTAAAGATTTTTTTCAATGGGTAGCTGATGGTGTGGAAGAAGCTGGTATTTATTTACGCAAAGCATGCGATTTGGCGTCTATGGATGAATCTTTGCAGCGTTATCATGATTCTCTTGAGCAAATGCTCCTGCTTTGGCCCTCCTTGTCGAAGGCGCTTGCTGACAGGAAGATAGAGGACGTTTCTGCGTCTATCGAGGAAATGCTCAACCGTACTGGAAGACCGGCTGTCAGAGGAAGTGCGCCTTATATTGAAGAGATAAAACTGTTGCGCAATGAAGCTATGAGCTTATTGAAAAATCGTCTGGAATTGTTGAAGCGAGGCAGTATCGCACTTCATAGTGATCTGATGATTTTAAAACCAGCCGTAGACCAGTTGATCGATTTGACAAAGTTGTATGCTGAACGGCTTTGGAAAGAAAAGTTGATCTTGAATGTATTGGATTTCCATGATTTAGAACAATTAGCGTATCAGGTTTTAAGCAAATCGGATACCGCTGAGCGCCATCTTCTCCAGGAACAGTTTATTGCCGTGTTTATTGACGAATATCAAGACACGAGTCCTATACAAAATCAGATTCTCCAAGCGATTCGTCGGCCTGATGGCAACCTTTTTATGGTTGGAGATATTAAACAGAGCATATATCGATTTCGTATGGCAGAACCGAGTTTATTTCTGGAAGCTTTCACTGAAATGCGTCGTGATCGACCGTCGTCAGTGGTTTATTTGCAAGAAAATTTTCGCAGTCGAGTGGAAGTTGTAGAATTTGTGAACTGGTTGTTTCGTCATTTATTTCAAGAAGATACCGTAGGTTTTGTTTATGACGAACAGGCCGAGATGCGAGCGGCAGGTCAATATCCGGATGGTCAAGGTAGTGTAGAAATACATTTGATTGAAAATACTCATCAGCCAGAAGATCGAGAGGCAGACCAAGATGATGAAGAGGGATCTGCAGATTGGCAAGATCTTTTGAACTTTGAGAAGGAAGCTCATTATGTGGCTTGGCAAATTGCTGCCATGATTGGCAAAATCCCTGGACAAATGCCTTATAAAGTTTGGGACGGCGAACAGCAGCAGTTGCGAACAGCGCTTGCTTCAGATGTTGCCATTTTACTGCGTTCACCAAAGGGACGAACGGGCGCGCTGGTCGATGCGTTATTCAAATATGGCATTGCTGCACAAAGTGACGAACAAGAAAGTCAAAAAACTGGACTTGAGATTGTCTGGTTACATGCTTTAATGGCAGTTCTGGTCAATGCTCGCCGCGAGTTTGATCTCGCTGTACTCTTGAAATCGCCGTTTGTACGTTTACAGGATCAACAATTAGCGGAAATCAGGACGTTACCATTTCGCCATCTGACAGAAGCAGTTCGTCTGGCAGCTTCGGCGCAGGAATTGCCTGACGGTAGTCTAATCAGCGAGCAGACACGAAGTGACCTCAGGCGTTTTCTGAGTCAATTACAATCATGGCGTCATGCTTTAAAGGAACGTCCCTTTTCTAACGTACTTCGTCAAATTGTTGCCGAGACCAACTATCTCGAATATGTCCTTGGAATGCCTGATGGTACTTTTCGTGCTCAGCATGTGGAGGCTTTTCTGAAACGTGCTGATAAATTTGTTGAGGGGCATGCCGATCATCTTAGTGATTTTTTGGCTGTAGAGGAGCGTCTGCAAGGCATGGCTTCTCCATCGGTGACACAGATGGGTGAAGGAGAAAACAATGCGGTACGCATTCTCTCTATCCACAAAAGTAAAGGACTAGAGTTTCCAATTGTTTGGATTGCTGGGCTAGGCTCTGGTTTTAACCGTAAAGATTTAAAACGATCGCTGTTTTTGCACCGACACTATGGGATTGGTCCGCAGATGCGCGATATATTATCGATGCAACGCTGGAAAACAGCCGTCCATTTGGCTATGGAGCATCGAGAAGAGGCCGAGATGATGGCTGAAGAAGCGCGTATTTTATACGTTGCTATGACAAGGGCAAAAGAGCATTTGCGTATTTCTGGTTATTTACCTAAAAGTGAGAATCGTATAGCAGAGTTGTTGCTGCAATCTGAATCTAGCAGTTTCTCCTCCGCTTTTCGCCACGCAGCAAATATGGGGGAATGGTTTCTTTTAGCCTTTTGTCGAACTGCTTCCTTGCGAAATCTTGTCGAGAGGCAATTGGAACAATCAGGAGAAGCTAAGAGCATGCAGTGGGAGAATTTTAGAGTTAAGGTGATTCCACAGTCCTCTCTGGAATCCATGTTTGTCCATCAGATTGAAGAAGAAGGAAAAAATTCCAACCCGTCGTTGCGACTGAAGGATTCAGAGTCAGTGAGTGATTGGTTGCACCGCTTGAAAAGTCAGTTCACTGATAGGAATTCATTGACCGTTCGAGTGGTTGAACCGCCCCAATCGTTTGATTTTGCAGCCAAAATTTCCGCCACGGAGCTGCGGAGGTTGGTCCGACAGCAAGAACAAACACTTTCGAGTGGGAGAGCAGAGCAACTTTTAGCCAAACCCATTTTTGCTATGGATGGCACTATAAGTGGGCGCCATCGCGGTACAGCATTCCATCAAGTCATGTTGCATTTACCGTTTGCTGAAAAACTGTCAGAAGAGAAGTTGTGTGAAGTTTTAAATGATCTGGTGGTCGAGGGTAAAATCACAGAAGACGTACGTTTATCTGTAGATCTTTCGTCCATTCAACAGTGGTTGAACAGTGAATTGGCAACTCGGTTGCGTCACGCTGAAATCGTATTACGAGAGCAACCGTTTTTCGGCAAATTATCTCTTTTCTCTCAAGGCACTTCAGATGTAGATCCGTTTGTCATTATTCAGGGCGTGATGGATGTGTTGGCAAAAGATAAACGGGGTTGGTTTGTGGTGGATTATAAGACCGATCGCGTTCAAAAACAGGGTATACAACACTTGCTGAAAGACTATCAACCGCAGATTGAAGTTTATCGACGGATCGCCCAAAATGTAGTTGGTGAAGATGTTCAAGCTTATCTGTATTTCGTGGATGCAGCTGTTACATGGGAGGTACTGCCTATTTCACTGGAGCAGATGCTAGGAAGTGTTATTCTGAGAGAGGATATTTAGGTAAAACAGAGGACGACATCACATAAAATAGGGCAGACATGAAAAGTCCGCCCTATCCGTTCGTTGTCCTACGAGATGTTTGTGAGCCTCGGTTTAAGAAGAAGCAAGTTTTGTGCGCAACATCTCATTTGTAGAAATTTTGTCCTTTAAATCAGAAAGCAGACTTTCGGCAAGAGAAGGAACAGCCATAGCGAAGGATAGATTCGCGCGCAACCATCCTTCCAGGTTGCCAATATCGTGGCGAGTGCCCAGAAAAGGATAAGCTTCAACCAAATTTTTTTGCGCCAGAGTTTCAATGGCGTCTGTGAGTTGAAGTTCCCCTCCCAGTCCAAGCGGTGTCTCTTCAAGGATGTCAAAAATACTGGGTGGCAAGACATATCGTCCTAGTACAGCCAAATTAGATGGGGCATTATCGGAGTTTGGTTTCTCGATCACAGATTGCACGGCGAAAGTACCACTGGAAGGGTTGACGACTCCAGATGGTTTGACGATTCCGTATTTGGATACATCTTTCGCTGGCACTTGTTGCACACCAAGCAATGCCTTGTCGCCCTGTGTATAGTTAGATATCAATTGGGCAGTGACAGGCACTTCTGCCTGAATAATATCGTCTCCGAGGAGAACAGCAAACGGCTCTTGCCCAATGAATGATTTGGCGCAAAGAATAGCGTGTCCCAGCCCGAGTGGAGTTTTTTGACGCACATAATGGATGTCCACCATGTCTGAAATTTTTTTGACCTCTGTCAGCATGCTGGATTTTCGGCTTTGTTCTAAATGAAATTCCAATTCAGGAGAACGATCAAAATGGTCTTCAATAGCTTTTTTCGCTCTGCCAGTAATCAGCAGGATTTCTTCAATACCTGCGTAAACAGCTTCTTCAACAATATATTGAATGCATGGTTTATTCAGGATGGGCAACATCTCTTTTGGAACAGCTTTCGTTGCTGGCAACATGCGAGTTCCAAATCCGGCAGCAGGAATGACTGCTTTCCGCACTTTCATGCCCGCACACCTCCTTCGCGCATTAAAAAAATGAAGAAATTAATCCATGGATTGGTTGTTCATTTTGATATTCACTGAGCATCATTATACTGCACCAAAGACGTAACAGCTAATTCTAGGCACTTCGACATGATTGTGGAGAATCCTGCAATGGTAGTTTTTCATTCAATTCAATGGATACTCTGCGAGTTTTCAATTTTGAACTTCCATCAAAGGAGACAAAATAATGTCTGAATGGACATGGTTGCATCAATATTTTCCTATTGCTGATATAGAGTTGATGGGTCCACCCATTCCTGCCAAAGCGGCTAATGTTTTAGTCCGAACGGTACGACTAGTGAGTTCAGGGGAGGAACGTACATTTACAGTTCGTGTGGCCCCGCATCCAGTCGCTCCATTTCAACATCATCCCTGGATACAGTCATTTTCAGAAAATGAATTGTTATTCCCCGGAAATGCAGTGCGGGATTTTCGCATAAATATCTATAAAGATTTGAAGGAATTGCCGCCTTTTCGAAAATAATCAATCACAAATAGATAAATGTGACCTATAATATGATATAAATACTGGATCGACACGATATATTGTGTCATAATTAAATTGAGAAACAAATAGAACCATTGATGAATCAGGAAGGTGTGGATGCGCTCAATGAGGACGCAGCAATTGCAACCCGCTCAATTGGTGGAAGAGGCCATTCGCAGAAATGAAGGTGTACTTTTGTCGAATGGTGCACTATGCGCAGAAACTGGTCAATTTACCGGAAGATCGCCGAAGGATAAATATTTTGTCTCTTCTCCAGGTTTTAGTGCTCCTCCGGATATGCATCGGTGGTTATCTGAAGAGGTTTTTGAAAGTCTATTGCAACGAGCCATTCTTCACCTTGAAAATACAGGTGCGTATCAATTTGATGCGATTGTCAATCAGCATCCTAAATATGCGGTACCCATTCGCTTCTATACAGAATTTGCTTGGCATAATCTGTTTGTCCAAAATCTATTTTTGCCGGGTCAACCAGATGCGGAACCAGTCTATACGGTTTATGGTGTACCCAATATGAAAGCCAATCCAGAATCAGACGGTACTCAGTCTTCCACATTTATTGTGATTCATCCAGGTAAAAGAATTGTTTTAATTGGTGGTACAGAGTATGCTGGAGAATTGAAAAAATCCATTTTTACACTAATGCATCATGATTTGGTAAGCCGTGATGTACTTCCTATGCATTGTAGCGCATCGTTAGGTCAACATGGAGATGTAGCACTCTTTTTTGGTTTGTCGGGTACTGGAAAAACAACACTCTCCGCTCATCCTGAGCGCTCGTTGATTGGCGATGATGAGCATGGCTGGGGAGACGATGGTGTATTTAATATGGAAAATGGCTGCTATGCTAAGTGTATTGGATTGTCAGAAGAGAAGGAGCCGGATATTTACCGCGCCATTCGTTTTGGAACTGTACTTGAAAATGTGGTTTACGACGAATATCGCCATCCGCTCTATCATGATGATTCAAAGACGGAAAATACGCGCGCAGCCTATCCACTAGAATTTATCGAAAAATCTATTCCCGAACCGAGAGCAGGCCATCCAAGCGCTATTGTTTTCCTTTCTGCTGATGCAACGGGTGTGCTTCCCACAGTTGCTCGTTTGCAACCCGAAGATGTGAAACGCCATTTCTTGCTCGGATATACAAGTAAATTAGCAGGAACGGAGCGGGGGGTTACGGCTCCGGAACCTACCTTCTCTGCTTGCTTTGCAGCTCCCTTTATTACAGATTCTCCTAGTCGATATGCGCAAATGCTGATGGAACGTGTGCAACAGCACCAGGTTCCTGTTTATCTATTGAATACAGGCTGGCCTGGTGGCGGCATTGCACGCACAGGCAGAATGCCTCTCGTCAGTACACGCGCTATAGTGGATATGATCCTGAGCGGACAGTTAGCAAATGTGGAATACCGCCGAGACGATGATTTGATGATGGATATCCCTGTTGCTCTCGACGGTATTGAGTCGCGCTATTTACATCCTGAGGAAGGGTTTACAGATAGTGACGCCTACATGAAGGAAAAAACGAAGCTTGTTCAAGCGTTTCAATCTCGATTACAAACGCTATTGCCGAAAGGGACGGGAGAATGGACAGAGACAGGGCAATTGGCGTCTATCAAAGCTTAAATTTTGGCGGCTGAGAAACCTTGCATCACATGGAAATCCAGACCTGACAGCTTGGTTAGCTGCTGGTCTGGATTTTTCATTCAGTGTGCTATATTTCAGTGAGTGATTTTAGGAAAAGGCAAGAGGAAGAATTTGTATATTTACCCAACTTTCTTTCTTTAGCTGAGATTCTTGACTTTTCATGATAGCTTGACAGTCAGCTAAACCACGTACTAAGCCTGGTGACTGTTGTTCACTTGGCCAAACATGCCATACTCCGTCTATGATGCGTGCTTTAGAACGCAAAAAACGCACATGTGGAACAGATTTTAAATGAATATCTTCGGCCAGTCGCGCACGTGTTTCAAAAAGGTGGATTTGTTCGCTTTGGCTGTACAAAATGGCCGGACGAAGAAGCACATGGTACTGGATATACATAGCAGATGGATTGCCAGAAAGACCAATCAGTTTACACTGGTTCACTTTTCCTGCTACAAAGGGTCCACCTGGACGCATAAGCACACGAGAAATCGATAATTTGCCTGCTATATTTTCTAGAATGCTTGGTACAAAGTCAAAATCGCCTTTGGAAACACCGCCTGTTAGAATAACCCAATCTGACGTATGGGCGGCATTTTCAATCGCCTCTTGCAATTTTTCACGCTGGTCGGGAATGTGAGCGTGTCTTACAATGTGTGCACCGTCGGCCCGCAAAGCGTTTTCCAAAAACATGCCATTAGAGCCATAAATCTTTCCTGGTAGAAGCGGCGTTCCAGGTGAAATAAGTTCAGATCCGGTAGTGAGAATACTGACACGGGGCTTATGGAAAACTCTTACCCGTTCTTGACCAAAGGCTGAAAGAATGGCTAAGTGCTCAGCGTATAGGCGAGTGCGTGCCGGAATTAACAGTTCTCCAGGTTTGCCGTCCATCCCCGCGTTTTGAATGGATTCACCGCGAGCTGCAATCTCCAGTATACGAATCATATTTCCCTGTTCAAGCACTTCACACCATTCATGACGAACTACAGCAGCTGTTCCTTCAGGTATAGGTGCACCCGTCATAATTTTATAGCAAGTACCAGGTTGCAACTTCTCCGCCGGCCAGTCTCCTGCCGCCAATCGCCCCATCACTTTCAAAGGTTGATTGCCTTGTCGATCCGCTTCTGTGACTGCATAACCGTCCATCATAGCGCGGTGGAATGGAGGTACATGGGTCTGCGAGAAAACTTCTTCTGCTGTAATTCGCCCTAAAGCTTGAGCAATAGGTAGAGATTCCGCCTCATTTTGGCTGGAAGCTGCAAGTTCCAATATACGTTGTAAAGCTTCCTCATAGTCTATGGGAACCATTTTTGACATATCTATTCGTCCCCGAATTCAGTTGGATAAAATCTCTTCAATTCTCTCCAATGCGTCCGTTGGCAGAGTGCGTCCAACGGCTTTAACATTTTCTACAATCTGTTCAGGGCGCGACGCACCAATTAAAGCAGAACTTACGCTTGGTAAGCGCAGTACCCAAGCAATCGCTAATTGTGCTAAAGACATGCCCAGATCATTGGCGACCTGAATCAAAGACTCAATTTTCGCCAATTTATCCTCAGTTAAGTAGCGTTCTACAAAATGGCTCACTCGTTCCGTTGTGGCTCTTGAACCAGAAGGCAATGGCTGTCCTTTTCGATATTTTCCGGTCAATACTCCTTGGGCAAGTGGAGAAAAGACAACTTGTCCAATACCCGCTTCATCACAAACTGGAATGACATCAGATTCGATGTATCTCTGGAACATGTTGTAGACAGGCTGGCTCGCAGCTAGCTTATGTAAGCCGAGTTCTTTTTGGATGCGGCGTGCGTTTGCGATTTCCACGACGGGCCATTCACTGATACCAGCATAGCGGACTTTACCTGCTATAACGAGATCGTCCAGAGCACGAAGCGTTTCTTCTAAATCAGTGTTAGGGTCGAAACGATGGCAATACAAAATATCGACATAATCAACACCGAGAGACTTTAAGCTTTCATCGATTTGAGCCATAATATGCTTGCGGGACAATCCACTTTCGTTAGGGCGTTTGCCAATTGGAAAATAAACTTTGGTTGTGAGTACATAACTTTCTCTTGGATAAGGTCGCAACGCCTCACCCAGTACAACTTCTGCGGCGTGTGGCACAGAGCCGTAAACATTTGCGCAGTCAAAATGGTTAATCCCCTGCTCGTAGGCTTCTTTCACACAGGCCATAGATGCTTCACGTTCGGTGACAGTTCCGTATGTGAGCCAACTGCCAAGCGCAATTTCTGACACTTGCAAACCTGATTTTCCTAATCTGCGATACAGCAACGCTGACATCCCTCACTTTTGGGGTCAAACATGCTCAATGAGCGCTCGAACCCTCTTTTGAATAGGTCTCTATTTTAGGTATGAAAAAAGACCTTGTACTTATTTTAGCGAAGTTATGTAAGCAGGCGCAAACAAAAAACAGACTTCGCAACGGATTGGCACTTTGCGCATCAGCATGCCCTGTGGTAGTGTACTGGTGAAAAGAGGTAATCTACAAAAGGAGACAGGATAAATGGCTTCATCTTATCAACAACCACCAGCAATGCAACTTCAAGATGGCTCTCGATATGAAGCTCTCGTTAAAACGAATAAAGGTGAATTTACCATTGAGTTGTTTGCTTCGAAAACTCCTTTAACTGTGAATAATTTTGTTGCTTTGGCGCGGGACGGATATTATAATGGAGTAATTTTTCACAGAATCATTCGTGAATTTATGGTGCAAACAGGTGATCCGACAGGTACGGGAGCTGGTGGTCCAGGCTATCGCTTTCGAGACGAGTTGCCGCCTGTAGAACCTTATGGCCCAGGAATAGTGGCGATGGCCAATGCTGGTCCAAATACAAATGGCTCGCAATTTTTTATTTGTACCGGCTCTCAATGTCAACATTTAAACCGCCAACCGAATTATACGGTATTTGGCAAAGTCGTTCATGGCATGGATGTAGTGCTGAAAATAGCGGCTACACCTGTAAGACGATCTCGTTCAGGTGAAATGAGTGAACCGGAAGAAAAAGTCATGATGGAATCAGTGGAGATTTTGCAGTACGACGCTTGATGGGTTGCTTCTCACGCGACACCCTATGCGCAAGGTAGGAAACGTGAAGAGCAAGGAGATGAGGTAATCTGAGCAGAGTCGCATTTGTGACAAGCGGCGGCAAGGGTTTAGGTCATGCAACAGTTCGCTGTCTGTTACGGGCTGGTTTTGATGTCGCTTTTACATATGGCAAGAGTCGTAAACAAGCAGAAGAACTTGTTGCAGAAGCTGAATCTCTTGGCCGGCGGGCAATGATGATAGAAACGGATCTGTTTAGTCGAGCAGAGACGGTAGTAGCGGTACACAAAGCTATTCAGGCGTTTGACAGGATCGATGCCTTGGTTCACAATTTTGGTCCTTTTGTTTTTGAACGAATTCCCCTCTCTGATTATTCGGATGAGAGCTGGCAAAAGTTGCTCGATGGCAACTTGAGTAATTTTTTGTGGATTTATCGTGAGGTATTGCCTGGCATGCGGAGTCGAGGTTTTGGACGCATCGTCACGATTGGCTTTGCCGGTGCTAAAGATGCAGTGGGATGGCGTTATCGAGCGCCCTATGCGGCCATAAAGGCAGGTTTGGCATCACTGACACAATCGATTGCTCGAGAAGAACGACAAAATGGCATTACTGCCAACATGGTTTGTCCCGGAGATATTCGTGGGGCCAATAAAAGTAAGCTGATTGAAGAAGTGTTCGAATCAGATAATCCTTTAGCCCGACCGCCTGTGGGAGAAGATGTGGCACGTGTGATTGCTTTCCTTTGCGCAGATGAGAGTGCGCAAATCAACGGCACCATTACAGAAGTAACCGGAGGCTACGATATACTTGCCTATGATGATGGCACGGATGTAGTTACCGAAACCATTCAATATATCGAAGGAGATAAGGTTTGGGTGGTTCCTTGGCAGAAAACTGCCCATATAGAAGAAGTGATTAAGATTCCCAATCGCCTTACTACTTACAAACTGAAGTCAGCAGAGGGGATGTCTGGACAGTTTACAGCATACCAATTGCAGCCCGTGTAGAGATCCATTTCTGTGCAACGGCCATGCTGTCTTCGGCGAAAGCATCTTAAACATGAAGCAAATTCCCGAAAAGGCAAAGACTTTTTCGGAGCACCTGAAAAGAGGTGGCAACGATGGCCCATGCGGATACTCTACGGCGCTATTTTCCGGCTGTTCAGCAACAAGTCTATTTGAATACAGGCTCCAATGGCGCTCTGCCGGAAAGCAGCATACAGGCTATGCAGTCGGTGCTTGAATATTTGTTGCACAATGGTCGAAAGAATACGGTTTATACTCGTGAAGTACAGCGGGTTTCAAGTACCATTAAAGAAATGCTCGGTCAAATGTTGGATGTGCCGAGTCATAGTCTCGCTTTAACGGAGAGTACTACACATGGTATCAACATTATTCTTTGGGGCATAGCGCTGCAACCAGGCGATGAGATCATTGTGAGCGATTTAGAACATGAAGGTGTTCTGCTGCCACTCTTTGTCCAGCGGGATAGGCGTGGAGTGGTTATCAAACGCTTTTCAACTGCAGGAAGAAAAGAAGATTGGCTTCCATCGCTGACTCGTATGATTACTCCACGTACGCGAATGATAGTTGTTTCACATGTTACCCATCTGATGGGAAAGCGCTTGCCGGTTGAAGAAATTTCCAAAATTGCGCACGATCACGGTATCTATTTGTTGGTAGATGGTGCGCAGGGAGTAGGGGCAGAGAGAGTCTCCCTGCGTCAGATGGGCTGCGATTTCTATGTGTTTCCTGGGCATAAATGGTTGTGTGGTCCTGATGCAACAGGAGCCTTGTATATCCGACCTGACTTGCAAATTGAGATGTTTCAAACGTTTGTCAGTTCCTCGTCTTTGGCAGGCTCTTCGGCACAATCTTTTTCAGCTGACGGAAGCTATCTATGGGCAGAAGGGGCGGCGCGTTTTGAGCACTTGCATGCAGATTTACTTCGTTTGTCTGGGTTGCTAGAGAGTCTAAAAGTCATTCATATTCAAGCAGGACTCGATTTTATTCAAGCTCGCATTGCTGGATTGACATCTCGATTCATGGATGGATTATTGGAGCTCCCTGAATGGCAGATTCTTACCCCCAGAGATGCTCGAGCTGGATTGATTCACGTCCGGTTACCCAGAAATGTTTCTTTGGACGCTTTGCAACAGATGTTTCATCAGCGCGATATCGATGTCAAACTGTATGCGAAAGAACGAGTTTTGCGTGTAGCACCGTCTTTTTACAACAATGAAGACGATGTGGATCGATTCTTACATGCACTGTTTGAATTTACGGAAAGTAAATAAGACCATGTTTTTAGATGGCTACTCGTGAGAGAATTTTTTCTTACCTCGTTAGGCAGGTAAAGGACTGTGGGGGCTATTACCTGCCATTTGCGTCATTTTAAACGAACACATATTTCGTAGATTATTTTCGTCCCGGGTTGGATATCGAACTAAGTGCAATTGAACCGTTGTTTGTGCGACAGAAAATTTCTGTATGTGAAGAAGTATCGGATATTAGACGTTGAAAACGTACAGAGTTTTTAAACGCTCCTAGCTCTCTCTCAGCTGTAAATTCGGTTTCATCAAGTTGGATAGAACCTACAGATGTGCGCAGAGTGCCTGACACTTTGCCTTGATGATGTATACCTGAAATCTCTATTTTGCCGTTTTTGGTATTTGCAGTAAGATGTTCTGTTTTGGAATGAATGGAATCAAACAACTGGATACGACCATTAAAACTCTCCAATCGAATCTGTTCTGCATTTACACCCTGCAGTATAATCGCCCCGTTTAAAGTTTCTACATGCATGGTCTTTACATCGGTATTTAGCGCATCAATTGCACCGTTATGAGAGTGAATACGCAAATGCATTTCCACGTTTTTAGGTACAAAAATATCGATATGAGCACGTAAAAGTAAATTTTTATCACGAGTGTTGGCTAAACGCAATCGGCTAGAACTCTCTGTTTGAGTATTTTCCAGGCACTCTGCAAGATATGTTTTGGCATCTTCTTGAGTTGCCTGGCGCATAGTAGCATGGATATAGACACGCGAGTACGGCTCTGACCACCCCTCCACATGCACTTCTCCATTTTGCAGAGAGAAAGAGAGATCTTTTATGGATGGCGGCAGATGTAACTCATGAACGGCTTTGACGGTGTTTTGCCAAAATAGCCATTCTTCGCCCTGTTGTTCGATATTTCGCCGCAAGTCGGTCATAGAATCGGCAAGAATGGTTTTCAGTTGGGAACCCCACTGTTTCCATTCCTGTGTTGCCTTATCAATGTGTGTACTAAGAGGCGGCAGTGTGAAAGTGCGGACAGTTTTTTGATCGATTGCTTGCAGTAGACGATGTGCTTCATCGGCGTTGATTTTACCACTTTCGAGCATCTCGAGAATTTTCATGCGTTCTGAGTCGTGTTGAGCCATGTTCAGTTGTCTCTCCTCTCAGTTCTTCCAACGCTTCTTCAACAGTAACTTCACCGGCCTCCAGGCGTTCTAGAACAGATATGGTTTCTGTGGCCGGAAACGTTTGTTCTGAGGTCCAACCGAGATCTTTAAGAATTTGATCTAATCGTGATCGGACTGTTGGGTAAGAAATGTTTAATGATTTTTCTACTTCTCGTATGTTGCCACGACAGCGGAGAAATGTTTCCACAAAATGCAGTTGTTCTTCACGCAGGTTCCACAAAGGAGAGGCGTAAAAGTCTCCTTGAATGCGGGTTGCGCAATGAGGACAGGCGAGTTCTGTCACACGCAAACTGCCATGGCAGGCGGGACAGGATTTCGGCAAAGTGTACGGCATAGAATCCCTCCTGAAGAGATATTAACAATGTATTTAATAATATTCAATATCGTCATTGAATTTGTTTATAAATGACCCTGTTTAAAGTTTGTTTTTAAATGAATAAAAGCCAATTCGTCTAATTTGCCATAGTACAGTACAATGGAGAAGTAAATGATTGAAATTGAGTGAAAAAAGAGGGATAACTATGAGCGGTCAAAGAAACGTTTGGATTCTTAACGGAATGCGTACGCCGTTTGGCTCGTTTGGCGGCTCGTTAGCCACCGTGCGCGCTACTCAACTAGGTGTCATCGCAGCCAAAGCAGCATTGGAAAAAGCGAATGTGGAGCCGCAAGATGTGGATAACGTTGTCTTTGGCAGCGTTATTCAAACGGATGGTGGTTCAGCTTACCTAGCTCGCCATATTGGATTAGACGTTGGGGTTAAACAAACTGTACCTGCTTTAACGGTCAATCGTCTCTGTGGTTCAGGTTTGCAAGCGGTTGTTTCCGCAGCAGCGAGTATTCAGCTAGGCGAGAGTGAAGTAGCGCTTTGCGGCGGTGCAGAGTCCATGAGCCAGTCACCTTACGTCTTACGCCAGGCTCGTTTTGGTTATCGTATGGGTGATGCGAAAGCAGTCGATATGCTGTCGGAAATTTTGACAGATTGTCGAGGAGATTTACCTATGGGCATTACAGCTGAGAATCTTGCTGAGGACTATGGGATTACACGTGCAGAACAAGATGAATTTGCTCTTTTAAGTCAGGCAAGAGCTGCGCAAGCACAAGCAACAGGGCGTTTGGCTCAAGAAATTGTCGGTGTACCAGTTCATACGCGTAAAGGCGAGATGATAGTGGATCAGGATGAGCATATCCGTCCCGATACGACACTTGAGGCTCTTGGAAAATTGCGTCCTGCCTTCCGAACGGACGGTACGGTTACAGCGGGTAATGCTTCCGGCATTAATGACGGTGCAGCTGCTCTTTTAATCGCTTCAGATACGGCGGTGGATGCCCACGGATATCAACCGTTAGCCAGACTGGTAAGTACGGCAGTTGTGGGGGTCGATCCGTCACGCATGGGTATTGGTCCTGTGCCTGCCATTCAGCTTGCTCTGGAACGTGCAGAGTGGAGTTTGTCGGATGTTGATTTATTTGAGGTTAATGAAGCTTTCGCTGCTCAGTATTTAGCAGTCGAGAAAGCTTTACAACTTCCGCGTGACAAAACCAATGTAAACGGTGGTGCGATTGCATTGGGACATCCTGTAGGAGCGAGTGGGGCACGCGTATTGTTGACACTTATCCGTGAGCTTCAGCTTCGCGGACTCAAGCGTGGTGTTGCATCGCTTTGTATAGGCGGTGGGCAAGGGATTGCCGTAACTGTTGAACGCGTATAGAAGAAATTAGCCGTTTAGTACCCGGCGTAATCCTTTTGGATACAAATTGTTAAGTCGCCCCGGTACAGCCTTGGCAAAACCAAGGGGTACGGTATCAAGCCAGGTTAAAAGCAGGTACCCCCTTTGATTTGTAGAGATAGCCATGGCCTCTCCGCGTAAATAAGCCAGAGCTTCTTGCCCCGGTAAATCTAGAGACTTTGCAAATGCGCTAGGATGTGCGCCGCTTGCAAGAGCTTGGTGAGGTATAAGCTTTCCCTCTCGAAGATGCGCCAGGGCAAGACCGGGGCGCAAGGTTTTGACAGGGACTAAGGGTTTCGGCAATGGAGATTGGGAAAAGAGTACATTTCCCTGTTGGATGGGGAATCTCCATTCATCAGGTATGGATGCTTGCCAAGTTTCGTTAAGAAAGTCGAGCCATAGATGAGTCGAGTCCTTTGGGTTCGACTTTGTTTTTTCTCTTTGCGGTGATTTCTTTATAGAATGATTGAATGATGTAGTTTGAGACGGAGCTACTTTTTCTAAAAGAGCAATAAAATGTCCTTCTCCTGCTAGCAAATGAGGCCAGCATCGACGTACATGTTTGACAATGTCCGGATGAATACCGGGAATATCAAGCCCCAAACTCCAATTGGGTAAGTTGTTAATCGGCAATAAGCGTAAGGGAAAGTGTTTCAATAGCCAGTCTATCATCCACTCGTTTTCTATAGGGTTCAGAGTACATGTGGAGTAAACAAGTCGTCCACCAGGTTTGAGCAGTTTGACTGCTTCATGGAGGATGTTTTTTTGTCGTTCGGCGCATTTGGCAGGTAGTTCTGGATTCCATTCTTGGCGTGCCTCCGCAGATTTGCGAAACATTCCTTCACCAGAACAAGGTGCATCTACCAGAATAGCATCGAATATTTCTGGCCAAGCAGCAGCAAGAATCGAAGGATCGGATTGGGTAACGGTTGCCTGAACGCCACATCTTTCTAAATTTTCTGCGAGTACCGTGACACGTTCAGGATGTATTTCATTAGCGACTAACCAGCCACTCCCGTGCAATTTTTTTCCTATTGCTGTGGATTTACCACCAGGAGCTGCACACAGATCGAGAATCCATTCGCCTGGCTTAGGCTGCAGAACTTCAACAACGCCCATGGCTGACGGTTCTTGGACATAGAAGCAGCCAGTTTGGTGAACGAGGGTCTGACCTATCTTTACTTCTTCGGGGAGATAAAATCCATCTTTACACCAAGGAACCTGATTTTGTAGCCATGTTGTCAATTCGTCTGGTAAAGTCGGTAATTTTTCCATGGCATATATAGGGATTTGCTGATTTCCTAATGGCTTCTCAGCAGTTTCGATTTCAAACCGTTGCAAACGTGCTCCGCGAATGCGCGGCATATATAAACTTTGCGTAAAATCTTTGAGAAAATTCAGGGAAACATAAGGAGCTAACGTTTTTGTAAACGTTTGGATAACATCGTCCATTCTTAGTGGGAACCAACCTTTCTTTGGCTTGAGTATTTGTAGAAGACCTATTCTATCTCGTGAAAAACGACTTGTCTTCACCAAATGTGGCGTGTATCATGTTGCGGTAGATTTTAATACGCACCAATATGTACAAAGATTGTACACTTTCAAGATGAGTGAAATTGTTATCTTGTCGTCCGGAACGCTTTGTGAGAGGAGAATGCAGTATGTTGACTCAACCAACGCGTGAACTGGTTGTGGTTCCTAATCCACATCCAACGCGTGTTTATACGGTAGAAATGGACTGCCCGGAATTTACTACGCTTTGTCCTATGACAGGACAACCTGATTTTGCAACCATCTATATTCAATATCAACCTGGAGAACATCTGGTTGAACTCAAGTCGCTTAAACTTTATCTTTGGTCATTTCGAAATGAAGCTCACTATCACGAGGACGTGACCAACCTCATTCTAAACGACTTCGTGGCTGCTGCCAAACCGCGCTATGCCAAAGTGGTAGCAGATTTCACAGTGCGCGGGGGAATTCATACAAAAGTAACTGTGGAGTATTCAGAAACAAATTGATTGATATTGGGATGAATGAAAAAATTGGCCCCGATTCATCTGCTAAACGACTGAATCGGGGTTAAATTCATAGTTTTTACCTATCGATAAAGTACATGTTCAGTTCTCTTGCGGAGCATCAAGACTATACTCAGGTGGCCATGGATGATGGCGGACTATTGATTGAATGTGGTTCTGCTCATCAACAAAAACGACTTTGGCCTCCAGTGAATCCCATTCTTCATCGGAAATCCATGCTGTAGAAAGCACGATAATCGTATCACCCGGTTGAAAATGCCGAGCCGGAGGACCATTGAGGCAGACAGTACCAGCGCCTTCTGTACCTGGTATGGCATAAGTGTGCCAGATAGTTCCGTTTTGCAAATTAGTAATCTGAACCATTTCATGTGGGCGAATGTCGGCCGCTTTCATTAACAGCGGATCGAGCGTAATAGAGCCCATATAATTTAAATCCGCCTGTGTGACGGTAATTCGGTGTAGCTTGCCTTTGCAGACATGACGAAGCATGAAAATCCTCCTTAAAAAATAGGTTCACCGACAAAGTTGGCTTCTATTTACTGACTCTCCTCAACAACACTCCTCTGCATATACTGTGGCGATGTGACGGCTACGGTACGAAACGGAGTGTGGGTTCTCAATGCTCAACAATCAACCGGTGATTGGCGTTGCCACCACCACAGGATGCAGAAAACAAGCAGATGGTCACATTCGCCCCGCCTCTTTTTATTGTCAAATAGCTGAGCGGGCAGCCGAATATGGAACACAAGTTTGTTTGTTCGATCCGGCTCAAGCGTATTGGAAAGCAGAAAAAATGGAAGCTTATTTTCCTGTTTCAAAACGTGCACCCTATGGACATTGGAGCAAAAAAGAGGTTTCGTTGCCTAGTGTAATTTATGAAAATATCTTTGTCCACTTGAATATTCGCGGATATTCAGATGAACTGAGACGTCAGGCAACTTTGCGGGGGATACCTCTTTTTAATCCAGTATTGCCAGGCAAGTGGCGTATGGCGGAGTGGATGCGGTCGTCTGGTTTAGACAAATACATTCCAGAAACAGAAAAGTTGAAATCGACTGAACAATTGCTGGATCGTTTGCGGCATTGGGATACAGTTTACATCAAGCCGACAGGTGGATATGGGGGGGTTGGAGTCACTCGTGTCCGCAAATTGGGACACAATAGATTTGCCGTAGCTTGGGATCGTTCACAAGGAAGTATTGCGCAAGTGCGTAAAGAGATGGATGAACGCAAATTACGGGATTGGGTCACAACCCGACTTCGACGACCGCATCTGTTGCAGGAAGGAATTAATCTGTTAACGATTGAGCAACGGAAAGTTGATTTCCGTGTGGTTTTGCAGCGTAACTTGCAGGGGGAATGGAAATTGGTCGGTATCGTACCTAAGTGGGCGGCAAAGGATGGAGTGGTCACAAACGTCATTGCTGGCGGCGAACGCGTGTCTTTGCTTCAAATCCAAAATGCAGCACATGCAGAAGGAAAAGAAATTTCAATCCAACCTATGCAGCAGGCTGCCTTTGAAATTGCTCGGATGATGGAGAGAAAAAAACCTTTTATCGGCTTGGTAGGTTTTGATATGGGAATAGACGAAAAAGGAAATCCTTTGATGATTGAAATGAATCCCAAGCCTGCGCGTAGCTTGCTGGATTCAGGCATGCGGCGCAAAGCGGCGTTTCTTGCAGCGGAATTCGCCATTTATTTGAATAACCAGAAATGATTTATAAGTGAAATGGTTCGTAGGAAAGTCAAAACGTTGCTATAAGTTGTTATAATGAGTGAGCGCCAAACGGGCTCACTTTTTTGATACCCATTCTAGCGGTTAATGGAATCTGTAGGGACTTATGATTCAAATTGGGAGAATCGATTTTATGGACAATCGTCAGGCAACTTTACGATGGAAACAAGCGGTTCCTCGCGAATCGTATACGTTTGTAGCAGCGAGTCTTGTCAATTCTATTGGCTCATCGCTACTCTGGCCACTGATAACGATATACGTTCATAATGTGCTGCATCGCAACTATGCTGAAGCTGGCTTTGCTCTACTTTTGCAAGCGCTGATGGGGGTATTAGGCCAGTTTGTTGGTGGGGCGCTTTATGAAAAAGTTGGACCCAAACGTCTGATTGTAGGTTCACTTCTGATGACCGGTTTCGCCCAGTTTAGCCTGATATTTGCCAAGGCTTGGGTTCCTTATCTGATTGCGATGATGATCATAGGTTTTTTGAATCAGACAACGATGCCAGCCGTCAATGCGTTTGTTGGATTCCGTTGGCCACAGCATCGTAACCAGCTGTTTAACCTGATGTATGTGAGCAACAATATAGGAGTAGCAGTAGGTACTTCTCTGGCGGGCCTCCTTGCTTCTATTTCGTTTAATTTAACCTTTCTTTTCAATGGGCTTACTACCATTTTTTTTGCTTTATTTTTTTATCAATATCTACGCAAGCTTGGGCTTTCGCTCGATCAATTCATACCGTTCTCTGGGCAAGCTGGTGAACAAAGCAGTCTTTTCAGTTTGCTCTTAAACATGCGTCTCTATCTCTTTTTGGCTATTGGCAGTCTTTTGACGTATTTAGCCACATCTGCCTGGAATTCTGGTGCTGCTCCATATCTCAATCAACATGGGCAACCACCGAGTATGTATAGTTGGCTGTGGACTGTCAACGGATTGGTTATTCTTTTAGGTCAGCCCTTTACGTCCATGTTGAATCGTTGGCTCACCAAGTCACTGAATTCGCGACTGATTGCAAGCGCTCTATTTTACGCTTGCGGGTTTTCTGTCATATGGATAAGGCACTCTCCTTATATTTGGCTTATGATGGGGATGATTATAGCCACTTTTGGAGAAATGCTCATGAGTCCTGTTGTGCCTGCCATCATCACCCAGACGACTGGTCGCAATGCTGCTTTTTATCTTGGAGTAGTAGGTAGTGTGGGAACGGTTGGACGCTTGGTTGGACCGCCGTATTTTGGCTATTTGTTTGATCAAAAAGGAATTTCACCAATCCTTTTGGCGGCGACAGTCAGTTCATTGCTTGCCGCTTTCTCTTTTATAGTTTTTTCCTGGTGGCTAAAGCAGGGAACATATGCTGGCGAAGAGCAAAATATCCCGCAATCCATGTGAGTCATATCTAAAAGCAACGTATTTTTTGTCACAGAGAAGATGCTTCAAATCTGGGTTTTAGATTTACACTTTTATAAAGTATAGAAAAAAGGACAGAATGCTATCAAAATTGAACTATTTATTGCAAACAGTTTGAGCAACGTGATATAGCTTTGGCAATGGCTGGAGTAGTGATGACTCAGCAAATGGATTGGGTGCGTTAGGATGGTTTATCAATTTTGGAAACAAAACGTTGGATTTTGGAGACACAAGGTTCTTGTCTCTTTTTTGCTGTTTTTTGCAGTCGTCATTACGACGTTTTCTGTGCGTATTCCTGTTGCTTTGGCGGCAAATGGCACAAGCCTTTCAGCATCGGTGGGGTTTTCTGGTTATTTTGCAGAAGACGACTGGGTTCCTGTCACATTGCGCATTTCTCATCAAGGTCCTGCTGAATCAGCGGTATTAAAAGTGAGTATCAACCAATCTATGGGAAACAACACCAACGCTATAGGTACATTTCAATGGCCGATTGAATTACCGGCCAATCAGAACGTGATCAAACAAATCAGCCTGCCGGGAGATGTAGTCAATGGAGCTGAGGTCGATCTCGTTTTATACAACGGCAATCGTATCGCTTCCACGTTTTTAAGTGGAAATGCGCTCGGACATGTAGCTCTGGTCTCTGTAATCTCAGATTCTCTGCAAACTGCTGCTTATTGGACAGGCAGTAGCGATGGCGTGAATCCTGTACAGCCGGTTGTCGTCTCCCTTTCTACTTTTCCGGAAACTGCTGGCGCGCTAGGCGGAATTCGAGCTGTGGCTGCTTCCCCTGACTTATTGGCTAAACTTTCACAGGCTCAAACAGAGGCTTTGATTACATGGGTGCAACTCGGTGGACTATTGGTAGTGACTGGGACCCACGGTACCGCTTCAGACTGGCGAGGAATTTTACCCATTAAACCCGGAAAGGAAGAAAAAGTATCTGCGGATGGTCTGGGAGCTTTCACCAACACTATACCTCCTTCTGGGAATTTGACGGTTGCTGCGAATGGCATTTCTCGTTCAGCAGAGGAATGGGCGAGTGAAGGCAACACACCGCTTATTGCCAGTCGATTATTGGGACGTGGTGAGATTTGGCAGACTTCCTTTTCTCCCAATGAAGGAACTTTGCTCGCTTGGTCAGGGAATCCGGCACTTTGGACGACGATTTTACGCAACAGTACTCTTCCTGGGCAATCTGCTTTGGTGAAGCCTTTAAGTCCGAATGGAGTCTTGTCACTGACTTCAGTACGCGACGCTTTGTCGCCTATGCGCGTACCCTCGCTCAAATTTTGGGCTATGGTTTTTTTGCTTTATTTGTTGGTCATTGGCCCACTTCTCTTCACCTGGCTAAGAAAATCTGGAAGAGCAGCTTGGGCTTGGTTTTTTCTACCCTCTATTGCATTAGTTGTGACAGTTGGTATGTACACGTTTGGTTTGGCGATTCGTCCACCAGGATTGTTAAATGAGGCTGTTGGGGTGTTAGAGTTAACAGGTAATGGGATTGGGCAGGCGTATAGTATGCAAGCATTGATGTCGCCCTTTCGTAATCAGATGACCTTTGCTTTGCCGCCTGGGACTTTTGCGCTTACATTGGAACCGAGCAATAGTACGAATCTCAATACAAATTTGATCACGCACGAAGCAAATCATACTCTCGTAAGTTTTGGAACTTCACCTCGTTGGAGCGTGCGTTATCTTTATGCGGTAGATACACTTTCTAAACAAGGTAGTTTGAGCTGTACTTTATCTTCTTCCTTTGGACTGCTACTTGGAGCAGTAACCAATAATACCCCTTATCCATTACATGATGTCGCGCTTTTTTGGCAAGGCAGATTGTATAATCTGGGGAATTTTTCGCCCGGGCAGACCAAGAGTGTGGACCGCGCTGTAGAATCGGCACAAAATTACAGTAATTGGTTATTTGCTTATAGTAATTACAACCATACCATTACTCACAGTATTGGCAGGAGCCTGATTCAATTTGTCAGTTCTGAAAATTGGACAGACGATGATAGTTCGGGCAATATGGCTATGCTTATTGCCAGTACGAGTGCACGTATTCCTACATTGCCAATGGTGTCTAATCGACAGAAAGTGGCTTCAGCAGAAACACTTGTGCTCATTCGTCAATACACCACGGTTTCCACAGATTCGGGGGGGCCGTTTGTATGATACAAACCCAACATTTGACCAAGAAATTTGGCCGATTTACAGCGGTAGATAAGTTGAATTTATATGTACCAGAGGGAACAGTTTTTGGGTTGGTTGGTGAAAATGGCGCAGGTAAAACGACAACCTTATCTATGTTGGCTACATTGTCTACGCCAACATCAGGTAAGGCGGTTATCAACGGTTACGATGTGGTTCGCCATCCTTCGGATGTCCGCCGTTCCATCGGGTTTATGCCGGACAGCTTTGGTGTATATGACGATTTAAGTGTAGATGAGTATTTGGAATTTTATGCGGATTGTTACGCTGTACCGCGTGCTGTCATGCAAAAACGTCGGCAGGATTTATTAGAGCGAGTACAGCTTGTGGACAAGCGGCACACTTATGTCAACGCCTTGTCACGAGGTATGCAGCAAAGATTGGAAATTGCTAGATGCTTAATGCACAATCCACCCGTTTTAATTTTAGACGAACCTGCCTCAGGGCTTGATCCACGATCGCGTATTGAATTGCGCAGCGTACTCAAGGAACTAAAAGCATTGAAAAAAACGGTTGTTATTTCTTCTCATATTTTGTATGAATTAGCGGAGTTTGCGGATGAAATTGGTATTTTGCGACGTGGTCAAATTGCTGCAGTTGCGTCTGTGTCTGTCATGCTTCAACACAGTAGTTCACAACGTACGTTATGGATTGCCACCAAGTCCTCACAGCATGTACTTGAACAGGCTTTGCGCGATGTGCCAGAGGTGAGTTCGGTTACCTACTTTCCTGAAGGAGTAGAAGTTATCTACCAAGGTACACTTGAAGAGCAATCAGAATTGTTGCTTAAACTGTTGCGAAGGGGCGTCAGGGTAAGTCAATTTGCAGAACGGCCAACTGACATTGAGGCGTTATTTTTACGCCTCACCAGTGAACGGGAAGAAGGGGGGAGCGCATGAAAAATCCGATATTGCTGAAAGAGTTTCGACAACGTATGCGAACTTCCAGGGCGCCTATTGTAGTTACAGGATATGTGGCCAGTATGGGCATACTAACTTTTTTTCTTCTATACGAGAATGTACAGGGGCAGCTCTATCTTTTTCAGCCAGCGCGAAGTCAACAAGTCTTTACGATTCTCTCACTGATTCAGATGATTATTGTCGCTTTTCTAACGCCCGCTTTTTCGGCAGGGACAATAAGCGGTGAACGAGAAAGGAGAACATTGGCTGTTTTGTTGACCACGCCGCTTTCTCCTTTTTCCATTTTATTCGGAAAAATTATTGCTTCGAGCGCGCTTCAATATCTTCTTTTGCTGGCTTCTCTACCACTGTACAGTTTAGTTTTCCTGTTTGGTGGTGCTGTTCCGCAAGAAGTCCTGGCAGTGCTTGTTTTTCAATTGTTTACGATTTTTATAATTGCGACGATCTCGGTCATGTGGTCTACGGTTGCTTTGCGTTCTGGTTGGAGTACGGTGTTGTCCTATGCTACGGTCTCCTTTATGATTTTTATCACAGGCTCCATTGGCTTAGGGCTTCAATCTCTTGCTTCGAATCCGGTGGACGCTGATGTCGCTCGCTACGGACAGTTTTTTTTGTCGCTCAATCCGCTCTGGATTGAAGCTGAATTAGAGAATGCTGTACATTCTGGAAATGCAGAATGGGTGTTGTTTGTGATTTTTTATTTTGCTGTTGCCTGTTGTTTATTACCTTTTTGCATATGGCGCTTACGTCCTCAGTGGCTATGGCGTATTCCAGGCTTGACGAGGGTCAACGAAAGAAATTACCAATAAGAAGGAACCGTGATTAACTGCAGATTGATGAGTTCAAAAAGGTCTTTTTGTGATTCAAACCATCTGCTTCGGGAGGTTTAAGAATGCACAACCTGTTGGGGTGGATTTTGGGAATTATCGTCTTGCTTGTGTTGGTACTTGGTGTTGTCAATTTATCCATATGGCGTCAACGCGATACCCAACAAAAGCGTTCATCAGCGCGAGCGTACCCGTTAGAACATTCAATCAACAACGGAAATGTATGGCAGGAAAAATATTCAGTCCATCTTAACAAGGAAAAATCCAAAGATGAGCAAGGTATACATGCGGTATTACAAGCGGAGAAATTGTCGCCTGCAACGGTCATTGAAGAATCGGGCGACCTGGATGAATCCGCTTTAGTGTGCAAAAAATTGGCACGCATACCGGGCGTGTTAGGGTGGGTAATGGTTCGCAATCAGCGTGTCGTTGCATCCGATCGTCCTTATGATGATGCGCTGATGACCACACTTCGTCAGTATTGGATGGCGGCTCGACAATTGCGGAGAGAGTTGGGTGTCAGTATGTCCATGGAAGCCAGTTTGTTTGGTGCAGAAGGTGGCGTTCGTATTTTCTCAAAAGACAATCAGTGGATTGCTGTCATCGTTGAACCGGAGGTCGCATTGGATGATTGGCTATTTAAGGATTGGAATCGTTTGTCCTAAATCACGAATATCTTTGGTCTAGTTTGGTTCCTCCCCACGTAAAAATAATTGGGACAGGGCGTGGGGAGGGGAAAAAGTGACTGCAGTAACCACTCTGTTTGCGCTGGCGATGATATTGTTTGGGGCAGAACTGTTTACCAACGCGATTGAGTGGCTAGGCGTTAAACTTCAGCTTGGCCAAGGCGCAGTCGGCAGTGTATTGGCAGCCATAGGTACTGCTCTTCCTGAGACGGCAGTGCCTGTGACAGCCATTTTGTTTGGCACATCGAAAGAAGCGGCGGATGTAGGAATTGGCGGCATTCTTGGTGCACCATTCTTGCTCTCAACCTTAGGCTCCTTAGTCATGGCACTCGCTTTGCTCAGTTCCCGTAACCGAACTATTCGTTTACCCCTTTCGATTGAACAGAAATCGTTTATGCGTGACATGGGCTTTTTTATTTGTGCCTATATTTGCGCTATGGTTGCGGGATGTGTGCCGATTGTATGGGTACATCATCTGAGCGCGCTCTTGCTCGTGTTTCTATATGCTCTGTTTGTCTGGCGAACTTTGCGTGACAAACCCATAGCGTCCGAAGAAGAGCCTGATCTACACGCTTTGTACCTATCTTTTTCTAAAGATGAACCGAAACTTTCACATATTGTTCTTCAGGTATTTTTATCAATTGCTTGCATAGTGGGCGGTGCCCATTTTTTGACCAACGCGGTAGAACACATGGCAAGCGTCTGGAGATTACCCGCATTTGTTGTATCTGCTCTCTTGATTCCGCTTGCTACAGAGTTGCCGGAAACTTTGAACAGTGTGATGTGGATTCGCCGATCGCGAGATAGTTTGGCAGTAGGCAATATCACAGGTGCTATGGTCTTTCAATCCACTTGGGTGCCAGCACTGGGCATTTGGATGACACCATGGTCGCTAACAACAGACGCTCTTCTGACAGGTTCACTGACCTTGGCGGCTGCCGCTTTCTTATATGGCATGTATCGACTTTATGGCGGACTTTACGCCTGGATGCTCTGGATTGCCTCTATTTTCTATTTTGTCATGCCACTGCTGTCGATCCCGGTAGTACGTCATAGCCCGCACTGGTTCTTTATATTTGTCTTCATCATCATCTTCTTGCTCTTTTTGGCGTATGTTTCTTTTCGCAGGTCTACCAATCAGGAGATCGTGTAGTAAACTGAACATAAGGATACAAAAATGCGGCCTCAATGACGCATTTTATAAAGAATCGCATTTTATAAAGAATATTAAAAGAATGGCTAAAATGATTGTTCGCGAAGTGAGGGGTTCATTGTTTGACAGAGTTACACTGTATTACCTCGGAAAACGTGTCTGTCTTGGCGGTTAAGCATAGTCATCTTTTTTTATTGGCTGACGCTGATTGGTGTGAAGCGTCACAACTGTTTCGAAAAGTAGTGGACGAAGTTAGAAAAGAGTGTCCGGACCAATTTTTTTGGGCCCGCATTCAGGCGGATAAAGAGGAAGATTTTTGCAATCGCTACGGTGTTCAAGCTGTTCCAAGTCTACTGATCTTTCTTCAAGGTTCATTATTTCGCCGTATGGTTGGCTATAAAAGCAAAGAAGATTTGATTTCTCAACTTGCAGATGTCTGGATTCAATAAAAGGGCTGTTTACCATTAGGTGCACAGCCCATTCCCAGCATAAATAAAATCATTGTGTATTTTGCATAGCATGAAAGCTTTCATCCACCGCTTGCAATGTTTCTTCAATATCGGTTTCTGTATGGACAGCAGAAACAAACCAAGCCTCGTATTTTGAAGGAGCAATAAAAATTCCTCTTTGAATCAATTCGTGAAAAAATTGGGCAAATTTTACGCCGTCCGTCGCTTCAGCGTCTGCATACTGGCGAACAGGTTGAGAACCAAAAAAGATGGTAAAGGCTCCCCCCACACGATTGATTGTAATTGTTTCATGATAGTGATGGGCTAGTTCAAGAATACCTTGAGTCAATCGTTTGGCTAGGTCTTCCATTCTTTCGTAGATGCCTGGTGTTTTTAACACACTCAAACAAGCTAGACCCGCTTTCATGGATAAAGGATTACCTGCCATAGTACCTGCTTGATAAGCTGGACCGAGTGGAGCTACTTGATTCATGATATCGAGTTTGCCCCCATACGCGCCAATTGGCAGTCCGCCGCCAATAATTTTACCAAGTGCGTAGAGGTCAGCGTGAACCCCATAAAGTTGCGCTGCTGAACCGTAGTGGAAACGAAAACCTGTAATCACCTCGTCAAAAATAACCAAAGCGCCGTGTTGGTGTGATATGTCAATCACTTTTTGTAAATAATTTTCAGATTCAGGAGCTACAATACCAAAATTCCCTACAATGGGTTCCACTAAAACGGCAGCAATTTCCATTCCATGGCATGCAAGTGCTTTTTCCAGAGATGATAAGTCATTAAAAGGAACCGTAATAATTTCGGCCGCCGTATTTGCGGTTACGCCTGCACTATCCGGCACGCCTATAGAAGATGGGCCGCTTCCAGCAGCAACAAGCATAGCGTCAGAGTGTCCATGGTAACATCCAGCAAATTTGATAATTTTAGTTCTTCCCGTTACAGCCCGTGCTACACGAATGGTGGTCATGACTGCTTCTGTTCCGGAATTGACAAATCTCAGACGTTCTAAATCAGGAATCGCTTGACGCAGTGTTTCTGCAAATTCTACTTCTGCCGGGCAAGGTGTTCCATAAAGTATGCCGTCTTGAGTAGCTTTACGAATGGCGTCCATGACGACGGGATGAGCGTGACCTAGAATAGAAGGTCCGTAGGCAGCAAGGTAATCAATATACTCCTGTCCGTCAACATCGATAAAACGACTACCGTTACCCTTTTGCATGACAATAGGTGTTCCACCACCAACTGACTTAAAGGAACGCGATGGACTGTTAACACCGCCAAGAATACTTGCCGTTGCTCGTTCAAACCAAAATTTTGTCTGTGCTCGTTCGCGAGTAAGATGTGACACAATGATCCTCCCCAAAACAATTTACCAGCCCTCAGGCTATCACAATTTGCGGAGTTTGGGCAGACGATTTTATTGTTGTAACTTTCGTATGGCAATTTGCCGACTAGGTAAAACTTTTCTCAACCATACTTGGAATGGAGGAGGAGATGGTGACGAGAAAACTCGACAGCAAATGGCAGCAAGGTTTTCACGCCGCTGCAGAATGGAAGATGCAGACCTCCGATGAGCAGATGCAGAATCTTTCCTTTGGATTTTGTCAAAATATTCACGACAAAACAACAGAAGGAAGAGTGATGAAAAAATTAACAGCGATGACTATTCGTTGACCTTTGGAAACATTGACACAAGTATACTCGGATTCGTATAATCCCTTCAGACAACGTCCAGTAGGCGAGACGTTCACATGGATTTGCAACGAATGGCGGACGTGAACGCGGAAAACTTCAGGCCTTTTCGTCCCTGAACCATGTGTTCAGTCGATGGGAGGCTTTTTGTTGTTTTTCGCCTATCCAAAATACGTGAGAAGTCTTTTTCCCTGCAGGGCTCGTATTGCAAAATGAGGAGGCCGACCCATGCAAATTCAAAAACCACGCGGAACGTATGACTTGCTGCCTGGCGAAATTGAACTCTGGCAAGCATTTGAAAAAAATGTTCGTCGTCATTTTCATGTCGCTCATTACACAGAAATTCGTACGCCCATTTTTGAACATACCGAGTTATTTGTTCGCGGCGTGGGTGAAACAACAGACATCGTAGAAAAAGAAATGTATAATTTTGTCGATCGTGGTAATCGTTCTTTGACATTGCGTCCTGAAGGTACAGCGGGCGTAGTGCGGGCATATGTGGAGAATAAGCGTTATGGCAAGGTAGATTTGGACAAGCTGTATTACCTTGGCCCCATGTTTCGCTACGAGCGCCCACAAGGGGGCAGAACAAGGCAATTTTACCAGTATGGATGTGAAGTGCTTGGTTCAAACGCGCCAGAATTGGACGCGGAAGTGGTGCAATTGTCATACCGTATTCTGGCGGATTTTGGACTGCAGCATTTGCAAGTCGAATTAAATTCTGTCGGTTGTTCTGTCTGCCGACCACTGCATCGTGATGAGATGTTGGCCTTGGTGTTACCGCGACAGGAAGAATTTTGTTCGGACTGTCAGCGTCGTATGGAAAAAAATCCTTTGCGCATGTTTGACTGTAAACACGAAAATTGTCAACGGTTATTGACAGAACTTCAGGTACCTAGTATTGCCGAACGGTTATGTGCAGAATGTGCAGAGCATTTTACCACCGTACAAGAACATTTGACGGCTATGTCGGTCCCATATCAACTCAATGGAAAATTGGTGCGCGGTCTTGATTATTATACACGCACAGCTTGGGAAGTAACGACTGAAGGTAGCAGTACATTGGCTGGCGGTGGGCGCTACAACGGTTTGATTAAAGAACTAGGCGGGCCTGATATACCTGGAATCGGTTTTGCTGGCGGTATGGAGAGAGTCATTCAATTGGCTGTTGAGCAACAGGTATATGTGCCTGTGTCAGATTCGATAGATGTCTACGTTGCGGTTGCTGATGCTTCTGCCTCCCTGCCTGCTACCGAGCTTGTAGCTGCTTTGCGTGCTGAGGGCATTGCAACGGAAAGAGACTTCAACGGTAAAAGCTTGAAATCACAATTGAAAACAGCAGATCGGCTCCACGCTCAGTGGGTTCTGTTGCTTGGCGAACAAGAAGTGGCGAAAGGTGTAGTTGGGATGAAATCGCTCGCCAGCGGTGAGCAGATGGATGTGCCCGCAGACAAGGTTGTAGCGACAATCATCAACAGCCTGAAAAAGGAGAGGGCAAGCCAATGATTTCATCATCACCAGTAGAACGTACAGATTTTCCTCAAAGGACGCATTTTATAGAAGATTTGTTAGAAACTGTTGGCCAAACAGTTAAAGTAGCGGGTTGGGTTTCGCGCCGCCGGGATTTAGGAAGTGTCATTTTTATCGATTTGCGTGATCGAACAGGTACACTTCAACTTGTTTTCAATCGCGACTTAGGAACGCCCGAAGAAATGATGCAGTTAGCCGATACACTGCGCAATGAATTTGTTATTGCGGTTACAGGTTGCTTGGTAGAGCGTGACAAGCAGACCATCAATCCTAAAATCGCTACAGGCCATATTGAACTTGTTGTAAAAGAGGTACAACTGGTCAACCGCGCTAAGAATCCTCCTTTCTATATTCAAGAAGGTATTGAAGTTGATGAGCAGGTTCGCCTTAAGTATCGCTACCTGGATTTGCGCCGGCCTGAGATGCAGCGTACTTTACGCTTGCGCCACCATGTATTCAGCGCTTTTCGGGAATTTTTAAACCAACATGATTTTCTTGAAATTGAGACGCCTATGTTGACTCGCAGCACACCCGAAGGTGCGCGTGATTACATTGTGCCAAGTCGTTTGCAACATGGAGAGTTTTATGCTCTTCCACAGTCACCACAAATTTTTAAACAGCTTTTGATGGTGGCTGGGTATGAACGTTATTATCAAATTGCCCGTTGTTTCCGTGACGAGGATTTGCGTGCCGACAGACAACCGGAATTTACACAATTAGATATTGAAACTTCATTTTTACCCATGGACGATTTACTCAAAATGATGGAAGAGATGTTCGCCTATGTCTTTGCCAAGGTACTTGGTGTCAATTTAACCTTGCCGATGAAAAGACTTACTTATGCAGACGCCATGCGCCTTTATGGCTCGGATAAACCAGATCTGCGCTTTTCCATGGCTATGGTTGACGTTGAAACGTTTGCTCGAGAAAGCAGTTTGGAACCTTTCCACAAGGCCTTGGACAATGGCGGGATAGTTACTGCGTTGGTTGTTCCTGGCTGTGCTGCTTATTCGCGTAAGCAATTGGATGAATTGACGCAGTTTGTTAAAGACTATGGGCTTAGTGGGCTGGCTACCGTGGCTTGGCAGTCAGAAGGAATCAAATCGTCGATTCAAAAGTTTGTCACACCTGAACAATTGACCCGGCTCATGGATACGGTTCAAGCTAAGCAGGGCGATCTCGTTCTCATTGCAGCTGGTAAGGAGAAAACAGTACGTCAAGCAATGGGAGCGTTACGTCTTAAGCTTGGCCGTGATTTGTCGTTGATAGATGAGGGAGCTTATTGCTTCCTCTGGGTAGTGGATTTCCCGCTGTTCAGTTATGACGAAGAACTGGGTAGATACGTAGCCGAACACCATCCATTCACCATGCCTAAACGAGAGGACTTGCACCTTTTGGAAAATCATCCTGAGCACGTGCGAGCGCAGGCTTACGATTTAGTGCTGAACGGTTACGAATTATCTTCTGGATCCATGCGTATTTATCAAAGAGATTTGCAAGAACGTATGTTTCGGGCACTAGGATTTAGTGAGGATGAAGCGAGAAAACAGTTTGGCTTTTTGTTGGATGCTTTTGAATACGGTACCCCGCCGCACGGAGGAATCGCCTTTGGCCTAGACAGACTGGTTATGCTCATGGCAGGTGGTAAATCCTTGCGTGACTGCATTGCTTTTCCTAAAACCGCCAGTGCCACTGATTTGATGATGGATGCTCCGTCGCCTGCTACACCTGAACAGTTAGCAACACTTGGTATTTCTTTACGTAAAACTGTGAAGTAGATTAAAATTTACGTTAATCGGTTGCAAGCCCAACAGCTTCGTGTTAACATAAATCCACAATCGATATTGCCCTGCGGTGTACGTGATGCCCATTGTGTTTTGTTCCAACACTTTTTTAAACGGGAGTTCGGCGTCTCTACCGTAGTAATGCCTGCCTGCTGGTTCAGGACGCATGATGCGGATGAGCAGGACACCCACCTGCGAGAGCAGGATCAAAACCTCGGGTGACACGGCAGTTGCGGGGCGGATGACAGATACCATCAGCGAGACCGCTTGGTCTCGCTTTATATTATGTTTCATTACTGTTTACAGTTTTCAGATTGACGTCAGTTTAAGAAAAGGTATAAAGTTGACTTAATTACTAGGAATTTGTTTTCAGAAGTGGGGGAATTCAGTTCGTGATGGCAACCATTATTGATTTGCGCAGCGATACGGTGACAAAACCGACTGACGAGATGCGTGAAGCTATGTTGCGCGCAGAAGTGGGTGACGATGTCTATGGCGAGGATCCAACGGTAACTCAATTACAAGAAATGGCTGCGGAGATGCTGGGGAAAGAGGCGGCTTTATTTGTGACCAGTGGGACACAAGGCAATCAGGTTGCTATTGCGGCACAAGCAGGTCGAGGTGAAGAAATTATTGCCGAAGCAGAGTCTCACATTTTTTATTATGAAGCTGGGGCTGTAGCTGCAATAGCTGGAGCACAGTTGCGCCAATTGCCAGGTACGAGAGGTTCTTTGCTTCCGGAAAGTGTGGAGGCGGCCGTTCGTCCCCTGGACATTCATCAACCGCCAACACGCTTAATCTGCTTGGAAAATACGCATAATCGTGCTGGTGGAGCGATTTTGCCACTGGCTCATCTGCAGGGTGTGGCGAAAGTAGCTGAACGATATGGAATATCCGTACATATGGATGGAGCACGTTTGTTTAACGCCGCTGTAGCACTGGGGATACCTATACGGGAGATTGCTCAATATGCCGATACGGTGCAAGTTTGTCTATCCAAAGGTTTGGCTGCCCCCATTGGTTCAATCGTTGCTGGATCGACAAAATTTATAGAGGAAGCCCGTGTTTGGAGGAAACGGCTTGGTGGTGGTATGCGTCAAGCAGGCGTCATTGCAGCACCTGGTATGATAGCGTTACAGACGATGGTTGAAAGATTGGCTGTTGATCATGAAAATGCAAAGCGATTGGCGAATGGTCTGAAGAATTTGCCTGGATTGCGTGTGGATGTGGAAAGTGTAGAGACGAATATCGTATTGGTACAAGTTGAAGAGCATTTTCCTATCTCTGCGGAAGAACTCATTCGGAAATTAGCTGCTCTCGGCGTGCGTGTTTCTCAATTTGGGGCACAAACGATACGTATGGTTACGCATAAAGATGTTCTTGAAGAAGATATTGAAGACGTGATTGAACGCGTAACGAACTGTTTGGGAGCGATTTCTCCATGAATGATTTGTTTGCCATGGCCAGTGCTTCTTCAGCAAATCGAGAAGCACCGCTTGCCTATCGCATGCGCCCCCGCTCACTCGATGAAATTTATGGACAGCCAGAACTCACAAACAAAGAGGGTATTTTAGCAAAAGCGATTCGTGCAGATCGATTGATGTCGGTAATTTTGCATGGACCCCCTGGAACAGGAAAAACCTCCATTGCCCATGTGATTGCCAAATCGACTCGGTCTTCTTTTACTGAATTAAACGCTGTTTCTTCGGGTGTTCAGGATATTCGTCGAATTGTCGAGGAAGCTAAAGAAAATCGAGAACTTTATCAAAAGCGCACTTTGGTCTTCATAGATGAAATCCATCGTTTTAATCGAAGCCAGCAGGATGCTTTGCTGCCACATGTTGAGAGTGGCTTATTAGTTTTGGTAGGAGCGACTACAGAGAACCCTGCATTTGCAGTTAATGCTGCACTCCTTTCACGTTCCTTACTTTTTCAATTACGGCCGCTGGCAGAGAAAGATATGGAGCATTTGATTGATCAAGCACTTAAAGATGAAGAACGTGGGTTAGGCAGTTTGGGGATACGTATGGACAAAAAAGCGCAATCTATTTTAATTCGACTCGCCCACGGCGATGCTAGACGGGCTCTCAATACTCTGGAAATGGCAGCCGTTTCAGCTCATATGGATGAAGATGGTTTCGCAACGATTCGTGAATCGGATATTTTATCTGTGATGCAAGCTCCTGTCGTACTCTACGACCGCGCTGGAGATGAGCATTACGATACGATTTCTGCCTTTATCAAGTCAGTACGAGGCTCTGACGTGGATGCTGCAATGGTTTGGTTGGCTAAAATGATTGTCGCAGGGGAAGACCCTCTATTTATTGCACGGAGATTGATCATACTAGCTGTGGAAGATATTGGGGATGGAGATCCGTCTGCGCTTACTGTTGCAGTATCAGGATTGCATGCTCTGGAAGCTATTGGGATGCCGGAAGGACGGATTGTCTTAGCGCAGGTGACAGCTCATTTGGCTAAAGCTCCTAAATCCAATAGAGCTTATCGGGCTATTCAAGCCGCAATTGCTGATGTGAAAGCAGGTATACCGTTAGCAGTTCCTACACATCTGCGTGGTACAAGTTATGCAGGGGCGAAACGGCTTGGGCGGGGAGAAGGTTATCTTTATCCGCACGATTATCCGGGTCACTACGTCGAACAAAACTATTGGCCAGAAGGAATGTCCAAAAAAACTTATTATCCTGAATAAACCTTTTGCTCGAGGTAAATCGGCAGAGAATAGCGAGGCGAATCAAAAAGTGAAGATTTCTACCAAGGGTCGCTACGGGCTTATGTTGATGGTTGATTTGGCCGTTCATGATGATGGTCAACCTGTTTCCTTAAAATCAGTAGCCGAGCGACAAGGGCTGTCCGAACACTATTTAGAGCAACTGATTTTACCGCTGCGCAATGCTGGCTTTGTCCGTAGTGTGCGTGGCGCTTATGGTGGCTATCAATTGACCAAAGCCGCTAGCGATATTTCTGTTCTGGATTTATTTTCTCTATTGGAAGGACCTTTACAGTTTGCGGAAAAAGACATTGAGGATGGGCTGGGGCAGCTTTGGACGCGAATGGAACAAGCGTTGCAATCAGTTCTTGGCTCTCTTTCTTTGGCCGATCTCGTTTCTTTCCGGCAATCGGACGAGCACGGTTACATGTTTTATATATAAAAGCTCATTGATAGTGATATCTTATGGAGTGAGACGGAAATATGATTTATTTGGACAATGCAGCCTCTACCCCTATGCATCCTCATGTTATAGCCGCTATGCAATCAGCTATGGATTCACTGGCTGGTAATCCTTCGAGTGTTCATCAAATGGGACGCCAAGTGAAAATGCGCCTGACAGAAGCGAGAGAGCGGTTGGCCGATTGGCTTCATTGTCAGTCTACGGAAATCGTATTTACAAGCGGAGGAACGGAAGCCAATCATATGGCATTATTCAGCGCTTTTCTAGCTGGACGGAAAAGAACGGATCGACCTCATTTTCTAACGACAGCTATAGAACACCATGCGGTACTGGAAAGTTTGGAACTGATACAAGAGTTGGGGGCGGATATAACACTTTTGCCGGCCAGTTTGGGTGGTAGAATATCTGTAGATGCGCTTTTAGATGCCATACGCCCACAAACAGTTTGTGTCAGTTTAATGATGGTGAACAATGAATTAGGCAGCCGCTTGCCGGTAGAAGAAGCGGTTCAGAGAATCAAGTCGATTCGACCAGATATTCATTTGCACACAGACGCTGTCCAAGCGTTGCCCAATTTGCGTCTATCCCTATCTTCTCTTGGAGTAGATAGCGCTGCTTTCTCAGCACATAAGATTCACGGTCCCAAAGGAATTGGGGCGCTCTATATTCGCAAGGGACAACCCTTTTTTAGCAGTTTGCGCGGTGGGCAGCAAGAACGTAAGAGACGTGCGGGGACGGAAAATATTCTTGGGATTATTGGTTTTGCGGAGGCGGTGAAGATGCTTCGCGAAGAATGGGAGATTCGCCAGGAGAAATTATACCGTTTAAACCGACTCATGCGTTCTGTATTCCAACAAATTCCTGATTGTGAAGTTCTCAGTCCGGACGATGCTGTGCCTAGTATTTTATCTACAGCGTTCTCTGGTACAAGCAGTTCGACGATGCTCATGCAACTGGATTTGGCCGGTTTTGCAGCCTCCGCAGGATCAGCTTGTACAGCGGGAGTTATAGCGCAAAGTCATGTTTTATCTGCCTGCGGATACCCCGAGAACATTAGAAAAAGCGCCATCCGATGGAGTTTGTCTGCCATGAACACGGAATCTGAAATCGAAAAATTAAAAGATTGGTTGCAAGGACACTTTAAATCAAGTTGATTTTTCTATGAGTGCAAAATTTGCATTGCTTCCTGTGGCCAAGAAGTGTATGATAGTCATCGGGTTATCAATCGTTACTTTATATATATTTCGTGTATAGCAATTTTCATGGTTTGTATGTCTTTTTTAAAATTTCTGATTTTATTCTGTTTGCCTTGCGGATTTCTTGGTTATCTTGAGAAGTACATAAGGTAAAACGGGTTGGTAAATTTGACAGTTTCTGAAAAGGGGACCTGTTGGATGAGATGTCCACACTGTCATTGTAGAGATATTGGGAAAATTGGAGCTAGCCAATTTTATTGTTGGAATTGTTTTAAAGAGTTTAATGTATCCGGTGAAGAAGTCAAAGTATATGATGTCGCGGAGGATGGTTCGCTCGTCTCTGTTGAAGAAGCACTTGCGGAAGAGCTAGAGTATGGAACAGGCGCCTGAAAGGCGCCTGTTTGATTCAGATGGAATGGAAACATGCTGTTTCCGAATTACCTGCCGGATAGACCAATTCCGTACAAACCGAGTGCCGCTGCGGCTAGTCCAAAGAGCAATGAGCTGAAAACGTACAGGGTTGCTGCTCCATAACGCTCTTCACGGAGCATTGCGAGTGTTTCGTATGTAAACGTGGAAAATGTAGTATATGCCCCACACATGCCTACTCCTAGTATGAGCATAGGAATATCGCCAGCTTGTGGGAAATAGGCGTTTAACGACGAAGTAAACCAACCGAGCAAAAATGAGCCGCTTACATTGATGAAAAGTGTAGGATAAGGGAAGGTCAGGGTCCATCTCTCATTCATAACTGTAGCAATCCAGTAACGAAGCAATGCCCCTATGATGCCTCCAAAGCCCACATATAAAGCGTTCAAGCGTTTGTTCTTCCTTTCTTCTGTTGCCATTCTGCTAAAGCAAAACCAGCAAAAGCAAGTGCTGTACCGAGCAAGATAGAGAGCGCCACATAGAGCACCGATTCAAGCCATAAATCAGCAGTCCAAAGCGACCAAAAATTAATACAAAAAGTGGAGAATGTTGTAAAAGCTCCTACGATGCCTGTCCCTACACCCAGTCGGATTGACGCAGGGAAATGAACCTTACCGCTTGTCCATGTATAAAACCAAGCAAGAAAAAAACTGCCAACCAAATTAATGATTAAAACGTCTGCTGGGAAACCGTGTATGGTGCCCATCCATTCAGAGATTCCATAGCGCAGAATAGCGCCAATAAATCCACCTGCAGCAACTGCCAGAAAATTCAATTCTATTCACCCGCCCAGCTTGTCCCAATAGCTTACTCAGTTAGTATAGTGCAGAGCTTTCTTACGTACAAATAGTGCAGGACAAGGTTGCATATACTGAATAGTAGCTTCGTCTGTATGGGAAGGAGTATGCAGTTGAAAATTCGCCTGTCCCGATATACGCAAGGAGCATTAGCGGTATTGCTCACTCTGCTTTGTCTGTATCTATTAGGCCAATTACGTGGGTTTTTTAACGATATTTGGCTGGTTTTGCGAGCAGTTCTGTTTCCATTTCTGGCAGCATTGATTATTACTTATATTTTGCAACCTGTTGTGGGACTTTTAACAAGACGCAGGGTTCCCAAAAGTATGGCCATTTTAATTATTTATTTGTTCGCGACTATGCTGATTGTAGTGGCATTGTTGCATGCGGTACCAGCTGTAACTCGTCAAGCCAATCAATTAATGAACAATTTGCCCAGTATGATGAACAATGCGAATAGCTGGATTGATGAGATTATGCGGAGAAAGCAGTATTTACCGGATGCTTTGCGAGTAGGTATGGAAAATGCGTTAAATCAGGTGGAATCACGTGTGGCAAGCTGGTTCAGCAGTCTCTTTACGGTAGTCAGCGGCGTGGTCAGTACGGTATTTTCGCTCTTTCTTGTGCCGTTTCTCGTTTTTTATATGCTTAAAGACGGGCGGGGTATGGGGCGAGCCATTGTGAATCTTTGGCCGAAGGAAAAACGTGAGGAAGTACGTGAGCTGCTTGTGCGTGTGGATGAAACGCTGGGTCGCTACATACGCGGTCAGTTACTGGTTATGCTTGCAGTAGGGATTCTCACTTATATAGGCTATCTGATTGTGGGTATGCCCTATGCACTGATGTTGGCACTGTTTTTGGCCATTGCCGATATGATACCGTATATTGGTCCGTTTATTGGTGCTGCACCGACGATTTTGCTTGCTCTGCCGCTTGGCTGGCCCATGGTGCTCAAAGTGTTGCTTGTCAATGTCATTGTTCAGCAATGTGAAGGCAATTTTTTGTCCCCGCAAATCATGGGCAGAACGCTTTCCTTGCATCCCATGTCGATTGTGGCTGCTTTGCTTCTTGGCGGCGAACTCGGTGGTGTGTTAGGACTGATTGCGGCTGTACCGTTGCTTGCGGTAGGAAAAGTCATTTGGATGCAACTGCGGCCCCAACATTGACAGTACTCCCCAAAGTTCGTTACAATTTCGCCAATCTGATTTATCTGTGTGTCCTACTGGGGCAACCGCTAGATCCAATGATGATAAATGGTGAGCGATGCGGAAGAATCGATGGAAGCTTTGAGATTTGGTTCAGAGAGGACGTCCTTTTGGCTGTAAGTCGTCCCCAAATCGCTTCATCGTGCCACTTCCAAGCGCGTTAAAACGCCGGGTGCGCCCGTTATTGCGCGTATGAGTGACAGTGGAGCAGACAATATTTTGTTCACTGTAAGCAGGGTGGTACCGCGAGCGCCTCTCGTCCCTGACGGGTAAGGGCGCTTTGTCTATTTTATTGAAGGGTTAAAGGAGTGTTTGTATGAAGCCGTTGAGTGGGCAAACCATTCGCCAAATGTACAAGCAGTTTTTTGCGGAGCGCGGCCATCAGGTGATGCCAAGCGCCAGTTTAGTACCTTATGATGACCCAACACTGCTTTGGATTAACGCAGGTATGGCTCCTCTCAAACCCTACTTCGATGGAAGAGAGATACCAGAAAATCCACGTATTGTTTCATCACAAAAGTGCATTCGAACCAACGACATTGAAGAAGTCGGAAAAACAGCACGTCATCAAACTTTTTTTGAAATGCTCGGAAATTTTTCCTTTGGCGACTATTTCAAAACGGAAGCCATCACATGGGCCTGGGAATTTCTAACCCAACATTTAGATCTCGATCCTCAATTATTATCAGTCACTATTCATGTCGAAGATGAAGAAGCTTTTTCAGTCTGGCATGAAACTGTAGGACTGCCCACGGAACGAATTTATCGTGGCGAGGAGGATAACTTCTGGGAAATCGGCGAAGGCCCATGCGGACCTTGTTCAGAAATTTTTTACGATCGCGGTAAAGAATTTGGCTGTGGCTCTCCCGATTGTAAGCCTGGATGTGATTGTGATCGCTTTCTTGAAATTTGGAATCTTGTTTTTACACAGTACAACAAGGAATCAGACGGCAGCTATACGCCGCTTCCGAAAAAAAATATAGATACAGGCAGCGGTCTGGAGCGCTTAGCATCTGTATTGCAGCAAGTTCCCAATAATTTTGAAACGGATTTATTTAAACCGCTTCTCGACGCTACGAGTAAAATCGCCAATCGTGTTTACGGATCTGATCATGCTGCAGATGTGCATTTTAAAATTATTGCCGATCATGTACGTACCGTTTCCTTTGCTATAGCTGATGGCGTACTGCCAGGTAATGAAGGCCGTTCGTACATCATCCGCAGGCTATTGCGTCGAGCGGTGCGTAGTGGCCGCAGACTTGGGGTTGAACGTCCTTTTCTTTACCAATTGGCCAACGTTGTAGCTGACATTATGGGCGAGGACTATCCTGAAGTGCGTGATAAGCTCGACTTCATCATACGTGTGATTCGCACTGAAGAAGAGCGGTTTCTTGAAACACTCAGTGAAGGAGAAGCATTACTGGCAGATAAAGTGAAACAACTGGAAACCTCTGGAGAAACAGAACTGCCAGGAGAAGATGCTTTCATGCTCTACGATACGTTTGGATTTCCAATTGATTTGACGATAGAAATTGCAGCTGAACGAGGCATAACGGTCAACCGTGCAGCGTTTGAAGCTCTGTTAGAGGAACAGCGCGAGCGTGCACGTAACGCACGTCAGCAAACAGAGGGTATGCAGAGCGAACGAACCGAGATCGAACAAATTACTGAAGCGTCTCAATTTGTTGGTTACCAAACTCTGCGCGCGGAAGGTTCAGTTTTTGCTTTGCTTGCCAATGGCAGGCGTGTTGAACGGTTGGAAGCTGGGATGGAAGGATTGCTCTTTCTCAGCGTAACTCCTTTTTATGCTGAAAGCGGCGGCCAGGTGGCAGATGAAGGCACCATTACCACTACTACAGGCGCTGCACAAGTTGTAGCGGTAGCTAAAGCTCCGCATGGGCAGCATGTGCATACTGTTCGGGTGTTGACTGGCAGTTTGCAGATAGGTCAGTTGGCAATTGCCCAGGTCGATGAAGAGAGACGGCGCGAAACCGTCAAAAACCATACAGCTACGCATCTTCTGCACAAGGCTCTACGCCGCGTGCTGGGAACGCATGTCGCGCAGGCAGGTTCCCTAGTAGCTCCCGATCGATTGCGCTTTGATTTTTCTCATTTCGGGGCTATGACAGCTGAAGAAATAGAGATGGTTCAAGATTTGGTCAACCGCGATATTCAAGCGGATGGTATGGTTCATATTGAGGAAATGGATATTGAAGCAGCTAAAGCCAAGGGAGCTATGGCTCTGTTTGGTGAAAAATACGGTCAGCGTGTAAGGGTTGTCAGTGCGCTGGACAGTATTGAACTGTGCGGTGGTTGCCATGTGGCAAGGACAGGACTTATTGGTCAATTTATCATTCTGAATGAATCAGGTATTGGTTCAGGAGTACGCCGCATCGAGGCAGTCACTGGAAAGGCTGCTTATGAAGAGTTTAAACGTCAATCCAATCAATTGGATTATATTGCAAGTCTGTTAAAAGCAGGACGTCATGAATTGGTCGATCGCGTTTCGCGCATGCTCGAAGAGAAACGCAAGGATGAACGCGAACTGGAGTCGCTTCGAGCAAAATTGAGTCAAAATCAGGCGCAAGATTTATTGGCTGTGGTGAAACAGGTCGCTGGCGTACCTCTGTTAGCTGCGGCTGTGGAAAATAGCGATGGTGAAGCGTTGCGTCAAATGGTGGATTCTCTTAAAGAAAAAATGGATTCCTATGTGATTGTATTAGCTTCGGCACAAGGCGCTGATAAAGTGCATTGGGTTGCAGCGGTGTCTAAGGATTTGCAAACTCAGGGAGTGCATGCTGGTAAGCTTGTCAAGTCGGTAGCTCAAATTACAGAAGGCTCTGGTGGAGGGCGTCCTGATTTTGCCCAGGCTGGCGGCAAGAACGCGAGCAAGATAAGTACCGCATTGTCTAAAGTATCATCAATCCTTGAGGAGATGAAGGGAATTCGCGCTTAACAGTCGAATTGCTTAGACAAATCCTGCTGCTGATCAGTACGAGGGGGCTGGTCGGGCTAAAGAGTAGTGAGGTGTTGGTAGGTGGACGGGCAATTGGATGAAACCATGCGATTCCCCACCAAACGGGTGAACGCTGAGGCGCGTTCGGCGTTTCAGTTGGCATATCGAGCGTTGATTGAAAAAGGGTATAATCCAATATATCAAATATCTGGTTATTTAATTTCGGGAGATCCTGCGTATATCACCAGCCATCTTGGCGCTCGCAACGCTATTCGACGCATGGAGCGAGATGACTTGATTGAAGAATTGGTGCGCGCGTATGCGGAGATGGTTCAAGATGAGAGCACTCGGGATTGATTATGGTACAGAACGGATTGGACTTTCGCTCTCTGATCCAAGCGGTTTGATTGCCCAAGCTCATAGTGTATTGCAAAAACTTACTGACAAGGAAGCTATCTCCGCCATTGTCCAGCTTGTCCATGCTGAGCAGGTCGAGACGGCTGTGCTCGGCCTGCCTAGAAATATGAATGGCAGCGAAGGTGAATGGACCAAGAAGGTGCGCCAGTTTGGCCACCTTTTAGAACAGAATCTGTCAATCCCGCTCGTCTATATCGATGAGCGGTTAACCACTGTAGCGGCTGAAAGGACCTTGTTGGAAGCCAACATCAGCCGCAAACGCCGTCGCCAGGTGGTAGACGCTTTGGCAGCCACCCTTTTGCTGCAACAATATCTAGATTTTCGGTCAAGAAACGTTTAGTACGTTTTGTAGAAGGTTTTGCAACCTTCCAGAACTGACCTCTGGTAAGGAGAGTATGTAGTGAAAAAGAAACTGTCGTCCCGACTGCAACTGGCGGATATGAAGAAAAACCGACGACGTGCGGGGATGATTTTCTTGTTGCTTTTCGTCTTATTGCTGGCAGGCTATATTTGGATGCGTGAACAATTAGCCCCCGTCACGGTGACAAGCTCGCAGAAAAGAGTGTTTTTTCAGGTGAAACAGGGTGAGAGCCTGTCTCAAGTTGCCTTGCAACTTGAAAAATTGCATTTGATTCGCAATGCTTCCGCCTTGCTTTGGTATGTACGGCTATTTCAGCGAGATATGAATATTCAAGCAGGACAATATGCACTGGCTCCTTCTATGGGGAGTTTGCGCATTTTGACCCTATTGGAACAAGGCCAAATTACATTGCAGGTAGTCAAAGTTACTTTTCCAGAAGGGTTTACGGCTCGCCAGATGGCTGAACGACTCCAGGAAGATGGGATATGTTCGGCAAAAGCATTCATGCAGGCAGCCAATTCAAGTCAATATTCCGAATGGTTTGTGCGCTATATACCGAATAACCCGGAAGTTCATACACACTTAGAAGGATATCTGTATCCGAATACTTATGATTTTTATAAAGGTGAGCCAGCGCATCAAATTGTCAATGAATTGCTGCAGGAGTTTGGACGCGTGGTTACACCTGCCATGTATCAAGAAATCATTAAAGAAGGACAGACGTTGCCAGCGATTATTACAGAAGCATCATTAATTGAGAAAGAAGCCTATTTGGAATCGGATAAGCCTTTAATAGCCAGCGTGATCGACAACCGACTCAAACGAGGCATGCCTCTGCAAATTGACGCCACACTGGAATATGTTCTTGGTTATCGACAGCAGCTTACGGTAACTGATGAAAATGCACCTAGTCCTTACAATACTTATCTTCATAAAGGGTTACCACCTGGTCCTATTGCCAATCCAGGTATTGAATCCATTGAGGCTGCCATACATCCGGCGCATACCAATTATTATTATTATGTCGCAAAATTTAATGGTACAGGTGGTTCTTATTTTGCTAGCACATATGCTCAGCAATTAGCTAACGAGAAAAAAAGTCAAGAAAATTATCAGAAGTATATGGAGCATCATCAGTAGTCTACAAGGATTCATTGCATGAAAAGCTTGACGCTAGTTAGGACAATGCCAGCAGGCAGGTTTATTGTCCATTTCGCATAAGCTTGCACTGTGAGCGAATGCGGAGGTGACCATATGCCGGGAGTCATTGCTTTGCTGGCATTTCTTTTAAAAGATGTCTCACTGTTTGTTTCTCATGTCAAGAATCATACATTTCCCCAGCCCCTTTCTGCAGAGCAAGAGGCAGAGTTCATTAGGCGTATGGAAAATGGTGACGGAGAAGCAAGGAATCTGTTAATTGAACACAATTTGCGTTTGGTTGCCCATGTCGCAAAAAAATTTACAACGCGCCAAGAAGACGCGGATGATTTTATTTCCATAGGCACAATTGGTTTGATTAAAGCAGTGGAAAGTTACCATTCGGGTAAAGGAACCAAACTAGCCACGTATGCTGCTCGATGTATTGAAAATGAGATTCTTATGCATTTACGTTCTGTCAAACGGCACAGAAAGGATGCTTATCTCTCGGATCCAATCGGAACAGACAAAGATGGTAATGAATTGACCATTGCAGATTTGCTTGGCTCAGATCCAGATGCAGTGGTCGACCACGTTGATCTCACTTGGGAGAAACAAAAAATGTTCGAATTAATGCCAACCTTGCCCGAGCGTGAACGTGAAGTGCTTTGCAAGCGCTATGGTTTGCCGTATGGAGAAGAGAGGACTCAGAGAGAGATTGCACAAGAATTAGGAATCTCCCGTTCGTACGTGTCTCGAATTGAACATCGAGCTTTGACCAAATTGCATGAACGGATGCGGGGGAGCAAGACGAGGATCGAATAAACTCTGTTCTCATAAAGGAGGTTTTTCTCCTGTTAGAAAGTTTCAAGCCGGACGAATGGATTTCGTCCGTCTATGAATTAAATTTGGACAAACTACGAAAAAATGGGCGTCGACTTTTATTGTTTGATCTCGATAACACGCTTGTGCCTTGGAATCATCCTGATCTTCCAGAACCATTGATGCAGTGGCTTGAGTTAGCACGGAAACATGGTTTTGAGATTTGTATTCTCTCAAATAATAGCGGACCTAGGGTGAGGGAATTTGCAAAACGGGCTGGTGTGGCTTACATTGCAGATGCGGGAAAGCCGCAGACTGCTGCCTACTATGAAGCTATGAACAAGTTTTCCGCTTCGCCTGAGGAGACTGTGATGGTTGGCGATCAGTTGCTGACAGATATTCATGGTGGTAGAAAAGCTGGCGTCTATACCGTTCTCGTGTTGCCTATAGCTAAAAGTGAGTGGTGGGGAACACGGATCAATCGTCAAGTGGAAAAACTGATTCTCTACATGCTACACCGAAAATTTCGATTTTCATCACCTGTACAAAAAAAGGAGTTTCATGAATGAAAATATGCAGTGGCTGTGGGGCAGAATTGCAAATTCAGGATGAAAATGCGCCCGGTTACGTTACTTCATCTGCCTTTACGCGTGAGAATCCACTTTGTCGACGCTGTTTTCGCCTTCGGCATTACGGTGAATTTATTCGTGTTCAGTTGGGGGCAGACGATTATCGACAAGAAGTTTCGCGTATTCGGGAAGTTCCTGGACGAGTTTTGTATGTGTTGGATGTATTCGATCTGTCGGGTTCTATGATACCTGGTGCTGCGGATATTTTACGTTCATGCGAGGTTGATCTCGTTGTGAATAAAATCGATCTTTTGCCTCGTGAAGTAGTACCTGCACGTTTAGAGCACTGGATTCGCAGAGAAGTTGAAAAAACGGGAGTACAAGTGAACGGCGTCTTTTTTGTTTCAGCAGAAACTGGCAAAGGAATGAAAGAGATAAAAGAACATTTGGCACGAGTCCCAGAATCTATTATTTATGCTTTAGGGACAGCCAATGTAGGCAAATCAACTTTGCTCAATCGACTGATTCGAAATTCAAGAGAAGAATCCGTATTTACTACATCACGTGTACCAGGAACTACTTTGCGAATGGTAGGCCAAAAAGTTGAGATCGAAGGAAATACAAAACAAATTATGGATACGCCAGGACTTTTGCAAGGAACAAGAATCAGCGAATGGCTGTGTCCGAAATGTTTGAAGATTGCTGTGCCGCGTGCGCAACTGCGGCCCAGAATTTATCAATTAAGGCCAGCTCAGACGATTTTTCTTGGTGGGTTAGTACGATTTGATTTTGTATCGGGTGCGCCGCAGTCCGTGGTGTTTTATGTCAGTAATGAGTTGCCCGTTCATCGTACCAAGTTGGAAAGAGCCCCAGAGATTCAAGAACATCGGCATCAGGAAATTTTGAAAATTCCTTGTCGGGATTGTCAGGAGAATTATCCTTCGCTTCTCCCCCACAAGTTGGCTACACGTCGTATAGTTTCTGCGCTTTCATCCAATGTTCAAGTTTTGGATGTGCATGGAGTTGATCTGGTGTTGCCTGGTCTGGGATGGATTACTCTTTTTGGATCCCGCTTTGAAGGTACTCTCTGGTTGCCGGAAGGTGTGCCGCTCACGATTCGTCGCCGTTTCATTGGTGATATTAGCCGATTGCCCATTGAGAGGCGGAGCCAGCTTTCTCTACATCGTCAAAAAACCTTTACGTCGGCAACAGAAACTACTTTTCGCTCAGAAAGGATTCAAACACAAAGAAGAGATACGAGGAACAAGGCAGAGATTCGAAACAGATCGTTGAAACGAGGGAGAGACCACTGAACAAAAATCAAGAATATGCTTCAGCAGCTCGACTATTTGGCCTCATCGGTTATCCAGTAGCACACTCTGTTTCTCCACAAATGATGTCAGCTGCTTTTACCGCTATGAGTATAAAGGCGTATTATGTTCCGTATCCAGTTCATCCGGAGCGACTTGAAGATGCACTAAAAGGTTTGGCGGCTGCAGGATGCTTGGGACTCAATGTTACCATTCCGCATAAAGAAAGTGTTTTTGCCAGGGTTTCTGAAAGAACTGAAATTGCTCAAAAGGCTGGAGCAGTCAATACACTTCTTTGGGATGGTATGCAATGGATAGGTCATAACACGGATGTCGACGGTTGGTGGTCTTCGGTAAAGTCTGATTTTTCTATACAGGAAACGAAACGTGTGCTTTTACTTGGAGCAGGCGGTGCTGCGCGTGCGATTGTAACAGCTTTAGCGAAATATGCACCTGGAACGCGTGTGCAAATTACTTCTCCTTCTGGAAAAGCTGTAAACTGGATACACCCATTTTCTCGTCATTTAGAAGTAAACTTCGTTTCGTGGGCCAATCGCCATCAAGATTTAGACAGTTACGAATGGATTATTAATGCTACGCCTGTTGGGATGTGGCCCAATATAGATGAAAGCCCACTCGAACAGATAGATGGACTTCATGCTGGACAAATCGTGCAAGATATTGTCTATCGTCCGTTGCAAACGAAGTTTTTGCTGGACGCCAAGAAGCAAGGAGCCAAAGTTCTTGATGGCGTAACTATGTTGGCTGGTCAAGGGGCGGAGTCTTTGCAGTTTTGGCTGAGTGCTCCTGCACCATTATTGGAAATGGAAACAGCAGCGCGGCAAGCACTTTTATCAGACAATAGTCGTTCATCTAAATGATGATTTTTTGCGTATGTTATACTGAAGCGGAAAGAGGAGAGTCTTGTCAATGCTTGAAAAAAATCAGATAAAGTTTTTAAGAACGCTTGCGCAATCCTACAAACCAGTGGTTCAAGTAGGGAAAGGTGGAATTACCACAGGTGTGCTAGAACAAGTGGAAATGGCTTTGGAGGCACACGAATTGGTCAAAGTCACGTTGTTAGAAACAAGTCCTATTGAGCGGAACGAGGCGGCAGATGCTATAGCGGAAGCGACCGGATCGGAAAAAGTGCAAGTCATTGGCAGAACGTTTGTCTTGTATCGGAAATCTGACAAAGAACGTATTCTGTTGCCAAAGAACTAATGTCAAAGCGGATTGTTTTATTTGGTGGTACATTTGATCCGCCCCACATTGGACATCTGCTGATGGCTACGCTTGCCGCCGAGCAGACAGAGGCAGACGTTTGGTTTATGCCCGCTCCAGTTCCTCCGCATAAACAGGGGCAGGTTATGGCGTCTTTGGCGGATCGAAAAGATATGATTCGTCAATTGATTTCTCGATCGACAGGCTTATCTATCTGTGATATAGAGGAGTCATTGCGCGCTCCTTCTTATACAGTGGATACTTTACGCGTTCTGAGAGATAAGTATCCTGCGTATTCGTTCAGCTTTTTGATGGGAGCCGATAGTCTGGAGAATATACAGACTTGGAAAGAATGGGAAACCGTTTTGGCGATGACAGACTTTCTGGTGGCTGCTCGGGAAGGACATGATTTAACGCCTGTTTTTTCTGAATTAAGACGAGCTAGCTCTCATTTTCAATATTCGTTGCTGCGAATGCCTTTGGTGGATGTTTCTTCCACGTGGATTAGACAGCGTGTGATTGAAAAACTGCCGCTTTGTGGTTTGGTACCCTTCGCACTTGAAGAAAAGCTAAGAGAAATATATGTAAAATGATAAATTGGGATTTTATCTTTTGATGTGTTTACGCAAAGAGGCAAGAAGAAATGAGGGACGAAATATGACAGAGTTGGCGTTGCAACTCCAGCGCGCAGCACGGAAAGCGTTGAGCGATAGGCGCTTTCGTCATGTGCAAGGTGTGGTGGAGACGGCTGTCACTCTGGCAAGGCACTATCATTTGCCTGAAGAGAAGGCAGAATTAGCGGGTTGGCTGCATGATTTGGCAAGAGAATGGCCAGCTGAGAGACTTGCCCAAGAAGCAGAACAAATTGAAGTACCAAGTGGATTTGCAACAATTCCCATGTTGTTGCACGGACCTGTGGCTGCACATATGGGAAGGGTAGAATATGGAATTTTGGATGAAGATGTTTTGAATGCTGTCATCTATCATACGAGTGGTCGCATGGCGATGAGTGAATTGGAGAAAATTTTATTCATTGCCGATGCCGTCGAACCTGGTCGTTCTTATCCGGGAGTAGATTCTATTCGACAGTTAGCTTTTTCCGATCTCGATAGCGCTGTTCTGCGCTGCTTGGAGAGTTCCATTTTATATCTCTTGGAGCGTGGGGAACCTATTTTTCCTCTAACTGTCATGGCACGCAATGAGTATCTCATGTACACAAATAGTAAACCAAAAACTACAGCCGCAATGCCAAAACAGGGTGCTGTGGAGTGAAAATGAATGAAGGGAGATCATCCATGACCCATATGATGTTGTCCGAATTGGCTATGCAAGCTGCTCAAGCTGCGTCTGATAAAAAAGCGAAAGATGTTCTAATTCTTGATATTCACGAATTAACTCCTATGGCAGATTATTTTGTTATCTGTTCGGCCAATTCGGGAACGCAAATTCAAGCGGTCTCTAAAGCAATCAAAGATAAAATGGGTGAAAACGGTGTTTATTGTAAGGGTATGGAAGGTCTCGAAGATGCACGCTGGGTTTTAATGGATTTTGGGGATATTGTAGTTCATATCTTTCGTCCAGAAGATCGCGAGTTTTACCACTTGGAAAGATTGTGGGGCGATGCACCTGTTCTGAGCCTGGAAACAGAAGCGGAGTGATCGTCTTGGACGACAAAAGATTTTCTGTAGATTCCAGTCCATACACAGGGCTAGCTAATGTGTATGATGAGTTAACCGAAGATGATTTACCTGACAAATGGATAGGCTTTTTGGCACAGCAGCAACTTCTGCCAAATCCACCTGTCAGTTTGGGTGACTTAGGATGTGGTACGGGTGTTCTGGCTGTGCGGTTAGCTCAGCGAGGTTACCATGTAGTGGGTGTCGATAACTCATCTTCGATGCTTACATTCGCTCACCAACGAGCTATGGAAGAAAAAGTAAAAGTGCGGTGGTTGAATCAGGATATGCGTTATTTGCGTTGGCCACAAGGCCTTCCTGCCCCTGCTGGATTTCTGTGCACGCGCGATGCGTTGAATTATATGCCTAGTTGTGAAGATTTGCTTAAGCTATGTCATTGTGTGTATGGTTTGCTGGATAAGAATGGATGGTTTGCCTTTGATGTCCTTGGACCGATGCGTATCCAACAGCTGCAAGCAGGAGCATGGCATGTGGTTGATGATGAAATGGCCATTATTCATGCTACAGAAGTGGATGTAACTGGGAAAATATATCATGATGTTACAGGATTTCAAAGACTTCAAGGCAATAACTATCAGCGTTTTGATGAGCATCACATACAAATGTTTTATCCACAAAACGATATTGAAGGACTTCTTAAAGAAGCTGGATTCGCCAAAATTCTTGCTTTTGGAGATTTTGGTGAGTCTGAAATATCATTATCCGATCGTATGACGTTTGTTGCGATTAAAAAATAAGCGGATTATTTACAAAATTAATACCAATTCATACAAAACGAAACAGGAGCCACTGTTAACTCCTCGAATTCTAAACATGTAGTTTGTTCGGTATTTTTACGAAACCAGCGAACTACTAAAGAGATGGATAGTGGGGATAGCATGACAGCATCCTCACAGCGAGGAGGACAAACAGTGAGCAATCCATATGATTCATGGAATCAGGAAGATTCTCAATTCGATTGGCAAGTGTTGAAAAATCAATTATATCCAAATGAAGATTTATCTTTTACGCAAACAGAAACAGAATCCTCCGCAGTTCCTCTGCAGACTTCTTTGATTAAAAATTCTTATCCATCCCAAAAACATATTTGGTTGAAAAGAATATTTTGGATAGGTTTTCCGGTTGTTCTACTTTTTTTGGGATTCTGTATTTTACTGTCCAAACATTTAAATCAATATGGGGCTTTAGATGAATCATCAGCAATGAGTACAGCCGAGTCGTCTCCTACGAGTGCCATGATGGCTCGTCCAAACGAAGTAAATCCGCTGATGAAAATTGATGTCACAGGAGATGTCCGTCATCCAGGTGTTTATTCATTGCCATCCAGTGCCAGAGTAGAGGATGCTGTGAAGGCTGCGGGTGGATTTCTCCATCCGCAGGATTCGTCAATGCTCAATCTTGCAGAACAGTTAAGTGATGGTGAAGAAGTATTCGTACCTTCACCAAATGGACAGGGATTCGCTGGACAGCCATCCACTGCCTTTGTTGGAAACGCCCAAGTCCGTGTGCAGTCGATGGATAACTCAACGGTTGCTATTCATACTTCTCACAAAAAAATAGCTTTACCTGAGAATCCAGTTGATTTAAATACTGCAAGTGCAGCCTCACTGGAAACTGTTCCGGGTATTGGACCTACTCGAGCGCAAAGAATCATTGCATATAGACAGTTACATGGTGGTTTTAAAAATGTTTCCGATTTAAAAAATATAAAAGGAATTGGTGAAAAAACTTATGAAAAAATTGCTGAGTTCTTTAGTGTTCAATAATCATGTCTTTACGAATGACTCTCATGGATTGGCGATTAAGAGCAGGTTGGTTCGCTTTGATAAGTTCAGTTCTAGGAAGCGTCCTTGGGATACTTCATATCGTTCCTCTCCTTTATAGGTCTCTATTTGTCATCATGGCGTGCTTGTTGTTGATTATGATTCTGGCGTGGAAGTCAGGCTGGATGAATTCATTACCATGGTTGGCCTTAGCTTTCCTTTCTCTGTTCTTTTTTTCTGCAGGCGATTGGAGAGCGGAGCAAGTTTACTTACGATTTCCTACTACTTTATATGGAGAAAAAATAAGTTTCTTGGCTACTGTTCATCAACTCGAGGTTAAACGAAATTGGGAAATCATACATTTAATAGTTACGAATATTTCTAATTCAAATCGTGTTCAACGCGCATATTTTCAAGCAGTTTGGATTCCGAATCGAGAGGATAGACAACCTTATCAGATAGGTGAACAATTGCAGTTAGAGGGTACATGCTTTCCTGATAGAATAAGTTCAAAAGTAAAGTCAACCTTTCCTTCCAACGTGCTTGTCCAATTTTTGTATCCGCAATATGAACTACAGGCCACATTGGTACAATCACTAAGTATGAACCCTAAGCGTAACTTAGGTGTATCAATATTACAAAAATTGCAAAGTCTTTTCTATAACAATAGTCCACCCGCTATGCGTCCACAAGCTCGTATTTTGTTGGCGATGTTGGTCGGTTCACAAAATCTGTCCAAAAGTGAAAAAAATATATTTTTAACAGCAGGAATACCACATGTTATATCAGCAAACGGCATGAACGTGAAATTTTTAGTTCAAGTTTTATCGTTGTTGGAGAAATGGCTACTTCGCTTCATTCTTGTTCCTGTTTCTATCCGAATTATCGCGTTACTCTGCAGCGTTTGGATTTATACGATTATTTGCGGCAGCACAGCTTCTATGGTTCGATATTCCTTGATGGAAACTTATCGATTAAGTGGTGTTTGGGTTCATCGACAACCTTCTTCTACAGTGTCTTTTGTGCTTTCCTCCTGTTTTTTGATATGGATTTGCCCCAGTGTGGCATTTTCAAGCTCCTCGCTATTGTCATTTGCAGCATCTTATGGGATTCAAAAAGCTGTTCTGTTTTTCCCGAAACGTTATTCTAAAAAGAGAATTGGGCGTTTTAGAATCATGCATTATATTTATTGCAGCTTTTTGCTCGATCTTTTTGCTGAATTATATATTGACCCGCTCTGCTTAGAATTGTTTGGACAGTGGACTCCTTACGCATTATTGAGTAATTTGCTGCTCGTTCCCGTACTCCTCTGGTTTTTGCCCGTTTTGTATGCATGGATAGGAGTTTGTCTTTTAGCCTCCATCATGCCATTCTTTCATTCGGTTGCCTATGGTATGGGCTGTATACTCACTAAAGGTACACAGAAAATCTTACAAGTCATCAGCGTTTTTGGAAATGCACCTCATGCCATGATGCAGTTGCCAAGTTGGCCATTTTATGATTTATGTGCCTATTACCTGGCTCTTGAATGGTTGTTTATCATTTTGAGAAAAATTTTTCTGTCACCTCGTTAAGTTCATATCATTCTTGCCGGTTTTTATGTAGACGGTTGCGTCATGCATCTTCTGAGAAGCTCATGCCCTTAGGTATGGGGAGTGGTCACAAAATTGTAATGGTTTACAAACAACAGAGCATACTGCAAATGAAAGATGTATGCATTGTCGTATCGTCATCATTGCTCTTCACAGAATGAATTGTGATATAGTAGCTAATGGAGCATAACATAACTTTCTTTAATAAAGGGTAAGTTGGATATCCAGAATGGAGTTGTCTGAAGAATTATTGCTTCAAGGGTGAGTCTGACTTTGAGGAATTTGCTTTTTAGGCAGTGTCCTTTGGAGAAAAAATCATTTTTCAGATGACTCAACTCGGCAATCGAGATATCCTAGTTTTTGGTGTGCCAAAGAAGCGCACGCAGTCGGATGGAGGAGACAGAATGGCCAAAATTGTAATTTTGGGCGGCGGTTACGCAGGAATGATGGCAGCAACACATTTGGAACAATTAGGTGAGAGTTTCACTCTAGTGAATGCTCATGAATACCACTATCTCACCACGCTTTTACATGAAGCAGCGGGTGGACGTAGCGACGTCCATAACTATTGCATCCCAATTCGTGATATTCTTACGAAACGTACTTCTGAACTTGTAGTTGACAAAGTGAAAACTATCAATCGAGAAAATCGCACTGTTACACTGGAAAACGGCGAATTATCCTATGATTACCTTGTGTATGCGATAGGTTGGGTGCCTGAGTTTTTTGGAATTCCTGGGTTAGCAGAATATAGTTTGGGTATTCGTGACTTGGAAAGTGCTAAAGAAATTCGTCAACACATCGAAGAACGTTTCAAGAAATACAAAGAAACTCAAGATAGTCGAGATCTGCGAATTGTTGTTGGCGGAGCTGGATTGACAGGAATAGAATTACTTGGAGAATTGATGGAATTTTTGCCACAACTATGCCAACAGCTAGATATTGACTTCAGCTTAGTGGATGTTCAATGTATTGAGGCCATGCCTTCCATTTTGCCGCAAGTTGCACCGCCGTTACGTGATGTCGCAGCCAAAACGCTGACGGATAAAGGAGCTAAATTGCGCATTGGCATCAAAATTTTAAAAGTAGAGCCGAATAAAGTCATACTTGAAGGGGCCGATCCAGTAGAAGCTTCGACGATTATCTGGACAGGTGGAGTTCGTGCTAACCCGCTTCTTCAGGAACTTGGTTTTACCTGTGATCGCAGAGGCCGCGCTAAAGTGACGCCGTATTTACAATCAGTGGATGACGAGCGTATTTTTATCGGCGGTGACAGTGCTTGGTGTGACGATGAGCAAGGTCGCCCGCTGCCTCCGACAGCTCAAGTAGCGACACAAATGGGAACGACGATTGCCAAGAATTTACACGCTCTTGTTCATGGGCACAAAGAGGAAATGAAATCATTCCGTCCATCCCTCAAAGGGACACTGGCGTCTTTAGGTCGAGAAGTTGGCGTAGGTGACATGGGTGGTATTCCTGTTCGCGGAATGGTTGCTAGTTTGGCGAAAGAAGCTACAAAGGTGAAATATTTGTGGGAACTGGGTGGTATGCGACTTACTGCTGAGAAAACGCAGCAGGTTGTACAATTGTAAGTTATCAAGTCTTCGTTAATCATGAAGGAGTGACTGGTCTTGGCCGAGTAGCTGACCAGTCACTTTTCTATTCGTGGAGGGTGACCGGGTATGCGCTTCGGACAGGCTTATCTAGCTTTGGAAAAAGGAGAACTCTCTCCAGTTTATACGCTTTTGGGTCAGGATGGAGCGCTGGTTGATGCTTGGATCGAAAGAGTATATCAAAAATTAACAAAAAAGGATCAAGTTATGCGTTTGGATATCCAATTTGACGAGCAGGGAATCGATGAGATTTTAATGGCTGTTGATTCACCATCGCTTTTTGGAGACAGGACGTTGGCTGTGATTCGCCATTTCACCGGAATGCAGAGCGGGGGGAAAAGCAAGTGGGATTTTACAGAGCTAGAAACCTATCTCGAATCTCCCTCACATCATGCTCATTTAATTTTGTGTGTAGATGCTGATAAATTGGATGAACGTCGCAAATTAAGCAAATTACTCAAGCGCTATCCCATGATTCAATGTTATACGGAGAAAAGTTCGGAAAGGATAGAACTAGCGCGTATACTTGATGAACGGGCCAGACAGCTTGATCATCAAGTTGCACAAGATTTAGCTGAACGCGTGGAATCAGTAGGTCAATTTATTCGAGAATTAGATAAGATCTTTACTTTTTCTCATCATCATCCCATCACAATGGAAATATTGGCTGAATTAGCTGTTCCTCGCCTAGAAGACAACCTATTTGCTTTTGTTTCTGCAGTATGGAGCGGGCATTTATCCAAAGCTTGGGCTATTCGTCAAGAACTCGCACAACGCGGAATCGACGAATTTTCTCTGTTGGGTATGCTGGCTCGACAGATACGATTAATGTGGTATGCCAAAGTCGTGGGAACAAGCAAGAAGGCTGCAACAGAATTGGGTGTTCACCCTTTTGCACTGAGCAAAGCGGGGGAAGAGGCCGTCTATTGGGATCGTAAAAAATTAGAATCTTGCCTTGTCTCTATTGCTGATGCGGAATATTTTGTTAAGTCAGGTAGATGGGAGGCGGAGGGGGCTCTTCTTTGGGTTGTTTCCAGTCTTACTGTAAGTGTTGGGCAGATTAAACAGCCATACAATCGGGCACAGTAAGCATGGAAGGGGGTCTCAAGCATGGCTCGCCGACGTCGTAAACTGTTGGTTCCCGGTGCTCGTGAAGGATTGGAGCGCTGGTTGCAGCAAATGCAAGAACAACAACCCAACGATTTGCCATCTCACGATCACCATTTATCCGGGGCATCGACCAGACCGTCCAAGATTGGACATTCCACAAGAAGAACCACCATTTCAAGTGATAGTATGTTAGAACGGCTCGTTCAAGCGGCCAAAGAAGAGACCAGATTGACCGCAAGTGAAAATTTTGGACGGATGGATTAAAAATGAAAACGACCCTCTACAGGGTCGCCTTTGCGTTTTTTGCTCTTATTACGCCATGTTCTTTTCATAAGTGTTGAAGCGGCGGGTCAATCGCGACTTTTTGCGGCTCGCCGTATTGCGGTGAATAATCCCCTTGGTCGCCGCTTTATCCAGAGCTCGTGTGGCAATGCGCAAAGCTTGACGAGCTTGTTCCACATCGTTTTGCGAGAGTGTCACATCGAACTTTTTCAAAGTCGTGCGAAGGGCGGAACGCAGCGAGGCATTGCGCAAAGTGCGCCGCTTGGTGACGTGCACGCGTTTTTCAGCGGACTTGATGTTCGGCACAATCTCACCTCCTTCGCAACATGCATGCTTACAGACAGTCGTCAGCATACCATAGCCTTTACACTCGCGCAACTGAAGGAGAGAGATTTATGACAAAATCTATCCATAAACGCTTAGGAAGGCCGATATCCATATTGCCCACCAAACAGCGTTTAGCCTATAGTCCAAGGACCGATTTGGCTATTGAGGCACGCGAGATGATGGTTGGTAAACCCGCACCTATTGAAGGACTGGACGAATCAGAAGAACATTTAGAAGGAATAACGATTACACGTGTACATGTGAAAACCAAAGTTGCTGAACGAAAAATCGGAAAAAAAAAGGGTCGATATATTACACTCGAAGCTCCAGGGCTTCGTCGTCGAGATCCAGACTTACAGGAACGGGTAACAGAAGCTTTTGCAAATGAGTTAAAATCTCTCATTCAACTTCCCGAACGAGCTTCCATTCTTGTCATAGGTCTCGGTAACCGCGATGTAACGCCTGATGCACTAGGGCCACAGGTGGTGCAAAAGCTTTTTGTAACTCGGCATTTATTTCACTATATGCCACAAATACTGGGGGATGGCAAAGGATATCGTTCGGTCTCTGCGGTTGCGCCTGGCGTTCTTGGCATTACAGGAATTGAGACGAGCGAAATTGTTCAGGGGCTTGTAGAAAATATGCGCCCGGACGCAGTCATAGTCATTGACGCTCTTGCTGCCCGCTCCTTGTCTCGTGTTAATTCAACCATTCAGATTGCCGATTCTGGTATCCAACCTGGAGCTGGTGTGGGTAATCATCGCAAACCGATTAATCAAGAGACGCTGGGAATTCCAGTATTGGCTATTGGCATTCCTACAGTTGTGGAAGCGGCAACGATTGCTGGAGATACGATAGAATTGGTTTTGGAAGAGTTGCGTAGAAAAGTTCCAGGTAATGCGGCTAACGCCATTTTTGATAGATTTAACACTCGAGAGAAAGTAGATTTAGTTCGAGAAGTTTTAACCCCCGTTGGACACAATTTAGTGGTCACGCCCAAAGAAATTGATGAATTTCTCACAGATATGGCTAAAGTTGTAGCCCAAGGTTTGAACGTTGCCTTGCATCCAGCGATGACGCTTGAGGATGCTGCCCTCTTCATGCATTAATCCTAACTTAAGAAAGTTTTTCAAACCATCTTCATTAAAAAACGGCTCTGAGTGACGGCTGTCGACGCAGCCTTTCAGAGCCGTAGGGATAGAAGGATGGATGATTACAGTTTTTGAAGAATATTAGCAACATAATTTTGTGTCTCTGGAAAGGGTGGGATTCCTCCATAAGAATCAACCGCACCTGGACCTGCATTATAAGCTGCTAGCGCGAGTGCCGTATTCCCATGATATTGTTGCAATAATTGGGACAAGTATTTTGTTCCACCGAATATGTTTTGTTGAGGATTCAGTGGATTTTCTACACCCATTGCAGCAGCAGTGGAGGGCATTAACTGCATCAATCCCAAGGCACCCGCACTGGAAACAGCTGTTGGGTTCATTCCCGACTCCTGTTCAATGACTGCCTGAATCAAATTTGCAGGTACATTGTACATATCTGCAGCAGCTTGAATCGCCTTTTGAATGGATGCAACCGACTCTGATGAATCCAGCGAATCGTTGGCTGGGATAGGGTTGGATGAATTGAGTAAATTGGATATCGCTGCTCCATTGGAAGGAATCGCGGTAGACGCTGTATGACCTGTAGATTCATTCGCCAGCAAAGATTCTTCTATATCTGCCCATAGATTTTCATTGCTCATTTCAGATAACGGATTAGATGCCATCTCTAGGTTATCTATTGAATTGCTCAGTGGATCCAGATTTGTCGACATGACTGAAGTGTCAAGTCCGTACAGGCTGCTGTCTTCTGTGGCAGCATTCAGGGAGTCTTCAGCATTGAGTAGTCCGGGCAACGCATTGAGGTAGGCTTGAATGCTGTCCGTCAAATTGGTGAAAGAGTTTCCGCCGCCATTTTCGTTCATAGGTTGACTCGCATCCAACAACAAGGCTGCCGCATTAAGGCCACTCGAAAGATTGTCTGTAGAATAGCTGTTTTCCTCCATGCTGAGCAGTTCAGAGAGCAGGAGACTGGCAAAATCATTCTTAGCATTGGCAGCAGAATCAGAATTTGTTGGATAGGTATGGAATGAAGACGAATTGATTTTTGGCCTTGGCCGATCTACTGACAAAGGCAAACTGATATTTGACATTCTTTTCCTTCCTTCATTACCTCATAAATGCTTTTCCTACAATGAGTCAAATTTCGCTATTGGGTTCAGGTTTCCTTCTTACTTTTCCGTGACATCAGAAAATCTATGAATCTCGCAAATAGCTTGTCATAACTTTATAGATGTCCGCATACCTTTTTGACAAATGCAAGAGTATCAGGAGGAATCGTAAATGGTATCGGATCCGTCGTGGATAGCTATAAAACGCAAGTTAAAAACGTTAGTGGCAGGCGTTATTTTTACCACAATGTTTGTTGGTGCGGCAACTGCCGCTTTTGCTGGACTTGCGGCTAGCGTATCTGCGCTCGGCGGCGCTGTATCCCAACCGAGCACCTCTGTGACAGCTATGGCTAACCCTGTGCCAGAAACCAGTCCATCGTATGGCGCAAATTCAGGAAGCGATTCATGGGTAACACCTGATTTTTCTTCTTCTGCTCCTGCTTCGGTCAATATCACGCCCAGCAATGGTTCGACGAACTATGGACAAGGCGGTATAGGGTCTGTTGATGGACCTATCAGTCAGGCACTTGACCGCATGCAAAGCCCGCTTGGCAATGCGGTGGACAGTGGCGGAGCCTTTCTTGGCAATCGCGTACAGAACGGATTTGGTCAGATGCTGGCGAGTATTATCAAAACCCTCTTTTTAGAACAACCAGATCCAAGCAGTACACAAATGGGAGGCTGAAATATGGGCAATCATCTACTCCACGAACGCGGTCGCTGGCTGTTGCATGCAGTGCAAATTGAACTACTATCGGTTGGCTGGATAGCCGCAGAAGCAGCTTTATCTGCTGTGGCTGCTCATCAGAGCGGCAGTTTGTCTCTGTCAGCCATCAGTATGGACAGCGCCATTGAACTCATATCCGGTATGATTTTGGTTGTGCGTTTGTGGATAGAACTGCAGACTGGTCAAGTGCGAATCTCCAAGCGTGCGGAGCAAGTGGCCAGCGCTTTAGTCAGTGGTCTACTTTTTTTATTAGCCGCTTATATTGCGATTCGCGCTGGAGAAGATTTACGCACACACGCTAGCATCGAATTTACACCGCTTGGCCTTGCAATTACTGCAGCCTCTTCTGTCATTACACCTTGGTTTGCTGTTCAAAAACGTCGAATGGGCAGAGTGTTATGCAGTACATCACTGATGGGCGATGCAGCTTGTAACGTCGTCTGTACGTATATGAGCTGGATCGTTCTGGCCGATCTCGGTTTGCACTATCTTTTCGGGTGGTGGTTTGTCGATCCGATAGCTGCTCTATTTCTTCTCTACTTTATTGTACGCGAGGGATTGCATGCCGCTGAAGGTATCAAAACGGGTCAGCACGTTCATCATCATTAAATTGCAATCGGATCGGCCAAAACTGCAGGGTGATTGATTGCCATTTGTGCTATACTGTGCCGAGAGACGATGTGCCGCGCGTTGTACGCGGCCTATTTCATGCGGCGCCAAGGGAGGCAATGAATTTCCCATGCACGAACGCCAGTCGCGCATCAGGAATTTTTCTATAATAGCTCATATCGATCACGGTAAATCGACACTTGCCGATCGGATTTTGGAATATACCGGAACTGTTGCTGAACGAGAAATGCAAGATCAATTGCTCGACCAAATGGATCTGGAACGTGAACGCGGTATTACGATTAAGCTTCAGGCGGTTCGCATTGAATATCAGGCGGAAGATGGCAACACTTACGAATTGAACCTGATTGATACGCCAGGTCACGTAGATTTCACTTATGAAGTCTCGCGTTCGCTTGCAGCTTGCGAAGGTGCTCTGTTAGTAGTGGATGCGGCGCAGGGAATTGAGGCGCAGACTTTAGCCAATGTCTATTTGGCGCTCGAAAATAATCTGGAAATCCTCCCTGTGATTAATAAAATTGACTTGCCCAGTGCGGAACCTGAACGAGTTAAGCAGGAAATTGAAGATATTATTGGTTTGGATGCTTCTGAGGCCGTTTTGGCGTCAGCAAAAGCAGGGATTGGTATCCGTGAAATTTTGGAGCAGGTTGTCCAGAAGGTTCCTGCCCCAGCAGGAGATGACAGCCAACCTCTGCAAGCGCTCATATTTGACTCGCATTACGACTCCTACCGCGGTGTGATCGTCTATTTGCGGGTAGTTAACGGTGCGCTGCGAAAAGGGATGCGCGTACGAATGATGGCGACTGGAGCCACTTTTGAAGTCGATGAAGTAGGTGTTTTTCGACCTCGCATGACTCCTGTGGACGAGCTTTTAGCTGGAGAAGTTGGATATTTTGCGGCCAGCATTAAAAATGTTCGCGATACACGTGTAGGCGATACGGTGACGGAGGCTGACCGTCCGGCTAAAGAGCCGTTGCCTGGTTATCGCAAGTCCAATCCCATGGTCTTCTGTGGACTTTATCCTGTCGATTCTGCAGAGTACCAAGATTTGCGTGAAGCGCTAGAGAAATTGGAACTGAATGACGCGGCGTTGACTTATGAACCAGAAACTTCAAGTGCTCTTGGATTTGGTTTTCGTTGCGGGTTTTTAGGGATGTTGCATATGGAGATTGTGCAAGAACGTCTGGAGCGAGAGTACGGACTCACGCTGATTACGACCGCGCCTTCGGTGGTTTATCACGTCTATACTACGGATGGAAATCGCTTGGAAATTGACAATCCGAGTGAAATGCCAACTCCAGATCGGATCGAACGGATTGAAGAACCGTATGTGAAAGCTTCTATAATTGTCCCTAAAGATCATGTCGGGTCGGTTATGGAGTTGTGCCAGGAGAAACGTGGACATTTCAAAGACATGCAATATCTGGATGCTACACGTACCACGTTAATTTATGAACTGCCATTATCTGAAATTGTTTATGATTTTTTTGATCGCCTTAAATCGTCCACCCGGGGCTATGCGTCTTTTGACTATGAACTGAGTGGGTATCAAGCGTCCAATTTGGTGAAAATGGACGTGCTTTTAAATGGTGAAGCCATTGACGCGCTTTCCTTCATTGTTCATCGCGATAAAGCTTATCAGCGGGGGCGTGTGCTCTGCGAGAAATTAAAAGAACTGATTCCGCGTCAAATGTTTGAAGTGCCCATTCAAGCGGCGATCGGTCAGCGTGTGATTGCTAGGGAAACCATTCGCGCCATGAGAAAAAATGTATTGGCGAAATGCTATGGCGGCGATATTACGCGTAAACGCAAATTGCTTGAAAAGCAAAAAGAAGGTAAAAAACGCATGAAACAGGTAGGGAATGTGGAGGTGCCACAAGAGGCATTTATGGCCGTGCTGAAAATGGAGTGATGAACGTGTTTGCCAAGCAGGGACAAAAACGGCGGGATGCGATGTGGAGTGTCTGTCCCACATCTTTATATGTGCACATTCCTTTTTGTCAAAGCCGCTGTTTTTACTGCGACTTCAACACCTATGTAGCGCCACCCTCCCTTATGGAAAGTTATACGGAAGCGCTCGTTCAGGAATTGGCATGGCTGGGTAAAGAAGCTCAGCAACCGTTGCAAACGGTCTTTTTTGGAGGTGGAACGCCTACACGTCTGCCGATACCTTTGCTTAAGAAAGTGCTAGCGGCAGTCCGAGCCTATTTCCCGCTTGCGCCAGACGTTGAGTGGACCGTGGAAGCGAATCCCGGTTCGACGGATGTGGGAAAATTAGAAACATTATTGGAAGCTGGAGTCAATCGCATTTCGTTTGGTGCACAGACTTTCTCCGAACGGTTATTGATGTCGATTGGTCGCATTCATAATGTGGATGATATTGCTTCTAGTGTAGAACGAGCTCAATCTCTGGGCTTCCAACGCATCAATTTGGATTTAATGTTTGGGTTGCCAGAGCAAAGTAAAGCGGACGTTGAAGAATCGGTCAAATGCGCCTTATCACTTCATGTACGGCATATTTCTGCATATTGGCTGAAAGTTGAAGAAGGCACGCCTTTTTTTCAATGGCAAGCTGCCGATCAACTTCCCTTGCCGGGAGAAGATGCTGAAGCTGATATGTATGGACAGGTACGCGAACTATTAGAGTCAGCGTATCTGCGCCAATACGAAATTAGCAATTTTGCTGAACGAGGAGCAGAGGCGCGGCACAACCTGGTCTATTGGCGTAATGAACCTTTTTTTGCTGCAGGCGCGGGCGCGCATGGCAACGTGAATGGTACTCGCTATGAGAATGTTTCATCTCTGCTGGAATATTGCCAAATGGTTGCAAATGGACGTCTCCCGCATGCAAGCGCCATTTCAGAAACTTATGCCGAAGCTGCTGAGACGACGATGATTCTTGGTTTGCGATTGCGTGATGGAATTTCTTTGCGGCGGTTTGAAGAACGGTTTTCTGCAGTTCCACAACAGTTGTTTGGAGAAGTATGGGAATCTCTGTTCCAGCAAGGTTATCTGCAGCAAAAAGGCGATTTTGTTTCTCTACCTCTTCAGTATTGGGCGGTATCTAATGAAATTTTTGAGAAGTTTGTGGCGACGGTCACGGAAGATTGACAGAAGGCATTTACGTTGCTATTGTCAAAGAGTAACTTAGCACTCGAATAAATGGAGTGCTAACAAAGGAGGGTTGGCCATGTTATCACATCGACAGCGTTTAATTTTGCATGCCATTGTCGATGACTACGTGCGGTCGGCTGAACCTGTAGGTTCGCGGACACTCTCCAAACATCATGACATTCAATTTAGTGCTGCCACAATTCGCAACGAAATGGCGGATTTGGAAGAGTTGGGATATTTGGATCAACCGCATACATCGGCAGGCCGCGTGCCATCACAAAAAGGCTATCGTTTTTATGTGGACAATTTGATGGATGAACCGTCTGTTGACAGAAAAACTGTAGCCACATTGCGTTCATTGTTCGAGCAAAAGTTAAGTGAAATGGAACGTTTGATACAGCAGACAGCGCAGGTTGTTTCCCACATTACACAACAGACATCTGTCGTGCTTGGGCCACGTACTCATCAGGAACGTGTGCGAAAAATTGAAATGATACCGATTGCGCCAAGCCGAGCCGTGGTCATACTGGTAACGGACACGGGCCACGTTCAAGACCGACAAGTGCAACTGTCAGATGATGTAGCAGGTGAAGATATCGCTTCGCTTGTCAAGTTACTGAATGACAAGTTGGTTGGCGTACCCATTTCCCGTTTGCGATCTCGATTGCATCGTGTAGCTTCTGCGGAACTGTCCACACTTTTGGCGAGTTATGAGGACGCCTTGGCTTTTCTTGATGAATTGTCTGAAGCGAGCCAACGTTCGCATCAAGTATACATTGGTGGGGCTGCAAACATTCTGGCACAGCCGGAATTTCGCGATGTTGATAAAGTTCGCCCACTGTTTGAACTGTTTGAGCGAACAGAGGAATTGGGGAACTTGTTACCCAACGCGGAGCGTGGCAGTATTGGTGTGCGGATTGGCTCGGAAAACGTTGCGCTGCCTTTACAGGATTGTGCAGTGATTGGCGCTGAGTATAGAATTGGCAACGAGGTAGTCGGCCGTCTGGGTGTGATTGGACCAACGCGAATGGACTATGCAAGAATTGTCAAAGTACTCGATTACGCCGCCAGAGCATTGTCCAAACTGCTTACCGAACGAAATGATTTTGGAGGATAATCTGCACCAATCGTTCACTTGGCTAGCGTATTAAAATAGCAAGGTTGTGGAGGGAAGAGCGTGTCAGAAGAACAACAGCAAAATGACTTCGACGCTAGCGAGGAAAACTCGAATGATGAAAGAGTCGAAACCGCTGATGCTGTCCAATCTTCTTCGGAAGAACCGATAGAGGCGGGAAACGCATCCGGATTGGAAGAGGATTTACGGATAGCAGAAGAACCGGATATGTTGGGGAAATTGCAGTCAGAATTGGAGGAAACTCGCCAGCAGTTACTTCGCACCATGGCGGACTTTGATAATTTTCGTCGACGAGTTCGTCAAGAGCGGGAAGAATTAGTCAAATCAGCAGCCCGCACTTTACTGGCTGAACTCTTGCCAGTGCTTGATAATTTTGACCGCGCGCTTCCTGCTCTTGAGCAGGAAGGAGTTTCAGAGCAGGTTTCCACTGGCATTGGCATGGTTCATCGCCAATTGCAGACACTTTTGCAAAAGCAGGGTGTTGAACGAATGGAACCGTTGCACCAACCATTCAATCCAGAATTTCACGACGCCGTGTTGCAAGAAGCTGCTTCAGAGGAGTATCCGTCCGGAACGGTCGTCGAAGTTCTTCAGGCAGGTTATTTACTAAACGGCAAAGTATTGCGGCCGGCAATGGTTAAAGTAACCATGTAGTTAGACTCTCGACCGCCGCTTTTCTGCCGTTACATACATCAAATATAGTTGTTTATCTACCTTAGAAGAAGTTTAGGGTCATCAGGAGGGGTTTACGAATGGCAAAAGTAATAGGAATAGACTTAGGCACCACCAACTCGTGTGTCGCTGTTATGGAAGGCGGAGAAGCAGTGGTCATTCCGAATGCCGAAGGCAATCGGACAACGCCTTCAGTAGTCAGCTTCACGAAAGAAGGAGAACGCCTGGTTGGAGATGTGGCGAAACGTCAAGCCATCACCAATCCAGATCGAACGATTATCTCTATTAAGCGCCATATGGGTACAGATCATCGTACTGAAATTGACGGCAAATCCTATACACCACAAGAAATTTCAGCCATGATTCTGCAAAAACTGAAAGCAGATGCAGAAGCCTTTTTAGGCGAGAAAGTGAGCCAGGCCGTCATTACGGTGCCTGCCTATTTCAGTGACGCGCAACGTCAGGCAACGCGCGATGCAGGTAAGATTGCTGGTTTGGAAGTTTTGCGTATTGTCAACGAACCGACCGCCGCTGCTCTTGCTTATGGTCTTGATAAAGAAGGCGAACAAACCATTTTGGTTTACGATCTCGGTGGTGGAACGTTTGACGTTTCCATCCTCGAATTGGGGGATGGAGTATTTGAAGTCAAAGCAACCAGTGGTAACAATCGTTTGGGTGGCGATGACTTTGATGAACGGATCATCCAATATCTAGCGGATAGTTTCAAAAAAGAGTACGGCATCGATCTGCGTCAAGACAAGATGGCTTTGCAGCGACTGAAAGATGCAGCTGAAAAAGCCAAAAAAGAGTTGTCTTCGACGCTTACAACAACGATTTCTTTGCCGTTTATCTCAGCGGACGCTACAGGTCCCAAACATTTGGAAGTCAATTTGACACGTGCCAAATTTGAAGAAATAACGGCAGATTTAGTGGAGTCCACGCTCGGCCCAACACGCCAAGCCCTTTCGGATGCGGGTCTTTCGGCAAATGATGTTGATCGTGTGATTTTAGTAGGTGGCTCAACACGTATACCTGCAGTGCAGGAAGCCATCAAAAAATTGATTGGTAAAGAGCCGTCAAAAGGCGTTAACCCTGACGAGGTAGTAGCCGTGGGTGCTGCCATTCAAGCGGGTGTATTGACGGGTGAAGTTAAAGATGTTGTCTTGCTTGATGTAACCCCGCTATCTCTTGGCATTGAAACGCTGGGTGGCGTGTTCACGAGATTGATTGATAGAAACACCACCATTCCGACTTCGAAGAGTCAAATTTTCTCCACTGCGGCCGACAATCAGACATCTGTGGAGATTCATGTGCTCCAGGGTGAGCGGGAAATGGCGCGCGACAACAAGACATTGGGTCGCTTTACATTAACGGATATTCCCCCGGCACCGCGTGGTATTCCGCAAATTGAGGTCACTTTCGATATTGATGCTAATGGTATTGTCCATGTGTCAGCTAAAGACTTGGGAACAGGCAAGAGTCAGCGTATCACCATTACAGCTTCCAGCGGCTTGTCGAAAGACGAGATCGATCGCATGGTGCGTGAAGCGGAAGCCAATGCTGAAGCAGACCGTAAACGCCGTGAGGGAATTGAGAAACGAAACCAAGCGGACAGTTTGCTTTATCAAACCGAAAAGACCCTGAAAGACTTGGGTGACAAAGTTGACAGCGAGTTGAAGTCAGAAGCGGAAACCAAACTGCAAGCTTTGCGGGATGCGTTACAGGGAGAAGACGATGCTGCAGTGGATAAAGCTTCTCAGGAACTGACAGATGTTTTGCATAAACTGTCCACCAAACTCTATGAGCAAGCTGCTCAGTCGCAACAACAGAGTGGACAGGAAGCTGGAGACACTGACAAGAAAGATGACAATGTGGTTGATGCTGAGTACAATGAGGTAGATAACAACAAATAAACTTGTTCACAAATTCGCGTCTTCGCGCGGCCGTGCCTGCCACGCCGCGCGTTTACTTGTGGTTAGGAGAGGGGGTAGGTAGCCAGTGGATAAGCGCGATTATTACGAAGTCTTGGGCGTCTCAAAAACCGCGACAGTTGACGAGATCAAGCGCGCCTACCGCAAATTGGCCCGCCAGAACCACCCTGATGTCAATAAAAATGATCCAAACGCTGCCGAAAAGTTTAAAGAGTTGACGGAGGCTTATCAGGTTTTGTCCGATCCCGATAAAAGGGCGCGTTACGACCAGTTTGGTCATCAGGCTACTTCGGGAAATGGCGGTATGGGAGGATTTTCAGGTGCTGAAAATCCGTTTGGCGATTTTTCGGGTTTTGGCGATATTTTTGACATGTTTTTTGGTGGGCGGACTGCTCGCGGTCCACAGCGCGGAGAAGACTTGGAATATGAATTGGTGATTGATTTCGAGGATGCTGCCTTTGGCGTGGAAGAGGAAATCCAGGTGCCGCGCACAGAGACTTGCGATAACTGCGGAGGTACGGGTGCAAAGCCCGGAACAGAGACGCGGCGCTGCACAGCTTGTAACGGATCGGGCGAACAGCAAAACGTCGTCAATACGCCTTTTGGCCGCATGGTGAATCGTCGACCTTGTCCAGTATGCCACGGACGTGGCGTAATCATTGAACAACTCTGTCGTGAATGTGCGGGGCAGGGACGGAAAAGAGTTCGTCGAGCCATCCATATCAAGGTGCCGCCTGGTGTCGACAACGGCACGCGGTTGCGTATGCCAGGTGCTGGTGAAACGAGTCCGAGTGGCGGACAGCCAGGTGATTTGCATATTGTGATTCGAGTTCGACCTCACGAAGTGTTTGAACGCGATGGAACCAATGTTTATGTAGATGTGCCATTGACTTTTGTTCAAGCGGCGTTGGGCGATGAAATTGAAGTACCGACGCTGGATGGCAAAGTTAAATTGCGTATTCCAGAAGGCACGCAGAATGGTACGTCGTTCAGGCTTCGTGGCAAGGGAATTCCCAAACTGGGTTCACAGACCCAACGCGGTGATGAGCATGTGCGAGTTCATGTGATTACGCCTACAGGACTGAGTGAACGAGGCAAAGAGTTGCTCCGCGAACTGGGTCGAGAATTGGGAGAGTCGCCATCAGAGCAAACTCGCACGTTTGTCGATCGGATGAAAAGTTTTTTGGGTAATTCCTGATTCAATTTTGATGGATGCTCGCTGGGTCAAAGACTGCTAAAGACAGCCCTTGGCTGTTGGCGGGCAGTCTTTTTCTTCACTGATGATAGAGTGGGTGCAGACCTGGGGAAACGAGGGATAAAAATTGAAATGGTGGGAAATCAAGCAAACTGTCTCGCGCAACCAGGCGGATGTCATCAGTGCTCTCTGGTTAGAGATGCAGGATGTTCAAGGTGTGGCGGTAGAAGGTCGAACGGAAGACGAACCGCCCCATCCGGAGTTTGGTGAATGGTTTGATGAATCACTGTTGGAAACCGATCAACAGGTGGTTCGTGTTTATTTTCCGGAAACTTATAAAGAAGCAGATATTGCTGCGCTTGTTGCAGATGTTGAGCGTTCAGTTTTTCAGATTCTTTCTGAAGAAAGAAATGTGTTGAGTGAATGGTCGTTGGTAGATGAAGAAGAGTGGGCCGACGGGTGGAAGCATGAATATGTTCCTGTACCGGTTGGGCGTCGTCTGCTCGTTATTCCGAATTGGGATCAACATGTAGATACACAACGTGTCTCTGTTCGCCTTGAACCGGGAATGGCGTTTGGAACAGGCACACATGAAACCACTCAGCTTGCTATGGAAGCTCTGGAGCGAATTACACTTGCGGACAAGCGAGTGCTTGATGTAGGGTGCGGTACAGCGATATTGGCGATTACAGCTGCGAAGCTTGGCGCGAAAGAAGTTCAAGCTCTGGATGTCGATCCGGTGGCAGTCTCTGTAGCCAAGGAAAACGTGCGATTGAACGAAGTTCATGTAGAGGTTTCGCAAGGCGATTTACTAAAGGGTTTTTCAAAAGAAGTCCGCTATGATGTCATTGTGGCCAACATTTTGCGTGATATTGTCATTGAACTGATACCTGAAGCGCGTTCAAGATTGATGCCAGGCGGTTTGCTGCTTGTCTCGGGATTCGTCGAACAGCATGCTCCACAAGTCGAAGAAGCGCTTCTTCAAAGTGGTTTTCAAACTATCCATCGCTATCAAAAAAATGATTGGATACTGCTGGAGGCTTCTTACACGTGATGCCGCGTATTTTTATGCCTGAACAAGAATTGAAAATGGGACAAGTTTGGATGGTAGATGAGGCTCAAGCTCATCATTTTGTGCGTGTTCTTCGTGTGCGAAATGGCGAGCGTTTAGTTGCGGTTGTCCAAGGGGAGCCGTGGTTGTGCGAAATTGACGAGGCGCAACAGTCGCCGTTGCGATTGACGCTGCGTCCAATCTCCCGTTATCCTGGCCATGAGCCGCACATACGTTTGACTTTAGTACAAGGTGCGGCCAAAGGCGAAAAAATGGATGATATTTTTCAGCACATGACAGAACTGGGTGTCAGTCACTTCATAGCTTATCAAACAGAGCGTTCTGTGATACAACTGACGAAGAAAAGGCAAGAAAAAAGGGACAGATGGCAAAAAATAGTCAATGAAGCGGCTGCTCAGTCGCAAAGAGACATCCAGCCACTAGTAACAGTTGCCTGCTCGCGCAATGAACTGGAGCAACAGTTGCCGGATCGGGCAGAGGCGACATGCTTAGTGTGTGACGAGTTGCCACAGGGAAACAGCTTGGGAAAGGCAGTGGAGCATGAACTGAAATCTGGCAAACGTCATTTTGTCTTGTTTATTGGCCCGGAAGGTGGATTTTCTGACGCTGAACGGCAATGGTTTTACCATCAACTCGGTGCCATTGGTGTGCAGTTAGGACCGAGACAACTTCGCACGGAAACTGCTGGACTGGTAGCTGCGAGTATAGTCCTGCAACTTTCAGGTGACTTGGAGGGAAATTTGTGACAACGGTTGCGTTCCATACCCTCGGGTGCAAAGTGAACTTTTATGATACAGAAGGAATTTGGCATCGTTTTCAACAAGCAGGTTATCAACAAGTTCCGTTTACGGAACCAGCAGATGTGTATGTGATCAACACTTGCACAGTGACTCATCTGGGGGATCGCAAGTCTCGTCAAGCCATTCGCCGAGCGGTGCGCACCAATCCAGATGCTCTTGTGGTTGTGACAGGCTGTTATGCACAGATGGCGGCGAAGGAAATTGCGCAAATTCACGGTGTGGATTTAGTTGTAGGTAATGACCGCAAAATGTCTATTGTTGATCTCGTTGAACAAGTTCGCGCAGGAGATCAGCCGCTGATTGATGTTGGCAATATTTTGAAATCTAAAGAGTTTGAAGAAATGGATGTACCTTTTTTCCACGATCGAACTCGCGCCAATTTAAAGATCCAGGATGGCTGTAATCACTTCTGCACATTTTGTATCATTCCGCATGCTCGTGGGCTCATTCGCAGCCGTCAGCCAGAATCGGTTCTGGCTCAAGCGCGTAAACTGGCTCGTGCGGGGTATCGAGAAATTGTGTTGACGGGCATTCATACAGGCGGCTATGGAGAAGATTTGGACAACTATCGTTTAGCGGACTTGTTGCGGGATTTGGAATGTGAAGAGGATCTTTATCGCCTGCGTATTTCTTCCATTGAGGCCAGCGAGATTGATGATGCTTTGATTGAAGTTTTACAATCGTCGAAAAAAATCTGCAACCATTTGCATATCCCTCTACAGTCAGCAAGTGACACAGTATTGAAGCGCATGAATCGCCACTACCGTATGGCGGAGTATTTGGAGAAACTTGGTCATTTACGCACAGCACTTCCCGACTTGGCTGTTACGACGGACATTATTGTTGGTTTTCCGGGTGAAACCGATGAAGAATTTCAAGAAACCGTCGACTTTTTAACGCACCAGTCGTTCGCCCAGATACATGTTTTTCCTTATTCGCAGCGCAAAGGCACACCTGCAGCAAAATTTGCGCAGCAGGTTAATGAAGATGTGAAAGAAGAGAGAGTGCAGCGTTTAATTCAGCTTTCACGGGAGCTTACACAGAAATACGCGCAGGGTTTGTTAGGTGACTCCTTCGAAGTCATTCCCGAAGAACCGTGGTTGGAAAGCGGTTTGAATGAGAAGGAATTAACGCGCAAGGAAGACGGTCCTATGCTGGTGGGTCATGCAGCGAATTATTTGCGTATGGCCTTTACTGTTCCAGAGGGTATTCGAACGGAATCGCTCATCGGTGAGGTTTGTCGCGTGCGGCTTAGTGAAGCGAGATCGGACATCCAAATGGGACAATTTGAGGCGCAGGTGACTTTTGCGGCCTTGGATAGCGATGAAGAAGGGAGCTGTTCCGCGTGAAGCGTCTTCAACCAATTGAGCGGGCTGCTGGTGGGCTGGTGATTCGCAGAAAGAACGGTGAACGCGAGGTATTGCTGATTGACGACGCCTATGGGCACGTTGCTTTACCTAAGGGGCATTTGGAACCGGGGGAATCCTGGGAGGCGGCTGCGGTTAGAGAGATTGAGGAAGAGACGGGGATTCGCTCCAGACTAGTAGCTAGCCTTGGCCGTGTAGAATATCCAGTGATGCGTCATGGAATGACTATCCATAAAGAAGTGCGAATGTTTCTTTTGGAAGCGGATGATGCGCTTCAGGAACCGAGGCATCAGGCAGAGGAGATTCAATCCGCCTATTATTTGCCATGGGAAGACGCGAAGCAACTTCACGCAGAAAAAGGTTACATGAATTGGCATTGGATCTTTGACAAGGCTAAAGTGTTTCTGGATGGAGGGCAAATGCTTCGTCAGACATGGGACGACACCGAGCCAGACACGCAGTTGCGCGTCCATAAAGTGCGGCCGCTTGTGATTTCGTTGCTTGATTCTGTTGTAGAAGAAATTTCTGCGACTCATCCTGCCATCATGTCTGCTTATCTTCAGCGTGTCCGTCAATCGGTGAGCACTGAGACACCTCAGGATGCGCTGGCTAAAGTTCACCATGTTCTACAATCTTTACCTTATCCCACCGTTTCACGCGATGCGTTAAACACGATGATAGATCACACGTTGCTTCGTCCAGACGCTGGGCTGCTTGATGTACTCACCCTTTGTGAAGAGGCCAAAGAGCATCAGTTTGCAGCTGTTTGTGTTCAGCCCCGCTACGTTCGCGATGCAGTCGAAGCTCTAGCCGGATCGACCGTATCTGTTTGCACAGTGCTTGGATTCCCTCATGGTGCTGTGACTCCCGAGCAACTGGTATTTGAAACGTCACTTGCTTTAGCTTCTGGAGCGGAGGAATTGGATGTAGTTATTCCGTTTGGGGCTATGGTAGAAGATGATGTGCAAGCAGTGATGACTTCTGTCTCTGCCGTTGTCGAGACGGTGAATCGTTTAGCACCGCAGGCGATGGTCAAGGCCATTTTGGAGACGAGCGCTCTGACGGTCGATCGCGTTATGAAAGCTTCTATTGCGGCACTTGCGGCTGGGGTTGATTATATTAAAACATCTACCGGATTTCATACAGCAGGCGCTCATGGTCTTGATGTCTATATCATGCAAGCGTTAGCGTCGCCAGCAGGAGCGCACGTAAAAGCGTCGGGAGGCGTGCGTACCATGGAGGTAGCCAGTATGATGCTCAGTTTAGGTGTCGAACGGATTGGCACTTCTTCAGGAGTTCATTTGGTTCGGCAATAATCGTTCAATGAAACGGGCGTAAGTACGTGTGAATGGCCAAACCAACAGGGTGCTGAAGACATTAAACAGGGTATGGGCATTTGCTACCACTTGTTCCGGATGATGATCTAAACGCACAAGCCAACGGCTGAAGGGATGAATCCAAGGCCAAATTGCCAATACGCCAAATATGTTGAGCAAAACGTGAAACAGCGCAACCTGCACAGCAGCTCGTGACTGCCCAATCGAGGCTATGACCGATGTGAGACAAGTACCAATATTGGCGCCTAGAACAATAGCGATGGCTGATGTAAGTGATATGCTGGAATCGTGGACCAACGCCATGGTGACTAGGGTTGTAGCTGTACTGGATTGAAGTAATGTGCTGGCCAGTATGCCGCAAAGAATAGCACCTTCAAGATGGAAAGTGCTGTTACGTAAAAGTTCGGCAAAATATGGGCTTTTACTGAGGGGTGCTAGTGCGTTTTCCAACGTTTCCAGACCAAGATAGACGGCTGAAAAACCAACGGCGGCTAGAGCCGAGAATCGCCATTTGCGCTCACGCGAGAGTAAACCAAGCAGTCCAACCACGAGAGTAGGGTAGACCAACCAGCGCAGGTTTAACTGCATCATTTGTGGTGTTACTGTCGATCCGACGTTGGCGCCAAGCACGATACCAAGCGCTGAGCGAAAGGTTAAGCTTCCACTGGAAACTAATCCCACGGCGATGGCTGTGACAGCCGCGCTGCTTTGCATGAGAGCAGTGACTATAGTTCCTGTAAAAATACCACGTGTAGGGGTGCGGACGAGCTTTTCTAATAGATCTTCAACACGTTTACTTGCTAATTGGCGCAATCCATATCGCAAAGCCCAAAGGCCGGAGAGAAAGGCGCTAAGAGAAAAAAAGGCCAGCAAGAGATGAGAGATCATTTCTGATGGAGCCACCTCGCTTTTTAGGTCGATGGGCTTGTACCGCACGAGTTGCAGTTGCCGAAGAGACCTATTTTTGGTATCGGTATCAGGGTGGACAAAACGTTCTCTAAGAGAATTATGCTGGCAGATAAACTGTCATGTATTGAATTCGTGTTTGACACTCAAAAAAGCGCTATACTATAATACGCCTGATACGTCATTGCTTCGTGCCGGAGGGAGGGAGAAAGATGTCCGAAGTAAAGGTTCGTAAAAACGAATCGTTGGACAGCGCGCTTCGTCGCTTTAAAAAGGCGACGGCCCGGGACGGTGTCTTGGCGGAAATCCGCAAGCGGAAGCACTATGAAAAGCCGAGTGTGGCCCGCAAAAAGAAGTCTGAAGCCGCTCGTAAGAATCGTCGCAAATCTTATTGAGGAAGTGAAGACGTTCCATGGACTTGTCGGCTCGTCTAGCAGAAGATATGAAACAGGCGATGAAAGACAAGGACAAGGTGCGCCTGTCCGTCATCCGAATGATTCGCTCTGCTGTCAAAAATCGTGAAATTGAGCTGGGCAAAACGCTTGAGGAAAGTGAAGTCCAGGCAGTTATTTCACGTGAATTAAAGCAGCGTAAGGACTCCCTCCAAGCTTTTGAATCAGCTGGTCGAAGCGATTTAGTCGCTGAAGCCGAAGCTGAAATTGCTATTCTGACTGAGTATTTACCTAAACAGCTTTCAGAAGCTGAGATTCGTGAGATAGCAACCCAAGTGATGAACGAAGTTGGTGCCACTGGGAAAGCGGACACGGGTAAAGTGATGGGGCCATTGATGTCCAGGTTGCGTGGTCAGGCGGATGGGAAACTGGTGCAGAGCGTTGTCGCAGAATTGCTTAGTGGCAAAGAAGCCTAAGCTTCTCAAGACGCAGATATTCATCAGCGCCTGAAATTTGAAGAAATACCATAAAAAGAAATCTCTCTATTTTAAACCCGGATGTGTCTATCCGGGTTTTTGTTTTGTCTGTACCACAATAAACACAAGGGCAAGAATTTCTATTTTCTCTCGTCTCTCTGATATTCAAAAAGTGATAGTTAAGTGGACTCGGACATACTTTAAAGAATAGCGTTGCCGAGAAAGGGTGGTACGGTTGTCGCGTTGGACGCAAAAAATGAAGGGTGCTGCAACGGAATGGCTGTCTTTACCACAAGACGTTCTACTCGACGCAAGTAGAGTGACGTGCATCAACGCCTCTGAGATTGTCATTGAACGCCTAGAGTCGCTCCTTCATGTGTCAGCCAACGAGGTATGGTGTGATGTGGGAGATTACCAACTTAAGATTATAGGCAACGATTTCGAAGTGATTTTGCTTACAGCCAGCGAGATTCATATTCGAGGCGATGTTCAGGAAATGAAGTATATCAAAGGTGGCAAAGCAAGATGAAGAAGCCATGGCTAAAATGGTTCCCAGCAGGAAGTGTCATCCTGGAGTTGCGAGGCGAACGTCGTCAAGAAGTCTTGACGCTTCTCCATCGTGCAGGTGTGAAAGTTCGTTCTATTCAATTTTCTACCCATACGTTACGTCTACATCTGGACGTTCGGGAGATTGGTCTTTTATATACATTTTGCAGACGAACACAAGTGAAATTTCGAGTCCTTGAACGTCGTGGGGGAATTTTCATACTGCGCCGTCTTTGGCAAAGACGCGTATTTGCTGGTGGAGCAATTCTCTTTGTCTGCTTGCTCTATGGATTGTCACAAATGGTTTGGCGTGTAGACATTCAGGCTCCGAATGAAGCTATCTATGAATCGGTCCAAGAGGCTGCCCAAGATTCTGGGCTGTATGTAGGCGCATTTCAGCATCATTTGCCGCCACTTCTGCAATTACAGGAAGAGATTCGCCAACAGTCTAAAGATGTAGTGTGGGTTGGAGTGCGAATGGAAGGTTCTGTGGCTAAAATACAGGTCATTCCTAAAATTGAAGCCCCAAAGGCACTGAATCAGACACCTGTGAATATTGTGATTAGTAAACCGGCCGTCATTCTTCATGTATACGCCACACGCGGGCTAACGATGGTGAGGGATGGACAGACTGTTATGCCAGGCCAAGTGGCCATCAGCGGAACCCTGGCCGATGGAGCTGCGCAAGTATCCGCATCTGGAGATGTTCTGGGTGAAGTTTGGTACACCTCAATCGTTCAAGTACCTCTTAAAGTGTCTCAGGGCCGTCTGACAGGAGAATATGTTACTCGCTACTATTTACGGTCCGGTCAGTTTTTGCTGCGTGTATGGGGATTTAGAGAGCCAGACTATCATCATGTGCTCGATGTGCCGAGTCAGACAGATTGGCGCTTGGGTCAATATGTTTTGCCGATTCAATGGGAAACGGTACGTCGTTATGAAGTCTCTCCTAGCCTTCTCCTTAAATCACAGCAGAAAGCAGAAGCTGAAGCATTACAGTTAGCGCGATCGGACGTCGCCACACAAATTGGAGAAGAAGGGCATATTCTTGGTCAGACCGTTTTACACCGAAGAGTCGAGCGTGGTACTCTATATGAGACCATTCTTACAAGAACTGAGGAAAACGTCGGCGTTCCGGCTCCTATACCGCCAGTAACGTCAGGAGAGAATGGTTCTTCACCGTCAACTTCGAGTCATACATAAAGCAAATTGAGGGAGTGGCTCATCGATTGACCTCAGAGACGTCCATACGCAAATGGACATTTGCGAACAATGAAGAAGCTGTTATTGTGCTCGGACCTAATGATTTATTATTGGAACTTATGGCGCAAGCGTTCAAGGCACGAGTGACTACGCGTGGTACGGATATAACCTTTAGCGGCACATCAGAGGAAACAGAACGCATGATTGCCCTGATGCGTACGTTAACTCAACTTTCACATTTAGGAGTTCACTTGACGGACGCTGATTATCGGTATGCTATTGAACTCGCGTTACAGGATGAATTGGAAGAATTGATTCCCATTTACACGACTGAAGTAGCGGTCACTCATAAAGGGAAACCGGTACGTGTGAAGACGCTCGGACAACGGCGTTATGTTGAATATATGAAGCAGCAAGAAATTGTCTTCGGCATAGGACCGGCTGGTACGGGAAAAACCTATCTCGCGGTAGCTATGGCTGTCATGGCATTAAAAAAAGGTGAGGTCAAACGGATTATTCTCACCCGTCCAGCGGTTGAGGCGGGCGAAAAACTCGGATTTTTACCTGGAGATTTGCAGGAAAAGGTCGATCCGTATCTTCGCCCTCTGTACGATGCATTAAATGATGTCTACGGACTTGAACAAGTGCAAAGGGCTATGGAACGAGGTTTAATAGAGGTAGCTCCTCTGGCGTATATGCGAGGTCGGACGCTTGACGACTCCTTTGTCATATTGGATGAAGCACAGAATACGACTGTAGAGCAAATGAAGATGTTTTTGACCCGACTAGGTTTTGGCAGTCGAATGGTGATTACAGGGGATATTACCCAGATTGACTTAGCTGCAGGACGAGAGTCAGGTTTGGTTCAAGCCATTCGTGTTCTATCAGAGGTCAAGGGCATTGCATTTCACTTTTTTAGTCCGTCAGACGTTGTGCGTCACCATTTGGTTCAAAAGATTATTGAAGCCTATGATGCACATGCCAATCTATTGACGAAGACGCAAGGTGTGTAGAATGTCTTGCCAATAATGACTGACTGTTTCAAGATGTACTATAGTAGTCTTTGCGTAACAAGGAGATTGAGTGCATGACCACGTCCAAGTGGTATATGGTTTTGCGACGTATATTGGACAATCCAGATTTTCGAGCGTCCAAACGGATTCGCCTGGCCATTTATATGCTGATGGTCATTTTGGTGTACGCCATTCTTCTCTCTTCAGTGCTGCCTCCTAAATATCATCTCGCTGTGGGACAGGTGAGCCCGGTCACCATTCGTTCTCCCATCACCACAGTCAATACTCAGGCAACAGAAGAGGCGCGCCAAGAAGCTATGGCACACGTGCCCAAACAATATGTACAATCGCCTGCAGTATTAGAACAGGCTTTACAACAGATAGACGAGCTATATAATGCAGCGATTTCTGAATCCACAGATAAATCGCTCAGTCAGGCTCAACGTATCGAGTCGCTTCAATCTATTGCCCCTAAAGGGGTGTCGATGGCTACTTTACAGGCGCTTTCAACATTGTCCTCTCAAGATGTAGGCATCTTGCAGAGTGTTTCGGAACGCATTGTCAAAGAACTACTCGGGGTGCCTTTTTATTCTGACTCGCTTCAGCAGGCCAGTTTGTTGGTTGATCGGCAGATGCTCAATTACGACCTGAATCGTGTATCCCGTTTGATCGTGCAAAATGTAGTGAGCAGTGTGCTTAAACCTAACATGATTTATCAAAAGCAGGCTACCGAAGCTGCGCGTGAGGCAGCTGCCAAAAGTGTTGCCAATATAATGATTCATCAAGGCGATGTCATTGTAGCGAAAAATGGTATAGTCACCAACAGTGTCCAAAGTGAACTGATGGATGTAGGTCTTTACAGTGGTCATCCTAATTACGGCATTGTATTTGGTTTTGCTCTCTACGTTATCCTTTCTGTGGGTTTGCTTGCTGCTTACGTGGAAAGGCGAGATCCGCGTCGCAGGCTGGATAATTTAATGCTTTTGGTTTTACTGATTGTTTTTGTTCTCGTGTCCATTCTGATAGCTTTAACCAAGTCTGTCGTGGACAGCGGTCCTTCAGCAGCTCCTTTTTTGATGCCGATCTCGCTCGGTGCGATGCTGGTATCGGTTATGATGGACGGTTCATTAGCGGGGGTCACGTCATTTTATTTTTCTTTTTTGGTAGCGGCTGCTTTTGGATTTCAATTTGAATATGTGCTGTACAGCTTTATCGGTTCATTGGTAGGAGCCTATAGTGTGGGCCGTGTGACGAGCCGCAGTACGTTTATGCGTGCAGGATTTTTAGTTTCTGGTGTGAATGTGATAAGTGTATTGGCGACTCATTTTATGCAAATGGACAATGGTGCTTCTTTCCATGATTTATCTGTTCATTTGGGGTTGGCGCTTTTAAATGGCGTCTTAAGCGCAGTACTGGTTATGGGGATTTTACCGTTTTTTGAAACGACGTTCGGTTTGTTGACAGCGATTCGTTTGTTGGAACTATCAAATCCTAATCATCCCCTTTTGCGAAAAGTGTTATTGGAAGCGCCAGGCACATATCATCACAGTCTCATTGTCGGCAATTTGGCTGAAGCAGCAGCTGAATTGGTAGGAGCCGATCCGCTTATTTGCCGCGTTGGTGCGTATTATCACGATGTCGGCAAGACGAGACGGCCTATGTTTTTTGTAGAAAATCAGATGACCAAAGAAAATCCACACGAAAAGATTGCGCCAAGCCTTTCCCATCTCATCATCACTTCCCATGTGACGGATGGATTGGTCATGTTGCAGCGGGCAGGATTGCCGAAGCCAATTCAAGATATCTGTGCAACTCACCACGGAACGACGATTCTTTGGTATTTTTATAATAAGGCTAAAGAGATGGATAAAAACGGAACAGTACGGGTAGACGATTTTCGCTATCCCGGACCTAAACCTAAAACGCGTGAATGTGCAATTGTTATGATTTGTGATGCGATTGAAGCGGCTGTGCGCAGTATGGCGCGTCCTACTCCCAATCGCGTAGAAGGCGTTATTCGGAAAATAATCAAAGATCGTTTACAGGATGGTCAATTGGATGAATGCGACTTAACCCTGCAGGATTTAGATGTTATGGTCTCGGCGTTTATGAAAACACTGAAAGGGATCTATCATTCGCGAATTGAGTATCCGGATATCGATAAATTGCGTAAGGAAGTGGGAAAATGAGTGAGAATTCACTATCGGTCATTCTAGATGCAGAAGTTGCCGTTCCGGATGAGTTAATGCCGATTGAAGAGTATGTGGAGACTGTACTCATGGCTGCGGCCAAGCATTTGCATTGTTCGGGCGAGGTTTCGGTACTGTTGGTCGACAACAAGACCATTCATCAGTTAAATTTACAGTATCGTAATGTGGACAGGCCAACAGATGTCCTATCTTTTCCTCAGTTAGAGGGGGAGGATATCGGTGGTTTGCCTAACGAACCGATTTTACTGGGTGATATCGTCGTTTCTTTACCCATGGCTATTCAACAAGCAAAGGATTATAATCATTCGTTACGCCGTGAGTTTGGTTTTTTGCTCGTACACGGATTTTTGCATTTGTTAGGTTTTGATCACGGTTCAGAAGAAGAAGAAAAAGAGATGTTTGGCCTGCAGGAAGAGATTTTGCAAAGTCTCCAGCTGACCAGATGATACGAATGCCCATGTCATCGCATACACAGTTCAAAAACCGATCTTTCTTACATTCGTTAGAGATGGCCTATCAGGGCATCCTTAGCAATTTACGAAGAGAACGCAATATGCGCATTCATTTTTTTATTTTTCAGTTACTTTTGGTGTTTGATTTACTTATCCAGCCGACTTGGTGGCAAATCATTTTAGGGCTAATGGCGGCTGGTGGAGTTTTTGCTTTAGAATTGATCAACTGTTCTTTGGAGGCTGTGGTTGACTTACTGGTACAGCATCAATGGAATACTCTGGCCAAAGCTGCGAAAGATGCAGCGGCTGGTGCTGTGTTGGTCTTTGCTTTTATGGCGGCAATGCTGGCTATTGCCTTAGCTTTTGTGAATTGGCCATGGCGTTTAAATCTTATTTTTCATCCGCGCTTTTTATCTACCGGGCTTGTGCTGTTGACTGCTGTACTGAGTTGGATAACTTGGTTTGCCGCCGACAAGCAAAACCTAAAAAACGATGAAGTATGGACAGGAGAGTAATGTAAATGGCTCAAGAGCACCCTGCTTTTCGTTCCGGATTTGTGGCGATTGTTGGTCGTCCGAATGTCGGAAAGTCGACTTTACTCAATCAACTGGTCGGCAGAAAAGTAGCAATTATGTCCAATCGTCCCCAGACAACGCGCCATCAAATTCGCGGTGTAGTGACAACGGATAGTGGACAAATGATTTTTATAGATACTCCAGGTATCCATAAACCCAAACATCGACTTGGAGAAGCGATGGTAGAGACTGCCTTGGCAGCTCTTAGGGAAGTCGATGTTGTGCTCTTTGTAGCCGATATCACCAGTTCGCAAATCGACCAGGATAGACAGATTTTACAGCGTATGAAGGATTTAACAACACCTGTATTTTTGGTATTAAATAAAATTGATGCCGAAGAAAAAGGCAAAATTTTAAGCAAAATTGAGCAATATCAGTCGCTCTATCCTTTTGCCGAGCATATCCCTGTGTCGGCTAAACGTGGCACTCAATTAAATGTACTGACCGAGCAAATCATGTTCGTTTTGCCGGAAGGTCCAAAGTACTATCCTGATCATATGGTCACCGACCATCCAGAAAGTTTCCTCATTGAGGAGATGATTCGAGAAAAAGTAATCCATTTGACTCGTGAAGAAATCCCTCATTCAGTCGCAGTCGTTTTAGAACAAATGGAACAGCGTCCGAGAGGGACTTTATATGTTCAGGCAGTCATTTACACTGAGCGGGACAGCCAAAAAGGTATTTTGATTGGTAAACAGGGGGCTATGTTAAAAAAAGTAGGGGAGTTAGCCCGGGCTGAATTGGAAAGATTGCTTGGCAACAAGATGTATTTGGAATTGTGGGTCAAGGTCAAAAAAGATTGGCGTAATGATGATTCTGTCTTGCGCAGATTTGGTTTTGAGAATCTTTCTTGAATGTCCATCGGGATCGACAAATGGGCATTTATATAGAATCTGTGGTAATTGAGGACAGTATTGTTTATCAGCCTTCACCAGTTTACCAATGGATTCATAGTATATCCACACCCGTCCTCCACACCCTAACAACAGAAGCGTGTCACGTTTCCGACACCATCCCAATTTCATCAGAGGAGTTGAGTTCGGTTGCGGGATTTTACGTGGCAAATCTTCACGTTGACAGGTGATATTGACGCCTATTTGCTGTACAGGGATTTTACGCAAATACGGGATGTCAAAGATCAGGTTGAAGAAATAGGCTCAGAGTCCGAAGAGTAAAACTCTTGATTTCAAAACACATTGGAAAGCAGAGGGTGGTTCATTGTGCAACTACAATTGCCGGCAAGAGTGTTGCGCAGCCAACCTTATGGGGAGTCTCATGCTATTTTACAATTGCTTTCCGAAAGTGGCACGCTTTCTGCAATAGCTCGTGGCGCTAAAAAACCTCACAGCAAGCTTCGCGCTACTACGCATCTAGGGTCAAAATCCATCTATCAAATGCGTTTGGGTTCGGGGATGGCCACCATTTTGCAGGCAGAATTATTGGAGTCTCCCAAGGGACCACAAGTAAGTGTCGAAAAGGCAGCGTATGCTGCCTACTTTTCTGATCTCGTTCGTCTCTCTGTTCCTGAATACCCTAATGGCAACAAAGAACCTTTTCAGGTGCTCGATCGCATTTATGACCTGATGGAAAATTTAGACGAATCGGATATAAGCATGCTTGCCATGCTTTTGGAAGCTCGGGTCTTGCGCTGGTCAGGCGTCGCTCCTGATGTGGAATATTGCGGGATTTGTGGGGATTATTTAAATGAAGATAAGGTTGATGCTACTCACGGGTATGCAGAACGATTGGGGCAATTTCTCTGTCAGCGATGTTGGAATTCCAGGAATCCACATTCTGGTGAGCGGGCTATACCTTTGTCTGAAAAAGAGTTAAAAATTTTGCGCGCTCTAATGTGGGTCCCTATTCAAAGACTGGGCCATTTGTATCTATCCGCGCCTATTGTGCAAAATTTGCGGCGCATTGTCCGTTATCACCTTTCAGAATTTGCAGGAATTCGACCGAGATCGGCCAAAATACTTGAAGAAATTCTACTGCCTCTAGCTGAGGGTGATTTAGATAGATTAACTTCTAGCTTTAATTCTTCTCCATTGAGGAAAGAGGACAAGCCTTCTGGTGACTGAATTTTTTGCTGACAGTTTGCTGATTCGTCTGTAAACTTGTGAATAATTCGTTATACTTGCATTGATCAAGTAGTGTGTCAATCAAAACGGCGAGAAAAGAACGGGTTGTGATGGACTTGGAATTGACAAAGAGACAGTCTGCCATTGTTCGTTTGGTGAAGGAACGTGGACCTATTACTGGTGACCAGATTGCCGAAGCACTCTCTGTGGCCAAGGCCACTTTACGGCCTGATTTGTCTGTCTTGACCATGGCAGGCTATCTACAGGCGCGGCCCAGAGTTGGATACACATACACTGGGATGCCTGAACACAGCGAATTGGTCACGGTGCTTCACTCATTGCAGGTCAAGGATTATAAGTCGATTCCGGTTGTCCTTAGTGATAAGAATACGGTCTACGATGCAATTGTTACCATGTTTATGGAGGACGTTGGAACCTTAATAGTTGTTCGCGATGGTCTTTTGCAAGGCGTGGTCTCTCGCAAGGATTTACTGAAGGTCGCCATTAATGGTGGAGAAATGCAGAAAATTCCAATCCATTTGGTGATGACTCGAGTACCTCATGTTGTTACCATTTCACAAGAAGCGACCCTTTATGAAGCAGCCCATTTGATGGTTCATCACGAGATTGACTCGCTTCCTGTTGTCAGGACTGTGGAAGCTAACCAGTTAGAGGTTGTGGGTAGAGTTTCAAAAACCACAATTACCAAAGCGTTTGTAGAACTTGGAGAACCGTCCTCCCGTCAGAACCGTCATTCTGGCGCTCTCGCGGTAAGTCGCGTAGATGAGGAGGAGGAGTCTTAATGTCTGACAAGAATCCGGTTGTCTATCTGGTCTCAGATTCGGTTGGAGAGACGGCAGAGACAGTTGTCCGTGCGGCTGCTAGCCAATTTGACGGTGCTCATATTCAATTGAGGCGATTTGCGCATATTGATAGTGTGGGCTCTGTAGAAGAAATTGTCCGACGAGCTGAATTAGAAGGAGCGATTATTGCTTTTACGCTCATTTTGCCCGAATTGCGTACAGCGTTGAGAGAACAGGCAGCCCAGTACCGTGTTGAAGTTGTAGACATTATGGGGCCTATGGTTGAGGCGCTGGAAAAAGTATATGGATTTGCACCACATCTAAAAGCGGGTTTGGTCCATCAATTGGATGCAGATTATTTTCGTCGTGTGGATGCTATTGAGTTTGCAGTTAAGTATGACGATGGGCGAGATCCGCGCGGTCTGGAAAAAGCTGACATCATTATTGTGGGTGTTTCAAGGACTTCTAAAACGCCGTTGAGCATGTATTTAGCACATAAACGAATGCGTGTTGCCAATGTGCCGCTCGTTCCGGAAATTGCACCACCGGAAGAATTGTTTCGATTGGAAAATCCACAGCGTATTGTAGGCTTGACGATACGTCCAGAGGAATTGAATCGCATACGTCAAGCACGATTACAGGCACTTGGCCTGACACCGGATGCAAGTTATGCCAGTCCAGAGAGAATTGAGTTGGAATTGAAATATGCGGACGAAGTGATGAAGAGACTGGGTTGTCCCATTATAGATGTCAGTGATCGAGCTGTAGAAGAAACGGCGCTTTTGGTTTTGGATTTGGTTCATCGTCAGGGACAATTATGATGGATTGTCCTTGCTCTTTGTTGTAATTTTGCTGATTCCGAAGGGGGAGGAATCTGAGCGGATTGACCCCTTATGTTGGACATGGCTCCCGTTTCGACTTATCTAAAGCTGCACCTGAAATCAAGCTGTTTTGGCTCCGAATTCATCGGAATTTACAAGTATATTGGACACTTGATGAAGAACAAAGTTAAAAGGAATCCATGAGATGAGCAAAGAAAGTATACTCGCGCAGGATGAATCGGACTTATCCAAGAAGCAAACCAAACTCTTTGGGCAGAATGCTAAAAAGCGATTGCTGCGAAACTCAAGATAGAATTTAGATATAAATTCACAGGACTTTTCAATACACTTGTATAAGGTTTTGTCAAGAGAATTTTGAAAAAAATTTTTAAGGTTGGGCATAGTTGTTAAATTTCCTGCCCATGCTAAACGATGAGTACTAAAATAGCATGTTCAGCGGAAGTTTTCGAGCGGTCGAACTCGCCAAAAACTGACAAAGTTGATTTTTATGTCGAAGGAGGAAAATTATCGTCCTTTGTAGAATAGTCTTAAATGAGTACATCGTGGTATATTGCCGCGCAAAACTCGCGCAGCGTTCGGTAAAATGGCACGCCGCGGAGTGGGTGATGGTTGATGCAAAAGTTGCCGAACGAGTTTCTTGAAGAACTGCGGCAGCGAATAGACATAGTCGACATCATCTCAGAGCATGTAGAGCTGCGTAAGACAGGACATTCTTTTACTGGTCTGTGTCCATTTCATAATGAACGCACACCTTCTTTCTCTGTTTCACCCGATAGACAAATGTTTCATTGCTTCGGATGCGGTGCCGGGGGGACTGTTATTCGTTTTGTCATGGAACATGATGGTCTGTCGTTTATGGAAGCAGTTGAAGTGTTGGCAACTCGCGCTGGCATGAGTCTGCCTGCTGGTTTTGTTGTTGAACCAACTATTAACCAACAAAAAACCCAAATTAGAGAACGCCTTCTACAGGCTAACGAATTAGCAGCTAAATACTATACCCATATTTTAATGAATTCAGATGCCGGAGTGCAAGCCCTTAAGTATTTGAATGAGCGAATGATTCAGAGAACAACGGCTGTAGAATTCCAGCTTGGGTATTCGCCAAATCAAGCCAATATGCTGATGCGCTTTCTCAGCAGGCGCGGATATTCCCCGGAAGAATTGGAGTTAGCAGGTTTGATTGTGCGGGTTGGAGGCGAATGGATCGATCGCTTTCGACATCGTCTCATGATTCCAATTTTTGATATTCGCGGTCAAGTTGTTGGTTTTGGCGGTCGTGCGCTTGAGCCTGGTGTAAAGCCCAAGTATCTCAATACACCGGAAACGCTGATTTTTCACAAAGGTCATTTGTTATTTCAACATGGGAAAGTTCGAAAACAAATCCGTAGCAAGCGTCATGCCTATTTATTTGAAGGCTATATGGATGTCATGGCGGCTTGGCAAGCGGGAATTGATACGGGAGTCGCCAGTCTGGGAACTTCTTTGACACCAGAGCAAGCTAGATTGCTCAAGCGAGATTGTCATTTGGTAACGGTTGTCTATGACGGTGATGCTGCTGGTATCAGTGCTGCCAAAAGAGCTGTTGAAGTTTTTGAGACGGAAGGTTTGGAAGTAAGGATTGTGCAATTGCCGGATGGACGCGACCCTGATGAATTCATTCGTGAATTTGGCACAAAGGCATTTCATCACCAATTGCAGGTTAATGCTTTAACGCCATTGCAGTTTCTTACCCATTCATTGCGTACAACTGCTGATTTGCTCTCTTCCGCTGGCAGGCAGCAATATATGCGCCATGTAATGCAACTTTTGGCAGCGCGTGCTTCTCCCATCGAAAAAGAAGCAGAGTTGCGAAATTTGTCACAGGAATTCAATTTTTCTTTGGATTCTCTAAAGGAAGAAATGCGCATTATCGAGAAAAAAACGCATAGACAACATCGTAGGATTGAGAATAAGGAGACACTGCAGGTTAAACCTCTGGAAAAAGGGTTTATAGAGGCGGGACAACGAATTTTACAGTGGATGATGTTGGATAACGATGCGTTTGCGGAAATAGAATCGCATGCTGTAGATGAGCTTGCCACTCCGGAACAGACAGCTTTGTTAGCTCTTCTCTATCATTGGCGATTGACTTCTGAGACATCGATTGAGACGTTTGTCGATGAATTGGAAGAAGAAGATTTGCGCAAGTTGGCCTCTGCACTATTGATAGACAATTCGGTACCGTTCGATAAACGTATCTTGGAGGATTATTTGCGCACCATACGAAGCCATATACTGGAACGTTCTTATAAAGAAGCAATCGCTGAAGTTGTGCAGGCGCAACTTGCTGGAAATTCGGCGTTGGCTTTAGAGATAAAGAGTCGGGTCGATGCGCTTATGCGTGAGATGGAGGCTCTAAAGTCCACCCGCTTTTCGGTTGCTGTGAAAGGCGGGGACGAGGAGGCCAGGATGAGATGAAAGGAACGGAAGGAAAACTTCGTGATGAAGAATCTACCCAACTGTTGCAGTCCACAAAAGCAACATTGGTTGATGTCGGGAAAAAACGCGGTTGGTTGACATATGACGAAATTGGCAATCGTCTGGCGGAATTTGCTCTCTCTGCAGACGACATGGATGAGTTTTTTGATCAACTGGCTGAACATGGAATTGAAGTGGTGAATGAGCGTCAGACTGATGATGCTCGTGAATTGGGAGACGAATCAGACGACGATGAAGGTCCCAATCGTTCGGAATTAGAAGAAGAAGCGGACGAATCTTTTGATTTGAATGATTTGTCCATGCCACCGGGGATTAAAATTAGCGATCCGGTTCGTATGTACTTGAAAGAAATTGGGCGTGTTCCTTTGCTCTCTGCTGCTGAAGAAATTGAATTAGCTAAACGGATCGAGCAAGGAGACGAAGAAGCCAAGAGACGTCTTGCAGAAGCTAATTTGCGTTTGGTAGTTTCTATCGCCAAACGTTATGTAGGACGTGGCATGTTATTTTTGGATTTGATACAAGAAGGTAATTTGGGCTTGATTAAGGCTGTGGAGAAATTTGACTACAGCAAGGGCTATAAATTTAGTACGTACGCCACTTGGTGGATTCGCCAAGCCATCACGCGCGCTATTGCCGATCAAGCGAGAACGATTCGCATACCTGTGCATATGGTGGAAACAATTAACAAGTTGATTCGCATTTCTCGCCAACTGCTTCAAGAACTTGGTCGTGAGCCAACTGCTGAAGAAATAGCTGCAGAGATGGATATGACACCTGAAAAGGTGCGAGAAATCCAAAAAATTGCCCAAGAACCTGTTTCGCTTGAGACACCGATAGGTGAAGAGGACGATTCCCATCTGGGAGACTTTATTCCTGATGATGAAGCGCCTGCTCCTGCGGATGCAGCAGCATATGAGTTATTAAAAGAGCAATTGGAAGATGTGCTGGATACCTTAACAGAGCGTGAGGAGAATGTATTGCGCTTGCGTTTTGGTCTCGATGATGGGCGTACTCGCACTTTGGAAGAAGTTGGTAAGGTGTTTGGTGTCACGCGCGAGCGTATTCGGCAAATTGAAGCTAAAGCGTTGCGTAAATTGCGCCATCCTAGCCGCAGCAAACGTTTGAAAGATTTTCTTGAATAAACCATGAGCATGTCAGTGACTGTAAGAAAATGTCTCCTCAGATACTCAAGATGTCTGAGGGACTTTTTTGTTTATCATTGTGATTGTCATAAAAAGCGGATTGCCTATAGTCAGTAGGCAGTTTTAGGGTGAACTTGTCACGCAGTTATCAAGCTATCATCCTACAAAATGCAATCTTCAGTATTCTCCGACTTTATACCAACCTATTGCAAGCGCTTTCGTTTGATCGCTATAATTTCTAAGACAGAGTTTGGGAGGGATAGGAGTGGATTTTGACTTTACGCCAGAACAGAAAATGATTCGGGAAACCGTTCGTGATTTTGCACAGAGGGAAATCAAACCGATTGCAGCGGAATTAGATCGTACCGAACGTTTTCCGATAGAAATTTTCGAAAAGATGGGTAAACTAGGCTTACTTGGCTTGCCCATTCCTGAAGAGTATGGAGGATCGGGTGCTGATTTTATCAGTTACTGCTTGGCGCTTGAAGAACTTGGTCAAGCTTGTGCGGGAACAGCATTGAGTTATGAGGCACATATCTCTCTTGCATCGATGCCGATTTTACATTTTGGAACTGAAGAACAAAAGAAAAAATATCTTGTTCCTTTAGCGAAAGGCGAAGCACTGGGTTCCTTTGGTCTGACAGAGAATGGTGCAGGTTCCGATGCGGGTGGTACTAAAACGACAGCTCGCTTGGAAGGCGACGAATGGGTCATCAACGGTACAAAAATATATAATACCAATGGTGGATATGCCAAATATGTAGTACTTACAGCATTGACAGACAAAGAAAATCGAGGAATTAGTGCCTTTATCGTTCCTACAGATGCTCCAGGTTTTTCTGTAAGCAAAGCTTATGAAAAAATGGGAATGCGAGCTTCTAATACGGTTGAATTGATCTTGGAAGATGTACGAATTCCTAAAGAAAATTTATTGGGGCCCTTGCATCGTGGTTTTCGCCAATTTTTAGCCACATTGGACAACGGACGAGTTGCAATTGCCGCATTGGCCATTGGTATAGCCCAAGCCGCTTTTGATACGGCTTTGGAGTATAGTAAAAGTCGCGAACAGTTTGGTAAACCTATATCGAAATTTCAATCGGTTTCCAATAAATTGGCGGATATGGCCATGCATCTTGATTTGGCTCGCAATGCAGTATACAAAGCAGCTTGGTTGCATGATCAAAATCGTCCATACACCAAAGAAGCCGCATTTGCCAAACTTTTTGCTTCTGAAACCTGTACCCAAACTTGTCTTGATGCCATTCAAGTTCTTGGTGGTAATGGATATATGCGCGAATACCCCGTCGAGCGGCATTTGCGTGACGCCAAACTCATTGAAATTGGTGAGGGGACGTCTGAAGTACAGCGTCTTGTCATTGCACGCCAACTTGGGTGCTAATCAATTCTCTTAAAAAGTAAGATAAAGAGTGGACATTCTTTTGGACCGATTCTTTTTATTGAATCGGTCTATTTCTCGATTGTAGAGAATAACGTCTTAGCGTGTACAAAGAGATCGAAAAAAGGGGCTAAAAAGAAGGTGTAAGAATGTGGAAAACCATTCTATTCTTGTTGCTTCTATTCCTATGTGCTCCTTTACTGATTTATCGACTCCTAGCGATTATGGCAGAACAGTTATCGGCACAGGGGCGTAATATTCGGCCTGTTCCAGCAGATGTGGCTATTGTTTTAGGGGCTTTTACAGATGGTTATCGGCCATCTCCACCCTTGATTCGTCGATTGCACGCGGCTATAGACTTATATCGAATGGGGTATATGCAAGCTATTATAGTGAGCGGTGGGCGTGGTCAGGATGAAAAAGTCACAGAGTCACATTCCATGAAACGATTTCTTGTAATGAACGGCGTAGCGCCGCATGTTATTTTCGAAGAACACAAATCTTCCGATACCTGGGAAAATCTTCGCAATTCTTTGTTACTGATGAACAGCTTGGGATTTGCAGACGCCATTATTGTAACAAGTGATTATCATCTGCCACGGGCCCTTGCGGTTGCTAAAAAACTTTCTATTCCTGCCAGCGGGTATGCAGCGAAATCAGGCAAACAGGAGAGACGTTACGCTGTGCGGGAAATTTTTGCTCGTATTCAGTACACTCTCCTTCGAAAATCCTCCTGGACTTAATGTGCATTGCGGTTTTGATTGTCTTTCTTTCCTGAGTTACAATGCGCGTATGATGAATGAAGAACATAAACCTACGATTTCACTTTCTTATCGTCTTTCATGGCTATTGTCACGTATCCCATCTGAAGCAAGCTTGGTGGATGTAGGTACCGATCACGCTTTATTGCCGATTGCAGCTGTACAAATGGGTAGAATTCATACAGCTATTGCCTCTGATGTTGCGGTAGGGCCGGTCGAACGCGCTTGTAAGCAGATTTCACAGGCAGGCCTTACAGATCTCATTGACGTCCGTTTAGGAGATGGTCTCTCGACTGTACAACCTGGAGAAGTGGACACAGTGGTGATTGCCGGTATGGGAGGCTCGACAATAACAGAAATTCTCATGCAATCGCCCTCAGTTGTTGAACACACTCGAATGTTGCTGTTGCAGCCAATGAATGCATATTCTAAGCTCAGACAGTGGCTCTATCAGCATCATTTTTTTCTACAAGATGAGTCAATACTTAAAGAAGATGGCAGGTTTTATCAATGTATACAGGCTATACGCAATGAGTATGCATTTGATGTTGCTTATCAGTTATTTCCAGATGAGTGGGATAAACGGATGGCCTATCAATACGGACCCTTGAATTTACAGCGGCCAACCATAGACGTAGAACAATATTTGCAGGTTGAAATACAGAAATACCAGAACATTCTCCAACAAATGCCACACCCTAACTATAACATTTCGCATCTTCCTCGTTTCGAAACGGACAAGCGTCGTCAAGAATTGCTGGGTGATATGGAGTGGATCAAAAATTGGCAGGCAAAATTATCGAGTGAAAGAGGGGGATGATGCTTGGAAGTTCAAGATGTAATCCATGCTATGGAAGAAATCGCGCATCCAAACTGGGCATTGCCTAAAGATGTTATTGGTTTACAAATCGGCTCTCCTAAAGCAAAAGTGCAAAAAATTTGGATTGCTTTAGAAGCTCAACCATCCATCATTGTTGCTGCGGTTGAGGCTAAAGTGGATATGTTAATTACACACCACGCTCTTTTTTATCATCCGTTGCAAAAAATTTTGACTCATACGACTACTGGTCAAGCACTGGCAATTGCACTGTCAGCAAATTTGTCTATTTATGCAGCCCATACCAATTGGGATGTAGCTCCTGGTGGAGTTAATGACATTTTGGCAGAACATCTTGAACTACAGGATGTAGAGATTCTTGTTCCAACTGGCGTTACGGCTGAGGACAGAACTATCGGTCTTGGACGGATTGGTCAACTTTTGCAACCCATGACACTTCAACAGTTCGCTCAACGAGTGAAAGACAGAATGGGGCAAAGCGGCATTCGATTTAGTGGTTTGCCCGATCGAAAAATCGCTCGTGTAGCAGTACTGGGTGGTAGTGGTCGAGATTTTATGGATGTAGCTCTGGAAAAATCGGCTGACGTATTAGTGACGGCTGATATCAATCATCATGCAGCTGTAGATGCTACAGACGCTGGACTGGCGGTTGTCGACTGTACGCACGCAGCTATGGAACAGCTATCGCTTCCTGTGCTTGCCCAACGTTTGCAGGAATTAGTAAACCATATTGGCGAAGTAAAAATTGAAGTTCCTATAATTTCGGCCGATCCGTTTTATTGGATCTAAGTGTTTCCTCTGGAGGAATATTCGATGTATTGCGATGATCTGTTTTAATCTTTATACTTAATCATCTAGGCTGTAGAAGTAAGCTGGGCAATCGCCGATGCAGTGCCGAAAGGCCGCATGGGAGGAAAGTCCGAGCTCCATAGGGCAGGGTGCCGGATAACGTCCGGCGGGAGCGATCCTAGGGATAGTGCCACAGAAATGAAGACCGCCGATGGCTCTGTTAAGGGTACAGGCAAGGTTGCAACGGTGCGGTAAGAGCGCACCAGCAGCTTGGAGACAAGCTGGCTAGGTAAACCCCACCTGGAGCAAGACCGCATAGGAGTGCAAATGTGGCTGCCCGTCACGCACTCGGGTAGGTTGCTTGAGCTGGCTGGCAACAGTCGGCCTAGATAGATGATTGCTGCTCCACACGTGCGAGGCATTTCTTTGATTGTTTTGCACTTGACGAGAGTGCCGTTTGTAGCACCGGAGTACAGAACTCGGCTTACAGGCTTGCTTCTTGCAGTCTTCCAAACCCACAGGGCGAATGTCTTGTGGGTTTTTGGTATCTCTAAATAGAGTTTCAAATGGTTGTATGTTAATTTTTGTTTGTATGATGGGATGGGAGGATTATTGAATGAATGATCATTTGAAAATAAAGATTTTTTCACCAAACGAAGAAGAGGATCTGCGCTGGCTCAATCAACTGTGGCAAGTAGAATGGGGAGGTGAAGCCATGGTGAGTAGAGGTCATGTATTTTATCTTCATGACCTCCACTCGGTGATGGCTAAAGATGAAAACGGATATGTTGGTGCTGCTACATACCGTTTTGATATGGAGAATAATTGTGAACTTATGATCATTAATGCTCTTTCTCCAGCAAGCGGTGTTGGCACTCGATTACTTGCTGCTGTAGAACAAGAGGCTTCGCGCAGAGGGTGTCGGAGAGTATGGCTTATTACAAGCAATGATAACCTGGATGCACTGCGTTTTTATCAAAAGCGGGGGTATAGAATAACCGCTGTGTATCCTGGAGCCATTGACGAAGCAAGGAGCATCAAACCAACCATACCTTTAAAGGGCGATCACGATATTGAGATACACGATGAGATTGAATTGGAAAAGAGATTACTTTAAGGTCTGAGAGTTACATTTTCATTTTCGACTACCTCACTAACGTAAAGGCTGGAATTTTACGTTTAATTTAAGAAATTAACCCAAAATCTTTCAATCCTATATGGATTTCTTTCCTGAAAATAAAGCAAGTAGTTCTGTTACCTTTTTGCGTTTTTTTCCATCACAACTAATAAATCTTTGTACGTCAAAACTTGAAATTTCAGCTAAGGAATAGGCCTTTAGTGTAAAATCACTAAAATGGTTAGAGATGAGTACAGGAATTCCTTTTTTAGAAAGTTCTTCTGCAACTTTCGCTAAACGCAATTGCTCTTCTGGACCGAATCCATTAGCATGGTAACTGGTAAAGTTGGCTGTTTGGGAAATTGGTACATACGGTGGATCACAATAAATGACATCTCCCAATTCTGCTTGGTTCATTACTGATTCAAAGTCTTCTGAAATAAAATGAGCTGTCTGTGCTTTTTGATAAAATATGACCATTTCTTTGTATGGAAAATATGGTTTTTTATATCTTCCAAACGGGACATTATAATGACCGAATGAGTTATATCTGCACAAACCGTTATAACCGTGTCGATTTAAATAAAGAAACAATGCTGCTTTACGGATGAGGTCAGTTGTTTGATTAAATTCTTCCCTTAATTGATAATAAGCTTGGGGTGTATTATTTTCGTCGATAAATAACTGTTTGCATTCGTCGATAAAAGACAATCCATATTCTTTAAGTGTCATAAACAAGTGGATAAGGTCGGAATTCATATCATTAAGAATATTTTCTTTATAATCTGTATTAAGAAATACGGCAGCTGAACCCGCAAAAGGTTCAATTAAGCGTCGACCAGGCGGTAGAAGTTCTCGAATTTTATCCATGATGCGATGTTTATTTCCAGCCCACTTCAAAAAAGGTTTCATATACTCACTCCGCTCAGCCAAGCTGAATTACTATTTTCGAAAAAACCAGTGATTCATGGCTTGTTCAACAAGTTAACCCTAAGATGAAATTTTACCATTTTAGCAATAGCGATGATCATATAAACAATTTAAATAGTCAATTAAAAAATCATAGAGTACTACTGCATGATTGATTAACTCATTCTTGGCTCCGTAAACGAGTGTTACGGGGCTTTCTGTCACCCATTTTTTAATTTTATTTAGGGCTTCTTGGTGACTTAGACTAGTTGTTAATTCTTGATTATAGAGAATACGAAATTCAGAAAACCGTTGTGCAGGATTTTCATGAAACCATTTCCGTAATCTATCTGTTGGTGCAATTTCCTTTAGCCAAATGTCAACGTAAGCCTCCTCTTTTCGAATTCCTCGCGGCCATAATCGATCGATTAATATACGTGTACCGTCAGAAGGATCAGTTGGTATATAAATACGTTTTAAGTACAAGTTTTCATGTTTCATACCAGGCATAATCCTTTCAATTCATAGTTCATTACTGAAAAGATGATTCATAAAAAGGTAACACAACATATACAAAATTTCTGTTGTGAAGTAACCCATGGTCTCAAAGGAGCTTGCGTCAACATGTTACAATTTTTTGTGAGCGGATCGTCCAAATCGGTGACGAGCGAGGGAGTGAGTGGGAGTGTATATCCCAAAATCGTTTCAATGGCAAGATGAAGATGAAATTTCAGAGTTTATAACTCGTCATTCCTTTGCCTTACTTATAACTTCAGAGGACAATCATCCTCTTTGCACACATCTACCCATGTACTATGACAAAGATAAACAAATGCTGCTTGCGCATATGGCCAAAGCCAACTCTCAATGGAGAGCAATGGATGGTAGCCCTTGTTTATGTATCTTTTCTGGCCCGCATGCATTCATTTCACCGGAATGGTATGATCTTCCTCAATCGGTACCAACTTGGAACTATGTGGCTGTACATATTCAAGGAACCTGTCGGTTGGTTAAAGACGAAATCGAGTTAGAAGAAATTCTTGAAAAACTGATATATGCATATGAACCACATTCAAAACTTCCTATGGATTCTAAGCAGCATTATTATCAACAAATGATGAAAGCTATTGTAGGTTTTAAAGTTGAGATTGATTTAGTTGAAGGTTGCAAAAAATTGAGTCAGAATAAACCTTTAGCTGTTCAACAACGTGTAATTGAACAATTACAGGCGAAAAATGATTGGAATGACGTCCAAGTTGCTCGCTGGATGCAGAAAAATATTGTTCAAAAATAAAATCAATCTTCTTCAAATGACAGTGGGAAGGAATATCCTTATTATACGCGAAAGCCTATCCGTGTGTATGGATAGGCTCGCTAAGAATTATTTTCTAAACCAAAGGTTTTCCTTGCTTACTTCATTTGGCCGGATAATTGACTTTCTGCATATGCGACCAAACGTTTGGTGATTTCCCCACCTACGGAGCCGTTTTGACGTGAAGTCGTTTCTGCTCCGAGATTAACACCAAACTCATTTGCAATCTCCCATTTCATCTGATCCAGGGCACGGCTTGGTACGAGTTTTTCGTTGTTGTTTGCCATTTTCAGTTCCCCTTTCAAAAATGATTTTGGACTGCAAAGTTATTATGTGAGAAGTTTAGTTTTCTATACACAGATTAAAAAATCGAAGGGTGACAGATTTGATTCGATTGCGCGGACATCATCTTTTATGCATGCTTGGCTTTCGAGGAATGGGTTATTCAAAAGAATTCGTGGAGCATATGAAGAATGTTTATAACCAATTGAGAATAGAGCCACAAACAGAAGTACTTATTGTCACGGGACCAGATGAATTGTGTCATTATTTTCCTGATAATCAATGTTATCATTGTGAAGATAAAAATGTTGCAGATCGCGATCAACAGATTCTAGTTAAATTAGGATTACACTCTGGTCAAAAACTGGCTTGGCAGTCAGTTGAAAGTAGAATTCGTCAGCATATGCATCCTTCGGATATAGCCGTACTTTGTAGTACGTGCAGTTGGCGCTCCTATGGAGTTTGTGAAGAAGGAGTTCAAAGAATTAAGGAAGGTTATTCATTATTACCACTCCCGAAAAAGTCAGTTTGAAATCTGATTTTTTCATTTTTTAAGCATTCCAATCTTCAACGATTAATCATATGTTGAGCCGTTAATCGAAGTCGTTCTAACATAAATTCCTGAACAGAATGGTCTATCCCAATTTGATTGAGTGACTCTTCCATACAACGTATCCATTCGCTCGCATGAGCTTGAGTAATAGGATGTGCAAGATGTTTGGCTCTTAACATTGGATGACCATACATATTTGTATAAAGCGAAGGCCCTCCAAAAAATTGAGTCAAAAACATCAATTGCTTATCACGCACAGGTTTTATGTCTTCTGGAAATAGAGGACGTAGGAGTTCATTTTTTTGGACTTTTGTATAAAATATGTCAACCAGATTGGCTATTGTATTTTGACCGCCAATCGCTTCATAAATAGATTTAACTTCCATACTCCAATAAGCCTCCTGCTTTTTCATTCAACCGTATATAATTTTGCTGCAGTATGCAAATTATTGGTGAAACAAGACATAAAGCAATCCATTGATGTGCGAATTTTGATCCAGTCAGTATTCCTACAAAAATGAAAAGAGAGATTGAGAAAATACTGGTCAAGTTTAGGGGTTTTTTCGTATAATGGGTCTACATGATGAGAAAGATTGGTTAAAACTGGGGGAGACGGGAGGCAATCCATGCAATTGTGTGATTTAAGCTTGAGATATGTGGCTGGATTACTTACCGAACTTGAAAATAAACGTTTTGAGCGCCATTTACAGAATTGTGAAAAATGTCGGCAAGAAGTTGAAGAATATGTATCTTACCGTAATCTCATGATTCAAGAAAACAAGAATCAGCAAATTACAGAAACAGACACGCTACTTACTCATGCTAAAGTGTATGTATTTCCTCAACGGCACTTACAAAATCAATCTCGAATGGGTAAAATATTTGGTTTAAAAGCTCGTTCCTTTTTTATAAAAGTACCCCAATCTATTGCGGCTTTAATGGTAATTGCTGTTGCTTTCTTTTCATTTTGGGCACATCTGCCAGCCCATCAAGTGGTCGTCAAAGCTGAGGGAATTGTAACTCGAGAAGTACCTCATTCCGTAACGGTGAAATTTGATTCAGTTTTGAGTAAAGCTCATGAATTAGAAAATCGTTTGGAAAACTATAGACTTCTTTCTAACTATTTTGCAATGAAATTATGACAAAGTGTTTGTTAGCATAAAGTCCGAACCAAAAAACAGCCGAATCCTATTTAGGGTACGGGGGATACAATTTGGGGTGAATGCGCCAACGCGCATGGGCGACCTCCGTCCTAACCCGTCAACTAACCTCGGAGGCAAGGGGAGGACTTTATGAAAATAAAAGCAGCCTTATTGGCTTTAACATCCATTGCAGTATTTTTGCCTGCTACCAGTCAAATTGCAATGGCAAAAACTTATCATCGTACACCCATTTATTCGTTTTCCAGCAATAGCTACGTCAAATCTCAATTGGCGTATAACGGTCAACTACCTCCAGGAGTCACTTATCAGCCATCTGTTCAACCGTTAGCTGGAATTCACGCGACACCAGAAGAGAAGTTTCAAGCTATATTGACAGTAGCAGAAAGTAAGTTAGGTACTCCCTATCGATGGGGGCATAACGAAGATAGAGGTCAGTATGGCTTTGACTGCTCTAATTTTACAGCCTATGTTTATCATCATGCGCTCGGCTATGTTATGAGTGGAGCTTCGCAAGTACAATATCACGATGTAGGTTGGCAGGTACCTATTTCGGATATGCAACCTGGTGATTTGGTTATTTTTAACCATGGTGGTCATGTTGCGATTTATATTGGAAATGGTCAGATGATTGAAGAAGGCGGCGGTTTGGGTAAAGTAGGTATTGCACCTTTACATCCTGGAACGTATTGGTACAATCACATCACTACTGTCAAACGTATGTTTTAAAAGTGAAACTTTCTATAGGGCTTGTTCCTCTCGTCATCTTTAGATGACTTTAATATGTTGCCTTATGGATAAACAGGTTTTTTCTTTCTCCTGTTTACATTTGGCAGAACATATTACAGGGGGACAAGCCCTTTTTTTTATTCATGACTCCACAAGTTCTTCATAACCATCGGACAAATACTTCAACACCTAGAAGGCCACTTTTATTAATCTATGACGGAGAATAGGAATCGGGTGAAAGTGGTGTTTATCGATTGCTCAAAACTACTCAATCCAAATGGTTAACATTATCTACAGCCGCTGTAGGAGCCATCTATGCTGCAGGTTTTTTCTATACGGAACCGACAGTTCAGGCATTAAATCCACAGATCTTAGATCAAAAAAATGCAAGTGAGTCCAACAAGGTATTCCATCAAATGGGAAAAGAACATCACGAGACTAGGTCATTCCACAAAGCATTATCATCAACAACAACTTCTGCAAATCATCAAACATCAAATTCAGACAAGTCTCAACATAAGAGCGATAGCAGTTCTCTTTATAAGGACGGTATTTACCAAGGAGTGGGCACGAACGCTTATGGTAGCGTCGGTGTTTCTGTAACGATACAGAATGGAAAAATCACTCAAGTGCAGATCACTCAATGTACCACTCATTATCCACAATCCGTTATTGATCCGGTTTTACCAAACGAAGTTGAAGCTAAGCAGACGTGGCAAATTGATATTGTCTCTGGAGCCACAGCAAGTACTCAAGATTTTGCTATGGCTGTCTATCAGGCTTTGCAAGCTGCAAAGGCTTAAATGGAGGAATTTATCCTGAGCAAAGAACTTCAACTCTATCATCATCAAGTGCTTGCTTTAGGTACAAAAGTTGATTTTTGGGTTTCCATAGAGGGTAATTCATCTGAAGATGTTAGAAAAAATTTGCAACAAGCAATTTCAGTTTTCAACATCGTAGAGGAAACCTGCAGTCGTTTTCTTGAACACAGTGTGTTACGACGTCTTTCACAACAAATTGGTGAGGATGTTCAAGTACCTGTTCTATTATTCGAGGTTATCCAATTCAGTTTAGAATTGGCCAAGATGACTCATGGACGATTTGACCCGACCATAGGTGGATGGCTAGAGAAGGGTGGTTTTGTCACAAATTATTTGACAGGAAACAAATTGGATTTATGCGAAAACATAGATTTTAATGCTTCCTATCGTGATGTAAAGCTTGATGTGGAGAAAAAAACCGTTCGCTTAATGAAACCGCTCCTCTTGGATGTGGGAGCTACCGCAAAAGGGCTAGCACTTGATTTGGTAGTTCATTGTTTTTCTGAATATCCAGGATTTTGTATCAATGCTGGTGGAGATGTGATCGCCAGAGGTATACAACCTAATGGTGAGCCGTGGAAGATTTCTATTCGCAATCCGTTTTCTCCAGAAAAGAAAATAGGATATTTACTTTTTTCCGATGCTATGTCTGTATGCACTTCTGGAGGCTATGAACGTCTTAGTCCCGTTATTAAGGGAGAACATCACATCATCTCTGGAGTAGATAAACAATCTCCTCACCATGTAGCAAGCGCTACAGTTATGGCTCCAAATGCTATGTTGGCAGATGGTTTTTCCACGGTGATGATGCTCCTGTCCCCTCAAGAAGGATTCCTTCGTCTGGAAGAGGCAGGTATTGAGGGATTACTTGTTTTATCTGACGGAAGTGTGCAAATGTCTAAAAAAATGGAGGACTATTGGCATTGCGAAAAAACAAACGTGTTCCAAAACGAAAACAACAAGTAAATTTGCATTCATTAAAAAAATATATGTCTACTCCTAAAGGGACTTTAATGGTCATTCTACTCCTGTTATCTGTTAGTAACTTTTTAGCGAGTGGCTCATTGACGGGAATTTTTCATATACTGATTGCTATCGTTTTTGCAGTTTTTATCGATGGCATTGTAGCCATATGGCGTGCCTATCCGCGAAAATTTTCCGATGGAGCATGTATCAGTGGGTGGATTATTGGGTTGATTTTAGGAGTTCAAGAATCGATTTGGATTATTTTTGCAACTGTGACACTGGCTATGGTGTCAAAACATCTTTTAAGCCATGGTCGAAAACCTGTTTTCAATCCAGCAGCTTTTGCTCTATTATTGGCGGTTTGGTTTTGGGGGGCTCAGGAAAGTTGGTGGGGGGCGTTTTCAGTTCAATCATCCTGGTGGATGATCATTCTTATAATTACAGGTTTTTGGATGACCAATCGTGTTCGGAAATTTCCACAGGTCCTATCTTTTCTTGCTACTTTTTTTTCAGGAATGCTCATTCTTGCTATATTTCATTGGGGTTCTGTATCATTTACGCCTGCAGATGCTTTGCGACCGCCGTTTATTAACATGACGCTCTTTTTTACTTTTTTCATGCTGACAGATCCACCGACAACTCCGGGACGCAAAAAGTTACAAATTGTTTTTGGTTGCCTTTCCGCTACGTTAAGTATTTTAAGTATGTCCTTGTGGGGCGGGCAAATTTATTTACTGCTAGCTTTGTGTTCAGCGAATACCATTAAATTTCTCTTTGATCGAATACAAAAAAGAAGAAAAAACCATGTATTGCCTACTAAGAGTTTAGGTCTTTCTGAATAAGATTATCCTACTTTCTTTGTAAAGGTGGAGGGAATCATGGATGGATAACCTTCCCTTTTGGGTTTGGAGATTGTAAACATCAAGGCACCTCCTAGCAGAAAAATAAAACTTAGGATATAGAACCAAAATGCAAGCAATTCTATAAAACTCAGTGCTCCATAAATCAATTCATATTGACCCATATGAGCTGCATAGAGTAGAAACAAATCTCTAGCTATATAGATAATCACGGTGCTGAATAAGGCTCCTGCGCTCGCAGAGAGCCAAGGAGGGGGAATCGAAGGTAAAAGTCTGTAACATAGCAATGACGTTACAAATAAGAGTATCGGGAACAGGAAGAATGAGAACCAACGTAACCAAGAAAATGGAGCGGGAAGTGTGTGACCCACGACTTGAAATATTTGTACAGCGATACCAGATAATAAGGTAAGAAATAAAAGAACAAACATCATAACAAAGCCTATCAAATATTGCTTGATAAAAGAACGACGTCTACGAATGCCAGCCATCATGTCAAACGTTTGTTGCAAAGAAAGAAAACCACCTACGGATGTCCAAAACAATCCAATTATACTAAACCAACGTACCTCTTTATTAAGACGGTAGAGACGTTCAGAATTTAAATTAATGAGTTGTCTTAAATCAGGAATATTGGGGATATAGTTGGATAAAGTAGAGCCAATATTAGAAGCCACGTGTGGATCGGGAACTAACCAGATAGCTAACATGACAAGTAGCAAGAGAATAGGAATGAGTGAAGAAAATGCAAAAAATGCAAGTACAGCTGCAAAGGCAGGTACATTACCACGATTCATTATGGATAAGAGCTGTTTTAACCATTGCCAAATAGAATGCCACATAACTTCATCTCCCCATCATAGTATGAGTGGGAAGAGTAATTTTATTCAAAAAAATGAAAGGGGCTGTCCCAAAAGTCATTGTAGATGACTGGGGGATAGCCCCTTTCATTTTTTTATGAAGAAAAAGAATAACGCATTGAGAGCTAACTTGGATTTAGGATTGAACTGTACTGGAGTTCACACTGGTAATTGTTACTCCATCAGAGGAATTTCCATAAGTCGTGCTAGATGTACTTTCTGATTGCATTTCAATAATCAGTTTTGTATAACTGATTTCTGTTTTTTGCAAATGAAGAATGGTAGCTTGCAGTTGTGGGATAGCATCGTTCAAGGGCTGCTTAAAATTCCCAAGATCATCATGCTTGAGTTCAGCAATCTTTTCGTCAATTTTCCATAGTTGTTTCTGTGTCTGGTTATGCTCTTGGATAGCCAATTTCAACAGATTATAAGCGCTCATATTGCCCCATCCAGTCGAAAATGTATCCGTAAATTGATTTCGAGCTTGAATGAATTGTTGGAGCGGTGCAGCAATGGGGCCATGAGGACCTTTGGGACCGCGGAGCGGCATAGGTGGATGGAAGTTTATAAAATTTCTTCCTACCACATGCATGGCCTGCCAATAAGCTACAACAAGTTTCCAGGCGCTATCAGATTTGATTAGAATTTTCATGCGTTGTTCATTTAATTGTTTTAATTCTTGTTGTTGCTGAGGCAAAGAAAAATGGAAACTATCTAAAGTGGATTTGTCATTTTCTAAGTTTTGCTCGGTATTATATAAAGTATTGATTTGTGTATTTAAATCAGAAACCGTCGAAATAAGTTGGTTTACAGAAGTATTCGAGGAATTGCTTTGTACTTGACTCCATAGGGAAGCTTCTGTTTTACTGTTTGCTTCATATTGGGATTGAAAATGATTACTTCCATCAGCATAAGCGGTAATTCCAGAAAATGCAAGCGTTGCAACTGCTGCAGCCAAACCAATTGTTTTCTTTTTCATCATCTGCTAATCCTCCTAAATCATGTAATTCGATGATAAACTACTCTATCAATTCAACAGTATCTGTGTTCAATTAAAGGTTGCGTTGGTAGTCTTCTCTTTTTGAGGGTCGAGCAAAAAAAATGTCAAAAAAATCCCCGCTGTCTCCAACGAGGATTTTTTTGACATCTTAAGAAGTAAATCACTTATCTTATGTTAAACCTTCTATGAGAACAACTCTAGCGGGAGCAGCCTCAATTCCTTCAATATAAAGTGGAGCAGCAACCATAAAATATTCACCTGGTACAATGTGTGCTAGGCGCAAGCCTTCAATAATGACGATGTTGGCATCAAATAAAATTTTATGTGTTGGATGACCAGGCTGGCTTCGTTCAATCCCTAATCCATCTATTCCTACTCCAGCAATCTGTTTTTCGACCAAATATTGAGCACCCTGTTCGCTTAAGTATACAAATTCAGGATTAAATATCTCATCATTGGAATTAGCCGTATGAAACAGTAAAAAATCATCTTTTTCTGGTGAAATCGCTTGTAAATCGGAAACCTCAATCACTTTGTCCACATGTGTAAAATCTATCACACGAACTTTTCGTATTACTTGTTCTAAAGGCAAAGTGTCTATGCTATTCTGTCCAGCTAACATGTGAAGTTTAGCATCTACATGTGTACCTGTATGAGCATCCATATGTAATCTGGTTTCACGAACACCTTCACCATTGATAAAATTAGATGTAATTTCAAATTGAGGCCTTTTCTCATCTTTATTTTTGTATACAGCCATATCAGGGTAAATTCTCATAGAAATATCATGGATTTTCATGATTTTTTCCCTCCCGTAGTGTAGCCGTTTCTTTTTCTAAGCGAGCTTCCACAGATGCTGTTTCCTGTCCATAAACAGGCCACCAACGATGTCCCTCTTTTGCTAGCAAGTTATCTGCAGCTTCAGGGCCATGACTTCCCGCTGTATAATGATGAAGCGGCAAACGCTTTTCTGTGAAGGCTTCGGCAATCGGATCGACAAATTTCCAAGCAAGTGATACTTCATCCCAACGTGTAAAGAAAGTAGAATCTCCGCGCATGGCGTCATAAAAAAGACGCTCGTAAGCTTCTTGGGATGCATCAAGTGGCTGACTGAATTCCATGGCTACTGGCACGACCATTTCATCTGTACCAGGTCTTTTGGCGTTGAGTTGTATATACATACCTTCTACAGGATTGACACGAATGACAAGCAAGTTGGGGCCAAGATTGCCATCTTGATTAAAATATAAATGTTTTGGCATATCTCGAAACTGAATCACAATCTCAGTTGATTTGACAGAAAGACGCTTGCCTGTCCGAATATAAAAAGGTACGCCAGCCCAGCGAAAGTTATCTACATACAATTTGGCTGCTACGTAGGTTTCTGTCTCTGAAGAAGGATTTACATTTTTTTCTTGAACATAAGCAGGTACTTGTTGCCCATTCATGGTTCCAACGCCATATTGTCCACGTATCACATGATCTTTTACTTCTTCAGGTGAGAAACGACGTAGCGAGCGTAAAACTTTTACTTTTTCATCTCGAATGGCCTCATTTTTCAAACGGCTTGGTGGTTCCATGGCAATCATCATAACCATTTGCAACATATGGTTTTGAACCATGTCGCGTAACGCACCAGCATGTTCATAATAGGAAGCCCGGTCTTCTACGCCCACAGTCTCACTGGAAGTAATTTGGATATTGGAAATGGAACGGTTATTCCATACCGGTTCAAAAATGGAATTCGCAAAGCGAATGACTTCAATGTTTTGTACCATTTCTTTGCCTAGATAGTGGTCGATGCGGTAAATTTCGTCTTCTTCAAAAACGCTGCGCAATTCATTGTTTAGCGCTTCAGCAGAGGCGAAGTCGTGACCGAAAGGTTTTTCAATAATAAGTCTTCTCCAACCTTCAGTATGGGACAATCCACTTTCTTGTAAATTTTGTGTTACGGTTGCGAAGAAATCAGGTGCCATAGCCAGATAAAACAGACGATTTTTTGTATTCGAATGCGCTTCAATCTCCTCAACCATATTAACAAGCTTCTTATAATGGTCAAGATTGGAAGCATCTAGTTGGCAATAAAACATTTTTTTTGCAAAATCGTTCCAGGTGTCTTCCTTGGTTATGGATTTTGGAGCAAACTCACGCATAGCCTCTCTTGCTAGGGTGCGATATCCATGATCGTCGTAAGCTGAACGAGCCACATTTACAATTCTGGTGTCTGCAGGGATTTGTCCACGAAGATACATGTTGTAAAGGGCTGGAATTAATTTTCTCCTGGCTAAATCTCCTGTTGCTCCGAATAAAATAAACGTATGCGGTTCAATTTTGGATTCCTCATTCATCATTTGCAGCTTCACCTCTAGTCTTTCCATTCCTGATATACCATGCTATTGTACAGCAAGCATGGTTTTAATCCTATTCTGTAAGGTTGTAAAGGAGTTATTGTTTATTCAACGCAAGCTATAGGCAAGGTTATGGCCAGCGAACTTATATTTTCCATCCATGAACCGTGTGTAGATGTAACCATACGAACAGAATACCAACTACCAATAGCCCTCCTAAGATGGTTGCGTATAGCCATTTTAACGCAGTTTTCATCGGCAGCTCATCTCCTAAGAAAGTATTTCTATAGATAGAGGGGGATATACGCAAGTGCAAATTGAATCAGAAGCCACACAAACCCTGATCGATGTAGAGCCACAAAAAAGCCAGACTTGGATAGGAACCAGTGCCGTATTGACAGCAGCTATTTTTTGGGGGCTGTCGGGAACAGCTGCGCAAGTGTTATTTCAAACTTATCATGAGTCTCCTTTTACACTTGCAGTCATTCGAATGCTCGGCTCCGGCATTGTATTGCTTATCATGACCGCTTTTCAAAAAGGGATGCGCTTTGTATTTCTGCCATTCTTTCAACGCAATACTACAGTTTCTTTATTGATATTTGCTATTGTTGGAATGTTGGGTGTGCAGTTTTCCTATCTTTCGTCCATTCGCTACGGAAATGCGCCTACAGCTACGTTTCTGCAATATTTATGTCCAGCTATGGTCAGTGCCTATCTTTGGATCAGAGGTTCTAATAAGATGAACAAGATTCAATGGGCAGCTGTTGGATTGGCTCTGCTAGGTACGTATTTTTTGGTAAGAAACGGTCATCCTTACGCGTTTGCAGTTCCTTTAGATTGTATCGTGTGGGGCGTTATCTCAGCACTGACTTTGGCTTTTTATACAATCTATCCAGTACAGTTGCTTCATCGATTTGGTTCATTGCTTGTAACTGGTTGGTCCATGTTACTTGGTGGCCTCTGTTTGCTTATCATTCTGCCTTTTTTGTCTCTTTCTATACGCGTGGTGTGGCGACCCTTACCGCTCATGTTGCTTGGATTTGTAGTCTTTGCCGGCACTTTACTAGCTTTTTGGCTCTATATATTCAGCCTCACCCATCTGCAGCCACAAGTAGCCAGTGTTCTGGCATCTGCCGAACCGCTTTCTTCCGCATTAGCAGGTGTTTTCTTTTTGCAGTTACATTTTGCATTCACAGGTTGGTTGGGAGCATTCTGTATTTTAACTGCTGTATTCATTCTGCAAGTCTATCCATTTAGGAAAAATAGGAAGAGAAAGGTAAATTTTTAAGGTTTTACTCATTTTACGCCCAAATTGTATGTCATATGGGCTTTCACCATTTCATTTAGCGGTTGTTTGTTCATAGTGTGTAATAGCTCTGTCATGAAGGGAGGCCGCATGATGTACGGCGTATTTGGTGGATATACAAGTTGGGCGGTCGTATTTCTCATCATCTTTGTGCTGTTCTTCCTGCTCATCCCTGCTTACGGCGCTGCGGCGACGTATTAAAATTGTGGTGAAACAAAGATTAGTCTATCAACAGTGCATCCCCAATTCATCAAGATGATTTCATTTGTCCCCCGGAAGGAGTTTGATACTCTATTAAATCCTGACGGGGGTCTTATAGATTCCAATCTTTTTTAACCAATCTTAGGACAAGGTCCTAAATTGATAACCATCTTTCTTCCATTCATGTATTAATTTAGGTAGTATTTCCGCCGTATAGCGGCTTCCGGATACTCCATCGTGAAACAGGATAATTGATCCAGGATAGACATGACCATGTAAGGCGTGCCAAATATCCTCTTGGCTTGTAGCTTTCCAATCTTGAGAATCCACGTTCCATAACCTTACGGGATGACCCATTTTTTGTAGAAAATGAATTTCATTTTGTTCGATGTGTCCTCCTGGGGGTCGATAAAGAATTGGACGGATTCCCGATGCTTGATAAATAATTTGATCGGTTTTATGGACATCTGATTTTAATTCATCTAACGCCAATTGTACGATATCCTGGTGTCGATAACTATGATTGCCAATGGTATGTCCATCCCTGGCCATTTGCTTGACTAATTCGGGGTAGCGTTCGCATCGATAACCGACAACAAAGAAAGTGGCGTGAATATGTTCGACTTTTAACTCACGAAGGATGATGGGAGTATAACGTTCACTAGGACCATCATCAAAGGTTAAGTAAATGACAGGAGAAACTTTTTTTATTGAAGTTGCAGCCATTTCGGTAGGTATAGGGAACCAGCATATGGTTAGCACTGCTGCTAAACTAAAGCCGATAAGAGTATATGGCTTCTTCTTGGGAAGAAATTTTAAAATTTTTTGGATAAACGCACCCATAACCTTCATATTGCAATTTTCCTCACTTTAATTATCCATACAGATTATTTTAAAAAAGACTGTTCCTTACCATTTGTAAAAATTCAGTGATTCATGCAAAGGTCGTTATCCGTTTTGTATTTGATTTAGTTTTTTTTCTTTCTCGTGCTTTGTATGAGAAATCTTTGAATGATTCAATCTAATAAGTGTAACAAAATTCTTGTTTAGGCTCAGTTTAGTCAAGAAAAGGAGTGCATTTTAATGGAAAATCATCGAGATCGTTTATATCCTGAGATGGTTCCCATACCCTCTTCATGGTTTCCTAATTTGTGGGATGATAATTGGTTTAGCGGCTGGTCTTTTCACCATCCACGTCTGGATGTAACGGAGACAAGCAGAGAAGTAAAAGTTACAGCAGAGATTCCCGGGCTTGCTTCTAAAGATGATATTTCAATTGTGGTCCATCCTCGTGAATTGCAGCTTTCAGGAAAAGTACAGAGAGAGAGCAGCACTGAGTCAGATCGGACTCATCGTATAGAACGTTTTTACGGGACTTTTCAGCGTACCATTCCGCTACCTGCAGAAGTAGATGAATCCAGTGCAAAAGCAACTTATAAAAATGGTCTGTTGATGGTCACCATGACGAAACGTACTCCATCTTCAGGTCAACATAAAATTGATATCGAGTTTCACTAGTTCAAAAATTTTTGTAAATCATCCCGTTTGTTGTACCCTGTGAGAAAGTACAGCTTGTCTTTTGAGGCTAAAATAAGTGAGGGAAGTACAAACGGGATGAAGGAATTGGGTAAATTATTGATGATGGCAGGAAACTTTAAAAGAGAAGATTGTCTGGTGATTGGTGGCGGACATGTCGCAACACGCAGGATTGGTAAAATTTTGGATGTTGTCCGCCATATTACTGTAATTGCCCCAAACGTTACAGATACCATTGCAAAATGGGCTCAAAATGGCAGGTTAGTCTGGTTGGAAAGAGATTATTCTCCTGGTGATGAGGAGGGTTATTCTTTTATTATAGTAGCAACGAATGAATCTTCCGTGAATCTTGAGGTCGTTCATCGATTGCGTCATCACCATGTTTTTTTAAATGTGGCCGATCATCCAGAGGAGAGCAATCTTTGGTTTGTCAGCGAAGTGGACGTTTCGCCTGTTCGTATTGGCATTTCTTCCTCTGGATGCAATCCAAGTCTCTCTAAAAAATTACGAATAGCTCTAGAAGCTGATTTAGAAGATGGTGGAAATCGTTTTGTTCAATATTTACAATCAATTTACAACAAATCGAAGGATTAGACGCCGCGTGCTTCAGGATCCCATATCCATTTGTGAAGTTGCAGACTGACGCGCACTTGCTTTAAGTTAGTTTTCAGAAGTTTTTCTACGAGTCGTTTGGCAGACATAGAAGAAAACACAGGCGAGAAGAGCACTTTTCCATCGCCGATCTCGTTTTCAACGATATCTACGGCTCTTTCAAAATCGCGATCGTCAGCAATGACAAATTTTATTTCATCTCGTTCAGTTAGATATTGAAAATTACTCGTAAGCATTCGATGTTCCTCACCAGATCCTGGCAACTTATAATCCATAATGAAACGGATTTTTTGACCTAAAGGTTGAATTTCCTGACGAAGTTGAGCAAAAGGTGAGAGATCGATAGCTCCATTGGTTTCAATATGCACATCTGTTACATGAGGTATTTTAGCTAAAGCTTCGACCAAGGCGATAGATTTACGCCCATGCATCAATGGTTCACCACCGGTCAGGCAGAGCCAGCGGTTTTCAAAGGATGCTGCTTTATGGCAGATTTCTTTAATGGATGCAAAAAACACGGGTTTTTCAGGAGCGTAGCTATATTTGGTGTCACACCATTGGCAGCGTAAATTACAGTTATAAACACGCACAAAAGTTGTTCGTTCACCTGCTGCTGTACCTTCACCTTGAATCGTCTCGAAAATTTCTACCATCGGCAGTTGTAAATCGTTTAAGTCGCTATTTCTCAACTGTTCATCCGATTGATGATCGATTGTCAATTGATTATTCATTTATCATCCACTCTCTCCGCAGCTTTGCGCAACTTGTGGGAGTTTCATAGAGAACCAGCGATTCAAGTCTTAACCCTCTATCCCCAAACTGAACGTTCAAAGCATCTTCTAATTCTTCCCAGATCCACACAATCATATTTTCAGCTGTAGTGTTCATGGGTGGTAGTACTTCGTTAAGATATTGGTGATCAAGACGATTTTTGATGCGATTTGCAAAAAGCTCCTTTAATTCAGCAAAATCCATGACAATTCCACGCGGGTCTGGGATGCCGCTAATTTCGATTTGAAGAAGATAGGTATGTCCGTGCAGATTGTGGCATTTACCCATATACTCATGCAAATGATGAGCCGCATCAAAAGTAAAATGTTTTTCAATCGATACGCGTCGCTGATGATATCGTAATTGCTCTGGAAATATATCTTCATGCAAGGTTTGAATTTTTGGAGGTAAATGATAGTGAGTCATAAAAATTCTCTCCGTTTCGATCCGATTCAAATAGGATTCATAAAAAAGCAATGATAAAACTTATAGGTCATTGAGCAGGAAACAGTCACACCATACAAGAATACAACAGATAGATGTTTTGAGCCATGCGAAGCGGGGGTTATCATCCTTGCCAATTTATCATAAATTTTTAAGAAAACTGGTTCAAAATTATTTAGCCGGCTCTTTAATTGCAGTCTTGGGCGTGGGCGGTATTTTGATTTTTAGTACGCTGCGGATCTCTCTGTATGATGCCAAATGGATTGCGCTTACTCTATTTGTCAGTTTGCCGTTTATGTTTGGTGCGGAGTTCTTTGTTTTTCGCAAACATATGCGTCCGATTCGTAACATTTATAATTCAAAAGAAACCAACACCAAAGAACAATTTGAGCTGGCATTTATGCAACTGCATAAATTGCCAGCTTTGGCGGTTCGAAGAATAGCGGGTCCTCATTGGATGGGCATGGCTATACCTTCTGTCATTCTCACATTACTAGAAATCCGTTACTTTCACCTTACCTTACCAGTTTCCTATGTCTTGCTCGCATTTATTGGCTCTATGTTGGTAGCGAGCATGCACGCTATTATTGAATTTTTTCTGACCGCAGAAGCAATAACACCGATGCTGTCCGATTTACAAACTCGTGCTCAACATCAATTTGGGTTGAGTCTGTCTCTCGAGGGAAAAGTTCTGATAAGTGTGAAAACAAAGTATCGAAGTAGTGCTGTCTTAATTGGTGTATTTCCACTTTTTCTTTTCTCTTTAGCTACCCAGGTGCGCCTTGTCAATTCTACTTCTAATGGATCGCATGCTTACTGGCAGTGGGCTGTGGTGATTTTGGCAGTGGGAGTCGCTTTCTCAGTCTATAGTGCTTCCTTGCTTTCAAGAGTCGTACAAAATCCAATTGATGAATTACAGCAGAAAATGTCTGAAGTTCAATTGGGAAATTTAAAGATTCGCGCTATGGAGGCATACTCTGATGAATTTTCTCGTTTAGTAAAAGGTTTCAATCAGATGGTAGAAGATCTAGAGGCTAGAGAAATTCAAAATACTCTTCTGACGCAAAGTCTATTAACAACTTTAGCTGCTGCATTAGATGCGAGGGATCCTTACACTGCTGGTCATTCTCTGAGGGTTGCGGAATATTCGGTTGAAATTGGTAAGCGGATTGGTTTGTCGGAAACAGCATTGAAAGATCTACGGGAGTCCGGACTTCTTCATGATATTGGTAAAATAGGAATTCCTGATAGAATTCTCTTGAAAGATGGAAAATTAACTGATGAAGAATATGAAATCATGAAATCCCATCCGGTACTCGGCGAGACCATTTTAGCACAGGTTCAACCTCCGAATGCTATGGCCAAATTGTTGCCAGGTGTTCGATCACATCACGAACGATTTGACGGAAAAGGGTATCCAGATGGCTTAGCGGGACATGATATTCCCCAATTTGGCCGAATTATGGCTATTGCGGACGCATTTGATGCCATGACCTCCAATCGCCCTTATCGTAAAGGCATGCCTATACAAAAAGCTTTGCAGATTTTACAACAAGGATCTGGCACACAATGGGATCCTGAATATGTGTCAGTTTTTTTAGAGTGGGCAGTAGCCCAAGAAATAGAGAAAGTAAGAGAAACAGTTGCAAGCTCTGTTCAATAATCTTGGTGGGCAGGAATATTTACCCATGTTTCTCCCCAAGTTTGCACGGCTTTCATGACAGGTTCAAGCGCACGTCCTTTTTCGGTTAATTCATATTCTATTCGGACGGGAGTTTCAGGATATACATGGCGTACCAATATGCCTTCTGCTTCTAGTTCCTTGAATCTTTCCGCCAGCATACGATCACTCATGTTAGGAATCATGACGGAAATATCTTTGAAACGTTTTGGGCCGTCTAAAAGTACATTTATAATTAAACCTGTCCAACGTTTTCCGAGCAAAGAGAACGCATGTTCGAATTTTGGACACAAATTATGAGTCGTTTGCATAAATCATCATCTCCCAAGTTCTATTTTAACATATGCATTGTCTGAAATAGCAGTTCCTATGAACATAGACTCATTTGATTTTGGTTTATCGTAAAATTGAACTGTTATTCGTTTTGACTCAAAAAGATAACGTTTAGAATGGTGTTAAGCTATTTTCGAAAGTGAGGGACTCTAGCATGCGCATTTATACACGTGGTGGAGATTTAGGGAAAACAGCTTTAATAGGTGGAGAACGACGTTTTAAAGATGATGTGCGAATTGAAGCGTACGGTTCTGTCGATGAATTAGGGGCAAATTTAGCTTTTGCTGAATCTCTTTTGGATAGTCATTTGTTTAGTGATATCAAATCATTGATAGCTGAAATTCAGCAACGTCTGTGGGATGTAGGTGCTGACTTGGCAGCTCCGGAGAGTGCAAAAGATTATCAATTTCGTACACCTGATGGTGCTGCAGCAGAATTGGAACCTTCCATTGACAAGTATCAACAGGAAGCTGATAAATTGAGCAAATTTGTCATTCGCGGCGGAACGACAGAAGCTTCGGCTATGCATGTGGCATGCACCGTAGCAAGGAGAGCAGAAAGAAGAATTGTGGCACTGATGCATGTTGAAGAGATTCATCCTCCTACACTCAGATACGTCAATCGACTCTCTGATTTATTATTTGTGTTGGCGCGAGCTATTAACGTAAGGTTAGGAGAAAATGACGTTCAATATAAGAATTCAAAGATTGTTTTCCGAGAACCGAATTCTCGTGGAAAGATATCCAATAACGAAAAAGAGAGTCAAAATCAAGGATTACAGGAAGACGAACGGTCTTAAATTTGTCAACATTCTGGGCAAGCAGTTAAGATAGACAAGCGTCAATGTAGTCTATTCAGTTGCATAGGGAAAGGTGATCAATTTGCATAGTAAAAAAGTGGTTATGGTTACAGGTGGAACACGGGGAGTAGGGAAAGCGATTGCGAAGAGATTTGCACAAGAAGGCTGCGATTTGGTGCTAAATTTTCTGCGTAGTCGTAGTCAAGCAGAAGTCACTAAAAAAGAAATTGAGTCTCAGTATGGAGTAAACGTTCACTTGGTGAAATGTAATGTTGGTGATATAGAGAATGTAAGAAATTTATTTTTAGAAATTGATGAAACGTATGGTAGGTTGGATGTTTTTATTAATAACGCTGCTTCTGGAGTTTTACGTCCTCTTATGGAAATTGAAGAATCTCACTGGGATTGGACTCTTGATATTAATTCCAAAGCGTACTTGTTTGCTGCTCAAGAGGCTGCTAAACGTATGTCAGCCAACAATGGTGGACATATCGTTGCTATATCGAGTCTGGGTTCCACGCGAGTTTTGCCTAATTATGTGGCAGTAGGTGTTTCAAAAGCAGCGCTTGAAGCAATCACGAGATATTTGGCTGTTGAATTAGCTCCTATGGGCATTTCAGTAAATGCCGTCTCTGGTGGCGTGATTGATACCGATGCGCTTAAACATTTCCCCAATCGTGAGGAAATGCTTGCTTCAGGCGCACAAAATCCAACTGGTGCTATGGTTGAAACGACAGATATTGCAGAAGTTGTGTATTTTTTATGTACTCCTGCGGCTAAAATGATACGTGGGCAAACCATTGTGGTGGATGGCGGCATGTCATTGCTTGTTTAGGATTGGGGTTTGGCTGCCAATCGCATAGGGTAAGAATGCCTTCCATAAAAGGAAGGCATTCTCTGTTGAGGAATGAGTGGGTTTCTTAAATACTTCTTAGTTCATGACTATTCTTTACTGTGCGCGATTTCATCTTTAATTTCTTCTCTCATGCCATGAATGGCACGCTGACGACGGTCATTTTTAGCCTGTATGTCTTTGATGTCCTCAGTATGCATTTCCTCCTCATGAGCTTTTAAGAAGTCTTCTGCTTCCCGCATATTTTCTTGCGTGTTGCGGATAGCTTTTTGAAGGTGGAGGACATTGTCTGAGCGATTGTCAGGATGGGGATGTGTCAAATTCATTACGCTCCTTTCTTCATAAGCAGTAAAAGATTTTAAAAAGATTGCTGTCTGGTGCAATCGACTGTAGGATGGATTAAAAAAGCGGATTTATACTTCTTCTGTAAAACAGACATTCATAAAGAGGAGCGAATGATCATTGAAGCGTGATGCTGTTGAATCGGAAAGAAACAATAACGAAGAAGTTTCCTCGGTAGGTAATCGTTGGGTATTTGTGGTGATGTTTGGTGTACCGGGTTTGCTCTTTATTTTTATTGCTGTTCCAGTCATTATGGACGTATATAACATACATTCTTCACTTGCTAAGAACATCGTCGTATTTACCTTATTTGTCATTTTAATGTCTGTTTTGGTTACGGTTATCGTTAGAGGATATCGCAAAAGACGCAGTATGTAACTCAAGCATGTTCTGCATTTAATGCGGGATCCAATGAGGTTGGTGAATAAAACCAACAACTCGCCAGCCTAAAAAAAGAATAATAAATAAGCCAATAATGTAATAAAGAACACGTAAATTTCTTTGATGTTCTTTCTCTTTGTTTTTAGAAGGTTGCATGGAATTTCCTCCATTTCGCTAGCCCAATCGGTAACTATTCTCTGTAAATAAGAGTTTGTAACAAGACAAAGTGAATTATGTATGAAATTGAGATTGATAAAGAAAAACAGAGTACAATTCATCCAAATACATTTGGAAAAGTGTACTCTGTATTTTTATATTTTGATCTTTCATTTTTATTATTTGGTTCAAAAAGATTGACGTCCATACTTTTGAGAGAGATTTCTTGTATCCGTCTTTCTTATAAGTGAAGATTTGCTACCAACATTCCAGCGAACATAAGAACACCAAATCGAAATAATAGGTTTGCCGTACCTTTTACGGCGGCATGAAGTTTGGCGGGTTCGGTAAACTTAAAATATAACCTTGTTACAGCGTAAGCTGAAGGTACAGTCAGCAGAACTACAAGTGTCCAAGGTGTAAGTTGGTTTAATATGACTAACAGCAAGACCAACAAATAGGTTACCAAGAAAACACTCCCAAACAATAACCGACCGCGTTCTCGACCAAGCAAAATGGCAATGGTTTTCCGTCCGCCTACTTTGTCTTGATCCATGTCACGAATATTATTGGCCAATAAAATGGCGCCAATTAATAAACCAATGGGAATAGAAGCTACACTGGCTCTCCATGAAATACTGCTGGTTTGGATATAATAAGCAATGAGTACAATTGTGGGGCCCATGGCGATTGCAGCTGCAATTTCTCCAAACGGAGTATAGGAAAGTGGTTTAGGACCGCCTGAATAAAAATATCCTACCGCTATACACAGAATACCTACAATTGCCAGCCACCATGAGGTGCTAGCGCAAATATAGACGCCAAGCAGGAGTGCCAAAAGAATGGAACCCCATCCACAAGCCAAGACAATACGTGCGTCAATACCATCTCTTACAATCGTTCCTGCAATACCAACCATATGTTCGTCATCCAGTCCGCGCTTGTAGTCAAAATATTCATTGAACATATTGGTTGCCGACTGAATGAGCATAGAAGCAATAAGCATGGCAAAGAATAAACCCAAATGGGCAGAATGATGAGTCCAGGCTAAACCGCTGCCAACAATAACTGGAACAATAGAAGCAGTCAGTGTGAAAGGGCGAAATAATCTCCACCACACACCTAGACGCTCTCGAGTAAGCACGCTTACCCCCTCACTTTCATGTATCTTTACAACTTTTAAGTGTCTAGAAATCTTCGCGTGAAAAGATTACAGGCACTTTGTATGCGTTTCTATCCTAACAAATTCTATACCATTTCGACAGCCCTCTATATTCTTCAAGATAGATGCAACTTATTTTTTTGATTCTCCTATAGACAAGTTCTATAATAATCAATGAATATGAATAGCAGTTCGATTGATTATGAAAAAAATGGAATTCAAATGGAGGGTATAATCCAATGGTTTTGTCGAATTGGCAAACTGTACATAAATACCAGGACATTTTGTTTGAAAAAGCAGAAGGAATTGCCAAAATCACCATCAATCGTCCAGAAGTACACAATTCTTTTCGTCCTGAAACAGTATCTGAATTAATCGATGCTTTTACACGCGCTCGTGATGATGCGGAAATTGGAGTTATTTTATTTACTGGAAAAGGCGAAAAAGCGTTTTGCGCAGGTGGTGACCAAAGAGTTCGTGGGCATGGTGGTTATGTGGGCGACGATAATGTACCACGTCTAAATGTGCTTGAATTGCAGAGGCTTATTCGTTCTATTCCTAAAGCGGTAATTGCGGTTGTGGCAGGTTACGCCATTGGTGGGGGGCATGTTCTTCACTTGGTTTGCGATTTAACGATTGCTGCCGATAATGCCCGTTTTGGTCAAACCGGGCCAAAAGTAGGTTCATTTGATGCTGGTTATGGCGCCACTTTGCTTGCTAGAACGATTGGTACAAAAAAAGCTAAAGAAATCTGGTATCTATGCCGTCAATATTCCGCCCAGGAAGCTCTCGACATGGGTTTGGTCAACACGGTCGTGCCGCTCGATCAACTGGAAGAGACGGCGATACAATGGGCGAAAGAAATTTTGGAGAAGAGTCCCATTGCTATTCGCTTTTTGAAGATGGCGTTTAATGCAGATACAGATGGTTTAGCAGGATTGCAAATGTTAGCGGGTGACGCCACGATGCTGTACTATATGACTGAAGAAGCAAGAGAAGGGAAAAATGCGTTTTTAGAAAAACGCAAGCCGGATTTCTCTAAATTTCCTCGTCTACCATAAAGTTTCAAAAGTTGATTTTCTTTTGCTTTTTTCTTTGACAATGTTTAAAAAGACGTCCTGGTGAGGGCGTTTTTTTATCTAAGGAAGTGATGAGGATGTATTCTTCTATGCCAGATTGGCTGTCTAGACAAGCGCAGACGCAGCCTCACAAACAGGCGCTTATTGCCGATGATGTATCCTGGACTTATCATCAATTATTACATCATTCTTTGTCGGTTAAAACGATGCTGGTTAAAGCGGGTGTCGTTCCTCAAGATAGAGTCGCAGTGTATTGTCGCAAGGCTTCGAGCTTTGTACTCGCTGTTCATGCACTGATGCAGTCATCTGCAATTTTGGTGCCACTGAATCGCAAATTGCCATTGTCTGAACTCGCATTTCAAATTCAAGATGCCCAACCCTCGGCAATATTGGTTGATGCAGAGCAAAAGGAACAAGCAGAGCAACTGATGGAAGCAGTAGGTCTCCAACTACCAGTTCTCTTAATTGAAAACGGATTGAACGAAGAAGCGCATGTAGCTCGCCAATCCTTTCTTTTGACTGATAAACAAGCTATCATTTACACCTCAGGTACAACTGGTTTACCAAAAGGGGCAGTGCTGACATACCGTTCACAGTGGTTTAGCGCTGTTTCATCTGCGCTTCATTTTGGCTTGCAAAAAAATGATATTTGGTTGATGCCTATGCCACTATTTCATGTGGGAGGCCTTGCTTCCATCTTGCGAGCTGTTATTTATGGTAGTACGCTTTGGGCGCAAGATCGTTTTGTAGCTGCCGATGTGCTGGTTGCAATGGAGAATGAAAATGTGACTTTGCTTTCTCTTGTCCCCACTATGTTACAGGCTGTTCTTCAGGAAGCAGCAGGTCGTCCCATTGTCCATCATCTTCGCGCATTGTTGGTAGGCGGCAGTGGAGCACCGCCAGCCCTGCTTCAAAAAGCGTTGGAAGCGGGATTGCCCGTATGTCAAAGTTTTGGCATGTCAGAAGCTAATTCTACCGTAACGGTGACGCGTGACGAGCAGTCTCTGCTTTTACCTGGTTGTGCGGGACAGCCGCTCTCTTGTGTACAAGTTGCTATCTTTGATGAACAGGGAGAACAACTCCCACCCAATGCTTCAGGAGAAATCAGGCTTGCCGGTCCCACAATGTCAGAAGGTTATTGGAATCGACCGGAAGCGACTGATCAGGCGTTTCAAGACGGATTTTTTTGTACAGGCGATCTCGGTTGGATAGACGAAGAGGGACGACTTTTTGTTCTTGATCGGCGTAGCGATCTGATATTAGTGGGTGGCGAAAATGTCTATCCTGCAGAAATTGAACGCGTGCTTCGCGGGTGTGAGAAAATTGTAGACGTTGGCGTCATTGGAATCTCGGATGAAAAATATGGACAAGTACCCGCGGCTTTTATTGTTGTCAATGGACCGTGGACAGAAGCCGAATTTTATGAGTATGCAAAGCCACGATTGGCAACCTATCAATGTCCCAAAGTTGTTCGCTTTGTGGATGAGTTGCCAAGAAACGCTTCTGGGAAATTATTACGAAGGAAGTTGCGCGAACAATGGCAGATGTCAGAAGTACGTTAAATCTATTACGGATTCTGGAACAGTTGAGCCATTTAGTTCTTCAATTACAGACGTCGTTGCCTGATGAGGCGCGTAGCAAGCGATGGTTGGCTGTATCACTTGATAGCAGCGAACCGGATTGGCGTGAGTGGATACTTCAGTTAGAACAATCCGCAATAGAGTATCGTTATTTTTACGATCCAGTATTGAAACGTCATTTTTTGTCTGTTGGTTCGTTGAAAGAGTTTGCGATATGTGGAGAGAATCGTTTTCATGCTGTAGAACAAGAGTGGCAACGTTGGTTGCGGGATATTTGGCGTCCCAGTAACTGTCCGCTTTTTGTATTACCAGGCTTCTCGTTTGCGCCTCGTCATGAAAGCAAGGGATGGGTGGGGTGGCCTGATGCGCAATTGGTGCTACCCCAATTGTTGCTCATGGGAAACGAAACATCTTTTACTGCAGTTGGCCTCTTTGAACAACAGCAACCTAATTTTGTGCTAAGCGGTTACTGGCATAAGAAACCTGTAGAAGAACAACGTCTTACTGTAGATGCTTTGTTAGAAGAATTTCGCAACGCCGTAGAAAGTAAGAATGCCTGGGAGCGTCGAGTGCTCCATGCAACAGAAATTTTAAAGTCTCATGGTGACTTGGAAAAGGTGGTATTGGCTCGACTTTCTTTGCATGCCACTGAAACATTACCATCTACAGCATGGAAACTATTGCAAAAAGAATATCCAGACAACTTTCATTTTATCTTTCAACATCAAGGTATGACTTGGCTGGGAGCTTCGCCAGAACGATTGTTGACAGTGATGGGGAATCGTTTTTATGCGGATGCTTTAGCTGGTACGGAACGCAGGGGCAGGACTGACAAGGAAGATAAAGCCATGGGTCAAGCTTTGTTGAAAAGCCGTAAAAATCGCCAAGAACATGTAGCGGTTGTTCACTATCTGCAGGAGAAAATCCAGCATATATGCCATCATATTCAAATTCCAGATCTTCCTATATTAAAAAAACTGGCTAATGTACAGCATTTATACACTCCTGTAACAGCGGAGTTGTTAGATGGTGTTTCTCTAGCAGACGCTCTCAAAACCCTTCATCCTACTCCCGCAGTGGCGGGATTGCCCGTTTCAGATGCGCTTGCTTACATTCGTCAAGAAGAGCCATGGGCTCGAGGTTGGTATGCAGGTACTTTGGGATGGATGGATAGTGAAGGAAACGGTTCCTTCGCTGTAGCGCTACGTTCAGGGTTGTACCTTCATCGTTTTATTGCCGTGTTTGCTGGTGCCGGTATCATGTCGGATTCACTTCCTGAAGAGGAATGGAAAGAGACAGAGATGAAAATGTTGCCTATTCGTCGTGCGTTTGGCATATTTTGATGAGGTTAATGGAATGAGGAATGCTTCATGTCGACACAATATCTTGCTCTTGCCGCGTTCATTGATACATTGGCAGGACAAGGTGTAGAGCAAATAGTTATCTCTCCAGGATCACGTTCAGCTCCGTTGGCCATCCTTTTTGCAAGGAGCGGTCAATTTCGAATATGGACACATCTCGATGAACGTTCGGCAGGATTTTTTGCGCTTGGGCTAGCTCGTGCTTCTGGGAAACCGGTAGCTTTGCTCTGTACGTCAGGTACTGCTGTAGCCAATTATCATCCTGCCGTAGTCGAAGCGAAATATGGACAAGTTCCACTGCTTGTGCTTACAGCGGATCGACCTTCTGAATTGTGGCAGTCTGGAGCAAATCAAACGATTGACCAAGTAAAAATCTTTTCCTCAGATGCTAAATGGTTTGCCCAAGCTCCGCTTCCCGAAGATAGTGAATCGATGCAACTTGCTTTCCGCCATTTAGCCATGAGAGCTGTACAACATGCGAAAAGACTGCCTGAAGGGCCGGTGCATCTGAATTTTCCTTTTCGCGAACCGCTTCTGCCTCTAAAAGACGCTTTCTCCCATATCGAACCGTTTGATGCGCGTAAAGTATCCACAGGCTTTATCGTGCCTGCCGATGAGGAGATAGAATATTTTTCTGAGCTTCTTAAGCAATCTGAGCGTCCGCTGATCATCACAGGACCTATGTACAACGGGGAAGATGCCCGTGCTTTGGCAATTTTTGCCGCCCAAGCTGGAATACCTGTTTTGGCCGATGTTCTTTCCCAAGTAAGAAACTATGCTCATCAGGCTCCAATTCTTACCTATGGAGATTGGTTGGCTCGTTTTTGGAATTCCTCTCATTTACCGGCACCTGATTTAATCATTCGCGTTGGAGCGCCGCCTACCAGCAAAGCGATTGGACAGACGTTTTTGGCCAATCATCGAGTGACTCAGGTGGTACTTGATCCAACTGAGACCTATGCTGATCCGTTTTCGACAAGCTCGGTCTGGTTACCTGTTCGAATGTCGCAATGGATTGGCCATAGTGCTCTACAAGACGTGCAAAAGAGTGTTGTCCGTCAACATTGGCTTCATCAGTGGCTTGCTGCAGAAGAGCGGCTGGGCCGTATCTTGACAGATGTGATGTTGAATATGGCTGACGAAGCCAATAGTTTGTATGAGCCGTTGATTGCTCGAACGGCGGCTGAAGTATGGAAGTCAGCCATTTTTCTGGGCAATAGCACAGTTGTACGAGATTGGAACACATTCTCTGGAATTCTTCAATCTTCTTGGGTTTATGGAAATCGAGGGGCAAGTGGAATCGATGGCTTGGTCTCGAGCGCCCTGGGGATAGCTGCTATAAAAGGGCGAACATTATTAGCCCTCGGGGATATTTCGCTTTATCACGATCTGAATGGTTTACTGATGGCAAAATTGGAAGCTTTGCCGTTAACTATACTTCTCACTCATAATAATGGCGGTGGTATATTCCATGGTTTGCCACAGGCTGCTGAAGAGGATGTTTTTCCGCTTTTTGAAACACCGCATGGTCTTGATTATCAATCTATTCTTCAAACTTATGGCGGGAGCCATCAAGTTGTCTCTAATTTGCGAGAGCTAAGACAAGTCCTGATGTCGGACCATCAGAATCATTATCTCAATCTCATTGTAACGCATTCGGATGCTTCTGCCAGTCAGAAATGGCGTAATGAGCTATTTGCGCAGGCGCAGCAATTGCTAGAAGAGGTGAGAGAGAAATGGTAAATTGTTATAAGGAAAGAAAACGACTGAAAGTGCGCGGATGTACCTACAGGGTAGATGTGTTTAAAGTAGGAGAGGATTCTGATCGAGTTCCGCTTGTTTTATTGCATGGTTTCTCACTTTCTGGAAGAATATTTTCCTTTTTGGCTGAAAAGTTAAGCAAGAAAGGTCAAGTAATCACCATTGATTTGTTGGGGCACGGAGATACGGAAGCGCCATTACAAATTGAACGGTATCAAATGTCGGAGCAGGTAAAAGATTTGACGGAAATTTTTTATCAATTGCAGCTTACTTATCCAGTTTTGCATGGTTACTCGATGGGAGCTCGAGTCGCACTTTGCACAGCTGTTATGTCAGAACGTCATTTAAGTGGACTGGTGTTAGAAAGCGGATCACCCGGATTGTTCAATGCGGAAGAACGGGCAACGCGAAGAGAGAGTGATGAACAATTGGCTGTGCGGATTGAACGGGAAGGTGTGGATTCTTTTTCTGGACAGTGGGTTACGTTGCCGCTTTTCGCCACACAATCAAGAGCTGACCGTCAGCAGTTGGCTATTCAGGATAGCATTCGGCGTAACCAGAATGCTCTTGGCCTGGCGCATTCGTTGCGAGGCATAGGTACAGGCGCCCAGCCATCCATGTGGGATGAAATTTCTCGAATTTCCTGTCAAACATTGCTGCTAACAGGAAATGAAGATCAGAAATTTACGCATATAGCTGGTGAAATGCTCAAAAAAATACCGCAGGCAACACACCATGTTATTGAACAGTGTGGCCATGCGGTATATCTTGAGCAGCCTGAACAATGGCTGAAACAAATTGAAAACTTTTGGGCGGCCTGTTCCCAAGAGGGTAGAAATCTATGAATTTAAATCAAGCGTCAGGCTTGCTGATTTTTTTTATGTCCATCACGCTTATTTTATTTGCGGTTGCTAAGTTATCCAGATGGACTAAAATTCCTGATATAGTTTTTTTTCTAGTAGCGGGCATATTGATGGGCCCTGTATGGCATTGGCTTCAACCCACTCAAAATTCACTTTTCGTTTCAACCCTTTTTCAATTAGGGGCGGCTATCATTCTTTTTATAGGGGGTACAGAAATTCGTCTGAAAGTACTCCAAGGCATTTGGCCAAGTATAGTTTCTTCGGCTACACTCGGTGTAGTTGTGACAATGCTGGTCCTGGGGTTTGTCATACACTGCCTATTTCACATGCCGTGGATTCTGGCTATGTTAATTTCTTCCCTGCTTGCACCAACAGATCCGGCTACCATCATCCCAGTTTTTGAACAGATACCTATTCGGGAACGTCTTCGTTCAATGTTAGAGTCTGAGTCAGCATTCAATGATGCAACTGGAGCAGTGCTCTTTAGCATCTTGTTGACTTCTGCTTTATCAAAGAGTCATTTTTCTATAGGGCTTGCGGTATTTCAATTTATATGGCAGGCTTTCCTAGGAATTGCCATAGGTTTTTTCACATCAGGATTAGGGCGGTTTTTTCAGTTTCGCTTTCTGAGAAAGTCAAATGATGGTCGATCCGGTATAGATCACACTTGGCTCTCACTTTCCGTTTTTTTAGTGTCCTATTTGCTTGGTCAATGGATCAGTGGGACTGGGTTTATGGCTGTTTTTGTATCTGGAATTATTTGGTCAGACAAAGAAGTGTTGCCTTGGCGAGCTTCTGAAGATCGCGTTCAAACCACACACTCACATCTGCGTTTTCTGAGTCAAATTTTGCGGGCTTTTATCTTTGTTTTATTGGGAAGTGAGATATCATGGAGTGCTTTTTCCAGATATTTAAACGTCTCGATTATAATTGCTGTCACCTTAATTGTACTCGCTCGACCGCTTACGGTATGGTTCACAATCAGTTGGGATCCGTTAAGTCGTTGGCAGATGAAAGAACAGTTGTTTATGATGTGGGTAAGAGAAACGGGTGTGGTTCCTGTTGTTTTGAGTGGGATTCTGACGGAACATTCCCTTTATCCTAAAGACTGGGTATCGGCTGTGGTCTCTGTGGTTGTTCTTTTGACAGTCTTGTTACAAGCAACAACTACCTCCTTGGCTGCTCGAAAATTAAACGTCTTAGATGATCGCCGTTCGATGGCATGATGTAAGGTGATTTGGGAAAGTTGTATATGAAGTGACTGGAGAATTACAATACAAAGAGAAAGGTTTTTGATTGGGTGGAGGCGTCCTGCATGAAGGTTTTGCTCTTTACGGCCTCGTTTGGCGATGGACATAACCAAGCTGCTCGTGCAGTCCAGGAAGGACTTGAGCAAGAGGGTATCGCTGTTCATTGGGTGGATTATGTAGATTGGTTGCATCCTGCAGTACGCTCTTTTGCGAAATTTAGTTTGGTTCAAAGTGTACAAAAGATGCCGAGTCTTTACGGCTTATTTTATCATTCCATGTCCAGAATACCGCCATCGTCTACATTCCAACGCCGACTACATCATTTGGGTATTCGCAAGATGAGGCAGTGTTTGCGTCATGTAAAACCGGACGTAGTGGTCAGTACATTTCCGACCCCTATGGGTGTTCTTTCTGAATTGAAAGCAGCTAGAGTCGCTCAAGTCCCTTCGGTTGGCATTTTGACAGATTACACAGCGCATGGACAATGGGTCCAGGAGTATACGGACGTTTATTTTGTGCCAACAGAGGAAGTAGCGAATGAGTTGGAGCAACTCGGAGTGGATAGGGATAAAATCAAAGTATCTGGCATTCCGTTGCGCCGAAGGTTCTCCTCCGCTAATGTACAGAATTTATTAAAGCGCCGTATGGAATTAAGAGAGAAATTTGGTTTTTCACCCAATTTACCGCTGATTCTTTTATCCGGTGGTGGTGAAGGACTATTAGGTGATAGCGCGGAGTGGGAAGAAGCGATTCGCCAATCAGGATTGCAGTTTGCGATATTGTGTGCACATAATGAGCGTTTATTGCGCCGATATGGTGGTTGGCAAGATCAACGTGTTCAAGCGCTGGAATTTCGCAGTGATATAGAGGATTGGATGGCTGCTTCTGATTTGTTAATCACGAAAGCGGGTGGGCTAACCATTTCTGAAGCATTGGCCATGGAGTTACCTATGCTTATAGTTAAGCCAATTCCCGGTCAGGAGATTAAAAATACAGCATATGCTGAACAAATAGGCGCAGCAGTTCGTGTGGACTCAGTGGCTGAGGCAGTACGCTTTATTCAACATGTCGAGTTGCATCCTGAAAAATTGTCTAACATGCGGCTTGCAGCACGCTCAAGGCCTCAGTATGGGGGAGTAGAACAGATTGTCTCAGTGATTCGAGATTTAGGAGAAAGTCAGGGGAAATGGGATAAGCAAGCTTATCCTGGAATTTCTTAATTTACTCCAGTTAAGGAGAATCTGTTTCTGAACATGATAGGTTGGCTCATTTTAGGTCTTATTTTGCTCTTTTTATTTCTATATTCTGTCATGCCCAATCTAATGACACGGGTTTGGAAGATAGGGTGTATATACAGAGGATTTGCCGAACCAGTAGTCTATTTAACGTTTGACGATGGCCCACATCCTGAATATACACCGCAATTGTTAGATATTTTGCGCGAAAAGCATGTCCGGGCAACTTTTTTTGTCATAGCAGAGGCGGCCGACAGGTATCCAGATATTATTCGTCGAATGGTGTCGGAAGGGCATGATGTTGAAGTCCACGGGGACAGACATTGGTTTGTGCCTCTCTTACCGCCATCGTTGGCCAATCGGCAATGGCGTGGTGCTAGTCAAAAATTACAGCGCAAATTTTCCTTACAGACATCTTTTTATCGCCCAACATGGGGTTTGTGCAATCTTGCATCTTTCGTATCAATTCGCAAGAGTCATCATAAACTTGTCACATGGTCCATTATGGTAGGAGATTGGCGAAAGACTCCAGCTCAAACATTGGTTGAGCGAGTAGTAAGCCGCCTGCACAAGGGTGCCATTATCGTTTTGCATGACAACGATATAACGTTTGGTGCCGAGTTAGGAGCTCCTGTATCTGTCCTCGAAGCTATACCCAAAATTATTGAACAAACGGAGGACAAAGGATATCAGTTCAAGCCCATGCGGAGTTTATTGAAAGAAGAGGGCAAGCCATTGAGTATGCTATAAATGTTATCCCATCATTCATAGATGGATTCTTGATTACGTATTGCAGAGTATGAGGTTTGGGCAAGGAGGGGTAATCATGAAGAACCGCATATACCGTTCCATTTGGTGCGGCTGGGAAAAATTATTTCATATCGCTTTTCGGCTTAAAGAAATATCTCCAGATCAAGAATATTTATTTTACTACGCGAAACGGAGATATCTGGGGCGACGCTTTGAAGTGGACGGTATTACGGTTAAACCGTTTGATAAAGTAATCGAGCTTCACATCAATAATGATCGAATCAGTGAGATTCTATCTTCTGATAAAGATATGATGCCTATTGTACTGAGGCTTTTAAAGGAAGCGCATCGGTCTTTCCCTGCTCTTGCAGAACTGGTAAGTAGACCTGAATTTGATGACGCTGTTGCTCTTTATGGAATAACCTTTATCCATCGTGGTATTTCTCGGTTGGGCTTTAGTAATTATCCTATGCGTCCAGGATTCCCAAAGTGGATCACCAAATGGCATTTACGCAACGTATTTCGTATGGTAAATCCGCATGCGGATGAAATTCTAAGCAATCATGCCCAGGTTTTTGAACCCAAAATCGTCGCAGTTTCTAGGCAACATTTCGTTGCTTTGCATGGTATACAATCTAAATCCAACTCTGCTTCTGCGCCTGTAGCAGATCAGTGTTTAACTTGAAGCATTGGCAAAAATTCTCTTGTTGTACGCATCGTTTGGAGACGGTCATAGACAAGTGGCTGAATCTCTCCAGGAAGCATTTTTAGAATCTGGGCATGAAGTAGCCATGATGGATGGCTGGCGTTCAAGTAATCAGCTTTTGGCAAGCTGGAATGAACGCTTATATGAGTTTCTTACCAGCCATCTGCCATTCGTATATGGATGGTCATACGACTGGACTGAGAAATTATCCAAAGACAGTACGCTTTGGCGCTGGCTTTCCTATTTTTCTAAAGGTGCTGTTGTTGGGCTGATGCAAGAATGGCATCCGGATGCTGTAATTCAGCTGTTTTCGGATCAATCTCTCCGATATGTAAAACAATTAAATCCGCAGGTATTGGCATCCGTTTTGTTGACCGATTTTGCTTTGCATAGTCGCTGGTTTGTAAATGAAGCGGATTTCTTTTTAGTCGCTACACAAGAATTGGCGAATCGTGCTAAAAAAATTTATCGTCTACATCATGAGGTTATTCCGACGGGTATTCCAATTCGTCAGGCTTTTCAGCAGCATGCCAGCGGGTTTCCCTTTCCTGAACTTCTGGATAAACCTTATCTAGCGGTATTGACAGGTGGCCGTGGTGTCTTTCCACAGATTCTTCAGGTGGTACAAACTTTACATCGACAGTTTCCGCAGCATCGAGTGGTTGTGTGTTGTGGACGTAACGAGATCATGAGAAAAAAAATAGAAAATCACTTTTCTAACAATCCGCTTATCTTGAGCTACGGTTATTTACAAGAAATAAATAAACTCATGGAAAAAGCGGATTTTATTGTTACCAAAGCAGGTGGTGTGACGATTGCCGAATGTCTGGCTTGTGGCACTCCGATGTTATTTTATAAACCGTTACCTGGTCAAGAACGGAAAAATGCTATTTATATTGAAAAGACTGGGGGAGGCTGGATAGCAGAAAATCTTCAGACTTTAGCTGAGTCTTGCACGCATTTGACGGAAAAAAAATTACAAGCTGCTCGATCCGTTTTAAAGGAGCTTCAAGTATCCGATTCGGCTAAGCGGGTCGTTTACGAAGTGGAAGAACGTCTTCAAGGTAGACAAGCAGATGGAGGCTATGCTGCTAAAAATATCAAACGTGTTTAAATTGAAGTATAAATCCTGTTTTCATCTCTATATCTTACTACATCTATTCAAAGTTCTGGGAACTTGGAATGAATTTTAGACAATCTTGTACTGTGAGATCAATGATGCTGAAGGGTTGGGTGACACTTTGGCGGTACCATTTGACCAAGTAATATCCTAAAGAGTACCCAGCCCAAAGTGGTAAATGAGTATTTCCTCCGCCAAATAGAAGTGAGTCTGTATGCTCTCCAATTTCTGTGGTATGTAGTGAGTACAACGTGTGCCATAGATTTTTCGCGTTATCTTCTGCAAGAGTATTTACCCACGATCCATGGAATTCTTTACCCAGGACTTCCTCAACAAAGTGTTCTGCTAAACCTTCACGAATTATTTTTTCTAGCAGTGTTATATGGGCATGCCCGTTTTGCATAGCAGTTATTCGATAAAGATGATTGTATTCATGAACCAGCGTTGATTTTAGAGCACGTAGAGTTTCTTTTGCTGGAAACACGACTAAATGGAGGGTGTCTCCTTCCCAATTGGTCCAAGCCGAAACGCCCCCGAGTCGTTCCCGTCCAAACGTGTCATGTTCATTCATAGGAAACAATTGCACAAATATAGGTTTCCCCAAAGGATACTTATGGATGACCTCGATGAGCGTTTTTTGAATGAATGATTCGACACTATGAATCTTCATTTGGTGTAAAGCGTGACGAAAAGTTTCAAGAGAGGATTCCAACGGAATAAGGCCAAAATAGAGTAACTCGTCTACTTCTTCTTCAGTGAATTCGAAAATGGACATAAATGTGCTTTTTCGCTTTGAGATGGGTGCGATTTCACACGCATCAATCCATTGATGGATTTGCTGTAGACGAGGAACAAACTCTATGAGATCCATATTCCGTGTTCCTTCTTTCTTAACATGCAGGAATGATCATAATTTTCCGATTCACCCCTCTTGAGGGGTATGGGGTTACACTTTCGGTGTAAATGTACCGTATTGTCCAGAGTAATATAGTAATGGTAGTTTTTCTTCTTCAACGGTGGAAGACTCGATTTGTCCAAGAAAGATAACGTGATCGCCCCCGGCATATTCATGAACAACCTTACATTCCATCCGAACCAGAGCATCATTTAATAGTGGTACGCCTAGTTGCCCAATATAATGAGAAACGTTGTTCAATTTATCAGTATGTTTGCTGGCAAAATGCGCAGATAAATAAGCTTGATCTTCAGCCAAAATATTGACACCAAATACACCGCTTGTGCGAATAAGCTGGATGTTGTGCGATGTATGGTCTAGGCAGATGAGAATATAAGGTGGATTCAATGAAACAGAACAAAAAGCTGAAACGGTCATGCCGTTTCTCTCTTGGTCAGTAGCCATGGTTACAACAGTAACACCGCTTGCAAAACGACTTAATGATTGACGAAATAGAGCCGCATCAATCGGCACTATGCATCTTCCTTCCTCTCTATAAGCCAAATGTATCTCCTAGAGAGTGTAACAGATAAAGCGGCAGGATGACCAGCAAGCATACACTCCTGGTCAACTTACCGCAAATTTGCTTTGCAGATTAAATTACGATGGTTTGGCATCCTTCGCTAGGCAGGTGTAATTTAGCACCCGTTAGTTTTTGAACTTCCTCAACTGTATGGCCAGGAGCTAATTCCCGTAAAATCAATCCTTCTGTGCCCACATCGATGACTGCGTAATCCGTAATGATACGTTCAACCACTTGTTTTCCAGTAAGTGGAAGGGTGCAATTTTCAACAATCTTAAAATCGCCATTTTTGTTGACATGTTCCATAGTGACAATAACACGTTTAGCACCATGCACTAAATCCATGGCACCACCCATGCCTTTCACCATCTTGCCTGGTATCATCCAATTTGCCAGATCTCCGCGTTCAGATACTTCCATAGCACCTAAAATGGCTACGTCAATATGACCGCCGCGAATCATGGCAAAAGATTCAGCACTATCAAAAAAACATGCTCCAGGTACAGTGGTAACTGTTTCTTTGCCTGCATTAATTAATTCCGGGTCGATCTCGTTCTCCAGTGGATAGGCGCCTGTACCCAGTAAGCCGTTTTCTGAATGCAGTAGAATCTGAATGCCGGAAGGGATATAATTGGCCACCAAGGTAGGCATTCCAATGCCCAGATTCACATAATCCCCATCATGGATTTCTTTTGCTGCCCGTTGGACAATTTGATCACGAGTTAAAGCCATGTGTGAATCCTCCTATTTACAGGAACAATTTAATTTTAGATTAAAAAGAGAGTCAGTAGGATCCGTCAGTTAAGCTTGTCGAACCGTTCTCTTTTCAATTCGTTTTTGATAAGATTTTCCAAGAACAATTCGTTGTACATAAATGGAGGGAGTATGAATTTCATCCGGATCGAGCATGCCTGGTTCAACAATTTCTTCTACTTCCACAATGGTGACTTTACCGGCTGCAGCCATCATGGGATTGAAATTTCGAGCTGTTTTTCTATAGACGACATTTCCATATAAATCAGCTTTCCAGCCTTTAATGAGAGCAAAGTCTCCACGTATCGGCATTTCTAGAACATATTCTCGGCCATCGAAGACGCGAATCTCTTTACCTTCTGCTACTGTGGTACCCACGCCTGTTGGAGTATAGAAACCGCCAATTCCTGCGCCGCCTGCACGAATCCTTTCAGCGAGCGTACCTTGAGGAACCAATTCGACTTCCAATTCACCACTTAAAAATTGCTTTTCAAATGTCTTGTTTTCACCAACATAGGAAGAAATCATTTTGCGGATTTGTCGTTGCTGCAATAACAAACCGAGTCCCCAATCATCTACTCCGCAGTTATTGCTTACACAAGTCAAATGGCGTACTTGTTTCTTCCTTAAGGCTTCAATGAGGTTTTCTGGTATGCCTACGAGTCCAAATCCACCAACCAAGAGCGTTGCCCCATCGGAAATATCTGCAACCGCTTCTTCAGGGCTGGAAAAAATTTTATTCATGCAGAATGCTCCTTTCTGGAAAACAAAGCTTGTAAATCTGTCAAGCTATGTAAATTGAAAACAACGCAAATGAGAGCGCTTTCTAGATTGTAGCATAGAAATTTGTGCTTCTGGTATAGTGTTCTAGGTAGTACCAAGTTGAGGAGAAATAGAAGTACAGGAATAAAAAAGAAGATATGAATTAGGAAACGACAGCGGTATTTTGCGCTGTCGTTTCCTATTATAAATACATCTGAAACATTGCAAGGAGACACAAGTGCCACTTTTGGCGTCTATTTCGCATCTTTAGGATTTAGGATAAACTTGAAAGGTGAATCAACAAGTACTAGAGATTCATATGCAAATGGAAGGATAACCATCCTATGGTTCCAAGTACCAACATTGCACTTCCTGTCACTGCGACGCGTTCACATAATGTAAAAAACTTTTCTAAAGATGCCAATGGGTTTTTGGAAATCGGTTGATTTGAGCGTAACTTCATACGTTCCACTCCTTCTCTTACCTTGTTCCTAGTGTAACAGGTTTCTTAGTAATTTCCATTATCTATTGAATAGAAAATGTGACGGCTGTATGACGAGTTGCTTGAAAATACATTGAAATTTTCTGCATGGAAGGTAATGGATGGGTGAGAACTTGTGAATTGCTGCTTTAGTTTAGGTCAGATCGTTCACCGTAAACAATATAGATAACCCCTTCAGCAATATTTGTAGCGTGATCGCCCACTCTCTCTAAATAACGACCACAAAATGCAAGTGTCATAGCCTGTGAAGTCAATTCCGGAGTAAGGGAGCTAACATGAAACAAGCGCTCTACAACTTGTCGATATAAGTGATCTACCCGATCATCTTCAACGGCTAAACTTTTGGCACGTTCAGGATCATTATCGACATAAGCTTGTAAGGCTTCAGAAATCATAAAGTCAACAATTTGTCCCATCTCAGCGATTTCAGATGGGGGAGACGAGAGCTGTTGACCACTGAGACGAATGGTTGATTTGGATATATCCACAGCGAGATCGCCCATACGTTCTAAGTCAGATGCGATTCGCATGCCGGCCACAATGCGACGCAAATCGGTTGCAACTGGTTGTTGAGTAGCAATCAGTCGAATGCAGAGATCTTCAATTTCATGTTCCTGTCGATTGACTCGTTTATCTTCTTGAATAATTTCTTCGGCTAATTGTAAATTTCCATTTCTTAAGCTGCGCAAGCTACGTCTCAAGGCTTCCTGTACGTCTCCTCCCATGCGCAGCAATTTAAGTTTTAATTCTTTGAGTGCAATGTCGAATGCTTGACGCTGTTGCATAAATCGTCCTCCAGTAAAAATTCGCATGCCTGGCTAATAAGATTATTCACTTCTAGAGTGTATCACATGAAGAAATGTATCTAGCCACGCCTGTAAATATTTAGAATATATAAGGCTGATAAAATTCAAATTTTCATAACGCGAATTTCGACAGCTTCCGACTTTAAATCATGATATTCTCGAAAATGTGATTTTTAAAAGAGGAGTCGAATAACGTTTGCTCGATTTTCGTCACAGTCCCCAAACCAGTCCAATATTTTGGTGCCCTCATTGTCAGGAGCTTGTACCTGCAGAGTTTTCGGTTAAAATTATGAAAACTGTATATCGAGTGGAGAGAGAAGGAATTTTTCCTTTTGGAGTTTGTTACCATCATGCCAATGCAGAACAAATTCCCCTAAAACCTGCGCCAGAGGAGCGTGAAGAACGCGTGGTGGCACATGTCTGACAAAATAATGGAAGAAGATAAAGCACTTACAGCTATTCCTGCATATCGTCCGACTGGTCGATTTCGAAAAGCTGGAACATTGCTGGTTTTGCGCAATTCCTCGAGTGGACTACAAGTGTTAATGGAGAAACGTTCGCAAACCATGCGTTTTCTTCCAGGTTATCTAGCTTTTCCAGGTGGAACGGAAGATGAGCAGGATAGAATCATTGCTGAACAATATGCTATAGGCAGTCCCAGTGGTTATGAGGGTGGACGACTTTGGGCAATTACTGCCGTTCGTGAAACTTTTGAAGAAATTGGCTTGCTGACGGCTTTATCTATGCAAGGCTCAACAGGTCGAATAGATTCTTGTCCAGAGCAATATGCGTCAGTCGAGAAGAATTCTTCTTCATTGCTAGAATGGCTAAGATTCAATGAATATCAGTTGAATCTTACTCAATTGCGCTGTGTGGGACGTTGGATTGGTCCACACGGCCAGCCGGCACAGTTTGATACCTGGTTTTTTGCCATACACCACCAAGTTGATGAAGAATCATTTTCATATAATGAAGAAGTTGCAGAAGTTGGCTGGCAGACTGTAGAGCCATTAGTGAAAGAAATACACCATGGTTTGGTGAAGGTAGTTCCTCCCACTCGTGTTATGCTAGAGAATTTATCTCAGTTTGATACGGCTGAATCAGCCATGTCACAATTGACAGCGCACGATCCGACTTTATCAATGCTTGATTGGCTTGAGGATATGAAATAGTAAGGCTGGAGCAATCCAGTCTTGCTTTATGGATAATCTAGATTTACTCAGGATTTTTTATATTGGAAATTTGAATAGGATAGTGAGTACCTGGCAAACCTAAAATATATTTTGGAGGTTGGAGTCCTGAATAGCCTTTTAATTTGACAATCTGTTTTGTGTGAGTCATCAAATGACCATTCATCAAATTAATAGCCATGTATGCACCAGCTGAAGGTGACCCCAAAAGAATACTATCCCCAACAAAATGGAGTATATCAAATACTGGAGAAGGTCCCCAACCAAAATATACCGGTTGATGATTGTAACTGACTCCTACCGCTATGCCGTTCGGGATACTGTTGTAAAAATCCAAGATAAAAGTTTTGTGATGAAGTGTTCCAGTAAATGATTCAACTTTTTGGAATTTATTTCTATAGTAAGTAAGTTGAGTATGTTGATCTGTGTAGCCATTCGGTATAGCGTTGGGCATGCCTGAGTTAGTTATGAATTGAACATTTTTTCCTAAAAAAATATTTGTTTTTGTTGAGTTTATTGTAGATGATGAATTTTGATTGGCGGAATGACTGCTCTTGACTTGAGAAGAAACTGTTGTAGATTTTTGAGAATTTTTCACTTCATCTGTTTGGTTTTGCTGTTGAGGATTTGTCGATTTTGTTTGTGATGTTCCTATAGAATTAGCAGAAAGTGAAGAATCGCTGTGAATTGTCCCACACCCAGTCACAGCCAAACATGTCAGCGCAAGCGTGATTGCGCTGATTCCCCTCATTGCTCTACGCAAAACAACCACTCCCGGTTTTGATTTTCATTTTTTAGACGATCCTGATCCCGATTTTGTTACAGATGTATTCCAAATATTAACTATACACCTCCTTGGCAAGAGGTTAAACGTATCGTGATCGGGCTGTTTGTTAAGATGACTATATTGCACACTTGACGCAGTTGTTCAGGCTAAAAAACTTCTAATTTACATAGCTTAGCAACAACAAATATCGGAAGTTGAAGATTTCACTTACCTCTAAGTGATCTGCAATCTGCTGTGCATCCGCCGTTGCTCTCTCCAAATCAATTGGCAACACGAACAAAACACCATCAAATTTGTTTTTGACATAGAAACAAGACAATGAACATGAATAATCTGTAATTTTTATCTAAAAAATCCAGAATTAGGGTGGTTTCAACCTGCTTCAGGAACTATGCAGTTACTGCATGAGATTGGATTGTGAATATGATGCGGAATATTCGTAAAAACACTGATTTTTTAAAAACACCCTAACAATCTCCGATGAGGCACCTAACTGCATATCTCTCAGCGATACGGGTGTGAAGCCTGGCTCGTCTTCAGCAAGACTCGGATACGGCCCTGGCAGGCGGAGATATTCTTGCGCTTGACGATACGCACGCGCCACATCCGTAGGCCAAGGGAATCCCGTTTCTTTATTGGCTCTACGATAGTTCAAGCAAAGTTTAGACATGGGCGCGATGAACATTCTGGCGTTGCACGTCGTGCGCAGCAACGGGATGGAATACCTATGGCCGTACGCCATCTGGACGAAGCCCAAACGGAACACGCAGCTATTCCGCAACTTGATTGAGCCTGGCCCCCGATGTGAACGCTTTGTCCCGATACTTCCCAGAAACCTGATTCGGGAAGTCTATCCGCTGCTTATGGCACACTCATATGTAATCGTCAAGCTGCTCGAACAAAAGATCCAAACTTGAGCGTGATTGTTCTTGAACAGAGGCAAGGCATTACGCAATCTCATCGACGAATTTTGGCCAACACGATTGGAACTGGGGTGGTTTGATTCTGACAAATCCCAGTTATTGAGAGTAACTGCAAAACGTCTAAGGCTTAAATTACTGTTCAAAGCGTTGAGATTGGAAGATAATGTTTCTTTTTGGAATTTAGGACTAGGCGTAAAAAATAATTTTGTTGAGATGAACAGGCAACATGAATCGTTCCACATTCCATCTTGGTCATACATATCCAAACAAGCGTAATGGTTATTCGTATTTACACGACATTACCTTTTTTGAATTTATTTTCCACTTGTTTAGACGATCTCGATAGGATTTTTTTTCAAATACATTCTCCATCCATGATTAGCCCTGCCGACTTGGTCATGACATGCATACGATATTCTGTGAAAAAGGAAAGGTAGGCTGATAGAATGGCAAGTTATATTGAAATCGCTGTACTTCCAGGATCTATTCAAAATGATGCGTTTTATTTTACTTTAAATGTTAACGGTATAGATGTTCCTCATATGATTATGGATACAGGAGCGTTTGAGTTAACTTTCAATCAACAAATAGCAAATCAGTTAGGACTCCCCAATTTAGGATCCCTTCAAATTGGTGGTATAGGAGGCAATGCTAGTGCATATCAGTCAGAATGTAATCTAAACATAGGAGGCCAGAGTTTTTCTAATGTTCCTTGTATTGTTGATCCTACTTTCACAGACTCTGGTCTTTTTGGTTTAAGGTTTTTTGTGGATAATCAACTTGCACTTGCTTTAGATACGGTTAATCAATTACTACTCATCTTGTCACCTGCGGCATCTTATTAGTAGTACAAGGCTTAAACTGACTGATAAATCTTTCAAGCGCAATTCAATCTTTATGCGTTATAACCATCTTGTGACTCGAAAGAGCCTCATCCTAACCCCCTAAACATGGCTTAGCCCCGCGCTTGCGGGGCGTTTTTTTTTTGCGAGAGTAGAGTATTGAATAATTGAACATATCATAATTAATTATACTAGGAGTGATATAGTGATTTATTTTAGAAGAGATCATGATTGACCCATCGTCATGATCTCCAAAATTTACCCAAAGATAAAAAGGCTGGTGTTAAACATAAAACATATAAACCATAACGAGCCGTAATAAGTGAAAGCAATATACTTGCTATCGGAATCCCAACAGCAAGTATTCTTCTCCAGCTCATTTTCATGCTCAATCTTCCCTTTTATTTATTCATTACAGAAATGATGACAAGCGCTATAGCAAATAGTACAACAAAGATAATAGCACCTATGACTACAGGTTTATACGCATCGCCATCTTCAATTTTTCTGGGGGGTTTATTTTCATTTTCATATGAATTTTTATCTTTCGGCATTTGATGTCCTCCTGTGTAAAACGTATACAAAGTTATCATTGTTATCTAAATATATCTTTCTAATTCAATATGGCTCTATCCTGCCGCATTTTTTTCTTCAATATTTTTTATATAGAAATTCATGAAGAAAAGGCTCCCGGATATTTACTACCGGCAGCCTATTCTTTAATTGGCGTCTCAGGAGGGATTCGAACCCCCGACCCACAGCTTAGAAGGCTGTTGCTCTATCCAACTGAGCTACTGAGACAAACATACGCTAAGCATTATACACTCAAAAGATGAAAAATAGCAAGGTTGCGCGTTCTTTCAACCGAGTTGCATGAGTGGGAAGTGTATCATGTATCTCAAAACGTGATCGAGATTATGATTTTTATATTTTAATTTTTAGATTTATTTTGCCTTGATTCATAAGATGTTTGCGGGATATTCAGTCCATATGAAGTTGTGTGATAAAAAACCCTATTTAATTTAATTTTAATACTTTTATTGGTCAAATTTATTTTTAGTGTATTAATTATTTTGTGTAATAGATTTATTTACAAAAATGCAATATACGTGCGTGATTGGGAGTGATAATTTTGAGTTGATCAAATGAATTCAGAAAAGAGGAATCATCTTGAAACATGATTGTCATCAAACTGAAAGTCCAAAGAATGAATCTTGGAAAACAGAATTAAGACAATCATTTCGAACCAAATTAAGTCCTGAAATTGCTAAACTTGCTAAACAATCCGAAGCTATCGCAAGACAGATGTTACCTAGTATTCATGAATTAGATTTTAGTGGACTGCGTGAACCTTTTGAAGCAGGTAAAAATAATCAAGGAATTTATGGAATGGAAAGAATTTATGAAGATAGGGTGGTTTTAACACCTTATTTTGAATGTGCCGCGTATTGTCGCTATTGTTTTAAGAAAACTCGCACATTAGGTGGAGAAGCGAAAAGAATGACAGAGGCAGATATTGATCAAGCCATTCGTTATATATCCACAGATACTCGCATAAATACGGTACTTATCACGGGTGGTGACCCGTTTTTGGATTTTGATATGCTTGAAGAACTATTGAATCGTATAGAAGTTATTCCTCATATTCGAAATATTAGAATAGGTACCAGAAATATTCTTTTCACTCCCGAAAGTATTACTGATAACAGAATTGAGAGAATTGCTCGTTTTCAACGATTTCATTTAATGAATCCCAAAATGTCGAGATGTGTATCTGTTGGATTTTCATTAAATCATCCAGATGAGCTAACTCCATCTGTTATAGAAGCTTTAAGCATTTTTCACAGACACTCAGTCAGTATTAAAGGCCAGGTGGTGTTACTAAAGGGTGTCAACGCTGAAACCAGAATTATTCAAGAATTATCTAATCTCATGATTGCTAATCAGATTTCTCCATATTATGTATTCCATTGTATGCCAGTCATTGGAGCAAACCATTTTCGCACCTCAGTACAAAAAGGGATTGATATTCTTCGTGATTTAGCGCGATTTTCGGGAACAACTGCTTTTCAATACGTATATGTAACACCTGTTGGCAAGCATCGTCTAAATATTGATTCAAAACTAAACTATGTTTTTCGAGAAAATCAACGTTTGATTCGTAACCATACAGTCTATAAAGCAGCTGATTTTTTACAATTTTCTGGACAAAATTCTCTTCCTGTTGATCACGAAGTAGACAGTCAAGGATATATCATTTCTCATTATTTAGATGGAGATGATATGGAGGATGCTTGGTCATGAATAAAGCTATCGTTTTTATCGAAGTCGGTTCAATACTTAATCTCTTAAGCCGGGCAGATGCTGCACATAGGATGGGTTACCATACTATATGCGTGGTAGAGGTATATGAATACGAAAAATTTTGTCGCGAATATCATGTTGATAAGCAATCATATTTTGATGTTATCATACCAATAAATAATTTTTCCTATGAGAATTTGCTAAATATACTCTACAAATTGCAAAAAAATTGGGAGATAATCGCTGTTCACAATGTGGCTTCCTTATGCCATTCACAAGGGTATATAGCAGCAACTGTAGCATTATTGGCAAACGATTTAGGATTGCCCAATAAAAATCATTCGTCTATTATAGAATGTTCTAATAAATATTTAATGCGTGAAAAATTATATCAAATAGGTTTACAGGACAAGGACTATGCGTTGGTTACAAGTTTATCGGATTGTCTCATAGCTGCGGACTTCATTGGTTATCCGTTGATTTTAAAACCAGTTAATGGCTCAGCATCACATCTCATATTAAAAGCAGATAATAAAAGTGAATTTGTAGAAAATTACCAATATATGTGTCGTCGGATTGAAGAAGGAGGAAATCCTGGCCAATATAATTTTGCTCATAATTTCCAGTTGCCACGTAATCGTTCAATTTTTATGGATCCTAGAAATATGTTTTTAGTGGAGAAATATTTGGACGGTCCTGAAGTGAGTATCGAAATGATAGTCTTTCAAAATCAAGTGGTTCCACTTCTTATCCATGACAAAGTTATTTTAACAGAAGAGAGAAGCAAAGTATTAGAACATTTTTTAGTCACACCGCCTGATAGATTAAATCATGAGCAAATCGACGAGCTCTTAAATTATGCAGAGACGGCGATTGATAAAATTAAATTAAATCAATCATTTGTACATCTTGAAATGAGATATGATAAAAACAGTGGTCCTAGAATAATTGAAATAAATCCCCGTATAGGTGGGATGTTAGTACCTCAAAGTCTAAAAACTTATTATGGAATGGACGTTTCTGAATGGGAAATTCTTCTATGTACAGGTTCCTCAATCTCTATACCCGCCAAGATCGAACAGAAAAATAAATACGCTATGTTTACAATTTATCCAAATCAAGAAGGTGTACTGTTATCCATAGAAGGATTGGAGGAGTGCAGAACCAAGCAGGGGGTGGTGTACATTCATCAAGTTTACCCAAATGGAACACATGTTTATTGTCAAGATGAAGAAATGTTTCTTGTGGTAGGTTGGTTGCAAGGAAATTCAGTAGAGTTTTTAAAAGATTTATATCATGAGATCAATCAGAGGGTAAATATACGTATCGAAACAAATAGCTTGCATGAAATGATCTAGTAGACAAACTTATAAGAAAGAAAAATTCAACATTCTCTTACTTGAGTGTTTTGCAGAATTATAAAGATTTATAAGACAAGGAATTTGAAGGCATGAAAAAGTACTTCACCCCAATCTTCGAGAAGATTTCGAGTGACGAAATCAGAAATTTCCGAGGAGGGAAGTCCCATATGTATCTTCTTCAACCATCGCCTGCTTTTGTTTTTGGGGGGCTTGGAACTCCAACCGTATGCTTTCGAAGTTAAGAAAGCCGTCAACCCAAATGCACGAGATCTATCCATCGTGAAGCGATTCTACTTGCACTTTTGGTGGCTTCGCTTGAAGGAATAGCATCGGGATGGGACGTCGCGTTGCTCGATGGGCTATGACATGGATTATTGGGTGTGTGTTGGCATGAGCGAACCGCTGTAGCACGTTGTAATGCAAGGTTTCAGACGAATTTGACGGCGAATGATGTCCATGTCCGAGACATCCGCAAAGTAAAGATACACAGGCTTATCAATGCGATCGCGATACTCGCATCAGCACTAGCCGTAAACCAGATGGAACAACACAAGAAGTCTGCGTAAGCTAAAACAAGTTCATCTGATGAGAACAACATCGATTACCGGTATATGGAATATGCTTGCTGCCCTGGTCTCGTTCTTTTTTTCGCCTCTACCTAAACGACCATTCAGCAAAACGATCATATTGTCCACTATTTCAGCCTAACACTATCGATCTTTGACGTAAGAATCGTGATATAGTAATCGCAATGCTAGGTCGTTAGAGACTGATTGTTAAGTCTACAGAAGATAGCAGGGACATCCGGCTTATCCTAGTAGAAAGGGGAAAACCATGCCGTACGAAAAGGCTGAGGCTTATATAAAAAAACACCAGAACAGGATGCTTCAGGACTTGTTTAATTTTTTATCAATACCTAGCCTTAGTAAGGATAGCAAAGAGCGGAATGGTTTGTATGAAGCAGCTGAATTTTTATCGACTTATTTAAACTCAATAGGGATACCGATGGTGCGGTGGATTACGTTTGAGGATGCTGCCCCGATTATCTACGCAGAAAGACATCAAGGTTCACACTTGCCAACGATACTGATCTATGGACATTACGATGTTCAGCCGCCGGGAAAACTGGAGGAGTGGTGCAGTCCGCCTTTTGCACCGGAGATTCGTGGCAACTGTTTGTACGCACGAGGAGCTAGCGATGACAAAGGGCAACTGCTGACACATCTTCAAGCTCTGGAAGCCGTCATACAAACGGGTAGGGAATTACCCTTTAATATCAAGTTTTTGTTCGAAGGCGAAGAGGAAATAGGAAGTCCTGGTCTTCTTGCTTTGCTATCCCGCGTTCGTGAAGCACGATTTGTGGAAATTATCGATGAGCAGGGACGGGAACATACGTTAGATTTGCAGGCGGACGTAGTCGCCATTTCGGATACTCCATTTTTGCTTGAAAACCAACCTGCTCTGTGCATTGGTACGCGCGGGCTATGCGGAATTGAAATAACTGTACATGGTCCTGCGCAGGATTTGCATTCAGGTGGATACGGTGGACTGGTGGAAAATCCTCTACATGCCTTATCAGCGATGATTCACAGCTTGCACAATGTCGATGGAAGCATAGCGGTTAATGGTTTTTACAACGATATTGCATCAATCCCAAATGAGATCAGAAGTATCATACAGCAAACGTCTCCGTCAGAAGAACTTTTGCTACAACAACTGGGAGTTCCAGCATTATACGGAGAAGCTGGGTATACTCCGCTGGAGAGAATATGGATACGACCTTCACTGGAGGTTAATCGCATGTATGGTGGAGATATTGGCTCCTCTCCCCGTACCATAATTCCAAGTGTCGCCCATGCTACAGTCACGGTACGTCTAGCGTTAGGACAAAATCCGGCTCACATTGCTGATATCATTCAAAAGCACTTAATGAGTAAAGCTCCTTCAACGGTTCGAGTAAACACAAAGCTACTCGATCAATGCTGGGCATGGATGGCAGATGTTTCCCATACGGCCTACGCACACGCCTTACAAGCCTTAGCATATGGATTCGGCAAAGAAGCAACATTCATTCAAATGGGTGGCTCTATTCCAGTTTTAGCTCATTTTTCTGAGCACCTTCAGGCGCAGGTGGTTTTGCTGGGTTTTGGCTTACCCTCAGATAATATTCACTCTGCAAACGAGAACTTTTCTCTATCCCAGAGAGAACAGGGGCTGCGGACGCTTGTTGCTTATTATCAAACGCCTTGGCCGCCTGTAGAGAAAGGATCATGCCTGTGACCAGCTCATCTTCGGAAGGAATCCGCCAATTGGGTTTACGCGAGGGAAGTATCAGTTTTTGGGGAGCTTTAGCGATTTCCTTTGGTAATATGGCTCCCGCCGCTAGTGTACTGTTTTTACCTCAAGCCATGGCGCAGTTTACAGGAAGTGCGGTTCCTCTCGCGTTTGTCTTTGCTATGGTGGCTTCATTTTTGACCGCCGCATCGATTTTGCACTTTGCCAGACGCTTTGCCTCGGCTGGCGCAGCGTATGCATTCAATAGCTTGGCTTTCGGCAAGGTGCTAGGTTTTCTATCGGGATGGATGCTTGCATTGGCCTATGGGCTTGCTTTGCCGTCCAATTTACTCGTATTTGGCTATTTTGCTCAGGGTTTTACCCAACAAGTCTTCGGGGAACAGATTAGTTGGCTGATATTCTCTCTATGTGGCATCGTGGCTGTTACGTATCTGGTGATACGTGGGATACGCACCTCGGCGAGAGTAGACCTGTTCCTCATTATTGTCGAAACCGCTATTGTTCTAGGACTGGCTATAGCCATCATTGTTCAAGGCGGAGCAAATGGGAACACATGGGCAGTTTTCTCTCCATATCAGTCGCCTTCATCTTGGACAGGCATTATCTTCGGAATGTTGTATGGAGTCGGGGCATTTGCAGGATTCGAGGCATCCGCGACTGTGGCTGAGGAAACGAAAAATCGTTTTAAAGCAATTCCTGCGGCGATATTTGCGGCTCTCATTTTAGGCGGATTGCTATATATCGTTGTTTCCTATGCGATCGCGATAGGATATGGGGTCCACGGTGGAGGTCGGTTAGCGCATGCGACACTCCCCCTCAGTTCGTTAGCAATTCATTTTGTAGGGCAATGGATGGCACTCGTAGTTGACTTCGCAGGTATGATCTCTGCCCTTGGCATCTCGCTGGCGAGTGCAAACGCCAGTGCGCGTGTGTTATTTACCATGGGCCGTGACGGTGTGATACCCCGGTGGTTTTCTCATTTGCATCAGCGTTTCGGAACGCCGCACCATGCCGCCCTTATGTTAACCGGTGTATCTACCCTTTTACTGTTTGTCGTAAGCTTCGCTAAAAGTCCTTATCCGGCTGGATTCAGCTATTTGGTGGAAGCGTCCGACATTCTCGGACTTTCGCTGTATGTCCTGATTAATATTGCCTGGATTCGATTATGGAAAAAAGACCAGCATCATTTTCACATGGGTTGGTTGGTAGGGACTCTCCCATCTGCACTGGGGGCCATTGTTATGTTTATTCCACTTGTATCCACCATCTATCCCATTCCGGCTTGGCCACTCAATCTTGTACTTTATTTGACAGCGCTCTTTGTCTTGACTGGAGTCATCGTAGCCCTTTGGTTGAAGAAGAACAGGCCAGAAACGTTGACCCAAGCGGGGCAAGCTTCCGTATCCAGTGAATATTTATAAGACTAGCATTGGACAGTCGTATTTCTAAAGGCCATCGTTCAGGTAAGAGATGAATTTTGTAGTTTAGAGGCGATGTCCCCCAAAGTAATTTTGGCATCGGCTCTTAGGAATTGATCGAGGGATTATGGAGTTATACGGTATACCAATCACTGGTTTTTTAGCATGGATATTAAGAATTCTGTTCTTGTACTTTATGCCTTTGAAACGAAATGCTGTGCGTGTTGTTCTAGAGTTTTTTAGCACATTCATAACAGGTAGATTTCTCGTACCAGTACTGTCGAGTCGATTTCCAGAAAATCATACCATCTCAACGGTTTTGGACACCATATCATCCTAAAAAAGGATAAAGAATGAGGTTTCAACAGCCTGGGAGGGTGGAATACCTTCCTTTTGGTAGACTTCTGTGTAGAGTTGCTACATCAGTAATTCAAGGTTCACAGCCTGCATACGGTCAGAGTCGGTCGGAGAGGAATGGGAGTTCCCTGGCACGAGCAAAAGCAGCGTCAGCCACCGGTTCATGTCTGCCACGAAAAAGAAGTTGAAGTTTCTGCTGCCAACGGCGCTACGCTAAATGGGATGCTCTCGGTGCAAAACGCATGCCTGCAGACAAGAGACCATCGTCACGCCTTCGCTTGGAGATTCCGGTGGAAGAACTATCGCTAGAACGTGGCTAAATCTGACGCACTTGAAATCGGGGGTGGTAAAGCACAATGGAGGCTTTTCATCATGCGATTGATGAAGCGCAGAAATTGAAATCGACATTTCCTGAAAAGGGGTACTGAGACATACCCATCCACAATGAGCTTGAACTTGAAAAGTTGTTTTGAGCACTGGTTATTTTGCGATCCGTTTTTAAACCATGGACTACCTAGCCTGTTTTCTAATCAAGCTAGGTAGTCCATGGTCGTTATGATGACCGAGAGAATCTTCTATGTTTGCGCAATTTTCGCTGTTTACAGATTCTTTATCAAACGTTCACTTTGCCTTCATGGTTTCTTCACGGCGGTTTAACGAAATGGCAGTATTGTGTGCGTGAATTAGGAGCATGTCTTTGGCTTCCATATTCAGAGATTTAGTTTTGTGAAGATTGGGAGGGGATTATTCGGATGGATGGCACGGGGCTTTTTGAAAGGTTGGATCGGGCCAAGTTCAACAAGTTTCATCTCAAGTCCATTTTCACGACAGGTATGGGTGTGTTCACGGACGGTTATGACTTATCCTCTATCGGAATTGTGCTACCCTTGGTACTATTATCTTTTAACGTCAAAAGTCTGACTGGACTTGAAAGTTCTCTGCTGGCGGGTAGCGCTCTTATCGGTGCTGCATTAGGTGCGATTGTCTTTGGACTGCTCGCGAACAAAGGTCGAAAGACATTTTATGGACTTGATGTGTTAGTGCTTGCCTTAGCATCCTTGGCACAAGCGTTTGTCAGCAACGTACCCGAATTGATTGTCGTGCGGTTCATTTTAGGGATAGGGATTGGTGCGGATTATGTACTATCTCCTTTAATTATGGGTGAAAATGCGAATTCTCGAGATCGTGGAAAAAGTATCGCCATTGGTTTCGGACTGACGTGGGGAATTGGCGCTACATTTGCCGCCATTCTATACATGGTTTTACAGGTGTTTCATGCGCCGAATGCGCTCATTTGGCGCATTGTTTTAGGCTTTGGCGCGGTTCCTGCAGCTTCGGTCATTTACTTACGCCGAAAATTGCCAGAGACTCCTCGGTTCTTGGCGAGGATGAAAGGGGATTTTGCGGGGCTACAAGAGGTAGTCTTGCAAGTTACTGGCGGAGTGGCGAACAATGTTGTCAGTCGAGACAAGTTAGAAGATCGACAAGCAGCAAGATTCTATTGGGCTAAAAACCGTAAAAATATCTTTGCAGCGTGCGTGCTATGGTTTCTCTTCGACATTGTCGCGTATTCTGGAATTCTCTTTGGTCCGTCGCTTATCGCGAAGGGGATTGGCCTGACCGCCGGGAGTTTTCAACTGGTTATGGAGCTTGCATTTACCGTTCCAGGGGCCATTGTTGCCATTTTACTGATTGACCGTTGGGGGCGGAAACCACTCCAAGTTTTTGGGTTTATCGGTATGGCTGCCGCTTTAGGCTTGTTTAGTATGTTGAAGGGTGAGGCAACTGCCGTACCTTTAATCGGTTTGTTGCTGTATGGCGGACAAAACTTGATGTCTCAAGCTGGACCGGGTTCTGTCTCCGCTTCCGGTATGCTCGGGGTTGAGTTGGCGCCAACAAAGATTCGAAGCGTTGTTCAAGCAATTACGGTTGCTTCTGGTCGACTAGGGGCATCCTTAACAGCCTTTGTCTTCCCTGCTCTATTTCGAATCTGGGGTGAAGCAGTGGCAATTGGATTTTTAGCAACCTTGGCTGTTATTGCTGCAATCCTCACATTGATACTGCTGCCCGAAACCAAGCGGCGGACGCTCGAAGAAACTTCGAGAGAGGTGGATGACAATACAACATCGTTAACAGTTTCCATATCGACGGGCACCTAATTTGTGCACTGAGAAACTAATTCTGTTGATAGCAGACTGTGCCGTCTTTTCTCCCTGAGAGGAAATAGTTGTTTAACGGACGGCGCCGTGCTTTGAGGCGAAAAAATGGACTGATTAGACCGATGTGAATTAGAAGAGGTGAAGCCAAATGAACCGTACAATACGCCTTGCTGTCATGGGAGATGCGCATTATTGCAATGAAATTCCGAATGAGCATGCTTTCATACGCGATGCCTACTATCGACAGCTGTTTCGTGAATTTTTCACGCTGGATGCGGATGTACACATTCTTCTCGGAGATGTCACCCATTGGGGCAACCCACTAGAATGGGATTTTGTCCTGAGAACAACCTCTGAATTATCCAAACAATACGACCGCCAATTCCGTTTCATTCTGGGGAACCATGACACACTTCGTCAATCGAAAGAGGACGTTTTAAGGCAGACGGACAGCCCTCGCTATGCAGTGGATGAATTCCCGAATCTGCGCATTGTATATCTGGATACAACAAAAGAATCATCCTACGATAACTGGGGCGGCTTGGTAGACGAAGAACAACTCGATTGGTTAGATGAGATAAGCCGCTCCAAAAATCAATACACCATCGTCTGCGGGCATCATCCCATTGCACAGACTACAGCGGGATCTGACCACGAGATGATGTCCATTGACAACAGTCGAGAAGTGCTTCATAAATTAGCCAAACTGTCCCCAGAGGGGCTTTATCTGAATGGACACAATCATATTCACAGTGTTGTAAATGGAACGGACACCTTGCCCGGATGGACATTTGTGCAACATTCCGCAGTTTTGTCTGCTCCCGTATTTCGACGATACTCAGTATCGGACGAGGCGGTTCATGTAAGCAGTTATCATGCGGATCACGACTTATTGCGGCAGAGTGAGTTGTTTCGAGGATTGATACTTGGCTATGGCCACACGGACAAAGCGTATGGGACTTCGGAGATGATTTTAACAACTTTACCAAGAGCCAAGGATTAAACACGAAGCAAAGTTGATGATGTGACGGATAAGTGAACTGGCATTGACGAGTTTGCCAGTAGTTTGACTATCCAGTCTACCATGCTGCTAGGAAATAGCTCAAGTTCCCTTGAAATTTGTAAATCTACCAATGGGACAAAAATACCGATTAAAATCCGGACAAATTATGCATGTATTTTCACAATCGAACGAAACCGTATTGTATTTCAATTACGGTGGACAATGGCTTATTTTTGCTTCTCAAATGAACAAGAAACAAATAATAGAATTCGCAAACAGTATCAAGATATATCGTTACTTTAACTGAAAATTGAAGCAAAAATTTTAGACTGTCGAAAAAGACCACTCATAGCGCTCATTTTTCGACAGCCTTGGCGAGGGTTCATCACCTTCGCTTTTTCATATTCGCTGTTGGACAGCTTGGTATTAAGTCAATATAGCAGAAACTCCAGATTGGAAATATCTTCTTTCGTATTCAACTGGCGTTAGATAGCCGATGGATGAGTGTACCCGCTCCAGGTCTCGTAAAATCTTCGCTTCCGTCTTAAGGTTCCCGCTCCTGACGAACGGGGTAGAAGGATCCTCCTTGTATTTTGCCATCCATCCATACAACTTCTTTTGCGATATGCCCAGATCCCGAGCTACCTGGCTCGCCGGCTTCCTACTCTCGAAAGCCCATTGAACTGCATGACGTTTGAATTCCTTGTCGTACTTCTGTGTCATGTAGCTCACCCCGAATCGCCTTATTCCTACATTCTCGATTCGTTGTATCCACACTTTCAACGGAGCACCACCACGTTTCCATGATTCTATCCTGGCAAACTTCTCGATGTCTCTTATGAGTGCAGCCTGTTGACTCGTCTTTTTGTACGGCTTTTCGGTTCATGACAGGTCACCCTTTTGTCTCATGCTACAGGATTCTTAGCTGGATAACCTTGGACCAGTCAGCACGCTTTTGCGTCATGACATATTGGCATCTCTGCTACTCTTATCTACTTCATTAAAAGACAGCCTTTGCTTTTTGTCTATTTCCATACCTTCTGGGGATTTCGGCTTCACTTACGTTCAGCTTACTATCCATGACTAACCCCAGGGGGCTTACCTTTTTATTAAGGGTCTAGTTTGCCAAGGTCAGGTCGTATTTTCCAGAAAAGTACGACTGGAAAATCCACACCTTTCCCCTAACTTCATCCCAATCCCCAAGCATAGCCATGAACTGGTGTTACGAGTTTCGGGGCTAAACTAAATTTGACAATTCCATGCCCATCAACGCGATCGTGTTACTTGTATCAGTGCTAGAGTTGAATCATCTTGAACGACAGATGACGACAGTGTAAAAGAAATAATTGTTTTTATAACAAAAATATAGAATTTATACAAAGGCGTTCGAGAGACCAGCGTCTATTATTTGTAAGCCTGTTTTGCTGTCCTGCAATAGAGTTTATTTTTCGCTTCTAACAAAAATTTAATTCTGCAAAACGCTCAAATAGAAATCATGCAGGATTTTTGGTTTGTATAGTGTAAATAATTACTAGCTTATGATTTATATAGCAAGGAGCGCTTACATCGTGGATTTCTATGCGCATACTAGAGAAGACGGGCAATATCAAAAGTTAAAGGATCACCTTGAAGGGGTAGCCACTCTTAGCATGCGTTATGCAGAGGTTTTTGGAGTTGGATATTTGGGGTACCTAGCAGGGATATTACACGATATCGGTAAGTATTCTCATATATTTCAGAAGCGTATTAGGGGTGAACACGTTCGCGTTGACCATTCAACTGCAGGAGCGCAGTGGATTGTCAAAAGCGAAACCGTACGAGATTATTTGGGTACAACTCATTTAGATCGATATTTAGCCAGACTCCTTGCACATGTGATTTCTGGTCATCATGGCGGATTAAAGAATCATGGCACTGTTGCTGAAGAGGGAACTCTCTTAAATCGCCTAATGAAAAAAGATATTCCTTCTTGGTCATCAGCTTGGGAGGAAGTGGAAGTTGTTAAACAAGCATTTGATACAGAAAAAAATGCTCTTGTTCAGCGCTGGAACAGAGAATATCCTGCGTGGAGTTATCAATTTCTTGGTCGGATGCTCTACTCGTGTTTAGTTGATGCAGATTCGGTAGATACAAGAAATTATTGTAATCCAGTGGAAAATACAATGAGTAAAAGGCAAGCCCCATCTATTGCTGTTTTACAAATGAGATTTCGATCGTTTATGTCAGAAAAGCTTAAGCATGCCGCAGATACGCGAATTAATCAGTTACGCCAGCAAATTCTCTCAGCATGTGAACGACAGGCAAAACTTTCACCAAGAATGTTTGCTTTAACCGTGCCAACAGGTGGTGGTAAGACTTTGTCTTCATTGGCGTTTGCTTTAGAACATGCGCACCTATATGATAAACGGCGAATCATTTACGTCATTCCTTTTACAAGCATAATCGAACAAAATGCTCAGCAATTCCGAGAAGCACTCGGTCCAGATGCAGTGTTGGAACATCACAGTAACTTCAACTACGATGAATATCAAGAAAATTATGATCAAGACGAAATTAGGCGTCTGAAATTGAACACCGAGAATTGGGATGCACCTGTGGTGGTCACGACATCTGTACAATTTTTTGAATCGTTGTTTGCGAATAAACGCAGTAAATGCAGAAAATTGCACAATATTGTAAACTCAGTTATCATTCTCGACGAAGCACAGAGCATTCCAAGAGGGTATATGAAGCCCTGTTTGCACGCACTTGAAGAACTAATCGTTTCTTATCGATGCTCTGTTGTGCTTTGTACAGCAACTCAACCATCTTGGGCTGGTCTAGGTATACAAGTGACGGAGATCATGGATTACCCATCTCCTAACGAATTGGTGGAAGCTTTCAAACGTGTCGAAGTGCACGTATATGGCTGTAATACTGAGATTATCCCTGATCAGCAAATTGTTGAATGGATGAAGGATTCACTACAAGTCCTTTGCATCGTGAATACCCGTAGGCATTCAAAGCTATTGTTTGATCAGTTGAAGGAACGAGGTTTAGAGGGTGTCTATCACCTGAGCGGGCGACTTTGTGCAAAACATCGTTCTACTATTTTAAATGAAGTTCGCCAAAGGCTATATATGAAATTACCTTGCCGATTAGTTTCAACACAGCTGATAGAGGCAGGTGTAGATATTGATTTTCCAGTTGTGCTGCGTGCTTATGCGGGATTAGATTCGATTGCACAAGCGGCTGGACGATGCAACCGCGAGGGTCATGATAAGATTGGTATCGTGAGAGTGTTTTTTCCGGAACAACATGGAATGCCCTCAAGAGGTTGGATAAAGGAGACAGCTACGGAAGCACAAAACACGATTGAGTATTGCAAGCAACCCCCGTTGGCCTTGTCTTCCATCCAGAAATATTTTGAACGCATTCATGGCATAAGTGATGGTCGGATGGAACAGGTGACTGATTCGGAAGGGATTATGAGTCTATTAAAATCCAAAAACAGAAATTTTGAAATTCCCTACCAGGATATTGCAGATCGGTTCATGTTTATTGAAGAAAATATGCAAGCCGTTGTCGTTCCTTACGATCCGGTAGCTGAACATTTGATTAAATTGCTTGCTGAAGCACATTATCCGTTAAGTATATTGCGTCAATTACAAGCGTATGTCGTGCAAATTTATCAACATGAGTTGATAGAATACCAACGTCAGAATTTACTAAAGAATGTGGAAGGTGTATTGGTCCTAACTGACAAGTCTTACTACCATCCGCAGTCTGGGTTATTACAGGCAACTGAATTAACTGAAATTGAGACCCTCATATTTTAAGGGAGTTGATTAAATGGGCTATGGAATTGCTCTACGCGTATGGGGAGACTATGCATGTTTCACAAGACCAGAGATGAAAGTAGAACGAGTTAGCTACGATGTCATGACACCATCAGCTGCACGCGGTATCTTGGAGGCAATCCATTGGAAACCTGCGATACGTTGGGTAGTTGATCGAATTCACGTTTTGAATCCAATCCATTTTGAAAATATCCGTCGAAATGAGGTGGAATCAAAAGCTTCAGCTAGAAAAAAGGCGATTTATGTGAGTGAAGAGCGACAACAGCGCGCTTCTCTAATATTGAAAAATGTCCAATATGTCATTGAGGCACATTTTGAAATGACAGAACAGTGTGGAAAGGAAGATACCCCAGAAAAACACTACAACATATTTTTGCGACGCGCACGACAAGGACAGTGTTTCCATCGACCCTATCTAGGCTGTCGGGAATTTCCTGCAAACTTTGAGTTGTTGGGAGATAACAAAGATACTGATACCTACGAGAGCACAAATTTTGGTGAGATAGATTTGGGATACATGCTGTTGAACCAGACATTCCATGTGAATTCCAAAGGTCAAGTAGAAGAAATCATTCCTCATTTCTTTCGTGCACAGATGATTAATGGGGTTATCGAAGTACCCCCATTAGAGGAGGCAATCCGTTGATTTTACAGTCTTTATATCGATACCATCAGTTGCTTCAAGAAAGGGAAAGCGAAAATGAAAGCATACCAAGAGCAGAATATTCATCAGTAGACGTGTCATTTGAAGTACAGTTGAATGAGCATGGTCATGTTGTAGCAATCATTCAGCCGGAAAGTGCGGATGGGAAAATTAGTAAAATAAAACATGTTGTACCGAAGCAAGAGAAACGATCTTCCGGAATCAAACCATATTTCTTATGTGACAAACCAAGTTATTTATTTGGTGCGGCTTTACCGGAAGCCAAGCATGGATGGGCATACAGAGAAGCAATGAGAACGCTGTGGAAAGATGTGTTAAAACATATCAAGACGAAATCGCCTGATATTTTGGCATTACATTCTTTCCTGGAACTTTCATACGAGCAATTAGAAGAACAAATTAAACAACTAGCTGACAAGCCTTTGCTGAAGTCTTTAAGCAATGGGGGGCTATGCGTTTTAAAGTATGCACCTACTGGTCAGTTTCTTCACAAAAATCGTGATATTCAACTGGCGTGGGAGGACTATTACAACAGAGTAGCTGATAATGTAACCGAAAAACGTACTCTATTCACTTGTTTAATCACTGGTGAGAAGATGCAGACAGATCAAATTGCCCGACTTCATCCTAGTATTAAAAATATTGCTGGTGCCCAATCGTCTGGCGCTGCAATCGTTTCCTTCAATAAGGAATCATTTTGTTCCTATGGGAGGGAGCAATCTTATAATGCGCCAACTTCAAAGACTGCAACTGATGCCTACGGGTATGTTTTAAACAAATTCTTGTCTGATCCTGCTCACAGGGTGCGGATGAATGACACAACCGTTGTTTTTTGGGCAGAATCATTGGCCACAAAAGAGCAGGACTGGATGGCAAGCTTATTGCAGAATTTCGATGAGGATGCAGGTCAGTCTGATGAAGACAGTATCAGAACTCGAGTGAAAAGTGTTGTCACTCGCATTCGACAAGGTCAACATTTCAACGATACATTTGCGGATTTAAATAAGGATACAACATTCTACATATTAGGACTATCACCAAATGCTGCACGCCTATCCATCCGTTTTTGGTACACCGGAACTATAGGTGAACTAGGGGAACGTGTATGGCGACACTATCAGGATTTGTCTATCGTTGGATTGGAAAGAAGTCCAACCATTCGAGAATTACTCCGTGAAACCGCCATTGGGCACGATTGGAGTAATATATCTCCAAATATAGAGGGACAAATGATGCGTTCGTTTCTGCTTGGGTTGCCCTACTCACGATCTGTCTTTGCGCAACTTATGAATCGAATCCGTGCTGAAGGCGACGAACCAAAGAAGGGATTGTATAAAATCGGTGCAGTTCGCGCAGCTATGATTAAGGCATATTTACTTCGCTACTATCGTTTCAATAAAAATCCACTTGAAGGAGAGATTACAATGGAATTAAATAAGCAATCCAAGAGTATCCCCTATCATCTAGGCAGACTATTCGCGTGCTTGGAGCGCACACAGGAGAGTGCTTTAGGACAGAGCATTAACGCCTCCATCCGAGACCGGTTCTGGGGTGCAGCATCTGCAACTCCCGCCAATGTATTTCCTCGCTTACTAAGTCTGGCGCAGCATCACATTGCTAAGGACGAGAAATGGGGGAAAAACAATGACTACCGTATTCAGGAAGTAATGAATACGCTACCACCGCAGTTTCCTAAGCGGTTAACGTTGGAGGAACAAGGGATGTTTGCACTCGGATATTATCATCAACGTCAAGAATTCTTTACGAAAAAGGCAGAAAATTAATTTAAACTCTACGAATAGGGGGATTTATCAATGATCGAAAAAACACCTTTGGCAAAGCGGTATGAATTTGTTTTATTGTTTGATGTTGAAAACGGAAATCCCAACGGCGATCCCGATGCAGGGAATCTACCTCGGATGGATGCTGAAACTGGTTGTGGACTGGTTACGGACGTCTGTATTAAACGAAAGGTTCGCAATTATATTGAACTTGTAAAAGGCGGCGAACCGTCTTTTGATATCTATGTAAAAGAAGCCGTAGTTTTGAACAATCTCAACAAGGAGGCGTTCGAGAACAATCCAAATATTGAATTAAAAAAAGACAAATTGGAAGCAAAGAAAAAAGACGACCAACTGACACTCGCTCGCTGGATGTGTAATAAATATTATGATATTCGCACGTTTGGTGCTGTAATGACAATGGAGGTAAATTGTGGTCAAGTTCGAGGTCCAGTACAATTTAGCTTTGCAAAAAGTATCGATCCAATTTCTCCGCAAGAAGTTACAATAACACGAATGGCTGTCACAAATGAGAGAGACGCTGAGAAAGAACGTACAATGGGACGTAAAAGCATTGTCCCTTATGGACTCTACCGAATGGATGGTTTCATATCTGCACCGCTTGCACAAAAGACCAATTTTAGTGAGGAAGACTTAGAAATCTTATGGACCGCATTGTTAAATATGTTTGATCACGATCGATCTGCATCGCGTGGAAAAATGGCGACGCAGAAATTGATAGTTTTTGAGCACTCGTCATCTTTGGGAAATGCACCGGCACATAAATTGTTTAACTTAGTTAGTGTTAAACGGAAGTCAAACGTCGACATAGCTCGATCTTTCGACGATTATGATGTGACGGTAGGAAGTGTACCAGAAGGAGTGACCCTGATTGAAAAGTTATAGGATGTTCGGGCTATGGAGAAAGAAGAAGACTATCTCTCGATCTCGGGTATTCAACATTTCGCCTTTTGCCAGCGACAGTGGGCATTAATCCACATCGAACAACAATGGCAGGAAAATGTGCTAACTACGCAGGGACAACATGTACATGAGCGAGTCCATGATGAAAGATTCGACGAAACGCGTGGTGATCTGCGAATTGTGCGTTCCATACCTATAGTTTCTGAGAAACTGCGGGCACGCGGGATAGCTGATATGGTGGAATTTCGCCGTGCGGAAAAAAGAACGTCTCAAACAATTGTGTTGGATGGACGTGAAGGTTCTTGGACGGTCTGCCCAATTGAGTACAAAAAAGGAAAGCCAAAGTATGATGATAGGGACATTGTTCAACTATGTGCCGAGGCGATGTGCCTAGAGGAAATGCTGAGTGTCGAGATTCCAATTGGATTTCTCTATTACGCCGAGACTCGCAAACGAGAGCGTATTGAACTAACTACAGATTACAGACAGCGAGTTGAAACACTCTATAAAATGATGCATCACTATTATGATGCTGCGATAACACCTAAGGCTATCTATAAATCCCATTGTAAGCAGTGCTCACTTTTGGAACTATGCCAACCTAAATTAAGCACTGTAGGTGCAAAATCGGCTGTTAAATACATTATGAAACACATAGGAAGTGATGAAGAATAAGGCGGTTGCTGAATACACTCTATGTGACTTTGCCGGATGCTTATTTGAGGGCGAAAGGTGAGACACTCGTCATAAGTGCGAATGGCGTCAAAGAATTGCAGGTTCCAATATTAAACTTGGAGTCTGTCATCGTGTTCGGCTATAAAGGGGTAAGTCCAGACGCTATGCATCTGTGTATCGAACATAATGTTTCTCTTGTATTCCTAACACCGACTGGACAGTTTAAAGCACGTGTAACAGGTGCGACCAAAGGTAATGTACATTTACGGCGCACTCAATATCGTTGGAGCGACAATGAGGAAAAGTCACTGTTGCTAGCTCAGCGTTTTCTGTATGCTAAGATCTTCAATGCAAAGACATCAATTCAACGTACGCTACGTGATTATCCAGATCGTGTGAATGTTGAGCATCTTACAGCAACAATCACAGAGTTAAATCGACAGTTAGAAGAGGTGCGGAAAAGCAAATCTCTTGATTACCTACGTGGAGTGGAAGGTCTTGCAGCACGATATTATTTTTCCTGCATTCCCGAGCAAGTGTTAGTAAAAAAAGAGTGTTTTCCGTTTGCTGGTAGAGTAAAAAGGCCACCAACTGATCGTGTAAATGCATTGTTATCTTTTCTATACACATTATTGGCAAATGACACGACGCACGCACTCGAATCTGTAGGTTTAGATGCTCAGATCGGATTCTTGCATAGTGATCGTTCGGGTAGAAATAGCCTAGCACTTGATTTGATGGAGGAATTCCGAGTTTATTTGGCTGATCGTACAGCTTTAACATTAATCAATCGCCAGCAAATTTTACCTGACGACTTTATTCAGAAAGAATCGGGTGCCTTTATTTTAAAAGATGATGCACGCAAGACTGTGTTAATGGAATGGCAGCAGCGAAAGCGAGATGAGATTCGCCATCCGTATTTGGATGAAAAGGTACCCGTGGGATTACTGCCGTATGCTCAATCAATGCTGCTCTCACGGTATATGCGTGGGGATTTAGATGACTATCCTCCATTCTTCTGGAAGTAGTAGGTGATACGTGTAATGATGGTACTTATTACTTATGATGTTAGTACCAAATCCCAATCTGGACAAAGCAGACTGAGAAATGTAGCAAAATTGTGCGAAAACTATGGACAACGCGTGCAAAACTCAGTATTCGAGTGTTTATTGGATCCCCATCAGTTCGCTCAACTTCAGCATTCACTTAAAATTGCTATTAATCCGGAGACTGATAGCATAAGGTTTTACCATTTGGGCTCAAAGTGGCATGGGAAGGTCGAACATGTTGGAGCAAAACAAACGTTTGATCCAGAGGGTTTCCTTTCAATCTAATTACAGCCGCGAACTCTAGGTGTACATGAAAACTCGGAGGGTTCGCAAATGGGACTGTAATTAGGATATTGACTGCCTTAAGAAAAATGTTACTTCTTTTTTAGCGAATTTTATATAAGTTCGCGGAAATCGTATAGAAAACTCAAATTAAATACGTGTTTATTGGGCACGCTGTCGCCTGCTACACGCAGGCGTGGATTGAAACGGTTTCGGCGTGGGATTAGGCGACGGTTTCGGAGTCGCCTGCTACACGCAGGCGTGGATTGAAACATAAAGCGTGCTCGGTTCGTAAACTTCAGTCAAGTCGCCTGCTACTGTCAGCATAAGTTGTAAAATCCCCCCATTCTCTACCTGTAACCTGACAATCTCCTCGAAAGAAAGAGAATACTGACCAAAAATGGGGAGTTTTTTTGTGATTCACGAAATGAACCGTCGAGGAATGAAAATCTCAGTAAGTTATCATGAACGAGGCTCGGCTCCATGTCACAACCCGTAGGTTAGTTGGCAATACTTGTATTTGTGGAAACACCGATGCCAATCAGAGCTACATTGGGAGGGAGCAGATATTATGAAGGATAGTAAAAAGTATATTGGTTTAGACGTTTCAAAGGATTTTATCGCAGTGGCCATTGCAAATGAAGGGCGAGATCATCCTAGGTATTTAGGTCAGATTTCCAACAACCAAGAGTCGATTCGGAAGCTGTTTAAGAAATTGGGTGAGGGAGCGTTTGTCCAATCTACGAGTGTTAATTCGGTTGTGCTTCAAGTTCTTGCTCGTCTTATACTTGCGAACCGTCCGGCTCTTTAGCCCATTTTCCTGCATGATAACAGCCACTATCTTTTTAACTAATCCGTGACCTCAATACACGTAGTACTCGTGTAATCTTGGGGCTCGATAAAACCACCCAAAATCGCTTGTGACGTAAAAAGTCGAACTCCTAAACCGCGTCTTTCAGCTAAACCTCAATACGTGTAAAATTTCCAAAGAATAATCTCTACAACTCTTTCTTGGAAGCATTCAACGCCTGGAGCGTTTTGCTTGAGATGTTGTTTTTCCTTCAACCATTTCCACGGAGAACTAGAGGTTACGAAGGAAAATGATGCAGTTGGGATGCGCACGCAGGGAGCATTTTTACCGCGATGCCTATCGTATCTATCAAAAACTTTGGCCGTGTTATCAGCAATTGTTGCTTTAGACTAGGTGGTATAGGAGGATTATGGTGTTGCCTTGGTGGATGGGAGTTATGATCAGTTGGGGGGCTGTGTATGTTGTTGCAATCACATCTTGCAGTCTTGTTTGGCTGATGTTTCGACGAGTTCGTCAACATCACGAGACATACCGGATTGACACCCGTAAGTTGGACATAGCTCTCTTTTTCTAGCGTTTTCTTAGACTTTCACATTTTCTTTCGGTTTTAATCCGGTATCACAATGCTTTTTGTGAAACTCGACCGGCGATAAGTAGTGCAGGCTGGAATGCATCCTTCTTTCATTGTAATATTCCATGAATGAAACTACTTCCCGATATGCCTGTGTATAACTCTCAAATTCAAAGCGAGAAAAACAGTCATCTTCCAGTATCCTGTGAAAAGATTCGATATGAGCATTCATATTTGGTGTCTTTGGCGGTATCCGCTCATGCTCCAGCCCAAGTTGTTCACATGTGGATTCAAACAGGTGACTGACAAACTGTGGCCCATTGTCGGAACGAATTACAGGCAACTCGGATTTCCCGTATAATTTTCGTTTCCAGAGCGCACTTTTCAGTGTATTTGCAGCATCTGTAGCCTCGCAGCGCAACCCAATATGGTAGTCCACAATTTGTCTGTCATACACATCAATATACGACAGCACGAAGAAGAATCGATCTTCACCCGTAATATAGCCATACTTAATATCCACTTCGAACAATTGATTCGGACCCGTGATATCTCGGTTTCTAGCCAATTTCCGAGGATGCTTTTCCTTCAATTTGCGTTGTGGCTTAAGGATCTTCAATTCCTTGCAAAGCCGATATACCTTTTTCTTGTTGATAACCAACTGGTACTTTCTCTTTAATAAATAGGTTAACTTGAGATATCCATAGGCAAAACCATCTCCTTCTATTTCATTCATAATCCATTCCTTGGCCTGCTCGTCACTTACCTTGCTGCCATCTTGTGTATAGGTATATTCGGTTACAGGACGCCCTCCAGCAGTCGTTCTCGGCTGTGGTTCATGTGTCTGCTGATAGTAATAGGTGGACCTAGAAACCCCCACGATGCGCAGCACGATGGTGACTGAATACCCGGCTGTGATCCACTTGTGTGCAATAGCTATTTTATCCGCAAGTGAGGGTTGGCTTTTTTTAACAGGTCACGCAAAATGTGATTTTCGAGTGCCTGATCAGCTAATGCCTTTCGTAATTTATCATTCTCAGAAGCCAACTCTGAACGCTCTTCAACGACCTGTTGGTAATCATCTGAAGTGACATGTGTTGGTATACCTTTTGATTTTCCAGGCGTTATACCTGTCTTCTTAAACTCACGAGTCCATCTACCAACCATATTGGCATTTAGATCGTGCTTCCTTGCCACAATAGTAGGACTACCAGTTTCCAGACATTCCTGGACGATCTGTTGCTTGAACTGTGATGAAAATTTCCGTCGTTCCATAAAGACAACCTCCTGTTGCTTCTAGTCTCCTATACTTTAGAGAGGTTGTCCAACCTGATTTCGGGGCTTAAGAGATACAAAGCCTATATTCGATTGGTCTCTCCTTATATTGTGATTCCATTGAGTTGTTTTGCAATAGTAAAACTGCTCACACACTTCATATAAAAGCTTCCAATTCTAAAGTTTCTCCTGTAAACGATGTTACTCTATGATAATTGGCTGGTAAGAAGAACGTTTTTGGGGTGTCAGCAACGCATATTAATTTTATCATGAATGGTACGGTGGATCTTATACTCAGCGTGGCAAAGAAGATCACAAAAGAATTAGGGATGTCATTAGATAAATTGTGAGAGATAGTGTTTGAGTAAAGTACGGCTTTATCCTCTTTTACGCAGACACGACAACAAAAACGTATACGCAACAGGAATTCATCGAAGCGAATGACAGAGACGAGGCTATTCAGTTATTCTGTCGGAAGTATCAACTCACCGCGGATTCAGATGAAGGGAGTGCGGCGTGGTTTATCGGGAAAGACGGCGCGGCGTTGAGGTTTGGTGTTGAAGCGAGAACATAGGTCGGTGGAGGATGCGGATGACTGACAAGCATGAGTAGGACGAACAACTTTACTGCCCCATCTACAATTTCTCCAGGAGCGGAGAAACACGTGGATGTACACCGTTTTGTAGCAACTGCAGGTATAAAGGTGTTTGAACTTGACTTTTTTATAAACCATTTTTCTTTGCAATCTTCACCTAAATTTGTAATTGTGGCATACTATACTAAATTGATACTGTCAAGGAGGGCGCACGATTTGGTGACAAAGAAGTTGTAGTTATATGGGCTCCTTTCTCGTGATGCCTTGACAGAAATCTCCACCGATTGGGCAGATCAAGGCGTATTGCTATCGTCCAAGTGGCTGCTTTTGGGATTTGGTCGAAGCCTTTGGCCATCCTATAAGTCGCGCGATTTTGAGAAGAAGATCTCAATTAAAAGCTTTGAAGTGACTCAAAATCTGTTTTACAGATTTATCGAGTTTTCTTCAACAATGAATATTAAGGTTATTTCCATTACATTCACAGAAGATTTCTCTTAAGCCCCGTAATCAGGTTGGACAGACTCCCTGCTAGATAGCATACTAGAAGCAGCAGGAGGATGAGATAATGGAACGCCGGAATTTTTCAGCACAGTTTAAACAGCAGATCATTCAGGAGTGTTCTGAGACTGGGAATATTACCCTCGTCGCAAGAAAACACGACCTCAATGCAAACATGGTTCGCCGCTGGATTAAGCAGGTCAACGGTGTTGCGGGGAAAGCCAGCCCAAAGACAAGAGGCAACGTCACCAATGTCACATCTGAGGAATTACTTCAGTTGCAGGCTGAGCGTAAGGAACTGGCTTCAGAGAATGAACAGATGAAAAAAGTCATGGGCGAGCAAGCCCTTGAGATTTCTATCTTGCGTGACCTGTTAAAAAAACGCTCATGACCCTTCGGGACACAGGCTATGATGAAAATGGTCATGGCTTTTTTGTTTGCTAAGAATCTCGCATAATGGAGACGAATCCGACCAGTTCGGTTCTGCTTTGTGGTGGTTTGACCCCGATAAAAAAACTGAATGGACAACCCTCGAAGCACAGGATATTGGACCGAGAGTCCGAGTAAAAAATCTTCAATGTCGGGTTGTCTTCGGATTCATCATTCTGTGGGATGGAGGTTGTCATTCATGATGGAAGCCATTCTTGAGCGGTGTGCTGGGCTGGACGTACACCAGGAATCTGTAGTCGCCTGTGTGTTAACAGGCCCACTGGATCGCTCGCCCAAGTCTGAAATCCGGACGTTTGGCACGATGGTTGAGGATCTACTAGCGCTTGCAGATTGGCTCAACGAGAGTGGCTGTACGCATGTCGTTATGGAGAGCACGGGGGTCTACTGGAAGCCCGTCTGGAACGTGCTTGAAGCCTTTGATTTTGAATTGCTCCTCGCCAATGCGCACCACATCAAAAACCTCCCTGGACGTAAGACCGACATGAAAGATGCAGAGTGGATAGCCAAACTCCTTCGCTCTGGTCTCATTGAAGGTAGTTTCGTCCCTTCTCAAGAAACACGGGACCTGCGCGATCTGACTCGGTACCGGAAGAAGCTCGTACAGGATGCTACTTCCGAGAAAAACCGAATTCATCGACTCCTGCAGGATGCAAACATTAAACTGACTACGCATATGTCGGATATCTTCGGGGTATCCGGACGAATTCTGCTACAAAAGATTATGGACGGCGAAGTCATTACATTGGAGTTCCTAGAGTCGGAGATGAAGGGTGCACTACGGCATAAATCAGCCAAATTGCTGCAGTCACTGAACGGTCGCTTACGAAGACATCACCGAGATATGCTGCGATTTTCCTATGAACACCTGCAATTCATTGAGAAGGCCATTCTGGAAGTAGAGCAAGAGATACGCGCTCACATGGCGGATAAGCAGGAAGCTTTTGAACTCATTACGACCGTACCCGGAATTAATGCAAATGCGGCAGCAATCATCTTGGCTGAGATGGGTACCGACATGGAGCAGTTCGGCGGTGACAAACAATTGGCGGCATGGGCCGGACTCAGCCCAGGAAATCATGAGAGTGCAGGTAAAAAAAACGGGTTCGGTCCCGAAGCGGGAACAGTGCTCTAAAAGCAGTGCTTTGCGAATGTGCCTGGGCAGCAGCACGAACAAGAAATACCCGCCTGTCCGCCCGTTATTGGTTATGGGTCCGTAAGATGGGCGTCAAGAAGGCGCTTGTCGCTCTCGCTCATACTCTGCTTCGGATTGTGTACCACATCCTGCATCGTAAAGAACGGTATACAGAGCTTGGTCCAGATTATCTAGATAGTTTCAGGCAACGTAGTGAAGAACGTCGGGAAGCGGACATGATTCGTAGGTTGCAAGAGAAGGGATTCCAGGTATCTAAACCTTGATACCGATGCGAATATCCAGTCATTCCGCGAGACTGTAGTGACAGCCTCTATTTCCGTTCGTCCATATTCGATCGAGACTCTTCAGCTGATACGGACTCATTTTCGTAAAAAAGTAAACCCTCACCTGCGGATAAAGTAGCCATTGCGCACAAGTGGATCACAGCCGGACATTCAGTCACCTTCGTGCTGCGCATCGTGGGGGTCTCTCGGTCCACTTATTATTATCAACTGACACACGAGCCGAAGCCGAGAACGACTTCTGGAGGGCGTCCTGCGACCCAATATACGTATACGCAGGATGGAAGCAAAGTTAGTGACGAACAGGTCAAGGAATGGATAATGAACGCCGTAGCGGGAGATGGGTTTGCCTACGGATATCTCAAGCTGACCTACGTGTTAAAACGAGAGTATCAGTTGGTTATCAACAAGAAGAAGGTATATCGACTGTGTAAAGAGCTGGGGATTCTCAAACAGCAGCGGCAAATCAAGTCCAAGTATCCACGGAGATTGGCCAGAAATCGGGACATTATGGCACCGAATCAGCTCTGGGAAGTTGACATCAAATACGGCTACGTTCATGGTGAGGACAGATTCTTTTTCGTACTGTCATACATTGATGTATTTGACCGACAGACAGCGGATTATCATATTGGGCTTCATTGTGAGGCAACAGACGCTGTGGATACGTTAAAACGAGCACTGTGGAAACGTCGACTACTCGACAAATCTGTCTTACCCGTCATCCGTTCAGATAATGGACCGCAGTTTGTCAGCCTGGCCTTTGAGTCGACATGTGAACAACTCGGTATTGAGCACGAGAGAATACCGCCACGAACACCGAATATGAACGCACACATCGAGTCTTTCCACAGGCTTCTGGAAGACGACTGTTTGTCACGGTACGAGTTCGAAAGTTATGAACAGGCATACAAAGCAGTCGTAGATTTTATGGATTATTACAACAATCGGCGGCTGCATTCAAGCCTGCATTACCTGCCACCAGCCGAGTTCAACAAGCAACACTACGAGACTGGGCTAACGCCGAAGACAAATGTGAAAGAAAGTCTGAGATTACGCTAGAAAACGGGAGCTATGTCCAAACAACGGGTGTCAATCCGGATATTGAACGCAGACAAAAATTTCTTGAAGTATTGAGGTGTTGGGCTTGAAATATATCCATTACATTTTAGCAATCATATTAATTTTAAGTTTATCGGGGTGTACACCATCAGCTCAGATTAATCACAAAACTAATGATTCTCCCCACCCAACAATTTTTATCAAATCTAGTACTGGATATAATATACCCTCGACTATTAAAAACCCTATTCAAGCTGCAGAAGCTGCCATGACTTGGAAGTTATCTGACGGAGAAATCGTTCATGCGAATAATAAAAATATTATAAATGATATCAATATTGGCGATTTATCTATTGTTAGAATACAGATTCCAAAAATTTATCCTCAAAATATTGACTACATATTAATACTAGAATATACAAATCAGAAGTGGATATTAAGAGGAGTATTAGGTACTATACTTCAAAATCCAGCACCTAATAATGAACTAGCAAACCCCTACGCTAACATGATGTATTCGCTAGCAAATGCATATAAGGTAGGACATTTTGCAGAATTCTATACACCGAAAATTTTAATTAATATAGCTCAAGTTCCCTTGAATTTTGTAAATCTACCAATAGGACAAAAATACCAATTAAAATCCGGACAAATTGTGCATGTATTTTCACAATCGAATGAAACCATATTATATTTCAATTACGGTGGACAATGGCTTATTTTTGCTTCTCAAATGAACAAGAAACAATTAATAGCATTCGCAAACAGTATCAAGATATATCGTTACTTTAACTGAAAATTGAAGCAAAAATTTTAGACTGTCGAAAAAGACCACTCATAGCGCTCACTTTTCGACAGCCTTGGCGAAGGTTCATCACCTTCGCTTTTTCATAACTGCTGTCTGTACTTTTTCATTACAGGCATCTGTTGATGGCTTGCCATATGTGTGGCTTGGCTTTTCTTTCAGACCGTGTTTTGGGTGAGGCAAAAAGCGAATTGGGGAATGTTACGAAGGGTAGGTATGAGAGAGTCTGGGGAAATATCTCCGACCGCTTGTTCTCTTGAATTCGCTGGCTGTTTTCTGGCTGGTGCTCATCATTACCTTATGTGTTTTGGTGGTATTGGGCGATTTTTTCTTGATGCCGTGGGCTTTGGCTAGTCTCATTAACAGAATATATTTGCCTGACAAATTCCATGTTTCGGATGAAAAATGAAGGACACTGAGAAGTCGATGAATGGCGAAGCTCACGCGAGCTTCGCCTCTTTCATTGCTACAAGGGCCACTTGAATCAAAAAAGCCGTTGACACCCTCTTGTTGTCGAGCGATAATGCTCAACGATCTTGAATAGAAATAAATTCTAAAAAAGATATTTATTTCTTTTTATGAAGGGTGCGTGGGTGTCGTGGGACGTGGGGATGCAATAGAAACGAGGCACTGGCGATCCGATCAGCCGATGGTTGTTGTAACTTCTGCAGAGTCAACACATTCACGGTGGAAGGTGTTGGTGCAACTGGCCATAGCGGGGGTGATGGTCAGTTTGGCAGGGACATCGTTGGCCTTTGGCATCGTGAATTTGTGGAGCCGCCAATTACCCTCGCATCCACGAACCGTTACCGTCACGGTAGAGCCAGGGGATACGTTGTGGGGCTTTGCGAACGGTATGATCCCAACCATGTGATGGCGGCGTTTTCGTGGATGACGATGCGGTACAAGGATTTGCAGACGGGCGAGATAGTGAAAGTGCCGGTGGTCCACTGAACAATTCATTATTTGTACTAGAAATGTTATGAATGCTGTTTCACAACACGATTTATCCGCTCTTCTTTCTTTGTTTGAAATGGGAGACAAACGAAGAGAGTAATGAAATCACTTTTGAACATTATCCCAAAACGTCAAGTTTGAGGCGCGTTGTTTATTGAAGAAACGGATATAAGAACTGAATCAGACTGTCATCAGTCATATGCATAAGGATTAAATTGTTGAATTTAATGGTTATTTTGCATCAGGGCAGAAGTATTCAAGAAGATAGTTTGTATAAATTACCATGATAGAGTATGTCACCTTGGGTTTTATGCCTTCGTCTATACTCTTGAACATCATTCATTGACCACAAGAATTCAAAGGGAGACGAAGCATTTATGAAACATAAGGCAGGATTGCTGGGGAATATTACTGTTGGTGCTGTTTCCGCACAGGCGCCTATGCCTGTTGTTACCCGTGTAACGACGTTTGCTGAATATGCACCAACTACTATACAGATGGTTTGCGGATTAACGCTTACACCAAAGCACGTAGTATCGAACGACCCATGGATTGGAAAACCAACAAGTTGGGTTCCAGTATATTACTTGCAAGTAGAACTAAAATCCGTTTGGTGTCCAAAGAACATGGAACGGAAATACGCTAGATATTTCTTCTATACGGAATACGCGGATGGCAAATTTTTCTCGAGCACCTCAAACGGGGACACCGCCTACGGGTGAAATGCAATTTTCGATTGTTGGAAATCAGGATGACTTTGTTTGGGCACCAAAGCTTGTAGCAAATGATCCCACAACTAAAACACAGACAACATACATTCCTGTTTACTACGCAAATCTTTTTCTCCAACAGTGATTACTGATGGGGGTGTCGTGGACTAAAACAACTTAGAGCATGGCAACACAGAACGAACCATTAAAGATAACGATTAGCTCTGCATCAACTACAGCAAGAGTTGGGCAATCCGTCACCATTTCAGGGACTGCATTGCTAAAAAATGGTGTAGGTGCTCCTGATACTCAGCTAGGTGTCATGGGATTAGACCAACCAGGTGAAACATTAAATGGTAGGGTTGCAGTGACGGACACACATGTACATTTTTCATATACAACTTCGATTTCGTCAGCAGGGACCTATACTGTGACTTTCTTGGATTACAACGTTTCGTCTCAACCGATTAAGATTGTAGTAAAGTAATTTGGCGCTTGGAGCCACATCTTCGTGGCACCTTTTGCACATAAGAGGGCTGATGCCGAAGAAGGATTCTCCCTCATGTTTGCATAAATATCTAAACAGGGATTTACTGGGTTATGTCGTTAGCGGGCAGGAACACGCAAGAATACTCCATTGTTGTGCATAAACACTCCAAAAAGTGGAGTGTCACTTCATGAGACGTAAGTTCGTCTTATTGGTGTGAACAATAAGGAGAGATTTTTAAATGAATTACAAACAATGGATAACTGTTGGATTGACATTAAGCTTTGTTGGAATGGTAGCAGGGTGCGCTACTGGAAACAGTTCAATTCATGAGACGAATAATTCTGTGTCAACAAATTTAACTGGGCATGCAACAAACAATATTGCTCAACAAACGAATGGCACTACGGTGAACAACAATACGAGCAACACTAGTACCTCAAATTCACCAGGTAATAAAGCGATCTCAAATTCTTCTGGTTCTGGGACGACTCCATCTGGAGGTAATGGACCATCCTTAAATTATCTTGCTTATACGAATAGTCAATTGTCTCAAATTTGACAAACAGCTAAAACTCAAGGTATTAAAACGCCATATGCATTAACCAAAAGTGCAGGAGACAGTGGCGTATATAAACTTGTTCAAGTATCGGGGAAAAATAACGTCATGAAGCTGGCGTATGAAAATATTACTGTCTATGAAGCAACTTACTTCGATAACATCAGCAACGCACTTCAAGCATTGGCAAAAGGAAATAAGATGGATCAAGAAAATAGTTTGACACTCAGTAATGGAAAAAAAGCAGGGTGGTGGAAAATCACGTATGGGTCAGGAAATATAGTTTATATCCTGACGGTACAGATGAATAAAACATGGATTGCGTTGATGCCACCAACTTCACAGACTCCTCATAAACAACTCATATAGGCAATTGCGACAACTCTTACACCAGATTCATCAATTTCATAGCGGAAGTGTCAAGAACGGGAGGCGATTTTTTTACCTTCCGTTTTTGCGGATAAGAATGCGAATATACAGTATGTTCGCCCGCTCGTTTTCGTATAATTATTCGCAAACGAGGAACTGAACGAAATGCGGCTATCGGGCAGCTAGAATGAGGGAGAAAACGAAAGAACATTGAGAGATGTTAACTGAAGAAAGATTGACTATCAACCAGTTAGAACTGATTGCAAGAAGCTCCTTGGGAGCTTTTTCGTGTTTCAATGTGGTATTACGCTCCATAAAACATTCTGTGATGAATTGCCATGTATTTTTTCAAGACTTGAAAACTATATTGGGTGTTTTCTCGTTTATATAGATGAAGGGGGATTGATATGCAACAATCGGACGAAGCACTTGTTGCTGAAATCAAATGTGGTAGTCAGTCCGCCATGGAAGTGCTCATTCGTCGCCACTATAAGTTGGTATTTGCGGTTGTTTATCGAAAGACGGGTAATTATCACTTGGCGTGCGATTTGACCCAAGACATTTTCATCAAGGTGGCTGGAGGGATTGGTCGTTATACTGGAGACGGGAAGTTTAAGAATTGGCTCGTCACCATTGCCTATAACCACTGTACAGACTACTTCAGAAGTCCTCGAAGTCGTCATCAAAATCAAGAGACGTCTGTTCCAGAGAATATTCCAGATGAACGAATGAACGTGATTCGCTTATTAGAGAAAGACGATGAGCGACAAAGGGTGAAAGATGCTTTGATGGGGTTGCCTGAGTACCAGCGTGATGCCATCGTACTAAGTTATTATCAGGACATGAAAATTAAAGACATTGCCAACGTTATGCAGTGCAGCGATTCAACTGTAAAATCGAGGCTGCATCAAGGGCTCAAGAAGTTGCGGAAGTTGTTAAACGGGGGTGATGAACATGACACAACACGAAACCACTCGTGAATGGGAAGAGTTGTTTAAGGAAAACGGCGACCAGGTGGATGTCAACCAATTAAGTCGTATGCTCGACAAATTCACGGTCGATTTCCCGCCTGAACATGTCATTCAAAACACCATCGACCAAGCTGTTTTTCACGTACTACAGCCTCGTGAGGTCACGGCAGTACCACTGTTTAAACGTATATGGGGGATTGTGTCGTTTCAAACAGAATATGTTGCCAAGTGGTTTTGGTTGGTCAGTGCATTGATGTTCCTGTCGGGATACCTGATCACAGCCAGTTGTGGATATAACCCATACAAGATCATCATCATCTTGTCTCCCTTGCCGTTTATTCTTGGCATTCTTGAACTCTTTCGCAGTGTGGACAGTGGTATGTCGCAAATTGAATTGACGTGCAAGACATCGCTTCCACAAACACTCATGGCACGACTCACAGTCCTCGGCATCTACAACATCGTCCTCAACACCGCGATGTCTGTTGGATTATCATGGCTGGTTGGAATGGACCTATGGCGCGTCGTACTTTTCTGGTTTGTCCCGTTCACATGGATTTCTGCTGTAACACTGTATCTCTCGACAAAGTTTCGTGGCAGGGCTTTGGTACCAGTGGTCGCATTGGTCTGGTCGATATCCGTGGCGCTTGCCTTTTCAAATCCAAGCGTTCTCTCCTTCCTTTTGTCACTGAATGACGTGATGTTTGTCGTGTTGTCTGTGCTTGGACTAGTACTGTTTGCAAGTCAAATAAAACTGCTTTATGTCCGTTTTAAAGGGGGTCTCTTGGTTGAAATTACAGATTGAGCAAGTTTCAAAAACATATAAGGGGGAACAAGCGTTATCGAACTTCACCGTGGAGTTGACCGAAGGCGTTCACGCACTCCTCGGTCCAAACGGAGCAGGCAAAAGTACACTGCTGAAAATCATCGCAGGAGTACTGAACCCATCTTCAGGGCATGTTTTCGTGGACGGAGAAGATACCATTCGCATGGGAGAACGTTATCGCGAGCTTCTTGGTTATCTTCCGCAACACTTTGGTCTATATAAGAACTTCACCGCAGAACGCTTTTTACTGTACATTGCGGCACTGAAGGGCCTGGACAAGCGTACGGCTTTACAGAAAGTGACTGAGGTGTTACAGGAGGTCAACCTGGAGAATGTGAGGCACACCCAGCTTCGCAAATTCTCAGGTGGCATGAAACAACGTATGGGTATTGCACAAGCGCTTTTGAATGATCCAAAAATCCTCATCGTCGACGAACCAACGGCAGGGCTTGATCCGAAGGAACGGATTCGTTTTCGGAACGTCCTTGCATCACTTGCGGGAAACCGGATTGTCCTTTTCTCGACCCATATCATTTCCGATGTGGAGTATGTCGCGCAGGATATTCTCTTGGTGAAAGACGGGCACTTGGTAGGTTATGGCGCACCCGAGTCGTTGCTGTCTCAAATGCAAGGGCACGTTTGGCAGGTGTCTTGTTCACAAAACGAGGTTGCCAAGTACCAAGGGTCATTTCAGATCGCAAACATGGGTCGCATTAAAGACAGGATAGAACTTCGTATCATTGCTGGTGACAAACCTGTCCCTCACGCGGTGGCTGTGAACCCGACACTAGAGGACCTGTATTTGTTTCATTTTGGAGAGGAGGCGGTGAGCGATGGAACATCTGTCAATCACGCGATTTGAGCTGTATAAATTGTTTTCACGGAAGAGCATTTGGATACTACTTACAATCATGCTTGTAGGACTAATCTTGCCATTACAACTTCTTATTGCTTCAACAAATCACCCACCAGTGTACCAAGCAACACCGCCAACTAAACAGCAGTTACAGCAAGCGAAAACTGACCTGCCGATCGTCCAACAAAAGCTTCAAAACAGTCATGTCGGTAGCTTAGTGTACTGGGATTTATGGCATGAATATCAAAGGGACCAAGCCATCGCCTCGTCGTATTCAGGAACAGCGGTTGCCACAAGGATGTATTCGCTCCAGGAATCCATGGCTCACCTTAAAGCAAGTGGACAGATGGGTTTTGCTTACCGCGCTAACAAACTGGAGTACGACATGCTCAAGAACCTACCATTTATCGGTGGTGGAATGTATAACGGGGGCGGGGCGATGATGATCGATTTCTTCAAAACTTATGGCTTTATCATCTATGCGGCAATGATCCTCATCGGCTTGGCGCCCATTTTTTCGGAGGAGTATGCTAGTGGGACAGACAATTTTTTGTTGACCGCAAAAAGGGGAAAACGACAACTGGTCTCTGCGAAAGTAAAAGCGGCGCTGCTGTATTCTGTGGTCATTGGATTTATTATTGAAGTTTGGAATCTGGGCTTGAATGCACTCCTGTTTGGTACTCAGGGCTTAAATTACCCAATTCAAAGTATTCCATTATACAGCGCACCATTCCACTTGACTATCCAGCAGTATATCCTTGTTGCTATTGCAATATTTCTGTTTGGTGGGGTGAGTTTTTCTTGCATAGTGCTACTGGTGTCGGCACTCAGCCGTATGACACTCATTTCGTTTGTCATTTCGACAGGAATTTTTGTGTTGCCCGAACTGATTTCGAAGGTAATTCACCAATTCTGGTCGGGAACACTTTTGAATTTCAGTTATTCTGGATTGCTTCAGGTCTCACGACTGTACTATCATTTTCTGGCTTACAATGTACTTGGACATCCTGTACTGTATCCGATCTTAGTCTTCCCGATCTTCATCGTAATTTCACTAATTGTCACACGCCTTGTGTACGTGGCGTATGGACGACATCAGGTCGTCTAAAGCATGGTTCGTAACAGGAAGTTCGGGCGTTCAATAATCGCCCTTTAAGTGTATCTACTCATCTTACGTAGATATGTGGTAGGGAAGCTATTGCAGTAACAGGTGTGAATATTTAGGATGTTCGCCAGCTCATTACCGTATAATTATTTTCAGACGAGGAACTGAACGAAATGCGGCTATAGGGCTATATGATGCTGTGAAATTTATACAATAAATAGTTGGTTTTTGGAAGCATAGGATGAATCGAATTACAATCGAAAGTACACGATTGCTGGATTAAGTGTCACTCTATTTATACTTTGTGGATGCGGAAATACGCCAGCTTCAAACTCAAATGCTACCAACAAGGTTGCTGGCATTACAGTGAATTCATCGCGGTCACTAGGCAGCGGACTTTCGTCAGATAACGGTAATGATTTGTCCACTTATCTAACAATCAATGTTCAAAATACGTAATCCAATCCTTTGTTTAAGACAATCCTGACGTTACCAAATGGAAAAGTCATGAATCCTAACCAATCTGTTCGTTGGAAAGACATACTCGTCCAGCTCATTGTTACAAATTTGATCCCGCTTTCAAATGGTGGATACGGAACGGTAATCGGCAATCACTCCACTGTCATCAATCACGAATACGTATCAAGTTCGGCTGGCAAGGCGTTACTTGTGTTTAACAAACGGACACAAACAGCGGCCTCACATTCTAATGAGGCAACTTATGAATATTGGGCAATTGTTAACGGTAGCCAATACACTTATGCCGTCGAGGGTACGGTTGTCGGTAATGCAAACAGTGCGAAGAATGAATTTATACAACTTTTACATCACTGGAAAGTACCAAAATCCTAGTTGAAAAACATATCACAAATACTGAAGAGCGATATTGGCTTGCTTAATAGCCACCAACTTGTGTCAGGAACAAACACTGCAAGAATGATGTGTATGAACATGTAGTAGTCTCTTTGCAGGTCTTTTTGCGCTCTCGGGCCGGAATCTGCAATTAGTGTCTTATATTTCTTCTGAGTATAAAACACATTCAAAAAGTAGATTGTAATCAGATGTGGACTTACTCCGTATAACATTTTGTGACATCACGAGGAGGTACTAATATGACGAGTTATAGGAAATGGGCAACAGCGGTTGTGGCATTGACCATCATGGGGGGTGTAGCAGGCTGTGGTACAAGCGGAGGAGCTAGTCCAGGATCGAATGCAACAAACAGCACAAAAGGTGTAGCACCATCCAATAACACAGTCGCAAACAGAACTGCTGGAGCAAACAACGCAACCACAAATACATCAGCACCGTCCAGTAATACCGCGACAACGAATACGACGAAAAGCACCGTCGCTTCGATGGTTTCAGTCACGATTCCTCTCACAGATGGACAATCAACCACATCTATGAGTTTCAAGGTTCCATCTGGATGGGTTAAGCAAAAAGTGGGTCAAGGAGATGCCAGCGGATATGCTTGGGTAAATCCACATGACTCAAACCAACAAATTGACCTGATTACATCTGGTAATATCGGTGCAATTAAAAACTATACAACGGGACAATGGGATGTCACAGGAATATTCGGTCACGGAACGAAAGGTATTAGTTGGATAGGTGTTTCATCCGATAAGTTGACTGGGAGTTTCATCGATACCACGGGAGTAAATCCCTATGCAAAGAGCGAGCAGACGCCATATACGGGATACGGTAAAGCATTCATTGTACAAAGTCCGAATCCATTTTCGGTATTTGTCGTGGCTTGGGGGTTGCCGCTCCATGCTGACACAGTGCTACCCACCATTCACCTGCATGAAACAGTTTATGTGTTCTCCCAGGCGATGCTTGAAGAGATTTATGCTGTGAAATACTTTAGTTCAGTGGGACCCATCATTCCGCCTCAGAATGTGGCAAACGATGTGAACAAATGGGCTCCTTATGTATCGATGAGCATGATGCCTTATGCACCTGCATCCGAACAAGTCTTAGACAAACAATTAATTCAAAATATCGAAGGTCCAATGACACTGCTAAAGAGCTTACCTGGATATACGTTGCATCACGATCAATTGCCATCAGGCAGTCGGACGTACTGGTATCCATCCAATAACAAATTTCCGACATGGGTGGATCCAAGGCCCCAGCAAATAACTAAATAGCCGTTTACCGTGACAAGCGTGAATGGCGACAACAAAGTACCATGGGTAATCTCAAAACAAGACATCCAATTCTCAAAAGGAATGGGTCTTTAAGCTGGATTAGTTCTTGAATTATCGGATGCAAAAATTCAAGTTCCCTGAGCCATCTGTTGTATGATTATACGGTGGTGTATACTTTCGGAATCTTGCGCAATCGAAGCAGTATAGTCTCACAACGAACATGTGTTGAACTTGGTTGGTGTGAAGGCTTCGGTCGCTTAATTCAGTTATAATACTGGTACACTCATTTATGGAAGTAGGCGAAGGGTATGGCGATGTCGAAAAAGCTTGTTCACGAAGCAGCGAATCAGTTAAGGACGATTTTCTACAAGCTCAACTTAGATAGTCGAAAGATCACAGTCGACTTATACAATGAAACCGTTGAGTCAGAGGATGATTACGCTGTTGATGACATTCTTGAGTCTGCTGGAATTCTAACGCCTGAAGAGGATCGACAACTCGAAGAGACGGTATGCCAAATGCGCGAGGGTGACTGGGATTAAGTTCCATTGGCAGATATCTACTGGACACAAATATTGCCATCGCCGTCTTGGCTAATGAGTTCATTGTCATGGATTTTGTTAGGCAGGCATCGAACGACATGATGCCATTATTTTTTCTCCGTGATCACTGAATGTGAGGTTTTTAGTAGTATATCGTCGGATCAGAAGTTACACGGTTAGCAACTCTATAATAAGCGGCGCTGCATAGACGTTACTTCCACAATAGCTCGAACTGCAGGGAGTTAAGGCGCGAACAGCGAGACAAAGCAGAAAACTAAAAACTCCTGATGCCCTAATCATAGCAACTGCTATTGATGATGCTCAATTAGGACTTGTGTCACGGGATTTTGACATGGAGTTTATTAAAGGTGAACTGAACGTCCTGGTTGTTCGGTTGTAAAATGCATGTTCTTCGTCACCTCCGGAATTCATTGGATTTATTCTCTTCTTCCACCTCAAGCAATATTAAAGTGACAACTAGATGTCCCATCCAACGTATGAATATACAGCCTGGCTGAGGGACCCCTCCTGATGCTCTCAGGCCGCAATGTGCAATGAATATCTTCTCGGAAAAGAGGAGAATTTGATGAGTGATGATTGGAAGAAAGATAGGTTTGGAGCCATTGAACGAAATGAAAATCCAATGATTCTTACTAGAATGAAAAGTGGTTATGCAGTAATCGGGGATACTCAATTTCTTCCTGGATATTGTGTACTATTGGCGTATCCCAAAGTTGCTTCTCTTGAAGATTTAAGTTTAGAAGCCAAAACAGACTTTTTGCGAGATATGAGTTTGTTGGGAGAAGCGGTTCAGTTCGTGTGCAATCCGAGGCGAATGAATTATTCCATCTATGGAAATTCTGATGACTTCCTACATGCTCACGTCTTTCCAAGATATGATTGGGAACCAGAAGAAAGAAAACCTTATCCTGTTTGGCAGTATCCAAGAGAAATGTGGGTCTTGCCAGCGGTACAATATTGTGAAGAAAAGCATTTATCTTTGCGTCAACAAATTGCAACGAAACTTACCTCTTTGATTGCGAAGTGCAATTCTAATTAGTGGCCCCTGAAAAAGTCGTCGTTTGCGGCAATAAAAAAGGAATCGCAAGACCTGGTGGTGAAGTGGTTGTTGTCGAGACAAACACGCGCCAATCGGGGTATTTTGCAAATTCCTTTGCCTGAGAGTTTCGTCATTGCACCCCGGGATTCCTGTTAAGGAGTGCTGGAAAATGCTACGGACTCACCAGAGTTAGACGACGCTTTGGGATACCATCTTGCTGGAATCGCTGCTCAAATTGCCGGCAGAACTGGAATATATCGATCAAATCCTGAATGACGAGCGGTTTATGGCTTCGTTCCTGGAGAACTTCAACTCTTCCATGGGTCGTCCGACGGTCCCGGTACAAACCTATTTGCGCCTCATGTACCTGAAGTTCCGTTACCAGCTAGGATACGAATCTCTCGTTCAAGAAGTCAGCGACAGTATCGCATGGCGGCGTTTCTGTCATATCGCAATCGACGGGAAAGTGCCGGATGCCAGTACGTTCATCAAGGTCAGGAAGCGGTATGGTGAGAATATCATTGAGCAAGTGAATGAACTGTTAGTGAAGAAGCTTGATGAGCAGAAAATCATCCGTCATCGCAAGTTGTATACGGATACCACGGTGGTCGAATCGGACATCCATTACCCAACGGATGCAACGCTTCTTCAGGATGGCGTTCGTGCCATCACCGGGACAGTCAACCGCATTCGTAAACTGGCATTGCACGCAACAGAGAGTTTCGTTGATCAGACGGATGCGGTAAAGAAAAAGATACTAGCGTTTGCAAAGGTACTGCGCCGCCGGATGAGCCAATCCTGGGATGCGATCAACCAGATGACTCAAGAGGTTGTGGACATCACACAGAGTGTGTTGCAGCAGGCTGAGTCGGTGATTAAGAAGTTACATCAGACAAAGAAGCCGTTGATAGAGGCGCAAAAGGAAAAGCTGCAATCCCTTGTAGACAAGACAAAACAGTTGATCGACCAGGCGAAGCAAGTCATCGATGGAAATCGAATGATCCCGTACCGTCTCATCAGCATTCATGACCCGGAAGCTCGGCCGATCAAAAAAGGCAAACTCACCAAGAAAGTTGAGATCGGGTACAAAGTTCGTATCGATGAGACAGAAAGCGGATTTGTGACCGGATACGCCGTCTATACAGGCAACCCATCCGATGACGATCTGCCTATTCCGGCTGTACAGCATCATCAAGAGGTATTCGGTTCAGTGTCTCATGCGGTGGCCACGGATCGGGGGTTCAGCAGTCGCAACAATGAGCAGATGTTGAGAGAAGAACTGGGCATTCATCACGTGAGCACACCATTCCGAGGCAAAAAGAGCAAGTGAAGGACGGAGATCGAAAGGGAGCCTTGGTTCATAAACCTACAGAGATTCCGAGTAGGTGGCGAAGCCAAAATCGGGCTGCTGAAGCAAAAGTACGGACTGGGCCGGTCCCGATTCCGAGGCCACTCGGGCACATCGACGTGGGTTGGATACGGCATCCTGGCCCACAATCTAAGGAGAGCGGTCCAAGTAACCCAGTAATTGGGGATTGAATGTGCGAAAAAGAATAGTCATCCCACAAAAAGTCCTATTTCAGCTACCCCGCAGGGTAGAGGTAAACTCAAACAACGACTTTTTCAGGGGCCACTAATTAGGTTGTGATTTATCCGCCGGATGCGTTGCCCTTCTTTCTTGTATTGTAAATTTGATCATTGCGTAGCAGCGCATCGGCCAAGCGGATGAACTTTCACGCTCCTCGCCCTTCGGGCTGTAGGTGCGAGTTCAGCTACACTGCCCAACTGCAACAACTATCTTGCTGAAAATTCTTTAGTAAGACGACTCTAAAAACACTATACGAGGAGGAAATAACGTGCTAGAACAGCGTGAGACGGATCGTCGGATGTCTGGGCTGCTGGGTGAAGTAGAGACGGTTGGTATATTGCCTGTCCCGGACAACGAGCGAACTATGTCCTCTGGCAAAATGACTATTGTATGGCTGATGGCTTCGGCGTCCGCTACGACGCCGCTCATTGGTTCGTTGCTGTTTCATTTTGGACTCACGGATATGGTTCTTGCCATCCTACTAAGCTTTCTCATCGGTCTTGTACCCGCGGGACTTTTTTCGGAAATGGGTCGTGAGGTACCGTTAACAGGTTTAATTGTCGCCCGCAAAAGTTATGGAACTTTGGGCGCGTTCTTGTTCTCTGTCCTATTTTCGTTTGTGAATATGGGTTGGTTTGGATTGAATACCGCTGTAGCTGGTGAAACCTTGGCCGCAATCACACACATGCAAGGTTCGCTGTGGTTTTGGATTATCGGAGCTGTTCAAGTGATTTTGGTGATTTTCGGCATGAAGTGGCTGGAATATTTCTACCGATACACCTCTGTAGTACTGCTCGTATGCTATGCGCTGTTGGTCTATCTGTTGTTCTCTCGCTATCACGTCGCTATGCCCCATGCCACAGAGGCCATGCAATGGGGCGCAGCCATCACAACGGTCGTCACCTTTTCGATTTTAGCTTGGACCTACAAAGTCTCCACAGTGTCCCGATTCGCCATTCCGGCATCTAATCCCAAAGCACGTATCGCTTTTTTCTTATCACCATCCGTGGGCATTATGGCATCCGTTTTGGTGATGGGACTCATGGGGATGTACTCACAGCAAGCTACCGGAAATTGGAATCTGGCTCTTCTTGGTTCCAACGCTCCTGTTTGGGGAGTATTTGCAGCGGTAGGCGTGGCTTTGGCTATTATTCACACGAACGCGATGAACCTCTATCCGTCGACGGTTGATCTACTAGTGGCACTGAATACTTTTCGAAAGCCCAGTAAATGGGATCAACCCATTGCTACCATTGTTTTGGGCTTTTTCAGTACAGTGCTGGCGATTTTGGGTATTTTAAACCATGTTCAAGGGTTTCTTGATGTCATAGGTGATGTCATTATCCCCTTTACATTCATTATGATCGTGGACTGGGTCTGGGTACAGAAAAAGAAAACGCCAGCGTCAGCCTTCTTTGAACGCCCGCGTACCCCACGCGAATGGTGGACATGGCCGTCCATTGTCTCCTTTGTTGTAGGATTAGTTATTAGCATTTGGGGCGGAGATTGGTTTCCCAACCTCTTCTCTGCGGTGTTACCCTTACCAGTAGTAGGAGGATTAGTTGGATCTGTTGTATTCGTCATTTGGGAACTTCCACGCATCCGTTCCTTGCCTCAGACAATAGAAAAGCAACAATAAATGACACATGGGTGGGTGGTCATACCACTAGAAATGATGATCTTCCTTCATGAAAGAAGGGGTTGCACTCAAGTTCACCTCCTTGAAGGGATACTACCGCCTTATGAACACAATGAAGACCATACGCAAGCGCGTGACACATCTGCCAGGACATCATCTTACTTAAAATCGACGAGTTATCCTTGTATCATGGACATCAGATGTTTCATTTAGGTGAGTTATCATGAACGAAGCTCGGCTCCACGTCACAACCCGTAGGTTAGTTGGCAATACTGGTATTTGTGGAAACACCGATGCCAATCAGAGCTACATTGTGAGGGAGGCGATATTATGAAGGATAGCACAAAGTATATTGGTTTAGACGTTTCAAAGGATTTTATCGCAGTGGCCATTGCAGATGAAGGGCGAGATCATCATAGGTATTTTGGTCATATTCCCAACAACGAAGAGTCGATTCGTAAGTTGTTTAAGAAATTGGGTGAGGGAGCGTTTGTCCAATCTACAAGTGTTAAACCGGTTGTGGTATTAAGTAAATAGGTTGGACAGACCAAACAGAGAATGTCTAAGTATTCAGTTTTGTACCACTTAACCTGATTAGCCAGCCGCCTTGAGTATCATTTGGTCATACATGGAGTGTATTGAACTGGCGTTTTGTAGCCGATTGACGAGTGAATCCGCACTCGGTTGTACCAAAGATCGATGTATTCCCAGATGTCTCGCTTTGCCCTTGCCCTTGTTTCATATGTTTCAAGATGAATTAGCTCCCGCTTAATGACACTGTGGAACGACTCGATGCAAGCATTATCGTAACCATTGCCTTTGCGGCTCATGCTGCCGATCATCTGGTATTCCTTCAACTTGTCCCGGTATTCCCTTGACGCATACTGACTTCCACGGTCCGAGTGATGCAGTACACCATCATCCGGTTTTTCACGCTTATAGGCTTGCTCTAACGCAGCCATGACGAGTTCCTTCGTCATCCGTGAATCGGCTTTCCACCCAACAATTTTCCGTGTGAATAAGTCCATGATGCTTGCAACATATAGCCATCTTTCGGTGGGCCAAACATATGTGATATCCGACATCCAGACCTGATTTGGACGCTCTGCTTGGAATGTCTGGTTAAGCACATGGTCATGCACCGGGTGGTTGTGTTTCGAATGGGTGGTCGCCTTGTATTTGTGTACGGTACGACTTTTTAGCCCGTTCTCACGCATCATTCCAGCCACTGTTTTCTGACCAACTCGACATCCTTCTGCATGGAGAATCCGTGTAATTTTCGGACTCCCGTATCATCGCCGAGAGGACAGAAAGATTTGATGAATGCGTTTTGTAAGCTTGCGACATCGCTGTTTGCGTTCGCTATCTGGGCGTTTGAGCCATGCATAGTACCCGCTTCGAAATACCTGCAGCACTTTGCACATCCTCTGAACCGAAAACTCGAATCGATGGTCGTAGATGAACTGATATCTTATTTCCGGTCGTTGCTGAAGATGCGCACTGCGTTTTTTAAGATTTCTATTTCCTCTCTCAGCTCACGGTTCTCACGCTCTACATCCCAAGTCGCTTGGGCTTGGGGCTTCAAATTCCCACTGCCAACAAAGGGATGTTTCGGATCGCTTTTATATTGAGCAATCCACCCATAAAGCGTCATTGAAGTCATAACCAGATCCCGTGCCACTTGTGAGGCTGTCTTCCCCTCCTCCAACACCAACTTCACCGTATTCAATTTAAAAATCTCAATCATATCTACGTTCCAACACAGACACCTCAAATCGATGATTTACTTATTTTCACATTCTCGATTTGCTGTGTCCACCATTAGAGCCTAACATCTATCCTTTCTCGCTCGTTTTCTTGAGTTTACTGGCTGTTTTCTAGCTGGTGCTCATCATCACCTTATGTGTTTTGCTGGTATTGGGCGGGAGCTCTTTGATGCCTTTGGTTTTGGCCAGTTTCATCAACAGAATATTTTTCGCTGTGTTCTGTTTAATTGTGAATTTTCAACGCAAGAAGGAAAATCTAATTTCGTGTAAAATCGTAGGATAGACATTAAGAAAGAAGGAATGGATATGTCATTCAGGTTTTCTGGTATTGACCACGTCCAACTTGCTGCTCCTGAAGGGTGTGAAGCCGAAGCACGCAAGTTTTTCGTTGACCTGTTAGGTTGGGAAGAACTCCCCAAACCTGAACCCCTTTGTAAGCGTGGCGGTGTATGGTTCCAATGCGGCTCTCACCAGGTACACATCGGTGTGCAAAAGGACTTTATTCCTGCAACTAAAGCACATCCTGCTTTTCACGTTGAAAACATCAGCGAGTTGCGGGATTACCTGTTGCAGAAAAACGTGAATGTAATTGATGACGACGCTCGTGCAGATGAAGGCGTAAAACGTTTCTATCTGAACGATCCGTTCGGAAACCGCCTTGAATTCTTAGAATGGCTCTAAGCCGGGGTTTCGACTTTCAACAGATTCCGACCCTATAACACTCGGCATGGCAAAGCAAATCAGGTCCACGTTCTCCTGTGTCATGCGACACGTAGAAAACCAACGTCTTGACCTTGGAGTATCGGCTTTGTACAAACAGCGCAAATTCCTGTGTGAACTGCGTGCTTGTACTGAGCTTTTTATTGTCGATGCCAGGACATGGCAAGGAACCAACACGCCCATGTGCCACTGGAAATCGCTCGGGGCGTGTCAATAAACGCGAACCATGTTATGTAGTTGTCGAGGTGCTTGGTTGCAACGCCACAAAAGTGTTGCCTCCAACCGTTCAAGAGACTGTGTTAGGCGTTGACGTTCTGAATGTGGTACACACCTCTTGTGCGTTTATTCTTACTTTCATTTTAGCCTAACAGAGCATTTAATTTTAAAGTTTAAAGATAACAACAACAAGAACGGATAGAGAGAGTAGCAAAATAACAAATAACCATTGAAGATAGGCACGTAGAGCACGAGATGTATTTGCACCAGAGACTGTGATTTCTTTACTGGTATTCGTTAACATAAATAGACTGATGAGAACTACCAGAATGCCGACACCACCCATATATTGAACCCAAAATTGAGATAACTTGTCATGAGGAATCAAAAATAATAAGGGTACGCCTCCTAGGAGCAAAAACCCAGCACCTATATGAGTAATACGAGTGATGTTACGCACAACAACATGTAATACTTGCGATTTTATCGTATTGGATTCTCGACGCATGAAGAATAAAAGCAAACCTATCGTCGCTAATCCACCTAGCCACAAAATAATACCCACAATATGAAAAAAGAAAAATAGATGCGACATGGTTAAACTCACCTCTCAGCAAAAATTGGATATGTCTACACCATCAAACAACGTTACAGAATGAAAGACTCGTCATACTATTTATGGCGAACCAATGGGGAGTGTACGGTTTTAAAAAATTTTTTCAGATATGAAAATTCAATTTTCCATACTTCTGGTTTAGTCCAACCAACCAGCATGAAAAGTGCTACTAATGGCGCACTATTGACGTCAGTTCCCATGCCTCCAAGCACACCAAAGTCTTGTCCAAACCACCATATCAAAAAAAGTATCGTTAAAGAAAAACTGAGCAATATAGCTCGTCTTACAGGTAGAATGGCTAGAATAGCAACAAGAAGCATAGCTCCAGATGTAATTCCATTGACCCATGCGGTATGCGCAACAGACATATTCATAAACCAATGAATCCCATCTACAACCCAATAAGGTTGAGGATCAAGTGTCTGAATCATACTAGATAAGCTGTTTTTCCATGTTTCAGAATTCCAGCCACCATTGATAGGAGCTAATTGCCATAGTGCGGCAATGAACCAAAAAATGGCTATTATCCACTGCAAACCACGGTAAAACTCTACATTTTTCCAATAACGAATCGGTAAAAGCAGTAATATGGCCGCAACGACGTAAAAAATGACACCCCCGGGTGATCCTTGTAAAAGGAATGAGCTCCCTGCTGCAAAGGTGTTCCCAAAACCTTCACCATAAATCCAAACCATGATACCCCAAATTATAGAAGCTCCAAGAGCTGTAAAGCCAATCCAATTTCTGCGATTCAATATGAGCAGAATGCCAATGTACAGTTGGATCATAATAGATTCCACATTGCTCGTTACCGGATCACTCGCCCATCTGTTCATCAATGCTACATCTGAAGGACGAAAAAAAGGAATCTGTACTTGATAGGCACTTTCTAAAATATCCGTCACAAAATCATGTGTAAACATCATGGGTTGCATTTGTAAGAATCCTGCGACTAACCAGAAAAAAGCTATGCCGTACCATAATAGTTGATATGGGAGAGGTAAGGAAATTTTTTTATTGTGTAATCGTTTATCTACCTGTAACAACTTATCCGTTTCTAATTTTGCATCTTCTGTTAAACCTTGTGCTCTGTCAAATAAAACCATTTGATGAATCAACCGTTTGGCCAATTGGTAAATCCCTGCGGCAAAGACACATAACAATGCGGAAACAATTAAGACATTACTGAGATATTGGTAAGGTGAAACTGGACCTCCCATGCCCACGTTTTGCCTTCCTCCCTATTTTTCTTTTAAAAGTTTTGACTGCATTCTATAACTTTTAAACTTTTAAGAAAGTGTGGGTAGGGGAATTTCAAACATTTTTCAATTTGTTATGTCGCATTTGTGAAGGCTTTAGGTTGTTAAAAAATTTTGGCAGCTTGGGCAGAAGAAGTTGAACCTTCGTTTTTTCTTTGTGAGAAAAGAAAACGAGTTGGCGGGATATGACGGCGGGTGGATGTGAGCGAGTCTCGGGATATCTAGCCTATCGCCCGTTATCTTGAGCTTACTGGCTGTTTTCTGGCCGATGCTCATCATCACCTTATGTGTTTTGGTGGAATTGGGCAGGTTTTCTCTGATGCCTTGGGTTTTGGACAGTTTGGTATTAAGTCAATATAGCAGAAACTCCAGTTTGGAAATATCTTCTTTCGTATTCAACTGGCGTTAGATAGCCGATGGATGAGTGTACCCGCTCCGGGTCTCGTAAAATCTTCGCTTCCGTCTTAAGGTTCCCGCTCCTGACGAACGGGGTAGAAGGATCCTTCTTGTATTTCGACATCCATCCATACAACTTCTTTTGCGATATGCCCAGATCCCGAGCTACCTGGCTCGCCGGCTTCCTACTCTCAACTGCATGACCTTTGAATTCCTTGTCGTACTTCTGTGTCATGTGGCTAACCTCGAACCTCCTTATTCTTACATTCTTGATTCGTTGTGTCCACACTTTCAACCTAGCACCATTATCTCTTCAAAAAGTCCTGATGCTAGAGGCGTAATCATTCAATGGGATTTCAATCAATGTGGCTCATACTGTGTTGGTGGAAGCGGGGTGGTAGATAAGACGTCTCGTTTCGCGTCAATCAATCGCAGTCGTCTAGGACGCATCATTTGAATGGAGGATACGTAAAAGATGAGGATTAGAATGTCTAAGAAAACTCTTATAGGTTCTGCCGCTGTAGTGGCTACGATGGGTCTGGGAACTTCGATGGTGTTGGCTGCTACGAATGCTGGACATACCGCATCTTCCTCGGCAAAAGTGTCCATGGTGGCGGGTAGCATGCAGTCCTCCACGGGCACTCAGAGCCAGGCATCTCTTTCTTTTGCACCGCATTGGCGCATGGGCCCCATAGGGACGGGGATGCAGGGGATAGCTAAGGATTTAAATCTCAGTCCATCTACTCTGCAGACGGATTTGAAGTCTGGGAAAACGTTGGCGCAAATCGCGGAGAGTCAAGGTGTCTCTTCTGCCCAACTGATTTCTGAATTGGAGAGTGCTGCGAAAGCGAAATTGGATGACCAGGTCTCGAGTGGAAAGATGACCAGTGCCAGAGAAAGTGACATCTTGTCCCGAATGGACAAGAGGATTAGCAACTTCGTGAATGGCAAAATGCCCACTTGGGGCTCACATGCCACACATGCTTGGGGCGCTCGGTCCTAAAGCTGGACCGGATCGGCCCAGTCATACATGAAACAATAGTGCATGGCGCGAGACCATCGCGACTCTTTGACCGTCATCGTCTGTCGATGCGATTTAATGGATAGAAGAATGGAACAAGGCTCCAGCCGTTGTGGGCTGGGGCATTGTTACGAAGCGCGTAAAAGGGGAGCCATTCAGGAATGTTTTGTATATCGAACGCCCTTAGCCTGCTTGGCAGGGATTTTGATTGGAGCGATTGGACAAAAAATAGACGATGGACACCAATATAAACGCAAACTTCGATAGCAATGGCGATGTCCCCGAGAACATGTGTGAGCAACAAGTGTAAATTTCCCTTTATCATGATATGCCCCCCAATCTGGATTTCTTCTTCCCACTATAAATTAATGTTTTCTTCTATTTACTCTCTCATTCTCACGATTACGCACCTTGACAATTTGAGAGGGATTGCCAGAATGCTAGATGTGCCAATTTTCAAACGGATACTCCGTGGCAGGAACAGAGATTGGCGTTAATTTACCAATACATGGAACATAATGATGTTCGCACCTTTGGATGTCCACACGTTCCCTTGCGGTTTACCCTCCCATGTCACACTGGGTCTATGCCCTCACATTCCTTCGTTCTACCTCTCAAGGGGTGGATGCCGTTTCTTGCTCCTTTGCTGGGTCGTTGCCCTTATGGAATAGTTACTACGGCTTATCCGTGCTTTCGTTTGTCTTGGTCTTTCATCGTGTCTCACAAGCGAGTAAGTTGAAGTACGAGTTTGAATCAGTTAAGCAGCCATCTGTAGTTGGGACTTCCGAAGCGGTCCCAGTAAATCTTCAGAGTTGTACGGTACTTGCTTTGTCCCCAATGTGTGCAGGACACGAATGAGCTTTCCACACAGCGCAATGAGCGACTGTTTCTTCTTCAAGGGATTGCATGTTCGTGTCGTATAGTAATGGTGCAAAGCCTTGAACTCTGGATTCGTAGCTACCATCGGTAATATCGCTCGGAATAGAAGTGCCCTCAGCCGTGAGCGTCCACGTTTAGAGATGCCAGTTTTCCCTTTTCTCTTGCCAGAGCTGTTTTCTTTCAAATTGAGTCCAGCAAGCCGAATGATCTGCTGCCCATGGTCATATCCCTGAAGGTCACCGACTTCAGCCAGGAAGCCAGCAAGTGTCGTTACACCCATCCCTGGTACACTCAGCATCTCGTCAGTGCCTGGAATCTGGTTGAGCAGTTGCTCCACCTGAGCCATGATTTCGTCACGTTGCCGAGTGAACATGTCGTATTGCTCCAGTAGAGCCGTCAGTTCCAACCGAGCAGCCTTGAGTCCCTCTTTCAGACCAATGGACTTTTCAGCGGCTGTTACGAGCCGTTTTGCTCGCTTTATACCGACAGCCCGTTTCACACCGCCACTTTTCCACTGGTTCACAATCTCACTGGCGCCTAGTAAGACGAGGTCCTGTGGAAACGGAGACTCACGCAGTGTAATGAGAGATGCCTTGCCTTCCCAATCCTTGAACACCTGGGTGTATTCCGGAAAGAACCGGTCGAGCCAGTTCTGTATCCGCCGCTGCACCTGACCTAGATTCACCATAACCTTTTCCCTCAGGTTCATGAGGATTCGTAAATCCGCATAGACACCTGTTGGGAGTTTGGGCTCGGTGTACTTGCCGTCCTTCACGAGATTCGCAATGACCTTAGCATCCTTGTAGTCGTTCTTCGTCGGCGAGTTATCCTCCAACTCTTTGCTCTTGTTGACGTGATGCGGATTCACGAGCACGAATCGAACGTTCAAGTCTTGAATGAAGGCACCTAACGGGAACCAGTAGTGTCCGGTCGGCTCAACGCCAAAGACGACATCCGTCTTGCCGTGCAGCCGTTGCAACTCCGTCATCCACGTTACGAGTTTCGTCAGACCCTCATCGTCATTGCTAAAAACGCACTCTCTACCGAGCTCAATTCCACGAAAATCAATGGCTCTCGCTACATGCGTTTGCTTCGCAATGTCCGCTCCCACAATGATGGTAGCGTCGGTAATTTGTTGGATTCGTTGATTTTGCTTCTGTTGCATCTTATACTTCACGTTGAGCGTCCTCCTCAATTAGGGAATGAATGTCCTGCATTCGGAACCCAGCATACAGGAGGCGCTCTTTTTGTTTCAAACCCGAAATTAATTCATTACAGGAATGGCTCCTTTTTTATCATTCTTTCCAGAATTACGAGTTTATTAAATCATCTAGAATGATACTGCTCCATTAACCTGGCTTACGGCCAACTGGAAGTGTCGCTGCCGCTTCTGGTTCACCATGATTGGTGCTGGATTGCCTATGGACTCCCTCGTCGCTGGTTGCATATTGCAGCTTATGAAGCCGTCTGCGAAAATGGCGTTAGAGGCGAAGGAATTTTGTTGATAGCGATGGTCATTATGGCGGTTCTACCATTTTGCACGATACGGTAGACTGAACGTTAGGGAGGTCGGTGGCCCATCCCATGTCTCAGCTTCACACGTTTACAAAGGGAGTGTCTGCTCATGTAAGGACGAGGAGGGACAACCGGTTTGGTGTACAGACGCTCGGGGTAGGTATAGGACCGACGGTGTATGGATTGGGCAGGCGTACGAGCGTACGCCTCTTCCAGAGGTGACGGCCATGAGTGGTTATCACATCCGAGAAGGAAGTTCAAGGAAGAGAGGGGACGGACAATGAGCAAGTGGATCTGCGTGACCTGCGGAACACAATATCCAGAACGTGATACTCCGCCCGAACACTGTTCCATCTGCGAGGATGAGCGGCAGTATATTGGACTCGGAGGGCAAAGATGGACGACATTGGAAGAGATGAAGGCAACCGGATACCGGAATGCTTTTTACGAGCACGAACCGCACTTGTGGGGTCTTGAAACGGTCTCCGAGTTCGCGATTGGCCAGCATGCCAAACTGATCCGTACACCGCACGGGAACATCTTGTGGGACTGCATCTCATACATCGATGACGTGACGGTTGATCTCATTCGGGGTATTGGCGGCATTCAAGCCATCGCCATTTCACACCCCCACTTCTACTCTTCCATGGTGGAGTGGGCAGAGCGATTCGATGCACGGATCTATCTCCATGCTCGTGACAGACGGTGGGTGATGTATCCGAGCGACCGAATCGAATTTTGGGATGGTACGCAAGTTGAGTTGAACCCGGAGGTAACATTGGTTCACGTGGGTGGACATTTTGCCGGATCGACGGTGCTGCTCTGGAAGTCTGGTGCGAATGGCAAAGGCGTTCTCTTAACAGGCGACACGGTTTCTGTGTCGGCAGATCGCCGCTGGGTGTCGTTTATGTATAGCTTCCCGAATCGGATCCCGTTGTCTGCGGTGATCATGAAGGGTGTCCGGAGCAGGCTGGAACCACTGTCGTTTGACAGGCTGTATGGGACGCAGGCTGATTCGGTGGTTGAATATGACGCCAAGGGTGTCGTGATACGTTCAGTAGAGCGGTATCTTGATGCGTTGAGAAGAACTGAGGAGCGCTGAAACATCGGATTTGAACGTTGAGTTCCGTGGCCTAGACGGTAGTAGGACCAACAACGGATCAGAGAATATACCACTTTGCCGATGGTTCAATCTCAGTGTGGTCGTACGCTGGTTCCTGAAGAAGGCCAGAAACATGATGACTGTGTACGCCGCTTATCTGTTGGTACAGTGGTGAATTCAGCTGACGTAGGTCCAATGCACGTTCGCTTAGGAATACCGAAAAACGAGAAAGTGATAGAACATGAAAATTAGGCCACAGGAAGGTGACGAAGCGTGATCGAGATTAAGAAAGCACGGCAAGAGCATGTGGAAGGCATTTGTCGTGTCTGTACGCTCGCAAACTGGGATACGTACGGATAGATACGCCCCGCATCATACATCCAACGAATCGTGGAATATTTTTACAATCTCGAGCGGGTAGCACAGGAAATGCGGAACGGTCAGTATTGGTTTGCTGTCGACGGAGATATGGTCGTTGGTGCAGGTGGAGTGGGTGTCCGTCGCAAAGGGAAATAAGAAGGGTATTCCGTTCTACGAATCTCGAGGTTTCAAGCTGCAAGGCGAGCGAAAGGCTTACGCCTCATTGGAAGAAGAGAATTATGTCTTGTTGCGATATTGCCGACGGATCTAATCATAAAGATTGTTTCGAAGGAGGCGTGAATGTGATAAAGGGATTGTACGAAGCGCACTTGCCGGTTATCGACATGGAGAAGTCTATAGAGTTTTACCATGGGCTTGATTTGGAACTAGCATATCAAGGTCCACGAGTCACATTCTTTTGGATTGAGAAGGGCAAGAGTTGGCTCGGGCTCTGGTTATCGGAACATGCTAAAACACCATACCATCCATCCATTCGACATGTGGCTTTCTACGTGGAGTTAGAAGACCTGAAACGTGTGCAGAAATGGTTGAGAACTCGGGGAATTCAAGCCCGTGAGGCCTTCGGTGTATCCGGGGAAGATCAACCCCTAATCCTCTGCAATGATACTCATTACCATGCTGCCATATACTTTGATGATCCGGACGGGAACTCATTGGAGTTCATCACGCCGCTCAAACTGGACGCCGAGGATGTGGTTTATCATGATGGTATGACACTCAAACAGTGGCTTAATGCCAACCATTTGTAAAGCGGGTGGCTAGGTATGATGCAGATGGGAACACTCTACGAGGCACATCTAGTGGTTCGAAACTTGGAGAGATCGGCTCAGGCAATCCGGAGTAGAAGTAACAGGGTTTGAAGACGATTCAAGTGAACCTTGCGTTCACTGCTGGGTTCCGGCGGTATCGGTGTATTTTTCGGATCCAGATGGCCATGCGCTAGAACTCATCTCTGTTTTACCAGACAATCCTAAACCAGAATTCGGTGTCGTTTCGTGGTCGAAGTGGCGAAGCATCCATCCGCAGAAATGAAGGAGGACGAAACAGATGGACCTTGGACGTGCGTATCTGGACGCTGCTTTGGAAAATTTCCGGAATATGAAGAGAACTGCTGAGCGTGCGATCGAACAACTCAGCCTGCATGAGCTGCACTGGGCCCCTAATAATGAGTCAAACAGCATTGCGCGTATCGTCAAACACGTGGCAGGCAACATGATGTCGAGATGGACAGATTTTCTCACGACGGACGGAGAGAAGCCGACCCGCAACCGGGATAAAGAGTTTGAAGGTGGATATGCATCCCGTGAAGAGATGATGACGGCTTGGGAAGCGGGATGGGAGAAACTGTTTCAGGCGGTTGGCTCTCTCGAACCGGAGGACTTGCTGAAGATCGTGACCATCCGTACACAACCGCACACCGTTGTCCAAGCAATTGAGCGGCAAGTGTATCACCTCTCGTACCATACAGGTCAGATTGTGTACCTGGCCAAGCAAATCCGGAGGGCGGACTGGCAGACGTTGACCATTCCTCGTGGAAAGTCACAAGAATATCTGGAGAACATGGTGAATCGGTTCGGTAAGAAAGACGAATAGAGCGGGGAGGGTTGCGGTTGGGTTATAGATGAGTTGCTTGAGGAGTGTGAGCGTTTAATAGTACACTGCGAGGCTATCTCAGTTATCTACAATGAATTTTGGGACAGCCCCATTACCAATCAACTAGCAATTCATAACACAATACTCCGCGGGGGATGGTCGGCATTCTAAAGAATGCAAACGGACGTTACTTGTCCTTACTTAGTGAATTTCCGGAAGTATCCATATTTGTGCTGTGATGTTCTTTCCTCTTTGCTTTAAGGACTCCGACACTCAGACCGAATAGTGCTAAAATCACTGGATAAAGTAACAAAGTGCCGAATGACCCCGCAAATATTAGGCAGCAAATCACTGTACCTAATCCAAAAATCGCTGCAAAGATGTTGCGAACAAGCCTAAGATAAGCAATTACGCTGAATAGATATAGCAAAAAAAAGTTTTGTCCGGAGAGAGAAAACATTTCATGTAGAGGCAGTAACCCTATCCCATGAATAACAACGATGAGGATAAACGTGGATACGGTAATCAAGATGGATCGTCTTGGGATACGCGCCTTTGGATCAACATGGGCCAGAAATTTCGGCAAAAATCCTTCTCGTGCAGATGAGAATAAAAGTCGAGACGAGGCCCAGGTTGCTCCATTGAGATTGGCCATAATAATGAGCACGCCGATGACTGAGACCACCTCACCGCTCCAGCCACCAAGTACGTTTGCCAGAATGGCCGCAATCGGGGCTTCCACTGTTCGTGGATTGTGTGGGGATAGTGTCCACTGAATAGCAAACGCGATGCCGAGATACAGAAGTACCACTAGTATAAAACTCACGATTACGGCAATTGGGAAATCACGTTTTGGATTGCGGAATTCCTCCCCCATGAAGGACAGCATTTCCCAACCCGTGAATGCAAAGAACACCATGCCGAAGATAGGAGATGCCTTCAGCCAATCTTGAGGTGCAGCTATTGCGTTCGGATGGGGATGAGCAAAAACCAATGCGACGACCGCCACTGCCGCTAAAACAATGACCAGACCATACGATAAAATCTGCTGCGTCATTCCAGACAACTGTGTACCCAGGTAGTTCAATACACCTGCAAATACGAGTAATCCGACTGCGCAGAGAATGATACCGAGCTGTCCCAAATGAAAAAGGTATCCTAAATAGTTGGCCCCCGTCAGGGCAATACCAGGGATTCCGAGAAAGAAGGCTCCCATAAGGACTACTTCGGTGATGCCACCTGCGATTGAACCGAATGCCGTGCGCACAAATCCAGCCACACCGCCGGCACTCGGATAACGGGATCCTAATGTTCCAAAAATAAAGAGTAAAGGAATAACAATGAGGGCATCGACAACCCACGCGTAGACAGCTTTGTTTCCTGCCTGAGAATAGGCAAGGCCGGGCAAAACCAAAAGCCCAGCCCCAATGACAATTCCCATTGCTAAAGCAACGGCTCGACCTATATTCAATGTTTGCGCAAGTTCTCCGCTGCGTTTTTCTGATTCCATGGAACTCACCTGCTTCGCAATTTATTTGATGGAGATTACGTAAAGACAACCTTTCTCTCCAGCTTTGGATGCATGTAAGGTGTTAACCGGTAGATATAAACGATCTCCGGAAGTACACACGTAATCGTCTTCACCAAGGTGAAATGTGATGCTTCCGCTGACAATGAGCAAAATTTCATGGGTCGGGTGTGTATGTTTAGCATGATGGCGTTCCGGGGTATCGCGCTGGACTTCCACTGACCCTGTTTCCGGAAGTAAGCTATAGACAGCGGCCTCCAAAGAAATTGGGATTCCCTCTTCAATACCACGAAATACACGTCGTGGTTGAAAAAGTAGGACTAAGGATTTGCCTGAATTTCTACTTGCGCGTTGACGATAGGCAGGCGCTGAACTGAAAACAAACATGGGTTCTCCCGAAAAACAATATTCCCAACGAGGGTGCTCTGGATCTTGGGGCACGTCCTCAGTCCATGTTTTGGATCATTTCTATGCAAACATTGTAAAAGGTCCCAAAATAACATGGGAATTCAGCGTCTAAAACTTTACTCCGAAACACCTCTTATTCTTGTATGAACCAGTTCGGTATGTTCTTGACTGTGGCAATTTCCTTCCATGTCCATAAAATCGGATCATCCAACTTCGTTGCCTCCTTTGGTTGTTTTCAAAACAACAAAAACAAAATCGTGTTGAGATTTATTGCAGCAAGAGTCACTACTACTATGATAAAGATTGGGTTATGATGTTTACATACGATAGATTTAATACATACAATCGGATAATTCGATTGGAAGGGTATATATGGATTTCAAACAACTTCACACTTTCACCGTTGTTGCCAAAGAACAAAATATTACTCGTGCTGCGAAAATTCTAAATTACTCGCAATCTAGTGTATCTGGACAAATTCAGGCATTAGAACGAGAGCTAGGCGTTCCTCTTTTTGATAGGTTAGGAAGAGGTGTTTTGTTGACTGAGGAAGGAAGAAGAATTCTCGTACATGTACAAAATCTGTCGTACATTGAACAACAAATCAGAGCGGTTGCGTTTGGGCATGATGAACCATGTGGTACTTTGGCTGTAGGCGCACCAGAAAGTATAATTGCCTATCGACTTCCAAAAGTTCTGCTTAAATTTCGTGAGCGTTATCCAAAAGTACAGTTAAGATTTCAACCTGGCGCATGCTCGGAACTTCGAACCGGATTAGAACGTGGAGAAATTGATGTTGCACTTTTACTCGAAGCACCGGTACGTGCAGAAAATCTAATCACAGAATACTTGATTGAGGAACAGATTGTACTCGTATCAGGCCTTTCACATCCGCTAACAACTATAAAGTCAATTCAAGAAGGCGATTTGGCTAATCAAGTGTTCCTCATGGTGGAATCAACACGTGGAGGTTGGAGCTATCGTGAGATATTTGAAAACCAAATGATCCAATCACATGTATTTCCTTTGCAGCGTCTTGAATTTTCAAGTGTTGAGGCGATTAAACAATGCGCCATATCGGGGGTTGGAGTTGCTCTATTACCGGAAATCACGGTTCGAAATGAGGTTGCGGAAGGGAAACTAGCGGTCTTACATTGGACACCTATCCGGCTTTCCACTCAGCTTGCGTGGAACAAACATCGATGGATGTCCTCCGCTATGCAGGCATTTATGCGGATCATTCGGGAGACTGGAATTGAAAACTGACTTCCTACCAAGGGTTTTCGTTACCACGTATACACCACTTAAAGCATACAAAAAAATGTCAAGGTTCCTTGTGTTGCAGGAGAAAAGCCGTTGTAGAATATTTGTAAGACAGGGTTAATATTTGCGTTCTGAGGCGTCTTTCATCACGCGAAAGAGCGACGAACCCTATTCAGCAGGTGCAGGCTCGGAACGATAAGGCTGTTTGTTGACAGAGGGGTTCATCTTAATTCAATCGTCTGTGCTCGCCGGCTTCCTACTTTCCAAAGCCCATTGAACTATATGAAGTTTGAATTCCTTTTCATATTTCTGTGTCATGTAGTTCACCCCGAATTGTCTTATTCGTACATTTTCGATTCGTTGTATCCTCTATGTCAGCCTAATATCAGTGCATACGCATGTGCAAAGTAGGGTTTCTCTTGGAGGAATAGATGCTCTTCATTTTGTCGCTCAGGTCACTGTGACCTGAGAACCGAAGCGCAGTGCGTATGGTTTGCAAAATTATTGCGTGAAATGCCTTGGTTAAATCTTGTATGAGAAGTTACATAATTGAGTCGTAATGCTCGATACGATGGGAAAATAGACACTTTAGGTCGATTAATTCGTTGAGTAATTAATCCAACAATTTTAATTTTGAATGGAGGCGTTGTATTGTCAAAGATATATTTAATTCACGGACTTATGGGAACATCTATTTTACACTTTAAAAATCAAATTCAAGCCTGGTGCGTGAGCCATGAAGTTATTGCATTGGATTTGCCAGGTCACGGTAAAAATCAATTTGAAGCTCAAGATCCTTTCTTCCAATCTGCTCTAGGTTGGGTGAGTGAACAAATTCAAATGCAAGGAAAAGGTCATATCGTTGGTTTGTCTCTTGGTGCATCGGTAGCAATACATTTTGCATTGAGGATTCCAAAACTTTGCGAAAGCATAGTACTTACTGGTTACGCTCCTGCAATCCCTACACATATGACAGGAATTATGAAAGAACAATATGAAGCATTTCTCAACATAGAGGAAAATAATCCTGAAGTGGCGCGAGAGTTTATGAGATTACATGGAGAAAATTGGTATCAAACGCTAAAAGCTGTACTTAAAGATTTTACATTCAACTATCCTACGGTCACTTTTGAGCAAATTCAAAAGCTAAATGTTCCTACGCTCGTCTTAAATGGTTCCAATGAGAAGCATGAACGTGATGCTGTTTTCGAAATGGCGAATTCAAACAAGATTATTCAGGCAGGACTCATTCCTGGGGCGGGACATACGGCTAACATGGAACGTTCTGAAATATATAACCTTGTCGTGCAAACCTTCTGGGATAACATGAATTTAATTGATTCTGTTCAACCAAACTAGAGAACATGTTATAGCGTAAAGGGGTCCCCCTTTTAGTCAGGATCTGCGAGGAGCAACGCATGAACATACACTCTTCGTTACCTACTGATTCTGTCATTAACGGGTCCGTTATGCAGAATGGTGATTCAATTAAAATTTCACTTAGGACACAGCTTACGTGGGACATGTGACAATGATCGAAGAAAGTAAGCTGTTATCCATTGAAATGAAATAGTGGCCGGAGAGGAAGACTACTGCACATGGGAAATCTTGAAGACGGCGACCTCAGATTGAGACCGCTTGACATCGAATCCGACGTACCATTCGCACTCGACTGGTACCAAGACCCGGACGTTTTACGCAATTCCGAGGGAGAAGGAACTGAGCCGTACAATCAGGAAACGGTTGAACGTATGTATCGGTATTTGTCTGAGCACGGCGAACTTTACATCATTGAAGTTCAGGAAAGCGGGGTTTGGAAGCCCATTGGGGATGTTGCGCTGTGCCCGGACATGGTTCCTATCGTGATCGGCAACATCCTTTATCGGGGCCTTGGGCTAGGTCGACGGGTCATCCAGATGTTAATCGATCGGGCAACTGCTCTAGGGTGGGAACGCCTCGTCGTAAGTAAGGTATACAGCTATAATCGTCGTAGTCTACGGATGTTCGAATCTGTTGGATTCCGCCGCGTAGCGGAGTTCCAAGATGACAAGGGGAGGACGTGTGTCAAGATGGAATTGAAGCTCGGACAGAAGGAAGGATGTCGATGTGAGCAGTGATTGGGCCGTGCTGAACATAACGGAGGTGAGTAGAAAATCCCAGCTAGTGTGGCGATCGGTACCGGATAAATGATTGAAATAGAAACTTTACGAAGCGGCTCTGTCGATAGGTGAAAAAATTCGCCAGATGTGGACGGCGCAAGTGTATTACCACGAAGCACTGGTGTATGGTGAGTCAATATCTGTTCATCGTGAACCTTGTGAGGGCCGGCCTATCTTGAGTGCGTAGGCTGAATTAGAATGATCATTGCCCCATTCTGAGCGATTTGTCAATTACATACAGATTTTGCGAGATGAAGACCTGGCCACTCGAATGATCGACTGGTCAAATGTCGGGTATATTCGAAGTACGGGCGATATGTTGACCAGAATTCCCTGGCACGTGGCTGTACATACCGTACAGTTTCTACAATACATGAGGATGGCAGGGCTTTAACGACCAAATATACGGGATGAGACGTTTCAGACTCGTAGCAGTCTTCTGTCGCATACGGGGTGCGAATATTCAGAGCCAGTGCCAAAATTAAATAATTGCCGTTACAACAGGTATCTTGAATGTAAGATACGACTCACTTTATTTCGCCAAAGAAAAACGGAATGATCAGAGAACTTTATTACAGGCGTTTCAGAGAGTCCATGGGTCTATCCAAGTCATGTGAATTGTATGTTTATCGATAGTATTTGAATGTTTATACAAGGTAAATCATGGTGGATGAAAATCGTCGAGTTGGTGCTAGATATAAATACGCCACGGAACCCTCTTTTGGTAGAATTAAGTCGACCAAAACCCATTCACAACAAAGGAGAAGCTCCATGGCGAAATCCAGTATATCACAACACGCGCAATCTGGTTTGGTTCCTTTCCCCTTGATTCCCCGTCAATGGGAACAGTATATGGATGTTCCGTTTGTTATCCCCGCACTGACTTTCCCTTGGGACATCTTTCGAAATATTGAGCAGGAATACTACTGGCATCTATATGACTCGTTGCGTGAGGAACGGATAAATCGGTCGGACGGAACCAGCAACGTCACCAACTCTGCTCTTGGGCTAGAACTCCCCACACCAATGGAACAGGCGGTTAATACGTCGACAGTCACGCGAAGTCGTTCAGGCCGCAAGCCTCACGACTTTATGCCTATGATGCGGGCGTTCGAGTTGGCCCGATTGCTATACGTTGAGAGCATGGCTGAGAGTGTCTACCTACAGGTTCGCTCCAACCCGTTGTTTGCTGAAGCTTGCGGGTTTACAGGCAAACTCCCCAGTTACCGCTCGTTTGCCCGCTTCGACGAAATCATGACAAACTTCGGATTATGGGATAAGGCTCGACGGCTGGTCGTTGCGTTCAACCTGAAGCAGGGTGTGTTAGAGGTTGAGGATACCTTGGTCGCCGATACAACGCATGTTGAAGCGGAGGCGACCTACGGAAAACAGATGAAAACCTGTCGCCACAAAGAAGACTGTGATTGCCCTGCCGTCCCCACGGACGATAACGTAGGCATTGTTCGTAAGAGTAACGCCGTATCCTACATTGGCCACAAAGTTTCGTTACTCAGTGGCGCCAAGGGACAACTTCCACTCACCCGAGAAGTGTGCAAGGGAGAGGAATACGATGCCTTTACCTTGCTACCTACACTTGAGCGATTCAAAGCTGAGTTTGAGGAACAGGTACAGTCTGTGCAATATGTACTTGCCGATGGGATTTACCAGAGTCCAAGGAACCAGCAGGCAACAAGGGATGTACTTGGGGCAAAACTGGTTGCTCCCATTAATCCCAGGGGTCGCCAGGACAAACCGAGCGATGTCCGTGGAATTGATATGATTGACCGCTACGGGGTGCCACATTGCATTGCTGGACACAAGATGGAGTTAAAAGGATCCGACCTCAAAAAGGAGCAGTACATATTCACGTGTCCAGTTCACAATCCTCAGGCGAAACAGAAAGGGCTTGTCTGCCCGCACCACAAACACATCCAGTGCTGTAGCGGTGCCACCCAGGGTCGGGTGCTTCGGGTTGATTTTGAGACAACACCTCAGGTAGACCCTGAGTTCCCACAGCACAGCCGTACATTCGATACGTTGTATGACGCCCGTACAGGGATTGAGCGAATTATTGGGATGCTGAAAGATGGATACAGTTTACGGCGTGTGCACAAACGTGGACGTAAGGCGGTAGAGGCTCACGTTGACCAGTGCATGCTCTGTATGCATGTGATGGCATACTGCGCCTACACTCAAACTGGAACAGTAAACCGCGGGTGGACACGAAGTCGACTGAAGCGGGCTCAATGACAACAGCCATCACAAAAACCTTGATTGGCAGACCTTATCCACAGTTTTCGTGCGTCCATTTTGCCAATGACGAACATATCCACAGTCATGGAGCAGAATCACAGTGAGTTTCCTCTAATTTTGGACGATTAGAGTTTACTTCTCGTTGCTCCGTTTGACAACGAAAGCAATTTTGGCATCGGCTCTCAGGATGTTCGCCCGCTCATTTCCTTATAATTATTCGCAGACAAGGAACTGAACGCAATGCGGCTCTCGGGCTGGAAAATGCAATTACCTCTTCAGAGCATAAAATGGCTCCAAAAAGTGGATTGTAACCAGATGCCTACTCATTACGTCTACGTAATGAAGTAGTTTGTTGACACAAGCGATCACGGCGACCTTGTGAGGTTTTCCTTTCTCACGCTTTCTATCGTAGAAGGCTTTGAGTCTTTGACTATCGGATTTCCGCAAGCTACAAAGAACAGCGACGAACAACGAATGCCGTAGTCTGCTTGAACCGCGCTTGGTGATGCGGTTTATGGTGGCTGTGAATTTACCGGAAGAAAATACGCTTGTGTCTACACCAGTGAAAGCTACCAGTTTTTTGTTGATTAAACCAGTCTATCTCTCCGATTTCGGAAATGATCGTTGCCGCGATTTTTCCGCCTATACCGGGGATGGACTGGATAATCTGATATTGTTTAATTTCCATCGCGAGAGCATCTATCTTGTTTTAAGGGTGGATAGATGCTCTTGGTATTGAAGAAGCATCTGGATATACATTTCAAGGCTAAACAGCTGGCTTTGTAAGCGTGGACTCAGAAACGGATTCCGCTTAGCCGAAGCAACGATTTTTGCCGCTCTTTCAGATGCCCAACGTGGCGAACGACTCGGGCATAGTTTTGAGACCCGGTCAACTAACTTGGTCTCCTCAACGGCAAGCACCGATTCTGCTGTCGGGAAATCCCAATAAGACGCGTAATGAAACTTTTGAGTACAAGTCGCCAAATACACCTCTGAATTCCGGAAACACCTAATCCAACACCGCCATCTCCTCACCTTAGAATTCACCGGCAGCCCCTATCCATCTCGCAGTTGATAGCTTCGCTTGTTATACGGGATCATCGTCCCAATCAGCTTCAAACATGCTTCCACGAGTAGGGGGTGAACATTTTAGCGCACGGGTTCAAAGACCCACGGGCAGCTCCGTTCGACCCGGCTACCGTAGTAATAAACTTCTATAATTAAAGAGGTCAACCAGAATTTCTGACTGACCTCATAATACGAAGGGCAGCTTAGCCCGACAAGGACTGGAATATTGAGGAAGGTTTTATGATGTTTGCAAAGAATTAAGAAGACCAAAAGTTGATGATTGGATGTGCAGACTATGCAAATAGTGAAACCTTCTAAGTTGTCGTTCGGTGATACAGTTGGTATCGTTTCCCCTGCCTCTGGCGTCGCCGCATTTTGTCCGAAAAGACTACGACGTGGCGTTAATTGTCTTGAGAACATGGGGTTTAATGTGTTGCTTGGAGAGCACTGTGCAAAACACACAGGTCACACTGCAGGAACTATTGATGAGAGACTATCCGATCTGCATTCAATGTATCGTAATAACGATGTCAAAGCCATTATTACAGCAATTGGAGGATACAACTCCCACCAGTTACTCGATGAACTTGATTATGAGCTGCTCAGGAAGAATCCGAAAATACTACTGGGCTACAGTGATATTACGGCATTGCAACTCGGAATCTTTTCTCAGACAAGAATGGTTACCTACATGGGACCAGCAATTCTTCCTCAATTTGGTGAGTTCGGTGGACTTTTTGATTACACCCGAAACAGTTTTGAGGACATTCTGATGAATTCGGCAAGCGAACGACAGACCCTGCGACCATCAGAGAGTTGGACGGATGAAAGCCTAAAATGGGACATTGAAGATAATCGACAAAGGGCATTACAAGCATCCACGGAATGGAAGATTCTAAAACATGGAGAAGCAATAGGACGGATCATATCAGGAAATATGAGTACGCTACTACTTTTGGCGGGCACGAAGTATTGGCCGGATCTAACTGGTGCCATCCTTTGTCTTGAAGATGATGAAACAACCAACCCAGCAATCATCGACCGATATCTGATTCAATTGAGACATATGGGCGTTTACGAACAGATTTCCGCGTTGATTGTTGGACGTTTCCCGACTCAAACGAGTTTCACCGAAAGTGACCCGCTAGAAAATGTGCTTACAATTGCTACACGAGGATATTCGTTTCCCATAGTTTATGACGTCGATTTTGGTCATACTGACCCTATGATGATTTTGGCTAATGGGGTGTTGGCAAGACTTAATGCCATTGAAAATATTGAGTTTGGGTATATGGAGTCTACCGTATTAGAAAGATAAACTTACGTGTTTGCTATGAGACTAAAGGGAGCAAAAATTCAAGTTCCTTGAGCCAACCCGTTGTATGATTATACAGTGGCGTACAATTTCGGTATCTTGCGCAATTGGGCAGAAGAACTCCATAAGGGATCCTTTAAATGAACTAATTAGAGCGGCAGGGGCGAGGTGACTCCTGAGTGAAGATTTTTAGGTTTGGTCGTGAAACGGGAAAAACGATTGCTCATTTTGATTCGAATTTTGTAATGTCACGAATTTTGACTTCTGATAACTCTGCACACATAGGATGCATGTACCTCGAACCAAACGGAATTGTCGGCTTTCACGAAGCGTCTTGCCCACAATTGCTCCTTGTTGTAAGTGGGAACGGATGGGTTCGCTGTGACGCAGATGAGCTAGTTCCTGTCGGAATTGGCGATGCGGTGTTTTGGGACCAGGGAGAATGGCATGAGACCAAGACGCACGCTGGATTGACCGCGATTGTTGTCGAAGCGGATGTCCTTAATCCGGCACAATTTATGCCGCTCAGGAAATAGCTATTCAAGCCACAAAAGTAAATGTCACAAGTCGGTTGAATTGCATGAACATGCAGCCCTGGTCGCCAGAGGCTTATTGCACATCAGGGCAGAAGAATTGAATAGCACCACAATCAAAAACTCTGGGAGCAATCGTTATAAACATCACTCGAACAACAGATTTCGAATTGATTGTACGCTTGAATAAGCCCATACACGAATTACATGCTTTTATGTATCCTCAATATTTCAGGGAATATCACTTCGAGGCGATTCGGGATTCCTTTAAGAAGTTAGTAAAGGACAATTCGTTTGTTTTTCTGCTTCTGGAGGATGAGAATGAATCGTTTGGATATGCATGGGTGGAGTTGAGAAATTACTCTGAAACAGTGTTTACCAAAGCACGGCAAGCATTGTTTGTCCATCAAATCAGCATAGTGAATGACCAAAAACGGCGGGGACATGGAACAGAGTTGATCAAACACATATACGACATAGCTCGAGAACAGGGCATCGAAACAGTGGAATTGGATTTCTGTGCTAACAATGAAGTTGCAAAGAACTTTTACAGCAAACAAGGATTTAGTGGCTACCGTGAATTTGTGTGCAAGCGTGTCTGAGCATTTGAGAACTTGGGGCGGTATACATGAAACTTGAATCCAAGATTGCATGAACATGCAGGGTACCAAAGTTACTGCTTGCGTCGCAACCGGGCAGCTCTGCGCAAGTACTGTGCGGCAAGGAGGTCTTGCTGGTGTCTTTGTTCTCCGCCTTTAAACGCCTTAAGACCTTGCTCGACGCTGAACGATCAGACGTAGATTGGGCTTTAACAGGGAGTTTCGCTTTCTATTTGCGATGTATCGGTTTATGATATTGATATTTAAACTGATGACACGGGTGCATACGCTATCGGACAGGTGTTAGAGAACCATGGATTTGAGTGCTTAGAACCTGTTCACTATAAACAGTCTGACAGCATTCGGTCTCACTTTGGGTATTTTCGGTTTGACGATGTTGCCGTGGAAATAATGGGCGATATAGAGAAATCAACTCCAGACGGTAAATGGAAGAGCACGCCCCCTTTAACGTCTCTGATTGAGACTGTGGTCTGGGAAGGAGTGTATCTACCAGTATTGAACTTGGAATATGAGTATCAAGCCTATGAGTTGATGGGTCGTAAGGAAAAGGCAATGGTACTTCGAGAATGGCTCGATTGGAAACAATGTAATAGTCCAGGATCAACCAACGGCGGTGAATGAATATGCAGATCACTTGTCGTGGTCGTTGTAGGACTTTCGGGAAGAAGAATTCAATAAGAACGCAATCAAAATTTCCCGGCGAAGTGGGTCAAATTAAATCCAGCGTTGACATGAGTGACCAAACACCACAAAGAGAACAAGAAATCGTTTTAAGGGGCACGTGATGAGCCGATTTAAGAAGTCTATATTTTCGAATAAACGGTTTTTATCTCTACTGAGTGGGCAAGGAGTGTCTTACTTTGGCGATTCGATTGCTTCTGTGGCACTACCCATCCTCATTTTAACTGTGACTGGGTCGGGCTTCCTCATGGGCTTGGTTGGAGCATTGGAAGTTGCTCCTCTGTTCATCGTAGGTTTACCAGCGGGTGTTTGGGTAGACCGAAGGAATCTCGCAGTAGAGTGATGCTCCTTACGGACTTTGGCAGAGCTGTCTTGATGGCTTTGATTTCTATTGCGTCATGGGTGCATATGCCGGTAATACCGGTCGTTGTATTTGTGGCAATAATGAGTGGGGTTTTGACTGTGTTTTTTGGTGCAGCCTACACCGGGATGATTCCACGTATCGTTGCACCAGAACAACTTGGTCGTGCCAACGGTTATTTTGAAGCTATCGAAAGTGCGGCGTATGCTCTCGGTCCGTCCCTAGCTGGTATATTAACATCAAAGATTGGTCCGTCTAACACCATAGGATTAGATGCACTATCCTTTGTATTTTCGGCGTTATCGATTATGAGAAATGCGAACTTAAAAAAACGCTCATGACCCTTCGGGACACAGGCTATGATGAAAATGGTCATGGCTTTTTTGTTTGCTAAGAATCTCGCATAATGGAGACGAATCCGACCAGTTCGGTTCTGCTTTGTGGTGGTTTGACCCCGATAAAAAAACTGAATGGACAACCCTCGAAGCACAGGATATTGGACCGAGAGTCCGAGTAAAAAATCTTCAATGTCGGGTTGTCTTCGGATTCATCATTCTGTGGGATGGAGGTTGTCATTCATGATGGAAGCCATTCTTGAGCGGTGTGCTGGGCTGGACGTACACCAGGAATCTGTAGTCGCCTGTGTGTTAACAGGCCCACTGGATCGCTCGCCCAAGTCTGAAATCCGGACGTTTGGCACGATGGTTGAGGATCTACTAGCGCTTGCAGATTGGCTCAACGAGAGTGGCTGTACGCATGTCGTCATGGAGAGCACGGGGGTCTACTGGAAGCCCGTCTGGAACGTGCTTGAAGCCTTTGATTTTGAATTGCTCCTCGCCAATGCGCACCACATCAAAAACCTCCCTGGACGTAAGACCGACATGAAAGATGCAGAGTGGATAGCCAAACTCCTTCGCTCTGGTCTCATTGAAGGTAGTTTCGTCCCTTCTCAAGAAACACGGGATCTGCGCGATCTGACTCGGTACCGGAAGAAGCTCGTACAGGATGCTACTTCCGAGAAAAACCGAATTCATCGACTCCTGCAGGATGCAAACATTAAACTGACTACGCATATGTCGGATATCTTCGGGGTATCCGGACGAATTCTGCTACAAAAGATTATGGACGGCGAAGTCATTACATTGGAGTTCCTAGAGTCGGAGATGAAGGGTGCACTACGGCATAAATCAGCCAAATTGCTGCAGTCACTGAACGGTCGCTTACGAAGACATCACCGAGATATGCTGCGATTTTCCTATGAACACCTGCAATTCATTGAGAAGGCCATTCTGGAAGTAGAGCAAGAGATACGCGCTCACATGGCGGATAAGCAGGAAGCTTTTGAACTCATTACGACCGTACCCGGAATTAATGCAAATGCGGCAGCAATCATCTTGGCTGAGATGGGTACCGACATGGAGCAGTTCGGCGGTGACAAACAATTGGCGGCATGGGCCGGACTCAGCCCAGGAAATCATGAGAGTGCAGGTAAAAAAAACGGGTTCGGTCCCGAAGCGGGAACAGTGCTCTAAAAGCAGTGCTTTGCGAATGTGCCTGGGCAGCAGCACGAACAAGAAATACCCGCCTGTCCGCCCGTTATTGGTTATGGGTCCGTAAGATGGGCGTCAAGAAGGCGCTTGTCGCTCTCGCTCATACTCTGCTTCGGATTGTGTACCACATCCTGCATCGTAAAGAACGGTATACAGAGCTTGGTCCAGATTATCTAGATAGTTTCAGGCAACGTAGTGAAGAACGTCGGGAAGCGGACATGATTCGTAGGTTGCAAGAGAAGGGATTCCAGGTATCTAAACCTTGATACCGATGCGAATATCCAGTCATTCCGCGAGACTGTAGTGACAGCCTCTATTTCCGTTCGTCCATATTCGATCGAGACTCTTCAGCTGATACGGACTCATTTTCGTAAAAAATCCGAGAAGAACAACCTCAGCATGTAATGTGGAGAATAGGTAAACACAGTTAGTCAAAGGCAGGGGTGATGGTGTGGCAGAATTATATATTGTTCGGCATGCTCAAGTGAATATAGACTTCAGCGTTCCGTCCGCTGGTTGGCACATTTCAGAAGATGGCATTAGGGCAACCAGAGAATTGGTGCTCAGTGAGAATTGGAGCGGAGTTATACTTGCCCCAAAGTCAACCCAGACAGAAGGGATGGGTTAAGATGAAGTAGAGGTGTTTGTGATGCTGGGACGTAAGTGGACAGTGGATGAAAAAATAAACATCGTCCTCGAGGGCATGATGCCTAGTGCAAATATTAGCGAAGTATGTCGGCAGCATGGCGTGGCCCAGAGTCTTTATTACAGGTGGCGTGAAGCGTTCCTGTCTGGTGGGCGGGCTGGACTTCAGTCCGGACCCTCTACGAGGGAGCAGGAGTTGGAGAAGGAGTTGCAGGAGGCTAGGGCTAAGATCGGTGAGCTTACGATGCAGGTGGATGTGTTGCGAAAAAAATCGAATTGGGGCCGGAAGTAAATAGCCGTTCTTTGGTCTGTCAGCTCGCCAAAGAAGGGTTCCCGGTCCCAGTGATTGCAAAAGCGTTAGGGCTGAATCGGACGTACTGTTACAGCCTATTGAAGCCGTATGTGCCAAAACCGAAGCGGCCTCCTGTGGATAAGAAGGTTGTGGTTCATCAGTGGATTCGGAAACTGTGCGAAGAATTCCCCACGTACGGATACCGGCGAATCCAAGTCATGCTGCGCCGCCGATACAACTTGCGGGTGAACCATAAACGGGTGTATCGGCTGATGAAGGAAATGGGGCTGCTGGTGAAAACCCAGAAACGGGGCGCTTCACGAGCGAAACGGCGAGGGAAAATACCAGTCACCAGGTCCAACGAGCATTTCCAGTGCGACATGACGAAGGTGTGGTGCGGGAAAGACGGATGGGGTTATCTGTTTGCCGTGATTGACGCTTATGACCGGGAGATTGTGGGGTACTCATTTTCCCGGTTCTGCCGTACGGAGGACTTGCTGAATGCTGTAGATATGGCGCTGAATTATCGTTTCCCAAGCGGCGTTCAAGGTGCCGGTTTGACGCTTCGAACGGACAATGGCTGCCAGATGACGAGTCGACGGTTCATCGAAGCGATGAAGGTCTGCCAAATCAATCACGAGCGGACGGGGTACAACAACCCTGATGCTGACGGATACATCGAGCGATTCTTCCGGTCACTGAAAGAGGAAGAAGTCTGGCTGCAGGAATACAACAGCTTTGCCGAGGCGAAAGCGGCAATTGAATCGTACATTCACTTTTACAACACGGACCGACCACACTCCGCACTAGGTTATCGCTCGCCTTTGGAATTTAGAAATTGGCAAAAGAAACGGAACGCAGCGTGAGACGGTTTTTATCTGAATTGCATTTCTCTCTTAAAAGCCATCCCATCTGTCTTGACAAAATCGGGTTCACTACGGAGTTTATCGCATATACCACAGCCCTGAACCAAAGGCAGTTGCGACCGCCGACATTATCAGTGAAATGACAGGTATTCCGACCAGTGTCATGGATGAGCTCCACGAGCTGCGCATTCCAACTATACAGCCCACTGAGGAGTTTATTCGAAGAGTCGGTGCATATCTGGAAGGCTTCCCTGACCCCGAGTTTGAAGAGTGGGCACAAGCGACGGAACGCATTGTTGGCTGCGTTCGTAGGATCACGAATGAAGCAAATGGATGCTCTATCGCGATGGTTTCACATGGGAGAATCTTGACTGTACTTTTCAGTTACTTGTTCAAGCGACGAATGACAGTGAAGGAATGGCAGTCTATCAAATTACCCGATCTGTCTGTTATTGATCTCGAGGCGTGGACCGTAGAGAGAGGATTTTTCTCGAACATGAACGTTTGAGCGTGCGGAATGTAAGAAAATACAACGCTGATTTGCGACAACTGAGTCGCGTAAGAAGCAGATTAGTCGAATTTGGGAAAGAGGAGAGAACCTGAGTGACTTAGTTCAAAATAACGTTTGGAATTGTCAAATTTAGTTTAGCCCCGAAACTCGTAATACTGGTCTATGGCTACGCCTAGGGAGTGTGAGTGAAGTCAAGGGAAAGGTGGAGATTTACCAGATGACATCATAGGTGCCGGTATAGCCGTGGAACAGTTGCAAAGCCAAAAAGATGCGGTACGTTCCATAGTCTTTGTTTTCTGCGCGAATCTGACGGATCTTCGCCAAAAAATCATCGTATGTATAGGGGCTGTTCTGTGTACGCAGCCAGCGATAGTAGCCAGCTTTGCTGACCCGCAAAACCTTACACATTTCCTTCATGCTGTGCTTGACTGCGTCTTTTGTCTTTAGAATCCCTATAAAACGAAACAAGTCTCGTGCAGTTACCTCTTTTTCATTCTTTCCAGAATTACGAGTTGATTGACTCAACTAAAATGATACTGTTCCACAGCCAGGGATGCACTTCCTCAGTACTGGCTTTGTAAAATGGCTTTAGCGCCGCTGTCACGGGCTTGTAGTCATGATACGACACGTACTTGAGCGAATGGCGAATCTGGTGAACGACGTATTTCTGGAATATCGGACTTGGGATAACAGGCTGCGATCGCTTCACTGAACCCAGTCAGGTTGTCGACGCAAGTGATGAGAATATCTTCTAAGCCTCGGCTCTTCAGTTCGTTGAGAATGCTCAGCCAGAACTTCGCAGATTCATTTTCACCGATCCAGATACCAAGTACCTCCTTTTGTTCTTCAAGGTCAATACCTACAACCATGTAGGCGGCTTTGTTTAACACTTGGTCATCCTGCTTCACTTTGTAGTGGATAGCATCCAGAAACACTACTGCATACACACTCTGTAGTGGCCGGCTTTGCCATTCCTTAATCATTGGGAGAAGCTTGTCCGTGATGTTTGAGATGAGTGTGGGCGATACGTCTAGTCCGTACAATTGGTGAAGATGGGCCTGAATGTCTCTGGTGCTGACACCCCGTGCATACAAGGCAATAACCTGTTCCTCGATGCCGACAGTGTTGGTCTGATTCTATTTAATGATTTCAGGCTGAAATTCGCCTTGCGGTCTCTGGGGACTGAAATCTCTACGTCGCCGTATTCGGAGGTAAGGGTCTTACGGCTATGTCCGTTGCGGCTGTTGTCCGTCGTCTTGTTTTTGGTGTCGTGCTTAGCGTAAAACCCAAGTGAGTATCCAGCTCGGCCTCGAGCATTCCTTGCATCGTGCTGGCGAACAAATCTCGCAGTGCGGCTTGCACATCTTCCGTGGGCTTCAGGTCATTCTTCTTGATAAACTGCTTTAAGAATCCCTTTGAAACCTTCGTCATTTTAATGCCCTCCCAATCTGTTACTCCCGTTAAGGAATTAGGAGTTTACACAAAATTATTGACAGACCCGATTCAACATTCTTTTACCTATTACCTATCTTCTATCTACCTATTTATGTTTTTGGTTCTCCATGGTAATCTTAAAATAGATTGGCATTCTAGTAGATGAAAATTTATACTGGCAGATCGAATTAAGCAAAAACGGAGCGTGAATGAATGGAAAGTTCTTTTCGTCAAAAAATATTATTTGGTATTCGTACAAAATTAATTTTATTAACAGTCATTTCATTGCTGATTAGTGCACCTATTTCTACATTTATTGAGCATGAACTGCGTTATGGACTGGGATTGCATGTCAGCGCACAAGCTGGGACTCTCATCAATACGGCCATCAGTATTATTGTGACAACCATTTTAATTGCTATCTCTTTTCAATTTATCGTAATTCGCAATATACATAAAATTATAGAAGTGGTTAGTCGTTGGGCAAAAGGAGATTTTCGGCATAGAGTCGCCATTCGTTCAAAAGATGAGTTGGGAAGATTGTCCGTACATATGAATGAAATGGCCGATGAGATTAGTCGTTTGTTACAAGCTGTACAATCGGCGTCTAACCAAGTGGAGAGTGAAGCGCAAAGCGTTCAGTCAGTTGCTTCTGAAAACGCTAAAGCGGCTGAGCAAGTTGCTTTAGTGATCCAGGAGGCATCCGTAGACGCAGAGCAACAATATCAAACTATGGCAATTACAGAAAAAAGTGTTCAAAAAATGATTGAAGGTTGTAAGCAGATTGAACTAGCTATGAACCGTGTGAACGAAGTTGTCGATCGCACTGTGGAAGCGACTGGACAAGGGCGCTCTAATACGGAATCTGCTGTTTTAGAAGTGCATAAAGTTGCGGAAGATATTAAACAGTTAGGTGTTGAAATTTCTCGCTTATCGAATGATGTTTCAGAGATCCATCGCATTACCGAAATGATTTCCAATATTTCAAAACAAACAAATCTACTATCATTAAATGCTGCTATCGAAGCATCACGTGCTGGTGAATTAGGGAGAGGCTTTGCTGTAGTAGCTACAGAAGTAAGAAAATTAGCAGATGATACTTCCGGCGCTACCGAAAAAATCAGACAGATGGTGGAAGCATTATTAGAAGCTGTACAGCGCGTAGTTCAAGTTGCTGCTAATTCAGCCAATAAAGTCGTAGAAAGTGTACAAGTTGTAGAACATTCATTGAACGTATACGGTGAAATCGAAAATGTTGTACATTCTCTAGAATCTGTTGTTGATGATGTATCGGAAGAGACTGTCCTACTAGTCAACAGAGCAGAAGAAACACAAAAACAAATCGAGTCTATGGGGATATCGGTAAAAGAAACGACGGAACGTTTGCAAGCCATTGCTGCAACTACTCAGGAACAACTTGCCAGTACAGAAGAGGTATCTGCATCATCTGCTTCGCTGACCGATACATCTCAGGTGCTGGCTAATCAAGCGAGATTGTTTATTGTTTAATAAAATATGATTTGTCGAAAGTTCTTGAATCCATATTAATTATGATAAATGAGCAGAGCACTGTTTGTTAAGAATAGGAATTCTTGCCTTTTGCCTGTTTTACATGGTAGAATGTCAATCGTATCTTGACTGAATCATGTTCTGATTTCTAGGAAATGTCAGTTCAACTTGACTGAACTGCATAGGTTGTTAGGAGGACTATTTTTTATGACCGCAAAATGGGAAAAAACCGGCACAAATGTCGGTGTTCTTGAAGTTGAATTGCCGAGCGAAGAATTTGGAGCGGCTTTAGATGTTGCTTTTAAATCAGTGGTTAAACGAGTAAACGTTCCAGGTTTCCGCAAAGGCAAAGTGCCAAGAAAAATTTTTGAAATGAAATTTGGAGTGGAATCGCTCTATCAAGATGCGGTTGATTACTTGTTGCCACGCGCCTATGACGTTGCAGTCAAAGAGACTGGTATTTTTCCCGTAGATAGACCATCAGTAGATTATTTACAAGCTGAACAAGGTAAACCTTTTGTATTCAAAGCGACTGTAGTGGTTAAGCCGGAAGTTACTCTTGGCGAGTATAAAGGGCTTGAAATTGAAGATAAAAAGTTTGAGGTTACAGATGAATCACTTCAAGAAGAGCTTGATAATATTCGCTCCAGCCATGCTCAGATTGAGGTGGTAGAAGACGGTGAAGTCGAAAAGGGCGACACAGTCAGTATTGATTTTCGAGGAACAGTCGACGGTGAACCCTTTGAAGGTGGGGAAGCTGAAAACTTTCAGTTAGAGATAGGTTCGGGCATGTTTATTGCTGGTTTTGAAGATCAGTTGATAGGCATGAAACCAGGTGAGACTCGGACAATTCAAGTCACATTTCCTGAAGAATATCATGTCAAATCGTTGGCTTCGAAGCCTGCCGAATTTGAAGTTGTATTACACGATATTAAACGCAAAGTACTTCGAGAATTAAACGATGAGTTTGTTCAGGAAATTAGTGATTTTCAAACAGTGGATGAATTCGTGGCAGATTTGAAAGAGTCTTTGGAAAAACGTGCTGAAGCTGACAGGGAACGCTATCTGGAGGATGAAGCAGTAACTAAAGCCACTGAAAATGCTGTCATTGATTTACCAGAAGTGATGGTTGAACATGAAATTGACCATCAGGTTGACAATTTTGCTCGTCAGTTACAGTATCAACAAATTCCGCTAGATGCTTACCTTGAATTTACAGGTACGAGCATGGAAGAGTTGCGTGCTCAGTTTAAAGAAGGCGCTGAAAAACGAGTTCGTATTGAACTTGTTTTAGAGGAAATTGCCAAGCAGGAGAGTTTAGAACCGACTCCTGAAGATTTGCAGTCTGAGCTAGCCAAAATTGCAGAGCAAGCTAACATGGAGATAGAGCGAGTTCAACAATTGATGAATCTTCGCGATCCTGGGTTGCAAAATATGCGCCATGATTTAAGAAACAGCAGGGTGGCTAAGTTTCTTGTGGAAAATAGCAAATTGGTTTGATGTTGGGTATAATATGGAATACGAAGTTAGATGTTGAGATAAGGTATAGTTCGGACAAGGCACGTTAACGTGCCTTGTCTTGTCAAAAACAGAGGTTTTCTTTTTTGGAGAAGGAGGGGTATACATGAGTTTAACACCCATCGTTATTGAACAAACCAGTCGAGGAGAACGTTCTTACGATATATATTCCAGGCTTTTGCGAGATCGAATTATCTTGCTGGGTACACCGATTGATGACTATGTTGCAAATTCCGTAGTTGCTCAGTTACTGTTCTTAGCTGCAGACGATCCTGATCGAGATATTCAATTGTACATTAACAGTCCTGGTGGTTCGGTTACAGCGGGTCTTGCTATATATGATACAATGCAACACATAAAACCTGCAGTATCCACAATGTGCATTGGCATGGCCGCCAGTATGGGTGCATTTCTTTTGGCGGCTGGCGAAAAAGGTAAGCGATTTGCGTTGCCGAATGCTGAGATTATGATCCACCAACCGTTGGGAGGAGTTCAAGGTCAGGCATCAGATATAAAAATTCATGCCGATTGGATACTCAAAACCAAGGATAAGCTGAATAGTATATTGGCAGAAAGAACAGGACAGCCCATTGAAAAAGTTGAACAAGATACAGACCGCGACAATTTTCTGTCTGCTCAAGAAGCCAAGGCGTACGGTTTAATCGACGATGTCATTCAACATGGCAATGTGTAAGTGAAAAAGTTGGTCGATTTGCCGTAAAGGAGGGAACGCGCCGTGTTTAAGTTTAACGAAGAAAAAGGACAACTGAAATGTTCGTTTTGTGGAAAAACACAGGAACAAGTAAGGAAACTAGTGGCAGGACCAGGAGTATACATTTGCGACGAATGTATTGAACTTTGTAATGAAATTGTTGAAGAACAGTTAGGTGAAGATGAAGAATTCGAATTAAAAGACGTTCCCAAACCGACTGAAATTAAAGCGATTCTTGATCAATACGTTATTGGTCAAGAGAGTGCTAAACGATCTTTGTCTGTGGCGGTTTACAATCACTATAAACGCATAAATATGTCGAATGGTAAGTCGGATGATGTGGAACTTTCTAAATCTAATATTATGTTGCTTGGTCCGACTGGTAGTGGTAAAACTTTATTGGCTCAAACTTTGGCGCGAATCCTGAATGTTCCCTTTGCAATTGCGGATGCGACATCCCTAACTGAAGCTGGATATGTTGGTGAAGATGTAGAAAATATCCTACTTAAACTGATTCAAGCGGCTGACTATGATGTTGAAAAGGCTGAGCGGGGCATTATTTATATTGATGAAATTGACAAAATTGCCCGCAAGTCTGAAAATCCATCGATTACTAGAGATGTTTCTGGTGAAGGTGTACAACAAGCTTTGTTAAAAATTCTTGAAGGTACAGTGGCAAGCGTTCCACCACAAGGTGGTCGCAAACATCCTCATCAAGAGTTTATCCAAATTGATACAACTAACATTCTCTTTATTTGCGGTGGAGCATTTGATGGCATAGAGCCAATCATTAAACGCCGTCTTGGTCGTAAGGTCATTGGTTTTGGCTCTGTAGAATCTGCTAACCGTCATCTTGACAATGAAGATATACTGACCAAAGTTTTGCCAGAAGATCTTTTAAAGTTTGGTCTGATTCCAGAGTTTATCGGTCGTCTTCCCGTCGTCACAACATTGGAGGCGTTGGATGAAGAAGCGCTTAAGCGGATTTTGACCGAGCCGAAAAATGCCTTGGTCAGACAGTTCCAGAAGCTTCTTGAATTAGATGGAGTAACTTTGGAATTCCAAGATGACGCGTTATCTGTTATTGCTAAAGAAGCAATTAAACGCGGTACGGGCGCTCGTGGTCTTAGAGCCATTATTGAATCCATAATGTTGGATGTCATGTATGAGTTGCCTTCACGTGAAGATGTCCAAAAATGTGTCATCACTCGCGAGGCAGCACTTCACGAACAACGTCCTCTGCTCATTGGTAAGGATGGAAAAACCATAAAAGTTTTTCGCAAATCAGAAGAAACAGCTTAAATCATTAATTTTAATTAACAAGTTTTGGGAAGCATTTTTGCTTTGGCATTTGTTGCAAGTATCTTTTGCAGCAAATGCTTTTTTGCGTTTATTGGCAATTTCTCCAGGCAATAATGCTCATATTGCTTCATGAGTGTTTGCTGCCATGGGAGGATGCGAGATGAACATGACGATTTTGGCTGGTATTCAAATTTTTTTCGCTATTGTGATAGGACTATATTTCTGGAATTTACTCAAAAGTCAAAATCAAAATCGACATGCGGTAGAGCGAGAGTCAAAAAAAGAGTTAGCTCGATTAAAATCGATGCGAGAAATTTCTCTCTCTGAACCACTTTCGGAGCGGACGCGACCTTCATCGATTCAAGATATTATAGGTCAAGAGGAAGGATTAAAAGCATTACGGGCAGCTTTATGTGGACCTAATCCCCAGCATGTGATTATCTATGGCCCTCCTGGCGTTGGCAAGACAGCTGCTGCACGAGTCATTTTGGAAGAAGCCAAGAAACGAGCCGAATCTCCATTTGCTGAAGATGCAAAATTTATTGAACTCGACGCAACCACAGCTCGTTTTGATGAAAGAGGAATTGCTGATCCGTTGATTGGCTCCGTTCATGATCCGATTTACCAAGGTGCAGGTGCCATGGGTATAGCAGGCATTCCTCAGCCAAAAGCTGGGGCAGTAACCAAAGCTCATGGTGGCATGCTTTTTATTGATGAAATTGGAGAGTTACATCCAATTCAAATGAACAAATTATTAAAAGTTTTGGAAGATCGTAAGGTTTATTTGGAGAGTGCGTACTACAGTAGTGAAGATCACAATATTCCTGCACACATTCATGATATTTTTCAAAATGGGTTACCAGCGGATTTTCGCTTGGTTGGAGCAACAACGAGATCGCCCGAAGAAATTCCTCCTGCCATTCGTTCTCGCTGTATGGAAATATTTTTTCGCTCTCTGAGTCGGCAAGAAATTGCTGAAGTAGTTTCGCGAGGATTTGAAAAACTGAATATGATTGCAGAAAAGCCTGTAATCGATGAAATTTCCAATTATGCAACAAATGGCCGTGATGCTGTAAATATTGTTCAGATTGCAGGAGGAATGGCATTAACAGAAAATCGCACGCAAATTACCTTGGAAGACGTTCAATGGGTTATTCGTTTTACACATATGTCTCCTCGGCCTGAGAGAAAAATTAACCCACATCCGCAAGTAGGGGTTGCTCATGGTTTGGCAGTGTATGGGCCTTCTTCAGGCATGTTGCTTGAAGTGGAAGTCGTAGCTGAAAAAAATAGGGTTGGACATGGTAAAGTGACAGTGGGAGGTTTGGTGGAAGAAGAAACCATTCGTTCACGGAGCGGTAGCATGCGACGTAAATCAATGGCTATTGGTTCGATGGAAAATGTATTGACTGTTTTGCAGAGAATCTCTGGACTCCATCCGTTTTCTTACGATTTGCATATTAATTTTCCTGGCGGAGCGCCGGTAGACGGACCAAGTGCTGGAATTACTATGGCTGTAGCTGTATGTTCTGCGATTACCCGTATTCCTGTTTTGAATACGGTGGCAATGACTGGGGAACTCTCTATTCGAGGATTGGTTCGTCCGGTAGGTGGTGTGCCTGCCAAAATTGAAGCAGCGAAGGAAGCGGGAGCAGAAGTCGTGCTTATTCCAAAAGAGAATTGGCAAGAGATATTTCATAATATGAATGGCATTAAAATTGTGCCAGTCGAGAAACTGACGGATGTGCTCAAGCTTTCACTGGTTGGTGGAGTGGAGATGGATTGGGAAAAACGAATTCTTACGGAATCAAGTTCTAACCCATCCGTATCCATAAATCACTCCTCTGTGTCGTTCTAATTTGGATTGCTAAGCTAAGCAGAGTACAATACTAGTAGGTTAGTGGGAGAGCAACTCGGGGGTGACTCAGTGGCAACAAAATCAGAAAAAAAACAACTCGTTTATCCATTGCTCCCATTGCGTGGATTACTCGTTTTTCCAACCATGGTTTTACATTTTGATGTAGGGCGAGAAAAATCCATCAAAGCTCTGGAAAAATGCGCCATGACGAGTAACCAATTGCTGTTGTCTTCACAGGAAGACGGTCAAGTCGATGATCCGACAGAGGAAGATCTGTTTCATATAGGTACTTTGGCTAAAGTAAAGCAGATGATGAAACTGCCTAATGGTACAATTCGTGTTTTGGTAGAAGGCATCGCTCGGGCACGAATTCATCGTTTCACCAAAACGGATGAATGGTTTGAAGTTGAGGTTGCTGTTCAAGAAGAACAGGATTTCTCTAAATCCAACGCTGAATATCAGGCTCTCATGCGTTCTGTTTTGCAGCAGTTTGAACAATATTTGAAATTATCCAAAAAGGTCGACCAGGAAGCTTATTCAAGCGTTGTAGATATTTCCGATCCTAGTCATTTCGCTGATGCCGTGGCTGCTCATCTGCCTCTTAAAATTCGTGAGAAACAGCAGCTATTAGAAGAACTCGATGTAATGAAAAGACTGGAAAAACTGTTGCAGATCCTTTCGGATGAGAGAGAAATTCTGGAATTGGAAAGAAATATTCACCAACGTGTTCGCAAACAGATGGAAAGAACACAAAAAGAGTACTATTTACGCGAACAAATGAAGGCCATCCAAAAAGAATTGGGCGATCGTGACAGCCGTTCTGCAGAAGTTGAGGAATTACGCCAACAGTTGGAGCAAAAAGAGATGCCGTTGTTGGTAAAAGAAAAAGTGGAGAAAGAACTCGAACGTTTAGAAAGAATTCCTCAGGCATCAGCAGAAGGTACGGTCGTCCGTACTTATCTGGACTGGCTGCTTGCCTTACCGTGGATAGAGACGGCTCAACAGCGTGTTGATTTGCGTCGTGCTGAAAAAGTTCTTAACGAAGAGCATTATGGGTTGGAAAAAATTAAGGAGCGTATTTTGGAGTTCTTAGCCGTACAAAGATTATCCGGAAAAATGACAGGACCGATTATATGTTTGGCTGGACCACCTGGTGTAGGCAAAACTTCTTTGGCGCGGTCTATAGCCACAGCCTTAAAACGTCCATTTGTTAGAGCCTCTCTTGGCGGTGTACGAGACGAGGCGGAGATTCGCGGTCATCGTAGAACCTATATTGGCGCCATGCCGGGAAGAATTATTCAGGGCATGAAATCTGCAGGCGTTAAGAACCCTGTGTTTCTATTTGACGAGATCGACAAAATGGCAAATGATTTTCGTGGAGATCCTAGTTCGGCGTTGCTTGAAGTACTTGATCCGGAGCAAAATCAAACATTCTCCGATCATTACATCGAGATACCTTTTGATTTGTCCGACGTCATGTTTATCACAACAGCCAACAATGTATACCAAATTCCTGGTCCACTCCGCGACCGTATGGAAATTATTCAATTAAGTGGCTATACAGAATTGGAAAAATTAAATATTGTCAAACAGCACCTTTTGCCTCGCCAAAAGGAAAAACATGCCCTTAAAGCCGATCAGATGCGAATTTCAGAAGATGTACTTTTAATGCTGATACGACACTACACGCGGGAAGCTGGTGTCCGTCAGTTGGAGAGGGTAGTGGCGGCTGTTTGCAGAAAGGTTGCTCGTAGAATAGCTTCAGGTGAAAAAAAACGAATAACAGTGCAAACGAAAACGATAGAGGATTTTCTTGGTCCCCCGATATACCGATATGGAGCACAGGAAGAAGAAGACCAAATTGGCGTTGTCAATGGACTCGCATGGACAGAAACAGGTGGAGATTTGCTTTCTGTAGAAGTGTCTGTTGTACCGGGCAAAGGCAAGCTGGTCTTAACAGGCCACTTAGGTGATGTGATGCGCGAAAGCGCACAGACTGCCTTTTCTTATGTGCGTTCGCGAGCTGGTCAGTTTGGCTTACAACATGATTTTTATGAAAATGTCGATTTGCATGTGCATGTTCCGGAAGGGGCGATTCCGAAGGACGGACCTTCTGCTGGTATCACCATGGCTACCTGTCTCATCTCAGCTTTAACAGGCAGACGTGTACGTCGGGATGTTGCTATGACAGGAGAAATTACTTTGCGAGGTAGAGTTTTGCCGATTGGTGGATTGCGTGAAAAATCTTTAGCCGCGCACCGTGCGGGTATTCGTCATGTCATTCATCCGTTGGACAATGTTAAAGATTTACGCGATATACCACAAGTGGTTCGTGATGAGATGGAATTTCATGCTGTTAAACATATGGACGAAGTTGTGGCTTTAGCTTTTGTTGAACCTTTTCCTCTTGAGGAGTTTGAAGGGTTTTACCCGACCGACAAAATGCCCGATATTTTAAGAAATACGTTCTCTGGAGAAGGAGCTCACCAATGAAAATTCGTAAGGTGCAATTTGAAATCAGTGCAGTCCGTCCCGAGCAGTGGCCTCAGGACGGACTTCCTGAGTTTGCTTTCATTGGGCGTAGCAATGTTGGCAAGTCTTCTTTGCTCAACCGTTTGCTCAATCGAAAATCGCTGGCACGAGTATCTCAACATCCCGGCAAAACTCAACAGATTAACTTCTATAATATTAACGATACTTTACGTTTTGCCGATTTACCTGGCTACGGTTATGCCCAGGTTTCCAAAACACAACGGGCTGCGTTTCGTAAATGGATAGTTCAATATTTAGAAAAAAGAGAACCTATAACCAGAGTGTTGCATCTGGTAGATATTCGACATGAACCCAGTGTGGATGATCGCGATTTTCACCGTTTGTTACTGGAGTTACAACACCCAGTTTTAGTGGTTGCTACAAAGTTGGATAAAATCGCCAAGAGGGATATAGCCAAGCACATTCAGCAAATTCGCACGGGCTTGCAAACTCCTAATCCTATACTTTCTATATCGAGTGAAAAGAACATGTATATTGATGAACTCTGGTCTGTTTTGGAAACTGATTTGACTGCTCATGAAAGTGAATTAAGTGATAATGAATAAAACATTGAAATGTAAAGATGATAGATAGGAAATTGACGGATCGCCATGAAGATGACACATTTATTGCGCCAATGATTATCCATAGGTTGCTATAATTATCTTATAAAAAGCCAATGCGGGAGGTGACCACCTGCATGCAGATTGTTGTGATTGGTTTAAATCATCGTACGGCTCCTGTCTCCCTTCGAGAGAAAGTGAGTTTTGATAAAGATGCCCAAAAAACTGCGTTGTTGCGGATGAAAGATACCCGTTCCTTGTTTGAAACGGTGCTTGTCTCCACCTGTAACCGCACAGAAATATATACATTGACAACGTCAACGAAAGCAGCACGTGATTTTGTCATTCGTCTTTTGGCTCAACATTCGGGTCTTGCGACGGAAGAAATAAAAGACACACTATATACTTTCGAAGGTCCGCAAGCAGTACAACATGCAATGGAGGTAGCTTGCGGTTTGGATTCTATTGTACTGGGTGAAACACAGATATTAGGACAGGTCAAAGAGGCTGTGGCGCTTGCTGCAGAAATTGGTACGATTGGTTCGTTCTTGAAGCAGATGTTCCGTTATGTTGTAGAAGTAGGAAAACGAGCACAATCGGAAACCATGATTGGACAAGCGCCTGTTTCTGTTGCTTCAGCGGCCATTCAACTGGCTGAAAAGATTTATGGTTCATTACGTGGACGGAGTGCCTTGATTCTTGGCGCTGGTACCATGGCTCGCATAGCCGCTGAGCATCTGTCGGCTCATGGTGTCAGTCAGATGTATATTGCTAATCGGACCCTTACCAACGCGGAAGAATTGGTTCGTCGTGTAGAAGCTAAAATTGTTCCATGGGAACAATTGCGACACTTTGTTGGACGGGTAGATGTAGTGGTGGCAGCAACTGGCGCAGGAAGGCCAATTATTACTGAAAATATGTGGACCTCCATTCGTACAGGGCGCCACGGTCGGCAAACGCTCTTGCTCGATTTAGCGATTCCGCGTAATATTGATTCGTCACTTTCTGGGCATTCGGATGTTTTTTTGTATGACGTAGACGATTTACAACAAGTTGTGGATGTGAATATGGAGGAGCGACGGCGTCAAACGCGCGTGGTGCGTGAAATGATCGATTCCAGTTTATTAGAGTTTGACGAATGGATTTCGTCTCTATCCGTCGTACCCGTGATTACCGCTATTCGTGAAAAAGGTGTGCAAATTCAAAGCGATGTTATGGAAAGTTTAAAGCGAAAACTGCCGCATTTGAGTGAGAAAGAAATTCAAATTTTGCAGAAGCACACCATGAGTATTGTCAATCAACTTTTGCGCGATCCGATTCATGCTATGAAGGATATGGCTGTTCAGAGTGATCCTGCTTTTTCGCCGGAGGCACTGGCTCAACTGTTTGGTATTGAATTTATCAGTCAGCCGCATCCGGAGAGGGAGATGCTGACGTCGTACAAAATGTCGGAGTTTATGGGCAAATGGCGATCTCTCATGGCTGAAAAAATGTCTGGCTCAACCGTAGGCAGTTCAGTTTATAGGAGCTAATCGTGAATGGCTACCCGCGCTGTAATCGACAGCACGATGTTTTTTTATGCACTTAGTTTATTTTTTTACTTCATGGATGTTCTTGAATCTAAAAGGATTTTCAATCGACTGGCTGTCGTCTTGTTGTTTATGGTTTTTATTGGAGAAACATCTCTGTTAATAGCGCGTTTTATTCAACTCCAATCAGCACCAGTATATAGTCGGTTTGACAATCTGTTGCTTATTTCTTGGTTGATTTTAGTGGTTGCTCTGGTGGTCGACACATTTTATCGTGTCGGCTTATTCATTTTTTTTGCAAATTTGGTTGCTTTTTCGTTTGTTATTTTTGCGAGTTTTGGTCCTTTCAGTCCGGGTATCATACCGCATGGCCGTCCGGACTTGCTTATTTTCCACATCTCTCTTGCACTTGTCAGTTACGTTTTTTTTTCAGTCGCCTTTGTGTTTTCTGTCATGTACCTTGTTCAGTATCATCTTTTGCGAAAGAAAAGTTTTAACCACTGGTTTTTAAGATTGCCGGGATTAGAGCACTCATCACGTACAGCGAGATGGTGCAATCGTGTTGGCTTTACTCTTTTGCTTATCTCCTCGTTGTTGGGTTTCTTGTGGGGGAAAATTGTACTCAATCTTTGGATATGGGACTCTCCAACACCTATGGCTACTCTTGTGTTGTTACTTTTCTATGCATTGACGTTTTGGCTGGAAATTCGTCGTTCATTACCCTTGCATGTGCTACATCGATTGTATGTAGTTTGCTTTATGGTTTTACTTATCAATTTTTTGCTGATTGGTCGTTTTGGGGGTTATCATTAGACCGTGATGAAAAAGGATGTGTGTTTAATTGCGAATGATTCGAGTGGCTTCAAGAAAAAGTTTATTGGCAATGACGCAGACGAGACAAGTTATTCAACAGCTTCAATCTTTTTTTCCAGACACTGAATTTCAAATCATACCTGTCGTTACGCAAGGAGATAGAATTCTTGATGTTTCACTTTCTAAAATTGGTGGCAAGGGATTGTTTGTTTCTGAAGTAGAGCAGCAATTGCTCCAAGAACAAGCGGATATGGCTGTGCACAGTTTAAAAGATGTACCAGCAGAATTGGCAGATGGTTTAGTCATTGCTGCTTATCCGAACAGGGTGGATGCCCGGGATGCCTTAATTACTAAAAAAGCCAATGCTATTCATAATCTTCCCCAAGGTTCTGTCATAGGTACATCCTCGTTACGCCGTATGGCTCAACTTAAACATTTGCGAAATGATTTACAAATCAAATTGTTGCGCGGCAATATTGATACGCGGCTTAACAAATTAGAAAGCGGAGAATACGACGCTATACTGTTGGCAGCAGCCGGACTGATTCGAATGGGGTGGGAAGACCGTATCACGGAACGTATCGACCCTATGCATATACTTCCAGCAATAGGGCAGGGAATTCTGGCTGTGGAATGTCGAGATCAGGATAGTTCACTAAAAGAAATGTTGCAGTCTCTCCACTGTCGACAAACGGAACAGGTAGCGCTTGCAGAAAGAGCCTTGCTTCACTCACTTAACGGTGGATGCCAGGTACCTATCGCAGGATATGCGGAATGGCAAAATGGAACCTTGGTCTTGACGGGTCTTGTGGCTTCTGAAGATGGGGAAGTAATTTATCAGGTCAAGGAATCATTATCTAGCAGAATGTCTCCGGTCGATCTCGGTCAAATGGTGGCAAAGAAGTTGCTTGAGAAAGGGGCAGATCAGATTTTGCAAAAGTATTCCTGAAGGTGGAGTGGGGGAGGTGGCGATGTTGACCACAGAGCGAGTGGCAGTTCTGACCAGAAGTTCTCCAGGACTTGAGAAAACAGCTCGTCAGCTTGTAAACTATGGCATTCAAAGTATTTTACTCCCCCTGACTCAAACCGTGTCGGTCGATGACGAGTCGCAAAACTCGTGGATTCGAAATAAGCCAGAAATTCAAGGAGTATGCCTCACATCAGTAACTGCGGCTCGCCTTTTCAAAGCATGGTTACATAAGCATTCTGCCCTTTTCCCATTCTTGCCTGCTTGTTACTGTATTGGTCAAACCACTTGGAAAACGGCTCTTGATTGTGGACTTGTAGCTTACTGGCGAGAGAATATCCATACTGGATATCAACTGGCGGAATGGCTTGATAAACTGACTTCACCATCCAAGGGGATATGGCTTTATCCCTGTGCTCGACAAACTGCAGGTACTCTTGAACGAGAATGTGAACGCCGTGGTATACGGCTGGCGAAATTGGTTCTATATGAAACAGTCCCGCGAATCCCCAATAAAGCAGAGTTGCAAGAAATTGCCCGCTTTCATCGACCGGTTTGGGTGTTTCACAGTCCTTCTGCAGTTAAAGTGTATATAAATCATGTCCAGCCGCTACTCAAACAATGGCAAATGGAAGAGATTCAGGCTGTTGCGATCGGCACTACTACAGCTGATGCTATAAGGAAAACGGGGATTCAACTGGCAGCAATAGCTTCAGAGCCCAATGACGAATCATTAGTGTCGGCCATAGGTTCAGTCCAAGATCTGAATTCTTCATAAATTTTTTCATGTATAAAATGGCTATTTTTCAGTGTGTCGCAATCTATAAAAGAGGTGAATTTGGATGAATAACTTTCAGAGACATCGTCGTCTACGGACTAGTGCTCAAATGCGTCGCTTGATTCGAGAAACAACGGTCAGTATCAATGATTTTATTTTGCCAGTCTTTGTTCAAGAAAATTTGACAGGTAAGGAAGAAATCACGGCAATGCCTGGCGTCTACCATTATGGACTGGATGAATTCAGGAGATTGGTTGTGGAAATCGCAGAAAAGAACATTCCTGGCATCATTCTGTTTGGCTTGCCAGCCGAGAAAGACGAACAGAGCTCGAGTGCTTACCATCCTAAAGGTATTGTTCAGGAAGCTATTCGCGCTGCGAAAATGGAAGTTCCTGAATTGCTTGTGATGACAGATGTTTGTCTTTGCCAATATAATCCGGCAGGTCATTGCGGTTTCATTCGCAATGGAAAGATTGTCAATGACGAAAGCCTGCAGTTGATTGCTCAAACTGCTCTATCCCACGCAGAAGCTGGTGCTGATGTGGTTGCCCCGTCAGATATGATGGACGGTCGTGTACAGGCTATTCGCTCGCTTTTAGATGAAAATGGTTTCCAAGATACAGCAATTCTATCTTACGCTGTCAAATATGCTTCCGCTTTTTACGGTCCATTTCGTGAAGCTGCCCATTCTGCTCCATCGTTTGGTGATCGTAAAACGTACCAGATGGATCCTGCCAATGTTCGTGAGGCTATGCGTGAAGCCGAGTCTGATCTTCGTGAAGGTGCTGATATGCTTATGGTAAAACCAGCTCTGTCTTATTTGGATGTCACCGCTAAATTACGCTCGTCCACTCAAGTCCCTATAGCGACTTACAATGTTTCGGCTGAGTACAGTATGGTGAAAGCTGCGGCGCAACAAGGTTGGATTGATGAACGTGCCACTGTAATGGAAATGTTCACATCTTTTAAGCGAGCTGGTGCTGATTTTATTTTGTCCTATTTTGCACTATCGGCTGCTGATTGGTTAAAAGAAGAATAGAAAAGAGGGAATCGAGTGGATAATGATGGGATCCTTCAAATGGAAAAATCAGAAAAAGCGTTTCAAGAGGCTGTCAAATGGCTACCTGGTGGGGTAAATTCACCCGTTCGAGCTTTTTTGGCTGTTGGTGGAAACCCAATCTATATTCGTCAAGGAAGCGGACCGCATATTGAGAGTTTGGATGGTCATTCGTATATTGATTACCTATTGTCTTGGGGGCCTTTGCTATTTGGACATGCTCATCCGCGCATTAAGGCAGCTGTAACTGAGGCTTTGGAAAAAGGCACCTCCTTTGGCCTGCCAACGATTGCCGAAACAGTGATGGCGCAAAAAGTAAATCAACTGATGCCCGCAGTGGAAGTTGTTCGCATGGTCAACAGCGGAACAGAGGCGACGATGAGCGCACTGCGTTTAGCGCGTGCGTTTACGAAAAGAAATATCATTGTTAAATTTGAAGGATGTTATCACGGTCACTCGGATGCACTTTTGGTTAAAGCCGGATCGGGCGTGGCTACTCTGGGTTTGCCAGATAGCCCTGGTGTACCGGAGGGAATCGCTCACTATACCGCTACAGTACCCTATAACCAAGTGGAAGCCTTACAGGAGCTTTTTGCTCAAATGGGTGAACAGATTGCTGCAGTTATTGTGGAGCCTGTGGCTGGCAATATGGGTTGCATCCTGCCCCAACCTGGGTATCTGGAAGAATTGCGGCGATTGACTGAAAAATACGGTACTCTACTTATTTTTGATGAGGTGATGACGGGGTTTCGCGTAGCTGCTGGAGGCGGCCAAGAACGGTTTGGTATCCGTCCAGATTTGGTAACACTGGGGAAAGTAATTGGTGGCGGTCTTCCGGTAGGCGCCTATGGTGGTAGACGGGATATCATGGAATGGGTAGCGCCCAATGGCCCTGTTTATCAGGCGGGTACTTTATCTGGTAATCCTCTTGCGATGGCTGCAGGCATTGCGGCACTTACCATGATTGAGGAAGAAGCGCCCAATGGTTTGTATAGCAAGATGGAACAATACGGGCAGCAAATCGTTTCAGTTTTTTTACAGGCTTGTCAAGCCAAAGGCATTCCTGCATACGGCCACGCCATTGGAGGAATGTTTGGATTGTTTTTCAATGAAGGAGCAGTGGTAGACTATCAGTCTGCAGCTCAGTCCGACAAAAAAATGTTTGCACAATTTTTCCATGCATTACTCAAACGAGGTGTACTTTTACCACCGTCACAACTGGAGTCTTGTTTTCTTTCCGCAGTTCACGGTCAAGAAGAACTATCAAGAACTTGCGAGGCTGTTGACAGCGCAATTCGTTCGTTTTAACTGCAGAACGTCCTTCGCTTATCCATGTGTGTGAACGCTGCTGTAAGGACATAAAAGCATATCCCACTTCATAAACATGCAGGGAGAGACCTGCTGTTTAAGGAGGGGTATTAGGCGATGCAGAATCAGCAAACACCCATGATTTCCGTAGCCATAGACCAAGAAGTGTTTATGGATAGTGTTCGCGAAGGAGACAGAGTGGAGGACGCTACTGTCGCAACGGAAGTTATTTCTTTCGATCGCGTTGAAGATACTTATGTGCTCGAAGGCGCTATCGTTTTTGCGGGGTACTTGGCGTCCCAAGAAAAGGGCAAGTCATCAGAGGGAAAGAACACTCAAATTGTCATGGATGACGATCCGGTCATTCATGTCCATCATCGTTTGCCCTTTATTTTAAAAGTTCCAGTCCATGCTCAACCGAATGGTGTTCTGAATGTAAAAAGCAGACTTGCTGGTTGGAAATTAGATGTATCGGGAGATTCTTGGCTTCGTGTACAAGGGAATTTACAAATTGCCGGTCTTGTGGATAAAGGTGGATATCATTTCCAATGTGGTGCACAAGAGATTGGCGATTTATGGGTATCTTTGCCGGATCGGCCTCAATCGACACATGTAAACGAACTGTCAAGTCAAGGTATGAAAGAGACGAATGCATGGGTTGGAGAGTTTCGGGGAGAAACGGAAGCCTCTGAGTCCGAGAGTTTGATGTCAGACACAGTAAGCAATGTTGAATCTGACACATTCGCGGAGCAATCCTTCAACGCGCAGGACCAGGGTCAGGACACACCATTTCCTGTACGCGGTATGGAGGATCCTGAGGAAGCGGGGGACAGTGCTGAACGGTTGAATAGAGTCACCCTTGAGACGGAGCAATTGAGTGAAGCGCGTGCAGGGCATGGCTTGCAAATACAAGAAGATGTCAATGAGTCCAAAGAAAGCAGGGGCAATAAGGAAAATCAAACACCAAGTGATATAAACAGCTCTGCTGATTCTACGGTTCTTGGTGCTGCCGCAGAGTTAGAAGCGCTTGACCGTTTTGTGGTGAGTGATACGGAAGAACAAAAGCCGCTGGCCGAGTATTCGTTTGAGAATCAGTTGAGTGAAAAACAAGAAGCTCAATTCGAGGAAAAAGATGCTGTTTCCTTCTCTGCTTCGCGAGCCTTTTCTGATTCTGGTTTTCACGCCAATCTTGCCTTCAGTAAAGATGCAGGGCGTATCCAACAGACTCGCACGGAGCCGGTAGTTGAGCCTTCCCCTGCCAATGGAGCTTTTCAGGAACCGGAGAAGTCTTTTGAACGTTCTATGGATAATAAAAGTCTTTGGTCGTTTGTCGATTTCAATGCTCCCGAAAGGTTTTATACCTTACGCTATGTTGTAGTCGAGGAAGGCGAGACGCTGCAAATGGTGGCCGATCGCGTTGGCGTCTTGAAAAGTGAAATGATTCGTGTCAATCGTTTGGAAACAGAAGATATTTGGGTGGGTCAAACCCTTCTTATACCGGACACCCCGATACGTTTGGCAAACGTGCAAAATTTTTAAGAATGATGCTCTGAAAAGAATAACTTCGATAGCGAACATCAGCATAGTGATTTCTCCTATGCCTGATGTTTTTTTGCCAACAAAGTTAAATATCTATTCAACCTGGCTATGGTGCCCCAATAAAAGTAACTGCAAAGACAATAAAGAGAAGCATAAGAATCAAAAGGTCCAGTGTATTGGGCCAAATTAAAGCGCGAAAGAAAAGTAGCATGATGGCTGCTGCCAACATTAATTTGACAAAACGTGCCAGCATGATAAACAGACCCATGCCAACCACCTCCTGGCGAAATCTTATCTGGATAGCTCGTCTTAGCTCGTCGAATATATACTTTGCGTATGATATATATGCAAATAGGTGAGCATGTACCCCTTTTTTTCGCATAAAATTGGACATGTAGAACAATATTCGCTAGACTTGCCTTTCTGAGCTTTGCTAGAATGGGCGACAGGATTGAGAGGAGAGATGGGGTAATGGCGAATTCGTGGATGGATGGAGGCACTTGGAGAGGCTTCCATATTCGATATCTTGCCATCTTATCTGTGTCGTTTGCTGTTTTACAGGCAGTCGCTTATTATACAGTTCATTATCCGCTCATGTTTAGTTCAGAGTTTGCCATGATTCTCATGATGTGGCTCATTATTCCGCGTTTGACAGAACGTCGATTGGCCAATACGTTTGCGGGTGTCACAACTACGTTTCTGCTTGGATTGATTTTGCAGTTTACAATTGGTCTGGAAATTACGGAAAAAGGTGGTATATGGTATACTTTAGGGCAAAATTTGCTGATTTTCGTCGTCGCCTTGGCACTCAGTTATCTCTATTTACGCGTTTCCATATGGAGCGACAGAAAAAAAGCAGAGTTAGAGAAACGCCGGGCAGAAAAATCATCAAGCGCTCAGACAACTGTAGCACCCGTCCGTGTTCATCGAATTAAGAAACGCCGCCATCCTGGACGGCGCAAAAAGTAAAGTCATACAAAAAGATGTCATGAAGGTTTGACAAAGTCTTGTTTGTTCTCGTATGATAGAGCAACCAAATTCAATTTCGGATAAAAAGCGTTGATGAGAAGGAGTAAAAACGTGTAACCGTTCAGAGAGAGAACCATTAGCTGGAAGGTTCTTCGGTAGCCGTTTTGAACGTCGTCTCTGAGCTGCTATAGCCGGGTCATACCCGTTATCAATGTCGAGTGTCCTAAGATTGCGTTTTTCTTTCTTGGGAAATTCAGGTGGTAACGCGGAAGAAGCCTTTCGTCCTGAAGGACGAAAGGCTTTTTTGTGTCCAGAGCAGCGACGAAAGAAATGAGTCATTCTATAACATGAACGGAGGGTTTCTTATGCAAAATTCATCATCCACAGAAAAGTTCTCACAAGAAATGAACAAGCATTTTCAACCACAGGAAGTGGAGCGTGAAATTTACGCTGAGTGGGAAAAGTCAGGAACTTTCCAAGCGGATAGTAGCTCACCTCATCCTGCGTTTTCCATGGTGATTCCACCTCCCAATGTCACAGGAGTGCTCCATCTAGGTCATGCCTGGAACCATACATTGCAAGATATTCTGGCTCGCTATCATCGTATGCGAGGTAAAGATGTGCTTTGGTTGCCTGGAACTGACCATGCGGGCATTGCTACGCAGACACGTGTGGAAAAAATGTTGATGCAAGAGAATGGGCAGTCTCGTCACGATATTGGCAGAACGGCGTTTGTAGAAAAAGTTTGGGAATGGAAAGACAAGTACGGATCGGCCATTACTGAACAAATTCGCCGTCTTGGGGATTCGGTAGACTGGAGTCGAGAACGCTTCACGATGGATGAAGGTCTGTCTCAAGCGGTGCGCACCGTTTTTGTGGAACTTTATCAGAAAGGTTTAATATACCGCGGTAACCGCATCATCAACTGGTGCTCCAGATGCGGCACAGCACTTTCTGACATTGAAGTAGAGCATATTGAATTACCGGGAAAACTTTATCATATCCGCTACCCCTTGAAAGACGGTTCAGGTGAAGTGGTGATTGCTACAACACGTCCTGAAACATTTTTTGCGGATGTAGCTGTTGCTGTCCATCCAAATGATGAACGGTATAGTTCCTTGATTGGCAAAACGGTTATTCTGCCTTTAAGTGGTCGTGAGATTCCTATTTTAGCCGATCCGATTGTCGATCGAGAGTATGGTACAGGCTGTGTGAAAATTACACCAGCGCATGATCCAAACGATTTTGAAGTGGGACTCCGTCATCAATTGCCCCAGTTGCAATGTATCGGATCGGATGGAAAATTGAATGAACTGGCTTTGGAGTTTGCTGGACGTAATGCATTAGAAGCACGCCAAGATGTTGTGGATGTACTGCGCAAGCAGGGCTATCTGCTTCACGTGACTGATATTGTGCATGCTGTGGGTCACTGCAGTCGTTGTTCTACAGTGGTCGATCCGCTTCTTTCTTTGCAGTGGTTTGTGCGTATGCAAAACTTAGCCGATCCAGCGTTGCAGTTTGTCCATCGTGGAGAATTACAATTTGTCCCGGCTCGATTTGAAAAAGTTTTTGTGCATTGGTTGGAAAATGTTAAAGATTGGTGTATCTCCCGGCAGCTTTGGTGGGGGCATAGAATTCCTGCTTGGTATTGTGACGACTGTGGCGGTACGACAGTTCAACTGGAAGATGCTACATGTTGCGGGCATTGCAAGAGTACCCATATCCATCAGGATGAAGATGTATTGGATACGTGGTTTTCTTCAGCACTCTGGCCTTTTTCTACTTTAGGCTGGCCAGATACAGATACGCCGGATTATCAGAAATATTATCCGACTAGTGTTTTGGTGACCGCCTATGACATTATCTTTTTCTGGGTAGCACGGATGGTATTTATGGGATTAGAATTCACCGGCCAGATGCCGTTTCAAACCGTTGTTCTTCACGGTCTGATTCGCGACTCTGAAGGTCGAAAGATGTCGAAAAGTCTTGGCAATGGTGTCGATCCGATAGAAATTATAGAGCAGTATGGAGCAGATACGTTGCGCTTTTGTCTAGCTACTGGCACGTCACCGGGCAACGATCAGCGTTTTAGTATGGAGAAAATTGAAGGCAGCCGCAATTTTATGAATAAGTTATGGAATGCTGCTAGATTCGTGCGCATGAATTTATCCGATAGTTTTCAAGCAAGAACCATTGAATGGGATAAACTGGATATTGCCGATCGATGGATATTGCATCGTCTGGCCAAAGCGAATAAAAGTGCTCAGAGATTACTGGAAGAGTTTGAGTTTGGCGAAGCAGCACGAGTACTCTACGATTTTGCTTGGGATGATTTTTGTGATTGGTATATAGAAATGGCTAAAATCTCGCTTTATGGAGAGGCCATTGTCGATAAGGAACGAGTACAGACAGTTCTGTACGAAGTCCTGCAACAACTGTTACAAATGCTTCATCCTTTTATTCCATTTATTACAGAGGAAATTTGGTCTTACTTGCCACAAAGAAACGGTCAGTTGCTTGTTGCGTCCGATTGGCCGCAAATACAGCAGGCGTGGATCGATGATACTTGCGATACATTGATGGGTTCCATTCAAGAAGCGATTCGCAGCGTGCGAAATATTCGCAGTGAACGCAATATTCCGCCGAGCAGGGAGATTTCCCTTCTTATCCGGCCGCTTTCGGTTGAAGCAATGGAACGCTTTCAGCAGGGCCAATACTATATCCAAAAGCTTTGTCATGCGTCACAATTAGAAAACAAAATGGATATAGAGCCGCCTTCGCAGGCTATTGCACTGGCAGTATCGGGTGCAGAAATATTTATTCCTCTGGCTGGATTGATTGATTTGGCGGCGGAAAAAAATCGACTTGAACAAGAGAAGCGTCGTTGGCAACAGGAAATAGAGCGGATCGACAAAAAATTTAGCAATCCTAATTTTCTTGCTCGTGCACCTCAAGAAGTTGTAGAAGCTGAGAAAATCAAAAGAGAGGATTATGAGGCTCGATTGTCAGCAGTGGAAGAGCGATTGCGTGCAGTGGCTGCAATGGAGCAGTAGAAAGGAGAACGATTCTTGGCAGAAGAAAGTATAGAAGCGTGGCTTAAAGGCAGGCAACGCTTTGGCGTTCGGCCTGGTTTGGAGCGAATGCAAAAACTGCTAGAAGAATTGCATCATCCTGAGCAAGGACTGCAGTTTTTGCATATCGCTGGAACAAACGGAAAAGGTTCAGTTGCAGCAATGCTGACTTCGTTGCTCATGGCCAATCCTACCCATCTTGTTGGTACATTTACTTCGCCTTCTTTTGATGGTTATCGGGGAAGGTTTACGCTACAAAAGCAGCCTGTAGACGAAAAGAATTTTTTTCGATTGGCTCAGCGTGTCCGCACGGCTTGTGAACGGGTAGATGGGGACGATCCGTTAACAGAGTTTGAGGTTCTGACGGGCATGGCTTTACTTTATTTTGCAGAGCAGCAAGTTTCACATGTCGTATGGGAAACAGGTCTCGGTGGACGTTATGACTCCACAAATGTAGTGAAACCGCTGGTTACCTGTATAACAAATGTAGGCATGGATCATGTGGAAATACTGGGTCCCACTCTGCGGCATATTGCCTATGATAAAGCTGGCATTATAAAATCGAACGTCCCGATAGTCACCGCTGCGCAGGATGTTGCGTACCGTGTGATAGAAGCGATTGCGCAGCAACAAACAGCCCCATTAATTCGTGTAGGACGTGATGTGGCTGCCATATTGGAAAAGATGGAACTGCTGGGACAGCGGCTATTTTACAGGGGATTGCATTGCGATATAGGGGGCATTTTTTTGCCGTTACACGGCGCCCATCAAGTTGAAAATGCAGCAGTAGCGCTGGCTATGCTGGAGTCCATCGGGTTGCTGCCTGATGCGCATGCACTGCGTGAAGCTATGAGCCGTGTCTCGTGGCCAATGCGCTTTGAGGTGCTCCAATGGCAGAATCGAACTTTTATTTTAGATGGAGCACATAATCCAGAAGGAGCAGCGGCCAGCTTGAAAACCATGCTTGCTTGGTTAGCGAGGTGTGGTAGAGAGAATGTTGAATGGACATTGGTCTTAGGAATTCTTTCGGATAAAGAAATTGATCGAATGATTGATATTTTGGTGCCGGATGCTGCAAACGTGATAGTGACTGCACCGCAAACCAGCCGAGCTTTTGCAAAAGAACATCTAGCTGATAAGATTCGTGAAAGGTATCCGTCGAAATCTGTCGAAGTAGCTATATCAATTCCTGCAGCGATGCAGCGAGCTGTCAACCTAGGCGAGTTCGCGTTGGTTTGCGGCTCCTTGTATACGGTTCATGAAGCGAGGCATGCTATTTTTAACTAACTGGATAGTGTTGGGCAATTTCTGCAGATGGGATGGTGATGCGCGTGAAATCGTTCAAGCACGTGCATTTTGTGGGCATTGGCGGCTATGGAATGAGTGCGATTGCGCGAGTATTAATGGATATGGGATTTGAAGTGTCCGGTTCAGATGTTTCCAGACAGGAATTGGCTGTACGCTTAGAGGAGCGGGGAGCCACAGTTTTTTATGGCCATCGTGCAGAGCAGGTGGCGGGTGCAGACGTCGTAGTTTACAATACCATGATTGCACCAGATAATGTGGAACTAATGGAAGCCAAAAGGCGGGATATTCCGGTCTTGCATCGGTCGGAAATGCTCGCGCGGCTGATGGAAGACCGGATGGGGATCGCAGTCACTGGAGCACATGGGAAAACAACAACTTCCTCTATGATTGCTTATATGATGGAACGGTGCGAGTGTGAACCTACATTTGTCATTGGTGGGGTTGTAAGCAACCTGGGAGAAAACGCACGTGCTGGCTGTGGAAACTATGTGGTAGCAGAGGCTGATGAAAGTGATGGCTCTTTTCTTCATTACCATCCCCATATTGCAGTCGTTACTAACGTAGAGCCAGATCATCTGGAACACTATGGCGGGGATTTTTCAAATCTCTTGAATGCGTATCAACAGTTTGTGTCGCAAATCCAGTCAAATGGTTTACTGGTTACTTCGGCGGAAGACCCGCATATGCAGAAGTTCGCGGCAAGCGCGCCCTGCCGAGTGGTTACTTTTTCAGCTAATCCAGATTCACAAGCAAATATTACTGCTCATTCGATTCATCTGATCGATCGCGGTAGTATTTCAGAAATCAGATTAAATGGAGAAGTGCTGGGTACACTGAGGTTACAATTGCCAGGTATTCATAATATTATGAATGCCATGGCTTGCCTAGCGGTTGGGTTGGAAGCTGGTTTAACGTTTGAAAAAATGGCGCAAGCCCTCTCTGAGTTTCATGGTGCCAAACGTCGATTTCAAGTTATTGGGGATGTACAAAATATTCTTATTATTGACGACTATGCTCACCATCCAACAGAAATACGTGCTACCATTGCAGCGGCTCAAGCAACCAAGCGTCGAATTGTAGCCGTTTTTCAACCGCAAAGATATACAAGAACGTATTTCCTCTTTGATGCATTTTCGCAAGCGTTTAGTGGTGCGGATGAGGTGGTCATAGCAGATATTTATTCTCCGGCCGGTGAGAGGAGAATAGAAGGTGTCACGGCTGAACGCTTGGTAGAACAGATTCGAGTCAAAAGTAATCCATCTGTCCGTTTTTTAAAAACAAAAAATGAAGTACTCCAGTATTTGTTAAGTACGGTGCAACCCGGAGACTTAGTTTTAACCATGGGGGCAGGTGATATATGGCAAGTTGCCCATCGACTGAGCGAAGCACTAAAAAGCAATCCAAGTGAAGCAAGAGCATTGGTTTAGTTTTTATACAGAAACAGTCTGTCCATTTAGACTTTGTTAGAACAAGCTTTAGTGCATAAGCAAAGAGAGTCGCTTTCATCAAACGGCTCTCTTTTTATTGTTTCTTAAATTATTTCGCAAAAATGTATTTCATTATTTAATGTCGCCAATTTTTTCTCTGTTTACGATAATAAACTGCTTTGGAAAACCAGTAATATGCAAATGCAATCAAAGCCAGCAAGATAGCTATTTTAATAAAGAAAGCCAAAAATATAGATAGAACGCCAATGGCCAGTATAGCGATTAATCCCCAGACCAGATAATAAAAAAACGGCATTCTTTCATCCCCTTTTTAATGCTCTGACTCTATTCTACCATAGTTTGTCCAATCCATCGTTTTGAAAACAGGTGGAAAAGTCGAATTTGACGAAAATGTGTTGAGATATGTTTTTTCGGGGGTGGTTTGGCTGCATTGTAAACTCGTATTTTTTCTGTATTTTAAATCTTTTGTTATTTTTATACTGGGATCTTTGATAGGTTTGTTTTGTATAGCAGTTGGAGAAAAACTGGTTCAACATTCTGCTGCATCTCTTGTAGATAGCTCTAAACATGTCATTCATCAATTGAAAAGTTCATTCTATTATCCTATGTGGATATTGGCATATGCTACTCTGGCTGAAGCTTTATGGATAGAAATTTCCACCACAAAAGTTTATATCATCAAATTTTTGATTTATTTCATCTTTATTGCATTTTTATTCGTTTTGGCAAGCGGTGATAGAATCAATTATTCTATTTCTGCTCCACTTTCTATACTCGCGTTTCTAGTATTTTTTGTTTTGATGATTTTTTTACTTCATATTTCGTTTTTGCTGGAAATCATCTCTGCCATTTTTGGTTTTTTTCTGATTCTTATTTTAATTTTATTGAGCGGAAGAAAAATGGGATTTGGCGATGCGTTGATATTTCTCAATATAGGGACGGTATGTGGGATAACAGGTTGTTTATGGATATTATCTCTTGCCTCCTTCTTTGGTTGCATTATCTGTATTCCTTTGTTGTTTGTAAAAAAATTGAATCCCAAAACAGCTATACCTTTTGTTCCTTTTATCACTGCAGCGACAGCTTTTTGGATGCTCTTGGGACAACAAATCACTCATTGGTATATTTCAATTCTTTGAAATAGAGGTGTGTTATTTGAATATCCTTGAGTTATTGGAGAAGGCTGTCCTGCACAACGCATCCGATATTCATTTGAGTGTAGGTTCTCCGCCGATATTACGCATTCAAGGCATGCTGGTTGCCATTGAACGTGAGTTAGAGTCGGACGACATCCGTTCTTTTGCTAAGTTGATTATGACAGAAGAGCAGTTAGCTAAGTTGCAAAAGGAAAAAAATATCGACATGCTTTTTAGCCTTCATGATAAGTTTCGATATCGTATAAATGCCTATATACAACGAGAACAACTTTCACTTGCCATCCGTATTATACCTAGTCAAATACCGAGCTTGTCCGAGATGAATATGCCTAAAATTTTTTTACATCTTTGCCAACTTAGTCATGGTCTTGTTATTGTTACGGGTCCTACAGGATCGGGTAAATCGACGACACTCGCTGCAATGATCCAGCATATTAACCAAACCCAGAAGAAAAAAATTATCACTTTGGAAGATCCTATCGAATTTCTCTATTCACATATGGGATGTCTCATTGAACAGCGAGAAATAGGAAGAGACACGAACAGTTACGCGGATGGACTAAGGTCAGCTTTGCGCCAAGATCCAGACATTTTGTTGCTGGGTGAAATGCGTGATATCGAAACTATGGCTACAGCTATCACTGCAGCAGAGACTGGCCATTTGGTTTTCACTACTTTGCATACTCCAGATGCGACGAGTGCTATTGAAAGAATCATTGACGTGTTTCCCGCTATACAGCAACAACAAATAAGAGTTCAATTAGCTAATATTCTGCAAGCAGTGATTGCGCAAAAACTATTTCGTGGACCAGACAAGCAACGTGTCGCTGCCTATGAAATTCTCATCGGTAATACGGCTGTTGCCAACTTGATTCGACAAGAAAAAGTTCATCAAATACGGTCGATTATGCAAACTTCTCGTGAAGAAGGAATGCAAACCATGGAAATGCATATTCGTGAATTACTAGAAAAGCAACAAATTTTTTTCGAGGCTGATAGGGTTGCTATGACAACTTTCGGCAAACTTTTTAAAGACCGTCCGTTATGATGAATAGCAATCAAGCTGTTTGTACAACCGAGTTGAGGGATTGCTTACTAAGAGATAGTAACCTTTATCTGGTTTGCACTTTGTCCCTGATATAGGTATACTAACACCCAATGTGGCTCTGAATATCACCCTTTTCTCGGTATATCCATGAGAAGAGGTGGTGGAGTGCGTATTCCAAAGTCTAAAGTACTGTACTCATTCCTCGGCGCTACAGCAATGTTGGTTTCGCTTGGCACAGTGGCGAGCGCAAAAGTTCCGGGAAAAGTTACAGTGGATGACAATGGGCAACGCATTGTGTTTCAAACAGAACATCAAGAATCAGTTGCTTCTTTTTTAAGAGAACATGGTTATCAATTGAATCATCATGATTGGGTTCAGCCTGGATTGAGTACCCCTGTACAACCAGGCATGGTTATTCAAATTGAAACTCCGGCTGTGGTGAAAATTGATAATCAAGGGCATTGGCAAACTGTATGGACTTTTGGGCAAAATGTTGACGAAGTTTTGGAAATGGATCATATCCATCTTCAGCCTGGTGATAAAGTATCTCTACCTTTGTCACAACCCATCGTCAACCATAGTGAAATTGTTATACAAAAAGACCAGCAGAAAATATATACAAAATTACAAGAGATACCATTTCAGACCATACAACGGCGAACACAAAAATTATTTGTTGGGCAAACGCAGGTGCTGTCGTACGGTGTGAAAGGGTTGCTTCAAGTGAAGACAATCCGTAATTTTGTAAATAATAAGTTGGTCAGTGAACATGTTGAACGTAAATGGATTCGTCAACCCCAATCAAAAATTGTTTTGGTTGGAACTTCTCCTCAAACCTATGAAGTGTCGAGCAGAAGTTATTCTCCTGGCATGTTTAGTGGTGAAATTACCGTTTTAGCCACGGCATATGTAGAAGGAGGGGTCACCTCAACTGGGTGGCTCGCTAGACCGGGTGTGATTGCGGTCGATCCGAATGTCATACCCTATGGCACGACACTTTATATCCCGGGAATTGGGGTTGTGCATGCAGAGGATACAGGTAGTGCTATTGTTGGCTATCATATAGACATTTGTATGGCCAATGCCGCCTTGGCGGACGCGTGGGGGGCGCGGACAGTAACTGCCTATATTCTTAACTAAAGATTTTTTGAGATTGGGTGAGCGGAGTCACGTAAAACTGAACCAGATGAAAAAGTAGCCTTTCAAGGCTACTTTTTCATTCTATTTTTAGATGGTTTTTCATAGAATGTCCTATCTTTCAAAATAGATACCAGTCAATTTGGATAGGTAAAAAAAGGGGATGGACATCTATGGAGAAGCCTTCCTATCAAAAATCGAATTACGCATACGGCACTTTAGTTCGAGTGGGCGGAGAAGAATGGGTTGTAGCTCAACAAAATGGGCTTCCAATTGAAGAAAATGAAATCGAATCGGATAAGAAAGACAAAAAAATCGACCAAGTCAATGCAAACCAGCCACCTGTCTTAAAACCAATTCATATATTCCGCGCAGCTAATCCAGTAGAGTATATGCATCATAAATCTTTTCATCAAACGTTTCATTCTCATAAAAATAGTAAATTCGGAGATTGGCTAAAGCAATTATTAAATCGTCAAATTCATTTTTTTTTATCCTCAAAAGAAAAATTTCAGCTTGGAATGATTACAGGTCTCATTTTTGGATGTATGATTCTCATCTGGAGTCATATCATCCAGTATCATTCTATAAATCGCGTTGAGACAGAACCTGCTGCATCACAAGAAGTGCCAGTTTTACAAACAGGTCATCATTCATTATTGCAATTTCCTGGTTTTACAGTATGGGCAATGGAATATACTGGTCAACATCAAAAACAAGTGAAGGGCATCGGTTTATCCACAGAAATACACTTTACAGATGGCAGCAGACAATATCATACATTGGACATGGCTTTGGAGCCAACACCACTGTTGTCCGAAGAACAAAAATTAGAAAAATCTGATATTCCTGTTAAAATTGAATTATTAACTGTACCTATTCGTACAATTCCCATACTTCCACAATCCAGTTTATCTTTAAATAAACAAGCAGAAAAAGATATAAATATGGAGAATAGTCTAATTCTTTCCTTGTTGGCGCATGTAGAGGATGGAGAAAATATGAACATTGTCGATACAACGTATAATCATTGGCTTACCGAACGTTTAAATAATTATCAAATTCAAACTACAGGTTTGCCCATACAAATCATAAAAGTTAATCAATATCTAGAATTGGCATATCGAGCTAGTTTGGAGAATGAACGTATAGCAGCTCAAAAAGACTTAATGAAAGCATTTCAAATCTGGATACCTATTAACTCCTACAAATAAAATTGCATAGAAAGATAGTTTTAAATAAAGTTCATAAAGTTGCATATATCAATTAAAATAATGAAGAATCATGTTACCTTTCTTTATTGTGGACCTAGTATGATTTCTCTACTCTGTGTTTACCAGTTGATCAGAAGGCGAGGAATCAGGGTGGAAGGTCCCAAAAAAATGAATTTCCCAAGTAAAGATCAACCACGTGAAAGACTTATCCTACATGGTCCAGAATCATTAAGATCAGATGAATTGTTAGCCATTATTCTACAGGTTGGTCATCGTGATTGTTCTGTGTTCGACTTGGCTAAACAAATTTTAGAAGCCGTGGGTGGTATTCAAGGTCTTATTGATGTTAGACTTGAAGAATTGACGAAGCTTCATGGAGTTGGAAGGAATAAAGCTTTGCAAATTTGTGCTGCTGTAGAATTAGGGCGAAGAGTCATTGCTCCACCTTCTGAAGTGTATCCTATTATTCGCAGTGCGGAAGATGCTGCCAATTTAGTTATGGAGGAATTGCGATACCTAAAGCGAGAACATTTTGTTACACTTTATTTAGATACGAAGCACAGACTCATGGCTAAGGAAGTTTCGTCTATTGGAAGTCTGGATGCCTCCATTGTTCATCCTCGAGAAATTTTTATGCCTGCTGTAAGGAGAAGTGCTTCAGCAATTTTATGCATGCATAATCACCCAAGTGGAGATCCTACACCAAGTAAGGAAGATATATGCGTTACACAGCGCTTGGATGAGGTCGGCAGAATATTAGGTATTGAATTGCTCGATCACATTATTATTGGCGATGGTCGATTTTGCAGCTTGAAAGCAAAGCATCTAATATGATTTATTAAAATGTATGTGATTTGGGTATGATGGGCTGGGAATTGTTGAGAGGGGTTTGTTGACCGATGTTTTCAGTGCGAGATATGGGCGTTGATTTGGGTACAGCCAATACGTTGGTTTATGTAAAAGGTAAAGGAATTGTACTAAGAGAACCTTCTGTTGTTGCTATGAGAACGGATACTGGTGCGATTGAAGCTGTAGGTACTGAAGCCAAGCAGATGATAGGCAGAACGCCGGGAAATATAGTCGCTGTTCGGCCATTAAAAGATGGTGTCATTGCTGATTTTCAGACTACATCAACCATGTTGCGTCATTTTATTAGACAGGCCATGAAGACAAAGTCCAATTGGTCAGGAAAGCCGCGTGTAATGATTAGTGTGCCATCTGGGATTACAGCTGTTGAAAAGCGTGCAGTAGAAGACGCAGCTCTGGAGGCGGGAGCAAAAGATGCGCAAACGATTGAAGAACCCATGGCAGCAGCTATTGGGGCGGGATTGCCTGTGGGTGAACCGACCGGTTCGATGGTTGTGGATATAGGCGGTGGAACAACCGAGGTTGCCATTATATCACTGGGCGGAATAGTAACAAGCCGTTCTATACGCGTTGCTGGCGATGAATTGGATGAGGCTATCATACAGTATATTAAAAAGTCTTATAATTTAATGATTGGCGAGCGTACTGCTGAAGAGCTAAAGATTCAAATTGGCACGGCTATACCCGGACTGGAAGAAGGTCAAATGGATATTCGCGGTCGTGATTTGCTCACAGGTTTGCCAAAGAATTTTACTGTTAATGCAAAAGAAATTGGCGAAGCACTTTCGGATACCGTTTCTTCAATTATTGAGGCGGTTAAAGTTACTTTGGAAAAATCACCTCCTGAATTAGCGGCGGATATTATGGATCGCGGAATCGTTCTTACTGGTGGAGGGGCGCTCTTACGCCATTTGGATAAACGACTTTCAGATGAGACGGGAATGCCGGTTGTCGTTGCAGAAAACCCATTAGATTGCGTTGCTGTTGGAACAGGAAAAGCGCTTGACAATTATGATGTTTATCGGAGAAGAAGCGCAATGATGCGAAAGGCTCAGGGTAGGGCATAATTCCAAGTTTAAGGCGCAATAGATAGGATGTGGGATTCGGGTGTCCCGGTTATTTTCCAGCAGAAGATTATTCGTTTTATTGGTGAGCATCATTTTGCTAATTGTTCTGGCTGGTATTACTCTGGGTGGAACGGGAAGAATAGCCAATTTTCCTGAACAAATTATTATGAATACAGAGAGTGCTGTATCCGGGTTAATTTATCAACCTGTAAGTCAGGTGACTTCCTTTTTTTCTGGGTTAAGTAATTTACAACAACTATATCAGCAGAACGCACAGTTGAAGAGCGAGCTACAAAATTACGAAAGCATTCAATCACAACTGGTGGATTCTAAAGCTCAAATTCAACAATTAGAGAAAATGTTAGGTTATAAACAGACGATAAATCAGTCTATGTCACTTGTTCCTGCTGATGTAACGGGTCGAGATCCTTCAACATGGAATTCTGAGTTGTTGATAGATGCTGGTCTTAATCAAGGGGTAAAACCTGATATGTCCGTAGTATCTCCAGATGGTAGCTTGGTAGGTCGTGTATCTGTCGTTTCGAGTAATAGTGCCAAGGTAGTTCTCATTACAGATACACAATTGGGGGATGGAGTTTCTGCATTTGTACAAACTTCTTCTGGTCAACAACCTTTTGGGATCGTAGTTGGTTCGACTCGGATTGCTGGTCAATTACAGATGAGCTTTTGGGCTCCATTGATTCAGGTGTCAGTTGGAGAGAAAGTGGTAACGTCTGGACTCAGTGATATATATCCTAAAGGCATATTGATAGGTACGATTTCAAGCGTACAGACAGGACCTCAAGGTTCAGCCCAAAGTGCAACGATTATTCCTGCGGCTAATTTAAATTATCTACAGCACGTTTTTGTTGTTACAAAAACAAAAACGATTGGGGAAACATTAAAATGAAAATTTTTGTAACTTTTATCGCGTTATGGATAGGATTGATACTTCAGTCCACTGTTTTTCAAATCCCGCCTTACAACGCGATTCAGCCCGACTTTGTTCTTGTCGGGCTTGTTCTTGTAGCGCTTATGAGGGGAACGAAACCCGCACTGTTTTTAGGGTTGCTTTTAGGTTTGATTCAAGACGTAGTATTTGGTTCATTTATTGGCCTTAATGCTTTTGCTCTCGCAGTCATAGCTTATTTTGCTGCTGCTGCATTTGCACAATTTATGCACAAGAATATAACCATAACTTTTTTGGTCACCCTATGTTGCAGCTTTATTGATGTTTGGTTAACTTTTGGGTTTACACGCATGTTCGGTGTAACAGCTTATAGTTGGATTACTGTAATCTACCAATCTCTTGAACAAATGTTAATAAATGGTATATTGGTTCTTTTGCTTTATCCTTTAGCAATAAAATTTTTGGCGATTTCTGCTGACAATCACTATGGCAAAGTTCCTGATGGAGAATGATAAGTTCTATTTCTATGATTTTATTTTGGCAATATTCCATTTGGAGCAGGAGTTAATTTTTTAATAGCGAATTCTTTTCGCCGGGCTATTGTATAAATGGGGGAGTGTATTTGCTGCTGGAAAGCGAAAGACTTTCAAACGGCGAACGGGCTACAGTAACACTTAAAGGAACTAAGGAAGGTTTATTGTTGCTTTTAGACGATCAAGCTGAACTTAGTCGTTTGCTCGAAGATTTGGATAGTTTACTTAATGGTGAAAAAAAATCGTTTTTTTCTGGGCCGGGTGTAGCCATCTCTATTGATTATGGCAATAGGCAATTATCTTCTGAACATGATTATGAATTAATTAAAATATTACATTTGTTAATGGAGAAAGACAATTTATTCATAAAAGAATGGGGACCATCCACTTTAGCCAAACGCTCTCTTTTTGAAAATCAGAAAACGAATGTTCGTCAGACACTTTGGAAAGGAACGATACGTGCAGGACAAAAAATGGTTTTTGATGGTGATGTAGTTATTATTGGGGATGTGAATCCTGGCGGTGAAGTGCAGGCTACGGGTGATATATACTGTTTGGGACGTTTGAGAGGAATTGCTCATGCAGGAATCTTGGGCGATTGGTCAACTATTATTGCAGCTGCAGAATTTTCTCCTATGCAAATTCGTATTGCGGACATGATGAGCAGCGCCCCAGAGAGCCCGAAAAGAGCTTTAAAAACGACTATGGAATTTGCTTATCTCAGTGAAGAGGGAATCGCTATTGATAAACTCGATACTTTGCATAATTGGACGATGAAAGTTCGGTTAGAGAAAGAACACTCTCAGTAATTTCAGGAGGTTTGAATTTTTTGGGTACTTCAATCGTTGTAACTTCCGGAAAAGGTGGCGTTGGAAAGACCACAACTACCGCCAATATTGGTTCGGCGTTGGCGTTGCTTGGCAAAAGTGTTGTGTTGATAGATGCAGACATAGGTTTGCGAAATTTAGATGTTGTACTAGGTTTAGAAAATCGAATTGTTTACGACATTGTGGACGTTGCTACGGGAGACTGTCGGTTAGATCAGGCTCTCATTCGTGATAAACGTTTTGACCATCTGTCCCTGTTACCCGCTGCTCAAACGAAAGACAAGTCTGCTTTAACCGTCGATATGATGAAAAGTTTAGTCATGAAACTAAAGGAAGACTTTGATTTTGTCATTATAGATTGTCCTGCAGGTATTGAATTAGGATTTAGGGTAGCCGTATCTGGAGCTGATCGGGCTATTGTTGTCACGACTCCCGAAACCCCGGCAGTACGCGATGCTGATAGAGTTATTGGTCTGCTAGAAAATGAAGGAGTCTTGACGCCAAAATTGGTTGTCAACCGTATTCGTCCGCAAATGGTTAAACGTGGAGAAATGCTTGATATTGATGAAATCGTTCAAGTACTAGCTATTGATTTGCTGGGAATTGTTCCGGATGATGAAGCCATTATCAGCAATGCCAATAAAGGTGAACCAACCGTTATAAAACCGGATTCCAAAGCATCTATGGCCTATCGCAATATTGCTCGGCGCATGCTTGGTGATTCCGTACCACTGATGGTTTTGGAAGAGCAACGTGGGTTATGGGGTAAATTTAAAAAAGTATTTGGTAGTAAATCATAAAGTTATACATAGATTTACCTCTAGCATCATACTTTTGTCTTGAAAACAAAAGGAGATGCTGCATGATGTTAAAATCCAGTAACTCATTTTTCAAAGATCGTCTGAATCGTTTGATATCGAAAAAAAACAAAACTGAAGATTTCTATGAAGAAAATCCATTTGCCATTTCACCTCATGAAAATTCTAATGTCGAATCGAGTTCGCCAAGCCAGTTACCGAAACGTTGGGTTGACGAGTCATTGTCTCCTTATGGATTTGCGGACGATCACGGTGGTTTGCAACAAATGGATTCTCCTACATGGAGAAAAGTAAGTCGAGGTTTTGGAAAACAAAATCGTTTTATCCCCAAATCTGTGAGTTCAAATCTTTCTTTAAAGAAGAAAGATGCTCGAGGCTTAAATCATCCTCTATTTATTTGGAAAATATTCGGATCGCTTGCGCTTGTTTTAGCAGGTATCTATTCCTTACAAATGCACAATACCACCTCCAATCGTTTACATCTAGGTTATCAATGGGCAATGAGTAATGATGAAACAAGTAAAGTTATGCCGTTTTTGGATAAATTGGCTCAACAATTACGCATTCAATTGCCAAGCTTTGGTGTACAAGCTGCAGAAAAATTGCATGACCCCGTTTCTGGCGTCCTTGTTGCTGACTATTCGAATGCTCATCCTGAAATTTGGATACAGACGGTACCGGGAGCTGTAGTTGATGCAGCGGGTTCGGGTAATGTGGTTGCAATTTCTAAAGATGGTAAGGATGAATTGGTGGAAATTAATAACGGAAGCTTTGGGTATTCTCTTTATGCGGGTTTAGCAAATGTGACTGTAAAAATTCATCAGTATGTCTATGCAGGACAAATTATAGGTCATATGCCTGCAAATAGTAGTCAACCTGTATTAAGGTTTTCAATGTTCAAAAACGGACAATTTGAAAATCCGCATCAATGGATAAAATTTTAATGAATAGTACAAATTATCGAGGTCTTTCTATGCTGACAAGATTGAACTGTATCATGCGAAAAAAAAATATCATTCATATTCACCCACTTTTTGCCATTATGATTTTGTTGGCCATTCCAAGTGGATTTGTTATACAAGCATTGATGCTTTTTGGGATTGTTTTATTGCATGAGTTTGGTCATGTCATTGTGGCTAAAAAGTATGGATATGAGATTGATAAAATTACTTTGCTACCCTTTGGTGGAATGGCAGAGCTAAAAGATCAATCTATTGGATTTCATCCCAGGCGCGAATCTTCAATTGCTATTGCAGGCCCTGCTGTAAATATTCTGCTCATTCCAATCGGATATATATTCACCCGATCTCCGCTATTCTCTAGTTATTGGAATTCGTTTTTTTTAATCAATTTTTGGATATTCATGTTCAATATGTTACCTGCTTTACCGCTTGATGGAGGGAGAATTATCCGAGCAATCCGGGCGAGAGAAATAGGATATGAACATGCGACAAGGGAGGCATATCAAATGGCGATTATCTTGTCGGTTCTCCTGTTCTGTTTTTCCGTGATTACTTTTGTAGTTGGTAAACCTCATCTGGGAGCGTTTATGCTGGCAATTTTTCTGTTTGTCGGGGCACTTACAGGGCGAAAAAAAGTGCGCCTAGAAACTATGCAATTTTTAAGAAATAAACATCAAAATTATCCAGTTACTAATTCTATTACCTCATTAGCAGTATCTGCATCCGCAAGTGTTAGAGATGCAGCACTGCGCTGTAGCCCCGATCGTTATATGTTATTTTACGTTCTTGGAGATACTGGAGAAATCATGGGTATGATAGATGAAAGTGAAATCGCTACTGCAGTATTTCGCGGAGATTGGATGAAATCAATGGAAGAATTATTAAAAGAATTAGTTCGTTAGATGAGTGTACAAATACCATACAGTATGTGCAATTGCATTGTTTTTTGATTTTTGTTATTCTATAAAGAGTGCTTGCTATACGCACATGCCGCTTGTGAAAGGTTAAAATGCATTTAGGCAACCTTAGCAGCGAGTTCTGAAAACAGAGGTGCTTTATGTACGCAATCGTGGAATCTGGAGGAAAACAGTTTAAAGTTGAGGAAGGGCAAACTATAACGGTTGAAAAATTACCAGTTGAAGTTGGCCAAACGGTACTTTTGGATAAGGTGTTTTTAATTCAAAACAATGGACAGCTTAAAATTGGCACACCTTATGTGGAAGGCGCAGTTGTTAAAGCTGTTGTGGAATCTCACGGTAAAGATAAAAAAATCATTGTTTTTAAATATAAAGCTAAAAAGAATTATCACAAAAAACAAGGTCATCGTCAGCCCTTCACGAAATTGAAAATTGAAACCATCCAGGGTTGAGTATTTGTGATTAAAGTTTTTGTTCGTACTTCCAATCAACAAGTAGTGAGTTTTGAAATCCATGGACATGCAGGGTTTGATGTAAATGGCAAGGATATTGTATGTGCTGCAGTTTCTGTTTTAGCCTATAATTGCATTAACTCTTGTGAAGTCTTAGCAGGAACAGCATTACATGTGACAGATACTGGACAGAAGATGTCAGTTTCTATTCCTCAAAATGTGAGTAAAGAAGTTTGTCTTCTTATATCTTCGTTTGTCTTGGGTATTGAACAAATTTGTCAGCAATATCCAGAATATGTTCAAATCTATTCAATTGAATCCTAGTATTGTAGGATGGGAGTGTTTTCGTGATGTTGTTAATGAATTTGCAAAGATTTGCTCATAAAAAAGGTGTTTCAAGTACCCGTAACGGTCGAGACAGTGAATCGAAGCGTCTGGGTGTTAAACGGGCAGACGGTCAATTGGTGACGGCTGGGAGTATTTTAGTTCGTCAACGTGGTACTAAAATTCATCCTGGCACGAATGTTGGTATTGGTAAAGATGATACCTTATTTGCAAAATTAGAGGGCAAAGTTAAGTTTGAGCCATTTGGCCGAGGGAAAAAGAAAGTAAGTGTATATCCTGTTTTAGAAACAGTGTCGGCTCAAAACTAACCTATAATTCAATAGGTAGAGTAGACAGTATCAGATGAGGAATCGAGCTTGGCCTTTAAAGGCCAGGCTTTTTTTGGAGGAGCCCGCTTTGCAGGATAAACTATCTTGGTTTCGTGGTCATCGCCATGAAGTGCTCAATAAACTTCAATTGATTCGCGCTTATATGCAAATGAACCGTTTAGAATCTGCTTTGGAGCATATCGATCAATTGTCGATTTGGTTGCGTTCTTTATCAGAGTTACAAAATTCTCAAATTCCCGGTCCTGTTATAGAAGTTTTTGCAGAATGTTCCTACCTTCAATGTGAATTTATTTCACAAATTAATGAAGTGACTCATCTTTTTGGATTGGATACCTTGATCTGCACGCTTATAGAATTAAATAATTTTGCAAATCAATATTTGCATAAACCTCTTACGATAAAAACAAAAAAGAGCCTGGATACACTTCAACTATTCTTTATATTACCTATGAAGTTACAATACGAATATTTAGAGTGGATAAAAGAAATGGAAATTAAATTATCGAAATTGATGCAACCGTTGTTTCATGTTCAATTTGAATGAAAGGGTGTAACTGATGTTTATTGATCAAGCTAAAATTTATGTAAAAGGTGGAGACGGTGGTGATGGTATCGTCAGTTATAGAAGAGAGAAATACGTACCTTTAGGGGGGCCAGCAGGTGGAGATGGGGGACGTGGTGGAGATGTTGTATTTATAGTTGATGAAGGATTAAGGACATTGATTGATTTTAAATATCAAAAACATTTTAAAGCTAAATCAGGTGAGCGAGGTAAGCCGAAAAATCAACATGGAGCTTCAGCAGATGATTTTATAGTTAAAGTTCCACCGGGAACAGTTATCAGAGATTTAGATACCAACGAATTTCTTGGCGATCTTGTTCATCATGGCCAAAAACTAGTTGTTGCTAAGGGAGGCAGAGGGGGTAGAGGCAATACACGATTTGCTTCCGAGAGTAATAAAGCACCTGATATGGCCGAAAAAGGAGAGCCGGGACAAGAAAGATGGATTGAATTAGAATTGAAAGTACTTGCAGATGTAGGATTGATAGGTTTTCCGAGTGTGGGGAAAAGTACATTGTTAAGTAAAGTCTCTGCAGCTCGTCCTAAAGTTGCGGCATATCCATTTACTACGTTAACCCCAGAATTGGGTGTCGTTCGTTTAGATGAGGGAAGAAGCTTTGTTATGGCCGATTTACCTGGTCTAATCGAAGGGGCGCATGAAGGACATGGATTAGGTTTGGATTTTTTACGCCATATTGAACGTACTCTTCTTCTGATTCATGTGATCGATATGGCTGCAATGGAAGGAAGAGATCCGATCTCTGACTATGAGATTATTCAACATGAATTAAAATATTATCATAAGCACCTTGAAGACAAACCACAAATTGTGGTTGCTAACAAAATGGATGTACCAGATGCTCAAGAACATCTTCAAAAATTCCTTCATCGTTATCCTGATCTTCAGGTTTTGACGGTTTCTACATTAACTGGTGAGGGATTAGACAAGCTGCTAAATATGACTTATGAAAATCTTCAAGTGATTCTTAATCAACGTAAAGAAGAAGAGAAACTTCAAGAGAATCAACCTTCTGAAGAGAAAAAAATCTATCGTTTTGAAGAGAACAAAAAATTTGAAATTCGTAAAGAAGGTAACCGATATATTGTCATAAGCTCTCAACTGGAAAAAATGATAAAAATGACAAATTTTTCACAACAAGATGCTGTTTTTCGCTTTCAAAGAATAATGAAACTACAGGGTGTAGATGAAGCTTTACGCCAAAAAGGTGCACAAGATGGTGACACAGTCCAAATTGGAGATATGGAATTTGATTTTGTGGAATAATGTTGCTGAGCCTAATTGGTGGAAATATATTTCTTCAAATGTATTATATTACTTGTGCTCGAATTTCCCGAGGGAATCGGCTGGTTTTCTTGTTCGGGATTTGAATGGCGAAGTATGTTTTTTTCCTATTCCTGTATTTTCAAGTTCCGATCATTTCTATTGGGATGTTGAAAAATTTGTACCTTTACTTTATTTTTTTCATAAAGAAAAATATGAGATTATGGCAACAGTACATTCACACATTGGTGACAAAGCTCCTGCACAAATGTCCACTGCAGATCATCTTCTGCATGAGTGGGCATCTTTTCATGTCCTCGTTTCTATTTTTCACTCACGATCTACGGAATATTTTGTGAAATTCTATAGTTCTCAAGAATTTATATTTAATAATAAATTGTAAAAAGGAAATTAAATGAGATGGACGAATTATACCAGCGTTAGGATTGAATGAGACTGGTCAGGTGAAGAAAATGAGGCAGGACGTCCAATCTGTTATAGCTGTACAATCCATACTCGACACCGCTTTACTATGGAATGTCAGTGATGTTCATCTGTATTTAGAAAATGAAGTACTTAAAGTTTCATTTCGGATGAGGGGAACAATCCATCCATTTCAAAGCTGGTTACAGGAAGGTTCTTTAATGGTACGCAGAATTAAAGCTTTAGCCAAAATGGATTTGACGGATCTTAGAATTCCTCAAGATGGAGTTTTTGAGTGGGATGATGGTATTAGAAAATGTTCTGTCAGAGTCTCCAGTATACCAACAGTATCTGGAGAATCTATAGTATTAAGGTTATTTCAATCCAGTTATCACCCTTCTTCCTTTGAGAATCTTGGCATGTCTCCAAAGATCTCGGAATCATTGAAAAAAATACTAAATAAGGAAGATGGGCTTATTTTAATAGTGGGACCCACCAATTCTGGGAAAACCACTTCCCTCTATACAATGACGCATTATTTATCACAATTAGGTAGAAGTGTTGTCAGTCTTGAACATCCTGTCGAATACCGAATGAATGACTTGAAGCAAATCGAAGTCAGAGAAAGATCAGGAATGACTTTTGAAATGGGAATCACTTCATTATTAAGGCAAGATCCTGATGTTTTAATGATAGGTGAAATTAGGGATCCATTGACTGCGAATATGGCTATCAGAGCTGCTTTAAGTGGGAGAATGGTTTTATCGACTACTCATGCGCGGGATGAAATAGGTGCAATTGCACGATTACATGAGTTGGGCATCTCTAAATCGTTTATTTCTGAATTATTAATTGCTATTTTAATTCAAAAATTAGTTTCTATAGAATGCCGAGAATGCAAAGGCAGTGGTTGTACTATTTGTCAGTATAGCGGTATTGAGAGAGAGCGAAAAGCAATTTTTCAACTTTCTGAGATCAATGCTATGCAAAGATCATTGATTTTAGATAATGAAATGTGGACGGAGTTGCGTCGACAATGGAACAACCCATAGAAACATTCTTTAGATTTAAAAAGAAACAAGGCAAACGACTGAATGATCATCAATTAAAAGATTGGGCGCAATTGCTTGACTCAGGAATTTCAGTGACTGAATTAATAGAACTATTTTCTGCAACAAATAACTCTCCGTACGTAGCCAGCCTTTATAAGGGAAATAAATTGTCTGATTTTTTGAGAGATAAAATTCCTTCTCTTCAACTTTCAGTTATCGAAATCGCTGAAAATACAGGAAATTTATCTTCTGTATTAAAGTCAATTTCTGAACGGATGCAAGAAAAACGCGAGTTAAAAAATGAGATTATTAAAAAGTTAATTTATCCACTGTTTTTATGGTTAATGGTTGTTGTTTTTTCAATCATCGTAAAAAAATTCATTTTACCTTCTTTTTTATCACTTTATATGCAATATACACGTCATTCAATCATTCGGTGGGAGTACATTGTCCTAGATTTTCCAAGTATCTGTTTGTTTGCTGCTGTAATTGGATTTCTATTGTCTTTCATCTGTTTTTTGATAAATCGATATCTACAGTTGGATTGGTTGCAAATGTCCATTCCAATTCCATGTCGTTTCTGGCTGATTTTAAATCAAAATATATTTTTAGTAGAGAGTATCACAGAATTAATTTCAGCTGGAGTACCCTTTGTCGATTCTCTTGAAAAATTATCATTTATGTCTAATATACCTTTTTGGTGTAGAAATCGTTGTAAATATATGCTTAAGCATATTCTGCTTGGCAATTCAATTGGAGAAATATTTAGTAACCATAATTATTTTGATCCTTTTCTTCAATACAGTATTAAATTGGGAGAGAAAACAGGTGACCTGGTCTTTTCGTTATTAAATTACAAAAATCAAAGTAATTTGAAAAGAAAAAAGATTTTAGATAAAATTCTTCACTCTATTGAACCCGCAATGACTCTTTGGATGGGATGCAATTTAGGATTAGTTGTCTATTCTACATTTATGCCTATGTATAAATTGATAAATCAAATGAGTATGCATTTTCCTATTCATTAAAACAGGGGTTGGTGATTTAGAAAATGAAAAATCTAAAAAGCGTCGTATTTTGGGAATTTCGTGGTTTTACGTTGCTTGAGTTAATGGTTTCAGTATTTATTATGGCTGTTATGATTGCTGTCGCAGCTCCTCAATTATTAGAAGCCGGGAAAAAAGCAGAATATACTGCACTACTTCAAGATGAACAGGTAATTCAATCTGCACTGTCTGAGTATCAATTGATGAATTATTCATTTCCTACAGGAAATACTCAACAACAATTACAAACCCTTGTAAGTGCTGGATTGCTCAATAGCGTGCCTGTCGATCCTTGTGGAGGTCAGTTTATTATTAATGACGGCAATGGAAACTCTGTCACAGTAACTTCAACAGATTCTCTATCGAATTCCTGACAAAGGAGATTGATAGTATTGATGTATGACGTAAACATTCAAAAACGCCTTATTTTTCATGGTTTTACATTGCTTGAAATCATGGTTTGGCTTTGTGTAGTTTCACTATTCTCATTCTTAGCCATACCAAAGATGCTCAATACTTTTAACCACGTTTTGTTAGAAAATAATCTTTTTAAGCTGTCAGATATTTTATCCGAGTCACAACTACTTGCCACGGAAAATAAAAAACCAGTAATTTTTACTTTTGCTCCATTTTCAGCTGAATATTGGATATATCAAAATGGACCTATACAAGGTTGGACTCCATTAGATCCAGGAGTAAGCTATCGAGATGGAATTCTCTCGCTTTATTCAAATCGAATTATATATAAGGCAGATGGAAGTTCTACCATAGCGGGTGTAATTCGGTTGAAGGCAGGAAACTCAACGGGAAATGTAAATCTTTATATGGGAAGCGGATTAGCTGTTAATCCAGATGGCGCATTATGACTTTTCTAGAATCGATTTTAATTTGGATATTAACTTCATGCAGTGCTTTCATATCTTTGTTCAGTTTAAATTATACATTACAAGCTGAGCGAACAGATCATGACCAAATTCAGTTGATGACCTCCTCCATTCAACTTATTTCTAAATTCGAAAAATCAATGACTCTATCAACTGTAAAGAGCTATAACTCTTGTCAATCTATAAATACCAGTTCAACTGTAAAATGGGTTTTTGAAGCATGTCATATTTGTGATGGGGTTTCATGTGAAACTTTTGATTTCCCGACTTAAACAAATTCAAAATCTTATGCAATTAGAGTCAGTAGGGTTTGTACTATGGGAGACAATGACTTCCATTTTTATCAATACAGTGCTGTTTATTTCCATTGTTTCTGTAATTTTAGCACTTCTACCGGGATGGAAAAATATTCAGAAAATAGATACGGATACTATTGATAGTTTATCTATACAAAGAATTTTCGGTCTTGATATGGAAGAAGCGAGTCAAGTAATTTTAGGTCAAAATGAACTACTGCTTAGTTTAGAAAATGGCTCAGTCGTTCGATATAGATTAAATGATAAAAACGAGCTGATTAGAATTAGCAACTATGGTGGTGTTGAGGTTGTTGCGCTTGGATTACGGAGCTTTACAGCAGAAATCGAAGGTAACAAAATTATTCTGGGATATAGCTTCGACTGTCAAAATCACCATCTTGAATTTCTTGATTGGAATAAAATATTTAATCAGGAATAATTCCAAATCAACTCATTGCTTCATGGGGTTCAATTCATTTATTGTCATGTTATTTTGTTTTCTTGCATCGGTACTTTCTGCTGGAATGGTTTCAAGTGCACTTTTTATCATCAAGAGCCATTCCTGTAATGAATTAATTTCGGGTTTGAAACAAAAAGAGCGCCTCCTGTATGCTGGGTTCCGAATGCAGGACATTCATTCCCTAATTGAGGAGGACGCTCAACGTGAAGTATAAGATGCAACAGAAGCAAAATCAACGAATCCAACAAATTACCGACGCTACCATCATTGTGGGAGCGGACATTGCGAAGCAAACGCATGTAGCGAGAGCCATTGATTTTCGTGGAATTGAGCTCGGTAGAGAGTGCGTTTTTAGCAATGACGATGAGGGTCTGACGAAACTCGTAACGTGGATGACGGAGTTGCAACGGCTGCACGGCAAGACGGATGTCGTCTTTGGCGTTGAGCCGACCGGACACTACTGGTTCCCGTTAGGTGCCTTCATTCAAGACTTGAACGTTCGATTCGTGCTCGTGAATCCGCATCACGTCAACAAGAGCAAAGAGTTGGAGGATAACTCGCCGACGAAGAACGACTACAAGGATGCTAAGGTCATTGCGAATCTCGTGAAGGACGGCAAGTACACCGAGCCCAAACTCCCAACAGGTGTCTATGCGGATTTACGAATCCTCATGAACCTGAGGGAAAAGGTTATGGTGAATCTAGGTCAGGTGCAGCGGCGGATACAGAACTGGCTCGACCGGTTCTTTCCGGAATACACCCAGGTGTTCAAGGATTGGGAAGGCAAGGCATCTCTCATTACACTGCGTGAGTCTCCGTTTCCACAGGACCTCGTCTTACTAGGCGCCAGTGAGATTGTGAACCAGTGGAAAAGTGGCGGTGTGAAACGGGCTGTCGGTATAAAGCGAGCAAAACGGCTCGTAACAGCCGCTGAAAAGTCCATTGGTCTGAAAGAGGGACTCAAGGCTGCTCGGTTGGAACTGACGGCTCTACTGGAGCAATACGACATGTTCACTCGGCAACGTGACGAAATCATGGCTCAGGTGGAGCAACTGCTCAACCAGATTCCAGGCACTGACGAGATGCTGAGTGTACCAGGGATGGGTGTAACGACACTTGCTGGCTTCCTGGCTGAAGTCGGTGACCTTCAGGGATATGACCATGGGCAGCAGATCATTCGGCTTGCTGGACTCAATTTGAAAGAAAACAGCTCTGGCAAGAGAAAAGGGAAAACTGGCATCTCTAAACGTGGACGCTCACGGCTGAGGGCACTTCTATTCCGAGCGATATTACCGATGGTAGCTACGAATCCAGAGTTCAAGGCTTTGCACCATTACTATACGACACGAACATGCAATCCCTTGAAGAAGAAACAGTCGCTCATTGCGCTGTGTGGAAAGCTCATTCGTGTCCTGCACACATTGGGGACAAAGCAAGTACCGTACAACTCTGAAGATTTACTGGGACCGCTTCGGAAGTCCCAACTACAGATGGCTGCTTAACTGATTCAAACTCGTACTTCAACTTACTCGCTTGTGAGACACGATGAAAGACCAAGACAAACGAAAGCACGGATAAGCCGTAGTAACTATTCCATAAGGGCAACGACCCAGCAAAGGAGCAAGAAACGGCATCCACCCCTTGAGAGGTAGAACGAAGGAATGTGAGGGCATAGACCCAGTGTGACATGGGAGGGTAAACCGCAAGGGAACGTGTGGACATCCAAAGGTGCGAACATCATTATGTTCCATGTATTGGTAAATTAACGCCAATCTCTGTTCCTGCCACGGAGTATCCGTTTGAAAATTGGCACATCTAGCATTCTGGCAATCCCTCTCAAATTGTCAAGGTGCGTAATCGTGAGAATGAGAGAGTAAATAGAAGAAAACATTAATTTATAGTGGGAGGAATCAGATGTTTATGAATACTTTTGCTGTTGAGACAGAAGCTCATCTATTAACAAACAAAATTCTTCAAGATATACGTGCAGGAGATACTCGTTTTCCAACTGAATTTGAAGTTGGGAAGTATAATTTTCAGATTCGAGTTATCAAAGGAAATTCTACTCAAATCATAACCATGGTTAGGTCTCCTTTTGCCAATACTGCGGTAGGAGTAGTGTATAATCAAAATGGGTATGTACAGCCTTTGCCGTATTCATGCAGTTGGCAAGAAAATTGTTAAAAGGGAGTTCACGTCGTGAGTACATTGCCTATCGCATTGGTGGGGATGATGGGGTCTGGAAAATCTACAATTGCCAAAAAAATTTCATATAAACTGAATGTTCCTTTTCAAGATTTGGATGATCTTATTACTTCCGAAATTGGCTGTTCCATTCAAGTTTTTTTTCAGAAATATGGTGAAAGAACTTTTCGACAGATTGAAGCCAGGTTATTTCAACAAATTTCCAAACAAACTGACTCTCCATTGATTTTGGCAACAGGCGGGGGGGTCATAATTGATGAAGAAAATCGAAAATATCTTAAACGTAATTGGTGGAGTGTGTATCTACAGACTTCTCCATACATTCTCGTCAAACGTTTAAAAAAAGAAGTAGATTCTCGGCCTCTATTAAATGAAAATATCCATGATACGTTAGAACAAAAAATACATGACATTTTAGAAACCAGACACCCCTTGTATTTAGAAGTGGCCTCCTTTATAGTGGATACCTCTTCTCTGAGTGTAGAAGAGGTTTGTTCGTCAATAGTTGCTGAATATCAAACTTAAGGGAGATTTTGGGTATGAGCGGGTTTAAATCTTTTGGTGATTCTGTCCCTGAAAAATGGAAAAAAGCTTCCAAACAAAAGGGAAAAACTCTGAATGTAAATTTGATTAGAAAACATATTCCAGAATTGGATAATTGGGCGTTGACAGACCAAGAGATCATTCATGAATCCATTATTTTATTGGAGCATATTAAACAACAAAAGATTTGTCAGAACTGTACAGGATACACTCAATGTCAGAAGGAAGGAGATATGAAAGGTTTTATACACAAATTACGTCGCTATGGAGGACAAATTGTTTCTGTTGCTGAAAGATGTGAACCCTATCAAGAGCATGAAAAAGCTCGAATTGTTCAAGAATGGAGTTCAATCATAGGCATCCATATTCAAGACAAAGAATACACTTTGGATAATTTTCCTTTGGAGCAAAAAAATCGATACTTAAAATTATTCCAATATTGTATTCGTTTTGCTAATGAGTATCATGTGAAAAATTCTTATCTTCAGGGAGTATATGTTTTTGGTTCTCCTGGTGTAGGTAAAACACACTTGGTGTTGGGTGTATTTAATCGATTGCAAGAGCGCGGAATACCTTGTCTTTTCTTAAGATCAGACTCTATTTTTGATAGAATGCGTCATCTCATCTCTGAAGATAAAGATCTCGAGCCGTTTATAGAGGCTTGTTGTAATGTGCCTGTTTTAGCTATTGATGAATTTGCTCAAGAAAGAGCTAATGATTTTACTATGGAAAAACTGTTTAGAATTATAAATTATAGATTTCATGCCAAACTGCCTACTTGGTTTACTTCTAATTTTTCTCCCCCAGACATTTATAAGCGTGGTGGAGCCGATATACAGGAGTCTGTAGCTGCTTTGAGAAGCAGAATCTTACAAATGTCTCGCTTGGCTAAAATAGAAGGAGAAGACTATCGCCAAAAGAATTTGAAATCATTAACATAATCTTAAGATGATGGGAGACCTATGAGTGCCATTTGTTCAATTATAATATCAATTGTTGGATAATACAGTTCGCTTAAGGATTTCAATTTTCTTTCATGTTCTATCTTAATTGAATCTAGTTTTTCTAAATCGGCATCTTCTAGTAAACTGTTATAATATAAATTGATATGTGCTTGTTCTTGTTCAAGGCGTGCAAGAGATTTTTCCGCCCAATCAGTTGGTTGTTGTTTGACTAGAAATTCTAAGTAAGTTTGCAGTGCTTGAAATCCATCGATTAACGACATACGCAATCGATAAAGTAATTTTTGTGGGCTTATAGGGTTCATTTCAATATGACGAATCTTGTTATAAAATTCATCTACAATTTGACCATTTTCTAGGCAAATTGCTACAGACCACAATTTTTGTTCCGACATATCACAACGAAATGTGAACATTCCATTCATCATTAACCAGGGAATTAAGATTTTGCTCCCTGACAAATTTTTGGGTGCAACAATAGCAAATGCTCCTCTTTTTTTAACACTGGCCAAAATTTTATCTAATAAAAAAGAACCGTAATCCACTAATTGTGCTTTAGGTGCCTGGTACATCCATCGTTCTGCAGGGCTTATAGAAAGTGAGACTATTTTTTCGTCGTGTTCGACCTTCATGCGTTGATTTTCTTTTTCTAAAGTAGGTTGATCAAAGGCCATACGCAGAACTGTTGGTTCTGGTTTTTGGCCAGTTGTTTCTATCCACATCCAATAAAAAGGTCTAGGATTCAACTCTTTGTCTACATCAGTAGGTAATTGTACCTCTCGATAGGAATCTTTTTTTAAGAGTGTTGTTGCATGGACAGCTTGAAAATAACGGTCGACAAAATCTAAACGTATTTTTGCATTTTTTAGGTCTTGTAAAGAGGCAACCACTATTTTCAACTCTCTTTCGTTGGGATACTTGAATTCATAAGCTGAAGTTGCTCTTGCATCTCTCTATCATTTTGGGAAGTCATTGCAATTTCTAATAATTTTTTCTCCCACTGAGGATTTTTACTTAAAATGGTATCTGTTTGCCCAATTACAGTTTGAAACATATGAATCTTCTCATGCAATAATTTAACGATGTGTTCTTCTAAGGTGCCATAAGTTGTGAGATGATGAATATAGCAGGGTTTTGTTTGTCCAAGTCTATGAATGCGGCCGATCCTTTGTTCTAAACGCATTGGATTCCATGGCAAATCGAGATTAATCATATAGTTGCAAAATTGCAGATTTATCCCTTCTCCTCCTGTTTCTGTTGCAACTAAAATTTGCGCACGATGCTCAAATAGGTCCTGCATCCAATCTTTTTTGCTTTTTTTGAATCCCCCGCGAAACGAAACTGCAGGAATTCCTTCTTTTTTAAGACGATAGAGCAAATAATCCTGTGTTGCTCGGTATTCTGTAAAAATGACGCATTTACTATTTTGCATGGTACGCAAAAGACTAAGCACCTTTTCAGCTTTGGTATAGGTTTGAATACGACCACCTAATTCCAGAAGATGCATGGCCTCTTCTTGGCTCATGAAAGTATTTGAGCGTTTCATCATTTTTTCAATCGATATCATGGCAGCGTAGGGAGAACTGCAAATTTCTCTTAATAAAGTTAGAATTGGCAAAGTTGAAATATGTTTTTCTGTCCTGTACTGGTATTCTCTTTTCATATAATCTTGTACAGCTTGATAAAAGTCTCGTTCTTGAGGATTTAAATCCAACGACCAGATTTTTACATGACGTGGAGGGAGTTGTGTATTTCCGTCCTCTCTACGGTTTCTAATCATCACTTCTTTGACTGAATTTTTTAATTCAGCGGGATTCTTGGCAATTCTCTTTTGACTTACATGTTGTTTGAAAAAATCTTCTTTTTTTCCTAATTGTCCAGGACGAAGCAAAGTGATGAGAGCATGCAGTTCATCCAATTGGTTTTGAATAGGTGTTGCAGTGAGCAGAAGCATGTATTTCGAAGTAATACGGTTAATAGTATCCCAATTTTTAGTTTTTCTATTTTTTAATTTATGAGCCTCATCAATGATAATCATGTCCCATGTTTCTGCGAGAATCAGGCTACGATGAGGTTCTCGCTTTGCGGTATCAAGAGAGGCTACGATAATATCTGCCTGCCAGTCATCTACTCTACGTTGAGCTACGGCTTGAATTCTGAATTTTTCAGCCAGTTCTCTCGTCCATTGAAGAACAAGTGAAGTCGGCACGAGAAGAAGAACTTTTTTTGCCAATCCTCGTAACAAATATTCTTTTAAGATGAGTCCAGCTTCTATTGTTTTTCCAAGTCCTACTTCATCAGCCAAGATGGCTCGTCCACGCAGTTCAGACACGACACGTTGTGCTGTTTTAAGTTGATGAGGAAGTGGTTGAAACCCAAACGTATGGTCAATCGCTAATAGTTTTTCAAAGGCAGGGACTAGGGAATTTTGTGTGGCTTCATAAGCCAGTTGAAAAATGTCCCATGAACGACTTTCAATATTGCCAAGAGCAGAGGTTTGTATGTATGCTGTAAACGCGTCAAATTTCTCTTTGTTCTTCCATGCCAATTGATATTTGTTAGACGAACATGCAGACGTTTCTACGGGTTTCTGAGAAGCGTTAAACATACATTGCCTCCTGATAGGTAATGGCCAAGTATGGTCTTATGGTGTGCTAAAACTTGGATCTTCATGCATGTTCAATCGAGAGAAGTATAGGGTTTTTTATTGGATTTGGAGGTGGTAACTTGTCGTTAAAAAAAACGCCCTTATATCCGCTGTATTCTCAACTTGGTGCTCGTACCATTGAGTTTGGTGGATGGGACATGCCTGTGCAATTCGTTGGTATTCTGGATGAGCATGAAGCTGTTCGGAATAAAGCTGGATTATTTGATGTATCCCATATGGGAGAATTTGAAGTTGTGGGACCAGATGCACGAGCTGCCATTCAATATTGGGTCACCAATGATATTTCTAATTTGTCAACAGGTCATGCAATCTATACTCCTATGGTTTATCCGGATGGTGGAACTGTCGATGATTTGCTTGTCTACTGCTTAGAAGAGAACAAATTTTGGCTAGTTGTTAATGCTGGAAACCGCGAGAAAGATTTTTCATGGATCGAGCAGAATAAACAATCCTTTCAAGTTGAAATTCGTGATATTTCTGATCAGATTGCTTTACTTGCCTTACAAGGACCAGCTTCACATGATATTTTGGCTCATTTCAACAGTGAACTGATTCACCTTAAACCTTTTGAATTTGTAGAAACGAATTTAGGCGGTTTTCCCTGTCTGGTATCAGCTACAGGATATACTGGCGAACTTGGTTTTGAAATTTATGTTCAGGAAAACTATGCTACAAGCCTTTTTTCGGAAATTCTGAAAATTGGCCAACCTTACGGACTTATACCGGCAGGTTTAGGTGCGCGAGATACATTGCGATTAGAAGCTCGCTTGCCACTTTACGGACATGAGTTAAGTCAGGATATAACCCCTATAGAAGCTGGATTAAAAGCTTTTGTTAAATTTGATAAGGGCGACTTTATTGGTAAGGAAGCTTTGTATAAACAATGGGAAAGCGGTCTGAGTAGAAAAATTGTTGGATTGCGGATGATTGGCCGTGGAATACCGAGACAAGGTTACTCTGTTTATGCTAAGGATAGTCAGGAAGTGATTGGTTTTCTTACTTCAGGAACACAATCACCTACATTAAAAACGCCTATTGGTTTAGCCATGCTTGATATGGCATACACAGCTATCGGGACACAGGTTGAGGTGGAAATTCGCGGCCGTAAAGTTCTCGCTGAGGTTATTAAAACGCCTTTTTATCGTCGACCGTCGACACAGACTAGCGTAAAGTGAGGTTGTCTATTTTGGAAAAAACATTCAGTTATCTTCCGCATACTGTGGAAGATAAAAGAAAGATGTTAGATTTTTTAAACTTACAAAGTACTGACGATTTATTTAATGATATACCTCGCGAAATTTTACTGAATCGATCGTTAGATCTACCAGATGCGATGTCGGAACTTTCCTTAGAACGTCATATGTCACGATTGGCTGGTAAAAATCAAGATACCAGTAAATTGGTCTCGTTTCTTGGGGCAGGCAGTTATGAACATTATATTCCGAGCGTTGTAGACAGTTTGATAAGTCGTTCTGAGTTTTACACTTCTTATACACCTTATCAACCAGAAATAAGCCAAGGAATGTTGCAGGCTATTTTCGAGTACCAAACCATGGTTTCTGAAATTATGGGAACTGAAATTGCGAATGCCTCCATGTATGATGGTCCGACAGCTTTGGCGGAAACTGGAATTGTAGCGTGTTCCCATACTCGTCGAAATCGACTTCTTGTAGCCCGTTCGGTGAATCCAGAATATCGAAAAGTACTTGCAACATATGCGGCCGGACAATCTATTGAAATTGTTGAAATTCCTGAAAATCAGGGAAATATCCAAATAGAGACTTTGAAAAATTTGCTTGACTCGTCAGTTGCGGGGGTCATATTACAATATCCCAACTATTTTGGCACGTTGGATGACATTCGTTCGATTGCTGAAATGGCACACTCTCAAGAAGCATTGTTGATTGTAGTGACCTATCCTATAGCGATGGGGTTATTGACTCCGCCAGGTCAACTTGGTGCAGATATGGTGATGGCAGAAGGGCAATCACTGGGCAATGCGATGCAATATGGTGGACCTTATTTGGGGATTTTAACGGCTCGCAAAGATTTGATGAGAAAGCTGCCAGGAAGAATGGTGGGCCAGACCAAAGACACAGACGGTAGAAGAGGCTTTGTGTTGACATTGCAGGCGCGTGAGCAACACATTCGACGTGATAAAGCATCAAGTAACATTTGTTCTAATCAAGCTCTAAACGCTTTGGCCGCTACAATTTATCTCTCCTATATGGGACCGCAAGGATTGCGAGACGTGGCTTACCAATGTCATCAAAAAGCAGCTTATTTGCGAAGTCGTTTAAAGAGTTTGTCAGGTGTTGAGGTATTGACCGGTGAAAAGTTCTTCCACGAATTTGTCATTCGATTGAACCGATCAGCTGACGAAGTGGAAAAGGCAATGTTAGAAAAAGGGTTCCTTCCTGGGGTTAGGCTTGAAAATGAATATGAAGATATGAAAAATTGTTGGCTCATTGCTGTTACAGAAATGCGCACAAAAGATGAATTAGATGGATATATCAGCGCGTTGCAGGAGGTACTTGACTGATGGAATACAAAAATGAACAAATCCCGCTTATTTTTGAACTTGGTCAAGCGGGAAGAAAGGCTTATACGCTACCTGAGTTAGATGTTCCAATTACTGAGGATGATGCGCTGGTCGATTGTATTCGTCAGCATCCGCCGCGCCTGCCTGAATTAAGTGAAGTTGATGTGGTTCGACATTTTACAGCTTTATCCAAACGAAATCATGGGGTTGATTCGGGCTTTTATCCATTGGGTTCTTGTACAATGAAATATAATCCGAAGCGCAATGAACGATATGCGCGTTTTCCAGGCTTTTCCCAGATTCACCCTTTTCAGCCTGCTTCAACAGTCCAGGGAGCCTTGCAACTGATGTATGAACTTCAACACGATCTCGCTGAAATTACCGGAATGGATAGTGTATCGTTGCAACCGGCAGCAGGGGCTCAAGGTGAATGGACGGGGCTCATGATGATTAAGGCTTATCATGAATCTCGTGGTGAGAAGCGAGATAAAGTCATTGTTCCTGATTCTTCACACGGGACCAATCCTGCCTCTGTTACTATGGCAGGTCTTAAGACCATTACAATTCCATCCAATGATGATGGAAGTGTCAATTTAGAAATTTTACGTGAAGTTGTGGGTAGTGATACAGCAGCTTTAATGTTGACCAATCCAAGTACACTCGGTCTCTTTGAAACCCAAATTTTAGAAATCTCTAAAATTGTTCATGATGCAGGTGGACTTCTCTATTACGACGGAGCAAATATGAATGCTATTTTAGGCTATGCCCGTCCTGGGGATATGGGATTTGACGTAGTGCATCTCAACCTTCATAAAACCTTCTCTACGCCACATGGCGGAGGTGGACCAGGTGCTGGACCGGTAGGGGTTAAGAAAAAACTGGAGCCCTATTTACCTAAGCCGGTTCTTGAAAAAAACGAAGAAAATGGGGATTATTTCTGGAATTGGGAGAGGCCTGAATCGATTGGTAAAGTCAAAGGCTTCTACGGTAATTTTGGCATTCTTGTTAGAGCTTATGCTTATATCCGAACGATGGGCCCTGATGGATTAAAAAAAGTTTCAGAATCTGCAGTGCTCTCAGCCAATTACCTGCTTAAGCGGTTGTCTGAAGCTTATGAAGTGCCCTTTCAACAAACTTGCAAACATGAATTTGTACTGTCAGGTTCCAAGCAGAAAGAGCATGGTGTCAGAACACTTGATATTGCTAAACGTATTCTTGATTTCGGTATGCACCCACCAACCATATATTTCCCACTCATTGTAGACGAGTGTCTGATGATCGAACCAACGGAAACCGAATCCTTAGAAACGCTTGATGATTTTGCCAATGTTCTCTTACAAATTGCAAAAGAAGCAGAAGAAAATCCTGAATTGGTCAAGCATGCTCCCTATACTACAGTAGTGAGTCGACTGGATGAAGTCACCGCCGCACGCAATCCTATTTTGCGGTATGAATTTACGGCATCTACAGAAGGTAGAGAATCATTGCTATGATCAGATCGCTAACCATTACCAGATGAATTATTATTCTGCCGCCATGATCTGGCGGCAGAACTCATCAAGGGTTTGGAAATTCTTCATTCAATACATATTCAGCAGTTGTGTTCATATTTAAAATATTCCAGTTTCCATTCGATCCTGAAATGCGTGAAATGCTGGTATTCAGAATGTATGGAAGATCTTTTGCTCCTAGACTTTCCAATACCATACGTATGGCTCCACCATGGGTAACAAACCAGATGATCGATTCATCAGGAAATTGTTTAGCTATGGCATCTATAGCTTGAAAAAGTCTCTCTTGCAGTTGTTGGTCTGTTTCTTCATCAGGTACTCCCTGTGGAAATCGATTTGGAATTTCGTCAAAAGGGATGCCTTCAGCTGAGCCTTTACATCTTTCGCGCAGACGTTCATCTACTTGAACAGGCAATCCGTGCGGTTCAGCCAATATTTCGGCAGTTCGTTTTGCTCTTTGCAAATCACTGCTGTAAATCGCTTTAGGTGAGATAGATTTAAGATAGTCTGCTAATTTTTCAGCTTGCTTTAAGCCATTTTCATTTAAGGGAATGTCGGCCCAACCTTGTACACGTTGGTGAATGTTCCAATCAGTTTCTCCATGGCGAATCAACCAGATTTCCATGCAATGACTCCTTTATGATTTTGTTTTTTGTCATCTTCAAAGCACTGTTCTGAGAATTTGTGTTCAAGTAGTTTCAGTATATCAGTTGATTGTGCTACAATATCAGCGATTTTGTCGACGACAGATTGATACGGATTGAAGGTGATTTCGCGATGCATCCACAGGTCTTGTTATTGAATGGACCTAATTTAAATCGACTCGGACAAAGAGAACCGCATATTTATGGTACAACTACCTTGTCTGATGTGGAAAATCGCGTTCGAGCCATAGTAGAGCGCCACGGGCTACATTTGGTTTCAAAGCAGTCTAATCATGAAGGCGATCTGGTCGATATACTCCAAGAAGAAGCGCCAGACTCTGTTGGTGCTATTATCAATCCTGGAGCTTTGGCTCATTACGGATATGCATTGCGAGATGCCGTGGTCGACGCTGCAATTCCGGTCATTGAGGTGCACATTTCCAATGTCCACAAGAGGGAGCCGTTTCGACACCATCTGGTATTGGCAGATGTAGTCGTTGGACAAATTGTGGGTCTTGGCATTCAGGGGTATCTCTTGGCTGCAGAATTTCTTTGCGCCGAGTGGTCTCGCAAGTCAGCGTCCAAATCATTTTAAATGAGTCCATTTCGATTTTATAGAACGGAGGAACAATGAATGATTTCAAGTAATGATTTTCGTCCTGGCACGACTATTGAATACGATGGAGATATTTATCGAGTCATAGAATTTTTGCACGTTAAGCCTGGTAAAGGTGCAGCGTTTGTTCGAACTAAGCTGAAAAATGTCAAGACTGGCGCTGTGAAAGAACAGACCTTCCGGGCTGGTGAGAAAGTGCCGCGTGCCCGCATTGAAACACGCGAAATGCAGTATTTATACAATGACGGTGACTTGTATACGTTTATGGATACGGAATCATACGAGCAAATTACAATTCCTAAGTCACAGTTAGAATATGAGTTAAACTTTTTGAAAGAAAATATGAATTGCTATGTTGTTCTGCATGAAGGGCAATCCATCGGTATCGACCTGCCTAATACTGTGGAACTGGAAGTTGTGGAAACAGAACCTGGCATTCGTGGCGATACAGCTACGGGTGGTAGTAAGCCGGCCAAAATGGAGACAGGCTATGTATTACAGGTTCCCTTCTTCATTAATCAGGGTGACAAGTTAATCATTGATACACGTTCTGGACAATACGTATCCCGCGCTTAAATTCTCCCTTCAATGTTCAATCTTTGTTTGGTATGACACAAGGTACCCATGATGGTTGCATGGGTTACCTTGATGTTTTACCAATAGTCATCCATTCGCTTTTCTCTTGATTAAGCTGAATACGAGCATCATGCATAATAAAAAAATAATTAAAAATACAACAATCCACCGAACGAGTACGGATACCTCCAAGGTATGTCCTCCTTTCCTGAAGGTCTCACGCTCTTTCTATACAATGCAAATTGAAAAGAGATTGTGCCGGATTTAGAGCTGTCAGTCATAGCTGCCTAGACGTGTCCATATATATGGACACATCAGGGAGGCTGTTTTTGTGAATGCAGGTAATTCTTCCGAAAAAGTAGTGGATTGTCTCAATGTTTTGCGTATCCTGTGTCCACCGCCACTCTACCAACTTTTCTGTCAGATTCCTGAGACGGTGCTTCAACAGTTAGAAGAAGTACGCTTTCGTCAACATGCCCCCTTGCAACTTTGCCTAGCTCAAGAAGACTGTTTTCTGAACGAGCGTGGAAAGGTTGTGAAAGATTGGCGAGAGGGATTGGTGGTTTCGGAAGATTGGTTACAACGTATGGTTCAGTCGGCTACCCAGTCATCCCTGTACGCTATGGAAGAAGACATCAAAAGAGGATTTTTGACGTTGCCTGGGGGACATCGCCTAGGAATTGCAGGTCGGGCTGTGCTATCGGAAACAGGTTCACTTCGCTCCATTCGTAACATTACTTCATTGGCGCTGCGTATTGCTAAAAGTCACATTGGAGCAAGCCGTGTATTGGCTCCGTATATTTCAATATCCAAACACAGGGTCCCTAGCTTGCTTCTTATCTCACCACCGCAGTGTGGCAAAACAACATTGCTTCGAGATTTGGCTCGTGCCTGTTCGCAAGGAGAATATCAACTTCCTGCTCAAAAAGTTGTCGTGGTGGATGAACGTTCAGAATTAGCAGGAATCGTCGAAGGGATGCGTACGTTCGATCTCGGTCCACGGACAGATGTATTAGATGGCTGTCCAAAAGCTGAGGGAATGATGCTTGCCATTCGTTCACTTTCACCTCAAGTACTGGTGACTGATGAAATTGGTCGTATGGAAGATGGTCAAGCGATTCTAGAAGCTGCCTACGCTGGAGTTACTGTCTTTGCTACCGCCCATGCTGCTTCATTGGAAGAGTGGCGAATGCGTCCAAGTATGCGTCCGCTATTTGAGCAGCAAGCATTTTCCCGCTATGCAGTCATTAGTCGTCGTCGTGGTCCAGGTACTCTGGAAGCCGTCTACGATGCAAACGGAAAAACGCTCATCGTACCACGCTGAACCTAGGGGGTGGTGCAGATAGGAATCCAGATGATTGGTTCTATTTTGACACTGACAGCCACCTCGGGTATTGGCTTTAGTGTAGCGCGTTCCTATCGTGATCGACCTAAGCAAATCGCGCTCTTGGCGCAGGGATTGCGTCTGTTGCGTCAAGAAGTTGAATTTGCTCAAGTACCTTTGCCTTTGGCGTTGTCACATGTTGCTGATTTGCTGCCCAAACCTGTTAATCTTCTTTTTCGGCAAATGGCAACCAATTTAGAGGAACAGAAGAATGCTGGCGAGGCCATCGATGAGGCTATTGTCAGTTTCGAGAAAAAACTGGCCATGCAAAAAGAGGATTATGAACCTCTGCGGACACTTGGGGCAGTGGTAGCCACAGCCCATCGCACTCACCTTGCCAGAGAATTGGACACAGCACTGATTCGCTTGCAATCGCTCGAAGAGATAGCAGAAACGGATCGGCGAAAAAACGAAAAAGTTTGGCAATATTTGGGCGTTTTGGTTGGGGTAATGATTGTCATCATGATGTCCTAATCTTTGTAACGGCAAATCGGGAGAGGGGTAGTGGGATGTCCCCTGAAATGAGAGCAGTATTTCAAATATTTGGTGTTGGCTTTGTGGTCGCTTTGATGAATACGATTTTGCGCCATGCAGATAAAGAGGAATTTGCGCAATGGACCACTTTGGCTGGTGTGGTAGCCGTACTTGTGGTGGTTGTGGGATATGTCGATCATCTCTATCAGGAAATTACTCGTGTTTTTTTGAACACCCAGTAGGTGGTGCGAACGCGTGCACATCATGCAACTAGTCGGATTTGGGCTCTCAGCTACCATTCTGGCCACTGTGCTGCGTTCTTACGCTCCGCAGTTTGCCATGCTCGTAGCCCTTTTAGCGGGCATTTTGCTGTTTACGAGCGTGATTCAGAATATCTCGGTTGTCCTTGATATGCTACGTGGGTTGTCGAGTAGTGCGCATATCGATTCTGGTTTTTTTTCAACGGTTTTAAAAATTATTGGCATCGCTTATATCGTGGAGTTTGCTGGACAAGTTGCTCGAGACGCTGGAGAAGGTGCATTGGCTAGTAAAATTGAATTGGCTGGGAAAATAAGTATTGTCATTTTGGCTATCCCAATCGTCAATGATGTAGTTCAGTCGCTCATGCACCTGTTGCCACAGTGAACTATCCCAACCTCCCATCTCTATCGCATCCAGCTTGCCAGGCGAGGAGGTATTGTCCATGTCAGTGTCTTCTCTACGCCGAATATCACTGCTTGGCCTTTCTATCCTCATCTGTATTGGGTTGCAGGCTTTAGGTTACAAGGTCATGGCCGATCCGCTTACAGAGACTGCAGCGCAAACTATTCATCAAGCAGCTCTTGCCCAAATAGATAAATTGCCTACGGATAGTCTGGATCAATTTTGGCGGAATCTGATGAGCCAATATAACGGATATCTTCCTGATATCCAGGGAACATCGTTGCTTCGAGCTGTGTTTGACGGTGGATTTCATCCCAGCCATTTGCTGGCGGGACTGTCGAAATATTTCTTGGATGCTGTGCTCGATCACGCTCGACTGGTGGGTGGAATTCTTATTTTGGCGGTACTCGCTTCAGTATTAGAAACAATGCAGACAGCGTTTGAGCAGAAAGCGGTCAGCCAAATTGCCTATGCAGTGATCTTTTTGGTGCTTCTTGTCCTCGCCATCGGTTCATTTACTGAAGCAGTGGGTACAGCCAAACACGCGATTGAAACAATGGACCATTTCATGCTTGCAACCATTCCTTTGGCAGTAGCGTTGCTTGCAGCATCAGGTTCAGTAGCCACGGCTGCCTTTTTCCAGCCTATGATGCTTTTTGTTGTTCATTTGATAACGAATGTTGTTTTTTTTCTTATTTTTCCACTTATTTTCTTCAGCGCGATTCTGGATGTAACAAGTTCGTTGTCCACTCGTTATTCATTAACGCGATTAGCCGCTCTTCTACGTATGACTGGGTTAGCTATGCTCAGCCTTTGTATGACGACGTTTCTCGGGGTTGTGACGGTTCGTGGCATTGGCAAAGGGATTGTGGACGGCGTCACGCTACGAGCTGTGAAGTATTCGGTCGGGACTTTTGTTCCCGTCATTGGTAAAGCAGTGGCGGATGCCTCGGAAACCGTTCTTAGTGCCTCGCTTTTAGTCAAAAATGCTGTAGGAATGACAGGACTTTTACTGATCGCTTTGATTGCGATTTTCCCCGCACTCAAATTGCTTGCTATGGCTTTTATCTATAGCGGTAGTGCGGCCTTAATGCAACCGCTTGGCGAATCAGCTATTTTAGATTGTCTCGCGACATTGGCGAAGTCTTTGTTGCTTGTATTTGGATGTGTACTTGCAGTAGCCCTGATGTTCTTTTTGGCAATTTGTATCTTACTGGCATCAGCCAATGTGGCGGTGATGATGGCGTGACACTGCTTGGAGCCTGGCTGCGCAGTCTGGTTTCTATAGTTTTGTTGGCTGTTTTTACAGAACTTTTGTTACCAGAAGGATCCATGCATCGATATGTGCGCATGGTTTTCGGCTTGGCAATTATTGCTGCCATGCTGCAACCGATAGTGCCTATGTTGCAGGGTCACTGGAGTCAGGATTTTGAACGCTCAGCCATTCGGTTATTGAGCGGATCGGATTCATCTTCAGAAAATACCGCGTGGACAACTCTGCAGACCCATGAAGTGAAAAATGAACTCTCTACACAGACTGAGGAAGATGCCAATCAACTTTTAGCTGGTGAATTACATCAAGCTATCCAATCTCATTTTCAAATAGATGATTTGCAAGTCGGGATCAGTGGGGCTACTGGTGGTCAACCGTCGGTCAATATTGTTGGTTGGCCTCCTTCAATTTCTAAATCTGCCTTGAAAGCTTTTATTATCCATTGGATGGGTCAGCCGAATGTAACAATTCATTTTGCGGATTGAAGGAGCGGGGGAGAACATATGGATTTCAAGCCCATTCAAAATCAAAAGATTTTGCTGGCTATTGGTGCGTTGGGAGCCCTGCTGCTTGTGATGGGTAACTTTTGGCATCATCAGTCCAGCAACGCTGCGAATGCAACCGGGACAGCCGCTCAGTCAGCGAATGTAACGCAAAATCCACTACAACCAACTTCTTCGCAAAATAACAATCTGTTTACTGAAGAGCAACAGCTCGACAGTACTTTAACGAATATTTTGGGGCAAATTTCCGGGGTCTATGGTGTTCATGTCATGGTGAACCTTCAAGCTTCCGATCAAGTCCAGTTTGCAGAGAATACTCAATCCAGTTCTTCAACAACGCATCAAGGGCAAAGTGTCACGAGTACGCAAACCAAAAACGACCAGATTTTTACCACCCATAATAGCGATGGTTCGGAGACACCTGTTGAAGTGACGGAAAGTGCGCCTCAGGTTGAAGGTGTATTAGTTACCGTAGCAGCACAAGATTTTATTCTAGCAAAATCAGAAATCATTAACGCAATTACGAATGTGTTGGACGTGCCTGCATATAAGATAAGTGTGGAGCCTCAAAAGCTTGGCTAGTGATAAAATTGGGAGGTATGAATGAATGGTAAAAAGACAGACAGTATGGCTGTCCACAATGATGGTCCTATCCCTGATGTTGATTGGCTACTACACGATGAATAATCCAACAGAAACAACGAATGCCTCATCTCCTTCAGTGACAACTACTGTAGGAACACCTGATAGTGCAAGTTCATCCACCAGTCCTTCTCTCAATGCAAGCAGCAGTCAAAGCACTTCTGAGTCTAGCGTTGATTTCTTTGTGGCAACCCAGACCCAAGTAGATAAAAACATGTCTGAGACGTTGGACAATCTTCGCTCAGTCATAGCCAACAGCAACGCCTCTACAGAACAAATCGGATCTGCCGAAGACCAAATCAAACAGTTAATGGACCTAAAAGGACAGATGGCCAACGCGGTTGATGCCGTCGAAGGTGCAGGTTATAAAGAGTGTGTAGTGGTACCCGATGCAAATGATAAGTTTACTGTCTATGTATCAGCCAAGAAACTTTCTGCTGACGATGCGGTGCAAGTGATGAATCTGGTTGCTCAGCAACTTGGAGTGCCAATGACCAATATCATTGTGACTCCGCATGCGTAATCAGTTATTATGCAGTTATCTATCGTTCCAGTGGGTCAGAAAATTCCCGGAGTCATGGTTCCGGGAATTTTTTCTGTGCACAGGATTTAATATAGTCTTTCGCTAGTTGATGAGTCTGATAACAACCTTGTGCTATACTAGGAAAAGTGCACAATGAGGGATGAAGGAGTGAACGTTCGGGTGTTAAAAATTGGTGAAATCCGCGAGTTGATTCGACTCTTGGATGAGACAAGCATTCATGAACTTAAAATTGAAACAGATACAATGAAAGTGTTGATGAAGAAAGCGGATGCAACGACGGTAGCAGTTCCTGCAAGTGTAGAGAATAGTTCTACGCGATCGACCGTTGTATACGCAGAACCTAAAACACCAGAAAGCCAGCCAGTACCATCTGCTCCAGTTCCAGTTTCTCAATCAGACACCAAACCAACGCAAGAGAATGTTGGAGAACAGGAGGGTCATTTCATTCGTTCGCCAATGGTAGGTACTTTTTATAGAGCACCTGCGCCCGAATCTCCACCGTTTGTTGAAAAAGGGAGTAAGGTAGATCCTAAAACGGTTGTTTGTATTGTTGAAGCGATGAAACTCATGAATGAAATTGAAGCCGATGTAAAAGGTGAAATTATTGAAATATTAGCTGAGAATGGACAACTTGTAGAATATGGACAACCACTCTTTCGAGTACGTCTAGTCTAAGGGGTGGCGTGATGTTTAAGCGAGTGTTGATAGCCAATCGTGGAGAAATTGCAGTGCGCATCATCCGTGCATGTCAGGAATTGGGGATCGAGACAGTAGCCGTCTATTCTGAGGCTGATCGCAATGCAATGCATGTGATGCTCGCTGATGAAGCTTATTGCATTGGACCTGCACCTTCAAAATCGAGCTATTTACATATACCCAGTCTGATTTCTGTCGCTACATTGACGGGTGTCGACGCTATTCACCCGGGTTATGGATTTCTTTCTGAGAATAGCGATTTTGCCGAAGCTTGTGAGGCGTGTGGAATAACTTTTATAGGGCCAAGCGCGTCTGCTATCGAAGCGATGGGAGACAAATCGATTGCCAAAACGACCATGAAACGTGCTGGCGTACCCACTGTTCCGGGGAGCGACGGATTGATTCAAAGTGAAGAAGAAGCCATTGAGATTGCTAGACAAATTGGCTATCCAGTCATTATTAAAGCAACGGCTGGTGGTGGCGGTAAAGGAATTCGCATTGTAAAAGATGAAGCTTCTTTACGCCAAGCCGTGCTCACATCGCAGCGTGAAGCGGAAGCCAACTTTGGCAATGGTGGTATTTACCTGGAAAAGTATATAGAACGGATGCGTCATGTGGAAATTCAAATTATGGCGGATCGACATGGGAATGTCATTCATTTGGGTGAACGAGATTGTTCTGTGCAGCGCCGGCTGCAAAAATTGGTAGAAGAAGCACCTTGTCCCGTACTTACAGAAGAGAAACGAGAAGCGATGGGGAAAGCTGCTGTAGCGGCTGCTAAAGCGGTTCAATATGTAGGTGCTGGTACCATAGAATTTATTTATGCCGACAATGGTGAATTCTATTTCATGGAAATGAACACGCGGATTCAAGTAGAGCACCCTGTTACAGAATGGGTTACAGGGGTCGATCTTGTTCGTGAAATGATTTTGGCGGCAGCAGGAGAGCCGCTGAGTGTCAAACAAGAAGACATTCAATTAAAAGGTCATGCGATTGAATGTCGGATTAACGCAGAAGATGCATATCGTAATTTTATGCCTTCTCCTGGAACGATAACAGAGTACTGGCCACCTGGTAGTATCGGTGTTCGAGTTGACAGTGCGGTGTATCCGGGGTATACGGTACCCCCTAATTATGATTCAATGATTGCTAAACTGATTGTCTGGGCGCCTACTCGTGAACAAGCGATTATGCGTATGCGAAGAGCTCTTTCGGAATATCGCATTGAAGGTATCAAGACGACTTTACCTTTCCATGCAGCACTTATGGAAAATGAAAAATTTGTGCAAGGTGATGTAACCACAAGGTTTTTGGAAGAAAACGACATTCTTCCGAAACCGATGGATTGAAGAAAGATGACAATCTCTCTTTTCCGCATTCATCATCATAATGGGTAATAGGGTTGAAAATCCTGCTTTTCAATGATGAGTGACTTCGGTAGAATGGGCATAAGTTATATGAGGCTCGTCATACAATCTAGGCGAACTGACGAAGGGGGAGTGGCGAGAATGCAAGATATGAGTTATTCAGCGTCAGAACTTGGGAAAATTCAAATTGCGGATGAGGTATTGCAGATTATAGCTGGATTGGCAGCGAGTGAAGTTCCGGGTGTTGCAGGTATGAGCGGCTCGTTTGCAGGTGGATTGACGGAGTCGTTGCTTGGTCGGAAAAATTTGAGTAAAGGTGTAAAAGTACAGTTTTTACAGGAAGATAGAGCATGTGCTATAGACGTTTCGGTTGCGCTACAATTTGGAGTTAGTATTCCTGATGTAAGCTATCAAGTTCAGGAGCGAGTTAAGCAAGCGGTAGAAAGTATGACGGGCTTACAAGTAGAGTCAGTGCACGTCCATGTTGTGGGTGTTGTTTTCCCGAACGATAAAGAACGCGAAGGGGAAAACGCGGCGACAAATGAGAAACGTGCTTTGCGTAGCATGTAATTCAGTCATGCGGCTCAACGGGGGGATACTGTGAGTATTTTGGATAGAATCTTGCTAGTATTATTGTCGATCGGTTCGGCATTGGCAGCAATCGCCATCGGTGTATATGTCTTAGGATATGGTATGGGAGCAAACGGTTGGTTTTCGTTGGCCACTTTGTACCCGGCGGATATCTATATCATTGTTGCCGCAGTTCTCCTCTTGTTGCTTGCCATACGCTTTTTATTCTACAAGACTCTTCATACGACGCAAGAATATCTTGAATTGTCTGGTCAGCATGGGATTATTCGCATATCTTATGAAACTATTGAACAGTTGGCCAATCGGACGGGCAAATCTATCCGTGGCGTGCAAGAGTTTGAAACACGTGTGCGTCAAACAGGAGATGGCATAGCGCTTTTTACACGCGTTAAAGCGTTGCCAGACACAGAATTGCAGACACTGTCCGAACAAATTCAGTTGGCAGTCAAAGAGTATGTAGAGCGTATAGCGGGCGTCCATGTTGCCAATGTAGGAGTTAACGTTGTCCATATTGCTGGACAAGGTGTCAAAGGTGCGAAAGCGTGGGTGGAGTGAGCCATGCCCGTATGGAAACAGTGGCTAATTAAAATTTGGACAATGCAGCGTAGATGGCTAGGTTTTTGGGCTGGCTGTCTATTGTGGTTTCTTTGGATGATTTTTGGTTTTTGGTCTATGATACTGTTGCTCGTGTTAGCAGCGTTAGGTTTTGCGGTGGGGCGTATTCTGGAAGAGCGGCAATCATGGAGGAAGATTTTAGATAAGCTACTATCGGATCGTTATATGGAGTGAAGACGTTGACTAGACATGAAGCGCGAGTCATTGCTTTACAGTCTTTGTATCAAATTGAAATTGGCCAGGCGCAAACCATGCAGGCAATAGCTTATGCGGTTGGCGAGACAAAAGTGTCAGATGAAGAAATGCAATTTATTCAACAGTTAGTGTTTGGGGTCGTCAATCATCAACAAGAGTTGGACGAGTTGTTGGTGCGCTCCTTGGAAAATTGGTCTCTAGACCGACTGGGTAAGGTTGAATTATGTATTCTTCGTCTCTCAGGATACGAATTGGTGTTTGACAATACTACAGAAGTTCGCATTGTCATCAATGAGGCGGTCGAACTGGGAAAAGAATTTGGTGCAGAAAACTCCGGTAAGTTTATTAACGGTGTGTTGGCAAAACTCGTACCAGCTGCCGAGGCGATGCGCAGTTGAACGAAGCTTGGTACCTTGGGATTGACACGAGTAACTATACAACTTCCATATTGGCTCTGTCCGAAGCGGGTGAAATTTTAGCGGAAAGTCGCAAGATTCTTCCAGTGGAATCGGGCAAGGTAGGTCTGCGCCAAAGTGAGGCGCATTTTCATCATCTGCAGCAATTTCCTACTTTATTTCAGCATCTTACCTATCAACTCAGTTCATTAGTGTCTCTTTCAGCATGTCGTGGTATTGGTGTTTCTATACGACCGCGTCCATTGGCTGTCTCTTATATGCCGGTTTTTCAAGCGGGCTGGTCGATTGCCTGCACTCTAGCTGCTGCTTGGGGGAATCTTCCAGTTGTTAGAACTTCCCATCAAGAGAATCATCTTGCCGCAGCTGAGTATTTTATTTCTAGAAAATCTAATGACTCGCCTTATATTGCCGTACATTTATCTGGTGGGACATCAGATGTTCTTCTGGTCAAAAAAAATCGATTTGGCTACCGGATTGAAACTCTGGGGGAAGGTGCAGATTTGCATGCAGGGCAATATGTCGATCGCGTTGGCACAGCTATGGGTCTACCTTTTCCCGCTGGCCCTCATATAGAAGCGCTGGCTGAGTCTTCTGCTTGGTCGAATGAAAACTCTCTTTTTTCTATACCCTCTTCTGTTCGTGGATCAAGTATGAGTTTTTCTGGTCCGTGTGCGGCAGCTTTGCGAGCTCTTGACAACGGTGTGGAGACAGGGATAGTAGCACGTGCTGTCGAATTGTCGATAGCCAATGCGGTCATTAAAGCAGTCAGTCACGGCATACAACTTCATCCTGAAGTGGAAGAGGTTGTTATAGCGGGAGGGGTTGCTGCCAATCAAACCATTCGACAGCGTATCGAGTATCGTCTTAACAAACAGTTTAAAAATTTTCATGTGTATTATGCGCCTGTATCGTATAGCTCTGATAACGCACTTGGTACAGCAATGATTGCCAGGAATTTTATACAAAAGAGATAATCCGTCTTTCCATCATATTTATAAAGACCTGTATTGGATGAGTGGAGGGAATCGAATGAATCATTCACTGGAAGGAAATCAAGAAATTACGGATATTCTGATTGTAGGTGGCGGCCCAACTGGTTTGTTTGCAGCCTTTTACTGTGGAATGAGGGAGGCTACCTGCAAAATTATCGATAGTTTGCCGGAACTGGGGGGTCAATTAGCCACTCTTTATCCTGAAAAATATATCTATGATGTTCCCGGTTTTCCAAAAGTATTGGCCAGAGAACTTGTTAATCAATTAAAAGAACAAGCGTTACAATTTCAACCGGGTATCCATTTGGATGAACGAGTAGAAGATTTAACAAAAAATGAAGATGGTGTCTTTGAACTTAAAACGAATAAAACTGTGCACCTGGGTAAAGCTGTTATTCTTTGCGCAGGCATAGGTGCATTTACACCGCGTCCGTTACCCGGTGAACGGGCGCAAGCGTTTGAAGGGAAAGGTGTGTATTATTACATCGATCACCTGGAACGATTCCGTGAGCAAACTGTACTGGTAGTTGGCGGTGGAGACACAGCGCTCGATTTTGCTCTCATGCTGGAAGGCGTAGCGAAAAAAGTCTATTTAATTCATCGACGTGGAGAATTTCGTGCCCACGAAGAGAGTGTCAAACAGTTACAGGCATCTGGAATAGAAGTGATGACTTTTTGTGAACTGTCTGCTCTCTATGGATTGGAACGTCTGGAACGTGTTGATGTTGTGAATAATCAATCCAAAGAGATTTATCAATTAGAAGTCGATGCTGTAGTCAGTGGTTTGGGATTTTCTGCATCATTGGGACCTATTGCCAATTGGGGATTGGACATTGAAAAGAACGAGATCAGAGTAAATACAAAAATGGAAACGAATATACCCGGTGTTTACGCGGCTGGCGATATTGTTACTTACCCAGGTAAAGTCAAGTTGATTGCCACCGGATTTGGCGAGGCGCCAACAGCGGTCAACAATGCTAAGACTTATATTGATCCAAAATCAAAACTAAGCCCGGGACACAGCAGTAATCGTAAAGAATAGTGTTTCTCTGGTTTGAAAGGTGGCTCTTATGGCAATTATCCTGGATGGCAAGACGATAGCGAAGAAACTGGAAGCTGAATTAGCAGCATATTCCCGAATCCGTGAAATCCGTTTAGATGTCATTTTAGTAGGTGACAACTTAGCTTCGGCAACCTATGTTAGAAATAAACATCGAGCGGCAGAACGTGTTGGTATGCAGAGTGTTATCCATACTTTGCCTGTGCACACAAAATCTGAAGAGATTGAGCAACTGATTGAAGAGTTAAACAGTAATGAGGAAGTGGATGGGATATTGCTGCAATTGCCACTTCCTGAGCAGTTGAATAGTGAAAAGTTACTGGATAGTATTCATCCAATGAAAGATGTGGATGTGTTTCATCCGGAAAATGCTGGACTAGCCTATCTGGGTCGACCGCGCATCTGGCCATGTACTCCATCGGGCATCCTTCGTCTCTTGCATGAATATGAAATTGACATTGTCGGTAAACATGCTGTTGTGGTTGGTAGAAGCAATATTGTGGGTAAACCTATGGCTGCTCTTCTGCAACATGCGAATGCCACTGTGACTGTGTGTCATCGTATGACGAAAAGGTTGCAAGATTTCACACGGCAGGCAGATATTCTCGTTGTAGCTGCTGGTTCTCCCGGTTTGATAGGTAAGGACGATATTAAACCTGGCGCTGTTGTGATTGATGTTGGCAGTGAGTTTGTCAACGGGAAATTGACAGGAGATGTAAGGTTTGCTGAAGTTGAGCCCATAGCCTCTGCGATTACGCCAGTTCCTGGTGGTGTAGGTCCGTTAACCATTGCCTCACTTTTGTCCAATACGGTGCGCCTGGCTTCGTTGCGAAGAGGGTGGGCGAATTGAGTCAACAGGTGGCACAATCTATTTTGACGGTTGCTCAATTAAACCGCTTCATTAAATTCCAAATAGAATCGGATCCTAATTTTAAATCGTGTTTGGTTTCAGGTGAGATTTCTAATTTTAAATATCATACCAGCGGTCATATGTATTTTACTTTAAAAGATGAAACAAGTCGTATTCGGGCTGTAATGTTTCAGGGAAGAAATCGCTTTTTGAAATTTCGCCCAGAAGATGGGATGAAAGTAATATGTCAGGGCAGTGTAGGAGTATTTGAACGAGATGGACAATATCAACTCTATATAGATACGATGCAACCGGATGGATTGGGAGATTTGTATATCGCCTTTGAACAACTTCGTGATCGGTTGCAGAGCGAAGGTTTGTTTGCTGAAGGTCGAAAAAAATCTCTTCCTTCGTATCCGAAACGAATTGGTGTGGTCACTTCTCCTACCGGTGCGGTAATTCGAGATATTTGTACAACCATACAGAGGCGTTTTCCTTTAGCTCAAGTTATTCTATCGCCTGCTTTGGTACAAGGCCCAGAAGCTGCTCCTACACTTGTTTCTGCTCTTTCTCGACTGGAAACTATGAATCCAGTCGTAGATGTCATAATTATCGGCCGTGGTGGAGGTTCTCTGGAAGAACTGTGGCCTTTTAATGAAGAAAGCGTGGTTCGAGCGGTAGCCAATTGTCCTATACCTATTATTTCTGCTGTGGGACATGAAACTGATGTCACGCTCTGCGACTTTGCCGCAGACATTCGTGCGGCTACACCAACTGCTGCTGCTGAATTGGCTGTACCTGATAAACAGGAGTTGCAAGAATGGCTTGATGAAGTTTTGTTCCGATCGCGACAAATTGTCAGACGTAAAGTGGTGGATTCTCGTCGTACCCTGTTGCAATTAACTACACGTCCAGTATTATCACGTCCAGAGAGTCTGGTTGACCGAAGACGTCAAGCTGTAGACTATCTTGAAAATCTTCTTTCTCGAAATATATCTCGTCCCTTACAACGGGCAGACAAGCAATGGCAGATTTTGCGTGATCGCTTGCAAAAGGTAATGCCCCAAAAGAGGATTGCCGATGAAAAAACAGTATTGTTGCATTTGGAACAAAAAGTGGGTCAATTAGCAGAAAGAAAATTACACCGTTTGAATATAGAAATTGAAAGATTAACCTCTTCCTTAGTTGCTTTAAATCCAATGGCTGTTCTTCAAAGAGGTTATTCTATTCTGAGACGAGAGGATGGCAAGGTCATTACCAAAAAAGATGATTTGCCAATCGGAAGTTACGGTCAGGTGCAATTGGCGGATGGGAGTATTAGGGTTCGTAGAGAGGATGACTGGGTAGATGAACAAATCAGACTTGACATTTGAGTCAGCTATGAAGCAACTCGAAGAAACCGTCAGGCATTTGGAATCAGGAGAATTGTCCTTGGCAGATTCCATTCAGCGTTATAAGGACGCAATGGATTTGGTCAAGTATTGCCGTGAACAATTGAATGAAGCTGAATTTCAAATTGAACAATTAAATCCTTCCGGTGAAGCAGCGAATTCTGAAGATTAGAGGGATGGTCGTGACCCAAGGTTGGGTAAATACTTGGATTGAAGCCATACAAATACACTTGCAAAGAATAGTTCCCGATTCGTCTCATGTGCTGCATCATTCCATGCGTTATAGTCTACTTGCGGATGGGAAACGCATTCGGCCCTTGCTTGCTCTTGCCACTGGCAGGGCATTTGGCGTCGCAGAAGAAAAAATGCTTGACGCTGCTTGTGCATTAGAGTGTATTCATGCGTATTCATTAATTCATGATGATTTGCCATGTATGGATAATGACGATTTACGCCGTGGCAAACCTACGAATCACAAGGTTTTTGGTGATGCTATGGCGCTTTTGGCTGGCGATGCGCTACAAACTGCAGCATTTTCTTGTATCAGTCGTTCTACAAGTTTTTCTGCCGAAATTCGTATACGCATGATCTCGCTTTTAGCTGAAGCGGCTGGCCATCAAGGCATGGTACTTGGACAAGCAGCTGATATGGAAGCTGAGCAGCAGCTTGGCGAAATGACAATGGAAAAGTTGCGTTTTATTCATACTTATAAAACTGGTAAATTGTTGCAAGCTGCGATTGAAATGGGAGCCATTGCCGCTGAAGTCTCTGATTCTCAATATCATTCTTTACATCAGTTTGCTTGCCATTTAGGGTTGGTTTTTCAAATGGTAGACGATTGGTTAGATGTTGTTGGGGATACTGCCGTTATGGGAAAAATGGCAGGAAGTGACCAAGAACATGGCAAATTGACCTATCCTGCGCTGATTGGCATTGAAGCAACCAAACAGGCGATAGAAACTGAAGAACAGCTTGCTCTTCAATCGTTACATGCAATAGATGCTGATACTTCTTTACTTGAGAATTTGCTGTTTTTAGTCACACGAAGGAATCGATAGTTTCACTGAATTCTATAATGCGAGTAATGATTATTATATTATCCAGGAACAGGATATCTGTGATGTTCTATGATTGTATTGCCAATTGCCCACTGAATTGGTGAGGAATTAAAAAAAACAAAAGATACTACAAAAACTGTGGTATACTAATCACACGAACGGGTGGCGCAGTATTCTAGTCAACCGCCCACTCTTGAAGACGGGGCTAAAAATCCGTCAAAGGGCACATCGATGAAGTTCCTGGTGTTGGCTTGAGGCGCCCAGCCTTGGGCTGATGCTGGGAGTTAAGAAAGTTGGGAGACCCGCAATGGCATGCGGACGTTAGCCCAGCTTTCGCGGAGGCCTAAGTGCGTGGCTCGCAATTAAAGGGGTTACGGCTTGGGGTATGAACCTGCATGCGGAGGCAATCTGTGTGCAGTGTAGCCTGCCTTGAGTGGTATTGAAGGATTCTGGGAAACAAGCTGTTATCCTCGGCCAAGGAATAACGGCCCGTGCCAGATGAAATCCATACTGCAAAAGAGGCTAGAGAGTGGCCTTCCGGTTGTTGCGGAAAACGCCTAGACTGTTCGCTTGGCGTGGCACCTTGAGGATTATAGTGTGGACTAAGTGGTAATCTAGTCTGGCCTTCGGCGACGCGGCCAATGCGCGTTGAAAGGGAAACCGTCATGGCGGCGACGCTGTGATACGTGCATGGGAAAACCAACTGGACCTAAGCCACAGCGTTTACTCAAGGTGCTGCCACCCGCTGGATGTTTCTTAGGGTGGGAAACAGTCTTTGAAAAAAAAATCGCGGCGTGTACCTTTGCGCTTTGCACTTACTATAGCAGCTATTACATTGCCGCTTGGCGCCTTATTTGACACTTCTACCATAGCTTTAAATCGTATGCCCTGGTACATAGGACTTATTGTAGTTCTAATTATTGTGTTAATCGGGGTTTTTTTTGATATGCTGGGGTTAGCTGCTGCCGCAGCTCGAGAGACGCCTTTTCATGCAATGGCTTCCAAAAAAATCTTTGGAGCTCGTAAGGCAATTGTAATTGTGCGCAATGCTGAAAAAGTTGCCAGCATATGTTCCGATGTCATTGGCGATATTGCTGGAGTTTTAAGCGGTGCTGGAGCGCTGGCTGTCAGTGTGCAACTAATGAAAGAAATTTATGCATATGGTTGGTATAAAGAGGCAATTTCCATCGTCATTACCGCCCTGGTCACCGCGTTGACAGTAGGCTGGAAAGCAATTGGAAAAACCATTGCCATTCAGTCACCAACGCCGATTGTATTATTGGCGGCAAGAAGTTGGGAGACGGTCTCCTTTTTGTTTGAAAAATCAGGTAAACTTAAATCTCGCAAGTCATTAAGGTCCAAAATGGACAAGAAACGGGGGCAGCACTAGATGTTGGAAAACATCAATAGCCCGGAAGATCTCAAAAGACTGGATGACGAGCAACTCAATCAATTGGCTATTGAGATTCGACAATTCTTGGTTGACACAGTCTCCAAAACAGGAGGTCACTTTGGTGCAAATCTGGGAGTTGTTGAATTGACTCTGGCTTTGCATAAAGTCTTCAATAGTCCAAAAGACAAATTGGTATGGGATGTTGGTCATCAGGCTTATGTGCATAAAATCCTTACTGGCCGCAAAGAAGGTTTTGCAAAGTTACGCAAACTTGGTGGGATGGCAGGTTTTCCTAAACGAGAAGAAAGTAAGCATGACGCTTTTGGAGTAGGGCATGCAAGCACATCGATTTCTGCAGCTCTTGGTATGGCTATTGCCCGTGATTTGGATGGTGCTGCTTATCATGTTGTTTCCATTATTGGCGACGGTGCCTTGACGGGCGGCATGGCTATGGAAGCATTAAATCACGCTGGTCATTTAGGAACTAATTTACTGGTTATCTTGAATGATAATGAAATGTCAATTGCAGAAAATGTGGGTGCTGTTTCTAAATACTTAACTCGTTTGCGCAGTGATCCGACATACTCTAAAGCAAAGGCAGAGATTGAGCAATCCTTGCTTAGATTACCTGCTATTGGAGCGAAATTGACAAAGACATTGGAAAAAATTAAAGATTCAATGCGCTATTTGATGGTGCCGGGGCATTGGTTTGAGGAATTTGGATTTAAGTACTTAGGACCTATTGATGGACATCATATAGGCGAATTGGTCCATACTTTGGAAGATGCTAAAAAAATGAACGGACCAGTGCTTATACATGTCATTACGGAAAAGGGTAAAGGCTATGCTTCGGCTGAGAACGCTCCGGACAAATGGCATGCTTGGCCTTCTTCGGCGAAAGCTAGTGGTGCGCCATCTTATACAAGCGTATTTAGTCAAACTTTAATCGAATTAGCCAAACAAGACGAACAAATTGTAGCTGTTACTGCAGCTATGCCTAGTGGGACGGGGTTAGATAAATTTTCTGCTGTTTTTCCCAAGCGTTGTTTCGATGTAGGAATTGCTGAACAACATGCCGCCACGTTTTGTGCGGGCTTAGCAACAAGTGGGAAAAAACCGGTTTTTGCTGTATATTCCACATTTCTGCAACGTGCATATGACCAAGTCATTCATGATATTGCCATTCAAAATCTTCATGTTGTTTTTGCAATCGACCGTGCCGGTTTGGTTGGGCCTGATGGAGAAACACATCAAGGAGCTTTTGATCTCAGTTATTTGCGGGCTATACCTCATTTAACTGTGATGATGCCTAAAGATGAAAATGAACTTCGACACATGTTATATACGGCGCTCCAGCTTAACGGACCTGTAGCTGTGCGCTTCCCGCGTGCAGATGGTCTTGGCGTACCGTTTGATCCACAGTTTCAACTGATACCAGTAGGTGCATCGGAAATCCTTCGTGAAGGCAGAGAATTAGTGATTTATGCGCTTGGCCCGATGGTTGCAGTTGCCATGCAGGCTGCTGATCGGTTGTATGCTCAACATGGTATCTCTGCAAAAGTGGTTAATATGCGTTTTGTCAAACCACTCGATGCAGAGGAAGTAGTAAAAAATGCTCGTCTAGGGATTCCTGCTCTCACAGTCGAAGAAGCTGCATTAGCAGGCGGAATGGGTAGCGCTATACTTGAAGTATTGGCAGATGAACATCTCGAAGTTCCTTTAACCAGAGTTGGCTTGCCAGATCGTTTTATTGAGCATGGCAGTCGAGAAGAGTTACTTAAGCAAGTGGGCCTAGATGTAGATACATTGGTCGATCACGCTCTTCTCCTTGTGAAGGATGCAAAACGCTCTCGTCATCTGGCAAGGGGTTGAAAGATTGACTGAATCAAAACAAAGACTGGATATATGGCTTTATCAAAATCAGCTATTTCCAAGCCGTGAGGCGGCGCGGCGAGCTATTATGGCTGGTTGGATATTTGTAAATGGAGAACGTGCAGAAAAAGCAGGTACTCTCGTTCGAGAAGGTATGCAAGTAGAAGTTCGCGGTCAGCATAATCGATATGTGAGTCGGGGCGGACTGAAATTAGAAAAAGCACTGCGGGTTTTTGACATTTCTTGCGAAAAAATTACAGCGCTGGATATAGGTGCATCCACTGGCGGATTTACAGATTGTTTGCTTCAACATGGAGCGGACAGAGTCTATGCACTTGATGTGGGCTATGGTCAATTGGATTGGAAATTGCGTCAAAATCCCAAAGTGGTTGTCCTTGAACGTACCAATTTCCGCCATGTTGATAAAAAATTATTTGATCCTTTGCCCCAAATGGTCGTTATGGATGTTTCTTTTATATCAACACGCTTGCTTTTTCAAAAAATCAACGAGATCGTTCAAAAACCGGGCATTATAATTTCACTAATTAAGCCTCAATTTGAGGCTGGTCGTGAATTTGTGGGCAAGGGAGGAATTATTCGTCAGCCGGATGTTCACCGACGAGTTTTATTGGACATGCTGGAAAGTGTCAATCAAATGGGTTGGTCCTGTCGGGGGCTGGACGTTTCTCCAATCACTGGAGGGGACGGTAATATAGAATTCCTTGCCTATTGGTATACAGAACCGGGTTTTCAAATTTCCCTTCATGTAGACGATGTGGTTCATAGAGCTTGGCATGAACTAAAACCAGCCCTGTCGGACAATATACGCCCGGAAAGTTGAGGCTTTCTTTGACTTGTCCAGTTCAGACAGTGCTTTGCGTGGTCACCCATCCATCGTGAGGAATTATTTACTTTCGAACGGTTATACAATTTTGTATACTCGGCCCATGGCTCGTCTTAAGGGGTATTGGGATAGAGTTTTTTTTGAAGAACAATATGAAGTGAATTTCATTGTTCGTAAGAACGGTAAAGTATATGCTGTTCATGTAACGGCAAATGAGTTATCCAATCAACCCAACCAACAGGATTTGATGCAGCAATGGTTCCCGATTTTTGTAATTTTTCACGTTCAAAGTATTCTCCTGATGAATCTTCATGACGAAAGTGTTATAGAGATTGATTTTGAAATAAGAAAACCTATTTACGTGCGTCAAAAGCAACTTTTACTCAATGCGGGGATATTATTTACAGGTATTTTGATAGGAATCATGCTGGGTTTTCATAGTCTGTAAACCATGAATTTCATGTGAAAGAGTTTGTGTGGGGCTGTCTGGAGGTCAATCTGTATGCGAACAGCGCTATTGCTATACAATCCACAAAAACGCCAGGCTTGTACAATTCAGGAACGCTTGCATCAACAGTTGGAGATGAATGGTTTTCAAGTTTGTTCTTTTCAGTCAGACGATTCACAAACTATTTTGCAGACCATCTCCGAAATCTCTGCCATTGAGGTTGCTTTTGTTCTTGGAGGAGATGGAACTCTTTTATCAGTTGCAAGGATGCTAGCCCCAGCCAATATACCTATTTTAGGCATTAATGTGGGTCATTTAGGTTTCCTGACGGAATCTGATCCGGACGGAATTGAAGAAGCTGTGCGACGTATTCGTGATCGGGAGTATGACTTGGAAGCACGGATGATGCTTTCTGCTGCAGTTTTACGTGAAGAAAAAATGGTTCAGGAGCTATTGGCTTTGAATGATGCTGGGGTGGCAAAGGGCTCCTACGGTAGAATGGTCACGATACATACATATGTGGACGGTGTTTATGTGGATACCATTCGCGGTGATGGCATGATTGTATCCACACCTACAGGTTCGACTGCTTATTCTCTTTCTTGTGGAGGTCCTATTGTTACACCACATCTTGAGGTATTTTTATTGACGCCCATTTGTCCTCATACTTTGTTTTCCCGCCCGTGCGTGATGGATAGTCAACAGGAAATTTTGCTGGAAGTTGAAGCATCGCACAGTGACTTTGAGTTGACAGTGGATGGACAGGTCAGTGTTCGATTACATTCAGGAGATTGTGTTCGCATTCGTAAGGCAGTCTGCTCAACGACACTCATCAAATGGCGAGATCGAGAATTCTTTACGGTTTTGCGCAAAAAATTGCGAGAACCCCATTCTCACTTGGACCGAAAGGATGACTAAGCGGTGCTGGTGTCACTCACAGTCGAACATTTGGCGTTAATTGAGAAAATGGAATTGTCTTTTCAGGAAGGCATGACTGTGATTACAGGTGAAACGGGAGCTGGAAAATCAATTCTGCTTTCTGCCATTGCGCTCGTATTGGGTGGAAGAGCTTCTTCTGACTGGGTTGCCAAAGACTCTCCAGAAGCGTATGTAGAAGCGGTATTTCATCTTGATCCATCCCATAGGGATTGGACGGGCATTCTGGAAGAATGGGATATTCCTATTGAAGATGAATTGATTCTGACCAGGCGACTCTTTCATAACGGGAGAAGTGTATGCCGCTGTAATGGACGAAATATCACGGTATCTGCCCTGCGAGAAATCGGTTCTCAACTTGTATTGCAGAATAGTCAGCATGAACAACAGGCGTTGATGGAAGCACAACATCAGTTAACGCTTCTTACCCGTTTTGCTCATTTAGAAGAAGATCTGACGCGTTTGAAAAACGCGTTTAATCGCTGGAAAGAAGTGCGTGACAAGCGCTTAGAGTTATCACAAAAAAGTTTGGAGCGTTTGAGTCGATTAGATTTGTTGCAGTTTCAGATGCAGGAGATCGATGCTGTTTCCCCAATTTCAGGAGAAGAAGAATCTTTATTCGAAGAAAGAATGAAATTACAATCTTTGGACAAATTAAAGTCGCTATCTGAAGAAGTGGATTCTCTCCTCAAGGGAAAAGAAGGATATTCAACAGGTGTTTTAACAGATCTCGCTAAAGCAGTGCAACGTTTGGAAAACGGCTTACGGATGGACGGGCAATTGCAAGAGACTCTGGATTTTTTACAAACAGCCCTTATTCATGTAGAAGAAGCTGGACATGCTTTGGATGCCTATCAAAATTCACTTGAATTTCAACCAAATCGTTTAGCAGACGTGGAAGATCGCTTGATTCAATTACGTGGATTGATGCGTAAATACGGTACTTCGATTGATGAAATATGGGCTTATCGTAATCGGATTGAAGAAGAAGTTAAACAATTAGAAAACTTTGATGAGAATTTGGCGAGTTTGGAACGAGAAGAGGAACAGGCATGGCATGATTTAAAAATAGAAGCTGATTTGTTGAGCAACAAACGTAAGCAGGCTGCCGACAAACTAGCGTCTGAAGTTACAGTCATTCTGAAGGAATTAGACATGCCAAGCGCTCAATTTATAGTAAATATTAGAAAAAAAGAGATCGTAGGAGCTGATGGACAGGATGAGGTTTCCATTCTTTTTTCAGCAAACTCGGGTGAAGATCTCAAACCTCTCGTGAAGGTAGCTTCGGGTGGGGAATTATCGAGGGTTTTGCTGGCTTTGCAAACCGTATTTGCGGAGGTTGAGCCTGCAGAACTGTTGATTTTTGATGAGATTGATACAGGTGTGAGCGGATATGCCGTAGATAAAATGGCTCGCCAACTTCAGGAACTGGCGAGACACAAACAAGTGATTTGCGTAACTCATTCTCCTCAAATAGCTGCTTCCTCTGGACAACATCTTTTGATTGAAAAAAGGCAATTTGAAAACCGTACCATTTCTGTAGCGTCGATCCTTTCTATAGAAGGTCGTATTCAAGAACTGGCACGTTTACTCGGTTCCTCATTGGCAGATAATACTGCTCAGGAACATGCCAAGGCTCTTCTGCAAAGTTATGACAAAGTATAGACAAGTCTCGCCGACTTTGGAGCAATTTTTACATCATATTGCCCACTCTTCAGGGAAAATTACTTATCGAGCGATACATCGGAGGTGTTGTTAGAAAAGGGGGAACTGAGATGCCGTACCGCACAATTGCCAAATGGGTTGTCGTAGCAGGTGCAAGCATCATAGGTGTGAGCAGTATGTTAGCCCACCGTTCATATCCTATCGATATGCTTCATCATCAAGACGATTCAAAGCTTTATACTGTGCAAAATCATCAAACCACTTTTCAAAGCGAGCCAAGCCAAGTGCTGCCCTCTCAATCTACAGGTATTGTGGCCGCTGAACTTACCTCCAGTGGTAATAAAAATTATATTGAGCAATCAGCAACAGATTCTCCATGGCAGAAGTGGACCAACTGGTTACCTTGGAAAAAACAAGAGGTTCACTTTGGACCGCGATCGTACGTAGAAGTCGGAGGGGAATCAATAGGTATACGATTGCAGTCAGATGGGGTATTGGTCATCGGGTTTCAAGATTATGGTTCACGAAAATCTCCAGCACGTTTTACAGATTTGGAGATTGGAGATGTCATACAGTCTATCAATGGACATCCAGTTCACTCCACACAGGATTTAACATCACAGTTAATCAGGCCTATGTTTGATATAAAACTTGGTATCATTCATCAAAAGAAGTCAAAAACGATTCATATCCATCCTTATTTAGACAATCATCAGCGTCCTCATTTAGGTATTTTCGTACGTGACAAAGCCAGTGGTGTTGGAACATTGACTTACTATAATCCGGCAGAACACAGACTGGGTGCGCTTGGACATACCATTACAGATGTGGATACTGGACAGCCTATTGAGGGGCGTGGATTGGTATTTGCTGCAAGAATTACTGGGATTGTAAAAGGGCAAATCGGTCATCCTGGTCAAAAGCGTGGGGAATTCTCCTCCCATTCTCATCCAATTGGCAAAATAGATCAAAATAATGGTTATGGTGTATTTGGTGAATGTCAGCCCAATGGAGCAATTGGACCGTTGTTACCGGTAGCTTATCCAAACGAGGTTCACACAGGTGAAGCAACTTTATGGACGGTGCTTGAGGGAAACAAGATTGAGAAATTTAAAGTGGAAGTTGAAAAGGTATCCGCTTGGCAAACCATGCAAACCAAGAGTCTGGTTTTACATGTGGTTGATCCGCGACTTTTACAGGCTACAGGTGGTATTGTACAAGGAATGAGCGGAAGTCCGCTAACCCAAGATGGAAAACTAATTGGCGCTGTAACTCACGTATTTGTCTCAGATCCGACTCGTGGCTATGGTGTTTTAGCAACTTGGATGATGCATGCAGATGGAGAAGATCTACAGTCAAAGCTAACGGGATAAATTTGAATTTGTCATGTCGGAAGATGTCGATTTGAATGGAATTCTCACGAAAAGTATTACGCAAGAATTGGCAGGAACCTTTCCCTGTTTGTCGAAAAAGTTTCACAGCGAACGCAGGGGGGTTTTCTGGTGGCAATTAGTGTATTGATTGCGGACGATAATAGGGAATTTGCAGATTTGCTAGCTGAGTTCTTATCTACTCAAAACGATATGAATGTAACTGGTGTCGCCTATAACGGCACAGATGTTTTAGAATTGGTCCGAGAACAGGCGCCTGATGTCATTGTTTTAGATATTATCATGCCTGTGCTTGACGGTATTTCCACAATTGAACGGCTTTCTGAACAAAACCATCAAAAAATGCCCAAGATTATTATGCTGACTGCATTTGGACAAGAACATGTGACCAGACGAGCAGCAGAATTAGGTGTCTCGTACTTTATCCTTAAGCCATTTGATATGGCGACGCTTGCAGAACGGATACGTCAAATCGTTTACTCCTCGAATGCACCTGTGGCAGCTACAGTTTCATTTGCTCCCATGTCGGCTACTCCGTCAATTAGCGGATCGACTGTTGCGAAAAAATCTGTAGATGCCCAAATCACGCAGATCATTCACGAAATTGGTGTTCCTGCTCATATCAAAGGTTATCATTATCTTCGTGAAGCAATTGGTATTGTCTATGATGATGTTGATATCCTCGGTTCTATTACAAAAATTTTGTATCCAAGAATTGCCGAGCGCTATAAAACGACACCTTCTCGAGTAGAACGAGCTATCCGTCATTCTATTGAAGTTGCATGGGGGCGCGGGAATATGGATGCCATTCGAACGGTTTTTGGCTATACCGTAAGCGCTTCGAAAACAAAGCCGACAAATTCGGAGTTTATTGCCATGATAGCTGATAAATTAAGGATGGAGCATAGAGTAGGGTAAAAGTTTGTCTTCATTCATAATGACTCGAAGATTACAAATTTAAAGCCAATCGCTTTTTGGTAAGATGGAAGTGTGAAAATCTTTACCAAAAGGCGATTTTTGTATTTGTATAGTTGGAGTGGTTGTAATGTTATTCGAAAAAGACTTGCTGTCTGTAAGATTATTAACAATGCAAGATTACCCTCTGCTGGTCAAATGGCTTTCTCAATCACAAGTTCTCGAATTTTACGAAGGTAGAGATCAATCCTATAATATGGCTAAAATTTCCAGGTTATATGGGTCAAAAAACCTCCGTGGAATAACAGCTTGCATAGTTGAATATAGAGGAGAAAATATTGGCTATGTCCAGTTTTACGCTTTACCCGATCAACAAAAAAATGAATATGGGTTACGTAAGGAAGAATTGATTTATGGTATAGATCTATTCATCGGTGAGACTTCTTTTTGGAATCGGGGCATAGGTACTTTATTAGTGACATCATTGGTGCAATATCTAGAATGGGATTGCAAAGTTCATCGAATTGTGGCTGATCCGTTTGAATGGAATGTAAGAGCTATCCGCTGTTATGAAAAAGCGGGTTTTCGTAAATGGAAGTATTTACAACATCATGAAATTCATGAAGGAACCTGGCAAAACAGTTGGTTAATGATGTATTCTTCTGCAAAGTGATCTGCAAAGAATAGAGAAAAAGCATCTCAGGAGGCAGACTGATGGAGGATATTCGCTATCCAATCGGAAAATTTGTATTCGTTGAAAATGTAACAGAATTGGATAGGGGGAAGTGGATTCAAGATATTGTTGAAGCACCTTCCAAACTGAATCATGCTGTTGAAGGATTATCAGGAGAACAGTTGGACATACCCTATCGTGATGGAGGCTGGACGATTCGACAAATTGTCCATCATTTGGCTGAAAACGATATGTTAGTGTATGCAAGATTTAAGAGCGCTTTAACCGAAGATAATCCACAAATCATGGCGGTCAAAGAAAACTTATGGGCAGAACTTCCTGACGTTCATGTGCCCATTGCTTCATCGTTGCAGTTGTTTACATTGATTCATGAACGTTGGTCCATTTTACTCAAAAATATGTCTGATAAAGATTTTACACGTACTTTTGTCCATCCTGTAAGTGGGGTGTGGGACCTAAATAAAGCGCTCGGTGTTTATTCTTGGCATAACAGACACCATATAGCACAAATTATTAATTTGCGGGAAAGAATGGGTTGGTAAATTGTTTCTCTCTCGTTGCTGGGGTGGAATGAATTTTAGATCAATAGCACATTTGACATGATGGATGACACAATTTATCTATAAATATGCCAAGTTCCGCTCGTCCATGTGGACGAATATCGTGATGTCCAAATCCTTCCTTCGCGTAGAGTGTAGATGACCACAAACCAGTTTTGTGGAAATTCACTCTATAGGAGGAGAGTAGACATGGTGACTCGTGCGCATGTCACACCATATGTGGGGCAGCGTGTAGTTGTTCGCACTCATAATGGAGCCATCCATCACGGTATCCTGCATTCCGTCACTAACGATGGAATCTACCTGCGCCCTTTGCGTGGTCAATGGCAGCCAGCCAATTGTCAAGAGCAAGCACAATACGAAGTCTTAACCCGCAAGAACGGATCGCAGGAAGACGTTGAAGAAGCATGGTGGCCATTCTTTTTCTTGCCCTGGCTTGCTATAGCTGCATTTTGGCCATGGGCTTGGTGGTGGTAAGTTCTGCTTTTGTATGAAGCACCAACTTTTCCTCATGGTAGCCGGCTCCCTTCGAGCCGGCGTTACTCATATATCATCTGCTAAATTTACGGTGAGGGATTTGAACTTAGGATGCTGAACCAGGCTTCAGCACGTACAGTGTGAGTGTCCTTCTACCAAAATCCAACGCCTCTTGTTCGGTAGCCATACAGATGTCTATTCGATCTCCCTGAATAGCGCCTCCCGTATCGGCAGCAATTAAGTCTCCAAATCCAGGGATATAGACCACCGAACCGAGGGGGATGACAGACGGATCGACCGCGATAACGCCTGGTTCAGCAGGTCTTCCTGTTGCAGTAATTCCGCCTGCAACGTATGCCGTAGCAACCACCGTTAAAGTTTCGGCACTTTGCAAATTATTGCTGCTTCTCGTACTGAGCGTACTTTCAGGATTAGATTGATTGTAAGTTTGGGATTGAATAGGTGGTAAAACTGGAGCAATCCCTTCTAAGAGAACACGGGGAGTTGGGGGGCGGATGGTTTGAACGTGTTCGGCCTGTTGCAACATACGACCATCTAAAAAAACGCGCACCTGTTTAATCTCAGCAATGCCTTCTTCGCCAGAGTGCAAGACGTGGTATTGACCTACTGGCAAACGAGTTGTTTTTTCTATAAAGGTTTCAAATGGTAATCTTCGTTTGCTGATGGTGGTTACCACATGTTTTTGCATAAACCGATGGTCTGTATGAAGACTTGTCATGAACGATTTTTTAGAGTTTTCTTTTTTTTGTAATCTAATTTTTAGCCATTGTGATTTATTTTGCGCCTGTAAATTAGAATTTTCATTATTGATATAAATTGAATTCGCTTTCGGAAACAGGGTAGTAGTTTCCTGATGAGAAGCAGGAACCAATGTAGTAGCTCCATCGGCAATCAGCGAGGCAATCAGAGCTGAAATGGTTACCGGCATCATACCTGGCTTAAGCAATTGCTCACCCCTATCGAAAAATAATGAATTGGATTGGCTGGTTTGTCATTCAGACTATGCACCAGCCTCTCTTTTCATGACAGAGTTTTTACCGTATCTTTAGGTTTGCAGTTCTCGTTTGGGAAAAGAGGCACAATACATATGAATAAACCTATAGCTTTGATTTCTTTAATCCTAGTTACATTGGTTTGGGGAGTAACATTTACTTTAACGAAATCAGCACTTTCGGATGTACCTGCCCTGCCACTTTTGGCGATCCGCTTTCTATTAGCTAGTTTTTGTATGCTGCCCTTCGTGTTTTGGAAACGTGACCTGCGAAAACAAATGAATTGGCAATCGACGTGGATAGGTGCAGGAATTGGTCTGGTATTAATGCTTGGTTATGCCTTGCAAACTTTTGGACTAGAGACTACTTCACCCGCAACAAGTGGCTTTTTGACAGGACTTTCAGTGGTCATGGTACCGTTTATCAGTTCGGTTATTCAGAAAAAAAAGAGAATGGGTGTCCGTGTCTGGGTGGGAACATGGTTCGCAGCAGGCGGTTTATATCTACTTTGTGGACCAGGATTAATTCATATGCAACCTGGCATCCTGGAAGGTTTATTTTGTGCGTTGTTTATGGCGTTACAAATCGTCATGGTAGAAAAGGCAGCCCCTTTCATCTCACCTCTCTATCTGGCTTTTGTTGAAATTGCAACCATGTCAATTTGTTTTTCAATATACTCCTTTTTGGTCTACCCTCATTCAGTATGGAATCTGGCAAATTGGTTGCAGCCCAAAGTGGTTATTTCTCTGCTTGTCAACGGCATTATGGGTACCTCTATTGCTTATTGGATTCAAAATGTTGCTCAACGTTATTTGAGCGCTTCTCAATCTGCAGTTATTTTTACGTTAGAACCGGTATTCGCTGCTCTTGTGGCTTGGCTTTTAGATCAGCAGAAGTTAGGTTTCTTCACATGGTTCGGAGCTTTTTTCATTTTGCTAGGCATGTGGTTGAGCGATACTTCCATTCGATGGAAACTAACATGGAAAAATCATGATGAAATCAGTCAATGAGGTAGAAAAATGATAATGTTTATATAAAAAATGGTAATCAAGTAAATTATTTTAGAATGAATTCAATAATTTTTTATGTTAGCTTGTTAGTAATCTTCTGCTTCAAGCCGAATCGCTGATAGCAGCGTACGGGGGATTTTCAGTATGAAGGTGCGGGAATGATGCAATTGCCCGATCGCCTTCTAGGGGTGAATCCAAATTTGGACAGGCGTACTCGATCGCCTGAACCCGACAGCTAACCTCGGAGGCAATTCTCGAGAGGGAGTCGTTTACACATTATGTTGAAAAAACAATTTTTAAAGAAGCGAACTTTGCAAATCGCTGCTCCGGTCGTAGCAGTATCTTTTTTTGCGGCCACACATATGACGGTTGCCCATGCAGATACGATGTCAACGTACACCGTACAAGCAGGCGATACATTATGGAAAATTTCTCAAGCCTACCATATCTCTCTAGCTTCATTGGAAGCAGCTAATCCTCAGGTCACTCCGCGCGATATGTTGATTGGCACAGTACTGAATTTGCCAGTCTCAAGCCGTACATCTTCTTCTATTGTGGCCAACACCAACCAAATAAATTCAAGTTCATCTCCAACCGCAAATGCTGATGATTCAGAGGCTACGTACAATAGTAATCTATATTGGTTAGCCCATTTAATTTCTGCTGAAGCTCAGGGTACCCCGCTCAATGCTCAAATTGCAGTGGGGGATGTTGTCTGGAATCGTATGCAAAATCCAGATTACCCAAACACTGCTTATGGGGTAATATTCCAGAAAACGAACGGTTATGCGCAGTTTACTTGTACCACGAACGGTTTTATCTATCAGACTCCTGTGGCTAGCGCTTGGACCGCTGCCGAAGATGTGTTGGACAACCATGAAAATCTAGTACCTAATGCGTATGTTTTTTATAATCCATCCAAAACCGCTTCTAACAGTTGGGTCTGGGATCAACCAACCATTGAACAAATTGGGCCGTTTATTTTTGCACAGTGATGATTTTGTAGAAAGCCATCACTGGTTAGATTTTTAAAAAGTTTATATTTTATTTGCTAAACTTATATAACAGAAAATTTTAAATAATAAAATAAAAAAGAGGTGCATTTTGTGAAAAACAACAGATTTGCCAAATGGTTTTGGCAAGGCGCTGGCGTCTTGGCAGCTGCATCAACAGTTCTCGCCTTTGTTCAGCCAAACGAAGTTTGGGCTGCAAATCTGTCGTCCAATTCCAGCGAATATGTAGAGACGAATCACGGTTGGGTAGACATGTTTCGCTCACCATCTATCTATTCTCCTGTGGTAGGTAAATTAGAATTATCGGAGCAAGCACCGTTGGTAAAAAAATATAACAACTACTGGTATGAGGTTGATTGGCAAGGTCAAGATGTTTTTTTGACCACGAGTAGCAGGTTTGTCCATCTGGTAACAACCGATAGTACTCAAACAGTTGCTCCTTCTTCAACAAACACTGCATCATCGGATCTTTCAGCAAATACGACTGTAAACACAAATGGATTGAGTTCTGCAACCTCTCCTTCGTCATCTTTGCCAGAGTGGAAAATAGAGGCTAACAAAGTGATTGCTGTAGCCCGTACCCAACTGGGTGTCCCTTATTGGTGGGGGCATCAGGTTCCTGGTGTAGGTTTTGACTGCTCAAATTTTACGGCTTGGGTTTATCGGACTGCTCTTGGCATCCGCTTTTCATCGTCGTCCGTATATCAACGTTATCATGTAGGAACACCTGTTCCACTGTCGCAAATTCGTGAAGGAGATTTGCTTTTCTTCCGAACAGCCAATAACCCGACAGGTGGAGGACATGTGGGGATTTATGAAGGTAACGGAATGCTCATTGAAGAAGGTGGGGGATACGGAAAAGTAGTCCAAGTTCCACTGTATTCGACTTGGTTTGGGCATGCTTTAGTTTTTGCTCGCCAGGTCATTCCTAACTCCTAACCAGATGTTTGTCAATCGGGCGAATGTCCATGGCATAAATCTGGACTGCTACGTACTGTAAGAGCAGAAACCGCTCAAGGGAGGTGCTCTTAGATGTACGGAGTATTTGGAGGATATACTCGCTGGGCTGTAGTATTTCTCATCATCTTTGTGCTCTTTATCCTGCTCGTGCCCTATTCGGTAACTACCTGCACCACAACACCGGTTGCGTAATTTAACAATTTTTACAAATTCAGAACAAAAAACTGTCCCTGCAGGGGCAGTTTTTTGTTTCAAAACAGGAAGGACAATGAGAGATTTGCTGAACAGTTTGGAATTCCTTAATCTATTGATGAGACGTTTCTCATCACTTCCGTCTGAAAAGGAGATCCGTTCATGATTTTTCTTGTTGATCTTCCCCAACCGTTTGATTGGGACGCTACCATAGAGCGGTTTGCCGTTCGAGAAGATATTACAGTCCATGTTCAGGACCATACGCTCATTCGTACTTTTTGGACGGGAAATAAACCCATTGTTTACCGTGCTTCCGCAGTCAAAAGCCGCTGTATGGATAGTGTGTTGAAGATAGAGACCAATCGCAACCTTTCTTATCAAGAACAAACAGAATTGAAGGCACATTTGGCACTCACACTCAGTTTTACAGACGACGTAGAAGCGATGTATGAGACATTGCAACATACACCTGCAGCCATACTTTTTGAACGCTTTCGCGGGTTGCGTCCAGTACACGATCCAACGCTTTTCGAATCGCTCATCCGTACCATCATCGGGCAACAGTTAAACACTAAATTTGCTGCCACTCTTGTGAATAGGCTGGTTCGATTAGCGGGTGATCACGTTGAAAATCCATTTGTAGAAGAAATTTTCACTTTTCCAGCCGCAGAATCCTTATTGCGATTTTCTGTGGATGATTTACGGCAAATACAATTGAACAATCGCAAGGCCGAGACAATACTCAGCATTGCTCGAAGTGTGGTTGAAGAACAACTGCCGCTTGAAAAATGGCGTGGTATTTCTCGCGAGGAGTGGTTTGAGCGTTTACTGCCGGTGAAGGGAGTGGGTTTCTGGACAGTGGAGTGTCTGCTGCTTTTTGGGGTGGGAATGCTTGATGAATGGCCAAGCGCAGATGTGGGATTGCAGAAGGGTCTTGCCAATCTTCTTATTTTGCCGGATCGTCCCAATCTTGATGAAACCAAGCGACTCGGTGAGATGTTTGCTCCTTTTCGCAGTTATGTCACTTATTATGTATGGCACAGTTTACGTCATCCATTACCAGGCCATACGTCAAATAGATAAATGGGTGTTTAAGTTAGGAATATTTTAGAAATCCATTCAAGGAGGAGACCACCTATAATCGAAACAATAAAAGAGACAACTGCTCGTAATATCGTATAGGGAACTCCAAGAAAAGGAAATTCAGCAGGTATGCGTGGTAAAGAGACAAGCTGCCAAGATGTAAGAAAACTGAAAACCGCCCCTGGAGCTGCTTTGGCGTTTAAAAGTCCAGCGGCTAAAGGATAAACTGCCCAGCGCGATCCGGTTCCCATCAGTCCAAAAAGTGCTCCTATGATGATTCCAGACAATCCACTTTGTGGTCCAAGAAATCGGGCAATGACTTTTGTATCTATAACCTGAGAAATGAGACCTGCGATAAACATGGATACAAGCATCCATGGCATCGCTTGAATCAACATGGATAAACTGGATTCTACACCATCATGAGCCAATTCAGGTTTGTAGAACATAAGAATAGTGTAAGTGCCAATAGTACACAGACCTACTGTCAGCAGGATTCTGTCCAAATTTTATCGCCCCCTCCTACCCTACCCTCAAGTTACCACTTTCTGTAAATTATTGATCATGCTTGTCCATATTGAAGGTTGTGAAAATGGCAATGACCAAACAGCTACTCCAGCCAAACCGTCGTTATTGACAAGTTGAAGCTTGTCGGAAAATGTCTGTTGATTGGCATACCATACTTCTTCGGTTCCACCATTGACTGGATATTGAGCATACATAAGATCGAGACTTGGCTGATATTCGGATTTGGCTTGATGTTCAGCAAGAATCGAAGCAACACTGTCAAGTCCAACGGCTTCGCTGTTCACTGCCTGTCCATTGACCACTGTCCAGAAACGTGTGTACATGGGTATACCAAGCAAGAGCTTATCCGCAGGAACTCCTGTATCCAGTAAATCATTGACACAGCTTTTCACCCAGGGCATATCTGCTACAGGACCAGGTGTTGGATCGGCTGCCCAATGTTCATCATAGGCCATGAGAATCAGTTGATCGCTCACATCTGCCAAGCCGGCATGAAAGTAAGCGGAGTTGTCAACTAGCGGTACAATATCTGCCGTCACATCAACTGATAAATCAACATGAATGGCTTGAAGATTTTTGTGTAAGCGAGCTACAAATGTTGTGTAAGCAGATTGATCGGAGTCATCCAAGTTTTCAAAATCAAGATTAATGCCATTTAGTTGATTTTGTTTGGCAATTTGGACAAGTTGCTGTATACATCTCATTTCACTGGCTTTACTAGATAAAAATTGATGAGTCATATTGGCAAGAAATTGATTGTCAAAAAGCGCCCAAACTTGTACATGATGCTGATGCGCATACTGAATTACGGCGGGATTCACTTGACTGCTCACCTGGCCGGAAGCGTTTTGAAGTTCCAGCCAGCTTGGAGATACAACATTCATTCCTGGATTATCTTTAATGAGCATGTCACTTTCATAGGTGGATTCAGCGGGCATCCAACCTAAAGCAATTTTGTGAGAGACCGATTGCCAGTTTGCTATAGAAGATAGTAGTGGTGACTGTGTTCCACCTCCTGATTCTTGAAATGTGGAAGGAGTCGAAAAGTAGGCGTCTTCCAATTCAACTTCCGGATGAAGAAACGGCATATGTGTTGTTTCTGCTAACCAAGTTGGAAATGTTTTTAGAAAGTTCCCCAGCGGCATGTTCTCCGCATTATTTTCTGTATCGGTTGTTCCAATCCATTCATTGAGTAACGCGTCTCCAAGGGTTGTGGTACTCCAGTTTGAACCTGGATTGTCAAAGCTTTGGTTCAATGCACCGTCTAAAGCAACCATGCCCCATAGAAAACTGCCTGCGGCAATTGCAGCAAGCAACGCACGGCGTGCTTTTTTTCGCCGCTTTTTTAACTTGCGCATCCGCCATTCTCCTATCTATTGAACTCTTTATCTCTTGTCTATCTGCTGTATTCTATGAGACGAGTTTTGTAATTAGAAGATTTATAGAAAAGTTTTTTCGATATTTGCCTCATTGAATAGAATGCTTTGCTGGCGTATCATAAAAAAGAGCAGAATATACCCATCTTTACGTTTCATCATTATCCGCTCGTACAAAACGAGCAAGAGGAGGGGCGGCAATGGCAACTGTTCAATCTTCACAGGCTTTGGAAGTTCACTGTTTGCCTGTGCCAACCGGATTTGCTGTTGGTGATATGAATGCCTATCTTCTACAGCGCGCAGACGTATATGTGTTGGTGGATAACGGACCACGGCGTCAAGAATCACTGACGGCATTAGAAAAAGGGCTTAGAGAGCACGGTATCTCATCTTTTTCGGAATTGTCCGCACTGGTGTTGACACACGGTCATGTCGATCACGTTGGATTAACTCGGAAAATTGCCGAAGCTGGCGTTCCCGTCTATGCGCATCCCGGTGTGTCCAGCTGGTTGGATGGCTGGGAAGGAGGGCATATTTACCGTACGCGGTTTTACGAAGCACTTTATCAACGCTGTGGGATGCCACAAAATTATCAAGAAATGGCTCAAAAAGAATTTTTTTTATTACAAAAATTGAACGACCGGTCGGTAGTTGATGTCCCGGTTCATGACGGAATGACTTTTGAGTGGCTTCCGGAGTTTCAGTTTATAGAGGTTCCAGGTCATGCTCAGGCTGCTATTGCGCTCTACCATCCAGAAGAAGAAATGATGATCATTGGCGACCAACTTATTGCCCGAATATCATCCAATGCCTTGGTTGAGCCTTTACCGGGAGAAGCAGACGGCTTTCTAGCAAAGCGTAGTAAGTCTTTGCTTGATTACAGAAACAATTTGAAATGCATACAAGGAATGAAACTTCGTACTGTTTATCCAGGCCATGGAAACGTGATTGACAATCCACGCGATCTGATTGCCAAAAGACTTGAGGAACAGGAGAGTCGAAGAGATAAGGTTCTGCAAATGGTTCGAACCAAGCCGATGCAAACAGCTTGGGATTACGCTGCTGCTTATTTTCCACATCGGCTTGATCAACCTAGCTTAATTCTCTCCGAAATACTAGGTTATCTGGATTGGTTAGTCGTGGATGGGGAGATTCACATCGTTGAAAAGCAGGGTGTTGAGTATTTTTATTGCTCGCGTACCTGAATTTTGCAGACTTTATTCTGGATTCTCTTTCCACTCGGTTTGTCCATCCGAAAAAAATTCTTTTTTCCATATAGGAACTTCTTTTTTTAATCGATCAATCAGCGTCTTGCACACTGTGAAAGCAATATCACGGTGGGCGGACGCTGCGGCACATATCACGGCTGTTTCTGTGGGTACAAGTGTTCCCACGCGATGCCAAGCCAGGGTTTTGACACCAGGATAGGTGGTTTCCAACTCTTCACCAAGTCGATGCATTTGTAAAAGAGCCATATCCTTGTATGCCTCGTATTCTAATTTCTCCGTTCGTCTATCTCCAGTCCACTCTCTTACTGTGCCAGAAAACAGTACAATTCCTCCGAATTTAGGATCCTCAAGTAATTGATAGGCTTTTGACAAGTCAAGCGGTTCATCTGTCACCTGATAGTAAGGTGAAATTATTTCTATTTTTCCTGATCCCCCGCCAACTGGTGGAATCCATGCTATTTCATCTCCGTCTTTCAATAAAGTGCTATCTTCTGCGTACGACTCATGGAGAGCCGCAGCTGCTCTATGTAAATCCTGCTGGAGTTGAGGGAAAATTTTCGTGAGTTCAGAACGGACATCAAGAATTTGGGCATTTTCAGGCAACTCGATCCAGCACTCGTTGGTTTGAGCTAGTTCACGTAATCGGGCGAAAAATAGAACTTTGATTCGCAATGAGAGGTCACTCCTTATATGGAACGGTTTTACCGGTTCCCATCCTGTCAATTTTTCATGTATGCTTAACGGAGACTCTATGAAGCTGATTCATAAGAAACAGTGTAAAGTTTAACTGTTGAATTGCCAACTAGACAAATCAAATAATATCCATAGCATAATGGAGAGATTAGAGTGACCAAAGAAACTCAAACGGATCGTCCCATTCAATTGACTCATTTTGACGCTGAAGGTCATGCACATATGGTCAACATCAGCAGTAAATCTACCACTGCAAGGCGTGCAGTTGCGCGTGTTGAAATTTTCATGCAAGCAGAGACGCAGAAACTCATAGAAGAGGGAGGCTTAAAAAAAGGGAATGTCCTTTCAGTGGCAGAAATTGCAGCTGTGATGGGTGCCAAACAGACGGCACAGATGATTCCTCTTTGCCATCCAGTGCCTCTTGAGCATGTTTCGGTACGACATGAGTTTTTAGAACCGCTAGAAGGTCAATCACGCCTGCAAATTGAGGTGGAAGTGGCAGCAACCTATCGAACAGGGATTGAAATGGAAGCTTTGCATGCTTGTTCAGTGGCAGCCTTGACCGTTTATGATATGTGTAAAGCAGTCGATCGCGCTATGACCATTGAACGGCTTCGGGTTGTATATAAATCAGGTGGGAAAAGTGGCACGTTTGAAGCAGAATAACCTCACAAACGATAAAGAATCACAAGTTTTCAGAGTAGAGTATAGGCAACGAGGTTCTTACTGTTAGAAGTTTCTTTTTTTAATAGAACAATTTTCTCAAACTGAGTTTTTGAAAGATGGGGGTACACACATTGAATCTGATTGTGCTAGGAGCAGGCCAAGGAGGAGAAAAGGTTTTAAAAACTTTGGCTGAATATCGAGATTTACAGATTCTCTGTGTTGTGGACAAACGTCCAGAGGCGCCTGGCATGTTACTTGCCGAGCAACTTCGTATTCCAACTGCGCCCGATGTTGATAGTGCTTTACAACAGGTGCAAGGACAAATAGACGTCATTTTGGAAGTTACAGGTCATACCGAAGTGTACATGCGTCTTCTGGAACGTTTTCCAGAACGACCCATTGTAGTGCCTGCTTCTGCTTTGCAGTTTTTTATGCTCATCATGTCAGAAAAGGAACGATTGATTGCTTCTGCACGTACTCGGCAACGAGATCTGCAGAGAATTCTCAATGCTACGCAAGATGGCATGATCGGTATTGATGCGGGAGGAAGAGTAACTCTTTGCAACGCTGCTGCAGAACGCATGCTGGGTGTTTCTAGTGCTACTATGCGCGGCAGAAAGGCACATACCTGGATACCCCTTGAAGTGTATGAACCTATTCTCCAAGGTAAGGATAGCCCAGTCACTCAGATGCGTTCTCAAGCTGGTACAGATCTCGTTGTTCATGCCTTGCCAATGGATGATGAGACTCTTCAACGTGCTGGAGCCTTAGTTGTATTGCGGGATGTGACGGAAGTACACCGTTTGGCCGCAGAAGTCACCAATTTGCGAGAAGTGCAGCAGTTGCTTGAGGCCATTATACAAAGTACTCAGGACGCTATTTCGGTTGTCGATCAAAACGGCATTGGATGGATGATTAACCCAGCCTATACGCGTTTGACAGGCCTTCCGCCAGAACGTGTGATTGGCCAGCCTGCCGAAGTAGATATTGCCGAAGGTGAAAGTATGCACATGCAAGTGTTGAGAACAGGGCAAGCTGTCCGCAACGTGCCACTGAAAGTCGGTCCTCTGCGCAAAGAAGTGATTGTTGATGTTGCTCCGATTTGGGTAGGGAATGAATTGCGCGGTTCGGTCGGTGTCATTCACGATGTATCGGAAATCAAGCAATTGACAGATGAGTTACAACGGGCTAATCGACTTATTCGTTCCTTATCTGCTAAATATCGTTTCGAAGATATTGTCGGTTCGAGTCAGGCGGTTATTCATGCTATCGACCAGGCGCGAAAAGCGGCGGCTACTTCTGCCCCAGTTTTATTGCGCGGCGAACCAGGGACGGGCAAAGAATTGTTTGCACACGCTATACATCAAGAAAGTCAGCGTGCGAAAGGTCCTTTTGTGCGTGTCAATTGTGCTCTCTTTTCTGAAGAAATGTTGGAGATTGAGTTGTTTGGACTGGAAGAAGGAGCATCTTCCAGTTTGTTGCGGGGGAGAATCGGCCTTTTAGAAGAAGCTTCTGGTGGGACCTTGTTTCTTGACGAGATCGGCGAAATGAGTGTTTCTACTCAAGCCAAACTGTTGCGTGTGCTGCAGGAGAAAGAACTGGTTCGCGTGGGAGGGACGCGACCGATTGCGGTTGATGTGCGCTTGATTTCTGCTACTCATCTGCATCTAGAACAGGCAGTTGCAGCTGGACGTTTTCGTGAGGATTTGTATTACCGAATCAATGTTATTCCTATTTTTATTCCACCCTTAAGATATCGTAAGGAAGACATAGAGGAGTTGGCTAAAGCTATATTACAACGACAAAATCAAGCTTTCGGTCGGAATGTGGACGCAATTTCGAAAGATGCTTTGCAAGCGCTTATACGCTGGGATTGGCCTGGGAACGTAAGGGAACTCGAAAATGTTTTAGGTCGAGCTATGATGTCCGTAGGATACAGTGAAACGACACTATCAGCGCATCATTTGCCGCCTCTTGGGTTTTCTGTTCAAGAATTGGCAGGAGAAACAGGCGAGAGTGGCTATTTGCCACGCCAAGGAACACTGAATGAACGTATGCAAATGGTTGAGCAGGCAATTTTGCGTGAAACACTTTCAGCAACAGGTGGCAATAAGACAGAAGCAGCTAGGCGTCTCGGTATTTCCGTGCGTACTCTGTATTACAAATTGGAAACGAGCGAAAAGAGATAATCCTATTTGCATTTCGTGAAAACGCTTGCTTGCGTGTTTTTGCAGACTGTGCAATTTATTTCATGTTTTTAGCTTCTATGGATTGCTCAAAAAAAACAAACTCCCAGCATCAAAATGAATCGACTATACTCATGAATGTCATAGAGTCGCTGGGATGAGCAAGCGATTCTTGTAAAGGATGGAGAGACTTTCATTACAGGAGGACTTATACAGGATGGAAATTTTTCAATATCTGCAAACTTACGATTATGAACAGGTTGTATTCTGTCACGATGAAGCTTCAGGGTTAAAAGCAATTATTGCGATACACGATACTACCCTTGGTCCAGCGCTTGGTGGTTGCCGTATGTGGCCTTATGCTACAGAGGAAGAGGCTATTCTTGATGCGTTGCGTTTGGCGCGAGGCATGACTTACAAGGCTGCCGCCGCCGGGCTGAATCTGGGCGGAGGCAAGACGGTTATTATTGGTGATGCCAAAAAGGATAAGAGTGAGGCGCTTTTTCGCGCATTAGGAAGATACATTCAGAGCCTGAATGGCCGTTATATTACTGCAGAAGATGTCGGCACAACAGAAGCAGATATGAATTTGATTCATATGGAAACCAAGTATGTAACGGGCATTTCAAAAACTTATGGTTCGAGCGGGAACCCGAGTCCTATGACTGCGCTCGGAGTCTTCCGTGGCATGCAGGCGACAGCCAAATTGGCCCTTGGTAGTGACGATTTGGCAGGTAAGACAGTCGCCATTCAAGGATTGGGTAGCGTTGGTTATGCTTTGGCCGAAATGGTCAAAGAGGCAGGTGGTCATCTGGTAGTTACAGACATAAACGAGGATGCGCTAAAACGTGCTCAAAACGAGTTGGGTGCAAAGGTAGTTGGCATTCAGGAAATTTTTGAAGCAGATTGTGACATTTTGGCGCCCTGTGCACTCGGAGCAGTATTGAACGACCATACTCTACCGCTTCTAAAATGCAAAGCTATTGCCGGATCGGCCAACAATCAGCTAGCTGAGACTCGTCACGGTGATTGGCTTCATGAACGCGGTATTCTTTATGCGCCGGATTATGTTATTAATTCAGGCGGCGTGATTAATGTGGCAGATGAACTGGAAGGTTATTCTGAAGAACGTGCGAAGAAACGCGTGGAAGGGATTTACAATATCATGCTTGAGCTTTATGAAGTCTCTCGTCGTGAGCATATCCCATCCTATCAGGCTGCAGACCGCATGGCAGAAGCTAGAATTGAACAGATGCGTCGCGTGAGAAGCACATTCCTGCCTCATCAAAGTACAGTCTTGCACAAGTAACAGCAGTGGAAGGAGAAAAAAGCATTGGCTGAGCAGTCTTTTGACTTAGTAGTATTGGGAGGCGGTACGGGAGGCTATGTGGCGGCTATTCGTGCCGCCCAGTTAGGCCTTTCAGTAGCCATTGTTGAGAAAGATAAACTTGGAGGTACATGCCTGCATCGCGGTTGTATTCCAAGCAAAGCACTATTGCGTAGCGCAGAATTGTTTGCGGATGTAAAAAACGGAGAAAATTACGGCGTTAGTGCAGAAAAAGTTTCGTTTCATTTAGAACATGCGATGGCACGTAAACAGTCTATTGTAGAAAAGTTGCATCGCGGCGTGGAATTCTTAATGAAAAAAAATCAAGTGGAAGTCATACACGGGTATGGTCGATTAATGGGACCTTCCATATTCTCTCCGCAGGCTGGTGCTGTACGTGTGGAAAATGGTGAAGAGTCACAGATTTTGACGCCTCGCTTCACCCTCATTGCTACGGGCTCAAGTCCAAGAGCTTTACCTGGCCTTCCTTTTGACGGGAAACTTGTGCTTTCTTCGGATGATGCGTTGCAGTTTGAACGACTACCTAACTCGATTCTGATTGTCGGTGGCGGAGCTATAGGCGTAGAATGGGCATCTATGCTTTCGGATTTTGGGGTTCAAGTGACATTGTTGGAATTTTTGCCGCGGCTTTTGCCTCAAGAGGATGAAGAAGTCAGTCGCGAGGTGGAGAAAATTTTGAAAAAACGCGGCGTTGCTGTTCAAACGGGTGCAAAAGTGATTCCTGATTCTTTTCGCAAGCAAAATGATGGAATGGAAATTCAGTACGATCTCGATGGTCAACAAATTTCTATTCAAGCGGATTGTATGATGGTGGCTGTAGGTCGTTCTGCCAATGTTGACAATCTTGGTATTGAGGCAACAGAAATCGAGATTCAACGCGGTGTCATTCAAGTAGACGAGCACTATCGTACACGTGAACACAATATTTTCGCTATTGGCGATGTGATTGGTGGCTTGCAACTTGCGCATGTAGCGGCTCACGAAGGTATTCATGCTGTAGAAACTATGGCAGGATTGCACACGCACCCTCTGGTCTACCGCAACATTGCGCGTTGTACATACAGTAGGCCGGAAGTAGCTTCAGTTGGCTGGACTGAGAGTGAGGCCAAAGAAGCTGGCTATCAGTTGAAAATTGGTAAGTTTCCTTTCTCGTCGATTGGAAAAGCGCTGGTTCACGGTGAAGCTGAAGGATTTGTCAAAATGATAGCTGACCGTGAAACCGATGATTTGTTAGGTGTGCATATTGTTGGACCTCATGCCACTGATTTGATTTCCGAAGCAGGTCTAGCTCTTTTTGTCAACGCGTCTGCATGGGAAATAGGGAATATGATACATCCGCATCCAACACTTTCTGAAACTTTAGGTGAAGCTGCATTGGCTGTGGATGGATTGGCGTTGCATATGTGATCAAAATGACCAAAACCAGCGCTTAGCATGCTGGCTTGCGTTAAATACGATCACTTCTTTGGGTGATCAATCTAATAATCGAGATGCATAGGGAAGGAGCTACTCTCATGGCAACGCTTACAAACCATCGGGAAGTAGGCTTGAGCGATGAACAAGTTTTATTGATGTATGAAAAAATGCTCACAGCAAGAATGCTGGATGAAAGACTTTGGTTGTTAAACCGAGCAGGAAAAATTCCGTTTGTGATTTCATGCCAAGGTCAAGAAGGCGCACAAGCAGGAGCAGGTTTTGCCTTGCGCCCTGGAGTGGATTTTATAGCGCCTTATTATCGAGATCTCTGTCTGGTCTTGATTTTTGGTCATACGCCGCAAGACGAGTTACTCGCGGCATTCGCCAAAGCCGGTGATCCGAACAGCGGCGGACGCCAAATGCCAGGTCATTATGGGGATCATAAATTAAATATTTTTACTGGCAGCAGTCCGGTCGGTACACAGATTCCTCATGCTGTAGGAGCGGCGTTAGCTGCTAAAATGAGAGGCCATGACCAAGTAGCGTTTACTTCTTTTGGAGAGGGAACGAGCAACCAAGGAGATTTTCACGAAGCAGCAAACTTTGCTGGTGTACATCGACTACCCGTGATTTTCTTCTGTGAAAACAATCAATATGCCATCTCTGTTCCTTTGAATCGACAGGTTGCTTGTGAGAATGTAGCAGATAGGGCTGGCAGTTATGGGTTTCCGGGGGTCACGGTAGATGGTATGGACCCAATCGCTGTTTATCAAGTCACCAAAGAAGCGGTGGAACGCGCCAGGAAAGGCGAAGGTCCTACGCTGATTGAAGCGAAAACATACCGTCTGGTTCCCCATTCTAGTGACGACGACGATCGCTCATATCGTACGCGAGAAGAAGTGGCGAAAGCCAAAGAAGGAGATTCGCTAGAGCGTATGCGGAGCTATTTAGAAGAGATGGGATTATTGACTGCCGAGCAGCATGAGATGTTGACAGAACGCATCAGCAAAGAGATCAATGCGGCTACAGAATATGCGGAAGCTGCGCCTGCTCCAGAAGTTTCCACGCTCTTTGCGCACATTTATGCCGAGGAGGGGAAATAAATGGCTGTCAAACAATTTATTGAAGCTATACATGATGCGCTGCAAGAAGAAATGTCTCGTGATGAGCGAGTATTTGTGTTAGGTGAAGATGTAGGGTTGCGTGGTGGTGTTTTTCGAGTTACGGCCGGTTTGATTGAACAATTTGGTGAACAGCGTGTACTCGATACACCCCTTGCAGAGAGCGCTATTGTTGGTGTCTCGATTGGTGCGGCGGCCAATGGGTTGCGTCCGGTAGCAGAAATTCAGTTTGCAGATTTTATTATGCCTGCAGTCAATCAGATTCTATCGGAAGCGGCTCGCATTCGCTATCGTTCCAATGGTGATTGGGATTGTCCAATAGTTATTCGCGCTCCATTTGGTGGCGGTGTGCATGGTGCGTTATATCATTCGCAAAGCGTAGAGGCTTTGTTTACTCATACGCCAGGTTTAAAAGTGGTTATTCCCTCAACACCTTCAGATGCTAAAGGATTGTTGATCAGTGCTATTCGCGATCCAGATCCTGTACTTTTCTTCGAACACAAACGATTGTATCGACTTGTCAAAGAAGAAGTGCCTGAGGAAGCTTATACTACTCCGATTGGAAAGGCAGCAGTACGTCGCGATGGTGACGATATCACCGTCATTTCATATGGTCTTGCCTTGCATTTTGCATTACAGGCAGCGGAACAACTTGCTGCAGAAGGCATATCTGCACATGTCCTTGATTTACGGACATTGCGCCCTCTGGATGAGGAGGCTATTTTAGAGGCTGCTTCGCGGACAGGAAAAGTTTTGATTGTACATGAAGACAACAAAGTTTGCGGTGTGGGCGCGGAAGTATCTGCTCTCATTGCCGAACATTGTCTTTTCGAACTGGATGCGCCTATTGCACGCCTGTGCGGACCAGAAGTGCCAGCCATGCCTTTCAATGGTAATTTGGAACGGGAATACATGCTCTCACCAGCTAAAATTGCTGATGCTATGCGTAAACTGGCTAAATTTTAGGTTGTTGAAACGAGGAGGTTTTAGGATTGGATGTAAAAATGCCGCAACTGGGGGAGAGTGTGACAGAAGGTACCCTGGGACGTTGGTTAAAACAGGTGGGCGATCCGGTTCGAAAATACGAACCCATTGCTGAAGTCATTACTGATAAAGTCACTGCTGAGGTTCCTTCTGATGTAGATGGAAGGATGGCTGAACATTATATAGCTGAAGGAACAACTGTAGCTGTCGGAACGCTGATCTGTAGAATTGAGACGTTGAATGAGGAGAATACTGGCAGTCAACCTACCAGTTCTTCTGTTCCAGCGGATTTACCTTCGAAAGCTTCTTTGACAAGTTCCTTGAATGAAGAGCGGCATCAAGTAGAAAAGAAAGCTAATAGCCGTTCGTTGGGAAGATACTCACCAGCCGTTTTGCGGTTAGCTGAAGAACATCAAGTCGATTTACGGCAAGTCATGGGCAGCGGTGAAGGTGGAAGAATCACACGAAAAGATGTTCTCGCTTTTATTGAACAGGGAAGTCAACCGTCCATGGCTATTCCTGAAATCAAACAGACAGAACTCTCTTCTGCTGTTCCGTCTTCAGCTAAAGCTCCAGAGCACAGTCAACCCGCAGCAGCGCAGGCAAGAGCAACAGAAAATGGTGACTATACCGTTTTGCCTGCAACTCCCATTCGCCGTACGATTGCTCGGAGAATGTTGGAAAGTAAGCGCACTGCTCCACATGCTTGGACGATGGTGGAAGTGGACGCAACCTCCTTGGTACGTTATCGAGATCGGCAGAAAAAGGGGTTTGTTGAACGGGAAGGTGTGTCTCTAACGTATTTACCGTTCTTTATTAAAGCTGTGGCAAATGCGCTTCGCCAGTATCCAATGCTCAATGCTGCATGGGTAGATGATGAGATAAGGCTGATGAAAAATATTCATATTTCCATAGCGATTGCTACCGATGATGCTCTTGTGGTTCCTGTTATTCATCATGCGGATAGACTGAGTGTAACAGGAATTGCACATGCACTAAACGACTTGGCAACGCGAGCTCGAAATGGCAAGTTGACGATGGCCGATATGGAAGGCGGCACGTTTACGGTCAATAACACCGGAGCATTCGGTTCCATCTTGTCGCAACCGATTATCAATCAGCCTCAAGCTGCGATTCTATCCGTTGAATCGATTGTCAAGCGGCCCATGGTGATGGATGACGATATGATTGCCATTCGTCATATGGTGAATCTTTGTTTGTCACTCGATCATCGTTTGTTGGACGGATGGGTAGCCGGTCAATTCTTGAAAGCGGTCAAAGAACAAGTTGAACAGGCAGGCGAACATTTGACGCTTGGATGAGTTGCCAGGATTGGCCCCAAAGCCGCTTGCGGCGAGTTGGGGCTTTCTTTGCATTTGATGCAGTTTGGTCTACACTTAAAGTAGTCCCAAGCTAAGAAATTTCGCGTTCCGCTTTCGAAAGAAAGTTGTGACGTTGCCAAAAGAAAGAGGGAGTGGCCCATATGCAGTCAAAACTGGCAGAAAAACAAGCTGAAAAAGAACGTATCATGCGCGAACAAGCCATGTCCCGGCCAGAGTGGCTTAAAATTAAGCTCAATACGGGAGAAGAGTATCAAGAGCTGAAGCGACTGATGCGTTCCAAATCGTTGCACACAGTTTGTGAAGAAGCCCGTTGTCCCAATATTTATGAATGTTGGACGCATCGTACGGCTACCTTTATGATTCTCGGTGAGACTTGTACACGTGCTTGTCGATTTTGCGCTGTGCACAGCGGTAAACCGACAGAACTCGACTTACAAGAACCTGAACGGGTAGCTGAAGCTTGTGTGCAAATGGATTTGCAGCATGCCGTGGTAACATCAGTTGCTAGAGACGATTTAGCTGACGGTGGAGCTTCTATCTTTGCCGAAACGATTCGCGCCATCCGTAGACGTTTGCCCACATGCGGTGTGGAAGTATTGATTCCAGATTTTCTAGGGAATTGGGATGCGCTGGCTACCGTTTTAGACGCTTCGCCTGACATTCTCAACCACAATATAGAGACGGTTCGCAGATTATCAGATAAGGTACGCTCCAAGGCGAAATATGACAGAACTTTGGAACTGTTGCAGCGTTCTAAAGAACTTCGTCCGGATATTCGAACCAAGTCAAGCATAATGGTAGGTCTTGGAGAGACAGTGGATGAAATTTTAGAAACGCTGGACGATTTACGTGCAGTTCAAGTTGATATTGTTACGATTGGCCAGTATTTGCAACCGACAAAAAAACACTTATTGGTGGAAAAATTCTATACTCCCACTGAATTTTTACGTTTGCGCGGCGAAGGTTTGGCACGCGGTTTTGCTCATGTGGAATCTGGACCTATGGTGCGCAGTTCTTACCACGCTCATGAGCAGGTATTACGTGCGGATGGAATGCCTATTCAATCCCTCAAAGAATCAGCTTCCTCGCAACTTTAATTTGTAGGAGGGGTGAGGATGAGTCAACCGACGACAGTAAATTGGATTTCATTAGGACGTATGGATTATGATGAGGCGCTGGCAATTCAGATGAGTCAACGGGATGCGCTGCTTGCCATGGAAGGCGGCGCGCAGACCGTTTTTACTGTGGAACATCCACCCACAATTACGATTGGTCGAAACGGATCGGCCGCAAATATTGTTGCTTCCGAAGCAGAACTACAGCGTCAAGGGTTTACGATTCGAGAAGTAGACCGGGGCGGTGATGTTACCTATCATGGTCCAGGCCAACTGGTGGTTTATCCTGTTTTGCACCTGGGTCCATTTGGTAACGATGTGTCGCTGTTTGTACGACGGTTAGAGGAAATGGTCATACAAGCCCTCGCTGAAGAAGGGATGACGGCAACACGACTGGAAGCCTATCCAGGTGTTTGGCTGGGAGATAAAAAAATCTGTGCTGTAGGCGCAAGAGTGAAGCGACGCGCCAATGGTGAGTTTGTCACTTCTCACGGCATCGCACTCAATGTGGCTACCAATTTGGCTCACTTTCAAACCATTATCCCTTGTGGCATTCAGGATAAAGGAGTAACTTCAGTCGCTGAAGAATTGCAACAGGAAGCTTCTGTAGAAATATGGGAAGAAAAACTGCGCCGCCATTTTGAACAACAGTTTTCTGCACGAACAGAGACGGTTGATTGGTCTTGCGAAAGGGAGAGTCGGGCATGAACTTCCAAGAATCCAAAAACGCCTGGGAGAAAAAAGTAGAAACCGAGATAGGAAAGCGACCTGAGCGTCGCAAAGAATTCCATACTTCTTCCGATATCCCTGTGGAACGACTGTACACTCCCAACAGTGAAGAATCTACCCCTGATGCTTATTTAGAGAAACTTGGCTTTCCGGGTGAATTTCCGTATACGCGCGGAATCCAGCCAACGATGTACCGTGGAAAATTTTGGACAATGCGCCAATATGCAGGGTTTGGTTCTGCTGAAGAAACTAACCTGCGGTTTCGTTATTTGCTGGAACAAGGGCAGACAGGATTAAGCACCGCTTTCGATTTGCCTACACAAATTGGTTATGATGCTGACGATCCGTTTGCGCGCGGTGAAGTGGGTAAAGTAGGAGTCTCGATTTCCTCGCTGCTCGATATGCAGACCCTGTTTGCCGAAATTCCGTTGGATGCAGTGAGTACATCCATGACCATTAATGCTCCTGCTTCAGTGCTGTTGGCCATGTATCTTGTGGTTGCTGAACAGCAAGGCGTTGCGTGGAATAAAGTGTCAGGGACCATTCAGAATGATATTTTAAAAGAGTATGTGGCGCGGGGCACCTATATTTTTCCTCCCAAGCCATCTATGCGTCTAATTACCGATATTTTTTCTTTCTGTTCCAAGGAAGTGCCAAACTGGAATACCATTTCTATCTCTGGCTATCATATTCGAGAAGCCGGATCGACAGCTGTTCAAGAAATTGCTTTTACATTGGCGAACGCGATTGCTTACGTTGAGGCAGCCTTGGCTGCTGGTTTGCAAATTGACGAATTTGCTCCTCGTCTTTCATTTTTCTTTAATGCACACAATAATTTTTTTGAAGAAATTGCGAAATTCAGAGCTGCACGGCGCATGTGGGCTCATATTATGAGGGATCGGTTTTCTGCTAAGAACTCTAAATCTATGCAATTACGTTTTCATACCCAGACAGGTGGAAGTACGCTAACTGCTCAACAGCCGGATAACAATATTGTTCGGGTTACCGTGCAAGCGCTTGCCGCAGTACTTGGGGGAACACAGAGTTTGCACACCAACAGCCGCGACGAAGCATTGGCGTTGCCGACGGAAGAATCAGCTCGTATAGCTCTTCGTACTCAGCAAATTCTTGCCTATGAAAGCCATGTGGGAGACACGGTTGATCCGCTCGGTGGGAGCTACTACATAGAAGAACTGACGGATGAGTTAGAGAGAAGGGCTACACAATATTTGGATTATATTGAGCAGATGGGTGGAGCAGTTTCTGCCATTGAGCAGGGATATATGCAAAAAGAGATTCATCACGCCGCTTATTTGACGCAGCGGGAGATTGAACAGGGAGAACAAGTGGTGGTTGGTGTCAATCGATTTACTGTGGAAAACGAATCCACTCCTGAACTGTTGCGTGTGGACTCCAAACTGGGTGCCATACAGGCTGAGCGTCTGGCCAAATTGCGCCAAGAAAGAGCTCAAGAACCTTGGGCGAAGGCGCTGGCGGATTTACGTAGCGGAGCTGAAGGGGATGCCAATTTAATGCCGCTTATTCTTCAGGCTGTACGCTCATATGCAACGATTGGTGAAATTTGCAACACTTTACGAGATGTTTTTGGAGAGTATCGTCCCCCTATTTATTGATTCTGAAGAGAAAATGGAGGCGAGAACAGCTTGGATGGTTTGGAACGACCGATTCGTGTTTTAATTGCCAAGCCCGGTCTGGATGGTCATGATCGCGGTGCGTTGGTGGTAGCTCAAGGGCTGAGAGATGAGGGAATGGAAGTTATCTACACAGGCTTGCGGCAAACTCCAGAAGCCATTGCTGCTGCAGCCGTACAGGAAGATGTGGCTTGTGTGGGACTTTCTTCGTTGTCTGGAGCCCATTTGGAACTGTTTCCAGAAGTGGTTCAAGCGCTTCGTGCACGTGGAGCAGACGATATTCTGGTGATTGGCGGCGGAATCATTCCTGATGAGGATATCAATGCTCTAAAAAATGCTGGCATTGCTGAAATTTTCACTCCAGGTTCCAGCATCAAACAAATGGCGGATTATATTCGTCAACATGCGCGAACCGCTCAGTTGCCAGCTTTAGCTTCTTTTGTTGAAGGACTCGATCATATAGGTATTGCCGTCAATTCGCTGACTATAGCTCAGAAGTTGTATAAAGATCAGCTTGGAGCCAAAGAAATTCATCATGAGGAAGTTGTGGAACAGGGAGTGCGGGTCAGTATTCTTCGTATGGGCCAGACCGAGATCGAACTGCTTGAACCCTTACATGAAGAGAGTCCTGTAGCACGCTTTCTGGCCAAACGCGGTTCTGGGGTTCACCATCTTGCCTATCGAGTAAAGGATATTCAAGCTGCTTTGCAAGCGGCGAAAACTGCAGGTTTTCGTTTGATTGATGACCAACCTCGTCGTGGTGCACATGGCAAGTGGGTAGCCTTTTTGCATCCGTCCTCTATGCAAGGTGTTCTCACAGAACTATGTCAGCCAAGGGAGGATAGGCAGTCATGATGGAACGAAGATTGAGTGAATTGACCGATCGTCGCCGCAAACTGGAGCTCGGTGGGGGCGATCAGCGCATCTTGCAACAACATGAAAAAGGAAAGTACACCGCTCGTGAACGAATAGAATTATTGTTGGATAAAGGTTCCTTTCGCGAGATTTATCTGTTTGCCCATACGCGTTCGTCCTATTTAGGTATGGATAATATTGAAGCTCCAGGGGAAGGTGTTGTGACCGGGTATGGAACGATAGACGGACGTACAGTCTATGTGTTTGCCCAAGATTTCACTGTCTTTGGCGGAGCCCTTGGTGAAGTGCATGCTAAAAAAATTGCGAATCTCATGGATTTAGCTGCTCAAAATGGAGCTCCTATGATAGGGTTAAACGATTCAGGAGGGGCACGCATACAAGAAGGCGTGGTTTCACTGGACGGGTATGGTCATGTGTTCTATCGAAATGCCTGTTATTCTGGTGTTATTCCACAAATTTCCGTAATTATGGGGCCTTGTGCTGGCGGTGCTGTCTATTCCCCGGCCATTACCGATTTTATTTTTATGGTCGAAGGGACAAGTCAGATGTTTATTACGGGACCTAAAGTCATTCAGACTGTGACCGGAGAACAGATTTCTGCTGAAGAACTTGGTGGAGCCAAAGCCCAGGAAGCTTACAGTGGTGTCGCTCACTTTTCTTGTCCGACTGAAGAAGAAACGCTTTCGCAAGTGCGCAAGTTGCTGAGTTTTTTGCCAGCTTCTTATCGAGAGAAGCCTCCTCGGAAACCTTTTCATGGAAGCTTGGAGATGGATGACTCCATTCTGGAGATTGTTCCTACCGAGGGTATGAAAGTATATGATGTCAAAGATGTGATTGAACGTTTAGTGGATGACGGAGATTTTTTTGAAGTGCAAAAATTGTTTGCCAAAAATGCAGTGATTGGTTTTGGGCGGATTGGCGGCAGTGTAGTAGGAATCATTGCGAATCAGCCTAAACATATGGCAGGCGGTTTAGATATTGATTCATCAGATAAGATTTCTCGTTTTATACGATTTTGTGATGCCTTTCAAATTCCCCTTATTACACTTGAAGATGTAACAGGCTACATTCCAGGTGTCAAACAGGAGCATGGTGGAATTATTCGGCACGGCGCGAAAATTCTATACGCCTATTCTGAGGCAACTGTTCCCAAAATTACAATTATTCTGCGTAAAGCATATGGCGGTGCGTATGTTGCAATGAACAGTAAAGCTATTGGGGCCGATCTCGTTTATGCTTGGCCAGCCTCTGAAATTGCTGTCATGGGTCCAGAAGGTGCTGCCAACATTATCTATGCTAAAGAAATTGCTGCCTCAGACAATCCGGCAGAGACAAAGGCACGACGTATTCAAGAATATCGCGATCACGTTGCAAATCCTTATGTGGCGGCTGGTGCAGGTATGGTTGATGATGTTATAGATCCCCGCGACACCCGTCGATTGCTTTATGAGGCGCTTGTTCTTTTGGAAAATAAACAAGTACAACGTCCTTTGCGCAAACATGGCAACATACCGCTTTAAGGTCATACGTACAATAGGAGGCGTTGTCTATGTCGACTCATACACATAAAGATGCTGTTTTGCATACATTTTTAGATCTTGTGCAGATTGCTAGTCATTCACTTCAAGAACAAGGAGTATTTGCATATTGCAAAGAGAGACTGGAAAAAATGGGATTATCCGTTCGAGAAGATAGTGCGGGTGAAAAATTAGGGGGGCAATGTGGTAATCTCATTGCCACTTTGCCTGCCAACGATTCTACTCGACCTAAAATTTTATTGATGGCGCATATGGATACGGTACAACCAGGGCAGAACGTGAAACCTGTCGTTCGTGATGAGGTTATATACAGTGACGGATCTACCGTGCTTGGAGCGGATGATAAAGCGGGCATCACCGCTATCTTGACAGCGCTTGAGCGGATTATACAAGAGAATTTACCGCATGGCCAGATTCAGGTGTTATTGACCATTGCTGAAGAAATAGGACTGCAAGGTGCTAAAAACCTGGACTTTTCTCTGATTGACGCTGATTGGGGTCTTTCTCTTGACACAGGAGGAGCACTAGGAACGCTGCCTGTAGCTGGTCCTGCACAAGCTAAATTTGAAGCCCAGTTTATAGGCCGCAGCGCTCATGCAGGAGTAGCTCCAGAACGGGGAATATCAGCCATTCAGGTAGCTGCAAAAGCAGTGGCGAATATGCCTCATGGGCGTATTGATGATGAAACAACAGCCAATATCGGTTCTTTTGAAGGCATTAGTCCGACGAATGTTGTCGCGGAGAGAGCCAGATTATTGGGTGAAGTTCGAAGTCGAAACAAGGAAAAATTACAGCGTATGCTCCAGCAGATTGAGGAAATTTTTGATACCGTTGCTAAAGAGCATGGGGCCAAGTTGGAATTTGAACAGCGTCTGATGTATGAAGGATTTCGTTATCCTCCAGAACATCCTGCTCGCCAGAGAGTGGAGCGTGCTCTACGTCTGGCCGGATTTGAACCCAATCCAGTAGAGGTTGGCGGAGGCAGTGATGCAAACATTCTTTCCATGCATAAGTTGCCCGTGCTAAACATTGGTATTGGCTATGAAGATATTCATACAACTCAGGAACATATTCAATTATCCGATATCATGTCAGCTTCCGAAGTGGCCGTTGTTTTTTGCACAATGGAGTAAACTGATTCAGGTTAATTGGAGGGAGAACCATCGTTGGATGACTGGACAGACTCTCCGCAACATCAGGATAGCAGTTTGGTGGAGACAACGGTTGATGAAACTACCCTTTATAGCGGGCGTATTCTTCAACTACAAAAACGCAAAGTACGCTTGGCCAATGGACGGGAAGCGTCTCGGGAAGTTGTTATACATCCAGGTGCAGTAGCAATTGTTGCCGAACCAGAAACTAATTATCTTATTCTGGTTCGACAATTTCGCAACGCTCCTCATGAATTGCTTTGGGAACTGCCAGCAGGGAAATTGGATGCTGGAGAAGAGCCTTCTATAGCAGCTTGTCGAGAATTACGCGAAGAAACGGGATACACAGCAAAATCGATTGAATTATGGCATTCTTTTTACACATCTCCCGGCTTTGCGAATGAGAAAATATGGTTATATTTTTCTCGTGATTTAGTCAAGTCTCAACAACAACTGGACGAAGATGAATTGCTCCATATGCATTTCTTTTCTCGTGATGAAGTTGCTGAAATGTTAAAAACAGGCGCACTAACGGACGCTAAAACGCTCATTGGAGTTTATCGATGGTTGATGCAAGGTTCTAGTAAAAAGTCATAGAGTCGCCTTTATCCACATAGAGTGAAGCAGGACATAACTTTGCTCACTGCTTCTCTCTAGCGTGGAATGGGGGCAATTCGAGATGATCGGGAATCTTCTTTTACGAAGAAAAGGAAGAGTTGATTGGCTCCAAGAAAGCATTCAACTTTTGCAAAAATTACAGAGAAAGCATGGCTCAGCCTTATTATTTCTACTGGCCATTGCTGTAACGGGTCTATTCTTTGGCGGTGTGGTTGCAGGACAAATTCCGCATCCTGAGCAAATGATTCTTGACAATCGGCTACAAAATCTCATTTCAGATGTCACAAATCATCAGTTGGCGAGCAGCAAGGAACTGTTATGGCAACGTTTAAGTGCGGATGGACGTCTGTTGGCGTTACTCTGGTTGCTTGGATTATCCATCATTGGTATACCTATTATTATTCTTTTACTTTTTCTGCGTGCTTTCTCAACGGGTTTCGCCATTGGTTACACTATACTTCATTTTGGTGTCAAAGGGCTATGGATTGCCATGCTAGGCATTTTTTTGCACGAATTTCTCGCATATTCTACTTTACTGGCTGCTGCTTTAACAGCGATTCGTTTTTCCAAGACAATTCTCATTCAGAAAATCCAGTTGAGCGACTTAATTGTCCGTGCTCTGCGATTTACGGGATACTTTATTGTATATCTGGGTGGTTTGGCCATTGCTGATTGGGTACAAGCCAGTGTGGTGCCTCATTTACTGGCAAGCCTGTTTTGAACAGGAGGGATTTTCATGCAACACGCTCGCTTTACGCATCGAAACGAAGGCTTTATCTGCGCCCATTGTGGGGTCGATGTACCACCTTCCACCTCAACTTGTCGAAACCATTGTCCAAATTGCCTTTATTCTGTACATCTTGACAATTTTCCCGGCGATCGCGCTGCAAACTGTAGAGGCTTGATGGAGCCTATCGAGATCATCCAACATTCCAAAAAAGGATGGCAAGTGGTTCATCGTTGTCAACGTTGTGGACATGAAAGTCGAAACACGCTCCATTTTGACGATCCGTTGGCTGCTGATTCATTTAATCGAGCACTGGAGTTGATGAGAAAGGGGCCATCTATATGATCCAACGTCTGTCGTCACTTTGGAGTTTTCTACGAATTTGTTTGTTCTTTTTTTCAATGGCGTTGCTTTTTCATTGGATGGTCTCCATATCTATAGCATGGCGGCATTCTTACCAACTTCCCACGCCTCTTCATCCTCCTTATATTGCTGTGTGGACGCGTACGGACGTACCTACATTCGATTTTATGTTCAATCAATTCCTACAATCGTGCCTCTCTTTTTTCCGATTTGGCAATTGACAACTATACTGTATGGAAGTGTCCTGAAAGTGCAGGACTCTTCATTTATTTATGGAATCATTTTTATGAGGCAGAAAGAAAAAGAGAGTTGGAGAACGATTAAAGGAGTCATATTGATGCATAGCTTGGTAGAACAGTTTATCAATTATTTGTCTGTAGAACGTGGACTGTCTATGAACACGCTGGAATCGTATCGAAGAGATTTAGCAGGGTTTCAGCGTTTTATGGATCAGAAGCTCAAATTGAGTTTGGAAGATGCATTAGAAGAGCATCTACAGGCATATTTAGTGGAATTGACTCAATCGGGGAAAGCCTCTTCCACCATATCAAGAAACATTGCATCAATTCGCTCTTTTTATCGATTTCTGGCCAGTGAAAATCGACAAGTGAAAAATCCCGCTCAGCGCATTGTTTCGCCTAAAATGGAGAAACGCTTGCCGAAGGTGCTCACAGAGCAGGAAATTCGGCTCCTACTGGAACAACCTCACGTTCATACTCCGGCTGGATGTCGAGACAAGGCCATGTTGGAGTTACTTTACGCTACAGGGTTACGCGTGAGTGAATTAATCAATATGAATCTGCATGATGTTAATTTAAGCGCTGGTTTTACGCGTTGTTTAGGAAAAGGGAAAAAAGAACGTATTATCCCAGTTGGTGAGATTGCTCAAAAAGCTTTGCATCGATATATTCACACGGCTCGTCCTCAATTGTGCAAAGAATCTTCTTCTAGCGCGTTGTTTCTCAATCAACAGGGTAAACGAATTTCTCGCCAAGGATTTTGGAAAATTCTTAAAAAATATGCGTATTCTGCAAAAATTTCTGAAGAAATCACACCTCATATGCTCCGACACTCCTTTGCCACTCATCTTCTCGAGCATGGAGCCGATTTAAGGGCTGTTCAGGAGATGTTAGGACATGCTGACATTTCCACTACACAAATTTATACACATGTAACGCGATCACGCATGAAAGAAGCGTATTTATTGGCCCATCCAAGAGCATGAATACGTCTATCGAAAATTGATGGAAAGTAACAAACGGGGAGTTGTAGGGATGACGTCAAAGAAACGATGGATATGGATTGTTTTGGATAGCGTCGGCTGTGGTGCGGCACCTGATGCTAGTCATTATGGGACATCAGATGAAATGTCTAATACATTAGCCCATATTGCACAGGCGAAGGGCGGATTATACGTACCTAATATGGAAAAGTTGGGGCTTGGAAATATATTGGAAATCGAGGGTGTAAAACCAAGCCATCAACCAACCGCTTATGGAAGAATGCAGGAAAAGTCCCATGGTAAAGATACGACTAATGGCCATTGGGAATTTGTAGGTGTTGTGCTGGAGCAAGATTTACCGGTATATCCGAATGGTTTTCCAAATGAGATTATTCAACCTTTTGAAGCATACGTGGGCAAACCCGTACTCTGTAATCGTCCTGCCTCAGGCACGGAGGTTATTGAAGAGTATGGTGCTATTCATATGGAAACAGGTCGACCCATTGTTTATACCTCAGCAGACAGTGTTTTTCAAATTGCGGCGCATGAGGAAATCGTCACTGTCCAACAGTTGTATGATTGGTGCGAGAAAGCTCGCGCTTTATTGACCGGACCTCATGCTGTCGGCCGTGTGATTGCGCGACCCTTCATTGGTAAACCTGGTGCTTTTCAACGTACGCATCATCGAAAAGATTTTTCCTTAAACTTTGGCCATACGGTCCTTAATTCCTTACAAACTGCAGGTTGGGATATTATTGGTATCGGAAAAATTTACGATATTTATGGTGGTTCGGGTATCAGTAAGGGAATTCATACCGATAACAATGAAGATGGAATGAAAAAATTACTGCAGGCTATGCGTGAATATTCTTCCGGGCTACTTTACATCAATTTGGTTGATTTTGATTCTCTCTATGGTCATCGCAATAATCCTATTGGTTTTGCACAAGCGGTAGAGGAGTTTGATCGTTGGCTGGGAAAGGTACTTTCAACCATGCAGGATTCGGACGTTCTTTGCATTACAGCCGATCACGGTTGTGATCCGACGACGCCTGGAACAGATCATTCCAGGGAATGGGTACCGCTTTTGGTGTATCACAAGCAGATGAACCAGTTACATTCGCTTGGAGATCGCTCGACGTTCGCTGACTTAGGTGCTACGGTTGCAGAGTTTTTTGGTGTTTCATTGCCGGAGATTGGAGAAAGTTTTTGGAAATCAATTCAAGATGAAGCGATGTTTTAAAAGTATGGTTTTGCCGTTCTCTCTCATACTGAAGTACAAGGAGGGGATGAGCATGCCGAATCATGTAAAATGTGCAGTTGAAGAATGTTTATATAACCAAAATTCAGCTTGTTCAGCAGAGGAAATAGAAATACGAACTAATGGAAATCCTATTGTAGGAACATCCAAAGGTACGATGTGTGAAACTTTTATTTATAAAGATTATCGTGGGCATGGACGAGATGCCTACCATGCGCATCAAGAGTCACAACACTCCTAGGAAGCACTCTTTAATGAACCCTCCAGTATATCAGGAGGGTTTTTTATTTTTCCGTATCATATTCACACGATGGACGAGCAAACTATACGCTAGCCAGAGTCTCTTGTAACTGGACATCATGATGTCAAAGAAAGGAGCAGACAACTATGTCAGAGAAGAAACAGCAATTATCTGGAGTCAAAAAGTTGGCTGTTTTCAGTTGTCTCGTTCTGCCAATTTTCTCCTTTGTTGAACCGCCTCTTATCCAGGCATCTTCGTTATCTCAATCTGCATCCACGTATCATGTTCAAAAGGAAAAAAGTTCTTCAAACGATGATCACCAAGAAATTCAATTAGCTGCTCATGCTCGATCAGCAGTTTTAATGGAAGCTTCTACTGGCAAAATATTGTTTGCCAAAGATGAGCATGAACGATTGCCAATGGCCAGCATTACTAAAATCATGACAATGTTGTTGATTATGGAAGCTATTGACAATGGTAAACTGAAACTCACGGACAAAGTAAAGGCAAGTGAATATGCCGCGAGCATGGGAGGTTCGCAAATCTTTCTCGAACCTGGAGAAGAAATGACTGTTTCTGACATGCTCAAGGGGATTGCCATGGCTTCAGCAAATGATGCTTGTGTGGCAATGGCGGAGCATCTGTGTGGAACATCAGATGCTTTTGTACAAAAAATGAACGAGAGAGCATCTCAGTTAGGCATGAAAGATACTCATTTTGTTAATTGCAATGGATTGCCTGCCGAGAACCATTATTCATCAGCCTATGATATTGCTCTCATGTCACGCGCCTTGCTAAATCACCCGGAAATTACGAAATGGACATCTGTATATAGTGATTATTTACGAAAAGACAGTGCGAAACCTCTTTGGTTGGTTAATACCAATAAGTTAGTCAAGTTTTATGAGGGTATGGATGGATTGAAAACGGGATACACAGCAGAAGCCAAGTATTGTTTGTCGGCTACTGCCAAGAAACAAGGTTTGCGCATGATAGCTGTTGTTATGGGAGAACCCAAAACGACCGTACGTAATGCTGAAGTTACTGCAATGATGAATTGGGGATTTAGTCAGTATGAATATAAAGCTCTGCACGCTGCCGGTAGTACAATTACTCAGGTGGATGTGAAAGGTGGTAAAGAGAAAAAAATAAATGTCATGGTATCTAGAGCAGTAGGTTTAGTTACTGAAAAAGGTAAGCGTCCTGACATAGATGAAAAAATCATCATACAGCCTTTACAGGCGCCAATTAAAAAGGGTCAAAAGGTAGGCGAATTAGTGGTTGAAGAGAATGACCATGTTGTGGATAAAGTAGCTCTTTTAGCTGCAACATCGGTAGAAAAAGCGTCATTGTCCTATCGACTTGGCCGCTCCCTACGTTCATTCTTTTCATTTGGGCAATCTTGATTGTCGAACCATCTCAGTTGTTGACGAATGAGCACAAAAAATATTATTTCTAAGGCAATATGTAATGAGTAACTTGAAAGTATGATCAACTGTAGAGAGGGGTTTCCACAAAAGTCATTTTAGGAAACTTTTGAGGTAACCCCTCTTTTCATACAATATTTGAATTGTATGCGTACTCTTTTCTGATTCAAACGAGTAATTTCTCACGAAGAATACTGTTAGCCAGCTGAGTAGCAATGGTCATCATGCTGGACTGATCCCCTGACCATTTCTGAGTCCAAATCGCTTGATGGTGTTTTAATTCAGTAAACTGCGGCAAATCATTGCTGTCCACCTTTTCAAGAGAAACATCTAAATATTCTAAAGCTGTTTTATAATCTTGTTTTGAGGCTGCAACGCGAGCCAAAATAAAGTTTGCCTGTATTTGCAGTGTTATATTTTGACCGTCTTGTTGAAGAGCCATTTGTGTATCTTCAACAGCATTCTCCAATTCACCAAGAGCAAAATACGACTCAGCTCGCTCTATATATGCTCCGGCCAATCGAATGTTGTCTCTCGGAAATTCTCGCAGGTCAATTAATTGTGAACAATAGTCAATAGCCTGGCGATATTGTTTAGCACATCTCAAAATATAGGCTTGATTGATCTGGCATTGACGCATGCCTCTCAATTGTCCAGACTTTTCATATGTCTGAATAGCTTTTTCATTGAAAATCAGTGCATTTTCAAAATCCATAAGTTCTGTGTAAGTATAGGCTAATCCGTGATATGCACGAGCCATATCATTTGTAGTTCCATATTCTTCAGCAAGTTGCGTCATCCGCAAATAAGCTTCATGCGATTGTTGAATATCACCGCGATCGAGATAAAGTCGAGCTAGATTACCATATATCTTCATTTCTAGTGGCATATGCAAGGAAGGATGTTGTGCAAGCATTTCACTGGCACGAGTCCAGTACATTAGTGATAATTTTTGACGTTTTCTGCGTCTTTCCAAATTGCCAAGATGAAAATAAGCATGTACAGCCGTCGCAATATCATTTTTTTCCACTGCAAAACGAATGACTTCTTCATAAGCCATAGAAGCATCTTCCAGTTGTTCTAGCTGAACATAGCATTCTGCAAGTAATTGAAATATACTCTCTAATTTGGCGTTATTTTCTTGAAATGCAGAAAGTTCTTTCAATATAGGAACGGCTTCTTCATAACGTTCTTTGTCCACCAATGAACGAGCTTTTCGGAGGCGCTGTGTCAGATCGGTGGTTGTAGTACGTTCTACATGAAATACACTAAATGGTACTCCTAATCGCTCTGCTAATTGTTCCAAAACTTTTGCAGAAGGAGTAGCTCTATTTGATTCAATTTGGCTTATCATGCTTGGTGTGACAATATTTTGACTTAATTCTTGTTGGGTCATACCTTTCTCACGACGCAAGTTGCGAATCGTTTCTCCAATGCTCGCCATACTCTGCCTCCATTAAATTTTCCTATATTGTACTATAAAAATATGTATCTCGCTCAACGGGAAATTGTCGGATTCAGACGAATTCTTAGAGCTTTTGTCGGCTTGCAGGATTCTTGCTGATGACTTAAGAATTGTTTGCCTGAATCAACAACATGCAGAGAGGGCGGACGTTGGTGTCATTGCAAACCACAACCATATCCGGAGTGCTCGTTGCTCGTTTACAGGGAGAACTCGATCATCACGCTGTAGAAAAAATTAGAGAAGATATTGAACAGACTGTACAGCAAGAGGGTATCAATCGCCTTGTCCTATCTTTCGCCGACATTCACTTTATGGATAGCAGCGGGATTGGACTTGTTTTAGGCAGATTGCGTACCATTCAAGCTCTTGGTGGGAAAATGGCTCTTTGTGAAGTGCAAAACAGTTTACAGAAAATTTTTGAGATGTCTGGTATTTTAAAAGTATTAAAACTGTTCCCTAGCGAACAAGAAGCGATTGAATACGTGAGGGGAGAGTAATATCAGTGACAGAATACCTTCAGGAAAAAGTACATGTTCAAAATTATATTCGCATGCAATTTCCTAGTTGTTCGGCTAACGAGTCTTTTGCCAGAGTAGCTGTCGCCTCTTTTGTCGCTCAACTTGATCCAACCTTAGAAGAATTGACAGAATTAAAGACTGCAGTTTCTGAAGCGGTGACGAACGCAATTATTCATGGCTATGAAAATTCGTTTGGTGAAATACGAATAGAGTGTTCTTTATATGACCAGACTGTAAAAATCACTATAGAAGACGATGGGGTAGGAATTGAAGATGTCGATATGGCTAGGCAACCCCTCTATACTTCCCGTCCCGAACTAGAAAGAAGTGGCATGGGATTAACAATTATGGAAAGTTTTGTGGATCGTATGGAAATTCAGTCTGAGCCAGGCCAAGGTACGCGAGTGACGCTGGTAAAAAGCATGGGAGGTCAAAAAACCTCTCAACGTCCTTCTTAGGAGTCGGCAAGAGATGGAACAACCAAAAGATAAAACAAAAAGAAATGCAAAGCTGGCGGATGAAGAAGTACGTCAGTTGATACAGAATAGCCAAGCAGGAGATCAAAATGCTCGAGACGAGTTGGTTTTAAGCAATCAGCGTTTGGTATGGGCTGTTGTACAACGTTTTCTCAACCGTGGTTACGAGGCGGACGATTTGTTTCAAATTGGTTGCATAGGACTTATGAAGGCTATTGATAAATTTGATCTGAGTTATGAAGTCAAATTTTCTACTTATGCTGTACCTATGATTATTGGTGAAATTCAACGTTTTCTTCGCGATGATAGTACAGTTAAAGTAAGCCGTAGTCTTAAGGAAACTGCTAAACATATTCGTCATGTCAAAGATGATTTGGCTAAAAAACTTGGCAGGCAACCCCATATCACTGAAATTGCTGAAGAAATGGGTTTAGATCCAACAGAAGTTGTGTTTGCTCAAGAGGCTTTACGAACGCCGGCTTCCATTCACGAAACTGTTTTTGAAAACGATGGAGATCCAATTTATTTAATGGATCAAATAGCGGACGATGAAAATCATGAATGGTTTGATAAAATCGCATTACATGAAATTCTGAATCGCCTGCCAGAAAGAGAAAGATTCATTGTATATATGAGATTTTTTCGTGATAAAACACAATCTGATGTTGCAGAAGTTTTAGGAATTTCCCAGGTGCAAGTGTCTCGGTTAGAAAAACGAATACTCCAGCAGATACGAATGCAATTAGAATGATACGATGGACAATCTTTATGCAAGGCGAGCGTAGGCTCGCTTTTTTTGTTGCATCCTTTTGCGTAAAGCATCGTGAAATGGGAAATCTAATGCTGTTTAGAAAGAACAAGTCATGACTAGTATTTGTTTTTTGATTCCAACATAAAGGAGATGAACTATGTTTTGACAACGGCAAGCAAAAACGAACAAAAAGCTTATCAACAAACCATCAAAAAATATCGTCCCGCCAAACCCATGGGTAAAAACATGATTCGAGCTTTTTTGGTAGGGGGATTGATTTGTGAGATTGGACAGATCGTGCAATGGTTTTTCGTCAAATTTGCACATTTTTCAATCCAAGATGCGGGTAACCCAACAGTAGCAGTCATGATCTTTTTAGCTGCTTGTTTGACAGCTTTAGGGGTATACGACAAATTTGCGGGATGGGCAGGTGCCGGATCGGCCGTACCTGTTACTGGTTTTTCAAATACGATGACTTCTGCAGCCATGGAACATCGTGCAGAAGGGTGGGTAGCCGGCGTAGGTGGGAATATGTTTAAGCTCGCTGGACCTGTCATTGTGTATGGTGTGGTTTCTGCCTTCTTTGTATCCCTTATTCGTTATCTTTGGATTCATCTTGTTTAAAGGAGCCATTCCTGTAATGAATTAATTTCGGGTTTGAAACAAAAAGAGCGCCTCCTGTATGCTGGGTTCCGAATGCAGGACATTCATTCCCTAATTGAGGAGGACGCTCAACGTGAAGTATAAGATGCAACAGAAGCAAAATCAACGAATCCAACAAATTACCGACGCTACCATCATTGTGGGAGCGGACATTGCGAAGCAAACGCATGTAGCGAGAGCCATTGATTTTCGTGGAATTGAGCTCGGTAGAGAGTGCGTTTTTAGCAATGACGATGAGGGTCTGACGAAACTCGTAACGTGGATGACGGAGTTGCAACGGCTGCACGGCAAGACGGATGTCGTCTTTGGCGTTGAGCCGACCGGACACTACTGGTTCCCGTTAGGTGCCTTCATTCAAGACTTGAACGTTCGATTCGTGCTCGTGAATCCGCATCACGTCAACAAGAGCAAAGAGTTGGAGGATAACTCGCCGACGAAGAACGACTACAAGGATGCTAAGGTCATTGCGAATCTCGTGAAGGACGGCAAGTACACCGAGCCCAAACTCCCAACAGGTGTCTATGCGGATTTACGAATCCTCATGAACCTGAGGGAAAAGGTTATGGTGAATCTAGGTCAGGTGCAGCGGCGGATACAGAACTGGCTCGACCGGTTCTTTCCGGAATACACCCAGGTGTTCAAGGATTGGGAAGGCAAGGCATCTCTCATTACACTGCGTGAGTCTCCGTTTCCACAGGACCTCGTCTTACTAGGCGCCAGTGAGATTGTGAACCAGTGGAAAAGTGGCGGTGTGAAACGGGCTGTCGGTATAAAGCGAGCAAAACGGCTCGTAACAGCCGCTGAAAAGTCCATTGGTCTGAAAGAGGGACTCAAGGCTGCTCGGTTGGAACTGACGGCTCTACTGGAGCAATACGACATGTTCACTCGGCAACGTGACGAAATCATGGCTCAGGTGGAGCAACTGCTCAACCAGATTCCAGGCACTGACGAGATGCTGAGTGTACCAGGGATGGGTGTAACGACACTTGCTGGCTTCCTGGCTGAAGTCGGTGACCTTCAGGGATATGACCATGGGCAGCAGATCATTCGGCTTGCTGGACTCAATTTGAAAGAAAACAGCTCTGGCAAGAGAAAAGGGAAAACTGGCATCTCTAAACGTGGACGCTCACGGCTGAGGGCACTTCTATTCCGAGCGATATTACCGATGGTAGCTACGAATCCAGAGTTCAAGGCTTTGCACCATTACTATACGACACGAACATGCAATCCCTTGAAGAAGAAACAGTCGCTCATTGCGCTGTGTGGAAAGCTCATTCGTGTCCTGCACACATTGGGGACAAAGCAAGTACCGTACAACTCTGAAGATTTACTGGGACCGCTTCGGAAGTCCCAACTACAGATGGCTGCTTAACTGATTCAAACTCGTACTTCAACTTACTCGCTTGTGAGACACGATGAAAGACCAAGACAAACGAAAGCACGGATAAGCCGTAGTAACTATTCCATAAGGGCAACGACCCAGCAAAGGAGCAAGAAACGGCATCCACCCCTTGAGAGGTAGAACGAAGGAATGTGAGGGCATAGACCCAGTGTGACATGGGAGGGTAAACCGCAAGGGAACGTGTGGACATCCAAAGGTGCGAACATCATTATGTTCCATGTATTGGTAAATTAACGCCAATCTCTGTTCCTGCCACGGAGTATCCGTTTGAAAATTGGCACATCTAGCATTCTGGCAATCCCTCTCAAATTGTCAAGGTGCGTAATCGTGAGAATGAGAGAGTAAATAGAAGAAAACATTAATTTATAGTGGGAGTGTATCATCGTGTCCAAGTTGGGAGCGCAAACCTGGGAATTCCAACGTCCTCCTGTGCTCATTTCTACTGGGACGGTGGCTGGCAAATTAGAGAGTGAAGGCCCAATTGGCCATCTATTTGATGTCAAACACAGTTCTGATAGAGTAGAAAATCTTACATGGGAACAGTCGGAGCAAGTATTTTTTCAGGAGGCGGTCCATGTTGCTTTACAAAAAGCCAACCTTTTGCCTCAACAAGTGGATGTGATGGTAGGGGGTGACTTAAGTGCGCAACTGACCTCATCCTATTTAGGGCTAAAACAATTTTCTGTTCCCATACTCGGTGTCTATAGTGCTTGCGCTTCCATTTGTGAATCGCTATTTTTGGCCAGTTTTCTCGTAGAAAATGGGTTTGCCAAAGTGGCTGTTGCCGGAACATCTAGTCATACAAGTGCGGCTGAACGTCAGTTTCGCTATCCAACAGAATACGGTGTACAAAAACCGCCTACTGCACAGCGAACCGTCACTGGAAGTGGTGTAGCCATTCTTGGCGATTCACCAGCGGCTGCCCTTCCTATTCGCATTACCCATGCCACAGTTGGAAAAGTAATGGATTACGGGATTAGTAATCCCTGGGAAATGGGAGCTGCTATGGCACCAGCCGCTGCACATACGTTGACTACTCATTTTAAGGATACCGGACGTTCTCCAGCTGATTACGACTGCATAGCTACGGGCGATCTCGGTCATATTGGTCACCAAATTCTCCGCAAGTTGCTAGCTGATGAAGGTTACACTCATCTGACTCAACTAACCGATTGCGGAATACTGATTTTTGATCCTAATCAACCAGAAGTGTTTTCTGGTGGCAGTGGTGGTGCGTGTTGCTCTCTTGTAACTTTTTCGCATCTTATTGACAGAATGATAGATGGTCAATACAAACGGCTCTTGATTAGTGCTACCGGCGCTTTGCTGTCTACAATAAGTGCCCAACAACATGAGACAATTCCAGGAATTTCACACGCTATCGCGTTTGAACGTATAGAGGAGGAAGAATTGAAATGAGCCCATGGATTTTTCTTACAGCCTTTGTGGTCGGTGGATTGATTTGTGTGGTAGGGCAGCTCATTCTCGATTTGACGAGTTTAACTCCTGGACATGTCATGGTCATTCTTGTTATAGCTGGTGCTGTATTGGACGGATTTGGACTGTATGATCCACTCATTAAATTTGCTGGAGCAGGAGCTACGGTACCTATTACATCGTTTGGGAATGCTCTTGTACATGGTGCGCTGCTTGAAGCATCAACGCACGGACTGGTTGGCATTATCACAGGCATATTTGAAGTGACAAGTGCAGGAATTTCAGCCGCTATCATTTTTGCTTTTTTGGCAGCGGTGGTGGCGAAACCGAGGGGATGAGAAATCGACAGAGAAAGCGGCGCGTCATTGTAGTCACAGACGGCGACTCCATGGCTTTAAGAGCTTTAAAGATGGCGGCCAAACAGACTGGCTGCCGATTGATTTCAAGGAGTGCTGGAAGTCCAACTCCGCTCTCAGGTCCAGAAATCGTACATTGGATCCAGAGGGCTCAATCAGATCCAGTTATTATTATGTTTGACGACAATGGTAATCAATTGGACAATACTGCAGAAATCTCTATGTCGTATGTCTTGTCTCATCCCAGCATAGAAGTTATTGGTGTGTTGGCAGTTGCTTCGAATGCTCAGAGTCAGCAAGGAATTCAGGTTCATTGTTCGGTTACCCCAGATTTGCGCATTGTAACGAGTGCGGTGAATAAAGAGGGATGGCCAACACAAAGGTTTAATCTAAAAGGTGATACAGTAGACATATTAAGAAAATTCTCTATACCTATGATTGTCGGTATAGGTGATTTGGGGAAAATGCATGGAAACGATGCACCAGCCAAAGCGTCTCCAGTGACCACTAAAGCGATTCAACTTATATTAAAGACGCAACAAAGCCCACAGCATTCCTGCTTTGAACACATAGAATAAATCGGAATCGTTGGGAGGTGTCAGTATCGTGATATCCATGCTTATGTTTTTACCACGACTGTTTCGTTACTTTGGCATGTTCCAAAGTTTTATGGGTTTTGTTCGACCGCTATTTCCCCAAATGAAAAGAATTTTACGTCCTTCTTCTGCTGCAGCATGATGAGTTATATCCAGTATGTGATGAAAATGTGGACTTTTGCAGCCCCTGTCACATTAAAAATATAATGATATAGAAAGAAGGCAGGGGGAGAGTTGAATGACTTCACAAACGCCAATGAGCCTGCTTGCGCCACAAGAAAAGCAAATGCATGTGGCGCAAAAAGGACAACTTCGTTATATGCGTTTTGGTTTGAATGGGGGCTGGCAAGGAGCACTTTCTCTTCGTTTTCCAACTCGTCCTGTATTTCCATATCAACGTGCATTTGAATATCTCTCTGCCTCTCTCAAACGTTCTCCGCATCGTTTTCTTTCACTTGGTGTTGGGACAGGCACTGCGTTAGCCACTATCCAACGTCTATATCCCCAAACACTTTTGTATGGTGTTGATATCGTAGGGGAAGTGATAGAAACAGCTATCCAGCATTTTCAGGCTCCAGATCACTCAGCATGTCAATATTATCAATGTGATGCTATCCAGTTTGTCGAACAGACCCAACTTCGTTTCGATTTCATTTTTGTAGATGTTTATCTGGAGGATAGAATTCATCCAATTATTATACAATCGTCATTTCTTGATGCTTTAGAACGAATCCTCAACAATAAGGGAACTGTAATTTTTAATTTGATTGCTAAAACTCCACCAGTCTACCCTTATACTTTGTTTTTAAAATATAGCCAGACTTTGTTTAGAAGTCGTATATGGCTGCCTGTTGGCATGCCTTTCATTGAAGGAAACTTATTATGCGTACTATCCAAAGATGCAAACCCTTTTCAATTTCATTCAGACTATCTTAGAAATATAAGATCTAGAGCGAATTTTTACTATAATTGGTTTGATCAATTAGAGTGTAAGTTGTGGATGCATCGATTACAAATTTTGAATTCATAATCATCATTTTTGTAAAAAAAAAGCCGACAGTTTTAGACATATCGGCTTATTAAATACCTTGAATATTTTTAGATACTACGCTTGATGAGTTAGAAATATTGATATTTTTGGCCATACGGCGAGCTTGCAGACGACAAAGCATAATACTGATTTCATAGAGAGCCATCATAGGTGTTGCCACACTCAAATGAGAAACAAGTTCTGGTGGACTGATGAGTGAGGCAAATACAATAATTGCAAAATATGCATATTTTCTCATTTTCGATAGCATTCTTGGTGTAACAACATGAATTCTTGTAAGAAACAAGAGCGCTATTGGCATTTCAAAAATCAAACCAAAAGGCAATGTTAAATTGACCAAAAAAGAAAAATATCGATGAGCAGTCATCACGACTATGAAATTTTCAAATGACAGTTGAAGCAAGAAATGTAATACAATTGGAAAAACAACGAAATATGAAAATGCTACTCCTCCTAAAAACATCAGGAACGCAAAAGGGAGCATGGTCATGGCTGCTCTGCTTTCTTTAGGCGATAGGGCGGGTTGGATGAATTTCCACAATTGATACAAAATAAATGGCAATGACATGCCCAATGACCCAAATCCAGCAATCATAAAGTAAATTTGAATAACGTCTCCTGGGCCAAGAACAGCAAGTTTAACATGGCCCAAAGGAGCTTCTAGAACAGAGAATATTTGGTGGACAAAGACAAGAGAAAGGATAAAAAACAGCACAACCAAAATGAGTGAATAGACGACTCTGCGACGTAATTCGGAAAGATGTTCAACTAGCGTCCATTCATTGTCCATTATTCATTCGACACCTTGGACTCAGTGTGAATTATATTTTCTCCCATATCTTCTGTTGGTTTTACAGTTGCCGCAGCAGTCGTAGCAGAAACTTCTACGGTTTCTTCGTCGCCAGTCAGTCCTTTGGTTGCTGATTTAAATTCCTTTAGCGTTTTGCCCATTGACCTTCCTAACTCCGGCAATCTTTTCGGACCAAATACAATTAGTGCAAAAAGAATAATCAGTATAAGCCCAGGAACACCAATATTTGATAACATCAGAATCTCTCCCTATTTAAAATTTGTGTGGAAGATTCTCCGGACTCTTGAATTGGAGTCCGGAGAAAGAAAGTGGAATGAATTAGTTAGGATTATAGACACCACTGACTACATTTTGAATTTGTGACTGAGTTGGTAACCAAAATGGTCCATCAGGATTACTGTCGTTTTTAGATAAGAACGGAATGAGCGCTTTAGCTACATCCGCAACAGTAGAACCTTTTGGGGGAGCTTTTTCGAGTGAAATGTTATTTGGAACACTTTCATTGGTAATCACTCTGCCCAGAACTCTATGTTCCGCTTCAACTCCCATGATCTGACCAGCTAACTGAGCAAGGTCATTCCGGCCATTGCTCGCAAATTGATATATAGCTGCAAGATAAGCTTCAATAAATGCCGTTTCCAAAGCTTCAAGAACAGCTGCAAAGGTTTGATCACTTGTAAATGTTCCTTTTGGAAAATAAAATTTCGGGTTATCTCCTGCAACGGATTTTGCTCCAGCTCCAGAAAGAATTTGCGCATGAATATTTTCTTCGTCTAGCGCTGCTCGAAGATAGGGCTGGTTGTCTTGATTGTTGGTGACTGGCAATGTAGCTGCATTCATAACACCATTGTAGTAAAATGTAGTTGCGAGTTGTTCTGCCGTTAAGGCGAGATTAATAATTTCTTGTGTGGGTTCGGCGGTAGCTGCAAAAACTTTGGTTGGTCCGGATAAAATGGGTTCAGCCAATCCTCCAAGAGTTACAGCAGCTCCCATGAACCCTGCTTTTTTGAGAAATTCTCTGCGAGTTGTACGGCTTTCAGTCAATTTTTTCACCTCATCTGTGAGATTTGTTTGATTTCGCCTCTATATACGTAGCCTGCCAAATAAAAGATCACGCAAAACCATAAATTTAAAAATTTTTTAGTAAGTCTCTTAGAATAGACTCAGATCATTTTGATAAATAATTTCAAAACGGAGGGTGCTTCACATCGTTATTTTGGGTGTAACCTCACCGGCTAATATTGCGAGCGTTGCGGATAAGTACGAAGTATGTCAAAATTCTTTAGAATGCTATTCGGATTGGAGTTATGCAAAGAGGTGCATGAATTCTTATTTTATGGAAGATAAAGTCCTAATTGAGAAAACAGGAGCGGCGGCATGGTAGAAACTTGTTCAGATGGCGAACTATTAAAAAGAATAGCTAATCGAGATCGAACCGCTATGGAAGTTCTTTATGACCGCTATGAGCGACTGTTATACAGTTTTGCGAGAAAAGCCGTTCCCGATGATTTTGTTGCGGAAGAAATTGTTCAAGATGTGTTTATTAAAGTATGGGGTGCTGCGCATACCTATGATGAACGTCAAGCTAAATTGACAACCTGGCTTTTGACCATAGCAAGGCGTACCGCTATTGATCATGCAAGAAAGCGGCAAAAATTGATTCATTCATCGACTAATGATGAAGTATTACAAATACTACCTGATGATACTAAACAACCGTACGAGTGGACAGAAGTGCTCGCTTTGCGTCAAACAATTCAAGATGCGCTTAATGAATTGCCTGGTGATCAAAAACTTCTGATTGAACGTATATACTTACAAGGCCTATCGCAACGTGAAATGGCCGAATTATTACAACTTCCCATAGGTACGGTGAAGAGCAGAATTCGTTTGGGATTGGCTAAATTAAAGGATAAATTGACAGCAACCGGATGGGAGGTGACACCATGAACGAACAGCAGGTGTGCTCTCTTCGGGAGTTATACGTGTTAGATGGTTTAACTAAAGAAGAGCGGCAAATGTTTGAAGAGCATCTGACAAATTGTAAAGAATGTCAAAATGAAATCAGTTTGTTGATGCCGTTGAAAGATTGGTTGCTATATGATTTTGAAATGGCTATGCCACCTAAGGATATGAAGCAGAGAGTTTTGAAAAATGTTTACGATGCCATAGATAATGAAGAAGGAACAGAAACTGTAGTTCTATCGAGTCATCAGATAAACGATTTGAAAGAAATTACGTCCGTATTACCTGATCAAACATCTAATGACTCTGATCGTGAAAAGTTTGGGAAAATAAATGATGGTCATCGAATTCCTATAACTTCTGGTTTTGGAAAGTATCGAAATAGATACCGTTGGTTTATACCCATGACGGCAGCGGCTGTGCTATTCATTGTGTCAGGCATTGTCTATTATACTGAAAATCCAGTTTTCCAAAATCGATCCCAATTGACTGATAGAAATCCTTTGGGTCAAATGACAGAGGCGATACAATTAAAGGCTACTGCGCAATTTAATACCACTAGTGGGCAAGCTTTGATAGAGAATGGACAGATGGGCAGGAGTCTTTTCATCCATTTTTCTGGGTTACAACCGGTATATGGTTCTCAGGTTTATCAAGTATGGTTGATTAAAAAAGGTCAACCTCCAGTTTCACTGGGTGTTTTTACACCCAATTCACAAGGTAAAGCTATTTTTGCAAGTTTGATCCCATTCAATGAGACCTTTCAAACTGTTGGCATCACTCTTGAACCTAGAGCTATAGATAAAACGCCCAAAGGTCCATTGGTACTATTGGGGAGTATTTCTGTTTAATTCTATATGATAAATTGAAATTTGATTTGGACCTATGTCTTTTCTGTAGTGAAGTAATTTCCAATTTGTTTTATTGGCTTGAGAATTTTTTGACTATGGAGGCGACAATACATTTTAGCTAATCTAACTCAGCCGCTATTTATTGTACAAATTTTTATCGTGCTGGCTAGCTTAGTCGTCCACGAATTCAGTCATGCCTTGGTTGCTGATCTGCTAGGTGATCATACAGCTCGCCTGGAAGGTCGATTGACCTTGAATCCATTAGCACATTTACAACTTGTTGGACTTCTGCTGATGTTATTTGGGCCAATAGGTTTTGCCAAGCCAGTGCCTTTTAATCCTTCTAATCTCAAGCATCGTCGGTTAGGCACGATTTTAGTGGCAGCTGCAGGTCCATTTTCTAATTTCTTACTGGCATTGATCGCCTTAATCATATGGCAATGGGTTCTGTTTGACCCTTATTCAATGTTAGGACAAATTATTGAATTGATTGCACTGGTGAATGTCAGTCTGTGTCTCTTTAATCTTATTCCCATTCCCCCTTTGGATGGGTCACAAATATTGCGTAATTTATTTCCTGATTCAACGCAAAAGTGGTTTTATAAGCTTGATTTTTATGGTCCCTTTATTTTAATAATTCTTTTTTTAATTCCTTCAGTTATCGATAATTTTTATATCCCACTCATTAACGAAATTGTAGGGTTGTTATCTCAAGCAGTCGCGAGGCTTTGAAATAAATATGATATATCAATGAGAGAAATAGCTATGGGAGTACAAAGGCATGTTATGTTTTAAGGTAAGCAGCAGTTTTGGATGAAAACGAGTTCGAGAAACAAAAAGCAAGGACAGTTCGTCGATAAAGCGAGGTTCTTTTTATGGAATCGAGTGAAGGTGTCTATATTTTAAGTATTGGTGATTTTAATGGACCGCTCGATTTACTTTTGCATTTAATCCGCAAACAAGAAATTGATATACACAATATACCCATCGTTCAAATTACAGAGCAGTACATGGCCTATCTTGATACCTTACCTGACAGCTACTTGGAACAAGCTAGTGAATTTGTGGTTATGGCAGCCACATTATTAGCCATTAAAAGTCGCATGCTCCTGCCAAAAAGCAAAAAACAAGATGAAGATGAAGAAGAAATGGATCCACGCGCTGAGTTGGTGGAACAGTTGATTGAATATGAGAAAATTAAAATAGCATCGGAATTATTGAAAGAAAAACAGCTTCTTCGTTCGGATTTATTTGGTCGGCCAGCTACCGACTTATCTCCTTATGCACCTGAGCATTTGCCTCCTTTATCTGAAATGAGTGCTTGGAAACTATTTGAGGCTATGCGCCAATTATACCGACGTAGGCCTAAAGATAAACCCGTAGCTGCAATTCGCGCTTATGTTGCTCGGGTTGAAGATGTCATTGAAGAAATAAAGGAGAAATTACTGCGATTGCAACACTGTACATTGCGTGAGCTTATGTACAATGTCTATTCGCGTAGCGAATGGGTAGCTTATTTTTTAGCGTTATTGGAATTAATGCGCTATCAACAAATTTATTGTTACCAATCAGAACTTTTTGGCGATATTACTATTATTTCAAAATTATCAGATGAGAGTTTGCAAACTATGGCTGAAACAGCAACAACTTCAGAAACTAAAAATGGAGGTTAAGATGCTCATTAATTTGATCTCTGCGATTGAAGCTATTTTGTTTGTTGCTGGAACAGATGGACTCAGTACGGAAGAAATTGCTGATATATTGCAAATACCTCAACAAGAGGTAATTGCTTCTTGTAGACAATTGCAATTAAAATTACAACAACCAGAATCAGGAATACAGTTGATTGAGAGTGCAAACACTTGGCAATTGGCAACAAAACCTGAACATGCACTTTACTTACGAAGAATGGCGGATACTCCTATTGCTACTTCATTATCTTCCGCTGCTTTAGAAACATTGGCTGTAATTGCCTATCAACAGCCCATAACGAGATCGCGTATAGAAAAAATACGTGGGGTAAGTTCGGAAAGAGCGATTCAAACATTGCTACATCGTTTATTAATTCGTGAAGTTGGGAGAGAAGAAGGACCAGGAAGGCCTATTTTATATGGTACGACGGATCACTTTTTAAAAACATTCGCTATTTCTTCTCTAGAAGAACTACCTGAATTGCCAATTACAGATCGTGATGAAACGACTCTACTCTTTGAGAGAGAGAGTCATGTACCTCAAGAATAAAATTTAGATTCTAATTTCAGGCGTATAGTAGGCAGGGGCTTGACACAAACTTTAGTTGTCCAAAAAGGTGGGCGATGATTTGTGTTAGGCGCTATTTTTTTTATTGTTGCTGGACTGGTTGTATTTGTTCTAATCATAGCCGTTCTTCCTATACGTTGTACACTTCAGTTTATGCGCACTGGACATGATGATGAGGGTATAGTAACCATCAGTCTTCTTTTTGGTCTGATTAAAATTAGGCATCAACTTTTGAAAATCCAACCTAAAGTAACGCATCATGGACCAAGTCTTCATGTCGAAGGACACAAGAACGGCAATCATGCTACAGAGCATTTTTCTCTAGAAGAGATTTTTAACTTTATTGAGAATATTCCTCAATGGAGTCATTTTGCTCGTGTCTGTCTAAAAGAGCTTAAACCGGTATTGCGCAGAATCAAGATTTTGACTTTTCATTTCAAAGTTGCCATTGGTTTAGAAAATGCTATGTACACTGGGGTTTTAACAGGATTTTCATGGACAGTATTGTCTCTTGTGACTGGAGAAATGTCTAAAATGTTCAGGCTCATGGTAAAACCGAAAATTCAAGTTGAACCTGTGTATCACCGAAATTCTTTGGAACTATCCGCGAAAGGCATATTTTCAATTTCCACAGGGCATGCTATTGTCGCTGCGATTCGTTTCTTTTTTGTTTGGAGGAGGATGAAAAGTTCATGGAGCATCCCATTCAAGGATTAATGCAAACCGCCATGGCCAATATAAGAGAAATGGTCGATGTCAATACTATCATTGGCGATCCCGTTGAAACACCAGATGGTACCGTTATTTTGCCAGTCTCTAAAGTGGGTTTCGGGTTTGCTGCTGGCGGCAGTGAATTTTCTGTAGATCACGATCGCGGCCATGTATCCGATGATGACAATTTACCATTTGGCGGTGGCTCAGGTGGTGGAGTGTCTATTACTCCCATTGGGTTTCTTATTGTTCATGGCAACCAAGTCAGGCTCTTATCTACTGACAACGAAAATCAACTTTACGATCGACTTATGGATATGGCTCCAATTGTTATGGAGAAAATTCAATCAATGTTTAAAGGCTCTTCGAATAAAAATCAAGGTAAATCTGATCAAACCCCGGTTGTTTGATAAATTTCGGTCATGCCTGTCCCTCTGTAAGCATACTTTCAATCAAAGGATATGCTGCACGGGGGGATACGCATGATTGATTTTATTTGGCTTCTTTTGTTTCTGGTTGGAATTGGAACTGCTTTACTAACTGGTAAAATGCCTGCTGTCTCAAGTGCTATTCTGACTGGAGCAGAACATGGTGTAGAGCTTTGTTTTGGTCTGATAAGTGTTATTGTTCTTTGGATGGGATTAATGCATATTGCAGAAAAAGCTGGAGCTATTACTTTTCTGTCGCGATTAATGAGGCCGGTGGCCAAAAAAATATTTCCATCCGTTCCTTCTGACCATCCAGCTATGGGAGCTATCTTAGCGAATATGAGTGCAAATATACTTGGGATTGGTAATGCTGCGACACCACTTGGGTTGCGCGCTATGAAAGAATTACAAGATCTTAATACAAAAAAAGATACTGCAAGTGATGCAATGTGTACGTTACTTGCTGTCAATACAGCAAGTATTACTCTGATTCCAACCACTGTTATTGCCATTCGCATGCAATTGCATGCACAGCACCCCACCTCTGTCATTGGACCTACTTTACTAGCAACTTTTATTGGCACTATAGCTGCTTTAATCTTTGATAAAATATTTCGATCCTGGTCACGTCGTTCCGGGAGATGGGTATAATGCAACAATTTTTCATACAAATTTCCGAATGGTTACTCCCTATTTTAGTTTGCACTATTCTAATTAGCGGTTTTATTCGACGTGTTCCTTTATATAATACGTTTGTCGAGGGAGCTAAATCGGGTTTTGCCACTGCGGTTAAACTTATTCCTCATCTAGTTGCTATGATGGTTGCTGTTCAAGTTTTTAGTGCTTCAGGAGCTATGGGAATATTGATTCATTGGTTAACCCCAGTCTTAAGCATTTTACATATTCCTCCCGAAGTGGCTCCGCTTGGTTTGCTCCGTCCGATTAGCGGACAAGGAAGTCTCGCTATGATGATCCAGGTACTGAAAAGTAAAGGACCAGACAGTACGACGGGAGTATTGGCTTCGACTATGCAGGCAAGTACAGACACTACGCTCTACATTTTAACAGTTTATTTCGGCAGCGTAGGAATTCAAAAGTTTCGTTATGCACTTATAGTAGGGCTTTTATCTGATTTGGTTGCCATTGTGGCTAGTGTGTTTGCAGTGCATGTTTTTAAATAAGAGTAAAGGATATCATTTTCAAGTCAGTTTATTTCTTGTCAAGCCACTCCTTGAAAAAGCGTGGAAATGCGTGTAATTAGGGTATAATGACTCCATGTCCCATAGAAATGGAGATATTCATACATGGAAGAGCGATTACAAAAAGTCTTGGCGTCCGCAGGAATTGCTTCAAGAAGAAAATGTGAAGAGTATATTCTATCTGGTAGGGTGGCCATTGATGGAAAGATTGTTAAGGAATTGGGAACCAAAGTCGACCCAATGATTCAAGAAATCACAGTGGACGGACATCCAATTGCTGCAGAACCTAAAATATCTATTCTGTTGCACAAACCTACTTCGCGTATTTCCTCTGTTACCGATCCAGAGGGAAGAAAAACAGTTATGGAGAAGATATCATCATTGCCTTTTAGACTTTATCCCGTAGGAAGGCTGGATTATGATTCTAGTGGTTTATTGCTACTTACAAACGATGGGGAATTAACTCATAAACTTCTTCATCCAAGTCATCATATTGGCAAATTATATCGAGTGACAGCTTTAGGTATGGTGGATAAAAAAATTGTAAGAAATTTGGAGCAGGGAATTGAGCTGGAAGATGGCGTAACTGCTCCAGCAAAAGTCTGGGCTTTGCGTCAGCATCCTAAAGAATCTGTTGTAGACATAGAAATTTTCGAAGGAAAAAACCGTCAAATTCGACGGATGTTTGAGAAATTGGATTTACCCGTCAAACGTTTAAAAAGAATAGCATTTGGTCCTCTCAAGTTAAATGATTTAAGAGTTGGACAATGGAGATTTTTAGATGAAAAAGAATGGGGAGACATTTATAGAATTTGCAATTTACCCATACCTGACTATCCTAAAGAAATCATTCAAACTTATAAACTTGCTTCGGAGCGACGTATAAGAAATTTGCAAAATCAATCAGATAAGAAAAAGGGCAATGGACAAGCCCAAAGAAATAAGACTTAGAACGAAACCAGTCGAGATGTTACATCATTAAATAAAAATTTCGAGACGGGGGATGAGCATGCCACAGAAACCGCGTATTCTGGTGGTGGACGACGAAGAACGAATACGTCGCTTAGTAAGAATGTACCTCGAGCGTAGTGGTTTTGAAATTATTGAAGCAGATAATGGTAAAGATGCGTTGGAAATTGCACTTAATGAACCGTTGTCTCTTATTATTTTAGATCTTATGTTACCTGAAATGGACGGGCGTGATGTATGCACTCAGGTTCGCCAACATGCTGAGACGCCTATTATGATGTTGACTGCGGCAGGGGATGAAATGAGTCGAGTACATGGTTTTGAAATTGGAGCAGACGATTATGTCGTTAAACCTTTTTCTCCTCGCGAGCTTGTCATGAGAGTGAAGGCACTTTTAAAAAGGTCTGGAGAGACTGAATTTTTCAAGGCGGACTTACAACAAACTCTTTCTTTTCCGGGGCTTTTAATTCATATCGATGCACGGCGTGTAGAAGTCGAAGGAAAAGAAGTGAGTTTGACTCCAAAAGAGTTTGATTTACTTGTGTATATGTCTCAGCGGCCTGACAAAGTTTTTAGTCGTGAAGAATTACTTAGAGATGTCTGGAATTATCAATTTTATGGTGATCAAAGAACTGTAGATACTCATGTAAAAAGATTACGCGAAAAACTTGGACAACTTTCCGAAAGAGTTAGCCATTATATTGTAACTGTCTGGGGAGTAGGATATAAATTTGAGGTTATCGCGTGATTAAGAACAGTATTGTTTTAAAACTTTGGCTGACGATTGTTGGTATGGTTGTCGTGGTGCTTGTGTTGTTATCTGTTTTGCTACAACAATTTTTTGCAACATATGTGGAAGATAATCAATCCTCTTCCCTTATTCATTGGACTTTATCCATCTCTGATGAACTACAGAAAAACGATAATCTAGAACATTTATTATTATCGAAAAATCTTCTCAAAAAAGTTCAAAATGCGGAAATGAGTTATACGCCTTCTTTAAAAGAGAACAATGCATTGGACAAGCAGTTTCGTTCACTGAGCACATCAGAACGCTATCAACTTCAATCGGGTAAACCCATTATTATTCGACAAATTGGAAATGGTTCACCCCAAATCACGATTTACGATTTAGTAAAAAGGCCTGGTCAAAATCCTGGCCTGCTTGCCGTTTCACAACAAATGAGTGTATTAGATGCTCCGCTTGACCATATGCGTAATCTCATACTTTTTGATGTATTGTTGGGTGTGTTTTTGGCTACTGGATTAGCTTTTGTAGTCTCAAAGAATCTTTCTAAACCACTTGTTGAAATGAACCATGCAGCCGAATTGATGCAATCAGGTGATTTTAAGCATCGAGTCAATGTTGTGACCAGTGATGAAGTTGGACGTTTGGGAAGTACATTTAATGCAATGGCTGCTCAACTCGATCACACCATTCATGCACTTTCAATGGAAAGAGATCAACTGAGCACCATTCTCCAATCCTTGCAGGATGGTGTGATGGCAACCAATACCTTAGGACAGATAACATTAGCCAATCTTCCAGCATTGCGAATTTTACGTCAGATGTCACTTTCAGAGAGAGGAATTGTAGATGTCTCACAGTTGCCAGATGCCATGCAAAGCCTCTTACAAGCTGTGCAGAATCATGGCGAATCAATGAGCCGTGAATGGCTATGGCAAGATAGGAATATTCTTTTACATGTCATCCCTCTAAGAGAACCGGACAGTCAACTGGTACGTGGGACATTAACAGTTCTCAGGGATATTACTGAAGAACGACAAATGGATTCTCTCCGGAAAGATTTTTTAGCCAATGTTTCACATGAATTAAGAACACCACTAAGTATGCTGCAAGGTTATAGTGAAGCTTTGTTAGACGAATTGGATAATGATCCAGAAATGCGTCGTGAATTAGTACAAATTATTCACGAAGAAGCTATGCGCATGAAAAGATTGGTTAACGATTTGCTGGATTTAGCTTCACTCGAATCGGGCCAATTTCAAATGAAATATGCACCCGTAGAGATCAATTCATTAATTAAAAAAGTATCAAGAAAATTTTTCACCTTATCCTCAGAAAAGGGAGTATCTTTACAAGTTCATTTATTTGACAGACCCATTTTACTTGAGGCAGATAAAGATCGCTTAGAACAAGTATTTACTAATCTTTTGGATAATGCGTTTAGGCATACAGAAAAAGGTAAAATCGAAATTTCTATCGAAACAGAGACGCATTATGTCTATATACAAGTTAAAGATACAGGTAGTGGTATACCTCCTGAGGACGTCCCATATGTTTTTGAACGCTTTTATAAAGCAGACAAAGCTCGTACACGTTCTGCAGGAGGGACTGGATTAGGACTTGCAATTGCTCGATACATTATTGTAAAGCATGGTGGAGAAATTATTGTTAAAAGCGCACTTCATGTTGGAACTACATTTACAGTTGTATTACCCTTAAAACGGCAAGTAACTGAAAATAGAATATAAATTGAAATCAATTTACAAGAAAGAAGAAATCACAAAATGGCTTGGATATATCTAAGTAAATTGTATGACACCAGATTTCAGGCTTCTTGCCTAGTGGCCAGAATTGTAGATCAACCTAATCATCAGTTACTTTCGTATTTTCCACCTCGCTACGTAGGTATTTTTCAAACGCAGCGAGGGCGCTACGGTGTTAAAGTCTTATTGTGATCATTCATTATGTTTTGATTTATAAGTAAATTTCTGAACAAGTAAATCAATAATTAATGATATAAACTCAGATTCTTCTTTTGGAAGAATACTCATTTGCTGTGCTGCTTCTAAATAGGGAGCAGCTTCTTCATTCAAAATTAAATTTTGAATTTCTACCGGCCAGTCTTCTGTTGATTCTAAAATCTTAGGCATTTTTAGTTCCTTCGTGTTATCACATAGTGCGGTTAAGGGTACTCCTAAAGCATTGGCTAATCTTTTGGCGTATTCCAATGAAGGTTGGCGAATATCCCTTTCGAGAGAAGAGATATGTGGTGTAGATATACCTGAACGAAGCGCTAATTCTTGTTGTGACCAATCTCTTTGTTGTCGAATTCGACGTATACGATAACCAAAAGAATCTTTCAATCCAATTCCTCCATTTTAAGTAATTTTGCCTTACAACGATAATATATTGAACATTATCGGATTTGTAAAGTATGGTTCAAATATAAATATAAAATTATGAGTGAGTGATGGATGCTTGATTTATGATTTGAGTCACAAAGATTGGGTTGAAGTAGCGAAAAATATCAAAATGCTGCTGTTAAAGGCTAATTTTCCAGTGTGTATAACTGGTGCAGGAATTAGCGTAGCGAGTGGTTTGCCTGTAAATGAGATGAATTTTCAGGGCAAAACAGTACATCAATTATTTTTAAAAGATTTTTGGAGAAGAGAACCTGAGAGGTATTTTGATTTTTATTATCAAATTTTCTTCGAATGGAAGAAAGCACTGCCAAACAATGCTCATCTATATCTCCATAAAAAAAATTTCAAAATTATTACACAAAACATTGATGGACTTCATTTTGAAGCAGGTTCAAAAAATGTAATAGAAATTCACGGTAATTTAAGAGAGTTACGATGTGAAACTTGTGCTATAATTCTAAAATCTGATTTTCTTAAACATCATGGTTTTAATTGTCCAAATTGCAAACAAATTTTAAGACCTGGCTTTGTATTTGTTGGTGAAAAAGTGAAAGGAGTTTCTCTTGCAACCCATTGGATATGCCAATCTGATTTGTTACTGATTATTGGAACTGAAATGGATGCGTTACCTATTCGATATTTCCCTAAAATAGCCACCACAAAACAAGTACCTGTTATTTGGATTAATCAAAATTCCGAAACAATAATACCTTATTTATGCAAATAAAGTAAATTGAGGTATTTTATAATAAACAAAAAAACTCATGATATCAGTTTCATCAATTGAAAGCTATCTTGATAGTAGACACACTATAATTTACCTATTTCCATTTTGAATAAACTTAGCTATAATCTAATCAGACTTTCCCATATCCTTTTTCCTCGCCCCCTAATCTGGTTGGTTTACCAAGGGGGCGTTGGCTTTATGGTTTGAGAGAATTTGGTTTAAAAATATGGCAAGCATGCGGAGGAAAGAGATTGACATTTTACGCATTCCTAAGTGACCAAAGTAGGAAATCTAAAATGGCTCGATATTTATTTGACGATTTGTGGTACAACTCAACCCCTCAGCAAAGACTGTCAGTTTCATCTGTTGAGGGTTATAATGTCTTCCAGGGAATTTCTTTGTCTGTGGATGATAGACAGAAAGTATTAAACTTGCATCTTAAAGATGAATATCTAAGTCCTTATTTAAAAACGAATATGAATTTATTTCATCTATTAATGATGGATGAACAAGCAGATATCAAGTTTTTTAAATTGGAAAATGGATGGCTATTTGAATTTGATGGAATACCTGCTGGACCCAAACCTTTTGGTCAACAAAAATACGATACTAGATAATATCTTGTTTGGGTGAAAAAGTTTTTATCTGATAGGAACTTTTATATTTATAAATACATTATGAAAGATGGGTTGATAGTTCTGTATCATTCTGCATCTGGTGTTTATTATAATTTAAAACTAGTTCCCAATGAGCCTGTTGATTATTACATCAAATTAAGTGAATCTGAAATTCATTTAAATAAATTGTTAGGTCGTACTATCCGTATGAAGATTACGGGGGAAATGTTTTGTATTCATTGCCATAGAAAGGTAAAAAAACTATACAACAACGGATATTGTTATCCATGTTTTGTGAGTTTAGCAGAATGTGATTTATGTGTATTAAAGCCAGAGACTTGTCATTTCCATCAGGGAACATGCCGTGACGAGAACTATGCTTTGAATCATTGTATGATACCCCATTATGTTTATCTTTCATATACTGATAAGTCAAAAGTTGGATTGACAAGGGCTGGTAGGGAGTTGGCGAGATGGATGGAACAAGGAGCGATTGCTGGTAAGTTACTTTGCTCTGTCTCTACTCGTAAAGTTGCTGGTGAAATTGAACATTTATTGACTGAATATGTGGCGGATAAAACCAATTGGAGAAAGATGATTAATACGCATTTCATAGACGAAGATGAATTTGCTTCTACATATCAACTGCTTTTTGAAAAAATAAAGATATTAAATATAGATGAGATTGAGATGGTCAATCATTCCCGATGTTATCGTTTTTTTTATCCCATGGATCCGCTATATTCACAATCCAAATTGCCAGTTTCGCCTGCTTCGTTAAAAGAAAATGAAGAATTTGAAGATACACTTATTTCCCTGAAAGCACATTATTTAATTTTTAAAAACTGCGTTATCAATATGAGAAGATATCAGGGATATATGATAAACGTGAGTTATTAACTTGAAACTTTTTTGCTTCAAATTAACTTAAGTTCTTCTATGATTTTTTTTAAAAGTTCCTGATTAGATGAAGCGCTCATGATATCTCCTTCCAGTAATACATAACTACACTCAGAACAGGTTTCACAAAACCCCAAACAATCATAGGTAATCGTTGTTATCCAATTTTTTTCCTCTATTGTTTTGAGTTCCTGTTGTAACAGGGTTACAGCAGGGTTAGATATACATATTTCGAGCAATTTATTAAATTCCATTTTAAGAAAATCTCCTTTGAAAAAATAATTCTCAGAACATATCATAATTTCTGATTCATAGGGAATATTATGGCCGGGAGGCGATTTTTTTGTCATGGCTGTATTATTCTAAACTTTTTCAATCTCAATCCGTAGCTCATTATTTTGCATTACAAATGCAAAATGAGTCCCTTCATCATCAGCAAAGAAAAGTCGAAGTTCGAAAAACGAGATCAGGAAAATATGCTGTGCGAGCAAAAATTTATAATGAAATTTCTTAATATGCAAAATAAAGTAACAGAGACTGAATAAGTTGTCTCAAAAAAAGTCACTTCTTTGATTATAATACATAAAGTTTGATCACAGGAATGTGTCTTGCCTCATACGATCCGTTAGTCTTTGTTTTTACTGACGGTGAGGTGACATTTGATGCAGAAAAAAAAGCCTCTTAATCGTTCAAAGTTAAAGAATGGACCAGCTCGCCAAAATCCTGATTTCGTATCCATCATAAATAAATGGAGCCGCTCTGTATTTGGTATTGAAGTAGTTCAAATACAAAATTCCTCTCGTCCATTTCAGTTTTTCGGCCCTTTTGGACAGCTTCCTGAACGTTCCTATTCAAGTGTAAATATTGGTACAGGGTTCTTGGTGCATGCTAATGGATATCTTTTAACTAATGAACATGTTGTCCATGGTGCTAATCGAGTAATATTGCGAGCTGTAGATTCAAAAAAAACACTTACAGGCACGGTTGTTTCTACCGATGAAGAACATGATATTGCGTTGCTTCATTGTCAAGCACTCCAGGATAAATATCCTGTGTTAGAGATTGCCCAAATGAAAGACATATCTGTTGGACAATGGGTACTTGCTTTTGGTTCTCCACTTGGATTGGACAATACGGTGACTGTCGGCATCGTAAGTGCCAAAAATAGACCCTTATCCATTGGTGAACGTCATTATGAAAATTTAATCCAAACAGATGCGGCTATAAATCGTGGTAATAGTGGAGGACCATTACTCAATTTGCAGGGCAAAGTTATTGGAATGAATACTGCAGTCTCACAAAGTTCACAAGGTATTGGTTTTGCGATACCCGCCGATATTCTAAGAACAGTATTAAAAAAATTAATGCCTGTTGATTGAAAATCTGCTGCAACTTTAAATGATTGATTATGTGTGTTTTTTAATGAATTGCATGTGAACAGGAGTGATCAGTATATGAATTATCACGAAGCATTAGCTGAGTTAAATGTTTCGCATGCGCATCCCGGTGGGAAATATTCAACCGATCAATGGATTTCATATATAAACCCAACTGCAGGGCTTAAAGTTTTAGATGTAGGATGCGGAACCGGTGCAACAGCTGTTTTTCTGGCCAAGCATTATGGATGTAGTGTTACAGCTCTCGATATAAGATCTAAAATGTTAGAAAAATGTAAAATTAGAGCAAATCAAGAAGGGGTAGATATCGATATTCAAATGGGTGATATTGAAAATTTGAAGTTTGATAATGACACTTTCGATGTCGTTTTATGTGAAAGTGTATTAGTTTTTGTCAAACAACAGAAGGCTTTGATAGAAATATATAGAGTTCTTTCTGAAAAAGGTAGGTTTGTAGATGTCGAGATGGTTTTAACTATGCCCGTTAATCAGGAATGGAAACAAACAGTTTTTGAAACCTACGGAGCAAAAAATGTTTGGGATAAAAACGGTTGGATACAGCTTTTTCAGAAAGCAGGATTTAAAAAGACCAAAGTTTTATTCATGCAACCTCTTCGTTCAGTTGTTCAATCTACTAACTATTCACAGACACTTGACTTAAATAGCAGTATGGGTAAGGCCATAAACCAACAGGCATTAAGCGTTATCCGGGAAAATGCAGAGTGGATGGAAAAATATTCTCATACCATTGGTTACGGTATTTTTGTTTCTAACAAGTAAGCTTAAATTCTATAGTTTCGTACCCTAGGCAACCAGATTTTCCTTGATAGATCTGGATAAATGGTTGATAAACTGTTCAACAGTCCTGTCGATAACGTTGTCATTTTGGATATCTGCCGTATTCGTGATGGATTTTGGCCATTCGAGCAGTAGACACATGGCGTCAGGGAACCGGATGTTATTGAGTTTGTCAAGGCAATCGAAGAAGAGCGCCCCTATCGTTCTTGGGTCTTGCTCGTCCCGTGTCGAGTTTTCAGTATGATGTACTTCGTGAAAAATATGTGGTGTGGGCAAACATTTGGTCGTATGTGCGCCCCTGCAGTTCCTTTGCCAATCGCAGATTGGATTACTGATCTTGAAAAAACACTCAATGTCCCATCGCTTGAAGTAGATGCGAATCATTTCGTCATCTGACAGGTTTACAACTGCGGAAAGAAGTTTGAGCCATTGACGGGAACAGTCCCTGTCTCGTACAAACACCATCTTGATAGGGATTGGGTTGTTATTCTCATTTTGACCAATGGCGACAATCACGGAAGCAAGGATTTTCTCCCGCCCATAGCGCTTTCTCTTTGAGCGTCAAGCGGCGTCCTTCGTGTTCGTAGCCAACTTTAGGCAACGCTTTGAGCACATGCACACCACATGATCTAATGGTCTAATGCCTTGAGGATGACTGCTGGATACGCAAACCAAAATGTCGAATAGCAAGTGTTTTGCGGTAATCTCATGGCTCGTGCCTGGGCCAGCAATTCAAAGAGAGCATCTGTTGCCTTTTGCATGCACTCTTTCTAACGCCTATAACCGCAAGTACGATTGTCGATGGAATCTTCCATATCACGGAGGCGGTTGCGCTCATTCTCAGAACTGAGCAACGAAAAGGTAAGTGGTGCAAAGGAATTCCTATCCGCTTAGCAGAAAATGAGGGTGTTTTTTGCTTTTTTATCGTATAGAATCCCAAGTTGTACCGGCGCATTACCGGATTAAATCGGGTGTGAGACTTGAGTTAGATATTTAATTTTACGGGGCTAAAATCTAAGTAGTCAGCACTTGTTAGGCGATATTCTATACCATTTTTAAAACCCTCAAAAGCATATTGATGTGCTTGAGCATGAAGATGACCATATATACATAAATCAATATTATTTTTTTCTAATAATTCAGTAATCTCCGTGGAATCACCATTCGAGCTTAATGGCGGATAGTGAAGCATCACCATTTTTTTTGGGCAATTTTTAGGTGCAGAAAGCAAGGATAATTTTAGTCTCTCCACTTCTCGAGCGTATAACCTTATATCATCTGATGTTGTTTTGGGATGTGAGGGTAATTGCCATCCTCGAGTACCACAAATACATAGATCGTCGATTAACATTGAATCATTCTGAATAGCGAATACATTCCTTGGTAATATGGATCTTACCTTTCCGATACCATTCCACCAATAATCATGGTTTCCTTTAATTAAAATTTTTTTTCCTGGTAATGTACCGAGCCAATTCAAATCTTCTTGTACTTCATCTAAAGTCATTGCCCATGATATATCACCTGCAATTAATACTAGATCTTCATGATGAATATGCTCGATCCAGTTTGCTTTAATTTTTTCCGCATGATTATCCCAACAATCCCCAAAAATCCCCATGGGTTTTTCTGATGAAAAAGATAAATGTAAATCTGCAATGGCAAATACATTCACGTGTTAGTTCTCCTTAATGATTTATTCTAAAATCAGCTTTTGATATTGTTTTTTTTACTATTCAATCTGGTACTTGAACTTGCGAATCATCTATATTTTAAATGGTGATTACATGGAGCGTTGGACTTCAGAACAAAGTCTCATTTTAAATCAACCTATTCAAAATACAGTTATTTTTGCTGGTCCGGGAAGTGGTAAAACAACTGTATTTACTGCTTTTCTTGCTCATCAGCTTGATAATAGACAAATTTATTCCGATCAAACAATGGCTGTAACGTTTACCCGGAAATCCGCTCAAAGCATGATGTCAAAATTAACAGGTCAAATTCAACACAAACAACTGTTAAAAAAATTACGAATTGGAACTTTTCATGGTCAATTTTTCAGATTTATACTCCCATTTGTCAAGGAAATGCCAGTTCTCTTAAAATCGCATGAAGAACGAAAACTTATTGAGAGTGCACTTCGAAAATTATTGCCTATTAGTCAACCTTTTTCCACTCAACTTATAGATGACGCTGTACAAATCATCATGCGTATGAAAAGTCGATATCCCATTCATGGAAATTCTCAATTCGAGATGGATCTATTGGAAATGTATGAAAAAAATAAAAGTGTAGAAAAACGATGGGACTTTGAAGATATTTTGCTCTTTAGCCTATTTTTATTCACACACTCTAAGTCATTTCAAGATGTCATGAGAAAATGGGAATTCATCATGGTTGATGAGTTTCAAGATACAAATAACATTCAGTGGCATGTTTTGAATGAATTAATCAAAATTTCTGACGCTAAGCTTTTTGTAGTTGGTGATGATGACCAAGCCATATATTCATTTCGGGGATCATCCAGTTACTGGTTGCTCCATTTGGATGAGCTTATTCCTAATACGTCTAAATATTTTTTGCAGTATAATTTTCGTTCAGATATAGATATCTGTAAATATTCATCGAATATTATCGAAAAACAAAGTCATCGATCTGAAAAAATTATGATTCCAACAAGCTCCATGTATGGTAATTGTGCGGCCGTCACAGTTAAGAATGAAGAAGAAGAGTATTATTTTATTGAAAAACTGCTTTTGCATTTTTTTAGTTTAAAAAAGAATATGAGCATAGCTATTTTAGCTCGAACACGAAGAGAATTGATACCATTTATAAAACTGATTCCAAAATACTATAGTCGGCATTTTTATCTGACAGTTTGTACGTTTCATGAAGCAAAAGGACTGGAGTGGGATGTGGTTTTCTTACTAGGAGCCGTAGAAAAGAATCCATTTCTGCGAAATGTGGATTCTCATATTCTCATCCCAACTAGAGATAATCAAAATTTAACGAGTGAAGATGATGAAGAGCGGAGGTTATTCTTCGTCGCGTGTACAAGAGCAAAACATGTTTTAATTACTTTTTTTCCACAATGTTATGGTGGGAAAAAAATGAACATTTCTCCTTACCTTCTCGAAAGTCAAATGTCCATTCATTGAAGACAATTTCAATTATTAAAACTTGAATTTCTAAGGTGAGTGGACTGTAAAATTTTAAATCCATCTGATACAAGGGATTTGAAGGCATGAAAAAGGACTTCACCCCAACCTTCGAGAAGATTTCAAGTGACGAAACCAGAAATTTCCGAAGAGGGAAGTCCTATTTGTATCTTCTCCAACCATCGCCTGCTTCTGTTTTTTTGGGGCTTGGCTCTCCAACCGTATGCTTTTGAAGTTAAGAAAGCCGTCAACCCAAAAGCACAAGATCTATCCATCATGAAGCGATTCTACTTGCACTTCTGACGGCTTCGCTTGAAGGAATAGCCAAGGTAAAGATACACATGCTTATCAACGCGATCGCGATACTCGCATCAGCACTAGCCGTAAACCAGATGGAACAACACAAGAAGACTGCGTAAGCTAAAACAAGTTCATCTGATGAGAACAGCATCGATCACCAGTATATGAAATATGCTTGCTACGCTGGGCTTGTTCCTTTTTTCGCCTCTACCCAAACGACCATTCTGCAGAACGATCAGGTAAAAAAAGGATTACAAAAAGGGGTTGCAAAAAAGTTTGGAGGGAGGTAAGATAGTCGCTGTCGCTGCAAGAGGGGACGCGAAAGAGAGCCTTGGCAGCGAGAGAACCTTGAAAACTAAACACGCACAAGAATCACCAAACGCCAGAGAAGAAGTGCCCGAGCTCGAGAGAGCGAGGGAGAAGGAATCAGACATTGAGAGTTTGATCCTGGCTCAGGACGAACGCTGGCGGCGTGCCTAATACATGCAAGTCGAGCGGGTATCGAAAGATACCAGCGGCGGACGGGTGAGGAACACGTGGGGAATCTGCCTAACAGACCGGAATAACGCCTGGAAACGGGTGCTAAGGCCGGATAGGCGCATGAGGCGCATGCCTGATGCGGGAAAGGATGCTAGGGCATCGCTGAGAGAGGACCCCGCGGCGCATTAGCTAGTTGGTAGGGTAAAGGCCTACCAAGGCGACGATGCGTAGCCGACCTGAGAGGGTGACCGGCCACACTGGGACTGAGACACGGCCCAGACTCCTACGGGAGGCAGCAGTAGGGAATCTTCCGCAATGGGCGCAAGCCTGACGGAGCAACGCCGCGTGAGCGAGGAAGGCCTTCGGGTTGTAAAGCTCAGTCAAGGGGGAAGAGCGGCAAGGAGAGGGAATGCTCTTTGCGAGACGGTACCCCGAGAGGAAGCCCCGGCAAACTACGTGCCAGCAGCCGCGGTAATACGTAGGGGGCAAGCGTTGTCCGGAATCACTGGGCGTAAAGGGTGCGTAGGCGGTTCTGCAAGTCTGGGGTGAAAGGCCAGGGCTCAACCTTGGGAATGCCTTGGAAACTGTAGGACTTGAGTACTGGAGAGGCAAGGGGAATTCCACGTGTAGCGGTGAAATGCGTAGAGATGTGGAGGAATACCAGTGGCGAAGGCGCCTTGCTGGACAGTGACTGACGCTGAGGCACGAAAGCGTGGGGAGCAAACAGGATTAGATACCCTGGTAGTCCACGCCGTAAACGATGAGTGCTAGGTGTTGGGGGGTACCACCCTCAGTGCCGAAGGAAACCCAATAAGCACTCCGCCTGGGGAGTACGGTCGCAAGACTGAAACTCAAAGGAATTGACGGGGGCCCGCACAAGCAGTGGAGCATGTGGTTTAATTCGAAGCAACGCGAAGAACCTTACCAGGGCTTGACATCCCTCTGACGATACCAGAGATGGTAGGTCCCTTCGGGGCAGAGGAGACAGGTGGTGCATGGTTGTCGTCAGCTCGTGTCGTGAGATGTTGGGTTAAGTCCCGCAACGAGCGCAACCCTTGACCTGTGTTACCAGCACGTAGAGGTGGGGACTCACAGGTGACTGCCGGCGCAAGTCGGAGGAAGGCGGGGATGACGTCAAATCATCATGCCCCTGATGTCCTGGGCGACACACGTGCTACAATGGGCGGCACAACGGGAAGCGAGAGAGCGATCTGGAGCGAACCCCTGAAAACCGCTCGTAGTTCGGATTGCAGGCTGCAACTCGCCTGCATGAAGCCGGAATTGCTAGTAATCGCGGATCAGCATGCCGCGGTGAATCCGTTCCCGGGCCTTGTACACACCGCCCGTCACACCACGAGAGTTGGCAACACCCGAAGTCGGTGGGGTAACCCGAAAGGGGGCCAGCCGCCGAAGGTGGGGTCGATGATTGGGGTGAAGTCGTAACAAGGTAGCCGTATCGGAAGGTGCGGCTGGATCACCTCCTTTCTAGGGAAGAGAGAGGGGTTTGGTGGAGAGGCGTGCGTGTTTAGTTTTGAGGGTTCTCGGGAGAGAACTTAGCGAAAGCTACTTATGCCTTGAGAGAGGGATAAGCTCGAAGGACCTTGAGAACTGAATCAGCAAGAGGGAAGCAAGGTGAAGGTAGAAAGGGCGCACGGAGGATGCCTAGGTGCCAGGAGCCGAAGAAGGACGGGGCGAACACCGAAATGCCTTGGGGAGCTGTACGCGAGCGAAGATCCAGGGATGTCCGAATGGGGGAACCCACCGGTCGTGATGGGCCGGTACCGCTATCTGAATGTATAGGATAGACGGAGGGAACCTGGGGAACTGAAACATCTCAGTACCTGGAGGAGAAGAAAACAAGAGTGATTCCGCAAGTAGTGGCGAGCGAACGCGGAAGAGCCTAAACCATGATGGTGGAGAAGGGGACCCCCGTTGCCATCATGGGGTAGAGGGGATGCGCAGCCAGGCAGGGTCTTGCCTGGGCCGAAGGAGACAAGGGAGCCAAACGACATGGGAAGGTCGGCCAGAGCGGGTGAGAGCCCCGTAGGCGAAGCTTGTCGAGGGAGGTAGCGCAGGCCCCAAGTACCGCGGGACACGAGGAACCCCGTGGGAATCCGGGAGGACCACCTCCTAAGGCTAAATACTCCCTGGCAACCGATAGCGGAGAGTACCGTGAGGGAAAGGTGAAAAGAACCGCGGGAGCGGAGTGAAAGAGAACCTGAAACCGTGTGCTTACAAGCAGTCGGAGTCCGAAAGGATGACGGCGTGCCTTTTGTAGAATGAACCGGCGAGTGATGGTGATAAGCGAGGTTAAGGCAGGGAAGCCGGAGCCGAAGCGAAAGCGAGTCTGAAGAGGGCGAGAAGTTGATTGCCATCGACCCGAAACCGGGTGAGCTACCCCTGGTCAGGGTGAAGTGCGGGTAACACCGCATGGAGGCCCGAACCCACCGGCGTTGAAAAGCCGGGGGATGAACTGGGGGTAGGGGAGAAATTCCAATCGAACCCGGAGATAGCTGGTTCTCCCCGAAATAGCTTTAGGGCTAGCGTCACGGATGAGGGACGGAGGTAGAGCACCGATGGGGTGCGGGGCCCGACCAGGGTTACCAAGCTCCGTCGAACTCCGAATGCCGTTTCATTGAACCGTGGCAGTCAGACTGCGAGTGCTAGAATCCGTAGTCAAGAGGGAAACAGCCCAGACCAACAGCTAAGGTCCCCAAGGGTGGTTAAGTGGGAAACGATGTGGCGGTGCATAGACAACCAGGATGTTGGCTTAGAAGCAGCCATCATTGAAAGAGTGCGTAATAGCTCACTGGTCGAGTGACGCTGCGCGGAAAATGTAACGGGGCTAAACCACACACCGAAGCTATGGCTGTGGGAAGACCACAGGGTAGGGGAGCGTTCCATAAGCGGAGAAGCCTTCTTGAGAGGGAAGGTGGAGGTTATGGAAGTGAGAATGCCGGTATGAGTAGCGAAAAGAGGGGTGAGAATCCCCTCCGCCGAAAGCCCAAGGTTTCCTGGGGAAGGATCGTCCACCCAGGGTTAGTCGGGACCTAAGGCGAGGCCGAGAGGCGTAGTCGAAGGAGAACGGGTTGAGAATCCCGTACCAGATGGATTTGCATGACTGAAGGGGTGACGCAGGAGGCTAGAGCGAGCGGCCGGATGGAAGAGGCCGTCCAATCCGCAAGGGGGTCGCGCAGGGAAAACCGCGCGGCGAGAACTCTGAGCGGTGATGGGGAGGGAAGAAGAGTACCGAAGCGCTCGAGGTCACACTGCCAAGAAAAGCCTCTAGGGAGAATGCATCTGCCCGTACCGGAAACCGACACAGGTGGGCGCGTGGAGAACACGGAGGCGCGCGGGAGCACTCTCGTTAAGGAACTCGGCAAAATGGCCCCGTAACTTCGGGAGAAGGGGCGCTCTGAAGAAGAGCCGCAGTGAAAAGGCCCAAGCGACTGTTTAGCAAAAACACAGGTCTCTGCGAAGCCGAAAGGCGAAGTATAGGGGCTGACGCCTGCCCGGTGCTGGAAGGTTAAGAGGAGGGGTGAGGGCGAGAGCCCGAAGCTCTGAATTGAAGCCCCAGTAAACGGCGGCCGTAACTATAACGGTCCTAAGGTAGCGAAATTCCTTGTCAGGTAAGTTCTGACCCGCACGAAAGGCGTAACGACTTGGGCGCTGTCTCAACGAGAGACCCGGTGAAATTGTAATACCTGTGAAGATGCAGGTTACCCGCGGCTAGACGGAAAGACCCCGTGGAGCTTGACTGTAGCTTGATATGGGAGACGGGCATGTCATGTACAGGATAGGTGGGAGACACAGAAGCATGGGCGCCAGCCTGTGTGGAGTCGATGTTGGGATACCACCCTTGAGATGCTAGTCTTCTAACCTGGCACCCTGAATCGGGTGTGGGGACAGTGTCAGGCGGACAGTTTGACTGGGGCGGTCGCCTCCTAAAAGGTAACGGAGGCGCCCAAAGGTTCCCTCAGCGCGGATGGAAACCGCGCGGGGCGTGTAAAGGCACAAGGGAGCTTGACTGCGAGACGGACAGGTCGAGCAGGGACGAAAGTCGGGCTTAGTGACCCGGTGGCACTGCGTGGAAGGGCCATCGCTCAACGGATAAAAGCTACCCCGGGGATAACAGGCTGATCTCCCCCAAGAGTCCACATCGACGGGGAGGTTTGGCACCTCGATGTCGGCTCATCGCATCCTGGGGCTGAAGTCGGTCCCAAGGGTTGGGCTGTTCGCCCATGAAAGCGGTACGCGAGCTGGGTTCAGAACGTCGTGAGACAGTTCGGTCCCTATCTGCCGTGGGCGGAGGATACGTGAGAGGGTTCGTCCTTAGTACGAGAGGACCGGGATGAACCGACCGCTGGTGGACCAGTTGTCCTGCCAAGGGCACAGCTGGGTAGCCAAGTCGGGGAGGGATAAGCGCTGAAAGCATCTAAGCGCGAAGCCTGCCTCAAGATAACGTATCCCATTCCGTCAAGGAAGGAAGACCCCTTATAGACGATAAGGTAGATCGGTCCGGCGTGGAAGCGTCGTGAGGCGTGGAGCGGACGGATACGAATCGGTCGAGGCCTTCACCAAGGAAAATCCCTCTTGCTGAGACAGTTGGAAAGGGAAGAAGAGTCTGGTGACCATAGCGGAGGGGATACACGCGTACCCATCCCGAACACGACCGTGAAGACCTCCAGCGCCGAGCATACTTGGGGTGAAGACCCCTGGGAACCTAGGTCGTTGCCAGGCGATTTATTTTACTTTATATTTGGTTGTAAATAAATTTTTATTATGATAGAGTTTTCTTTGCTATTTCTTGCGGGTGTGGCGGAATTGGCAGACGCACCAGATTTAGGTTCTGGCGGGAGACCGTGGGGGTTCGAGTCCCTTCACCCGCACCAGTAAAATAAGCATTGTACAACCTTTTATAAAGCCTACTTCGCACATGGAAGTGGGCTTTTCATCTGAATAATATTATCTAACAGTAAAGATTCAGGAATTCTCCTGTTAATATTGATTCGAATATTTTTGTAAAATCACCTTGTAACTGTCCTCTATTCATTGTTATCATTTTCATAATCAATCCAGCTTGGGAGTGGGCACAAATGAGCGTAACAATATATGATGTTGCCCGTGAAGCCAATGTCTCAATGGCAACTGTTTCTCGAGTCATCAATGGTACGGCTGTTGTTAAGGAAGAAACCAAAAAACGTGTACAAGATGCTATTGAACGTCTTGGATATCGACCTAATGCAGTTGCTCGAGGCTTGGCCAGCAAGCGTACACGAACTATTGGAGTTATTGTGCCTGACGTCTCAACTGCCTTTGTAGCTGAAATTGTTAGAGGTATTGAAGATATCGCTAATATGTATAATTACCACATTATTTTAACGAATTCAGATGCCGATACCCATCGAGAGGTCTCTTTAATCGGAACCATGTGGGAAAAACAAGTCGATGGTATCCTATATATGACAAATATTTTAAATCAAGAACACATAACTGCTTTTGAACAAGCTGAGATCCCAGTAGTTTTATGTGCAACTGAGGATCCAGAAAAAAGAATTCCATCTGTAAATATTGACAATCGTAAAGCTGGTAGTGATGCTGCAAATTATTTAGAAAAGAAATCTTGTCAGAACATAGCTATTGTTTCACCGGATATTGGAACATCTTTAATTGCTGATCACCGTATTGAAGGTGTACGAAAAAAATTAGGAAATAAGTGTACTTTTATTCATGTGGGGAAAGGGAAATATGAGCAGGCTTTGCCTATTCTAAGAAATATATTTCAAAATAAAAATTATGATGGTGTCATCGCTATGAGCGATGAATTAGGATTGGCATCTGTGCATGCTATTCATGATAATGGATTTCAAGTACCTCATGATGTACGCATCATTGCTTTTGATAATACAAGACTAGCTACAATGGTACGTCCAGAATTGACTGTTATTGCTCAGCCGATGTACGATTTTGGGGCTGTTTCTATGCGTCTGTTGACAAAAATGTTATTAGATGAGCCTGTAGATACCTATAATGTTATATTGCAACACAATATTATTGAACGACAATCGAGTTGATTTTTTTCGTTTAAATAATGCAGAAAGTAAAATGAAACAAGTTTAAAAAGATCGGTGTATTTGTTTAAGAATTAACAGTTTTAAGACCTGCATCGATTTGAAAGTGAGGGATAATGAACATGAGAGTCGAGCGGATCGCCAAAGATAAAGTACGAATATTTGTAAGCTATGAAGACTTGGCTATGCGTGGTATTGAAAAAGATGAATTGTGGAAAAGTGGAAAAAAAGTACAGGAACTTTTCTGGGATATGATGGAGACGGCATACGCAGAAGTAGGTTTTGAAGTATCTGGGCCTATTGCCGTTGAGGCCTTTACCATGCCTGCTGAAGGCGTGGTAATTATTGTCACCCGAGTTCCTGCTGTACCTAATATTACTGAAGATGATCCCGATCTTGAAGACGAGGATTTTGAAGACCCATTTTATAGTTTTCCAATATTGGCTTATCAATACAGTGATTTTGAAGACGTATTAAGCTTGGCTTTTGCAACTGCGAAAGATGATGTTAAGTGTTCTTTATTTTCATATGAGAATGCTTACTTTGTCGTTTTAGATGAAATAGAAGAGTTTGATAAAAACCCCAATATCCATTCAGTGCTTTGTGAATATGGTGAGCCTTCTAGCTTAACCAGGGCATATCTGGACGAATACGGAAAATGCATTTTTCCTGAAAAAGCTCTAGAAAATTTAAGAAATTCTTTTCTCTAAAAAATTTTTCATTAACGGCCATGAAAGCAGTAATGACTTTCATGGCTTTTTGTAGGAAAATACGATTGTATATTTTATTAAAGGGGACTTATTGTGAGTACAAAAGACGTATCCATCCAAGAAAAACAAGAAAATTTAAATGTTCTAGAGTCAACTCAACAGGTTTTTTTAGAAGCTCTCAAAAAACTTGGTTATACTCAAGAAATGTACGAGCTCTTAAAAGAACCTTTACGAATCTTGAGTGTTCGTTTTCCTGTAACTATGGATGATGGAAGTGTTAAAGTTTTCACTGGATTTCGAGCTCAACATAATGATGCAGTCGGACCTACGAAAGGTGGAATACGTCTTCATCCTGATGTTACTCAAGATGAAGTTGTAGCACTTTCAATGTGGATGTCTGTAAAATGTGGTATAGCCAATTTACCTTATGGTGGAGGTAAAGGTGGAATTATTTGTGATCCTAGAGAAATGTCTTTTTCAGAAATTGAACGTTTAAGTCGAGCTTATGTGCGGGCTATCAGTCAAATTGTTGGACCTGCTAAAGATATTCCAGCTCCAGACGTCTTTTCAAACTCTCAAAATATGGCTTGGATGTTCGATGAATATTCTCGAATTAAAGAATCTGATTCTCCCGGATTTATTACAGGTAAACCGACGGTTTTAGGTGGGAGCTTGGGGAGAGAACGCGCTACTGCACGAGGCGTGGCAATATGTATTGAAGAAGCTTGCAAAGTTAAATCCATCCAAATTGAAAAAGCTCGTGTTTGCATTCAAGGGTTTGGAAATGCAGGAAGTTATTTAGCTAAGTTCATGCATGATATTGGTGCCAAAGTCGTTGGTATTTCAGATGCGTATGGTGCTCTTTATAATGAAAAAGGGTTAGATATTGATGAGTTATTAGAGAGAAGAGATTCATTTGGGAGCGTTACAAAATTATATAGAAATACTATTAGTAATCGTGAATTATTAGAATCAGAGTGCGATATTCTGGTGCCTGCAGCTATTGAAAATCAAATAACCTTAGAAAATGCAGATAAAATTAAGGCATCTATTATTGTGGAAGCAGCAAATGGCCCCACAACTATGCCTGCAACAGAAATTTTAGACAAAAAAAATGTGCTGATTGTTCCAGATGTTCTTGGAAATTCTGGTGGTGTCATTGTTTCTTATTTTGAATGGGTACAGAATAATCAAGGATTTTATTGGACAGAAGAAGATATTGATCAAAAATTAAAAAATTTAATGCAAAAAAGTTTTCATACGGTATATTCTACTGCTCAAAAGTTTAAAGTGAATATGAGGTTGGCTGCCTATATTGTTGGAGTTAAACGTATGGCTGAAGCTGTTCGGTGGAGAGGATGGATTTAAGATTCAATCCGTCATCTAAAATTGTTCATTGAGTGTTTGATAAGCTATCGAAGTATTTTTTATTTCTGTCTATTTTAATGTATATTTGAATCTTAGCATCCATCAAACTTTGAGTTTAGAAAATGGAGGTTAAATCGTATGTCACTGGAGACACTCACTTCTGAAGGAGTGAATGAAGAAGTGGTGGTTCAAAACCAGAGAATTAAAGTTCATATTCGTTGTAAAAAATGTGGTGAAACTTTTATTTTAAGAGGAGTAAGAGATTCAAAAGGCAATATAGAGACGGGCTTTAAGCGTTGTTTATGCGATAATGAGAATGATTTTGAAATAGAATTATTACATTAATTGCTTTAAGCATTCATAGATGTAGATGCGAAAAAATACGACATGTAAGATTCAATTCATTGAATAATGATAGATGTTCCTATATAGCATTCATTTCAAAACATAGTTGAAAATGTGATCTAAGTTATTATGCTCATTCGTCTTAATTTTGAAAATGAGCATAATAACTTTTTTATTTTGGGATATTAAAGGCATCATTTCTCATGAGGAGAGAATTCTGATGTCTAAAGTTCATTATCAATATGCAACGATTCTTGCTGTAGTATCAGTGGCTGGATTGTGCGCTTTAATTTGGGGATTAAGCGAATATGACAAAAACTTGTCTTTGCAGTCTCAAATACAAACAAAAACACATGCTGAAATGGCTCAAGCGGCTTCAGACGTAAAAAAGCTTCAAACTGCTTCTCTAGAAGCGCAAATTTTTGCTACTAAAACTGATTTTCAGCAATCTCTTCCTGTACTTTTACAACATAGTAGTCAAGTTCAAAATGATTTTGAAAGGCTTAGTCCCTATCAAAGTTGGGTTGGAGATCAGCTGCCAACAGTAAAGAAAATGAATGAAACTATTTCTGTTTGGATGAAAAACCAGTCCAATCCATCTCGAAATGATACAGAGAGCACATTAACAGATTGGGAACTAAAAACAGACAATTGGTACAATAAATTAGAAAAATCAACGGATACTCCTGTTTTCAAAGCAAACTTAATTGACTCGTATTTTGCAAAACCAGTAAATAACGCATTCAACCATTTACGCAATTTGTATCAAAATAGAGTCGCAGTAAAAAATCAGCCTATTCAAGCTGATATTGAAAAAATGGATAACCATGATGAAGTGGCCAAACAGCGAATCCAGCAATTTTTTTCTACTCGCTCTGTCTCAAAAGTAACTCCAGTTTTCCATCAATCCGGTGTAAATGGAGTAATAACGACCTATACTGCAGAAATTGATGGTCAGCCTGCTTATATTATTTTCAATTCTTCTCAAGAGATTATAGGTTTTTCTAAGGAGAATTTGCCTGTTGGGAAAATAAGTTTAACTTTAGAACAAGCCAAAGAAAAAGCTATTTCATTTCTAAAGCACTTGAGTCCAGGAATTTATACAGAAGTACATGCTCAACAATTGGGTAAAATAGGGTACCTTACTTATTCACCTGTTCAAAATCAGAAAACAGTTTTGGGAGAAACAATTACAGTAAAGGTAAATTTAACTGATGGCCAGATTTGGGGATTTGTAAATCATTCGAATAATCAACATGTGAAAATGTCGGAAGGACCTATTCCGTTTATGGATACACAAACTAAGTTTAACCCATCTTTTCATGTTAAAATGACAACTCCCGTAGTAATAAAAAATACTGAAAATCATTGGATTTCTGGAATAGCTGTTTACGGTACTCTTCATGGACATACTTTCCGAGTCATTATAGACAGTAGAAATCAGAAAGTATTAGATATTCAGCACTTATCCTAACGTTCAATTTTCTTTAAATGCATGTACCCAAGATGACTATATTTTGTATAATGACATCATGCTTTTATGAAGGGGGGAGGCATGTGTCATTATTCACAGTAGGTCAGCTTGTTCATATTTCATTAATGCCAAAAAGTGAAGTGTACTATAAAACAAATATTTTTGAAATGGATGAAAAATATTTTTATGCAAGTGCACCTTTGAATCATGAAAAACATGAATATTTAAGAGCAAATATTGGACAATCGTATTTTTTTGAATACCACTCACAAGATGGGGCCCTTTGCAGATTTGATTCGGTTTTAATGGATTATACTCAAATTCCAGTTCCAACGTGGAAGTTTCAAATACCGGAGACTCATAAAATTTCACGTGAACAGAGAAGGGAATTTGTTCGCGTTCCAGCTGATATTCCTGTAAAAGTCAGATGGATGAACGGCAATGATAAGCATAGTGCTGATGTATATTCAAGAGATATTAGTGGCGGTGGCATGGCAATTCTCATTCCTAAAAACGTGTACTTTCAATTAGGTCAACAAGTTTATATCCAATTTAAATTACCCAATTATCATTCTGAAGTTATGCTTGCTGCAGAGGTTACTCGAGTTAGTGAACGAAATGACCGAGGATATGCATCTGTTTCATTACAATTCCTTGGATTGCGTGAGGGAATTCGTCAAAAAATCATTCAGTACACATTTTCCAGGCAAAGAATGATAAAGTGAGTGGGCTTGTCAAACGTTCACTTATGTGGAGTTGTTTTATTTGAAAGATACTCTTAATCAATCACAAAAAAAGTTTATGAAAATTGCAATTGACGGACCTGCTGGTGCCGGGAAAAGCACTGTAGCTAAAGCAGTAGCAGAAAAAACAGGATTTTATTACTTAGACTCTGGGAAAATTTATAGAGCTTGTACCTGGGTTTTAGTTAATAATCAGTTACATATGAGCGATCTCGATAAACTTTTGCATCAACTTCATTCAGGAAATCTAGAAATTGTGCAGCAAGGGCAAGAAGGAGTCACTGTTTACTTTGAAAATCATAAACTAGATGACGAGCTACGTACCCCACAAATTAATGATCTTGTCTCGACAATTGCTTCACAACCTAAGATAAGAGAATATGTGACAAGTGTATTGCGGCATTTCTCATGCCATCATAATGTAGTAATGGATGGAAGAGATATCGGTACTGTAGTCTTTCCTGATGCGGATGTCAAAATCTATTTAACTGCTGATCAACGTATTCGTGCCCAGAGACGAGTTGAAGAATTAAAGACTTCAGGCATACTTAGTACGGTTGATGAGGTTGAGAAATCTATTGTCAAACGCGACTTCCAAGATCAAACACGCACGCATTCACCACTCCAAATTGCAGATGATGCTGTCGTCATTAATTCAACCTATTTGTCCGTTCAAGAAGTTGTAGAAAAAGTAATTCGTTTAATTAGTCATGCAAATTCTCAGGAGGGAAACCATTGAGCGCTGGACAGTATAAGCCCCCTATTCCGTATCCGCTTTACTGGTTCTGTCGTCTCATTGTATCACTTTTTTTTCACTCCCTTTTTCGAATAGAAATTATAGGATCAGAAAAAATTCCAGATGGTTCGGTTATCTTAGCCAGTAACCATATCAATAACTTAGATCCTCCTTTATTAGGAATAACCACAAAAAGACATTTAATGTTTATGGCCAAGGCGGAATTGTTTAAATATCCCATTCTTTCGTGGGGGCTCAAATTATTAGGTGGGTTTCCGGTTCGACGTGGAGAGAATGATAAAAATGCCATGCGTTACGCCATTCAAATCTTACAACAAGGTGCATGTCTAGTTATTTTCCCTGAAGGTCATCGTTCCATGTCAGGCCGTCTTGGTAAACCAATGCCAGGAGTTGGTCTGATTGCCAAACGTTCTGAAGCTGCTATTGTGCCTATAGCAATATCTGGAAAATATAAAATTTTCCATAAAATAACCGTTCGCTATGGAGATCCTATTTTTATTGAACCATCACAATCCAGTCAAGAAATTGCAAATAAGATTATGGAAAATATCAGTGAACTTTTAGAGAAATAAAATACCTGCCAAACCTCCATATTAGAAAACTTGCATTAAACAAGTTACAATAAAAATACAGCATTGCTCGACGTGTTTCTGTGGGCGATAATGGGAAACATAGCAATGGCTTCTCTCAATCGTTCTCTGTCGTTTGGCGCAACTAAATCAGTTTGGGTAGATGGTATATGTAAGAGCCGTTGTCCTTAAACGTAGAGATGTGCTCCTGTGTGAGCGAAGAGAAAAAGCCTTTTACTGCACAGAAGCGTTGTAAAAAGCTTTGCGAGTTGAGGAGAATCGGGGAGGCAAGTCAGTATGTCAGAGGATTTACAGCAAATGTTGACTGAATCAAATCTACAGGTAGGCGATTTGGTCACCGGCGAAGTTGCATCCATCGATTCGAATGGAGTCACTGTGCATTTGGAGCATGGGTTTGAAGGTTTTGTCCCCATTCGAGAACTTTCCGTCTTGCCGGTAGAAGACGCCTCTACAATCGTTTCGATTGGCTCTAAAGTGAATGCCGTTGTTAAGAATATCGATCGTGAAAGCGGTCAAGTGACTCTTTCTAAACGTCTTGCGGACAGTCGAGAAGCATGGGACAAACTACAAAATGCGTTTGCGAATCAAGAAACGTTAGAAATCACTGTTCACGATGTTGTCAAAGGTGGTTTAGTGACTGACGTTGGAGTTCGAGGGTTTATTCCGGCTTCTCTGCTAGACACTCGTTTTGTTGGTAATCTAGAGGAGTATAAAGGCCAAACTTTACAAGTTAAAATTGCAGAGATTGATCGCGATAACAACAAACTTATACTTTCACGTAAAGCTGTTTTAGAAAACGAGCAAAACCAAAAAGTACAAAAAGTGATCAGTGAATTACATGAGGGGGATATTCTAGAAGGTGTTGTTCAACGTCTAACATCTTTTGGAGCTTTTGTGGACATTCATGGAGTCGACGGTTTGGTTCATATTTCGGAATTGTCCTGGAACCATGCTGATCATCCTTCAGATGTTGTTAACGAAGGACAAACAGTGAAGGTTAAAGTATTGAAACTAGATCCGGAAAAGGGAAAAATATCACTCTCCATTAAGCAAGCAGAGCCCGATCCGTTTGAAAAATATGCAACAGAGCTTCAAGTTGGCAGTGTGGTCAATGGAGTTGTAAAACGTGTTGTTGACTTCGGAGCATTTGTTGAATTAAAGCCTGGGCTTGAAGGATTGGTTCATGTTTCGCAAATCTCCCATCAACGAGTCAATCATCCGTCCGACGTTTTACATCCGGGTGATAAAGTAGAAGTAAAAATTCTTGGTGTGGATTATGAACGTAAGAGGGTTTCGCTTTCTATCAAGGACGTTCAAGAGAGGCCTGTTGTATCCAAAAAAGATGTAAAATCTAAACCTTCTGCACCAGCAAACAAAGAGTCGGAGAGTGTAACTGGTACAGGCGCAACGTTAGGAGATTTGTTTGGCGATCTATTCAAAAAAGGAAACGATTAATTTTTAACTCTCTAATATCATGGGGCTGTCCCAAAAGTCATCGTAGATGACTGAGGGATGGCCCCTCATTATTGACGACATGGTCTTTAATTGCGATAATGACGGAATGAATAAAAAGATTGGAGTGTACAGCGTGCCTCGTATACAATCTGTGAAGCCGGGTTCGTTAGCAGAAGAACTGGGCTTGGAAACAGGCGATGAACTGTTACGAATTGGAGAAACACAAATTCGTGACTTAGTTGATCTTCAGTTTGCGATGGCAGCTGAAGAAATAGAGATTGAAATAAAAAAGCCGGACGGAGAAACTTGGATTTTTGAAATTGAAAAACACTATGATGAAGATCTCGGTGTGGAATGGGAACATCCAACTGTAGATCGTGTAAAACTGTGTCATAACAAATGCGTATTTTGTTTTGTTGATCAAATTCCAAGTAATATGAGGCAAACTTTAAATGTTCGGGACGATGACTATCGATTGTCATTTTTACATGGGAATTTCGTCACTTTGACCAATGTTAAAGAAGAAGATTTACAAAGAATAGCAAAATTAAAAATGTCTCCACTCAACATTTCCGTTCATACAACCAATCCAGATCTTCGAGTTCGAATGTTAGCTAATAGACGTTCTGGTGAAATTTTAAATCAGATTGCTTTTCTTGCTGAGAACGGAATTGAAATGAATACTCAAGTAGTATTGTGCCCAGAATGGAATGACGGACCAGAATTGGATCGAACCATTAAAGATTTGTCACAGTTTTATCCACATGTCCGAACTTTGTCGGTTGTACCTGTTGGACTGACCAAGCATCGTCGCGGGTTACACAAATTAAGAGGTTGTACGCCTGATGAGGCAAGGACCGTAATCGAACAGGTCAGCAATTGGCAAAAACTTTTACGACAAAAATTAGGAGTTTCTTTTGTTTATGCGGCTGATGAACTTTATGTAATGGCTGATAGAACTGTACCAGAAGCAGACTATTATGACGACTTTGGACAGACCGAGAATGGTGTTGGAGTTATTCGTACTTTTTTAGAAGAAGTCAAAATAGCAGAGAAAAAAATTCAAAACATATCTATTTGTGAGAATCGAAAAGTTGGCGTTATAACCGGTATTTCCGCTAAAAAGGTTATTCAGCAAGAGTTGGATCGATTATTTAACAATCAATTTCATTATGAAGTTTTACCTATTGTCAATGATTTTTATGGACATAATGTAACAGTTACAGGTTTATTGACTGGAACTGATATTGTTGCTCAATTAAAGCAAAAGGTCGCTCATTTGGATACAATTTTGCTTCCAGATATTATGTTGAAAGACGATGCAGATATATTTTTGGACGATATGACGGTTGAAGATGTTCGAGATTCGCTGGAGATTCCTATTACTATTGTACCGGCTACAGGTATTGGGTTGTTATTGGGGGTAATCGGAGAGACACAAAGTTTGCCTCCACGTAGACGCTATGAAACCACTTTGCAGTCTGAATCCATCGCTCATAATCGTTCTGTTTCTTAACGAAAGTCCTAGTTTGGATTGAATTATTTTTGTACTGGAAGGTCAATAGCTCAAAGAGTACATTGACCAGGTGGTAAGTGAGGATGGATGATATTGAACATGCCCATGGTAGCTATTGTCGGACGAGCTAATGTAGGAAAAAGTACACTCTTTAATCGCTTGATCGGCCAACGATTATCCATAGTGGAAGATACACCTGGGGTAACAAGGGATCGATTGTATGCTGAAATGGAGTGGAACGGAAAATCATTTCAGTTAATTGACACTGGCGGAATAGAGCTAAGCGAAGAAGATGAGTTTACGAATCTGATTCGCATACAGGCTGAGTTGGCCATTGATGAGGCTGATGTCATCATTTTTTTAGTAGATGGCCATGATGGATTGGTAGAGACTGACAGAGCAGTAGCAGACTTGCTTAGAAAATCAAAAAAGCCAACTATACTGGCAGTAAACAAGCTCGATCATCCAACTCATCATATGCATCGCTATGAATTCTATGAATTAGGTTTTGGCGATCCAATTGCAGTGTCTGCTGAACACGGTTTAGGTACGGGAGATATTTTAGATGCTGTTGTCTCTGAATTTCCTGAAGAAGAGAATGCAGAAACAGGTGATCATGATACTTTACGTATAGCTTTTATAGGACAACCCAATGTGGGTAAATCTTCACTTGTAAATGCTCTTTTAGGTGAGAATAGAGTCATGGTGAGTGACATTGCAGGCACAACAAGAGATGCAATTGATACTTTCTTGGAATTTGAAGGGAACCAGTTTCAACTTATCGATACAGCCGGTCTCAGAAAAAAAGGTAAAATATATGAGAATATCGAAAAATACAGTATGTTACGTGCCATTCGAGCACTTTCCAGAGCTGATGTTGCCATGGTGGTGATTGATGGTAAGAAGGGAATTACAGAGCAGGACAAAAGAGTTGCAGGCTATGCATTGGATGCAGGATGTGCCATTGCAATGATTGTAAATAAATGGGACATTGTTGAGAAAGATGATAAAACAGCACATCAATTTACTCAAAAGATTCGTACGCAGTTTCCGTTTATGAGATGGGCGCCTGTTCTATTTGTCTCAGCCAAAACCGGACAACGAGTGACCAAGATTTTATCTCTTGCATCGGACATAGCTAATTACCATTCTATGAGAATTTCAACTTCTACTGTTAACCACTTATTACAGGAAGCCATGGTAGCCGTTTCGCCTCCAAGTGACAAAGGAAGGCGTTTAAGAATTTATTATGGAACTCAGGTTTCAGTTAAACCACCTACTTTTGCACTCTTTGTTAATGACAAGGAATTAATGCATTTTTCTTATGAACGTTATTTAGAAAACCAGTTTCGTGAAGCATTTGGCTTTGAAGGGACACCCATAAGGTTTTCGGTAAGGAACAAAAATAAAGATAAAGATTAAAAATTTTAGATTTACTTTCAAAAGAATGGGGGGATGATACATGGGATGGTTAGCTATTTTAATTGCCTATCTTCTTGGTTCTATATCGGTAAGTACTTTGATGGTCAAAGCAGTAAAAAAGGTAGATATTCGAAATTATGGCAGTGGGAATGCCGGAGCAACCAACACATTGCGTTTATTGGGATGGAAATATGGAGTACTTGTACTTCTTCTAGATGCTTTCAAAGGTGTGCTGGCTGTCTGGATAGCTAATCTACTTGGACACGGGCAACCCATTTATGATTATCTCAGTGGATTGTCCGTTATTCTAGGTCACAATTGGCCTCTCTATTTTGGATTCCGAGGTGGTAAAGGAATTGCCACAACTATTGGTGTATTTCTATGTTTATTGCCGTTAGCAACTTTAATTTCAGGATTTATCGCAATAGTGATTATCTTTATGACTCGCTATGTATCTCTTGGTGCAATTGTATTTGTAGTTCTTTCTCCAATTTTTTTAGCGCTTTTGTCGCATAAAACCGGGGCATTGTTATTTGCTTCAATTGCAGCTGTACTTGCGATTATTCGTCATAGGGAGAATTTAATTCGACTGGTACAAGGCAGGGAGAGAAAATTATTTGACCATCATGCTTGATGACCAACTGCCAAATCGTATAGCAGTCATTGGAGCAGGCAGTTGGGGAACAGCGATTGCCCATACGTTAGCTAAAAAGAATATGGAAGTTACACTTTGGGCGAGAAACGAAAGTATAGTAAATGAAATTAATCAATCAAAATGCAATTCTAAATATTTGCCAAATTGTTTATTGCATCCTAATATCCATGCAACAACTTCTTTACAAGAAACTGTGGACGGTAGCCCATATGTCTTTTTAGTCGTTCCATCAGTTGCGGTGCCTCAGATCGTAGCTTCACTACAGTCTTTTGCATATTCTCCAATGACCATTGTTCACGCTATAAAAGGCTTTATTCAGCCGCATGAAGATAGAGTAAGCTTGTATCTTCAAAAAAAGCTTGCTGTGAATGAACAACAAATTGCTGTCATTGGAGGGCCAAGCCATGCTGAAGAAGTCGTTCGCTCAATGCCAACAACTCTTGTCGTTTCCAGTCCAAGTAAAAATACCGCTCATAAACTTCAAGATATGCTCATGTCCAATTATCTTCGTGTATACACGAATCCAGATTGGATCGGCATTGAAATAGCGGGTGCACTGAAAAATATCATTGCTCTTTCCGTTGGCATGGCGGTAGGTTTAGGATTTGGCGATAATGCAAAAGCTGCCATTATGACAAGAGGTTTGGCTGAAATTGCTCGTTTGGGTATTGCTATGGGAGCTTCACCTCTAACATTTTCTGGGCTCGCTGGCGTAGGAGACTTAATAGCTACCTGCATTAGTGAACACAGTAGAAATTTCCGTACAGGACGATTGCTTGGACAAGGTATGACCTTGAAACAAGCAGTAGAGGCTCAAGGTATGGTTGTAGAAGGAGTACGAGCTACAGAGGCTTGTTTAAGATTGGCCAGTCAATATCATATTGAAATGCCGATTACTGAAGCAGTAGCCGCAGTGCTCTTTGAAGGCAAACAGCCTAAACAGGTAGTATCGCTTCTTATGGATAGAGATAAAACAACCGAGATGGAAGAATGGGTACTCTCAAGTGAAAATACGAGTTGGCGTTTTGTATAGCATGTTTTGAAAAGAGATATCTTTTTCTTAACCAGTTTGACAAGGTGATAGATTTCAAACAGTGTTCTTGTTACACTGATGCTGTTTGCATATATTTTGTGAATGGAGGAACAGTTAAATGAGCCATGTTCCAGAATCCCTGAGATATTCTAAAGAGCACGAGTGGGTCAGAGTAGAAGGAAATCTGGTCTACATAGGAATCAGTGATTTTGCCCAAGATGAACTAGGTGATATCGTTTTTGTGGAACTTCCGGATAAAGGAAGTGAATTGAAAGCTAACGATACTTTTGGGACAGTAGAATCTGTCAAAACAGTCTCTGACTTATTTGCGCCTGTCAGTGGAAAAGTCGTCCAAATTAACGAATCATTGAATGACTCGCCTGAACTAGTAAATGAAAGTCCTTATGAAAAGGGCTGGATGATTGCAGTAGAAATGAGTAACCCAGATGAATTAAACCAATTGTTAAGCGCGTCTGAATACACGGATCATATTCAAGGTTAAGGATATTGTAAGCATTCAGCACAGATCGAATTTATATCATTGAAAAGGTTTGACCTGGAATTCTTTGTTGACTTTCGGGTTAAACCTTTTTCTCTCCTCTTATAGCTCCTAAGTTCTGAACTGGACATCCTCCGCATAGTATGAACAATAAGTCGACCTGGCAACTATCTGCATATCAGCGGGCCGCTCGCATATACATGTACTGTCCTACTGAGTATTGGACATCCACGGAGGGATTGTCAGTGGCTCGGGGCGGTTTGTACGGGCGAAGCAATCTGCGCCGGTCATCTTGAGGAGGGAGAAGCGTGGAAAAATTCGACGTATTCAGGGACATAGCTGAGCGGACTGGGGGAGATGTCTATCTCGGCGTCGTCGGCCCCGTGCGCACTGGAAAGTCCACTTTTATTAAAAAATTTATGGAATTAATTGTTCTTCCCAACATTAAAGAAGATAGTGATAGGCTCAGAGCTATTGATGAACTACCACAAAGTGCAGCAGGGCGAACCATTATGACCACGGAACCGAAATTTATTCCCAATCAAGCGGTAGAAGTTTCAGTAGCCGAGGGGTTGGATGTCAATATCCGCATTGTTGATTGTGTGGGATATGCTGTTGAAGGTGCTCGCGGTTATGAAGACGAGAATGGACCGAGAATGGTAACAACACCTTGGTTTGACGAGCCTGTAGCCTTTCAGGAAGCTGCCGAAATCGGTACTCGAAAGGTCATTGCCGACCATTCAACCATTGGTATTGTTGTTACTACAGATGGTAGCGTAGCAGAAATTCCTCGTGAAAATTATATTGAAGCAGAAGAACGCGTTGTTGAAGAATTAAAAGAACTGGGGAAACCATTTGTTATCCTTGTGAATTCGTCCAATCCAGAGCATCCAAGAGCACAGGATCTTAAAGCGGAGCTGGCCATCAAATACGATGTACCTGTCATTGCTCTCTCCTGTGCAACGGTAACTTCTCAAGAAATTTACAATGTTCTGCGTGAAGCATTGTATGAATTTCCTGTTAAAGAAGTAAATGTGAACCTGCCCAATTGGGTCATGGTCTTAGATGAAGAGCATTGGCTACGCAGACAATTTCAGGATTCTGTTCATGAAACCATTCAAGATATTCGTCGTATTCGAGATATCGATCGAATTGTTGAACAATTCTCTACGTATGAGGTTATTTCCTATGCCGCATTGTCTCATATGGATATGGGGCAAGGTGTGGCAGTTATTGAGCTATCAGCTCCAGACGAATTGTACGATCGCGTTTTAACTGAAGTTGTGGGTGTGCAAATTACTGGACGTGATCAACTCCTTAAAATGATGCGTGATTTTGTCCATGCCAAAAAAGAGTACGATAAAGTAGCTGAAGCTTTGCGTATGGTTAAATTAACAGGATATGGAATTGCTCCTCCTTCTTTAGAAGAAATGACTTTAGATGAGCCTGAGCTGATTAAACAAGGCTCAAGATTTGGAGTGAGACTAAAAGCAACCGCTCCATCGATTCATATGATTCGTGTAGATGTGGAAAGTGAATTTGCACCAATAGTTGGGACAGAAAAACAATCCGAAGAGCTAGTTCGATATTTGATGCAGGATTTTGAACAAAACCCACTTAAAATTTGGGAAAGTGATATTTTTGGCAAATCTTTAGCGGCTATCGTTAGAGAAGGAATTTCCGGAAAACTATCCTTGATGCCTGAAAATGCTCAATACAAATTAAAAGAAACATTACAAAGAATCATCAACGAAGGTAGTGGCGGCTTAATCGCGATTATTCTCTAAATACAGTTTCACTTTTGACCAGGAGGCAAAATAAAGTTTTGCCTTCCTGGTCCCACATTTGCTTGAATTGCAATTTACAGACAAACCTAGTATAATGATTTTCAGTGTCAATTACGGGATGTGGCGCAGCCTGGTAGCGCGCTACCTTGGGGAGGTAGAGGTCCCGGGTTCAAATCCCGGCATTCCGACCAATGAAACCAGCGTTCTTGGCGCTGGTTTTTCGTTTATGAATACAAATTCTCATATTTGATTTTGTGTTATCGTGATCAATCTAAAACCATAGCAATTTTATTTTGACGGAGATGAGATAATGGGAAGTTCAATGGAACAAGGGGATTATTTTGTCATCCGAGCTCTTGAAAATGGTGTTCAAGTTTTTGGAATGACACGTGGACAAGAAACAAGATTTCATCATTCGGAAAAATTGGATAAAGGTGAAATTATGTTGGCTCAATTTACCGAACATACATCAGCCATCAAGATAAGGGGTAAGGTAGAAGTATACACCAAACATGGAACAATTCTTCCACTTGGCAACACTTCTTCTCTGCAGGAAAAAGGATAAAAGACTTTGATACTCATAAGCCTTATGCTTTAGGGGATATGATATGGAAACTGACGTCAATTGCAGAGAAGACGCATGAGGGTGTGCTATAATCTCACTGAGCGTGGATGAATGACAGGTGTTCTAGGTGCAAGGAGATGACTGAATGCCCAGAGAAATAAGCGAGCGATATCTCTCTGTAGCGCAAAAATTTTACCGAGAGATAGAGCATCCATATTTAAAAACAAATCAAGTGCTGCAAACTCCTAGCCGATTTCATTTTGAAGTGGGTTTGGGCATTCTGAAAGCAGCTTCTGTACCGGAACACCAGTGGGATCTTATACTGACCGCTTTACTATTGTTGCAAAAAGGTCTCTCTATGCATGATGAGATTGATGAGAAAATCAATCGCACACGACAGTTAACGATTTTGGCTGGTGATTTTCATAGCAGTCAATATTATCGATTAATTGCTCAAACTGGCGAGTTTCCACTGATGGATTTACTAGCTGTCTCAGTGGCGGAAATGAATGAAGCAAAAATGACTTTGCTTATATCTCAACAGAAATTATCTTTAGAAGAACAAAAACAACTACGAATCATTATTGAAGGCAGGTTGCTTGAAGCTTTAGCAGAGTACTATTTACGACATGAAACACATTGGAAATCTGACATTCGCTCACTTGTCGAAGCTTATATACTGCATACTGACATTGAGTTTAAAAAGTTCAATTTACGTCCGGCTCACTTACGACAGGCATATGATTGTTTGACCAACATTTTGGACAGAGTCTGGGCTCATTCGCCCATCTCCTTGGACGATCCATTGCATGCTTTACTGATGGATTATATTCAGCCCATTCAGGAACTCCTTGAAGTTAGACAATGGGTGGAAGGAAGTTCTTAAAATGAAGACGAACGTCTCGAAAGCAGATTATGTACATGAAGTTTTTTCTCAAATTGCTGATCGCTACGATTTTATGAATTCCGTTTTAAGTTTTCAACAACATCATTTATGGCGACGTTTTACCATGAAAAAACTCAAAATTCAACCAGGTGCCCAGGTTCTTGATGTGGCGGCGGGGACTGGCGCATGGACGTTTTCGCTAGCTGAGGCTGTAGGACCAAAAGGAAAAGTCATTGGACTGGACTTTTGCAAGGAAATGCTGGATGTGGGCAGAGAAAGAAAAATAAAAATGGGGCAGCGGGCTAACCATATCGAATTTATTGAAGGCGATGCCATGCAGTTGCCATTTCCAGATAACTCATTTGATGCGGTAACTATTGGTTTTGCCTTAAGAAATGTACCTGATATACATCAATGTTTACGTGAAATGAGAAGGGTAGTCAAACCTGGAGGTCATGTTGTTTCGCTGGAATTGTCAAAGCCGGAGTCAACTTATTTTCGAAAACTTTATTATTTTTATTTTTATAACATCCTTCCTAAAATAGGCTATCTTGCAGTGGGAAAAAAGGCACCCTACGCATGGTTGCCAGAATCACTTACCAATTTCCCTAATCGTCTCGAGCTGGAACATATTTTTCACGAAGTTGGATTGGTCAATGTGAAAAGTTATGCTTTAACGGGTGGAATTGCAGCTTTACACATGGGAGAGAAAGGGGAGGAACCGAATTCGATCTAACGGATGGTTGTTCGGTCCGCGAAAGCGAGGGGATTGTGTTTGCTAGAATTTGTCTCCGTCTATAGCCGTTATCAGTCTCAACTAAACAAGGTAGAAAAACGTTTGCAGTTTGAAGTTGCCTCAGTTCAGCAAGATATTCACTCAGCAGCTTCTACATTATTAACGGCAGGCGGCAAACGAATTCGTCCCCTATTTACCTTGATTTGTAGCCAACTGGGTAAGCCTCATCAATACTGGGATGAAATTGAGCGTGTGGCTTGTGCATTAGAACTTATTCATATGGCAACTCTCGTTCATGATGATGTAATTGACCATGCGGATCTGCGTAGAGGTAGTCCTACTGTGCGATCACGTTATGGTAATCTAGCAGCTATGTATGTGGGAGATTACCTGTTTGCTAAAGCTATTTCGCTTCTTAGTGGGATCCAGAACGCTCGAGTACACTTTGAATTGTCGAATGCCATTGTTAAATTATGCAAGGGTGAAATTGAACAGATTCGGGATTTGTTCAATTGGGATCAAACACTTCATAACTATCTGCGAAGGATCGAAAGAAAAACAGCTTTGCTGATATCGGTCAGTTGCTCACTTGGTGCCATCGTATCAGATGCACCAGAAAGAGATATTTATTTGTTACGCAAATTTGGTTACTGGACAGGAATGGCGTTTCAAGTCATTGATGATGTTCTGGATTTTTCTGGAGAACAAAGTACTGTAGGAAAACCAGTTGCTGGAGACTTGCGTCAAGGTAATTTAACACTCCCAACTTTGCTCGCCAGAAGAAAATCAGATGGCAAACGTTTAATGAAGTTGGTTCGTCCTGAAATGACAGCTACAGATGCAGACGAGGCCATCGATATCGTACGTCAGTCTGGTTGTATTGAGGAAGCTAGAAACTTTGCAAAACTTTGTATGGAAAAAGCGATTGTATATTTAGATCAAATTACGGACTTGGATAGTCGAAATGAATTACAGATCGTCGCTCAATTTGTAAATGAAAGGTTATTCTAATCTATAACACTATCAATCAGTACCCATATTTCATGTGTACCATCTTAAATCTTCCGTAAAACTTGCAGTTATTACGCTACTGACTTACAATACGGAGCGGTATATCACCCAGCTAAGGAGCTGATAAAGGTTGGCCATTGAAAAAACGTTTGTCATGATTAAACCAGATGGAGTCCAACGTGGTTTAATTGGAGAAATTGTCGGACGCTTTGAGAAAAAAGGGCTAAAATTGGTAGCTGCTAAATTGCTTGCTGTGGACAGCAAAACCGCAGAAGCTCATTATGCAGAGCACAAAGAACGTCCATTCTTTGGAGAACTCGTTTCTTTTATTACTTCATCGCCAGTTTTTGCTATGGTTTGGGAAGGAGAAAATGCCGTATCGGTTGTACGCTCCATGATGGGCAAAACGAATCCGGTAGATTCTGCTCCTGGAACTATTCGCGGTGATTTTGGATTGTCTATTGGAATGAATATCATCCACGGATCGGACAGCGTGGAAAATGCCAATCGAGAAATAGGGTTATGGTTTGCGGAGAATACGTTAACCTACAGTAAATCGGGAGACGTTTGGATTCAGTAAATTTCTGCTATGTACCTTTGCGATTGTCTCATGTTTTGGCATCATATTATTTGGCCATTTTATGAGGCAATCGCGGATTGATTTTTAAAAATTGCTCAATCTGTAATTGTTGTTTTACCACAGCTTGAACGCCAACCCGAACTGATTGGATCATCTCTGTAAACTTCCACGTTTTAATTTTTGCAAAATCAGGTTCAATAACCAATACATCTCCAGAATTAACCACATCATTATCGATAGATTCTCTAAGGAGAATTTCAAATGATCTCGCCAAAACATCCACAAAAGTTGTTAAGTACTCTCGATATTGTAATTTATATAAATTTATAGCGAGAATATGAGTACACCCGCTTTCCCGTAAAGCCTGTACAGGAATATAGTGGCGCATAGCGCCATCTGCTAAAAGATACTCGCGAAAGGGTACTGGGCTAAAAATAGCTGGTAATGCACAGGAACCTAGTAGACATGCTGGCAGTTCCTCCTGATGAATGGGTAAAGCACGTGGGAGTTGGGGAATACTGACGTTCGAAGGTTCTATTCTCATGATTACCGGATCGCCCGAAAGTAAGTCTGTGGCAACAAATAGAACTGGAATTCGGCATTCTCTTCCAATAAGCAATTTATGAAAATATTTTTTGAGTTTGTTGCCGTGGATGAGACCGCGTGGGTATACTTGAATTAATCTGTTCCGATGAGGAATAGCGTGAAAAAATGTTGACATCACTGCCGACGTAAGAGGGAAACCGTAGTCTAAAAGCTTATAGCCAGGAAATTGTTGGATAAGATGCTTCAATTCCTGATCACGATAACCATACGCATAGAGAGTTGCCACAATGGAACCAGCGCTTGTTCCAGCGAGGTGATGGGGGCGTATTCCCATTTCTTCTAGTGCAGAAAGAACGCCAATATGAGCTGCAGCTTTTAAAGTGCCTCCACTTAGTGCAATGCCAATGACTGGATTGGACATGTTTGGAACACCTCTGTGTCATTAAGATAGCGACAATCTCTCGATGCTAGGCAGCGAGTGTATATAGGAGAGTTGGTTTTAATTTGGAAGATGATTTCGAGCAATTTATTCGTGAATTTTATCATTTGACGGGCCTTGATTTAGCCATGTATAAAAGACAACAAATGCAAAGAAGACTTGCCGCCTGGGGAGAACGATTAGGATACTCCACATTTCAGGAATTATCCCATGCAATACATGAAAATCCTAGCCTGATTCACACACTGCTCGATAAAATGACAATTAATGTATCAGAGTTTTTTCGCAATCGTGATCGATGGAATTCACTGGCCAGTCATTTGAGTACGTTAAGTTCTGGATCCAGACTCCAAATATGGAGTGCAGCGTGTTCTACTGGTGAAGAACCATATACCATTAACATCCTTTGTAAGGAACATTTAAAAATTGATACCCGTATTTTAGCGACAGATATCGACGAAGATGTATTACAAAAAGCGAACGAAGCAAAATATCAAGCTTATCAAGTCCGGGAATTTAACCAACAAGAATTAAATCGATATTTTGACTATGGTGAAAATGTATTCACTTTAAAAAAAGAATATAAGGAAGGTATCGTTTTTAAAAAACACAATCTTTTATCGGACACATATCCTTCAAACATCGACTTGATTGTATGCCGAAATGTTTTGATTTATTTCACTGAGGAAGCGAAAGATCTTATTTTGCATCGTTTTTCTCAATCCCTTAAGAGTGGTGGCCTGCTGTTTTTAGGAAGCACTGAACAATTGATGCAACCATTTACCTATCAATTGAAGTCCATCGCACCCTTTTTATATCAAAAAATGTAAATTCGCAATCTGTAAAATATTTCTTTTTGTATAAGCATCGTTCTCCTGTATCATCATAACCTTGTTCAGTTTTACAGAGGAAAGGGGGGCGATTTCGTGACCAAAGAGCAGAACTTCTCTGCTTCTCCAAATTCTGCTTTACCTGAAAACGAAACATATCAGGATTCTGTCCTCGATGCCATTGATCGGCTTCAAGAAGATGGTGGAGTGTCTCCTGAAATTTCGCACAGACCTCCTCAACACAAAGTCAGAATTCCGAAAGAAAAGTAAATTTTACTGGGCAGGCGTCTTATAGACGCCATTTTTTTGTTCTTTTGACTAACTTCGGACACGCTAGAGATGATGGCAATGAATTCATTCTGTATAATAGATAGGTCTTAAATGCTCTGTTTGCCTCATTCGAGAAAAGGAGTCGATTGTCTGATATGACTGAATGGATGAACCGTCCAGTGAACGATCCGTCCTTTTCAAAATTGATCATTCCGGCGCAGAATGTTGCTTGTGTCGAAGATGCTAATTCGGCTGAGCACGCTCTGCTCGTTCTCATTAAATCCAGATATTCATCGATACCTGTATTGTCTCGAAAAAATCAAGTCGTGGGTACAATTAGCAAAACCATCATTCTTGATCATGTTCTCGGTCTGGAAAGAATTGAAGTAGAACGTCTTTCCACGATTCAAGTGGGACAAATTATGTCGAAAGAGATTCACGAGATTCGCTTGGAAGACAGTTTACGCAAAGCTATCCAATTAGCTATTCAAACGCCATATTTATGTATAGTTCAAAACGGTCTCTTTCACGGGTTAGTGACACGTAGAGCTTTGTTAGCTTACATAATTGAACAAACCAAAATACCTGCTCCAACAAGATCGGCTGAAAAGGTGTGACGTTCTATGACACGCCGTGCGCAATTGGGTTACAGTCTAGTGAGTCTAGTATGTTTGCTTGCCCTGTCGCTCGGAGCCATGGACTTCTATTATCACAAAATATTTCCGATTGCTCGTGCTGTCCAATTAGCCGCTGAGAGAAAAATGATTCGTTACCATGTGCATCCTTTAACTTACAGTGAAATTCCGAGTTTTTATCGAGATGCGGTCATTGCAACAGAGGATAGGAGATTCGCTTGGGATCCTGGCATCGATCCTGTTGGCATATTACGGTCGTTTATTGTTGATGTAGAGAAAGATGGTTATGTAGAAGGAGGATCAACAATTACTCAACAGCTGATTGACAATACCATCTTGCATCATCGAAAAACGATACCTTATAAAATTCATCAAGCCTTAGATGCCATTGGTCTCTATGATACGATGTCTAAAAAAGAGGTTTTCCAATTATATGCAAACGTTATTTATTTTGGTCACGGTGCTTACGGGTTATATAATGCGTCAGAAGTGTATTTTCATTTACCCCCGAATCGTTGTAATTTAGGTGAATTGGCCATGCTGGCTGGTTTACCCAATGCACCTAGCGTATATGACCCTTTTAAATCCATGCGTTTAGCTCGTTTACGAGAAAGTATAGTTCTCGAGAATATGGTCGATGATGGTCTGTTGAGCGTAAAGCAAAGCCAGACAGTCTATGCACAACCCATTCGATTAGCCACTCTACAATAGATATAAGCAACTTTAGGTTGGTTTTGGCCAATCCCTATGATACACTTTCTCATTGAAGTAAGTCCTTTTATATTAAATATCGATTTGTCGATCATTTCTTTGAGAAATGTGACATGATATTGAAGGGGAGAATACACATGGACGTAAAACTTCCTCAATTAGGTGATACTGTACAAGAATGTTTGGTCACCTCATGGCTGAAGCAAATTGGCGACTCTGTAACAGAAGGAGACGGTTTGCTAGAGGTTACTACTGACAAAGTGACGATTGAAGTACCTGCTGAGCATTCTGGGATTCTAAAAGAACAGTTTGTCAAAGTGGGCGATCGCGTTCTTACTGATCAATTGATTGCCCGAATTGAGTCTTTAATATGAATTTAACAAACCATGTTCTCAAATAAATTTATCCATCAAATGAAAAATATATTGAAACAAAAAACCTCCATTCACTGACAAGCGAATAAGGAGGTTTTTTGTTTTATTGCTTCTTCGTTTTTCTTCCTTCTCTAATCTACAGAACCATCTACCTTTCTGTTTAATCTTCCAATCTCCCAATTAAAAAATTTGCAAATATGGACTAGTTTTAGCTTGTCCAGCGTATGCATGAAAATAATCCAACAAACAGGAAAGGAAGATGAGTTTGCGAACCCGCACAACTTCTCTGGTGCTATGGTGCGCCATGTTTCTCTGCCTCCTGTGGCTGTTTTTTCCCCAGACTCAACGCCCAACAAATAACGGATCAGTTCGAGAAGAAAAAACATCGAGCATTTTGATTCCAGAATTACATATAGCAAATCTTGAATGGCCATTTCAGGCTCATTTAACAATAAAGGAAAAGGGAAATATTTCTATACCTCATTCTTCGATTTATAGTGAGAACAGTGTATTCTTTGAGCCTAAAAATTTAGTTTTGAAGAGAAAAGTGATGCAAAATGCAAAGCAAATTTTTAATCATCCTGCTTTGATAAGATATAAGGTAGAGTCTGGCGACACGCTCTGGTCTATCTCAACCATTTATCATGTTCCCATTCAAACTATCGAGATGGATAACGGTCTCGATTCAACCACCATTTATCCTGGACAAGTTTTGCTCTTGAATCACCCGCGGTTGGTTCCATTAGAAATTCCTTCCACACTAAAAAATGTACCACGTAATTTGTTGCCAATTTATATGCAAGCTGCGGCAAAGTACCATATCCCTTGGACCATACTAGCAGCGATTCATAAAACCGAAACTGATTTCTCCACTGCTGGATTTATTGAGTCTTACGCTGGTGCGATCGGTCCAATGCAATTTATGCCAGCCACTTTCGCTGAATTTGGTGTCACTGCCCCGGGTCAAACGGGAGCACCTAATATCCACAATGTAGAAGATGCAATTTATTCTACTGCCCATATGCTTTCCGTATGTGGATTTGATCATAATCCATGGCAAGCAATTTGGGACTATAACCACTCTACCTATTACGTCGATCATGTATTGACGCTAGCTAACTTCTAATTGCGAATTCTTTCTTACATCAAGATCATTTGGCTCAAAAAAACATAACCAGAGATTGAATGAACTTATCGAGATCGGCAAAACTGGGAGGGATGGAATTATGGAGTAAGGAGGCCTGAAACTTGAATTTGTTTCAGACGCAGTCAGATGATGATTTATCTGCAGAGTGGTTGAATCATTCGCCATCTTTAAGAAAACTTATGAAAAGCATTGAATACTGGGATACTCGTGAGCGTTTTATGGCTGAGAATGCACTTGCAAGCCTTTGGGCAGCTAAACATGTCAGTCCTATTCAGACAGATTTGGTGATTTTAAAAAATGGGCAATTATTCGGGCTCATGACAGGTCACCTTTGGCCCAGTCAAAAACTTTACTTTATAGAGTACATTGCGGTAGCAGGGAAATCGACATCTGAACAACATTTCTATCGAATGCGGCTAGTTCGCGAAGCTATTGATTGCAGTCAGGAGCATGGTTTTCACGGCTGGGTAGGTTGTTCACCAGATCGTTCAGATATACGAATATGGAAAGATTTAGGATTTTTCGATCACGGTGACTTGATTTATCGTCGCATGGGTTATTTTTTGCAGTAACCCGCATACTCTTCAATAACAACATGAGCGGTACAAGTGCTTGCTTCCTAATGATCATGTGGGATATACTATAGATTGATTGAATTGAAGATGCGGATGTAGTTCAATTGGCAGAGCGTCAGCTTCCCAAGCTGAATGTTGCGGGTTCGAGTCCCGTCATCCGCTCCAGAAAAGACAAGGCTTCCGAGATGTTTATCGGAAGCCTTTTTTCGTGTAGAATCTACAAATTCACTACAAACTTAATTTTCGGATTCCAGCAATTGAGAGAATTTATCAACCGCTGAAGAAAATCAAGAATGAATATTTTCAAACTTGCGTTTATGCTCTTCAATTTGTTGAAATGCCTGTTCTGGCAATGATTTTTCTCCTCCAATAAGACGAGCTTTTAATATCAATTCTGCTCCTTCGTCAAGTGTGGCGAGCAACTGTGCCGTTTCTACAGGAGATTTTCCAAACGCTAAAACTCCGTGATTAGCTAGAAGGACAGCAGAAATGCCTGGTTTTAGTTTTACCGCTTCAACTATTCCATTCACGGACGCATTAGAACCTCGAGGTGCCCATTTAATAACAGGTGCTGGTTCAGTCATTCCAAACCGCATAAGTGGTTCGTACACTACCGGAATAGGTTCGTGTGCAATGGCAAAAGCTGTTGCATTTGGGGCATGCGTATGAATAATGCCACCTACCGATTCTCTCGCTCTATATACAGCAGCATGCATTTGTATAATTTCAGCTTGAGCTGGCATAACTTCGCTTTCCAGAACTGTTCCATCTGTACGAATGACCGCAAAACTATCTTCATCTAAATTTGCAACATTCCCACCGCGTGTCATGAGCATAGTGTCTGAGGATAGCCTAGCAGACAAATTCGCATGAAAACCCCGGAACATAAGACCTGCATCACGAAGTAAATTTGCGGCATTGATGATGTTTTGTTTACTTTCTTGAATATCCACCATGTATAACCCTCCCTTGTGTTAATGATATCATACTGTATATTACAGTATATTATTTTGATGTCAATAGATAATTCATTTATAAGTAAAAATTTAGATAAAATTAACTGTTGAGTATATATGCAACTTCAATTATACTGTTTAACACAGTATGATTTCTTTTCAAATTGTATAGAGAGGGATTTTAATGGCAAAAGATACTAGTTTACCAGGGAAACAAAATCGTCATTTACCAGCTTTTATTTTGTTGTTTTTATCAAAAGAAGATACACATGGTGGTGCTCTTTGGAACAGAATGAACGAAATGATGCCGGCTAACTGGGGAATTGATAGTGGAGCGGTGTATCGTGTTTTACGTGATTTAGAAGAACGTCAATGTGTTACATCTTATTGGAATACAGAAGATACTGGACCAGCTAAACGTATTTATCATATAACTCCTATAGGATTAGATGAATTAAAAATGTGGTACGAGGACATATGTTTACGAAAAAAAAATCTGGATTTTTTTATACATGAGTATGAATCCTTGAATAGAATCCACGAGTTCAATGGAGAGAAAAAAGAGTGAAACAAGTATCCGAACAGACATATCAATCTTGGTATAGATGGATTATATTTACTGTTGTTGTGTCGGGTACATTTATGGTGAATGTAGACAGCAGTATTATGAATGTTGCCCTGCCGGTTCTTGAAAAAGATTTTCATACAACGCCACAAGTTTTACAATGGGTGATTTCTGCATACTTACTTATGATTACAGGAATTTTACCGATTATAGGAACTCTATCAGATAGATTAGATAGAAAAACTGTTTTTTTAACAGGTATTGGTATATTCACTTTCGGTTCTTTACTTTGCGCTTTCTCTGAAAGTATTTTACAATTGATAGTTTTTCGAATTTTCCAGTCTATTGGCGGCGCTATTATTATGGGAAATGTTATGTCCATTGTTTCGTATATATTTCCGTCAGGTGAACGAGGTCGGCCATTGGGTTTGGTTGGAAGCGTTGTAGCAGCTGGAACCATTGTCGGACCTTCCTTAGGTGGTTTTTTAATTTCTTCGTTTGGATGGCGATCTGTATTTTTAGTGAACTTGCCAATAGGTGCAATTTCGTTTATTGCAATAATTTTTGTATTAATGTCCATTCGTAGCAACCAAGCGAAAAATTCATTTGACGTGATAGGAGCTAGTTTATATTTTTTGGCCATTATTTGCTTACTACTGTTTATGTCGGAAGGTTCGACATGGGGGTGGGATAGCCTGGTCAGTTTTGTGACGATAACCATCTCCATTATCTCGTTTCTATTTTTGATTAGGCGAGAAATATCGATAGAACATCCTATAATTCAAATTTCATTATTTCGTTCAAGCGCATTTTCAATTGGTAATTTTACTGGATATATATCCTATATCATGATGATGTTTCCGGGAATTTTACTGCCTTTGTATATGCATCAAGTATTACATATCTCTGAATCTCATATTGGATTTCTTCTTACACCACAGGCTGTTTGCATGATTCTCTTTTCTCCAATCGGGGGATGGTTAGCTGATAAATATGGAACACATGGTCCAGCGATGATAGGATTATTATTCGCAACACTAGGACTCGGATTTATGTCAATGTTTCATATCCATACATCCTATTTAAATATTGTGATCGCGCTATCCTTATTTGGCATTGGAATTGGTTTATTTACATCCCCTAATAATGTTGCTGTACTTGAAAGTGCACCACTCGAAAAATCGGGAATTACAGGTAGTTTAATGGCTACCGTACGGAATTTTGGAAGAGTTTCAGGCGTAGCTTTATCTGTATTATTCTTACAACTATCGGGAAATCATTTGTATACGACTCAAGGATTTATTCACGCCACATCCTTTTCATTTACCATGGGGTTCTTTATAGGAATACTAGGGATACTACTTACTTTAATTCGGTTGATCATTCAACGTAAATTACGTGCGTTATGATAATGTCAAATCATTTTTTGTCTAGTAAGATTATTAAAGTAAAACATCCATCCAAATTTTCAAACTTGTAGCTAATATAAGTGCAGCAAGTATGAATCGAAGCCATCGGGTATTCATGTGTTTACTGATTCGAGCTCCTAGGGGAGCACCGAGTATACTTGCCCAAATCATAATAAGGGCTGGACCTAGTAAAACATCACCAGTAGAAAGTTTTCCTATGGTTGTACCAATAGAAGAAATGAGCGTTATAGCTAAAGAAGATGCTATGGTGACTCGCGTTGGAATTCGTAGAACGACAAGCATAATAGGTACTAAAATAAATGCGCCTGCCGCACCTACAATTCCACACAATATGCCTACTATAAATGAAGCTATGACAGCAATGGAACGCTGAAAGGTAATTTCTGTTACAGGAATTTCTTCTAATTCTTTGTTCGAGAAAAACATCATTATGGCAGCTACAGTGGCTAAGGAAGCATAGATAATATTGATCGTCGATTCAGGTAAAAATTTAGCTCCGAATGCCCCAATAAAACTTCCAATAAGGATGGCGCTACCCATGTATGAAATAAGCTTCCAATGGAGGAAATTCCCTTTTCGATAAGCCCATACTCCGGATCCTGCTGCAAATAATACCTGAACTGCACTGATGCCAGATACCTGGTGAGCTGTAAATGCTGCAACTCCCAGTAAAGGTGGTATATAGAGCAATAGTGGGTACTTGACAATTGAACCACCAATACCAAGCATTCCTGAAATAAACGAGCCTACCAATCCAATCGTTAAAATGGTAACAAAAGTAGCTAAACTCATAAACACATCCCCTAACAACATGAATAAAGTAGATATTTGTTTATATGCTCAGCTGGACAAGATTATACGTGTAGGGGTATATAGGATGGGCGACCATCGGTATATGGATATGGATTGATGCCATTTTGCACTTGGCTTATCATTGAGTTATTCAGAGATTGGGGAAAGTAGTCAGGTTTAAACCATTTTGCCTGGATCACTCAGATAAGGGGGAATGGAGAGCATTGCTGAAAGGCTCAGAGGACTTGGAGTTACAGTGACATTGAACACATACACTTCATCTTTTCTTCAAATAAAAATAACAACTACGATAAGCAGAATCGTCGACGGAACAAATCTCATGAGTACACCGATATGAAATCCAGTTACTTCCTTAGTAAAAATGTCTGAAATGAACGACAAATTTGTTTTGATTTTTTTACATAAGCAGACATTGCATCAACACTACATTTGGATAAATCAAAGAATACGGTTGATTGAAAAGTTTATTGTATTTGAAAATGACATGCTTTGCTGAGTTACCCTTACAACTTGTTATATTCTTGGCACGAGAATTGCTGATACATTGGTATGTAAGTCAATTATGGAAAGGATTGACGATCATGAGTTCAGCACAAGTGAGTTCAATTGGGGAGTTTCGTGTCCCAAGCGTGGTCTATTCAGGAATCGGATCGCTGGAGAAACTGGGAAGTGTAGTATCGAATCTTGGATCACGGGTGTTGGTTGTAACGGACAAGATTATGATGGATTTAGGACATGTTGAACGAGTTTCAACCCTCTTGAAACAATCCGGTCTGGAATACACGGTGTATGCAGGTGTGAACGCAGAGCCGACAGACATACATGTCGAAGAAGCACTAAGTGAATTTATCCAGCATCATTGCGATTTGGTCGTTAGTATTGGTGGTGGCAGTTGCATAGACGCAGCCAAGGCAGTCGCCGTTATGGCTGTTCACGAAGGTTACATTGGACAGTACATGGGGAGTAACAAGTTGTTCGATAAAACGCCAATACCTTTGATTGCAATTCCGACCACAGCGGGAACCGGATCGGAAGTAACAAGCGTTACGGTTATCACTCATACAAAAGCTGATATTAAGATGATGATTCGCCAACCGGAACTGATTCCATACGCGGCTATTGTCGATCCGTTGCTCACCATTTCGTCTCCACCTCAGGTGACAGCTGCTACGGGAATTGATGCGCTTTGCCATGCGATAGAGGCGTATATTTCAAAGCGGAGACATCCTCTCACTGATACGTTAGCTATGTCGGCAATTCAAAAAATTGTTAACCACATCGAAAGAGCCTATGTCAATGGTGAAGACCTCGTGGCTCGTGAAGCCATGTCCATTGCAGCGATGGAGGCGGGTATGGCATTTACCAATGCTTCAGTTTGCCTCGTGCACGGTATGTCTCGTCCCATCGGAGCAGTTTTTCACGTTCCGCACGGTGTATCGAACGCAATGCTGCTGCCAACGGTTTTGGAGTATTCGAAAGATGCTTGTACAGATCGACTTGCAAATATTGGCCGAGCGCTGAATCTCGGAGATGAGAGCAGTTCTGACGAAGATGTAGCCAACAGTACCGTTCAACACGTGTCGCAGCTTTGTGCAAAGTTGGATATTCCCAACATGAAACAATGGGGCATTGATGAAAACGAGTTCATAAAGACTCTAGACAAAATGGCTACGGATGCAATTGCAAGTGGAAGTCCGGCAAACAATCCGAAGGTACCTTCTCATGAAGAGATTGTACAACTCTACAAATCGGCTTATGCAATGGACTTTTCTTTTCAATGAAGAAAACTCGCGCGTAAGTTTGCAGGAGTTGTTTGAAGATACATTATATAAGATACCCATTTGGGAGGTAGTGGACATATGACAAAATCGTCAACAGAAATTAAGACCCTCAAGAACTATATAGGCGGTCAGTGGATAGAGGCACAGACTGAGAAATATGAGGACGTACCGAATCCCGCAACAGATCAAACAATAGCCCGCGTTCCACTTTCGACCCCAAACGACATTGATATGGCTGTCAAAGAGGCGACTAAAGCTTTTGCGGTTTGGAGTAAAACACCTGTTCCCAAACGAGCTCGAATCCTCTTTCGGTATCAACAACTGCTGGTTGAGCACTGGGACGAACTCGCTCGCCTCATCACCGTTGAAAACGGCAAAAGCTATAAAGAAGCCTATGGAGAGGTGCAACGCGGTATTGAGAATGTAGAGTTTGCTGCTGGTGCTCCAACACTGATGATGGGGGAACAGTTGACGGAAATTGCATCTGGGCTCGATTCTGCCATGTATCGTTATCCGGTTGGTGTTGTCGCAGGGATTACGCCGTTTAACTTTCCAATGATGGTTCCATGCTGGATGTTTCCGCTTGCCATTGCTTGCGGCAATACCTTCATTCTCAAACCGTCCGAACGGACACCAATGATGGCGCAGCGTCTTGTGGAACTGTTCAACGAAGCAGGACTTCCGCAAGGCGTCCTCAATATTGTTCACGGTGCTCATGACGCCGTAAATGGTTTGCTGGAACACAAAGGTATCAAGGCAATTTCCTTTGTCGGATCGCAACCTGTTGCAGATTATGTCTATAGAACGGCTGCACAAAACGGAAAGCGGGTGCAAGCTTTAGCGGGTGCAAAGAATCATACGATTGTTCTTCCGGATGCCGATCTCGATTTGGCTGTAGAGCAAATCATTGGTGCAGCCTTTGGTTCTGCTGGGGAGCGATGCATGGCTTGTTCCGTAGTTGTTGCAGTAGGAGATATTGCAGATGAGCTTGTTTTTAGACTCAAGGAAGCATCGGATCAGATCCGGATAGGAAATGGATTGAATGAAGAAGTATTCTTGGGTCCGTTAATTCGTGAGAGTCATCGTCAAAAAACTCTCGGCTACATTGAATCTGGCGTGAAACAAGGGGCTCAGTTGGTGCGCGATGGTCGTTTAGACAGTGTCGAAGAAAATGGATATTTTGTAGGTCCTACCATCTTCGATCAAGTCAGTACGGAGATGACGATTTGGAAAGATGAGATTTTTGCACCGGTACTTTCCGTTGTGCGCGTCAACACGCTCACCGAGGCGATTGAATTGACGAATCAATCCCGGTTTGCCAATGGTGCCTGCATTTTTACTGATAGTGCAAGTGCGATTCGGCAATTTCGAGAAGAAATCGATGCTGGTATGCTTGGAGTCAACATCGGGGTACCTGCACCGATGGCATTTTTCCCGTTTTCTGGTTGGAAAGATTCGTTCTATGGTGACCTTCACGCAAATGGCAAGGACGGCGTCAATTTCTACACCAGGAGAAAAATGGTGACTGGGCGAATGTAATCCTTTGGGACATTAACACACTATTCGAATTCAATTTAAAGTTTTTATAGGATTGGGTAGCAGGAAATTAGCTGACTTATAATGATGGAAGATTACACAATCCTTTGATGCTAATCTTCATAAAACGACTCCGACCAGTTGATAACAAACGGCCGGAGTCATTCTGCAATTTAACAATTTAAGCCCCTTCAGTCGCTTGTGGAGTCCGGAGCCACACACCCTGCAGCCAGAACAGTGCAATGGCAGCAAGAACAACACCGCCAATCATGAATAGAAAGCCGTCATTGTACGAATGTGTCGCAGATACAATGCCGTCGATGATAAGCGGTGCAATAAAACCCCCAATCTGACCTCCGAAGTTCACAAAACCGGTAAATGTACCGCGCAAACTGTCGGGCAAAAGATCAAGTGCAACACCCCAAATTGGACCAAAACCACCATAAAGGAAGAAAGCAGCGGCACAGAGTCCGACCACACTTCCATCAACAGTACCTGTAGTATACGCAATGTATAGTGATACGCCCGCTATCAAGTAGCTAATCGCAATCATGGTGGCACGGAAGCGGTACAACAGTTTGTTGCCAAGGAAGCCAAGAATGACAAGTCCTAAAAATCCAAACCAGTAGGGTAAAGAGGCATCTACACCGAGTGCTGAAAGCGTTATATGGCGTGCCTGACTTAGGTAGGATGGCATCCATCCCAGGAATCCCCAGAATGCGATATTAAAAAATAAATAGGCAAAGAACGCAAGCCAAATCATCGGATATGCCAAGACATCAGACCATGTTGCATGCAGTCCTTTACGATTTATGATTTCGGTATGCACGATACCTTCTGAAGGTTTGTGTGGAATCAGGAAGGAAATCAAAATGGCCATGAACACGCCCGGAATTATAAACCAATAGAACATGCCATGCCAACCGGCTACTTTAAGTAGCCAGACGGCTAACGGAGCCACAATAGCCGGACCTAGGGCAATAGATGTCAAAAAAAGCCCGTTTGCAGCTGACCGCTGTTTCGATGGAAAAAAGTCTCCAATTAATTTGAATTGAGCGCCATTTTCGAGACCTTCCCCAACGCCAAACAGAACTCGGACAACAATCAGAAATCCAACGGACATGGCCATACCTGTCATGCCTGTGAAGATGGACCACCAAATGAGTGCAATCACAAGTAATTTCTTAGCACCAATTTTATCAGCGAGAATACCGCCCGGAATTTGTAAAATGGCATAACCAAATGTAAATGCGGATAAGACTGCTCCGAAGGCCACTGGACTAATGTGCAATGCCTTTTGAATGGTAGGACCTGCAATTGAAATGTTGATTCGGTCCAAATAAGCCACAAACATCATACTCTCATGAGCTAATGAGAATGTAAGATGATGTAACATTCACAGGTTGTATGGCGTCTATATAGAGAGGTGATTGAAATGTCCAAATTATTGTTTATTTTCAGTTTGATGCTGTCGTTGTTACTGACTGGTTATGGTCAGCTTCCACATGTTGTTGCAAAAAAAGGGGCACAATGGGTGCCATTTACTAGAACAAAAGATATTCAACATGTTTACGTAGTTTATGGATTGGCAGCAAGGTCATATAGTCCTAAAAAACAATCAAAGACAATAGCCCAGATAGAAAACTGGTTAACTAAGACTCAACCTGTATCCATACAACTTCCGCCACCTCCCAATCCGCCCATCATAACAAACGCAAATACAAATCCTGCAAAACTAGTATTGCAGTTATCCTCTAAACAGCAAATTTTGATTAGTCCTGCATACTATATGTCGGGACATTCACAAGAACCGAAAGCGTTGTATCACTTTGTGAGTGGCGTGATTTCGTACCAGATTAAAAATAAAACTCTCTATTTTAAGGACAAAGATTTGTATAACTGGCTAAAAAACAACCAATGGAAAAATGAATTTAGCACCAATTAAATCAATGAGTTTTGTGAATTTTCTGTTACTCTCGGTTGCTGATCACGAAACAGGTATAGTAACGGATATAGGTTGTGAATTGCATTTGGGTTACAAGGTGTTCTGCTTGAACCAGTTGTAGGAAACGTAGTTGAACGTGTTCCATACCAATATATTGATCGCTACGGATGTGTTGTTTGGTATCGTGTTTATGGAAAATTCCACTGCTTTACGCAGTACACGCATTACTCATGCTGGTGTTTTTTTAACTTGTTCTTGTCGCAGGGTGTTTAACTCCATGGACCAATGTTAGTTGGATAGTTGTTATTCCACTCCTTGTTACAGAAGATGAGTTGGTTCTTGCCAACTCGATTATTGAAACGATTTGGAAAGGCGCTTCATTGCGGAATCCTCTTTCTGAAAGACTTTTGATTGCGTGAATTGTGGCAACTGTTGCAGTTTTCGTTGATGGAGTATTGTTTTGGGTAACCACAGGCTACCTTGTTGTACAAAAAATCCTGAATATGAATAAGCAGATGAAGACCATGGATTCAAAACTGTAACTAGCGGATTGCTGCTCAAGACAACATTTCACAAACGGCTAAACGGACTCTTCAGCATGCCTTTTGGCAAATTGACAAATTGTCTTAGCGGTGGTTTTGCTTTATTTTGATGGTGCTATCCATATAACAAAGGTTTAGATTAGAAAGAGGAGTGTGTATGGGAATAACTTTTACCACACTCCTCAAGCAGTCGAAAAGGGTTATAGAAACATTTTTCTATTAAAATAAATTTTTAATACTCATGTTCAACTTTACAGATGCGAGTTCGGAATTTTTGATACCATATAGATTTTCCTTTTGATTTTGCAAACTGATGAAAAGCGTTTCGACTCCAGGCTTCGATGGAAGCAAGAGAATCCCAGTAGGAAACAATAATTCCAAGTTCATCTTCAGCGCTCTCTATTCCAAGAAATCCTTCTTGTTCAGATGCAGCTTGAATAATCTCTTCTGTCATTTCATGGTATCCACTTAAATCCTCACCGGGAACAACCGTTAGGATGACGGAATAGTAGGGGGGCCTAGGTGTATTTGAAACAATGGTTTTTGACTTTGTCATCATACTGTCTCCTTTCCTCATCTCAATAAGTTTAATGTCGTTCTTTCATGTGCGTGGCCACATATTCAGCATCGACGATAAATAATCGTCTAAACCAAAGCAATAAAGGACTCAACACGACTAAACCTAACAATAATACGAGGAGTGTCGAGCGAAACATTAAAGAATTTGAAGACGATGATTGAAAGGTTAAATATGGGTATAACAGATACGGAGCATGAGCAATAGCATAACCAAGTTGAGATAAAACAACTTGTGCCAAGGCCAATCCAAGTTGCCATAAAGCTCTCATATTTGATATTTTTCGATCGCGTCGAGTAGAAAGAATCAAACTGTAACTGAGTAAAAAGGCGAGGAGAGATCCTACCATTAAAAATATAAAAGTTGGGTGGCGTAATCCATTTTCCATCAGATGCATGCCGTGTGGAGTAGGATAAAATAGAGCACTGGCTCCTAAAAACAGACTAACAGATCCTATCCATCGAGCGCCGGAAACAAAGCGATAATAAGCGCTCCATTGTTCTGCCTGCTGAGCATAGCGTGCAAGAAAAAGTGCAGAAAGGTAAAGGGATAGAGCTACACCAAAGGCCATATATAGGTATACAGAAATACTTGTAAAAAACATTTTGACATGAAATATCAGATGACCGTCAATAAGGCTTATATACCCTCCTTGTGAAAGAGGAAGTAACGCAATAAACATGCCAGGCAGCAAAAGGCCTGTCAAACCAGAAACAAATAGGGTATGCGTTTGAAACCGTTGAGAAGCATATCCAAACTGTAAGTAAGCTCCACGTAAGGATAGTAAAATTAATAACAGGGTAGCAGGAAGGGCAAGTATTGTGCCGTAAGTAAATGCAGCTTTAGGAAATAATCCTACTAAGGCAACCGGAATGACAATCAGAAAGGCATTAATTAATTCCCAAGTTGGTGATAGGTATGTCGATGCTACTGATTCCGCATATGCAAATCCTCTCATATGAAAAAACCATCGCCAAAAACTTGAACCAAAATCTATAGCCCCTAGAATAGAGTAAACAAAGACCAGCAGCCAAAAAAACCATGCTCCCATAATCAGAATGGTCATGCTTTCACGCCCTTTGTAGCAGACGTATGGATGAATGATTCAGATGGCTCGGACTCACAAACAGTGTGTTTCTTAAAATAGACGCGCAGTGACCAAACGGTTGCTATGAGAAGCACTGTAAAAAGAGCCATAAACCCACCAAACATCCAGCCGATTCCAGGGGCAGTAGTAACTGCTTCTCTGACAGTCATCAGATTGTAGATAATCCAAGGTTGTCGTGCCTCTTCTGCAAAAATCCAGCCGTCTTCAATGCCAGCCATAGCTAAAAATCCAGAAAAAACGATAAGTTTTAGAAACCAGCGTGCAGAAAGTAAGTTGATCTTCTTCCATTTAAAATAGAAATAAATCATAGAAAGAAGAATACAAAAGGTTCCTATACCAACCATAGCATCAAACATGAGGTGAACAGGGATGAGATCTGGCCAGGTCCATCTTGCAAAAGCATCCAATCCTATTACAGGTCTATTAAAGTGCATGGTTGCAAGCCAGCTCAAGAAGCCAGGGATAGGAATTCCACCTATAATTTTTTGCTGATGCACGTTGACTATACCGCCGATGACCAAAGGCGCGTAACGGGTTGTATGAAACAACCCTTCTGCTGCAGCTAATTTCTCAGGTTGATAAGTGGCCATCATTTTCCCGGATGCATCTCCAAAAAAAGCCGTTAAAATTCCTGCTATCCCACCAACCAACATAGTGAGAGTTAAATTCTGCCGGTGATAACGTTGTTCAAACTCACTCAATCCCTTTTTCAGTAGAGATACAGCGGCAACTGCAGCAAAGACAAAAGCTACGGCCATATAAGCCGATGTTAATACGTGACCTAGTTCTTCTGGCATGGATGGGTTAATCATAGCTTTCCAGGGATTAGCGTATAATATTTTTCCGTTATCCCATTTTATACCTGTCGGTGTATTCATAAAGGCATTGACATCCGTAACTAAAAGTGCAGATAGCGCCGCACCAATAGAAACTCCAAGACTAGCAAAAATCCGTGTACGTTGACTAATTTTATCAGCGCCATAAACATAAATAGCAAGGAATAGTGATTCCATAATAAAAGCGAAAATTTCCAATTCAAAAGGGATGTTAATGATTTGTCCGACAACAGCCATAAACTTGGGCCATAGAACGGAGAGCATAACTGCTACTGTTGTACCCGTTACAATACCAACACCTACCAGCAAAACAGCCACACGAGTAAGTCGTTTGGCAAATAGTTGATAACTTGTGTCCTTTTTTTTGGCAGCCATTATTTCAGCCAAAAAAATTAAAAATGGAATTCCCACACCAAGCGTAGCGTAAGTAATATGATAGCCTAATGTTACACCGAATAAAGTTCGTGCAAGGGTTAAATCAGACATACTCGTCACACTCCTCTTTGCTTATCCAGCATATTCATTGTAGCTCTGAGGAGAAGTTTCAGGATATCAGGGAAGTTCCTGATATACGTACAGAGTTTAAATTACATGAGTAATGTGGAGTCGGAATGGAGAATCGGATCAATCGATGGACACTATACATTAGGTTTGAGGATGTGAAGAAGGATCATCCAGGAAGAGAAGAGATTCAATATATCCATTTTTTAAGGCATAATTGACAAGTTCAGCACGTGATTCTAGATTTAGTCTTTTCATAATATTAGAACGATGTGTTTCTACTGTTTTGACGCTAATATGAAGTCGTTTAGAAATTTCCTTATTAGTAAATCCATTGGCTAATAAAATCAAAACTTCTGTCTCTCGAGGAGAAAGTTCATGGAAAAAATTTTCTGCCTTGGATTTGTGCAAAATTCGATTGATTGTCTCTTGAGATAGACGTTTGGGTAAATAAGGATTCCTAACCGTACCCTTACGCACAGCTTCTAAAATTTCAGTACTATCATCGTGTTTAAACAATATCCCATCTACTCCAGCAGCTAGCATACGTTCAACGTGTATATCATCATCAAACATCGTTAACATGATAATGCGAATTTGAGGAGACATTTCACGAATGTGTCTTGCAGCCGTAATCCCATCTAGACCGAGTGGCATATGAACATCCATTAAAATCACGTCAGGAGATAATCGCTCAGCTAATATAAGAGCTTCATCGCCAGAAGTTCCTTCTCCAACTACAGTAATATCAGATACTCCTTCAAAAATAAGACGCAGTCCTTGTCGAACCAGTGTATGATCGTCCACTATAACCACTTTTATAGTTCCCATTCAGTGTCATCCCTTTTTTATGTTTATTTTTATTTTGAAAAAGTTGAAATTAAGAAAGTATCATTGGATTCGGAAATTGGACTTCTATCTTTGTACCCTTTCCAGGTAACGAATCTATGTTCCATTCCCCCTGTAATGCGGACACGCGTTCTTTGATGTTCTTTAAACCGTATCCTGTACTATTTTTGATTTTGTCCATATGAAATCCCATACCATTGTCGAAAATAGTCACTTTACACATATGATTGCAAGAGAGAGAAATAGAAATTTGAGTCGCTTTTCCATGTAAAATAGCGTTATGCAAAGCTTCTTGTACAATGCGATATACGTGTACGGCACTTCGATTTAAATCATCGTGAATCCAGTTGTTATCAATCACAACTTTTATTTCGCGTCGATGGGACGACATTTGTTCAGCTAGCATGCGAATGGCTGCTGTAAGTCCAAGGTCGTAAAGAACAGCAGGATATAAATCTCGAGACATAGCTCGTACTTCGTCTGAGCATAACTTCACTTGTTTTCTAATTTCCTCAATTCTCTTCTGAAGATGGATTGGAGCATTTCGTTTGAGATGGTCCAGACTTAAATCAATGCCATATAAAGTTTGTGAAATACTGTCATGTAATTCTTGAGAAATTCTTTTTCTCTCTTCTTCTTGTACTTCCAAGGTTCTTTGATTTAATTGAGCTCGTGTTTCCAATTCCTTTGCTTGACGCTCAATAGTAACATCCCGAATGGTAATCACCATATCACGTGAAGAAGTATTATTAGGAGTGGACAAAAAAGTTCTACTCATTCCAACAGGTACAAAAGTACCCATTTTAGTTGGTAGATCGGATTCAAAATAACTTTGCCTAGGTTGACTGGCTAAAAAACATCTTTCTTCTCCTGGTTCCACTTTTCTCTGCTGGCAATATAAGCAATATGGAATGATATCTCCAACTTCCCAGCCTGTCATACGTGTGGCCGAAGGATTAATAAATACAATAATTCTTTTCTTATCCATGACTATAATTCCATCGTTCAATAAATTAAATAGTTCTCGAAGTCTAGAATTCTCGTCTTCGATGCTAGATTTCATAGGACACACTCCAATATGATAAATTCCAATATCTATGAATTAGATTAAATTCTATCCTATTTTTCATAAGAACATAATCAGAGTTTTCTCTGATGTTTTATAACTTGCTTTCATCATACACTCTGCTCATGAGAGGAGAGTGTTTTTTTGACGGCCATTCAAATTTTTCTTGCTGTGTTGTCTGGAGGAATTGTTGGATTTGCTTTAGGATTGCTCGGTGGTGGGGGATCCATCTTAGCTGTTCCACTATTGCTTTACGTAGTAGGAATTGGCGATCCACATGTGGTCATTGGTAGTACAGCATTTGCAGTTGCTGTAAATGCATTTTTAAATTTGATACCTCACGCTAGACACCAACATGTAAAATGGAAAATTGCAGTACAATTTGCTATTCCAGGTGCAATTGGAGCCTATGCTGGTTCAGCCGTAGGCAAATGGGTACCTGATAAACAAATTTTATTTTTGTTTGCGATTCTAATGATTATCATGGCTATTCGAATGATTGTGCCCAAAAAACATCAGGCGGAAGATACTTTACATGTTCAAGATCAAGCGAATGTTTTCAAAATCATCATGATTGGGATGGCCGTAGGTTTTACATCAGGATTTTTTGGTATCGGTGGTGGTTTTCTCATTGTTCCTGGTCTAATGTTTTCGGCAGGTTTACCAATGATTGATGCTATTGGCTCTTCACTCTTCTCAGTTGGAACTTTTGGACTAACTACCGCTATAAATTATAGTATTTCAGGCCTTGTCAACTGGTGGGTTGTCATAGAATACATCGCAGGCGGAATGGTGGGAGGAATTGTTGGAACCGTTTTAGCTTCTCGACTCAGTTCAAAACGTCGAACTTTAAATTATATCTTTTCTGGTGTGGTTTTTGTGGTCGCCATCTATATGTTGGTATTAAATGCACAAGCCCTGCACCTTTGAACATTGTATTCTATGGTTTAGAAAAGAGCACCTCATTATTTATGAAAATAATCTGATTAAACTAAACATTTGAAACTCACGAACAATCAGGGATTTCCCTGATACAGAATTGGCATGATGAGGTGTACGTTATTCAGTAAAGACATCTTGCCATACTTTAACGCTATTCGTAATACCCTATCCTGTATTTAATCTGAAAAAAATCATTAGAATGGAGTGAAAGCGTATGCATTACAAAATTGCCATTGTAGGCGGCGGCACTGGAGGAATTAGTGTAGCAGCAAGATTATTGCGAGAAAACAAGGGGATTTCTGGGCAGGTTGCTATTATTGATCCCGCTACAAAACATTATTATCAACCTCTATGGACGCTGGTTGGAGGTGGTGCTGCTCAGCGTGAAGTAACGGAACGCGAAGAAGCTTCGGTCATTCCTGAAGGAGCTGTTTGGATTCAAGAGGCAGTTAAAGAATTCCTTCCTGAAAATAATCAAGTCATCTTAGATTCTGGAAAATCTCTTTCATACGACTATCTGGTGGTCGCTGCTGGTATTCAAATTGATTGGCATAAAATTAAAGGTCTCAAAGAATCGATAGGCAAAAATGGAGTATGTAGTAACTATTCGTATGACTATGTCAACAGCACTTGGGAAAGTTTGCGTAATTTTAAAGGTGGAAACGCAATATTTACAGCCCCCAATACACCAATTAAGTGTGGTGGAGCTCCACAAAAAATCATGTATTTAGCTGACGATTATTTTCGGAAGAACAAGGTACGCAGTAAGTCGAAAGTTATGTTTGTGTCTGGCGGAGGAACTATTTTTGGCGTTAAAAAATATGCTGATTCGTTAAATCAAGTGATAGCGCGCAAAGAGATTGAAACACATTTTAAACACAATTTAATAGAGATTCGTAGTCAAGAAAAGATAGCCGTATTTGAAAACTTAGATACCAAGCAGCATGTTGAAATGTCTTATGAAATGATTCATGTAGTTCCGCCCATGAGCGCTCCTGATTTTATCAAATCCAGTCCTCTGGCAAATGCAGATGGTTGGGTAGATGTAGATAAATTTACCTTACAGCACAATCGATTTAAAAATATATTTGGTATCGGAGATTGTACGAGTTTACCCACTTCGAAAACAGGGGCAGCGATACGCAAACAAGCTCCCGTTCTTGTAGCTAATCTTCTTAGCCTTATGCAGAAACAACCCGTGGTGAAGGAGTATAACGGTTATACTTCTTGCCCTTTAGTTACAGGCTATGGAAGCCTCATTCTTGCTGAATTTGACTACAATAATGAACCCTATGAAACTTTTCCGTTTGATCAAGGTAAAGAAAGATGGAGTATGTATTTACTCAAAAAGGAATTACTTCCCGTCATCTACTGGGATGGCATGCTTAAGGGATTGATGTAAAAGAAAGTCATGGAGAAAGGAGGGGACTTCATGTCAGTTGAACAAGAGGTTACACGTAGAACTCAAGATTCATTGACAGACATTCTGTCTAATCCAGAAATTCAATCAAGCCTTGTCAAGGCTTTGGAAAAGCTACCAAACATAATGGAGAAATATGATGCTCTTGACCGCATGCTATCTTTTGCAAATGAAGTTTTTAAAGACGGAGATTCCATGGATTATCTTTTGAGTGGAATAAAAACAGACTTACCACCAATTCACCTCAATCGAGATACGCTTGAATCTGCGTTCATTTTGCTAGACAAACTGCCAAAACTAGCAAAATATGTCCAACAGATGGAACTGGCAATAGATATTGTAGAATCTTTTGTCACAGATAAACAGTCGATAGAGTATTTAACAAATGGAATCAATGACATCGTAGAACCGTGGCGTTCTAAAATTCAGGATGGTGTCTCTATTGTAAAGGAAGCCCAACAAAGAGCAGCTAAAGATCAATCAACGCTGTCTGTATTCTCGCTGATGAAATTAGTAAAAGATCCTACTATGCAAAAAGGGTTGCATATCATAAAGGAAATTTTGACTGTCATAGGGGAGCGCAATGTATCGTCTCAAAATAAGTAGTTCTTGCACTTTATGATTTCACATTTTCAAGAGAATCGGAGTGAGTTGAACATGCTACTGAAATATTTTTATGATGAAAAGTTAGCGCATGCCTCTTATGTAGTGGGGTGCCAAGCCACAGGAGAAGCGATAGTTATTGATCCTGCACGTGATGTCAAGCCCTACTTAGAGCTAGCCCAAAAAGAAGGTGTACGAATCGTAGGTGCTACGGAGACGCACATTCATGCTGATTTTATCTCGGGTGCACGCGAATTAGCTGCAAGAACAGGGGCTACCTTATATCTCTCCGATGAAGGTGGAGAAGGCTGGCGATATGAATTTCTAGAAGAATATCCTTCAGAAAAATTGAAAGACGGTAGTCAATTTAACATTGGAAATATTCGTTTTGAAGTTATGCATACGCCCGGTCATACTCCTGAACATATTTCATTTTTAGTAACCGACGGTGGATCAAAGGCGACTGCGCCTTTAGCCATTTTTACAGGGGATTTTGTTTTTGTGGGAGATGTAGGAAGACCGGATTTGTTGGAAAAAGCTGCCGGACAAAAAGGTACATCTGATGCATTGGCAAGAAAAATGTTTCAATCTCTTCAGAGATTCAAAACATTGCCCGATTTTATCCAAGTGCTACCTGCTCATGGTGCGGGCAGTGCATGCGGAAAAGCTCTTGGTGCGGTCCCTTCAAGTACGGTTGGCTATGAAAAAATGGTCAATTGGGCATTGCAATATGATAACGAGGAAGATTTTGTACAGGCGTTATTAACTGGCCAACCTGAGGCACCCAAGTATTTTGCCATGATGAAAAAACTAAATAAAGAAGGACCACCTTTATTGTCAGATATCAATGAGCCTAAGATAGAATCCACAGATGGACATAAGGTGAATGATTGGCTGGAAAAAGGTGTAGTTATTGATACCAGACCATCTAAATTGTTTGCTGAACGTCATTTTCCAGGTACTTTGAATATTCCATTTAATAAATCTTTCGTGAATTGGGCAGGATGGCTCATTTCCTATGATGTTCCTATTTACTTACTCGCCAGTGAAAAGCAACTTCCAGAAGTGTTAGAATCTCTTCAGTCGATTGGACTGGATCATGTCGTAGCCGCAATGGATCCTAAAGTCATCCATGAATCGGGATTGAACATGGAATCATACGAAAATGTTGATCCAAAATTAGCTAAATCTCGAGTTTTAAGTGGTGAAGTACAGGTATTAGATGTCCGAAACCTAAATGAATGGGATGAAGGACATATGTCGGAAGCTAAACACATTATGCTGGGACATTTAGATGAACGTCTCCATGAGCTTTCGTCAGATAAACCCATCCTTGTCCATTGCAAGAGCGGCGGAAGATCGGCAATAGCAGCTAGTATATTGCAAGCCAAGGGCATCAAGAATGTTCAAAATCTATTGGGCGGATATGATGAATGGGTTCGAACAAATTAAGGTGTAAAGATTGCGATCACTGAGGTGAATAGATAAGGCTGTCCCAACACGTGATCTGTATCCTCTGAGAGTTCAGAGGGAATGTCAGATTAACCAAGGGACAGTTCTTTTTTATGAATGGATATGGATTGTGCTTTTGTGGTATAATAACCTCACGATACTATACAGGGTATAAGTATAAAAATAGAAATCTTATTGAGGGAGAATTCGCTATGAGACATGTCGATGTATTAATAGTAGGTGGAGGAGTAGCTGGATTAAGCTGTGCACTCTTTACAAGTAAAGCGGGACTCTCAACGCTAGTCATAGATAACGAAGATTCACAAATCTCTGATGTTAAACAAATTTGGAATTTCCCAGGAATTGTTGAAGGAATATCCGGAGAGGAATGGCTGAGTGCAGCTCGTCATCAAGTTCAAAAATATGGTGGGCAGTTTCTGACTGGTCAGGTTACATCCCTAGATGTACATAGCCCAATAAAAAAAGTCTTCTTGGAGCCTAACAAAATTTCCACAAATTACGAGTGGGAAAATCCTATTACCACAACATATCTGGTCTTGTCTGTTAATTTGGGTTATCAATTACTGGAAGACGCAGGATTCTCACTGGCTGTGAATGAACACGTTCCCAGCCGTAAAATTCGATATGTAGAAGGTGTCCAGTACAATGGCCGTACTCATATTGCAAATGTGTATATTGCTGGACTCTTAGCTCATTTGCCCAGTCAAACGGTCATTGCTTCTGGACAAGGTGCTTTTGTAGGTATACAAATTGCAAGTCAACATTTAGGCAAAGCTTTTATGTGGCATGATTGATTAATAGGCCCCACGAATCCATGGTTGGACTTGTATGCGATAGAACTCTCTTAGGCGCTGGTGTTCTTCTTTTGAAAAAGAGGGTACCTTTAATGATTTTAAATTATCTTCCACTTGAGCTGTAGTGCGAAACCCAGGTATAGCGCATGTTACTGCGTCAAAATCAAGAATCCAGCGCAATGCAGCTCTTGTCATATTGCCTCGATTTTCAGCAATCCAACGCACTTGTTCCGCCAATTCCACACCTTTTACAAATCCTAACCCTGCAAAAGTTTCGCCCACATTAAATTTTTCCCCATGTTCATTAAAGTTACGGTGGTCATTTTCTGAAAAACGATGTTCTGGGGTGAACTTCCCGGTTAATAACCCACTGGCTAACGGCAGGCGCGCTAAAATGCCCACACCCTTTTGCTTGGCGAGAGGAAACAAGGATTCAATTGGTTTTTGACGAAAAAGATTAAATATGACCTGCAAAGCTTTGGCATTCGAATGTTCTATTGTATAAATTCCTTCTTCGACAGTCTCTACACTTACACCGTAATATCGTATTTTTCCTTCATCCATCAATTTCTCCAATACCTCAAAAACTGATCCATCTTTTAAAATAAACATGGGGGGACAGTGAATCTGGTAAATATCCACATAGTCCCTTTTTAACCTTCGCAAGCTTCCTTCTAAATAATGGCGAATGGATGTTTCCGAATAGGTAGCAGGATTTAAAATATCACCGGATCGACAAAATTTCGTAGCTATATGGATATTGTGCTCTTTTCCCTGCGTAGCTTTGGCAAGCAATTCTTCACTGTGTCCCATACCGTATACATCAGCTGTATCAAAGAAATTCACACCAGCATCCATGGCTGCTTGCAGCGCGCGCAACGCTTCAATATCGTCAGTATTTCCCCAATCTCCACCAATCGTCCATGTTCCAAAACTGATTTCGCTCAATTGAAGCGACGTATGACCTAACGCACGATAGTTCATTAGATAAACACCTCATTCTCTTTGTTATTGGAACAAGCGAAAGTCAACGAATCAACGAACGTATAAATTTTGATTTACAGTAAATGTTAAAGTTAATTTCTTGAAAGGAGAAGATTCAAATTCATATCCAACGTGCAGTTGAAATAGCCTCATCGCCTGATATGGTGCATGTCACTTGCCAAGGTGTTCCTATCTACATTCAACACGTAGACGAAAAAAATGAAATGTGTCGAGTTTATCCTCTCGATCAGCCGAACAATGAACGGGACGTTCATGTTTCAGCACTTGAAGAACATCGTGGTTAACGATTCTATCCAAAAGCTGTCACCCAGATGTTTTCTTCTTCTGGGAGACAGCTTTTTTGTGTTCTGAAGAAGGCATCCTCTTGTCCAAAGACCCTTTCACCCGCTACAATGCACAGAAACGAAAGTAGGTGAGAAACATGAAAATAGAGTGGATTGTCAAGGAAAACGAACAAGGAAGGCGCTTGCAATCTATTCTGGAAAAATCTTTAGGTGTTTCCCACCGATTGATGCGCACGCTCCGCGATGAGAATAGAGTGTGTGTAAACGGACGATTAATGAAATTTTATGAACAAGTCTACCAAGAAGACCATTTTGAAGTCATTTTACCGGAAGAATCTGCTAGTGTTCAACCTGAAGCTTTGCCCATCGATGTTTGTTACGAAGATCCGTACATTCTTGTGATAAATAAACCGGCAGGACAATTATCACATCCATCCGCTCGTGAGAGAAACAAATCTGCATTAGCAGCAGCCGGTCATTATCTTCTGTCTGAACACTTAGTGCCCCATTGTGTACACCGTTTGGATAGAGACACTTCCGGTTTGCTATTGCTTGCCAAGCACGCGCATATTCATCACTTATTTGATCTGTTAGTAAGAAATCATCAACTGAAAAGATCGTATATGGCTATTTGTTATTTTCCCAGCCATCTGTCGCTACACCAATGGTATACCATTCAATCGCGGATTGCCCAAAATCCAGAACGTCCTTCAAAGAGAATCGTTCAAGAAGAAATGGGCCAAGAAGCTATTACTCATTTTTTTATACTTGCAAAAACGCAACAAGCTGCTTTGGTACAGCTTGAACTGGAAACCGGTCGAACTCACCAGATTCGTCTACATATGGCGAGCGTCCGAATGCCTCTCATAGGCGACAGGGACTACGGTCAACTTTCCCTGAACGATGATGAGAGTTCTTTTTATACAAAGATGGCCAGTCGCCAAATGCTGCACGCCTATCAACTCGCTTTTTTTCATCCTATTCTAGAAAAATCAGTATGCGTCACTGCTGAACCTCGTTCAGAGATGATAGAACTATGGGAATGGCTTGGCGGATCGAGTAAAGAAATAGAGACAAAAAATTGCGTACAATTTGATACGAATGATAAAGTAAATTTATTGACAGGAGAGGAGTGAGCAACTCGAATTGATGAAACATGTGGATACACTCATTCGCTTATTAGAAGAACATGGCGGACCTGGTTTTGAAGAGGAAGTCGCCAAAATTGTGGAATCTGCAATGCGTACATATACTTCCAAAATTGAACGGGATACTCTGGGGAATTTGATTGCTACCGTAGAGGGTCAATCAAGTGGAAGACGCCCTCGGGTACTGCTCTCTGCACACATGGATGAAATCGCACTGATGGTAAGCCTCATTGACAAAGGTGGTTTCTTGCGTGTTGCGCAAACTGGAGGTTTTGATCCCAGGACGCTCGTTGGTCAAGAAGTGGTGGTGCACGGAAAAAACAAGCGTTGGCATGGAATTATTGGCAGCAAACCACCCCATTTGCAAGCGCCAGACGAACAAAAAAAAGCTGCTCCATTAGAAGATCTTTTTATCGATTTAGCTATGCCAGAAGAACGAGTGCGCTCGGAGATCCGTGTGGGCGATCGCGTTACGTTGCATCGCAGTGTTATGCCCCTGCTTCATCATCACTACAGCGGAAAATCACTGGATAATCGAACAAGCGTAGCAGTCATACTGGAATGTCTGGAGGCATTAAAAAAATACCACCATCAGGCAGATGTCATTGCTGTTGCTAGTGTTCAGGAAGAAGTAGGTGTTCGAGGAGCAACGACAGTGGGGTACGGCCAGGCTCCTGACGTAGCCATTGCCATTGATGTGACATTCGCTGACATGCCCGGACAGGCATCTGACTTCAGTTACAAAATTGGTAAAGGACCAGCCATAGCCAAAGGACCTAACATCCACCCTAAAGTATTCCAGGATTTAAGTGAAGCTGCGAAGGCAAACAACATTGACTATCAATTAGAATTATCACAAGGTCCCACAGGTACCGACGGACGGGCATTTCAAATTACGAGAGAAGGAATTGCCACAGGGCTGGTTGGGATAGCTATTCGCTATATGCATACCTCTGTTGAAACAGGCAGCTATCAAGATATTGTCGATTGCGGTAAGGTACTGGCCGAATATATAGCGCAATTAACTTGGGAAAGAGTGGAGGACTACTCATGCTACTAAAAAAATTGACTGAAGCTATGGGACCCTCCGGTTACGAGAATGAAATTCGTAATGTCATTCGCAGTGAAGTGACTCTGTCGCACAATCACATTTTCACGGATGTTCTAGGCAATCTTTTTGTACAGCAAAACCAAGATGCTCAAGGTCCACATATTATGATTGACGCACATATGGACGAAATTGGCTTAATGATTGTTCATGTGGAGGAAAACGGCTTACTTCGTTTCCGTCCAATCGGTGGTATTGACCCCCGTGTTCTCGTTTCAAAACCTGTTGTCATTGGAGATAGCAAACACTTTGGCGTGATTGGCAGTAAGCCGATTCATCTGCAAAAACCGGAAGAACGCCGGCAGCCACTCGGTTGGGATCAACTTTACATCGATATAGGTGCTTCTTCCAAAGAGGACGCTCTTTCTGTTGTGCAACCAGGAGATGTAGCCGTATTTGCGACAACTTATGGAGAAATGGGAGAACGAGCAGCGAAAGCAAAATCGTTTGACGATCGCGTTGGTTGCGCGTTGTTGGTGGAAACGATGCAAAAAGAATGGCAGTTGAGACTTTCTGGAGTGTTCGCTGTACAAGAAGAAGTAGGGCTGCGAGGGGCTACAGCCGCAGCGTATCGATTGAAGCCTGACATCGCTATTGCTCTGGAAGGCACTGTTTGTTTTGATGTCGTTGACGCCCCGGCACACAATCAAGCCACACAACTTGGCAAAGGACCTGCCCTTACTTTGCAAGATGGCCTCACCCTGCCAGATCGACGTTTTACGGAGTTCATGATTGCCACCGCAGAAAAATATAACATCCCATGGCAATATCGACGCGTTAAAGGCGGTTCAAACGATTATGGAGCCATTCAAAAAGCCCGAGAAGGTGTGATTGGTGGCGCTATATCTGTACCTGTCCGCTATATTCATGCGCCTGCACAAATTATTTCACTCGAAGACTACCAAGCAGCCTTACAACTCCTTACATCAATTCTGACTGAAATTCAGGAAGGAAGATGGCATTCATGAAAAATATCATCAAGCAATGGTCGGAGATGGTTATTCCTGCTGGAAGTGAAGCGGCGCATTTACCAAGCGTTCTTGCCACCTTTAAAGACATAGCAGATTCAACAGAGATTGACAGGCTCGGCAACGGGATTGTACGAAAAAATGGTGTTGGGCCGCATGTGGCGCTCGTAGCACACATAGATGAACCTGGAATTATGGTCAATCATATAGAAGAAAACGGCTTCCTTCGCTTTCTTACCATTGGCTCGCTGGAGGCCAAGCAGCTGATAGGGCAACACGTTCGATTTACCAATCAGACGCGCGGCATAATCGGTTGCGAAATGAAAGACGCTAATACCTCTTTAAGTGTTGACGATCTGTATATCGATCTCGGTGTGGATTCAGCAGAAGAAGCCTACCATCTTGCTCCCATAGGCATTTCTGCTGTACTGGATGTTCCCTTTGCTGAACTGGGTGAACATCGTTTGTCGGGACGCGCGTTGGACAATCGTGCAGGTTGTGTAGCTGCAGCAGATGCATTCCGTCAATTGGCTGACGAAGGTAGACAGGTTACTCTCGTTTTCAGTGCCCAATCAGTAGTGGGGGCACGCGGTGCCAAAACGGCTGCTTTCGCTCTTCAACCCGATCTCGTTTTGGTGATTGATAGTGCTCCAGCTGGAGATATGCCAAAAGCAAAACGTATGGATTTGCGTCTAGGTCATGGACCTGCGTTAAAAATCATGGACGGAACCGTCATAACCCCATTACGTGTCAAAAATGTTTTGCAAGATGCTGCTGAAACTCTTGGCATTAACATTCAGCATGAAGTGTGGCCTGGAGGACAGTCGGATGCAGGACAAATTCATTTGTCACAAGCAGGCTTAATGGTAGGTGGTCTATCGATTCCGACACGCTATACTGGCCAGTTGTCGCAAGTGATTGATGTTCGTGATGTCGAGTCACTCGTCAAATGGGCTGTTGCGGCAGCCAATCAGTGGAAGGCTTAGACAGGAGGGCAAATAGTGCTTCGTTACCTGACAGCAGGAGAATCTCATGGACCTGAATTGACAGTGATTGTTGAAGGCATGCCTAGCCGTGTGCCAATTCAAAAAGAAAAGATTGATGAACAGTTGCGTCGACGCCAACAGGGATATGGACGCGGTAGACGAATGCAGATTGAAACAGATACGGTTGAAGTAACGAGCGGTATTCGTTTTGGAGAAACATTAGGTTCGCCGATTACCATGCGAGTTGTCAATCGCGATTTTAAAAACTGGACAGAAAAAATGTCTGTATGGGGAAATCATCCAGAAAATTTAAAAGAAGTTACTCGCCCACGGCCTGGGCACGCTGACCTTGCCGGAGGTTTAAAGTACGATCACGAAGACTTGCGCAATATCCTGGAACGAGCCAGCGCTAGAAACACAACCACCGTCGTGGCCGCTGGAGCTTTGGTTAGACAATTGTTGGAACTCTTTAAGATAGAAATTACAGCTCATGTAGTGGAAATTGGCGGTGTAGTAGCCAAACCGGATACACTCGATTTTCAACAATTAATAGATGCTGCTGACCGTTCTCCTGTGCGAACAGCTGATCAAGTGGCTGAAGCCAAAATGATTGCTAAAATTGATGAAGCCAAAGAGCGTGGTGACACGGTTGGCGGGATTTTTGAGATTATTGTACGCGGTTGCCCACCTGGACTTGGCTCTCATGTGCATAACGACCGCAAATTAGATGCCCAATTAGCTGGTGCATTAATGGGTATCCAAGCCATAAAAGGTGTTGAAATTGGTCTTGGTTTTGAAGCAGCGCGGAGATTTGGTTCACAAGTACACGATGCCATTGTTTATCAGGCTCCACGTTATCTGCGTCCTTCGAATGGAGCAGGTGGCATAGAAGGCGGGATGACAACCGGTCAGGATATTGTCATCCGCGTGGCCATGAAGCCGATTTCGACGCTCTATAAACCCTTGGCCAGTGTTGATATGAAAACGAAAGAAGTGGAACTGGCAGCGGTGGAGAGATCAGATCACTGCGCAGTTCCTGCTGCATCGGTTGTTGGTGAAAATGTAGCGGCTTTTGTTATTGCGGATGCATTTTTACGCAAATTTAGCGGCGACTCTTTGCGTGAAATCCAAGCGCAAGTCGCGGCATACCAATCCATGGTGGAAAAACGATGATGAAACTCGAGGTGCGAAGTAAAAGTCGCCATTATCCTGTTTGGATTGGCGAACAGTTACTGGAACGCTGTGCTGAATATTGGCCTTCTGGGGAAAAGAAGCCCGGGAAAATTGTTGTTGTGACCGATCATCATGTGGTTTCGACACGAAAAACTCAAACTTTTCTCGAAACCTTGCAACAAATGGCTGAGACTCATTTGCTGACCGTGACAGCTGGAGAAGCTAGTAAGTCTCTGGAAACAGCTGAAACGATATATAGTAAACTGGCTCAATTACAAATTCGTCGGGAAGATATGCTGGTTGCTTGGGGGGGTGGTGTGGTAGGAGATCTGACTGGATTTGTAGCCGCTACTTATCTGCGAGGGCTGCGTTATATCCAAGCTCCGACCACATTGTTAGCCCATGACAGTAGTCTGGGAGGCAAAGTTGGCGTCAATTTAAAGTATGCTAAAAATTTAGTCGGATCTTTTTATTCCCCTGTTGCTATCTGGTACGATGTTGAAATGCTAGAATCCCTATCTCAGCGAGATTGGGCGAGTGGTATGGCAGAAGTGATCAAACACGCCATTATCGGATCGGAAAAACTGTTTACTGAGCTTTACCAATCTCCGTACCGCAGCTATCCGGGAGGTGCGGCCTCCATAACCATGCTCAGTCAAGCTATGCAAGTAAAAATTGACGTGGTTGAAGCGGATGAACAAGAGGCAGAATGGCGTATGGTTCTCAATGCGGGACATACGATTGGCCATGCCGTAGAAGCCAAAAGCGAATACCGCTGGTCTCATGGAGAGGCCATATCGATTGGGTTAGCTGTAGAATCCTATTTGGCAAAGCGATTAGGGTTGCTCAGTGAAGATGATAAACAAAAAATCATTGAATGCTTGGAGCTGCATGGCTTACCAACTCAGGACAAGGGAATGGCCTTTGATGAATTGATTCCTTATCTTCAACTGGATAAGAAAAACTCTCAGGACGGTTGGACTTTTGCTTTACCAGAACGGATTGGCCAAGTAAGAATTATAAAAAATATAGATAAAGACCTGGTCAGGTTGGCTTGGCAGGATAATGAGTCTCGCTGATTGAGCAGACCCTAGAATACCAAGCCGCGTGTCCCATGTGAGAGGAGAGAACAGAATATGAAAGTACGGGGTATTCGAGGGGCTATTTGCGCAAGTGAAAACTCACCCTTAGCAATTCACACGGCTACTCGCGAATTGGTAGACACCATTGTAGAACTTAATGAAATTGACGTAGATGATGTGGCGAGTATTCTTTTTACCATGACCGCCGATCTGACAGCCGCCTTCCCGGCAGAAGCGGTCCGTTCGCGTCCTGGTTGGCAGTGGGTTCCTCTCATGTGCGCGACAGAATTGCCGATTGAAAATAGCAAGAGCCGCTGTATTCGGGTTTTGATGCACGTCAACACGCATAAAACCCAAGAAGCATTGCAGCACGTGTATTTAGGTGAAGCTATTGTATTACGGCCCGATCTCGCTCAAAAAAACGTCTAAGGAGAAACCTGCCTGTTGACGCATAGGATAATTTTGCGTATGATCGCAAGAAAGGATTTTACGTTTTTTACGAATATACCAGTAAGCCGTCTTATAAGGACGGCAGCCTACAGTGAAGTATAGACGAGTCGAGTGTGGATTTGAGGAGAGTTGAGTGGAGCAGAGCGATGTTTCTTCGTCTTTTGGCGAATGAATCAGCGTAAAAGTGCGTTCATGGAGAAGATAGTTGCCGACATTAAGGCAGCTTAATAGGCCATTGACCGTGCATCCACAGGTTAGGTTGAATCTCCTCCTAGCTTGTGGGTGTTTTTGCTTTTGCGCCGAAACGCAAACCGTCTTCATGCTTCACCACTCTTGCTCCTAATGTATTCTCAAGAGGAGTTGAGTGGAGATGTCTCAATCGTTGGTTCAAGACATTCTGCAACGTTTAACAAAAGGGGAAACATTATCTTTTCCGCTTGCTGAAGCTTTTACACAAACGCTTATGCAAGGAGAAGTAACGGAAATTCAAACCGCTGCCGTCCTGACAGCTTTAGCTATGCGCGGCGAAACTTCTGATGAAATTGCAGCATTTGCTAGCGCCATGCGCTCGCACAGCCTGCGCATAACAGCCCCAGAAAACGCAATAGACACTTGCGGTACAGGCGGAGATGGACGGAATACGTTTAATATATCGACTGCAGCAGCTATCGTAGCTGCCGCCGCAGGTGTTCCCGTTGCTAAACATGGAAACCGGAGTGCTACCAGTCGCAGCGGCAGTGCCGACGTTTTAGAACAGTTAGGGGTCAGTGTGACACTAGAACCTCATCAGGCAGAGTACTGCTTAAACGAAGCAGGAATTTGTTTTCTTTATGCGCGTACGTACCATCCTGCCATGAAATACGCTGCAAAACCTCGCCAACAGCTTGGTTTTCGGACGATTTTCAACATTCTAGGTCCGCTGACCAATCCAGCTCATGTCAAGCGGCAGGTCATTGGAGTTTTTAAAGCCGATCTCGTTCCCATAGTCGCAGAAGCCCTGCTGAAACTTGGCAGTGAACATGCACTCGTAATGCATGGCAGTGATGGATTGGATGAGTTCACATTGTCTGGAGAAACTTTGGTAGCTGAACTGTGTGCCGGCAACATTCGTAACTATACGCTGACACCAGAAGAAGTAAGTTTGCCAAGAGCTGATGTATCCGAGTTAGTGGGCGGGGACGCTGCTGATAATGCCCGAATGATGTTGGATGTGTTTGCGCAACAAAGGCCAGGAGCCATATTGAATGCTGTTTTATACAATGCAGGCGCCGCTTTGTACGTTGCTGGACAATCAAATTCCATCCGAGAGGGTGTCGCTGTCGCTCAACAAATTTTGAAAAGCGGTGCAGCCTTAGCGAAACTTCAGCAACTCGTGCAATCTTCGCAAGATGCACAGACAATGGGTAAAGCAGAGGAGGGGATCATCTCGTGAGCAGTTTTCTGGAAGAAATTTTGCGTGTAAAGGAACAGGAAGTAACTGCATTGCCGGATCGACCCACTTTTGAGAGAAACATTACCCTAAAACCAAGCCTGCGAAAACGACTGCTTGAATCTGATCATTTGCAAATTGTTGCTGAATTTAAAAGAGCCAGTCCATCGAAAGGCATTATAGCTGACACACTGCTACCTGTAGAACGTGCCAAAAGATACGAAGACGCTGGAGCAGCAGCAGTTTCAGTTTTGACAGATCAAACCTTTTTTCGCGGATCGCTTCAAGATTTACGGGAAATTGCTGAGTCTGTCCAAATACCTGTACTGCGGAAAGACTTTATCATTTCAGAAAAACAGCTTCGGGAAGCTCATGCAGCTGGAGCGGATATTGTTCTTTTGATTGTTGCTGCTTTATCTTCCGAGCGTCTGGCAGAATTGCGCCATTTTGCGGCAGAATTAGGCCTGGAAACACTCATTGAAGTTCACAATGAACGCGAACTTGAAACCGCTTTGGCTGTTGAACCTGATATTCTAGGTATTAACAATCGAAACTTGCACACTTTTGAAGTCTCCTTGCAAACGACCGAACAATTGATGACGCAAATTCCTTCATCCATACCTGTACTGTCAGAAAGTGGTATGGCGACCCCGGATGACGCTCAAAGAGTAGCTATTGCCGGAGTGAGTGGTTTGTTAATTGGTGAGACGTTGATGCGTCAAGGGGACGCTCAACTGCCAGGCGTTTTACGAGGATTTCAAGTCAAACGATTTCCGCTTGTCAAAGGGTCTTATTGATGATTCGACCTAAAGTTAAGATATGTGGTTTGAAAGCAGGAGACAATTTGGATTTTGCGCAGCATCCGCTGGTTTCCCATATAGGTTTTGTTCAAGTCCAAGCCAGCCGACGCTATATTGATCCGGATGACGCAAAAGTTATGGTGCAAGCGTTAGAACATCAAGTTCAAGCTGTAGGTGTTTTTGCCAATCAATCGGTTGATGAAGTCATAGAACGCTGCCATAGAGCAGGTTTTACAGTAGCCCAGTTACACGGTCAGGAATCTTTGCAAGATTCTGAGGAAATTCGTAGACATGGACTGCAGGTCTGGAAGGCCATATCGGTGTCCACCAGTGATTCATCAGGACAAGTGCAGGCTGCTATAGAGCATTACCGTTCAGCGACAGATGCCTTGCTTCTTGACGCGGCAGCTCCCAATTCAAGTGAGGGCGTTACGGGTGGCTGGGGAAAATCTTTTGACTGGCATCTGCTCCCTCAGATATTGCGTTTTTTTCCTGGCGATCCGATTTGGATAGCAGGGGGTTTACGGCCTGACAACGTATCACATTTACTCTCCGTGACCATTCCTTATGGACTGGATGTGTCTTCAGGAGTCGAGATCGGCGGTAGAAAATCTTCAGAAAAAATTGCTGTTTTTTTAGAAAGGGTGAACTCGTTTGTCCATACCAACAAACTTTCCTGACGCCGCTGGTCGATTTGGTCCGTTTGGCGGACGATATGTTCCAGAAACACTCATGGCTGCCTTACACCAGTTAGAAGCCGACTTTCATCGTTTGATGGCAAGCAACGATTTCCGCAAAGAATTGGACTATCATCTACGCACCTATGCAGGGCGTCCATCCGGACTTTATTATGCTGAAAATCTGAGTAAAAGTCTGGGTGGCGCGAAAATTTATTTAAAACGTGAAGATCTGAACCATACAGGAGCACATAAAATCAACAACACAATAGGCCAGGCACTGCTCGCTTTACACACAGGAAAAAAAAGGATTATTGCTGAAACAGGAGCTGGACAGCATGGGGTAGCATCTGCCACAGTAGCGGCTAAATTCGGCTTATCCTGCACGGTTTTCATGGGCGAGGAAGATATGCAGCGCCAGGCACTCAACGTATTTCGCATGCGCATGCTGGGAGCAGAAGTCGTGGCAGCCACTTCAGGTACGCGCACACTCAAAGATGCGACCAACGAAGCCATCCGTCACTGGGTCGAACATGTGGAGGACACGTATTACATTATTGGTTCGGTTGTAGGCCCTCACCCTTATCCACAAATTGTGCGCGATTTCCAAAGGGTGATTGGCGACGAGACAAAGCAACAAATTCTCGAATTGGAAGGTCGTTTGCCCAATCGGATTTACGCGTGTGTAGGTGGTGGCAGCAACGCTATGGGTATCTTCTATCCGTTTATAGAAGATTCATCTGTAGAATTGATTGGCTGCGAAGCGGCAGGTGAAGGGATTGACACAGAAAAGCATGCTGCTTCTATCGCTCGCGGCAAACCGGGTGTCATACATGGGGCCATGACTTATTTAATGCAGGACGAATACGGACAAGTGACACCGGCGCACAGTATTTCCGCTGGACTGGATTATCCAGGTATTGGTCCGGAACACGCTTGGCTGCATCAGAGCGGGAGAGCTCGCTATGTACCAGTGACTGACCAACAGGCGCTTGAAGCTTTTTACATGCTCTCCCGTACAGAAGGCATTATTCCAGCGTTAGAGAGTGCCCATGCTGTGGCCCAAGTTGTAAAGGATGCTCCTACACTAAGTAAGGACGAGATTATTGTGGTCTGTCTATCTGGACGTGGAGACAAAGATGTGGAACAAGTTGCCGCCAGAGGAGGAATTTCGTTTGGAACGCATTCAGAAGGCGTTTGAAAAACGCAAGGGAAAAGCGGCTATCCTGCCCTTTTTGACAGCAGGTGATCCAAATTTTGACGATTCGCTCGCTTGTTTCCGCGCTCTTTTGCAAGCAGGGGCCGATCTCGTTGAAATTGGTATACCGTATTCTGACCCATTGGCAGATGGGAAAGTGATTCAAGACGCAGCATTGCGCAGTCTACAATCTGGGTTTTCATTGCCAAGAATCTTTGAAATGACACAGTTGTTACGTCGCGAATCGGAAGCAGGACTTATCTTATTCTCTTACGTTAATCCTGTCTTTCAATATGGATTTGAACGCTTCTTTCAGGATGCTAGGAAAGCAGGCGCAGATGGCATTATCATACCTGATTTGCCTTTTGAAGAGAGTGTGGACGTCCGTCAAGCTGCCGATGCAGCTGATATAGCCCTGATTCCCTTGGTTACGCCTACGTCAGGTCGAGACAGAATCGCGTCCATCAGCAGTGAGGCCCGCGGGTTTGTCTATTGTGTTTCATCGCTTGGTGTAACAGGTGAACGGGTACAAATGTCCGAACGTGTGGAAGAGTTAGTGCGTACGGTACGACAATCCACCCCATTGCCTGTGGCTGTTGGATTTGGTGTATCCACTCCTGAGCAGGCTCAAAATATTGCAGCTTATGCTGATGGAGTGATTGTGGGTAGCGCTTTTGTGCGACGCATTGGACAATCGCTGGATCAAGGTCAAGATGCGATGTTGTCAACAATCACAGAATTTTTCAAAGAATTACAGACGGCTGTTCAATAGCAGCGCAGAAAAAAGGAGTGGAGAGAAGCATGATTATCGTTTTGAAAACAGGAGCAACAGAACAAGATGTGGAGCGGGTCAGTGAGTTATTGCGCAGTAAAGGACTTGGTGTTCACGTCTCACAAGGAATTGAAAAAACAATTATTGGTGTAATCGGTGCCAAGGAACGTGTGGGTGAATTAGCAGTTGAATCGCTGGAATGCGTAGAAAAGGTGGTTTCTGTGAGTAATCCATTTAAATTAGCTTCGCGGGATTTTCATCCTCTTGACACTGTCATTTCTGTAGGCAACTTGAAAATTGGTGGTCCAGAACCGGTGTATATGGCGGGCCCCTGTTCTGTCGAGTCACGGACAGGGATGATTGAAATTGCTCAGCGTGTAAAAGAAGCAGGCGCTCACATTTTGCGCGGTGGGGCATTTAAACCGCGATCGTCCCCGTATTCTTTTCAAGGGCTTGGCGAAGAGGGACTTAAATATATGGCTGAAGCTCGTGAAATAACAGGACTGCCGATAATCAGCGAAGTGATGGAACCAGAAACCGTCAATCTGATGGTTGACTATGTAGACATTCTTCAAATTGGTGCACGCAATATGCAAAACTACGCGTTGCTGCGCGCTGTTGGACGTACACAAACACCTGTATTGCTAAAGCGTGGTTTTAGCAACACGATTGAAGAATGGCTGATGTCTGCAGAGTATATTTTGTCTGAAGGCAACCCTAATGTTATTCTTTGTGAACGAGGTATTCGCACATTTGAAACATATACGCGCAACACACTCGACTTAAACGCTGTACCTGTAGTGAAACACTTATCGCATCTACCCGTCATTGTCGATCCTTCACATGGAGTTGGAAAATGGCGCTATGTGACTGCCATGAGCCGGGCGGCTATGGCTGCTGGTGCGCACGGCTTAATTGTGGAAGTACATCCCAACCCGCAAGAAGCTCTCTCCGATGGACCACAATCTTTGACTTTGGAGAACTTTGAGAATCTTATAGAGGAAGTCAATCGCATTGTTCGCGTGCTAAATCCAGAAGTAACGTCGGCAAACACAAACCAATGAACGTGCGTGTACTTGTGGTAGGATGCGGCTTAATCGGGGTTTCACTAGCGCTTGCTTGGAAAGAAAAGCATCCTGACTGGATTTTTTATGGTTTGGAAAATCACCCTTCACATCGTCAGGAGGCAATGCAGTTAGACGTTTTTACTCATGTGTTTGCCTCCTGGGATGATATGGAGAAAACCGCCTCTGATAGGTCATACACGATTGGATTGCTCGCGGTGCCAGTTGAAGCGGCTATTTCACTTCTCCCTAAAATTTCTGCATACTGTGAATGGTGTATAGACGTTTGTTCTGTGAAAGGTTGCATATGTGAAGTTGCAGAGCAACTTGGATTGCGTCAAAGGTTTCTGCCCACACATCCGATGGCTGGAAAAAGTGTGGGCGGTCCGCAATCGGCCAATGCTGAATTGTTTCTTAATTGTTCTTGGATTGTCATAAAGAATTGGCCAGCATTAGATTATTTTCGAGATTTTCTTCAAGGCACAGGTGCTCATCTTGTGATACTCGACAATGCTGAATTGCATGATGAATGGATGGCTGTGGTCTCGCATACCGTTCATCTCACTTCACTGAGCGTCATGCTTGCCTATGAAGATTATTGGGTAAACAGCGGAGTCGATCCCAAACTGCTTGCTGCATGCACTGGGCCAGCATTTCGAGACATCACTCGACTTGCTTCTTCTCCTAGCCAATTTTGGTTAGAAACTATCCACCAAAACCGTGAACCCATACTTTTGCATTTACAACGTATTGAAGATACATTAAAACGTTTTAAATTTTTACTAGAAAATCAAGATTTTCAAGGTATAGAAAGCGAATTAAAGAGATCTCAAATAGCTAGAAACGAATGGGAGGAGTGGAAAAGTCATGACAATTTCTTTAACCCATCCGAATCGTAGAACTTTTAAAAAAACAGCCAACTTAAGTGGAACTGTGCGCGTTCCTGGAGACAAGTCCATGACCCATCGAGCCATCTTGTTTGCTTTACTGGCTGAGGGAACAACACGCATTGAAGGATGGTTGAATGCGGCTGATTGCCGTTCTTCTCTGGAAGTGGCCAAACAACTGGGCGCCTCTGTTTCTTTTGAGCAAGAGTCCTTACTCATTAAAGGTACAGGAGGGTCTTTGAAAGAACCTGAAAATGTATTGGATTGCGGTAATTCTGGGACAACCATTCGTCTTTTCAGCGGAGCTATTGCTAGTCAAGTTTCTTTTGCCTGCTTGACAGGAGATGACTCTCTGCGCCGTCGCCCCATGGGAAGAGTGCTGAAACCACTCGCAGAAATGGGAGCCATCGCTTACGCGCGCTCAGGCAGTTACGCACCTTTTGCTCTGATTGGCCAATCTCCACTCTCAGCCATTCGCTATACATTGCCCGTTCCCAGCGCACAAGTCAAATCGGCAGTGATGTTGGCTGGGTTACATGCACCAAAAGCTGGTGGAGTGACCACCATTATTGAATCTCAACCCAGCCGTGACCACACAGAACGGATGTTGCTTGGATTTGGAGTCCAGGTAGATATGGAAAAAGAGGGAGAAAAACGCTACATATCCATTCGAGCAGAACAACCCCTGCGTGCAACCTCAGTAGAAATACCTGGTGATGCATCTTCTGCTGCATTTCTGCTCGTGGCTGCCGCTATTGTTCCTGATAGCGATGTAACGATTGAGCATGTAGGGTTGAATCCTACACGTATTGGATTTTTAAAGGTATTACAAAGGATGGGCGCCCATGTGGAAATTTTGAATCAACGGGAGAGTGCGGGCGAACCTCTTGGAAACGTACGTGTACGTTATCAACCACTCAGTGGAACGGATATTCTTCCTGAGGAAATCCCGTCATTAATTGATGAAATCCCCATTTTGGCCATAGCCGCAGCAGTGGCAGAGGGAAAAACCACTATTCGCGGTGCAGGAGAATTGAGAGTTAAAGAAACAGACCGGATTTTAGCTATGGCTAAAGGACTTCAGACGCTCGGTGTACATGTCGAAGAAGCGGACGATGGGCTAACTATTATAGGAGGAAAATTAAACGGCGGAGTGGTGGATAGTTTTCATGACCATCGAATTGCGATGAGTTTTGCAGTGGCTGGTTTGGCCGCTGAGCAAGAAGTGACTATTGAAAATTGGTCAGCCGTTGATATTTCTTTTCCAACATTTTCAGATTTAATTTTGGAACTTCAAAGGGAAAGAAAATTCGAATAAAAAATGAAAATTTGCATTGACAGCGCTTCCATTCCGTTATATTCTTGTAGTCGAAGGGTGATTGTTCTGATTTCTCTCCACTCCTAGCTTTAATACTAGAGCCTGCGATTGCAGGCTCATTTTTTTGAAAACGCATTCATAAATACATTTTACCTCCCACATATAGACCTCACTCTACAGAATCCATGATTTTTCCCATACTGTCCATAAGCTGAATGTTATGCAAATAGGTATAAGCCTCTCGGCATCGTCCATAATGGATACTATATTCTGGCAAACCATGTATCCCTATACAAGTACCCAACAAAAACATGACCGAGAATCATACAAGCCCCAAAGGAGGAGTCGATGTGCGATTGGCAGACTGCCTGGTCCAAGCGGACATCCATACACTGCAGGCTATTGCTCGCCATTATCAATTCTCTTGCGCACTCTATTCCAAAAACGAGATGATCCAAGAAATTTTGCACCATTTTCGCATAAACCCACAATTTCAACTCGAGCAAACTGCTCAAGAATATTTGCAAAATCCAATTTACGCAAGATTAGCACTTCACAAAACAGGTTTTTTTGCTAAAGAAGAAATCCAAGCTATGTTCCAATCTAATCCAACAGATTCGCTGGATCTGCAAGAAGCAATTTCCAGAGGTTGGTTGATTCCTATCAGAAAGTATAACGGTGACACCATCTATGTCTTGCCAGATGAGCTTCGTGAGCATTTACTCTATAGCGTGATCGACCAAATGCGTGAGAAATTGGTTTTTCATGAAGACGATGAAAATATCTCTTTGGACAAAACATCAGTTCTGAGTGATTTGCATACATTTTTGCAATACACAGAGAGACACCAGGTACAACTCACTGTCAACGGTTCAATTTACAAACGGCAGTTAACACAAATACTCGAATTGATGTCAACTCCTGAAGAAATACCGGTCGAGAGCTGGCGCTTTGGTTATGGAAGAAGATTTCATGACTATCCAGATCGTTTTGCTTTACTTTATGATTTCAGCTACTTTACTGGACTGTTAGAAGAGCAAGAAGTTGGGCAACTCATTATAAATTCCAGCCATCCTTGGTTACAAAAGGGTAACTACGAACAGTTACAGTCGCTATTTGAATTTTATATTCGATCTTATCGTCGACCTTTGCCGCGCCTACCTCTGATTTTATCTTTACTTATACATTTGTCCGAAAGCTGGGTTCGGGAAGACACTGTATATGAGGTTATTCAACACTTTTTATCTGACTTTTATTTTGATTCCAAAGAACAGGTGTGGAAACAAAGAATTTTACAAATGCTTCATTATCTTGGAATTGTGCATCTTCATCAAGAAACTTTTTCAGATTCTATACACAACTGGTTTCAAATGAGCAAACTCGGTCTACAATTATTGCTAGGAGATATTAAGTTAAGTGAAGAGAAAATTCGTCCAAACGCGACACTCCATGTACACCCGAACTTTGAAATTGTGATAAGCTCTCCGACTCATCCCTTTTTTGTAGAATTGGGACGCTTTGCAGAAATGATGGAGAGTACGGAGAGTTATCTCCGTTTCAGAATTACCGAGCAACGTGTTCAGGATGGACTTGCGGCAGGTTACTCGCTCTCTGATTGGCTCGAACGCTTGTCTAAGCAAACGGCACTAGCCATTCCAGGCAATGTCGAGCGGACTTTGCAAAAGTGGAGTAACAGGGGTATACAAAAGGAGGTGAAAAGCCTCATCGAGGATTAAAGAAAGAAACCTTTTTGAACGTACACAATTTTGCGAAAAATAGGCGAGTTCTGTGAGGTTTAGCAGGAAAACCAGAAGAACCTCTCGAATAAAATATACAAAGAATTCTTACTACTGCAGAGTCGCATCTCACCAGACCGCTTTCGGATACGCCGCTTTACAAGGAGGAGTCGGCTATGGCCACAACCGTTACAATCGCCGAGAAGAAACATTTTCTCCGTTGGTTTCTCGCGAATTACCAGCTGCAAAGCCGTGAAGCCGAGATGCTGGTCCGGTATATGATGACACGCGAGAACGTATTGCGCCGAGTTCATTTTGTGGATAATTTTCGGCATCTGCCAAGAGTCATGGTCATTTCAACCACATGTGTGCAGGTTGCGCCGTTCCGCTATTATCGCCGCAATAAGCCCGTCAGTACAGATGTTGAACAAGCATTTTTAGACTTGTATCAACATCCAGACGAGGATGTGTATGTAGGATTCTTTTTTAAAGAACGCGCAACCAGTGCTGAATACGCCGCTGTTTTAGAAGAAACAGCGTCTCATGAACTTGAACCTGCAGTAAAAGAATTAATTTCTCTGCAGGCTGAATGGATTATTGATGTATCCCTTCGCAATTACCAGCGGGAACTGCTCATGCAAGCAGTTGACAGAGCACTTGATGGCGGAGACAAACAGGCTTTTATTGAAGCAAGCCGAGCATTGATTGAATTTGATCATATGCAGCCACTCGCTTCAACCAATTGATAAATCTGACGTAATCATCTTCATCCAGACACCACCTTATACCTCAGTCAACGGGGAAAGGTGGTGTCTTCTTGATATGGAGAAGCAGTTATTGCTTGCTCATCAAGGGCTAGGCTGTTGCTGCTCTGCAGGCTGGACAGCGTTTTCGTTGGAATCAAACGTGAACCCTTCACCGAGAACTTCATGAACATCATTGACAATGACAAACGCTGTCGGATCGAGCTTGGCCACAATCTGTTGCACGCGTATCACTTCTTCTCTCGATACAACAACATAGACAACAGGACGCTGTTGACCAGTATATCCGCCTTGACCACTTAAAATGGTAGTGCCTCGGCTCAAGCTATTGTGAATTTCCTGAACAATTTGCTGATACGATCCTGAGATGATATACAACGCTTTGCTTCGTGACATTCCTTCAATGACAAAATCAATCACTCGACTGGAGACAAATAACGCAACGAGCGAATACATGGCCGTCTCATATCCAATCATCAATGCCACCAGACCGATTACAATGACATCAATGATAAAAAGTAATCGTCCCATGGCAATGCCTCGCGCTTGACGTATCAATCGTGCAATAATATCGGCACCGCCAGTCGTTCCGCCAGCTCGAAAAATCAACCCTAGTCCAAGACCTGTAATGACACCGGCATAAAGTGCTGCTAGCAGTTTATCATGTGCATCAACCTGCCAATGAACCGTCAGCCAACTGAATAAAGATACAGAAAGGACACCCAATGTTGTTTTAATAACAAACTGATGGCCAAATTTTCTCCACGCAATCCAGAGTAATGGTAAATTCATGATTAAAAATGAAATACCAATAGCAATATGCAATCGATAAAGAAGCAGGACTGAAATACCGACAAAACCACCTTCCGCCAGGTGGTTTGCAACTAAAAACGCATTTAGTCCTACAGAATAAATCAATCCACCCAAAATAATGATGAAATACTCTCTTAGTACATTCCACATCAGCATGCCACTCACTTTCGCGGACCAGACTGCTGTTTGCGTTGTACGGTTAAGGTATCTGAACGCAAACGAGCCCTTTTTCCATGGTGAGGCAGATGTCCAAAAACTCTGCCGCTCTTTAGTATGGCTTAAATTTGTTCACGATGGAATGGGGCGTGGTAGGTACGCAAAAGTGCAACTAAAAAAAGTAACGATAAACAGCCGAATGCTGTATAGCCATATTGGACAATCGACTTAAATCCTACAGCCGATAAAAGACCAGCTAGGGAGAGAATGAGCGGTAACAACCAACGTCTTTGCTTACCTTGATTTGGTGACAAAAAGGCAAGCGCGTAAACATTGCTAACAATAGTGGAAAAAATTTCAGCCCAGAGTACCAAGGGAAAAATCCATTCCAACCAAGCTCCCGCGTGTGCCGCAACATAGGCCATAGGCAATGCGTAATTACGCGCCTCTTGTCCGTAACAAAGCAAGATAAACGTTACCGTCAACAACATCATTCCAAGTGCCAAAGATCCCAGTAGAGAGCCTAGTTTTAATTCCTTTTGATGATGGGCAGTCGCCCCAAGTGGAATAAGTACTCCGGCAGACAATCCTACATTTAATCCTATGTAAAATAGAACTGACAAAACTGCATGCAGAAAACCTGGATTTGTGTTACTGATTATCCATTGGGAATGAACGGGCCATTTATGTTGAAGAAATGTCTGCAAGCCAACGTAAATCACAAAACTGACCATGAGTGGAACAATAATCACATTGGCACGCATTAAGCCATGAATGCCATGACGCACGGTAAACCAAGAGAGCAAGGCTGTCAAAAAAACGCCTAAAAAGTACGGTGCATGCAACCTCTCCCGAAACAATTCACCAGCTCCGGCCAACATGGCGACTGTCAATCCAAACATCATCATCACATAAAGAATGTCAATCAGCCATGCACCACGTTTGCCAAACATAACTTTGGTAGCGTCACGAAATGTATGGGCTCGGAGAATACGACCTAGTCTGAGCATTCGATAGCCGAAAAAAATAAAAAGCAGCGTAGTCAATAAAACCATGGAAAATGCAGGAATACCAAAGCGAACAAAAAACTGATCCACCTCTCGGCCAGAGGCAAATCCTGCTCCTACCACTGTTCCGATATATACACATGCAATTTGTACACTGCGCCAGATGGAGCCATCTTGCATGCCGATGTCCCTCCCTTCTTTACTATCCTATTGAAGATATTGGACACCCATTCCACCACAATCCAGCTTGATGAAAAGAAATACTCTGCATAAATTTGCTCATTTTTTAGAATGATTGATTTCAGAATACATAGACAATTTTTTGAGAAAATAGCAATTGCTATAATGACCGTGGAGGTGGATGTCATAAACTTATCCTTCATTACGAGTCACGATGAAGAAAAGCATGCGTGGCTGGTCAAACTCTGTTTATACCAAGTTAACCATGTTAAATTCAGTTATCATGAAAAATCGGAGTTCACTTCATTCTAAGTTTCATGAAGAAGGGGATTGCAAAATGGAAAAAACACCTATAACAGTAGCTTATGGAGACGGAATTGGTCCGGAAATCATGACAGCAACATTACGTATCATACAAGCAGCAGGTGCCCAATTGGACATAGAGACGGTCGAAATTGGTGAAAAAGTTTACAAACGCGGCGTAGACTCCGGTATGGATCCAGGAGCTTGGGAAAGCATTCGCAAAACTCGAGTTTTTCTAAAGTCTCCGATTACCACTCCACAAGGTGGGGGATACAAAAGTCTTAACGTAACCATGCGCAAGGCTCTAAACTTATACGCTAACGTTCGTCCTACCATCGCTTACTCCCCATATGTAGAAACCAAACATCCTTCTATGGATTTGGTCATTATCCGAGAAAACGAAGAGGATTTGTATGCAGGCATTGAACACCGACAGACTCATCAGGTTTACCAATGCCTCAAACTCATTACACAACCAGGTTCGGAACGTGTCATTCGCTATGCATTTGAATATGCTAGAGTCAATCATCGCAAAAAGGTTACTTGCTTTGTGAAAGACAACATTATGAAACTGACAGACGGATTATTTCATAAAGTTTTTGATCAGGTTGCATCTGAATACCCAGATTTGGAACATGAAACGCTTATTGTTGACATTGGGGCAGCACGGTTGGCAAATACACCAGAAAAATTTGATGTGATTGTTATGCCAAATCTCTATGGTGATATTTTGTCTGATGTAACAGCAGAAATATCCGGATCTGTCGGTTTGGCCCCATCAGCCAACATTGGCGATGGTTTTGCCATGTTTGAAGCTATTCATGGTTCTGCACCAGATATTGCTGGACAGAATATTGCTAATCCGTCTGGCTTGTTGCTTGCAGCCGTGATGATGCTCGTTCACATTGGTCAGTCAAAAGTGGCAGAGCGCGTTCATCAAGCGTGGTTGCGAACAATTGAAGACGGTATACATACTCGGGACATCTATCGAGAAGAAATAAGCCGTCAACAAGTAGGCACAGACGAGTTTGCGGATGCCGTGATTGCTCGACTAGGACAGCATCCTCAAGTATTAAAACCCGTCTCCTATCGAGAAGATATTGTCATGGCTCGTCGCCATATCAAGCCTGTTGAAAATACGCTCAAACAATTGGTGGGTGTAGACATATTTCTTGATTGGCAGTCAGGAAGTGCTAACGATTTGGGCAGCCAGTTAAGCACCATTTCTGTAGGTGAACTCAAGCTTGAAGTGATCACCAATCGCGGTATCAAAGTGTGGCCAAACGGGTTGCCGGAGACGTTCTGCACCGACCACTGGCGGTGTCGATTCCGCAAAACAGATGGAAGCCATGTAACCGCTGATGAGGTGATTTTGATACAAAAGAATATTCTAAATGCTGGATTTGACATTATTAAAACAGAAAATCTCTACACATTTGATGGTGTACCCGGATTTTCTGCAGTACACGGTTAATTCATCAAAAAAGAACGTTTTCAAAATTGGCTGTGAAGCCCTATTGTGAATGACTTAGTGCACAAACCAAACTGCCTTCCTCGCACTACAAAGTGCCGAAGGCAGTTTTTAATTTTCAGAATACCAGACAACGGCTTTAAACAAACATAGGCTCCATTCAAAAGCAAAAAATTGGATTTCCTGGATGACCACAAAATTACGAGTTGAAATATGAAGCAAGCCCGGTATCTCACAGCGCTTGTCTCATATATATGAATTGAATTCTGATAGCTTGTCTGTGAAAGGGAGGTGATAGACGTGCTGTTCACTATGCTATGGTCCTCACTTCCCGTTTCATCAGGCATCCCTTAAAGGAGGTGCGCGATGAACGCGCTACAAGCAATGATTATGGGTATTGTGCAGGGAATCACGGAGTTCTTGCCTATTTCTTCATCAGGTCATCTCGTCATGCTCGCAAAAATCTGGCATTTGAATCCAGAGGCTTCCGGAACTCTATTTGTCCTTTTTTTACATCTTGGTTCCCTTATTGCCGTCATGTATGCTTTGCGTAAGGAACTGATGTGGTGGTATCGACATCCTAAGTCCCGCTTGACGTGGATGATTGGCGTCGCGCTTTTGCCAACAGCCGTGATTGGCGTTCTGTTTGAAGAATGGTTTGAACATCTTTTTTCTACAGGGGCTACAGTAGGTTTAGAATTTGTCATTACCGGATGCATTCTTTGGTGGATGGACAGTCGTACTGACGGAATGAAAACAGAAGAAACGATGCATGTCAAAGACAGTTTATGGATAGGTGCATTACAAGGCGCAGCCATCTTACCCGCTTTATCACGTTCTGGGCTTACCATAGCCGGAGGACTTTGGAGAGGAATGGAACGCCGAGCAGCTGCTCGTTTTTCTTTTTTGCTCAGCATTCCAGCTATTTTAGGAGGCATCTTAGTAGAATTGGACGATCTCTTTGAAGATCCGGTTGCTGCTCATCACTTGCCTTGGATGCCTATACTGGTAGGTACGGTTTCCGCAGCCGTTGCTGGATATATTGGCGTTCGTTTCACCTTTTGGCTGCTTGAAAAGTGTCGCATGCGGATTTTTGCAGTCTATACTTTTGTACTGGCTGCCTTTATTCTATCCGACCAGATCTTTTTTCACCGATTTTTTCCGCCGCTTTTTATTCTCCACTAAAAAGAATTTTCGCAATCCAACACATTCTTGGTATAAAAAAACCTCCAAATCCACACATTGTGGAGATGGAGGTCTTTTAACGCTTCTTTATCCATAGCTATCAACCATTGATTTGACGCCGCTGCCAACCGAGGAATGCAAATGCTGCAAAAAGCATGATCACCAGTGATAAAACCCAGATATGCAAATTTTTCCATGCCAGAGACCAATAGGGCATAGTGCTGGATTCGCTGGTTGTTGAATGAGTCCACATAGCAAAAGCTGGTGAAATATTAGCTATTGCTGGACCAACTTCCTTCGCAAGACCTGCTTTAAAGAGAATAACAGTAATCAATGCTGCCAGAACAGCATGCAACAGACGAGCCAAAAAATAAGGTTTCATGCGGATATCCGTTTGTGTCAGAACACTGGCAACCTGGGCATGAACTGCTAGACCGCTCCAAGCAATAATACCACTGATAACGGCTAATTTTTGAATCATAGGGGCCGCCACGGCTGCAGCTTGAGCCGATCCGATATCTAGCTCCAACACACCGGCAAGCATTGGATGTACCAATCCAGTATTCAGTCCGAAGAAATGAAATACATACATCAAAGGCCAGCCAATAAGCGTCATCAATCCAGACAGATGCAAGATTTCAATAAGTACTGCAAAAAAAACAATAAATCCACAAATCATAAGAAGGGTTTGAATGGATTCAGTAACAGAATTGCCCAGCAGTTTCCCAAAAGGCCGACCATCTTCTTCGTGAGCCTCCAACATCGCTTGATAAGCTCTTTTGAGAATAAAGGGACGAGGGCTTGATGGATTCGTTTGCTGTTCAGTATGGACGCTTACAGATGCCTGTTGTTTGTTGAGTCTTTCTTCCTTACGTCCCCAGAATTTAAAGAAAACACCTACCAAAAAGGAAGAAATGTAGTGTGCCAGCGCAATAAGTCCGCCGAGTGCAGGGGATTTGAGCATGCCCACAGCAACTGCCCCAAACATGAAAAGCGGATCGGCCGTATTCGTAAAAGCCAGTAAACGTTCTCCCTCTATACGCGAACACTGACCTGTTTCTCGAAAACGGGCTGTAATGACTGCATCCATGGGATACCCAGCAGCAAGCCCCATGGAAAGTGCAAAAGCACCTACCCCTGGAACACTAAAGAGTGGACGCATCAGAGGTTCTAATAAAACACCAAATCCTCGTACAACACCAAGACCTAGCAATAATTCTGACAAAATAAAAAACGGCAAGAGTGAGGGAAATACTACATCCCAAAATACTTTCAGTCCTGACATACCTGCTTCAAATCCCTGTTTGGGATACACGCACAACGCAATGGTAAAAATGATGGCCATGGCAGCCAAAAGCAATGTCGACCCCCTGCCTCTGCTTACCCTGCTCAAAACAACCAACTCCTTCGATTATGGCGCTCTCTTTGTCCACAGTTATCCGTTAAATCTTATGAGGCAAGTCCGCAAATATGTGAAAGTTACTTTTTTGCCAGTTGATAAGAAGAACCAGTATAATTTCTCAATGGGGCCTCGAGATTCATACTAGCTCGTCAGTTCATTCGATGATCCTAAAAGGAGAAGGTCATACAATGGAACTTGCCGCTGTTGCCAAACGAGTAGACGACTATATTTCTCAATTCAAGGAAGGTTATTTTCAGCCGATGACGTTGGTTGTCAGGTTGACGGAAGAATTGGGGGAACTTGCTCGCGAGATAAACCATGTCTATGGAGAGAAACCCAAAAAATCGAGTGAACCTGAAGGTAGTATTGCTTTAGAGATAGGGGATATATTGTTTGTCTTAACTTGTCTCGCTAATCGACTGAATATCTCGCTGGAAGAGGCTTTTGTCGCCGTCATGGAGAAATTTGAAACTCGCGATGCCAATCGTTGGACGCGCAAAAATGGGAAAGAGGCATAGGGATAGACGTACAAGCGATGTTCATTTCCGTCGGCATATGTTGCTGGTGGAGGGGAGTCGCTGTGAACGGCGAGGACTATTTGCAAGAAGGATACGCCTATCTCTATGAACAAAATTTTTATCGGGCGGAACAATCTTTTCTTCAGGCAATTCTTTGCGATCCTAGTAATCCAGAATATTATTTTCACGCTTCTGTGACTATGCATCGCAATCAGGCCTATCAAAAGGCGTTGCAACTCGCGCAGATAAGCGTGGAATTAGCGCCGGATTGTGAATTGTATGCACAAAATCTGCAAGAAATTGTCGCATCCATTCTTGTACAAAATGCCTATCGGGCGCTTTCAAATGGAAACAAGCTACAAGCGGCAAAAGATTTTGCCGAAGCTTGTCTTCGCGATCCGTTTAATGTAGAAGCATTTCATGGCTATGAGTATTTGCAACATCTTTTACGCAGGGAGTCGTAGAACTAGACTTCCTGTGCTGGACAAGCTAAGAAAAGAAGAAAGGAGTTCTGATGGATGACAAAACCCATTCGTGTAGTGGTTGCGGGCGCTGCAGGAAAAATGGGACAAGCTGCCTTAACCGCTATTCAATCTGATGAGCGATTGCAATTGGTTGGTTGTCTCGTTCGACATACTCCTAAGAATTTGCCAATAGAAAAAGGTCGAGAAGTGGTAGTGGGGAGTCAGGTCCAATCGCTCTTAAAACAGACAGAGCCTGATGTATGGCTCGATTTGACAGACGCTGAAAGTGTCAAAAAGCATGTAGATATCGCTATTAGTGAGGGAGTTTCACCTGTTGTCGGAGCTACAGGTTACAATATGGAACAAGTGGAGGCTTGGGATCAAGCATGTCGCGAAAAAGATATTGGCGGTCTGGCTTGCCCGAATTTTTCAGTGGGAGCTTTGCTGATGATGCGATTTGCCAAAGAAGCCGCTCGCTTTTTCCAACATATCGAGATTGTGGAATACCATCATGCTGGTAAAAAAGACGCACCTTCTGGTACTGCGCGCAGAACAGCAGAAATGATTTCAGACGAAGCCCTTCCATCTGAACGGATTGAACCGCCATTACAAAGTCGTGGCATGATGGTCGCTGGTATACCTATACATAGTGTGCGCTTACCGGGCCTTGTCGCTCATCAGGAAGTACTGTGTGGCGGAGTAGGAGAGTTATTAACTATCCGTCACGACTCCCTGTCCAGGGATAGTTTTATGCCAGGTATTCTCGAGGCTTGTGTGGCTGTAAAAGAATTAAAAGGTATGGTTTATGGATTGGAACATGTACTTTTTTGACAGAGAAGCGTTTGAGAGAGTATAGCCCTACGACATTCACACAGAAAGGAGGCCACAGCCATGCGCATTGGTATCAGTTGTTATGCTACAGTTGGCGGTTCAGGAGCCGTGGCTACAGAACTGGGCAAAGCATTAGCCACCAGAGGCCATGAAGTTCATTTTATCGTATCTGACGTTCCTTTTCGTTTGGGTGAATTTCGTAACAACCTATATATTCACGAAGTAGAAACTGTATCGTACCCGGTTTTGCGGACACCCCCATATGATTTCTCATTGGCTGCCAAGATGGCCGATGTTGTTGCCGAATACCATCTCGATATTTTACACGCTCATTACGCCTTGCCTTTTGCTGTCTGCGCTTTTCTTGCCAAAGAGATGCTTGGAGAGAATAAAGTGCGCACAGTAACCACGCTCCATGGAACAGACGTGACCGTTCTCGCGCAAGATCGCAGTCTCAAAAATGTCATGCGTCTTGGTATTGAGCGCAGCGATGCTGTAACCGCCGTCTCTCACAGTTTAATTGAGGAAACGCGTAGTCTGTTTGGCACGGAAAAGGAAATCGAATGTATATATAATTTTGTCGATCCGGATATCTTCCGTCCGCAAAGTGAACGACAAACGCGCGCCTGTCTCGCCAGACCTGGAGAGCGTGTGCTCATGCACGTTTCTAACTTTCGTAAAATTAAGCGAGTACCGGATGTCATTCTCGTCTTTCAAAAGGTTCTTCAACAAGTCGATAGTCGACTTATTTTAGTTGGTGAAGGGCCAGAACTTACAGCAGCAAGAGATTTGGTTCGTCAACTTGGTCTACAGGAAAAAGTCAACTTTCTGGGCAAACAAGATGAAGTAGCCTCGCTTTTTGCTGCAGCTGACGTATTCCTGTTGCCATCAGAAAAAGAGAGTTTCGGACTGGTTGCTCTGGAGAGTATGGCTTGCGGAGTTCCGGTCGTCGGTTCCATCGCAGGGGGCATTCCTGAAGTGGTGAAACCTAATGAAACTGGATTTTTGTTTCCCATTGGCGATGTCGATGGAATGGCTAATGCTGTCTTGCGTCTCTTTTCAGACGAAAATTTATATCACCGGTTATCCGGTGGTGCCAGAAAAACTGCCGAAACACAGTTTAATGTTGCAGAGCAAGTAGCTCATTATGAACGAATTTACCAACGACTCATTGAGGATGCAAGCCGGTGATTGACGTTCATTCTTTTGTACCGCCATCGATTCTTTCCATTCTTAAACGTATAGAAGATGATGGATACGAGGCAGTCATTGTTGGCGGTGCTATTCGCGATTATTTATTTGGCCGGAATATCAATGATTGGGACGTGGCAACTTCCGCACGTCCCGAACAAGTGCAGAAAATTTTTTCACATACAATTCCTACCGGATTGCGTCATGGAACCATTACAATAATTGAAGCAGGTGAAATTTGCGAGGTTACGTCCTATCGGAAAGAAAAGCATTATAACAATGGAAGACATCCTGAACTAGTGGAATATACAAAATCGCTTTATGAAGACTTAAGCCGACGGGATTATACAATAAACTCCATTGCTTTATATCGCGATGGAAGGTTGTTTGACCCGTTCGATGGTAGAATAGATATTCAAAATAAGATCCTTCGTACGGTAGGCAATCCGCAACAACGTTTAGCAGAAGACGCCTTGCGTCATCTGCGTGCTTTTCGTCTAGCGGCTGATTATGACTTGGAAATAGAATCCATGACTTGGCAAGCTATGTGTCAAAACGCACACATGACCTCGTGCTTATCACGAGAGCGGATGAACCAAGAGTTATTACGCTTTGCCAAATGTGATTGGACCGCCTGGGCTCCTAAGCTTGGTGCTGGACTCTGGTTACGTCATCCACTTTATCCAGGTTTGTCTATACTAGCAGATGGCATGATAGCAACAAGAGAGCATGATGAGCACAATTGGCTGCAAGTATTACAGTCTTTTACTGCAAAAGAATGTCAAGAAATTGCGATTGGACTTTGGCTCCTACGTGCTTATTCTGCAACGAAAACCAAACCAAGTTTGGAATCATTGCAAAATTTGCAAAGAAGCCTTGGAAAATCTAAACATTGGTTGACAAGTTGGATGGAACGATTGGAGTTATTGGAAGAACTGCTTCCGCTCTCCGTTGATCTCTTTATTCCTTTATTGGCTAAAAAACTGATCATCAAAGAAAAAAACCATAAGGATGCTCATATTTTGCTAGCCCTTCTGGCTATGCAAAAAGACTTGTCGGTTCATCCATTACTCTTAAAATATCAAACCCATCTAAAGACGCTTCCCATAGAGCATATTCGAGATTTGGCTGTTCGAGGCAGCGACATAGCCTTACATCTAGCTCTATCAGGCCCACTTATTGGACAAGCTTTATTTATGGCTCAAAATGCTGTCATAGAAGGCCGTGTTGACAATAAAAAACCGATAATTCTTGATTGGCTTAAAAAGCAGATGGAGGAAAACAATGACTTGGAGAAGTGATACTGAGAATATCCGCCTACATTTAGCCGAACTGTTTATTGAGCATCTCGGAGAACCCCTTTCTGGAGAACAACTCTCGCGAGAGATCGGTATCTCACGTACCGCTATATGGAAACACATGGAATATTTAACGGAAATAGGATTTCAATTCGATGCTGCTCCAAGACGTGGGTATACATTGAAAGAAATACCTGACTGTCCTTTGCAGCCTGTCGTCGTTCGCTATTTAAAAAATTCTACGACCTTAGGCCGTCAAGTGACGCACAGAAGCCGAGTCCATTCCACCAACACAATCGCTTCAGAATTACTAAGCCAAGGAGCTCCCCATGGTACTGCAGTTACTGCTGACGAACAAAGCGGTGGTCGAGGGAGAAGAGGAAGGTCCTGGATTTCTCCATTTGGCGGGCTCTGGATGTCACTTCTTTTAACGCGACCTTTGCCACTGCATAGAGCAGGCGAAATTACACTATTAGCAGGAGTTGCTACTGCCAGAGCGCTTGAACATACTTTTGGTTTACCGGCACGTATCAAATGGCCCAATGACATTCTGCTCCATCAGAAAAAAATTTGCGGTATCTTGGCTGAAATTCGAGCTGACGGAGAAAATGTGCATTCGGTTATTCTTGGTATAGGCATGAACGTCAATCTCACTGAAAATGATATTTTGCCAGAACTGAGAAACAAAGCATCATCCTTACAGATGGAAACTGGTCAACGTTTTTCACGGGCTGAAGTGATGGGGGCCATTCTGAACGAATTCAATCCAATGTATACTGAACTGGTGGAAAATGGAGGTGGTTTTGCCAAAGTTCAAGAAGAATGGTTAAGCCTTTGTGCACATCTGGGAGATTGGATTGAAGTGCAGCTGGGTACAGAACGCAAGCGCGGATTGTGTCTATCGATAGACAGAAATGGTGTTCTGTTGATGAAAATGGACAACGGTCAAGAAATTCGAGTTCCATCTGGAGAAATTGTTGCTTCAGAAACCATTTGTTACTAAGTCACAACCTCTGATGAGCCTTTTTGCCGCTCCCTATGCTATTTTACTGCATGGATTGCCTGCACTTGGCGGGCATAGGGAGAACGCTGTCGCACCATCCTGTGTTTAAACAAGAACGACGGAGGTGAGGAGCGTGTCACATCCAAGTTTTTCTTCAAAAAAGCTCTTTAGGACAGGCAAACAGCAAGTATACAGTAAACGCTTGTCTGAATTCGCGCAAACTCAATCCATATCCATTCAACATCCACAATTAGCTAATCCTACTCATGATTTACTGCAAAAAGCTTGCGCTTATTATGAGTTACAACTCTATACATCGGCCAAGGAAATTTTTCAAAAAATCACGAACATCTATCCTCACCCTGACATCTATTGTCTATTGACATCTTGCTGTATTTATCTGAATGATTTGGACGAAGCGCAAATCTATTTAGAAGAAATAATTTCCTTTTCCAACCCAAAATATCGAGCTTCCATTTGGCAATTATCAGCAGAATTAGCTCTTCAACAAAATCATTACTTAGCTGCGATTGTGGCTTTGCGACAATATCTTAAATATAAACCTATGGATGGGGGAGTCTGGAAAGTATTAGGGCTCTGTTTGCTAACGGAAAAAAAATATCGCGAAGCACTGTTTGTGTTTTTCCGCTATGCTAGGCTCACGCCACCTGATGCTGATACACTATTACTCCTTGCCTATACTTTTTGCAAATGCGGCAATGATATACGAGCAATGGAAATTGTGCGTGCAGCACTTAAGCAATTTCCATACCATGAATATTTAGCTTTATTAGGGAGTTTTTTAGCATTCCGATTACAGCGTCCTTTAGAAGGTTTAAAATATTGCCATAGAGTGCTCTATCTTCAGCCTGAGCATCCAATCGCTCACATGCACGTTTATTTGCACAAATGGTACAATACTCAACATAGCGTCCATTAAGGAGGACAAACTTTTGGATTTGGTTGTCCTAGATATAGAAACAACTGGTTTTCGCCCGGATAAAGATGAAATTATTGAATTAGCTGGCGTACGCTTCCGAGAAGGTATTGCAGTTGATGAATTTTCTACACTGGTCAAACCGAATCAAGGTGTACCGCACCAAATTTCCGAATTGACCGGGATCGATAAAAGTATGTTAATAGACGCGCCTTCTGTGGAAAAAGCATTGCCAGATTTTTTGGATTTTATAGGCCAATCTCCAGTGGCAGGACACAATGTACGTTTTGATATTCAATTTTTAGAAGCAAATGCCAGAAGAATAGGCATATCTTCTCCCAAATTAGAGAACTCTCTAGATTCCTTGGCTATAGCTCGCATTATTTTACCTAAAAATAGTGAATACAGTTTGGCAGCTCTCGTCAAGCAGTTAGATATTACTCATGAAGAGCAACATCGGGCACTTGCAGATGCTAAGGCTACGGGTGAACTCTTGATAAAGCTTCAAAAAATAGCTTCCAGAAAATGGCCTACAAATTTGCTGTCGGAAATTTGCCGATTGGCTTCTTTTATTTCTCCTACTGTAGGTGCATATTTTGAAGAAATTCGGACTTTGGCTGAAAATGAGAAAAGTTTTCAAGCCATTCGCCCCTTAGATCAGATTCAGGGTCTTAGTTTTGCAGTAGTCACTGAAGATCACACAATCCAAGGTTCTAATTCGTTATTAGAGAACAATGAATTAACATTACCGGAAAAATCGGCCCATCTTCTTTCTTCAGAAGGACCTCTGCCACAGATGTTCTCACAATTTGCGGCTCGAGAAGCTCAAATGGACATGGCACGAATGGTGGCTGATGCCCTGGATAATGGTCAACATCTTATGATAGAAGCTGGAACAGGTACAGGGAAGTCGCTTGCTTATCTGGTTCCCTCTGCGTTATATGCCAAAAGCTCAGAAAAAAAAGTGGTTATTTCTACTCATACACTTGCTCTACAAGATCAGATTGAACATAGAGATTTTCCAATTCTGAAAAAAATGTTCCCTTTTCCAGTACAACTTGCAGTTTTAAAAGGACGCACCAATTATGCTTGTTTGCGTAAAATTCGCCAAGAATCAGCTTCGCTTATGATGACCTCCGATTCTTATGAGATTCAGTCATTCATGATGTTTATGAGCTGGTTGGTGGAGACAGAGAGAGGATTAAAAGATGAACTCAGTGTAGCAGCTGCAAGTTCTGGCACCTGGCAACGCATTCAAAGTGAGAGTGATTCATGTATTGGCAAACGGTGTGCTTTTTTTAAACGTTGCTACTATTTCCAAGCTAAGCAAAGCGCCCAGCAGGCAGACTTGGTGGTTACCAACCATTCACTGGTCTTCTCTGATTTAAAATCCGATCATCGCGTACTGCCAAGTTTCGATTATTTAATTATGGATGAAGCGCACCACGTGCGAGATGTGGCAACCAAACATCTAGGATCTGAGGTTCACTGGCTTCAATTTTTAGGTTTGAGTTATCGCTTGTCCAGAGAAGGCGTCCGCCACTCTTTACTTCAAGATTTGCGACGTAAATATACCGATTCACCGCAAGCTGAAAGAATCATTCCATCAATTGAAAGAGCAGAAGAACACATTTTATCGTTGCGTCAAGTTATGGAAAGGATATTTTTACTATTTTCAAATTTGATTCCAAACGAAAGTAAGGAACTTCGTCTCTCAGATAAAATTTATCGGGCTCCAGAATGGGAAGAATTTCTTTCTTTACAAAAACAATTAGAAAATAGAATGGTGTCTTTGCAGGAAGAAAAAAATAGCTGGCAAAAGTGGGGGGAAGAAGACGAAGATACGGATCGCGGTGGCCGGATGCTGGACGCTCTAGGCTATCTTGAACAGCTCATGGCACAATGCGCTCTTCTATTTAAATTACCTCTTCTCACTGAGACTGAAGTCTGCTGGCTAGAAAAGAATGGAACACGTGAAAAACCACTTCTTTCCTTACACTTTGCTCCTCTCGATGTATCGGATATTTTATGTCGAGAACTTTTTCAGAAGAAAGATTCCATTGTCCTGACATCAGCCACATTGACCGTCAATCAGTCGTTTGATTATGCGAAACGGCAACTGGGACTAGAAAAAGAAGAGGATTTGCTCACAGCGACACTGCCCTCTCCGTTTGATCTTGGTCAACAAGCGCGTCTTTGTGTTCCACGTAATATACCGGAGATGTCTAAACTTTCGCCGGAGGAAACTGCTCATTGGCTAGGTCAGGCATTAAGCCGTCTGGCAATGGCAAGCGGAGGGCGCATGCTCGCACTTTTTACGAGTCATGCTTTACTAAAAGCGACGGCTGCTCGTATGCGGAGTTCTTTAAAAGCGGCCAACATCAATATTTTGGCACAGGGAGTACACGGCAATCGCACTCAAGTACTGCGCGCTTTTAAAACACATCCAAGATCTGTTCTCTTAGGAGCGCAGTCTTTCTGGGAAGGGATCGATTTGCCAGGAGATGAGTTGACAACGGTGGCTATGATCCGATTGCCCTTTGCGCCGCCTAGTCATCCAATAACAGAAATGCGCCATGAGCAATTGAAGCAAGAAGGGATTAATCCCTTTTTAGAAGACAGCTTGCCGGAAGCCATTGTTCGTTTTCGCCAGGGATTCGGACGCTTAATTCGTACAAAGGACGATCGCGGTGTCGTTGTCATTTATGACAAACGTATCTTGACTGCACGCTATGGATCTTCATTTTTGCACGCTTTGCCGGGAGTTCGCCCGCTCATTTCTGACGAGGAAACGATTTATCAAGAAGTACAACGTTTTTTACAACCAACTTCTGATGAAGAAACAGGTTGAATGTTCTCTCATTCCAAGTATGCGTCATATCAGGAAATTGGAGTTGAAAAAGGATGCGTCCAACAGCAGACTATGCCGTGATCGGCGGAACAGGCGTTTATACAGCAGGACAGCTTGAACACTTACAAGTTTATGAAGAGATGACTGAATACGGACATGCTCAAGCTATGATTGGAGAAATCAGAGGCAAACGTGTCGCTTTTTTGCCGCGTCATGGCTTAAAGCATCAAACTCCTCCGCATCTTGTCAACTATCGGGCAAATATTAGGTTATTGCAATTGCTGGGAGTCCAAAAAGCGGTGGCCACGGCGGCTGTAGGCTCACTTCGTAAAACCCTTCGGCCAGGTCAACTCGTTTTGCTAACAGATTTTCTTGATTTTACACGCACGCGTTCATCTACTTTTTATGAAGAGGGGCGGGTTGTACATATCGATATGAGCGATCCATACTGTCAAACAGTACGTTCTTCTCTCGATGTAACAGCCAAACAGGAGAATCTAGATGTAATACCTTCTTCCACTTATGTTTGTACAGAAGGACCCCGTTTTGAAACTCCTGCTGAAATTCGCTACTTTGCACAAATTGGCGGAGATGTTGTAGGAATGACCAGTGTACCTGAAGTGGTTTTGGCAAAAGAAGCTGGAATTTGCTATGCATCGATTGGTATTGTCACCAATTTTGCGGCAGGAATTTCTACACAACCACTGACCCATGAAGAAGTGGTCACAACCATGTCAGAAAATATCGAACGAGTTCGCAAACTTATGGAACGTTGGATAGAGGAGGATAATCTTCAACACCGTCCTTGCTCTTGTGCTCAAACTGTGCAAAGCATGAGTCATCTTTAATAAAAATAATCTCGGAAAATTTCCCCGGTGCCAAGAACAAATTTACAAAAGGAGACATAATTGAATGTCACTACGAGCTATTGAATGGGACGAGCATAAAGAAACATTGAAATTGCTCGATCAACGAGTTCTTCCGCATCAGTCGAATTGGATAGAATGTTTGAACGAAGAAGACGTTGCAGCAGCGATTGCCGCCATGGTTGTACGCGGAGCTCCAGCCATTGGACTGACTGCAGCGTACGGCATCCTTTTGGCTGCCATTCAGGCTGTCAAAAATCACGAAGCTTTATGGCCCCGACTCAAACGAGCTGAAAAAATGCTCATTGCAGCACGTCCCACAGCTGTTCATCTGCAGTTCACGCTGGAGGAAATGCTCAAAGGTGCTGAACAACTGGAGGATAGAGATAAAACGATAAGTTATTTACTCTCTAAAGTCAGGAAAATAGAACAGGAAGATTCACTCAGTAACCGAAATATCGGTGCTCATGGAGCCAATTGGTTACAGAAAAGAAGAGGAAAACAACCACTGGTTTTGTTGACTCATTGTAATACAGGCGCATTGGCAACTGCAGATTTTGGAACTGCGCTCGGCATTATCCGTACTCTGCAGGAACGAGGAAGCATATCGAACGTATTTGTAGACGAAACTCGTCCCTATCTTCAGGGTGCTCGTTTGACTGCCTATGAATTGGAAGCTGAAAACATACCCTATACGCTGATTACCGATAGTATGGCAGCTGCAGCAATGCGTTTAAAAAAAGTTGATGCAGTTATTGTTGGAGCTGACCGAATTGCCAGCAACGGTGATACAGCGAATAAAATTGGAACATACAGTCTGGCCGTTCTGGCCAAAGCTCACCAGATTCCTTTTTGCGTGGCAGCGCCACTCGCCACATTTGATTGGTCACTTCCTTCTGGTGAAAAAATTCCGATTGAAGAACGACCTGCTGAGGAAATGGTGATTTGGAATAAAACACCAATTGCTCCTCAGAATGCTCGCGTATGGAATCCAGCTTTTGATGTAACGCCTTTTGAATGGATCTCAGCAATTTTTACAGAAGAAGGAGTCATTGAATCTATAGCAGACTTGGAGCGCTTACATCAACGAAACACTCCTTCCATTACCATGTAATTTCAGGAGGACGCTATGACGAAAACCATTTTAGAAGTCGGAGCACTCGTAAAAAATGCACAGGAATGGATCTCTGGTCCTGCATACCTTGTTTTTGACGGTCAACAAATTGAGGAGATCGGTGAAGGAACCTACAAGAAACCTTTATTAGGCGCTCGTAAAATTGTACGTCCTCATTCATTGGCTATACCTGGGCTCATCAATACGCATGGACACGCTGCCATGACACTACTGCGTGGCGCAGGCGATGACATGCCTTTAATGCACTGGCTCAATCAACGTATATTCCCTTTGGAAGAACAATTAACAGAGCGGGCAATCTATATTGGAACGCTGCTCGCCTGTTATGAAATGCTTAAGTCAGGTACCACGACCTTTACAGATATGTACATGATGATGCATCATGCTGCCGAGGCAGTGGCCAATTCGGGAATGCGCGCAATGCTTTCATGGGGAACTGTCGGATTCACGGATGAAAATCGTAAACGTGGAATTGAAAATACTCGCAGTTTGGCAAAAGCCTGGCACAACGCTGAAAATGGCAGACTGCAAATTTCTGTGGGACCTCACGCACCTTATACATGCCCAGCTGACTACTTGCGAGAACTGGCTAAATTGGCTGAAGAATTGCAATTGCCCATGCAGATTCACCTTAGTGAGAGCCAAACAGAAGTTGAACAGGCACTCCAAACATGGGGAAAGACGCCGATTGCTCAAGTGCGCGACTGCGGTCTATTTTCTGTACCAGTACTTGCGGCACACTGCGTACATCTAACAGACGAAGACATAAGCATATTGGCAGAGAATTCTGTTTGTGTAGCGCACAATCCTCAAAGCAACTTAAAGTTGGCTTCTGGCATTGCACCATTGCCAAAAATGCTCGATGCTGGAATTACTGTGGGCTTAGGTACCGATGGGGCAGCAAGTAACAATAATCTCGATATGTTTGAAGAAATGCGTTTGGCCGCTACTTTGCATAAAGGCATCTCCTATGAAGCAACCACCATTCCTGCCGCAACAGCGTTTGCTATGGCTACGGAATATGGAGCACGCTGTCTGTTTCAAGAAAACAAACTCGGAATACTGGAAGTGGGGAGAGCGGCAGATATTACCTTGCTCAATCTCGATAGTCCTCATTTGACTCCCATTTATGATTTGATTTCCAATCTGGTCTATGCTTGCGGGGCAGACGATGTCACCGATGTTTTTGTGGCAGGTGAGCATGTATTGGCCGATGGAAAACCGACGCGTTTTGATATAGAATCTGTTCTTCATGAAGCTCGCCAAATTGCTTCTAATCTGTCACGCAAGTGAAACGATGTCAAAACACTGTCCGTTCGATTGAAATAGAGGAGATAGGACATTAGTATTAAATTTAAATCATGCTAAAGCGGCAAGCGGACATACGAGCCACTAGACAAGTTTTAAACACCGTGTAGTCCTGAGAGAGTGAGGAGACACCATGCGCATTCTTGTTACGAATGATGACGGTATTCAAGCTGAAGGCATACAGATATTGGCTGAGCTTGCTGCAGAATTAGGAGAAGTGGTTGTGGTAGCGCCAGACAGTCAACGCAGTGCAGCCAGCCACTCCATAACAATTCGAAACAGGCTGTATCTCCAGGAGCACCATTTGCATCATTCTCAAATAACCGCCTTCTCTCTCTCCGGTACTCCAGTTGACTGTGTAAAATGGGCTGTAACTGAGATGGGATCGTTTCAACTTGCACTGTCTGGAATTAATGAAGGAGCCAATTTGGCGACAGATGTCCTGTATTCCGGAACAGTAGCAGCAGCTGGTGAAGCTGCTCTACAAGGTATTCCTTCCGTTGCATTGTCGCTTTGTGGACCGCCTTTTACATTTTCTTCAGTGGTCGATCCGGTTCGAAAACTCCTTAAACAAGTCGTTCATTTGACTTTTCCGTCGGATACTTTTCTCAACGTCAATATTCCACCTCATATCCTGCTAGACAACGATGCACCTGCTTGGCAAGTTACAGAACTAGGCGCACGTACCTTTCGCGATCAATTTTTCAAAAAAACAGATGAGCAAGGGCGCGTCTATTACCGATATGCTGGTGAAGCTGTAGAGAAACCCGAAGGAGAACGTAAAGACGTTCTGACAGTGCAAAACGGTTTAATTTCAGTAACGCCTTTGCGCTATAGATTCAGCGAATTATCATGGATGCATGATTTAATTCAGCAATTGGAAGAGTCAGACATAACTGAACTTCCGTTTAATAGAAAGGAAGTCCGTAAGACTTATGGAAAATAAAATGCCCATCATTGCAACACATGAATGTACAGCGGTAGATGATTTATATTTACTGGTAGATTTTTTGAATCGCAATCTCAAGAACAAAGACGTGATATTTGGGTTGTCAAAGTCAACTGCCAATGAAGGAAAAATGTTAATTACTCTATATAAGGCTTCTGAGGAGTCATGAAAAGAAAAGTTATTTTTATCAGTCTGAGCGTTTTTTTTCTTCTTTTATTGCTCGCCGCAGCTTTGACAACCTATTTTGAGCAAACTTTGCAAAGTCACTGGTCGGAAGAAACGCAAGCGGCAGAATACGTTTTGAATCACTCACCGATTGAAAAAATAGAAACATCGACAATGTTTACCGCATCAGGCTTGGAAAATGTATTTACTGGCAAGGATATTTTTGGCCAATCTTGGATTGTTTTTTATTTTCCAGACCAACAAAAACTACATGCTGTACTCGCTAAAAATATCATTAATACGACACAGATTGAGACCATATGCCGCAAATTCTCTTTACAGCCTTCACAACTGAGTTTAGGCTGGTTGAATCAAGAGCATGCAGCAAACATGAATACCAATCCTGGACCTGTTTGGGAAGTTTACGGGAAAAAACAAGGTGAAAATACTTATTATTACTTTAATGCTGCAAACGGTGACCTGATTTGCCAATATGTGCTCCAACACCATACTTTATAGCGTGCTATACTAAATGCAGATGAATCATTGGAGGGAGCGTGATGAATTGTCACGAGTTCGCATTGTCCCCGTTCTGGTCATCGCAATTGTCACGCTTGGGATTTTGTTTGGAGCCTGGCAAGGATATCAACAATACCGTTTGATTGCTCCTCTACAGGCGGAATTAAGTAAGATACCTGGAGTAGAGTCGGTTACCATTAACCGCTCACCATCAGATACAGTCGTTATTCAATTAGGTCCCGTTCAAACGCTGGTCAATCATGATTTGCAGTCCACATACAATGAAATCCAGAATGATGTTATTGGAACGCTGGGCAGTGGGGAATCCATTATTCTCAAGGATAAAAGCGACCAAACGCTTACACTGGATTATGAGTCTTTGCAACCTATCATATTTGAAGGACTCAACCACGGAACTTACACGCAAATGATTGCCAATGTTGAAAAAGCAGCGGCCAAAGAAGGTATACAGGCACGTGTCACAATGGATTACCATAATATTTATATCCAACTGCAACAGGGAAGCCACTACTTGTACGACTTCCATGCGTATCGGCTTGGTCAAGGGGGGGCTGTGCAGTGATGAAAGAATGGCTGATAGGCATTGGTTTAGCCGTCGTCATTTTTGCAGGATTATTTCTTAACGTCAACGTTCTGCCCATTCTCTTTTTAGCTGGGCTAGCTTTCGTAGCCTGGTTCATGATGGAGAGACGTACAGCTGTTGCTGGCGCTGGTAGAGAGACTCCTGTCAAACATCAAGTATCGTTTGATCAAATTGGCGGTCAAGAGAACGCAAAACGGGAACTTCGAGAAGCGCTGGATTTCCTTAAATATCGAGAGCGTATTAAAACTTTAGGCATTCGACCTTTGAAAGGCATTTTGCTGACAGGACCACCGGGTACAGGTAAAACTCTGATGGCTAAAGCAGCGGCAACTTATACGGATTCGGTATTTTTAGCAGCTTCAGGCAGCGAGTTTGTAGAAATGTACGTGGGCGTTGGAGCGCAGAGAATCAGAGAATTATTTCGAAAAGCTCGTCAATTAGCCAAAAAGGAAAACAAAGACAGTGCGATTATCTTTATAGATGAAATTGACGTTGTAGGTGGTCGAAGAGGACAGCATAGCCACCAAGAATATGACCAGACTTTAAACCAATTGCTCACGGAAATGGATGGTATGAGTACAACTCAATCTCCACTGGTCTTGGTCATAGCTGCTACCAACCGAGTGGATATCCTGGATCCGGCATTGCTTCGTCCGGGACGTTTCGATCGTCAAATTAAAGTGGATTTGCCCGATAAAGAAGGACGTTTGCATATTTTGCAAATTCTTACGGCAGGAAAACCACTTTCAGAGAATCTTAATCTCGAACACATTGCCAGAGAAACATTTGGTTTTTCTGGCGCTCAATTAGAATCTTTAGTCAATGAGGCGGCCATTGCTGCGTTGCGTGCCGGTTCGAATCAAATTACTCAAGAAATGTTTCGTGATTCAGTGGATAAAGTACTAATGGGCGAGCGTACGGGCCGGAGACCCACGGATGATGAACTGCAACGGGTAGCCGTGCATGAACTTGGTCACGCTATTGTCAGCGAATTAATGCGGCCAGGTACAGTTTCACATATTACCATCGCTCCACGTGGCAATGCTCTTGGTTTTGTTCGCCAGATTCCAGAAGCGGATCGTTATCTGTATACTCTTGAACAATTGCAAGAACAAATTAATGTTGCGCTAGGTGGATGTTTGGCGGAAGAACATCACTACGGTAACCGCAGTACAGGTGCCCAAAATGATTTTGTGCAGGCATCCTCGCTGGCCAGAACCATTGTTACTTGTGGTTTATCCCGAATTGGTATTGTCGACGAGGAACATCTTCCAGAAAATGTTTTAGATACAGAAGTACGCCATATTTTGGCTGAACAAGAACGTATCACAAGAGAAATTTTGCGACCTTATCGCGAAGATATTGCACAGTTTGCCTTTGATATTGTGCGCGAAGAAAGCGTTGATGGTTCTGTGTTCCGTGATTGGCTGAGCAGTATTCAGGATAAAAAAGAACAAGGTGAGATGAAATCTTCGGAAGCACATCGGACGCCAGAAACAGTATTACTGGCTTAAGTCACAAATTACCAAAACCCCATATGCCGGGAGGCATGATTGTAAGGAACAATAAAAACTATTCAAGGGCATCTCCAATGAAGATGTCCTTTTCATTTTCCACTTACGAAAAAGGGGGAAAAATGTCATACTATTGTTTATAGAAACAAGCGTCCATAGGAGGAGACATTTTGCCAACCAAAACATCCATACAAAATATCGGTCAATTTCTCGGTCAGTCAGTAACCTTGCAAGGATGGCTCTATAACAAGCGTTCCAGTGGCAAAATCGTATTTTTGCAACTGCGTGACGGCACAGGTACGATTCAATGTGTAGCAGTGAAAGCTGAACTTCCAGAAGAAGTCTTTCAAATATGCCAATCTTTAAAGCAAGAAGCTTCTTTGCGTGTAACTGGTGAAGTCAAAGAGGACGAACGTGCTCAAAATGGTTATGAGCTAACGGTTCAATCCGTTGAATTGTTGCACCAATCCGATGACTATCCCATCAGTTTAAAAGAACATGGTGTGGATTTTTTGCTCGATCATCGACATCTTTGGATTCGCACTCCCAGACAGCGTGCTATTTTAAAAATTCGTTCAGAAGTTCTTCAGGCTATGACGCTTTTTTTCTCAGAAAACGGATTTACACGAGTTGATCCGCCCATTCTTACGCCAACTTCTTGCGAAGGAACGTCTGAACTATTTCATACGCAATACTTTGATGAAGACGCCTACTTGACTCAAAGTGGCCAGATGTATATGGAAGCAGCCGCCATGGCTCTTGGAAAAGTCTATTCCATGGGACCTACTTTTCGCGCAGAAAAATCTAAAACGCGCCGTCATTTGATTGAATTCTGGATGATTGAACCTGAGATGGCATTTGTCGATCACGATGAAAATATGCGCATTCAAGAGCAATTTGTCTCTTATATTGTTCAACATGTACTCAAGCACTGCGCAATCGAGCTCAAAACGGTGGGACGAGATATCAGCATACTTCAAAACGTTCAACCACCGTTTCCACGAATGACTTATGACGAGGCTATCAAGTGGCTCAATGACAATAACTATGAAATCGCATGGGGTGAAGATTTTGGAGCACCTCACGAAACAGCTTTGGCGGCTCAATTCGATCGACCTGTTTTCATTGAACGATACCCTACAGCCATAAAAGCTTTCTATATGCAACCTGATCCGGATCGCCCTGAGGTGGCACTTTGCGCAGATTTATTAGCTCCAGAAGGATACGGAGAAATTATTGGCGGAAGTGAGCGTATTCATGATTTCGCCCTGCTTGAAAAACGTTTTGAAGAACATCAACTTCCCAAAAAAGATTACGACTGGTATCTGGATTTGCGTCGTTACGGCAGTGTCGTACATTCCGGCTTTGGCATTGGATTAGAGCGGACTGTAGCTTGGATTTGTGGTCTTGAACATGTTCGTGAGGCTGCCGCTTTCCCGCGCATGCTCTATCGATTGAAACCTTAATGGAAGTTCTGTTTCTCCTCAAAGTAAAGAAAACTGTCCTTCGCATCTGACCATGTTATACTTTGAGGAGAATAGGGGGAAACGAGATGAAGCCATCTTCTCGAACACTGCATGATGCAGATTTTTTAAGTCAACCTTTTGTTGCCGTGCCAACCTTGTTACTCTCGTCCTATTCGGAATTGGATGTAAGTGCATCTGAATTTATGGTTCTCCTTCATATCTTAGCCGCATCACAAATTGAAGGTACCACAGATATTTCTGGTGCTGAATTGGCCAATCGTTGCAAAATGACGTCCATTGAAGTGATGCGTTGTTTAGACCGCCTTGTACAAAGTAACTACTTGGCGGTGGGCGAGCGAATTGACGAACAAGGAGCACATTGTACTTATTTTGATTTGGCTCCCTTATGGCGCAAAATTCGTGGTCAAAAAGATACCCCTTATCGGGAGTGGAGAAAAGATCCAGTCACTCTTTTTGAGGAAGAATTTGGACGACCACTCTCTGGGCTAGAATTAGAACAGCTTAGACAGTGGCTTGAAGTTGACAAATTACCTGAATGGATGATTATTGAGGCATTGCGCGAAGCGGTTTATGCCAATAAATTCGCATTTAAATATATCGACAGGGTACTTTATCAATGGCAAAAAAACCGTATCCGCACCAGACAAGAATTAGAAAATTACAGAGAGAACTTTCGGGCTGTTCAACAACAGCCAAAGACATCTGCACCATCGTCTCGTCGGCCTACTTCAGGTATACAAAATTATGGAAAGTCAACGCAAAACGGAAGTACGTCTCAACGAGATCAGCGATATAGCGCTTTTTATGAGTTGTTTCCGGACGCCTGAAGAAGTAAAGATCAATTTTGCGAACAAGCCAAAAGGAGAGCCAAACGAATGCGTGTACTTGTCACTGGAGGTACAGGTTATGTAGGATATCCCATCGTTCGCAAACTGTTGCAGGAAGGATATAAAGTTCGCGTTTTTCAACGTGGTCAGCGACCGCTAGAAACACTGAAAGACGTGGAAAATACTCAAGTAGAAGTTATAAAGGGAAATATTTTAGATGCAAAAGTGGTGGAGCAGGCAGCACAAGAATGCCAAGCCATTCTCCACTTGGTTGGAATTATCAGAGAAGATCCACGACAAAATATTCTTATGGACAATATCCATCGAGTGGGCACTCACCATATCGTAGAAGCTGCTAAACGAGCTGGAGTGCCGAGAATTGTTCACATGAGCGCTCTGGGTGCCCGTCGCGATGCAATTTCTAAATATCACCAATCGAAGTGGGAAGCTGAGGAAGTTGTTCGTAACTCACAACTGGAATACACAATTTTTCGACCTTCCGTCATTTTTGGTAAAGGTGGGGAAGGTCCTAATTTCCTCCGCCAACTGGGTGATCTCGTTCAGAAATCTCCCGTTGTACCCATTCCAGGAAATGGTCTACAGCGTTTACAACCTGTCTCAATTGACACAGTAGCATCCGTTTTTTGCGCGGCTCTGAAGGAAGCAAACAGCATCGGGAAGACGTATGATCTTGCCGGATCGCAAACATTAACCTATTTAGAAATCTTGCGCGCAGTTGCCAAGACCTTGAAACGTCCTTTTTATCCTCTGTTTTTACCGTTTTCACCTCTGTTGGCCACAGCCAAAAAATTAGAGGTTTTTTCTTGGTTCCCTATTACTTCTGATCAATTACAAATGCTGAAAGAGGGAAACGTATCTCCACGTTGGAAAGAGGTGTACAGTGACTTTCATCTGACACCTCTTTCGTTCCAAGCGGAATGGTCTTGACTCTAAAGCTTTCTAGTTCTCTGCTGAGGTTGACACAGACTGACCAGGCAGCGCAAAATCAGTCAGTTTGCGTTTTTGCTCTTCAAAGCGCTCAAGCGCCAATTGAATCAAACGGTCCACCAGTTCTGCGTAACCCATTCCGGTAGCTTCCCAAAGCTTAGGATACATACTGTATTGAGTAAATCCTGGCATGGTGTTGATCTCGTTTAAATAAACTTTACCCGTGTTTTTCTCAATAAAGAAATCTATACGTGCCAGTCCTGCACAATCTGCTGCCCGATAAGCCGCAATGGCGATTTCCTGCACTTCTTGTCTCTGAGCGTCACTCATAGGCGCAGGAATTAATAATTCCGACTCTCCGCTTATATATTTGGCGTTATAATCATAAAATTCTCCAGCGGGTATAACCTCGCCTGGTACAGAGGTTTGAGGATTATCATTGCCTAACACAGCGATTTCAATTTCACGAACTTGAAGCCCTTGTTCTATAATTAAGCGTCGATCATACCGAGCTGCCAACTGCATAGCTTCATGGAGACGGTTTCGTTCTGTTACCTTACTGATGCCAACACTCGATCCAAGATTTGCCGGTTTGACAAAGCAGGGATATCCAAGTGTTTCCTCAATGCGTCGCTCTACTACTTGTGAATCGTTTTCCCATTCTGATCGTAATACAGACATATATTTGACTTGCGGAAATCCATGAGCTGAAAAAAGCTGTTTCATAGCAATTTTATCCATACAGAGCGCAGAAGCGAGGACTCCCGAGCCTACATAAGGTATACCTAACATTTCTAACATACCTTGCATTGTCCCATCTTCACCATAGGAACCATGTAAGACAGGGATAATAACATCCACTTTCGGCGTATCATGGTTTTCCGTTGTATACTTGACATGGTGAGCAGGGGTTACGTTGGGGGACAGGTGAGACCACGCTTCTCCCATTTCTTCGCCAAGACCAGGGTGGACAGTATGACTCGGTAAAGACTCTACCAAACCGCGCTGTAAAGCAGTCTGCGCAGCTTCACCCAGTACAAATTTACCTTCTTTGCTGATTCCAATGGGAATCGCTTCGTATTTGCAGGGGTCTAATGATTGAATCATAGAGCGCCCGGACATTACAGATACTTCATGTTCGCCTGACTTTCCACCAAAGAGTACGCCAACCCGCAATCGTTTCAAATCGCTCTCTCCTTTAAATAAATCCTTTTATGATTCAAACACAGGGGGATGCTCATGCTACCAACCACAATTTCACGCTTACTCCAGGCCTATCCTTTTACACTGCTGCAAGGAAATCCTGAACAACCTGTTACCGGTATCTCCATTGATACTCGAACCTTACAACCCGGAGACGTGTTTGTAGCCTTTACCGGCACTCGGGTTGACGGCCACGAGCGGATTGAAGAAGCATTCAGTAAACAAGCTGCTGCTGTCATCATAAGCCGTCCTGAGGCACAATACGCTCTACAAAACTTCGCACATTTTCCTGTTTTGCTGGCTCAAGACACTTTACAAGCTGTTCAAGCCATTGCTCGACAAGAAAGAGATTCGTTTGATGGTCCTGTATTTGGTATTACAGGCAGCAACGGAAAAACCACCAGCAAAGAGATGCTATTAGCTTCTCTCTCAACTGTCACACAACCTCTTGGTACAAAAGGAAATTTCAACAATGAACTCGGCATGCCTCTTACTATACTACAACGTTCGCCTAAAGATGGTGCTATGGTACTGGAAATGGGGATGAGGGGAAGAGGGCAAATTGCGGAACTTTGCCAAATTGCACGTCCAACCTGTGGACTCATTACCAATATTGGACACAGTCACATTGAATTGCTCGGCAGTCAAGAGGCTATAGCCGATGCAAAAACCGAATTATTTGCAGCGTTGCCAGCTGACGGCTTTGCGATTGTCAATATGGACGATCCATTTTTAAAAAAACGTATTCATCGAACGAAAGCACAGATAGTGGATGTTAGTTTGCATGACCAAACATGTTCCGTATACGCAAATGATATTCAACTTGGGGATGAAGAGACCTCTTTCACATTCGTGATGAACGGCCATCGACACTCTGTCCGTTTGTTGGCAAGTGGGTTACACAATGTGCAGAATGCATTGCTTGTGCTCGCTGCCGCATCTGCCTGTGGTTATGAAATTGACGGCTTAATTCAAGGAATGGCCACTTATCGACCGACACAAGGAAGACTTTACCCTAGAAAAGGCGCTTATGGACGCACGATTCTTGACGATTCTTACAACGCCTCGCCTCTGTCAGCTCGAGCAAGTCTAGACGTGTTAAAAATAACTGGCGATGTCAAAAAGAAGTGGGCCATTCTTGGAGATATGTATGAACTAGGAAACTATACGGAAGAAGGACATCGCACTGTAGGTGAATATGCCGCTCACCTAGGAATTCCTGTTATATGTATTGGACAATTTGCAAAGATTATGGCTGATGCGATTGCCCAAGCTGGTGGAAAATGCGAATACTTTCCCAGCATAGAGGAAGCACTTCCACATTTACCATCTTTGCTTCCTGTGGATTCAGTCGTACTCGTCAAAGCTTCTCGAGGCATGCAATTTGAAAAGATTGTTGAGCATTTGGTGAACGGTTAAAAATTCGCCAAAAAAATCACAGTCTCACCCCGTGTCTGCCATTGACACAAAAGATGCATTTGATAAATAATACAGTGTCTAAACTAAAAGAGAGACTTGGTTATCTGAGTCAACCAAGTTCACTAAGCGAGGAGGCAACACCTCTCTATGAACGCCCGTAGATTGTTAATTATTAACGTCATTATCTTATTAGTCATCGTCATTGCCGGGTTTGTAGGGTACTACTTTTATAATCAATCTACCCTTTATCTGACAACTGATGATGCATCCGTAACTGGTAAACAAATTGTAATTGCCGCGCCTGCTTCAGGCAAAGTTGTGGATTGGAACGGAACATTTGGACGTACCTTCACAAGTGGGGATACCGTAGGGGATGTTCAAATGCAACAGGGTACTAAAACAGTGGACGTCGCTATTCCAATGCCTCAAGATGGTACCGTCGTGCAAAATGAAGCGGTAGATAACGAATTTGTAGCGGCTGGCACACCGCTTGCCTATGCCTACAATATGCAGCAACTTTATGTGACAGCCAATATTAAAGAAACTCAAATCAGTCAAATTAAGATTGGACAAAATGTGAATGTTTATGTGGACGCATTTCCAGGAATCACAATCAAAGGTACGGTAGAAGACATCGGAATGGCTACGGCTAGTACATTTTCGCTTCTTCCTACACAAAGTACCACAGCTGATTTCACAAAAGTAACGCAGGTTATTCCTGTGCGTATCGCTTTACAAGGTTACCAGGGAATCGGCTTGGTACCTGGCATGAGTGCTACAGTCAAAATCCACAAATAATCTTAGCTGGAATAAAACATACGCCATGTATCTCGTTCTATCAAGATCGGGCTAAGGCTAAGAAAAAAGTCAACTGAATTCGGACATAAGAAAGCTCTTAACTTCGTGTTGCTTAAAAAAGCACCTGTTAAGAGCTATTTTTCGTAAAATAGATAGAAAAATCTATATAAAGGATGACTGATCCACTATGAATAAGCCGAATATCGAGGCAGAACAGTTTTTTTCGGTTGACATGCGAGTTGGGACCATATTGTCAGCAGAGAGGTTTGCAAAAGCAAAAAAACCAGCTTATCAATTAACCATCGATTTTGGGCCTCTAGGTATTCGTCATTCCAGCGCTCAAATTACTCAAAGATATCAACCAAACGATTTAATTGGCCGTCAAGTAGTGGCTGTAGTCAATTTACCTCCGCGAAATATTGCAGGTTTTTCATCTGAAGTGTTGGTTTTAGGTTCGATGGGGGAAGATGGAGATGTTATTTTGTTAAGACCAGATGAAAGAGCCGAAAACGGATCGCCAATAGGATAAGCATATTTAACTGTATTTTTGTTGACCAAATTGATAGGTGGTAATTTCAGAATGGATTGTATCAGTTCGAATCTTTTTGATATTCCACCGATTCGGTTGCTGATCTAAAATCCTGGCTGGAGCAAGAACAAAAATTGATGAATGAAATTCAAGAAGCAATTTCTGGACAACGTAAAAAAACAGGAGAATTCTTAAGAGAACTATATGCTTGACTGAATGACTATTCGACAAGCCCCTTTTTTACAGCCTCCAATTTAACATAATATATATTATCGGACGTTATATTCTCGAAACGAGATCGCCATTCTCCCCAAAATACATAAATGGATTTGGGTGTGGAAACTATATCCACATATTCAATATTTTCAATTTCAAAATGAGGTGTTACTTTGGATCACGTTCACCTTGCAAGAGCTCTATTTGGCATGTCTCTGGGTTTTCACATCATTTATGCAACACTCGGAGTTGGTATTCCTTTTATGGTTACAGTGGCTGAAGTAAGCTATGCGCTTACAGGCGATCACGATTATGCCGTCATGGCAAAGCGCTGGACACGCGGATTTACCGTATTATTAGCTGTCAGTATCACAACTGGTACCACTGTCGCATTACAACTGAGCCTTTTATGGCCCAAATTCATGCAGTTGGTCGGCCAGGTCATTGCATTACCATTTCTTATTGAAGTTTTTGCTTTCTTTTTAGAAGCGTTGTTTATGTCTATCTATGTGTATGCAGCCGATCGTATTCCTCGCCGCTGGCGGATTCTGAGCGTTTTATTAGTTGCCATTGGAGCAGCCGCTTCTGCGCTCTTGATTACTGATGCCAATGCATTTATGAATGCTCCCCAAGGATTCCGGTTAGTCAACGGTCGTGCTGTAGACATCCATCCTTGGCAAGCTGTATTTAATCGCGCTCTGCCAACCTCTGATTTTCACGTGATGATGACTGCTTATATGGCGGTTGGATTTGTAACGGCGGCTATTGCTGCTTATGGATTGCTTAAAAAATCTCATACTGAAAGAGAAAGGAAACATCAATACAAAGCTCTCATGCTATCGCTCGCTCTGGGCGGGCTATTTGGTCTTGTTGCTGCTATCAGCGGTGACTCTGCGGGTAAATATTTAGCCAAATATCAGCCAGAAAAATTAGCCGTAGCAGAAGGATTGTTTCAAACACAAGCACATGCGCCTCTTGTCATTGGTGGTTGGGTAAGCGGTACCCGACAGGATGTCATTGGCGGTATAAAAATTCCTGATTTTCTTAGTTGGTTAGCTACAGAGCGACTGGATGGCGTGGTATTAGGTTTAAATTCCTTCCCTCGCGACACTTGGCCGCCCCTTTTTCTGCACCTTTTTTTTGATGGTATGGTGGGTATTGGAACTTTGTTAATTTTTTTCGCCATCTTTGCCTGGTTAGTGAAAACCTTACGCAAGCAACATGAATATCCATTTCCCAATTGGATGCTGGTCGTAACTGTGTTGACCGGCCCTCTTGCCATGCTCGCTATTGAACTTGGCTGGATTTATGCTTGTATAGGACGTCAACCATGGATTATTTACCATGTCATGCGCACTGCCGACGCTGTTACCTCAGCACCGTATGTAGGATGGATGTTTGTGCTTTTTATGCTGCTTTATTTATTACTCGCCATTGGATCTATTACCGTACTTCGTTTTTATTTTTCACGTCACCCACTCTCGGACGATATAGACCCTAGCGCACCAAAACCAAGAAGGGTGGTTTGGCTTCCATGACTGCAGCCATTTGGGGAATCTCCCTCCTTTGGGCCATCGTTTTTATCTATGGCATCGCAGGCTCAATTGACTTTGGAGCCGGTTTTTGGGCGATGGTATTCTTTAAAGAAGAACACGCCAGTGCAGCTACCATCGCCAACCGCTATCTATCTCCTCTTTGGGAAGTCACCAATGTCTTTCTCGTCCTTTTTTCTGTGTCCTTAGTAGGGCTATTCCCAACAGCTGCTTTTGTGTTTGGCAATATTCTTTTGGTACCCGGTTGCTTGATTCTCATCTTTTTAACCTTGCGAACAGTATTTATGGTCTACGCACATTCGATTGATCGATACCAACAACCTCTGCGAGTTATCTCCGGAATCACTGGCGTTATCATCCCTGCTCTACTCATGAGTGTGTTCCCAATTGCTCAAGGTAACTTTCTCATACAAAACCATGGGCGGTTGACACTTTCATTAACACAACTGTTCAGTAGTCCCACCACTTATGTGTACATCTTGTTAGGTCTAACCAGCGAGTTGTTTTTATCAGCCATGTTGTTAGCAGACTACTCGCGAATTGCAAACGATTCAACCGCTTTTTATTTATATCGCAAACAAGCAATCTGGTTAGGTCCTATAAACATGGTATGGGCTTTTATTGCTTTTTTTTGGATTGCTCAGTCAGCTCCTTGGTTGGAAAAAGACATGCTCTCCCAATGGCCTTGGTTTTTGGTCTCCGGAGGCTTCTTTGTACTCGGTTACCTCCTTACCGTATCCACCAGAGAAAATTTACATCTGCGTTTTCGCTTGGCTGTCGTTTCTCATGTTGTCCAGTACGGCTGCGCGATGATTGGCTATGGTCGGGCTCATTTACCGTATCTTATCTATCCATATGTAACCATCCAGGACAGCTTTACCAACTCAGAAATGTTTCGAGCCTTGATTGTCGTTCTTATTCTCGGAATTGCTATACTCTTTCCAGGATTTATATGGTTTTGGAGACTTTTCTTAGAGAACCGAGCTTACGTATCAAAAGAGGACTAAATAGATAAAAATCTTTCTCCTATCCGTGTTTCATGGTCAGCATAAAAAAACAGACACCGGCATATCAAAATCGGTGTCTGTTTGACTTGGTATCTGTAAAGCTTATAACGAATCTTTCTAATCAATTCATATGTTTGATTCAACGTCTCCCTGCCAGCCTAACATACCACCTGTTAAATTGTAAATTTTTTCATAACCAAGACTGGCCAATAATTCACAAGCTTTACTGCTCCTACCACCACTACGACACACGATAACAGCTTCCACATTGGGTTCAATTTCTTGGTAACGTTCATTCAATTCACCAAGAGGGATAAGTTTCGCTCCTGGAATATGACTGGATTGAAATTCTTCTGGCTGACGAACATCAATAATTTGTAAATTCTTGTTAGATTGTAAGTGCTCTAATACATCATTGGTTTGCCACTGTGTAATTTCCATAGCATAGAACCTCCTTAGCTTTGCCATTTGACAGACTTTCGCATATAGGTCTCCGTATTTTACTCATATAACATAGTCAGAGACATACAAGCAGTTGCAGAAAAGAACAGATTGTTTTATTCTGAACATAACATATAGCGGAAGGGCGAGGCTGACAATTCAGCCCTTCCGCCGGGGTACTAGGAGCGAGGCTTAGCTTGGTCGGCAGCCTCGTTTTCGTCTGTTTTCCTCAGTTCTGCAGCAGTTTTGCGATACTCCATAAAAGCTTTTAAAACTCCGAGTAAAGCAACACACAGGCCGCAGAAAGCTTCCAACCAACGAAAGATGCTCATTCACCCCTCACCTCCCTCCGTCTATGACGTCAGGAGGAAAGGCGGAAGGTGCCCTTCCTAGTATCTATTCTATCAAAATCAACTCTTTACGGGTAATTCATTTTCACAAACAAAGGAGAGTCGCCCATGACTCATGTTGTGCGATTAGAACAAGTCACTGTCAAACGTCAGAATAACCTGTTAATAGACCAAATAGATTGGACGGTCGATCGCGATCAGAATTGGGCAATTGTAGGTAGAAATGGCGCGGGAAAAACTACACTTCTAAAGCTGTTAACAGGCTATATCTGGCCAAGTAAAGGAAGTGTTACTGTACTGGGAGAAACTCTGGGCAAGGTAGAACTTAGTGAATTGCGAAAAAAAATTGGTTGGATCAGTGCTGCGCTGCTGAGCGAACTTGAACAATCCAGTGCTTCCTCGAATGTTCTTGATGTGGTTTGCAGTGGTTATTTTGCTTCGTTTGGCTTATGGAAAGAGGTACCGACTCACATCCGTATCCAAGCATTTGATTTATTAGAACAGATGGGAATTTCGTCTTTAGCTCAAAGAAATTTTTCCGTTCTTTCACAAGGTCAAAAGCAAAGTGTCATGCTTGCTCGTGCATGGCTATCGAACCCAGAACTACTTATCTTGGATGAACCATGTGCAGGGCTTGACGTGCCTGCTCGAGAAGCTTTACTTCAATCTTTATCTGCCATATCTCAACAAAAAGACGCTCCTACAATGCTTTATGTAACCCATCATATTGAAGAAATTCTCCCTTCTTTTCAGTATATAGCTCTGTTGGATCAAGGAAAATTGGTTGCACAAGGACTGCTTGCAGAGATTTTAACGGGAGCTACACTCTCAAAATTATGGCATCTATCTGTGGATGTCCTGTGGCGTGAAAACCGCCCCTTTTTAATCCCCGTGCCAACAGGTCAGAAAATATGACTATTTTTAAAATACGTTATCCATCCGACTCTTACTGTGTCATGGGTTACCTATCCCTCCCCGCAGAATATGAATGGAACGAAATGAGACTAGAACACCATCTGTTGCAGGCATTACCAGAAAAAGATAGACCTTGTTTGAAAGTAAGCAAAGTAGCAGAAAATTTCCCCAAACGCTTCCAACTAAAAGCAGATCACATGCTAGCAGATTTCTTTCCAGCAATAGTCTATTGCAGAGGCGGAATTGGACGTGTAGGTCAGGTTCGTCTGGAATGGATGCATGATTTCTCTCAATTGGGTTTTGTCGTGTTTGCTCCATGCTATCGTGGCAGTGAAGAAAGCGATGGACACGACGAATTTGGCGGAGCAGAAACAATGGATGTATCCGTCGCTATTTCTATGCTTCAATCACTTCCCTTTGTTCAGAAGAATAGAATTTCATTATTAGGTTTCTCTCGCGGTTCTATTAACGCTGCACAAGCGGCATATTTCAATCCTTCTATACACAAACTTATTCTATGGGGTGGTATCTCCCATTTGGCCAACATATACGAAGAACGAATAGATTTGAGACGAATGCTGAAGAGAGTCGTTGGCGGAACACCTAAACGTTATCCGGAGCGATATGCATCGAGATCACCCGAGATCATCGTTACAAAGTTGAATTCACCAATACTCTTGGTACATGGCACGAATGACCAACAGGTTGATTTTTCTCATGCTATACGAATGGAAAATGTTTTGCGGGAAATGGGTAAAAATCCAGTGACACATTTTTACTATGGACTTGGACATCATTTGCCGCGCCCGATTCATGAGGCAGCTGTAAATCGAATGTGCGATTGGCTCTGTCAGAAATAGAATGATGAAAAGATTGTATATTCTTTTCAATTCGGAAAAACACTTTCTTCGTACAGAAGATGGATTCGTAGCGAAGAGGGGTTGACGAAAATGAATGGAAAGAAAATTGTACATTGGAAGAAATTTTCTAAACTGACGTTGTGGAGTAGTGCACCGTTTTTATTGGCATGTCTACTCAGTGGCTGTGGCCATATGCGAGTTGGCGCTAGCAGTACTCCCATTCAACCCATACAACTTGGCGTCAATACCCCCTCCTCCATTACTCCAAGTGTGGGAGACGTATCGAATATTTACGCACAAGCAGTGCCGAGTATTTGCACCATTACCAGCGTTCATCAAAACCATACCAGCGATAATGAACCCACAGAAGATATAGGCACTGGTTTTATCATTGACAACCAGGGAGATATAGCCACCAACGATCATGTCATTGCAGGCAGCGAAACTGTGTTAGTAGCGATTGGCTCACAGACTTATCAAGGCAGAGTTCTTGGCACAGATAAGTTGGATGATTTAGCCATAGTACGTATTCCCACCCATATCTATCGACCACTTTCCTTAGGAACAGCCACAGATCTTCGCCCCGGACAAAACGTCATTGCTATTGGTAACCCTTTTCAATTGACAGATACGGTCACAAGCGGAATTATTAGTGGACTTCACCGTAGCATGCCATCCATTGGCCAGCGTGAAATGAACGATTTAATACAAACGGATGCTCCCATTAATCCTGGTAATTCGGGTGGTCCTTTGCTCAATGCGAATGGTCAAGTGATTGGTATCAATACTATGATTGTTTCACCTGTCAAGGGATCCATTGGTATAGGATTTGCTATCCCTATCGATCGACTAAAAAAAGTGATGCCCGATTTGCTTTCGGGTAAGCAAGTTAAATACCCGTGGATAGGGATTACTGGCTACACCGTCACTCCCATTCTCGCTCAGCACTATCATCTACCTGCTCCGTACGGCGTTTTAGTCATACAGGTTTTGAAAAACGGTCCAGCTGCTCAAGCTGGCCTTCGTGGCATCCATAACACGGATAGTGCCAACTTGTCCAACGCTGAACTGATAACAGCCGTCAACGGCAAGGCAGTCCACTCCGTATCTGAATTGACATCAACCATTAGTGAGTATCGGATCGGACAAAAAATTTATCTGACTGTATTCGAAAACAAACGAGCACAAAATATCCCTTTGATACTGGGAACCTTTCCAGAAGATGAATAACCTGCGAACATTTTCTCAAGATGATGATTTTAGTGCAGTAGGTAATGGAAAAGATCGAATTGCGACTCGCATTTTTCCTGATGCGGCTGGGTGAATTTCTTCCAGCCGTTCTACGCTGATTTGTATATCGCCCATTTTATCTTTAATTTGTTGGCAGAAAGCTGAAATGTCCTGTTGATTCAGTTGCCCATTATCCTTCAGACGCAAAATCAATTGCTCAACAGACACTTGTTCAATTTGAAATTGCTGAATACTTGGCAATAGACGGGCAATATTGGTGAAGTACTGACCATTGACCAGTAAGCCGTCGCCTCTAAGAAACGTATCATCTTCTCGCCCATCGACTGAACGGATTAAAGGCAGCGTTCGGCCGCAGGAACAAAATTCACTGCTCAGTTGTACCATATCGCCCAAACGGTAACGCAATCGCGGCATCACATAATTGTGCAGATCTGTCACGACCAAAAAACCTGTTTTCCCTTCTGGTAACATCTTACCTGTTTGCGGGTCGACCACTTCCATAAGAGTGTTGTCTACACTTGCGTGCATGTTACCCTGGGGACACTCATATCCCATAATGCCGCCTTCGCGAGCTCCATATTCATTGATAACTGGAGCACCAAACACTTCTTGCAGCAGTTTTCGCTGGGCATCTGTCAACACTTCAGCGGTGGATACAATACCTTTGATACGATGCAGGCGAAGCGGTTGCCCAGTAGCTTGAATACCTCTGGCCAAAATTTCCATTGATGATGGCCAACCATAAAGATAGACAGGTTGGAACGACTCAATAAGCGACCGATATTCCAGCATTCTCTCCGGTTGCAATGCAAATGCGGGAATGAGAACACGATTTTTTAGCCAACGCTCTTTCAGACGCCAAGACATCATAGCAGATTGCTTCAATTCAATTGGCGAGCCCCAAACCATCAAACACGGATCCCAGGGACGGATGCCCCACCACGACAAACCTCGCCATCTAGCAGCTTCCGAATATTCTACCGCATGACGATTCATATAAAATGTAACAGGTTCCCCTGTCGATCCTCCTGAACGATTGAGGAAAATGGAAGACGTGTCTGCCGTATCAGAAAGGAAGTCATCTCTTCTTGGACGAAAAGACTGTTTTGTAAGAAGTGGAATTTCCCGTAAAACATAAAATGGGTTATCCAATTCATTAAGCAGATATTGAAACTCTTTGTACGCTGGGACATGCGTTAAAGCATGTTTCAATAGCGACTGCAATTGCGACTTTTGCAACTCTCGCAGTTCACTGCGATTCATGGTTTCATGGTGTTGCAGTTCAGAAATTCTGTCCATTACACGGTTACCCCGCCAGCGTTTCATAGCGGGGTAAACAGCATATTGAATAAAGCGACTGGTCATATTCATAAAAATCCTCACTACTTCTTTCTTGGCGATCTCGTTTATACTGGTGGCCAAGCTTCTTTTAACTGTACTAGCGCTTCAGCTAACAGCGGGCGTGGGGTACCAATATTCATACGCTGAAATCCAGCACCACCAGTACCAAACATACTACCAGCATTCAACCCCACTCTTGCCTGATCCACCAACCATTTCTGAAGCTCGTCATCGGAGAGATGCGTCTCGCGAAAATCAACCCAAGTCAAATAAGTACCTTCAAGCGGCGATATTTTTAAACTTGGCAATTCTCGTTGGAAAAACCCTTCCATGAAACGATAGTTCTCCTGCAAATAAATCAGCAATTCATCAAGCCAACTGGCGCCATGACGATATGCAGCTTCGCAGGCAATCGGTCCAAAAATATCTGCATCTTGCACAAACGTTTCTTCGAGAACTATCGAATATCGTTGTCGCAAATTCTCGTCAGGAATTACGATAAACGCCGTATACATCCCTGCAAGATTAAACGTTTTACTAGGCGCGATACAGATGGCTAAACGATGAATGAAAGGTTCGTATACATTCAGCATAGGCAGATGTTGATGAGGTTTATACACAAAATCACAATGAATCTCATCTGCAAGTACATGAACGTCGTATTCATCACAAAGCTTGGCAAGTGTCAACAATTCATCTTTCGACCAAACACGACCTACTGGATTATGTGGATTACACAAAATCAGCCACTTAGGACGCTCTTTGGAGAACAAGCTTCGCAAATGGTCGAAATCCATGGTGTATTTGCCCTGATGCTCTATCAAAGGATTTTCCAACAATTTGCGCCCCTGCCGCTCGATCACAAACTGAAACGGATAGTAAACGGGTGGCTGAATAACAATTCCATCCCCAGGTTCGGTCCAGGCCCGAATGCCCATGGCCAAACCATGGACAACGCCTCGTGAAGGAAGAATCCAATCTTGTTGATAGTGAACCTGATGCCTTTTGGCAAACCAATTTTGAATGCTCTCATAGAGCGAATCTGGACGAATGGCATATCCATAAACCCCGTGCTTCACTCGTTCCATGAGCGCCTGCTGCACTTCTGGAGGTGATAAAAAATCCATATCCGCTACCCACAGGGGCAGGATATCATCCCTGCCAAACCTTTTTTGCAACGTATCCCATTTGGAAGACGCAGTATGCCGGCGAGGGATGATTTCGTCAAATGAGTAAGTCATATTTGCTATTCCTCTCCTGCTGCGGCTCTTTCAAGGAAGACCATTTACGCCTGCCGTCCGCCACCATGTACATAAATGACCTGTCCACTCACGTAACTGGCGTCATCACTGGCTAAAAACGCGGTGACATTGGCTACATCCTCTGGGCGGCCCACACGGCGCAAAGGGATAATTTCTGCCGCACGACGTTGATTTTCTTCAAAGTCAATACCGATTCTATCTGCCGTTTGTTTGGTCATATCTGTCACAATAAAACCAGGTGCTACAGCGTTAACATTGATGTTGAAGGGACCAAGTTCAATAGCCAATGTTTTAGTAAATCCTTGTAAGCCTGCCTTTGCTGCTGCATAGTTGGCTTGACCCCGATTTCCAAGCGCAGAAGTAGAACTGGTATTGATAATTTTTCCGTAACGTTGGGCAACCATCAGTTTTTGGGCCTCCTGGCTGCATAAAAAACTGCCGCGCAAATGCACATTCATGACCGTATCCCAGTCTTCTTCTGTCATCTTGAATAATAGGTTGTCACGAATGACTCCCGCATTGTTGACAAGAATATGTACCGTTCCAAAACGATCAACAACTTTTTGAAACGCCTGCTCAACGCTTTGCTTATCAGAAACCTGACAGCTAACAGCCAATGCCTCGCCACCAGCTTCTTGGATTTTTTGAACAGTTTCTGAGCAAAACTCCTCTTTCAAATCAAACACTGCCACTTTGGCTCCGTCTCGCGCTAAAACCATGGCTGTGGCTTGCCCAATTCCTCGAGCTGCTCCTGTTACAACTGCAACTTTGCCCGTAAATCGACCCATTTGCATCCTCTCCTTGCAGCAAATATCAGACTATAATTCTATGCAAGTACTCCTCTATCTCCTTTTGATTCTATCGTGTTTCAAACGGAAATGCTACGATGATTCAGGGATTTTGCGTAACGCGTCAATTCCGCTGTGAGAGAATAGCGAAGGAAGGGAGTCACTAAATAAATTCCACGAAAATGTTCTAATACTGAATTCACTAATTCACGCGCTATATCCATCCCGACGTGCAACGCTTGGCTTGGTTCAGCTTCGTCCATCAAGCGTAAAATAGTCTCAGGAATTTGTATGCCTGGAACTTGATGATGCAAATATTGAGCGTTGCGCGCGCTGACTAAAGGCATAACTCCTACAAACATCGGTACGGTTAAATCTTTGGCTACTTCTGCCAACCTTTTGATCAATTTCACATCGTATACAGGCTGGGTCATAATGTAATCCGCGCCTGCCTCGATTTTTCGTCGCAATCTTTCTACCGCCTTGTCAAAATTGCGTACATGCGGATTAAACGATGTACCAATGACAAAGCGACTTGCAGGTTCAAGCGACATTCCTGAAAAACCAATACCGCCATTAAGGCGCTTGACCATACGCGTCAATTCTGTCGATGAAACATCAAAGACAGAGGTTGCGCCCGGCAAGTCGCCGAAACGAGACGGATCGCCCGTAACCAACAAAATATGATGAATATCTAATACGTATAGCCCCATTAAATGCGACTGTTGTCCAATCAGATTTCTATCCCGACATGCTATATGCACCAGAGGTTCAATTCCTCGCTGCTTGAGCAGGGCTGCTAAGGCAAGATTGGAGACACGAATTGAACCTAGTGAATTATCGGCAAGAGTGAGAAAATCGGCACCTGATTCGGCCAGAATCGAAGCACCGCGAAGAAACTTAGAGCAATCCAGCGTTTTAGGTGGATCGAGTTCGACAATGACGGTTCGTTTTTGAGCGACTTTTTCAACGAGAGATTGATTTCTATTGGAAAGCAATTCTATTTTCGCTTCAATCTTAGGTGTTTCGGATAAATCAGATACGCTAGTCTCACCAGATTTTTCCTCTTTGCCAGCAGACAGAACGGATTGTGTTGAAGATTCGTTGAAAACGGTCTCCTCCAATACTTTCCGCAAACGCTGAATATGTTCAGGAGTTGTTCCACAACAACCGCCTAGAATCCGTACCCCATGCCGCGCTAAATCAAGCATAGTTTTGGAAAAATATTCTGCGTTGCCCGTATAGGCGTACTTACCCTCTTCAAAATGCAGCAAACCAGCATTGGGAATAGCTGCGTACATACCATTTTTTTCTAAATGAAGAGATTCGTAAGAGCGTAAAATACCATACGGTCCTAACCGACAATTCAGTCCAACCGCATCGGCACCAGCTTGCTGAAGCCACTGAAAGGCATGCCCAATTTCCATACCATCGCGGGTTACCCCTATTTCATCTGGCGATAGATTAACAATGATAGGTAAATTTGTTAAAGATCGTACTGTTGAAAGAGCCCAATAAGCCCACTCACTCTCCGCAAACGTTTCTAAAACAAATCCATCCACTCCAGCTTGCAAAAGCGCTTCCGCTTGCTCTGCAATTTGACGGCGATATTCACGCTCCATGCGCTCCGGTGACAATGCGTTCTCGTGAATAAATTCAACAGGTAGTGCGCCAATACTACCAAAAACAGCCGCTTGTGATGCAGCCGCCTGTCTAGCAGAATTCACTGCTGACAAGTGAATTTGAAAGAATTGGTTTTCTATACCGACGCGGGAAAGTGCAAAGCGACTTGCTGAAAAAGTATTGGTTTGAATCAAAGTAGCACCTGCGTTGACATAAGCTTCATGGACAGAACGAACCTGTTCAGGATTTTCCAAATTTAACTGCTCTGGCAAAACGCCAAGTGGTAGACCAATTTGATGCAAAAAGGTGCTCATGGCACCATCCGTCACAATAAACGCCTGTCCGTCTTTGCCTATGACGTTAGGAACCGCCTTCCAAACGTTGCTCTCCATGTTGATCTCCCCTCACCCAGCTTTTATTCTCTCTGGATTTATTCTGCATCTGCATTAAAATATCTCGCTTCCGGATGTGAGAAAACGAGCGCAGTGACACTAGCTTCCGGCTCCATCATGTAACCGTCTGTCAATTGAATGCCTATCCGTTGCGGTTTGAGCAGCGCAAATAGAGTTTCCTGCTGCTCCAAATCCGGACAGGCAGGATAACCAAACGATACACGAATGCCCTGATAACGGGCTATAAAGCGTTCTCTCATCGTCATTTCCAACGGATCGGGAAAACCCCATATATCGCGGATCATATGGTGCACCCGCTCAGCAAAAGCTTCCGCAAGTTCCAGGGCAGATGCTGCTAGTGCGTGAGAACGCAGATAGTCTCCTTTTTCTTTTAGCCGATCCGCTTTTTCACGTATACCCGCCCCAGTTGTGACGGCAAACATTGCGATATAATCAATGCTTCCCGAACCTTTTTCGCGCAAAAAATCTGCCAAGCAAAGATGAGAACCTCCACGTTGACGAGGAAATTGCAGCACATGAAGAACATCAGCAGAAGAATGCGGCGCGGAAAGAATGGAAATCTCCCCTGTTAAACGATTACCTACGGCTGGGAAAAATTGATATACGGCATGAGCTTGCAAGCTTCCATCTGCAATCGACTCACGAATCACATCTTCTACGAGTTCTTTCAGTTGCGTAGCCTTTTCATCACCATCGGCGAGCCGTTTTTCCACATTCCCCGACAAGCCAAGATGCTTACCCAGCAACATTTGCCAGTTAAGATAAGGCATAATTTGTTCTATCGGATAATGCCGCAAAAGATGATCTCTCAAGTCAGGAGGCTGAAATACTGGCGCCTCGCTGGATATATCGGATAAACGTATGGAATCCGCTGGTTCCTCTTTAGGTACTGGATGGGATTGACTGCGAAACATTTCCTGTTCTTTCGATAACTGTTCCGTCAACGTTTTTCGAGTTCCCTCATCTTGCCATGCATTCGCCAAAGCCAATCCATCCATGGCATCTTTGGCATACATGACGGTTCCACTATAGGCGGGCGCGATTTTGGTCATTGTGAATTTTTTGGTCAGTGCCGCACCACCTACGAGCAGCGGAATCGTAATGCCTGCTCGCGATAATTCCTCAGCTGTAATCACCATCTGTTGGGCAGATTTCACAAGTAAACCAGAGAGGCCAATAAAATCAGGATGATATTCGCGAGCTGCAGCGATTAGAGTCTCCGGAAGAACTTTAATACCCAAATTGTGTACATAGTAACCATTGTTGGAAAGAATAATTTCTACCAAGTTTTTTCCAATATCGTGAACATCACCTTTGACAGTGGCTAAAATCACCGTCCCTTTGTTAGCTGAATCCAACTTGTCCATTCTCGGTTCCAGAAAAGCCACTGCTGCCTTCATCACTTCCGCGCTTTGTAAAACTTCCGCTACAATCAATTCATTATTGTTAAAAAGCCTTCCTACTTCGTTCATCCCATCCATCAGTGGTCCATTAATAATTTCCAGTGGCGTCATTGTCTGCAATGCCTCTTCTAAATCAGGCAGTAATCCATCTTTACTGCCCTCTACCACATAATGAGCCATACGTTCCAGAAGCGACAATTGAGAACGTTCTACAGCCACATGCTGTTTTTTTTCTCGATAAAAAGCGGTAAACTCCGCTACCACTGCATCAGACGTTTCAAATAACAATTTTTCCGCAAGTTGACGCTCCTCGTCCGAGAGGCTTGAAAAACGTTGCAGACTTTGTGTATTGACAATGGCGTAACCCAGTCCCGCCTTCGTACAGTGATAGAGGAAGACAGAGTTAAGTACTTCTCGTCCAGCTGGAGGTAAACCAAAAGAAACATTGCTGATACCAAGAATTTGCGGACACTCTGGAAGCTCTTGATGAATGAGTCGAATCCCCTCAATCGTCTCTTTAGCCGATCCGATATATTTCTCATCACCTGTACCCACCGGAAAAGTGAGTGGATCGATTAAAATGTCTTCGGCAGCAAGTCCGTAATTTTCGGTTAAAATTTGCACTGAACGTTTCGCAATAGCCAACTTGCGCTCCCGGCTGACAGCCATTCCTTCTTCATCAATCGTTCCTACTACAAGTGCTGCCCCATAACGTTTGGCTAGTTCAGCAAACTTCGCCAGACGTGGTTCTCCATCTTCCAAATTGGTAGAGTTGATAATCGCCTTGCCTTGAACATGTTGCAACGCTAATTCCACTACTGCCGCATCGGTGGAATCAATCATCAACGGTACTCGAACTTTACGCACCACTTTAGGCAAGAAAGCCTCCATATCAGCCAGTTCGTCACGATCGGGATCGGCCAGGCAAACGTCAATAATTTGTGCTCCAGCCCGAACCTGTGCGCGAGCAATATCAGAAGCAACGTCCATTTCGCCTTCAGCAATCAATTTGCGAAACTTTCGCGAACCAATGACATTCGTTCGCTCGCCAACAAGAATGGGTCGATTTTCTGGTTCCAGAAGAACAGATTCGAGACCTGCCACCGCATGAGGATGGTGCTTAGGAACACGTCGGGGAGCATAGCCTGCAATGCGTGAAGCTAAAGCCCGAATATGATCGGGAGTGGTACCACAGCAACCACCCGCTATATTCAGCCAACCCTCTTTTGCAAAATCCTCCATCTTGCGTGAGAAACTCTCTGGTGTTTCATGATAATGACCCGATTCATCAGGTAAACCCGCGTTTGGGTAGCAGGAAATAGAACAGGTGGCCAGTTCTGCCAATGTACGAACGTGATCGCGCATAAATTCTGGACCGGTCGCACAATTGAGTCCTACCGCCAACGGTTTCAGGTGTTCGACTGAGAGATAAAATGCGTCAATGGTTTGTCCACCCAGTGTGGTTCCCATCGCTTCAATCGTTCCGCTAATGACTACAGGCACACGCCTGCCAAATTTTTTCCATGCTGACTGAATAGCCAAGCCTGCTGCTTTCACGTTCAGCATATCCTGAGAAGTTTCCAGCAACAGTAAATCGACACCACCCTCAAGCAAGGCCAGTGCTTGTTCTTCATAAGCAGCCAATAATTCGGCAAAAGTGGCACCACCTGTCAAAGACAAACTTTTCGTGGTAGGTCCCATAGAGCCCGCTACATATCTTGGCTGTTGAGGTGATGAAAAATGATGGGCAGCTTCTCGGGCAAGCTTGGCCGAACATAAATTTAATTCCCGGGCATACGCTGATAGTCCATACTCGGCAAGGACGATAGACGTGGAGCCAAATGTATTGGTAGAGACAATGTCTGCTCCTGCTGCTAAATATTCCTCATGAATCGAACGAATAAGATCGGGACGTGTTTTCGACAGCCACTCGTTGCAACCTTCATACGCTTCTCCACCAAACGCTTCGGCTGTCAGATTTTTTTGCTGGATCATGGTTCCCATGGCCCCATCCAAAATAAGGATCCGCTGTTCAAGAAGTTCCTGCAAAGAAGCAGTATGGACTAGATTCATGTAATTTCTGCACCACTCTTTCTCTATCTTCCATGACTATCAAAAAACACTCCCGAAAACGGGAGCGTTGATACATGCTGCGAACCTTTATCTTTCGAGTCCGCACCCGCGACTCGCTGGAATTAGCACCTTGCACTGCTGCGCGGTTGCCGGGCTTCATTGGGCCAGTCCCTCTGCCACTCTTGATAAAGGTGTGATGTATGTAATTTTAGCGTCTTTTTTCAGTTGACTGCGACGCTAACTGCTGCTTGGAGATCAATAGACAACACAATTTTCTAAAAGCATAGCATAAAGCTTACGGATTGTCATTAGAGAGACGTTACCAGTCCGCCATCAATCAACAAAGATTGTCCAGTGGTATATCCATTGGCGTTCGAAACCAAGAAAGCGACTACTGCAGCAAATTCTTCTGGCGTTCCATAGCGACCGAAAGGAATCTTCGCCTGTGCTTCTTTTTGATAGGTTTCCATAGATTGGCCTAAACGTTGAGCCGCGATTTGATCGAGATAGTCAATACGGGCGGTATGAATTCTCCCTGGTCCAACAGCATTGATTAAAATGTGTTCAGGAGCTAAATCCGCGGCCAGTGTCTTACAAAGACTCACCACTCCTGTCCGAAAGACATTGGATAGTACAAGATTGGAAATGGGCTGTTTGACACTGGACGATGTAATAGCAACAATTCTTCCCCACTGTTTACGTTTCATATGAGGCAACGCCAGTCGAACGGATCGGACAAAGCGAGGGTGTAAAATATTTTGTGTAAACTCCCAATCCCCTAACGGGAGTAACAGATTGGGAGGACATCAAAATGACGAAGGTTTCGAAGGAATTCATACAGCAATTCATCAAGGAGAATGACCTGAAGTCCACGGAAGACGTTCAAGCCGCACTGCGAGATTTGTTCGCTAGCACGATGCAAGGAATGCTTGAGGCCGAACTGGAGACGCATCTAGGCTACGCCAAGCATGACACGAAAAGCAAGACGACAGATAACAGTCGCAACGGGCATAGTCGCAAGACTCTTACCTCCGAATACGGTGACGTAGAGATTTCAGTCCCCAGAGACCGAAAGGGTGAATTCGAGCCTGAAATCATTAAAAAGAATCAGACCAACACCGTCGGCATCGAGGAACAGGTCATTGCCTTGTATGCACGGGGTGTCAGCACCAGAGACATTCAGGCCCATCTTCACCAATTGTACGGACTAGACGTATCGCCCACACTCATCTCCAACATCACGGACAAGCTTCTTCCGATGATGAAGGAATGGCAAAGCCGGCCACTACAGAGTGTGTATGCAGTAGTGTTTCTGGATGCCATTCACTACAAAGTGAAGCAGGAGGGCCAGGTGATAAACAAAGCTGCCTATATGGTTGTGGGCATTGACCTTGAAGGGCAAAAGGACGTGCTTGGCATCTGGATCGGAGAGAACGAGTCTGCGAAGTTTTGGCTGAACGTGCTTAACGAGTTGAAGAGCCGTGGTGTTGAAGATATCCTCATCACCTGCGTCGACAACCTGAAAGGCTTCAGTGAAGCAATTGCAGCCTGTTATCCTAAGTCCGACATCCAGAAATGCGTCGTTCACCAAATCCGTAATTCGCTCAAGTACGTGTCGTATAAGGACTACAAGCCCGTAACAGCGGCACTAAAGCCCATCTACAAAGCCAGCACTGAGGATGCAGCCCTGGAAGAACTGGATAAATTCGAGCAGACCTGGGGCAGCAAATATCCCCTTGTCGTGCGGTCCTGGCGAAGCAACTGGGATGAACTCGCCACTTTCTTCCGATATCCGATGGAGATGCGCAGTTTGATTTACACAACGAATCTGATTGAAGGCTACCACAGGCAACTTCGTAAGGTGACCAAGGGAAAGAGCATCTTCCCGACGGACGATTCCCTCACCAAAATGCTATTCCTGGCCACGACGGAGGTTACGAAACGCTGGACCATGCGGATTCAGAACTGGGGGCAGATTCTCAGTCAGTTGACGATATACTTTCCGGATCGTATAGAACAGTACGTCCGCTAAGGTCACTCAAAGGAGTTTACACAAAATTATTGACAGACCCGACAAAGCTCATAAGCGTTAATTCGAATGCTTTTTCCCAGAGCGAATCTTCTGTCATCGATTGAAAATCACCCGCTGGTGGGCCGCCAGCATTTTGTACCAAAATATCTGCTCCGCCAGTTTTCTCTTGTACAAACGCAAACAACTGCTGCAAGGATTCAGCTCGAGAAACGTCGCAAGCGAAAGTAAGAATCTCGGCGCCGGAAAATTCATTGCGAATGTTTGCAGCAGCGGACTCAATTTTTTCTGACGATCGCGATGTCATGACAACACGCGCACCTTCCGCAACCAGTTGCCTTGCCACTGCATAACCCAGACCTTCACTTGAAGCCATAACAAGCGCCGTTTTTTCCTGTATACCAAGATCCATTTCATAACCTCCTTGGGATGTCTCATTTGAATCATTCAGTAGTGGCGATAGAATCAGTTTGAATAAAAGGCCATTCAGGGAGGACAACTCCCCGAATGGCACTCATGGGCAGGGCTCAGGTAGAACGACGTGCCAGATGACGCAAATTGGCGCGATGAATCGCTTTCCAGGGAATAGGCGTCACTTGGGCGTTATCCATTTCCTGATTGCTGTGGCTAACCACATTCTCGAACCGATGATTCATTCGCAAAGCCCCTGGCATTGAGAATGCTTGATTATGGTTCTCGGTGTGTTGATTGGCCATGACTACACCTCCCAAATGTAAGTTAACCACGGTTAACAAAAGCTATCCGAAAAAGTCTATGAGTCTTAGACCCCAGGCAGATTTTTTTGTTCATTAAGCACAGGAAAGCGTACACGTTCATTCAACCATTTTGCCACATGCCCAATCTCGATTCGCTCCTGATTCATGGTATCTCTATCGCGAATAGTCACTTTACCGTCTTCCTCAGTTTGAAAATCGACAGTAATACAATAGGGTGTACCAATTTCGTCATGCCTTCGATATCTTTTGCCAATAGAACCTGAATCGTCAAAATCGCAAGAGAAATCATTTCTCAATTCATGAAAAATGGTCTCTGCCTGACTGGAAAGTTTCTTTGATAAGGGAAGTACCGCACATTGAAATGGTGCAATGGCAGGATGAAGATGGAGAACAACCCGTGTATCATTTTCCGCGACTTGTTCTTCTTCATAGCTATCAGCAAAAATGGCCAAAAACAACCGATCTACTCCTAATGAAGGTTCAATACAATAAGGAATATAAGGCTCTTCACCTTCTTCTTTCACTAAAAAATCTTCGTGAGAATATTCGGCGTGTTGACGCAAGTCGTAGTTGGTACGGTCGGCAATCCCCATCAGTTCTCCCCAACCAAATGGAAATTGATATTCAATATCCGTTGTTGCAGCGCTATAGTGGGACAACTGTTCCTTTGCGTGGTTACGAAGACGCAAATTGTCTTTTTGTAAACCTACAGCAAGCAACCATTCATAACAAAAATCTCGCCAATATTCAAACCAACTTAAATCCGTTCCTGGTTTGCAAAAAAATTCTATCTCCATTTGCTCAAATTCTCTGGTTCTAAAAGTGAAATTGCCGGGAGTAATTTCATTTCGAAAACTCTTTCCTATCTGGCCAATGCCAAAGGGAATTTTTTTCCTCATAGTTCTTTGGACATTCATAAAATTCACGAAGATACCCTGCGCTGTTTCTGGTCTTAAAAAAATTTCATTGGAACTTTCTTCTGTCACACCTTGAAATGTTTTGAACATCATATTAAACTGCCGCACGGGCGTAAAATCTTGCGCTCCACAATCAGGGCATTTTACATTCCATTCTTGAATGAGTCGCTCCATTTCTTGAAACGGCAAACCATCTGCCGATATTTCTTGACCTTGTGCTTCAGCTGCTGATTCAATCAACTTATCCGCTCGATGACGTGATTTGCACTGTTTACAGTCAATCATGGGGTCGTTAAAGTTGCCCACATGTCCGGAAGCAACCCAAACTTGTCGATTCATGAGAATAGCCGAATCCAGTCCAACATTATAGGTGTGATTCTGAATAAACGTTTTCCACCATACTTGCTTAATACGATTTTTCATTTCGACTCCAAGCGGCCCGTAATCCCAGGTATTCGCTAAACCACCATAAATTTCTGAGCCAGGGAAAATAAAACCTCTACGTTTGGCAAGAGAGACTAACTGTTCCATGGTAACGGGCATGCTGGTTTCCTCCAATTTCTCTGCTTTCTTTATTGTGGATATGATACAGAAGAGCAGCAACTCGTGCAATTCAATACCGGTAAAAAGTTTAGAATAAAGAACATTCAATGTATAATAGAGCCCGATCGCGTCTAAAGGAGTCGATGAAGGTTTTGGATATTCGCATGGTATTTCTCGACATTGATGGAACTTTGTACACTGAGGGACAGTTAATTGATAGTGCTGTTCAAGCTGTACAGCAATTACACAGAAAAAACATCCCTGTTTCACTCTGCACCGGGCGTTCCTATATTCATGCGAAAAACATCCAATCTGCTTTACAGATTCAAAACGGTGTATATTTTAATGGCAGTTTGGCTATAGCCCAGCAAAAAACCGTCTACTCGACGCCTTTTTCCACTGAAACGACCCAATCGCTGATCGACCTGTTACAACAGTACGGCCATCCTTTTATCATGCATACAGACTCTCGCGTGCTTTCTTTTAATCAAGATTACCTTCCGTACAAAGAGATTTTAGATGCGTTCCATTTTCCCGAAATCGAAATTTTATTAGAAGATCAATGGGATATTCATTCATATCCGATTTATCAGTTTAACGGATTTTTTGAAAAAGATTGGGATTCACTGATTGAACAATCCGCCACTGACTGTTTCGTCTACCGTTGGGATAATCAGGCTGTCGATTTGCAAATTCTCCATAGTGACAAACATTTAGGTGCTCTTAGTATTCTGCATGAATATAAGATTGATCCACAGCATGCCCTGCACATTGGTGATGGTGGAAATGATATTGGTATGTTTCATGCACTTGGATATTCAGTAGCTATGGGAAATGCCTCCGTGGACATACAAAATGAAGCAAAAATGGTCACTCTTCCCGCTGAAGAAGATGGTGTCTATCATGCGCTGCGCAACTTGAAACTCATTGAGTAAATCCATTCGTCACAAGTTTATAAAGCTATTTTTTCTTCCATTCCTCGTCTACAGCAAAAATCTGCTCAATCATTGGCTCTTGCTGTAATGAAAATTTCACAGGATGAACCTAAAAATTTTTTCAAAGGGAAGCTGAACTCTCTTTCAATTGGCGCAAAATTTCACGTAAGGCAACCGTACGATGAGAATGTTGATTTTTGAATTCTGGAGGCAACTCTGCAAATGTGTGATGCAAAGGAGGGTAATAAAAAAGCGAATCGTACCCGAATCCTCCATTACCTTGCTCTTTGCGAAGAATCATACCTTGCACCTTCCCCTCACTTGCAGCCATCACGTTGCCATTTGCATCGACTACAACAAGTGCAGCCACAAAATAGGCTTGACGCCTTTCATCTGGAATAGCTTCCATCTCCATGAGAAGCTTTTGACGATTAGCCGCATCATCGCCATGTTTCCCTGCAAAACGGGCAGAATAGATACCCGGTTTGCCTCCAAGTGCTGGTACCACCAATCCTGAATCATCCGCCAACACAGCCATCTGGGTATGTAAAGCATAGAAACGCGCTTTTTGAAGAGCAATTTCCTGGAACGAATGACCTGTTTCCGGCGCCTCCTCCACATGTATCGGAAGTGGTAACAAGTCATATGAGTTACCCATCATAGCTTGGAATTCTTCAAATTTGTGCTTATTTTTTGTAGCCACGCAAATTTGCAGAAAAAAAACCTCCATGTAGATATTTGAATTTTATAAAATACCACATGATTAAAGGTTAGAAATGGATTGTAAGGATTCGTGAATATCTAGATGAGCCACAGTTGCTCCACTCAAACCAAACCACGATTGTAATACAGTATTCATAAAAGATTCCTGACCTGTCGTATAAAACATATGCCGAGACTCAGAAGTTCCGTTGGCGAGCATCTCTCTTTCACTCAGAAACGAATGGACTAACTGAGTGACAGAACGCGCAGAGGAAATAGTTTGGATGCTAGGACCGATTACTTTTTGAATACTTTTTTCTAATAATGGGTAATGCGTGCATCCTAAAATGAGCGTATCAATTTTTTTTTCCAAAAGAGGTTCAAGTGATTGACGAACTATAGATTCTACTTCTGCTCCATCCCACTTCCCCGCTTCCACCAGCGGAACGAAAGCAGGACAAGCTTGAGAATGGACAATCGCTTCTGGCAACAGTTGGTGCACAGCCTGTGTGTAAATACATGATTCTATAGTTAACGGCGTACCAATGACGCCTATTCTCTTCGAAATGGAATGGGATACAGCCGCTTCAGCACCCGGTTTGACAACACCTAATACAGGGATGGGGAGATGCATTTGCAAATAACGCAACGCAACCGCAGTGGCAGTATTACAAGCAATAACAATTAACTTAACACCTAAAGCACAAAAATAAGTACAGATTTCAACGGCATAGCGCCGAACTTCATCAGCGTGTTTTTCACCGTAAGGACAACGAGCGTGATCGCCCACATAGATGATAGATTCATTCGGCAGAGCACGAATGATTTCTGTAGCCACAGTGAGGCCGCCAATGCCAGAATCGAACACTCCGATAGGCGCGTTGCTGTTCAACATATTTTCCTCATTTCTCTTGTTGATGTTATCCTTTAAACTGCACCTCTTCCGACATGCGCCTGTTCAGGAGTTCGAGGACTTCCAATATGCGAGATTTTTCCTCTGCAGAGACAGCTTGCAAAACAGATCCAAGGTAAGCCCTCCGAGCATCGAGGACGCGCTCAATTAATTCTGCACCATGAGCCTTCAATTGAACTCGTACTACCCGGCGATCTTCCGAATCGCGCATACGAACAACAAAATCTGCTCTCTCCAAGCGATCAACAAGATCAGTTGTTGTACTGTATGCTAAATAAAGACGATTGCTCAAATCACCAATCGTCAATTCGCCGTCTCGATTTAGAATCACCAACGCATCGAATTGCGGAGGCGTAATGCCATACTGTTCTAAAAGAGACCGCCCGCGCCGTTTGACAATGCTATAAATCTGACGCAGGCAAAATTCTATTTCTACCACGTCATCCGGAAAGTTAGGCATGGGGTTCTAGCACCTCAATTTCATTCTTGACAGGGTGACAGATTGAAGTGAATTGTATCATCTGCGCTTGACGAGATCAACGAAACACCACCTCTGCCTGCCTCAATATTCCCTCTAAGGAACAAGCAGTGTAATGCCTCCATCCATGCGAATGGTTTGACCTCGTATCATTTCTGCTTCTTTTGATGTCAAAAACAGTGCCAAATGAGCCACATCTTCGGAAGTGACCATCCGATGATATGGAAGTCGCTCTTTCACTTGCTCCCAAGTACGTTCAATTTCCGGAAAATGTTCCAAAGCGCCTGTTTCTACCGCTCCTGCCGAAATTGCATTCGCGTTAATGCGCTGCGGCGCCAATTCGATGGCCAGATAGCGAATCAGAGATTCAATGGCTGCCTTTGAAGCTCCAACAGATGTATAAAAGGGAAAAACGTGATCGGACCCAAACGAAGATATGGCCAATAAACTACTTCCTTCAGCCATCAAGGGCACTGCACGCTGTGCAGCTATGAGCAGTGACCGAGCATTGACATTTTGCGTCCAATCCCAACCTTTGACATCCACGTCTAACGCCTTACGATTTCGTCCAGAAGCCGCATTATGCACATAGACATCCAATTTGCCGTAATATTTTTCAATCTCGTCAAACATGGAATGAATTTTATGTTCTTCAGCAAGGTTAGCTTTGACCATCAGCGCCCGTCTGCCTATTTTCTCCACTTCAGCTACCACTTCGCGTGCTGCTTCGCCGTTGCGAAAGTAGTGAATGACTACGTCAGCACCTTCCTGTGCATAAGCAAGTGCCAGCTGTTTCCCAATCCCTCTTGAACTCCCGCTCACGCAGACTACCTTATCTTTATACCGCCGTTGTTGGCTATGGCTGCTCATGCCAATCGTTTCCCCCTCGCTTTGTAAGCCGAGCATGCACAACTCATTCAGTGGGTTTTACCACTATTCTGCCGGCACTACGTGTGTCTGTTTCAAACACCTGTGGCAATTCATGAAGTGTTGTTACACGCTCAATCATTGCGTGACTATTGAGAATCCCTTGTTCTGCCATAGAAATGAGTTCTACAATTTCAACCTTTTCTGAAGCATAACTGCCCGTAACCGTAATTCCTTTGCGAACAAACTGTTGCATCTGAGCAATCTGGACGTCCCCATCGTGCATGCCCAGAACCATCACTGAACCGCCAGGACGGACAAAATCAAGCGCTGTTTGTAACGAGCGAGAATTTCCGTAGGTATCCAACACCACATCAACTCCACCGCCCGACCAACGTCGAATCTGTCTACCCAGTGCGCGCGCATCCGTTTCCAGACTTTCCACCTGTTCGGCTCCAGCCCGTTCAAACAAAGCTAAACCTTCTGTGCGACTCGAAAGTCCCATGGCCCGCACACCCAGTACGTGCAAAAGCATCACAGCCGCTACACCCAGTCCTCCGGCACCAAGCACTAACGCCGTCATGCCCGCTTCAAGATGAGATTGACGAATTGCGTGATAGGGTGTTGCAAAAGCATCCACCAATAGAGCAGCAACTTCTGGAGTCAATCGGACACCATCATAAGGAATCAATTGTGATTTCGGCACTTTGACCAATTCAGCATAGCCGCCCCACATCTGATAACCAATTACCTTTTGCTGAAGACAGAGATGATGGTATCCTGTTTGACAAAGTCGACATTGCCCACAAGGTACAAATGGGTAGACCAGCACGGATGAATGGACTGAAGAAACGTTAGCATCGCAAATCCTGCCCGCAATTTCATGACCTAACACTGCCGGAACAGGAGAACCAAATGGCAAGGGCATCCGACCCTCAACCACTTGACGATCGGATCCACAAACACCACACGCTTCAACTTGAACAAGCACTTCCTCGGAAGTTAAAACCGGATCGTCCACCGTATCCACATACAGACCCTTTTCTTGAGAAAAAAGGACAGCCAGCATGGTTTAAGACTCCCGTTTTTGCCGATCACGTTGACGAGCGGCAGTCAACATAGATTCGACAATGGTCATTTTCTGCATCTCAGCCGTGCCCTCTTCAAACCAGAGTGAACGAGCATCGCGATAAAGTCGTTCTACCGGACTGCCTACCATATACCCTACGCCGCCATAGAGAGCAAGTGCCGCGTCAGTAACTTCGCCTACCATTTTAATGGCGTGCGCCTTAGCCATGGAAGCTTCAACAGAAATCGTTTCACCGCGATCGTACTTATGAGCCGCATCCAAACAAAGCAGTCGTCCAGCCTGAATGGAGATGGCCATCTCGGCCAGGCGCATCTGTACCGCTTGACGGCTAGCCAAAGCTTTGCCAAATGTGGTTCTGCGTCGAACGTGCAAGAGCGCTTGCTGTAACGATTCTTCTGCTACCCCAACTGCACTCTGGGCAATACAGGCACGGCTCTGATCGAGAAAACCACGCAACGCCAAGTCAAATCCTTGTCCAATTTCACCCAATACATTTTCCTCAGGAATTCTACAGTTGCTAAAAGTTAGAATGCCGTGCGTGCTGCCTTTGTCACCCATCATTTGTGGTTGCATTTCTATATGTAAACCGACCTGATGCCGCGGCACAATAAACGCTGTTAATCCCTGACGGCCAGCATTGGCATCTGTTTTAGCAATCACGACAAAAATAGTCGCTTCGTCAGCAAAGGTGATTAAATGCTTGCGGCCATTCAAAACAAACTCGCCGTTTTCGTAAGTTGCAGTGGTGCGTAAATCAATCCCTGTGCCGTTGTCTGGCTCAGTTAACGCAAACGCCACCAAACATTGTCCGGATGCTACTTGTGGCACCCATTCTTTTTGCTGTTCTGGGCGACCGTTACCAACAGTTCTCCAGATACTGTTGTAGGCATGCACCACCATGCGAATGGAACCGTGACAGCGAGCTACCTCTTCTAAAATCGGAAAATACATGGCCAGAGGCAAACCTTCTCCTCCAGCCCACGTCGGTTGTGTCAAACGGTGAAAACCAAGCTGGCGAATACGCTGCCACAACTCTGGAGGAATTTTCTCATCACGCTCAATCTGCTTAGCCCATTCCACAGCCTCTTCAGTACGAAACTGAATAACTCGTTGACGGATAGCTTCCGCTCTCTCCTGAAGCAAAGTGCTTGTCTCCTCAATCAAAATGGATTCTCCTCTCCATCAACATTCTCACTTAACGATGCTAGATTTCTTTTACTTAAGTAGACTTGGCTATTTATTAAAGAGCTAACATCTGGCGTAACTCTTTCTTTTTAATTTTTCCGGAATGCGTCATTGGCAATTGTTCCATAATTTTTAATCGATCTGGAAGTTGAAACTTGGCTAATCCAGCCTCAGATAAAAACTGGCGTAACTCGTCCAATTGCAGAGTGGTTCCTTCATGAAGAACTACACAAGCTACTGTATGTTGGCCCAGCGTTTCGTCAGGCGCACCAACTATAGCCACTGTTTGAATGGATGGATGGGCGGCGCACACATCCTCTACACTCTTTGGATCAATCTTTGTACCGCCACGATTGATAATATCGTCAGCACGTCCCATAAATATATAGCGGCCTTTTTCATCTTGGCGAAACAAATCCCCAGAGTGAAACCAACCTTCACTATCCCATTGGCGCGCCGAAGCCTCGGGATTATCGTAGTAACCTGCACTGAAATTAGGTCCTCTTGCCCACATCTCACCAGGTTCTCCTGGTTGAACAGGCTGGTATTCTTCGTCCATTAGCACAATCTCGATACCGGGTACCGCTTGACCAACGGTTTTACTGATGGCTTCAATACCATCATCAGGCCGCGTGCAACAAGCCACAAAACCTTCTGTCCAACCAAACATGCCGCCGACTACAATGCCAGTTTCCTCTTGCAACCGTTGCAAAATGGCACTTGGTACAGGTGCGCCAGCATAAATGAAAAGTTTTACAGACGAAGTATCAGCATCCCGCAATTTAGGCGCACTGGCTACATGAATCAGATGGGGCGGCGCACCACAAAGAAAAGTGGGCTTTTCTTTGGCAATCCATTGCAGAACTCGACTCACGGCAAAACGCTCCATCAATACCATTCGCCCACAGGTGGCAATAGGCATCATCACGCCAACCAACATCCCTGTTTGGTGACAAATCGGCGCCATATTCAGCGTGGCTAAACCCCTTTGAAAACCATAAATTTGCGCATAAGCTCGACAAGACCATAAGTAATTGGCGTGTAACTGCACAACTCCTTTCGGCGATCCGGTTGTGCCTGATGTAAACACCATGACAAACGGATCGAGCGGATCTGGACGAAATTCATCAAGTAAGGAACAATTTTCCGGCGTAGCGCTGCAAAGTTGTTCAAAAGAACGAACCGGCAAGGATGGGGAGGATTGTGAACCTTGGAGAATGACGTGCTCTAAGCTAGGCAACTGTTCTTTGACAGCGAGCGCTGTTTCAATCAACAACTCGCCGCGGAAACTTTCTGCCACAATCCAAATCTTAGCTGCTGACTTACGCAAGCTGTACACTAATGCCTCGCGACCTAAATCGGTTTGCAAAAGAACCGCAACGGCTCCAATTCGAGCGGCGCCAAAAAGAGCTACAACATAGTCCAAACTGTTTGGCATCTGAATAGCTACCGCATCACCTTTACGAACTCCAAGTTGGAGGAGAGAGGAAGCAACAGATTCCACCTCCCGCCATAACTCAGCATAAGTCAATTGCCTTTTTTCATCACGATGCAAAAGGTCAGGCGCAAGTCGGGCATTTTGTTCTAAAACATCAACAAATGATTCTTTGGACCATATATTTTGCTGCAGATAATGTTCTGCCCGTTCTTCTGTCAAGACCATGCCTGGAAATCGCTTCATAGCCCTGTCTCCTTTTTATTTCGCAATAACCTGCCTTCAATGATCAGATATGGACAGTCTCCCTTTGAGGTACTCCACTACACCAGACACCGTGCTCAAATGATTGAAATCCGAATCAGGGATTTCCAAATCAAATTCATCTTCAAAAGCGATGGCCAACTCGGTTAAATCCAAAGAATCCGCGCCGAGATCGTCCACATAATGATTTTTTGGGCGAATGGACTCCACATCCACCTGTAATTGATTCGCTGTTACCTGCTTGACACGACGAGTGATTTCTTCCACTGTCCACTGTTCTGCCATATTGAAAACATCCTTTCCTTGTATCAAATGAATATTTTCTGTCTATCTTCAAAAACTTTCAAATCCGCCAGTGAGAAGCGTCAAACCGCCGTCAATGCGGATAGTTTGTCCAGTGATAAAACGAGATGCGTCACTCGCCAAGAAAACGGCTGCATCGGCTACATCCATTGGATTGGCCAACCTTCCGAGTGGAGTGTGACGAATCACATCTTTGCGATACGCTTCGTAATGATTGCCGCCATAATAACGAGCTGAATCTGTGTCCACAACGCCCGGATTCAAAGCGTTGCAAGTAATGTTTTGCGATCCATACTCAGCAGCAATATATCGAACAAGCGATTCCAGCGCAGCTTTGGCACTTCCTAAAACTGCGTAACGCGGTAAGGTAAAGTCACTGCCCATACTGGACATGGCAATGATTCTGCCATATGAGCCTGTCATGAGCGGCACAGCCTGCTGCACGCAGATGACTAAACTATGTAACACCATTTTATAGGTGCGCTCCAAATGATAATCCTTTAATTCTGCAATGGATTTAAAGGCACTGGCGGCTGCGTTTGCTACAAACACATCCAAACGTCCCCAACGTTGGCGAATCTCTTGAAACATTTGCTCAATCTCTTCTTGCGATTCCATCTCTGCCCGCAAAACCAGACAATCTCTGCCCATTTGACGAATTTCTTCAGCAGTCTCATGAGCGGCAGCTTCATCACGACGATAATGCACTGCCACGTCTGCTCCAGCCATTGCCATAGCTAAAGCTGTCGATCTGCCAATTCCCCGGCCGCTACCCGTGATAAGAACTTTTTTCCCGGATAGTCCAAAAGTTTGCATATACTTTTCTGACCCTGGATTCATGAAAAGTCCCACCCTTCCTACTCTTGATTTACAAAGCGTACGCCGCTTCAAAAGCTTCACGCATCGCTCGAACTGCATTCAATTGACTGGCGTCCTTGGCACCACCCACTCGAAAAATGGGTATGCGTTTAGCTAATACTTCGACATCGAAAGAAGATGTTTCCTGGCCTGTGCAGAGAATAATTTGATCGGCTTCGAGAAGTTTTTCTCCTTCAGGAGTCTGGCCCCATAAACCTGTTTCGCGAATTTCTAGCGGTTGAAATTGCTTAACCAACTTGACTTCTGGACGATTTAATTCTCTGCGCACAATCCAGCGTGTCGTTTTGCCAATGCCTGTTGCCCATTTGTCCGATCGCGACACAAGCGTAATGGTTCTTTGTACAGGAACACTTACTTCCGTTACGTCATACTGCTTTGCAAAGCGACTCACTTCGGCAGGAGGTGCGGCGGTTTCCAGTAAATACTTGGTTACATCACAACCGATTCCTCCCGTTCCTAGCACCAAAAGACGCTTGCCAAGGATGACTTGTCCAGTCAAAACTTCAGGATAAGTGACCACGTGCGGCAATTCAACCCCTGGAATGGAAGGAATGCGCGGATGGACTCCCGTAGCCACAATCACTGCATCAAACGAGGTCAATTCGCTCGCATGGACATTGTGCGACAAACGCACTTCCACATGCAATTGCTGCAACACATGCTCAAAATAACGCAGTGTTTCATAAAACTCCTCTTTGCCAGGGACACGTGCCGCTAAGCGGAACTGTCCACCAAGTTGCGCTTGACGTTCAAAAAGCACCACCTGATGTCCACGAGAAGCAGCGGCTCTTGCAGCTTCTAAACCAGCAGGACCTCCGCCTATCACGGCAATCTTTTTCTTTTTTTGAGCAAAAATAATTGGATAAAGACTCTCTGCGCCAGTACGCGGATTCACCATGCAACTGACTGGCTGTGGAGGTTGAGCCATTGTGTGATCCAGGCATGCTTGATTACAAGCCACACAGACGTTTAAAAACTGCCGTTGCTGTGACAATGCTTTGTTAGCAAATTCTGCATCAGCAAGCCAGGGTCTAGCTGGTGCAATAAAATCTGCCCAACCTTGAGAGAGAATGTGTTCAGCTACTTCTGGTGTATTCACGCGATTCGCAACAAGAATTGGGATATTCACCACTTCTTTTATACTTGCTGCTACCGTTGAAAATGCTGCTCGAGGCACTACAGCAGCCACCGTAGGAACCTGAGATTCATGCCAACCTATGCCAATATTCAAAGCATCTACGCCAGCCATTTCTAAACATTTGGCAAATTCCAAAGTTTCATCAGGGTTCGTGCTTCCCGGCATACAATCTAGGCCAGACATTCGAAAAATCAGCGGAAAATTTTCTCCCACCTGTTCACGAATGGCTCTCACAACCTCCAAGCTGATACGCATTCTGCCAGCTAACGAACCGCCATATTCATCCTTACGGTGATTTGTCAACGGAGAAAGAAATTCGTTCAGCAAATATCCTTCAGACCCCATCACTTCAATGGCGTCATAACCCCACTTTTTCGCTTTCAGAGCTCCACTAGCAAATGCCTGGATGGTTCGTTGAATATCATCGATTGACATTTCCACAGGTGTCTCACGTGTCCAATTGGATGCTATAGCGCTTGGGGCATAGGACGGCATACCTGTCTCTTTAGAAAAAGCATAGCGTCCAGAATGAAATAGTTGCATGGCTACTTTGCCGCCAACTTGATGGATTCGTTGAACCAATTCAGCAAGAAAAAAATCATGTTCCGAATCGGTGAGACAAAACATATGGTCCCCACCGCCTTCAGGCAACACAGCGACTCCGCCAGTGATCATCAATGCAGCGCCTCCCTTGGCGCGCTCTTCGTAAAAAGCAACGAGACGTTGAAAGACTTCAGGCTCTGCCTCTAACCCTAGATGCATAGAACCCATCAATACACGATGTGGCAAATGAAGTGTGCCAATCTTCCCAGGATTTTTCAAATTTGAAAACTCATTGATCTGCTCTGCAGAATATGACATGGCGGCCCTCCTGCAATTGAAAATAGCAAATATAGGGTGTAAGATATTTTTCGATTTACAAAATATCTGATTCTCAATCTCGACGATCCTCTCTATGAAAAGGACTATACTATATTTTGGCGTAATTTTATAATCAGGTCATAAATTTTTGCCCAAAAATTATCATCAGGTACTAAAAATCTGTGGTTATTCATAGGAGTAGAACAAGGGGGATAGGTCAGATGATGGAAAACCTCTTCCACCATTCCGGATTTCTTGAATCTATAAAGCAGCACGTGAGAAAATTCCCTACCAAAACTGCTGTAGTGGATATCAGCAACCCTCAATCGATAACTATGAGTTATCAAGAATTGCAAGAGACTGCTGAAACGATTGCTGCTAATCTGCTGGCCAAAGGTCTGCAAAAAGGCGAAGCGGTTGCCTACCAATTGCCAAGCGGATGGCAATTTATCGTGATCACCATGGGAATTTGGTATGCTGGCGGCGTGCCATGCCCACTTTTGCCCTCACTTCGCGAACGTGAGGTTCGGTTTATTCTGGAGCGTTCCCAAGCTCGCTTTTACATTTACCCGGATACATACAGAAACTTTGATTACAGCCAATTGGCGCATTCCTTAGAGGACAAATTTGCGGATCTGCAATTCTTCTGCATTCCTCAGTCAGAACAAATTCCTGCGCTCTCTTCACTAGCTGGACTCGCTGATCCACTTGATCACGAGTACCATTTGCAACCACACGCCCCTACCCTGGACTCTATTGCTCAATTGTTATTTACATCGGGTACAACAGGAGAACCCAAGGGAGCTTTGCATACTTTTTCCACATTGTCTTATGCTTTGTTTCGCCATACGCAAACTTTACGCCTTTCTCACCAAGACGTTATTTGGGTTCCTTCGCCGCTGGCTCATCAAACCGGTTTTCTCTACGGCATGATGCTTTCACTCTTCCTTGGCGCCACTGGCGTGTATCACGCTGCATGGCATGTGGAGAAAGCCAAACAGGCCATTGAGAAGGAAGGAGCCACATTTGTCCAAGCGGCCATGCCCTTCCTCTCAGATATCACACATATGTCAGAGCCACCACAGGGATTGCGCATTTTTGTGGCAACGGGCGCCGCTATACCAAGACAATTAGCTGATTTAGCCAAACAAAAGCTCGCTTGCAAAATTGTTGGCGCATGGGGTTCAACAGAAACCTGCTTAGTTACGGTTGGTCATCCGGACGATCCGGTTGAAAAACTCTGGGGCACGGATGGACGAGTCATGGAAGGAATGTCTATTCGCGTAGTCGACGAGAATGGACAAGTTCTCCCCCCTGGTACAGAAGGTAATTTCCAAGTCAAAACACCCGCTATGTTCATTGGTTATCTGCATCGCCCCGATCTTTATGAGGCTGCTTTGACGAAAGATGGTTATTTTGACACAGGCGATTTAGCCATTGTGGATGAAGACGGATTTATCAAAATCAGTGGTAGAAAAAAAGACATCATCAATCGTGGTGGAGAAAAAATTCCGGTAGCCGAAATTGAAAATCTGCTTTATACGCACCCTTCTATCGCTGATGCAGCTTTGGTCGCCATGCCAGATCTTCGTCTTGGTGAACGTGCTTGTCTCTTTGTCGTTGGCAAAGAAGACAGCCAGCCGTTGAAACTGGAGGATATTACAGGATTCTTACAACAACAGGGTGTTGCTAAAATTTATTGGCCAGAACGTCTCGAATGGATTGCTGAGATGCCTCGCACAGCCAGTGGAAAAATCCAAAAATATTTGCTTCGTCAGCGGCTTCAAGAAAAGTCACTCGACGCATAAAAAAACTGGTTAAAAGTGGACAACGCCTTGGAAAGGATGAAATCAGATTGCAAGATGAGATCTCTTTTCAACAAAAACTCCAAGAAGTACAGGATTTTGTTGCCACACGCGGCCGCCTCTTCAGTAAACAAATTGAGGCTTCTGGACATGTTGATAAAAACGTCATTGAAGAATTGCGCCAGCGAGGCTACTTTCGCTTAACTGCTCCAGAAAATCTAGGTGGTCTGGGTTTCAGTATGCATCAATACCTCGAGATGCTCTTTTATTTTGCTCAGCTGCACGGTTCATTGCGGGTGCTTATTCACGTGACCAACAGTTTATGGCGATCACTTGCATCTAAAGCAAGCCAACAACAGTTAGAAAACTTTGTCCGACCTTTTGTCAACAGTGAAAAGTGGATTACTTTTACTCTCACGGAGCCCCATTCCGGATCGGGAGCGGACTTAAAAACAACTGCCCGGCGCGATGGAGATGACTACCTTCTGAACGGGGAAAAATGGATGATTATTTTTTCCGATTTAGCAGATTACTTTTTACTTTTCTGCCGTTTGGAAGATAGCCAGGGTAGCGAAGGTACGCTTGCCTTTCTGGTCCCCCGTGACTCGCAAGGATTAACCATCGAACTGATGCAAGATGCTATGGGAGTTACTGGAACACGTCACGGACATCTATACTTACGTGACTGTCGTGTTTCTGCCAGTATGCGACTTGGAGAAGAAGGCGACGGACTAACCGTAGCTTTTCAAGGTTTTCTAGACCCTAGCCGTTTAGCGATTGGTATGACTTGTGTAGGACTTGCAGATCGAGCCCTGCAATTAGCTGTGCAGCATGCTTCAAAGCGAGTAACATTTGGCAAAACGCTTTTGGAGCGCCCCACCATTCAAATGTGGATTGCGGAAATGGCTACGGATATTGAGGCTGCTAAACAATTGGTGTTTAAAGCTGCCGCAGATTTTGAATCTGGCTTAACCATTGCTCGACAAGCCTCTATGGCCAAACTTTTTGCATCCGAAATGTTGCAACGCGTGACTGATTTGGCCCTGCAAATTCATGGTGGAATTGGGTATTTCAAAGGAGAGATGGAGCGCATCTACCGCGATGCTCGAATGTTACGCTTTGAAGAAGGTACCTCAGAAACACAGAAAATGACAATTGCTCGCAGCGTTATTCGACAGTACCGTCAAAACCAGTCATAAAACTGATTCGCCACAGTAATTCAACTTGAATGGAAGAGAGGCAGAACACATATGTCAAAAATCCCCTACCCATTAGCAAGCCGTGAGAACCATCCTGAGAATAGTGTGGTACAAGTGGGTGATATCCAGATTGGCGGAAAATCTGCAACTATTATAGCTGGTCCATGCTCTGTAGAATCTAGAGACAGCTATGTGGAAATCGCTATTGAATTGCAAAAGGCAGGCGCACAAATTTTGCGTGGAGGTGCTTACAAACCACGTACTTCTCCGTATTCTTTCCAGGGTATGGGTGAAGAAGGTCTGCGAATTATGGCCGAGGCAAGCGATATTACAGGATTACCAACCATTTCAGAAGTTATGGATGTAGAAACGCTGCCCCTCGTTGCACATTATGTTGACATACTGCAAATCGGCGCAAGAAATATGCAAAATTATCCTTTATTAAAAGCTGTCGGAAAAACCAAAAAGCCAGTCATGCTCAAACGAGGTCTAGCGAATACCATTGAAGAATGGCTAATGTCCGCAGAATATATTTTATCAGCAGGAAATCCTTCTGTGATTCTCTGTGAACGGGGAATTCGCACGTTTGAAACAGCTACTCGTTTTACACTGGACTTAAACGCCGTTCCAGTCATAAGAAAACTCTCTCACTTGCCTATTTTAATCGATCCGAGTCATGGAACAGGACATTCTGGATATGTGCCTGCACTTTCTCGGGCTGCTATTGCTGTTGGCGCAGATGGCATTATGGTGGAGGTACATTCCAATCCTGCTGAAGCTCTTTCTGATGGTCCCCAGTCGCTTACAGTTGAAGAATTTCGCAGACTTGCTCCGCACATTCATCAGCTATCCGACTTTTGCCAACCCTTCTTCGAAGAGGCGAAGAATGCGCGGACTGCGAAAATCAGCGTCTCATGACGCAACATTAACGTTTAAAGGAAGCTGCTCCATCATCCACGTAAAATTCGTGACCGTTGACAAATGAGGCTTCATCGCTAGCAAGAAATGCGACAACTTGGGCAACCTGCTCCGCAGTGCCAAACTGTTGTCGCATTTGCGCTTTACGCACATAATTCCATACGCGTTCGTCTTCACGCCACCTGTCAACGAGTGGCGTATCTATCATACTCGGAGCTATAGCCACTACTCGGATATTGTATTTAGCCAAATCGAGTGCAGCCGCCTTTGTCATACCGACTACTGCCGCTTTCGTTGCGTGATATGGCAACTGTCTACGATCAGCCAAGAAAGCGTAGATAGAGGCTGTATTGATAATTACTCCGCCACGCTCCTTCATAACCGCCGCCGCCGCTCGAATGCCGTAAAAAACCCCATTTTGATTGATGGCTACTGTACGAAGATATTCTTCCAACGGCATCTCCAATAAGTCCAGTTTACCTTCCCCAAATATTCCAGCATTGTTAAACATAATATCAAGTTGCCCATAGTGTTTTACAGTGGTTTCAACTAGTAACTGAACGCTTTCATAGGAAGAGACATCTACCGGAACAAATATAGCTTTACCGCCTTTAGCAAGAATCTCATCAGCGATTTTTTTTCCTCGTTCTTCTTGAATATCTGCTACCGCAAGTGAAGCCCCTTGTTGAGCAAGCAATTTAGCACTGGCCGATCCGATTCCACCGGCAGCACCAGTGACTATGGCAACTTTCCCAGCAAATCTTTGCATATTCATGAGCTACTCCTTATCTTTAACCATATTTTCAAATAACTGAATACGCGTTCTCCATTCCTCGGGTATAGGTAGAGGTTTCTGCGTTTCCAGATCCATATGCACATAGACAGTATGAGCACGGACGAGCACATCTTGATGGCGTTTAATTTCAAAATCTACTTGCAGGCTTGTCCTTCCCATCGATACGGTGCGAACGCCAATAGCCAGTTCTTCATCGTAACGTGCAGAAGAGAAAAACTCTAATTCCGTTTTGACTATGACTGTATTGCGCATTTCTCCTTGGTGAACGGCGACTCCTCGCCTTATGTATTCTGCAAATGCTACGTCAAGATAAGTTAAATAATGCGCGTTGAAGACCACGCGCTGAGCGTCTACTTCATCCCAACGCACGCGCAATCGATGATGAAAACGATAATGATTCAAGATAGGTCACTTGCCCCCTGCCTGGTAAGTTTATTCCTCTGTTATCTTACACGATTCTTTGCGTTGCAACGACATGGATTTTTTCGGCTGGGGGCTTTTATCAAGAATGATCCCCTACAGATGGTTGTAGGGGGTCAACAGTTCAAATTGATAATTCTCCCATACGTACAAGTTCCACAACCGCTTGCGAACGACCCTTTACATTCAATTTTTTCATCACATTAGAGATGTGATTTCTCACTGTTTTTTCGCTCACGAATAGTTGGGACGCGATTTCTTTTGTCGTTTTGTCCTGTACTAATAATTCAAAAACTTCTCGTTCGCGATTGGTGAGCAATGACTTGGCACTCGCCTCTTTGCCCGAAGACATTTCGCTTATCCCTCCCTGCCGCATCGAGTACAAGAGCGGGATACAGTCAGGGTATAGTATGTGAGACTCGATTTCTCTGTGCATGCCCTCATCAACATAGGCGGAACTGACATATTGTATGATAAGAAGGGTTTTGTACACATGCGAGGAAATGTAATGCTCTAGAAAGTAAAATCCATTTGACTTCAGTAATACAGGACGAAGCAAGAGCTTCTATTAAACGTGTGTATAGGAATGCAAATAAGGGGGAACATGCATGACAATGCCGATTTCACGTCGGCCTTTGGGTAATTCTGATACTTTTCTGTCGGCCATTGGCCTTGGATGTTGGCAATTTAGTCTTGGCAAAGGACTGGTGGGAAAGTTTTGGGATGTTCTAGACAAAGAACGCATTCAAGAAATTGTGGATGAAAGCCTTCAGAATGGCATCAACTGGTTTGATACAGCAGAAATATACGGACGAGGAGAATCAGAACGCGCACTTTCACAAGCACTCCTAGCCAACGGGTGTCAACCGGGAGAAGTCTTTATTGCTAGCAAATGGTGGCCGATAGGTCGTCGCGCCAGCCATATTCTATCATCTATTCAAGAACGTCAAGAATGTTTGGCGCCTTATCCTATCGATTTATACCAAATTCACCAACCGTATGCTTTTTCAAGCATTCGAAGTCAAATGGATGCTATGGCTAAATTAGTCGAAAAAGGAGCCATCCGATATGTCGGCGTAAGCAATTTTAACGCCAAGCAAATGCGAATAGCTCATCAAATATTAAGTAAATATGGTATCAAGCTAGTTTCCAATCAGGTAAAATACAGCTTACTCGATAGAAGAATAGAGCGTAATGGCATTATAGACGTTGCAAAGGAATTGAAAATAAGCATTATTGCCTATTCGCCCCTTGAACAAGGACTCTTAACTGGAAGATTTCACGAAAATCCCAGTGCGTCAACAACGCTATCCGGTCCACGCAAATTTCAGGGCAAGTTTAAACGTCAAAATCTGTTAACCACCAAACCTCTGATTGACGTTTTACGATCACTTACTGAAAAATATCAAGCTACTGTCAGCCAGTTGGCACTCAATTGGCTCATTACGGCTCATGGAGAAACTGTACTGGCTATTCCTGGTGCTTCAAAAGTCAAGCAGGCCCGTGACAATGCTGGTAGCCTTCAGTTTCAATTAGAACCGGAAGATATAGAGAAAATTGATAAAATCAGTAAATCTACCCAAAACAGATAGAGAATTTTTCTCTGTTTTTCTCTCAGGTTACAACCGTTTGAAAAGATAAGAAGCCCTTAACTTTCGAGGGCTTTTCATCTTTTTCAAATTAAGTATTCCACGCCTGCCTTCTCTACTTTTCAAACTGCGGAAAATAGGACTCTTGTATCTAATTTATCGAGCCGTTGTACCGCCATCTACAGCTAGAATTTGTCCAGTGACATAATCGGAAGCTTGACTGGCTAGAAAAAGAGCTGCCCCTTGCAAATCGCGATCGGTCCCATAACGACGAAGTGGAATACCTTGCAAAATAAAATCCCCCCGATGAGCAAGCACATCTTTTGTCATTTTGGTTGGGAAAAATCCGGGTGCTATGGCATTGACATAAATTCCATAGCGAGCCCATTTGACTGCCAAATCTTTCGTCAGTGTAACAATACCACCCTTACTGGCGTTATAAGGTACTGCGTCAAGTCCTTCAGGATCCGTTCCGCGCAATCCAGCAACTGACGCAATATTAATAATTTTTCCCCTGCCCTGTTGCTTCATTTGTCGGCCCGCAAATTGTGACATCAGAAATGTACCCGTTAAATTGGTATCAATGACTTTCTTCCATGCATCCAGAGGAATATCAAGAGCGGGAGCCCCCCAAGAAGCACCAGAATTATTCACCAAAATATCTAGACGGCCAAATTTTTCAAGAGTAGCTTCGACAACTCGCTGAATGGACGCTGATTCAAGTATGTCAAGCTCCATCCCTTCAGCCTGAAATCCTTTTTCCGTAAGTTCCCGAGCAGCCTGAAGGCAATTTTCAACTCGTCGAGAGCAGAGCACAACCGTTGCTCCTGCTTCCGCATAAGCTTCTGCAATTTGCAATCCGAGTCCACGTCCACCTCCGGTGACTATGGCAACTTGACCATCCAATCGAAATAAATTCAATACGCTCATTCACGAGCCCTCCCGACCGTTAGTTAGAAATCGTTCTAAACGCTTTCATTGTGCCATAGACAACAAGCTGCTGGGAAGTCAGACAAGAACAAATTTTATTCTCCTCTTCCTAATTCATCGACAAGAGAATATAATAAAATCGCGTTTCAACTTGTAGTGATGTTATATCGTTATGATATTTCCATACATCAACAAGTCAAGAAACCAAAATGATTTGAAACGAATCTTGAAAATCTAAAAAATGACCCTTCATGAGGAGGTGAATTGGTATTGCGTGGTGGCGTACCCATGTATCAAAAAATTAAACGCCAATTGATCGAACCCATTGAACGTGGCGAATGGCCAGTGGGCCATCCTCTGCCATCAGAAGCCGAATTATCTCAACAATTTCAGGTCAGCCGAACGACGATTCGACAAGCTATTGGAGATTTGGTCTCGATGGGCTATGTCACTCGGCAGCAAGGGAGAGGCACGTTTGTCTCGCAAGCACGGCCGCATATTACGGCAACCAAACTGTATGGCTTTGCAGAAGAATTGAGACAGCGTGGTGAAGAGGTTCAAATTCAAATTCTTTTTATGCGTGCATTTCATTTCATAGACAAAAGTGAAATTGTCCTTCCTTGGACATTGGATGGTCAAACATGGGAACTACAACGGATTGCTCACATTGATGGGCAGCCTGTTTTTTGGGAAACCTCATATCTGCGGTTGCCAAATGACTTAAGCGTAGCTTCTTGGGAAGAAGACAATACTTCATTTGAAAATGTTTATGGATATTTTGAACGTTGTGGCGTTAGAATTGCTTCCGGATTGCAGACGATTCACGCCGAAACAGCCATGGAAGAGACTGCCGCCCTATTACAGGTAGCAATTGGCTCTCCCTTGCTCGTAGTAGAGCGCATCACGCAAGATGATACGGGTGATCCTGTTGAGTACTCTATTGTCAAATACCCTGCCGCTCTCTATCGATACGAAGTGAAATTGTTGCGCCAGGAGGATAACTTTTCCATATCCTGAGATATTCAGAAGCTTCTTAACAGACCCATTCGTTTATTCGTCTCTTTGACAGAAAGGAATGTGAAGGTTGATGCATACCCCGCCAAGCGTTACAACAGAACCCAATTCGCCTCACAGAAAAAGTTTTTTCGATCATTTACCGCTTCCTTCAGTCCGTAACCGTAAAGGATACCACTGGTTTGTGGTTGGAACCGTTTGTATAGGCGCTTTCATGGCTGCGCTAGATGCAAGTATTATTAATATTGCCTTGCCCACCATGCAAAAAAGTTTTCAAGTAACCATGGGCGCTGTCGAATGGGTAAGTTTGACCTATCTTTTAACGCTTGCTGCACTCATCATACCGCTCGGAAGAATGGCCGATATTTTTGGACGACGCTGGATGTATGCCATTGGTTTTAGTGTTTTTATCGTTGGTTCATTTCTTTGCGGCATTTCTCCAACGCTCGCCATCATGAACGGAGCGCGAGTTCTCCAAGCCATTGGCGCCGCTATGCTACAAGCCAATAGTGTAGCCATCATTACTGCCGCTACTCCTTTGTCCGATCGCGGTAAAGCCATCGGTATTCAGGGGAGTGCGCAAGGAATTGGTTTATCGTTAGGTCCTGCCATAGGTGGAGCCATCCTCTCCACCATTGGTTGGCGTTGGATCTTTTTTGTCAATGTACCTGTAGGTATTATTGGTACATTGTTGGGTATTTTGCTCCTGCCAAGAGATGAAGAACGCAAGGAGAAACGAGAACCTTTTGATATCTGGGGAGCTATTGTTCTCGCCCCTACCCTGGTTGGCATCATTTATTTTGTCAAAGAAGGCCAAAGCGCCGGATGGACGTCTCCAATTGAACTGGTTGCACTGATTGTTGGCGTTCTGGGACTGATTCTTTTTATTGCAATGGAATTGAAGAAAAAAACTCCTCTATTGGATTTGAAACTGTTTAAATTCCCGCAAATCACGATTGGAAATATTACTGGCGTGCTGTCTTTTGCGAGTATGTATTCCGTCACCTTGCTCGGACCTTTCTTTCTCGATCGCGTTATGCATCTTGAACCATACCAAGCTGGACTTCTGATGATGATCGTTCCGATTGGTATGACCATTTTTACACCCATATCTGGAATTTTAGCCGACCGCTATGGAGCTCGTATATTGACCGTTTCTGGAATGGCAGCAACGATGTTGGGCGGGCTAGCATTATTTTTAGCGAGTGGAACGCTCACCTATCCAATGCTGGTTGTGGGACTGTTTTTAGTCGGTTCTGGGCTCGGCCTGTTCACTCCGCCCAATAATGCGAGTGTTATGAATGCATCTCCCAGAAATCGATTAGGAGTAACTGGCGGCATTCTCAATATGGCAAGAACACTTGGCATGAGTCTTGGCGTTACACTCGGTGGTGTTTCCTATGAGGTGATGCTCTCTTTGCAAGGCATTCATAATGAATCGACAGCTACCCTGTCCGAAATGAACATTGCCTACCACCAAGCCTTTTTGATCACTGGTGCTGTGGCACTCATTGCTATGTTCTTGTCTTTCAGTAAACGAGCCGCCAAAAAAGTAGAAGAAGCGGCGTAAAGATTTCCTGAATTCCCCTTCTCCTCATGAGGATATTCGACCTGGTACATGCACATGATGAACATGTCAAGGAGATATTGAAATGGAGGAGGGGAAACGTTGAACGTCGATCCAGAATTGGTATGGTATATAGGTATATTTCTCTTCATTTTTTTACTGCTCGGTGTACTCCGAATGGTAATGACCAAATATGACTGGTGGAGCTTTACCAAAGATGAGTTTGCTGTCGCCAATGTACCGGAAGGCGGTATGGCTCATGGAAACGATGAAGCGTACCATATCGCACGTATCACTCAAAAAGCAAGCGGCCATCGTCAAGATACACCAGAGAATATGGCCATACAACTTTTTCGTTGGATGCAGCCCGTTGCCCCCTATTTACCCGCTACTTTAGCTGAACCTGATGTGGTCAATCGAGAATACGCTATTTTGCAAGCTTTTTGTTTTGTAAACGAAATGCGTCAACAAGTGAAAGATGAAAACATCCAAAAGCAAATTGAAAATAAATTCTGGGAACTTTTTCGTGACGCAACTCCTTATACACATGACATTTCGGACAAAATGGACACTTACCACCAAGCAGTCCATACTACAGAATCCAGTAAAGAACAATCTATACTCGTGGGGAAAAAATTTTCCTCCTTTTGTCATCAACCAGAAGATAAACGTCTTCAGCATATGGGCAGTGAAACCTATGAACGTTTAACTCATCGAGTCAAACACCTATTTTCGCTGAAGCAAGTCGTTGCTGTTTAGAAGAGTTTCAAAAAATTGCGAGCAAGCTTGCTTTAAACATACATGACCTCCAAGTCCATCAAAAAGATATCGACTTAGAGGTCATGTAGGGCTTTGAATAATAATGATTAAGCCTAACACAAAACAGGCTATGGTTAGCGAGCCGCAGAGATGGTTTGTTCCAAAACAGGTCTTGCAGCAGGGACTCTTGGATCGACTCGATTCTCTTCAAGTGCGTGTTGCCTGCAAGCTTCCGAACAAAAACCTTGCAATTTCTCTTGACAAGAAGGACAACTCAAATGGCGTCGATGACAATCCAAATAAGCACAATTCACGTGGATGTCCCATGCTGTTCCACAATGTTCACAAGCACTGATGACGACATCCTCTTCGGTACGGTTAATAGGAACTGCCATCCGATTATCGAAAACGTAACATTTTCCATCATATAATTTCCCTTGCACTTCTTCGTCCTGTGAGTAGCGAATAATACCGCCATCTAATTGATAGACATCAGTAAATCCTTTGTCTATTAAATAACTCGTCAATTTTTCGCAACGAATGCCACCTGTGCAATACGTAAGAATTTTTTTTCCTTTTAACATCTCTTGATGCTCATCAATCCACAGTGGAAATTCACGAAACGTCTCCACATCCGGAGTAATTGCACCACGAAAATGCCCAATTTCTGACTCATATCGATTCCGTCCATCAATAACGATAACATCTTCGTTTAAGAGCATTTCGTAAAACTCTCTGGGAGATAAGTGTTTTCCAGTTTTCTTAAGCGGATCGACCGTATCACCGAGTCCAAGATTGACAATTTCCTGTGTCACACGAACTCGCAACTTATCAAAGACAAGTGTATCTGTTACATCCTCTTTGATATCCATATTGGCAAAGCGTACGTCTTTTTTGGTTTCGAGACAATACTGCTGGATAGCTTCCACCGCACCGCAAACGGTACCATTTAATCCTTCACGAGCAATCAGCAACCTCCCTTTCAGTCCCAGCCGCTCGCAAAGAGAACGTTGCCATTCAGCAGTCTCCCGTGGATTCTGAATCTCCACATATTGATAGAACAGCAGTACTCTATAGGATGATTGCAATGGTTTTCCCCTCACTTCAAATTAACAAATGCCTCATAGACTAGACTTAGAAATGGACAAAAGTCTTGTCTATCATCATGAATCATTATATCACGATCCTTTCGAGACGATGAACTTTTACGATTTAAACCAAGACGACAACTCTTTCTCAATACTGCTCTTTACTTCCCGCCATATATACTGAGCTTTAGCAGTTTCATGCGCAGAATCCTTTTGAACATGTAAGGCATCTGTAGCAATCCAGGAAGTCAGAGCAGCCATAGAAATAAAAAAAACAGCTTCAACCTTTCTCGGCAATCGCATCAGTTTATCCCCCAAGATAGATCAAACTCTTAGACTTCATTCTTGCCAAGCTTCCGTTCAGAAAAACAAGGAGATGTCTTCAAGCAGTGAAATCTGCTTGAGACATCTCCCAGGAAAACTTTCGTTACAATAAGATTACTTATTTATGCAACCATGCGCCAATTGCATGATATGTTACTTGACGATTCATGGCTGCAATGGATGTGGTTAACGGTATACCCTTGGGACAAACCTGAACGCAATTCTGTGCGTTGCCGCACTCCTGAATTCCGCCCTCACCCATTAAAGCTTCCAATCGTTCTTCTCGATGCATGGCGCCAGTTGGATGCGCATTAAACAGGCGAGCTTGTGAAATGGCAAAAGGTCCAATGAACGAATTTCTGTCATTAACATTTGGACATGCCTCAACGCAAGCACCACAAGTAAAGCAACGTGAAAGTTCATAAGCCCATTGTCTATCCACTTCTGGCATACGTGGACCTGGACCCAGATCGTATGTACCATCGATTGGAATCCAAGCCTTCACTTTTTTCAACGCTTCAAACATGCGGCTGCGATCGACAACGAGATCGCGCACTACCGGAAACGTACGGGCTGGACTAACTCGGATAGGCTGCTCCAAAGTATCTACCAGTGCGGTACATGCCTGACGAGGTTTACCATTGATAACCATCATACAAGCACCGCAAATTTCTTCCAGACAATTCATTTCCCAAGTAACCGGAGCTACCCTCTTGCCAGATTTATTGACCGGATTTCTCTGAATAGCCATTAAACAAGCAATAACATTCATTCCTGGCTTGTAATCGACTACGAATTCCTCTTTATAAGGGCTTGAATTGGGTCCATCTTGGCGCTCAACAATGAGGTGCACCTTACGAGTTGCTGTAGTTGTTGCTGTACTCATTCTTTCGTAGCCTCCTTTGTAACCGCATAGTTACGCAGACGAGGTTTAATGAGCGATACGTCCACTTCCTCGTAGGTAATGACAGGTCCATCTGGAGTATATTTTGCCAAGGTGGTTTTCAAGAAATTCTCGTCATCTCGATCGGGAAACTCTGGTTTATAGTGCGCACCACGGCTCTCGTTACGCAACAAAGCTCCATTGGTAATGGCACGAGCGGAAATTAACATGTTTTTTAAATGGCGAGTAAATTGCGCCATTTGATTTTCCCAGCGCGATTTATCAACAACGCCAACTCGTTTATAGCGTTCCTGTAATTCTTGAATCTTTTCATCAGTTTCTTTTAATTTCTTGTTTTCTCTGACAACCGTAACATTGGCGTTCATCCAATCACCAAGTTCACGATGCAATTGATAAGGATTTTCATCCCCATCCATTTTGAGTATCTCTTCAAATTCATTTTCATATTTTTTGCGATACTGCTCATACAGGGTATCGGGTAAGGCATCCACCGATTTACGGACGTTTTTCGCGTATCGTACAGCGTTAGGACCAGCAATCATACCACCATAAATGCAGGAGAGCAGTGAGTTGGCTCCCAAACGATTGGCACCATGATATTGATAATCACATTCACCAGCCGCAAAAAGACCGGGAATATTCGTCATTTGGTCAATGTCCACCCAAAGTCCGCCCATTGAGTAGTGAACGGCTGGGAAAATTCTCATAGGCACTTTGCGAGGGTCATCGCCCACAAATTTCTCATAAATGTCTAGGATATTGCCAAGCTTAACGTTCAAAACGTCAGCCGGAATATGAGACAAGTCAAGATAAACCTGATTTTGTCCGTCAACTCCCAATCCCATTTCTACACAAACTTTGTGAATGGCACGCGTAGCAATATCGCGAGGAACCAAATTACCGTATTCTGGATACATTTCCTCAAGAAAATACCATGGTTTGCCGTCTTTGTAAGTCCAAATTCGGCCTCCTTCACCACGCGCTGATTCCGACATCAAACGCAACTTGTCGTCACCAGGAATTGCAGTAGGATGAACCTGAATCATCTCAGGGTTAGCGTAAAACACGCCTTGTTGATAAAGTTCAGACTGGGCTGAACCTGTATTGATCATGGAATTGGTACTCTTGCCAAAAATCAGGCCGTTTCCACCTGTGCACATCACGACTGCGTCAGCTCGGAAAGATCGGATCTCCATTGAACGCAAATCTTGCGCAATAATGCCGCGGCACTGACCTTCATCGTCAATGACAGCACCTAAGAAATCCCAACCCTCATACTTTTGAACCAAGCCTGCCACTTCAAAACGTCGCACTTGTTCATCAAGCGCATACAACAGCTGCTGTCCAGTCGAAGCACCAGCAAATGCAGTACGATGATGTTTGGTTCCGCCAAAACGGCGAAAATCCAGCAAACCTTCCGGAGTGCGGTTGAACATGACCCCCATGCGATCCATCAAATGGATAATTGCTGGAGCAGCTTCGCACATACCGAGTACTTGCCGTTGGTTGGCGAGAAAATCTCCGCCATAAACCGTATCGTCAAAATGTTCCCAAGGAGAGTCACCTTCTCCTTTGGTGTTTACAGCTCCATTGATTCCTCCCTGAGCACAAACCGAGTGGCTGCGTTTGACAGGAACCAGCGAAAACAAATCAATGGGCACGCCTGCTTCGGCGATTTTAATCGTAGTCATGAGTCCGGCGAGACCGCCGCCTACCACGATGATTCGTTGATTGCTCATGGCATGTCCCTCCTTAGGCCGGGTGTGTAAAGGCAATGAGAGCATCCACGCCAATGCCGGCTAACACGACAAAAACAACCATGCTCACCCAGGCTGTAATCCGTTGCGCGCGCTGGCCAACGGTGATGCCCCAGTGAATGCAGAATGACCATAATCCATTGGCAAAGTGGAATGTTGAAGCTACGATACCTACGATCATAAACCAGAAATATGCAGGATTTGAAACTAGCTGGTGAACCATGTTGTACGTCGGGGCATTTCCAGAAAACCTCGTGGTCGCCAAGTGATAAATGATGAAGACGAAGGTGATGATGCCCGTAATTCTTTGCAACGTAAACATGAGGTTTCGCCGCCAACTATACTGCCCCGAATTGTATCCGGAAACAAAGGCGACATAGAGGCCAAAAATAGCATGATACGTTAAAGGCAAAAAAATGAAGAAAAACTCAACAAAATGTAATAATGGAATGGATTGAATGGCTGCCACAGCCTGGTTGAAGGCTGCTGCTCCGTCTGTCGCAGTGGCGTTGGTCAGTAGGTGCTCAATCAAAAAGAGCCCAACCGGAACCACACCTGCCAAGGTATGCAGACGCCTGAGAATAAACTCCGCATGACTCTGGGCTTTTGCCACCTGTTTGCCCCCTTTCGTCGGGCTTTTGCGTACCTCTAAATGATAGATTTTAGAAAGTTGTTAGGATTGAACGTATGTGCTTTTCCCAACCAATCTGTCTATCATGGTTTGAAGCCGCAGCCCTGTGCCAAGTAAATTGTAATGATGATATGAAAGGAGATCAAGGAAACACCGGAACTGAACTTATTTCTGCAATTCGTTCGTGTTCACAGTTTGTTCATTTTCTGGCGGCTTTTGCTGTAAGTGATTTAAAATTACTCTTGCAAGATGATCTCCAATGCCTATTTCTCTAAAATCAACTAAACTTGCTTCCCGAATGGCTTTGACAGAACCAAAGTGTTTCAACAATGCTTTTTTTCGCACAGGCCCTATACCAGGAATGCTATCCAACACGGACAACAAGCCTGTTTTGCTACGTACTTGGCGATGAAAGGAAATGGCATAGCGATGTACCTCTTCCTGAATGCGCTCAAGTAAATAGAAGGCCTGTGAATGCCGATCTAATTCAACTGGATAATCTTCATCACGAAAAAACAGCTGACTGGTTTTATGCCGATCATTTTTCGCCAGCCCACATACAGGCAATTCTAAATCGAGTTCATTCTCCAGCACATCAAGCACTGCCCGTAAATGCCCCTTGCCTCCGTCGATCACAATTAAATCAGGCAGGGGAAGCTGTTCTCGCAACACGCGTTGATAGCGTCTGCGCACAACTTCACGCATAGATTCATAGTCATCAGGACCTTGAACCGTGCGAATTTTATATTTGCGATACTCCTGACGAACGGGTTTACCGTCGATAAAGACAACCATCGCTGCAACAGGATCTGTTCCTTGAATATTAGAATTATCAAAAGCCTCAATCCGCATTGGCGTTGGAATCGCCAATACCTCTCCCAATTCTTGTACTGCGCCCAGCGTTCTGTCCATATCACGTTCCATCAAGCGCAGCTTCTCAGTCAATGCAATTTCCGCATTTTTCCGAGCCAGATCCACAAGTTGACGTTTCAGGCCTCGTTTGGGCTGCAAACATTTAGCATGCAACCATTCAGCAAGTGTCTGATCAGGGACACCGTCCGGAAGCAAAATCTCCTGAGGTGGTTTGGCGCCATGGAAATAGAATTGTTCCACAAAAGACATGAAATCTTCTTCCGGCTGGTTATAGTGGCGTACGATAGAAACAGATCGCTCAATGAGCTTTCCTGAACGCACGTAGAAAACTTGCACACAAAGTAGTCCACGATCTGCAGCGAAAGCAAAAACATCGCGATCGACCCTATCCGTTACAGTGACTTTCTGTTCTTCCATCACTTTATCTATGCTTTGAATCAAATCACGCAATTCCCTGGCTCGTTCAAAACGAAGTTGTTCAGCAGCTTCTTCCATTTTTTTTTGCAAATCAGCTTGTACTTCTTTGTGACCACCAGATAGAAAACTAGTAATTTCCTTACCAATCGTTTGATACTGGGATGGTTCGACTGGCAATTCGCAAGGTGCTAAACATTGGCCAATATGATAGTAAAGGCAGACTTTCTTTTTTAACGTTTTGCATTTGCGCAGCGGATAGAGCCTATCGAGCAATTTTTTGGTTGTTTGCGCTGCTGTCGCGTTAGGGTATGGACCGAAATATTTTGCTTTGTCATGATGGACACGCCGTACAATCTCTAATTTCGGATGAGATTCATTCGTCAGTTTGATATACGGATAGGTCTTGTCGTCACGAAGCATGATGTTATAAGGAGGGTTGTACTGTTTAATGAGATTACATTCCAGTACCAGAGCCTCTACAACTGTGTCTGTGACAATATATTCAAAATCGACAATGTTACTCACCAATAACTGCGTTTTTGCGTCATGAGTTCCAGTGAAATATGAACGTACGCGATTCTTCAAAACTTTTGCCTTGCCAACGTAAATCACCTGACCACGCACATCTTTCATAAGATAGACGCCGGGTTTATCTGGGAGCAACTGCAGTTTGTCCTGTATCAACTGACTCACGATTTCACCTCCAGACCACGCAGTTCAGCCACCACACAGGCTGTCTCGTGATGAATGCTTTGCAACCATATTAAATCTCTGCCATGAACCTGAAACATCTCTACTTGGCCGTTGAGTGAAAAAACTGTCGGTACTTCGCCAGCCTGGACACTTTCAACTCTAGCCATTTTTACTTGCCATGTTGTATCAGCAGATTTTGACGCAGAATAGGTCCCTATCCACCATGCTTTACCACGAGTATCTTCTGATAAATAGATTTGATGGGCTGATAACGCATCTTGTGGTGCAGAAAAAAGTATCAACTGCCCCTGGTAACTCAATTTACCCCAACTTTGTGATTTTTTTGGATGAGCTGCTTGCAAGGTTTGGTCTGTACCTGTGAAATAAATTCCATCTTCATCTATTAAAGGTGATTGTATCCAGCCAAACGATCCAGACAAGATTTTTTTCTGTGACAAAGCAGTGAGTGGATTTTCTCCTTGTAATTGATACAACTCAATCGGCAAAGATAAGGAAGCCTGCCCTGATCCTGTCACTTGCATCTCAGACTGAATGAGCAACTGATGATGTCCTACAGCAAATACGTATTGAAGAGGGTGCTGAATATCCATAGGATAAGACTTCACCAAACTTGATTGTTGGCTCTCGATATTGGCCAGATAAACCTGTGTGACTTGGGAATGCGTGATTGAATGACTCCAATTGACAATCGCCACAAGCCAGTAGCCGGTTGAAAATAGTTTCCAACTGTGAATTTTCCAATCTATACCAATTGATTTAGAAACCGTTTGCTTAGAATCTGGCGGCAAAAGATCGATATTGAACTGGCTTTGTCGATTAGAGTTGGAAAGTACCTCTCCCGTTTTAGCCAATTCATACATTGAAATATTGAGTCGAGGCCAATTGTCAACAGGTGTCTGCAAAACAGGAACCACAAACTTGTTTTGAACAACGAGCGCCTGACTTAAAACAGTTGAATTCATACCATCCGGTAACGTATACACGCCAATGGTTTCAAGTGGACTCGCTTGATAAGTAGTCCAATCCAGTGGTTGATGTTCATGGGGCGTAGGAAATCCATAGTTTTTTATATTTTCTATGCTCGATCCGGACAAGCCATAGGCAAGTAAACCGCAAGAAAGCAAGATGACAGCCACGAGTGACCATAATGTCCATACTGAACCTCGCTGACGTTTTAAAGCATGTTGAGCCACTATCATAGCTCGCATTTTTTGCAAGGTCTGAGTCCAAAAAGCTTCTTCTTTACAATCCAATGAAGGTGATAGGGCAAAACCGGTTTCAACCTCTTCATTGATTGTATGATTTGGAGACAAAAACAATTGGCTAGGTATTTGTACTCCAATTCGTTTCGCAATTTGTCGGCTTAAGCGCCTGGCTGTACTCGGACGAGATAATAGAGAACTTTCAAATTCCTGGCGACTTGGCAAATGGGTCACGAGAAAACAGAAAATTTCTTGAGTACGTTCTTTCTGTTCAGTTTTGTCAGTTACCTGAGATGAAACTGATTGCACGATAACTTGAAAATAAATTTCGAGCAACTGTTCTGCTGCCCATTCTCGCCATGATATCGTCGTACGCCCTGTCAGCACCGCTCTCACCTCTGCTTTCCTACAATACAACGGACATCGCATATAAACAATAAAATCCCTGACAAGTCAGGGATTTTATCAGGATGCATAGATGATATGGTGGGTCATGAAGGACTCGAACCTTCAACCTGCCGATTAAGAGTCGGATGCTCTACCAATTGAGCTAATGACCCACATATGGTGACCCTAAGGGGATTCGAACCCCTATTACCGCCGTGAGAGGGCGGCGTCCTGAACCGTTAGACGATAGGGCCATGGCTGCCGGACTAGGACTCGAACCTAGACTAACTGATCCAGAGTCAGTCGTGCTACCATTACACCATCCGGCAATTCGCATCGACAATTGGAGATTATACAGACACCTCCTGCGCTTGTCAATGCTCATTCTAGGTTATTCCACACGAGTCATAACCTAATTTGATTTTTCTATAAAATTCGCAGCTTCCAATAAACGGTTGTGACATTCCTTGCGTCCCAGTAAAGTCATAACATCAAACAATCCAGGCCCCACAGTAATACCTGTCAAAGCAAGGCGGGTAGGATGGATCAAATCCGCTGCTTTGCATCCGATTTGCTCGCTAGTTTGACGATAAAGCTGTTCGAGAGGCCAAGCTGCAAAAACTGGCAAGGTTGCCAGCAAGTCTGCCAATTGACGCAGACGTTGAGCTGTTTCAGGATGTTGGAAATGCTTTTTGACTCCCTTGTCATCATAAGAAACAGGCGGGCGAAAGTAACACTCCAACATATTCCACACATCTGCTTCCTGACGTGATTTTTGTTGCAAAAACTGAAGCAATGTGCGCAACCAAGCCAGTTTTTCCCGTGATTCCTCAGTTGACACCCATGCTTTTTCTAACAAACCTGGCCACATTTCATACAACAACTGATCGACTGAACGCGTTCGGAAATAATATTGATTGAGCCATTCCAGTTTTTTGACATCATAAACAGCAGCATGTTTCGCCACTCGTTCTAAACGAAAACATTCAATAGCCTCTTCACGTGAGACAATCTCCCTATTTTCTCCTGGCGAAAAACCGAGCAACAATAAATAATTGACAAGTGCTTCTGGCAAAATACCTGCTTCTCGGTACTCCTCCACACTCGTTGCACCATGTCGTTTGCTGAGCTTACTTCGATCTGGTGCAAGAATCATTGGAACATGGGCAAATACGGGAATTTCTGCATGAAAAGCCTGAAAAAGTTGAATATGGCGTGGAGTATTTGACAGATGCTCTTCCGCGCGAATAATATGCGTAATGCGCATTTCCACATCATCAACACATGAAGCAAAATGATAGGTAGGCGTGCCATCCGCTTTCCAAATGATAAAATCATCGATTTCTTCGTTCTGAAAAGTCACATCACCACGAATCAAATCGTGGACTGTAGTTTCGCCATGTACATCCGTCTTCAAGCGAAAAACAGCACGTTCTCCTGCTTCAATGCGACGTGCGGCCTCCTCGGGCGCCAGATGTCGGCAACGCCCACTGTAACGCGGTGCTCGTCCCTCCTTTTGGGCAGCCACACGCTCTTTTTGAAGCTCTTCAGGAGTACAGAAACAAGGATACGTCAAGCCCTTTTCTTGTAATTTTCGCAAATATGCTTGATAAATTTCCGTTCTCTGCGATTGCCGATAAGGCCCGTAAGCGCCACCCACTTCAGGACTTTCGTCAAAATCCAATCCCAGCCAGGCAAAAGAATCAAGAATTTGACGATAAGACACCTCGGTGGATCTCGAAATATCCGTATCGTCAATACGCAGTATCACTTTCCCTTGATTCTGCCGGGCAAACAACCAATTAAAGTAAGCCGTTCGAGCCCCACCTATATGCAACGTTCCCGTAGGACTGGGGGCAAACCGGACACGTATAGAAGTTTTATCGGCAGTTCTGATTTCTGTTGTCATGGTTGATTTCCTCACTTTGGTTGAAAAAATGTATGTAAGTCAGTCTCCTCGTTCAAACTATCGACAAAACAACGAGGTGAGATACGTCATGGAAAAAGAACAGCGGCCAAATAACCAACCTGTGCAAAGTAAAAATTCAGGCAGTTATCATCCGGTATCAAATCTTGAAGAGCCAGCAAGTCGGGAACTTGGGATGGTAGAACATCAACGTCTCGATCTCGCTTTAGAAGAATTTCCGGAAGGACCTTACGGAGCGACAACCAACGAGATCAAACTCGGTAAAGTGTCTGAGTGGAAGCCCGGCCAAGCATACTCGGGTCGTTTTCGAGACAGTAATCCTGTCTCTTCAGACCGAACTGTTGCCGAAACAGAACCTCCCTTCGATAGTTCAGAAGGCTCGATAGAAGGACAAAACTAATTCCCAGCTTACCCTGATTCCCCTTGCAAAGCGAGACGCAGCAGAGCTTCCACACACTGCTCGTTCTCGTTTGCAAGACCGATGGAGATGCGGATGTACTCACTGAGTCCAAAGCCAAAACGTACCAAAACACCCTCTGACATCAGCTTCTCAGCAACTTGCCGACCATTTCCCACGCGTACAAGTATAAAATTGGCGTCTGATGGAACCAATGTATAACCCGCTTGTCCGAGTCTTTCGTATTGCTGTTTTCCTTTCCGCACCAGTTGCAATGACTTTTGACGATGTTCCTCATCATAGAGCGCAGCAGCGGCAGCTCTCTGAGCTAAACGATTGACATTAAAAGGTTCACGAATGCGATGAGCGTATTGCCAAATATCTGGGCTACCCAGCGCATAACCAACTCGCAATCCAGCTAAACCATATAGTTTGGAGAACGTGTGAAGGACAATCCATCTTCCTGTCTCGAGCAAATCCTGAGACCAAACCGCTCGATGGGGTGACATGGCATATTCGTCGTAAGCAGCATCCCATATGACAATGACTTGCGGGGGCAAACGCTTGACTAACTCTTCCAGCTGATTCTTCTCAAGTACGGTTCCACTCGGATTATTTGGAGAACATACATACAACAGTTTTGTGCGTGGATTGACTGCTTCTAAGAGACGTTCCGGGTCAAAGCGAAAACTCTCTGCCTCAAGGGGTACAGTGACCACTTTCGCCCCCATTAACAGTGCGCCTGCTCGATATTGTGAGAATGAAGGAAAAGTGACAATAACCTCATCATCGGGCGAGAGAAACGTTTCCGACAACAGGCGAATGATTTCGTCCGATCCATTTCCAACAAGCACAGCGTCCTTCTCACAGCCATGATATTGGGCAATCGCATCACGTAGATAACTGCTGCTACCGTCTGGATAATGATGCAGTTGACCCAATTCGTCAGCTATTGCTTGCAATGCTTTTGGGGATGGGCCGAGAGGATTTTCATTAGCATTCAGCTTTAAGACAGCCTTTCCACCAAAGCGCTGAACAATCTCATCATCCGTCAGTCCAGCTTGATACGGATCAATCGAGTGAAGAACAGGTCTTACTCGCTGTTTGACAAACATGACGTTTCCCCACACTTTCTCCACACAAATTCACCAGAGTCAGGTCATTATCTGCTAGAATAAACGCATTGTATCACAGCTTATTTCGAGGAGAGAATTTTTTATGGTCCATTCGTCCAAATTTCAAATACCTACCTTGGAGGATATTCGCGACGCCGCCAAGCGCATTGAAGGCATCGCTCAAGTTACCCCTCTCGATTACAGCGCTACCTTTTCAGAATTTACGCGTAACAATATCTATATTAAAATGGAGAACCTTCAAAAAACAGGTTCTTTCAAAATTCGAGGCGCATATAATCGCCTGGCTACGATGCCCATTGAACAATTGCAACGCGGTGTGATTGCTGCCTCGGCTGGCAATCACGCACAAGGTGTGGCTTTTGCAGCGTCACGTCTCCACGTTCCTTGTACAATTGTAATGCCAGAGAATGCTAGTCTTGCCAAAATTGCCGCTACTCAACGCTATGGTGCCAACGTTGTGCTGTACGGAGAATCTTATGACGACGCCTATCAACAAGCACTGGAACTTTGTCAAGAGCAAAGCCTAAGCTATATTCATGCTTTTGACGATCCGATGATTGTAGCTGGTCAAGGTACGGTAGGTCTGGAAATTCTCTCATCGCTCCCCAAAGTAGATGCGATTGTGGTTCCTATGGGTGGAGGAGGTCTGGCTACAGGAATCGCGATCGCCGTGAAAACGCTATCGCCAAATACGAAAGTTTATGGTATTCAATCAGCCAACGTCTCATCATTTCGACAATCACTGGATATTGGTGAGGTGACTACAGTTCAGGCTTCAGCAACCATCGCAGATGGCATTGCTGTAAAACGTCCGGGAAATCTGACATTCGCACTGGCTCAACAGTGGATTGACGATGTCCTGACTGTTGAGGAAGAGGAAATTTCACGAACAATGGTCATGCTGCTCGAACGTTGCAAATTGGTAACGGAAGGAGCTGCAGCCTCTGCTATGGCCGCTGCTCTATACCATAAAATACCTGAGAATCTCGGCAATGTTGTGGTTGTACTTTCCGGTGGCAATGTGGATGTAACGATACTTTCTAAAATTATTGAACACGGACTCATTGAAGCTGGACGCTATGTCAGATTGTCTGTAACCGTACCCGACAAGCCCGGCTCATTACGCGATGTGCTGGACATTGTAGCGGATTTACGAGCCAATGTACTTAGCGTCCAGCATCATCGAGTGGGGAGCAAAATCCTCTTTGGCTACACTGAGATTGAAATTGACTTGGAAACGCGCGATAAGAGACATATCGAAAGACTGACAGCCGTATTGACATCACGTGGATACCAGCCAACGTTGGTGGATTAGGAAGTCGTGTCCATTTCCACTTGAGCTTGAAATTCTTCGCTTTGTGTACGCACTTTTTCGGCTCGCCGCTTTTTCTTTGGCGGCGGTTCGATAGGTGCGTTTTTAGTCTCCGCTCTTCCTAATCCAGCCGAAAGAGCAAATTGCAGGGCCTGATCAACCGTAAGGGAGCAATCCTGCACCTGGTCACGTTCTACCAGAAATGTCGGCCCGGCAAACTGGAAGGCATTCGGTACATAAACAGAAAGCATTTTCCCTTCCGGATCAATCTCTACTGGCAAAGACTCGGCCGTTACAAAACCGATCACTTTCGTACCCATTTCGGGCGGCCACTCCACCAAGACCACTCGCTGAAACCCTTTTCGTTTGCCCAGTAAATTATCAACTACTTCTTTACTCATAGTATAAAGGGATTTTATAAATGGAATCCTGCTCATGAGTCTATCAATGAGCTCCAGGGCTTGTCGGGATACATAAAATCTTGCCATCGCCCCAACCAAGGTGATGCCCACAATCACGATTAAAAATCCAATTCCAGGAACATAAACTCCGTCTATCCAGTTCACAGCATTGCCAAACAAACTGTCCACTTGATTAAAAACAAACACGACCAACCAAATGACAAAAGCGATTGGCAAAACTGTCACCAGGCCGACGCCAAAATATTGAGCCAGCCGTTTCAACATACTGCGACCCCTCTCTTGCGAAACTTCACCCTGTTATACTTGGTAATCAAAACTTACACTCTATTGTACGCCGAAACCCTCAATGTAGGATATAAAAACCTATCGCCATAACAGCATAAGCCCCTACAGCCATGGCACCCTCCAACCAATTCGACTCTCCATCCACCATCAATATGGCTACAAGAAGAATGGCAGCCGTCAAACTGACCAATTCTGGTACAGAAAATTGAAAGAACATAGGATGTCCGACAATGATTGAGAAAAAATATAATACTGGCGCAACAAACATAGCCACTTGCAAGCTGCTGCCGACAGCTATTTCGAGTGACAAATCCATACGATTTTTCCAAGCCATCCAGACCGCAGAAGCATGTTCTGCGGCATTGCCAATAATAGCGACCACAATAACGCCGAGAAACATCTGGCTCCATCCAGCATGGCTTGCCAAATGCTCGACAGAATGGACAAGAAAGTCACTCTCTACAGCAACCAAGACAGTGACAATCAGCAATATCAATAAAGAGACAGGAAGATTGACAAAAAGAAGGTTCGAATTCTTGATTCTTCCCGGATCTTCTATATCCTCATTTCTTTCTTCCTCCAAGTCCCCAAGCAATTGGCGATGGGTATAGAGTGAAAACACCAATCCTAAAATATAGACCAAAAACGATACTGAGCATACGGCTCCAGTCATAACGAGCAGTGAGTGATATCGACTGGCACTAAAAATCACAGGCAAAAGAAACATAATCGGTATTCCGAGCATCAGCATGGCTGTCTGGCTGTGGGCTACTCGAATATTGAAACGTTGAACAGGATGTTTTAACCCCCCAACTAAAAAACTCAACCCGAGTACAAACAGCAAGTTACCTAAAATGGAACCTGTGATAGAAGCTTTCACCAATGTAGTCAATCCCTGTGACAGTGCAAAACAACCAATAATAATTTCTACTGCATTGCCAAAAGTAGCAGAAAGCAGACCACCTAGTCTAGGACCAACTTTGACTGTAATTTCTTCTGTTGTCCTCCCCATCCAGCCTGCCAAAGGGATAATGGCTAAACAAGCAGCCATAAAATTTAAGCCTGCCGAAGGAACAGTCATATGACACAAAACGCTCAGCGCCACCAAAAGAAGGGTTGCAGCTAAGAGCAAGAGCGTTTTCAAAGCGTTTCACCTCGTAGATAAAGCAATATATGATACAATAGTTCTCACAGCTTGCAGGAGGCGCGTACCCAATGATTCATTTTCCTTCTGTCAAATCTCTGCGCGGAGAATTAAAACGCAGTGAAATACGCGGCAACATGAGATATCAATTGACAACCAAAGAGTTTATACAACAACGTGAATCTCATACCTACCGTATCGCACTACAAAATATCCTCGGCATGACTGAATGTGATGAGAAAGAGGCCAAAAATTTAAAGATGAGTTGGACGAATTCTTCAAAATATGGAAAACTTTATAAAATTGTAGCCAACGCTATGTTTGTGATATTGCCAAACCGTGTAGTCGAACAGCGATCTGTGCAATTTTACACCTGGCTATCTCCTGCTTTTGCTGAACAAATGGAAGCTTTGCTATCCAATCCAGTCACTTAATTAAAATTTTACAGATTGAAAATTCGTTCCATATACTCATTTATGACATGAAAGCCTTCGAATATCATCGAAGGCTTAGTTTTAGAATGTAGGCGATATTTTATCGGTTTTTCTTGATATTCTGGCAGACTTACAGTAAAAATATTGATCTTTACATATTTAAAGTTCCACCCACAGTCGAATTATTGAATGGCGCAGTGAGTACATAGCGTGTTTTATCTGAAAATCCCCACACAATCCACATGATTTCATAAACAGGTGTTAAAAAGATATACATCCATACCCAGGCGCCGCTTTTATCATAGGCCTGTAACAATTTTACTTGCCAAAGAATCAGGTATACGATGTTAACTATCGGAATGAGCAGTATTAAAACCCACGCACCATTTTTTCTAATCAATAAAAGTTGTTGAACCCTATTGGCGACAGGCACCCATGCCATCCAAGCAATATCCCGCCGTCCTGCCAACTTTGCCAAGTTCATAAACGCAAGAGCATTCAAAACATAAAAAGTAATAGAAATAAACCCATAAAACAAAATAATGCCTCCCAAACCCATACCTCCCATACAATCGATTTGAAATCTAATGTTAGATATTTATATGACTTATCTGTATGTCATAAATACTGAGTTTTCATATGATTTGTATTTGCCATCACCAGATTTTTCAACTGAGGGTAGCAAAACTGCCAAAACTGAAGTGGTCTGTTTTCTACGTTTTACACTTATCGTGATCGGGAGCATCTCCTATACCGAATGTATCAAACGTGTCAGTCCACTTCAATATATGAACCCCTCCATATGGTATTCTAAAGAACGTTTGAGCCACTGAATTTCAATAAAATACCCTTGAGCGAAATACAAATCCATTGCCCATTGTATAATTTATTTCGATTAATCCTATATGCTTGCAGTGAATTTATCTCTATCCGTATAATAACCTAGAATCGTGCATTAGATTGAGAGGGGCGTACCTGCATGTCTGGCCAATTTACTGTTGATGTTTTTGTGGAAATCCCGAAAGGCAGTCAAAATAAGTACGAATTTGATGAAAAAGAAGGAGCTTTCCGCTTAGACCGTGTTCTTTACTCTCCTATGCACTATCCAGCTGAATATGGTCATATTCCTCATACGCTGGCTAAGGATGGCGATCCGCTCGATGCGCTTGTCTTAACATCTGTACCGACGTTTCCTGGATGCCTCATTGAAACCCGAGTTGTGGGTGTGCTGGTTATGTCAGATGAAAAAGGCCAAGATGAAAAGCTGATTGGTGTGGCAGAAAAAGATCCACGCTTTGCACAAATTCAGACACTAGAAGACATTCCACCGCACATTCTCAAAGAGATAGCCCATTTCTTCCAAGTATATAAAGATTTAGAAAATAAAGAAGTAAAAATTGAAGGATGGAAAGGAACTAAAGAAGCTCAAGAAATCCTTCAAGACGCTATCAATCGCGCAAAACATTAAAGTAAGAATGAAAATAGTCATCAAATTTTGGGCAGAACAGTTTCTGCCCTTTTTCATATCTTTAGGTCTGATTCATTTATCCAGCTATTCAGGCAAACGTTTGTAAAGGAGAAGATTGCATGACTATACAGTTCCCAAGAATTGTATCACTTTGTCCTAGCAATACTGAGTGGATTGATGCATTGGGTCTGATAGACGCAGTGGTTGGTGTAGATGATTATTCTGATTATCCTGACCTATCAAACCATCCTGCGAAACGTCTTGGTCCTGACCTGCATATCCGAATGGAAGAAGTCATCTCACTAAATCCTGATTTGGTTGTAGCATCGCTTTCTGTACCAGGAATGGAAAAGGTAATTGAACAACTTCAAGAGACTGGATTACCCTATATCGTAATTTCTTCACATCGGTTAGAGGATATCTGGAATGATGGTCTTAAAATTGCTGACGCTCTTGATATGAAGGAAATCCGTTTGCGTGCTCATCAGTTACAAGACAATTTAAAGAGGAGAGTAGAACTCATTCGAGAGCAAGCAGAAAAGTTCACTGTAAATAAAAACAAACTGAGCGTCTATTTTGAATGGTGGCCCCATCCAATATTCTCACCTGCAAGAGATAATTGGCTTAGCGATGTATGTGAAATCATCGGTGTGAAAAATTGCTTTCAGGATATCCCTGGACAACAGATGAAAGACGAGACAGGTGAACAAGTTGTAGCAGCCGCTCCCGATGTGATGGCAGCTATTTGGACCGGTATTCCTCAACACAAGGTTCCGGCCAAAAAATTATTGTCCAGATCTTGGGTTCCAAAAATACCAGCTTTTTCATCAAGAAGAATCTATATTCTCTCAGAAGGACTATATTGTCGCCCTTCCCCCCGTTTAATGGAAGGCATTGAACAATTGTTTAGACTGCTTCACACGAGTCAAGAAAACCTGTCTTCACAGGATGCAGAACAATACGGACCTATTCGCTATCCGTTTCTAGAACTATCAGATTCAAAAGATATTCTTGATACTCTGAATATCTAAAGTTTTTATCCAACAACTCAAATCTATCAGTAAGACTGCCAATCGTCGGAATCTGGATTTTCAGGGCGCCGTCTTTTTATCACCCAAGACTTCCCTTTTCTTATCCCTATAATCATGAGACAAATTAAAATAATTGCGTAAGAAATTTTTAAAGCATAGGGAACATGGAGGGAGGAATGCAACCAATCTGCAATTTCATAGGCTGCAATAGCAATAGCAGCAAACATCCAATTAGGAAAACCGTAATTCATCAAACCCCTCCATTTCGCTCTATTCATTATACACTATTGATAAACTCTATCGGGACAACTTTCTTGTTCCTATGACGTTTGGTCATTTTTCTTGCATTCGCTATACTACTTTAAGAAGCAACTATGCTCAAAGGAGAGAATTAAATTGGCAGGTCAAGCTCATGCAATTCACTGTCCGAAATGTGATAGCGTTCTGTTTCGAGAAGAAAAAATTGTTGAACTCGATTCTAGTGTGGTTATTCGAGAGGATTTACCCGTAAGTGCACGGGCCATTAAAACTCAATATCGTTATGTATGCTTATCTTGTGGAAATCTTTTACATCATGAGTGGACAGGCACACACCCATCTTAATCGTCAAACTTAATGTAGAACAGAATTTTCAAAAAAGCGGCGTAATCTATACGCCGCTTTTTACAATGCTTACACTACTGTATCAATTTATTCAAATGATAAGGAACCTGATTTACTCTCTATTTTCGCATGAAATTCCTAATTGGAGGGCAAAGTAAAATCGGATGGATTGCCTATAGAGAGGATGAAAGTTTTCGATGCCGGGACGCCACGCAAGAAAGCATCGTACACCTGTTAAAAAAATTAGTTCCGTTTTTTTTCTTGCCGGAGCATTGGTCACCGGAACCTTATTGGGTTTACATAAATTCCCCAAACACACGATTCATGCAGCACATTCCCAATCGCAGACATCGCGTCTCCAGATGAACGAGCCCTATCAACTGCTGATTCTTGGCACAGATGCTCGACCAGGTGACAAAAATGGCAACAGTGACGTCCTTATGATCATGCGTGTCGATCCTGAAGCTCATCGAATTGCACTACTCTCCATTCCTCGCGATACACAAGTGGCATTCCCAGATGGCCGATTCCGAAAGATTAACGAATCCATGCAAATCGGCGGTGCCACTTTAAGTGAGAAAGTCGTAGAAAAACTAATAGGCTTACCTATAGATGGTTATGTAGTGGCTCATTTCGACAGTGTTGTTCAACTTGTTAACTTGCTGGGGGGAATCACACTGCATATTTCTAAACCCATGCACTACGATACAGGCGATAAGGTACACCATCGTATATGGCTCAATCCTGGTTTACAGCATGTAGATGGAGAAGATGCCCTAGGTTTTGTGCGCTTTCGCCACGATGAATTGGGGGATATCGGAAGAACAGAACGGCAACAAGAATTTATACAAGCCATTTATCAGCAAATTTTACAACCCAAAAACTTATTACACCTTCCTGAAATATCCAAAATTATGTGGAACTCTGTAGATACCGACCTCTCTATGTGGGATGTTATTAAAATGATTGGACACATGGAACAGTACAAAAACTATTCCATCATTCATGAAACACTTCCTGGTTCCTTTCATAATCCTAACCCACTTTATGCTGGAGACTTGAGTTATTGGGTAGTCAATCCGCAACAAGCCAAATTTGAAGCTCACAGATTTTTGCTTAACGGAATTTGCAACACGCAGACCATCCAAAATCCTTCTGAGACAAATAATTGGAAACCACCGCATCACTAAATGGATGGCTTCTTGGTCAGGCTCAACCGCGATCGCGCGTGACAATGACTCTGCGGTCAGGTTTGGGAAGAGATAACTTTTTCCCTCCCCAGGTCAAATGGCGATTTGCCTGATAACTCCATATAGTGGAGATTAATATGCCAATGGTTTGACCGACCAGCACTTGTATACCTATCATTTCCAAACCGCGCATAATCCAAGTCGTCAATGCGACACTTACAGCAGATATCGCCATAAACAGCAACATCCGAATCCAACCCGGCTTGTGTTCTTTTTGCTTAGCATCACGCCAAGTTAAAGCGTCATTCCATATGTAATTGTTCACCATAGCCATTAAAGATGCCAAAACGGAGGCCAAAACATGATTCATTCCAAGCAAATAAATAAATCCGGCCATCAGTCCTAAATTGACCCATACACCACTGAAGCCAATCATTGCGAAAAGTGGAAAACGACGATCTTCCTCACTTTGCCACATCAATTTCCAAAGATGAATCAGGTAATTCCACTGTTCACGGATACTCATCTTTGACTCTCCTGCGTCTCTAGCTTTAAATTGATAGGGTATCTCATGAACTGTACGATAGTTAGCTTTCATCAAAATTTCTATAAGTATTTTCCAGCCAAGTGGTTGTAATTTAACCCCTTGTACAACTGTACGTTTAAATCCAAAAAAACCACTCGTACAATCAGAAATAGGCCTTAAGCGCTTGAGTAATAACCGTCCAATAGAACGTGCTCCGAAAGAGATCAGCTTTCGCACTCCGACTAAACCGCCATCTGAACCGCCTTCAACAAAACGGCTAGGAATAACAATATCAATACCTGCTTTTAATCGCTCCACCATAGCGGGCAAAAGTTCAGGTGGATGCTGTAAATCAGCATCCATAACAATAATCCATTCCGATTCTGTTTGGTGAATGCCTTCGACAACAGCTGTACCAAGACCCTTTCCATTCTCACGATGGTAATAGCGAACGCGTTGGTCCAGAGCGGCCATTTTCTCCAATTTTTGTGGTGTTTCATCCGTACTATCATCAACAAAAAAAATTTCATAATCAATATTTGTATCTGCAAGTGCTTGATGAATCTGCTGCACTAAATTTTGAACGTTATCTTTTTCATTAAACGATGGTATGACCAAAGAAAGTTCCAACCGCCACCGTTCCTCTCCAATACTTCATCTTATATATCATACCATAGTCGGGATGCTGGAGAGGAGAATTTTTTTCTTACATAGGCCAATATCCGTGAAGTGTCCAATCAGAAAGAGGGGGTAAATCGCAAGGTGAATTAGAAGATAAAAAGGGCCAAGGATAATAGGGATGTAAAGCAGGATAGCTGGAAGTCATCCAATAGACAAATGTATTTGACGATCTCGATTTACTGATTTGTTGACGCAAATTCCATGGCAAAATGTAAACTTTTCCTCCTAAACAATAAGGCAGACTGACTGCAATTTCCGTTGAAAAATGCCCTTCCTTTACGGACGGATTATCATGTTCACGCATTCTTATCGTCTCCTCATAACTGTAGACGTCCTGCAACATGCCGTTTGCCATCCGTCAAAGCATGCACAATTACATTATCTTATGTTGTGCAGCAACTTACGGTCACAAGTGAGACGAAAAGAGATTAAGAAGAGATGTCTGTAGTTTGGCGAGTTTTGCGTTCAATCGGTTGCATTTCCATAAATTCTACAACTCTGCCCATCAATCGAATAAATTGTTCAGCATCTTCAGATCCTAATTCTGTAAGCAATTGTCGAGCAATATTACAGCGCTCCTGTTGCAATCCACTTAAAATTTCAAATCCTTTGTTTGTAATTTCGTGAAAGACTACCCTTCGATCTTCTTGAGAACGTTTTCGTTCAACCATTTGCATCTTAACTAATTCATCACACACTTGCGTCACTGCTCCAGGACTCAGATCAGCAACTCGGGCTAAATCAGACGCTTTTGTTTTACCTTCCTGATATAAGTGACGCAACAAATAGGCTTGAGTGGGTGTTAACCCAAAACGCTTAATGGGTGAATGAGCCTGTAATACCCGCGACAGTTTGGTCAAAACTTCTTCAAAAGTGCGCACTTGTTCTTCTGAAATGGCGCTGTGCATCATATTTCACCTCGTGAGTCATCATTACCACCAGTTTAGTCCTCTAATGCCTGACCAGCAAGTCAAGAGTAGGTGCGCTTTTTGGTTTGCTGATGAAGCCAGTAGCCCCCGGCCCCTACAATAAGAATGGGAATGATACCCACCAAGAGATACAAATTATTCCCCATAATTCCTGCATACACTAAGGATACCCCTATATAATACGGAACAATAGAAATCGCTGCAGTCCACACATAAGTCCAAAGACTAACAGATGACATCATACCAGCGGCGTAATTTACAACAAATGCAGGAATCGGCAGTAATCTAGCAAAAAGTAAGCCTAATCCACCTTTTCTCTCGACCCATCCATTCACCTGCTGCCACTTTTCCTCCGATACAAAGCGTCGAATGACCGGCACTCCTAGCGTACGTGCCAAAATGTAAATCAAAAGAGCACTTAAAGTTGAACCCAGCCATGCATAGAAAATACCCCATCCTATACCATAAACCTTTAAATACATGACCAAAAGACCTTCTGATGGAATGGGTGTCATGCAAAAAAAGACCATCAGCAAGATAGCCGCACCAATCCCCAGCCATCCCCAGGATTTGAGTATATTGGACAGTTGATGATGACGATCAGCATACAAAGCTGCAACAAAAATAGCGACTCCAACCAAAAAAATGGCCAGACTCTTCCACGATAAAGCCTTACCTATAGTTGACATTCGGCTTCGCCGCCAATTCTTCTTTAAGTGTATATTTACACAGTATCAAACTCTGGCGGCCGAGGCAACGATACGCTCGGCCGCATGAATCTTGAAACTAATCCTCTCCTGGTTCGTCTGCTCGATGCACAAAATTCGGAATTCTTTTTTTCGATCCGTTAGGAATTTCTGCTTCTTTCTCTGCAGAAATATCAAAAAAATGTTCTTTTTCTTCATCAGTATGCCTGAGACCTTCTAAATCGACGCGGCGATAAGAATAACCTGGTACTCGATGAGAACGGATATTGGTCAAAGAATTCGCCTCCTTTGCAAACTTTATCATCTCGCGTCCTGTTTTCAGACATACGTTTTACAAGATGTTAAAATCTAGCCGACGCTCTTCTATTCATATCCTGGTTTCATTCAGGGAAAAGTAAAAAAGGAGCCATTCCTGTAATGAATTAATTTCGGGTTTGAAATGAAAAGAGCGCCTCCTGTATGCTGGGTTCCGAATGCAGGATACATTCATTCCCTAATTGAGGAGGACGCTCAACGTGAAGTATAAGATGCAGCAGAAGCAAAATCAACGAATTCAACAAATTACCGATTGTACCCTGATTGTGGGAGCTGACATTGCAAAGGAAACACATGTAGCGAGAGCCATTGATTTTCGTGGGATTGAGCTCGGTAAGGAATGCGTTTTTGCCAACGATGATGAGGGTCTGACGAAACTCGTAACGTGGATGAAGGAGTTACAACGGCTGCATGGCAAGACGGATATCGTCTTTGGAGTTGAGCCGACCGGACACTACTGGTTCCCGTTAGGCGCCTTCATCCAAGAGTTGGATGTACGATTCGTGCTGTTGAATCCGCACCACGTTAACAAGAGCAAAGAGTTGGAGGATAACTGTCCCACGAAAAATGACTACAAGGATGCCAAGGTCATTGCAAATCTGGTGAAAGACGGCAAGTACACCGAACCTAAACTTCCGACTGGCGTTTATGCGGATTTGCGGATCCTCATGAACCTGAGAGAGAAGGTAATGGTGAACTTAGGTCAGGTACAGCAGCGGATTCAGAACTGGCTCGACCGGTTCTTTCCGGAATATACCCAGGTTTTTAAGGACTGGGAAGGCAAGGCATCTCTCATTACACTGCGTAAGTCCCCGCTTCCACAGGACCTCACCTCGCTAGGCGCCAGCGAGATTGTGAATCAGTGGAAGAGTAGCGGTGTAAGGCGGGCTGTAGGCATGAAGCGAGCGAAACGGCTCGTTTCAGCCGCTGAGAAGTCCATTGGTCTTAAAGAGGGGCTCATGGCTGCTCGGTTGGAACTGACGGCTCTGCTGGAGCAATATGAAATGTTTTTACGGCAGCGTGATGAAATCATGGCTCAGGTGGAACAACTGCTGAACCAGATTCCAGGCACTGAAGAGATGCTGAGTGTGCCAGGGATGGGTGTCACGACACTTGCCGGATTCCTGGCTGAAGTCGGCGATCTCCAAGGATATGACCATGGGCAGCAGATCATTCGGCTAGCCGGTCTCAATCTGAAAGAGAACAGTTCTGGCAAGAGAAAAGGGAAAACTGGCATCTCCAAACGTGGTCGTTCTCGGCTGAGGGCATTACTCCTCCGAGCGGTATTACCGATGGTTGCCACGAACCCCGAATTTAAGGCTCTGCACCACTATTACACGACACGAGCGTGTAATCCGTTGAAAAAGAAACAGTCGCTCATTGCGCTGTGTGGAAAGCTCATTCGTGTTCTGCACACATTGGGCACAAAGCAAGTTCAGTACAACGCCGAGGATTTATTGGGACCCATTCGGAAGTCCCAAATACAGATGGCTGCTTAATCGAATCAAACTCGTCAGTTCGATTTACTTGCTTATGAACGATGAACACCAAGACAAACAGAAGCACGGATAAGCCGTAGAAACATACACCGTAAGGGCAACGACCCAGTAAAGGAGCAAGAAACGGCATCCACCCCTTGAGAGGTAGTACGAAGGAATGTGAGGGCACAGACCCAGTGTGACATGGGAGGGTAAACCGCAAGGGACAGCGTGGACATCCAAAGGTGCGAACATCATTATGTTCCATGTATTGGTAAATTAACGCCAATCTCTGTTCCTGCCACGGAGTATCCGTTTGAAAATTGGCACATTTAACATTCCGACGCTTCCTCTCAAGTTGTCAAGGTACGTAATCGTGAGAATGAGTGAGTAAATAGAAGAAAACATTAATTCTTAGTGGGAGGTGTTTGGGTTTGAATGAACAAACGATGACGGAAAAACCATTTAGTTTGATCACTCGGGAAGAATTAAAATCCATGGTAGATGCAGGTATGACTGACGCTCAAATTGCCGTTCAATATGGTGTAACCGCCAATGAAGTCAATCATAAGCGAAGACTTATGAATCTCTTGCAAGGACAATTATCTGCAGCCGAACTTGCAGAAGCTGTCCACATAGCAGAAGCCGTCAAGCACCTGCCTTGGAAAGGAATTGAAGAAGTTAAATCCGTTGTAAAAAAATATTCTTCACAGCAAAAGCCTTGGTAGTGATTCTTTTACTTATTCCGTTCTGGATGTCCATACTATTGAATTGCGGTTATCAATCGGCATGTCGACTCCATCGACATCATAAACCATTGATAAACAACCTATCATGGTGGAACCAGGAGCAAGCGAGCCAAATCCAGAATTTTCTTTCTGATGAACATTTCCCCCCATCACCACATTGCATTTTCCCATGATGAGGAAGGAACAGGAGTCGAGATGGTCAATTTTCATCATCCATGATTTTAAATTTGCAAATGCATTTTGATCCTCCAACTGTCTCACTTCCTAATTATGTATACCTTAACTACGTCAGAATATCATTCAAATTGAATCGGAACATACTCATCAAAATCATCGCCCGGTTGGGCGATTTTTTGAATACGAACCAACAATACTCCATCTTTGAAATGGGCAATAACTTTATCAGAATGAACGCGAACTGGAAATTCTATTATCCGTTCAAAAGGTCCGTGATGCCGCTCAATTTGCAGAGCGGTGTCATCTTTACCACTGAAATCGGTTGAACGACCTCGAATAATCATTTGTCTATCGCTGACTCGTATTTTAATATCATTTGCACTCGAGGCGCCGGGTACATCAAGCACAACTACCAATTCATGACCGCGATCGTACATATCCACTGGAGGATACACCTCATGGCCTCCTGAAAATGGAGAGGGATTACCCTGTTGCATTTGAGGAAATGGCATATTCTTAAAAAAATCTTCTCCCAGGAGTTTTCTCCAATCCCGTAAATCCCCCATATTTTTCAACATTTCAAAGGGATTAGAAAAATTTCCCCAACCAAAATTAGAGTCGTTCTGATTGGCCATTCATGCTCCCCCTGCCTCTACCTTTCACCATGATGATGTACGCTCGGGTTTTGCAAGGTTTTCTCAGAGTCAATATGATCTTCATCCTTTAAAAAACTTAATGTACGGTAGATTTGAGTTTGATGGCCTTGCAAACTTCCCCATCCCTCATTCTTTTTTGTATGCGAAACCATGTGCGAAATAAAATTGTCCCCATAGCTAACTAAAGAACCTTTTTTGACAGATTTGACACTCCAATCCTGTCCATAGAATTTCATTTATTCACCTACGTCCTCTTTTTGATTCGGCGCCTTGGGCAGATGCGCTTCCATGCGCTGAAGCATCTGTTGCAACCAATCTTCTGTCGGTCGTTCTACATTCCCAGGGTGATCAAGTATATCGGGATCGTGCAAGAAACTTTTCATATCTTTGAGAACTGCATGATCGCCACTTACCGAACCGAATCCTTGATTGGTTTTTTTATAACTCCGAAAATGAGATGGCCAATTATTGCCCATATTGAGACATGATGCTCCTTCTATTTGTCCAATTCGCAGTGTACCTATGGCAAATGTCGGGGAAAAAAACTCACGCATACGTTCTCTACCTTCTTTTTGACTGTGGATGAGACCCATCACTGGAGAAACGGTAACCGCTGCCAGTTGCAAATACTCTTCCTTCATAATCCTGATGCTCAGTATTTGAATTCAGAGGCTTGGCTTCTGTCTGGTCCACCCAATGAGAAGAAGCTAAATTCTCTATGGATTTTGGAGATTGTACAACACGTGGACTAAAATTATTGCCTAAATTTAGCGATCCACTTAATTCTTGTACATCGATACTCTCCAGCTTAAAAATCAGTTCGTCAAAATTTGCTTCATTAATGTGAAGTTCTTGAATATTTACGCGAGATGATTCGCGATTCAACAAATTTTGCAAAATATTTTTCAGTTCTTCTTGCTGTTGTTTAATCTCGTCTAATTGCGCTTTGGTGCTACGCTTCTTTTTCCACAGCATAGACGTCCACCACCTTTTCGCCAATTGGCCAATGAATGGGACAAATACGCTTGCTGCGTGTCCATGCCATGATTAATCTATGCCCGCGTCCTTGAAAATAGGACAATTGAAGCTTAAAGTCTGTCTTACTTCTTCCAAACAGGGCTGAATAGTTTTGAAAACTGCAGAACGCATGTGAATATAAAACGGCGCGGTTGTCATATTGACTAACCGCACCATCCAAATCATGTTTGTTCAACTCATATCCACTCAACACTTGCTAAAACCGCAAGCTTCACATTCATAACAGCCACCTGTACGAATCAGCGTATGTTGGTGACATTCGGGACACCAGTCTTTGGCAAGCGTATACGTGCGCAACTCACTCTGCACCAACGCTTCTTCTGTTACAGTAGCTTCTAAAGCATCCAGACTTGACCCTTTTAAGCGACGCAACGGAAAAGTCTCAGCGTGCTGAATCAACGACTTGGCAATAGCATCAGGCACTGAAGTGATACGATTATCTCCAAAGCCAACTGCGTTAGATCCGCCAATGCCCGAGAAGTGCTTGACCAGTTCCGCCTCCTTATTCGGATTAGCCGAATCGCGAAGATAAAGAGTAATAGCTCGACCTAAAGCCTCGTTTGCCGCATAGACGTCCGATCCAGCTTTACCAATATTGACAAACATCTCCACCGCCACATGCTCTGTCGGATCGTCATTAATTGTAATAAAAGCTTTACCAAGCGGTGTATTTTTGCGATACGTGGCTCCATATAGAACATCCGGACGCTTGCGCTTTCGGTAACCTGTAGCTGCCGCCGCTTCTACACTTGCTCCTTCTTGAGGGAAAACTTCACTTTCCATCTTTGTCTCTTCTTCTTTGAGAGACAGCACCTGTTCCGATCGCGAACCATCACGATAAATGGTAATTCCTTTACAACCAACCTCATAAGCCAAATCGTAAAGTCGTAATGTATCCTCAATGGTATATGAATGGGGAGCATTACATGTTTTCGAAATGGAACTATCAATCCATTTTTGTAAAGCACCCTGTACGCGCACATGATCTTCCGGAGCGAGATCCATCGCGGTCACAAAATAATCCGGCAACTCTTGATTGGGATGCTTTTGATGAAACTCATTAACAATCTCAGCACTTTCCTCAAACATCCCAAGTCGAGAATTGCGGAAATAAGACCAGGCATAATACGGCTCGCAACCTGTCGAACAACCAACCATTGTACCTGTAGTTCCTGTAGGAGCAATTGTCATCGTGGTGACATTGCGAACACCAAATTGACGAATAGCCTCTACAACATGAGGTTTTTCACGCGCCATCTGTTTCATATAACCGGATGCCAGAAATTTATCTGCGTCAAATGCGGGAAACGGTCCATTTTCTTTAGCCAACTCAACAGATTCTAGGTAGCACCATTCAGCCATCAATCCCATCAAAATATCTATAAATTTGACTGAGTTCTCCCCACCATAGCGATATCCACAATAGAGCAACAAATCATGCAACCCCATAATGCCAAGTCCAACACGTCGCTCCCGCAACTGATTCTGTCGATTAGCCTCAAACGGATAATAAGTTGCATCGATAACAGCATCCTGAAAACGAAGCCCAGTACGCGTTACCCATTCCAAATCTTCCCATAAAACGTGATGGAGAAGAAATTCTGCTTCCGAGTCCGAAAAGTGCTGGCGAAGCAACGATAGAATATACTGTTCTTTTTTCTTGTCAGCGAATTCATGTCGTTCGGCAGTATCGCGGAATCCGACAGCAAATTTGCTTAATACAACCGCCCCTAAATTGCAAATGCCGTTTGCAGGGAGTGGTTGTTCACCGCAAGGGTTTGTCGCTACTAAAGGATTAAAATAATATGAATTGGATAAATGATTAGCGCGCCCTAAAAAGACAACTCCCGGTTCAGCAGACTTCCAAGCTGATACACATAATTCTCGCCATAATTCCTCGGCTGGCAATTCTTCTGTAATCTGCAGAGTACCTCCATGGCCTGCCCAGGACTCGAAGTCCCCATCAAATTGCGTCATATCTGCGAGAGGTACAAAGCCAAGTGACCATTGTCCTCCTGATTTACGGGCTTCCATAAACTGTTCAGACACACCAACTGAGATATTGGCTCCCGTAATGACACCCTCTACCTGCTTGCAACGAATAAATTTTAAAATATCTGCGTGTCTGTCGTTCAATATCAACATCAGGGCTCCACGTCTAGAGCCGCCCTGCAAGGTCAACTGACACCCTACACTCATAATTTCTCCCACGCCTACCGGACCAAAGCCGTAACCAAACACCTCATTGCCCTTGTCATAGAGTAATCCCCACGAATAGGCGCCTGAAGAACGGCCATTCACACCTCGCACATAACTGTAGCGTGGCCGTAACGATGAAAGATTAATTGTCACACGCTTTCCGTCACCCATTTTTTCCCACATATCACCCAATGTAGACGCAATCGTCCCCCGCTGATCTCCAGGATAAAGGACACTTCCAACAACATCGCTAAGAATTTGTACACCGCTATACAACAATTCGTCATAGAGCTGACGAGCATTGACGGTCTCCAAGTCAATTATCGGTAAGCCAGCTGCCAACCAATCCTCAATTCGACCGTTCCACAATTCATCGTATCCTTCTACTGAAGTATCAGGAAAAACAAACGTCCAATTCGCTTCTTCTTCCACAGCCCGCAAAAATTCTTTATTCACACGTACCACTTTCGTACTGTTGGGATATTCTGTTGCCAAAAAATCTCGAATGTCTGCATGCCAAATATCCAACATTAACTGTAAATGCGTATTGCGTTTCTCATTGGAAACAGGTACTAAGGTTCCCTGAGGAGGAATACGAGAAAGATTCATTCCAACCCCGCCTGATCGGGCTTGAATTTCTAGAGTCTGTCCAAACGATTCTGCATAATCGCGCGGTGTAGGTCCCACACTGGGAATGACAAAACAGTTGTAACTGGTCGTCTTCATTCCTGTTCCCATAGAAGCATTAATGCGCCCGCCTGGAACATATCGCCAGCGACTCTGCAACTGATAGAAATCTTCCTCAAACTTACCCGGTTGCAGCGTGACGCTTGCAGCGCCGCGTGCAATTCGCCGCCACATTTGGCGCGGGGCCGTTTCAAGCAGCACATCTACCTGCTGTACAGGCAGTTCTTCCCGAACCCCATCCCGCAGTTCAACAACAACCTGGGATTGATCGGATGAAATCGAAACAATACGCGCCAACTCATGATAAGCACGTTTTTTATCCAGCACTGCTACAACTAGAGATCCTTCCGCTAAGGATTCCTTCCTGACATCCTTCATCAGGTAACGATCAGCCACAATTCGTTCACCTGTAGCATGCAGCCAATCCTCATCTGTAAACGGAAGCATACTTGTATCCTTTGTAACACTCACCCGGCATTCTCCTCTGCTCCATGCTTGTCTAAAAGTTATGTAACATTTTTCTCCATCAATGCAAGCACTTCTTTGGCAAAAGTCTCCACATCACGAAACTGGCGATATACACTGGCGAAACGGACATACGCCACTCCATCAATCGACCGCAATTCTTCCATCACTCGCTCACCAATGGCAGATGAAGGTACTTCCCGTTCGTATTCAGCCCGCAAACTCTGTTCAATGTGCGTGACAACTTCATCAAGCTTATCGGCAGAGATAGGGCGTTTCTCACAAGCACGTTGCAACCCGCGATAGAGCTTGTCCCGATCAAATTCTTCACGCATTTTATCTTTCTTGACAACCACTAGAGGCCGTAATTCCACGCGTTCCCAGGTTGTGAAACGTTTACTGCATTCCACATTGACACACTCTCGTCTTCTGCGGGTTGCTGAATCTTCTTCGCTCGATCTCGATTCGATAACACGGGAATTTTCGCTACCACAAAACGGACAGCGCACAGCTTTCCACTCCTTACATCTCAGTAAAAACCAGCGGGGAGCCACTCAAATGGACACTATATATAGTGCGATGATGGAAACACCGACGATTATAAACCCTAAATATAGCGTGCGCAAGAATTGACAAATTTCAACTTTTGAGATCCAATATTTCTGCAGAAATTTCCGCCACCGAAGAAAATGTCTGCAAATTCCCTGAAAGATGGCCATAAATCCTCTGCCAGTCCTGCATTTCTCTTGCATTTAAATGCACGCCGCTCTCTACCCAAAAAGTGCGGATGCCAGTGGTAAGACCAGCCGCAATATCTGTCCAGAGATTATCGCCAACAATCAATGTTTCTTCAAGAGAAACGGCATAGCGTTGACTTGCATAGTGAATCATATAAGCGTTTGGTTTACCCACTGTTACTGCTTCCACACCACTCGCAATAGATACAAACGCTCCAAGCGCTCCATTCCCTGGTTGAAAGCTGCCGCCTTCGAGCGGAATACGAATATCTCCATTGGTCAGCAACAAACGTCCCGTAAGCGCAGCAATACGACTCAGACGTCCCAAAGACTGATAAGTTGCGTCCATATCCAATCCAATCACAGCGGCAGTAAACGATTCCCAATGAAACTGTTCCCATTTTTCATGGCCAGCATAAAATGGGACAAATTCTGCTTCAAGAAGCGCCTGGCGCAACCCGTTTTTTCCTATATACGCCACATGGCTACCTTTCTCCAACCGCCACTCTGCACTTAAAAAAGCTGCCGCCGCTTCTGCGGCGGTGCAAACTTCATCCGAATTCGCAAAGATACCTAAAGAACGCAGGTGATTGGCTGTTTCCTCCGGAGTACGAGTGGCGTTATTCGTAAAAAATACTGGCTTTATCTTTAATTGACGCAACCGTTCTACGAACTCTGGAGCTCCAGATATGACTTGTTTTCCGCGAAATAGGGTCCCATCAAGATCTAACAAAGCTAACGAAATTCCTAAACCAGCTTTTTTCTCTTTTTTTGGATGCATGTTTTCTCCCTCCACGCATCCATCATGGACGAGACTTCCTAGCCGCGCAAGTCACTCTTCTATCGACATCCGATTCCTTAACAATTGACAACTTATCGCATAGATGCCATGTTTTTACCTTTTGCCCAGACATCCGGAGGCGTGAACTGCCGTAAGGCAACCGCCGTTTCCCTAAGCCAATGCACTCGTTGGCGTTGCCACTCCTGAAGCAATGTTTGCCATTCAGAATATTGTTTTCCTTCCGATACTTGAGGCAAAAAAGTCGATATGGCTCGATCCGCTCCACGCGCAACATAAATAGCCATCACCGTCATTTGCAGCAACAACGGTGTATAATGAACCGGATCGGTCGTAGCGTAATGCAATCGAGTCAATGAGCCAGCTGCAAGATCTCGATAGTAACTGGACGCTGCTAGTGATGTGTAAATATTGGACTGATTTGACATCTTTTCTCCAACTGGTGTTTGCAGCATCTCTTCAAAAATGGAGCAGAATACTTGATGTGCGTAAATGCTGTGTTTAATATTCTGCAGCGCTGGAGCGTAGGTGGATTCAACTGCATAATCCATGGCGCATTCCTCCAAATTTTTTCAGGCCCATGCTAGGCACAATTCATTTATATGTCACGGCTCATACACAGGTGACAGAAGGAATTGGTCAGCGTGTATGCGAAATCTAGACAGACGAGAGGCCATGATGATCAATGTAAGATTGCAAAATGCAAATGGGGTGCACGATTGCAAAATTTACTACCTTGGCAACAAATCAGCCAACATGTATGGCAAATAGACGTGCCAACAAACACATTGCCGCCTGAGTCAAGCACAAATCTTTATCTCATTGCTGACGCAGGTTACGGTTTATTGGTCGATCCAGGTTCTAACCGTCCAGAAGTTGGGCAAACCATACAAGCAATCGCCGACCAATTGCGTATTGAGCTATGGATCGGAGTGATGGCGACACACTACCATCACGACCATACGGACGGACTTGGACTGTTGTCGAAAAGGTTAAATTGTCCAGCGTATCTCCACAAACTAGAAATTGACAAATATTGCGCAGAACATTCGGGGGAAATGAGACCGCTAGAACTCCCTGACAAGTTTCAATGGGCATCCATCGAAGTGAGCATTCAACATTCGCCAGGTCATACACACGGGCATGTTTATGTACAGATAAATCCAGATAACGTAATTTGCGTTGGAGATCATCTCAGTGCCACAGGCACAGTTTGGGTTGGTCCTCCCGACGGTCACATGGACGATTTTTATGAATCACTGGAATGGCTTATCCAAGCAGAAGGGAGACTGGCTCTGCCAGGACATGGACACCCCATCTCCCATCCACAACTGGCTGCTCAAAAAATGTTGGATCGGCGATTGCAGCGAGAACAGGACATTTTAAAACTGTTGGTGTCAGGAGAAAAAAGTTTGGACGATTTGCAAATGGCTCTCTATCCAAACTTGCCTACCGCGGCCAAAATTTTTGCCAAACGCACCCTACTCGCGCACCTTGTTCGTCTTGAATCGACAGGAGAAGTAAAGCGCTCATTTTGTCCTAAAAATAAATCCACTCTATTTTTTAGAACAGGAAACTACTAGGAGGATTTCTTGTGTCATCAGTACAGTCCATCGGATCGAACAAATGGAAAACTGTCCTAAACACCCGCCGCATAGGCTGGTTCATTTTGATTGTCGCCCTTTTATTCCGAGTTGGCAAAGCTTACGCCACAAAATCCATTCCTATCTACGGCGACATGGTTCACTACAACCATTCGGCATTATTTTTGCTGCTACACCATGTATACACCTATTGGGGGAGCGGACCTGCTGCACAAATCACCCCAGGTTATCCACTTTTTTTAGCTGCTATGTACGCCGTAGGTCGTCTCTTCAGTCCCAATGTTCATGTATGGATTCATATGGCTTTAATGGGTCAGGCTGTTTTGTCAGCCTGGAGCGTTTATTTACTATATCGACTGTCTCTCCGTTTGACTCCTGCTTGGGGAGCGGTACTCGCTGCTCTGCTTTTTCTGACTTACCCAACAGCCATATGGAGTCCGCTGACTTTACTTACTGAAACACTTTATGTTTTTACACTGTTGCTTTTTGTGACCGCCTTTTTTCGTGCACTCGAAAAACCATTACTCAGACGTTTTTTTCTTGCTGGACTCTTGCTCGGCTTATGCACCCTTGTACGACCGACTGTATTTCCACTCATCATCGCTCCAGTTTTACTGTTCTTACAATCCGCGTACAGACGGCAGATGGGTCGAAGTTTGCGCAACTGGGCTATTTATGTCATCGGATTTATCTTGCCAATGTTTCCCTGGTGGATTCGCAATGAAGTTGTCTTTCACAAACTTATTTTGACAGATGAAGATGCAGGAAATCCTCTGCTGTATGGAACCACAAGGCGCTTTTTGAACGATCCGGCGCTTGGACGCGGCCTATCGCCAAAACAACAAGAACACCTTGCTCTTGTACGTATAGGTCAACAGTTTGCTCATCATCCATGGCAATCATTACAATGGTATACGGTAGACAAACTACAACTGCTCTTTTCTACGCCATGGTACCTTGGTCAGCCATCCCATACGTTCACAGGCCACTTATTAAACTTCTGGTTACACGCTCACTTAGTTTGGGTTATTCTTGGAAGTATAGGTCTAATATTAGGATTACAAAAATTAATGGGACGTTGGCTTACAGCATTGGTTTTCTATTTTGTTCTTGTCCAACTGCCATTTATTCCAATTAATCGATATGTATATCCTGTCATGCCATTTTTCTTTATTGGCGTAGCCTATTTCTTGTACTTTGCCTATACTCGTGGTCAGAGACAACTTTTAACCAACCAACAAAATAGGAAAGACCCGCAGGATGAAGACAAAACATGGGGGCTCAATACGTAATGAAAGTAGCTGTACTTATTCCCTGCTATAATGAAGAATTGACCATCGATAAGGTCGTTCGAGATTGGCGCAAGGCGCTGCCTGAAGCAACCGTATACGTGTACGACAACAATTCCCGCGACAATACTGCGCTTATTGCTAAAAAAGCAGGAGCAATTGTACGCCGAGAGACGCGTCAAGGAAAAGGCAATGTCATTCGTTCCATGTTTCGAGATGTCGATGCTGATATTTATGTCATGATTGATGGAGATGATACCTACCCGGCCAGTGCCGCACGAACTTTGATGCAACCTATTCTGGACAATGAAGCGGATATGGTCATTGGAGATCGACTATCGAACGGATCTTACAGTGCTGAAAACAAACGCCCTTTACACGATTTTGGAAATCGTATGGTACGTTCCCTGATTAATCGTCTATTTGATTCCAATCTACGGGATATTATGACTGGGTATCGTATCTTTAACAGACGATTTGCCAAAACCATGCCCATTAAAAGTGAAGGATTTGAAATTGAAACAGAGATGACGTTGCACGCTTTGGACAAAAATTTTCGCATTGTTGAAATTCCGATTGATTATCGTGATCGGCCAGAAGGCAGCGTTTCCAAATTGAATACATTTCGCGACGGGATACGCGTATTAAAAACCGTTTTTCGCATTTTCAAAGACTATCGACCACTTGCTTTTTTTACTGCTGTGGCCCTCATCTTCTTTGTTTTAGGTTTAATAGTGGGTATCCCAGTCATCAGCGAATTTATCAGCACACATCAAATCGCCAAAATCCCATCTGCTATTTTGGCAGTCGGTCTGATGATATTAGCAACTAATTCCTTAACTTGCGGCTTTATTCTGGATACCATAGTCAGTCAACATCGCGATGAATACGAGTTGATGCTTAACCAACACGCTTGGCAACATCCTTTATTTGAAGAGAAAGAGAGGATACATTGGTGAATTATTTACTGATTCTCTGCAATATCATCTTGCTGGTTGGAGGCCAAACGTTATGGAAAATTGGCATCGGAAAGCAACATCTTGACAGTTTAAAAGCAGTCATTTTGGTCATGTTTTCCCCTTGGGTGATTGCGGGTCTCGTCTTATATGTGATTGCTACAGTGATTTGGATTTATTTACTATCCAAAATGTCTCTCTCCCTCCTGTATCCTATGCAGAGCTTGGCATATGTAGCAGCAATTCTAGTTTCTATCTTTATTTTTAAAGAACACGTATCTGCTTGGCGTTGGGCAGGAGTAGCGGTCATTTTAGCTGGTGTGTCACTTGTTGTAAAGTAAGAGAAATCACAATCAATGATTTCTCTTACTTTACAACTCCATCTATCCAGCTTATCCAAATCAAATATGAACTTCTCCTGTGAAAACCTCTACTGCCTCTCCAGTCATCAAAACTCGTCCATTCCGAATCTCAATACGCAAATCTCCACCAAGCAAATGAACGGTAACTTGCTCAGCCAAAAGTCCTGCAGCTACTCCTGCAGCCACACTTGCACAGGCCCCAGTACCGCAAGCAAAAGTAATTCCAGAACCTCGTTCCCAAACACGAAAATCTAGTTCATACGGTGTTTTTGGCGTGACAAACTCAACATTGGTCCGATGAATAAAACTCGGATGATGTTCAATTTTTGGACCAATCTCCTCAACAGGATACTCTTTGGCATTCTCGACAAATTGAACAAAGTGTGGGTTACCAACGGACACCAAGTACCCTGAATAAATGTCACCATTAACCTCTATACTTGCGCGTCCTGCGCGATCTGCTTCACCACGAAACCCGACTGCTTCTGGACCAAATTGGACAGTCCCCATATCCACTGTTACGCTGGGAACGTAACCATTTGCGTCCGGATATACTGTTGCGTCAACTATGCCTGCTTTGGTCTCAATCTGAAAATTCGTTTGTCCGTGCACATAACCGTGCTCATAAGCGTATTTGGCAACACAACGAAGACCATTACCACAGTTTTCTGCTTCAGAGCCATCTGCATTAAAAATGCGCATACGTATATCAGCACTCTGAGAAGGTCCAATTAAAATCATTCCATCAGAACCAATCCCTTTACGAACATCACTTAATTGAACAGCCAAATCAGAAAGTTGATAGTTGGTCAGTTTTTCCTCAAACTCAGATATATAAATGTAATTGTTGCCGAGTGCATGCATTTTAGTAACTTTCATCGATTCTCTCCCCCATGAATCATTCAGCAATACTTTACACGATATCAACCGCATCATAACCTCATTATTGACTCCAATTCAAACCGATGCAAGCGGAAATGCACTTGCATAGAACAATCGCAATGTGCTATAATTCTCACGTTGTCTTTTCGTAATTACATGCGGCCATGGCGGAATTGGCAGACGCGCTAGATTCAGGTTCTAGTGGGGGCAACCCCGTGGAGGTTCAAGTCCTCTTGGCCGCACCAATTAAACCCTAAGGCTTTTGAGATAAGTACTCAAAACCTTAGGGTTTTTAGATGTAAGAAGTTGGCTATTGAATATAAATGCAAATGAAAAATGATATGTTAACAACATGACAACTCATAAAGATTTTTTAATATTCCACTTTCGTACACTGCCTGAAGCAAAAATCACCCTCCAGTCTTCATGTTCAGTCAGCATTTCAATGGAACAGACTACAAAATCAAACTAACCGCAAACAAAATTTATGATAAAAGTTTTAGAAAACTAAAAATCGAGCAAACTGATTTCCATGACATCTCAAAAGGAGTTGAATAATCTTGACGATGAATGAAAATTCCAATGAAGAATATCGTTTTGCCAATATTCCCACAAATCTGCTTGAGAAAATTCGTCAACTTGAAACTGAACTTGCTGCTGAATTAGACGAATCGATTGTCCTTTTAGCATACGAGAAAAAACATAGAAATCGTTTGCAAGCATGATCCATTTCTCTATTCAGGTCATCACCTGAATAATGGGTTAGAAATCCAGTCGCTTGCAAACTACTACTTTTCTTTCTATGATTGAATAGATCACAGTTTGTAAGCTTGGAGTGGGTACAACATGAGAGAGTATTTATTAGAATTTTGGACGGATAGAAGGGTTATGTTTCTTTCACTAGTTTTTATCGCATCAATTATTCTCACTTTCTCCCTTCACCACTCACTGAAGCTATGGTTCGCCTTCCTATCTGGTGCTGTTGCTTGGTATTTTATTGAATATATCGTACATCGTTTTATTTTACACGGTATTCTCTCTAAAATTATGCCTAGAGCCTATGAGGGGCACGTCCGGCACCATACGCATCCTGAAGAGATGAAAACTCTGCTCACCCCTAATCAATATAATATTCCAGGCTACCTAGGCATTTTTTTACTATGCATATGGATTTCGCATTCCTTAGATATCAGCTTTGCCTTTTTAACGACACTGTCTATCTGTCAACTTTATTATGAATGGTCTCACTTTGTTTCCCATCGACCCATCGTGCCACTTACACCTTGGGGAAAATGGATGAAAAAATTTCATCTTCTTCATCATTTTCAAAACGAACATTACTGGTTTGGTGTTACCAACTCTACTTTGGATGCACTGGTAGGAACCAGTCCCGATCCGAAAATAGTAGAGCGTGTTTCATCTGCAGATAAAAATCGCTATCGATATAGAGACAAGAAAAAAAACGTCCCTATTGAAAATCAAGATGGTTACACCGCCCAGTCCAGTGAAGCGCCATCCAATTTATAATGGAAGTCGTCACATTAACTAGAAGGGCTACTCAGCTAGCCTCTTTTTTAGTTTAATTTCAGAAAAAATTGCTGTAGGCCTCATCAGTATGATTTTATCGAATTCGCCCCCAGCATCAATTCATGACTACGGTACTGAGCCTCATCGATAACAATGAGAATCATAAGCGATACATTCTTTCTACAGTTTCCTGATCATACGACAGCCACAAACCCCTGCCTTCAGATAGGTCAGGGGCTGTGGAATCTAGTAGCTATTTTTCTATTTCAAAATATACCTTATCTAAATGTCAATTTCCTGATCCTGAACCGTAGGTTGTAGCTGTGGTAGTTCCATCACTGTTGTGAATTTCCATTATCAACTCTTTTGTATAATGAATTTCAGATTTCTGTAAACGTAAAATAGATTCATCGAGTACAGGTAAGGCATTATGATAGGGATGTTTGGACCAGTTGTCGAGCGACTCATTTTTATTCAATTTTGCGATTTTTGCATCGATGGAAGTCAATCTTTTTTGATCTTTATCATGATCGCGAATCGCCTTGGCAAGTAGTCCTTTCTGGTGTGGATGATGCTCATATTCTATGACTAACTTCCATGCGTCTTCATTTAATTTCAATACATTCAGACGTTTTTTTTCTAAACGTTTTAACTCTGCATTTTTCTGGGTTGTGGATAATGTCATTTTGGGAAGATTGCCTTTTTGTTGGACAAGATTTTGTTCAGACGCATAAAGTGCTGAAATTTGTGCACTGATATCTTGAATTGTAGCAAGAAGTTGCGCAGCATTTCCTGACGGGACATTCTCTGTGTTCACTTGGCTAAGTAATTGGGTTTCTATATTTTGATTTTCTTGGTATTTTTGTGCAAACGATGCATTCGATGTATCTGCAAACACCATTGAACTTGCCATTGACATGGTCACGAGTAAAGTGCCCAAACTGAGCATAAACTTGGTTCTTTTTTTCATTTTGATTCCTCCTATACAGGTGTAAGATAGAAAACATGTAAAATTCATTTCTTGTATCAAAAGATAGACAATCCATATGTCAACTGTATGTCAATCAGCTCACTCCAAAATTATTTTTCTATTACTCGCAAATATAAAGCGGAAAACGCAAAGTAAATATAGTACCAACACCAACCGTCGATTGAACCTCAATAGTTCCTTGCATTTTTTCGACTAAATATTTAACAATCGTCAAACCTAAACCAGTTCTCGCAACTGAAGAAGTTCGTGAAACAGACCCAGTAAAAAATCGCTCCCAAATGTGATCAAGCATCTCTTCAGGAATACCTTCCCCCGAATCTGAAATGCAAACTTGCAATTTTTCGTTTTCTATAGAATTGATGATTTCAATTTTGCCTTGTGAAGTGTGACGTATGGCATTATCCAATAAATTAAAGAGGATTTGTGTTAGCCGTTCAGGATCCCCCCAAATTTCAATATCCTCAGGAGTTTCAACCATGCGAAACTCAAGATTTTTTTGTTCAATACGCGCACGGATTCGATGAATAACATCCTCAACAAGAGGTGTCCAGGAAACTGCATGACAATTTAAAGTTAAATGACCTGTCTCAATTGCAGACAAATCTAACATACTATTTAAAATATTATTGAGTCGATTTAATTCTTTATAAATAATTTCAAGATATTTTCTTTGATCAGTAGCTGGAATAACACCTTCTAATATGCCTTGAACAAATCCGCGAACTGAGGTTAGCGGAGTTCTAATTTCATGCGAAACATTGGCGATGAGATCTTTACGCATTTCTTCTAATTTTGATAGTTTTACTGCCATTTGATTAAAAGTTATGGCTAGCTGCCCTACTTCATCATTTCCTTGCACGGGAACTCTTTGATTAAAATTTCCCTGACCAATAAATTGAACAGCTTGTGTAATTTTCAATAGCGGATGGGAAAATTTTCTTGAAAAATAATACAGAATACCTATCGTTATTATTAAAATAGGTATAGCAATGAGAACAATAATTTGGGTCACTTGATTGGCTTGAAGACTTTGAATGGGCGTATGCAGGAATAAGGCTCCTATAATAACTCCCTGTTCTCGAATAGGCAGCCCTATGGTGAACATGGACTCTCGATTCACTTTACTAAAAGGACCTACAATCTGTATGATTTGTCCATTGACTACTTTTTTAACCGCAGATGTGTTGTAAATATCACGATTCCGAATCAGTTGGCGAGATAATTGCTGAATTTTTCTTAAATCATTGCCTTGATTCAAAAGAAGCAAATTAATGGTTACATCATCTCGTTGTTTCAATCTGGCCAATTGTTTTTTGAATCGTAAATTTGATTGTGGTATCTGATTTGCCCTTTCAATTTCAGGCAGAAGAATCTCAGCATCACGATGAAGTACAACAAAACGTTGTTCGACAAGGTAATGACGAATCTCCATATTGATAACAAAAGATAACAATGTAAAAGCAAGGAAAATAACACTCATGTATACAACAAGAATTCTACGAAACATAGAAGTCAGCATTACTTGTCCCCCACCTCAAATTTGTAACCAATACCACGTACTGTAGAAATTTGATAATGAGGATTGCTAGGAATTTTTTTGCGAAGACGTTTTACAAGTACATCAACTGCACGATCTTCACCTAAAAAATCGATACCCCAAACTAAAGCGATTAATTGTTGCCTGGTTAATACTTGATTGGGATGTTGAGTCAAAATAGATATAAGTTGATACTCTCGTGGACTGAGTTCTAGTTTTTTATCTTTGATATAAACTTCATGTGCTTGGTTATCGATCTTAAAATCATGGTAACGTACTGTGCTTAACTGTGTTTGCATTTGTGACAAATAAGAGCGACGAAGTAAAGAAACCACTCTAGCCGTCAGTTCATTGGGATCAAAAGGCTTAACAATATAATCATCTGCCCCCAACTTGAAACCTTCTAATTTGTCAGACATTTCCCCTCTTGCCGTGACCATTAAAACAGGGACAGGATGATTCTTCTGTATGATTTGGCATAATTCCCAACCATCCATTTCCGGCATCATCAAATCCAATACCACAATGTGGATAGTCTCTGTTTGTAATTTCGAAAGTGCTGAATTTCCATTATGAGCTGTACTGACTTGAAATCCTTGATTCTGCAAGTACATCCGGATTAGATCGATAATATTCGGATCATCATCAACAACCAATACTCTAAAATCATTTGCGCAAAAGGTTTTCATCCACATATCCCTCAATTATTGACAGCCTAAAAATTTAATTTTTTATTCTGCATCACAGAGACTTGCTCCTCTTTTGAATTAGATATCTACTTTGATAAGCATTAGAAAGATAAACAAAAAAACGCCGCAAGTTTTCGAAGTGTCCACTTCGGCGTTGAGAAATTTTCTATAATTTATTTTAGATACGAATCTGATGTCTTCATGCTTGTTTTTGTGTTGAAACAGTAGAATTGCTCATTTGTCCAGAACGATGAGGACGTAACAGAACCAAGCTACATATAAATGCGATGGCATAGAATAAAATAAAGAATTGAAAACCTTTATCCGTTGAATTTACCAGGGCGCTTTTGATATTTGTACTTAAAACGCCTGCCGTGCCAAGAAACGCTTGCGACGCAACAGAGGGTGGCACACTGACCTCTGCAACAACTAACGCCAATGTCAGTGACAATGACATCCCAACATTTCGAAACGTATAAAACATACCTGAAGCAGCACCGGTCTGTTCCCGAGGCGCAGATGAAAGCACGGCCTTTGTAAGCGCCGGCCACCCTAGACCATTAGCAGTAGACATCAAAAGTTGTGGAAGAATGATTGCCATTACACTCAATTGCGGGCCTAGACTGCCTAGGAAATACACTCCAAGCCCCAAAAAGAACACCCCTACAAGCACCAACCGTGCCGGCCCAAAACGATCAGCCGCTGCCCCACCTAATGGTCCCATCACAAGCTGAGGTGCGGATAACGGAATCAACAATAAACCTGCTGACAAGGGACTTAAACGCAACGCACCCTGCAAATACAACGTTAACAGAAACGTTGTTGCAAAGTAACCAATCGAGTAACTGAATGTAACGCCAAGTCCTGCTGAGTAATGACGATGTTTGACTAGCGAGAGATTAAATAGAGGCGCTTTCACACGTAATTCTATCCAAACAAACAATATGAAAAGTACCAGCGTCAAAACAAATAACCCAAGAGTGCGCAGCGATAACCAACCCCAGGACTGTCCTTCGGAAAGTGACACAAGCAATCCTACAAGCCCTAGACCAAACGTGATCATACCAAGCCAATCTGATTTGACCTGTTGCTTAGGTGACACATCCGCACGAAGTACGATCATAGCGGCAATCATGCCTATGATGGCAAATGGAATGGTTACAAAAAAAATAGAGCGCCAGCCAAAAGCGTTTATCAGCGCGCCACCTGCAACAGGTCCTACGATAGAGCCTATTACCCAAGAAGTGGAATTAATCCCCAACGCCTTACCAAGTTCATTAGCAGGAAACGCTTTAACAATGATGGGTGTGGCAGTGGCTAGAGCTAATGCAGCTCCTGTTCCCTGAATAAAACGATATACAATGAGTGCACTTCCAGAATTCGCAATACCACATAAAAACGTGGCTACTGTGAAAATTGCAAGACCAGCTATAAATATTTTTTTAGTACCTATGAGGTCCGACCATCTACCTGCAGGAAGAAGAAAAACCGTACTGGTGATAATGTACGACGTAATCGTCCAAAGTCCAGTTACAACTGAAATATGGAGACCAGACATAAGCCGGGGCAAACCAATAACGACAATTGTGGCATCCACATTCGTTATAAACGAAACTAAAGTAACAGCTGCAAGTATAGACCACTTCAATCTTATATCTGATTGCGCCACAAAACACCATCCTTTCAAATGGAAAGACATTTACTTATAGTAACTTGAGCGGTCTAGGTTTGACAATAGATGATTTGTACATGGCTATGGCCTTGAAAATGTCATTTAAAATTCTTACATGATTGAATAAAACGCCAAAATATTTTTGATTTTCAACACAATCCAACAAACCGGAACATATGTTTGCATCCAAAGAATATTATGCTATGCTTAGGATTAGAATGTACGCATGAATGGAGTTTTGTGGCGATGGATATTAGCAAACGTCAGAAAGAAATACTTGATTTTATAGAAAAATGTATAGCAGAAAATGGATATCCGCCATCCGTTCGAGAAATCGGAGAGGCAGTAGGACTCGCTTCTAGTTCAACCGTCCACGGTCATTTAGAACGGTTAAGCCAAAAAGGATATCTACGAAGAGATCCAACTAAACCTCGTGCAATCGAATTATTAAAGAAGCATACTCAAATCGCGAAAAAAACTTCAACAAATTGGGAATCGTCTTCTGCAATTTACTATGCTCCCATTATTGGAAAAGTAACCGCTGGTAAACCCATCACAGCTGTAGAGCATATAGAGGGTTATTTCCCTTTGCCAGATACGTATCATTCTCCTGAACAAATTTTTTTACTTAAGGTTCAAGGTGACAGCATGATTGAAGCTGGTATTATGGATGGAGACTTACTTTTTATTCGCCAACAGTCAACTGCTCAAAACGGTGATATTGTCGTAGCAATTACGGATGATGAAGAAGCAACTGTAAAAAGATTTTTTAGAGAAATGAACAGAATTCGACTTCAACCAGAAAACTCTTCGCTACAACCCCTTTATTTCAATCATGTAAATATTTTAGGAAAAGTAATTGGGTTATATCGTTCTTTTTCATGACTTTATATTTTATGAACAATAAAATATAAACTACGATTTACTTCTACATCATATAGAAAAGTCACTTATTCGATTAAAAATCAAGATAACTTTTTTGATATTCGACTGTTTGATTTATACGATTTTTCAGAAAGAGTACTGAAGCAAGTTTAGAACTTTATATAAAGTATTTTCATAACTCATAAACATGAATGAATAAAAGTCTGAAAACCGTTTAAAATCACATCATAGAATGGGCAGCAAATTTATAAAACTAGGACAGCATGCTGCCCATATCCCACATACAAAAGTTAGCCCAATAAGCCAGATGTCTGACTCAACGCACTTCCCAGCTGATTGACTGGATTGGAGCTACTTCCTGAGGAACTCAGACTACTACTCAACTGGTTTGCTCCCTGACTTAATGCACTTCCCAGCGAGTTCCCCAGTTGTTGAGACCCTTGGCCTAAAGCATTTGTCAAAGAGCTTGTTAGATTAGAAAGTGTACTTTGTACACTTGAAAGTGGATTAGCGACTCCAGGTATTGATTTCATATTCCATACTAGAACATTCCCGGTTGTATCACCATGTATCCATAAGTCCAGAAAAACCTTGTTTTATCAGGGTTTTCTGGACTTTTTATGTTCAGAGGTTTTGCTCAGTTTGGAACAAATTCGTTACTTTTTCGTTACTCATTCGTTACCGTGATCTCGTTCATACACTTCATAGTTGTGCAGCTGTTCCTTCATCTCTGTGATCCACGATGCGTCCAGCCGACTCCCTTTTCTCGACTCATCACCTAACCCAAAGTACGTCTGCACCGTCCACGGCGGCAAATAGACGTCTTCTGCATCGATACGGATATACTGATCACTTGCGCTTCCATTGGAATTCGGTGAAAAATCACCACAGGTTTGCCCATACTCAGCATCCGCGCCCGTCCATTGCCGTTGTGCCTGACAAATCGTTCTTCCCTGTTCTTCCACAAGAAAACGGCACGCCCTACAATCTCCGCAAGTTCGTTTACGTATGTCAGCATTAGCTCTCAGAATATAGGCATCCTTGCGTTCCATGAGCCGCAAGGCACCGTTTTGAAGCAAAGACTGGATGAGCGTTCGTTCCGTGAGAATGTTCCACTCTACAGGCGGCTCATCCGAAAACTCCATCTCTTCCCATTCTTCCTGTTCCTCTTCACTTGCCCACGGCGGGGGAACCGTATTGTCGTGAATCACCGCAGGCCCGTATAAAATCTGCGAACGCTGCCCCCACATTGTACAGTTTTGATGCAAAGGTTTCACAATATGGTAGCGAAAAAAGAATTGCGTGTCTTCTCTTTCATCTCCTGAATACACTGCGCCATACAACCAGGAAATCAGCCCCGTAATGGAATGACACTCCACAGGCGGCTCCTCGCCAAACTGGGCAATCAGTTCCCAGTCCGCCGGTCTACCCTCTTCCAGCGGCCTAAAAAAATGCTTCTGCCAACGGTTGAATCTCTCTTCCACAGGTATCGTCAATCTCATCCGCCTCCGTTTCTATGCAACGAATATTACGCAATATCTGAAATATCGCGGATACGGCTTCTTCCGGTGCACTTCTCATCAACAGGTACAAGTAGTGCGGGTGTGGGCGAACGTCCCAAAGATACGGCTGCACAAGTTCATATGTGAACGCCCGCACTATTCCCCCGTCTTCCGTGACCACCTGCACAGGAATCCGTCGATAAAACCACGGCGCTCCCTCTCGGCGATCCAGGCGCTTTTGCATCGCTGGCGTGACTTCCCACAGCACACCGTAAACTTTTTCTTTAGGTTTTCGTTCAATGTTGGCGATGCCACCCTTGCGACTTGCCGAATAGCCATTGAAGCGAAGCCGATAACCGCTCAAAACTCCTAGTCCGTACCTGGAAGCGCCAGGACAGGTCCGTGCAAAATCCGTTTCATCCATGCAACTGCCATACGCAAAGTACAACATATGATCCACCTCCCATTCTCATATATTCCATTGTCTGGAATTTATGATACAGGATATGGAAATCATTGTCAAGCCCTTCCGCGTACCCATAATTGGGTCGCCAAGAGACGCAAACGATCCGAACCTAGCGTATCAAGATACTGACGAAATCTCTTTTCTCTATCCTCAGAAAGGGTGTTCATCTCCGGTCCTGTATCATGGGCAAAGAGTTTAGGCAAGCGCTCTGCACCAGGCATGTGTTTTCTCAGATAGGCCGATTGCAGAATGGTGGCGTGCGCCAATTGGATTTGACGCTGTAAAATGACGGGATCATGCGTGGAATTGGGATAGCGAAACTCTACGGTGGGCACACCGGCATGGGCTTGCTTATGCGTACTGATCATGTAATAACGATCCCCGATTCGATTTCGGTATTCGCCAATGATTTTTTTGGAGGCTTCCACAGCCGTATCGGTACGGCGCAATCTTTGCAAGTGAGGCAAGTGGAGCGGTCGAGTGTAGTTTATCCCACGATGATTGGCAGGCCTGCCTTCCGAGTGCCGCGCCGCACCCATCTGATAGTAGCAGCTTTGAAATCCTGCAACCGTTCGCGCCAAACGCTGCCAGCGATATCCGCGATCATCCAACTTATCGTTTCCAATATGAATATGCAGACCAGTATGGTTCGTTTGGCGAAGTGCCCCGGACTCATGGAGGATTTGCATCATGGTTCCGATCTTTCTCCAGTTTTCCGGCGTATCCCGAAGTACGGGGGAAACCAGTTCCACAGCCGGTTCTTCCAAACTGCCATCTCGTGTAGGATTCCAGTAGCCCTCTGTTCCACGGCTGTGATACTGACGAAGCATCGGTACATCCGTGATCCCTTCCTCCTTCAATCGTTGCAGCGTTCGCTGAAACGCTCCTCTATCTGCGAATTCCACTTCCAATTCAAAGCCAAACGTAGTATCCGATCCATCCAGTACCTGTTCGGTTTCAAAGGAACCTGCGCCAGACATCGCCCGTGCTTTCAAGTCTTGCCATGCGGCGTCGTTCTCGCTCATCAAGATACCATCATGTTGGTGCCTTTCATGCCACTGTTGCAAGGCTGTGTCACGTTCCTGCTCTACAGCCATCTCTTCATTGACAATCCTTTGCATGAGCATTGGAGCGCCTTCCACTCGATGTCCTACCACGCTGTCTGCCGAAGGCGCTGTCTCGGTTTCTGCATGACGACCCAAAACATTGTAGGCCCGCATGTGTCGGCACGGCGTTCCAGCAGGTTGGTTTCGATGAAACGCATAGGCTGAACAACTGCAACTGACCGCCTGTTCCCCTGTATGATCGGCTACCACGACATAATCTTCATTCGTGCCCGAATGAGCAATGAGCATGCCATCTTCAAACTGTTCAAACCAAATCTCTGTCTGCCCTGCATTGCGCCTGGAGTTGGCGTCTTCCATGTCTACCGTACCCGTTTGAACAGGAACGATTTCTTGTCTATGCACTCGAGCCAAAAACCGCGTCCTGGCCGCTTCCACAGCACGGTTTCGCATCCCGACAGGCTCTCCGCGCAGCCTTGCCCACGAAGTTCTTGCTTGCTCTGCCATCTCGCTGGTCATAAGGACCTGTAGATAGGACCGTACATTCCGATCACAAACAGGTCCCGTTCCTCTGGAGACCGAGACCTGATTGGACAACCCCCTGTGACATACGGCACAAATCGTCATGAAAAACCCCTCCTTCCCCAGGGAAAGAGAGGGCGGCAAGTGTCTACGTTAATCAAGTGGGCGTTGTCCAGAATTTCGTGGAAATTTGAAAGTGGGAGTCTCCCTATCCCTTTTGTTATCATCGGTTTGGGCTAACAGAAAGGAGAATGCCTCTAGGAAGTCAAGACTACACGAGATTGGGCTGAAAGACCAGAAGCAGTTTACTTCGATACGACTTAAAACCTATCTGACCAACTGGCTCTGCTGGATATGATGAAGATGACCAAGAGGGGGTTCTTGACGCTAGCGTTGCCAGTTCCGATGAAGCACGGCTGTAGAATAGGTTCGGTCATGGTTTGATCAGCAGGGAGAACCCACTAAAAATGTTTTGTCCCTGCATTATCATAAACGGATAGTCCACGATTTTCTAATCGTCAGTTCATGGTTGCCACGAAGAAGAAGTTGCAGTTTCTGTTGCAAATTAGGCTACGAGCCACCTATGCGATGGAATTATCGAATAAGAAAATGCGCGTGGCCAAGAGCAATACGAACGTTGGAAGAAGGGTAAATTGGTATTGAAGAAAAAAGACCGTTACGAGAATCTACAAAAGAGTGGGATATAGCAGGAACAACAGTAAATATAACTGAATATTAAAACTTTTATTTCTATTTTCAGGGGCATCCATTATTTTGACATTATATGAAGTTATCTATAAAATAGAGTAAATTTCTATATATTTTAAATATTTGGAGGTGTTGGGATGAAAACTATTTTAAAAAAAATTGTAGGCGGAGTATTTGCTCTATCTACTATGATAGGCATTAATATTCCATCTGCATATGCTAGTACTTCACAACTTAATGCTGTTGGAAATAAACAATCATTTTCAGTCAATGGGAATGCAATATATGTTCAAAAGATGTCTAATGGAAACCCTTTTGATAACGTAGTAAGAGTAACTGTAAACGGGCAGACTACTACTGTAACATACAATAAGATTACTAAAACAATGACCGTTCTAAATTCAAATAATACACAACAAACTTTTAATTTGACAGACTTAAATTCAGGGTTAGCTACTAAAAAAAGTACTGCTATTAGTCCCAATTACATCTCTGAGCGGGTTTCAGAACAGTGGTGGGGAGATTATGCTCAAGACAGCATTTTTAGCGGTTCTACCCAGTATTGGATGGTTGCGATTAACTCTAACAATACATCTTATGCGTACTGGTCGGGAGCTGAGACCAGCAACAACTCAAGCGTTCTAAATAATTATTGGAGTGCTGTTTCTGCTACAGAAAATTCAGAATATGCATTTTATGCAGCTACAGGTTTAAGTGCATCTAGTGCATTAGTTTCGGTTATTACCTCTGAAACTGGCGTAGGTGCTATCGTTGGTGTAGTCGTCGCCGCGGGATTTGCAATTGGAGCAGCATACGAAGCCGCTCAAGCGTGGACTGATCACCACACAGACGTTGTAGATTTTTATCAAATTCCTGGAGCTTAATCTATATTGGGTATTGAACAAGGTGGGGCGCATATATTTTAAAGGTGCCCCTCTTAAATTTAATGCCGGATAGGTGATTACTAGTGAGTGTAGGAATGCTCATATCGATTATTTTATGGGTTATAATTTTGCTTTTATTTATTCTCATTTTAATAAAAAGTGTCAGCCGAATTATACGTAATATATCTTTATTAGGAATATTCATATGTTTAATAATTATTTGCGAGTTTATTTACTTTAGTTTCTAATATGTAAATTTTATTATAAACACTAAGTGTAAGAATCAACCCGAGTACAACTCAGAGAAATGGTAACCAAGAGATAATCTTCTAAGTAATTCTTTTAAAATGGGGTATTTAGAAATACACTCATAACTGCTGATAGCTCGAATAGTCTGAATATGAAGTTTATATAGAATAAGATCTAACCCAGCGAACTTTTTTCCATTAGATAACACATAAAAAGACATGCCGTTAGTCACACCTCTTTTCTAATTCTTGGCGTTACTGATATTGATCCTTCCAAACCCCAGCTACGCTCTCAATCCTTCTATGACTACGTTTTTCCTTCGGAGCTAAAATCACTACACCTTCAAACTGCAATGCAAATATCTTCCACATTCCACCTAGTGTACGTTGAGCCTTGAGTTTCCATTCTTCACACCAGCGACGCACTTGTTGTTAACTCATCCCAAATTGAGCCACTAATTCGGCAGTTTCCAAAAAATCTTTCGATGAAGTAATGCTCTTAACATTGATTGTTATATGCTTGCCCTTTTCTGCAACCTCAAGTTTTTCACGCATTAACTGTCTAATCGTGCTTAACATTGGCCCAACGATTTCACGAAGCAATTCTTCATCTAAAATCACTTTCTGGATTTTCACGAAGAATGCTCAACAATTTTTATGCAGTTCCAAATTCGGAAAGTCTATATCGTCCCTTCTCGCTTGAACGCCAGACATGTGTATCCCCTCCCTACAGGAATTCTACAGCCTGGATCGCTCATTGCAAAATTTCGCTCATATGTCACGAAACATTCATTATTTATGAACCAAAACGCATAGTATGTATACCTATCTTAAAAAAACCTTTATGAACCCAGAAAAAATGGCCTAAACTACTCCTCTATTTGATCTCGTTACTGTAGTGAGCATTTTTGTTTTCTTCATGCGTGTTCATCACGTGACTTCAGAATCGTAAGCTGTTCTTCGTACGTTTGAGCCGGTTTTAGTTCAGTCATAACAATCCTTGCCAAACAAAATAAATCGGCTCACCCTGGTCCGCATCGATGAGAGGCGTGGTGAGCTCTGTTCGTATCAGAATACGACTTAGAAATTCAAAGTGCAACGAGAGCGAAGGCTTAGACTTCTTTCAACGCTTTGGCCGCCATCCGATAGATAAGAACCATACCCCCCACCATTACCAGCAACAAAAGCCAAAATCCAACGCGCGTTTGAAACGTCAAAAACCGTCCCATGCGAGGATATGCCAGAAGCAACAAAGAGCCTACCAGATAGACAAAAATAGAAGCATTTCGCTTACTGACTCTCGTCCGCGCCGCGACACGGCGTTGATGATACAAAATCTGCAACATCTGCTCCCGGTATCCCAACCACATCTCGGCATAGTCCGGCTGGAAGTCTGCCGCATCGCGCGTCATCGTAGCCAGCGTTAAAAGCACCTCCACATCCCGTTCTCTAGCGGCGCGAACCAAGGCCTCAGCAGGGGTTAAACTCTTTTGCCTCCACGTCTCGGATACTTCGCCAAACAACGCCCGCACCGCTTTTCGTTTCGCCAACTTTGCGACCTCATCCACAGCCACTTCCAACCGCCCTGTCGCTTTCAAGGAGTGAACCGCAATCGGGATCGCCTCATCCAGAATCGCTGTCGTCATTTGCTGTTGGTACTTTTCATACGCCCCATGCAGGCTTTTCACACGAAACCACCAAAAGCCAACAGCGCCCCCCGCAAACGGAGCAAGCGCAGGTTGTTCCACGCCTATAGAAAGAAAAGCGGCCACCAAGATCCCCATGAAAGCAGAAACTAAAATCGCGTTTCTCACCGACACGCCTGCAATCCTGGCTTCTCGCCACCATTCTGCTGTCCAGGCTCGCCCCACATCCCGAAGCCCGACCTCACTTTGAAAGGATTGTTGCCAAATCGCCCTTTGTCTCGCTTTCGCCAAATCTTTGTCCACAAAAGCCAAGAGCGCTGAAAAAAACAGCAAAAACGCAATCCACTGCGCCATCTCGCTTGGCCTCCTTAGCCCAAATACACCTGTTCAAACTGAGGATTTTTCTGAATCGGCAAATCGGGCAACGATATCCCTTGTCGTTTGGCACGCTCCACCATGCGCGGCGTCATGCCATGAAACACGAACACATCCTTTTCACCGTTCCAGGTCGCCAAACGGACAAACGGCACCGTTTTCGTACTTGGATCGTAGGGATAGATTTCAGACACTTCCACCACCCGTTTGCCAAAGCGTGTTCGCTCACAACCAATCACCACTTGCGTCACGCTGGTGAAAATGTTCGCCACCGTCGACATCGCAGGTTTTTGCGGTGCCCCTGCCGCGAGTAAACACATACGCTGGACGATCCCCTGCGCTTGCGGGGGAGCATGCACCGTGGTGAACGTATGTCCGGTCACAGATAACCCCGCTTGCAAAAACGCATACGCCATGGCCTCCATGCGGATTTCACCCACGCCCACATGATCGAAAAACATCCGCAGCGTATCCGCGATAGAGTCTAACATGGTGATTTCGCCCTTGCCCTCTGCGTTGGCTCCCTTGTTATAGAGTCTCGCCGACCATCGGCAAAGCGGCTGAAGTTCCGGCATCTCTTCGACAATCCCAACCACTTCGTTTTCTGGGACATGACCCAGTATGGCCGCGCAAAGCGTCGACTTCGCGCTCCCCGTCCCACCGGCCACCACATAGCTATAGTGAAGCGTAGGAAACAGAGCAAAAAGTTGCACCATTTCTGGCGAAAGCATTCGCAGTTCCATCAGTTGCTCCAGGCTGAAGTTGAAAAGCGGTTTGCGAACCGTCAAAAACATGCACTCTCTGGGCAGAATGACCCCAAATTCATCCTTGACGGTCCAGGCACTGGCCCCGCCCCGAACGTGCATGCGATACCCATCGGCCAACATCGCATCGCACCGCGGATTGGCCAAATCAAATTTGTACGTCGTACCCGACAGTTTCTTGCTCACAAAATCCACAATTTCCTCGTTTTGCATCACCAGCCCCGGTACCACTTCTCGCTCTCCTCTTCGGGTCACAATGACTTGTGTGCCGCCGATGACCATGATATCCGAGATATACGGATCGTCCATCACCGCCTGAAGCTTGCCATAGCCATACATGTTGTTCAAAACTTCCTGAATCGCTTCTTCCTGATACCGCGCGGGAATGCGAATCAGCCCGGCCAGCCTTCCTAAATACGCATGGGCCTCGCGCCTGGGCGGCAGGTTGCGAAGCCATTCGTTCTCTTCGCGAACCCGCTCCATGAGGCGCCGGGTTTCTTTCTCTACCTCTTTTTGCCGCTCCAGCACGGCTTCATCTTCGGCAAAATAGGCTTCGGACTCCTGTTGCAGTTTTTCCAGTTCTTCCAGGATACCCGTCATCCCTTTTTCCCGCCTTTCGACGACTTGGCCGTGGACGAAGCCTCCGCTTCACCTGTGCTCGTGCTGCCATCCATCATCGGGACGCCACTCGTGGCCAACGTCATTTGCGCCTGCCCGTTTTGCAAACTTTCTCCCACCAACTGGAATTCAGGATACGTGAGGAACAAGATGAACACTGGCGTTTTCCCCGGCACCTCGGCCAGCACACGAATCGGCCCCACCAGAGCTTCTGTACTCTGGTTGTTCGGCTCCTGTTTCGTATAAAAGACCGCAATGTTCTGACCAGGTTCCACACTGTCCGCCAGTACCGACGAAGGCGTATACGCCACGACTAAACCATTTTGATGTTCATGCGCCTGATAGTAGGCCAGCAGTGCAGGAATGTCGGTTTGCCCGGCCACATCCGTCGTGGAAATGGGTTGACCTTGTGTCACGCCTACCTGCAAATACCGCCCGACCAGCATCTGTTTGTCCGTCAGCCAGTGCAATTGCCGAGCCAGTGCCACAGGCACAGTCTCCGTCGAGAAATCACCTGCCGTTAAAGCGGTGTCGGGTGCCAGGTTTTGTGAAGCCGTCACCACACGCACCGATTGCACTGCCCGGTTGTACCCTACATAGGCCAATCCACCTGCCGCAAAGGCCAACCCTACACTCAGCATCAAGTACGTGTGCCTTTTGAGCGTCCGAAACGCCATGTCCGCATCCCCTCTTTTTCCGTCTCCGTCTTTTGCACATCCTCCCGCCACAACTTGAGGCGAATCTGTTTCATTGCCGTCTCAATAGCCGGACTGCCCATCAACATTTCCCCCGCTTGCACTTCCTCAAAGAGCTTGTCGTCTTCCGGTACATAACCCAGCACCGGGTAGCCTGTTTGGCTCTCCAAAATCTGCGAAATCTCATGAAGTACACCCGGTTTTTCCCGTGTACGGCTCAACACCAGATGCACCGGTTTCTCCGTCAGACTGAAAAAATCTCGAATTTCCGCCCAGGTGCTCCGATCCGTCCCGGTCACACCAAGGACGACATCCGCTTCCCGCATGGCTTCCACCGTGCAAACCATGCGGCTAGGATGCGTATCCAAAATCACGGTGTCCGCATACCGCGAGAGCAGATACATCAGTCTTCGAGTGCCATCTGCTGAAAGTCCCATAGGCCGTTGACCTTTCGGAATGACCCAAAAACCATACCCTGTACGAATCAGATTCTGTTCCAATTCCGCGTCGTTGAGCGTATTGGAGAGTACCTCAAACCGATCCGTGGAAACGATGGGATCGACACGCAGGAGTCTCGCCAGATTTCCCATATTGTCCAAATCGACCAGCACGGTCCGTTGGCCCTTCTGATGCAGGTTTCTGGCTAACAAAATGGAAAACGTGCTTTTGCCCACTCCACCCTTGACTCCGGTGATCGTGAGAATCGTTGCTCGTTTCGCTAGCGGGCGCAAAGGTTCCACAAATGGCACGGTTTGCCCCCGCAAGGAAAACGTCTGTTTCGAGGCTTTTTGGCGGATCATCTGTTCCATGAGATCATTGGCAGAAACACCTGCAGGGTTCAGCGCGGGCGAAGGTTCTTTCGGCGCATCCAGCGCACGCTCTTCTCGCTTGGCCCACTTTTCCAGATATGCCGGATGTGGCGGATACGGCAGCATCTCTGCGCAGCCTTCCGGCGGCACGTCAGGTTTCAGTCCCGGCACGCTCAGAATCACGGGTACACCGTAGACCGAAGAAAGTTGTGCCGCCATCCCCGCGTCCTCTTTTCGCGTGAGGATGACCAGTTCTATACCGCTTTTCGGAAAATCCTGTTCCCTGGAGAGCGTCTGCACGGGATAACCTTTTTGCCGATAGACCTGTTCCATCTTCTTCCATCGCGCCACGTCCCGATCAAACCAAATCCACAAGTGAAAGCACCTCCAATATCGGCATCCAGTGCCGCCGAAACGATGGATCGCGCATCGTCAATGGCTTCCCTATCAAATAGGACGTCGCGTTTCGCTCATCCCAGGGAATTGTAGCCAGCGGCACCTCACGCTCCTCGAACGGCCAAGGTTTCCCCACTTCCCGTTCGTATCCGTTCATGACCCATACCGTCTTTCCTCGCGCTCTTTCCAGGCGAGAGCGTACAGAACACACAGACAAAGGGTCTGGCGCGGCAGAGAGAATCAAAACATCGGGTGCCACTTCCGGCTCTGCGTGATCCAGGAACACCACAGGCGCTTCAACGGGAATATCCAGCCACCGTTCAGCCACAGGTATCACCCGATTCCATAACCGATACGGGGCGTCCCGATCCGCGTAAATCCATGCACCGCGCACACATCCTGCCAGATTCCAGGCGAGAAAACTTTGCCCAAATCCCTCCACCGCCACCTTCATGGAATCATCACCACCGATGGCGAAAGCGGCTCAGGGCGGTGGTAAAAGTAGCCCTGCACCAATCCCACACTCTGGCGTTTAGCCCACTCGGCCTGTCGCTCTGTGGCGACACGCTCCAGGATGACGCGAGAGAGCATTTCTTTCGCAAAGGACAGGGCTGCCCGCATCGTTTCTTCGTGGCCCATCCAGTTGATTTTTAGAAAATCCGGGCGCAAGTAACTGCATCGTTCAAACTGATTGAAACCCGTTCCAAAGTCATCCAGTGCCACTTGCAATCCTTGCTCCCGGTAGGGAAACAACCACCTCTCCACTTTTTCCGCATCAAAACTGCGGCTCTCCGTCAACTCCAGCACCAGATTACGCGGAGAGTCTTCCGGCCAAAAAGGCAATCGTTCCGCTGCCATCGTTTCCGCCGTGACGTTGACAAACACCAGAAGTTGCGGCGAAGACCGGGCGCGTTTCCAGGCTTCCCGCAAAATATACTGTTCCGTTTCCACCAGCGTCCCGGCACTGTGGGTAATCTCCAACACTTCTTTCGCGTGATGCAAAAGAATTTCTAGTCCTACCTGTCCACCCGTCACGGGATCGACAATTCGTTGATGCCACAAAGCCAAAACAAAGCCCCCCTCTCTTTTCAGGAAAGAGAGAAGGGCTGGTCAACGCCACAGCCCTATCAAGAGAGTTCCGTGGCCAAATCAAAGAGGCGAAACCCTCTTGCGTTTGCCATTTGCGCATCCGGCAGAACCTCCACACGGGCAAAGTGAGACTGAAAATAACGTGCAGCCCCTGCTCCAGCACCCCCCGCCAAAAACACCGCCTGCACTTTGCCCAGTGTTTGCGCCCCCAGTTTCGCCATGACTTCTCGCATCACAGCGGTATAGACTCTCTGGCGCACCATGTCCACCTCGTCCGTCAAGGTGTGCATCCTGCCGCCGAAAAAGACGCTGCCTGTCTCCAAGAGCTCCTGATACAACGCCCGATCCGACAAGGAGGGACTCTCCCCCGCCACACGTCCAAGTAAACGGGATAACTCCTGCATGAATGTATGCCCGCCTACATCGACCGAGCCCGACAAGCTCTCCACATACCGAAACGGTCTCGTCTCAAAGACCACAAAACCTGTGGTGCGCGTACCGATATCGACCAATAGCAGATATCCACCATGACGAAGCAACGCCTCGTCGCGAGGCTTGAGCGTTCGGGTATCCAAAAGCCCTGCCATCATCGCTCCCATTGCCTGCGGCACCACACGAACCGAGGCAGCTGAGACCTTGAGTTTGCGACCTTCCACCGTCACCGCGCCCTGCATATGAGCCAAACGTTGTTGCAGGGACTCTTTTTGCAAAGCATAGTGGGCAAGTGGCAAGCCAGTCACCACGCGAGGGGCATCTCCCTCGTCTCGCATCAAAAGCGCCAGTGTGGTAAGAACCAAAGCTTCCGTATCTTCATCCTCATGTTTTCGGCTCGACAAATTCACAATCGCATCCAGGCATTCTCGTTCGGCCAACTCGCCTAAAAAGAGATGCCGCCTCCCCTGCCCCGTTTCCAAAACCACCTCATAAGGCACAACATCCCCCAACATCGTGGTTCTCTCAAATCCGTCCCCTACGACCGCCGGAAAGAGAATGTCCTGTTCACCGTTCGTCGCCTTGACATACCCATATCCCAAATCCAGTCCCACGACCGTCATCGTTTCCATCGCCCTTTCTTCACTGACTTTTGAAAACCTAAACTGCTGTCCCACCAGTCTTTGCAAGCGAGAGAAAGTTTTTTTCCATGCAAGCCGCCGAGCTTTTCCAACTTGCGATCATACGGAACCAGCACACGCGGCTGATACGGCGTCAAAAGCGGCTGAACGATTTTGAGTTCGGAGCGTTTTCTCGCCTGATTGACCACCACCGATACCTTGTCCGGTTCGACTTTCGCCATGACCAATTTTTCCGCATGTTCTTCCACTCGTCCCAAAGAATCCGGCAAGGTCCTGACGGCCATGACCACCTCACTGACCAAGGGCAACAAAAGTCGATGCAGAGGTGTCCAGCCCTGAGGCATATCCACAAAAACCAGATCCATCTCACTCATCGCCAGTTGCACCAGATACAAGGCATCCTCCGGATCCAACAGGACAATATCCCGGCTCTGGGGGCTGGGGATGAGATGAACCCCTGTTTCATGGACATGACAGATCCCATCCGCAACAGCGGCAGCCATATCTCCCCCGCGCCAGCCGCGTACATCCGCACTTTGCAAAAAGCCAAATTTCTCTGAAATGTCCCCGTTGACATCCAAATCCACAATGGTCACTCTTTTGCCATGCAAGGCCGCATACAGCGCCATATGCGCCCCCACGGTCGAACGACCCGCACCACCTTTGGGGCCTTCCAGCATGATGAGCGGGGTGCCTCGTCGACGAAAAAACGCGGGGGCTTGGGGTGGCTCTGGCATCGCGGGCATGAGCCGATTGGAAACCAATGCTTCCTCCGTGCGGCGCAAAACTTCACGCGGTGATTCCTGTCCATTCCGCAGCGGCGTGGATGGTGCGTTGACCCAGGTATCCGAAACCGCCAATTCTCCCTCTTCTACCGCTTCTGTCCACTCGATCCGTTCATTCGCCTCATTCGCCTCATTCGCCGCATCGTTTTTGACCCTGGAATCCAGTTGCTCCTGTTTTGCAAGGAGCGCAAACACATCCCCTGGCGGCAAGATCGACGTTACCACAACTTGTGGAAACTTCGTCTGAACGGCTTCCTGAATCCCCATACGCTCATCCACCAGAATCCATTCGAGCGTCCCTTGTTCGAAGGCACGCGTTAACTCCGACATCTTCTGTACCCGCACCACGTCCCCCAGAACCGTCAGCTCCGCCAGCGTTTCCTTGGCCTTGTCCTCTTTCACCAAGAGCGCAATCAAGATGTCACCCTCCCCTCTTCCATCTCCGGCGTAAGTTTGGCCTCTGCACTCAATCTCGGCATCTCTTTCACCCCTCCCAGTCAAACCCGTCTTTCGGCAACACAGGTTCCGCTTCGTCCCATGTGAAATCTGTTTCCTCCTGCACTTGTGTATCCTCTTCCTGGGTAGACTTCATCGCCTCGTCGACAGGTGATGAAGTCGCCTCCATTCCCCAAAAGGAAAGGAGCCCACCTGACAAAGCGTCTGCCAATTCAGAGATTCGTTCGGACACCGCTTGACCTTCGCGCATCGCGACAAAGGCTGTGTGTCCAAAGTCCGGGAACACCATCGCCGCACCGTCAGGGATCTCCTCCTCCTCAGGCCAACGATTGACCATCCAAATCACACCTTCTATGGGCGTCTGTCGCGCCGGATCCGAATCGGTCACCCAGATGACAGCATCCGTTTGCAAAAGCGCCCGCTGCGCAGCCTGCTCTATCGAGGCGCCGGAGACCCCACTTCCGTCCAACACACGCACGGCTGCCTCAGCAGGAGCACTGGTAACAATCCAGGAAGACGATTGCCCCCAGTGATGGACAGGAGAAGCGGGGGGTGCAACCAATACCGCGTCCATCCCCTTTTGCCGCAGTGCCGCCGCCAGATTCCAGGCCACAAACGACCCACCTGCGCCAGGCTCGGATAGCACGGTCACGGTCTGTGACGTTTGCCATACAGGGGCGTCCCCAAATAGCCAAGCCAACAGCTTTACGGCATCGATGCTCTGTGCAGACCCAATCACCTGGCATCCGAGCGCTTTACCCTCACGGGCCACCATCGAATTTCTGGCCACCAAACCCACCGTTTTCCCCGCTTGGACGCCCTCTTTTGCCGTCTCCAACACCGTTGTGAGGATATAGCTAGCTTCCTCTCGCGCTTCCGTCACTCTCGTTTCTCCCAGGACATTCCGAACCCAGGTTTCCATCGTCTTGTCTGCCAGCTCCAGGTACACCTTCATCCTAGTTCACCCGCGTTTTCAGCTTTTTCGACAGTTTGAAGCGCACGCTTTGATACGCTGGGACTTCCATGAATTCCCCCGTTTTCGGGTTTCGACATAAGCGAGCCGCGCGTTCCACCGGCTCAAAAATGCCGAACGGCACCAGAGGAACTCGTTCACCTTGACTCACTGCATCACTCATGGTTTCAATGAGCGCCTGTACCACGCGATGCACGACGGCTGATTTCTCTCCACACCGAGATTCCACTTCACAAAGCAATTCTTCTTTGGTCATCAATGCTCGTCACCTTTCTGATGAAAAAATTCGCCTTCTCCCCCTGGAAGGAGGCGAAGGCGAAAACGAGGTAACAAGGGGACTTTAGGGGCGGATTGTCAGGATCGAACCCTGATTTGTTAAGACAAACAGATAACCGTTGTTGTACACGGCTGAGGCGACTCCCCCTGGAATCGTTACGCCGCCGTAACTCATCGTATTGTTGGCATTCTCTACTTGAATGGTTGTACTCGTCGACTGATTGAGATTCGCATAAAAGGTAAATCCATCTCCTGCAGCCAGAATATTATCTACGGTTGTGGATAACTGGGTGAGTTGGTTGTTGCTTGTGTTCAGAAACCAATCTCCCTGACTGCCCGTGATATAGATACCACCGTTGCCTGTTGCCATGGCAGCGTCCTGAGAGGGGGGACTGTACGTTCCCTGGTTCACACTTCCTATCATGCCTTTCCCTAACACCGCGCCGTTTGGACTGATTTCGGCCCAGTCCAGGTGACTGGTGTCACTGTAAAACTGAAAACTCGACTGAAACACCGTATAAAAGTTCCCGTTGACAGCGGCTAATCCAAAATAAGGACCATAGGTGACGGTGGAAGCAGGCGGTGTTAAAGATACGTATGGGTATTGATAGTTTGTCGTCTCAAGAGTCAAACCATAGTGCATGGTGACATAAGAACCATTTTCCGTCGCGTATACATTGGAATAAGCTATTTCTCCTGGCAATGCAGCAGCGTAGAGTGGCGTAAAGCTGTAGTTTTGAGCCGAGCTTCCATAACCAAAGATAGTGACCCCATCCGTTTGAGAATTGATCGTAGCGACTTGTAAATTGTCATCATTGTATCCACCGTAACCACTGTTTTCTATACCATATTCATAGAAAAGTCCGCCTACCTCACCCAACCATACAGGGGGATAAGAGAGACCGTTGTATGTGGTTTCTGGTGTGCCGTTATTGGCATGATACGCAAAAATTTGATTCGTTCCTGCCGTATAGAGCGTATCTCCATTGACCATGAGCACTGAACCTTCCACACTATAACTATCGACTACCTCTGGTGTCGTACCCACCACCGGCTCGGTGAGGCTCGCGCTGGTGGTGCCCACCGTTGCCGTGATAACGGCATTCCCTTCACTGTTGGGAGCCGTCCAGTTCGTCGTAAAATCACCGCTGCTATCTGGCTGGGTCACGCTCTCCGGAGACACGGATCCCTCGTTTGCAGCAAAGTTGACCGTCAGTGGATAACCTGAAGTTCCCAGGTTCTGTCCGTCCGCCGTGACTTGCGCCGATACTGTATAGCTACCGCCTTGTGCCGCACCCGATGATGGTGCGCTCGTCGTGAGTGTAATCTGCGGCTGATAGACGGGTTCTTGCGTGCTGTAGACACCCGTTCCTCCCGGCGTCTCTGCCGTGAGCGTCACCGTTTGTTCCGTGTTTGGCGCTGTCCACTGGATGGCATCATTGCTACCACTCGAACCTACGTTCGTCGAGGATGCCGAAAGACTCCCTGCCGAAGCCGAAACATCAACTGTAGCATTGCCGACGCTCTGTCCATCCGCCATCACGTCGATGTAGAGATCATAGGTTGCACCGGTCAAAGTGGGTTCTCCGTTGTTTTGGACCACCAGTTGAAATTGCGGCCGATAGACGGTTACAGAAACCGTATTCGTGAGTCCATCCACCGTCAGTTGCATCTGTGCCGATACCAAGGTCTGACCTTGGGTGCTAGCTGGTGTCCAGGTGAAGGAGATATCGCCATTCGCATCTGTGGTTGCCGACGCTTCACTCAGCGTTCCCTGATCGACCGACATTTGCACCGTTTGTCCCGGCAACGGGTTCCCGCTATCATCGGTGACCTGCGCCGTCAGATCATACGTTTCACCCGAGATCATCGGTTCGCTTTCGCTTTGAGACGTACCATTGGCACTGGCCTGTTCATGAAGTACGGATGTGCCGTTCAAGCTGATCGCAACATTCATCTCCGGCTCTACGACAATGACCGTATCTGTTTGCGCATCGTTACCCACCGATGCCGTCAACGTCACATTTTCTGCCGTTCCCGGTGCCGTCCAGGTCGTGCTGAAATCTCCCTGACTATCCGTCGTGACACTCGTGCTTCCGAGGGTTCCAGCACTGGCTGAAAGCGTCACAGTTTGGTTGGTCACCGGTTGACCTCCCAGCGTGAGTTGCCCAGATACGGTGTAGGTATTGTCGCTTACCGCGCCAGAAGATGGAGCATTCGTCGTGATGGTGATTTGCGGAGCGACCACAGTGACCTCTGTCTGTGCGGTCTGTTGACCACTGGCCGCATCGATCTGCACGCTGCCAGCATCGGGCGGCGCTGTCCACTCGGTGCTAAACTCTCCGTTCGCATCCGTTTGAACCGTCTGCTGCAAAAGCGTACCGCCGTTGTCAGTACCTGTGGCCGAAAGCGTCACGATTTGATTCGACACCGGCTGGCCATTCAGCGTCAGTTGCCCGGAGACCGTGTACGTTTGACCCACTTGTGCACCGTACGACGGTGTGGCCACGGATATGGTGAGTTGAGGCGCTACGACTCGAACCGTTGCTGACTGGGAAACTCCGTCCGCACTGGCTGTCAGTGTATACGTTCCTGTCGTTGTCGCGGTATACTGCGCCACATAATTGCCGTTGCTATCTGTATACGCGCCTGTCGGATCAAGCGAACCGCCAGTCGCAGACAAATTCACCAGGGCATTCGCCAGCCCCTGACCGTTGTTCGTCACACTCCCTGTGATGTTTACAGGTTCGCCTTCCTGTACGGTTTGCGGTGCACTTAGCGTCAACGACACTGCCCCACCCGGATACGTCGTGTCATACTTGGCATCCTGACCATCCGGGTTGGTCACTTCCACCGTAATCGCATCATTCGGCTGAAAGACAAAGCTGCCATTTCCATATCCTTGAAGACTACTGACGTCGATACTCGATGCCGACATCCATGTGGCATTCGGTGTCACACCGCTTTGGGCTCCTGTCTGCCAACCTGCCGTGGTATCCAAAAGCGTTACGGTGGCCCCTTCCACAAAGTTGCTGCCGCTGATCGTCAGCGAAGGGCTGGCACCGCTTGTGGTATTCCAGGATACCCCCGAAATAGAGGGTGCCGGGTTCGTTACGGTGACTCCGCCGCCTGACCCGTCAGAACCACCACCGGATGAAGAGGCGTTCTGGTACGTGCCGCCCCAAATCTTCGCCGCAAACGAACGGGCAGGCGTCAGTGCCTGGTGCCTTGTGGACAAGGCCACATACGACACGCCCCCCACCGTGGCGACAATAGGAAGTACCGTGAGCGTCATTTTCATAAGCCCCGTTATGGTACTTTTCTCGTCTTCGCCTCTTCGCAGGCGTAAAAATCGTTTCCACATTCGACAGCCCCCCTTTCTCTGCATGACTTGACATTGAGAGTGTGGAGGGCAAAGTGGTAGGAGACACTTTCATTCCTTGTTCCAATACGCTTTTTCGATTAGGCTAGGATGTAAAAAAAGATGGAGGATTTTTATGTGGAATCATTACGTGGATGTCGAAAATGAAATCAATCTCATCGTACAAAAAGAATTTTTAGAACGCGATTTTTTTCAAACATTAAAAGCTGGACAGTACACGATGAAACAACTGCGACACTTTGCCATTCAGTACTCTTATTACAGCAGACACTTCCCTCGTATACTTGGCGCAGCCATTTCTGCCATGGCTCCGATCGATTCTTGGTGGGTGCCTTTAGCAGACAATTTATGGGATGAAGCGGGTAGAGGGGCCGTGGGTCATTCACATGAACAACTGTATAAGACGTTTTTAAAAAGTGTTGATCCTAATATCCAACTAAATGACTGGGGTATGCCGCCTGAGCCCATGGGAAACGCTGTTCAGACTGCCATAGAGACCTTTCTTCAATTCTTTCATCAAGCAATGCCACTCGCTGCGATGTCCGCTGTTGGACTAGGTTCTGAAATGTTTGCGGGGAGAATTATGGGGGAAATTGCATCCGGACTTAGCCATCCAAATTATCAAAAAAAGCAATCCCTCGAACTTTTATTTTGGCATTGTCACGCAGATGAACATGAACCACGCCATTATCAATTATGCAAAAATGTATTAATTCAATATTCTAAGCCCGAAGAATTGGCTATCCAATGGGAAGCAGGAAGCTATATCGCTCGTTCAGAAGCTACCATGTATCAATCTTTACACGAGGAAATGCTTCTATTAGATGCTTAACGTGATCTCAAAATATTTTTTCATTTGTAGTAAAAAATATTCCGAAAGTCACGATTTACTTGAGTCAATTTCCTGCATTTGAAATCAAGGGTTTTGCAGAATGTAAATTCAAGCCTATCATTTTGCAAAACCCTTGGCGATGACTGACCGTACATTATCTTTACCTCTACGTATAAGAGACATTTCCTCTTTTATGTATTCTATACCTAACATGATAGATTTTACCTTATTATCGCTGTTTACTTCAACCCAATGTTCAATAATCATTCAGTGAATTACAGAAGAAATTTATAGAATCAGCCATTTCAAAAATTTCTACTTTGTCTCATTCAACTCAGCCATGAACATTCATACGGAGTAAAAAATGTACTTGTATGGGGGTGAATTCTCCCCATTTATCCTTAGGATAGTTCAACATTCAGATCAAACTGACAATCTATATTGATTCATCAACTTGTAAGCCTCCATTGCTTGTCTACGCTTCAGCTTAACGCTACCCCGTATCAACACTAAATTTCACCGTCTACATGCATAAAAAAGCTAGCATCGAGACAAGTTAAAATATCCCTGTTTTGGAGGAGAGATTTTATGTCCAAAGTTTCTCGGCATATAACCCAAAACGCCCAATGGTTTTTAGAACGGTTAGAAGATGCCGATCTCCAAGTCGTTTATGATCATCTGTGGATGCAAAAAAAAAAAAATTTCTATCTTATGGATTTGGCTTGAAAGTTCAGTGAATGCTGGTGAACTTCAAAGGAGAGTCTTTGAACCCCTCACACGAGAGCCATTCATACACCAACACTCTATATGGGATGCCATTCGACAACGCTTACCTATCAAGCAGGCTCAACTCTCTTCTTCCTTAGTTGAACTCGAACATAAGCTTCTCAAAGGGCACGTTCTTCTATGTGTCGAGGGCGCTACGGACGCCTTGTCCATGCCTGTTCAAAGTATGCTACAACGTGGAATTGAGGAACCCCCCAGTGAGACGACTGTCCGCGGAGCCCATGAAGGATTTGTCGAATCTTTGGAGACCAACGCTTCTCTGTTACGAAAAAGGCTTCCCTCCCCTGATTTGTGCATGGAATCTTTCATACTGGGTTCACAGATTCCTTCCGAACTCAAAATGTTTTATCTGCGTTCTCGTGCAGAACCCTCCTTACTGGAAGAAGTTCGTTCTCGTCTTCAAAAACTTCAAACCAAGGATGTTTTATCCTCTGGTGAAGTCGAACAATGGATTGAGGATGCACCATGGTCAGTTTTTCCGACCATTGGAAATACGGAGAAGCCGGATAAAGCCGCTGCTCAAATTTTAGAAGGGCGTGTGGTACTACTCCTCGATGGGGATCCAACCGCACTTTATATGCCGCATTTGTTTATTGAATCAATTATCAATACAGAGGATTATACTTCTCGTCCCTATTATGTTTCCTTCATTCGTTTACTTCGGACCCTAAGTTATTTTTTCAGCATTCTCTTACCTGCTTATTACATCGCTATGTTAAATTTTCACAAAGAAATGATCCCAACCGCATTACTCCCCAAATTACAGGAATCCAGTGCGAAAGCGCCTTTTCCGATCACCCTGGAAATTCTCATTATGATCATGATGTTTGAAATTGTTCGTGAAGCCGGAATTCGTTTACCGAAATCCGTAGGTTCAGCTGTCAGTATCGTTGGCGCTCTGATTTTAGGTCAAGTTTCTGTCGATGCCGGTATCGTCAGTCCACCCACCATCATTGTTGTCGCCTTTTCAGCCATTACGGGATTTACCCTGACACCCGTAGCGGATGTGATTGCTCTTTTGCGCATCGCCAATATCATCGTCGCTTCCTTTTTGGGGTTATATGGCGTCATTCTCTTTATGCTTGGCGTACTGGTTCATGTCGTCAGTCTAACGTCCTTCGATTCGCCCTTTTTGGCACCCTTGGCTCCTTTATATCTCAAAGATTGGAGAGATGGATTTGTGAAATTCCCTATTCGCTGGTTATCCAGAAATCCGCGTTCGTTACATGATCGCCAAAGAGTGGGATGGAAAAAATGAATCGTCCAAAGACTAGCGTATGGATCACTTGCCTTAGCATCCTTGGGATATGTCTCGGACTCACGGGTTGCGGAGAAGGTACAGAACTCAAATATGTCTCTATGGTCTCTACGGTAGGGGCAGAAAAACTCAACAATCATCAAGTGCGATTATATTTGGTTCCGCTTTCTATCGAAGAAACAGAAGCACAGCAACAAGAAGGGAGCAGCCGAGAAAGTCGTCTTCACACGCTCATTGTGAGGGACGGTATGACGGCTTTTGATATCGAACGAAACGTGATCCGTGAGACCAAGCATCGCCTCCTTTTTACTCATGCCAAAGCCGTCGTGATATCACAATCTATGGCTAAGCACGATTTAGACTGGTTTTTAGATATTTGGTATCGAGATCAGCAACCTCGTTCTCGCGCTTACGTGTTTGTCACCGATGATCCTGTCAAAGATATTTTGACGAACGCGACCTGGTTAGAACCTGAAGTATCTTTTCCATTATCCTTTGGCATGGAAAACATTCGCTTTGTATCAAATTATGTTACCGTTGATCTGATCCAATGTTTGAAAGCTCTCCATGAACCTCCGTATTGTAGCTTTTTGCCTATGCTCCATTTACATGCCAAGAAAAAGCCAATGACCGTGGAATACGAAGGAACTGCGCTCATTCAAAAAAACCATATGGTCGATGAACTCAATACTACGGAAACGCAAGGTCTCATATGGTTGCTCGGTCAAGAAAAAGGGGGGAGTTTGGAAATCGGAGAGTCGCATCAAAGAAGTGTCGTTGAAATCACTCGTGAAAAAGTGGAGAAACATTTTCAATTTTCTAATGGGCAGCTTCACGTAGAATATACCCTTCGATTGCGTGGAACATTGGCTGAAGATGGTGAAAAAGGAGACAGTTGGAATCCTCAACATCTTCATCAACTCGAAGAAAAGGCTAACCAAACGGTTCAACAAATTTGCCAGCAAACTCTGCAAAAATTGCAACAAAAAGACCAGACTGATGCACTGGGTGTTGGACTTATGGTCTATCGAAAACAACCTGGTGTGTGGCATAAATACGCATCTCATTGGAACGATGTGTTTCAAAAAGCAGATATTCATGTTCACCCCGTAGTAACCATTATGCATCCCGGGTTAATTCGTTGGCTCAAACTCCCCTATTAAATTCAGAAAGGAAGTATACCCTGTTGGCCATTCGACCGTTTGAGGCTACGTTATTATCTCTCATTACTCTTCCCGTCATGGGACATTTATTTATGGTGGCCCCCTTACTCCAGGCGGGCGGTCGTGACATTTGGATCAGTATCCTTTTGGGAAGTCTTCTTTTTTTAGGTTTAGCTCGATGGAGCGTACATATCGTCGTTTTGCGTCAAGGAAAATCTTTATGGGAATCCACAAACCATTTTCCCAAACCTTTACTCACCATTTTTAAAAGTTACTTTTTACTGTACAATGTCGCACTCGCTATCCTCTCATCTACCCTGTTTATTTCTTTTGTGAAAATTAATTTTTTATCGAATACGCCTACACTAATCTTGATCATCTTTTTAATGTTGATCGTTGCCTATAGTTTATCGAGGGGTCAACAAGCTATCTATTGGACAGGCACATTTTTAGCAGGATTGGCCATGCTGACGGGAATCTCTGTTTCTCTGATTGATCATCATTCGAAAGATTGGATGGAGTGGCTCCCTCTTCTCGAGCACGGATGGCATCCCGTTTGGATAGGCTTAGGGGTCTCTTGTTGTATGTGGACCGAATGTCTATCACTCCTTTTTCAATTACCCTATCAACATCCTTCAGAAAAATTATTGTATCGTTGGTGGGCTATCGGTATCATCCTGAATGCCATTATGATGATTATTCCTGCTATGGGAGTTATCTCAATCTATGGTTTAGAATGGGCTCAAACTTTTTTGTTTCCGACAGAAGAAACCCTCCGATCTATGGATCTCATTCTCATTGATCGATTTGACACGTATGGACTCGGACTTGCCGCCATGGGTACATTGATGCGGATAGCCATCTCTTTGGGATTTGCAATGGAAACTTTTTGGAATCCGGAAAAACACCAAACCTATATGCTCATCTTTTTCCTTCCTCTGCTTACGGTCACTACTTTTATTCTCAGTCGTTCTTTTACGGGCATCGAAGCCTGCCTGATAGGATATATCGGTAGTTCCGTCTTTCTCGTAATTCTGGTAGCTTTCTTCCTTTGTTTTCAACGGTATTCCCCACAGAATCAGGAAAAACACCAAAAAAGGCGATAGTTCTTCCTCCAATCAAGGGAATCCGCATTTCCCTTCAAATCTTCGACTTTTCAAGTACTATAGAACTTCTAGTCCCCTAAGGGCTCAGTTGTGGGAAATTTCTCCTCTTTGGCTTCATCCAACCTATGATCCCAGCAAATCCCCATGGCATAGTCTACCTGTTCAACGCGAATAAATCCGGTATGAAAAATACGTATATTTTTTTCGATTGAACAAAGATCCTGGCAGTAAATGCAGTAAAACGATTTCATCAGACACCATCCTTCAACAAGTGGATTTGATGACACGTGCTTGCAAAAACTGGCCCGGGTGATGTTGAATCATACCTTCCTCTCCGTATTTTTCTTGGATACGATATCCTCGCTCGGTAAGCTGTTGAATGAGATCTTGTTGAGCTTTCCAAGGCAAATTTCTCATGAACGGCTCAAAAAAGTTGCCAGCTTGAAACCAAAACCGAATGATTTGGTCAATCTCATAGGTCTTCCCCAGGATTTCAACAGGTTCCAAAGTGACCTCTTCGTAAGTACATTCCAATGTAGAGAGAATATTCCGAATAGTATCCTCCTTCGGCATACGATCCACTGAATCCTTCGACATTGATCGTGATTGTTGAAAGATGGGAGCTAACCACTCTTCTAAAAAGGGTTCGGTTTGTGGAAATTGGAGACCATATATGGTGGTCAACCACGCTCCTGGTTTACATACACGATGAATTTCTCGTAAAGCTTGAGGGATATCTGTAAAATGCAAAAAGAGAAAACCTACCGCTGCGTCAAAAGTATTACTTTCAAAGGGTAATTCCTCGGCTGTCGCCTGCAAGAATTTTACAGAAGCGCCCGAATAGGGCTTCTTCATCGCTCGATTCAGCATACCCAGCGAGGGGTCAATCGCCGTGATTTGCCCAAACAAACCTACTTTTTTGTAAAGTCCGGCATCCAAAGTGAGCATGCCTGTTCCACAGCCAAGCTCCAATACGTGCATATTCGGTTGCAAGCGAGCATTTTCCAAAAGTGCGGCACGTAATTCCTTCGCATTGGAAAGACGATTCATGATCTCATCATAATCTTCCATTTGACCAAAACCGGCAAACCGATTGAGTGCAGCACGCTTTTCAAGGAAACCGGTTTCCTGTAGAAAAGCTTGAAATTCCTTGAGATGGTCTTCTCCTTTTTTTGTTAAACGAATGGATAAACGATCCGATGAAGATACCCATTCTGCAACACCATAATCCAAGATGAGTTTACATTCTTCTTCCAACGGATAAGAAGCCCAGGGACGATGATATTGACCACTCACAAAATCTGTAACTAACATAGGCTGATAATATTGAATTGCCTGATAGTCATCATATGCATTAACAAGAAATGCAAGAGCAAACACCGTTTCAGGAGAATATCGCTTCATACTCGTTTCCAGTAATTTCGAAGCTACCAGTATCATGCTACCTTCGAGCCCGGACTGACCCAGACGTAAATGCGCATAAAAGGCAGCTGTGCTGGTGATCGCGTCAATCATCGCATTTGTGGCAACGACTTTCTGATAGTAGGGTTGAATGGCTGGACGGGCAAACCAGTGCTCAGGCCAATATTGTCGGACTAACCGCCGAGCCTCTTGATGAATTAACTGTTGATGATGCGAAGTCATTGTTGCAACGGAAACATGTGTGAGTGTTGGGCCGACCAAGACATGCTCCTGTAACAATTTTTTCATGATGGGAGCCAGTCTGGGCAATTCTTCAACAATTTCTTTCATACGAACCTTCCTTTTCTAGTGCGAATGCTGTCTCATTTTATCAATTTTATCATGTTCGAAAGAAAAAGGATTCCTATCCAAAGAAATGCGTATGTTGGAATAAAATCAATATTCGGAGCACAGAATAAATATAGAAACACATCCTTTCGATACCGTAGGGCTCACGCTTCACCGTGCGTGGGCCACTCCCATGAGAGGGGGAACCTGTGTGCAGGAAGACATACTGGATACAGGAATGACCAAGAGGGTCGATGAATTAGGAAGAATCGTCATTCCCCAAGAGTTACGAATGAGTTTAGGCATAGAGTGCGGAGATGAACTTGAATTTTTGTTAGATGAGGAGAATTTGATTCTTCAGAAATATGTACCGGGATGTGTTTTTTGTAAGAATACAGAAGATCTTCTATGGTTTCACGAGCAGCAAGTCTGTCGTCATTGTACGCAGCAATTACAGCAATATATGAAATACTAACTTGAATGAGCCACAGTCAAGAAAGCCCAGACTGTGGCGAATGACTTGTGTAGCCTCAGGCAACAGGTACAGTCTTACAGGTCGTCACGGCTGTAGGTACCAGCAAAAAGAACAATACAAAGATAATCAAAAATACAATAGCCCAGCGTGTCAGTCCATCGAGCATTTTTCAACCCTCCTTTAGCATTAAAACATGCTAAACGAGTCTTCATGGAACCGGACAAACACACGAATTTGAAAACGAATCCATCTAATTTACCTGGATTCGGTTCAGTTGACCTGCCCTCCAATCGAATAGGAAGTATTCAGAAAGGTTGAGGGAGTCATCATCGCCCAATCTTCCACAGCCATAGGTCGTGCCCAGTAGTATCCTTGACTTAAATCGATGCCCAGTTGTTGAGTGATTTGTACCTCCTCTATCTTTTCTACGCCCTCGGCAATCACTTTTTCTCCGGAATCCATGTAACACAATAGATGAGATAGTAACCGCTGTTTTCTATCTGAAAGATGAATGTTTTGAATGAGTGAACGATCTATTTTGATGAAATCGGGTTCCAATATCACCAAGGTAGACAAATTGGCATGTCCGACACCCATATCATCTAAAGCAATTCGAACGCCTAGAGAACGTAAGGGTCGTAACATCTCAAATAGGGTTTTCGGATCATAAGCTATGTATTCAATCATTTCAAAGATAAGTTGGCTGGGCGGGCAATGACTCTCTTGCAACAGATGTTCTAATTCCTCCAAATAGGCACGCTCCGTCAGACTATGGGGACTAACATTGACAAAAATCGGTTTAGATTGCCATTTTGCTGGCAACTCCAAACGTTTCTTCAAGCTCATTGATAAGGCTAGCCGGTCGATTTCAGTAGATAGTTGATATTCATAGGCAGCCTGAAACCATACATCCGGCGGTATCCCCTTCCCCTCGCATTGAGGGCGACTTAACGATTCATACGCAAAAAAGTGCTCTTTGCGATGATGAACGATAGGTTGAAACACCACATCTAGTTGTCCTCTTTGAATACTGGATAAGATACTTTGCAAAACGGAAGTGGGTATATTTGGTCGATTAGACAGTTTATACCCCCCCCCCCCCCCGAGGGATATTTTACCATTTTTGATGTGTGAATCTTGTACCATGTGTATCTTACCCACCCCTCTATCGTTTGAGGGCCACCCGTTTCCTACGGATGGCCCCCTCGTTCTTCTCGCCCTATGCGGCAACCCGGCGATCCTAGGCACATACCCTTAGACCCGTAGCTTTGCGTCCCAATGTTTCCATTGGTATGCTTTGATACGCATTTCTGAAATTTCTTCCTACCTTATCTTCCTACAAATTCCGACAATTTTCAACCTTTTGTCACAAAAGGAAGGTCATATACCTCAAATTCATTTCGAGTGCGAACGTACGATCGAGCGAGTACACAAGAACATCTTCTTACCAATCCGCTGCGCTATGTGCCATATCCGCGTCGAGTTCAAGACCAAGCCAATAACGCAGGTATGGATTGGTGTGTTTCTGTGCTTCTGGCCACAAATGACGAGCTAAACGGTAGGAACAGATCCACGGACGATGGGTTTCCGGCAAGAAAGACCGATCAAACTTGGCATTATGGACCACCCGTACAGCGTCCTGGATATGCGTCAGAATGGTTGGCCACACTTCTTCCCATGTGGGTTTGTCTTTGACTTGTCGATTGGTGATGTGATGCACTTCCGAAGCTTCCGGCGGTATCGTTTGTTGGGGATTGACAAGCGTCTGATAGAGTGGGCGAATGCCGTTTTTGCTCACCTCGACCAGTGAAATGTCCACAATCCGATGGATGGTTGGGTCTAGACCTGTCGTCTCTGTATCCAGCACCACAAAGCGTGTATCCTGTATACGCATGTAGGTTCACTTCCGTTTTTGGATATTGTAACCAAAATAGGACGTTGGAACAAGCCTGTAACCGACAGAACACGCTCTGCGGTCACGAAGATATACCGTGTGGATGGAAAAATGCTCCTGTCACAAAATGTGTAGCGGGTACGTCTATACAGGTGAACAATCGAAACTAGGGGTGGTTTTTGTGCAAAAACGAATCTGGGGACTGACGGCGTCTATGCTTGCATTGACGTGTTTGACGGTGACCGGGTGTGGAAGTCAAATCCAATCTCATTTCCAATCGACGACTTCAAATTCATCTGGTCAGAATAAGATAGCTACTCAATCTGGAAATACAACTTCATTAAAAACTAAGGCTCATTTAAAGAAATCGACATCTTTGCCTTCTAATGTAATGAATAGTAAATATTCTGATAACAACAATATGAATACTTTATCAGCAACAGAGCTAGCAAACTATGCTAACACTCATGGCCCCATGCCATTTAATAGTAAAAACATTCATCGTTCTGTACCTAATCAGAATCTATCTATATTTGGAAGCTATATTGTGACAAAAAATAATTCGAAATTTAATTCAAACAGTTTTAAAATGGTTGATTTTTGGAATGGAACTTTAAAAGAGCAAGTTTTTGCCTTAGAAATTGCCAAACAAACAGGCGGTTCTAAATATATAGTTGGTCTTGATTACGGGAAAAAAAGTGAAGCGTTTGTTTTTCCAAATCGCATTTGGATTACTAACTTTACAGGAGACTATGTTGTTTTTTATGTTCCTAGCCCAGCACAAGGCAATCCCGTATATGCATTAAATTTATACAATGGAACCTTACTGCCAAACCAAACTGTATCTTCTAATATGGTAAAAGAAATGTCAGGAATCAGAATGGGTGGATATAGTTTGGAGATAGCTGGTTTATCAAAAAGTTATCCTGTTTTTCAATAGCTTTTTTGTACAGCAAGAGGATCATATGATCCTCTTGCTGTACAAAAATTTAAGATGGTAACGAAATAGCTGCATCCAGATCTAATGAACCTCCACTATATTGCCAAATTTGCGCAACCACTCCACCAACTGATGGAGCATTCCAAGTAGGTAAACATCCACTTGCTGACCAATCAGCAACCCATAAGTGACTTGTATAACTATCAAGACCAGTCCAGCTATTGGTGATAGTATTCCAATCATATGGATCTGTGTAAATACCAGCTGGATAACCAGAGTTAATGAGTTCCTCAGAGCCGATGCCAAAATTGCTTTCGTGGTCTAACGGAGCAACGAGAAGTAAACTCTAATCGTCCAAAATTAGAGGAAACTCACTGTGATTCTGCTCCATGACTGTGGATATGTTCGTCATTGGCAAAATGGACGCACGAAAACTGTGGATAAGGTCTGCCAATCAAGGTTTTTGTGATGGCTGTTGTCATTGAGCCCGCTTCAGTCGACTTCGTGTCCACCCGCGGTTTACTGTTCCAGTTTGAGTGTAGGCGCAGTATGCCATCACATGCATACAGAGCATGCACTGGTCAACGTGAGCCTCTACCGCCTTACGTCCACGTTTGTGCACACGCCGTAAACTGTATCCATCTTTCAGCATCCCAATAATTCGCTCAATCCCTGTACGGGCGTCATACAACGTATCGAATGTACGGCTGTGCTGTGGGAACTCAGGGTCAACCTGAGGTGTTGTCTCAAAATCAACCCGAAGCACCCGACCCTGGGTGGCACCGCTACAGCACTGGATGTGTTTGTGGTGCGGGCAGACAAGCCCTTTCTGTTTCGCCTGAGGATTGTGAACTGGACACGTGAATATGTACTGCTCCTTTTTGAGGTCGGATCCTTTTAACTCCATCTTGTGTCCAGCAATGCAATGTGGCACCCCGTAGCGGTCAATCATATCAATTCCACGGACATCGCTCGGTTTGTCCTGGCGACCCCTGGGATTAATGGGAGCAACCAGTTTTGCCCCAAGTACATCCCTTGTTGCCTGCTGGTTCCTTGGACTCTGGTAAATCCCATCGGCAAGTACATATTGCACAGACTGTACCTGTTCCTCAAACTCAGCTTTGAATCGCTCAAGTGTAGGTAGCAAGGTAAAGGCATCGTATTCCTCTCCCTTGCACACTTCTCGGGTGAGTGGAAGTTGTCCCTTGGCGCCACTGAGTAACGAAACTTTGTGGCCAATGTAGGATACGGCGTTACTCTTACGAACAATGCCTACGTTATCGTCCGTGGGGACGGCAGGGCAATCACAGTCTTCTTTGTGGCGACAGGTTTTCATCTGTTTTCCGTAGGTCGCCTCCGCTTCAACATGCGTTGTATCGGCGACCAAGGTATCCTCAACCTCTAACACACCCTGCTTCAGGTTGAACGCAACGACCAGCCGTCGAGCCTTATCCCATAATCCGAAGTTTGTCATGATTTCGTCGAAGCGGGCAAACGAGCGGTAACTGGGGAGTTTGCCTGTAAACCCGCAAGCTTCAGCAAACAACGGGTTGGAGCGAACCTGTAGGTAGACACTCTCAGCCATGCTCTCAACGTATAGCAATCGGGCCAACTCGAACGCCCGCATCATAGGCATAAAGTCGTGAGGCTTGCGGCCTGAACGACTTCGCGTGACTGTCGACGTATTAACCGCCTGTTCCATTGGTGTGGGGAGTTCTAGCCCAAGAGCAGAGTTGGTGACGTTGCTGGTTCCGTCCGACCGATTTATCCGTTCCTCACGCAACGAGTCATATAGATGCCAGTAGTATTCCTGCTCAATATTTCGGAAGATGTCCCAAGGGAAAGTCAGTGCGGGGATAACAAACGGAACATCCATATACTGTTCCCATTGACGGGGAATCAAGGGGAAAGGAACCAAACCAGATTGCGCGTGTTGTGATATACTGGATTTCGCCATGGAGCTTCTCCTTTGTTGTGAATGGGTTTTGGTCGACTTAATTCTACCAAAAGAGGGTTCCGTGGCGTATTTATATCTAGCACCAACTCGACGATTTTCATCCACCATGATTTACCTTGTATAAACATTCAAATACTATCGATAAACATACAATTCACATGACTTGGATAGACCCATGGACTCTCTGAAACGCCTGTAATAAAGTTCTCTGATCATTCCGTTTTTCTTTGGCGAAATAAAGTGAGTCGTATCTTACATTCAAGATACCTGTTGTAACGGCAATTATTTAATTTTGGCACTGGCTCTCAATAAAACCAATGATTACTTGTCTATTTAATTCATAGTACTCATACCCGTTAATTACACCAAAAGAACTAGGATACCATCCGGATGCATTTGCTTGTTCAACATCCCCGAAAATTGTTTTCCGAACGATATTGTTGTACAAATTGCTATCATTCCATGCTGTTATTGCAGTTTGTGCTTGCTTTTGACCCCAATTGTAAGCTTCTGAAGGTGTATCTACGGTATAAGATTCATACCCAGAGATTACTTCACCATTACTACAAGTATAGGAACTTTGAGAGTTGTTGGGGTTTGCCAGCATCGGACCAAGTAAAAACCAATATCCATACGTGTTATCTCTTCCGTTATTCACCATCCAACCTGCATAATTGTTTGTATTGTCAGTATTGTCAGTATCGCCAATATTGGAAAATTGCATGCAATAATAGGAATTAAAAACTTGACTGTCTCCAATAAAAGCGCCCATTCCCATTTCTCCGAGATAAAAATCATCATAACAAGAATCGTCAACAGGATTAGAGTTACTATCTAACCCATGATAAGCGGTAGTTGCCATTATCAATCGCTCCTTTAAACTTTGATTAATTTGAATTCCACCCGGCCGGAGTGGTGAGGGGGCTTTCGTTTTGCCCCTCTACTCTTTACAGCGTTTGAACTTACGCTTTTGAAAACCATCTGCATGGATTTTTTTCGTCCATTCCAACACCAATTGCATACAAGCTCTCTGTTTCCCGTCTCCACGGCTTTTCTCCGGTAACATCCTGGAAATTTGCGTGATTTCGTCTTCAAAACACTCATACAGTTGAACCGTTGCTTCTTCTCTTCCCGTATCAGTTTCATTCAGCAGTGAATGTACTTTCTCTATCGAGCATTTCATGACAATAACCTCTCTCGGATATGTTGGATCGCCTGGCGATGAATTTTGCTCACCATCATCTGACTCATTCCCAATTGCTCAGCCACTTCCCGTTGGGTACGTCCTTCGTCATACAGAGCTTGTAGAACCTGTTGCTCTCTTGGAGGCAGATGCGTCAGTATTGGTGTTAGGATGAAATAGTGGACACAACGAATCGAGAATGTAAGAATAAGGCGATTCGAGGTGAGCCACATGACACAGAAATACGACAAGGAATTCAAACTTCACGCAGTTCAATTGGCTTTGGAGAGCGGGAAACCAGCGAGCCAGGTGGCTCGGGAGCTCGGTATTTCGCAAAAGACGTTGTATGGCTGGATGGCAAAATACAAGGAGGATCCTTCTACCCCGTTCGTCGGGAGCGGGAACCTCAAGCCGGAAGCGAAGGCCCTACGGGATCTTGAGCGGGAAATCCGTGAACTGCGAGAGGAGAATGCGATCTTAAAAAAAGCTGTGCGCATCTTCACAAACGACCGGAAATAAGGTACCAATTCATCCACAGACACCGCTCCAAATTTTCGGTTGAGAAGATGTGCAAAATATTGGGGGTATCTCGGAGCGGGTACTATGCTTGGCTCAGGCGTCCTGAGAGTGAGCGTTCCAAGCGCCGGAAGCGAATCACGAAACGAGTCCATCAGATATTCGTGAAATCCCGTCGTCTATATGGCAGTCCTAAGATCACGCAGATCCTGCGCCATGAGGGCGAACGGGTGGCTCAAAAGACAGTGGCCAACATCATGCGGGAGAATGGGCTTAGGAGCCGCACAGTCCGCAAGTACAAGGCGACGACGTATTCGAACCACGACTACCCGGTACAGGATAATGTGCTAAACCAAACGTTCGTAGCAGAGCGTCCTAACCAAGTATACATGGCAGACATCACTTACATCCCAACGGATGAGGGATGGCTCTACCTGGCCAGCTTGGAGGATTTATATAGCCGCAAGATTGTGGGCTGGCGTGCGGATGCACGGATGACAAAAGAGCTGTGCATCGGAGCGCTGGAGCAGGCCTGCAAACGCCAGAGGCCAACAGAACCAGTGCTGCATCATTCGGACCGTGGGAGCCAGTACGCCTCTCATGACTACCAGGAAAAGCTGCAAGAGTACGGGATGGTTGGTAGCATGAGCCGCAAGGGTAATTGCTTTGACAATGCGTGTATTGAGTCGTTTCACAGCATCATCAAGCGAGAGCTCGTGTATCTGGAAAAGTTCAAAACAAGGGAACAAGCCATACGACGGATCTTCGAATACATTGAGGTCTGGTACAACCGGGAGCGGGTACACTCATCTATCGGGTTTCTAGCACCGGCTGAGTACGAAAGAAGATATTTCCAAGTGTCGAGAGTCAAGGCAAGCTAAGCGAGACAAAAGTAATCGTGTCAGAATATTAAAACTTACAATTTCTCTGTTTTGAGGTGTCCACTATATTGACTTAATACCAGTATTTCACGAAGGGCTATCTTTTCTTCCCAAGCCATTGATGATGGATCGGGTATTTGCTCTATCCGTTCTTCACCATTCTCCATATCCACTGGTGCATTGAGTATCAGAACTTCCCGATTCCACCGTTTCCACTTCCGATATTCATCTAGCATGGCATGGCGTATGATCTTGCGAATCCAAGCTACTTCTTGTTCAGGGGTATAGGTGGTCATGCTCGGTCACGTCCTTGCACATGTCCCCGTCCACGTTCCCAGTAGAGGGCATAGCCAAGCAGTTCGTCCTGGATAACCTTGGCCTGTTCCGCCAACAACAAACTCACCTGTTCCAACCGCTTCTGGTCTTCCTCGTTCTCCAACATTTCCGCGCACCTGGTATAGGCTATCAACGCTTTGTGCGTTTGGGTCAACGCTTCAATAAGGCGTTCTTTGCATATCATGTGGTATCATCCTCTCAAGTCCATGTTTGTTTTTTCGGTCACACTTTTCGTGACCAGGTGCCACCCTCCAACGGCGGTTGCCGCTAACAACACGCCGTTGAGGATGAGCACTGTCCAACCTCCCACATGGGTAGGTAGTGGTCTTGTCGTGAAAATCACCAACATTTCTCCCACCATCACAGCCAGAAAACGCGTAGGTAAACGCTGAAATACTGGCCACGTTTTCACCATCTGTACCACCAGCATGACGGCCAAACTTCCACCATCCACGGTGTGCAGGGAAGAGATTGTAAACAACGGTTCCATTTTTTTTGCACCTCCCTTGCAGTTCTAAAATCCCCCCTACTTTTAAAACCGTTTTGACTGGCCATTTTGATTCACTTTTTTCAAAAAAATTTTTGCAGTTGCTGAATAGCCTTTGTTTTCAGCCGATGAACCGTACTCTGAGATACCTTCAGTTCCTCCGCTAACTCTCGTTCCGTCTTGTCTTCCAAAACGAGACCCACCATGACTCTTTTCTGTTTTTCGGGCAACGTCTCCAAAACCAACCTCATTTCCACTTCTTGAAAATCTCTTTCCGCATCCGTGGAAGGCAAAGTCTCTATGGGCTCCTCACCTTGCTCATTCGCTTGATTTAAGGTCAATTGTTCATGATTTCGATACCGACTCTCCCTGCGCCAATAGTCCACCGACTTTGCTTTGGCCACAGCGATCACAAAACGTTTGATATCCTCTAACGTTTCAAGGGTGGGCATACAGAGGCTTCTTTCTCTTCCATCTCTCGAAGCGCTTTCCAAACGTCCAATCGCAAACTCTGAAGACCATCTTCGTCGTGCAGTATCGGTGATGATGGCATCAGAATCTGATCCACGATGGGCCAGTACACTTGGGGATTCATAAGGAACCTTCTTTCTCTATCAGCAAGGCGGGTATGAAAATGACGACGAAGCACGAAGAAATGTGACAAACATAACGAACATATGTTCGTATCTATCCTACAACATTTTCCACGTACCGTCATCCCCTCTGCCAGTATTCCAGAATATGCAAGACGGTTTGTCCAAGATGAGCACGTTTACACAATTTGCAGAAGGGAAAGGATGATGGAAGAGGTGATAGAAACACTATGCGCAAATTTCATCCGCCAAGAAGTCGGTTTGGTCTATGGTTGGAGAGAAACGGTATATCCTTGATGGAGTTGTCTAGAAAGAGTGGTATTCATCATACGACGTTGAGCAAGCTGGCAGGTCATCCTAGTCAAAGACCTTCTCGTTTAACCGAGCGGAAATTACGGCCGGTGTTGAAGGAGTACGGAGTGGATACAACAGATTTTTGGGATCTTGGCCTGTAGTGAGGAAAGAGCGTTTCTCAGACACCAATGTCGCTCATGCGAAAAACAGGTTTCCACGTAAGTCACAGGAGGCTCAAGATTCATGAAGTTGACGTGGAGGAGGAGTCCGTTCTTCGCCATAGGTGTCTGAATCACGCTCTTTTCTCATGAATATGACACTTCTGGCAAAATCAGCACGGTTTTAGCGGATGCTGGCTCGAAATCGGCAATGCAGGAAGCCACTGCAACCCCTGCTTCCTGAAAGCATCAAATTCCTTTACCGAATGCGCCGTAAAGCCCCGCGCTTTAGCGCTGGGGATATAAGGCGCTTGCCGCAAGGCGAATCTTTTGTTTTTCAATTTCATTAGATAGGCCGTTGTTATATACTATTCTCATGGAATACAAATCCAATCACAACGTCGTCTACTCTTGTAAATACCATGTCGTATGGTGTCCAAAGTATCGTCGCCGCGTACTCACTAGCGAAGTGGAGGAGCGGCTCAAAGCGATCCTGCGTGAAGTGGCAGAAGAGCGTCAAGCGGACATCATCGAACTTGAGGTCAAGCCGGATCACGTCCACCTTTTAGTCGAGGTCGATCCTCAGTTTGGCATCCATCGATTGGTTCGGTTGATGAAAGGGCGCAGTTCCCATCACTTGCGTGAAGAGTTTCCTTGGATCAAAAAACGCTTGCCAACGCTTTGGACAAATTCCTATTTCGTCTCCACGGTGGGAGGTGCCCCGCTTGCCGTCATCAAGCAGTACATCGAAAACCAAAAAAACGTCTAGCAAGAAAGATCACACTCCCTCTTTTGTGTGTGAAGTTCCTCTGCGAGTCACGCGCCGCCAAGAACGAACATTAGAAGCACGGTTTGAAGCAGGACACCAACTGTATAATGCGTTGTTGGGTGAAGCCAGAAAACGGCTCTCCCTTGTCAGACAATCCATATGGTATACAAAAGCCAAGAAAAGTACGGACAAAAAAGCGCGGCAGGCTCACTTTGCGGCAGTCCGGCAAGCACACGGATTTTCCGCCTATGCCCTTGAAGCGTTTGCGGATGAAATGCGTCGTACCACGTGGCTTGGCGACCATCTGGACTCCCATGTGGCGCAGAAACTGGCGAAACGGGCATTTGAAGCGGTGCAAAAGGTTGCATTTGGCAAGGCGAAAATGGTACGGTTCAAAGGCAAACGCGGTCTTCACAGTCTCGAAGGGAAAAGTAACGCCGCTTGCATCCGTTGGCGGAACGACCGCGTATTGTGGAATGGCTTGGAACTACCTATGGCGAAAGGGGCAGAGAGTGACCCTATGATTCAACACGGGCTTTCCTCCCGTGTCAAATATGTGCGCTTGGTTCGACGGGATGTGCGTGGAAAAACTCGCTACTACGCGCAACTTGTCTGCGAAGGTGTTCCGTATGTCAAAGTGAACGAAAAGGGCGAGCGTATTCATCCCATCGGCAAGGAAACGGTGGGGCTGGATGTCGGGCCTTCCACCATCGCTATGGTTGGAGATACCCAAGCAACACTAACCATGTTTGCAGAAGAAATCATCAGAGACCACAAGAAGATTCGTCGGTTGCAGCGCAAGCAAGACCGCCAGCGCCGTGCCAACAACCCTGATTGCTACGATGAAAAAGGACGTGCCATAAAAGGGAAACACCCAACGAAGAAAAGTCGCCATCAATTAGAAACCGAAGCGGTACTCAGGGAACTGCATCGTCGGGAAACAGCCCATCGGAAAACACTGCATGGACAACTGGTGAATCAGGTCATTGCAATCGGCCCCCATATAAAGACCGAAAAACTCAGCTATAAAGCGTTTCAGAAGATGTACGGGCGTTCGATCAGCGTTCGTGCACCAAGACTGTTTCTCTTCATCCTCACCCGCAAGGCTGAAAGTGCTGGCGGGAGCGTGAAGGAATTCAGTACGTACCATACCACATTATCACAAGTGTGCATTTGTGGTCAGAAGCACAAGAAACGGTTATCCGAGCGTGTCCATGCTTGTGATTGTGGCGTGGTGATGCAGCGAGACCTGTTCAGCGCGTATCTTGCAAAACATGTGGAAAACGAACGCCTGCAAGCGGCTGGTGCCTACGAGCATTGGCAGGGTGCGGAACCGCTCCTGCGGACGGCTTGGCAACAGGCGTACAACCAACCTGCGAGTGGAAGGCCAGCGTCTTCCTCCTTCGGAACCTATCGGAGTCAGAGCGGGTCGTCCGAAAAAGAAAGTCTGCCCCAACATGAGGCGCAGGAGGTTGTAGCGATGGTGCAAACCACCGTGAGAGCCTGCGAGAGTGCAAAGGTATAGACTTTTAGAACCCCCTGGCTTTAGCTATGGGGGAGGTTCAGTGTTCATGAATGAAGCCCCATACCCCTTTCTTCACAAACACTGGAAAGGGGCTTGCTCATGTCGTCGATTCCCGTTGATGTCTCCGTTCTCCTGGTACTGGGCGGTCTTGGTGTTTGGGGTGCACGTGCGGAACGATTTCGCTCCTCTGCATCGGTTGCAACAACCGATCCCGTGAAACTTATCGTCCCTCGGGAGTCCTATGTGCAGGATGCGTCGCAAATCACGAAGTGGCTTCAGGGATTATCCATGTTTGGTCGCACTTGGAACGATCAACAAGTCAAGGGAAACACCACCTTCACCTGGACAGTTTTTCGCCAACAGGACGGCACCGCGTTTACCGCCCTATCCGCACCTTTGGATCGCCTGCGCGGCGTAGAAGCCACACTCCCCTCTCAACTGGAGTGGTTGGACGATGAGAAAGAATGGCTGAAAGAGTTTGAATCCCACGAAGCCCTCTCCATCACGCTGGAGTCGCCTGACTTGCCTATTTTGGACTATGCGCACATCACAGAGGACTGGATGGCGAATCTGCCCAAAGGCACAGGCATTCGTGTCCAATTTTCACCGGTCTTTGAAAAAGATGCTGAGCGCATCGCTCGAAAACACCTGGAAAAGCGAACACCTGCCTCCTCCTCACCATCACCTGTCATTTCGTTTTGGAACGAACTCAAGGAAGAAGCGCTCTCTGACTGGCAACGATCCGCAGGACGCAGTGGTCAACGCAGCGCAACCGCATCTGGGCGTCCTACCGTTCCCAAACCTGTCCTTTTGCCTCATGAAAAAAAGGTCGTTGCAGGCTTGGAAGAACGTCTGGCCAGGTCTCGCGACTGGTTTCAGGTACGCCTGTTTTTCCTTGTGTCCGCAGCTGATAAGCCTGTCATGATCCCGACGCTTCTCGCCAAAATTCGTACGATTGCTGGCCACAACGCCTTTGTGCAAGGGAAAAAGCCGTTTTATCTCACCGCGCACGAGTTGGCTCAATTTGTTCATGTACCGCAAAGCGATCAAGTCCTCTCCATCCGTAGCGCAGCACGAACCCTGTCTCCCAACGAGTTGAACGAGGGGCTTCGCATAGGATATCTCCAGCACCCCACGCAATCGGGGCGGTTGGTGCATCTCACCTACAAGGCGCTCTCCGAACATTTTGTTCTTACAGGTGCGACAGGCAGTGGCAAATCTTCCACACTGGTCTTCATGATGCAAAGTCTGCTCGAAGACTTCGTTAAAGAAAAACCCGGCGCACCCGGACTGACCTTTATCGATCCGGCGGAAGAAACGGTACTCATCCTCCTCTCGCGCCTGCAGCAACTGTTGCCGTCTGACAGCCCTCTCTGGGAAAAAGTACACTACATCAGCTTCGGCAATCAGGATGCACCCGTGCCCATGAACTTTTTACAAGTCCTCAGCACCGACGCCATGTTGGAACTCATGCAAAAACAGTATGGCGGGGGAGCCAGCCTGGATGAAATCCTCGACAAGTCCATCGCGGCTCTGCAAAGCGTACCCGAAGACCGACACGTTTTGGCCGGGATGATCCCTCTCCTCAAAAACGAGGGCTGGAGAAGACAGGTTGCCCGCAAAATCGACGATCCCATCCTGCGTCAATATTGGGAACAAACGTTCGAACAAACGGTTAAACCCGCTCACATCGCACCAGTAGAGCGACGGCTCCGACCGTTTGTTTCCGGGTATCCGGCACTCTACTTTGCTCAACCGGATTTCGCCTTACCGATACAAAAGTGGATGGACGAGGGGCACATCGTTCTCATTGACGTCAAACCCCTCGGTCACACGCTGATGGATTTAATCATGGGCACGCTCATCGAACGCTACTATCAGGTGGCGCTCCAGCGCACGCCAAACGTCTCCAGACTCCATCTGCTTGCGGTGGACGAATGCCACCGGGTCCAGGTGAGCGCTATGCGCAACATCATCCGGGAGACGCGTAAATTCGGACTGGCGTTAGGTCTCATTACTCAATCCGTCCAACAATTCTCTGGCGAACTGCTCGATGACATCATCGACAACATCGGCACGGTGTTTTCCAATCAACAGGGACCGGACGGCGCCAAAGTGGCCGCCCGTATCTCCCGCAACACGTTTTCGTCCGAGTACCTGACCCAATTGCCCAAACTTGTCACCGCCGTCTACAACCGAAGTCTGAGTCTCTCTATCGAAACAAAAGGAGATTTTCCCAAACTCTCTCGTGCTCCGTGGCCGGATACAGGGTTCATCGAGAACCCCAATTCTACGGAGCAAGAGGCCAGATTGGCCGAACTGAGGGTGTTTGGATGGCAAAAACAACGGGAACTCGCCCCTTGGTCCGTGGAAGAAGTCAAGCAACGTATGAATGCGTATCTGCGAAACGGCACATGGGATGAAAACGGGCCTTCCCTGGCTCAAACCTCCCGCCAAACATCGAGAGAACTCACCGCCGACGATTTGCTCTGACCACGCCTTAGACTCCTTCCAGATAAGAAACAAAGAAGCGAGGCGATGGAGACATGCTCAACCAGGAACAGCAACAACGCAGAGTTGCCCTGGAAAGGACGTACACAGAATTTTTTGCACCAGGCATCCAGTGGCACGTGGGTCAGGCGGTTCGCGTACCCGGCCTTGCCAGTAAGAAGCGGCCTGACGGTTATCGATACGGCACCATCGAAGCGGTATTCCCCCGCTTTGTTGTCGTGAAATTTGATGACTACAGAGAGACCTTCTCCCCCTCCGAACTTTATGTACTCACCAACCAGTCAGGACTTGAAGCCGCAGGTCATTGAACCTCAACCTGCGGCCACTTCAATTCCCATTCACGTACACTGTCATCGGGAAGGAACCGAGCACATGATTCTCCGGGTTCAAAGCACCCTGAATGGTTTTCGGAATCATCGGACTCGTGTAATTCGCGGTCATCGTCACTTCGGCGATACCGCTTTGCACCTGGACATTCAGCGTGATCTGAGACAACCCCGCGCCGGAAAGATTCATGGCAGAAGTTTCTGCCTGAAACGCCGATAAAGCCGCCTCTGTTGCCGCACCTGTCTGCAAAGACCCTAAACTGTAACCTTTCATCTCGGCCACGCCTTCCGGATCGTTGCTGATGGTCTGTTGGGCACTCCAGGCCGCCGCGGCTGTCGCATGCTGTAACGCTTCATACGCCAGATTCTCCCCCTCCACAAACAACAGCAGCCACACCAGAATCCCGCCCAGCGTCACTACGATGAGACCGTAGTATACACGGCTCAACACTACGCCCCACCTCCGCCGTAATACGTTTGATTGACATACGCGGCCTGCACCGAAAGCGTCCAGGTGGCAGGTAGGGGATTCGGGTTTCCAAAGACATCCTCCAGTCTAGGAAATGGAAGAGGAAACTGATACGTCATCTCCACCCCCGCAACCGGTGCACTATTGCCTGTGGTCACGGCCACGTCGCTCAACTGAAACAGCGTTTCTCCATTCACCGTTGCAGGCAGCCCTTCCGCAATCAGCGTATCCTCCGCCGCCGCTTGCGCTTCCCCGATGTTCTGCGTTTCGGCCGCAATCTGCGCTGCGGAAAAAGCCGCATTCAAAAGTTCCTGACGAACCATGAGCGCTGCACCCACGGTCAGCATCAGTCCCAACACCACAACACCCAGGGTTGTGTTGATGAGTTCCGTATACAAGGAAGCCAGCGCGGTATAGCCAGCGCGATATCGCCAGAAACGCCTGTTTCTCATGAACATCCATCCTCTCTATCGAGGAAAGAAGGCGGGGGCAAATGAAGGCTTGGCCATCACACATACCCCCTCCCTGTATATGCAGCCGTCAAACGTTCGAATCGGGGGAATTTACCAGTTTAAATAGACGGAATATCGTAATTTTTTAGTTTTATATATGGTTGATTTTGCATGTATAGGTTGTTTTCTGGTATTTGATAGACTTCATTTACTGTTTTAGTTTCGCTAATGTTAGCAATTATTTAACTTGAATGGATAGATATCACTAACCTTTTTCTGTTTTTTGTGGTGTTCCTAGGAATATTTTTGCGCTCCGGTAATCATTAAATTCGAGTTCGGTAATCACTCAATGCGATTTTCGGTAATCACCAGCACTTTTCAAAACCCTTGATTTTTCGGCATTTTTCAAGTGCGGTAATCACTCGAAAAAGTTGGTGATTACCGTTCTCAGCCCTTGTGCCACTTGGCTTCACGGGCATTTTTGTCGCTTCGGTAATCACTCGACGATCAGGGTATGTAGATCGTCGATTCAAAAATTGATTTTTGAGATCGTTTTCGACATCTCGGCTTAAATGAATTTGATTTAACTTAAATTTTGACCTTTTTTGACTTTAATTTCGATTTTTCTTTTAAAAACACCCTATGATCGTCGAGTGATTACCGCACTGCTGGAAATTAACCTCGATCCCTTGCAGGACAAGGGAAGAGAACGGTAATCACTATATATTTTTGGTGATTACTAAATATATTTAAATATATGCCGTTTTCCCTTGTGCCACTTGAGATCGAGGCGGTAATCACCCAATTTTCGCTTGTGATTACCGGTGATTACCGCACTCGAAAAAAGTCGATTTTTCTCAGACAGCACAAGGGATTTGAGGCTTTCGAGAAAATTGGAAATTGCCGAAAATACCCCCTCAGATGCCGAGTCTACTTTTGGACGCCTCACAAACCTCGCAAAAAAACAGGCTCGGTCTCCTTCACCTGCCTGCTTCTTCTTCTACACACCGCCGAATTCGGCTCTATTTTCGTCTCTGTCGCATTTTCGACGGCAGTCTAGTCCTTCTTTACCTGCCCGTACTCGAAAATGCGAATATCGGACAAATAGAGGCCGCAAATGCCGAGTCCACTTTTGACCAACTCGCAAACCTCGCAAAAAAACAGGCTCGGCTTCCTTCACCTGCCTGCTTTTTCTGCACACACCGCCGGATTCGGCTCTATTTTCGTCTCTGTCGCATTTTCGACGGCAGTCTAGTCATCATTACCTGCCCGTACTCGAAAATGCGAATATCGGACGAATAGAGGCCGTAGATGCCGAGTCTACTTTGAACCTCCTCGCAAACCTCACAAAAAAGCAGGCTCGGTCTCCTACACCTGCCTGTTTCTTCTGCACACTCCGCCGGATTCGGCTCTATTTTCGTCTCTGTCGCATTTTCGAAGCTCATCTAGGCCCCCCTTACCTGCCCGCACTCAAAAACGCGAATGCCGGGCGAATAGGGTGCTTAGACAAAGAGTTCCGCTTTGACTCCGCACAAGATCACGCCTGCTGCAAACGTTGTTCTCTTCGATACGCCGTCCAATCGCCGTCAGGCACGACCATGCCGTTACGCCCGCCGCGCAAAAACCGGCTCAACTGTTGCTCGGTCATGTAGTACACCACGCCCTCGATGTTATTCTGCGCATCCCAAACATGCGCTTTGCTATAGAGCGTAGGGTACCCCTCCAGTCGATCTAGTGCCGCCATCCCCCGCGCCGTGACCCGAAGCCACTCACCTACTACGACGCCTGGCTTGTCCAGTAACACTGCCGGGTACGCTCCCAGAGATACCATCTGTCCCTGAATGCAACCTTTCCCAAGCGTGTTCAAGATATGCGGCTCCACAACACCACGGTTGTACTCGCCTTTTCGCAAACTGCCATACACAAATACCGTTGTATCCTGCATCCCAGTCTCACCTGTTTTTATTTTCTATTTTACCTAATTTTAGGAATATGTCAATAGAGCGGCCAGAGCATCAGGGTGCCCAACAGGGACACAACGGCAAAATACACCGCCATCGGCGCTTTGTGGCGCACATCCGCTGGTGTGTATCTTGTGCAGAGGCGAGGCCAGAACTTCTCAGTCACCAACGCCAGAAAGAGTGCTAGGAGCACCAGAAGACCTCCAAACCACCCAAATCCAAGGCCGATGAGCACCACCATCTCCACGTCGCCTAAACCCGTGCCATTTTTTCGGTGGGAGCGATACCAAAGGAGGCCAAGAATCAAGGCTGTACCTGCCAGACTGGACACCGCGAGTACCTTCTCCCCACCATGAACTTGTCCCGTTCCGATTTCCAAAAAAACCATTCCGATTCCACCGAGGATGATCAGCGTCTCGGACACCTTGCGAATGGCCACATCCAGCACAGCGTTCACAACCAGTATCAGCGTCAACAAGAGATGCACAGGAACTGTACCAAACACCGAACCCGCCTCCCAAAAGAAACATCTATTTTCAAAAAAATCAGCATAGAAACAGCAAAATCCGCCTTTTTGAAACCTAGATTTCGACTACCTTCTAGCTACTTTTCGACTACTTTCCTTGCAACTGTTCTGCCATCCAGAAATCCATGCCATACCCGACCGGTTTGGTGCACCACCACGTCGCCATCGGCGCACCGACACTACCGTTTCATCACGCTTTTCCGACGTTTTTAGTTCACCATTCCGACTGTTTTGGTCGACCATTTTCGTCAAGTTGGTCGACCATCTTGACGTTTTTGGTTCACCATTCCGACTGTTTTGGTCGACCATTTTCGTCAAGTTGGTCGACCATCTTGACGTTTTTGGTTCACCATTTCGACCGTTTTGGTCAACCACGCTCATGTCTCATCTCTTGTATAGCAAGCATTTACAGTTTTTTGCCCGACCGTACATGCTGACATTTTGGTGTTCCGTTCATACATACCAAGACGACCGTATCTGCTGACAAAAAGGTTGACCCCAAAAGACCGTACCTTCCGACGCATCCACCGACCGTACCCACTGACAAAAAGGCGCATCGTTTGCGTCAATCATTCCCACCGTTCTTCCCTCGCCACAAAGAACTGCATGTCCGCCCGATCATCCTGCAACCGCCTCCAGATGTCCGCCAGTTGGTCTCGCCGTTTCTCCGTGGGTGCAATCCACATCACACGGCGAAAACTTTCATGAAGCCCCTCCACTGCAGCGGCCCAGCGCTGCAATTTGTGCAAAATCACACGAGCAGACTCGGTATCGTTGTCATACTCAATCCACCAAAAGCCTTGTTGTCCTTTGAGCGCCGCATCCGGGCGTACCACGCCTGTACGCATATCCGCATCACTCTCCCCCAACGCCACATGGCGAACGTACGCCAGTTGATCCGTGGCTTCCCGCGTGCTGTACCAATCCGCGCCGTCTCGCCCGTACCGATGGATATAGCGCATGAGAATCGCTACAAGAGCCAACGTATGACTGGTTTGGTGACTGACCGGTTGCGGGGGTTTGGGCAAATTCAAAAAGTGTTTGGCAAAGAGTGCCCCCATCTCGGTCAGGTAGACAATTTCTGCCCCGTCCCGATGAAGACGGCGTTTCGCAAGCGGGTTTTCCAGATACGCTTCACGAAATTGCCGTCTGTGTCGCCAAAGTTTTGTAGGACTCCAGTCTAGTAGTTCGCACAAGTCTTCCACGCGAATCACACCGGCATCCGCTACCGCGCCAATCATTTTTTCAAAGGCTGTGTAGTCTCCGTCTTTCCAGTGCAAAAGCACCTGCCATCTCTCCTTCTGACAAAGAAAGAGTGGAAGGCTATTTTTGTGTTCCCCTCGACCTTTTTGGCTCACTTTTTCGACCGCTTTGGTTGACCCTTTTCGTCAGTTTGGTCAACCATCTCGACGTTTTTGGTTCACCATTTTGACCGTTTTGGTCGACCATGTTCTCGAATAAATCCTTGCTTAGCAAGCTATTACAGGCTTTTGTCCGACCGTACCTGCTGACATTTCGATCTTCTGTTCACGCATACCAAAATGTCCGCACCTACGGTCAAAAAAGTGTGCTATACTTTCCACCATCACCCCATCCGAGGAGACGATGGAACATGCCTAAGATGATTCGTTGGGAAACTGATCATGAAGTCATACTGGCCTACTGGGAACAATTGAAATCCCTGTCCCCTTCTGTACGCAAAGCCGTTTGGGAAGAGACAATCCTACGTGGGATTCGCGCAGAGGAAAAACTGGCCGAGCGGCGCAACAAACGAAGTCAAGCGACGGTCAAAGCGTCCACACCTGTACCCAGCCGTCCCATCTCTGTGGATGAACCCGCATCCACGCCCGTAACGCAAGAAAGCGCCAAGGAAAAAACCTTGCCGCCGGAAGATGTCATGGACTTTTTGAAAGAGTTTCGATGAGAGTTGATGGGATGAGAGTTTATCTACGATTTAGATCTCAACATTTATTTTTTCTGACACGTAGGTTTGAATACGGACGTGCTCAGACTTTTTCGCCTGATACAAGCTTGCATCTGCCAGGCGCAGTAAAGTTTCTTCTTCTATCGAGTCTTCTGGAGAAGATGCAATTCCGATAGATGCCAAAATAGAAAGCGTATGCTCTTTCCATGTTACAGGTTCTTCTAGGACTTTATACAGATCCAGCATGGTTTGGAACGCTTCTTCCTTGTGAAATCCAGGAAAAAGGCATGCAAATTCATCCCCTCCAAGCCTTGCTACTCCATATTCCGATCCTATCTTTTTTTGTAATCTTTGAGCCACGGTCTTCAAAACGAAGTCTCCTGCCAGATGACCATAGGTATCATTAATTTCTTTAAAATTATCTAAATCCAGAATCGCTAAGCTGAGGGGCGTATGCTCTTCCCTAGAACGTTCCATTTCCTTTGTCAGTAGTTCATGAAAAAAACGACGATTAGGGATTTCTGTAAGATAATCATAGTGAACCAAAAAATCATTTTCTCGGTCTAATTGTTCTTTTTCGATAACTAGACCTGCGATTTGAACGTAGGGCCATATGAATGGACGTTCCGCGTCTGTCAGTGTACGTGATGGATGAAAAGCCATACCCATCCATCCCACACGATGACCTTTGGTATTTAAAATAGGAAAACCGTAGACAGAATCGATTCCTAGATCTCGACATTGTTCTTGGAAAACCATAAGCATGGGGTCTGTCGGGGAAGACAGTGACGGTTCATCTGAAAAGTGGAGTTCCCATGCAGACATGTCTATGGATAAACGATAAGTTGCGAGTAACATCAACTTTCGTTTATGATCACGTCGTTCTTCTGCCCAAATCGCGGCCATAGATTCAGGAAATCGAATATGTAATCCCTGAAGGACTAAAGACAACACTTTTTGGGGAGATTCCCCCGTCACAATCCCTTGCATAATTTTCATTTGCAATTGGACAGCCTCTAAAGAGAGAGCATATACCAGCTCCTTCTTTCCTTCCGCCACAAAACTCACCCCACCCCGAATAAGGAATGCTCTATATCATACGCTGTCCATTATATCGAACCCAAGCCATATAGCTACCCAAGAATTTAACTAAAAACCAAAAAATTACGACCGATCTACTGATGCCATCTACAAGTTTCTCAACACAAAACACGAGGCAATAGCTATAGAAACGTCCATCCACCTTAACGTGGAGAGAATACCTACATCTGCTGTGAATCCTCTCATCGCGGTCTGCCATATGGCTTTCCTCTTCACTGTTTTCTCCACTCCCCTCGTGCAAAAAGATACTCCCCTTGCCGAACGCCATACATCACACCGCGTTTCGTACCGCGTTTCCCTGTGGCTTTCTGAATCGTCACACTCTGCGACTGAATCCGCACATCACTGACTTGCTCCAAATGCAAGGCCACCTCGCCTGCCTGTAACGCGTGAATCGTGGTCCCCGGTGGCAAATTTCCTTGGGTCCAGGCGATATGCGTCGATGCCCATAATCGTCTTCTTTTCCCATTCGCTTTCCTACGCGGAAGTACTCGCCCATCCACCACTCGATGGGCGCGAAAAAACCAGCGAAAAAACGACCACAGGAATTTCGGCAATGGTTTTCCCGCCGGGTCAAACTTGCGTGCGGCATAGGCGCTAATCAGGGACAATACGATGGCGGTCGCCCATTTGGGGATATGAAACACTACCGCCAGTACAATCAAAGGTCCTGTGTATACCAGAGCCGCAAAGAAAGGAAGGCTGGCGGCAAAAACCAGCACATCCTCCAGATAAATGTGCGCCATGCCCGTCGTCTGCACCCACCACTGCGGGCTTCGAAACGCAATCTTTTGATGCCAGAGCTTCTGATAACTGCGTGGCATCATCCCACCGCCTTTTGGATGAGCGTGGCAAAATAATCCACGATGGACAAGAGGACCACCGGGTCTGCCAGATAAATGAGAACAAACAGGATTCCGAACAACTCCAGAATCAGTGCGGCGCGTTTCCCGGTTGCCGTCATATGAAGTATCCTCCACCCAAAGTACCCTAAAGCTACGAGTGCAAGAATGCCGAAAAACGGTCGCATCAGGTTGAAAAGGGGGCCGCTGGCCACCGTCTGCGGGTTGAAGAGCATGATGGTTCCCTCCTTACGCTCGAATGTGAAGCCATAGCGCGATGTGCACCAAGAAAGGCCACGTCAAAATGTCGATACCGTGCCACAACAGACGGTGGAGAGGGCGGGAAAACGGCAAAGATACGATGATGTGTGCCGCAATCCAAAGAACCCCCAGCGCCATCGCATAGAACAGGAGGAGTCGTTCCAGGATTTCCTCGCCAAGACTTTGTACGGGGATGGTGAATAGCGGCACGGGATTTCGGATGAATCCGTTCCAATGCAGACGTTTTTGCAGACTTGGCGTAGGCATCGGCCAAAAGAGCATGACGCCTTGGGGATTCAAAAGGTCGATGAGCGCATGACTCGTCCAACCCACCCAGATTCCACTGGCGACCCAGGGGGGCAGGTGCAAAAGTTGAAACAAGAACACATACCCAAACAGGATCGACAAGAGGCTGTGTGTGGCAGTGCGGTGGCGAAACGTGCGGGATACCAGACGCAGAGGATCGACGTGCAAGGTGATCCAAGATTGCGGATGATCAACATCGGGTATCACCGCAACCAGAGCCGCTATGGCCACCGCCGCTCCCGCCTGCCAGGAGAACGCGCCTTCTCCCACCAGCACCGATTCCATGAGAGCCGCCCCAAAGGCCGCATGAGTGCGATAGATCACAAGAAAGCCCCCTCTCCTTGATGCGGAGAGAGGGCGGGGCGGGCAATACGATCAGGATGATGACTCTATTGTTTTTCATTCACGCCTAAGTACTTCTTGAGCGCATCTTGTAGCAAATGCGAGAAATTCACTTGATGCTCTAACGCTAAATCATCCAGCCACTTGGGAATCGTTAACGTTTTCTTGACGGCTCTCTGCTCCATCTCATCCCGGAAAGGAGGCATCCATACTTCGATAAGTACAATGGCTTGATGTTCGTTGGACTGAAGATGAGAAATGGGCGTTGGTTCCGGAAGTGTTTCTCCATCTTGTTCCATTCCGTATAAATGCAATGCCATTGCCTCACGGGCATTCTTCATGGCTTCTTCTAGGCTAAATGCGCAAGGTAAACAACCCGGAAAATCAGGAAATTCTATGGATATTCCATCCTCAGCGAAATGAAAAATGGCTGGATAGATGTATCGATCTTTGTACATTTGCCAACCTCCTATTCCACTCATCCGACAGGTGAACTGGAACCTTCAATCGGGTACAGGAAGTCCTGCCTGTTTGAAAATACTCCTTACTGTCTTTACAGGAATATCTTTCACTGGATGGGTCACCGTTACTTTTCCAGGTTTGATGGGATGTTTAAACTGATGATGATCACCCGCTGCTCTGACAAAATACCATCCATCCTCTTGAAGAATCCGAATGAGTTCCCGTGACGAATAACTTTTCATCCGTTCCCTTCCCTCTACCATTTCCTTTATTATAGCACGTATTATCACACGTGTGAATTTGTTACTTCGATCATTGTAACCTGGTTTTCCGAAATACCACCGTTTTCGCAAAGGCGTCTACACTCTTAAAAGCCAGCGCCCCTTTAGGTAATCCTACGGTACTGTCTTCCTGTTCCGTCTTCAGAATCAGCACGGGGCGCGGCACGACCCCGCGATACCAAGGCGCTTGCTCAAACGCTCTGGCGTTATACCAGTCAAGTCGTTGATCCCACTTCTCTGTCCAGGCTTTCGTGGTGAGTGGCGTACGTTGAATTTCTACAAGATACGCCCTGCCCTGCCACTCCACATACACATCGAAGCCAGCACTGTGTTTGGGTTCGGCCAGGAATACGTGGGGCTTGCCGCCTGTGTGGAATAGAGCTTGCCACAAATCCCCCACAGAAAGCCAGTGCTCAATGCGACTGGAACAAGGACTGACCGATTTGAAATCCAAGCCCAACTCCTTTTTCGCCTTGGGAGAGAGCCGCCAGAAAAACATGCCCCCGCGCTGCGCTACGAGGATTTCGAACTGCTCTCGATAGGGTCTGAGCATGGCACTGGCACGTTTTTCAGGTTGCGTGCGCCACGCCAATAAAGGATGCTTGCAAAGTTGACGCATGGTAAAAATTCTGGCGGCAGAAGCTAAAGAAACGGCATAGTCGTAGATCGAGATCGAAGTACTAATTGGGACTCATCCACCTTTCACGAAGTCATGGAAGACGCGGGAGGACGAGGAGGGAAGCCCGACTCGAGAAGTTTCCATCTCGTCCGCCTCCGTTCCCCCCTCCTTGTCTTGGCTGAACGTATCCACATTGTCCGCACACGATGTTTCCTTTTTGTCCGATCTGTTCGTATCCATCCTGTCTTCCATCCAGCGTCGAAGCAAGAGTTCGGGGATCATGCCAGTCTGTACCACTTTCTCGCCATCCGGTGTTTGGTAAATCATGCGACCCTTGATATTGGGCAACCTGGCTGCCTTTTCATTTCGGAGAAGGATTCCCGAATCCAGTTCATTCTGTGTGCGATACGCCATTGTCGCATCCATTTGTCCACGGATGCCTACAGGGAGTGTTTCATTGGAGGGGCGCTGGGTGCTGTAGACCAGGCTGATGCAAGGTTCGCGGCCCACTCTGGCCAAAGTAGATAAATAGGCCAAGCACTGGCGTCGAATCTTTTCGTCCTGTTTGTCATAAGCATAAGCAGGCGAGAGTTCCCCACCCTCATCAATCACCACGAGGATGCGCGGAAACGAGGGAATCGGCAGAAATTGCTCCCTGGCTCTGCGGATCCGCTCCAGACGCTTGTTTTGTATGATTACAATGTTTTCTAACGCCTGTGCTGCGTTTTCCGTATCGGCATAGATACGCCCGGCCACATGCGGGAGACGAGCAAAATGCGCAAAAGAGGCGCCGCCTTTCATATCGATGATGTGGACCTGTAACTCGGATGGACTTTTTTTCATGACCAGTTGCGCCAAAAGGAGCTCCAGTCCTTTGGTCTTTCCGCTGCCGGTTGCCCCACCAGCTTTCATATGCGGGATCGCGGCGAAATCATGGTAGACCTTTTGTCCGAAGGCGGTTTGACCCAGATACACTCTCCAGCCTTGCACATCCGGCTCCGTGACCACGACACGTTTGGGGATGCGGTAACCAAAGAGTGCCGCCCCCACTGCAGCATAAGGAGATGCGCCGATGAGCGCGGTGTCTTCCAGCGACATGTCTCCCAGGGCACAGGCGGCCACGCTACCCACTGCAAACATCGTGGCGTAACTCATCAGTTCAAAGACGCCGGTTCTCCTTTCACTTCCACTGGATGCCGTCAAAAGTATGCGCCGCCTCTCGTAAATGGTGAAGCACTTCCTGATCGACCGGCACATCGTTGCCCACCCAGGCACTGGCCGCCACCGCACTGAGCGCCAACGCCACAGCTGCCACTTTCCCAGCTACAACACCCGTTTTGACGACGACAATGAACGGCGCTTGCAGAGCTTTCACAGCCAAAGCTTTGCCAGTAAGTGTCACGACATGCTGGCCGTTGACCACAAGCGCTTTTTTCCCAGCCTCTGTGACCGCGACTTTCGCAACGATAGCGCCTTTCGCACTGGCTACCGCCTTCGCGCTGATGGGTTGATGACTACCGATGACCAGCGCCTTGCCTCCCCCTTTCAACTTCACCACGCCCGATTTACCCAGAGTTTTCCCTAACGCTTTGGCGGCAAGACTGATCCATCCCATGACTTCACCCCCTCCCCGTCTCCTTTGCTGCCGATGCCTCCAGGAGCGGACACGTCCACGGGGGGAGGGCAGGTTTTTTCCACATTCTTGTCAGTGCGACGCCCGCACCCCAGATCGCTACAGGATAGGAGGCGCTGACCATCACAGCTGCCACGCTGGCCGCCGCAAAACTGGTGAGAAGTCCTATCTGGCGTGGATTCAGCACCCTGTGCCACCTCCGAAAAGATGAAGCAGTGCATCCAGTAGTTCCGTGCCGTTCATCTGCGCGGAAGCATCCTGCGCCACTATGCGTTCAACCATTCGACCAAGCCATGCCCACACGTTGAAACCCCCTCCTCGTCTGTTTGTCGACGAGCCTATGCAGGCAAAGATTGTCCGTATGCCAGGACAACAAAAAAATGCCCCTCCATCATCTGCAATGACAGAGGGACAGCCTTGACATTACCTTCATTTAGGCGAATTCGGCATTCGCACGGTTTTGACCGCCTTTCCTGATTTCGTGACAGACTTTGGATTCTTCGATACACTGGCGAACGGATCAAACGGCGTAATGCGTTTGCCGTGCGCGTAGCTTCCACGAATCGTCCAGGCAAAATCTCCTGCCTGCACTTGCTTCACAGGCAGCTCCGGCTCTGCCCGCTTCGCTACAGCAGGCGTCGGTGCGGGTGTTTTCGGATTCTGACGCACCGCTGTACCCTTTGCCGCTTGGCTCGATGAACCACCTGTTTTCGGCATCGTCACACGCAGAGGCCGTTGCGGGCGAATCTCGTCCTTTCGCAGTTCGACTCCTTGTGCTGTCCGCATCCAGGACGGCGAGATTTTTGCAGGCTGCAACGGCTTCATCGCCACATGAACAGCTTTTTGCCCCCGCAAGGCTCGCTTGGGACTTATTGGTGTTGGCGCGGAGGTCGAAGCGACCTTCGGTGACTTGGCAGACGATGGTTCCGGCTGACGTTTCCACTTCTCCCCGCCTCTAGACACGGTTTGCGGTCTCCACGCTGGCTCTTTGAGCGAGGCAGACGATTTCACAGATACATCCGACTTACGTCTCCATGCCTCCCCGCCTCTAGACACGGTTTGCGGCCTCCACGCTGGCTCTTTGAGCGAGGCAGACGACGCTGACGCAGGCGCGGGGGATGCCTTGGTTCCCTTGGCAAACCGGGAAGACAAGGAAGAGGGACGAGAGGCTTCCTCGTCTGATATCGGCGCAGAGCGAAAACGAGACGAACGAGCGGGAGGATGCACGCCTGCTCCCGTCGATCCCTTGGATAAACCTGCGGTGGTTTGACGTTGATGCCGTTGCACCACTTGTCCGGTACGCCCTGCAACTCCCCTGACCTTGCCGTCTGTGTCCGGTTTTGCCTCGGTGCGGTTGGCCGATGCCGATGTCTCGTTGGTCTTGCCCTCCTGGTTTCCTTTCGCGTTCGCGGTCTCTCTTGCCTCCTTATTCCTCGTTTCGATGGCCTTCTTCTCCTCCGAACGTTGACGTTGCCAGGGCAGAGCCGGTTCTGTGGCCACGAGCGCAATGACCTTCGGGCGGAAAAAGAGCGCCGCACCAAACACCACAGCGCTGACCAGCGTGTTCGCGATGAGCGTTTCCAGCCTCACGATACCGTTGCCATTCATCAAACCTAAAATCGTGGAGAGTACGACATCCACCAGTGCCACATACAGCAGATTCAACAGCCGAAGCCACAACGCTCCCAACATCTGCCTCGCCCAACGCAGTATCGCAGGCCATCCCCACTGCGGCAATGTGCCCATCGGCACAATGATCACAGCAAGCAACGCATAGAAGAGAAAAAACAGCGTCTGGTAAAACAGGTAAAACGCCATGACGAGGAAAAAAGCGATGCTCGGCAAAATGCAAAGCGTCATGACAAAAATGCCACCTTGCATCGCCGCCGGATCGGCTTTTTCCAGTCGAGACACCGGAAATCCTGTAAACGGTGTACGGTGCTGTGAAAGCGGGGCATAGAGTGCCTGGATCAGGTTTTGGCGGACATCTGGCGTGGGATTTTGCAAGAAAAGCGTCACCCAGTTTTCGCCCGGTTTCACCGTGATCGCAAAAACACCGCTGCCATACGTCTTTTGCGGTGCGTAATAGGAAGACACCGTAAAATCCTGCAACGGCGCCGATGCCCCAAACTGGATGGCTTCCCAGGGTTCCAACACATCGTCTTGCCAAGTCAGATCGTAGAGGCTCCCCGCGTGCGGATCGACCGCTTGAACCAGACTGGCGCTGACCGTGTTGGTGCCTTCAATCGCCAGACGATTGACCAACTGGAGAACCGGAGAAAAGTACAGCATCAGTACCAGTGCCCCCGCTACCGAGGCCAGAAACACCGCAGGATGCCGCAAACTCTCTGACAAACGCCCGCGCACAAACGCCAGCATCATGACCACGCCGATCACAATGAGCAAAAGCGGCAACGCAGCCTGGAGAAGAGGAATGCCGCCGTGCTTGACTACCGTACCGGCCAAATGAATCATGGGTTCAATGAGCCATTCGGGTGTAGCCAGGTTGGAAATCCCCTGAATCGCCAGGTGCATCACGTTCGTGAGCATGCTGAACAAGGTGTTGGCGAGCATAAGTTCCGCGCTTTGCTCGGGTTGACCCGTCAAATTGGACAGCCAATTCCCTGAAGGCGGCAGGGTGAACACATACGCCGCAGGCGACGGATTCTGCCAGCCAAGCCAGGTAGCAGCGTGTGCGGTCAAAAAGTTATGCAACGCAGGTGTAGAGGGTGAAGCGGCTTCTGTTGCCGTGCCTGTCGAGGGTAAAAAAACCTGCACGCGAATCCCCGCCTTTCAAGAAAGACAGAGGATGTGGCGTGCAGGTGACTTTTCGCGCACGGCATCAAACGTGTAAGGTCGCCAGATACTTTCCTACGTAGCCGAAAACCGCCAGCATGATGTACAAATACAGAGGCGTGGAGACCATGAGTTGTCCGATCATCTCCATACTGGAAGATAACTTGTCCAGTGTCGCTTCCGACTGAACCGCTTTGTCCCGCAGATCTATCGAAACCATTTCCAGAAGCACATCGCCCAGATTCGTGTCATAGAGCTGCGTTTGGCTCACAATTTGCGCCAAACGTTCGGCTTCTTTCAGTTGCATGCGCTCCGCCATCGTCAAGAGAGCCGTTGCCGCCGTATCCAGTTGGATTTGTCCGCGTTCTCCTTTTCCGATGGTCGCCACAGCGTCGATAAGATATGGGCGAAGCGGATATTCAAAGGCTTGAGCAGCCTGACGGAGCGCCACTTCCAGACTCGCCCCCGCTTTGACCAGATGCGCCAGAAACAAAAACAATCGCTGCATTTGCTGTTTCAGCGTAATCCTCGCCGTCTGGTATCGACCCCGCATCCAGAAATACGGTACGGAAAGTCCCATCAGGCTGACGGGCAGACCCAGAAAGGGTTGACCGATGAGCACAAAGAACAACTCCACCACACCCGCACTGAAAAGCGCATAGCGTGGAAAGAGAGACGGCCAGGACGTTTCGCCAAGCGCGTCCGCATAGAATTGAACCTGCTCCAGGAACCCTTTGGGAGCACGGCGAACCTGAACCACTTTCGGCGGATCACGCTGAATTTGCTTCTTCCAAAAGTTGACCCGCTCTTCCCGGCGGATCAGAGGACCTAACAAGGCCAATAAAACGGCGAGAAACAGAAGCACACCGAGGAAAATGGGCAAAGCTTGCAGAGAAATTCCCCCTTCCAGTTTGCTCTGTAGAGGAAAGACAAAGTGGCTTGGTTGAGGAACAAGGGGTTTATCGTTCTTTCACCTGTCCGGATGCCACATTCACATACCCCACAATCTCCCCCGCCTGTACATTCACGGTGCGCTCCCCCTTGGCAAACGCAAACGGCAGAAAGTCGGCATACGGCATCGTCAGACCCGTCCCATCTGGTAAGGCAAGGATGACCCGCCCTCCCTGTATCTGACGCGTCACAATGCCAGATACGGGCGCATAAAGCGGTACCGAATGCGACCACATGGCTTCTTTCGGTGTGAGCGTCCCCGCCACAACCACACCGCCGGATTGCGTCACCGGAAAGGAACCAAATACGTGACCTTGTGCTGGCGGGATAAAATCTTCCGTGTACGCCATCATGAGTGCCACCAAATCAGCCGCATACTGTGCATCCGCCGTCGCGTTCAGACCGTAGTACGCTTCGCTGGCACTCTCCCAGGTGCCATGCGTCAAGCCTCGAAGATACGAAAGATACTTGGCTCCTGCCATCAGGGCATCCGCAGGGTCAAAGGGACTGGCGTAGGGCACACAATCTGCGGCGCTGGAACAGGCTTGACTGAGCGCCAACAAGGCCGAAGCGTTAAGGGCCGCCGTAGCCGGTGTTCCCATCGGGGCCATGAGACCGTCTGCATCCACGCCAAAACCACCATAGCGAAGAATTCTTGTCGCATCGGTATCCGGCGAGGACACCGTTTGATCGGGATCACCGCTTCCACTCCAGGTTCCGGGTTCAAACTGCGTCAGCCCCATCGCATGACTGCCGTCGTAATCCGCATACGCCGCCGGATTCCAGCCGGATTCGTGATACGCTACGGCGGCCAGATATTGCATGGGGATACGATACGCTGCGCTCGCCCTCTCCACATCGGTGACAAACTCGGCAGGGATGCCACTTTCGATGGCGGGGGTTTGGGCCAGTTGCTGCCATGGGACAAATGTGGCTACCGAAGTGGTGGCGGAAAACAGCGCAAGCGTGATCCCCAGTCCGTAGTAGAGAAGAAAAAGAAGCGGGATGATCCACCAGGCGTTGGAGAGGAGATACGACAGGATTTTCTTTTTTAGCGCCGCTTTCAGTTCAGCAATGAGGACCTCTTTGACCGCTTCGCGAAGCGCCTTTGGGTCCACGCGCCCATCCTGTGCCGCCTGTTGCAGAATCGGCGTCAACCGCGCCATCCATCGTGTCGGATTTCCTTGCATCTTCCCCCTCCCCTCTGCGAGACGGGTATCGTTCGACGAGTGAAATGTGCTGCACATTCTCCAAATACTCCACCAGTTCGATCCCTAAAATGGCGATGGCACGTTGCCTTGCCGTCAGGTTGGAAGGCCGCAGACCGCACTTACCGTGGCATCCGTTTTCGTTCCAGGAGTCCCATCCCGACAAGCAACCACCCCACTCCCCAAACCAACGCCAGCAACAGATACGGCCATCCGTGAAACGTGAAAACCGGACGTGTGCCGCTCGTCAGAAGCGTGTGCCCGTATATCGTCTCCAGATGCGAATACGACTGCTCCTGCACACTCTGCTCCAGTCCCCGCATGCCCCAGACCAGCGTGCCCGCGACGGAGAACAGCATGCTCCCCACGGCACCGATGACAGGTTGAATACGCCTTGGCATTCCCATCCCACCTTTCCATGTGATTCGACACACAGGAAAGAGTCGACGGCGGCTTTTTCCGCCCATAAGACGATCCGCTGCCGCATACCCTAACACATAAAAAGGAGGGTGCGGCGATGGCCAGACGAGTCCGACGAAAACGGAACGTGAGTGGCATTTTGCTTTTTGGGCTATTCGTACTGATCTGGGGCTTGGGGGTAACGCAGGTTCATGGAAACTGGGTGTCTGTGTCCCCCAATCTCCCCGCCATCCCAGCATTCCTGCCACCGTGTCTGGCCGCGCTGGTGCCGTTTGTCATTGGAACGGTTCGGGCGCGGCGATTCATCCTTCGCGAACAACAGCAGAGACGCAGCGTTTCTATGCAGACCGTAGACCGCATGGATGGCGTGGCATTTGAGCGCTTTATCGGCAGGGCGTTAGTCAATCGAGGCTGGACAGTGGCCTACACAAAGACGTCGGGAGACTTTGGGGCCGATTTGGTGGCTGAACGAGGACGGGAACGCTGGGTGTTCCAATGCAAGCGGTACAACCACGCTGTGGGAGTGGAAGCCGTGCAACAGGTGTATGCGGCCATGACCTACTATCAGGCGTCGCACGCTGTGGTGGTGACCAATCACCGTTTTACCGAGGCAGCCAAGGTACTGGCCGAATCCACCGGTGTGGAGTTGTGGGCACGTGATGTGGTGGAAACGTTTTTAACCCCACCCGTGTCGTCGAGGAAAACGGCATGGCAATTGTGGTGACAGTGCTCATCTACACATCTAAAAAGAAGCTACACAAAGTACTCAGAACAAATATCAGAATGGTGGAATATTTAGGTCGATAATTGAGAAAAATGAATTCAAGACAATAGTTAATTTTTATAGACCAAGTGAAATGGGAGAGAATCATGTATGAGACAGCACGACGACACTATTTCTTCAAAAGCAATCGAAGTCGTGCATCAAATCTCCAATCGACTTCATCCCTGCCCAGACCTTCGAATCCAATCCGTTAATATGAGTCGTGTCACTGTTTTCGTGCTTTGGTTGGACAGTCTGGTCGACAATAAACGTTTACAAGAAGCTATTTTAGTAACCAGTAAACAAATTTCCGATTTCAAAGGCAAACGAATTCATCTTTCTTCCATCATTCCAGGTCTTTCTACACATACTGTTAATAATGTTTCCGAGACTGTAAAAGCTTTGCTCAATGGTTGCGCGATTGTGTGTTCTGATGACATAAAGTTCGTACAAGTTTGGCATCTCACAAAACTACCGACACGTTCTGTTGAGCGACCTGAAAATGAGCCTACATTGAATGGTCCGCAAGAGGCCTTTGTTGAAAATATAAACCTAAATATCTCTCTTCTACGAAAGCGCTTAAAAAGTCCTGAATTGAAAATTGAGACCTATGAACTAGGTAATGAATCTCAGACTACAATCGCCATTTTATATCACAAAACAATTGCAAAAGAATCTCTAGTAAATGAGATGCGTGATAGATTAAAAAAAATTGTATTTGACTACATTGTAGATATAAACCAAATACGCGAATTTATTTCTGATCCCTATTTTTCAATCTTTCCCACGGTTGAAGATACCGAAAGGCCAGATCGTATGATTGCAGGATTGATGGAAGGTCGTGTAGGACTGTTAGTCGACGGCTCCCCCAAAAGCATTCTTGTGCCATTAACATTTGCTATGAATCTCAGTTCTCCAGAAGATTATTACATGCATTACAGTATTGTTTTACCTCTTCGGTTGTTGCGTCACCTCATGTTCTGGGTCTCAGTATTATTACCAGCGCTCTATGTGTCCCTTTTAACTTATAATCAGGATCTTCTTCCTACTCCGCTTGTAATGAGTGTGGCTGCCCAACATACTGGAATTCCTTTCCCAACAGTGTTTGAAGCTCTAGGCATGATGATAGCGTTTGAAGCTTTGCGTGAAGCAGGTACACGACTTCCTCGTGCAGTAGGACAATCAGTCAGTATAGTTGGCACCTTGATTATTGGAGATGCTGCAGTTCAAGCAGGGCTTGTTTCGCCTGGTATGGTTATTATTGTATCAGCAACTGGTGTAGCATCTTTTACATTGCCAGCACTCGGTCTAGTGATGTCAGCTAGATTACTCCAATTTCCATTCGTTATTGCTGCAAGCCTATTTGGATTATTTGGAGTTGTAATGTTAGGACTAGTGATAGTCGCTCGTCTAGCTTCATTGCGTTCATTTGGCGTACCGTATTTATCTCCCGTTGCACCGAACAATTTTAACGACATGAAAGACACGGTCATACGTGCTCCTTGGTGGATGATGCAAAAACGCCCCCAAGAATTCGAACCTCAAAATAGTTCTCGAATGAATGTGTCTCATTCAAAATCAAGGAGAGACCAAGGTTGAATTGGAGCATAATTAGCATTTGGAACTATAAAAGTCGTAAATATTATATAGTTGTTGTAGCGACCTTCTTAATACTTGGGACAGTTACAGCTTGCGATTACAATGATGTAGATCATCTATACATCTCAACAGGAATTGGCATAGATAAAGCTAAGAATGGTATTCGCGTTTCTGTCGATCTGATCAATCCAGAATCAGCCCCATCAGGACAAACAGAAGCAGGTAGAAACAATAAATCTGAACCAGATCGTATAGTATCAAACAATGGAACTACCATGGAATTGGCGTTTTCTGGAATTCAAAGTCAGTTATCACGTTCACTTTATTTACCCCATACTAGTATCATTTTATTTTCAAAGTCTGCAATCTCTTCTAAACTAGGTGGATTAGTAGATGCATTAGAACGAAATCGGCAATTGCGGAGAAGTCAGCTATGGGTAATTACGTCAGGTAATGCAGAAGACATCTTCAAAGATAGCAAAAAAACTAGTGTCTCTACAGCTATACTAATTCGTGATTTAGTGGATGAAGAATCTAGACGCTATAAATGTCTAGCAAGTGATGAACTTCATATCGTAAAACATCTTCTAACTCCCTCCGCATCGTCAACAATAGCTGAAATCAAAATGAATAAAAATAAAGAACCTGTATTATCAGGATTGGACTTTATTTCAATCGAAGGTAAGCTATATAGAGTACCTTTCAGTAAAATATTGGATGTTAGTTGGTTGATGGGACGAACATTCGATGTCAGGGAACCATTAGTGGTGCGTTCTCAAGACCAACAAATCCACTCATTAATAACTATTCATTGGATTCGTACAACTACTCACTTAAAGCTGCTTAGAATTCTTCCAACTCCAATCATACAAGTTGATTGGAGAGGAACAGGCGAAGTAGAACGATGGGACTCTCCCACCACTATGAGTTCCAAAAATTTATCTCAATTAGAATGGTCAATCCAACATGACGTAGAAAACCGCCTGCGTGAGGCATGGCTAATGTCTACTAAATCAGGAATTGATGTCTACGGTATCCGAACACTCATAGAAGAACATTTTCCGAAAGAAAAATATATTAATGCAAAATATTCATATGATTGGAAACAAACAAAATTGATAATGAATATTCACTCGCAAATTTTACATGGCGAACTCGCTTCGCAGACACCATTTATCTCTAAAACAGTGAAAATAATTAAATGAAGCGAGGCAAAGCTAAGTGGAAAATGTATGGAAACTCTTATGGACCATGATAAGAAAATTGATTGAATTTCAACACTGGAAACCAAATCGTATGAGCGAACGCCTTGTTTGGTGTATTTTCATCGGATTTGCAACTTTATTAGCATTGGCTAATTCATTTCACCGGTTGTCGAATTTCAACCCTATTCTTGTGATTGAATGGATATTTAAAAAACCTACAGAATGGATTTACGGTGGAAACATAAAGTCATGAAGGGGATTGAACATGGTTCAAATCTCGAGATATCAGGTTATTCTAATATTAATTTGGACAATATTAGGGACTGGTATTGTTACCATCCCTGGAACAATTGCACAATTTACAGTCCATGATGCATGGATTGCAGGATTTGGCTTATGTATCGGAGGACTTATATGTGCCAGTCTTGCAGCTCTTCATGTACATTTTTTTCCTGATAAGACGTTAACACAAATAGCAATGCATGCATTTGGTCCATTGGGAGGAGGAATATTTGCTATCTGGTATATAATATTTGGTGTGGTGACATTGGCAACAATCGGGCGCGAATTAAGTACTTTTGTTGGCGTTACTGTGTTGCCAAATACACAGGAATTTATTACTAGCTTACTTACATTTTCTGTAGCCGCATATCTCACATATTTAGGAATCGAAGTTGTCGGTCGTGTCAATCAATTTATTTTTCCTCTTGCTATTATCATAGGCCCCCTTCTTTTCTTCTTAAGTTTACAAGGATTTGAATGGCAACCATTTCGCCCGATGTTAAGCTCCGGATGGATGGCTATTTGGCAAGCAAGTGTTGTACCTGCATTTGCTTATGGTTTGGAATTTTCTGTGGTTCTCCAGTGGATTCCTGCACTAAGAACACCCCGCACTCTGCCATACGATATCATTATAGCTAGTGCAATAAGTACAGTCGTACTAATTATTCTCATTACATTGACTATAGGTGTCATCGGAGAGCCTGTACGTTATTTAAGCTATCCAATTTTAGAAGTCGTTCGTTCCATTCGACAAGGAAAGTTTGTGGAACGTTTGGATACTTTATATGTCATGGGGGTCGTGAGTACACAGGTTTTGAAAATGTCTTCATTTCAATTAGCAACTTGTGAAGCGATAAAAGATATAGGCTACTCCAAAGATACAAAATGGGCGATCATTCCCTGCACAGTACTTACTTGGTCTGCTGCTAACTTCATGTTTCACAATTTATTTGATGTTACCGAATTTATCTTGCATGCTGTACCAGCTTATTTCTTGTTTTCCGTAGTCATATGCCCTGTAATTATTTACACAATAGGATGGTGGCGATATACGGATAAAACATAAAAATAATATATTCCATCTTTACTTAAAATATTCAATTGATTAGAAAACGGAATCATACAACACATTTTGGATATTTCATAGATTGATTAGTGGGTAATTACGATACGCAAACACTTAATTTCCTACATATAAACATTTTGTCCAAAACCTGATTCTCTTCGCCATGGAGAAAAGATAGATTATTTTTTCAAAAATGTTTAACAACAGTTCAACATTTAGATGAATTCACCACAGCTTGACTAACTACTGGTCGAACCATATTGTGAGATTTTTATCTCCGCCCTTCACCCCCTCCTTGCTGAAGGGAGGAATTTGCATGGACAGTTTTGCCAATTCCATCACCAGCCTCATCATCTTCAGCATTGTGGTGGCCGTCTCCACCGCCATTGGTGTCGACATGGCCTTTGCCCTCTTTGGTATGGGACAAGGGGCGTCCTCCTACATTCAGGGTCTCACTGCCCCTGTTGGTTGATGGTTTGTACAGTAGCGGAGAAAAGGGGGAAATGCAGGTGTTATTCATGGAAAAAAAGGCATGGGTCGTGCGTGCCTTGCGTCTGCGAAACGGGGAAGATGAAAAAAGTTCCATCACGGGGATACTTCGTTGGGTCATCGGAACCGTGGCTGTCGTCGCTGTTGTCAGTGGCATGGTCTACTATTTTTATAACACTTACCACCAGTCCACCAGTACCGTAAGTAATATCAATAACGGTATTGCCAGCGCCAACTATACGATTCCTGGTGGTGGCAGTGTATCCGGAAATGGCAATATCACCTTGCCTAGCATGCCGTAAAGAAACGAAGTCCCCCCCTGTCAGACCAAGCTGCGGGGGGTTTCGTTTCTTTCGCTCAAAACTTCATTCCAGTTCTCCTCACTACAACCTTGATCGTGATCACGGCTAACGGTTACCCGTCTCTGCCTACCTTCACTTTGCGATTATTTCTAACAAATGCAAAAAATACGTGACCATTCCTCATACTTTTAGTTATGTGAGAGTGCATGCCTGAAAACCTTGCATGTCTATGCTCTTATTCGTTGTAAACCTTCTCACACCAAAGAGATGTATGTACTCTGAGAAATTTGGTAGACCGAGCCATCACTGTCTTGACCAAGATGATATATGCACTGGATTGCATGATGAAGCTATTGGCAAGTACGGAGTGTATTGCATATTCGCACCCTTATATTCAAGAGCACTCTTCCAAAGTCAAGCCTTCTTGGACAAATCACACAGACTTAACCTAGTTCCACCCAGGTGTAGATTTCCCCTTCTAAATCAACCCAGCGCCGATTTTGAAGGTCTATGATGAATTCTTCGGTGACGGAAAATTTTTTAGCGAGTTCTGCAGCAGAAACATCTGATGGCATCGTCCGTCTGTTTAGTTTTCCATATCGGAATTTATTGTACAAGGACCAGTATAAAGTAGCCAAAAGAACTACAAGGCTAAATTCAAATGTGAACATTGTGAGATCTACAGTTTGTGTAATGTAACCCGCCGAAATGATGAATCGGCGTAGATAATGAATGCCGCCCGCCCATAATAAAACGGATAAAGAAATTTGAATTAAAAACACGAAGATGTACACCCATCCAGACAGCGTAACAAAATATTCTACAACTCGTTTTTCAGGCTTTTGTTTTCCATCTATGATTAGTTGTCTTTTTTTTTCAGGACACAATCCCCCTATCTGGACTATCCCAAACTGCATATTTATTGCCTTTTTTGACTGCGTTCATGTGACTGATTGCTTTTGGAATGGCACGGAGGACAACCAGTGCATTGACGTACCAATATATGCTTGGGTACCAAATACTCCACATAAAGTATTTCATGAGCCCTGGTTCATATAATCGATCTAAGTACAGAGCTACAAAAGATTGAATCACAAAAACTAACGCAAGATAAGTTCCTGTCTAAAAGATAGGGACATAATAATGGTGCGATAAAACCATTTCTATAACGAGTAAGATTGTACTGATGAACCAACAAATAGACCACACAATGCTCACCAATTGCTCCAATAACACCGGTACAAATCTACGATGCCTCCAATCAAAAATGATCTTCCAGTGTCTCATTAGCACTTCAATGCCACCCTGGGCCCATCAGACACGTTGCTTCCATAACCCTGATATAGTCTCAGGTACAAAAATCCAGCACAGCGCTTTGGGCTCATAGCGAATATCCCAAAATCGACGCTGTAATTTCCACGTAACACCAATGTCATCCGTTATGAGATCTACATCCCATAATCCACAATCGAGTAATGCACGTTTGCGAAACGCTACAATAACTCCAGATACAGTCATCACTTTGCCGAGAACTCTCTGTGAACGTTTTATGAGTCCAATAATGCTGGAGAACTCTACAAGCTGAACTTTGGCTAATAGTGAACTTCTGTTTCGAACACGCGGGTTCCCAGTTACAGCCCCGACTCGTTCACCTCCTGAACGCACAAAATGTCCGACCAACCAATGAAGAGCATCATGTTCCAGAACAGCATCTGAATCCAAAGTTACGATAATCTCTCCGCGGGCTGCCATAACACCAAATTTTAACGCATTTGCCTTTCCACGATTCTGTTTTAAATTAATAACGCGAACATTGTCATACATCTTGACAAGGACAGATAGATAGCTTAAAGAGCGGTCTTTACTGCCATCATTAATTACTACAATTTCATACTTAGGATAATCAAGCGCTTGCAATTCATGAATGGTATCTACAATTGTCTGTCGTTCGTTAAAGCAGGGAATTAAAATCGTAATCAGAGGAAATTCTTTTAGGGCAGACGAAAAGGAGATCCGTTCTCTGCGAAAGTAAAAAATAATTGCCGCGAACATCCAAACGATACTCATAATCAGAGGGTAGTAAAAACAAAGTCAAAAAACCTCGCACTGATGACTCAATTCACGCGCATCCCCCATGTGATGGACTCAACCACCAGAAATTTGTTTTCTAGTGAAATAAATATACAACATAAATATGAGATTTCCGACACAATCCGACACTAATCAGTTGACTTTTAATACATCTGACCGTTTTCACGCCCCTAGAGAGTTCGCGACAGACCTCGTTGGACTTCAAGGTCGAGTATCATAGAGTAGCTTCCTTGGAGGCATTGAAGTAACACCCTTTAGGCATTACAATATCCCACTTACCAACAGAAAGCACGCCCCTATGCAACATCAGTCATATTAATGTTTTTTGTATGGTTTAGAACGACATTCAAATTCGGGCGTACAGACAACCCGCCAGATACAAATATTCAGCGGATTAAGCGAAGACAACTATGAGTTAGGAAATCCGGCAGCGACCATATCATCGGCTAGTTTCTGCTTAGAAAATGAATTTGTCATATAAATCCTCCGAAGTTCTTATGTCGCTATTCTGCCCGCCTACGACATAACCCAGAAAATCCCTGTTTAGATCTTTATACAAACATGAGGGAGGCTCCTTCTTTGGCATCAGCCCCTGATATTCGAATAAAAACTAAAGGACTCATGCTTGTTTCAACGCATAAATCCGTGTAAGTGGCAGACAAAGATCATAATGAACGATATTCGCTTAAATACATCAGACGAGCAGGTTCCGTCGCTCTTAAGCCCCGAAATCAGGTTGGACAACCTCTCTAAAGTATAGGAGACTAGAAGCAACAGGAGGTTGTCTTTATGGAACGACGGAAATTTTCATCACAGTTCAAGCAACAGATCGTCCAGGAATGTCTGGAAACTGGTAGTCCTACTATTGTGGCAAGGAAGCACGATCTAAATGCCAATATGGTTGGTAGATGGACTCGTGAGTTTAAGAAGACAGGTATAACGCCTGGAAAATCAAAAGGTATACCAACACATGTCACTTCAGATGATTACCAACAGGTCGTTGAAGAGCGTTCAGAGTTGGCTTCTGAGAATGATAAATTACGAAAGGCATTAGCTGATCAGGCACTCGAAAATCACATTTTGCGTGACCTGTTAAAAAAAGCCAACCCTCACTTGCGGATAAAATAGCTATTGCACACAAGTGGATCACAGCCGGGTATTCAGTCACCATCGTGCTGCGCATCGTGGGGGTTTCTAGGTCCACCTATTACTATCAGCAGACACATGAACCACAGCCGAGAACGACTGCTGGAGGGCGTCCTGTAACCGAATATACCTATACACAAGATGGCAGCAAGGTAAGTGACGAGCAGGCCAAGGAATGGATTATGAATGAAATAGAAGGAGATGGTTTTGCCTATGGATATCTCAAGTTAACCTATTTATTAAAGAGAAAGTACCAGTTGGTTATCAACAAGAAAAAGGTATATCGGCTTTGCAAGGAATTGAAGATCCTTAAGCCACAACGCAAATTGAAGGAAAAGCATCCTCGGAAATTGGCTAGAAACCGAGATATCACGGGTCCGAATCAATTGTTCGAAGTGGATATTAAGTATGGCTATATTACGGGTGAAGATCGATTCTTCTTCGTGCTGTCGTATATTGATGTGTATGACAGACAAATTGTGGACTACCATATTGGGTTGCGCTGCGAGGCTACAGATGCTGCAAATACACTGAAAAGTGCGCTCTGGAAACGAAAATTATACGGGAAATCCGAGTTGCCTGTAATTCGTTCCGACAATGGGCCACAGTTTGTCAGTCACCTGTTTGAATCCACATGTGAACAACTTGGGCTGGAGCATGAGCGGATACCGCCAAAGACACCAAATATGAATGCTCATATCGAATCTTTTCACAGGATACTGGAAGATGACTGTTTTTCTCGCTTTGAATTTGAGAGTTATACACAGGCATATCGGGAAGTAGTTTCATTCATGGAATATTACAATGAAAGAAGGATGCATTCCAGCCTGCACTACTTATCGCCGGTCGAGTTTCACAAAAAGCATTGTGATACCGGATTAAAACCGAAAGAAAATGTGAAAGTCTAAGAAAACGCTAGAAAAAGAGAGCTATGTCCAACTTACGGGTGTCAATCCGGTCGGACCATCAGGAAGGTTACAAATAAATTCTAAATTATTGCCATCTGGATCATTAAAGTACACCGAAGCATTTCGGGAATGGGGTCTAGCATATGGCTTAGTAGGTGGCATTTCTCCATGCTGTGCTACCGAAATTCCTCGTTCTTTTAACCAAGTTTCTGCCTTTTCAATATCATCAAAATCCACTTCGAACGCTAAATGTTTGCCAATAATTATACGGAAACGAGCGGGCGAATATCCTGAATTTTCGCCCCCGTATGTGCAATAGCAATCCTGATAAATCAATGTTGAGCTTTGTGAAATGACAGCAAGCAACTCTCACACACACGTGAATTCCTTGCCGTCATTTCGTAGTCCTGATCAATAAGTTAACCTCAGTTCTCGAGATTACGTTCAAATTATTTTGCCTTAACGATGATTTTCCCCATTTGCGTGCCCCGTTTCGCTTAGCAGATGTGCATGGCGCACACCTTCTAGTGTCATTGGAAAAGTTTCTGCAATCTTAACATCTACGTTCCCTTCTAAAACCAACTTAACATAGTCCCTAGCTGTTCCGTGCTTGGAGAACTAATGTATGAAATTGCCGTAATGCCCTACTCCTTTACCCACTTTTCATTCGGTTATCCAAATTAGGACCAGATGACACATTGGCAAAGAGCTCCTGCCTTAATTCAGCGCAGTCCGAATGTGTAGTAGCTCACCGAAGCCTAAACGGGTGACAAACTCCTCCTGCGCCCTACGCAAAACTCGGTTAACCTCCTCGACATGAGAGTCGGTGAAGTCGACCACGCTACGAAACGGTCGACTACCTGCAGGTAGAGAGAGTATGCGAGCGATCTCTTCGGCCACAGCCCTCGGATGCGCATCGACATCAGATGGAAACAGGTTCGTTGTTGCCGACTCGTTACGGTCTACTAGCGGGTCGAGTATTGAGTATGCCTGATTTCGATTTACATCCCCAGAACGGCTCGCATTTGGAAAATGGTCGGTCCCCTGAGTGAATGCGCCGGGCATCACGATGGTGGTCTCGATGCCCAATTGTCCTACCTCATAGGCCGTTACCTGTGCGAGCGCGTCTGCTGCAAACTTCGAAGCGACGTAAGGACCTAAGAACGGCGGAACCACAACTGTGGTAGTGCTGCCGACGTAAAGGAGGGTTCCTGTATGGCGTTCTCGCATATGCGGAAGGACCGCCCGGTTCACGCGTTGAATTCCGATCACGTTAATATCAAACAGATGCTGGATGTTCTCAGGCGTAAATGCCTCCACGTAGCCGACATACAGGTGTCCAGCGTTGTGCACGACAGTATCTAATTTACCAGTCTCAACGAGGATGGCTGAAACCGCGTTTTCAACAGAGGTATCTGACTGCACGTCAAGTTCGACAACGCGTATGTCTAATCCATTGCGCTCTCCATATTCAAGGAGTTCATTGACATGTTTGGAATTGCGACCTTTCACGTTTCGCATACTCGCATAAACCGTATGACCGGCCTCTCCTAATGCGCGAGCAGTGAGATTACCAATACCCGTCGAGGCTCCCGTTATGAGAACAACTTGTTTCTTCGACGAATGTGTCACCATAAACATCCCCTTCGTTGTTGTCACCCTTCGATGACTGATTGTCATCATCAATAAAATTCACTTGTGTCGTGTGACAGTTCAAATAAATCCGCCATTCACAAAAATCGTTTGACCTGTCACCCACTGTGACGCCTCACTTGCCAGGAATAGAACAACATCTGCAATGTCTTTCGGTTCACCTATGCGGCCAAATGCATTTGCTTTGCCAACCGCAGCGATTTGCTCCTGTGTTTTGCCCTCGGTGAACAAATCTGTGTTGACCGGACCGGGCGCGATTGCATTGATTGTGATCCCTTTCGGTCCAAGTTCCTTCGCCAATTGGCGTGTAATCTGCTCCACAGCTCCCTTGGTTGCAGCGTACGCACTATAGGTAGGGAACATCTGACGCGTGACCGATGTCGAAAAGTTAATGATTCTTCCACCCTCCCGCATATGTCTGGCAGCTTGCTGGGCAGCAAAGAAGGTCCCTTTTACATTCACGTCCATCTGTCTGTCATATTCGTCCTCTGTGATTTCAAGAAAGGGCTTCGTCAGCATGATTCCGGCATTATTCACCAAAACGTCTACTCTGCCAAAGTGAACTATAGTTTCCTTAAACAAACTCTCGACCTCGGCAACCTTACCGACATTCGCACGAATGGCGATAGCTTCTCCACCGGTTTGCTCGATTTCTTCAACAACCCGCTCTGCGACCACACGGTTAGTTAAATAGTTAATAACTACCTTCGTTCCAGCACTGGCTAGCTGCATGGCAATGCTGCGACCGATTCCTTTGGACGATCCCGTTACAATCGCTACTTTCTCGGAAGTTTTGTGCATATTGAATTCCTCCCTGATATTCATACTTGCGCAACATCTCGTGCGAAAGGGTGTAACAGTTGTTCCGTGCCTACTAAAATAGCGCCACTTTAGGCACGGAATACCTGTTTCAATGCTTGAATGGCTTGACTGACCGCTACTTTTGCCTGGTCATAGGCACCCGAGGCTAGATAAAACCCGTGAACCATTCCGTCATACCGCGTCAGTTCTACTGGTACGCCCGATGCATGAAGTCGTTGTGCGTATTGCTCTCCATCGTCGCGCAGCGGATCGTACTCTGCCGTGATAATCAACGCCGGTGGTAGACCAGACAAATCTGATGACGATAAGGGTGAAGCATATGGATTGTTCCCGTCCTCGACATCGTTCAAATAATTGTGCCAGAACCACTTCATAGTTTCAGTGGTCAGTCCATAGCCAACTGCATTTTCAATATAGGACTGAGAATCAAATGCATAGTTCGTTACCGGGCACAACAAGAGTTGAAATAACGGCAACTGAACATATTGGTCGCGAGCCATGAGCGCAACGGCAGCCGCGAGATTACCACCAGAACTGTCTCCACTGACTGCGATAACGGATGGTGTAACATTCAGCAATGTTGAGTTGTCACATACCCACAGATAAGCTGCGAATGCGTCGTCGGTTGCAGCAGGGAACTTGTTCTCGGGGGCCAAGCGGTAATCTACCGACACAACCACACAATTCACCTCGTTGGCAATTTGACGACAAAGCACATCTGCCGTATCCAAATCCCCTAGTGTCCATCCACCGCCGTGATAGTAAAGCAACGCTGGAAATGACCCTTCACCCGTAGGTGTATAAATACGGACACCAATTTCTCTGTCCGGTCCTGGGATTAGGCGATCCTCTACGTTTCCAACCGCTTTTATCGGACCCGGGTCAGGATTCAGGTCAATTTTTCTGGCCTGCTCGATGGGTAGCTCATAGAGTGGACGAATCCCTGCGTGTTTCAGTTTGTCAAATACCGACTGTACTTGTGGGTCTAGTGACATACGTAGAACCTCCCTGAGTTGAGTGTTTGTTGTTCCCGACCGCCGTTCTCCTTCCGTTCGGCCGGTACGAGGTGGTTAACATCCTCCGATGAAATGGAGTATACTAGCTTAGGGTAACAAGGATAAGTACGCACCTTTTTGTAACGTAGTATCGATTTAGTAACTATAATCAAATGAGGTGATGATTTGAGTAGATGTCCTGTAGAAAGAACGATGTCAGTCGTTGGAGGCAAGTGGAAGATGACCATCCTCTGGCGTTTGGCTCGAGACACGAAACGGTTCAATGAACTTCAACGCTCAATTGAAAACATTACACGCAAAATGTTAACGGAACAATTAAGAGAACTAGAACGCGATGGATTTGTCCTACGGACCGTCTATAGCCAAGTTCCTCCAAAAGTTGAGTATTCATTAACCGACTATGGAAAAACGTTTATTCCCGTTATGCAGGCAATGGCTCAGTGGGGCTTAACTCATCTAGATAGCGAGGCTTAGCTTTTCGTCATAAAGGACACGCAGTGGAGATTCGTGAGTTATCATGAACGAGGCTCAGCTCCATACGCAAGGGAGCCATGCTCATTCCATCCCACCCGTATTATCCAATGATTTCGGGTGTTGCAGTTGACCACGCTTCTGACATGGCTTCGCTTTCGCTGACCGTAGCAGTTCTTTGAGGATAGCCCCGCATCTTGGGAGGTTGGTTCCCCCTCACGGGTACATTGTTAGATGGGCTTCAAACCCTGGGTCTGCTCAGACCCAACACATGCCATCCTAGCCTTGACAAGATGAGGTACTCGCTAACCACCAGAATTGGTGGCTTCAACACATAGCGCTCATGGCGCACTGCATATTTCATGCTTCGATAACGACGTAACCCAGATAATTCCTTGTTAGATATTTATGCACACTTGGGAGCGAATCCTTCTTCGGGATCAGCCTCCTTATGTGCAACAGACTCTCTGCATCGATAGTCAATGAAATGTGTTTACAGGAAGTATCAGATTCTCCTGTCGACCATTGTAACGGTGCTCAGATATCGCTCATTGCTACTATAGGCATCAGTGGATTACAACGCGCCTGCATATTTCGCTGAAAGAAAAGAAGGAAAAATCGGACGATAATTTAATTCCTCCCTTATACGCGTTGTATCGACCACCATTTGCCACGGGTTGAATTCCTGTTGATTCGATTCTTGTGGGACTTCACTATTATGAAACTGGAATAACTCGCTCACTGAAATTGGAGCATCGTCGGCAACATTATATATTCGCCCATCAACCCCTTGTACGGTAGCAGCGAGATGCAAGGCCTGACTTACATCTGCATGGTGTACCATGTGGAAACGCTGAGCAGGATTCCAGTTCTTCATCATTGGGAGAAATTCGGTGATATGCGGGTCGCCGTCACCATATACAAACCCAAGTCTTACGATGCGCAGTCCTAACCCCTGCCCTCGATAAAGCTGTAGTAGGGCTTCTTCCGCAGCAACTTTGGTTTGAGGATATGGCATGGTCGGCCTTAATAGATCATCTTCGTGGTTAGGTCTTGAATGATGACCAGCTCCATATACCAAACTAGTGCTGGTAAAAATAAACCTTGGCACATCGGCCCTCAATGCAGCATGTGCTAACTCGATACTTGCATCGATGTTTGACCTTCTCGCGGTGTTTTCGTCAACACCGCGGAACTGCGCTGCTAGGTGTACCACAGCATCTGTGCCTTGAAGAGTGTTACCCCAGCTTCCCGTTTGCAAGAGATCGCCTTCTAACACTTCAGCCCCTAACTGCTGTAACCAATGCGCATTTGCAATATCCCGAACCAAGCACTTAACGTGATGTCCTTGCTGCAACAATCGGCGGACAAAGCGACTTCCAACTTTACCTGTAGCTCCTGTTACAAAAACGTTCATTGTTTGAATCCTCCCTAGTGGTTTCAGTACTATACACAGGAAGTATGACACGATTTGTCTCTGGTTTCCCTCCTTCGTTTATCGTACGATTGAAAGTGTCAGGATAAGGAGGTGCATCGGAAGTGTTGTCACCCAGAATCTCGTTAGGCGAGTTTTTACGTTCACGTCGAGAACGACTCGTGCCTGAAGATGCAGGCCTACCATCCCATGGACGCCGACGGACCCCTGGACTTCGTAGAGAGGAAGTCGCTCAACTCGCAAATATTGGAACATCTTGGTACACATCTTTGGAACAAGGCAGAAGCGTGAATCCTTCAGAGGACGTTCTCAACAACATTGCAACCGCGTTGCAATTAACTGAAGATGAACGTCGCTACCTTCACCTTCTAGCACGACCAGTAGAACAGAGCAAACTTGAAACTTCCGAACTTAGTGTTGCTCTGAAACGGACCATAATCGCTCTTGACCCTAATCCCGCATTCATCATGGAGAAATGGTGGGATTTGCTGTTTTGGAACGAAGCCGCTGAACTTGTTTTTCGACTACCGTCGTTCTCGACCAATATACAACAAGGCCCCAATTGGCTGAGACGATTTTTGACGGATCCCGAACTTAAATCGAACACGAGTGACTGGGAAAATAAAGCAAAGATCATGATTGCAAACTTTCGCACAGATTACGCTTTCTACTCTAACGACGAACACTTCAAAAATCTGATTGAAGAATTTACCCAAGTCAGTGTCTTGTTTCGCGAAACATGGCCACGACATGATGTTCAAGTCGTTACCGATTGTCACAAGCAGTGGCATGACCCACGTATCGGGGAAATGGAGTTCGAACATGTAGTCTTGCAACCGTCAACGGAGTTGGACGTAAAGATAATGATTTATACCGCTTCAGCAGAGACGGCTAAGCGTTTAGCAAGCTTAAGGAGGGGTTCGAGTAATCTGATAAGTTTCATAGAATGAACTGTTAAAGGCATCGGTCGCTCAAATTTCTCATTTCTGTTCGGGTAGCTCTGCCCTCCTTGCGATACCCTCGCATTGAATACTCCTGCTTCTTTAGTGCCATAACAGTCGCCAACCATTATCGTATAATTATGGATCGGAGAGCCTTGGTCCACAACGACAGTTGACCGATCAGGTTCAAGAACGAGTAATAAACACGCATACAAAATGCCTAAATTGCCCAACCTCTTCCCCGAGGAGGCTGAACGTGAAAACGATAATGGCATTGTTGGGGATAGTGCTTACCCTTGGACTATCACCTGCTGTTGCTGAGGATAGAGTGATAACTGTTCAAGGGCAGACACGAGTGAAGTTTTACAGAGAGATTTTCTTATCACCATGCTTTCTCCATATATCCAAAAAGCAATAGATTAACATTATCATGGAACGTCACGCCAATATGATCTGTACCAAACGCAGATAAGAAGCATCAAGCGTCTGTGTAATAAGGGGCAGTTTTATTTTCAAACCACAGTGCTGGTTGAAACATGGACTGGGCCAAAAAATCCCCCCTTCGGATTAGAGACCATCATTTTGACTTATGAACCCAATTCAACTCACCCGTACGTTCCTGGAATTTGTATTGTAGAATTCATGCACCAAAACGAGGTGGAACCAATTCTGACGAATCGTCATAACTGTCCACCTCACCACTGAACCGTTGTCACGCTCTGTCGCTCTTCTGCTTCTCATGTACAGCAAGACGTGGGTCCTGTCCGTTGCATGTATATGCAGGCCTGACAGCAAACCTCTGTCAGGGACTTGCCCCGTTAAATGGAGAAGGCATTTTGCTAAAAGCCCTCATGGTGTTCGGACAGTAGTGATTTAGAATGGCTCAGAGTTAAGAATGCTTGTCCTGTGACTTATTGTTGACTTAAACCTTGGTTTAAGTGGTAGACTAGTCCCTGTCGACGAGGAAACAATAAATTTGGAGGTCTCCAGGTGAAGTGTTATTCAATTGGCGAAGTAGCAGCCAAGTTCAATATACCAGAATCAACGTTACGCTATTACGAGAAACAAGGCTTACTGCCACTAATCGAGCGTGATGAAGCTGGTAGGCGGTTATTTTCAGAAGATCAAGTCGCTCTACTTGCCACCGTTATTTGTTTGAAAACCACTCACATGCCCATCAGTGGAATAAAACAGTACATGGATTGGGTTGTAGAAGGAGACAGTACCATTGATTTGCGACTTGAAATGATGAGGAATCACAAGGACAAGGTATTAGATGAGATTTTTTGGATGACAGAATCCCTAAAAAGGATTGACGAAAAGATAGAGCGTTACACAAATCGTACTCAGGAAAGGAATAATGATTAACATGAAAAGAGCATTAGTAACTGGGGCAAACAAGGGAATCGGGTTTGAAATCGCTCGCAATCTTGGAAAGCGTGGCTATGACATTCTCGTCGGGGCGCGTGATGAAGCCCGTGGGCAGGCAGCAGTCGAAAAACTTGCCGCAGAAGGTATATCAGCGACGTTCATCAAGATTGATTTGAATGATCTTGATAGCTTGCACACAGCAGCTAAAACGATTGATTCGCTCGATCTATTGGTTAATAATGCTGGAATTCCTGATAGTGTCAAGCCTGGGCGCGCGGCGCTTGACCTCACAAAGCACACATTTGACTATACAACTGAGGATTTGCGTACGACGATGGAAACGAATTTTCTAGGCACACACGAACTCATAAAAAACCTGCTGTCATCTCTGACAGACAACGCGAAAATCGTCAACATCACCGTTCCGATTTCGCCTACCGACTTTTGGCACCCACTCGCTTACATCACGAGCAAAGCAGCACTCAACGTGATGACGCTGACTTACGCTTACGAGTTTGAAAAAATGGGTAGCCACCGCCAGATTTTCGGCATCATGCCTGGCGCTGTCGCGACCGACTTGAACGGCATGGAAGCTGGTGCACACGGCGGCTTCGTCAAATCTTCCGAAGCCGCTGGACAGATGAGTGCCGACATTATCCTGTCTGATAAGAATCAAAATGGCCAAATCATTCAGTACGATGGAAAGATTGTCTCAGATTATGAGATTCAGCTGAGAGGCTAGAAACATCAAACTCTGTCAGTGATACGACTTCGGCTACCACCTTTAGTTACATAGCGAAAATCTCAAGGCGCGGTATGGGTATTCGGATACCATTAGGTACTTTACCTTGCTCCGGTAGAAATCCGTGCTTGCAGTCCTCGCAGATGGTCGGAATGCGGCTCTTGTTGGCCTTTCATCCCCATCCTTGTACCTTGCCACCGTGGGCCTCCCTGCAGAAACTCGCGGTGGCACTGCGAGCAGTCAAAGGGCATGAGACTGTCTGCCTTAGTCCATATGGTACTATGATGCATCAATCTACTTTCCAGCCTCTTGTTACAGTAGACTGCGCCGTTAACGTTCTGGTAGACCTTATCCTACCCACTATCTGGATAGAATCGCTCTTGGACATTCCTCTCCTATGTTCAGCAAGGGGCAGCCGTATTCACTGTTTATTGATTCATTAAAAGGGCTTGGTACTTGCTACAGGTACTCTGTGACAGGAGCTAGCTTTGCTTCACTGCCAGAAAGAAACTGAGTTAATAATGGTGCATGCCCTTGACAATAAATGACAAGCCATCGCTCATTTTCATCCATGGTGTTATCCATGAAGTTACAGTTGATGGTTAAGTTACGCTCGTACCAACGCGAAACCCAATTCGGTTCGTATCGTCGCCAACTTGCGTCATCACCAAGTAAAGCTGATCTGCCATTCGAAGGGTGTCCGGGTCATTCAACCAACGTTGCACTTCCCGAATACCCCCTGTCTACAAACGAATTTTCATTTCACTGAAGAATTTCTGTCCTAGATTATTCAATTCCTCATGAAGATCTGGACAACATTCTTCTGCAAACTCAAATACATGCCCGATGGTTAACTCGCTTGATTCGTTCTGATAGTCAATTGCGTAAACACGCTTGTGTCCCAAACTCTTAGCAGTTCGGAAACCCAGCTGATAAACTTCGTTATGCGGTAATATCAAATCATTTTGTACAAAGTCTGAATACTCCTGATCGAGACCTAATTGTTCGGACTGTAGCTGCTCAACTGCAATTTTTGTAGGAGAGAAGTCAATTAAACGGCTAATCAACTCGGAGATTTCCTGCTGGCGGTTTTCTGTTGTAATATCGTCTTTGACCCTGAATTGATTGGACACATCATTGAAGTGATATACACCCAGGAACATTGCTTCCAGAGTATGAGCCTCCGCTCTATGCACTTTACCTCATTATAGGGTTGATGTTCGTATTGCAGATAATTGCCCGATAATAACATAATCCGAAAAATTCCTTGGTTTATATTTATGCACAGATGGGAGCAAATCCTTCTTGGGGATCTGGTGTTAGGCTGTAATAATAGACACAACGAATCGAGAATATGAAAATAAATAAATTGATGCGAGGTGTCTACAGTGGCGAAGCATTACCACAACGACTTTAAGCCCAAGACTATCAAATTGGTTGTAGAGAAAAGGAAGCCCACCTCCCCCAGGTTGAACATGACCTTGCCATCATCCCTAAGCCTCTGCAAGGTGCAAACGGATGCGAAAATACAGGATTCTTGTTCGCTTGTTGGCGTATAATTATTCGGAGATGAAGATTTGAACGTTATTCGGCTGTTGGACAGATAAGTTCAATATGAATTCTCATAAATTTTACGATATTCCGGGTTGGGAATGTTTGGAAAAATCGAGCTGAGTTCGGAGGTGAAAGCCTTGGGATTTGACTCATTATTTGAAAACGATGTTCCCTCATTCCTTCGCTAATGAGCGAAGGGAGCAAAATAATTATCTCTTCGCCAGTGGATAAATACATGTCCAAATATGACGGAGGGATCTTGATGAATTCACGCTATTTAGGCGGCTTATATATGGCGCTTGCCGCAAGTATATGGGGCGGAATGTATGTCGTAAGTAAGATTAACCTTGCAATTATGCAGCCCATGGAACTTGTCTGGCTCAGGTACGTGGTTGCCCTGATTACGCTAGGAGTTTGCATCGTACTTACGAAGCAATCTTGGAAAATTAGGTGGAGACATTTCCCGCTTATAGCTGCTGTGGGAATTGTGGGGTATGCAGTGTCCATCTGGACGCAGTTTCTTGGAACAAAACTTTCGACGGCACAGATGGGAGCCATGATTACATCGGCAACACCTGCTTTTATGGTGGTATTTGGTCTTCTACTGTTGAAGGAAAGGATCAACGTACGGAAAGCATTTTCCGTTGGACTTGCCACGATAGCTGTTCTCATGATTGTTGGTGTAGGAGGGTTAAATCATTCGTACAAACTTGGTGGCATGATTTTATTCATTGCTGCTATCACGTGGGCACTAATGTCCGTTTTGGTTAAACAGATTCCGAACCATTACTCACAATTGACGGTAACCTTTTACGCCACATTTGTAGCTACGCTGCTCATTACTCCGTTTGCCGTCGCACAGTTGGTGCATACACCAGCTAGTTCGTGGCAACAACCAAGTATATGGGGCGGGGTTCTATATTTAGGGGTTGTTTCTACAGCGGTTGCGTTTTTCTTGTGGAATAAGGGATTACAAATGGTTGATGCGTCATCTGGAGGATTGTTCTTCTTCTTTCAACCACTTGTCGGTACGTTTCTAGGTTGGTTAATTCTTGGCGAAGAAGTTGGAGTGACGTTTTGGTTAGGTGCGGCACTGATTGTCATCAGCGTTTCTCTAGTTTTACAAGATTCTTAAGAAACATCTGCAATGAGCGGCAGACAGTATCTGTCGCTCATTTTTGTACAAGGAATTGCTGGACTAAAGTGCGGATTAATAAAGCAAATCGACTCTTCATTAATAAAAGTGGTACTTTGTGCCCTGCTGAATGACGCTGTTATTTAGATTAGACAGCGTCATTCAGCAGGCCCTATGATAAACATACTGCATCGAAAATTACAAATCAAAACATAAATAAAGTTGTATGGTGTAAATGAAATGCCTACCATATAAGAGAACCCGTTTGATGCACTGGCAATGGAAGCCCTTCGAGAAGATGACGAGTGTAAAACCGTTACACTGGATGACATACTAAAGCATGAAGGACTTTCTATCGACAACAACGCTGAAAGATAGGGATTAACCAAAAGATCAACGACATATTTGTCGATAATTTCTAAGTTTCGGACAGCGAGTGTGGTCTCGCCCAAACCGAACCGTTCGGCGCACGGTAGACGACCAAAGTTCCTAAAGTCCCAGAGTGTTTGGCTTTCCCGTTTAGCACTGATTAAGTTTCGCCGTTTTTTAGGTTCTTCCAATTCATTGTCATTTGTTACCACCGTTCTTTCAAACTTCCTCAAATCTACGCATAGGTAGGTGTGACGTTGAATTCCTACTTCGTTGAGGCTACCTTTGTGATAGCAGGTCTTACATCCTCCCTGGACTTTTTTCGAATGATCCACTTGATAACCTTGTTCTGCAAGCCTTTCTCATTTCCGCACGATTTTCAGCGATCTTTTGCACGTACTTCTGAAAATGTTCGTTGCACGCTGGTAGCGAATCGCCATCGACATATACTTTGCGGTTGTTCTCTACAGCAGCAAAGCAAAAACTGCAAAGTTGTGTGTTGTTGAACATGGCTTTCGCCACCTCCATCGCACATGATTACCTTTCCACCGGCACTTTCACCGTCTCGCCCGCCTGCAAATCCTTGTACCGCATCGTCATCCACGAAAACGCCGCCATCACATGGTTAGGATCATAGCGTTCGCAAAGTCCCCACAACGTATCTCCTGGCTCTACCGTGACGGTAACGGTTCGTGGATGCGAGGGTAATTGGCGGCTCCACAAATTCACGATGCCAAAGGCCAACGATGTCCCTGCCAAACTGACCATCACCCCCGCTATGGCCAGTTGCACCAACACCTTCCACCGTGAATGTGTTGACTCTGCAGAAGTTACAACAACCATCGGCTGATCGGATCGCCAGTGCCTCGTTTCCACTGCATCCCCACGTCCCACGACACCCACTCACCCTTCATAAAAAGAAATAAATATCTTTTTTAGAATTTATTTCTATTCAAGATCGTTGAGCATTATCGCTCGACAACGATAGGGTGTCAACGGCTTTTTTGATTCAAGTGGCCCTTGTAGCAATGAAAGAGGCGAAGCTCGCGTGAGCTTCGCCATTCATCGACTTCTCAGTGTCCTTCATTTTTCATCCGGAACATGGAATTTGTCAGGCAAATATATTCTGTTAATGAGACTAGCCAAAGCCCACGGCATCAAGAAAAAATCGCCCAATACCGCCAAAACACATAAGGTAATGATGAGCACCAGCCAGAAAACAGCCAGCGAATTCAAGAGAACAAGCGGTCGGAGATATTTCCCCAGACTCTCTCATACCTACCCTTCGTAACATTCCCCAATTCGCTTTTTGCCTCACCCAAAACACGGTCTGAAAGAAAAGCCAGGCCACACATATGGCAAGCCATCAATAGATGCCTGTAATGAAAAAGTACAGACAGCAGATATGAAAAAGCGAAGGTGATGAACCATTGCTAAGGCTGTCGAAAAGTGAGCGCTATGAGTGCTCTTTTTCGACAGTCTAAAATTTTTGCTTTAATTTTCAGTTAAAGTAACGATATATCTTGATACTGTTTGCGAATGCTATTAATTGTTTCTTGTTCATTTGAGAAGCAAAAATAAGCCATTGTCCACCGTAATTGAAATATAATATGGTTTCATTCGATTGTGAAAATACATGCATAATTTGTCCGGATTTTAATTGGTATTTTTGTCCTATTGGTAAATTTACAAAATTCAAGGGAACTTGAGCTATATTAATTAAAATTTTCGGTGTATAGAATTCTGCAAAATGTCCTACCTTATATGCATTTGCTAGAGAATACATCATGTTAGCGTAGGGGTTTGCTAGTTCATTATTAGGTGCTGGATTTTGAAGTATAGTACCTAATACTCCTCTTAATATCCACTTCTGATTTGTATATTCTAGTATTAATATGTAGTCAATATTTTGAGGATAAATTTTTGGAATCTGTATTCTAACAATAGATAAATTACCAATATTGATATCATTTATAATATTTTTATTATTTGCATGAACGATTTCTCCGTCAGATAACTTCCAAGTCATGGCAGCTTCTGCAGCTTGAATAGGGTTTTTAATAGTCGAGGGTATATTATATCCAGTACTAGATTTGATAAAAATTGTTGGTTGGGGAGAATCATTAGTTTTGTGATTAATCTGAGCTGATGGTGTACACCCCGATAAACTTAAAATTAATATGATTGCTAAAATGTAATGGATATATTTCAAACCCAACACCTCAATACTTCAAATTTTTGTCTGCGTTCAATATCATTAAACGCAGACACATTGAGTAAGGTCATTCAAGCTTATGGGTTTGGAGATGTAGGACTCGTGACTCCAACAATTTCGTTATATCTCGGACTATCAACAGTAATCCACTCATTACTTTGTATAACTCCATTTGAATTTACATAAGCATAATCTCCATACCATTGCGAACGTGCATATCCGAATTCATACCAGGCATAGTAATGCGAAGGTACCACCAGAGAAGTTTCAAGGGTATAAGTTTGGTCTACACTAGTATCTACATTATATCCAATAGTGGCATGAATAGGTCCCCATCCACCATTTAGAGATCCGGAAGCTGTAGCGGAATCACTAACCGTCTTTGAACCTGACCAATCATACGTTGAATCAGAATCTGACGCATTATAATAAACAGGAGCCATTCCTGTAATGAATTAATTTCGGGTTTGAAACAAAAAGAGCGCCTCCTGTATGCTGGGTTCCGAATGCAGGACATTCATTCCCTAATTGAGGAGGACGCTCAACGTGAAGTATAAGATGCAACAGAAGCAAAATCAACGAATCCAACAAATTACCGACGCTACCATCATTGTGGGAGCGGACATTGCGAAGCAAACGCATGTAGCGAGAGCCATTGATTTTCGTGGAATTGAGCTCGGTAGAGAGTGCGTTTTTAGCAATGACGATGAGGGTCTGACGAAACTCGTAACGTGGATGACGGAGTTGCAACGGCTGCACGGCAAGACGGATGTCGTCTTTGGCGTTGAGCCGACCGGACACTACTGGTTCCCGTTAGGTGCCTTCATTCAAGACTTGAACGTTCGATTCGTGCTCGTGAATCCGCATCACGTCAACAAGAGCAAAGAGTTGGAGGATAACTCGCCGACGAAGAACGACTACAAGGATGCTAAGGTCATTGCGAATCTCGTGAAGGACGGCAAGTACACCGAGCCCAAACTCCCAACAGGTGTCTATGCGGATTTACGAATCCTCATGAACCTGAGGGAAAAGGTTATGGTGAATCTAGGTCAGGTGCAGCGGCGGATACAGAACTGGCTCGACCGGTTCTTTCCGGAATACACCCAGGTGTTCAAGGATTGGGAAGGCAAGGCATCTCTCATTACACTGCGTGAGTCTCCGTTTCCACAGGACCTCGTCTTACTAGGCGCCAGTGAGATTGTGAACCAGTGGAAAAGTGGCGGTGTGAAACGGGCTGTCGGTATAAAGCGAGCAAAACGGCTCGTAACAGCCGCTGAAAAGTCCATTGGTCTGAAAGAGGGACTCAAGGCTGCTCGGTTGGAACTGACGGCTCTACTGGAGCAATACGACATGTTCACTCGGCAACGTGACGAAATCATGGCTCAGGTGGAGCAACTGCTCAACCAGATTCCAGGCACTGACGAGATGCTGAGTGTACCAGGGATGGGTGTAACGACACTTGCTGGCTTCCTGGCTGAAGTCGGTGACCTTCAGGGATATGACCATGGGCAGCAGATCATTCGGCTTGCTGGACTCAATTTGAAAGAAAACAGCTCTGGCAAGAGAAAAGGGAAAACTGGCATCTCTAAACGTGGACGCTCACGGCTGAGGGCACTTCTATTCCGAGCGATATTACCGATGGTAGCTACGAATCCAGAGTTCAAGGCTTTGCACCATTACTATACGACACGAACATGCAATCCCTTGAAGAAGAAACAGTCGCTCATTGCGCTGTGTGGAAAGCTCATTCGTGTCCTGCACACATTGGGGACAAAGCAAGTACCGTACAACTCTGAAGATTTACTGGGACCGCTTCGGAAGTCCCAACTACAGATGGCTGCTTAACTGATTCAAACTCGTACTTCAACTTACTCGCTTGTGAGACACGATGAAAGACCAAGACAAACGAAAGCACGGATAAGCCGTAGTAACTATTCCATAAGGGCAACGACCCAGCAAAGGAGCAAGAAACGGCATCCACCCCTTGAGAGGTAGAACGAAGGAATGTGAGGGCATAGACCCAGTGTGACATGGGAGGGTAAACCGCAAGGGAACGTGTGGACATCCAAAGGTGCGAACATCATTATGTTCCATGTATTGGTAAATTAACGCCAATCTCTGTTCCTGCCACGGAGTATCCGTTTGAAAATTGGCACATCTAGCATTCTGGCAATCCCTCTCAAATTGTCAAGGTGCGTAATCGTGAGAATGAGAGAGTAAATAGAAGAAAACATTAATTTATAGTGGGAGTATAAGTTTGCTGAATAAATTCGTTACTACTTTGTTGAGTATCGTCTAAAAATTCGTATCCAGCTGGTCCTACAATTGTATTTGGATCGATACTTGAAGATGCATTAATCGATGCTGAAGACCCTTTTATATAATGTAAATTTAAACTGCCAATAGAATTTGTTTGTGCTAAAACAGTCGAGATTCCATAATTAAACAATCAAACTCGATAGGCGGCTGAAATATGTTAGCACCTGCATTATGATGCTGTTTAACCATGTCACTCCAATAAAAGATAACAGTACGAAAGTTACTTTCATTCTTTTCATTTAAAATTAGCTTCTTTTTTGCCATAACATTAGACGAAGGTTTATCACCTTCGCCCTCATTTCAACCACGCTTCCATGTTCTTCGGCACCGCCAGACCGCCGTTGGGTGTATACCCTGCACCTTTGCCTGCCGCCACTGCTTTATCATAGAGCGTGACAATCTGTTTCATCCATGCTGGCGTAAGACCCCAGCCGTTGAAAAACCACTTGGGATAGTTGTACTCCGTCATCACATCCGGGATACTGTAGGTCGCCGTGCCGTTCGGGAAGTGCAGTGTGACCACGGCGTTGATCTTCGTGTCGTCCTCCTGCACCACACTGTAATCCGGCGACAGGCTCCACCTGGACATCTCCGGCTGTCCGTTGGCGTTGATGGTGTGTTTCGGCGTGATCGGCGTCAGTCCCATAAACACGTCATAGCCAGAGAGCGGCGGGTCGTTGAAACCCTGCATCTGGGTGAAACCCATCCGCAGCGACTTGCTGAAATACACGGGTTCCTGCCAGGTTCGCTTGGAACCATCCGGATTGACCATCGTAAAGGTGACGGTGGCACTGTCCGGCAACGCATCCGGACTGCCCATCCACACCACACGGAATGAGAACCCGGCTCCCGGCCTCAAAAATCCCCAAGGCCTCGGGTAATAGGGATTCATGTACCCGTGATAATCTTCCATCTGGTGCGTCTGACGGTCATAGCCCGGGATGGTGGAGGAAATCTGATTATCCTGCGGCCCGCCTTTGCCCTGCATGTTCTGCCAGCCCGGCCAGCCGTGCGCCGCATCCATCGCGTCCCATAACTTTTCCGCCGACCCCATCGCATACGAATACGGATTGACGATGGTTGGATTGTCCCATTGATTCGCCGGTATCGGCAGCCACATGTGTCCCGGATAGCCCGGATCATAGACCAGTCCGGAAATCTGGCCATCCTTGTAGATACTGGGATACATCTTCGTATACTCCCGGTACACGTTGTAGCAATACGGCACCTGATGCCGATTCTTCCCTGTGCCCACCCACTTGTAGCCTTCCGTGGGGATCACTTCTGTCCAATGAAACACCTGACTGCCTGGTGTTCCGTCGTTGGTGTAGTATTCATCGGTGTCATACGCCACACCGCAATAGGTGGACGGCGGAGGCGATGGCGGTGAAGGGTTCCCCCACGTCACCTGAACGGGTTGGGACGTGGCGATGGCTTGTCCAGTGCTGGTGGAGACGATTTCCGCCGTGAACTGGTCCGTCAGATTGCCGTAGTACGTGGCCTCTGTGGAAAACTGGGTGGCGTCCTTCGGGCTTTGCGCCTGACTGGCGCCGTTTAAGGTGTTGTCCGCACCATCATCCATGATCTCCACGGTATAGTTCCCTGGTACCTGTCCAATCACCTGTGCGGTCAGGGTACTGCTGCTGCCCGATGGCAGTTGGGTCGGTGTGGCGGAGAGCGTTACTTTCGGCACGTTGGCCCCACCGGTCACGGTAAACGTTTGACTGACAGGCGCAGCAAACGTACCCACGTCATCCCCCGCGTACAACGTCACCGTATACGTGCCGGGTGCCAGATTCTTCGTCTGGATCGGAACGCCTTTGACCAGATTGCCACCTGACACAACGTTTCCCCCGCCTCCGTTGACGGTGAAGTTTTCCGGGTTGCCGCTGCTATCCTCGCCCTGAGCATCGTGCGTACCGTTTACCAGGTCTCCATTGATGTAGGTGTTTTGCATGCCGGAGGGTACCGCCCCGCCGATGGTGACGGCGTTAAACAGCGGCGATCCGTAGTCGCTGGGTGTTCCCACGCCGCCACCAGCCACGGAGATCATGCCGCCCGTCAAGCCATTTTGCGACATGTACCACGAGTCCTGCGGCCCCCACACCGTATAGTTGACCCCCTGCGGCGTAGCGCCGATGGATTGAAATGCGGCCAATTGCCCGTCTGGAAACACCAGATTGTTGACACTTTGTCCCTGACTGTTCGTCACGTTTAAGTATTCCAGGTGGGACGTTTGATACCAACTGCCCAAAGACACCTGGTCAAACGCGAACACCACCGAACCTTGTGGCACGTCCCCCTGAATGCGGCTGCTCCCTGTGCCGCCCCAGAGCGGCAAGCCGTTGTTGCTGTACCCTAGCCCCAGTTGCGCCGTGACATTGGGCTTCACCATGACAAACTGAGTGCCGTCATTCTGGTCTTTCGTGTTCTCATCCGCCGTAGGTATAAACGCATCCCCCGCCTGCTGTACCAGGTACGACAGGTTGACGAGGGTTTCGCCGGAGGAGGAGGAACTGTAGAGATGGGAACCAGTCGTAAACCAGTCATCCCGGATTTCCGGGTAAGGGTTGCTCGCATCAGGCGTAGCATCGTGGTAGGTGATATAGTTTGGGCTTCCGTTCAGCGTCTGTATCCAGGACAGCAAATTGGTGCCGATGGGCTGATTCGGTTGGGCAGGCTTTGTGTTGTGCGGAGCAATGAAGAGATACCCGCCGCCCTGGTTCACCGGAGCGCCCGTGGCTGTCTTCGTTTCCTGAAAGTGCATGTACGGCACAGGTGCGCCGCTCCCTTGCATCGTGGCGATCTCGACACCCACGTTCGCATCACTCGGGTTGCTCGGATCGGCAAACTCAAACGTCGCGCCGTTGGCTCCTTGTGTGGTGGGGTCTAATTGAATTTTCTTATTCTCTAACTTCAACTGTGTGCCCCCGGTGATGGTGTACGAGGACGTGATGGTGCCAGGCGTTCCCACGACATACCCGGTGCCTGGAGCCGGGTAGGAAGCGCGGGCGTGTTCAACCAGATAGACCGTGCCGCCCACTACAAGAAATACGCCCACACTCCCCAAAGCAATCCAGTGTGACCTGCGCCGAGGAAGAAACTGTCGAAACTGTCGAAACTGTCGTTCCATACGTAAAACACCACATCCCTTTCTCTGTTTACTTTTCAATTTTATGGAATCCTTGCCAGAAAGTATAACATACTTTTTCTGGAATGTGTCGAGTCTCTTCGACAATAGAGAAAGGGGCGAAGGAAACGTGTTACCGTTTGGCTGAAAGACGAGTGAAGGGAACTTCGAAGCGAACACAAAAAGACTCGGCATCTACGGCCCCTATTCACCTGGCATTCGCATTTTCGAGTGCGGGGCGGTTCGTCTCTCTCTGAAAAAAAAAACGACCGCCGCGAACCTGAAACGGTTTCAACGGCGGTATTATGTGCGATTAAGGATGGCGCCAAGTCACCATTTCCCACTGAAATCCATCATTGTTCGGCGTTGGCGAAAGTTTCAGCACATTCGCCTTTGGAGGCGGCAGTACGGCTTCGGCTAACAACCGAATGTCGTTTTCAGTGATGACGCATTGAGTTGAAGCGACCGGTTTCAGCCAATCTTCTGGACAAGCATACAAATTTCCTTGTTCGTCGCGGAAAAACACCTTGTATCCGACATCCACGCTTTCTCCCCCCTTTAGCCTTGACGGAAGCAGGGGCGCAGCAAGAAGTCTTACCTTTGAATAACACTAAAAATGTCAACCGTTCAGCACTTATTGCCATTCGACAACAAATTGGCCTTGGCTGTCTACTTTACAAGCAAATGTAGGTGCAAAACCGTTCGGCTGCCACACTTGATTAGCCTGCATGACACCACTGCTGATGCCTACTCCCCAAGATGCTACCCCTTTAAACATCAGTGTAGATGGCGTAAAACCTGTGCGGTCGTAGCTCTGCCAGTCGTTGGTGAAATAATTGTAAGACGCTGTTGTTTCATTTTGTGGTGCATATTGCCATGTTTGACCGCCATTGGTGCTGAACGGTGTGTCAGTTGGTTGTGTAGCACTAGTACTAGTTTGTACACTAATCCACGGCGCTCCCGCCGTAAAGTCGTTCTCTGTCACTCCTGGCATCGTCGCCACAATCTCGTTGCCCTCGATTTTCACCACAATCTGATTGAACCACTTCATCCCCGCGGGGGAGACGAGTTGAGGCGAATTCCCAAAAGGAAGAATCTTGTATGTGTTTGGTGCGATCTCCTCATACCCCTGATAATTCATCTTCAGATTTTGAACAATTTGCTGTAGTTGTCCTACCGTTAAATCGCTGTTCGGTGAAACGTTGGCCAATCCGTTATCCACGTTGAAGGCTTGCTCAAACGGGTTCACTATAAATAGGAAAGGAGTTGGACGCATCCAACTCCTAAGGTATAAGTCCGCAAACTTATACCCCAATTCTTTATCAGCATATGTGTTCGCCGTACAATTTATGCACGACACCACCCAAAACCAAAAGAAGCTGGACGCATCCAGCTTCTAAGGTATAAGTCCGCAAACTTATACCTCAATTCCTGGCTAAATTATAACAGCATATTGCGATTAGAGCAAGTCTAATCAGCGTTTAACGAAAGTTCGTAAATCGTTAATTTTGCTTGACGTGTCAGGGTGAACTACCTGCGAAAAGATCGCTGAGTTAACACCTTTCTTTAGATCATTAAGGGTTCTTTCGTAGGAACTAATGAATCCCAAGATTTCTGTTTTAGGAATTTTGAGCTTTTTCAATAGGTACGATGCAAGAACAAAATAGTCAACGATCGATTTGAAATTTGCATATCTCACACCAACATCATGGATGAGACATACCTCTAACGGTCTTCCGATATCAGTATTTCTAAAACGTGTATCGAAGACAATGTCATTGTGTGCGACCGCATTTCTAAGGTCTTTTATCACGTAAACAATTTTATAAGGAAGTGTAGAATTCGTATCACCAGACGTATCCAAGCCCAAGTAGTCTGAAATCAAATTTCTAGTTGGCTGGTTCAGACAGGAAATAAACGTACCAAAATCGCCGAGCGTCAATGTTTCAAATATTGCCCATACGGGTACATCTGTATACTTGTTATTATGGTAAAAGTGTGTAATCACTTTCTTACCGTGAGTTCTCTTGGTTTCCGTGTCATAAGCCCTTTGCAAGGAGTGGTGTATTGTATTCTGAAGTCTGAGCTTCTTAGATTGCATATCTCTTCGATCTCTGTAGGAAGTACCCGTTGGTGCTCCTTGAAATCCTGGAATAAGCTTAGTGAAGACTGCATTGATGTCGCGAGAATCCGCTTGCTTTAATACAATTTCAAGTACGATGTTTTTAAGGGCTGTTTCAATAAACATCAACTGGGGGTAAAATAAGGACTTGATGCTATTGTCGTATTTAATAAGGGCAATCACTTCCGTATAATCAGTGAATGGAATTCTATTTGAAGGGGAATTGAAAAAACGATATCCCTTATAACCATGGAAATAACCATGGTTGACGAGTTGTCGTTTCTGATAACTACCATGTATATCTATTCCAGAAGCTCTCAAATGCTTCATTAAACCGTTGGTTGTGAGATAGTTTTTTGACACACTTACCCTTCCTTCGCCGTATATCGAAGTCCTGAAAAATCGGTACGTTACTACGAACTTATGAAGATTTTATCACAAATCACGTTTCTCTTCCCATAACACGATTTATGGATTTGGGGACACTATTAGTAGAATGTTTAGAATGAATCGCCTAGGTGAATTTCGTATCGCACGTCGGCTAACAGGTAATAAGGAAATCTTATGGAATGCCATGAAAAACGACCAAACGTTTCGCTTGTTTTTGGAGGGGTGGCATTACCAGTGGTTGAGGGACTATACACCGCTATCCAATGAACTGGTTTCGGCAATATTTGAAGAAACACAGGGGATATCGGATTTGGTGATCAAGCTATACCTCTATGTCCAACAATTCTCTATTGAGGGCGGCTTTGAGGTGATTACTCGCGAAATCATAAGAAAGGTCGCCAAGGATCACTTCAGGCTCATGAAACCCATGCTCGATTCGTTGAAGACGGGTAATCCTTATAAAATTGCCCAATTTGATGATCTGAGAATACTGGATGCGAAGGAACGGGCATCATCACCACATCCCACACCGCCAGTTCAAAAGAGGACGAACGGTGTGAAAAAAGAAACGAAAGCAACGAACCCGCCCCCAATTATAGAGAAACCAAAGAGAAACGTTGATTATAGGAAGTGATGGCGCATTGAGTTGAAGCGACCGGTTTCAGCCAATCTTCTGGACAAGCATACAAATTTCCTTGTTCGTCGCGGAAAAACACCTTGTATCCGACATCCACGCTTTCTCCCCCCTTTAGCCTTGACGGAAGCAGGGGCGTCGAAAGGAAGCGGACGAAATCCATGGAATACCTTTATTGGATGGGATGTGGATAAAATAGTGTGTCCTTACTTGCAAAAAAACTATGGATTTTTTGGCTATTAGGATTATCGTGTTGAAAAGTAATTCAAAACCTAATCTCCATTTCTGCTGGTTCAATGGACATGGCAATGTATCCTTCTGGCACGAACGGTTGAGCATCAAGGATATGTGTCACTCGATAGAATATCGCTTCACCAAGTTCATTGGTTTCAGGATTGTATCGGATGAGCCATAACACGTCTCCAACCTGAAATACACGGTCACGCTTGCGAATTTCAACCTTCTTGTCACCAGATTTAACAGCGTCAAAGTATTCTGGCCATGTCTTCAGTTGGTGCAGTCTAATGTCTCCATGGTCAGTCGTGAATACAGTAGCTTCTTGTATCAAGTTCATAATCTCCTTTCTCATTTCAACACGGTATTCCGATTAGCCGATTTTTTAAAGGTGAAGAGATTAAGTGTGCTGTCACTCAAAACACGCTTGCCTCATCTCACATAAATTCTATATGTAAAGATGAAGGTGGATTTTTTAGTGACCCGAAATGGAAGAACTGCCCTTTATACAAAGAAACTCACTGATGATTAGAGTGGATTTGATAGGTGGCCGCCCCCTGATGGTTTTTTGAGATCAGAGGGCGGTTGTCATTTTGCACTGAATTTCCCGGTAAAGTTGACACTAAAAATGTCAACCGTTCAGCACTTATTGCCACTTAACACCGAATTGACCGTTTTGAACACCACAGATAAAGGTAGGTGCAAAACCGTTCGGCTGCCACACTTGATTAGCCTGCATGACACCACTGCTGACTCCAAAACCTGCTGTAGCTAGACCTTTCATCATAATGGTTTTTGGCGTAAACCCAGTACGGTCATAGCTTTGCCAGTCATTCGTGAAGAAGTTGTACTCTGCTGTCGTTGTATTCTCCGGTGCTACTTGCCATGTTTGACCGCCATCGGTGCTAAACGGTGCAGGTGTAGGAGTAGTTGCGTTTGTACTAGTTTCCGCACTAATCCACGGCGCTCCCACCGTAAAGTCGTTCTCTGTCACTCCTGGCATGGTCGCCACAATCTCGTTGCCCTCGATTTTCACCACAATCTGATTGAACCACTTCATTCCCGCGGGGGAGACGAGTTGAGGCGAATTCCCAAAAGGAAGAATCTTGTATGTGTTTGGTGCGATCTCCTCATACCCCTGATAATTCATCTTCAGATTTTGAACAATTTGCTGTAGTTGTCCTACCGTCAAATCGCTGTTCGGTGAAACGTTGGTCAATCCGTTATCTACATTGAAAGATTCTTCGTAGGAATTTAACGTCCAACCAGAACCTTGAAACCATCCATCATCTTCTACTTCGTTTGAAATGGCTTCCGTTGGAGCAATCCCCTGCAAGTCCGCCACCATCTCATTCGCCATCGTGAGGGTCACGGGCTGATTGGCTCCCCAAAGCGTACTGGTTTCGGGTTTGAAGAGACCATAATTATCCGCCCCATTTGTCCATACCTTCACCAAAGGCCAGTCACTCTGCGGCACATCAGTAAACGGGTCGGTTCCTGCGTTAGCAGGAGGAGCAAATTCGTGAACCGTCTGTCCACCATCAGGCTCCGTCATATTCGCCGCCGCCCATCCCCCAATCATCTCTACCATGTCCAGCTTCGTCGCTGGCGCACTGGAGCCTGTGCCGCTACTTTGCATCCCCGCAGGCAGATTGAATGTGTACGCCAGATGCGTGCCGTTCCAGTCCTCTGTGACACCCAGGCGCTTCACCACTTCGCCCAGATAGTAAATCGGCACATAGCTGGTGTAGATACCGCTCGCTGGGTCTTTCGCCACAAAATACGGCGCATACGCCACCACCTGACCGTTGATCACAAACGCCATCTCGTTTTCAGCCATCGTGTTTTGCACCTTGGGCAAGTTCGTCATGTTGAGCGATACGCTCCCCGGCACACTGATGGATAACTCTCTCGTGTTCCCGTTCCAATCGGCCGACAACCCCGAAATCTCACCCAAAGCTTCATTGATATAATAGAGCGGCAGCGCGGACGTCAGACTCCCCGACCACGGATCCGTCACCACCAAATGATCCGCTGCATTCACATAGTTGTCGTTCCAGGTAATGTCCGTGTACGCGTACTGCGGATTCATCACATTCGGACTTTGTGCTGCCATCACGGTCGTCGGTGCAGCCACCATCGACGCAGATAACGCCATCACGACCAGTATCGCTTGCTTTTTCATCGTCGCATGCCTCGCTTCCATGAAATTTCGTTTTCCAGCCTATCACAAGGTTTCCTTGTATTTCCTTCCATTTGTCTGTAGTATAGAATGCTTGACCGAAAATGTCAATGGGTGGAAATCTTCATGGAACCGTGAATCGACCAAAGGAGCATCAGGCTAGCTAAAACAAGGAAGGTATAGGTTATTCGCATCATCCAAGGCTCGATATAGAAGAGGGTGACGTGCAAAGTTCGCCACATGGATTTCCAAAGACCGAGTTCTTTCCACTGTCCACGACATTCTTCTCGAATGCTTCCCCACACGTCCACGCCCGGCAGAAGCAGAGAAGCCGAACGTTCAGTTAAAAGATACTGGACATAGAGTTGCTGAATCAATCGGAAAAATTTCTTCTGAAATTTCGGGTTTTCAGATAACGCCTGGATGAACCTGCGTTCCCTGCGCGTGACGGACGGATGGTTCTCCATTTTTTTAACGAGTTGTTGATACACGGATTTGATGACATCCGGATCCTCCGTCTTCCAGCGCATCATGCCAGGAAAGCTGTATGGCAACAAAAGTGTTTCGTAGATCGCATAGGCATCACGGTAGAAATGCTCCTTGCGTTCGGAGTCCGACTGTAGCATTTTTCTTCGTAACCTCCATTCAAACAACACAAGATTGAGGAAAAACGTCAGTAAGCAGGATAATAAAATTTCAAGCATCCAACCCCTTCTTGTGAGAGGGAAAATTAGACATTTTGAACGGAAATTCCTCTAACTATGAAGGGGCGGAAATCTAAAAGGATGAGTGGATGGCGTAGATGAAGAGAACCGCGCAAACCGCGCTGAGTATCAGCATTGCCTGAAGCAAATACGGCTCCAGATAGAACAGGGAGACAAGAAACGTGCGGTAGATGGATTTCCACCATCCAAGAATTGCGGTTTGACCGCGGCATGTTTGGCGAATCCTGTACAGTACGCTTCGCTGTGGGAAGAGCGAAGGTTGCTTGGCATTGACCGTCCAGTATCCGAGATACAGTTGCTGGATGAGATATCGAAACAACTCTTTTTGTTTGCGATTCCAGCAGCGCACATCCGGATCAAATCGGGCGAATTCCTGGCGATCCAACCAACTTAGTGATTCGCAGGTTTGGGAAAATGTGAACAGTTCATCCCAAACAGCTTGCAACGTGCTGTCTTTTTCTGTCCAACGTATCCAGCCGGGAAAGCTGTATGGCAACAAAAGTTTTTCGTAGATCGCATAGACATCCCGGTAGAAATGCTCCTTGCGTTCGGAGTCCGACTGTAGCATCTTTTTTCGTAACCTCCATTCCAGCAACACAAGGTTGAGGAAAAATGTCAGTAAGCAGGAGAATAAAATTTCAAGCATCCAGTCCCTCCTTTTGGGAGGAAAAATTGGACATTTTGAGCAGGGATTCCTCTAATTATGAAGGAGCGGAAATCTGGACGGTGCAACTATTCCAGATATGAAAGAAGAAAAGTGTACGAGTGAGGTTGAATTGAAAGACTAGGTTTAGGAGTTCGACTTTGTACGTCACAAACGGTTTTGGATAGTTTTATTAAATTACGGATTCCTTATGATATGAAGGATTTCGGGGCTTCAGTTCACAGACGCTCATGGGTGGTCACGAGTAGGATATGTGTTATATATGAGCACTGAGCTCAGGGTTCAAAAAATTCTACCAAGATCCGAAGGAATGTCCGATGCAAGGACGTTTCTTGAATTGTACTGTCTTCGCACGAGATCGTAAGCTACGCCTCTGCTGCGACACATTTTGTAGTTGGTACATCCGAAAAATGCGGACTTATCTCGATGGTTAAACCTAAGCCGGTAATTCCCTTCACATGCATCCCTTGAACATTGAATCTTTCCCATACCATTCTGTGGCAAAACTACTGTAGCCTGAGAGGCTCCGAATGCAACTACTGACACTTTGGCAGCCCCAGCTTCATAAAGCATCCGTGCGCACTCCAATGCTGTGGCGCCACTGGTCACAATATCATCGAATAACAAAACATGCCCGCTTACCGGTCTTGTTACCTGAAATGCATTGTAAACATTTATGAAGCGATTTGGATGTGAACCAGCAAACTTTTGCTGGTCATAGTCCCGAACAGTGCGCAAAAGATCCGGTTGTACCTTCGTGGCTGGTAAGAAGTCCCCGTTTGCTTGCGCAATAGCGGCGTCCAGAACTGGTATATGCCTGTTTTGTCGTCCTGGCCTGGGTGGGACGGCAGTTAAGATGTTCCCCCCAGTGCATATACACTTTGATAGTCCTAGCAAGCAGGTCCCCCATATGCTGGATATAACTTGTCCATCCATTCTTGAGGCCTAAAATTCTGTGGGAAAGCGGGTGAATGTACGTTCGACGATAATTGGACGTGAAATATCTTCCACCAACAAAAAGTGTGGCCTTTGTATCTGGGGAGAGCAGATGCTCTATTTCAAATTCTTTGAAGCGCCCAGTACCACTTATCCCGTGGGCAAAAAGTTCTCCAAAGTATCCGTACATCTCTCCATTCAAGCTTTTCAGAAGGCTTGATATATCGTGTGCCTCATGATCTGGCATATGTGTATAATCAGTGCCTTCTTTGGTATACAGGATTGTAGCAACACCAAGGCTTGTAGCCAAATAAATCTCTTGTGGATTTCCAGTGATAAAGACCGCTTCATATGGCTGATGCTGCAATTCCTGAAATAGGCGAGTTAAAAGCATGTCTACAGGAAGGCTTAATTCCAGGTCCCGAAAGATGACACGTGGTATTAAGTCAATATAGTGGACACCTCAAAACAGAGAAATTGTAAGTTTTAATATTCTGACACGATTACTTTTGTCTCGCTTAGCTTGCCTTGACTCTCGACACTTGGAAATATCTTCTTTCGTACTCAGCCGGTGCTAGAAACCCGATAGATGAGTGTACCCGCTCCCGGTTGTACCAGACCTCAATGTATTCGAAGATCCGTCGTATGGCTTGTTCCCTTGTTTTGAACTTTTCCAGATACACGAGCTCTCGCTTGATGATGCTGTGAAACGACTCAATACACGCATTGTCAAAGCAATTACCCTTGCGGCTCATGCTACCAACCATCCCGTACTCTTGCAGCTTTTCCTGGTAGTCATGAGAGGCGTACTGGCTCCCACGGTCCGAATGATGCAGCACTGGTTCTGTTGGCCTCTGGCGTTTGCAGGCCTGCTCCAGCGCTCCGATGCACAGCTCTTTTGTCATCCGTGCATCCGCACGCCAGCCCACAATCTTGCGGCTATATAAATCCTCCAAGCTGGCCAGGTAGAGCCATCCCTCATCCGTTGGGATGTAAGTGATGTCTGCCATGTATACTTGGTTAGGACGCTCTGCTACGAACGTTTGGTTTAGCACATTATCCTGTACCGGGTAGTCGTGGTTCGAATACGTCGTCGCCTTGTACTTGCGGACTGTGCGGCTCCTAAGCCCATTCTCCCGCATGATGTTGGCCACTGTCTTTTGAGCCACCCGTTCGCCCTCATGGCGCAGGATCTGCGTGATCTTAGGACTGCCATATAGACGACGGGATTTCACGAATATCTGATGGACTCGTTTCGTGATTCGCTTCCGGCGCTTGGAACGCTCACTCTCAGGACGCCTGAGCCAAGCATAGTACCCGCTCCGAGATACCCCCAATATTTTGCACATCTTCTCAACCGAAAATTTGGAGCGGTGTCTGTGGATGAATTGGTACCTTATTTCCGGTCGTTTGTGAAGATGCGCACAGCTTTTTTTAAGATCGCATTCTCCTCTCGCAGTTCACGGATTTCCCGCTCAAGATCCCGTAGGGCCTTCGCTTCCGGCTTGAGGTTCCCGCTCCCGACGAACGGGGTAGAAGGATCCTCCTTGTATTTTGCCATCCAGCCATACAACGTCTTTTGCGAAATACCGAGCTCCCGAGCCACCTGGCTCGCTGGTTTCCCGCTCTCCAAAGCCAATTGAACTGCGTGAAGTTTGAATTCCTTGTCGTATTTCTGTGTCATGTGGCTCACCTCGAATCGCCTTATTCTTACATTCTCGATTCGTTGTGTCCACTATTTCATCCTAACACCAACGCTCCCCGATTTGTTGTTGCAAAGCTGTTTTGCGGACACCTTCAGGGCAAATGAACACACACTGATACGCTGATGTCAACTGTGCGAGGCTGTTGTCAGCGGCTTCGGGTATGTGATCCAGTTTCACTATCAAGACATCTGGGCTATTGCATTCCAGTAGCACTCTCGCTCACATCCAACGTATACGTCGTACTGCGACTCTCTCTATTCGATGAGGTCGCCGCAAGCAAGTTTTCTCGTTGCAACTTCTCCATCAGGTCGTCGATAGTGGTAAAGCTCTGAGCTCCTTTTTGGGACACAAATGCTTTAGGCCATTTAAGATTCGGGTTTTCAACGGCACTCTGAGGAATAAAGACTCTACGCCCCTGTTTTAAGGCCTCTCTGGCTTGAATCAATGCCCCACTGGTCTCACTAGCTTCAATCACTATAGTAGCAATGGAGATTCCGCTCATAGTGGCATTTCTCATAGGGAAGTTCCACTTTTGAACGGGAGCAGACGGAAGAAACTGTGAAACGAGCAATCCAGTTGCACCGATATATTCTTGAATTTGCTTGTGCTGAGCAGGATATGCTTTGTTGAGTCCAGTACCAATGACCGCAATCGTTGGCTTCCCTGCATCCCTAGTACCAGCATGTGCAGCACGGTCAATCCCTTTGGCCAATCCTGACGCAACAATAATATGGCGCTCTGATAAAAGCCTCGACAATCGGCGGGCATTGTTCGCTCCGGTCGATGTCGGATTACGGGTTCCAACAATTGATAGTACAGAGCGGTCTGCCAGCAAAGCATCACCCCGGAGAAAGAGAAAGGGCGGGCTATCAGGAAGCGCACTAAGCCTCTTTGGATATAAGGGGCCTCCTCGGCGAACAACAAGGTCGTTCGTATTTAGCATTGCCAAGCCTTTGTTCACAACAGTCTTTGCCGCATCTAACTCGTCATCGGATACTGCAAGAACACTCTTCAACTCATATTCCCAATCGTTTGCATGGCAAATTTTTTCATATATTGGTAGTGACATTTTGACCGAGTACCGGTTCAAGGTCAGAATTGTGAAGTAGCATATTGCATCTCGCTCTGTGGATTCTGGCACAAAAAACGGCATCAATGTCACCCCCTATAGGTAAATTATACGATACCTGTCGAGCATCGTCCTTCATTTGCACGGCAATTATGGGAAAACTATAGAATCATCGGACTTTTCGTAGTCAATTGATTGACCTGTCTTTTCACCGCTGTATGTCCTTGGCCGAAATTTTTGAATCCAGAATTTCCAGAGCAACAAAATAGCGACTGGAATCTGCCAAACTAGAACATAGAAAATTATCGTACCAATTAATAGTGGTGAAGGTGGTTGAAGAATTTGTACGTTAGGCATGCTCTCCAGATACGGCGTGGATAAATCTGGTGAGTGTGAAGGAATTCCCGAACGAGAAGCGGATGGAGTGGCAGCGCATAGATTTGCATCAGGAAAAGCATGACCAGCACACCCACATCCAGACATATGTTCCAGACCTATCATTGTTAGCCGATTGATCTCTGGCAACCCACGGGGACAAGCAAACCATTGCCATTTCGATGCCTAAAACATAAAATATGAACTCAAACCATCGACTTTTTCTATCTATATTTAAAGTGTGCATTCATCCTTTTGCGCGAATGGAGTCTCCTCTTAGCTAAACAATCCATTCACGTTCCCTCCTTCCATCACAAAATACATGTCATATAGAAGGAGGCAAAGACTGAAACGTTATCATTTTTAGTATAGACCATTCGTATTATCGACAATCACGGACTTTCCCAATTTTCACGAACGGATTTTTTGCGTGCGCATCCCAACTATATCACCTTCCTCCGTAACCTCTATTTCTTCATGGAAGTGGTTGATGGAAAAACAACATCTCAAACAGGACGCTCCAGGCGTTGAACGCGTCCAAGAAAGAGTTATAGAAATTATTCCTTGGGAATTTTACGCATACAGAGGTTTAGCTGAAAGACGCGGTTTAGGAACTACTCTCCGGGGGTGTCGCCGGATGACGGAGAATGCTATATTCCCTTATATGGCACGGAGTTTCTGAAGAGATTGTATCGCCGAATGTTGGGGATTATCAGGCGTTTGCTAACAGTTCGTTAGCAATTTTGTTAGCATACTCTTCATAAGACTTTTGAATAAGGAAGTGGTTGAGGTAAGTCCATCTTTCCTACGTACAATCAACTGTAAAAATTAAAATATATGCGATGTTAGCATAAGACTACGCTATCCCTCCAAAGTACCTGTCTCCAGCTTTGAATCGATGTTACCGCCATAAAAAATCTGGCCGCAATAAGCGAATGGCTTTACCAATCTGTTCCCGCTCATCATATGTAAAAAACTGAAAGGGCAATACAGCTCCACGGCCAAATACGAAGAGTACCGATTTACCGCTGGCCAACTTACTCTCACACCATGTCAAAGGAGGTTTGTTATAGGTCTTTAATGTTAGCTTTTCGATTTGAACCGGAATCATGGCCTCTGGCTCAAGTGCCGTAAATAACCTGTTAATCTGTTTCCGCCGTCGAGAAGATGCTGCCGAACCGATCAAATGTTTAGCATATAAATCGTGATCTACAGAAGTAATAACTATATCTGGTTGCAGGTATTCAAGCAAAGAACGCCATAACATAAGACCATCTGGGCGAGCTTTCTTTTTGAATACATTTTGTTCCTCCCTCTCCTTCTGGGGTCGTAGGATTGTATTTTTTGAATCGCTAAATTTTGACCCCAACCGAGACCACGTAGGGTTTGTTGCAATCGGAGTACAGATATCTGTATGTACTGCAGTCATTTTTGTAGTTGCGTAACCTGCATTCATCCCCTTAAGTAAAGGAGTAAAGGTTTCATCAAACCACTCATAAGGAGAGCGATGTTTGTCTACCCGAAAATATTCATTTAAGTGTTCAGCGTAGTCCTTGGCAAAAGCAGGCGAGTCGTGGTACTCCCCGAATCTGTCCGAATCAAACCTTGTTTTCAGTTCGAATTCCCTATTAGAGATGGATTCAGTCCTGCTGTTACGATGCGCACATTTGAATCCCAGTACGCTTCTACATCCCCAAAATACGCTATGGGGAAGGAATTCCGAACAACACATGATGATTGTTTAAACGAATCGTAGTGACAATAGATTTGTCGAACAAGGGTCTCCCACTGACTCGTCAATAAATTCTCCCCCCATAATTTAAGAAACGGTATGTCAAGTTCAAATTCTCCTCAATAGGGGAGCTTTAGGTCGTAAATTTGCTTAATACCTCATCAGAACCCTTACCATATCTAAAACGAGGTTTTTTTTGCTTATATAGAATCAGAATTCGATCTATTTTCGTAGCGTTTCCCTGAGTTTTACCCCATATTCGGGTTACTTTGTCCGAAACAGGCAATCGATCCTCAACGATTCCGTAGAGATTCATCGAAGTAGTGTCTTTGATCTGTGTCCAAACGTACTCCGCGAGGTTTAATGGAGGCCTACCCGGTTCCTCAACATCACCAATTACGAAGCATGCCAATCCGTCATCACGCAAAACCTTTGCACATTCATCTACGATATTACCCAAAAAATTGGTATACCTTGCTAAGGTATGCTCATCATCAAGTCTCAGACCTTTGTCAATTGTCTTTATGTCCTCGCCAAGCATCCATAGCCTTATCCAATTAAACGTTCCGTAATTTACTACCTTCAGATATGGTGGTGACGTAAAGACCATCTTAACTTGGCCGCTCTGGATATGGCTGTCAGGAAGAGATGACAGTGTTCTCGCATCCGCCAGAAAAGCATTACCGCTCCGTATAGGTAACTGATTCTTAAACAGGCGGTTTACTTTATACACTAACTTATCAAACACATCTACTTGAGGTTTAACGAGACTGTGTTGGTCAATGTACTTTCGTACGTACCCTGGTGCCATCGAAAATGTATTTGGCATACTAATCGACAAATAGCTGGTATCACCAGACTTTCTATGGTTCCCATGCATTATTCCCATCAATGCAGCCAATAGGAACCGGTCTACCTTGTCAATGCCATCTTTCCAATTTGCAAACATCGTTCTGATAAAGACAAGCTGTGGCAGTGTAATGCTATCGTCGTACAGCATTCTAATCTCATCGGGTACACCTGTAATGTCAGGGGGTTCATACAGGTTCCGCAGTACTTCAATTCTAGCCAGAACATCATCATGTGATGGTGGATCCAATTTGGCATGTGTTAGTAAATATGCTAACGGATTAAGATCCACTCCAAGTCCGATCCTGCCTGACACGCATGCTTCAAGCGGGCATGTACCCCTTCCGGAAAAAGGATCTAAAATAACATCTCCCTTCCTAGTGAACTGCTCTATAAAATACCTAGGCAACCCAGGGGGGAACATGGCAAGGTACGAACACATTGGATGTAAACTGTGCCCCCACCGTTTCGGTATTGACCTCCATGTTGGAGGAACATTTATCCTTCGAACTTTTACAGTACCAATTGTACTCATAACACCCATAGCCAACCTCGATCAATTTTAGTTCCGATGCATAGACGACCGGACGAACTTCTCCAGAATTAACGAACTAGGATGATGCGCTAACGAAACCAGCTTATTCACGAGAGCGATCGGAATAAGGGAGCTGTCATACATGTCACATTTCAACTTGTCAATATTGAGCAGAATGCAATTGATGTTGTGAAAATCCGCAAGCTTGGGATTAATGACGACCTCTGCCGATCTGGTCGGAACTGTTATCACATACATCTGTCCTTCATGTGACTTGTATATCATTTTAGCTCCGTAATAAGAAGTCCTTGCATAAGGATTACTGTCGTCCGCATTCCCGGGCAGAATATGCCTGTATATATACTTATTGCTTAATAATAATAAGGAACCATTTTCTAAACGGGGAGCCAACTGATCCGCATGATCGACGAAGGGTCCACTCTTCTCCATACCCGCCAAAAATACGTTACGATGATCCATGAGATATACACAAAGCTTACGCATCGGTTGATGCATATTGGCTGTCTGCCCAAAGAAAGCTAATGGCCCATCTTTCAAGAACAGCATTTCATTAAGTAATGCGGGTTGAGTCTTCAAAATCAACCGTATTAGGTGAACAATCAACATTTGTTCCATAAGCGTTGTAACGTAACCCAATATTCCACCTGCGCCAAGTTCGTTATCAACGGCTTCATGCAAACGAAAAACATCGGTTAAAAACAAAGTGCCATTGCATCCAGGGCATGAAAAAGTGTACTGGTTCGACATATGCGATTTATTCAAACTAATGTCCCTCATTCCACACGAAGGACAATTAGAAAGGCTCCATAAACCAGATCCATCGTTACTGTATTCCTCATAAATGAACCAGCGTAGTGTCTCAATTAACCGATCGTGAACTGGATCAGCGGAAGGTTCTTTTCTGAACACATCGTACACTGTGCGCCGAACACTGTCGATTAATGAGGACTCGCCTTTTAGCGCAAGATTACGAATCGGCAAGGCCATTTTAAGTCTTTGAATTTGCTTTAACTTAGCCATATCATCCGGGTCGACAAAAGGTTTCCCGGTTAATTCGTCTAAGTCATTAACCCCGAAAATATTTACCCCTAGTTGAAACAGAGCAATCGTAGCGGATGGGAATTCCTGCCTTACGACTACCTCGGTGTATCCCCCATCAATTGCAAGCACATGCTTAATAGAATTATTACTGACGAGTTCGCTTACGTTGATTACCTGCTGATCCAACGTGCTATCGCTTACTTCTTCAGGAAAATCACACATCGCCAAGTATTCTGAAACAGCCGGATCCCTTATTATGTGGATGTGCGAAGACTTACTTGCGTACTCGTTTGGTCGTCTTCCTTTACTTGTATACGCCAACCCTACTCCTCCTTTGCGGAGAACCGGTCAATTTGAACTGGAACTACAAAGGGGTTCGAATACGTCTTCATCCGCACAAATCCTTTATCACTGCCTGCACTAAAACGTACTAGGCCATCCGTGAAATCACCAAAATCATAATACTTTCTTAATTCCCTCAACTCATCATCATTATTGAGATGTGCAATAAACCAGTTTTGAGTATTCTTAAGTATGTTGGAACTAATGGTACTAACCTCCTGAGTCGCATACACCATACCTAAGTTTAATTTAGCACCCTCTTTTGCTATGCGGTTATAAATCTGACTAAGATCCTTATCGTCCTTCTTCGGAAACAAATTGTGTGCCTCTTCAAAGTAGAACTGTATAAAATTATTAGGCTTATTCTGTATGAATCTGTTCATTGCGTCACCGAAGATTTTTTGACAAACCCTCTCAGAATAGAGCCTTTGTACCTCTGGATCACCTTGAGAAAGATCCACAATTATTATGTTCCCGTCCCGAACCCCATCAACAATGTCGTCCTCAAATGGCTTCGATGATGCTTCAGTATGTAGATCCAGCATGTCACGAAGTTTACGAAATCCACTAACATTTGCATTTCCACCCGGTTTTTGTTTCCGTGTTAGAAATACGAGAAGAGCTTTTAGATCTTCATCGGCCCATTCGTGTCCTTTCTCTGCTGCATACTTCGTAAAGAAGGTGTCATTATAGTTACCCCAGATTTTTGTGAACCAATTGGTAGCTTCACTCAGCGACAAACCCTTATCCGGATTGATACTTCCGTCTTGCTTAACCATTGCGTTAAGTTCAGGAGACCCTTTAAACTTCACCTTAAAATTTTGTGGGGCTTTGAATCCTGCACTGAATAAACAGCATAAGTAAGCAGCTTTTTTTCGAAGATATCGGGTGTTCGCAGAATAATCTTGAGGATCCTCTGGCTCGCTCAGGTCGACTGCAAGAAAACTCTTCACATAGTCTCCTGGCTCAGTAGCAAGTCTCGATTTAATAAGCTCAAATCCTGATAAGATTTCGCTATAAAAGTTGACTTTCATAACTCTAAAGCCTGGTTTTTGAAGAACGCTATACCGTATCACAGAGTCAGAATACATTTCAAAGATTGCCGTTCCCTCATCTTGCATATTGGCATTAGCATACTCCCCGTTAATATCAAAGATAATCTGACCAACAGGATAGATGGGCGCTCCGTTATGAGCAAAAGATTCAAGGTTATCGGCTGTTATACCGTCATCAATGTCTTGGAGTCTTGCGGTTGCCTGATTACTGATTTCGACGGTTGCCTGAATCACTTTTTTGACAGTGTTAGACTTACCTGTACGAGTCATTCCGAACATCGCCGTACGTTTTCCGAGGAAATCTTTCGGGGTCACATAGACTGGAACCAATTCGGAGTCCTCTTGAAACCTAAAACTTGAACTGTATCGCACCCGACCAATTCGAATGTCTGTTTCCCCTCCAGGTACACTATCACTATCACGGAGGTTGGCGATTAGTTCAAGAACCCTCCCATTGGCCTTATAAACCGTATAGTTATGCGCGCTATAAAAATTCTCGACATCTGCTCCGAAAACTGTTCGTTCATTCCGATCTAAATAGAAGGTTCCGAGTATCCTACATTCCAAGCCGGAAAAGCTGAATTCATACCGCGTAAATTCGTCCAGTGTGCTCCTTGACTCGGTCGGAGTATCTTTATAGAACTCTATCATCGAACTGATCACATCGTTATCTGTAGGGAGCTTTGTTGGTTTAATGACTCGCAGGAGCAATGCCTCAGATACGCCCTCCTCGTTGTCATAAAATGCAAGTAAAAAGGCTCCTTGTGGTACCCCTCCAACTTTTGACTTCCACGCGTCTGCAATCAATAGGTGAGCACGTTCATAATCTAGATAAAAGGGACGTCCAACAAACATCTCTCTCTGCTTAGCTTCTTTAAAAATGTTCACCATCGCCAGTTTTTGTATAGCATTTGTTAGACTCACAAAAGATCCCCCTCTACAAACCCGTAAAATTTATGTAATGCTAGATGTTATAAACGCCGGACGCACTCTATGGAAAAATTGCAACAAGCGTCGGACGGTACCTTCGTCTGATGAATTTGAGAAGAACCCCAGTATACGCAATTCCATTTTTAACCCAAGACGAAGGGATCGACCGCTCACACTCGATAACACTCAACCACGAACGTCTTTGAATCTAAGTTCATCAGATTGGTCAAGTGGAACCAGTCCTTTGTGTGACGGCTGTTATTAACGTCATAGTTGTCATTCCGTCTCGTTTTATCTACGATGTAGTAAATCCATCGTGTGCTCAATATCGAATCTATGAAGTTCGTAATGCTTACTCATGACACTACAGATTAGTCATAACAAAAAATAACATTCTATTCATTCCACATTGACTCAGAAATCCCTTTCATGTTTTCTACCAAGTGTATAAAAAAGTGAGGTCAATTCTGTCTAAATCTAATGCAAATAAACAGTCGAGAACCAACGTCTATTTTTTCGTATAAGTATGAGTTATACGCAATATTATAGTACAATAGTACAATGTGATTGAGAAAACCTTGTCACTTCAGGCGGAAGAATCACTTTAACGCCTCAAAATTATTGAGTATAACTCTGGAGGCAACAAAACCGTGTCAATTCTGAGCCAATACATTGAGCAAGCCCTGATTGGCAAATCCAAAAAAACGCTCAAGACTTATCGAACTCAACTGGAGAAATTTAACCAGCTTCTCGTCGAATCTGATACGTCACTCGATGATGGACTTACGCGCGTGGACGTGCAATCCTACATATCTTATCGCCAAAGGCCACAAAGCGAGTACGGTCAACCTTGCTTATAACGCAATTCGAAGCTTCGCTCGTTGTTCCCATCAAGAATCTTGCATTCAAAACATGCGCGTTGTCAAACGTACGCCGATTCTTCAACGTACTCCCAAGTCTCTGGAACGAAATGAACGAAACCGGCTCCTCCAGCTTGTGGACCAGAGGCGTAATCCCCGTGACATCGCGATTGTCGCTGTTCTTCTGTACTGCGGGCTTCAGGTAGGTGAATTGGTCGCGCTCAATGTGAAAGACATCGAATTGAAACGTGGTGGATTGGTGTATGTGAATCGCGGTAAAGGTGACAAGGAGCGCGTTGTCCCCGCCACGTCTGAAGTAAGAAGCCTAGTACAAGAATATCTCTCTCAGCGAGGAGACGTTCCCCTGAACGATCCGTTGTTCGTGTATACTTGCCCCAAAGTCAACCCAGACAGAAGGGATGGGTTAAGATGAAGTAGAGGTGTTTGTGATGCTGGGACGTAAGTGGACAGTGGATGAAAAAATAAACATCGTCCTCGAGGGCATGATGCCTAGTGCAAATATTAGCGAAATATGTCGGCAGCATGGCGTGGCCCAGAGTCTTTATTACAGGTGGCGTGAAGCGTTCCTGTCTGGTGGGCGGGCTGGACTTCAGTCCGGACCCTCTACGAGGGAGCAGGAGTTGGAGAAGGAGTTGCAGGAGGCTAGGGCTAAGATCGGTGAGCTTACGATGCAGGTGGATGTGTTGCGAAAAAAATCGAATTGGGGCCGGAAGTAAATAGCCGTTCTTTGGTCTGTCAGCTCACCAAAGAAGGGTTCCCGGTCCCAGTGATTGCGAAAGCGTTAGGGCTGAATCGGACGTACTGTTACAGCCTATTGAAGCCGTATGTGCCAAAACCGAAGCGGCCTCCTGTGGATAAGAACGCTGTGGTTCATCAGTGGATTCGGAAACTGTGCGAAGAATTCCCCACGTACGGATACCGGCGAATCCAAGTCATGCTGCGCCGCCGATACAACTTGCGGGTGAACCATAAACGGGTGTATCGGCTGATGAAGGAAATGGGGCTGCTGGTGAAAACCCAGAAACGGGGCGCTTCACGAGCGAAACGGCGAGGGAAAATACCAGTCACCAGGTCCAACGAGCATTTCCAGTGCGACATGACGAAGGTGTGGTGCGGGAAAGACGGATGGGGTTATCTGTTTGCCGTGATTGACGCTTATGACCGGGAGATTGTGGGGTACTCATTTTCCCGGTTCTGCCGTACGGAGGACTTGCTGAATGCTGTAGATATGGCGCTGAATTATCGTTTCCCAAGCGGCGTTCAAGGTGCCGGTTTGACGCTTCGAACGGACAATGGCTGCCAGATGACGAGTCGACGGTTCATCGAAGCGATGAAGGTCTGCCAAATCAATCACGAGCGGACGGGGTACAACAACCCTCATGCTGACGGATACATCGAGCGATTCTTCCGGTCACTGAAAGAAGAAGAAGTCTGGCTGCAGGAATACAACAGCTTTGCCGAGGCGAAAGCGGCAATTGAATCGTACATTCACTTTTACAACACGGACCGACCACACTCCGCACTAGGTTATCGCTCGCCTTTGGAATTCAGAAATTGGCAAAAGAAACGGAATGCAGCGTGAGACGGTTTTTATCTGAATTGCATTTCTCTCTTAAAAGCCTTCCCATCTGTCTTGACAAAATCGGGTTCACTACGCACGTTTCACCTCACCTTTCAAGTTCATCTTAGATCTTAGGGACGAAACTATGGAGACCGAATTATACTATTTGTGGTAGTGTCGGCGAACTAGTTGGATTGTCATTAGAAATAGTCCTAACTGACTAGTGCAGGATGGTCGAACTAGACACGAATCGACCAGTACACTTACCATATAAATTATAAAAGAGTGTAAGTGATAGAATCTTCTACTATCGTAATTTTTAAATCCCTATTCCCTAGATACCAACTATCTGTTTCTAACATATAAAAAGTATACGAACTTATATGTGCCTGAACAGCCAAAGAACCTTTGGGCATTTCTAATGTTGCAGCTAAAGAAAACCCCGGATAAATCCCATCATCACCACCGTATCTTACATAAAATCGTATAAAATCTCCCGAAGTTAACCAATAGTTTGTTTCAAACCATTGAACCGTCTCTATTGGAATGATGAGTCTCATGATGATCCCCTTCTTTTTCTTCCATCCTATTTTTATTATTGACAATCTTTCCAACCAACTGTTCTAGTCGAGCTAATTCTTCCATAGCATCATCGAGATTTCTTTGAGTTATATTTGTCCCACCCGGGAAAAGCAGGAATCGGACGGCCGCTAATGAGGAACGAAGGTCATTTAATATTTGCCAAGAAACAATTCTTTCGTTCTTTGTGATTTGATGTGACTTTGGTTGATGGGGTTGCATATATTGTCGTTTCTCTAGAGCATGGCGGTAACCAAGCCAGCAAATATTGATGGTTCCAATACCCTGTACTATGCCAAAAGCAGCTACAACATCGAAAGGATATAAAGCAGAATGTTGTTCCATCCATATTATGCATGTTATTAGTCCCAACAAAAGACCAGGAAGAAAACTTAAAAAATAAGAAAGTGCCCCAATTATAGCTAGACGCAAAGCAAACCAAGGGAAACCTGCCCATACTCCATAAATGGCAAACACAATAGCAACAAAGGCTAGAAGAAGATTCAGATAACGAGCTGCTGTATCTAATAATTGATTTTCCATTCTCTGAAAGATAAGTAACAAACGCTCGTATCTTCTCATCTTCTTCTCACCTCTGCTACTTTCTTCTTTCTCTAATTCCCATTGGATAACGACTTTTGCTTTCGATAAAACTGCCTTGCAGAAGCCCACATATTACCGGTTATCCAAATACCAAGAAATAGTATCGGTACTCCCCATACGAGTCCCAGCCAGGTTTGATGAACAATCGCCTCATACACTAGAGATGTCCCATATACGCCAGATAGCAAAGCCAATATCCATATCAGATACATTCGAATCACCGCACCCACATTGAATCCCTTCTCTCCCAAATTTTTTAACGATTTAGTGATGAATGGTTTGATCTATACCTCTACTCACGCCATACTCCTTGAAATTTGTAGAAGTTGGCTCATAACACGCTGGTTTTGATTCTCCAGGAACAAAAGCATATTTCCCTTTAAATTCTTGATGGCAGGAAGTTCTTAATGGACAAGAAGAACACGTTTTAGACTTCTCTAAACGTTTATACCAATCGCGCCAAATCCATCGATGAACTGGTATCACTCGATTTAATCGATTCAACCCTGGAATCCAAGGTAAAAAGACTAACATGAGAAATAATATAGCGATAGTATAAGCGGCCATCTCGTCACCTGAAGCAGATGTCGACCAAGGTGGAATTTGATACAAAAAAGTATAAGGTGTTAGCCACCATGGCCCCGGTACAGCTGCTTCATCGTGATTGATTCCCCATTGTTCCCCTTTCATATCCAATTTTCCAGCGATTTGATGTAAAGCATGGCCTTGTAAAAAGAGTAAATCATCCTGAATGTTGTATCGATAAATGGTGCCAGGATTACTGATTCGATCGAGTGCTCCTGAAAGCAACCCGGATTTCGCCAAAGATAACTCTGAATTCATGAGAGTCTGTACGGGGCCATAAGAACCCGGTGGTACTACCACTTGACCTTGTTTAACTTTGGCATCCTGTAAAGCTTTGGCGTAATGGTTTGCCCATTGTTGCTGTTGTATATAAGGAGCTGTTTCATATTGCCTAAGTGCACGTAAGAGATTTTGGTTATCTGAAGCAGTAGCTAGCATTTTCAACGGCTGCAGTACATCATCTGTAGCAGTATTTAATGGATAAGGCGTGCCCCACCAGGTTTGAGGGGAAAATCCTCCTAAGGACTGAACACTTTGTGGTGCTTCCCCATGAAAGCCTTGATTATAGGGTGGCCCATATTGAGCCATTTCCCCAGTACCATCCAGATCACCTAGAGCTGTTTTTTCTACAACAATCGGTTCCTGATTGGCAATTTGCTGATTCGTGATAGCCGGTCGATAGGGAGCACCCAAAAAAACAGCTACAGCTACAATAAGGATCCCCGTGATGGCTAAACTGATGACACCCTCTTTGACCATATCGAAATCTTTTTGAGGAAATTTTAGCGTATCTCGAGTAAATTTTTTACGGAACATTCAGTTCTCCCCCTTATGTGCAGAGGAAATTTCCGTTTCAGATGATCGAACTGAGTAAGGTGGAACAACTCCTTTACTTCGCACTGCAAGCAAATGAATCCCTACGAGACCAATTAAAATCATAGGTAGAACAACAATATGCAGTCCATACACTTGGCCATTGTTTAAAATGTTTAAAAAACCATCGAGACCTGCACCGTTAAATGCATCTTTACTTTGTACCTGATTCCACTGAGCAAAGAAGTCGCCTCTGCTTAAATAACCTGTAAAGGCAGTCAAAACGGATACAGCAAACGAGAGAGCTCCCCAAACCCATGTCATCGCACGCCCTTCACGCCAGGAGCCCATGAAAAACTGCCCAACCAAATGCATGGTCATGAAGAAGAAAAAGGCTTGAACACTCCAAAAATGAATAGAGCGCATAAAATCACCTAAAGAAGTATGCTGATACCAAAGCGGTCCTTTAGAGGCCATAATGACTCCGGAAGCAATACAAAACACTAAACTACTGAGGGTAAAAACACCAAAACTATAAACTAAAGAATTTACGTATATGGGTTGCTCTGAGGGGAGCAAATTATCCCAAGTTAACTTTTCAGAAACTCGTATGCGTATTTCCCTCGACCAGTTCATTTGCGATGGTCTCCTTTATTATGGCGATGTGGATAAGGGAAAATAACAAATGCGATAAAAATTGCTAACCAAAGAAAACCAACGTAATAATTCGGCCAAGCATTTGCATAGTCTACCATTTAGCCTTCCTCCTTTTTTCATCTTTCACAACTTCATCATAGGCTGACTTTCTTTTAGGCAACAGACACATACAGACTCTTTCCTAGTACTGTTTTGAACTAAGCAAAAAGGACTATATTTGACTAAAAAAGGGCCTTCCAAAATGGTCTTTTTATAAGCAAGATGTAAACACCGTACCAAACTTCTTAGCTATAGGTGGGCTTGAGGTATTAGCTTATGGAGAGCCATCAGACCTGCACGAAAGTTAAAAAAATACAAAAAGACAAGCTTCAACGAAGCAGGAAAACTATCGTGTGAACATTGGAATTCCACTGCTTGATTGGTGGATGTGGTCAAGTATAGATCGCCTAAAAACATTCAGATATAATGGTGTCGCTCATGAATGGATGATTTTAAGGTGTGTGGTATCAATGATGGATGAAATATTAGAAAAATTGGAAGAAAGTGTTGCTCGTCTAAGTGAAATCAATCGCGCTATAGACGAATCCATGATTATAGCGATAACGGATGTGACAGGTAAAATTACTTTTGTCAACAAAAAATTTTGTGAGATATCGAAATATAGTGCAGAAGAATTGCTGGGACAAAACCATCGTATTATTAATTCAGGTTACCATCCCAAATCTTTTTTTCGGGAAATGTGGCGCACTATTGCTCAGGGTCATATTTGGCAAGGAGAAATTCGAAATCGTACGAAGGATGGTCAATTCTACTGGGTAGATACCACGATTGTACCATGTGTAAACGAATCCAATAAACCTTATCAATATATTTCTTTTCGCGTTGATATTTCAGAAAGAAAAAAATTCGAAGAACATATCAAAAGGATGGAACAATTAGAAATAGCTGCACAAATTTCATCCAGTTTAGCTCATGAAGTTAGGAATCCACTTGCTGCTATTCAATGGTCTCTTTTATCTCTTCCAGATATTCAACCCTCTCAGCAAATGATTCTCAAATCCGTTGAAGATGAACTTAAACGTATGGATAACATTCTAGGTGATTTTTTATCCCTATCAAAACCAAGTACGAAAGTAAAATATCCCTTATTTTTGCAAGAAATTCTTCAAAAAGCACTAGATTTACAATCGCAATTTTTACAAAAAAGAAATATACAAGTTATCCAAAAAATTGATAAGACATTGCCTCGCGTAAATAGTGAAGAAAATCAATTAAAACAAGTCATTCACAATTTATTAAAAAACGCTATAGAGGCTATGCCTGATGGCGGTAAATTAGAAGTCATTGTGGATACCAAGGTATGTAAAAACGATAACTTCTTTGTTTGTTTAACAATGAAAGATACAGGAATTGGAATGAATCAAGAACAACTCACAAAAATCCGCCAGCCATTTTTCACAACCAAACCTAATGGAACTGGTTTAGGACTTATGGTTTGCGAAAGAATTATTCAAGAACAAGGCGGGAATATTGAAATTAGCAGTATAGAAGGAAAGGGTACGACAGTAACGGTATGCTTACCAGCTTTGTAAACTCAACCTGGACGTGAATTTATTCTTCCAATGTATATCCTTCACGAAGAGCATATGTTGCAGCCTGTACACGATTTTGCAAATGTAGTTTATCAAGAATATTACGGATATGGTTTCGAACTGTATTTTCACTTATAAAAAGTGATTGTGCAATCTCCCGATTGGATTCACCCACACTTAAATGCTTCAATACCTCTTTTTCTCGTTCAGTTAATAATTCTGTATTGGCATTGTTTTGCTTCTTTTCCGTATAAAACTCATGAATGATACGCAAGGCTAGCGACTCTGGAATGACTGGTTCTCCTTTAGAAACTTTTTTAATACTTTCAATAACCTGAGAGGGATGAGATGTTTTTAAAATATACCCAAGTGCTCCAGCTTTTACTGCATCAAAGAGAGATTCTTCTGTATCTGATGCTGTGAGCATTAAAATGTGTATATGTGGAAACAATTTCTTAATGTTTACTGTTGCTTGTAGTCCATCACAAACAGGCATGTGAATATCCATTAAAACAACATCCGGTTGTGGAGATTCTTTACACTTTATATAGGCCTCTTCACCATTTCCTGCTTCGCCAACCACTTGAATACATTCCACTCTCGAAAGAATGGACTGAACACCATTCCGAAATAGTTGATGGTCATCAACAATTAATACTTTTATTTTAGAATGGATACCCGTTGAATTTTCTTCAGAAGAAACCATAATATACACCTTCTTCTCAGAGCTTAGGTTTATAACATAATGTTTAACCGATGGGACCTCAATAGTACAAAAGAACTAATTTTCATGATTAACAATTCAAGATAACACTAATCATTTGAGCATTTTACAGAATAGTCGTTTTGGTAGAGACGAAAAAATAAAAGAACGGCTCCAGTGTAGCAAACACCACATAGCATATACGGCTAATCGATGCCATTTCTCATCAGATTAACCTGTTTTAGATTACGCAGACTTCTTGTGTTGTTCGATTTGGTATACAGCTAGTGCAGATACGAGTAACACAATCACGTTGATAAGCATGTGTATATTTACTTTTCAGATACCTCGGACATACACATTATTCATGGTCAAATTCTTCTGAAGTCTTGCGTTACAACGTTCTACAGCGGTTCGCTCATGGTATAACAACTTCCAATTCTGCGTGCCTAAGTGCGATTCTCAATACTGTGAGTTATCATAAACGGGGCTCGGCTCCACGTCACAATTCCGTAGGTTAATTGGCAAAACTGGTATTGGTGAAGCATCCATGCCAATCAGAGCTACATTGTGATGGAGCCGATACGATGATTGACTTAATATAAAATATTTTACATCCTCTCTTACCATTCATTCATGATTCAAAACCTTACCGTCTTGTCCCATACAGGCATCTCCTTAGAATGTCGTAAACGCAATTGCTTCGACCATGCCCAAAACAAAAGAATAACCCATATTTGAGCATAGGTAAAATACATAAGAACTGCCATTATTATATTCGTAAAACTCACCAAGTCATCCATCGTCTCCGCACTAAGCAACTGTACAATATAAAACAGTATTGATTCAAACCATAGCAAAAAGAGTGGAACTGAAAATTGGGTATGAACGATTCTCAGTTCCCCTAATGCAAACCATGTATCTGATACCAACAAAAAGAATACAAATACGATATATACACTTAATTGCTGAATAGAATGTCCTAATACTCTTCCACGTCGCCAACTTTTTTCCCGAAACACCTTAGCGATTAAGTATAAATTACCTTGCATCCATCTGGTTCTCTGCCGGAACCATACAGAAATTGTCTCTGGTTCTTGTTCCCAAGTGCGGGATTCTGGAACTACAGGCAACGATCCACCGATTGCTGTTAACTTCATGGTTAAATCTGCATCTTCTGCTAAAGCGTAGACATCCCAGCCTCCAACCTGTTTCAACGCCTCTTTCGTAACTAACATATTCGTCCCAGTCAACGAACCTAATCTCATCATCGCCCATCGACCTGATTGCATTAATAATTGAAAAACTGAGAACTCAATCGCGATCATTCGAGTGAGCCAGTTCTTGCGTTCATTTATGGTTTTTACATAACCAACCGCGCCAACTGCCCCTTCTGTTCCAAAACATGCGTCAACGAGAAGACGTAGAGCATTGGGTTCTGGTTGATTATCGGCATCATATACAGCAATCAATTCTCCATTAGCCAAAGATAACCCGTAGTTTAATACCCTAGCTTTTCCTTTTGGGTATCCTTCAGGTACTCGTACATGGTGAATACGTCGATACAACCGAGCGTATTCCTGTGTAATTTCCTCGGTTGTATCAGTAGATGAATCATTCAAAACCAGAATCTCCATGTCTCCTGGATATACGAGTTTCACCATAGCCTCTAGTGTTTCCCCCAAAACTTTCTCTTCGTTATGCGCTGGGATAAGAATTGAAACAGGGGGATAGTGTTCTAGCATGGGAAACGCATGGTGTTAGGATGAAATAGTGGACACAACGAATCGAGAATGTAAGAATAAGGCGATTCGAGGTGAGCCACATGACACAGAAATACGACAAGGAATTCAAACTTCACGCAGTTCAATTGGCTTTGGAGAGCGGGAAACCAGCGAGCCAGGTGGCTCGGGAGCTCGGTATTTCGCAAAAGACGTTGTATGGCTGGATGGCAAAATACAAGGAGGATCCTTCTACCCCGTTCGTCGGGAGCGGGAACCTCAAGCCGGAAGCGAAGGCCCTACGGGATCTTGAGCGGGAAATCCGTGAACTGCGAGAGGAGAATGCGATCTTAAAAAAAGCTGTGCGCATCTTCACAAACGACCGGAAATAAGGTACCAATTCATCCACAGACACCGCTCCAAATTTTCGGTTGAGAAGATGTGCAAAATATTGGGGGTATCTCGGAGCGGGTACTATGCTTGGCTCAGGCGTCCTGAGAGTGAGCGTTCCAAGCGCCGGAAGCGAATCACGAAACGAGTCCATCAGATATTCGTGAAATCCCGTCGTCTATATGGCAGTCCTAAGATCACGCAGATCCTGCGCCATGAGGGCGAACGGGTGGCTCAAAAGACAGTGGCCAACATCATGCGGGAGAATGGGCTTAGGAGCCGCACAGTCCGCAAGTACAAGGCGACGACGTATTCGAACCACGACTACCCGGTACAGGATAATGTGCTAAACCAAACGTTCGTAGCAGAGCGTCCTAACCAAGTATACATGGCAGACATCACTTACATCCCAACGGATGAGGGATGGCTCTACCTGGCCAGCTTGGAGGATTTATATAGCCGCAAGATTGTGGGCTGGCGTGCGGATGCACGGATGACAAAAGAGCTGTGCATCGGAGCGCTGGAGCAGGCCTGCAAACGCCAGAGGCCAACAGAACCAGTGCTGCATCATTCGGACCGTGGGAGCCAGTACGCCTCTCATGACTACCAGGAAAAGCTGCAAGAGTACGGGATGGTTGGTAGCATGAGCCGCAAGGGTAATTGCTTTGACAATGCGTGTATTGAGTCGTTTCACAGCATCATCAAGCGAGAGCTCGTGTATCTGGAAAAGTTCAAAACAAGGGAACAAGCCATACGACGGATCTTCGAATACATTGAGGTCTGGTACAACCGGGAGCGGGTACACTCATCTATCGGGTTTCTAGCACCGGCTGAGTACGAAAGAAGATATTTCCAAGTGTCGAGAGTCAAGGCAAGCTAAGCGAGACAAAAGTAATCGTGTCAGAATATTAAAACTTACAATTTCTCTGTTTTGAGGTGTCCACTATATTGACTTAATACCACGCAATCTTTTTGGAGCGAAAATACAATCCTAATATATCTAAGGAAACATAATAGAAAAGAAGTATCCAAAACAACACAGAAATAACTAATAAGACACCTGACAAGAATTCGCTCCCCTATTCCTTCAAGTTTAAAGAAGTCAAAGTATCACCAGGATGGATGGTTTTCACGTCAATTTTCAAGATATTATTAATACTCTCGTGTAACTCGGTAAGCAATTTTTCATTCATTCTTTGAGAGACAATTTCTAGTCCTTGTTCGGTAGTGTTTTGCAGTAAAATCCATATCCTGTTTGCATCTGCTTGTCCAACTAAGTCGTATTGTCTTCGAACCGAACTCAGAACAGCTGAGGCTATAGTATGAAACAGTGCAGAAGAAATTTTTGTAGCCGTAGTCCCAATTTCGATCGATAACAAATAACCAGATTCTTGTCTACGTGACATGGATTGAAGAACCATTTCAGTTTGATATAAAAATTCGTTTTTAGTCAGAACTCCTATACCGCCAATAGTCTTCTCTAAAATTCCAATTCGTTGCTGAAGAATTTGAATACGATTTCCTAATTGTTTTACAGTGTAAAAAACTAACCATAAAAGCATAGTTAATAATGAAAAAAGTCCGTGTATCTCAATCCAATGCCACTGGTCTAGGATGCTAACATGATGAAACCAGGTGAAAAAAATGGCAAATGCCCCTAATGCAAAAATTTCAATGACCATGATGAGAAATGTAATCATAGAGGAAAGAAAAATGTACATAAATCCCGATAATAAAAAAATAGATATACTTATAATAAATCCCACATTAGAAATTATTTTAAAGTATATCCAACCCACCAATAAAGATAAGAGAAAAAGAAGCAGGATTGAGACTAGTTTACGTTGATCAGACATGTATAACACCCAAATTCAGAAATTTATGTAGAGCCAGAACAGATTAAATCAGGAATCCCGGTATTCAGTCAAGGAATTTGGTTTTTTGTAGAACCTCCCATGCCATGTCGTCACCAATAACGATAGCGTCAACATCAGATATCTTCACGTTGTCCAAGACTGCCTTCAATGCGGCGACATTGCCATGGATGTCATATAACACTTAAACTCTTTTAGCCAAAACAATTCTACCCCTCCTCCGATCAATCCTACACAGACAATCTATCTAAAATGTAGGAATTATGTCTGGATAATTCACATGGTCAATTCGTTTAAATGTGAAATATTTAGCCTCACACGTAGGACAAGCATCCATTCGAACTATATCAGTGATCCATACGATGGGATTGCGTGCTTGGCCAGCACGTAAAACAAGTGTCTCGCGAGCACAAGAAACAGAGGGAAAATTGATATGTCTGTAACTGGGAAATTCCCAAACCAAGTAAGTGCTGATCCAGCCGGATACAGTTTGGTCAGCGGTCAATCGTGGGATGTGATTGTCACTTCGCTCGATGTCAACGGTAACCCGAGAATAGGTGACACGATTCGGGTCTATGACTTTAACATCCACACAGGAGCAAGCACATTGCTCGGAAGCGGATCGACTGGGTACAACGGTGAGGTGAATATTGACTGTTCCCCTGTCTATAACGTCCAAGGGGAAGACTCGAGCCGACTCATTCGAATTTGGGATGACTCTGCTGGAGAATACGCTGATTACAGCATTCCGATTTGGTTCCATGTGAACATGACGCTAGAGTGTGCAACTACGGGGCTTGCTTGTGGATCAGCAACCGAGTATGTTGCGTTGCCTTCAACCACTGCGATTTGTGGACAAGGAGTATACGTCTACACGACATCGAAAGGACGACTTATTGCAACGTCAGTTCAGGATCGGGGGCCAGGTGTCACCAACGACCCGTACTGGAACGAAAATGGTCAGCCAACTTGGGTGAATCCATCAGGGTATCATGTGGGAATGGATGGATCTTCGGAGCTTTGGGCTAGTCTTGGCTTTGTAAGTGGAGTTGACTATAGTTGCTCTAGCGGGTATGGAATCACCTCTGTATATTGGAGATTCAATTAACGTGATGTCTTGACCGACCTTCAGAATCGATTTGCCCAAGAAACAGAGCCGTGTAGCATAATGGCTCTGTTTCTTGGGTTTTACTTTGTAATTTTGTAAATGTTCCAAACGTACCGATGGCCGAGTTCGAATAGGTATATATTGTAGGACTTATGCACCCCGTTCCCTTCAATATCAACTGAAACTAAGGCGGTTTTAGGCACAAGAGTGATTTTCTTATTTTTCAACATGTAAACCACAGTAATTCCATTAATTTTTGCCGACAGTTGGGACTGAGATTTTTCCGTCCACGCAGCGTTTCTAAAACCGATAGGGAGCAAGTTTGTCGTATACACCTGCGCCGATTGTAGCGGGTCTGTCTTCCATGGGCTATGAATCTGTGCATTGGTAAGAGTTGCTTGGTACGGTATTGTTTCGTTTACAATTTTACCTTGTTCGTAAAATTGAATCGTCTTATCGTTCATACGAAGCTTATAATCTGCAAAGTTGTACAATATATCTCCATTGCTCTGAGTTGCTGTTGTTACGGAATTCGGGTGTGGAACATATTGAGTATTGAATGAAGAGTGTGTTATATAACCAATACCACCTACGGCTACTGCAATTGCGGCAACGACGGCTACCACATTGGAAAACATAGTTAATTTCCTCCTTGGCTTCTTGGGTTTCGTTTCTGACATTTGTGCATCAATGCGGTTCCATATTTCCATTTTCTTTGTCGGATTCATGTTGATGTGCGATGCAGCAGAAAGTTCATCAAGGATTTTTTGATCGGAATCCATCCTTTATCTTCACCTCCTCAGAATCTGAACCATAAATTTCTTTCAATTTTGTCATGGCACGATGCGCTGTTACGCGCACTTTCGATTCCGACCAGCCAAGTATTTGAGAGGTTTCCAATATGGAAAGGCCTTGAATGTATCGCAATATGATCACTTGCTGATAATTAATGTTTAGCAGGGACAATGCTTCTTCAATTTCTAATTTCAATTGCGAAAAGACTGCTTCATCGCGGGTTTGCGGCTCATTGTAGTTCAATAAATAATCTCTTTCGATCCGTTTTCTACGAAAGGAATCGAAAATATAATTCCTTGCAATTCTGATGAGCCAAGTTTTAGCGTTGGCATCGTGACGATATTGGTTCCACGAGCGAAATGCCCTCAAGAACACTTCTTGAACAACGTCATATGCTTCAGAAGAATCGTTTAGTGTTAGCTTTGCATAACGGTACACATCGTCGGAATGTCGTTCGTATAGTAACCGTATTGCATCTCGTGGTGACTGTTGTTCGATCATTTGAAATTCACCACCTCAGCTCCTTTCATGTACTTAGACGAGTCAGACATCAAAACATCTCACTGAATTTATTTTTTTTGCCCATAATACTCCGCTATAATTCGTATAGGTGATTCACCTAGACACGCATTGAGCAATACATCAAGTTGCAGATAAACGGCTGTACCAGTGCAAGAGGCTTGCAAAGGAAGTGGCATCCGCTCTCCAAACCAGAAGACAATAAAATCCAGATGGAGAGCGCTGTAGATGGCTGATGATCATAGAGTAACATCGTTTACAGGAGAAACTTTAGAATTGGAAGGTTTTATATGAAGTGTGTGAGCAGTTTTACTATTGCAAAACAACTCAATGGAATCACAATATAAGGAGAGACCAATCGAATATAGGCTTTGTATGTCTCGTGATGTTGACGAACTTGTCGAAACATCAGCCAAACAAGACTGCAAGATGTGATTGCAACAACATACACAGCCCCCCAACTGATGATAACTCCCATCCACCAAGGCAACACCATAATCCTCCTATACCATTCAATTTAAAACAAAAATGGATAGTTCAATTGAATAGACATTTTACGCAGACGACGTAAAATTCAAAAGGGTAAGTCCCCTAGGTAAGACGTTCCGTTGAGGACTGGAAACGGAACTGTCCCGTCAGCGGTTTTTAACCACTTATGGGGCAGCTCCGCTCTTCCTTATCTCAACTTTTCGGCTAACCTTTCGGATGAATTTCGTGTTTAGTAAACTCCAGTTGGACTATTTGGTTGTCTTGTGCCTATATGCTACTTTGTTAAATTGTCGATAACGGAATCCGTTATTCAGCTACCCTTACTCGGCGTTTTGTTGTCTTACAGTCGATTTCAAACACGTGCGAAACATTCATCGTTCCACCCCAAAAATCTTACATCTTGCTGTTGAAGTATTCTTTCGTGCATTTTAATTGCCTTTTGAGAATCTCGGCGAACAGAGTAGGCGAATACTCTTTCGCGTTCATCGAAATTTTCGTTTTCAACACTTCGCCATTCTCCAAAACCTTACGATAGTAGTAATGATCCGTCTGTTTGTACAGTTCCCAACCATCGTTGTCGCAGAATCGCTTGTGTTCTCTGGGATTAGGCATGGATCAAACACTTTACGTCATCAATGGTGTCTTGCATAGCGACCTTCAAAACATACGGGAAGTGCTTACGACGGTTCGGAGAGTTGAAATAAAGGCGAAAGCTGTCGGTCAAATAGTCCTCGGCATATTCGAGCAGCATCTGTGCAATGGAAGTCAACACCTCTTCTTTGGTCACACCGCTCACTACGATGTCTTCAATTTCATCAACAGTCCCAACATATTCTTGATTTTCGTCCAACTCCAATTTCGCGTGAAACACCAACGGCTCCACAAGAACTGCCAAATGTTCGAGGTTCAAAGCTGCCAAAATGTCGCGGTTGCGCGTAACGAACCCCGGACGGTCACGAACCACTGTATCGACGAACTCACTAAAGTGCTGCCTAACATCAGAAGCCTTCTCTGCGAGTTGTAGCATCAACATCCCCTCCACACCCCCATCGTATCGCAATTGTACAATTTGTACAATATGTACGATTGCCAAGAAGTATGACGGATAAACGTTGAATTTAAATTTTCTCCATCCCTTGTTCATCTTGCAGAAGGTACTGCAATACCGCCTTGATGAGTTTTAAGGACTTTCGATCCGTTGCACACTTATCATAAAGACGGCGCTTTGATTTGGACAAACCCGAAAAATTAATGCTAACCAGATTGATTACAGTGTATGTTAAATTCAGTATTTTTTAAATTATCTCGATTGACACTCTTTTACAAGAGTAAAGTGTTACTGTACATTTATGTTACCGAATTCTTTGAATAAGGAGTGTATGTAAGGGCGGTTCAATCAAAGGTCGCTGTTTCCATTGCTTCAGGTCTTATGGTTCTCGGTGCTATAGTCACTCCCGCTTTTGCAAGTACCTCTGTAATCCTATCTTCTCCGAATGGTTCGTTACTGTTATATCAATCTTAATTTTTACCAATTTCAATCACCACGGCTCAAATTCAAAGTGGCGTTGCATTGATCAATAGCAGCATTGTCAGTGGTTATATGGAAATTAAAAACAGAAAAGCTGTCTTAACAGATACACCCAACAAAATCAATCCCGCAATTTCGTTTACAAGTGACAAATAGTGAAACGCGGATCTATATTTTAATTAAGCACAAACTCAGAAGGAAATTGCGGCTTTAAACAATACCTGGGATGTTTGGTCATTTGCTGCGTTGGTAGCTGGAATCCTTGGCCCAATCCCGGCATTCGGTGAAGTGGGCACCGCGATTACCGTAATAACAGGGATCACTGCATTGGGTGCATTTATGATTGCAAATGATATGAGTGCGGAAGATTACGGATATGGCGTTACGCTGTGTATTCGAACATGGAGCGTAGTTTGGTTTGATTCAGGTTACGTTGTTTCTTGAGCCTAATTATAATGAAGGAGGCAATACCTCCCCCACACCCACACCGATGAACAAAACTGTCATATAATGGTTTTTTGGTATTACAAAATTGAAAGGGGAAATTAACCCATGGTCTTACCAACTCTTCTGCTCATGGCGTATTTTCTTGTAATCGGTTTAATCATTTCTCTATGTCTTGTATTGTTATTTAGAAAGATCACAAATCGTACTTCTGCACTTAATTTCTTTACAGCCTTTATCTTGGCATGTATTGGTTTGGCAACACATTTCTTCTCTAGCAATATGTTGCCGTTTATATTTCTTGAAGTTGCGGCTTTAACTTTCCTTGTTCATGGAATACGTCACGAAAATACTAAATAGAATGTTATTATAATGGGACTACCTCCATCCGTCACTACAATGCCGTACGGTTCTTTACCTGTCAAGTTGAACAGTGATTCAGTGAGACAATCACGAAAGCTCATCATTATTGGACTTTTTGGTGAGATTTTGGTGAGTTTTTTGGATTTTGTCTCGCGCAATCATGATACCAACGGTGATTATCCGCTGGGGCGTCCGAGATGAAAGACCAATTTGTTGCGACAATTCGCTGTTCGGACTTTCGAACCTCGCGTATTTCGAAGGCCGTTGGTGCGTTCAAGTGCACTTTACCGTCGCTCGTGAATGCCCAACCGTTCTTTGAAGGCATATTGCAAGACTTCCAAGACTTCAGGCAGGTTTAGGCAATGTTCCTTGGCTTCACTCTTCAGCCATAGAGGCAAGGTCAATGTAGTATTCACAGCTTTATAGGCCATTTCCTCGCGTACCGAGGCATATAAGCATCAAAGATTGTTACGTACAGGTGATGTTTGTGAGACGAAGATGGCGGAGTAGGTCCCAATCAGAGGGCTTCGGCGCACACCCATTGCCAATTACGTATTCTAACGCCCTGTATCATGATATGCGATTACTAGACCTGCATTCCACGCTGCCTACGATGACCTTGTTTCGCTACTCGAAGATTTTTGTGACGGACTTTTTCTTCTAACGCACTCATGGATGATTCTTCCAAGTATTTCTCTGGATGCGCACATGGATGCCATACTTTCAGGACATCGGGATTTGACGATAGCCTTTCAAGGTACGGAATATGCACGCTGCTGCAAGGCCCCCCGACGTCGTCCAACAGCACCCATTCACCCTTCTGTCAACGCTTCTTGTTGCTACTGACCATGCGCATTTCTCACTCGATGATTCCATTGCATGGTTGGAGCGTAACGCCGTTGGCAGCAGAAACTTCAACTTCTTTTTCGTGGCAGACATGAACCGGCGGCTGACGCTGCTTTTTGCTCGTGCCAGAGAACTCCCATTCCTCTCCGACCGTCTCTGACCGTATGCAGGCTGTGAACCTTGAATTACTGATGTAGCAACTCTACACAGAAGTCTACCAAAAGGAGGGTATTCCGCCCTCCCAGGCTGTTGAAACCTCATTCTTTATCCTTTTTTAGGATGATATGGTGTCCAAAACCGTTGAGATGGTATGATTTTCTGGAAATCGACTCGACCATACTGGTACGAGAAATCTACCTGTTATGAATGTGCTAAAAAACTCTAGAACAACACGCACAGCATTTCGTTTCAAAGGCATAAAGTACAAGAAGAACAGAATTCTTAATATCCATGCTAAAAAACCAGTGATTGGTATACCGTATAACTCCATAATCCCTCGACCAATTCCTAAAGAAGCAGCTTGTCCTAATCCTCGATATCGAAATGGTAACAATGATTTCCCGTATAATTTTCTGGTAATGTTTTTTCCAATATGTTGACCCTGTTTCATGGCCCATAAAGCATTGGATGGACAAGGAAGTTTGTTTTTATAATGTATAACTTGCGCCACATCTCCACCGCACCATATATCATCATCATGTTCGATTTGTAGAGTTTCCCGTGTTGGATATTTTTCTTGATAAACCTTCATGTCAATAGGTAAGACATTGGGAACCGTACCAACCGTACAAAGTATGATACTGCCTTGCACCCACTGGTTTTCTAACTTTACCCCATCCTTATAGATTTGTGTAACTTTTGTATGACAAAGATATCTTATATTTAGATTTTCTAAATAGTATTTAGCCTTTTTCACTAAGGAAGGAAAGTGGTTTTGTAGTTCAGGAAGGATATCTTCTCCTCGATGAAGGATAGAAATCTCCGTTTGACATCCCTGCAGTTGAGGATAATTTTTCATGGCTTTTCGGGCCAATTCTTGAATGGCAGCTGCCATTTCAACCCCTGCGAAGCCTCCCCCAATGATGAGGGTCTGAAGATAATGATGGCGAAGTACAAGATCATTTGTTTCACTGGCTTTTTGAATATTTTCCAATATTTTATTTTTAAGGGCCTGAATATCTTCTGGTGAACGAAGCAGAAAGCTATATTCATTCGCCCCAGGAATCATTGAACCCTTATCTGTTGCACCTGATGCAAGTACTAATTCGTCATATGAAAGTTGTTGAATCCCTGTATGGTTGAGAATTTGAATTTGCTTAGAGCCTGACAGAACTTTTATAACACGCCCAACTCTCAGTTCAGCATGAGAAAATATGCTCTGAAGTGAACTAAATGTGCTATGCGTTGAAAGCAGTCCACTGAGAACTTCTCCCGTCCATCCATGAAAGACATGTACAGGAAGGGCAGCAACGATAGTTACTTTAACTCTTTGGGCGCGAATTTCAGCAAGTAATTGACGGTAGGTTTCGATTGCTGTATAACCACCTCCCACAATAACAACACGTTTCATGCGTTTGCCTCCATATCTACCATAGAATCAAATCTATCCACACGCTTCCCAAAAGAACGGAATTTTGCTAAACGAAAACCGTAGGATGCATATTTTTGGGCTAGAAAAATCATGTATTTTGCCTGTTCTACCTCAGGGTTACCGATACTAAAATGCCCCTGATGTCCTTCTAAAGCTAACAGTTCTGTTTCAGCCAAGCAGGCATATGCATGACCTTTAGGTAAACCAATATCCATACTACAAAAAACACCAGATGTTTCTACTAATCCACCATCAAGAATCATGACATCAGGACGTTCTTTGCATAGATCGGGAGATGTGTTTCGCGGTTGTGTGTCATCTAAAACAATAGCTCCTTCTTTTAAATGTTCACTTCGAAGTAAATTTTCCGTAGAACTGGTCAACAGTATAATGACATCACTTTGTTTGACATCATTCATCGAGCGTGAAAGTTTGACGTGAAAATTAGGTTTATGTTTGAGAATTCGGTTTTCCGTTTCAGCTAAGCGGATTTCGTTTCTTGCAATGAGTGTGACTGAAGCAATACTCCCATTTTTGATTTGATGGGCCAAGAGTTCACTAAAACATTGCCCTGTACTACCTGATGCACCCACAATCGCTAAATGTGCTGGTTTTTGCGTTTGATTCAAGATTTTTTCTGTGGCCAGAAGAGTCATAGCGGCTGTGAAGGCATTTCCGTTGGTAATCCCGATATCTGTTCGCTTTTGTAAAAGTCTCCCTCCTCCAGCCAATGGAGCAGTTAACGCTCCTAGTCCTACCAGTTCACAACCACGTTGTTTAGCCAGATCAACAGCTTTTTCAATTCGAGAAAAGACTTTTTTAGGAGGGAGTTCGAGCATCTGTTTCGCAGAAAAAGGAATTAAGATTAGTTCGCCTTGAAGTCGTTGATCTTGAGTCGATAATTTTCCGCTCACAAATGGAGGCACGGGAATCCTTTTTAAGACTTGTTGATATACTATATCAGGAACTATACCTAAAAGCGGATGGACACGTCGCATGTCTTTTTGAACTTCTGATCTGGGATGAATGAAGAAGGCAAATTTTTTAGACAAGTAAATCACTCCTTGTTTCTCAGTTATGTAATCTTGACTTAACCATCAGTATTTTTTCATATCGAAATGATTCATAAGTCTCATCTATTGTCTCAATCGTCCTAAAATTGAACATTGGTAAACCATAATTACTCATTCTTTTTTTACCTTAAAATTTTACTGCCTTCAAAAGTGTAGTAAATTTATGTGAGAGTTAATCCAAATCAAGTTACACTATTTCTTCTAGTGAAGTGAGTATACTCACTAACCGTTCTGATGTCTTTTCCAAATCGATAATGGAGTTTCTGATTTCATCAAAATTTCCAGTTTGAATGGCATCATAGGTAGACAATGCTTGTTCATGTAATTGCTTATGAACGGGCTCAATTTCTTGAAAAATTGGAAGTTGATGAAATTGCAGTTGATTCTTTTGCTGATCGTACCATTTACCCAATCTACACTGATGATGATCGCCAATCTCACCTCTTTCCAAATGATGATAGCCTAAATACATATTATACAAATTCCATTTCCATAGTTTATGATCTGTTTTCACAATTCTTAACATAACTTTAAGTGGCAAGTTATCACGCTTTAACACAACATTCTGACGCATTTCTTCAATACTAAGACTAATTCGATACATATCTTCTCCAGTTGTATGGATAGCCTTTTCTAATACAGAGACTTGATTAATGACAGTTTCCATACTTTGTTCTACTAGTTGGGAAGAAGCTGCTTGCTCTTCGGTATTGGCAGCAATATTACTCGTTGTATCCATCACCATTTGCATTTCCTCTAAGAGCTGATTCGATACTTTTTCTGATGCCCCAATCGCTTTTTTCTGATCCGTAGCAACTTTTTCAAACTCACGCAATCGATGCTGTAGTTTTTCAGCATTGTCATTGAGTTCCCATAACATTTTTTCTATTTGTTCTGCATTGATTTTAGTCCTATCTGAAAGACTTCGAATTTCGTGAGCTACCACCTGAAATCCAGAACCTTTCTCTCCCGCCCTTGCAGCCTCAATAGACGCATTCAGTGAAAGGATCTTTGTTTGACTGGCAATTTCCCGAATTTCTTTGGAAAATGAAGAAACCTGTTCAAACGACTCTTTTAAAATTTGAAATTCCTTTTGTAGAGTTTGATTTGATTGCACAAATTCTTCAATGGATTGTTTGATTAATTCTAGGGATGATGCATTTTGCTGAGTTGTATCCATGACATGTTGAACATTCTCTGCTACAGATATAGCATAATTAGCCACTTCTTGAACCGATTGATTAATTTGAGAAGCTTCTATTTTCGTTTTTGTCCCTTGTTCCTTCAAGTGTGAAAGCGTCGCTTCCACTTCTAAAAGATGATCCGAACTGAGAATCAGTTCCTCTGCAGCGGATAAGGCATAGATATTTTCAACATTCGATGTTTCATCCTCATAATCCATTAAGATAATCTGCATATCCAATAATACGAGCTTGACAAGGGATACCAAATACTTGGATAGCTTTTCTGGTCGACGTATATTTTTACATAGCTCTGGAAATACCATTTCAAAAAATCGCGCATATGAACCGATAAACCAATCCGTGGTTAAACCGATTCTGGCATGTGCTTGTGCAATCTTTTTCCTTTTATTCAAATACTCATTCCAATTTATATACCCGCTTAAAAGCTCCCTAAAGTAAAGAGAAAACGTTTTTTCCAGAACCTCACGACGACTATGTTGTTCTACAAGCTGTTGTAATGTTTGAAATTTTTCTATGTGATCGTACTGATTTTTGGCAATCTTATCAAACAACGGAGTACATATAGATTCAAGTTTATTGATTTCATACAAATCTTCATAGTCCAGATTTAAAAAGCGTAAGTAGTTTTGTAGATTTTGGGTTTCTAAATTTTTATGTACGACTGGATTATTATTTAAGAAGCCCATGTTTATACTCCCTTTCAATAAATCATAAATAATATATGAACAAAATTTACTTTATCTAATCTCCGAGCGATGAAACTTAATGTTTATACAAATTGGTAAATCATTTCATTAGTTGAATTTCACATCATTCTTTAAGTTTCGTGATTCACAATCATCCCCCCTCGCTATTTTTCAAACAAATGAGATCACAAGAAAAAAAGCTTCATATCCTATGAAATAGACGTTTGTAGCCATTTTTGCTGAATTTCTTCGAATACAACGGGTGGTGAGAAGAAAAAACCTTGTACCGAATGGCAACCTTCTTGTAAAAGTTTTAATGCCTGTTCTGCTGACTCTACACCCTCCGCTACCACTTCCATCCGTAAACTGTGCGCTAAATGGATAATTGCAGAAACAATAGATAACTGTCCAGGATCCTCCATCATATGAGCTACAAAGGATTGATCGATTTTCAAGATATGTGGTTCAAATAATTTCAAATACCTTAAAGAAGAATAACCTGTTCCAAAATCATCAATTGAGATTTTAACGCCCATAGATCGTATACGACGCAATGTATTTGTAATCTCGTTAGAATTTTGCATCAAGAGACCTTCGGTAATCTCGATCTCTAACCACTCTGGGGACAAGCCCGTTTCATGAAGAACTTGACGAACAGTTTCTTCCATATCCGTTAATTGGAATTGTTTGGGGGATACATTAACTGAAACAGAAATAGGGTCATAGCCCATATCTTGCCATCGTTTATTTTGTTGACAAGCTGTCAACAAAACCCATTTACCAATCGGAACGATAAGTCCACTCTCTTCAGCAATCGAAATAAATGTGTCAGGATGGATGAGTTGACCATCTGTAGTTTGCCATCGAAGTAAAGCCTCTACAGAATAAATTTTTCCCGAGGCCAAATGAACTTTGGGCTGATAATATAGTACAAACTGTCTCTTTTCTATGGCCTGTCGAATTCCATTTTCAATACGTAATCGTTCTTCAATGACATTACTTTCTGTGGGATCATAAATATGAAACCTATTTCCTCCTTTATTCTTTGCAGAATACATAGCGAGATCCGCAAATTTCACTAAATTATCCATATCGGTTGATGATTCTGGGTACAATGCAATACCAATACTGAGAGTCATAATAAACTCTCGATCGAGAATAAAAAAAGGAAGCGAAAACGCCTGCAAAACCTTTTGTGCAAAGGAAACCACTTCATGACGTGAAGAAGTATAAGAGCAAATAATTGCGAATTCATCTCCTCCAATACGCGCTAGAAATCCTTCATCGTATAACAACGATTCCAAGCGAGAACCGATTAACATAAGAATTTGATCCCCTAATTCATGCCCGTACGTATCGTTAATATTTTTAAAACCATCTAAATCACAAAAAAGAACAGCGATACTATTAACACGTTTCGCAGGTTCATTTAATTTTTGTTTGAGCGTTTCTTTAAAAAATCGACGATTGGGAAGACCGGTTACCTCATCATGATACGCCATATACTCGAGACGACTTTTCAATTCATTCTCTGCAGAGACATCTCGAGTTAAACTCATAATCATAGGGGTTTTCTCCCCGTGAATAAGAATACTTCGTATCTCTCCTGTGAACTCGGTTCCGTCATAACGAATCATAGAATATTGTGTAGTAGGAATAAAACTACCTATATTTCTGCTATCGTACAGTTGATTAAATGCACATTGTACCGATTCCACTATACTTGGATGAAAAAAAGGCCATATCTCTAAATGGATAGCACTCTTATTCTCTGGTAGCGCCATGAGTTGAACCGCAGCGCGATTGGCATACTGTATAATCCCTGCTTGATGAACGACTATAGCATCTGGAATCGAATCGAGAATATGTTGATACAACGAAAATTGATAAATCGGATTCTGCAAGATATTTTGCATATCTAATATCTGATTCACCTATATACCTCCATTCATATTCATAGATAAAGGGGATAAATTAGACGAATAGATTAAAAAAATTTATCATTTCAAACAAAATCGGAGAAGGCCCACGAACCGCATAATGTCCATATATGTATTCATCATAAATTGACAATTTATTCTTACACAATAGTCTCAAATAACTAATTCAAAGCTCTGAGTTTATTTTTGATAAAACCGTTGAAATATTTATGGTTTGCAGTACCACCCTTTTACACAGAATAAAAATTGATGATGGAAAATAATGCTCCCAACAATTTCAGAAAAAGGAGATTCGGATGAGCCACATGGCACAGAAATTCGATAAAGAATTCAAACGTCATGCAGTTCAATTAGTTTCGAAGAGTAGGAAGTCGGCGAGCCAGGTAGCTCGTGAACTTTTCATATGGCAAAAGACGTTGTATGGATTGTGTGTGACAGGATAGAAGTGCAAGGTATGGCGGCGGAGACCACAAGCCTGAGGCGAAGGCCTCGCAAGACTTAGAGCAGATCTGGGAACGCCAGCGGCCGACAGAATTCATATTGCATCATTCGGACTGTGGGAGCCCATACGCCTCTCATGACTACCAGGAAAAGCTGTAAGAGTACGAGAAGGTTGATAGCATGAGCTGTATAGGTAATTGCATTGATCATGCGTGTATCAAGTCGTTTCATAGCATGATCAAGCGAGAACTCGTCTACCTAGAAAAGTTCAAAACCAGGGAGCAGGCCATACGGCGGATCTTCGAATACATCGAAGTTTGGTACAACCGGGAGCGGATTCACTCATCCAAAGGAATCATGTCAGAATATGAAAACTTATAATTTCTCTATTCTGGGATGTCCATTCTCTTGACTTAATACTACTACCTATGCCCACTACTCGGAGAAATAACGTCATTCCTAATTAACCATTTATCTTTCATAAAAAATGGAATACCGATAACATTTTTATCCTTAAGCCGCTTCTGTATATGAAAATGGAGATGAGGCTCTGACGAGAGTCCAGAGTTACCTATCCGGGCAATAACTTGTCCCTTCTCAACAGTATCCCCTACCGAATGTTTGACTGAATGTTCTTGAAGATGGGCAAATACATATTGAAACTCCTCTGCATCTTGAATGACTATTACATTTCCAAAAGGTAGTTTAAAATCCATTACTCCAATAGGATTATCTGAGTGTCTAGATTCAACATATACTACTTTTCCATTAACGGGGGATAGAATCTCCTTCCCAAAAGATAAATACTTGCTCAGAGATTTCGGAGCTAATCCACACGCTCTGTTTCCACATTTGCCGACTACTACAAAATCTATGGCATATTTTTGTTGGTGGCTTTTTCTATGATGATTTAAAACACCAATATTCCCCCCTTGAATGATTCCTAGCCGATGATTAACTGGATTATCTACTTGCACAGCGTCATTGACTTTTATCAATTTTTTCAAAAATAATAGAAGTTTGATAAAGAGAAGAGCGACGAGACTTAAATACCATAAGCCATTTTTAAATTCAATTAAAATAAATGTCACTAACCAAAAATCCCTGAAATAGACTGAAGTTTTAACCCAAGGCGCTACATAATAATAAATCAAATATAGGATTAAAAAAAATATATTAGTCCATAAATGTTTGGAATAATACATAAAATACATAGTGATAAATGGATACATTATTAAAGAGGCGAATATGATCACTCTATTCATATAGAGATTTTTGTTTACATAATAAAAGTAATTAGATAAACTATTTTTTGGCAACGTTCTCACTCCCACTGAAAGCAACATAGTTACACTGATCCGATGTACATTTACCATTCAGATAATATACCTGTTTTTAGCGAGTAATGAGTATAAGGGATTACCTAATATGCATTTATCGAGAAAGAACAGCTACAGTCCCAGGGGCATTAAAGCAGGAATGCGTATCAAGATTTGAACAAGGGTCTGTCAATCATTTTGTGTAAACTCCTTTGAACGATTTTAGTGAACGTAGCCTTCTATACGATCCGGAAAGTCTATCATAAACGGACTGAGAATCTAGCCCCAGTTTTGTATCCGCATGGTCCAGTGTCTCTTAACCTCCATCGTGGCCAGGTATAGCATCTTGGTGAGGGAATCGTCCGTCGGAAAGATGCTCTTTCCCCTGGTCACCTTACGAAGTGGCCTGTGGTAGCCCTCCATCCAATAAGTTGTATCCATGAATCGGCGCATCTCTGGCGGATAGAAAAGAAAAGTTGCCATCCATTCGTTGAATTTAAATTTCCCCCATCCCTTGTTCGTCTTGCAGAAGGTACTGCATACCGCCTTGTCGAAATTTGTCGGGACGCGAAGGAGGTGGTTCCATGAGCAGTACAGGCATTGTTCGTCAGATCGACGAACTCGGTCGCATCGTTATCCCCAAAGAAACCAGAACCTTACTCGGCATTCATAACCGGGATAGTCTCGCCATCTTTGTAGACAGCGAAAACATGGTTCTTAGCAAGTACCAACCAGGATGTGTATTTTGCCAAAGTATGGACGATGTTACCCCATTTCGAGGACATCCTGTTTGTTCTGCTTGCAAGGCAGAACTGCAAACCATCTAAAGATAGTTTCATTCTGTTCTGTATCCAAGCCGCCTGTTCACGCAGACGGCTCAATTCTTTAGGTTCAGGATTTCCCCGTTCTCTTCCCATATTTTCCACGCTTTTGTTTTCTGCCAATTTCGTGCTTCAACCGCCTGTGCCACCCAAAAACTGCGCTCTCCGGCTCTTCTGTTCCGAAACCCCCGCCGATACTTCTTTCTCTGCCGCATATGGGCTTGCCGAACACCTTCCCGGTTTGTGAAACCTCGCATCTCTTGCAACCGATCTTTCTTGCAAGTTACCGTGATAATCCGCACTTCGTTTTGCTCGGCACGCATCTCTACCACCACTTCCAACTTTCCAATCCGTATCATTTCCTCGCCGCGCCCAACGAGTAGAGGCAGTGCATTCTTCACAGCCGTCTCCACGGTGGATTTCGCCACAGCCCGCTCTTTGCAACGGTCCTTCGCATGTCTTGTCCAGTAGAGTTTCATCGTTTCACCGCCTTTTTCGTTGGAGCGGTGGAGTGCGACGAAACCACGCCCGGCGCATCCAGCATCAGGACATCTTTTTTCACGATAACCGGGAAGGTTTGGGCAGAAGCCTCTCCATCTTTCAACACGAGCTTAGCCGATGGAACCGTCAGCGTCTGGTTAACCTGTAACGTCTTCCCGTTCACCTCTGCCGTAACGCCAGTGGGTAGCGGTGCATCCAACGTCACCTGCACCTGACCTTTCGAAGCCACAAACGACACCCGATCCTCGGCACTGAGAAACGCGGCCAACTGGTTTCCGTCAGGAGCGCCAGTAAAACTCAACGACGGTACAAAATCCACACCGCCCGGTGTGACCAAAAGACCATTTTGCACCATCGGCGGATAGGAGATAGCCTTGCCGCCGGGTAAAATGATTTTCGGTGATGCGCCTTTCGGCAAGATAAACGCAGAAGATTTGGCGTTGGAGTGTACGGGGGCGTGTTTGCGGCCAAGCCACCCCCCGCCAAGCACCGCCATCCCGGCCAACAAGACGAGCGCCGCAGTTCCATACCCGACCTTTTTCCATGGAAAAAACAGCATCCTGGCTCCATCCTTTCCTTGTTTCTATGGTAGTGACTCGTCTTCGCGCAACTCTTCAAGAAATTCTCTCCATGTCTTTTTTAGGAGCTTTCCTTGACGAATGTCCTGCATTTCTCGTAAAGATTGCTTCAACGATTCGACAGGGGAGCATGGTCTCTCGAATGCCTTCATTTCTTTGCCTCCTTCAGGCTTTCGGTGTCGTGGAAAACCGTTCCAGCAGTTCCTTGTCCAAGGCATCGATATGCTGGATATGCAATGCAAAACTTATCTAGGCTTCGCTGTATTTTGAAGAAAACTCATTGACCTCATCGAAAATCCTAAAAAGGTATTTTTATCCGCAAACAAGAAATTAGGAACACCACAAAATTAACCATTTTTTGAGGAGTGAATTTCATGAAGTATTTTCTACAATGGTATATTTCATTGTTAGAAGCTCCCTGGATAAGTTTAGGGAAAGTAAACCGATGTAAACTTTCCAAAAGAGGAAAACAACATTCTGCTTTCCTATCGACAGCGGCAGGATGGTTTATTACTCAAACCTTATATAGTTCAATCGTAACTTGGCGTATCCCTATTAATGGTGTTCTATACTTAAATGACGCGTTTATTTTATTGGACACTTTCATCATTGGGACTGCCATGTCCATTGTTATAAGCATCTTTAGTGCAATTCTATATTTTTATGTTGTAAGACACCTTCTTTCTTATTTTGAGCGTAGATTCCATAGCCATCCATTATTTTACACATGGAGTATGAGAGGATTTCTCATATTGACCCTCTTCATAACCTACATAGACTGGACAACTTTTCTCTCAATCCTTCCTCCCACTATAAATTAATGTTTTCTTCTATTTACTCTCTCATTCTCACGATTACGCACCTTGACAATTTGAGAGGGATTGCCAGAATGCTAGATGTGCCAATTTTCAAACGGATACTCCGTGGCAGGAACAGAGATTGGCGTTAATTTACCAATACATGGAACATAATGATGTTCGCACCTTTGGATGTCCACACGTTCCCTTGCGGTTTACCCTCCCATGTCACACTGGGTCTATGCCCTCACATTCCTTCGTTCTACCTCTCAAGGGGTGGATGCCGTTTCTTGCTCCTTTGCTGGGTCGTTGCCCTTATGGAATAGTTACTACGGCTTATCCGTGCTTTCGTTTGTCTTGGTCTTTCATCGTGTCTCACAAGCGAGTAAGTTGAAGTACGAGTTTGAATCAGTTAAGCAGCCATCTGTAGTTGGGACTTCCGAAGCGGTCCCAGTAAATCTTCAGAGTTGTACGGTACTTGCTTTGTCCCCAATGTGTGCAGGACACGAATGAGCTTTCCACACAGCGCAATGAGCGACTGTTTCTTCTTCAAGGGATTGCATGTTCGTGTCGTATAGTAATGGTGCAAAGCCTTGAACTCTGGATTCGTAGCTACCATCGGTAATATCGCTCGGAATAGAAGTGCCCTCAGCCGTGAGCGTCCACGTTTAGAGATGCCAGTTTTCCCTTTTCTCTTGCCAGAGCTGTTTTCTTTCAAATTGAGTCCAGCAAGCCGAATGATCTGCTGCCCATGGTCATATCCCTGAAGGTCACCGACTTCAGCCAGGAAGCCAGCAAGTGTCGTTACACCCATCCCTGGTACACTCAGCATCTCGTCAGTGCCTGGAATCTGGTTGAGCAGTTGCTCCACCTGAGCCATGATTTCGTCACGTTGCCGAGTGAACATGTCGTATTGCTCCAGTAGAGCCGTCAGTTCCAACCGAGCAGCCTTGAGTCCCTCTTTCAGACCAATGGACTTTTCAGCGGCTGTTACGAGCCGTTTTGCTCGCTTTATACCGACAGCCCGTTTCACACCGCCACTTTTCCACTGGTTCACAATCTCACTGGCGCCTAGTAAGACGAGGTCCTGTGGAAACGGAGACTCACGCAGTGTAATGAGAGATGCCTTGCCTTCCCAATCCTTGAACACCTGGGTGTATTCCGGAAAGAACCGGTCGAGCCAGTTCTGTATCCGCCGCTGCACCTGACCTAGATTCACCATAACCTTTTCCCTCAGGTTCATGAGGATTCGTAAATCCGCATAGACACCTGTTGGGAGTTTGGGCTCGGTGTACTTGCCGTCCTTCACGAGATTCGCAATGACCTTAGCATCCTTGTAGTCGTTCTTCGTCGGCGAGTTATCCTCCAACTCTTTGCTCTTGTTGACGTGATGCGGATTCACGAGCACGAATCGAACGTTCAAGTCTTGAATGAAGGCACCTAACGGGAACCAGTAGTGTCCGGTCGGCTCAACGCCAAAGACGACATCCGTCTTGCCGTGCAGCCGTTGCAACTCCGTCATCCACGTTACGAGTTTCGTCAGACCCTCATCGTCATTGCTAAAAACGCACTCTCTACCGAGCTCAATTCCACGAAAATCAATGGCTCTCGCTACATGCGTTTGCTTCGCAATGTCCGCTCCCACAATGATGGTAGCGTCGGTAATTTGTTGGATTCGTTGATTTTGCTTCTGTTGCATCTTATACTTCACGTTGAGCGTCCTCCTCAATTAGGGAATGAATGTCCTGCATTCGGAACCCAGCATACAGGAGGCGCTCTTTTTGTTTCAAACCCGAAATTAATTCATTACAGGAATGGCTCCTTTCATCAAAATTCTGCCTATGTTCCTAGCTTTTCCTTTTTTGTGGCTTGCCATGTTTGTGTTGTTGTTCTTCCTGTGGGCAGGAGTTATAGGAGGGTACGAAATCTCTAGAAAAAAGTTCTTTGTTCGTTGCGAAAAGAGAAACAAACTGTGCGTCGACCCCAATGATAATAAAGACAACACGTGCAAGAACATAAGCTAAAGTAATATGAACGGCTTGGTGATGACTGAATGTCAGACGAAGCATCATCACGTAATCGAAAGTAAATCCACACGTGATCGTGAACCAAAACCATTCAGCTTTGGTATTTTTGGAAAAAGCAACGATCCAAAAAGGAATGCAAGTTAACAGCCCGACGCCGTATAGAATGACCCTAATCCACATTTTTTCACCCCTGTTCTGCTCAATTTAGTCATCATTGACTTCTATCGGCATTTCTCCACCTATCTTTGAAAGAGACGAAGTTTGCGAGAGCTTCGTCTCTTTTCCTTCACGCTTTCGGTGTCGTGAAAAACCGCTCTAAAAGAAGGTATCCAGGATTCCGTAATGCTTCGTAGTCATTTCAATCGACATCCTAAAAAGGAATTATCATCCCACAATAGAATCCACTGAAGATTACAAGATTTAACCACATTCTGAGGAGTGAATTTGTTGAATGAAATATCTTCTACAGTTATACCTTTCATTACTAGAAGCCCCCCTGGATAAGTTTGGGGAAATCCCATCAATGCAAAATTTCCAAACAAAAAAACAGTATTTTGCTTTCATTTCGGCAACAGCAAGTTGGTTTTTTACTCAACTCCTTTACAGCCCAATTGCAATTTGGCGCATCCCCATCACTGGTGCCCTATACTTAAATGATGCTTTTATTTTGTTGGACACTGTAATCATTTGGGTATCTTTGTCCATCGTAATCGATATCTATTGCGCAATTTTTTATATCTATATCGTGAGACATCTCATTACTTATTTGGCTAACAAAATTCACACTCATCCGTTACTATATGGATGGAGTTCAGTGGGATTTTTTATATTAGAACTCTTAGTATTTTTTACAAACCAGTCAGCCGTTCTTTCCGTCCTTCCGTTCATTCGATTTTTGCCCAAGTTTCTTATCTTTTTTGCTTTGAGCCCTATCGGAATGGTTTTGTATACTTTGGTTTCGGTGGGAGTCATGGCTTTGATCGGAGGGATCAGGCAAAAGTTTCTTTTGACGTTCGGAAAGGACAGCGAACTGCACACCGAATCCCACCGAGATTAAAATGATATAACCCAAAACATAAGTTGCCGTAACATGAATCACCGGGGGATGAAAACTTGGTGGTGACCCTACTGAATAAAGAATTCCCATCGCATAAGTTGCAGTAAAAACAAGTGTGATCATGAACCAAGGTCCAGCATTTTTTCCCTTTTCTTTGAAGAATTCCGCCCAAGAAGGAATGCAAGTGAACAACCCCAAACTATTCAAAAAAATCGAAGCCCACATTGTTTCCACCCCTGTTCTGCTCAATTTAGCCATCGTTGACTTCTGTCGGCATTTCTCCACCTATCTTTGAAAGAGACGAAACTCTCGCAAACTTCGTCTCTTTTCCTTCACGCTTTCGGTGTTGTGGAAAACCGCTCCAGCAGTTCCTTGTCCAGGACATCCACCTGCACCAGTCCAATGCGTCCGTATGGATCGCGCAGATACCCCAGTCCCTTTTCAAACCGGGAAAACGCCGTGCGATACTCCCCGATATCCACATCCTCTGGTAACCCTAACAGCTTCACCGCATGGCGCACCTGAATCTCGGACTCCAGGCGTCCCACAAACATCCAGCCCAGGTTGGCCGCGATATCGTCATTGCCTTCTGCGCTGGGCAAGAGCACATCGGGGTTTTGCAGTCCCAGAAGCAAGACCAGGTTCATGCTGCGGCTCATCAGCAGAATACTGTTCATGAGCGCCCGTCCTTCCGGGATGCTCCGTAAAATCCATGCCTCATCCACGACGAAAAACTTTTTCACATGAGAAGGTGCTGCCATCAGACGCACCATACCGAGCCTTGCAATGAGATACAAAATGGCCACGGCAAACCGTTGACCTGGACGCCAGTGGTTGGGGCTTTGCCCCGGCTCTGGAAACTCGAGCCCCATGATGGACACCACCAGTAGTTGGGCCATCTCATCCATCGTCCGCACCGCCCCATCGATGCCAAACATCGCTTGACCCTGATCGTCCTCTCCCCAACGCTCCAGCGTATCGTGGTACAGCATCGCCATTCGTCGCTCTTCTTCCGCCCGTTTCCGATCCGTCGCTACCTGACGCAACGCTTCCAGATAACGCGGCATATCCCACTGCTTGCCTTTGTACAACACATCCAGCGCATGATACATCGCGTTTTGCGCCCATTGACTGTCGCGATCCGATCCCAAGTTGAGTAGCACTGACAAAAAGCCTGCCGCAAACTGCTTGCACTCTCTTGCGTCTTTACCAAGACGAAACGGCGTAAACTGTAACGTGCTATCCAGTCCAAACCGCCACCACACGCTTTCTTTGGGCCAAAGTTCCACTAGACATCGATACTCCATCTGTTTGGGGTCCACCACAATCCCCATTGCCCCCCAGGAGAGCATGGTATCTACCGCATACTTGATGGCGTTGGTTTTTCCGCTCCCCAACGTTCCTAAAAACGCGGCGGCTCCCGTGCGGTTTTCCTCCATCATGGCCCGAAACCAGTCCACCCACACAGGCTTCCCCGACAGCGCGTTCATGGCAAACCATTGACCCGCCGGATCGCCCACCCGCGCCGTACCGAGGACACCGGATGCCGCCAAAAACAACGGATCACAGGCATTTTGCCAACGAGACTCCAAATGAGCGGTGCCCCCAGGGAAAAACGCGTCAAACAGCGCATACGCATCCCCCGGCGGATGCACCAGACGAAGCCCCCTCGTGCTGGCCGCTTCCAAAAGAATGCGTTCCCGCCGCAACAATTCCCCTTCCTTGTCGGCTCCGAGTGCAAAAAGGGGCAAGAATTCCACGACCGGCTGACCATCCTTGATTTTTTGTTCCAGCCCCCGTGCCGCATCGAGCGCGTCATAAATCTCATACGGCACCTCCCCCGACAGCGCATACTCCTCTCCTTGCCCCATCGTCACCTTGCGCTTTCGAATCACCAAATCCCTGGCCTCGGACGGGGAACGTACCCGAAACGAGATACACACATCGACTGGAAATTCTTGCATCTCCACCAAATCATACACCCACTCGTCGCCCAGCCGTTGGATATGCTCAGGGACCCGCGCCGCCGCCATGACGGATTGGAACGAAGTCTGGCTATCCGCATGTTCCACTCGAACACGAAACAAGTCTTCCCTCACCACTGCATCGGCCAAATCGAGCGATAGGGGGGCGGGTTCCACCAGCACATCTCCCGATTCGACGCGAAAGTGTGCGGGGGCACCGTTCGACAGAGTGGAAGGGACGTGCAAAAGCCCTCGGTAGTAGGGGGATCGATGTAGCCATTCCACATCGGCTGGCGTGGCACGCAGAAGACCGGGGAGCGTGGCGGTCAGGCGATTGAAGAGCGTTTGTTCCGCCTGTCTTGCAGATGTGAGTTCCGCAAGGCTCAAGAGGGCACGCCCTCCCTTGGGAGAGACGTTTTTGCGCCTGCGTACCATGCGTTGCAGGGCATGGCGTCCCACACCTTTGCCACGAGAGAGCATTTCATCGGGACGATTGAGCACCGCGTCCCAAGTCACCCGCCAACTGCTTTGCAGTGGCAGAACGAGAAAGACTTCGCGCTCAAACACACCCACTTTGTCCAACTGCAGTCCTACCAGTTCTTCGTGACTTTGCCAGTACGGGTGTTGGCTGAAGCGGTGCATGCGCTCCAGCACTTCTTCCTTGGATAACGGACGCGAGAGGCTGTAGAGTTGACCCTGGCCGTGATAGTTATGGAAAAAGATGTCCAGTTGTCGCACCACTTGTCCTCGCACCGTGTCGGACTGGTGTTCATACGGCAAGAGCGGCAGCTGATACACGGCATACGTTTTACCGTTTTTTTGAAAGAATCGATTGTCCTCGATATAAACCGTGTCGATGAAAAACGCCCCCTTCCCTAAAAGAAGGAGGCGAAGAGAGCTAGAGGTTCTGAGTATGTTTTTTTGCAGGTGCCAAAAGTTCCGCCCATTCCTTGGGATGCGTTTCCCGCAAACGAATCAGTCTGGAATCCGCATCAAAATCTTTCCACAACATCGGCCGGTGCTGTAATGCTTCTCGTATCCAGCGCATTGCAGCATGGTATTCCTGAACGCTTGCAAACAGTGCTGCCGGGTCTGCCATCGACTGAACATTGTCCGGGTGATAGGCCAAGTCTTTGCGAAAACATTCTTCCGCTTTCATGACATCTTTCAGTTCATACCAATAAACATAACCTAGTGCCACATAAGCGTTATATACCGTAGGGTCCTGCGCAATAGCCTTTTCTAACAAGTCGATTTTTTGATGAGCATCCTGAACGGAATAGGATGCCATCACTTTCTGCATAGCTTCCTGTTGTCGATAAAAGGTTTGTTGCAAATCTCGCCACATCTCTTCAGAAATTTTTTTCGCTGACTCCTCTATATAACGAGGAATCTCACGTGATGTATACCATCCATACAACGCAAAAGCTATCCCACCTAAAGCGCCTGTTGTCGCCAGAACCGTCAGCAGGAAATTTGGCTCTACCATTTCTTCGTGAGGAAAAAAGAGCGGTATCCAGAAACCTGCTATGGCTAGTAAAACAATAAAAATGGCCAAAAGTTTTGCCATCCAGCGCATCGGGATTCCCACCTTTTCAGATCAAATCACGCCATCGTTTCCATATTGGTTTCATCTTATCGTTTCATGAGCGAAAATAGCAACTTCGCGTTCAGCACGCTCACAACGAAGTGCGACCATCTCCACACCTCTTTCCTCTATGAACATCCTGCACGGAAAGAGGCGAACTCCTTGGCACAAGTACACATCATCAACGGCGACGCACTGGAACACTTGAAACGTATCCCCTCGGAAAGCATCGACAGCATCGTGACCGACCCGCCCTATGGAATTGGCTTCTACGGGGCCAAGTGGGACACGTTTTCCACGAACCAAGCCTACGCCAAATGGGTGGAAACCTGGGCCAGAGAAGCCCTTCGAGTCCTTAAGCCCGGCGGTTTTCTCCTCTCCTTTGCGGGCACGAAAACCTATCACGCGCTGGCCTTTGGCGTGGAGAGTGCCGGTTTGGATATCCGGGATCAATTGATCTGGCTCTACACCAGTGGTATGCCAAAAATGCCTGACATCGCCCGCGCCAGGCACATCGACCACCTGTCATCCGGTCTTGGTGCTGACCTGAAACCCGCGCACGAACCCGTTCTCGTCGCGCGAAAACCGCTCATCGGTACACTGGAAGAAAACCTTCGCTGCTATGGCGTCGGCGCTTATTTCGTCGACCGTTGCCGCATTGGAGAGACGCTATCCGGATGGAAAGGCGGTCGTTCCCATTTTGGCAGTCTGGACGGCACCGCTTCCCGGACAGCCTATGAAGTGAGGGGACGTTATCCGGCCAATGTCGCCACCCTGGATACCGACCACTGGACACATCCCTACTTTGGTGTGGATCAAGTGGAGAACCTGACGCCGAAAACCCTGTCGGTCAAAATCACATCCGATGACCGGGACAGGGACGTCTTTGGGCGAACCATTCCTGTGCCTCCGAAACTGTCTACCAAAATGCCTACGCGCCACAAAGGTATGGAGCATATAGGAACCGGTAAAAGTCGTACCATACGAAAAACCATGGCACGAAATCCACACCCTACCAGCAAACCCACGCCTCTTTTGCGCTGGCTGATTCGCCTGGTCACGCCCGAAGCCGGTCACGTCCTGGACCCTTTTTGCGGAAGTGGCAGTACCCTCAAAGCGGCGGTACTTGAAGGATGCCAGGCGACGGGGATTGAACGTGAACCGATGTATGCCAAAATCGCCCGGTTTCGTGCCGGGTTATGGAATCTATCGGATGTAGAGAGTTTGCAGGGCACCGAAGAGCCATCTGAAGCCATTCAACTCAGTCTGTTTGGCTACTAAAAAAGCCTTGCTGTAGAATCGCAAGGCTTAGGAGCGAAACGGCAAAGGCATCTGCAACGACTCTGCCTCCGACAGCTTGTGCTCTGCGCGACGCAGATAATCCCTTGCACTGGCCGTCGAAACACCTAATACGCGGGCGATTTCCCGCGTAGTCATGCCTTCCTGATACGCCTCATACACCACCCGCTCATTGTAGGTCAGCCGCACTCGTACTTCATGTCTCGCCATTTCAAGTTCTACATCGCTGTACGTTGCGACGGCTGTCTCTTCCCTGCCACCAAAGAGAGCCTGATACGGCTCCGTCGACAGCGTCCCGCAGGCGCGGTTCCAAAACTCGTTGTCCACCAGCGTTTGCCCACAAGGGCGCTCCCCGCCTTTTTCCAGGTAATTCAGTTCCCACTCCAAACTACGTACCGTGCCTTTGGCAATCCGCAGTGCCCGCATGTTTTCTTTCGTCTTCTCTGCTTTCATTCTCTGTTGCCAACGCCTGTGTTCCGCTCGCGCTACCGCCAGCGCTTCTCTTGTCTGTTCGATCATCTGTTTTCGAAAGGCATCCATACCCATCACCCCATCCTGGATTAACGTCGCAGTATGGGCGCTAGCACATAGGTCAAACCATCGCCTTGGATTCGTAAAATAGGCGCGTTGACCTGTCCCGCCCAACTCTCCACCCGAATCTCTCCGTTCATGTGAGAGAGGGCCATCTGAAGCCGCCTGGCATGATACGAAGCCTGCGCCAACGTCCCTTTCTCTAGTTGGATTTCTAACACTTCTTCATATTCTCCAGCATCGTCTACGCCGCTAATCCGCAACTCGTCCATCTTCGCCCCCTGCCGCCATTCCAACGTGGGGCGATGCGACGGCCCGTCCTCCAGCACCGCCAAAAGCCGCCAAGCCGCCTGTTCCAAATGTGCAGCAAAGACACAGAACATACATTCCGCTTGAGCGTGCAAAAGTTTATCCAGCTGAAGCGGCTTTCCAGCGCTATGCTCCAGCAACATCCATCGGGATTCTCCGAACACAGCCAAATGTGTCGGTAGAAACGACAGAAAAACCGTGGGTTCGGCCATATTTTTTAAGAGCGCCAATAGACTTCTCGCACCTGACGCTGTGAGATAGGCTTGTCCATCCATGCCCGCATCACTCGTCCGCACTCCACGGTAGCAAAGGCTCCCATCCCGCGTCACATTCTCAACCATCCACTGTCCCTCTCGAAGACCAAGGACAACGCCTTCTCCGGAAACATACTGATCCCCGGTGCCGCCTTCTTTCGGCCAGAACGCCGGTGCGCCCTGCAACAACGTTTGCAACAGGTTCCTCTCCACTGGGATGCGCTCACCTGGCGGCTCCTGCATCTCTGGATACGGCACATCGAAGAGGGCAAACTCCGCTTTGGCCGCACCGCAGTGTAAACGAATTTTCTCGTTACTCACTTCGAGCCTGACATCATCCTCTTCCAGACGCGATAGAAGGTTGAGCCACTTCGCCAGCGCAATCACACCGCTCCAGTTCTCCTTGACATCCCATACCTCCAGTCGTTCCACGACCGTCACACCCCCGCCCATCGCCGTGAGCTTGAGCGTCCCCTGCTCTACTTGTGCTTTCGCTACCCCCGCCTGTGGCGCATGATCGAGCGTCCTTCTCCCTGCCACCTGTTGCGCTGCCTTGAGCGCCGACAAGAGCTTCAGCCGATCCACCTTCATCCTGCGAAAACCCCTTTCTCAATGCCAAACACATGTTCGATTACACGATAACACAAGACGTTCAGCCTTCATTAGAATCTGGATAAGATTGGGACACGACTTGCAATGCTTCCGAGGCACTGGTGACCACCGCTACCCTTGCCCCCGCATTCCTCCAGGCACGCTGAACATGCTGTTGAATGGATGTGGCCTTATGACCGGGGCGCTTGACTTCCAAGAAATAGACACGCCCCTTTGACACACACAATAGATCGGGAGTCCCCGCTTCCATATACGCACTGCCGTGCAGATTGATCGCCTTGGTCTGAGGCAAAGCATTCAATGCCTTCAAAATGTTGCGTTGTATCCCGGATTCCCGCACCAGCCACCACTCCTTTCGCCATCACAGGATTTCAGTCTGATATATAGAGACGCATTGCTGGAATGCTTCTTTCGTATGCCCATGAAGCAAGTCGTAGGAAACGATGTTGTTGTAGGAAACTTTTCCATGTTGCACAGTGAAATCTACATCGAGGATGTGATTGCCAAGAATATTTTTGTAAACAAACCGTACAATCGTTGCATCCCCGTTGGGTATGACTTCGGTTTGATAAGGACGCTTCAAGTTTTGCTGAACCATGTCGAGGAAGTTCACTACCCTTTCATTGCCATTCGGAATATGGGTTCGCAAAACTGTTTCAACAGGAGCGTTTGGACGAGACGCAAACCACCCTAACAGCAAAAAACCTACTGCGCCACACGCCATCACTGTTTGAACGAATTTCAAAGACTTCAAAAGGATTCACCACCACTTTGTGAACCAAACTGTTCAAAACCCGCGTCCGTGCAAAAATACGCCTGCCATACCGCCGAGAATCGCGGATAACGTAAGTACCAGAACTTTCAGCCAATCTGGTATACGTTTGGACTCCTCATCATCAGGTTGCCTCAACCGAATCACACCCCCCTGACAAAGAAGGAGGCGAAGGCGGAGCTTGCAAAGATACGGTGCGAGGGCTTCGTCCTGTGCCGTCCACACCGAAGTAGGGGGCCAAGAATGTTCTTGCCTGCTTGAGATGCAAAGAGACCTGTTTTTGTGAGAGCCCTCGTCTCGCCGCGATTTCGTAAGTGTTGTATCCGAGTACCCGTAGCCAGACCGTCTGCTGCACGTTTCGCGGCAACAAGCCGATAGCTTCCTGCACTTCTACCCGCGTTTCATCCAAATCCACACGTTTTCCTGTAAACATCCACATATCTTCCGGCTGTTCCTTCCACTTTTTTCGCGCAACGTTTTTGAGTTTCGCGCCTGTGCGGCTCTCCCGCGCAAACATTCGATCCAGGACTCCTCGAATCCAGGCGGTGGCGAACGTGGAAAACGCAACGCCTAATTCAGGTCGGTATCTTGCGGCGGCTAAACAAAGCCCCACATACGCTTCCTAGCACACATCTTCCATGGGGATACGCATCGACTGCGCCCTGCCTCTGACTCTCCAGGCCCAAAGGATCGCCAGTCTTTGATGGTGCATCGGGTTCATCGATTTCGCCCGATTTCCCGCAACCCTGCAGCGCATATGGCTATGAGGACAAAGCACGCGAGGATAAACATAAGCCATCTCTCCAATCGTCCATGATTCGCTGTTCCCTCTGAGTGATACGAGGGACAGGCAACCCGCAATCTTTCAGCCAGGCCATCAAGGCTACCCGTTCCGCTAGTCCATCTACGCCAAGTAGCTGCATCGCCAATCCCAAAGTTGGCCTTCTCCCCAAAAAGGCCAGTACGTTTTCTACCGAATCCTCCGTCTCTTGTGCCCAGTCATAGACCGCCGCCTTCACACGGGCGAACCCTGGATGTTGTTTGTCATTTACAGCGTTCAAAGATTTTGACCCCCTTCCTCTTCCTCACAAACTCCATAACCGTAACGGTAAAACCCGCCATCAGAGCCGCAACGCCCGCCACTCTGCATTCTTGCAAGGAAATGGGTATCCAAATATCCGCCCCACTGCAAAAACTGAACCACTCCGGCAACACCAACACAGCTACCGCGACACCCAACGCAACCTGGCATCCGTGTTTCACAAAACTTGCTCCATCAAACGTTGCAACGCCTGTGCGGTATCGCTCATCCCCCGCACCGCCGCCGCCAATTCTTCGCTCGTTGCCGCCTTTTCCTCGGCTTCTGCCGCCATGACTTCCGCCATGCTTTGCAAGTCGGTGATTTCCTCTGCCATATGGCGTAAATCCTCTTCTGTTTGTCGGGACTCTTTTTTGGCAGTTTGCGCGAAATTACGCATCCGCTCAGCGATCACTCGAAACGGATTTCCTGCCGCCCCCAACCGTGCCGCTTCAATGGCACTGTTGAGTCCCAAAAGTTCCAGTTCATCGGCGGAATCTCGCAAAAAACGAATGAGGGCTGTGAGGCGGTCTTTGTGTTCGGCTAACAAGGTGACTTCCTTCGCCATTCTTTCCGCACGTTCGGCAGACGCTACGGCGTTTTGGGCGAACCCTTCCCCCGCCATCGCCATGTCAGCGAGACCGTTTTGTAGAATGCTAGAATATTTGTTCGCTTCATCCATTCGATAGGGTTGGTACAAGCCTAAGATATATTTCATCCAATCGTCTTCTTCATCGAATATAGGGATAGCCGCACCGCGATACGTCACCCCCACAACACTTTGCTCAGCGGGGTAGTACCCTGTCTGAATCGTCCAGCTTTCCAGAGCTTTCCTTGCCAAACTGCTTCCTTCGGGAAGGGGATCGCCCTCTCGGAGTTTCATGTCAAAATCGTTCTTCCAGACACGCACCACTTTTTCACTTTCCACATCAAACAATGCGGCATAAAAAGCACTTTGTGCGCCCAAAACGGCAAAAGCCGCATCTAAAGCCGCGTAGGACGGGCGCGAACCGATGTTGATTAAACCCATTTTTCTCCTCCTCCTGCCGCCCTGCACAGTCGCTCCACTGCACCAAACTCCATGAGCCAGCGGGCGTTTTCATACAGTTCCTTCGCCGACCACGTTTTCTCCACCGCATATTCCCAGCGTCTCGTCCAGGCATCCCCTTCTGGTTGATGCAAAAAGTCGAGAATATAAAATCCTTCATACTTCAAGAGTGCGGCATCCGGTAGACAGGGATACGCCTGACAATAATCCAGCACATCGTCGAAACAGGCAAAGCTGAGCCAAATGGCATCTGATTCCTCGTCTTCTTGATCTTCTTGCGGCTCTACGGGCACTTTCGCTTCCGTCGGGACGTGATACGTCAGGTGAAGCCCGCCTTCTGCGTCTGCGGCGATGTCCACAACCACACGTTCCCCGACCCTTTTCGGAAAATCTGGCCCTAAGCCGTTTTCCAAAAGAACTCGATACACCGCGTCAATTCCCGCGCTCATCCGTTGCAACTCTTCTGTACTCATCTCGGCCACAAGGCGTATTTCCGGAAACCCGTAGGCTTGGGTTTCTAAAGGATTCAAGTGCGCGGTTAAAGTGGTATCTGTGCTATTTTGTCGCTCCATCCACACAACGCTTTTCTCCTTTCATGATTCGATGGCAGTGGGAGCCGCTTCACATACAGCCTCGCGGGAATCCCGCAAGGCGTCCAGCATCGTCAACAGGATTTCCCTTTCCGCTTCCGTCATCGAAGAAAACACGCCTTCCTCTGAAACTCGTACCATTTTCATCTGAAGCGAAGCTGCTATTGCCGCTTCCAGCCTTGCGCCTCGCGAATGTTCCCACCCTGGCAACAAAGCAATCGCCTCGCATTGAAGAAGGAGTTGCAGCGCGGAGTGCATCATGGCTTCCCACGGAAGTACCGGAGCCAAACCTAACTCGGTGGGACAGGCCACCGTGATGCCGTCTTCGCGAAGCAATGCCGCCACCCGCCGAAACAACGGGTAGTTGTACTCTGGATGTCCCGTCATCGGCCCGGACAAATAGACACGCATGAAACCACCGCCATCCTCTCAAAATTGATATTTTTTCTATTTATGGAACATTTGAGGATTTAATGTCGAGCATTGTTGCTCGAAAAAAAGGGGTTGTCAAGGTCGAATTTGCACATCGCTGTCCAGCCTTTCCCTACTACCTCCACGGTGTCGAGTGAGGAGACCGTCACCACAACGGGTTTATTCCAGCGTAGCGGCACGGTGAGTCCATCCACTCGCAAAGCCGCCACATTGGACGTTGGGGCCGCCCACACCTGAAAACCGCCCGGCACAGGTTTCACGGCAACCGATGCGGCCAACGTCAAGATTTCATCGAACAAGCCGTTGTCATCCAGAGTCTTGTGTTCATGAGAAACTCGCGGGGGACGGGGCGCAGCAGGTGTGATGGTGACCAGAAAGCGGGATGCGAAGACATAAGGCGCTGCAGACAGGTTGCCGTTTTGCAAGGGTAGAGTATGGAGAATCGGCTGGCCCGTTGCTGGATTCGTATAGGTCAGCCAGGAACCTCCCGGATTCTCACCGTTCACCATGAGTTGCACGTCGTGCAATGTCGGCACAGGGACAACCCCCGCCTTCTCGTCCCACCAGACGCTATGCAAGAGCAGCGATCCAGTGACGAGAATGAACCCAAGGATGAATAAGTCTTTGCGGATCACATCGAAACGCCGCAATCGCACATAACCGGCCACACCATCACCCCTATAAAGAAGGGGACGGAGGTGAGAAACGCCACACATACCCCCTCCCTGTATATGCAGCCGTCAAACGTTCGAATCGGGGGAATTTACCAGTTTAAATAGACGGAATATCGTAATTTTTTAGTTTTATATATGGTTGATTTTGCATGTATAGGTTGTTTTCTGGTATTTGATAGACTTCATTTACTGTTTTAGTTTCGCTAATGTTAGCAATTATTTAACTTGAATGGATAGATATCACTAACCTTTTTCTGTTTTTTGTGGTGTTCCTAGGAATATTTTTGCGCTCCGGTAATCATTAAATTCGAGTTCGGTAATCACTCAATGCGATTTTCGGTAATCACCAGCACTTTTCAAAACCCTTGATTTTTCGGCATTTTTCAAGTGCGGTAATCACTCGAAAAAGTTGGTGATTACCGTTCTCAGCCCTTGTGCCACTTGGCTTCACGGGCATTTTTGTCGCTTCGGTAATCACTCGACGATCAGGGTATGTAGATCGTCGATTCAAAAATTGATTTTTGAGATCGTTTTCGACATCTCGGCTTAAATGAATTTGATTTAACTTAAATTTTGACCTTTTTTGACTTTAATTTCGATTTTTCTTTTAAAAACACCCTATGATCGTCGAGTGATTACCGCACTGCTGGAAATTAACCTCGATCCCTTGCAGGACAAGGGAAGAGAACGGTAATCACTATATATTTTTGGTGATTACTAAATATATTTAAATATATGCCGTTTTCCCTTGTGCCACTTGAGATCGAGGCGGTAATCACCAATTTTTCACTTGTGATTACCGGTGATTACCGCAATCGAAAAAAGTCGATTTTTCTCAGACAGCACAAGGGATTTAAGGCTTTCGAGAAAATTGGAAATTGCCGAAAATACCCCCTCAGATGCCGAGTCTACTTTTGGACGCCTCGCAAACCTCACAAAAAAACAGGCTCGGTCTCCTTCACCTGCCTGCTTTTTCTTCACACACCGCTGAATTCGGCTCTATTTTCGTCTCTGTCGCATTTTCGACGGCAGTCTAGTCCTCTTCCTGTCCGTACTCGAAAATGCGAATATCGGACAAATAGAGGCCGCAAATGCCGAGTCCACTTTTGACCAACTCACAAACCTCGCAAAAAAGCAGGCTCGGCTTCCTTCACCTGCCTGCTTTTTCTTCACACACCGCTGGATTCGTCTCTATTTTCGTCTCTGTCGCATTTTCGACGGCAGATTTTTTCAAACATATACAAAACACGGGGTTGCCTGCTATCTTCACTTGCTTTCTTTGACGATAGATTTCTTTGCCGCCACGGCGGCTTACCTGTCCCTCCAGCCATCCACGCTCCCACCACGCCTCTACAATTTCCTCAAACCGAAACCCGCGCTCTTCCATGAATTTTTCCAGCGCATTCGGCAAAAAAGCAATGTAATCCCAAAAATCCCCTGCTTTCCATTGACCAAGCCATCCTCCTGTCGGTGGTTCTCCGTTCTCGCGTCCTTCCATGCGGCCATAAAACCGATGGGGATTGGACGTAGCCAATTCAAGCGCCGCTTCTAATGCGTCCACTTCCCGAATCGGGTCTTCCGCCGCTTCTGTTGCCTGTGCGAACAAGTCAAAATCCACAGGTAGCATCTCCCACGGCAAGGGGCATCCCGCCTCAACAAATGCCGCGTGCGCCACTTCTCCTGCGGTCTGAATGGCCGCTACATACTGTGCGAGACGTTTGGCAACGGGGTCTTCTACGAGAGATTCGTAGCTTGCCTGAAGCTCTCTTGCCCGCATTCTCCATGTTTCCCAATCCGACCGATGAGCGCAGATATAGCGCAAAAAAAGCGGATAGGCATGTCCGTAGTGACGTTGCAACCCCTCCTGCAACTGCTGCACCAACTGGGCTGTTCGGGGGCTGGCTTCACCAAACGGCAACGTGTGCAGGTTCAACACACGTCCTCGGGTGCCGCCGTCCTTGCTGTAGGTGAGGATCGATGATTCCCCGGTAGAGAAGACGACCGTGCGCCAATGTGCGGTTACCGCCGCTCCTCTGACTTGCCCGCGACCCTTACCCTGACCACCTGCCAGTAAATACACCAGTTTGCCTAGTGCATTTTCGTTCAGTGCATCTTTCGTATCATCCAGAAACACCGGAATGTGACAAGATGCGGTACAAAGGCGCTCCAGACTCACCTGGGTCTGGTTCCACGTGCGAAGAAGTCCTCCGCCATCCCGCCTTGGCACCCCCGCTACACTGGCCGCAACTTTCAGCGCTGTTGTTTTTCCGCGACTGGTTCGTCCACTCAGGTCAATCACAAAGTTGGGACACTCCAGAATATCCAAAAGTGGCGGCACAAACGCCGCGTCAAACAGGACGCGAATGACTGGATAGCCCATAGCGGGGGCGAGTAGCCTTTGCCACTCGCGCACATCGCCTGCAGCGGTTAACGCTTGACAAAGCTGCTCATCTCCACCGCCTTCTGGGGCAAAGGAGACTTTTCGACCAGCAGAACCTGTATCAAAAAAATTTTCCCCGAGCAGAAAACCGTCCCGAAACCACCCCATGCGCGAAGCGATGCCTTTCCGTTCCAATCGATGACGGTTCGCCCGCTCGAATTCATTCAGAAAATCAATCACTTTGGAGGCATTGGTGCTGGTAACTCCCAGGTGATAGGCACTCAGTTTCAGGATTTTTCGAGTATCGCTCAAATCTCCTCTGGGGAGAGTTAATGTGAACCACGAAAACCCGTCATAAGCGGTTAGCTCGAACGCCGCTTCCGAGGTGGGCTCCATTGGCTCGAGCCGCGCGGAAACATAGATCGGCGTAGATATGATCAGTCTCTCCTCGTCCTCCGTCACCTTGTACACGCCATCACTTGAAACGATGTAACTGTCTGGACACACGAGCCATGGATCGGGCGCACCCGGGCAAAACTCCCCAACCAGATGAACGCGAGACTCACGACCTCTCCGACTCACAGTCTGCGCCGCAACCCCCGCTACCGAAATCCCCTCCCCGCCTGCCGCCAGTACCGTTGCCGCCTGCTCCATCTTGGCCCCGTAGGTTCGAACGAATCTCTGTAAATCTTTCAGGCTCAGTGTTGGGTCGGATTTCGTCAGCCGCTTCATCCAATATGCCGCTGCGATTTCACTTTTTTGCATTAATTGCGCCAAATGCGCAATAGCCCGATCCAGTACACCCGTACCCACATGACCGCTGGACAACTGCTGTTCCACGTCCTGAAGCACACGGACGATGGTGTCTTCTTCCACGGTTTCTTCGCCCGGAGAATCTGACGACTCTTCTGCCGTGTGCTCATGTTGGGGAACGCTCTCTCCTTCTTCGTACCGTTCGATCCACTGCCCCACTTGCGCGGCCTTCTCGGTCTCTCCCGCTTCGATCCACTCGGCAAGGAGCGTGTTCAGCGCTTCCCGTTCATACTGGAGAGCGCGACGAACCACCGTTTCATCGATATTCTCGCCCTGACGAATCTGGTCAACCGCAGAAGGCGCACCGAGCAACCGACCTTGTCCCACATGACGGCGCAACAAAAAGGCAGGAGTCCGATTTTCCGCAAAAAATGGGCAAGCTCGGCATTCGGGACGGGGTGCCGCCGCCTCGATGTCCTGGCAATGGACAGGAGCGCGAAAGTGTCGATCCGTGTAGTATTCCAGCGCCTTTTTCTCATCATATGTACTGCCTTCTTTTTGTCCATCCACCTGACACCAGGAGAGCCAAAGTGACGGATCGTCCGGAAGCACTGCACGCAGATTCGCTGCGAGCCTTCCCCATTCCGGCTCTGTGACGCGATCCGGTTGTGATACGTCCGCCATGCGTCGGAACCGGGCGCATACTTCCGTCATACGCTCCGCTTCCTCGCGAGAAAGCGGCAACCACCCTTCCGTCGTGGTGTTCCAAGCCCGTATCGGCTCTGGCTCTGTGTCCAGCCCAAACCGTGCCTCCAGTGTCTCGATGGCTTCTATGAAATCTGCAGGATGAATGACGCAGTGACTACTTTCCACGATTTCACAGAGCACCGGATCACCTTTCGTATGCCAGGTGCCAGGAATGCGCAGCACTCTCGCTGCGTCGGTGGCTGCCGTGTCGGCGCACAAAAGTCTCGCGAGACGCCGATTGAGCGCCACCCCTTCATCTCGATCTAGCGGTTCGGGATAACGAAAATAGATGTGTTTTCCTCCACCTCCGCCGCTTTGAACGATCAGTGTCGGTGTACATCCCATCGATGTGAAAAGTTTCAGTCGCTCCAGTCCGTCAGACAACCGTTCCGGTGAACCGTGATCGTCCAAATCCAGCCAAGCGCCGGGGATATGTGTCACATCCGCCGCTGTACCGGAAGCCTTGACGAGGGGGCACACCCCCGCATACCAACCGACATGAGGATGCAAGTGGGCATGCTGGCTCAAGTGTTCGATCACGCGATCTGCCGCCGATTCCGATGCAAGCACAAAAAGTCTTGCGGCAAACGCCGCCCTCTCATAGTCTCTGTGATGGGCAATGGGTCGAATCTCCACATATCCCTCAAAGTCCGCCCACCACAAGTCGGCAAAGCGTTTCAGTGCCTCTCGATCGATGGTCAACGGTCTCATGCCACGCACCCCTTGCTTTGTCTATCTTTGCTCGAGTTCACCAATGCGCCGTATGGCCGCATCAATCTGCTCTTTCGTCTGTGCCCACTGAAAGTGATTCCAAGCCACTTCCAGCGCGTGCTGTTTTTCCAGGATTTCCGCTAGATTGCGCACCGCCGCGCCAACGCCTACCGAAACTGCCTTTGCAGTGTTTGAACGATCCACGCCGCATCCTCCTGCCCTCGGGGATTGAGTTGCCAACCTTCTGAACCTTTCTCGAGTTTCACATGAGCTTGGTAGAGCTCTTCCAGTTGCCGAGTCTTTTCCGGGTCACTTTGGCATCGCGCCCGTAAAAAGCGCCAGAGCAATTCTTCCTGTTCGCTTCGCGCCGCCACATCCGTTTTGAGGACTTCTACCGCATCGGGAGACAGGATACGTAGCACCCCGTTCTCTACCCGCTCTCTCGCCCACGATCCATCGGGGAACGGGACAAAGGAGAGCATCTTTTGCCAGCGTTCCCAAAGCGGAAAGAGCCACCTCTCTACAAACGCTTTACCCTCTTCCCATGGCCGGGCCAAATGTTCTTTCCCGCTCCCTACTTCCATGCCTGTTTGTATCAAGGTGTCTTTCCACACACGAATCTCTGCGCACCGAAGCGCATGCAGCCAGTGTTCCATGCAAACTTGCTCTGTCTGGAGCCACGTTGAATCCGCAAAAAATTTGGGGCCAAGGCGAAAGATGACGCGCCACGGCGCGGCATCTTCGGGATGAAAAGTTTCGTAGGGGTCTGGCATCATCGCGCCGCCACCGCCTGGCTGTTTCGACGCTCCAGAATGGCTTGAGCCAAGTCACGCTTGCGGCGAAGGGATTGCATAATGTCCTCATCGACCGTGCCTGCTGCAACCAGATATTCATAATGGCAGGCACTCGATGTTTGTCCCAGGCGATGAATCCGATCCTGACTTTGCGCATGCCGCGCTTCGCTGTAATCGAGGCTGTAATACATCACCGTGTCGGCCCGATGCAGTGTCACGCCCTCGGCCACGGCTTGTATCTGACCGATGATGACGCGAAGGTCGGTGTCTCCCTGAAAATCCGCGACCATGCGTGTGCGATCCGAGGACGATGTGCGTCCATCAAGCACCGCAAAGGAAAATCCGAGACGATCCACGGCATCGGCAATCCCATCGATTTCATCGCGAAACCGCGCAAAAATCAACACTTTCCGCTTTGGGTCGGCGAGTAAATCAGAGAGTCGGTCGGAAAGCGACGCCAGTTTGGCATCATGCAGACGTTTTCCTTCCAAATATCCACCCGAAATCTGCGTGAGCCGAAGAAGCTGTGTCAAAACATTCGGCGCTGTGATGCTCTCTCCCGTTTCCAGTTCTGCGACCATCTCCGTCTCCAACTGCTCGTAGACGCGACGTACACTTCGCGGCAACTCCACGGGGACGACCCTTGCCATCTTTTCCGGTAGACTCGGTAGTTTTCCGGCAAACTGCCATCCTGACGTGGTGCGCTCATAAACCGACCAAGTCCCATCTGGGTCCTGGCGTTTTTGCATCACGATGCTTCGGCTATGGAAACGCTCCTCGAACTCCGCCATGTTCTTGTAGCCCGTAATCTGCTGGGGTATGTAGGGATTCACCACGCAAAAACGTTCTCGAAACCGCACAATGGATTCCCCAAATACGCCAGGATCGAGGAAACGGAAAAGGCCCGGCGCATCAATGGGACCGTTGGGGAGCGGCGTCCCTGATAAACCTAAACGCTTCGCGCCTATGCGTTTGGCCATCCGCGCGGCAGCTTTTCCATTCACCGTTTGCCAACCTTTCAATCGGTGGCACTCATCCGCGACGATGAGGTCGGGCCGAAAGGCGGTCAACGCCGCTTCGAGTTTCGCAATCGATTCGTAATTCGTGACGAGCACTCCACACTGCGTATCGCGAATCAGCCTCTCCCGTTTGGCCAGGCTCCCGTCCAACACATGCACAGGGAGCGCCAAGTCCCACTGCTTTGCCCCCAGTGGCCATACACCCAGCACGCTTTTCGGTGCGAACACAACGACTCTTTGTGCGCCTTTTTCACGGAGATACGAAAGCGTCACAGCCGTTTTCCCAAGCCCCGGATCGACGGCTAAGAGAACACCTGAGCAACACGACAAACGCGTTTTGACCCCTTCTAGCAAGCGTTGTTGATGTTCCATCAACTCCATGATGTGTCCACCCCCACAGTGACAGGCTCCGTCTCCGATTGCTTGCAAAACAGACAAACGGGCGACTTAGCGGTACTGGCGATTAAACTTTCACACCTGGCGCACACGGAAACCTGATACCGATGTTTTTCGTGATCCCGCCACTGTGTGCCATCCCAAAACAGCGTGTGATGCAGGCTCACCCGCTCTCGAAGGGGGTGGTGGCAATGCGGACACACCTGTCTGGATAAAGGCAACGGGTCTTCGGAGAGTTCAAAACCGTAGTACTCCTTGCAAAAAGCGCAAGAGAAAAGGTAGAAAAACTGCCTGGAAGCAATGTGATGAAAAAATGGAATGTTGTTTTTTTCGTGGCTTTTCGTTATAGTGAGGTTTGTCAATGCCCATACACCTTTCATTCATCCCGCGCCCCCACAGCGCGGGATGAGTTTTTTGTGTTCAAAAGTAGATGTGTTCCTGTCGATAGCAGGGCTTGGGCTTCATGGATTCCCACTGGGCGCGTCGCTTCTTGGCTTCCTCGATCTCCCGGTCTTCCTGCAAGGCCAAAAGCGTTCTGAGCACCAGCATGGCCAGTTCCGGGCGAGTGATGGATGTTTTCTCCCCCCGCGCCTTTTTGGCAGCACGTTCCCTTTCCCGGCGAGCCCGATCCAGTTCTTTGCAACACTCCCGACAGGTGTTGGACACCTTGCCCAGATGGAGTCGAAAGTACTTTTCTGTTGCGGGGAAGACGCCCCCACAACGACTGCAACACTTTTTCTCCACTTCTATTCACCTACAGCGACCGTTTCTGGTTTTTCTTGCTGAATCATCGCGTTCAAGGTCTCGGCCATCTCTTTGCTTCGTTTCAATCCTTGGATCAAGGCGAGTCCCGTGTAAACTTCCAGAGTTTCTGGCGTTTTAAGCACACCCCAAGAGCGCGATCCTTCGGTTTTGAGTTCCAGTGTCAGGCGGATTCGACGTCCGGAAAGCGGCTGACCCTTGCCCAGCACACTCGTCGCAAAATGATCCCAAACTTTATGCGAGGTAGGCGGCAAGTAGATGAGCGTGGGCACGCTTGCGCCATCCTCCAGAAAGTACAGGCGCCTTGTTTCCTTGCAAGCACGGCGGCGTTTCCCGGACTCATCGGCCACAAACTGGTTGAAGGGGCACGTTGCGCAGATGCGTTGTTCCACGATGCCGCCCTCCTCGGAAAACGCTGTTCCCTGTTTGCCGTCCAGACTGCGGCAAAGCAGTCGCGGATTTTCCTCATCTTCCCGATCAAAAAGTGCGCGATTCGTCTTCGCTTCAATGACGATCCCGGTGAGCTCTGATTTCAAGTCTCCGGCGTTGTCCTGCCAGTGTTTGCCGTTGATTTTGTAGCGCGGTAAAATCACCTTCGCGTCTTGAATTTCTTCCTTGACCGACTGACCGATACTTTCCGCATACTCTTCCAGTGTGATGCCGTGTTCCAGGAGTTCCTTCGCTGCCTCTTCCGTCAATCCCAGTCGTTCCAGTACTTTCGAGTCCCAAAGTTGTACATCGTTTGCCATGATCCATCGTCTCCCTTGTCACGCGTTATGAGTTGGTTGCGTTGCTTACGTTCTATCTTGGAAAGAGTGTGTGACTAACGAGCATTTTGCAGTTCATCATGAGACGTTTCACTTCGCGTGTATAAGCTTTGCCAGTTATCTTCCTGAAAACAAGCGGCATGGAATTCACAATCCGCGCAGGCGTGATAATTTTTCCGAAGCACCCCTCGCCTGCGTTCAAATCCCATGACTTGTGTGGCATGCCACAGTTGTGCCTGAAACTCAGCCCGTTGCTCAGGTGTTGGAAAAAGGAACGTCTCCACCACTTTGTCATTTGTGGCGAGAAACTCTTCCAACAGCCGTGCCTTGTACCCCTCAAGCGTCTCTCCCTTTTGGGGCTGCTTGCGTGTCTTTCCGATATAGCGCACCGCCGCGCCCTCGACTTGCAGGGCTTCACTGTACAGTGTGATCTGACGATTGCCCCCGTACTGTTCGATGAAGTGATCGTAAGTGACACCGCTGGTCTTGTACTCGAGCAGATAACGCTTCCCGTCTAAAAGGACGATACCGTCCGCTTTGCCTCCCAGAACATACGTGCGGCTTTTACTGCCGTTTTGCGGATTGACAATCGGCACCGTAAACTCCTGTTCAGCCGCCAGTAAGGGATAACGAGGAAAGACCCGCAGTGCTGCCCGCACATAAACTTCGATCCTTGCTTGCTCCAAAGCATACTTGTCGGTTTCTTCCGCAGAGAGATACGGCTCAAGGAAAGCAAAGTCGGAAAGAGCTGCATCCACTGCTGTCTCTTCTTCCGCTCCCAGATTCGCCGCCTCCATCCCGGCATGCACGGCTCTGCCGATCACGAGTGGCCAACGAATCCCTCGTGGACGTAGACGCTGTACATAATGGAAGTTAGCTTTGGTCGGGCACGTCTCCCACATAGACAAACGGCTTTGCGTTAAGATTTCCAGCTTTCTTCACCTCACATAGAATAAATTTGAAATTATGGAATGTATTTCTTCTGGTTGTCGACGTCGACGATAACTCGACAAAAAAGAGGTGTCAATCACTTTTTTGAAAGTTTTGCAACCACTGCATCAGTGCCCCCCGTTCGACACGATAGCAACGGGTAGAAAGTTTGATCAGCGGAAAATCTTTGCGGCGCATGAGGGTGTACGCCTGACTTTTGCTGATACCCAAGGTCTGAGCCACCCCCTTGCAATCCAAAAACGTTGCCGTCGAGTCGAAAGCATGCGTAGGTTCCAGACCGTTCATGCGTGATTCCCCCTTGGAAGTTTATCTCAGGTAAACGCGATTATATATCCGAAAATAGATATATCAAGTGTTATTTTGTGATATAAAAAGAAAAATTTATTTTGTTGCGTAATATATTTGTTTTGATTTAAGATAGAGAACAAGGAAGGAGGTGGATCTGTGTGGCGGGATTGGGCGAACGTTTGCGAAAAGCACGAAAAGCCAAGGGATTCAAGCAAACGGATGTTGCGGCCATTTTAGGGATGGGACAATCATCGCTTTCGGCGTATGAAAAAGAACAGCGAAATCCAGACCTGCCAACGCTCCAGAAGTTGGCAGAACTCTATGGTATCCAAGTGACGGATTTGCTGGCACCGGATCCCGTAGAACAAGAGAACCTTGGAGCGCCTTTGGAGCTGGACGATGTACTGCGCGAGGAGCGCTTGATGTTCCACGGCAAACCTTTGACCGAAGTCGAAAGAGAGAGAATTCGAGGCATCTTGATCGGTCTCTACTGGGATGCCATGAAAAGGGATGGAGAAAGGGGCTAAGGGATTGAGGGTATGGGGATTGCACAGAGAATTGGCCAAGCTGTAGAAAATGTCATTCAAACCTATCAGGAAACCGAACCGAAAGCATTGACCGAAAAAATGGGCATCGTATTGAAACGCGAACCTTTGCCCGAAGGGGTTCAAGGGTTGACGGCAACGTTGTTGGGTTATCCCTACATTGTGGTTCAAGCTGCCCTTCCAAAACAGAAAGAACGGTACGTGTTGGCTCATGAACTGGGACATCACGTCCTGCATCCATGCGCCAACTACTATTTTTTACGTCAAACCTATGCCTGGACCGACAAGTTGGAGTTTGAATCCGATCTCTTTGCAACGTTTCTCTTGGCACGTCACAGCTTTGCATCCTGGACGTTTCAAAGTCTCCATCAGGAAGCTGGACTTCCAAAGTATTTGGCGCTACGGGTTTTAGAATGTCCTGAAGCCTGTACGGTCTATGAGAAACTGCGTCAGGCGGTATAAAAAAGAAAGGTGAAAACGAGTGGCATTGACAGGTCGTGTGGTCAAACGAAACGAGAAATGGGCATATGTCATCAATCTTCCCCTCGATCCAAGGACGGGAAGATACCCACAAAAATGGAAGATGGGCTTCTCCACCAAAAAAGAAGCCCAGGAAGCTTTGCAAAAAGCACTTCTTGAAACCGACGAAATCGCTTTATGGACGAAAGACTTCACGCTCGCAGAGTACTTGGAACATTGGCTGGAAAAGTCTGTACGATTAAAAAATCGCCCATCTACCATGGCGACGTATGAACAAAGTGTACGCATCATCTCTCAGCATTTAGGTAAAATCAAGCTTCGAAAACTCCGGCCCCATCAAATCGAGGCGCTATATGAAAGATTGACTGAAGTTTACGAACCGAGCACGCTATACAAAATTCATCGCAATTTTCGCACGGCGCTAGGAAAGGCGGTGAAATGGGGTTATTTGAAAGAAAATCCGATGACCCGCGTGGACTCTCCAGCGAATCGAAAAAAAGAAAAAGCCGTACTTACCCCCGAACAGCTTCAACAATGTTTGAACTATCTCCAAGTCCATTCACCGGTTATCTATATGGCGGTGTTTCTAGCTGCCCATACCGGAATGAGACGGGGGGAAGTTGCCGGGCTTCAGTGGCGAGATGTGGACTTGGAAAGTCAAACGATCCGAGTGGAGCGAAGCCTTTCGGAAGTCAAGGGGAAAGTTTATATCAGTGAGCCTAAAACTACCAAAAGCTTGCGAACGATTGCTGTCAGCGAACAGGTACTAGAAGCGTTGAACGCATGGAAATCTCATCTGGAAGCCCAACTCCAAAGGCCCCTTCGTGAAGAAGACTGGGTGCTGGTCACGAAAAAAGGCACCCCCATCCAACCGAAACGATTTTCTGTTGATTTTAGAAACGCCGTCAAAAAATTAGATCTGCCACCTGTAACTTTCCACGGCCTTCGTCACACCCATGCAACGCTTTTGCTGATGGAAAAAGTTCCACTGAAAATTATTTCCGAACGCCTGGGCCACGCCTCCATCACGATTACAGCAGACACATATGCCCATGTGACGGAAAACATGCAACGAGAGGCGGTGGAAGCGTTGGATCGAATCTTCTCTACCAAGTAGTCTCTTTTGATAAAGAAGAGATTCGTTACTCATTCGTTACTGAAATGGTGAAATCGACAATGAGCTAACGGCTGAAAACCTGCGCCACAAAAGGGATTTTTGGCTTAATTCGGTTTCGCGGCAATCGGTTCATACTACACCATTCCATGTACATTGAATCCCAAAACTCTCAAGAACTTTACCAACGTACCAAATTGGAACATAAGTGGTATCTTTACTGCTATATGGATCGACACTAACAATCCCTGGAGTATTTTCAACAAGTGTATCATCTACATAGACATGAACAGGCTCATTCCCTGAATTGTTTACAGAATGATTAAGCTTATAGTATTTTTGAAAACTTGTTGGCAACTCCATATTCCAGTCCGATCCATTCCATTGACTAGTTACATCCCATTTTTGAATGGCATACATAACATACCAAATTGGCATATAAGTCGTGTAGTCACCACTGTTAGGATCCTTAGCTTGAATTCCCAACGGATCGACTACATATTTCCCGTTCATTTCAATTTCCATTTTATGCAACGGATATGGAGATGCTTTTACCACCGGTATTGAGGAACCTCCCAATACCAGAGCACCTGACGTAGCTAATGTGGAAATCGCTAACCATTTTTTTCGATTTTTCCATACTTTAAACACACTTTTTCCTCCTCTCAGTCCATGGGCACTTAACGAAAGAATTCCACCAACCAGTCGGATGGCCCATCAAATAGTCTGCCGAACGGTAGGTAGATTCTTATCTCTTTAAGACGAAATTTTACGGTAATATATATGTCAGAGTCTGTCGAAAAATGAATATTCTTATTTTTCATATAAATAGGTTTTTCATTACTTTTTTCGCATGATAAAGTATTGACTGTAATCCTCCAAATTTATTTGGTAATTTTGTATTACCATAAAACCATTTTATTTTTAGAAAACTATTTAATGATGAGGTGAGCATTTTGCGCTTATGGCACCAAACATTAATTACTCGCTTACCCCGTCAACAATTGCTGGGCCAGCATCGAGAATGCTGTGCGTTGCGTGGTAAAGGATGGATGAAACCGCATTCAACTGTTAACTATGTTTTTCAACATCCCATGGAATACTTGTTTCAGTATCATCAACTGGTTATCGAAGAGATGGAAAAAAGAGGTTACAATGTAGGACCTGAGTGGAAAAGACTACATTACCGCGGTAAACATCTTCCAGAGACAGTCGAATTAAGTTCAGAACATTTCACAACTTCCAATCCGATATATCCAGAGCATACCGATACCTATTTAAGAGAATGCCTTGACAATTTGTCGCAAAAAGGTATTTTTATAGATTTTCCAGAATCTCATCACTCTATAGACCGAGATTCATAATGAAAAATTTACAGAAAGGAACGATGAGTTATTTATCGCATCTCGTGATGCCGAATAAATGTTATTCAACATATATGATCCTATAAGATTCGTATTCATATGTGATTTCCTAATCTAAGTATTCCTTGAAAAATAAAGAAATACGATATATTCACTATATACCGCATATTTATTCGTATGAATGTGACGTCTTATCCTAGCATATTGCAACTTTTGATTGAAAATAACTATAAATTACAGGGTAGCCCAAATAGGCTACGCTCACTCCTTATCACCGCTTATCGATTTTCCAATAAATCATGTCTTCCACTTGAGATACTTTATTCATTCCAACTTTTTCCAAAACACGCACAGACGGTATGTTAGTGACTAGACACTTTGCAGTAACACAATCAACGCTGGGTTGACGAAAAGCCCATTCAATCAATGCCCGAGCCATCTCTGTAGCATATCCTTGTCCTTGGTACTTGGGGATGATATCATACCCCATTTCCACATTCCCGAATTCATCTGGTGAGGATTTGAAACCCATCGTTCCAATCAAAATAGCATCCGAAACATGGACAATCATGCCACTCCATTGTCCAATACTCGGATCTCGCTCGAGTTCTTCCAATGTCATTGGCAATACGAATTTTCGAACAGAATCGCTTGGAAAATCGTGAGGTACTTCAAGTCCTAGTATTTGGGACAATCTTGACTTATCTTCCATAGCTGCTAACACTAATTCTTGATTCCATGACACCATACGAAGACGTTTCGTTACTAAATTCGCCAATTATAGCTCCCCTTAACGGGGATTGAAAAACAACCAATCCCTTAGAATTTTTGATTGAGCACTGGACTTTATACAATATACATAGTCACACTCTTTTTATATAAGATAGATCGAAGTGTATTGCAATTTACAGTTATCTTTATTTAACTTTTACTTTAATTTAGAAAATTTTTCTCAAAAAAGTCGAATGTCTTTTACAAAGCTTCACCAATTGCAACTTGAAAAGACAACTACCTTATATGATATGCGAAACTAGATGTTTACGACCCAATCAAACCAACGTCCATGCCCATCTGTTAACGCAATGATTTCATTAAATTCTTCACCTTTTATATAATAGTCCAGATGTAATTTCCCTAAATCAGAAATATTGTTGTAAAGATGGAATACATCTCTCATAGCACCTATTGATTTGACATGATCTATTAATTGTGTCTTTAGTTCATTTGGCATTTGATTAGCTACGTGTGTGTGAAAAATACATACAGTTGAATCTTGAGATATTTGTTCAACAATCTTAGGTAGTAATGAAACCCCGTCTCCTTCAATCAAATTTACAGGATTTTTATTCAATAGTTGAGCTGCCTTTTCAAATAACTCCAACCGTTCTTTATGTTCTGGCCAAATCAATGATTTGAGCCATAAGTAATCATGATGATTGGATAAATCAATCACATGCAGATCGATTCCAATTTTTGTATAAACCGGAGGGCTGATTGGAGGGAATTGCGGAATATTCCCATTTCTCAATTCCGCAGTTAAGTGCACACCCGAGTTTTGTTCTCCGTACGTGTCATCAGTTCCATATGAATAGCTGTATTTGTCCCATAATAGTTGTAGTCCTGCACTTGTACCTATTTCGATAAGGGATAGGGGTTTATGCACCTTGTTATAGATGTAAGAGAAGCTTGGGTATAAATAAGTGCAGCGTCTAATTTCATTGGTTTGAACCAAACGACTCTGAAGAAGTTCGATAATTTCATTTTGGTGTTGCATACAGAAATCCTTAAACGAAGGGAACACCTTCTCCACGGGAAGAGGATTCACTGTGATACTTGGATAAAACTCTTTTAATTCGTGATCAATTCCTGATAAAAGAAGATAATGGACAGAAGCCAATAACAAATTAGGAACTGGTTGCCCTTGCTTACAATGAGAACTCAATTCAAGTAATTCATTATCCTTTGAAATCTCTATAGCTAAAAATTCATACAACCTACTGGAATCAGAACACTCCAGTTCAGCAAACCTCTTAAATCTCTCCGACAAAAGAGCAGTATCCATACAATAAGCTCCTCCAATTGAAAATAGGATATGATATGAAATGAAATGAACTGATATTGATACGAAATATCCATAAAAATCACGAGTTATGATGTTTGATAAGGTCCGACATTTTCCCTATTTTTAATTTTAATAGAATTGAAAATTTTTCAATAAAAGAAAATTCCAGGAGGCTGGTTAAACGCACTCCTGGAAACGGACAAAATTTATTCTCTCATATCCACTCCAGACTTTACCGACTTGTCATCTCACAAACATGCGTTGGAAAAATCAGTAGCAGGAATGGCGTGGAGCAAGTCTCTTTTTCCACGTCCAGTTTTTAATCTACAATCTGCATTAATAGTTCAACAGATATTGTTCCCGTTCCCACTCAGTAACCTGCATACGATACATACTCCATTCAATACGCTTGGCTTCAATGAAATGATGGAAAACGTGATCGCCTAAAGCTTCTCTTAAAACAGAATCCTTGGCCAGGACTTCTATGGCTTCACCAAGCGAACCAGGTAAGCTTTGAATGCCAGCAGCGATTTTTTCTTCTTCTGTCATAATATAGATATTTCTATTGACGGGTAGAGCTAATGGCAATTTTTTCTCAATACCATCTAACCCTGAAGCTAACATAACCGCTAATGCCAAATACGGATTACAGGAAGGATCGGGACTGCGCAGTTCAATACGCGTACTAGAACCACGCGCTGCCGGAACACGAACTAAAGGAGAGCGGTTTTTGGCCGACCATGCCACGTAGCTAGGCGCTTCGTAGCCTGGCACCAGTCGCTTATAGGAATTTACCGTCGGATTACAAATTGCTGTGAACGCTTGCGCGTGTTGCATCAATCCAGCCAAATAATGTTTGGCTATTTCACTTAAGCCAAGTTCATCTGTTTCATCATAAAACGCGTTTTGCTGATTGCGAAATAACGATTGGTGACAATGCATGCCAGAACCATTGATTCCGTACACCGGCTTTGGCATGAACGTGGCATGAAGTCCGTACTGTCGAGCAATCGTCTTTACCACTAGACGAAATGTAGCAATATTATCTGCCGCTTCAAGCGCATCCGCATATTTAAAATCAATTTCATGCTGTCCAGGAGCCACTTCATGATGAGACGCTTCAATTTCAAAACCCATAGCTTCCAGTGTCAGGACAATTTCTCTACGACAGTTTTCACCCAGATCGAGCGGAGCCCAATCAAAGTATCCACCTTCGTCATTGACTTCTTGAGTTGGCCGACCTTCAGCGTCAAGCTTAAAGAGGAAAAATTCCGGTTCCGGTCCAACATTAAATGCAGAAAATCCAGCTTGACGAGCACGCTCCATCACCCGTTTAAGCACAATTCGAGGATCGCCTTCAAACGCTTGACCGCCTGGCAGATAAATATCACAAATTAAGCGCGCGACTTTTCCTTGACTGGAGTCCCAAGGAAAGACCAACCACGTGGAACGATCAGGCACTAAATACATATCTGATTCTTCAATTCGCACAAAGCCTTCAATCGATGAACCATCAAACATAATCTTATTGTCCAGCGCCTTAGCCAATTGATCGACTGGAATTTCTACGTTTTTAATAATTCCGAGCAAATCTGTAAACTGTAAGCGAACATAACGTACATTCATTTCTTCAGCTAGCGCCAAAATTTCTTCTTTTGTCCGTTCCTTGCGCAAGTCATCACACCCTTGAGTCATTTTTTCATTCTTAACGTTTCCGATAAAAACGCGATAAATCACCTAAAAAGAGTGACTGAGCACTGGCGCTGCGGCCTTCGAGCAACTCTCGCTGGATTTGCTGGTAAACTTCTTCATCCGATAAATCACGGACAGTTTTTGAAAGGACGTTTTCCTTCATCCGCTTGCGAATGGTGTGTAAACTTTCCCCATTTTCCATCCACTGTCTAATGGTCATGAGACGTTCGACATCGACAAAAGAAAATTGCCGTTGTTTTCCTTCTGACCTTTTAGGAGAGATTAGACCCTGCTCTTCATAATACCGAATCTGCCGCGCGCTCAAACCTGTCAGCTTTTGTACGGTACCAATGGAGAAGAGAGGCAAGTGCCGACGCTCTTCCAGATCCACGGTACGCCCCTCCCTCACTCTGGATTAATCTTATCTTACTCAAAGACAAGCTACAGGTAAATGAAAATGTAAAGTTTTCTGACTTCATCTACAAGATTTTTAGATCTGAGAGTGACGTAAGTGAGCAAGCACCTGCGTGAGACGTAAAACTGCCCAAAAACCTTGTTCGTAAGTCAGTCCACCTTGAAGATAGGCACGATACGGAGGACGCAAAGGAGCATCGGCAGAAAGTTCAATGGATGACCCTTGAATAAAAGTCCCGGCTGCCATCAAAACAGGCGTGTCATAACCAGCCATATCACCGAATTCTGGAACAGCAAAAGAATCTACTGGCGCACTTGATTGGATGGCAGTCGCAAATGCCGCTACTTCTTGGCGCGAATGAAATTCAATTTCTAAGACAATATCCGCACGCGTCTCATGCGCTAAAGGAGAAACTCGATAACCAAGTTCATGCAAAGCATGACTTGCAAGTACAGATATTTTTAAAGCTTGACAGACAATATGAGGCGCAAGAAATAAACCTTGATACATAGAGCGCAAATAACCTTCTGTTGCTCCTAACTCCGCACCAATTCCGGGAGCATAGAGTGAAACCGCCGCGGCATCTACAATCGATTTCTTGCCCACAATATATCCGCCTGATGATACAAGTCCGCCACCAGGATTTTTAATAAGCGATCCGGCAGCAAAATCTGCACCAACGGCTGTAACTTCCTCAACTTCAACAAATTCTCCGTAACAATTATCTACACCTAACCACACGTCAGGTCGTAATGTTTTCACAAGAGAGAAAACGCCTGCGAGCTTGTCCAAAGAGAGCGCAGGCCGAGAACTGTAGCCACGGGATTTTTGAAACATGACCAGACGAGTGTTGGGTCGCAAAGCTTGAATGATTTGTTCTGTCTGCGGCATACCTGTACCATCAAGCTCGACAACACTACTCTCTATTCCCCACTCGCGCAAACTACCTGGAGATTCGCGTAAACCTACCACAGCTTGCAGGGTGTCGTAAGGTTGTCCAGTGGCAAACAAAACGTGATCGCCCGGACGACAAAGCGCAAAAAGAGAGGTAGAAAGCGCGTGCGTCCCAGAAACAAACTGTGGTCGAACCAATGCTGCCTCTGCAGCAAAGACACGCGCGAAGATACGTTCCAATTTTTCACGACCAGCATCGTCTATTCCGTATCCATTTGAACCTAACAGGTCACTTGTCGATACACGTTCTTCTGCAAAGGCGTCCATTACCCGTTTCTGTATATGAAGAGCATTTTGCTCTAGACGACGAAAAATTGGTTCTACTTCTAACTGCCTTGCTTGTAGCCATTGAAAATCGATGAAAGACATACAAATAGTTCTCCTTTATAGAAGATAACTGAGTCATCGAAAAATGAAGAATGACTGTAGTCGAGCGACCAATCAGCGGTATAGCACTGACCGACATTGTAACACAAAGCGCTTAACAGCATTTAAAAGCTGATGTGCCAATCCTCGAGACGATCTGTTGTCCACTCAGCAATAGCCGTCCAGAAAGAAAGAGCTACTAGAAAAGAAATGGTATATCGGCTTGATATCCAAAACGAAGAACCGAGTGCCAAAACACCGCCAAGCATCAGTAAGGGAATACCTAAACGGCGAGAAAGCGTGTCTTCTATGAGCCAATGGTCCTGGTGATATTGTAAAAGAGAGAGCATACACTCTAAAAATATCGCCATGACTATGCCCCAAACGGCCAACCATGTCCCAACAAATAGTAAGGAACACAACCACATAACGACGATCAAAGAAAATTTACTCAACAATTGACGCCTGGAAATCGGAAGGCTCAACGGAAAAAAACGTAATGCTGAAACTCCAAAAAACATTGCTAGCGCCACATGCGCTTGCCAAGCGCCGGCAATTAACAAACAAAGACCTGTAAATGGGAGCACATGCCGTCCGATTTTCGCGGCCAATGTACGTTCTCCACGTCCCAGCACTTGCTCGGCTTTGAATACATCATCCATCATCTGCAAACTCCAGATAACAAGCAGCAATGAAAGAGTTGGGCGCAAAAAATCAAGCCAGTCTCCAGACATGCTGTTTTACCTCATCAATCGCTTTGTCTTCTGTCCCCTGTAGAAACACTACTGGAATTTTTCCTAATGATTTACGAATATCGCGCTTCTTCCATTTAACTTTCAGTAGTTCGGTCTTCGTCATCACTATGAGATAAGCGCGTCGTGATTTTGCGTATTCATACAGTTCTAAATCGACACCTTCTAGTTGTAAATGAAGACCACTTGCTTCTTTCTCTGAATGATAGATTGACCGTTGTGGCCGCAAAGCCCTTGTTGCATCTATAACATGAATGATAATTTCAGCTTGAAGCAGCAAACGCAAAGTATGGGCCAACGACTCACGACGCACACCTTCTAGTTCCGGATCATCCACCAGTGATTGCGTATCTCGCAGAATCCAGCGTTTTTGCAGAAAGCCCTTTTTAAGCGTTAACTCCATCGGCTCCATTTGCTCAGATGCGTGTTCCTGCAACCATCTCTGCTGCTCGGAAGTTGCCCTTATTGGATATGGATGAGATACTCTACGACTCTCTGCCGTTTTAGCCAATGCCCTGCAGAGTGAAGTCTTTCCGGAACGAGCTTTGCCTACCACAACCACTTCTGAACATGGGCGATTCAAAAAACATCCTCCTCCCGGAAATCTTCGGCTCTTAAAGTCATTAATTCCTCTCTGGAAACACGAGATCGCTGAAACAATCGCGATGCCTGATGACGGATCGCTTTCTCTATCAAATTGCGCACAAAACGGGCGTTACTAAACTCTCGAGAAGCATCCAGAAGCGCTTGTTGAATTTTTCTTCGTAAAATAAATTCAGCATCCGGTGCTAGTTTGTATTGATGTTCTTGTGCTGTTTGCCTGGCAATCGCAATCAGAGAAGAGAGCGTGTAGTCCGGAAAATGCAAATGAATGGGAAAACGACTGGGTAAGCCAGGATTTGTACTCAAAAAATATTTCATCTCATTCTCATAACCAGCAATAATCGCTACAAATTGATTGCGATAATCTTCTATTCCCTTGACTAAACAATCAATCGCTTCCCGGCCAAAATCTTTGTTTCCACCACGTGCTAAAGAATACGCTTCATCAATAAAGAGCACTCCACCAAGCGCCCGCTGTATACTCTCCCTCGTTTTTTGCGCTGTGTGGCCTATATACTCGCCGACTAAATCGGCACGCTCTACTTCGACCAAATGACCCTTCTCAAGCAATCCGCAGTCTCGAAACATTTCAGCAATTAATCTTGCAACTGTGGTTTTTCCTGTCCCCGGGTTGCCTGAGAAGACCATATGCAAGACCAACGGATCGGTTTTAAGCCGAGCCAGCCGACGTTGTTCCTGAATATAAACATGGGCAAAGATTTGTCGGACCATCTCCTTAACTCCATCCAGACCAACAAGACTATCCATTCTAGAAATAATCTGCAGCAAGCGTTCCCTGGTCATATGCATGGTACTGTTTACTTCATCAGTTCTGTATTTGCCCGATAATCTAGATAGCGCTTCGCCAACTGCCATATTACTTTGTTCAAATTCATCAATGACTCTGTACTGCGTAGGGCGTACTTGATTCCATCTGTTTTTGGAGGGCACCCGTTGTCACCTCAAATCATCTCAGCGCTGGTACTGAGGTAGCCTATGCTTCATTCGCGATTTGGGTGAATGCCTAGAAGACGAACTGAAGAAACAAAACAAAGAAAGAGGAAGGTGGATGGAGAAAGTTTTGAGACAAAATAAAACAGACTAAGTGTCAGCTCTGTCATCCTCTGGATAAGAGTTAACTCTTAGTCTGTTTGCTCGAACTCGATTCTGGCGGAGTGAGACGGATTCGAACCGTCGATACGGCTTATAACCGTATACTCGCTTAGCAGGCGAGCGCCTTCGACCTACTCGGCCATCACTCCATAAAAAACTTTGGTGGGCGTTGACGGGTTCGAACCGCCGACCCTCTGCTTGTAAGGCAGATGCTCTCCCAGCTGAGCTAAACGCCCATACATGTTTAGTTTCTGGAGCTCCCAACCAGATTCGAACTGGTGACCTCATCCTTACCATGGATGCGCTCTGCCGACTGAGCTATGGGAGCGAATGAATGGCTCCCCGAGTAGGATTCGAACCTACGACCCTCCGGTTAACAGCCGGATGCTCTACCGCTGAGCTATCGAGGAAAATGTGGTGGAGGTAGACGGATTCGAACCGACGACCCCCTGCTTGCAAGGCAGGTGCTCTCCCAGCTGAGCTATACCCCCATGAATCACCATTCTACCACAAGGCAATTTTGATGTCAACCTGAGAATCAGGTGGTCGGAGCAGCGGGATTCGAACCCACGACCTCCTGCTCCCAAGGCAGGCGCGCTACCAAGCTGCGCTATGCTCCGATGGCGTGCCCGGAGAGATTCGAACTCCCGACCTCTTGATTCGTAGTCAAGCACTCTATCCAGCTGAGCTACGGGCACAACATCCTGGCTGGGGGAGAAGGGATCGAACCTTCGCATGACGGAGTCAAAGTCCGTTGCCTTACCGCTTGGCTATCCCCCATTATTTGGGGTGAGCGATGGGAATCGAACCCACGAATGCCGGAACCACAATCCGGTGCGTTAACCACTTCGCCACGCTCACCACTTTGGCAGGGGCGGCAGGATTCGAACCCACGACATGCGGTTTTGGAGACCGCCGTTCTACCAGCTGAACTACGCCCCTATTGACCGAGGTTTCGAGAGTTCGCCTCCTGCTTACTCGTCCATCCTCTGCCTGCTGATTGCCTTGCCTGGTGGAGGGGGAAGGATTCGAACCTTCGAAGCTTCCGCAACGGATTTACAGTCCGCCCCATTTGGCCACTTTGGTACCCCTCCGCTACTGGAGCCAGCGACAGGAATCGAACCTGCGACCTACTGATTACAAGTCAGTTGCTCTACCTACTGAGCTACGCTGGCGCCTCATCAGCGACAAGTCATAACTTATCACAGTTCCCAACCCTGTGTCAACTACATTTTCATGTTTTTTTGCATTCAATTGCGCATGAAAAATGTTCAAAAAATTGCTTATTATTTGACACAGGGTTGCCTACTCTAACGCGTTAATTTTCGTCGCTTGCAGAACTCTCTTCCGTGTTCATCAGATTCACGGCACGAAGCGGAATAAACGTGGAGACAGCATGTTTGTATATCATTTGCTGTTTCCCGTCAGCTTCCACAACAATGGTAAAATTATCGAACGCCTTAACATTTCCACGAATTTGAAACCCATTGACCAAATATACGATGACTGGTATTTTCTCTTTTCTAACTTGATTCAAAAAAGTATCCTGAATATTTACCGGCTGTTTGCTCACGCCGTTCACTCCCTGTTCATTTCGTTCAGGTGTAGCGGCGTCGCTTGACTGTATCCGACTACACGCATGCAAAAGTTTACTCGTCAGCATATTCTCTCTGAGGGAGAGTAATTCCTGCTAAAAACTGCTCAATCTTCTTCCGCGCTTGTACTACAACTTTATCTTGCGCATAATCATCCATTTCTATCCATATCGCTCGCGGATCTTGGCGCAAAAAACTGATCTGCCTTTTTGCCAAACGACGGGTGTTTCGCTTAATGAGTACAACAGCTTCTTCCAAAGAAATTTCAGCACGCAGTGTACGTACCAATTCTCGATAGCCAATCGCTTGCATTGACTGTGCGTCTTCCGACACACCTGCCGCCAGCAAACGCCTCACTTCATCGAGCCAGCCACTCGCCATCATCTCGTCCACACGCTTATCAATTCGAGCGTACAGCCAATCACGCGCGCCATTCAGTACGAGCAGCAATACATCTGATCGATCACGATGCGGCTGCCATTGATAAGACTGAGACATGGGCCGTCCTGTCAATTGATAGACCTCCAACGCACGCACAACTCTCCGCACATCATTGACATGCAGACGAGCTGCTGTGAGCGGATCGACCTTATACAATTCCTGATAAAGTGCCTCACGGCCATGATTGGCAGCGTAATCTTCCCAATTCTGACGCAAGGAAGGACTGGATGGCACGGTCTGAAAAGAGAGTCCATCCAGCAATCCTCGCAAATAGAGGGTTGTTCCCCCAACAACAAGTGGTAAACGTCTACGCTGCGCAATGTTGGCTATCGTTTTTTTCGCGTAGTTTACAAAATCTGCCACGCTAAACGATTCGTCCGGATCAACCAAGTCGATGCCGTAATGAACGACTCCCTGCATTTCTTCAGGAGTAACTTTACCCGTACCAATATCCATTTGTCGATAAATTTGCATCGAATCGGCTGACAAAATCTCCGCTTCCAACTGCTTGGCAAGTTCAATTGCCACAGAACTCTTTCCAACTGCTGTAGGACCTGCTAGACAGACAAAGGCCAATTTACGTCCCCCCTCTCTCCCAGATGCCGTAACGTACACGTCCACTTAACTTATCCGGTTGAATGGGCAATTGCCTCCAAATGGAATCATGAGCACGTGCCTTGATCACCACACGATGCCTGGTCACCCGGCAAGCTTCAGCAAAGAGTATCTCGTCAAGTGGCTCCTTATACGCAAAAGGTCGCAATGCAGCGATGCCAGGAGAGTTCATGATGGGTTCCTGGAACATAGGATCGATATAAATTACATCATATTGCTGATGACCACTCTGGCGCAAAAATTGCAGTGCGTCTTGATGCAGTAAATCAATCCTCGAAAGCCAAGTTGAAATTTGTTGCGGCAAATGCTCAAGACCCTCTGTCTGTGCGTGCTGAAGCATTCGATAAATGACAGGACTTTTCTCAAGAGCTGTGACTTTTCCCTGACGACCAACTGCATAGGATAAAACGACAGCATCGGATGCTAAGCCACAAGTTGCATCTAAAACCCAATCTGACGGGCGAATTTGTGCAGCTTGCAAAAGCCTGTCGGTACCTCCTTGAAGAAGTGTTTGCAATCTAAGGGTCGACATTCCGGGGTGATATTGCAGGCCATTTTCAGTTTGATCACGATGATAAAAAACGGGCCAATCCGCGGCTACAACAATCACTTCTGCCCCAGTATCCGAAAAGATTTTGGCTATGCTTCGTGAATCACGCGTTACCCATTTTGCGTCAAAAAACTTAGCCAATCGCTGCGCGTACTGAATAGCATGGCAGTTTTCCTCCTGCCGGACGGGTGTGACACACACCCATTTTTTATAACCATCAATCTTCAACTCAGACAATGCGGCGAAATCCTTTCTCCAAATCGTAACTATTTAACTCTAATAAAACAGGTCTGCCATGCGGACAATGAAAAGGATCGTCCAATTCTACCAATTCCTCACATAAAGCCAATATCTCTTCGTCAGATAACCGATGGTTGGCTTTAATTGCGGCTTTGCAAGCTTTTTGAACGATTTTCAAACGCAACTCTTCAACAAAGGCGCCTGATGGAGCCTGTTTGGCTATCTCTACCAAATCATCAAAAATCCGTTGCGTTAGCTGCAGAACATCAAGCCCCTCCCAGACGAGCGGTACCCCTCGAACACATACATCCAAACCACCAAATGGTTCGATATCGAGACCGAGTGAGGCGAACACTTCTTGATGCTGCATCCAAATACCGTGAGCCGAAGCTGACAGTGTAAAAGTAAGAGGAGTCAGCAAGGGCATTGTGTCTGCAGACAATTGCATTTGTTTCAAAAATTTTTCGTAAAGTATGCGTTCGTGAGCCGCATGCTGATCGATGATGTACAAACTTTCTCCATCTTCGGCAATTACATACATCCCTAAAGCTTGACCAATAGGACGCAATTGCCAATTTTTAACTCTCTCTCGCAAAGAAGAATCCTGTACTTCTTCGTCTTTGACTTCACTTGGCAACACAGATTCTGATGCCAGTACTGCTTCTGGTTGGACTGAAAATTCGTACGCTTGCGAAAGCGGATGAGAGAGTGTATTTTTTTTAGAGTTTGTCGACATGTCCATAGATTCTGCACGGAGACCCACAGACTGCTCACTGACCGATAATTTGGCTTCAGAGAACGTGGTTTGGTTTTTTTCGTTCTGCCCAAAAAAGGGTACCTGATAGGATGAAATTTTTTCTTGAACACGACTAGTTACAGGCCACTTGGGTACCAAATGCTTGTCCGAAAGCGCGTTCTCCACCATACGTGTAATCAGTTGACTGACGTCTCGTTCTTCGCTTAAGCGCACTTCACTTTTGTGGGGATGGATATTCACATCAGCCAAGATAGGATCCATGTCGACAAAAAGAGCGTAAATAGGATGTTTTCCCACCATCAAACGTGTTCCGTAGCCTGCTGCGACAGCTTGATGTAAAGACAAATTACGGATTGGGCGATGATTAAGAAAAAGATACGCGTGATTGCGATTACTTCTTGCTTGCTGAGGCAAACCGAGCCAGGCGGTAACTTGACAAGTAACTGAACTTTGACTGGCTTCTAACAATTGTGTAGCTTCCACAGGCCCTAAAAGTGCAGCGAGTACCGACCGTTGACCACCGCGACCGCTACTTTGAAAGACAACTCGTCCCTCGTGACTTAACAAAAAGGCAACATCTGGTCGAGAAAGTGCGGCTCTTTGCACAACATCAACAATGCGTGAAAATTCAGTTTGAACACTGCGCAGATATTTGAGTCGGACAGGCGTGTTGTAAAACAAATCTTCCACGACAATACGAGTGCCTGGCGGCGCTCCTACTGGTTTGGGTCCATCGGTAATGGAAGTCCCTTCAATACGCAGAAAAATGCCATGTGTTTGATCGGATTGACGCGTCGTCAAACTGACTTTAGACACTGCAGCAATAGCAGCTAACGCTTCCCCACGAAATCCGAGCGTTTGAATACGTGTCAAATCCCGAGCATGAATAATTTTACTGGTAGCATGTCGCGAAAACGCCAGCACTGCATCCTGTTCGTCCATGCCCACGCCATCGTCTTCGACGCTCAAGCGTCGTATACCGCCTTCTTCGACCTCAATTTTGATACGTTTAGCTTTGGCATCAAGGGAGTTCTCAATTAATTCTTTTACACAAGAAGCTGGCCGTTCTACCACCTCTCCCGCAGCAATTTGATTGGCCAGAGCGTCGCTCATGACTTGGATGACACCCATGACATCACCTCCTTTGCACGAGCAGACCACTCTTCCAATTTCTGCAATGCCTGCAACGGCGTAATCTGCAAAACATCCAATTCAGCCAAAGCACGCAAAATTTCAGCAGCATAGTACGAATTTTGCGGCTCACTATGCATTTCAGCTTCAGTTTTCACACCGAAAGGAACATTTTCTTCAGAAGCTGCCAAGTGAAGTGTCGCCTCGCTAGCAAAACTAGAGAGATAAGACTGCGCTTTGGAGAGCACCCAATCTGGTATACCCGCTAATCGAGCCACGTGGATGCCATAACTGCGATCGGCAGCAGTCATAACCAATGTGTGCAAAAACTCGATATGATGCCCCGATTCCGCTACCGCCACAGAAGCATTCTGCACGCCAGGTAGTTGATGTGCATGTTGCGTCAACTCATGATAATGCGTTGCAAACAAAGTTAGCGGTTTATTCGTTGCCTGCAGAAAATCCATAACAGAAGCCGCCAAAGCCAAGCCATCCTGGGTCGATGTACCTCGTCCGATCTCGTCTAAAATAACCAGACTGCGCCCTGTGGCATGACGAAGAATATGTGCCAACTCCATCATTTCAACCATGAAAGTGCTCTGTCCGCTGTGGATATCATCAGCAGCACCAATCCGTGTGAAAATTTCGTCAAACTGACTGAGTCGCATCGATTGCGCTGGAACATACGAGCCCATATGAGCAAGCAATACCAGTAAAGCCACCTGACGCATATACGTACTTTTACCGCCCATATTTGGACCTGTAATTAGCATAAAATTATGATCTGAACTTAATCTTGTATCATTGGGTATAAAGCGTAAATCCGGAATCGCTTCAATGACTGGATGCCTGCCAGCGACAATTTCTAAACAGGCTTCCTGTGACCATTCTGGGCACGTATAGCCGTATAAAGCTGCAACTTCAGCCAAAGATGTATAGACGTCGAGTTCAGCCAACACTTGAGAAACCAATTGTAACTCGTGTCTCTTTTCAACCAATTGCCTGCAAAGATCGGCAAACAACTCCGCTTCTCGATGAGCAGCCTCCTCAGCCGCTTGAAGGATGGCACTTTCGCGTTCTTTAAGTTCTGCCACTGTGTATCGCTCGGCAGCGGCAAGTGTTTGCCGACGTTCATATTCTGGAGGTATTTGATTCACCTGTGTCTTCGAAACCTCGATAAAATATCCAAATACTCGATTATAGCCTACCTTCAACGTCCGAATACCTGTTCTTTCCCGCTCTCTCTGCTCAAATTGAGCCAACCATTGCTTGCCGTTACGTGATAGATCGCGATACTCGTCCAGCTTGGCATCTACTCCTTCACGAAAAATTGGACCAGCATCCAATTGAACGGGAGGAGTTTCAACCATTTGATGAACAATCAACGAAGAGAGATGAGTCACATCAGGTAACTGATGGAGCAGTTGCTGTAATCTCTGCACGGGAAGATTGGCAATTTCTCGTATGGCAGGAACCTTCTGCAAAGCTAGGCCAAGCTTAAGCACATCGCGCGGAGTCGCTTTTTGAAACATAATCCTGCCAAGCAATCGCTCCATATCAGAGACATTTGACAAAGTTTGCTGCAGGGCACTGCGAGCAATCACATCTGACAAGAAGATAGAAATCGCTTCCTGACGTTCTAGGATCGGTTCACGTCTGGCCAGCGGACGTTCCATCCAGCGACGCAAAAGACGCGCACCCATCGCTGTTTGCGTACGGTTCAAATGATGATAGAGCGAACCTTTCTTTTCTTTCGTGCGTTCTGTCTGAAACAACTCCAAATGTGTGACAGCTGCAGGATTCATTTTTAAAATTTCTTCCTGTCCAAGCAGAATAGGTTGCTTTATATGCAAGGTAGTTTGCCGCTGAGTTTCTTGTACGTATTGCAGCAAAAGCGAGAGTGCTGCCCATCCAACCGTCAGAGACTCAAGTTGAGCAGGAAACGTTTCAAAAGCAGACATCTGACTCAGTGAATGACGCCAATCTTGAACCGATTGTTTGCGAAGAGAAAGAAACGTCACTGGCAGGGGGCCAAGTTTTTCTAATTTCTCTTCCCAAAAAGGAGAACTTGTGGAGGATTCAGCCAATAAAAGTTCGACAGGCCGATGCAAACGCAGCCAGTTGAACACCTCATCCTCGTCACCCGTCTCTCCCATCCATAAATCGCCGGCAAGCATGTCCATCAACGCAACCGCATAGAGAGATGCTTCTTGTTCTATCGCGTCAGTGGCATGGATACAAACGGCAAGCAAGCGCTGTTCGCCATCATCATCTAGTATGGCAGTGCCTGGTGTAATCACGCGCACAATTTCACGTTTGACAATACCCTTTACAGATTTAGGATCTTCCATTTGCTCGCAAATGGCTACTTTATACCCTTCCTGTACCAATTTGGCTAAATACTGATCGACCGCATGATAGGGAACACCACACATCGGGATACGTTCTTGCTCTCCGCCATCTCTCCCAGTTAAAGTAATATCTAAAACTCGACTGGCTGTCTTGGCATCTTCAAAAAACAATTCATAAAAATCGCCTAAGCGAAACATCAACAGCGCATCTGAAACCTGTTGCTTAATTTCCAAATACTGCTTCATCATTGGTGTCAATTTTAGATTCACCTACCCCTGTATGGGATCTTCATATAGAGATGGTAGCTTTCAACACAAACAAATCGAATATGTTCTTACGACAAAAAACCGTCTGCCCAAGGAAGACGGTTACTGGCATCATTGGAGGCTCAACTTCACAATCCGAGAAATGACATGGCAATTCGGCGTTCATCCGTGATGTCCGCCACATGAACATCCCTGTCCATCCGGACCTTGTCCGCATCCTTGGCGAGGACCTGGTTCAACTGGCAAAACTGCTCCAAGACGCTGCAAAAGACGAGTCATCACTTCCTGAAGAAGATTGTTTAGTTCATCATGGGCTTCACGATATTGATAAGCAACAGGTATTCCCGCCAGTTCTGCTTCAATTTCTTGCATTCTTGTGCGCGCGATTGAAGTGCGTTCATGTACCTCGCCATAGTGGCTTTCGAGCACCAATAATTGGTTGGTCTGTTTCTTCAATTCCTCAAATAATTCTTGCGCGCGCTCATGACGTGACATTTTTTCTCGTGCTTCCCAAAAACGTTCTGCTACATCCGACGTAAAAATGAGCCGCACAATAGCATCCGCTTTCGATTGCCAGAGTGGAGTGGGTGGAGATTCAAGAAGATTAACATTCATGCGCTTTCCTCTCCCCTATGGCTGACAATTTCTCCTTTTAGCAACCAGGTTTGTGGCTCAGTAACACGCACCTTGACATGTTGCCCGACTAATGCAGACGTGCCAGCAAACAGAACGAGCTGGTTTTTGCGCGTTCTCCCTGCTAATACATCTGGATTGGTCTTGCTTGGTCCTTCGACCAACACATCCAGTTCTTGTCCTACATATTGCTCTTGTTTTTCACGACTAATGCTGTATTGCATATCGTTCAATCGCTTCAAGCGCGCTTTTTTCTCCGCCAGTGTTACCGTATCTTCAAAGGTGGCTGCCGGAGTATTTTCACGTGCTGAATAAATAAACGTAAAAGCGTTATCAAATCGCACTTCCTCAACCAGCTTCAATGTATCTTGAAATTCTTCTTCCGTCTCACCCGGAAATCCCACAATGATATCTGTGGTCAAAGACACACCAGGAATCTTATCGCGAATGCGCTGTACCAAGTGCAAGTAAGCTTCTCTCGTATGCGAACGGTTCATGCGTTTAAGAATTCGATTGTTACCAGACTGTACAGGCAAATGAATATGCTCAACCACATGCTCAGATTCTGCAATGGCATCGATTAATTCTTGAGTAAAATTCCACGGATTCGATGTTGTAAAGCGAATGCGGTCAATCCCCTCCAAGCTATTGACTTGTCGCAATAGCTGGGCAAACGTCATATTCCCCAAATCAACACCATAGTCGTTTACGTTTTGACCCAGTAATGTAATATCTCTGTACCCATCGGCAATTAAATTGCGAATCTCATCCAGAATATCCTCTGGCAAACGGCTCCGTTCAGCTCCTCGAGTATATGGAACAATACAATACGTACAAAACTTATTACATCCATATTGAATATTCACCCAAGCACGAGTTCCCTGCGCGCGCACTTTAGGTAAGTTTTCCATAGTTTGCGGAGCATAGTCCCAAACTTCCAATACAGTTTCCTGCGATTGTCTAGCCTCAGTTAACAATTGTGGTAAACGATGAAGATTGTGCGTTCCAAAAACGAGATCGACCCAAGGAAATTTGTCTTGAACGAGTTTTTGAACTCCCTTTTCTTGTGCCATGCAGCCGCACAAACCCAAAACCAACTCAGGATTGCGCTGTTTAAGTGGGCGCAAACGGCCAATCTCGCCAAAAACTTTGTCTTCTGCATTCTCACGTACAGCGCATGTGTTGAATAAGATAAAGTCTGCCGATTCAACATCTGAAGCTGGTTCATAACCCATGGTCTGAAGCATTCCAGCCATGACTTCTGTATCATGTTCATTCATCTGACAACCGTACGTACGAATCAAGTATCGATAGGGTTGTCCAGAAACCTTTTGACCCACTTGATATTGCTCGGTTAATTTTGCTATATCAAAAGGTGCGCGTTCTGCAGCAGGACTGCGATGCGTCCCAAAAACGAGACCGCGCCCCTCTTCCATGGCGTGTTTCTTTAATCGCCCTTCGCGCAACTGGTGAATTAGATTTTCCAATTCAATCCCCCCTTGCCTCTTTTATTGCCAAACTCTTGTCTTTTGGATTGCGCTATACGGCGTAATCATACCACAACTCACTGAGAGCACATACGGGATTCAAACCAATGAGAGATTTCCCTGTATAGTAATATTTGCATAGCCTGACACGCAAATTTGCAAAACGCTTCCTTCATAAAAAGATTGAGTGGCAATTTGACTAGGACGACCGATTTCATATCCTTGTTCCAACCAATACGTTTTGCCTATATCTGCTCGTCCCTCACTGACCAGCAATCCAAGTAGAGCCCCAGATGCAGTGCCAGTAGCGGGATCTTCAGGAACCCCTACAGCAGGTGAGAAGTCTCGACAGTGAAAATGGTGCTTGTCCTCAATGGTCTTGCTGCAATAAACGTGCAGCGAAGCCACTCTTAACGCACGGCATATTTGAGCAATTTGATGCAGATTGGGCTGCATATGTGCCATATCACCCAAATGGCTCACTGGTACAAATAAATCCCATAGTCCAGTGGAACACATAGCAAGCGGCCATTCCGTAGAAAGCTTGTCCACTGACAGACCCAAAGCCTGAGCTAGTTCATCGCGCAAACTGTCATCCACAGCTTTTATCTGCGGTGACAACTGTGCCATTTCCGCACGATATCGACCGTCTTCATTGTATAAAGAGACTGACAACACACCTACTTGCGTCTCAATTTTACATCTTCCTTCGCGCAGGATATCCTCAGACAATCTCCCTTGCTCTGCAAGAGCCACCATGCTGCCAATCGTTGCATGACCACACAAATCGACTTCCTGCGTAGGCGTAAAATATCGCAGACGCAAATCTGCTTGTGAATTTGACGCAGTCGTGATAAAAACCGTCTCGGAGGCGTTGATTTCTCGAGCAATCTTTTGCATATCTTCTTCTGTCAGACCATTAGCCAAAGGAACTACACCAGCCGGATTACCGGAAAAAGGCTGGCGAGTGAACGCATCCACAAGCCAAATTTCCAAATGATATCCCCCGCTCGTTAAACGTTGTATATGCCCATGTATGTCTGTCAGACATTCATTTTCTATCAGACATTTCATCCACCTTAGACAGTTCTCGTAAATATTCTAACACGCCTTCCAAAGAACGAGTGCGAATATCCGGTTCGTCAAACTTCATCGGTTTAGCATTCGCTTCAAATATCCAGCTCGATCCCGATGATGTCACTCCGACATCCATGGACATTTCCCCACAAGCGTGATCGAAAAAACTATCTATCGCTTTAGCGGTACGTTCAACACTTTTATCCATTCGTTCTTCAATCTCTTTCCAATGAGAACCAAAATGGGCACGCAAGACATCACGAGCTGAAGCGATGGAACCGCCATTCGGCACATGAGTCGTAATAGCTCCCTGGCCGCTGACTCGTACACCTTTTCCAACAACATGCCATAAACCCGATCTTTTTTGCAACAGAATCCGAAAATCACATGGGCGGCCCTGCCAATCAATCCGTGGAACAGACTCCTGGATGATATAAGAAACAGGTAACCTCATTCTCTGCACAAGCCGCCAAGCGTCTTCAAGATGCCGTGCTGTCGCAGATTCGCTTCGATTATTCTTAAGGACCGTCACAAGCCAACCTGTGTTTTGTCGATCGACACGTATAATTCCATGACCAACACTGCCGCCTGATGGCTTTACATATAAAGAGCCATATTCCTGCAACATGCTGGTAAAGTCACTTTTCGTCAAATGCAATGCCGTATGTGGCAATAGATGAGCTAGACCTGCCTTTTGAAGAATGGCATGAATCTCTCTCTTATTAAAGTAGCGGGGATTGAACATCGGTATCGCACGTTGTTCAATCGCCCTGCGAGCTGCAAGCGCAGATAGCTCCTGTTCATGACGACGAGTTGGAATACGATTGTATATGGCCAGTGGAGCTGGCATGGGCAGTCTAACCCATTTCATATACCCGAGTCGAACATAACCATGCCAAGAGCCCCCTTCCTGTAGGGGTACATCGCCAACAGGAAGCACGTACATCAATTCTTTGCGCGCTCTTGCAGCTCGGATCAAATCACGAAAATCTGTGCGAATGCCTGCAAAACCATCTGCTCCATTCCCTGCAAGAATGGCATATATTGGACTGGTTCGCCATTCAGAACGATTTTCCGCAAGCAAAACAGGAGCTCGGTAGACCACATTTGTAAGTGATTGGACAGGGCGCAAAGGGATACGTCTGTCTCCCACTTTGACTATTTTCCCATGATACATTTTGGGCAATCGAGGAATTTGAATCTCCATTTCAACCGTACTACCCAATCGATGCCACACATATTCACCAGAAAGCACTCTTGCCATCCTAACCCCTCCCTTCTATTTAAGATGATTGGACACGTTTACGCCTCCTACGTTTAACCGCAGGAACAGAACTTGTGTTGGCAAAACGTTTAGGAATTTCCCACACATCTCTAACATCTACCGTTTCATCCCAGATTTCCTGTTGTTCAATCATGTGAAATAAAGGTTCAATTTGTTCTTCATAGCGTCGATAGGCTGGTAAACGCCGAATAGCGACCATACATTGCTCTAAATATGGATGAAGTTCATTGATTTCATGGCTATAGAAATGCGACTGTACTTGCGGATCGTACAACCAAATTTCCGGAAGTTCGATGTAATGAACGGCAATTAAGTGAGCCAGCGCAAAAGCAGCCAAAGTCACTTTTGGATCGACAATAAAAGAAGCGGGCGTACGATATTCAAAACCGCCATAAGATTTATGGCGCACATCGCCAAGAAATCCATAACGGGGTCGACGGCCTAAAGCGCGTGTAGGATTTTCCACCGCCATCAACGGCAATCCTAAATAAGCATCGAGAGCGCGAACTAACCTTGAGGAAAAGGGGAAACCTGAAAAATGGATATGACCTCCCGTCGAATATCCTGCAAAAGGCATACTACCTGCTCTCCATGCGACATCCTGACGATTGATGCGACGCGCCGCTTCTAACATGGTGGTCCGTAAATTGACATACAGTCCCATAGGACTTTGATCGGGATCAGGCCTTAATTCCAAAAGCGGTAAGCGGCGGCCGTCTTGTTGTACACTCCGATCATCACAGCCAACCCGCCCCTTTCGCGTAAAATAGCGACTGGCAAGCACCATTTTGCCTTCAGCGTTTTCTAACATTAACTCGACATCGGTGCCTAATTTCAACTGATTGTAATTGAATCGACTGAGTGTTATCTGTTGTTCCATGTATGTTTGGATAGCCTCTGAGTAAATCTCGAGAAGACGACCTTCCAGTTGGGGATTGCTCGTCACATCAATAACGTGCAGAACACCCTTGGGACCCAAACCCAGTGATACATAGGCCGCATCAAGCCCCAGAGCATGGACGGCGCGAACAGCCAACCATCCTGCACGCGTAATGAGGCGATCACTATCCAGTGCAACTTCTTCTTCGTGTTGCGGCATACCTTGAATCCTGCCGTTTGTCCATGGTTCTTTACCATCCGTACGAAAACAAGCAAGAGGCTGATGATTAAAAACTGGAATGCGAAATTGGCGTACAAAGCGGTTAGCAGAAGGCTGGTTTTGCGATGGTAAAACAAAACGCACACCAACCTGACGCAAAAATTTAGCCATCTGTGATTTGCTGCGAGATAGCTGCAACGCACTTTGCCGATTGAGAATCAGCCCTTCAGTCGGATCGGCCAATTTACTCTGTCCAAAGCGCAACACTATATCATCGGCACGAAGAACCGTCTCTTTGCCATAAAGCTGCGCGCGTGTTCGTTCGAGCAATCGGCGAATGCCCTGCGTTGGTTTAGCAAAGATATAGAGCATCAAGACTCCCCCGCTTTCGAGCCCAGGTGTGTTTGCGCCAGATAAACAGCAAATTCAATGGGACGGCGAAACGATAAATCCACTAAATCTTGTCTCCCTGCTTGCGTAGTGGGTGTTTTGTGCGGTTTGGAATTGACTTCTATAACATAAACCTGGCCACTTGGAGTCACCCCTACATCTACACCCAATTCCCCCAGAGTATGTTCGCACTCTTCCTGCAGCTGCTGAACCACTTTGCGCGCCAAATCGTTGATACGCTGACGGACCTGGTTATACTGCCGATGTTCCTTCCATATCTGCGAAAGAACTTGCGACAAAGGGAGAGCCAAGCCACCACTGCTTAGGTTGGAAGTAAAATCACCGATACGAGCAACACGGGCAAACGCTTTGGTTCGCTTCCATTGCCCACTGCCATCCCTCTGCATCAGGATGCGAATATCGAATGGCCTACCTTCATATGTAGCCAAACGAATGGACTCTTGGCAGATATAAGGCCGTTGCCGCAAACGCTTGCCAAATTGTTCGAGCCATTTGTCAAAAGAAGCCATTTGTCCCTGAACCACTTTTTTTCTTCCTGATTTCCATTGGTATTGCACTGTACCATCTGCTGTTTGTAAGAGCCGTATAATACCAATCCCCAGACTGCCGTGAATGGGTTTGATATAGACAGACCCGTGGCGTTCCATAAATTGCTTTGTCCGATCCCGTTGACGATGAAGAATTGTTGCAGGAAGCGCTGAACGTATTGCTTGATTCTCAGAAAGCCATTCATAAACTTGCCATTTATCAAAAAATCCATCGTTAAAAATTCGTAACCCATACATCTCAGACAGACGTTTGCGGCGATCGCGCAACCGCTGACTCCGCTCCAATTTTCGAGATGCTAATTGATCGTAAATCACATGAGGCATAGGAATTTGTTCTTCCGTAAAACGAATTCCATCCCAACTGTAGGCACGAAGCATGTTCTTTTCAAACTGCAAATCATTCAATCCAAAAATATACGCCTTAACACCAAGCGACGAAGCCGTCTCCAGAATCTTTTTCCAATTGGCCATTTCGGAGTTATCTCGCAATGTTTTCTGTTGCGATTGCCACAAGGGATTACAGAGAATCCCTATAGACACAGATGACTGTTGATTCATTTGGTACTCCTCCACGTCATCATGTTGCTATTTGGAATTGGTTTGAGTAGAGGCGGACTGATGGAGGCCACCCGTTTCGTCATTCACCTCTTTAACATATTCAATCAGCTTGACTAGTGATAATTGCCGCGTATGTTTATCGAGTGCGCGTAACATTCTCCGCCCAGGCGTCGGATTGACTTCCAAAACATACAGTTTTCCATGATTCGAAAGCGCAAAATCAACACCCAGTTCCGCAAAGGGACCTGATTGTTTCTGAAACATTTCAAAAACCAATAACGCAGCTTTATCTATTTCTTCCAACACTCGCTCTGATTTTGTAAAGGATTCTCTGATTACTTGTTCTGCTGGAAAAGCTCGTGCACCTGAATGCAAATTGGTGGTTACTTGCCCACCCTCGCCCCGTCTGGCGACACGCGCAACCACCTGTGGTCCTGCACTGGATTGAATCATTAACCAGCGAAAATCGACCGGTCCACCTCGCCATTCAAGAAGAGGTATTGCCTCTTGCACAAGCGCATCCTGGAATTTATAACTGCTCCAAAATTTTAGCCATTTTCCATATGCTAAGTCTTGATGGCCTGGGAAACTAACTTGACGCAAGGAAGGTGTCGAAGTACGCTCGTCCCATGTCAAAAAGAGTTGACGGTTCTTCCACTGACAGCGAAAGACTCCAAGTCCTTGAGCGCTTCGTCTTGGTTTCAAGTAAGCTTTAGAAAAATGAGTCAACGCAGCCCATGCTTCACGCGCTGAAGAAACACATTCTGTTTCCGGAAGTAACTGTGCCGTCTGTTTGTCTTGCTGAAGCAGATGAACAAGTGTCCATTTATCGCTTTCTTCCACTAGCAGGGTATGCAAACATTGATCTTCACGCAGTTTTTGCAATTCCCGCTTAGCCAAAACAAACCTTGAGCGATGAAAAAATCCTGAACGGCGCAATACGACTGAAAAATTAGGCATCGCAACTTCTTTAAAAAGAGCAGGTCGTAACCGTTCACAGTAAAGTGCTGTTTGTGCTGTCACGCAACCTGGATATAAGATGTAGACCTCCACATCTCGTTCTCGACCGATCTCAATTAAATCCAAGACCAGTTGCGTCTGTTCTCCAAACGGACGCTTGCTGTTGCCTGTCTTCTCTAGATAAACGCCAAGTGTGGCATTGCCTGTTGACCAAGATGTCATTTTGGCTTTCATACCTCGGCCCTCCGATTGGTTTTCAAAAAAAAGGGAGGGCTATGCCCACCCCTGGTCGAAACCCTTTCAGTCTTCAATCTCAACCTCTTCGAGTATGCTGTTACTGTCACTATAAAACTCGTCATCCTTCTTGGAGGGTACGTTGTAAGTGACTACCGCCAGTTTGGTTTTGCCAACCACTTCGACACCCAGTTCTTTCTCAACTCTGACCAAGATTTCAGAACCATTTCCAGTTACAGTCGCATCCAAACAGTTGGGACTCTGCAAGACCCGCACTTCTACTTCGCGTGTGTCTTTCACACAGTCAGCATCGAGATCGCGCAAAGCAATCTGCTCAACATAGGAGACAGTGTCTTTGGCTACTGCAGTCTCAGAGTTATTGTTGTAAGAGTACCAAACATTTACGTCAAACCGTCCATGGACTTCGACATAGTCGCCAACTAACATGGCATCATACGTATGGTTCATGACCCAGCAGCCACCAATCGTAGTTGGACGATTGGCCGGATGCAGTGTGTAAGTAGTTTGTGAATACTTACTGCCTCGGCCACAGACCGCACTTGCCACGATCTCCCGATAGCTGAGGTCATCTCTTGAGAGCACCATGCGGTAACCTCCTCTGATCCTCTGATACCCCTGGTCATGTGGGCAGAGGACGTTCTTATTCTGGCGCTTCTTGGTTTTATAGACCGTTGCCCAAGCGCGACCACAGAGCATCCTATGCACGAACGCCCAGACCTGCTATCAATTCAAAAGATCAAAAAAAAAATAGGCGTACGCCTAAGCATGGGTTAAGCATGGGTATGGGACAATGACCATACTCTGAAGTTTGAGGATGCGCCTCCACCGTTTAGTGGATGGAGGCAAATTCAGTTTTGCGGCTGGGGAGTTGACGAGAGAGGAAATCCAAAAAGTTACCGTAGAGAATTTTTTCAGCCAATTCACGACCATATTCTTTGTCCAAACGTTCTGCCAATTTCGGATAATCAGAAACGGTTGCCAATCCTTGCAATGCATGACTGGTACCGTCAAAGTCTGAACCAAAGCCAAGATGCCGCTCGCAACCCAGTGATAAAGCGTGATCGACATGACGCATGAAATCTTCCAGCCCGGCTTCACTTTTTGCGACAAATGAAGCCTCAAAAGTAAGGCCAAGCCATCCATCTCGACGTACAATTTCTCTCACAGTATCATCTGTGAGATTGCGAGGATGTTCATGAATTTTACGCAAATTAGCATGTGAAGCCATAACGATGCCATTCGTTATAGAAAAAACGTCAAATGCACCGGCATCCGACAGATGAGCAATATCGATCCACATTTGCAATTCTTCCATCATACTTACTATCTGTTTGCCAGCTCGCGTCAACCCAGCATTACGCTCTTCCCGACAACCGTCTGCCAGAGAATTGGCTCCATTCCAAGTTAGACCCACACCTCTTACACCGAGCGAAAAAAGCGCTTGCAGAATCTCTGGTGAATCATACAGACAAGCCGCACCTTCCAGAGATAGAATGCCAGAATAAACGGGTTGCACGGAAGAAAATAGATCTTCTCGATAAAAGATGGGTTGTACATAACCCGTGTTGATCATCGTGCGCTGATATCTACCAATATCCTCTAAAACCTGACGCAATTGCTCTCCTGGGGATAACTGAGGATTGGCAAAAAGCGCAAAGACTTGCAGAGATACTCCCGCTTTTAAAGAGTCTTGATATCCAGCTTGCAAAAAGGAAGCCTCTGCATAAGTTGATGAGGCATTGCGTAGTTGATAGAGTACATCCGCATGCGCATCTGCAATTCTCACCCAGTCGTCTCCCCTTTTCACCTGCAAAACTTATGAGGCGATTCTTTAACGCGGTTCTACCAACAGGCGCATAGCTGTTCGATCTTCTCCATCAATTGTAATGTCAGCAAAAGCAGGTATACAGATGAGATCAACGCCACTTGGCGCCACAAATCCACGGGCAATGGCAACCGCCTTTACTGCCTGATTGAGCGCTCCTGCTCCAATCGCCTGGATTTCTGCTGCTCCATGTTCCCGCAACACGCCTGCCAAGGCGCCAGCCACCGCGTTTGGATTTGATTTCGCAGACACCTTCAATACGTCCATCATCCGTCCTCCTTCAATTCCTATAGGACATTATATCGATATTCGCCAGAAGGAACTGTATTCCTTTTTTGGGCGTTGGAAAGAAAAAACATGTGAGCTTTGTATAATCATTCTTATTTATTCCTCGTACTGTAAAAATGGTTCAATTGAACATGCTTTTCCTGTATGATCATCGAGTTCGATGAAAACGGAGCAAAATTGACGTCTTCCTGCTGCCACTTCGAATCGTGCTGGGCGATGCGTTAACATTCGTTCTAAAACACCCGTTCGATCCATTCCGAGAATCCCGTCACGTGGACCTGTCATGCCGAGATCAGTAATATAGGCAGTGCCTTGAGGTAAAATCCGGGCATCATTGGTAGGGACATGGGTATGCGTGCCCACTACAGCCGAAACTCGACCGTCCAGATACCAACCCATAGCTAACTTTTCAGAAGTTGCTTCAGCATGAAAATCAACCAGAACATGATGGATGGAAGGATGTTCTAATAAAATTTCATCAATCGCACGAAATGGCGAATCCAACTCGCTAATAAAAGCCCTGCCCATAGCGTTTATCAGCAGTACAGAAATCTGTCCTACCTTGCAAATGGTATAGCCGCGCCCCGGAGTCCCAAGAGGATAGTTAGCCGGACGCACAATGCGTTGATCGTGATCAATAAAATTTAGTAAATCTTTTTGATCCCAAGTGTGATTGCCGAGTGTAATCAATTCCACACCCGCATCGTACAACTCTTCAGCCGACTTACTGGTAATACCTCTACCGTGCGAGGCATTCTCACCATTGGCCACGATTAAATCGGGCTGATAGAGAGGAGCGTACTTGCGAATAATTTCGCCTGCGTACTCCCTACCTGGCTGTCCAACAATATCACCAATAAACCATATCTTCACCTGATCACTCCTCGCCAATAGGCGTGATTTTGCTCGTTCAAAGGTTGGTAGTGGAGTACAAAATTTGACACATCTTTGCCATAGCGTTAGGAAAAAAATAGAGTAGCCGTAATGGCCACTCTATTTTGCGTATTCCACGGCTCTCGTCTCTCGAATGACGGTTACTTTAATTTGACCCGGATAATCCAATTCGTTTTCGATTTTTTTGGAGATTTGCTTGGCTACGCGTACAGATTCCGCATCATCAATCTGCTCAGGCTTGACAATGATACGAATTTCACGACCCGCCTGTATCGCATAGCTTTTTTCTACACCTTCAAAAGACTCAGCAATAGACTCTAATTTCTCTAAACGTTTCATGTAAATTTCCAATGTCTCGCGTCGAGCGCCAGGACGCGCTGCGGAAATGGCGTCTGCTGCAGCAACAATAACAGAAATAGGAGAAATAAACTCGACATCTCCATGGTGTGCAGCAATCGCATTGATAACAATGGGATGTTCTTTGTAACGACGAGCTAAATCAACGCCTATCTCTACATGCGAACCCTCTACTTCGTGAGTGACCGCCTTACCTACATCGTGTAAAAGTCCTCCGCGTTTGGCTAACGCCACATCGAGTCCCAATTCAGCAGCCATCATACCAGCCAAATGTGCTACTTCTATGGAATGCTTCAAGACATTTTGACCATAGCTAGTCCGGAACCGCAAACGACCAACCAACTTAACCAAATCGGGATGCAGACCATGAACACCTGTATCAAAAGTCGCCTGTTCTCCCTCTTCACGAATGAGTTCATCAATGTCACGCCTAGCTTTTTCAACCATTTCTTCTATGCGCGCTGGATGAATACGGCCATCAGCCACCAAACGTTCCAGAGCCACTTTGGCAATCTCTCGCCGAACCGGATCAAATCCGGACAGAATTACAGCTTCAGGCGTATCATCGATAATTAAATCTATACCAGTCAAGGTTTCTAACGTGCGAATATTACGACCTTCACGACCGATAATACGGCCTTTCATTTCATCATTAGGCAGAGAAACAACGGATACTGTAATTTCTGAAGCGTGATCGACCGCACAACGCTGGACTGCAGCAGCGACTATGTCTTTCGCGCGTCGATCGGCCTCGCGTTTTGCTTCCTGTTCTATTTCTTTCATCAAAACAGCAGCATCATGACGAGATTCGCGTTCTACATCGGCCAAAATTAACTCTTTGGCACTCTCTCTGGTCAAGCCAGAGATGCGTTCCAATTCTCTGATTTGTTCCGCTTGCAACATTTCAATGCGAGAACGGATATTTTCCAATTCATTCTCACGAATTTTCAAACTCTCTGACTTTTGCTCCAAAGCTTCTAACTTGCGATCAATCGACTCTTCTTTTTGCAAAACTCTTCGTTCCAGCTTTTGCAACTCAGAGCGGCGATCTCTCAATTCTCGTTCAGCTTCTTGTCGAATGCGGTGCGCTTCTTCTTTAGCTTCCAGCAGAGCCTCTTTTTTACGGGCTTCGGCATCTCTTTCCGCCGACTCTAAAATATGCAACGCTCGTGATTCCGCACTGCCGATTTTATTTTCCGCCATGATTCGACGCAAAATATATCCTAAGAAGAAACCCAATAACAGAGCAACAATGGTAACCAATATCCATAAAGCTATATTCACTGAAAAAGCCTCCCTGCCCCATTCACACAGCCACAATTGAGCTGCGGAATCTAAACCACAATCGAGCTAGAGGCCGTAAAATATACGCAACCTTATATTATCGGTTCGTCCCAATCGTTGTCAAGAAAAGCGACACGCTTGGCAATATCGTAAGAAAATCCTTTTCTTTGCAAATATTGTATAAGTTTTCTTTTTAAATCCTGAGAATTATCTTTCGATTTTTTTCGAAGATATTTTTCCACAAGCAACTTAGCTGCTGCTTCTTCATCCCAATCTGAACAAACTGTGTCTAAAACACCACTTTGTATGCCTCGCTGTTTCAGTTTCATCATAATATAAGCGCGACTTTGTTGGGATTGATGTTGCTCAGCGTACATACTTGCATACCGTCTATCGTCTAAAAACTTGCGGTCTTGCAAAACTTTTAATACTTGTTGTATCTGTTCTTCTGGATACCCTTTTTCTTGCAAATATCGCTGTGTTTGAAATACTGTACGCATTTGATAGCGCAAATAGCGCAGAGCAGACTTCCAGATTTGGCTGAACGCCGCATGTTCCTGCAGTCTAGCTCTATCTTCGGCAGACAGACGTTTTCCCGAATAGAGATGGTAGTCTGAAACAATATGAACGGCTACAGTTAATGCTGTACCATCATCCAAAAGAATAGACACTAAGTCTGAATCCTCCGATCGAACAGAAACAACCATACTTTCTATTTCTTCAATCCTCATATCCGTCTACATCATCCGTTACAGACTGAAATAACTGGGCACTTTGTCCTACCTGAAAATGCTCTCTAATTTTCATTTCAATGGACTCCGCAACATCTGGATGCTCTTTTAAATACTGCTTGGCATTTTCCCTACCTTGACCAATACGCTCATCTCCATAGGAATACCAAGCACCACTCTTCTGAATAATTTCCAGTTCTGTAGCTAAATCAATTAAGCTACCTTCACGCGAGATGCCTTCACCAAACATGATATCCACATCAACTTGCTTAAAGGGTGGAGCGACTTTATTTTTAACCACTTTAATTCTTGTTCTACTACCTACAATATCGTTTCCCTGTTTTAGAGATTCTGCACGTCGTATTTCCAATCTTACAGAAGCGTAGAACTTAAGTGCGCGTCCCCCAGTTGTGGTTTCAGGATTCCCAAACATGACGCCAACTTTTTCCCGAATTTGGTTAATAAAAATACATATGGTTTTTGACTTAGAGATGGCGCCAGCCAATTTTCGAAGTGCTTGTGACATCAGGCGTGCTTGCAAGCCAACATGAGAATCTCCCATATCTCCTTCCAATTCGTTCTTAGGAACGAGTGCAGCCACCGAATCGACAACCACAATATCTACCGCACCACTGCGCACAAGCGCTTCTGCGATTTCCAATGCCTGTTCTCCTGTGTCCGGTTGGGAGATGAGCATTTCGTCAATATCGACTCCTAATTTGGAGGCATAGATGGGGTCAAGCGCGTGCTCTGCATCAATATAGGCAGCCTGTCCACCACGTTTCTGCACTTCCGCGACTGCATGCAAAGCAACAGTGGTTTTGCCTGAGGATTCTGGACCATAAATCTCAATGATTCTTCCACGCGGTAATCCACCTACACCAAGTGCGATATCTAATGCAATGGAACCTGTGGGAATTGTCTCTACATTCATTGAAGCAGACGCTTCTCCCAATTTCATAATTGACCCTTTGCCAAATTGTTTCTCAATTTGTTTTAATGCCATATCTAATGCGGCGCGCTTGTCTCCCATGCGGGCACCTTCCATTCTCAATTTCGTTATCTCTACTCTCAAAAATTCGTGAAACCTGATTTCTTTCCTGCACTCTATTGTATCAATCTCACCAAAGAATGCAAACATTTGTTCGCATAAAAAAGCAATCTGAGAAATACTCAGATTGCTGACTTAGTTCATCATGCCCAAGGAGGGAAGTTTTTTCGTTCAAATTGGTTAATGACGCACCCGCGCACGGGGTTTTGCAGGCTCCATATTGACTCGTGCCCCATTAATGCGCGTTTGTTTAAGCGCTTCATAAACAAACGGAGCAGACTCTTCCTCAATTTCAATAAATGTAAAGCGGTCAAAAATATCAATTTTTCCCACTGCTTGTCCTGGCACACCAGCTTCATCTGAGATGGCTCGAACAAAATCAGCCGGAGACATGCGAGCGGCCCTTCCAATGTTGACAAAAAAGCGAACCATGCCCGGCGAAGCACCGGTATCCCCAAAATCGTAATCCACCTGTTCTTCCGCTTGTAAATCACCTGCAGAAGCAATTTTTAGCAGAGCGCAGGCAATATCAATTGGATCATAATCATCAATGACTCGACCTAAAACAGCTCGATAATGGCCCAGTCCTCCATCTTGAATCGCCTCTATGACACGATTGCGCCAAATTTCTGCTTGACGTTCTGCCACATCAGCCAAAGACGGTACTTCACGCAATATCATACTGGATTTGGTCTCACGTTCAATTTGCTTGAGCAACTTAAACTCGCGAGGCGTTACCAAAGTAATAGCCAATCCTTGCTTGCCAGCCCGTCCGGTACGCCCGATCCGGTGCACATAGGATTCTGGGTCCTGAGGAATATCATAATTGATAACATGCGTCACATTGTCTACATCGATACCTCGTGCGGCTACATCGGTAGCAACAAGCAACTCGATATCATTGGTACGGAAGCGTTTCATAACGCGATCGCGCTGAGCCTGACTTAAATCTCCATGCAATCCGTCTACCAAGTAACCACGAGCAAGCAAAGCCTCAACTAACTCATCTACTCCACGCTTGGTCCGACAGAAAATAATCCCAAGTGAAACTTCTTCAGAATCGATGATTCGACAAAGGCTTTCCAGCTTATTGCGCTCTAGCACCTTGTAATAGACTTGATCGATACGCGGAACGGTCACTTCGCCGCGATTTACCGTCACATGTTCAGGTGAACTCATATAGCGACCTGCTAAACGGCGTACCTCGTTGGGAAACGTCGCAGAAAAAAGCAAAGTCTGACGTTGGTCTGGCGTTTCTTGAAGAATGGATTCAATATCTTCAATGAATCCCATATCGAGCATTTCATCAGCCTCATCAAGAACAACTGTCCGCACTTGACTGAGACGAAGCGTTCCTCGACGGATATGATCGAGTACGCGCCCTGGCGTTCCGATAATAATTTGAACGCCTTGTTGAATAGTACGAATCTGATGACCAATCGATTGCCCACCATAAATAGGAAGAGCGCGCACACGCTTATATTTAGCGATTTTCCGAAACTCACCTGCCACTTGAATAGCCAATTCACGAGTGGGCGTAAGAACTAACGCCTGCACGTGATGATCAGCACTCACTGTTTCTACGAGAGGAATACCAAAAGCAGCTGTTTTTCCAGTTCCTGTTTGAGCTTGTCCAATCACATCGACACCGGATAGAATCACTGGAATTGCCGCCGCCTGAATGGGAGATGGTTCTTCATATCCCATTTCATCAATTGCTTGCTGAACTTTCTTACTTAAATTAAACGCTGCAAATGAACTCATTTTCTCACCTTCCTGATTCTCCCCAACCTCGCTCCAAACATTCCACGTCCTGTTTGTATAGAACAAGCTGCCTCCCAAAAGGACCAAAGTTTATGAATGAAGATGTTGCCATAACCTCCACAGCGCCTGTTTGGCTGAACGTATCTGAATTTGTTCGCGAGATCCTCGCAAATGCAGGCTATACGCCTCGGATACGCCATCTAATCCTGCAACACCAATGTACACGGTGCCCACAGGCTTTTCATCGCTACCGCCACTCGGTCCGGCAATACCTGTTACAGAAAGCCCCCAATCCGCATCCAGCGCGTCTTTAACACCTTGCGCCATGGCAATCGCGGTTTCTCTGGAAACAGCTCCATGTTGAAGCAAAACTTGTGAAGAAACATGCAATATTTTATTTTTGATCTCGTTATGGTAAGCTACAACGCCACCACGATAGACTGAGGAAACCCCAGGTAACTGTGTAAGCATAGATTGAACAAGTCCACCTGTACAACTTTCTGCTACTGCCAAAGTCAATCCGCTATTGTGCAACCTGTTGACTACAGCACTTTGCAGATTCTCCTCGTCCACACCATAAATATAACCACCAAGTCGCCTGCGTATCTCCGCTTCCACTGGAGCGATTTTGGACCACGCCGACGACTCATTTACTGCACTCGCAGTAATGCGTAACAACATTTCCCCTTCTCCTGCGAGCGGGGCTACGGTAGGATTGGAAGTTGCGGTCAAATCCCGTACTTGAGCATCGACATCTGATTCCCCTATACCGCAAAAATGCAAAACACGCGAACGAACTACTTTTTGATTGCCAAATAACCGCTCCAAAGTTGGTATGACTTCAGTCAAAAGCATGGGATGCATTTCCAAAGGGGGGCCTGGCAAGAGAAAATAATGAATCCCTTCCTGCTCTACATATTGGCCTGGAGCCGTCCCATTGGGGTTAGCCAAAAGACGACCACCTTCAATACAGAGCGCCTGCTTGCGATTAGATTCTGGCATGGGCCGCTGACGCTTCGCAAAATAAGCTTCGACTTCACGCAACGCATTCTCATCCATAATGAGGTTACGTCCTAGATAATCCGCCAATGCTTCTTTAGTCAGATCATCTACGGTAGGACCCAATCCGCCTGTTACTATGACTACATTCGCACGCTGAGAGGCGATGCGAAAACTTTCGACTATTCGCTCAAAATTATCACCAACAGCAGTATGATAGTAAACATACAATCCATGCTTGGCAAATTCTTCAGAGATATATTGAGCATGACGGTTGTGAATCTGTCCCAACAATATTTCTGAACCTACAGCAATCAGTTCCGCCTCGCATGCGGCAGCCATAGAAACATCCATCCTTAGCGCGATTCATCTCCTGCCATCTGTGTCACCTGTTTGTTTTTAACAAAATAATCCACACCCGAAGCGACTGTCATAATGACCATCAGGTAAACCATTGCCTCATCAAACGGAAATCCAACGACGGAAAAAGGAAAATTGTTCAACATGAGGGCAATCATTGCAACAATTTGAGTCACAGTTTTCCACTTAGCCAGTTTACTTGCCGCAATTACAATGCCGTCAGCAGCTGCAACAAGCCGCAACCCTGTCACAGCAAACTCCCGACTTATAATAAGAATGGCTATCCAAGCAGACAGACGCTGCATCTCAACAAGAGAGATGAGTACGGCTGAAATCAGCAGTTTATCAGCAAGCGGATCTAAAAACTTCCCAAAATTCGTAATCATTTTCCGCTTGCGTGCAATATATCCGTCCAGGCCATCCGTTCCAGCAGCAATCATAAAGACAAGCGCCGCAATCATTTCACTGCCTGTAGTAGTCCGCCCATTAATGGTAAACGACCAGAATTGATAGTGAATCAGCAGTAAAAAACTGACGACCGGCACAAGAAAAATCCTGGCAAGCGTAATCCGGTTCGCCAGATTCAATCGCACACACGCCCCATTCGGACAAGGTATACCCGTAAACTTTCACAACAATCCGATTGTGTGAGTGAAAACAGAAACCCGAAAATACGAACGATTGCCACTCTATTGACTATCATACCATAAGTTTTGACTCAGCGGTAATTTGTAAACTGCAGGGCGACTGGCAAATCAACCTCCCGCAACATTGCAATCACAGCCTGCAAATCGTCGCGACTTTTTCCTGTCACGCGGACTTGATCTCCTTGAATTTGAGCCTGAACTTTCACTTTACTGTCACGAATCAGCTTCGTGATGGACTTCGCTGTCTCCTGATCGATTCCTTGTTGTAATTGAAAAGTCTGGCGTACGGTCCCGCCGGATGCTGCCTCTGTTTTACCTGGTTTCAACGCTTTTAAGGGAACGTCACGCTTGACAAGTTTACTCTGCAATACATCCAACAACTGTGAAAGTTTATATTCGTCATCCGAGACCAGGACAAGAGCATTTTCCTCAAGTCGAATCTCGCTTTTACTTCCTTTAAAATCAAATCGATTTTCAATCTCTTTCTGGGCTTGATGAACAGCGTTAGCCACTTCAGCCATTTCTATTTTAGAAACAATATCAAAAGATGCTTCTTTAGCCACAAAAATAACCTCCCGCAACTTCTTGAGTTCAGATTTCAACAGTCCTGACTTCAGGATTTTTGAACAATATCGATATTCAGCGGTTGTTGCACAGAAGGAAGCGCCACGGATTGACCGTCAATTTTGAGTGACGCACCCGGAACATTACCTACACGCAAAAGAATGTTACTACCTGTCCAAGAATGACTCGCACCTTGACTGAGTAAAAGACTAGAATTCACCATAGCCCCATTCACAGTCGCCTGCAGCCAACAGCCATTGGCAGCCGTTGCCGTAATCGTTACCTGCGTGGGTTTTGGCCCAGAAACAGTATAGGTCATAGCCCCATTTTGCACTGGAGACGACAAAATCGAGACCGTTGGCTGCTTGGGAAGATTCGTCGTTTGCCCATATGTAGCTTGACTCGTACTCGATGATGGATGAGATGTAGATGACTGATTACTGTGATTCGACAATGAAGTGCTCAACGCTGAATCCGCTGTTGTATAATTCATCGGCGAACGATTGGCCTGATCATTATGAAGCACCACAATACCAACGACAATAGCGGCCAGCACTACTCCTACGACCCCCGCCTGAAGCAACGCTCCACCTGGCAAGCTCGGACGAGTTCTGTTCATTTTGGAACGGTCGTTCTTTTGAGATGATGATTCAGAAGCATCACCCGTTCGGGAAAGTACTGTTTGCTCAGAAAAAGTCCGAGATTCTGAAGGTTCTTCTGTGGATTGCAAATTCGTTTTTTCTTTGATTGACTGTTCTCTGTGCACAGCATCCAACTCCGCCAGAAGAGCCATACCATCCATCTGCAAAAGTTCGGCGTACGTGCGAACAAAACCTCGCGCATAAACATCGCCAGGTAAAAAATCCCATTCACCATTCTCAATCGCCCGCAAATAGTGCTTGCGAATTTTCGTTTGCTGCTCCACCTCTTCCAAGCTGAGCCCTAGTCTTTCTCTCTGTTGCCTTAATTTTTCGCCCAGCGCCCGAACAGCAGCATGCATGAACAACATTCTCCTTTCATGTATCTCTTCTATTCACTTCGCTTAAACACCGCGTCAGTCAGAGACGTTATCATCCTTGACAGATGAGGGTGAATTTACTCATTCCAAGCAGCCGCCTGACGCTCATATTCATCGTAACGAATTTCTTCACTAGGTTCGCGACGCAATTCTATAACATAATCAAACAAATCCCAATTATATCGGGAATGACGGACAAAGATATCAGGGTGCTCGATCACGATAGGGGCATCCAAACGCAGTACCTCCTCCAGGCAGGCCTGATGTTCTTCATCGCCGCGAAAACAGGATACAGCCCCATCAATGATATAGACAAATTGATCATTAAGGAAATCGGCTGGCGGCAAATTGCGTAAGATAGTTTGTTTAAGCAACGTCGATGAAACAAAAAACCAACGTTTATTGGCATATACACTTGCAGCCACAATCGATTCCGTTTTACCTACTCGCGGTTGACCGCGCAGTCCTACAATCTGCCTGCCCGGACGTTTTAACAATTCACCTAAAAAGTCAACCAACACACCGAGTTCGTCTCGCACAAATCGATACGTACGAGTCTCAGCATCACTGCGTTCTATAAAACGACCGTGTCTTAACGCTAACCGATCGCGCAAAGAAGGGGGACGTAAGGCATCTAATTCAGCGTCTTCAATAGAGGAAAGCATGGTCTTGAGTGCTTCAATACTCTCTTCCTTATCTGTTAAAATCAAAAATCCACGGCGTGATTCAGAAACTGCTGCTAACTGGACAATATTAAACCCAAGCATCCCCAGAAGCGAAGCTACATCTCCCAACAATCCTGGACGATTTTTAAGAATGTGATATTGAAAATACAATTCAAATTTTGCTTGACTTGCGTCTGTCGGCAAATCCACGCTATTCCCTCCCTTTACCAAACTTGAATGACATATAGCAAAAAGAAACGGCGAGCAGTGCGTACATATGCAACCTAACCCTAAATTTTGCAGTCCTTTAGGAACCACTTTGAATGAAAGGATTCCAAGCTGCTTGCAAATTTCCGGGCAATTTTGACCACGCGACGGAAGGATTCAATTGACCATCTATAATTTGCCCGATTAATTGATGAGCCGCTTGAATAAGGCTAACTGGCAACATTTTGTCCTGAAGAATGACTAGGTGCGGCGTGACTACTGATAGGACACCTGAAGTGGGCAAGTCATTTTGCTCATATCGCTGAAGCAATTCCGGCAAAATTGAAGGCCCTGGGAAGCCAAACGCAGCTACATCGTTTGAGGCAGAAAGTGGCGCAGCAGACAGATGGTAGACGAGTGAATGGCTTTGCAATAGCCAGGATTGCGCAGCCGAAGACAAGGTTCCTGCCGCAAGTACAAGTTGTGGCGCCGGCAAACTGGTCTGGGATGGAAAATACACAGATTGGTGTGTACTGCGTTGGGTGGATGGAATATTTTGTAAAATAACGGAACATTTAGGATTAGCTTGATACACACCCGCCAAAGCAGCAGCCATTGCTGCGGCAGAAGGTTGAGAGCTAATTCCTGCTAAAAGGCCAATTTGTGGCATCGCTAGAAAGCGGCTATTGAGCCCGGCCAAATACCCCACTACATAAGCAGCATCTACTTCTGACTCCTTCACTGTCAACCTCTTCCCATGACCTGTCGAGGCGCTGAGAGGAACTAAGGCCAACGGTCCTTGACTCGACCCTACATCCGCATTTCCCCATTGTCCAACGACGACTGCCAAACCTTGCGGAGCTTTTTTATGAAACTGTTGAATTTGCCCTATCAACTGATGAACTTTGACAGACTGGACCCATACATCAAGATTAGATTTTTCCGCTTCATAAACTGCTTGAGCCGTAGTCCAGCCTTGAGTTGAAGATGTAATAAAGATTTCCGCAGCTTTTTTACTGACACTCGGTTTCATATGGCTAATATCTGGAGCTCCACAGCCGACAGCCAGTCCCGAACATACTGCTATAAAAGTGAAGAATAAACTTTTTCGCACTCGAGAATGAAAAATGCATTTTAAATGTTTCATTGGTTAATTGTAGCACTCCATTTTTCCCTTGTCAGTCCAATTCTGGATTGACAACACTAAAATCATGATCACCTATCAGTTTAACATGATTTGCAGTAAATTTATTTCTCGTCTTTATCTTGCCTTTCTTTATGCTGTTCGTGATAATGAGAGTAGGAAAGGATGAATCTGTGTGATGAATTATAGTGGCGGAGACCACTTGTCTGTCGCCAAAGCTCTCTATCAGTTAGATTTTTATCTTCAACAATTAAACATGGATATTCGTGTACGCGACTTGTATGAACGCGCCTATCGAGAAAAACGCGGTGACCGATATGATGATCGATGGTTGCAGGTATTGGACGAACACCTCGAGGTACGCGACTCCCTGTCTGAACCTTTTACAACCCAAACTATTCTAGAAGTTCTCATGCGTACTGGGCATGAACCACTTGTCCGCAGTCTAATGAGAGAAATACGTCGCCGTAAAATTGGCTTTACACACATCTATCTGATTGGCCGCTCCTCTCGACGTTAATCTACAGGATGAAAGAAAGCCAGCATTGCTAAGGGACACGCCAATGCTGGTTTCCATTCTCAAGACTCTATTTTCTTATCAGAACTATTCATGCATCATCCAACTGACATGGAATACTATCCTACCCTTGCTTATCCTAAGGAACTTGCCTGGTACCAAAGTTCTGTTGTCCCACTTTGCAAATTTGAAGGATCCTCCTCTATATCATGCAACATCGCCTGCCAATTACTACCCTCTTGGCCAGCAGTTACAGCCGCCAACGCTTCATATTCTATTTTTCCCATACCAGCTGTGGCTACCAATTGACCATTGACCATGACGTCAAGTTCCGCCTGTCCAACTGGTAATCCAGATTGATAGACGGCTTGAAAATAAGTCATAGCCCAATTACCCAGTTGTTGTGAGGAGACATTATCCAACGTGGGAGGAGTTGATATTTCTGCCGAAACATCCAGTTGCTGATGATTGGCTGATTGAATGACAAGATCGGTTAGATACGGGACAGGAGAAAGCGCTTCTGCCAATTTTGCGCGCACTCCTTGCGGAGGATCGGCAACAGAAAATAATGACTCATTTGCAGATTGGGTTTGAGACGGCGATTGCCCTACAGAAAGTTTACCGATAGATCCCGTATTCTTTGCCCATATCCAACCGCATCCCAAGATACTCAAAACAATAAAAAACGAAAGCCATTTACGAAAGCTGTTCAAAAGGAGATCGCCTCCGTCCTCATTCATCAACCTATCAGAAGGATCCAGGTATGGAACGCCTCCTGAATTAAGATTATGTATGGTGACGGACAAGCATGACTGCTTTTAAACTTATGGATTCTCCGACTTATGAACCGAACGCAAGAAATTGGAATTTTTCATTTCTTCCCACTGCAGTTTGCTAATGAGTAAATCGCGCGGTTTACTTCCTTCAAATCGACCGACAAAGCCTTGTTGCTCCATTTGATCGACAATCCGAGCCGCTCTTGAATAACCAACTCGAAATCGCCTCTGTATCATGGAAACAGAGGCATGACCATTATCCACAACGAGATCCATCGCATCTACAAATAGCGGATCTAAAGGAGCATCCGTAACGGCTTCTTCCGATTCTTCAGGAATTTGTAAATCAACCGTATAAACAGCATTTTGCTGTTCTTTGACGTATTCCACCAAGCGTTCAATTTCTCCTTCAGACACAAAAGCTCCCTGAACGCGAGTCGATTTAGGCGCTCCTACTGGCCAATAGAGCATATCACCACGTCCAAGCAATTTTTCAGCTCCACCGCTGTCCAAAATCGTACGAGAATCTGCCATAGAAGAAACTGCAAAAGCAATACGGCTAGGTATATTAGCCTTAATGACTCCCGTTATAACATCTACAGATGGTCTTTGTGTGGCAACAATCAAATGAATGCCTGCAGCACGCGCCATTTGCGCAATACGACAAATTGCATCTTCGACATCCCCTGGAGCCACCATCATTAAATCAGCCAACTCATCAACAATGACAACAATATAAGGAAGAGCATCGAGCCCTTCTTCCTGTAACAACTGGTTGTAGCGCTCAATATCTCTTGCACCGCGATCGGCAAATAATTTATAGCGGTTCTCCATCTCCTGCACAACTTTCTTTAGAGCGAAGGCTGCCTTACGCGGATCGGTTACTACAGGTGCTAAAAGATGCGGGATACCATTGTAGCCATTCAGTTCAACCATTTTGGGGTCAATCATCATAAACTTCACTTCATGCGGTTTAGCGCGTACGAGTAAAGAGGCAATCATGCCGTTGATACATACGCTTTTTCCCGATCCGGTAGCACCTGCTACCAATAAATGTGGCATCTTTTGAAGATTGCCAATGATAGCATTGCCAGCTATATCGCGGCCGAGCGCAATTGCCAACTTTGACTCATGCTTTTGAAATTCTTCTGATTCAAGCACTTCGCGTAACGTTACAACTGCAATCTCCTGATTAGGAATTTCAATGCCAATGACAGATTTACCCGGAACAGGAGCTTCCATACGAATACCTGATGCCGCTAATGCAAGCGCAATGTCATCAGTCAAACCTACTATCTTTGAGACTTTTACACCTGCAGCAGGCTGCAACTCATAACGGGTTACAGTAGGTCCTCGACTGATTTCCAGAACTTTAGCATGTACACCAAAACTCTCCAAGGTAGCTTCTAATTTACGCGCATTTTCATGTGCACTTTGTTGATTGAATCCCGATTTTGGAGATTGCGGTAATGTAAAGAGATGAAGCGGAGGTAGACGGTAATTCTCATCATGCACTGGAACACCGACCGTATAAGGAAATTCTTCTTCAACTACTGGAGTGCGTCCAGATAAACCTGCGGACGCACCTCCTTGAGATGCACTTCTTTGAGATTTTTGCAAATGAGCAGGTGGTAACGGCGATATTAGTCCATCTGATGCTTTAGATTCTGCTGCTTCAACAGCTTTCTCACGCACTTGTGCAGCAAAATCACGAACAATGGGTCTTTGTATAGAATGTTTTTCCTCAGAACCAGCATTCTTTTCAAATCCAGCTTCTGAATTTTTATCCGTTGAACCCGCTTCAAAAATTTCTCCATCAATGATGAGCTGAGGTCTACGGCGACTCTTTTTCTCATTTGAAGGTGTTGTTTCGAGAGTGGCTGGTTCATTATCTGTATCTTTTTCGAGCAGAACATTAGCAAATTGACGACTGCCTTTCCAGAGATTATCCAGACGTTTTTCCATCCATCGGGTACCTCTTTGAACTCCTTTAACCAATGATTTCTCTGTAGTCAATGCAGCTCCCAGCAAAACAGCAATACCTAAAATCAAAAGCGTACCCAGTGTGGAAAACAGATAGTGCAAGACAGAAAAACAAGCATAGCCAATTAAACCACCACCTGCAGCTGGAACTGTCGTTCCATCAAGACTGCCTGTCAAAACATAAACGCGCAAAGACTGAAGTGCATGCAGTGTGGCCGAATAGAGCGGGACCGTACTGTCTGGCGGAAGAGAGGCGGCATAACTTTGAAAGAAGAAAAATTCCATTCCTGTTAACCATGTCAGAAACAGAATCAATAGGCCGATGTGACGATGGTTCCAAACAAACGAAGTACGTTTGACCATCATAAACAGGGCAGCGTAGCCTATAAAAATAGGGAGTAAAAAACTCCATGAACCTGCCAAATAAATAAAAGCGACATCAACATACCGTCCAACCAAACCTAATTTGCCAAGTGCAAGAGCAGAGCCTGTCAACATGGCTAGGCCGATGGTTTCATATTTTAAAACTTCTCGACGCTGAACTCTTTTTCCCATGCAGAACCTCCTGCATGTGGATAACTACTATCCGCATGCCTTGTAACATTCTCGAAACAAGGTGGAGATTCCTGCAAACAAGGGAGACAATTCAATGATTTACAGATAACTCAGATGGTGCAAGTATGCAGTGGAATATGCATTCCTGGCGATAAATCAGAACGCAAAAAATCCTTTGGACGCATGGATAAAATTCTCTCAACACGAGCTAACCCATTCTCTAGCGGCTCAACCAACAGCTGAATTCCTTGATACTCGACTTTCTGTAATCGAACGCTGTAACTTTCCAACATGTTGTACATGATCTCTTCACAGTCTGCGACGGTCCACAAAATCATTGTTGCATCACTCCATCTGTTGCAATCGTTGGATTCCAAACAGAAGCATTTTGTTGCATCAATTCACGAAGTTTACGAATAGCTTGTCCAAGCCCACCAATTTCATCAACCAAGCCATAAGCTACCGCATCTCGTCCTACAACTGTCGTTCCAATATCACGCGCCAATTCACCTGTATTCAACATAAGCTTACGAAAGACAGATTCACTGATATGCGAATGCTGTACAACAAAGCGAATGACACGCTCTTGCATCTTCTCTAAATATTCAAATGATTGGGGCACGCCAATGACCATGCCTGTCAAACGGATAGGGTGAATCGTCATTGTAGCTGTTTCAGCAATAAACGTATAATCACAGGATACAGCAATCGGAACACCGATCGAATGTCCGCCGCCCAAAACAAGCGAAACTGTTGGTTTGCTCATGCTTGCAACCATTTCGGCAATGGCTAACCCAGCTTCAACATCTCCACCAACAGTATTCAAAATCAACAGTAATCCTTTAATGTCCTTGCTCTGTTCAGCAGCGACCAATTGCGGAATGATATGTTCGTATTTGGTCGTCTTGTTTTGGGGTGGCAGAACCATATGTCCCTCAATCTGACCAATAATAGTAAGACAGTGAATATCACTATCTGAGAGCGGAACGTCTGTTTCACCAAATTTCTCAATACTCTGCTCTGTCATACCAATTGGATGACTTGCTTGCTCTTCCTGGGGATTGGATTGCGGGATATTATTTTTGGAACTTTGGCGATGATCAGCCAGACTCATGTTGGAATCACCCTCATTATCCCGGGCCTAATGATGGTTTGCGCTGCAGAGCGGGCCCATTTTCAACCAGCCATAGTATCTGGCTTTTATCGCCAAAGCATACTCCCTTTCTCGATAGCTCCCACCTAGAAAAATGTTTGCCAGAAAGTTGCCAAGGTTAATCCACAAAGCAGCGTGACCATTAACCATCCCCACACACGACCAAATATTTTTGTACGATACTGACCCATGAGACGTTTGTCACTTGTCATTACGACGAGAAAGATTAATAACGGAGTCATCAAAATGCCGCCAACAACCTGTGCAAGAATGGATAGAAAGTCGAGTGGCAGATGCGGTACCAGAATGGCTAAAGCGGCAAACAGCAAACTGCCAATGTAAACGGCATAAAATTTTGGTGCTTGACGCAACGTATCATTCAGGCTTTTTGACCATCCGAACAATTCTGAGATACTCCAAGAAGAGGATAGGGATACTGTGATTGATGCCAAAAAACCAGCATCAAATAAACCAATTCCAAAGAGAATAGCTACCCATCTTCCATAACTGTGGTGCAACGCGTCAATGATTTGTGCTGGACCTGCACTGCTTACATTGGACATATGCCCAAACAAGGAAGCTCCAACAATAATAATGCCAGCAGCTACAATGACCTGAACCAAACAACCAAATGCTGTATCAATCCGTCCTAGAATTAGTTCTCGTGAACTGACGCCCTTATCAATCGTTCCACTACCTTGGAAGAAAATCATCCAGGGAGCTATGGCATTACCCACCGTGGCAATCACAAACCAAATCACACCCCCACGAAGACTGGTGGGTACATTCCAGGCTACAAAGGCGTGGCCAATCGATGCCAGGTTGGGATGAGTCATACCCGCTACTACTAGAAAAACAACGTTTAGTGCACCAACCAACAACGCAATGCGTTCTTTTGTAAAATATCCTGTGAAGATGGCAAATGAGACAATAAAAACGAAACAGATCAGATCACTTAACCAAAGCGGCAACCCTAGCAATGTCAATCCTGCTGTCATCCCAATAAATTCAGTAACCAAAGTCAGCAAATTCTCGAATGCAAGAGTAGTGATATGATAAAAACCCCAAAACTTACCATATCTCCGTAGCGCTAACCTTGAGAATCCTTCTTGAGTAACCGCTCCAAGGCGCATGCTCATTTCTTGAACTGTAAAAGTTAGGAATGCCAGACAAAGAACCAAAGGTATAAACAATCCAATTCCGAATTGCACACCTGTTGCCGCATAGGAAATCACCCCGCCTGCGTCATTGTCTGCCAAAGCTGCCAACAATCCCGGGCCAAGCAATGCCCAAAATATCCAGATATATCTTTGCCAACCATGTTTACGTTGCGCCATCATTTCTCGAAACCGTGATCGTTCCAAATTGCTTTGCGACGTTTCCAAATCATTCGGAATGATATTGCTGTCCATTGGAAAACCTCCATTCCCTGTAGGGCCAATCAAGCGGAGCTAGCAGAAGGTTTGAGTGACAAATTTCTCAAATATCTACACTACTTCAACCGGTGACGACATATTCTATACAGAGGCTGTTGCAAATGTGCCGATGTTGTAGAGGAAATCGAAACACGAAATAAATCCGTATGGATTAGTAAAAATTCATGATGTGGAGGTAGTAAAGTGGTGGAAAAAACGGCCGCAAACTTAGAGCAAACTGTTAAGTCTCTGCTGCGGCAACATTCCATGTCCATGCGTCAGTTGGCTGCTCTTACTGGAATTCACGTTGCAACGATTTCAAAGATGTTGCTCGGTAAACAACGAATTAATCCGGAATATTTGGAGAAAATTGCTGAGCATTTATCCGTCCATCCAACTCTGCTTTATCAAGCAGCAGGATTAAAAGTAGCCGATCACGTCGAGAAAAACGATCACTTATCACTTCATAGTTATTTTAAGGATATAATTGACTATACTGGATATTCATCCGTTACCTTGAACAGGCAATCCATTATGGATGAACTATTGAAATACGATGGATACGCCAAGACCAGTGAAGGAAAATTACTGATTGAAGAAAAATTCCCAGAAAAGAGACAGCAAATTTTTGGAACAGGACCGTTTATCGATGAATTGGATAATATGTATGAGCGTTATATTCACGGGGAAATTTCTGAAAAAGAAAAAATGATTTTAGGAAGTGGGTTGCTCTATTTTGTACTCGCGACAGATGCGATTCCAGATTTTATGTTTCCTATCGGTTATCTGGATGACGCTTTAGCCATTCAGATTACTCAAGAACGATTAATGGAGTTCTCTAAAAAAACATAAGAAGGGCTGCCCTCGACTGCTCGCCCCTTCTGTTAAAGGTTTGACCTTGTGGCTTCAGGGAAGCATAGGCAGAGTGGACAGCCCGACAATGATTTCAATGCTTTATGTTGTAACACTCACGCTTCCATGATAATAGGCAAAATCATGGGACGACGGCGCGTTTGCTCATATAGATATCTACCCAGTGTATCTCGAACAGCTGTTTTTAATGAAGACCACTCGCTGATATTATCTGAAACCATACGAACGAGTGTCGATTCAACCAATTTGGTTGCCTCATCCAATAACGCTTCTGATTCGCGAACATAAACAAATCCACGCGAAATAATATCCGGACCAGAGAGAATCGTACCGGAAGTTTTTGAAAGAGTCACAACCACAACCAGAATACCGTCTTGGGAAAGCAACTTTCTATCACGCAGCACAATATTCCCCACATCACCAACACCAAGACCATCAATCATGACCGTACCTGCAGGTACCTTGCCGCCAAAACGTGCCCTATCTCCCTCGAATTCGACCACATCACCCAACTCGGTGATAAAGATATTGTCCGGATCGACACCCAAATCAATAGCTAAATTAGCGTGCGTGCGCTGCATACGAAATTCACCATGCACTGGCAAAAAATATTTAGGACGTGTCAGATTAATCATCAATTTTAATTCTTCTTGGCTACCGTGACCGGAAACGTGAACGCCTTGATAAATAACGTTTGCCCCCGCTTTAAATAATTGATCTATTGTACGAGAAATAAATTTTTCGTTACCGGGAATCGGATGCGAAGCCAAAATCACCGTATCTCCCGGCATGATTTCTACTTTTCGATGCGCAGAACGAGCCATCCGAGTCAATGCTGACATCGGTTCCCCTTGACTCCCAGTAGAAAGAATTAACACCTTGTCCGGATCCATCCTGCCAATCTCATCGACGTCGATTAATGTGCTTGGCAGAACATTCAAATAGCCCAGTTGAATGGAAGTTTGAATATTATTAACCATACTGCGACCTACAATAGCGACTTTTCTCCCGTATCGCTCTGCTGCCGTAATAACCTGCTGTACCCGATGAATGTTGGAAGCGAAAGTGGACAAAATGATACGTCCTGGCGCTTGAGCAACCAAATGATCAATTGTTTTGCCCACCGATTTCTCTGAGGGAGTAAAACCTGGACGCTCAGCATTTGTACTGTCAGCAACCAATGCCAAAACTCCCTGACTTCCATAACCAGCTAATTTTTGCAAATCAGCCTGACGTCCGTCCACTGGAGTTTGATCGAATTTAAAGTCACCTGTATGCACTACCAAACCCTCTGGTGTATGAATTGCAAAACCAACTGTATCGGGTATCGAATGGTTAACATAAAAATACTCTACTGAAAATACGCCTGCCTGAATTTGTTGGTTGTCCCCAATGATATGCATTTTGACGGTATCCAGCAAATTGTGTTCTTTTAATTTGTTTTCAATTAAGCCAAGGGTCAATCGTGTACCATAAACAGGAACGTTGAGCGTTTTAAGAATATAGGGCAATCCACCGATATGATCTTCATGTCCATGCGTTACAAAAATCCCACGAACCTTTTCTTTATTTTCAACCAGAAAAGTAATATCAGGAATGACAATATCTACTCCGAGCATTTCTTCCTCTGGAAATTTTAATCCTGCGTCTACTACAATCATGTCATTGCCATACCAATACAAGGTCATGTTCTTTCCGATTTCTCCGACTCCGCCGAGCGGAACAATCGCTAATCTCGATTTACTTTTTGGCACAAAAACACCTCCGGAATATATATGAATATTTCAAAAATACAAAATTAAATAGACGTAACTTAAATGTGCGACATTAAATTTACCATAAATCATGAAAAAAAACCAAAAAATCCCATCATCATACCGTAGACGAACAGCTTTGTTATACGATTGCCGTACAGTCTCATTTCTCCGAACTCATTCCCATTCCGCAATCTGCAGAATCCGCCCACGGAACGAAGATAGGTTCTTTGAACTGCAAAGCCGCACCAGTCACTGTACTTCTATTATACCCTGCTCTTTGTGGGGATACAACTCGCCTCTTGAAAACTAAAGATGAAAAAACCAGCATACGATGGTGGAAACTCTGCAGTCTCCATCCATGGACGCTGGTTTTTTAACTGAACGATTGATAAACATCACTAGTGTTTCTCGTGAAGCAGTGAAACAATTCAATATTAGATACTTTGAAGGTAATCAAGCCTTAGCAGTTCTTTTCTTAATCGTTCGCACACCTGGGCAGGCGGCATTGTTACTGGCAAACGCGTTGAACCTACCGGGACGCCTATAGCCTCCAGAGACCATTTCAATGGCCCTGGACTTGTACTCATAAATAATGCTTCAAACAGCGACAATAGCATACCCGACCATCTTGCAGCTTCTTGGATGTTTCCTGCTACATATGCTTCTATAATTTGAGTCATTTCTCGACCAACCAAATGAGAAGCTACACTGACAACCCCATATCCGCCAACAGACAGAATAGGCAGTGTCAATTTGTCATCACCGGAGTATAGGTAGAAATCGTCTGGTTTATCAGCAGCAATCCTTAAAATTTGCGACATATCGGATGTTGCTTCTTTTAGGGCAAATACGTGAGGTATTTGTGCTAATTTCAAAACAGTATCAGGTTCAATATTGCTTGAAGTCCGGGTTGGTACATTATAGAGCATGATGGGAATTTGGATAGCATCAGCAATTGTTGCAAAATGCGCATACAACCCTTCCTGATTAGGACGATTGTAATACGGTGCAACAAGCAGTACACCATCTGCACCCATGGATTCAGCTTCTCGCGCTAATGCTACGCTTGATTTGGTATCATTCGTACCTGCACCTAACATCACCGGCACACGATGGTTTACGATTTCCATCGTCCATTCAAGAAGAGTAAGCTTTTCCTGGTGACTCAGCGTGGGAGATTCACCTGTTGTTCCAGCGACAATAATCGTGGTAGTTCCTGATGAAAGCAGATGTTCGATTAAAATAGAGAGACGATGCCTATCAATTTGCTCTCCATCATCTTCAAACGGAGTAGCCATCGCCGTAATAAGCCGTCCAAAATTCAAAGGAAGTCACCTCGAAACATTCTGTTGTACCAGTTCCTCAAGACAAAACTCTCGATGTAACGCGCGAACTGCGGTTTCCATTTGGTCCATCCGAACCAAACACCACATGGTTGTATGTGAATCAGCAAATTGCAGAATTTCTACATTTTCTTCCGCCAAAGCTGTATATATTCGAGCCATGACACCTGGAGTTCCAGCAATAGCAGCTCCTACACAAGAAACTTTAGCACAATCGGAAAGAACTTCCACGGAATAACCAGATTCATTTAACAAACGAACAGCTAGATCTGCTTTCGTATTAGGTACGGTATACGCTACTTTACCTTCCTGCACAGAAATGAAATCAACTGATATGTTGTGCTCAGCCATGATACGAAAAACTCTAGCGCCGTCTTTTCCTGATGCTGGAATTAACAAACGCGTAACGTGAGTGGTTTGCGTAACTCCAGTAATCAATTGATCATGGACGACATGGGTTTCCAAAAAAGAGACATGGCTTGTCACCAATGTTCCCTCATCCTCTAAAGCGGTACTGCGAACTCGGATGGGGATGTTCTTTTGCATGGCAATTTCCACTGCGCGCGGATGAATTACCTTCGCACCCTGATAGGCCAGATTACAAATTTCAGAATAGGTCACCTGGCGAATGCGTTTGGCATTGGTAACAATCCGTGGATCTGCCGTCATTATACCTTCTACATCTGTAAAAATATCAACATACTCAGCATCGAGTGCCACACCCAGTGCTGTCGCAGTCGTATCACTTCCCCCGCGCCCGAGCGTAGTGATATCTCCTTCAGGAGTCACACCCTGGAATCCCATGACCACCACTATACGATTCTGCCCCAATTCATGCAGGATTCGTGTCGGATTCACTTCTAAAACCCGCGCATTCGTAAAATCTTTGGTAGTGATAATTCCAGCCTGCGCCCCGTTCATCACCGTTACTTCATGTCCCCGGCTGCGCAATAAGCTGGAAAAGACCACTGCAGATATGGCTTCTCCACAAGACATAATGATATCCATATCACGGGGTGAAACGCTGGAAGCATTCTCAAACATGGAAAGCAATGTGTCAGTGGCATACGGCTCCCCACGTCGACCCATGGCAGAAACAACCACCACTACTCGATAGCCATCACTGAGTGCTCTCTCTATATGATTGGCAGCATAATTGCGCATTTCACTGGTGGCAACCGATGTACCGCCAAATTTTTGTACGAGGATTTTCACTCTCATCCACTCCTGACAAAGCCGTTCAATGCTCCTTGCCGAGCCAATCGTTTTTAACCAGTTCTTCCGCGATTTGTACCGCATTATAAGCGGCTCCCTTTAACAAGTTATCAGCGACTATGAAGAACTGTACACTTCGTTCATCAAATAAATCAGAACGTATTCTGCCTACAAAGGTTTGGCCGCTCCCTTCTACCATGCGCGGATGTGGCCAGATACCTTCTTCTGGACGATCCGCTAAACTGACACCTTCAGCCTGAGCTAGCAGCATACGCACTTCTTCGACAGAAACTGGTCGCGCAAAAGTCGCGCGAACTGACTCTGAGTGTCCATATACTACAGGTACTCGCACAGCCGTAGGCGCTACACGCAAGGTTGGCTGTTCAAGAATTTTTCTGCTTTCCTGGACCAGTTTCATTTCTTCTTTTGTATAGCCATTCTCTAAAAAGACATCGCATTGCGGCAAAACGTTAAACGCCATAGGTACATAGAAGGGTGCAGATGCCATCGGAAAAAGCGTACTCTCTTTAGCAGCAAAACCACTTTCGAGTTCTCGATGAAGCGCATCAATCGCTGTTTGCCCCATGCCACTGACAGCTTGATAAGTAGAGATAACCACTTCCTCTAATCCGAGCGAACGCAATGCATGCAAAACGACTACCAATTGAATGGTCGAACAGTTAGGATTAGCAATGATCCCCTTGTGGCGGCTCAGTGCATGAGGATTCACTTCAGGCACAACCAAGGGAACGTCTTCCTCCATTCGATAAGCACTGCTATTGTCCACCACAACCGCATGACTGCGAACAGCGAGTGGAGCGTACTGCTTGGATGTATTTGCCCCCGCACTAAAAAGAGCAATATCCACTCCTTCAAAGGAGTCTTCTTGAACAGCTTCTACTTGCAGTTTCTCGCCAGCATAGGACAGCGTTTGTCCGGCCGATCTCGGTGATGCTAACAATCGCAGTTCAGACAACGGAAAATTTCGCTGTTCCAAAACTTCTATCATCTTTCGGCCTACGGCGCCCGTAGCACCAAGAATCGCCACACGAACTGGATGGTTCACCCGTCTCTATCCCCTATTCACTATGATTTGCAGTCTCCTGCCAAGTTGGCTTGCGTTCATTTTGCCAACGTTCAATCAGGACTGGTTGCAATTGGCGTTTTTGCAATGCCCATTCAATGGTCTCGGGCAATTGGGTCATATCGGCCACAAGTGAATTCATTTTAACATGTGGAGCATCCTGTCCGAAGGGAACAAAGAAAATATTCTTCGTATTCATCAATTTTGCTACATTATATAGATTTAATCCAAGCCCATCATTGGTTGAAATGGCTAATATCACTGGACGATCATTTCGAAAGGTTGATTTTGCAGCCATCAAAACGGGAGAATCGGTATTTGCTGCCGCTAAGCGAGAGAGAGAACTGCCTGTGCAAGGCGCAATCACAAAAGCATCCAAGCGTTTTTGTGGACCCAAAGGTTCTGCTTCTGGTATGCTCGTAATAGCCTTCTGACCGGTAAGACGCTCTATCTTTGCCGCCCATTCACCTGCTTCCCCAAAACGTGTGGAAACAGTTTGAACCGAATGCGAAAAAACAGGCACCACTGTAACTTTTGTTTCTACTAATTGTTCTATAATAGGATAGACTTCTTCGTAAGTACAATGGCTGCCCGTGACGCCAAAACCTATAGTCTTTCCTTCTAATGTCAATGACTTCACGTCCCTTTTCACAAAATTATCCTTTCTCATGTACCTCTGGTTCCGCATCCTTGACGTTCATCAAGCGACAGATGCTCTCAGCTATAATCTTGCCGGCCGTCTTTGGGGCCACAATGCCCGGCAGGGAGGGGGCCAGAATCGCTGTCATACCGCGCCGCTCTGCATAACGAAAATCCGTACCGCCTGGTGCGGAAGCAATATCAATAATGACCGCGTCTAAACGCATTTCTTTTAAAATAGCTGCCGGTAAAACCAATGCGGGAATGGTATTAAAGACAATATCTGCATCTTGCACAGCTTCCAGCAAGCGCTCAAAAGGAACATCCTGCATACCCATTTCACGTATTCGTGCTAACTCCGGTAGTGGTTTAGCAACCACTCGCACATGCGCCCCTAAAGCGTGAAGCGTCCTTGACAATGTTTTTCCACACCTGCCAAAACCAAGCACAACTACGTTAGAATCGTGGATGGTGACTTCCGTCTTCTCCATAGCCAGAGCAATCGCGCCTTCTGCTGTGGGAATCGAATTCAAAATAGCCACTTCATCTTGTTCCATCAATTTAACTAAGCAAAGCCCATACTCCGAACAAATACTTTCCAAACGATTGCGCGCGATCCCGGTAAATACCTTGGCTCCTGGTTTAAGAGCTGCAAAATGATGTTCATTCAAAATCAGTGGTTCGCGAGAGAAACGCGTCTGTACTGAGCCATCCTCTGCCATTCCAGCTACAGGCAAAACAAGCGCATCGGCACCCGCAAACGTTTCGACCGTCAAATCAGCATGGGTGGTGTCGGTAAAAGTTCGGTTGCACAATTCAAAACCGACCAAAGTTACTGTGGCGTCATTATCAACAACCTGCTGAATCACTTCCAACTGGCGCAAATCGCCTCCAACAAAGATAAAACGCCGTCCTGTCAGCATGACCACACCTCCAAGCCAGGTATACCAGCCTATGTGCATGCACTTGGATGAGTGCAAAAAAAATAAGCCGCCCTTTGTTCTTAGGCAGCTTTGGATAGGCTTATGAAAACAGGCTTATGTTTAAGATTCTCCGGTGGATCCAAAACCTCCCTTTCCACGCTCGGTAGGGCTAAGTGATGCTGAAAGCACCCAATGGGCATGAAAAATAGGAAGAAAAACAATTTGGGCAACGCGATCGCCCGATTGAATGGAAACTGGTTGGTCGCCGAAATTTTGCAAAAGTACCTGTAATTCTCCACGATAGTCGGAATCAATCACACCGACTCCGTTTGGCAAACCAAGTCCGTAACGCCATGCATGTCCGCTTCTTGCAAAAATCAGTCCAACACAGTTATTGTCCGGCATTTCAATGGCAATTCCCGTTGGAATACGGACACGTTGTTGAGGCTGGATGAGCAACGGTTCTGGTAGACAAGCGTATAAATCAGCACCTGCTGCTCCTTCTGTTTGTGGTTTGGGTAAAAATTCAGAACTAGCGTAAGGTGAAACGATGCGATACTGAATGACAATTTGAGAATTCATGCGTTCACCAATCCACTGTTTTGAATGGCAGCCTGTACATCCACCTCAGACATAGGGCCTACTGTAGAAATGGCAAATGGATGCTGCAACAACTGTCGGGAAACACGAAGGACATCTTCTGTCCGTACAGCATCAATAGCAGCCAATGTCTCTTCAATGCTGATACTGCGCCGCAGCAACAGTTCATTTTTGCCAAGCCGGCTCATTCGACTGCTTGTACTCTCCAAACCTAACATCATAGAACCTTTGAGTTGGGCTTTACCTTTGTTTAGTTCTTCCTCGCTTAAACCTTTTTCAGCAAACCGCGCAACACACTCTTGTATCAATTGGAGCACATCGGAAAGATTTTCAGGCGATGTACCTGTATATATGCCAAACATTCCGCAATCCAAATAGGAAGAATGATAAGAGAAAACAGAATACGCCATACCTCGCTCTTCACGAATTTCCTGAAAGAGTCGAGAAGACGGATTACTTCCAAGCGCATTGTTCATCAAAATCAAGGCGTACATATCCGGATGACCAGCAGGCAATCCTGGGGCTGCCAAAGCGACATGCATTTGCTCAATATCCTTTTGACGCACAACGACCGGTGTCCGAAAAGGCGGCTCTACCAATTGACGACTACCAGTTCCCGAGGGTTGATAATGGCCAAACAGACGGCCAAAGGTTTCTATCACTCGAGCCTCAGAAATATTGCCAGCCACTGAGATGACAATATCGTTCCCCTGGTATCTGGATTCGATATAGGAAAGCAAATCCTGTCTGGAGAAACTTCGCAGATTCTCCTCTAATCCAAGAATCGTAAAACCTAGCGGATGCTCCCCATAGATACCTTCTGCCAAAAGATCCATCACAAGTTCATCCGGTGTGTCCTCATACATGTGAATCTCTTCTATAACTACCTTGCGTTCTTTGTCCATTTCATCGACTTGAAATTGAGAATGCAGCAACATATCACTGAGTGTATCTGCAGCAATTTCAAAATGGTCATCAAGAACGCGCGCGTAAAAGCACGTATATTCTTTAGATGTAAAGGCGTTAACCTGACCTCCAAGATTGTCAAACAGTTCTGCCAATGCTTTGGCAGAATAACGTTCTGTTCCTTTAAAAAACATGTGTTCTAAAAAATGGCTAACTCCGTTGTTTTGCTTATTTTCAAAACGCGATCCGGTACCTATCCAAATTCCAATCGCAACGGATCGCAGAAATGGAATTTCTTCTCCAACAATGCGAACGCCTGAAGGCAGTTGATGACGGTAGCTCACAGTCTGATTATCCTCCTCAAACCTGACGCAGTAACTGTGCCAAGCCTATCCGCAACTATATCAGACTGTCGCATCTATACTCAAGAAAAATTTCTACACACTCTTGCTATTTTTTTATTTTGTAAACCACTTAATTCTGCTCTTTGGCCAAAACCTTTGGTGGATGAGTCATTCTGCGTTCAGCCAACACATCACTGACCGTTTTTATACAATATCCCTGATTGCGCAATAAATGAATGATTTGCGGCAAAGCTTGTGCTGTTTCCGCTGTCGGATGCATGAGAATCATCATGCCTGGTGTCAACTGTGAACGAACACGCTCGAGAATAACAGCAGGGCGGGGATGTTTCCAATCCACAGTATCGGCTGTCCAAAGAATAACCGTCGTTTGACGATGCCGGGCTAATTGCACCAGTCGCTCGTCATAACTGCCTGACGGTGGAGCGATGATTCGGCTATCAACACCGAGTTGAGTATAGAGTATCGTATGTGTGACATCCAATTGACGGCTTAACTTTTCCATACTCAATTGGCGAAAATCAGGATGGCCTGTCCCATGGCTACCGATATCTTGGCCTTCTTCCACTAATTTGCGAGCTAAAGTAAGATTTTTCTTGACCCAAGCTCCGTCAAGAAAAAAAGTGGCTCGCACGCCTTCTTTATGCAAAGTTTCAATCATGGATGGAAGATACTCTTCTCCCCATGAAACATTAATCATCAGCGTAGCTGATTTTTCAGTCGCAGGTGCACGGTAAACTGGAGCCGGTGGCAATTTCTCCAAATGCTCCGTGGGAGCAACAGATTTCCATTGCAAGTGATACTTCCCGTCAGTTGCCGAAGCGGTCAGCCGCTGAGAAGCTGGAATATCAAGCTGCCAACCCGACAGACCGGGAATTCCTTTCCAAACACGATCGATGCGGGCATTTGTTGGTGCTTGGCCAAACTCTTTATTCAATCGCACAAAATCATCTGTCGTTGTGGGAACAGCCAGAACTGTTGGATGGATACAAGTCATCAGGCAGCATAAAGCTGCTACAGCTCTGGCTGCGATGTGTGAAGCGCGTAAAAAAGACACCTCTCATCCCTCGCTTTCGTGAGTCTCTCGGTTTTTCGGAAGAAAAGACCCACTGCTTTCAAGTACTGTCGAGGATAAGGTGCCCAAAAATGCTTCCATTCACACAAAGGTTGATACAAAATGAATCACAAATTACAGAGAAGCCATATCCGATTCATTCTTTAAAGCTTCCTTGCGAGAGAGGTTCAGTCGGCCTTGTGCATCAATTTCTGTTACTTTCACAGTCAGCGGATCGCCCACTGAACAAACGTCCTCTACTTTGTTGACACGTTGCATATCCAACTGAGAGATGTGCACCAGTCCCTCTTTACCAGGCAAAATTTCCACGAAGGCACCGTATTTTTCCACACGGGTTACTCGGCCTACATAGGTTTGGCCGACTTCTACTTCGCGAGCAATATTCTCAATCGTCTGTTTGGCACGATGAGCCATTTCCGCATCCATACCGTGAATAAAGATTCGTCCATCTTGCTCAATATCAATTTTTACGCCAGTTTCTTCAATAATTTTGTTAATCACACGACCACCAGGTCCAATCACATCACGAATCTTATCTGGATGAATGCGCATGGAAAGCACGCGTGGTGCATATTGCGATAATTCTGGACGCGGCTTAGAAATGGCTTCCATCATTTTCTGCAGTATAAAAAGACGGCCCACACGCGCCTGCTGTAAAGCTCGCTCTAGAATTTCGCGATTGATACCAGCAATTTTGATATCCATTTGTAAGGCAGTGACGCCTTTTTCGGTCCCAGCTACCTTAAAGTCCATATCACCAAGATGGTCTTCCATACCTTGGATGTCCGTCAAGATGGCTACGTCTTCACCTTCTTTGACAAGTCCCATAGCTATCCCGGCTACGGGTGCTTTGATAGGCACTCCCGCATCCATCAGGGCCATCGTACTGCCACAAATGCTTGCTTGAGAGGTCGATCCGTTAGATTCCAATATCTCAGAGACCACACGAATCGCGTAAGGGAACTCTTCAGGTGATGGAATCACAGCGTCAAGAGCCCGCTCACCAAGTGCGCCATGACCAATATCGCGGCGGCTCGGCGCGCGCAAAGGACGTGCTTCACCCACGCTAAAGGGAGGAAAATTGTAATGATGCATATAGCGATTGGAAGCTTCTAACTCTAAACCATCCAAAATTTGCTCATCACCCATGGCGCCAAGTGTACAAACCGATAACGCCTGCGTCTGCCCCCGAGTAAAAAGACCGCTTCCATGGGCTCTCGGCAAAACTCCGACCTCACAAGAAATCGGTCGAATTTCATCCAGCTGACGTCCATCGGGCCGCAAACCTTCTTTAAGAATCGCTGTGCGAACTTCTTCTTTGAGCAAATCGTGCAAGATTTCGTCCATCCAGGCCTCGTCTTCCGGATATTGCTCAAGAAGTTTTTCTTTGACACTCGTATTAACGGTGGCAATGTTCTCTTCACGTGTCTGCTTGTCCGGATGGCGTACAGCAAGACGCAATTGTTCACCAAGAACTTCACGAATAGCTTGTACCAATTCCGCAGGAGCTTGACGCAAAACAACTTCGCGCTTGCTCACGCCCACTTTTTCAGCGAATACCTGAATTTCAGCAATAATCGCCTGAATATGTCGGTGTCCAAATAAAATAGCCTCAAGCATTTGCTCTTCAGGTACTTCTTCAGCACCTGCTTCAACCATGACAATGGCGTCTTTGGTGCCCGCGACCACCAGATGCATTTGACTTCGAGTCGCTTCTTCAACAGATGGATTGAGAACAAACTGACCATCAATCAGCCCTACAATCACACCAGCAATCGGTCCATCAAAAGGAATGTCTGAAATCGTCAGCGCTGCTGATGTACCAATCATTGCAGTGATTTCTGGGGCACAGTCTTGATCGACTGACATGACGAGATCGACCACTTGCACTTCATTGCGAAAACCTTCAGGAAATAATGGACGAATGGGGCGGTCAATCAGCCGTGAAGCGAGTATCGCTTTCTCACTGGGCCGACCCTCTCGTTTAATGAATCCTCCGGGAATCTTACCGACTGCATAAAGACGTTCCTCGTAATTAACAGTCAATGGGAAAAAATCAAGATCTTTTGGCTCTTTTGAAGCCGTCACTGTGGCCAGAATCATGGTATCTCCATATCTGGCATCAACAGCCGCTGTTGCCTGTTTGGCCATTTTGCCAGTTTCCAGTACAAACTTGCGACCGGCGACCATAAACTCATGCCGCACAACCATACAACAATTTTCCTCCTCTATCCTGTCGTTGTTATTTCTATCCAGGATTACATTTTGTGCAATTGAACGATGGATTTACAAGCTAAACGAACAATGCAGACGCATGCAAAACAAGCGGGCCTTAGCCCGCTTGCAATCTATCTGCGCAATCCTAGCGTCTGAATCAACTCACGATATCGATTGACATCTTTCTTGCGAAGATAGTTCAGCAAGTTTCTACGATGACCAATCATTTTATACAAACCGCGACGGGAGTGATGGTCTTTCTTGTGTTCACGAAAATGTTCCGTCAGATAATTAATTTTTTCAGTAAGAATGGCAATCTGAACTTCTGGACTTCCTGTGTCTGAATCATGCAGGCGAAATTTCTCGACAATTTGCTTCTTTTGTTCATTAGTTAACAAAATAACCTCTCCTCTGTTGGCTCACGAAATCCCTCCTGCCGAAGCTGCCGTCAGGAGCAAACGAACAACTGCGACAGAGTTCCATTCTCATGTGAGCTAAATCAATGTCAATGACTCACAAAATATAGCACACTCCAGCAACTTCGTGCAATCTCAGGAAGAGGGCGATCACGATGTTTGTCCCATACCAAGCATTTCCCTGGCTATCTGCACGTCCTCACGAATCTGTGTTTCCAACTCTGCAAGTGACGCGAATTTCTTCTCATCGCGAATTCTGCGCAGAAATTGTATACGCAAGGTCGAGCCATACAAATCCCCTGAGAAATCGAGCAGATGAACTTCTAGTTTCTCGGCCACACCATCGACTGTCGGTCGTACGCCAAGATTGGCCACGCCAAACCAATGTCGACCCGATGTTGCATAAGGAGCCGTATCGACCGCTACTACATATACCCCGCGCTTTGGCAAAACATAACTGTCCAGCTTCCCTATATTGGCTGTTGGAAAACCGAGTTCTCTTCCTCGCTTGTCCCCTGTCTCCACCAAACCCGTAACACCATACGGACGTCCGAGCAAAGCTTCTGCAGCTTCCACACGTCCAGTTTGCAAATGTTTGCGAATTTGAGAAGACGAAACCTTTATACCATTTTCTTCTACATGGTGAACGACGTTGACCGGAATATTGTGTGGCTGACAAAGCTTAGCTAATTCTTCAGCTGTCGCTCGCCCACCCTGGCCAAATCGAAAGTCATGCCCTACAACTATGCTCTTCGCTCCGAGCGGAAGAAGGTAGTTGGCGAGGAATTCCTCTGGGCTGGTATTCATAAAAACCTGGTTAAAATGTGCCAAATAAAGACGTTCTACACCAAATTGTTCGAGCCAATATGTCTTTTCCGGCAATGGTGTAAGGAGACGCAAATATTGTTCGTCCCCTGTCAACACGTATGTAGGATGAGGTTGAAAACTCAAGACTGCCACTTGACCTGCTCGAGAGTCAGACGCAAGCTCTGCACGAGCTTTGGCAAGAATGGCCTGATGCCCAATATGCACGCCGTCAAACTTGCCGATGGCCAGTACACAGGGAGATAAAATCTCTCCAGCAGCAAAAGACGGCCCTTCAATGTCTATCCGTTGCAACATTTCTATTCACCTCTTTTCCAAAAAACTTTCTGCGGTTTCAATATCCACACGCCCGTTCGTTCCTGAATCGGCGTTGCACTAGCAACCAATCGTCCACCGCATGTCAAAAACACGGTTTCCGTCCAAACATGACTATTGCCTTGCACATAACGCAATTTCTGGCCACAGGCCAAACGCTCTGCCTCTGGCAGAGAAACCTCTAATTGTTGATAGTGCTTCAGCGCGTCAAGCGGATGACGAAGATATTTTAATCGTTGCTCATCTCCCAAAAGAGTAGCTAATGGTATACATTCTTCAATATCCATACCACTTGCCATCGTGCGGCGCAAGCTGCGAAGGTGGGCTGGGACACCAAGCAGCCGTCCAAAATCTCTACACAGGGAACGAATGTACGTCCCCGCACTGCAAGTTACTTGAAACTGCAAAAGCCACGTTTCACCCGTGTTGTCTGATTCTGGCGCCACATGAAATTCGAGAATTCGCACTTGCCGCGTAGGTGGATTGAAATCAGCTCCTGAGCGGGCCAAGTCATAGGCACGTTGCCCAGCTATATGCACTGCCGAATAACGAGGTACTTGTTGATCAATGATACCCATCAGACAACTGGCGGCTCTTTCTGCCTCTTGCAAGGTAAGGCCCTGGGTTGAACCGATTTCCAACACTTGACCTTCAGCATCATCCGTGCTGGTACCAACGCCAAGCAACAAGGTGCCCGTGTAAGTTTTGTCGCTCCCAGTCATATATTCGAGCAATCGCGTAGCTTCTCCCAGACACAAAAGAAGTACGCCCGTTGCAGCCGGATCGAGCGTACCTGCATGTCCTACACGCCGAATGCCATAAGCGCGACGTACTCGTTGGACCACATCATGCGAAGTTATACCAGCTGGTTTGTCAACAGGCAACAAACCCCAACTCATGCCAATCCAGCCTCCGCGAGCGCTGCTTCAATCGCAGCAGACACTTTATCCATAGCAATATCAAGCGTGTCCATGATCACACAACCTGCTGCCCGAACATGACCACCGCCGCCAAATTGTTGCGCTACTCGTGAAACATCAACTCGCCGTTTGGAACGAAGCGAAACTTTAACTGTACCTTCCTCTGTTTCGCGAAAGAGCATCCCCACTTCAACCGTATCAATCGAGCGGGCAAATCCTACCAAGCCTTCCACATCGTCATCGTTTGCACCTGCACCATCCAACATACCGCGCGTAACATAAATCGCAGCATAGAGGCCATTGCGCGAGACTGTCAAATTAGCAAGCGCCATCTGCAACAGATGCATTTGTGCGGCCGAACGCGATTCCAGCGCTGGTTCAGCAATATCATAAGGTTGAACACCTGCCGCTAATAATTCTGCGGCAATTTGGTGCACAGCTTTTGTTGTATTCGGTTGGATAAACCCCGCCGTGTCAGTCAGAATTCCGGTGTAAAGAGCCGCAGCTAGAGACTGCTGCATCGGTTGTTGCAATTGTTGAGCTAAATAGAAGATCAATTCACAAGTAGCCGCGGCGTCAGCATCCACATAATTGGCCATCCCATAACGCGGATTCGTACGGTGATGGTCAATATTGACAATCGTCGCCTGATTGGCAATCCAACCATGCAACCCTTGAAAACGCATCTCGTCTGCGCAGTCAACGGCAATTACATGGGAAAAACGCTCGCCTGCAAAATGGGAGGCAAGTTGAGCCTTCCCAAAAAACTCCAGATAATCAAAGCGACGCGGCAAAACGGTCTCTGTCAGGAAAGTCCATTTTTTACCCAGTTGCTCAAGAATATGGGCGATGGCTAAAGCACTGCCAATCGCATCACCGTCTGGCCGCTCATGTGTCACAATCAGCCAATTGTCGCCATTTTTCATAACTTCCACTACATGCTGTATATCGTCGGTGAATTTGGGATTTGGCAGGATTGCCATTCAGTTGTTCCCCTTTCCACCTTAGTCATTCTCACTTGTCCGAAATTCTTGATTCAAATGGTTATTAGAAACTTGTCCCCCAGCCGCTTCGGAGGATGGACGCGAATCTTCCAAAGACTTAAGCACTGTCTGAATATGGGCGCTGTATTCACCGGAATCGTCAAGTTTAAAAATGATTTCCGGGGCTAACCGAAGATGTAGACGGCGAGCAATTTCTCCCCGCACAAAACCAGCTGCTTTCTGCAGCGACTGTAAAACTTCTTCTTTTTTAACCGCGTCGCCAAACACACTGACATACGCTTTTGCGTGCTGCAAATCTCCAGCCATGTCTACCCTGGTCACCGTAATAAAACCGAGTTCTTGATTTTTTAAGTGATTTTGCAAAATATCCGCCAATTCTTTTTTCATCTGCTCACCTACGCGAGCTACGCGGATTTTACTCAAATGCCATCTTCCTTTCAGCCCGTGGTATGGGCAGGCCGAAAACGGCATGCGAATTCGGCTCTCCACCTTGCGTCCCAAACCTGCCGGTTAGCTCAATGTACTTTTAGAGCCTCCATTTTGAAGGCCTCTATGACATCGCCAACCTTAATATCGTTAAATTTCTCTAGTGTAATACCACATTCAAAGCCTGTTTGAACTTCCCGAGCGTCGTCTTTGAAACGCTTCAAGGTATCCAGAGCACCTTCGTAAATCACCACACCGTCACGAACGAGACGAGCTTCCGCATCACGCGTCATTTTGCCATCCGTAACATAGCATCCCGCAACCGTACCCACGCGAGAAATGGTGAAAACTTGACGCACTTCCGCATGACCAAGAACGACTTCCTTGTATTCAGGATCAAGCATACCTTTCATGGCCGCTTCAAGTTCTTCTATAGCGTTGTAGATGACCCGATAGAGACGAATATCCACTTTTTCCGCTTCCGCCGCACGTTTTGCGTTAACATCAGGACGCACATGGAAACCTATGATAATGGCGTTTGAAGCACTCGCCAGCGAAACATCGGATTCCGTAATCGCACCCGCACCACGATGAATCACTTTTACGCGCACGCCTTGCACTTCAATTTTCTCAATCGCTCCTACAAGCGCTTCGACAGACCCTTGAACATCCGCTTTGACAATCACATTTAACTCTTTGACATTTCCTTCCTGAATCTGGCGATACAAATCATCCAGCGTGACACGCGATGTACTGCTCATAGCTTCCGCTTTTTCGCGGTTCAAACGCTTTTGGACAAGAGCTCGCGCCGCGCGCTCTTCATCATAGACAACAAACAAATCGCCTGCGCTAGGCACATCACCTAAGCCTTGAATTTCGACGGGTGTTGAAGGGCCAGCATCTTTCAAACGACGGCCCCGATCGTCAACCATGGCTCGTACGCGGCCAAAGCTGGTACCTGCCACAACAATGTCGCCAACTTTGAGTGTTCCGTTTTGCACCAACACGGTGGCTACCGGACCGCGGCCTTTGTCCAATTTTGCTTCAATGACCGTACCTCGTGGACGGCCTTCCGGATTGGCTTTCAAATCCTGCATATCAGCAACAAGCAGGACCATTTCAAGCAAATCGTCAAGACCTTCTTTTTTCAAAGCGGAGATGTTGACAAAAATCGTATCGCCGCCCCATTCCTCAGAGACCAAACCGTACTGCGTCAACTCTTGTTTAATGCGATCAGGATTAGCATCCGGTTTGTCAATCTTATTGATGGCCACCATTATGGGCACATTGGCAGCTTTGGCGTGATCGATAGCTTCAATCGTCTGCGGCATGACACCATCGTCTGCTGCTACAACCAAGATGGTAATATCCGTGACCTGCGCCCCGCGAGCACGCATGGTTGTAAAAGCTGCGTGACCAGGGGTATCCAGGAACGTGATGAGCCTATTGTTAATTTCCACTTGATAGGCACCAATATGCTGTGTAATACCGCCAGATTCGGTTGCTGTTACACGACTTTGACGAATCGCATCCAGCAATGTGGTCTTACCGTGATCGACATGACCCATGATGGTGACAACCGGAGGACGGGTAATCAGATTTTCCGGTTTTTCTTCTTCCATCAGCATATCCAATGCTTCTTCATCTACTGGTTCAACCACACTGAGTTTAATCTGATATTCATCAGCAATCAGTTCCATAGCGTCTGTGTCAATTTCCTGGTTGATGGTAGCCATAATTCCCAGGAAGAGCAATTTCTTAATGATTTCAGACGCCTCACGACGAATCAATTTGGCAAAATCACCAACTGTCATTGGACCTTCTACCGTTACCTCGGTAGGAAGTTCCACCTTGCGCTGTTCGCGCTGACCTGTTTTGCGGCGCGCGCGCAATTTCTCCTCATTAAACTGTTCTTTTCGATCGCGATTAAAATCTGGACGATTTTTTTCCCGCTCTTTACGAGAAGGCGCCGCGCCTTTCTGAGGAGCAACTGCTGCTACTGTTGCGCTACCACCTGAACGGCCACCGCCAAATCCTCCACTGGGTCGACCAGCACCTGCAAAAGCACCAGGACGATCGGAACGATTGCCAGGACGAGCAGTTCCGCCTCCTGGAGAACGCCGATCGCTCGCAGAACGCTGATCTTTGTCGCGGCCAAACCCACCGGAGCGGTTGCCGCCACCGTCTCGCTGGCCGCCATAACCACCAGAGCGGTTGCCGCCGCCGTCTCGCTGACCTCCATAGCCACCAGAGCGGTTGCCGCCGCCGTCTCGCTGACCTCCATAGCCACCAGAGCGGTTGCCGCCACCGTCTCGCTGGCCGCCATAGCCACCAGAGCGGTTGCCACCTCCGTCTCGCTGACCACCATAGCCACTAGAACGATGTTCACTACGCGATGGAGCCGATTGGTTTTCAGAACTTTGAGCAGATCGCGAGGCAACTGCATTCCCATTCCTGTCGGAACGTTGTTCAGATTTCTCAGAGTTGTACGTATCGGTTGTCAAATCTCTACCTCTTGTTCCAGCATTTGCATTCCTGCCTTCGACACTGCGCTGAACGTCAGCGGATTGCCCACTTGCTTCAGTCGATAGCTCTCTTACAGTAGATTTAGCCACTGTTCCCGATTCAGCGTTAGGAGCATCTTTGTTGCTTGATTTTGGACGATCTGCACCAGAGATATGGGCAGAAGTGGATGTATGCTGATGCCTTTCATCCATGCGTTCCCTGCCCATTTCATTGGCAGAACTCGATTCCGCAGCGTGTTCTCGCTGTTTCTGCTTATCACGCAATTCTTTCTCAACTTCCGAAGCATGCCGTTTCGCAGCTCTCTGCTTGACATCCTGGAAGAATTGTTCTACTTTTTGCACCATTTGATCGTCCATCACACTCATGTGATTAGCAACCGGCTCGCCAACGCGTGATAGTATCGTTAAAATTTCCTTACTCGACATATTTAATTGTTTTGCATATTCATACACTCTCAGTTTTGTCAAACAATACACCCCCGTCTGATTCCCCTAACGCATTTTGTAAAGATGCTGCAAACCCGGGGTTGGTTACAGCAACGACAACAACTTGTGAACGCCCGAGCGCCTCGCCTAACTCTTTGCGACTTAACGATTGAACTAACGGTTTATGATAAAACGCGCATTTATCGCGTATTTTCTTTGTTACATTTGTTCCTGCGTCAACAGCCATCCAAACTTGCAAAGCGGAGCCCGCTGCCAAACCGGCAAGTACAGCATCCGTACCTACCAGAAGCGCACTTGCTCGTCTTGCAAGCCCTAATTGTTGTAAACAGCGATTACGGTCAAACGTCCGGTTTGGCAACAGACCCCGCCTCCCTGGGCATGCTTTCCTCTAACTTCTCGTATACATCGTCGGGAATGGAGGTTTTCAGCGCCCGTTCCAGCGATTTTCGTTTGCGAGCCGTTTGCAGGCAACTGAGCTGTCGACAGAGATATGCTCCTCGTCCATTCATTTTCCCACGCATATCAAGTTCGATATGACCTTCAGGCGTTAAAACCACACGCAATAAATCAGCTTTGGGAAAACTCTCCTGACAACCTACGCATTTTCGCAGTGGAACTTTCCGCACTTTCATCCACCATCACCTCGCGACTATTCCGACTTCTCTCGCATTTCTGCCCTTAAAAAATTATCCGCACCAAGCAGTTGGGCATCAGGGTTCTGTCAACCAATCATCGGACAGCGTAACCACAGATTCTTCTTCATCCAGTTCTGAAAAGAGACCGATATCAGAAGCCTGTTGCTCACTCTTAATATCGATTTTCCAGCCTGTCAATTTGGCGGCTAATCGAGCGTTTTGCCCCTCTTTGCCAATGGCCAAAGATAGTTGATAATCCGGAACAATAGTCCGGGCAACTTTTTCTTCTTCGATAATCTGAACATCCAACACCTTGGCAGGCGCTAATGAATTGGCCACAAACTCAGCTGGATCTTCACTCCATTTGACGATATCAATTTTTTCTCCATGCAGTTCATTGACTACTGCCTGCACACGCGAACCGCGGCTGCCAACACAGGCTCCTACTGGATCCACTTCAGGATTGCGGGAGTGAACCGCAATTTTCGAACGGTAACCAGCCTCACGTGAAATCGCACGAATCTCTACAATTCCCTCAAAAATTTCGGGAACTTCCAATTCAAAAAGCCGTTTCAGTAAACCTGGATGAATACGGGAGAGAACAATCTGCGGTCCTTTCGTCGTACGCTCTACACGAGCGATAAAAGCACGCACTCGATCTCCTTGTTTGAACTGGTCGGTTGGCATCACTTCTGTATGTGGCAATACTGCCTCTGTCTCGCCAAGATTAACATAAAAATTGCGAGCGTCTTGACGCTGTATGATTCCATTCACAATCTCTTCTTCTTTATCAGCAAATTTCCCGTAAAGGACAGTCCGCTCTGCCTCACGAATGCGTTGCGTAACTACCTGCTTGGCTGTCTGGGCAGCAATGCGTCCAAAATCCCGAGGTGTTACTTCAATCTCGACCACGTCACCCACTTGATAGTTGGGATTCATATCACGGGCAGCTTCAAGCGAAATTTCTAATCGACTATCCGTTGGTGATTCCACAACTTCCTTGCGAGCAAAAACACGAACTGTTCCTAATTCACGATGAATATCGACTCGAGCATTGGGAGCAGAATTAAAATTACGCTTATATCCAGAAATCAAAGCCGCCTCAATGGCCTCCAACAATATTTCTTTGTCAATCCCTTTTTCTTTGGCTAACTGATTCAACGCTTCTATAAACTCAGCATTCATTTGACACCAATCTCCCCCTGATTCGACCGCTTTGAGCCAACCAGTTCACATTCTCTTCATTTCCGGTATGGAGAGCGTTTATTGATACACTCACAGCAGCGGAATAAATTATAGCCAGACAGAAAGTCTGGCTGACGCCACTTTGGAAACCGGCAAAATAACACGTTTTGCTGCAGTTTTATCCATGTATTCCACTTCTAGTTCCTGCTCATTGTATGAAAGCAAGGTGCCGTCAAATGTTTTTTGACCTAGAAGAGGTTCGTATAGGCGAATATGCACACGCTCTCCAACAGCTTTATAAAAGTCGGCTGGCTTTTTTAAAGGACGCTCGGCACCTGGCGACGACACTTCCAAGAAGTACGAGTTAGGAATCGGATCAACCCTATCCAATTCATCCGAAAGCTGCTCGCTAACATGGCTACAGTCATCAATATCCACGCCGCCTTCTTTGTCGATATAGACGCGCAGGTACCAATTGGAACCTTCTTTACGGTACTCTACTTCCACGAGTTCCACGCCCGCTTGTTCCACAATCGGCAGCGCCAACCGCTCCACAATGTCGGTTACGCGTTCATTCGCCACATCATTTCCTCCTCCATCACGTCACCTGTGACGGTCACGCAAAAAGCCCGTTGCATAAGTCAGAGAGTGGGTTGCCCCACTCTCCGCACGAAAGCCTATACGAAGCCTAACATTCGCATTATATCACCCGTCAAATAATGCCGCAAGCCATTTTCATTGCAGTAAGTCACAGAGCATGGTATGTTGGAGAGCGGCAGAGACAGGAGTATGTATTAAGGAGAGAAATTTTAAAATGACGATACGTAACATTGAACATTTGCGAAATGTTGCCATTGTAGCTCACGTCGACCACGGCAAAACATCCTTGGTGGATCAGTTACTGAAACAGTCTGGACTGTTCCGGGCCAATGAGCATATGGCGGAACGTGCCATGGACTCCGGAGATTTGGAGCGCGAACGAGGCATCACGATTCTGGCCAAAAACACGGCTATTCCCTATCGAGATATACGTATTAATATTGTCGACACTCCCGGTCACGCTGATTTTAGCGGCGAAGTTGAACGCATTGTGCGGATGGTAGACGGTGTGCTATTGGTAGTAGATGCTTTTGAAGGTGTCATGCCGCAGACCAAATTTGTCCTGCAGAAAGCTTTGGAAGCTGGTTTGGCGCCCATTGTTGTTGTCAATAAAATGGATCGTGAAAATGCCCGCCCCGTTGAAGTCATAGATGAAGTCCTGGACTTGTTTATTGAACTTGGAGCTAGCGAAGAACAATGTGATTTTCCAGTCGTTTATACATCTGCGTTGCGAGGGACAGCAAGCGAGAGCATCGACCACCCAGGCGAAAACTTGCAGCCACTTTTTGAAGCAATTATTCAGCATATACCTGCTCCCTCGGGAGATCCTGAGGCTCCATTACAATGGCAGGTAACGATGTTGGATTACAACGAATTTTTAGGACGGATTGGTATTGGACGTGTAGCCCGCGGCCAAATTCATGTAGGTGACGCGGTCAGTGTGGTGCGCCGAAGTGGAGATGTTTCCAGGGCAAGAGTCGTGAAACTGTTCTCCTTCCAAGGATTGAAACGCATGGAAGTAGAAACCGCAGGCGTAGGGGATATTGTAGCTGTAGCTGGAATTCCAGAGCTGACAGTAGGAGAAACAATTTGTCCTGTAGACGCTCCTGAAGGACTGCCCACATTGCATATTGATGAACCAACTTTACAAATGACTTTTCGTGTCAACGATTCGCCGTTTGCTGGACGTGAAGGACAGTTTGTTACGTCACGCAAGCTTCGTGAACGCCTGTTTGCAGAATTAGAGTCGGACGTTTCACTGCGGGTAGAAGAAACTGAGGATACAGATGCTTTTTTGGTTTCCAGCCGCGGAGAGTTGCATTTGTCTATTTTGATTGAAACCATGCGTCGTGAAGGATATGAATTACAGGTTTCCAAGCCACGCGTTATTCTGCGAGAACAAAACGGTAAAATTCAGGAACCTATTGAACATCTGGTGGCCGACGTACCAAGCGATGCTGTAGGTTCTGTAATTGAAGCACTTGGATACCGCAAAGGCGAAATGGTCCACATGTTGACTTCGCCTTCTGGAGAATCTACACGCCTTGAGTTCCACGTTCCGGCGCGCGGCTTAATCGGCTTTCGCACAGAATTTTTAACACTGACACGGGGTTATGGCACCATGCACCATCGATTTTTGCAATATGATGAGTGGAAAGGTGACGTCATCACCCGACGACAGGGTGTCCTTGTAGCTAGCGAAAGCGGCACTGCGACAGCATATAGCATTCAAAACTTGGAAGATAGAGGTATTCTATTCATCACACCTGGTACAGAAGTCTATGAAGGAATGATTGTTGGCGAACATACACGTGAGAATGATTTGACCGTCAATGTCACCAAAGCCAAGCATATGACCAATGTTCGCTCCGCAACCAAAGAAGAAACGGTCCGGTTGAAAGCACCCCGCTTGCTCTCTTTGGAACAGGCTATGACCTATATCGAGGATGACGAGTTGTGTGAGATCACGCCTCAAAGCGTTCGCTTACGCAAACGCTATTTAAACAAGTCAGAACGCGATAAGATGGCCAAGCGAGGAAAAGAAGTCATGCAATAACAGCCTTGTCAGAACGGCAAACTATCAGGTTGAATGGTTTTCCAATAGACCAAATTGCAAATACTCACCAAGTATTTTTAACTGTATTCCGCGAGAGGCGAGCATGGAACAGACTATCCGCCAATTTTCCTGTACTTGCTCTGTCGACTCGCCCAGCGGAAAATCAACATCCATATAGAAATGATATTCACCGAGAATTCGACCTGCTGGCCTTGACTCAATACGTGAGAGATTGAGCCCAAAATAATGAAATGGTGTTAGTGCGCTCCACAAGCCACCAGGTTCATTGTGCACTCCTATTAAACATAAAGAAATGGTGCGCTCCTCAGGGCGGAAAGCTCCAGCAAATAAGCTTTCTGCCTTGTTTTTTGAAAGCAGCCCAAAACGCGTTTGGTTACCTGACGCATCTTCCACAGCACGTTTCGCAATGTGTAAACCATATAGTTCAGCAGCAATTTCATTGCCGAGCGCAATCTGAGGCTGTAACGAATGTTCAGAAACCATTCTCGCTGCTTGAGCTGAACTCGAAACTGGAATACATTCCGCCTTAGGCAATTCTCTTTGTATAAAATGCCGACACTGAGCAAGCACTTGCGGATGAGAGTAGACTTTTTCAGCAAGCGTCCAATCGCTCCCCGGGCTGCTTAACACATGATGATGAATAGGTAAGGTCCATGCTGCTACCAGTCGAGGATAATCCGTCTCTGCATTCGTGTCTTCAATCTCATCAGCTAACTTTTCTTGCGCAATCACCATTTCAATGAGTCCATCCCAAGCATAGGTGACTGAACCTTGAATACTATTTTCAAGCGGAAGACATCCGTGTACAGACCTGTCTTCCGCATGGAACACGGTATGAATAATTTCTGCTATGGAATCAAGCGGCCGCAAAATGGCGTTTTCCCATCCGACTCGTTTACAAAATGTGCGCAACGCAATATCGGAATGAGTTCCTTGGGGACCAAGAAAATAGATTGTCGGTTGAGCCATCCTATGCACGCTCCTTCGGTATGTTAAAAAGAACCAACTAACCATATACAATGGAATGGTAAGAGAGAAACTTAAATATTGAAAAGCGACAGCTGATTGGACTCTGGCATGCCTTGCAAACAACCTAATTGCTGCAAAATTTCTATGACGGTTTTCGAAACTCGGCTACGTTCTTGCAAATCTTCTATAGAAAGAAATGGACCATCCAATCTCGCTTGCGCCAAATTGCGGGCTGCAGCATCACCTACTCCAGGAATTGCGGCAAACGGTGGCAGAAGCGAACCATTCTGTTCATTCATCAGGAAGCGAGTGGCGTCAGATTGATAGAGTGAGATGCGCTCAAAGCGAAATCCACGTTCTACCATCTCCAAAGCAACTTCAAGTACGGTCAAGAGACTTTTTTCTTTCGGTTGAGCCGCGTTTCCTTTTTCTTCGATTTCTTCAATTCTTCTACGTATCGCATCTGAGCCTTTGATCATCAACTCTACATCAAAGTCATCAGCACGCACCGTAAAGTACGTAGCATAGAAAGCGAGTGGATAATGTACTTTAAACCAGGCTATACGAACAGCCATAATCACATAGGCAGTAGCATGAGCCTTAGGAAACATATATTTGATTTTTTTTCCTGATTCTATATACCAATCCGGTACGCCAAATTCGCGCATATACGCCTCATCATCGGGCTTGACTCCCTTGCCTTTCCGAATCGATTCCATGATTTTAAATGCGCGCGCTGGTTCAAGTCCTTTGTATATCAAATAGACCATGATATCATCGCGAGCACAAATAACTTCTGAAAGCGTCGCTACCTGGTTACGAATTAAAGTTTGCGCGTTATTTAACCATACATCTGTCCCGTGAGACAAACCGGAAATACGCACTAACTCGGAAAATGTGGTTGGCTTCGTATCTTCCAACATTTGTCGAACAAACTTGGTGCCAAACTCAGGAATGGCAAACGTCCCAGTATTGGAGCGAATCTGTTCCGCAGTAACACCCAGAGATTGCGTTCCACTAAACAGAGCCAAAACTTGCGGGTCATCAAAAGGAATGGTTTTAGGATCGACACCAGTTAAATCCTGAAGCATGCGAATCACCGTCGGATCGTCATGACCCAAGATATCTAGTTTCAACAAACAGTTTTCCAACCCTGAGTGATAATCAAAGTGAGTCGTCAGCGTCTCCGATTGTTTATCATCTGCAGGGTACTGAACTGGTGAAAAATCATATATGGAAACATGACTTGGCACAACCACTTGTCCGCCCGGATGCTGTCCAGTTGTTCTTTTTACACCCGTACATCCTTGTACAAGCCTTTCAATTTCGGCATTGCGCAGTACCAACCCTCGTTCTTCTGCAAATTTGCGGACATATCCATAAGCTGTTTTCTCAGCCACAGCTGAAATCGTACCCGCCCGAAAAACGTGATCGCGCCCAAAAAGCTCCTCTGTATAACGATGAGCACGCGGTTGATATTCGCCAGAAAAATTCAAGTCAATATCAGGAACTTTATCTCCTTCAAAGCCTAGAAACGTTTCAAAAGGAATGTCTTGTCCATCTCGTTCCATGGGTTCGGCACAATGTGGACAATCTTTCTTTGGCAAATCAAAGCCGGAACCAACACTTCCATCATCAAGAAATTCGCTGTGTTTGCAGTTTTGGCAGCGGTAATGGGGTGGCAAAGGATTCACTTCAGTAATATCCATCATGGTTGCAACCAACGAGCTCCCCACCGAACCGCGGCTTCCTACAAGATAACCATCCTGCAAAGACTTGGTGACCAACTTATGAGCAATCAAGTATATGACTGCAAAACCATGCGAAATAATGGAATGCAATTCTTTCTCCAGTCGTTCAGCAACGATTTGCGGCAGCTCTTCACCGTATAAATGTTTTGCTTTACTGTAAGTCAATTGCCGCACTTCATCCTCCGCCCCATCGATAATAGGCGTATATAGTTCATTGGGAATTGGCGGTACATCTTCAATTTGTTCAGCAATTTTAGCCGGAGCTTCTACCACCACTTCTATGGCAGCATCACCAAGAAATGAAAATTCTTCCAACATCTCCTCTGTGGTTCGAAAGTGCAATGGCGGCTGACGCTCAGCGTTCGATCCGTTATTTTGCGACTGCAGGAAAACCTCCCGGAAGATACCGTCCTGTGGATAAAGATAATGGACATCACCTGTAGCCACAACAGGCTTGCCGAGCCGTTGCCCTAATTCGACAATCTGCTGATGCACCTTTTTGAGACTGTTTGTCTGCCATATCCCTTCGCGAATGAGATTGTCATAGTGACTCAGCGGTTGAATTTCTAAATAATCATAAAAGCTGCATATTTCTTCAATTTCTTCAATAGATTTGCCGCGAATAAAACTCTCAATCAATTCACCTTGCTGACAGGCTGTACCAATCAACAAACCATCCCGCAAACGAGCCAATTCACTTTTGGGAATCCTCGGCGTTCGATAAAGATACTTGGTATGGGCAAGAGAAACCAACTCGTAGAGATTGCGTAGACCCTGGCGATTTTTAACAAGCACGGTCGCATGAAATGGACGCACTTTGCTCATATCGGCTGTAGATGAAAGATCATTTAACTCGACAAGATTCGTAATCCCATTGGTGCGAAGCGCCTTCTGCATATGAGCAAACAAACGTGCAGTTGCTTCAGAATCAGCCAAGGCGCGATGATGATTGACCAGCTCAATCTGAAGTTTTTGCGTCAACGTCTTTAAACGATAATTTTTTTCTCCTGGAAAAAGAATGCGGGCCAAAGCAAGCGTGTCAATAATGGGCTGCTCCCATTGCGGCATATCAATCCGCAGTGCGCACTGATTGAGAAAGCCGCTGTCAAACTCAGCATTGTGCGCTACCAATACCGCATCACCAACAAATTCTCGAAAACGCGGTAAAGCATCTGCCAATACAGGCTGTCCTTCCAACATTTCTGGTGTAATTCCAGTCAACTCCGCCACTTTCTGTGAATACGCACGCTCGGGCTGGATGAGCGTCGAGAATGTATCCACAATTTCAGTTCCCCGCATGCGCACGGCAGCAATTTCAATTAAAGTGTCTTCACGCGCATTCAGGCCTGTAGTTTCTGTATCAAACACCACAAATTCGCATGTATCGTCAAGCTCTATCGACTGTGGGCGAATGACCACGCGCGCTCCATCATCAATCACATAAGCTTCAACACCCAGTATTGCTCGAATACCGTGTTTCTTGGCCGCCCCATATGCTTCTGGAAACGCCTGCACTCCACCGTGATCGGTCACAGCTATGGCCTTGTGACCAAGCCTCGCTGCTTCAGCGATCAACTTGTCCACAGGAATGACTCCATCGAGCGGAGACATATTGGTGTGCGCATGAAGTTCAATACGTTTCTTCTCTGCAAAATCCATTGGCAACTGAGCTTCAATTGGCTGCATATCAGAAACCATAAAAACGATTTCTTTACTGAAAGTATCAAATTGTACTTGTCCGCCAATTCTCAGATAATCATTGTTTTTCAGTGGTTCAAGCACTTCGCGCTGACGTTCGTCACGAGCAAAACATTTAGCCGTGATGGAGTTGGTGCCATCCGTAATATTGAACTGAAGAAGAAAGCGACCGCTCGGCAAGACACGTTTATCTACACTGAAGACTCTACCCTGCACGACAGCGCGCCGCATCTCATCCTCAATTTCCTGAATCGATATGACTTCTTGCAAGTCTAATGGTTTACCCAATGTAAGAGGGGCTATGGGGGTTTCTTCTCGATTGCGTCGATTCCCGTAAGGGTACGATCTCGTTTCAGCAGGCGCCTGCTCTTGCTGACGCAATTTAGCCTTTTCTGCTTCCAGCCTTGCTTCTTCTTGCAAAATACGTGCAACCTCAGCTTGTTGCTGTTCAGCCAATTGCTCTCTGAGCGCCTCTTGATACTCTTTGTTTGCCAATTCTTCAATAAATCGAACCGATAGATCTTGTCCGAATAAAGTAGAGATGGCTTCCTGATAATAAATATCTACTTTCTTTTTTTGAAGCCATTCCTCAGCGCCAGCCTGTGCCAAATGAGCTACAGCAATCCAACGTTTTTCATCTTTAGAGGCTGTCTGTCCAGATTGCAACAACCAGCTTGCCTGCTGCAGAAACCGCCCGGCAAGCGGTTCTATGTGTAAATAGAGTGTGGTCAAAGCTTCTATGAGGGAAATAGCTATTTGTTCAAAATTTTGTGAAAGCCATTCATCCTCTAAAAATTGATATTGCACCCCTAAAGGAGTTAGTGTCTCATCTGTTTTGTGAAGCAATAGGAAGCCATTTTGCAAATACTCCACCAAAGATTGACGAACTTCATTTGGAGAGTCTTCAAGAAGGGATTGAAGAGAAGGCAATCGAAGTGCTAATTTTTTCTGTGATGAAAATACAAAAACGCGATCGACAAAGGAATGGAGAGAAGGGCTTTCCATCTCCATTCCTGAAGCAAATAGGGCGCAAAATGAGCGGATAAAATTCACTTGCTAGACTACCTCCTAGACATTGCTGTTCTGCTGAGTGAAAGGTCGTGGTCCGCAACGCCAGGTACAACACCCATCATCCAACCGTTCAGAAAAAACGTGTGACATCCCGATAGGTTATGACAACGGTCAAGAGCATTAGTAATCCAAAACCGACTAAATGAACCAACCCTTCTTTACGCGGGTCGATAGCTTTTCCACGTATCAACTCGACAAGCATAAAAAGCAATCTGCCACCATCAAGCGCTGGTATGGGAATTAAATTAAAGAGACCAAGATTGAGCGATAAGAGTGCAGTGATATACATCACCTGCCAAACACCTGTTTGTGCTTGCTGGGAAATGACATCCGCAATGCCGACAGGACCAGATAAATCGTTGAACTGATGACGTTCAATCACTTGAGCATAGAGATGAATGGCATTCACACTGTTGGTGTAAACAGATTTAAAGCCTTGGGCAAAAGCATCGAAAGGATTATGTGTCAAAGTACTGTCTATGCCTATAATGGGTGTGGACTGGTATAATTCCGGCCTCACCAGAAGCCATTTTTGATGCCCATCGCGCTCCACCAAAAGCGGGATGGGTTTGGGAGGATTCGATTTGTCAGCAACAATCACTCGCTTAAGATCGTACCAAGTTTGAATAGGCACTCCGTTAGCCTGAACAATTCGATCGCCTTGTTGCAAATGAGCTGCAGCGGCAGGTGTATTCGGTAGCACTGCACCCACGACAGGAGCGCTCGATGGAACACCTACATGCAAGAAAACAAGTGAGAAAAGAACTCCTGCCAACAAAAAATTCATCACTGGGCCAGCCAAAATAATCGAAGCACGCGCCCATAGGGACTTACCAATCATTTGCTCCCCTGGGGAGACTAGAGGAATGCTGGAACGGAGACTGGTCTGCAAACGAGCATGCGGTCTGACTGAATAGGAGCGAATACCGTCTGCTGTTTCCATGGTAATAAACATGTGCTTGGTCAAATCCAGATTAACCAACGTCCCCACGGTCCGCCCTGGCAGTGAGTCGGGCTCACCAATGGCGTCAATACGACCGCTGGAATCAAGCGAGAAAGCTAGCTGCTCACCTTTTTTGAAGTATGCATCCTGTGGCATTTCACCCGCAAGTTGAACAAAGCCGCCAATAGGAAATAGGCGTAACGAATACTCTGTACCGTTTTTGCGAAAAGCAAATAATTTGGGCCCCATACCAATAGCAAATACAGGCACGGCTACTCCATTACGTTTGGCAACATAGAAGTGGCCAAACTCATGCAACATGATGCATACCACAAAAACCAATACTATCGCGATGACCGAACGGAGCGTGTGCACCAACGGCAACCACCACATGGATACACCCTCCTTCCTTACTTAAACATCCTGCCCTAATTCTTCTTTTTGTATAAGAAGCCAGGCACGACGTCTTACATCTTCATCAATATGGAGCGCATCTGAAATCGACCGAGGTACCGCATAATCACTAGACTGCAACAGTCGCTCTACAATCTCCGCTATATGGAGATAGCCAATGCGCTGTTCAAGAAACGCTTGTACAGCCACTTCGTTGGCTGCATTTAACACGCAAGGCATGGCGCCTCCCGCTCGACCTGCTTCATACGCTAAACGAAGGGCTGGAAAACGTTCCAGGTCAGGTTCTTCAAACGTCAATTGACGCAGCTTGACAAAATCAATTCGTTCTAAATCCAGCTTTACTCTGGCAGGATACGTGAACGCATATTGAATGGGCAAACGCATATCATGGTTGCCTAACTGGGCAACAATTGAACCATCTACATACTCCACCATGGAGTGAATAATACTTTGCGGATGGACGAGTACCTTTATTTTATCATATGGCGCAGAAAATAAATGATGCGCTTCAATGACTTCTAAACCCTTATTCATAAGCGTGGAACTATCCACCGTAATTTTGGCGCCCATTTTCCACGTCGGATGCTGTAAAGCCTGTTCTAGGGTAACCGACTTCAATTGTTCCATGCTGTAAGTGCGAAACGGTCCCCCGGAAGCTGTTATGTAAAATGACTCTACTTCTTGACGTTTCCCGGCCAGAAGCGCTTGAAAAATCGCAGAATGCTCACTATCCACAGGAACTAGGCTCGATCCGTTGACAGACACGTGCTCCATGATTAAATCTCCTGCCGCCACCAACGTCTCCTTATTTGCCAGCCCTACCACAGCACCTTGAGAGATAGCGCGCCAAGTAGGAGCAATTCCTGCAGCACCGAGCACTGCAGAGATCACAAGATGGGCTGGAACGGAAGCAGCTTCTTCCAAGCCAGCCTGACCCACGCCCACATCACAAGGGAGTCTGCCATGAAATAGTTGAATCAGTTCTTGCCTCGAGTGTTCATCCTGTACAGAAACGTACTGAGGTGCAAACTCATCTATCTGTTGTTTGAGCAACCTCATATTCTTTCCTGCACTCAGAGCTACCACCTGCCATGCAGGAGAGAGGCGTCGAACAACATCTAAACTGTTACAGCCAATGACTCCAGTGCTGCCCAATATGCTGACCTTCGACACAGAATCACTTCTTTTCTTTCCAGTATGTTCAAAATTTCTAGGAAAAAGAAAACCACAACATACCATATGTATGGACCATATAAAACATAAACGGAGCAGCGAACAACAGACTATCTACTCTATCCAAAATGCCGCCATGTCCGGGTAACAAGGTACCCGAATCTTTGACTCCTGTACTTCGTTTGTAAGCTGATTCAATCAAATCGCCAAGCTGAGATAAAATAGAAATTCCAGCACCTAGCCCCAGTAAAGCGATCAGATGAATTTGTCCTACAGCTAAACCAAACAGAGCCGCACCGACTGCTGCACCCAAAATGCCGCCGAGAGACCCGGAAATAGTCTTCTTTGGTGAAATGTCAGGCCATAATTTAGGTCCTTGCAACCAACGTCCGACAAAAAAAGCAGCAGTGTCACTCATCCATACCGCGATTAAAAAGGACCAAAGAAAAAACCAGCCATGAGGAACCAATCTTAATTGAATCATGCTGTGTCCGCCAATGCCGATATACAGCATTCCAACAAAGATAGGAGCAACTTGAGCCAGATGGTTGCGATTTCGAGTCAAAACAGGCCACAATAGGCAAAGAGCAACCATGACTGCAAGAGAAATGGGGTGGTACCATCCAGCATCAAACTCTATATAAGTGACAGCTATTACAGCCAAATACATCAAAGATTGACGATAAGAAACACCAAACATCCGCACAAACTCCGTAACACCCGCGGCTGTCACCAACCATACCGCAATTTCCCATGGCCCAGCATTGGGCAGGAGCAAAACGATCAAGATTACAGCCACACCAATGGTCGCTGTAAGTACGCGCTGTTTGATCATTCTCTCACCTACCTATATCGCCAAACCGGCGCTGCCGGCCACTAAATTCTTGCAGAGCCCGGAGAAGATGCTGTCGATTAAAGTCAGGCCAGAGTACGTCGGTAAACCATAATTCAGCATATGCGGATTGCCAGACGAGAAAATTGCTGAGCCTTATTTCTCCGCTGGTGCGTATGATAAAATCGGGATCAGGCTGATGGGCGGTGGAGAGTTGAGCAGCCAAAGCACTTTCATCAATATCTTGTGGAGCTATTCGCCCCTCTGCCACTGCTTCGGCAAGTTTACGCACGGCGAACACAATATCCATACGCCCTCCATAATTGAGGGCAAAATTAACGTTCATCCCTGTATTTTGTTTGGTTCTCTCCAACGACTGCAATACTGTCTCACGTGTATCGGCAGGTAATTGTTCAGTATCGCCAATCACACGAATCCGCACATTGCGTTCCATTAATTCATCAATTTCCGTAATAAAAAACTGGCGAGGCAACTTCATGAGAAATTCCACTTCACGTTGTGGCCTCTTCCAATTCTCGGTAGAAAAGGCATAGAGGGTAAGATATTCAATACCTAAATCATCACAAGCCCGAATCGTCTCTTTCATAGCTTGCATACCTGCATGGTGACCAGCGATTCTCGGCAATCCACGACGCCGCGCCCAACGGCCATTGCCGTCCATGATGATACCAACATGCTTAGGCCGAACTGCAAGCGAATCGATGTCAGGATTCTGTCCTCGGTTGTCCCAACCCCATCTCCAGCGCACCGATCATCCCTCACAATCCGGCGACAGTTTGTTAAATCCAATACTTTCCAATCTTAAGCCTATACTTCAAGCAGTTCTTGCTCTTTACCAGTCGCAGCTTTGTCTATTTCACCAACGAACTTGTCTGTGAGCTGTTGAATCCGCTCCATCAATCTACGAACATCGTCTTCCGAAGCATCTCCATTCTTTTCAGCTTTTTTCAACTCGTCATTAGCATCTCGCCGAACGTTACGAATAGCCACGCGTGCTTCTTCAGCCATCTTTTTAACCTGCTTGACAAGCTCTTGGCGTCTCTGTTCCGTAAGGGCTGGAATAACTAAACGAATAACAGAACCATCATTGGCAGGATTCAGACCCAAGTCAGACTTCTGAATAGCTTTTTCAATCTCACTCAACATACTTTTCTCCCAAGGAGAGATAACCAACAAGCGCGGTTCTGGAGAAGTTACACTTGCAACTTGTGGAATGGGCATCTGTGAGCCGTAATATTCTACGGTTACTTTTTCAAGCATAGCCGGCGTAGCTCTACCCGCCCGAATTGACGCCGCATCCTTGCGAAATGCTGCTACAGCCTTTTCCATACGTTCTTCTGCATGCTTCACAATTTGCTCTGTCATACTTTCACTCTCCTGACCATTGTACCTACCGCTTCGCCCATGACTGCTCGGCGAATATTGCCCGATTCTCCCAAAGCAAAAACAAGCAAGGGAATATTGTTATCCATGCAAAGCGAGGTTGCTGTAGAATCCATAACACCAAGACCTTGATTTAAAACATCCATAAATTCTAATTCATCATATTTGACAGCTGTTGGATCTTTGAGCGGATCAGCCGTATAAACACCATCCACTCCATTTTTGGCCATTAAAATGACCTCCGCTTCAATCTCAGCGGCGCGCAGCGCGGCGGTTGTATCTGTAGAGAAATATGGATTACCCGTACCACCCGCAAAAATAACCACTCGTCCTTTTTCTAAATGACGAATGGCTCGTCGGCGAATATACGGTTCGGCTACCTGACTCATTTCCACCGATGTTTGCACCCGTGTATCGACACCCAATTTTTCCAAAGCATCCTGGAGCGACAAAGCATTCATGACGGTTGCCAGCATTCCCACATAATCCGCTGTTGCTCGATCCATTCCACGAGCACTGGCCGAAACACCTCTCCAGATGTTTCCTCCCCCGACCACAATAGCCATCTGCACACCTAAATCCGCAACTTCTCGAACCTGTAACGCAATGTTTGACATCATTTCAGAGTCAATGCCATATCCCTTATCCCCTGCCAGAGCTTCGCCACTCAGTTTGAGAATGATCCGCCTGTACTTAGGTTGGGGTGTCGTCATAAATTGAGAATGCCTCCTCATGATAAGAACTCATCCAATTTTGAGCCCTATGGCTTTATATATTGCGGGGACCAAGACAATACCTGGTTTGCAAAAGGGGAACACATAGTGTCTCCACGCCGTGTTCCCCTGCTTATACCGCAAAGGCCAGTGCCATTAAACGCGAACCTGCGACATGACCTCTTCAGCAAAGTTACTCTCTTTCTTTTCAATACCTTCACCAACAACAAAACGTGTGAAACGGCGGATGGAAATATTCTCGCCTATTTGGGCAATTTTCTCACGCACCAACATCTCCACTGTCTTATCTGGATCTTTGACAAATGGCTGGTCTAGAAGGCAAATTTCTTTCAAATATTTTTCAATACGTCCATCCACAATTTTATCCACAATATTTTCCGGCTTACCTTCATTCAAGGTTTGCGCCCGAAGAATTTCGCGTTCTTTCTCTATGAACTCACTCGAAACTTCATCGCGACGCACATAAAGTGGATTAGAGGCAGCAATATGCATAGCGATATCACGAACCAATTGACGAAAATCTTCGTTTTTGGCCACAAAGTCAGTTTCACAATTCACTTCAACCAAAACGCCAATCCGTCCACCGCCATGAATATAAGCTTCCACCAATCCTTCTGCAGCTACACGACCCGATTTTTTAGCAGCAGATGCCAGTCCGCGCTCGCGCAAAACTTCCATCGCTCTCTCCATATCCCCATCAGCTTCAGCTAAGGCGCGCTTACAATCCATCATACCCGCACCTGTTTTCTCACGCAATTCTTTGACCATTGACGCTGTAACTTCCATCTCATTTCCTCCTCAATTCAGCAAAAACTTAGAATGCCATTTGAGCACATACCTAACGAAGTTCTTTCAACACGCATTAGTACACAAAAAAGGTGACGAGCCACAGATGCTCCCGTCACCTACTAGCTCCAATCAGGCAGTGGTTTCTTCCCCTTGACCTTGAGCGCCTTCTAATACAGCATCTGCCAACTTGGCAGTCAACAGTTTAACAGCCCGAATAGCATCATCATTACCTGGAATCACATAATCAATTTCATCCGGATCACAATTGGTGTCGACGATGGCTACAATTGGAATACCGAGCTTACGCGCTTCTGCAACAGCAATCCGTTCTTTGCGCGGATCAATCACAAACATAGCGCTCGGCAATTTCTTCATACCTTTGATGCCGCCAAGAAAACGTTCCAAACGCTCAGCTTCTTTGCGAAGCAAGATAACTTCTTTCTTAGGCAAGCGTTCAAAAGTCCCATCTTCCTCCATACGCTCCAACTCCAGCAAACGCTGGATACGTTTTTGGATGGTTGGGAAGTTGGTCAATGTACCGCCCAGCCAGCGCTGATTGACATAAAACATGCCACAGCGTTCTGCTTCTTCTTTTACAGCTTCTTGAGCCTGCTTTTTAGTGCCAACGAACAGGATGGTTTCGCCATTCGCAGCAGTGTCACGAATAAAATTATAAGCTTCTTCAACTTTGCGAACAGTTTTTTGCAAATCGATGATATAAATCCCATTGCGCTCCGTAAAAATATAACGAGACATCTTGGGGTTCCAGCGACGGGTTTGATGTCCAAAATGAACACCCGCCTCCAACAATTGCTTCATAGAAATAATCGCCAAAGATAACTCCTCCTAAACGGTTTGTCCTCCGCCCTCGTCATATGAACCTGCGACCAGTTGGACCCGCAAGCCATCAGATAAGCGTGTGTGCTCCACTTCACTGTGGGCATTGCACCGCTCTCCAATATATCACAGCCTGCGTAAGACTGCAATGACCCGCTCTATCAATTCAGAGTCGGCGGCATATGCAAGGCTTGTTCCACACGTAAAACCTCAGCAACTGGTAAGGATAACTGTTGAGCAGCCTGTTCTGCAGTCAAGCCTTGAGTTAAAGCATCGAGAATCTCAAAGTAACGTGGAGAAAAGGAAGGAGATTCAACTGTTTCTGCAGCTTCAGGTTTCTGAGCATTCAATGCTGCACCAACCTCTTCTCGAGACATTTCTATTAACTGTTTCATCAACAGCTGTTCACCCGCCAATGACTGACCCACATCATCAAACCCCGAAACAACTTGCTCATTCTTTGAAAAAAATTTTATATGGTGAGGTTCGTCTTTTTGAAGCATCTCTTCCAATTGATTGAAACGTTCTTCTAATTTGCCAACACGCTCATCCATGGTTCGTTCTAACGCGTCTAAATTGGATCGCAATTCCATGTAAATATCTTCTAAAATTTTCACAACTTCTTCATTAACTGCGGAAATCATAGCTTGCGGACTTTCCTTTGCTTGAATGACTTGTGGATTGGCCAGAGCACCAGAGCGCAGCCAACGAAAAATACCTTTTAACCCACCATATTGTTTCCATCCCCCCGTAGAAGTATAGAGTACGACGACCATAGCCGCACAAAGTAGACCCATAGCTCCTGTCAACCACATATCTGTTCACCTCCTAGTATATTACCGAAGTACTGGCGGCCTTCATCGCTAAACACAGCCGGAATCGCCTGGGCCTGGATAATGCAGAAAACCTCAAGTCTGTTGCCGCCGCGCCACTGGGCATTGACACGGCAGTGGATGCGTACCGACTGCATTTGCGCCTGCTTCTCCAGCAAATTCGCTTCACAGAGTGGCCCTTAGAACGACTCCATGCCGAGATCGAAAAGCGCCTCAAAGCTGCTGTTGCGCGCAAATTGACATACATCATTCATGCCTTGTTGCGTAACAAAAAGCCATACGAACCAATCGCGTAAGATCATATATTGGACTGAATCTGCAAACCCGTCTGTCTCTGACAGGCTTATTTTGATACCCTCAAAAATCACTTCCCTTCATAGGTCTTAGAACTCAATAGAGTACTTAACATTAGATAGATGATCTTTCTTCAAATCGTATATGTACCCTTGATAGCAGTACGAATTTGTAACAACTCTGTCTGCAAATCAAACTCAATAGTTCGACCCGTATTGCCTCCAAAATCAGTTGAAACCAACTCTACTCCAGCGTCTCGCAAATAGTTTTCTACTGCTTCAGCATTACGCGGGCCCACCCGGAGAATATCGGAATTGGCCGATCCGCTAAACATTTGCGCACCACCCGCAGCTTTGGCTTTCAACGAACTGGGCCGCAAACCCTGCTTTGAAAATTCATCCAACAGCCAATCCAAAGCGAGATCGGCATATTTACAGACGTTTCCTGAAAAATTAGGTGGTGATTGAGGAAGCATAATATGAACCAAACCGGCTATATTTTTCCTTGCATGGTATAAAACCACGCCAACACACGAACCGAGACCCGTTGTCCCAATTCGATCTGGCCCTGAAACGATTGCCCCTTGAGCAATACCTACCCGAATCAGTTGGCTTTCTTGAATCGAGGGTAAGGTGAATTCACACATCATTATCCCACCCCAGCGCACTGAACAGCTTGACCATAGATTGTGGGTGAGGGAGAAGGAAGAAATGGCCATCGATGTTCATTTGTCCTTGCCAAATTTGCGTGTTAATCAAAATCGCTTGATCGGCTATATCACCAGAGAAAGCAAGGCCGATGTCGAGAATGGCACCAGCCATGTCCACAGCAATCGACGGTACTGAAAGAGTAATTTGCAGCGACGCGAGTTCACTGATGGCGGTGACATAGCTACCAGAAAGAATATTTCCAACTTCCGCCAGCGCTGAAAGCTGCAATTCTTCAAAAAGAAGCCCTTCATGACCTGTCAAATTCAGCTGATGCAATAGATGTTCCGCACTTTGCATGGGTAAAAGCAGAAACATGCTTCCATTCATCTGCCCCCCAATTTGTAAAAAGATGCCGACAACAGGCGCCTCTGGACCGCCAGCAATATCTGCAATCTCGTCAAACGGGCATAATCTAGCAGCTGTGACGGACATTTGTACACTTTCTTGCAACAATACAGACAACGCAGTAGCAGCATGACCAGCGCCCACATTGCCGACTTCACGGAGAATATCTTGCTGTCGATCATCCAGATTATAGAATACACTCATGTTTCTTAACGTTCCTCCCGCTCCCGCAACTCCTTGAGCTGCAACTGTTCAGCATGATTAAAAAGGCGAGGCAAATGGAGGAGAATCAGCACTTGTTTCTGATATTCTGCAATCCCCTGCAAAAATTCTGCGGAAAGTCCACCTACCATCGAAGGAGCAGGTTGAATATCCGAATCTGCAAGTGTCACTACATCTGTAACCGCATCCACTATCATACCTACCATCATATCTTCCACTTGTACAATGACTATACGGGAATCATCTTGCTGCAAGGAAGAAGCCAATCCCAGACGCTCACCGAGATCGACCACAGGCACAATGGTGCCGCGCAAATTCACAACACCTTTGATAAATGCGACCGTACGCGGTACACGTGTAATTTCCATAGGCTTCTCAATAGACAGTACCTGGGTTACTGAGGCACCGTATTTTTCCTGACCTACAGCCATGACGACAAATTGTTGCTCCATGTCTATCACTCCTTACCCCGAATTTTTCGACTGCCAAAATATAAAAATCAATTCAAGTCTTTGAGAGGTTGTTAACTTCATGCTGATAGCCAGGCATCGAGATCGAGAATGAGTCCCACCGTACCGTCGCCGAGAATGGTCGCTCCAGAAAATCCTCGCACGGACTGCAGATATTTCCCCAATGGTTTGTTGACAATTTCCTGCTCTCCAACAATATCATCGACAAGTATCGCCAAACGACGATTGCCTTCTTTACAGAGAATGGCTGACCAAGGAAATTGAATGGCCGACGATTGTTCGTAAAAAGCATCCCCCGCATCCAGCAGCGGGATGAGCCCATCTCGATGGCGCAAAAAACGTTCTCCACCAATGGCTTCTAAATCTGTTTCGTAGACTTGCAATACTTCTTCCACACTGCCAAGAGGGACAGCAAAAGATTCGTTACTCACCATAAACAGCAAGGCAGGTAAAACAGCCAAGGTCAGAGGCAACTGAATACGAAAAGTAGTCCCCTTCCCCTTTTCCGAGAGAATTGAGATTTTACCGCCCAACGATTGCACTTTATTACGTACCGCATCAAGCCCAACACCACGTCCGGAAATATCGGTGATTTTTTCAGCAGTAGAAAATCCGGAGGCAAAAAGAAAATCATAAATTTGTTCAGGCTTAAGCATAAGTGCAGATTTCTCATCGACTAATCCGCGCGCAATGGCTTTGTTTAATACTGCTTCCGAATCAATACCTCCGCCATCATCAGCAACTTCTATGTAGACGTTTTGTCCGGAAGAGAAAGCAGAAATTTTTAATGTCCCTGCCTCTGGCTTGCCCGCCTGGCGACGTATATCCGCTGACTCAATACCGTGATCGGCCGCATTGCGAATAATATGCACCAAAGCTTCACCCATCTCATCGACAACAGTCCGATCGAGTTCTGTTTCTCCCCCTTCCATAAGAAAATGAATTTCTTTTTGTAATGACTTGGAGAGATCTCTAACTAAACGAGGAAAACGTTGAAATAACATATCTACCGAAACCATGCGTAAGGACATGAGTCCAGATTGTATATCGCCAGAGATACGACCAAGTCTATCGACCATTTCTCGAATGACAGCCGTATGTCCAGCCTCAGTAGCACTGGCTAGTTGAGAGCGAGCAATCACCATCTCACTGAGACGATCGAGTAGATGATCGATTCTCTCGATGGGTACACGCAATGTCCTCTCTACCTTCATGGGTGCAGCAGGTTGCTTGGCAGATTCTTTCTGCGAATCCACCTGATCTGCTGTAAGACTCGGGGTTGGTGAATGGGCTGCCGCAGAAGTTGTAGTTGGATCTGTCCGATGTGTCGAAAAATATTCTATAAGCGGTACAAAAGTTACATTGACCACTTCAGAAATATTAGAGAGATTGCGCATAGCCTCTTCAGCAGAAATTTCTCTTAAAACAGCAAGAAAGGCAATGTTTTCAGAATACCGGCCATCCTGTAAATGTTCTGCACTTGGTGAACATTCAAGAATATCTGACCACTGCTCCAATTCTCGCATGACAACCAATGCGCGGACTGATTTCATCTGACAGTCTGGAGCAATATTCACAGTCAGAACTCCAGCCAAGAGTCCCGCTTCTGCAGCTTGAGATGCAATGTGCAAAGCAATATCGGTGAAATGTCCTTCTGTGGTATCCACTGTCGCCGCAACCTCTGGATGAGGTGACACTGCTGCGTTTGTTAGACGTTGATAGAGTTCCTGCAACGAATGAATAATAGCATCGTCTGAACCCGTTTCATCTATCCCACTGTCGATAATTCGTTCTAACTGAAGAGAAAGCTGATCAATCCCCGACAATAGAATATCGGGACTATCTGTGGTCAACCGTCCTGGATTTTCTCGAAACACGCCAAGTACATCTTCAAGGCGATGAGTCAAAGTGGCCATTTTTTGAAATCCCATGCTTGCGCTCATTCCTTTGAGTGTATGCGCTGCACGAAACATGGCCGCAAACAATTCATCCGACGAGCCCTCAGATTCAAGACGTAGACAGAGATCATTCAGAAGTTGCAGATTATCGCTTGTTTCTTCTATAAAGGCTTGTAAATACTCAGCGTTTTGCAAAGCTGGCATACCCTCCCGCCAATTTCTGTTTTTATCCTTATGTTTAGGCTGGCTTTATCCAGTTGAAAAAAACGACTTTCCAGGCCAAAACCGATGCAGAAAACCTCTCCACCCGCCTCGATTCGGCTCATTAAGGCGCAGAAAATTAGCCGCTATCTGCTCCATACAGCGCGAGGCCGTACTGTTGGGAAACGATATCAATACTGGCACTTGACGCATCACTGCTTGCGAAACCAAATCATCCTCCAAAATAAATCCAAGTGTTTCCAATTTCCACTCCAAAAATCTCAATGCCGCGGCAGACAATCTTTCAGATGCCTCTCGTGCGTCAGTCAATTTCAATGCGCGATTAATCACCAAACGAACAGCCGGCAATTCGTCAAGAGGTCTTTCCTCATACAGCAGCTTAAGAAAAGCATAGGCATCAGAGATTGCCGTAGGTTCTGGCGTCGCCAGTAAAATCAATTCGTCCGATCCGGCAATCCACTGAGCTGATTGATGATTGATGCCTGCACCAAGATCAATAATCACTGTGTCAAAATGGTTGGATAAATTCGCTAATTGTTCCTTAACTCTGACCATAGCCGCATCGTCCAACATATCGGAGTGCAAGCCGCTACCTCCAGATAAAAAAGAAAGGCCATGAGGACTAGTAGAGATGACATCAAAGAGTTGTACGTCTTTCGCTAAATCAAGAACTGTGTGAAAGGGTCTAGTATTGAGCAAAAGTTCAATGTTGGAAAACCCTACATCAGCATCCACGATGAGCGGCGTCTTCCCTTTTGCTTTTAATGCCAGCGCAAAATTGACACAGAAATTGGATTTACCCACTCCTCCCTTACCACTGGCAACAGCAATGACACGTGTTTTGGCAGGCAGTCCCCCATTATCCATGCTTCTTTCTCTCATTTTGCTGCGCAGGCTTTCGGCTTGATCGCTCATGGATGCCCCTCCCCGAAAACAGATTTTAAAACAAAATCTTTTGTGCTCGGTGAGATATCATCAGGTACATTCTGTCCAGTCGTAATATAGGAAAGCGGCTTTTTAGCCTTCCAAATCAATTCTGCCGCCACACCATAAGAAGAAGTTTCATCTAATTTAGTAAATAAAAATTTATGAAAAGGAATGGTAGAAAACGCCTCTAACAATCTATTTAAATCTTCAGCTTTGGAAGTTAGCGAAAGCACAAGAACAATCTCATCAATTGGCGCTATAGAAAGTAACGTCTGAACGTCTTGCGTCGAACGTTGGTTAAAGTAATTTCTTCCTGCCGTGTCCATCAGTAATAAATCACAATGAGAGAGTGAATCAACAGCTTTGTTTAAAGAAACAGCGTCTGATTCGGCCACTTCCAAGGGAATGCCAAGAATTTGCGCATAGGTTCGCAATTGCTCAATAGCTGCAATGCGATAAGTATCACAAGTAATTAATCCAACTTTTCGTTCACCTGAAAGTACATGCAGGGCTGCCAATTTGGCAATTGTAGTCGTCTTGCCCACTCCAGTAGGACCGACAAAAGCAACAATTCGCGATGTGGATTGAATAGGGGATGGTACAGCGAAAGTCTGAAACTGTTGAATAAACCAATTACGAAAAGATTGAAGCAAAAGTTGGTAATCCCCAACTTTAGGCATAGATAGCACACCGGACTCCTGCATCCATTCTCGAACAGTGTCAACGGAAATACCTTGTTGGACCAAAAGTTGCTGCAATTGAAAATGCTCTTGATTCATTCCGCCTACAAAGACAGTATTTTGGGAAGACAATTGTTGTAATCGATAGGTTAACTTTTTCATTTCGTCGAGGATAGGCAACAAAACTTGCCTTGTATCCTCTTGAGCCGATGTTATACCTTTAGTAGAATTTGCAGAATGAACCTGAACGTCCCCTATTGACTGCATAGACATTGTTGAGGACATATTGGATGTTTCCCCTCGCAAAATGCGTTTCTGTTCCTCGGCTTTTTCTGAAACATTCTCTGGTTTGGCAGTAGCTTGTCCAAGAGCAGGTGGATGATAGGCTGGAATTTTAACAGGTAAATCACCTGCTACCGCAGCCATTACTTCAATACGCTTACTCCGCCATATCAGCCATTTGCGAACATGAATACGTTTGCTGCTTAAAATGACAGCATCTTTCCCCAAATCAGAGCGTATACGCAATAAAGCTTCGGGCATGTCACGAACCACATAGCGTTTAACCATCATAGATTAACCACCCCGCCACTCTCAACTTCAAGCGTCGGATCCAACTCACTGTAAGATAACACCGTCAACTCCGGTAAAAATCTTACCAACCAGCGTCTAACAGCTAAACGCAATGTAGGATGAACCAAGAGTATAGGTGATTTGCCTTGCGCAGAGAGACGATTCGATTCTTCCCGCAGTTTTTTGTAAATTTTTTGCGACAGTGCAGGATCGAGTGCAACAAACACACTTTCCTCTTGATGAATCAATGATTCTTGGATCTTTTCTTCCACACTCGGAGAAAAAGTAAGTACTGTTAATGGTTGGCCTGGCACTCTGAATTGATGACAAATTTGCCTGCCCAATGCCTGTCTAACCTGTTCGGTCAACATATCGGTATCTTTGGACTGGCGACCAACATCCGCAAGAACTTCTAAAATAGTCGATAAGTCACGAATGGATACTTTTTCATGTAGCAAATTGCTCAATACTTTTTGCACTTGACCAAGTGTTAAATTGTTATTCAACACATCATCAACAACCGCAGGAGCTTCCGTCTTTAAGTGATCCAACAATTTCTTAGTTTCCTGTCTCGTCAACAACTCATGGGCATGTGCACGCAATGTTTCTGTCAAATGAGTTGCCATAACGGAGGACGGATCAACCACTGTATATCCAGACATCTCTGCCTGTATTTTCATTTCCGAATTGACCCATAAAGCAGGCAAACCAAAAGTAGGTTCTTTGGTAGAAATCCCAATAATAGTTGGATCTTCAACTCCAGGAGATATCGCTAGCCAATGCCCAAGCAAAACTTCTCCTCGAGCAATCTCCAACCCTTTTAAGAGAATGACATATTCCGTAGGTTTTAATTGCATATTGTCGCGCAAACGGATAGCAGGAATGACCAACCCAAGTTCAAGTGCCAATTGCTTTCGAATCATGATAACTCTTTCTAACATGTCGCCGCCCTGTTTAGCGTCCACCAACGGCACAAGACCGTAGCCAAACTCCAGTTCAATAGGCTCAACATGGAGCAGAGACAAAGCATTCTCTGGTTTTTTGTTGTCTTCTGTACGGCTCTTGAGCAATTGTTCTTGCTCTTTTTTTGCCGATCTTGCCGCATTTACCTGTACACGCCAACCAGTCAAAAAAGCGAGTGCAGAAATAGGAATCACGGGGATGACTCCAATTGGAGTAAATACACCCAGCAATAAAATAGCTGATCCAACCATATAGAGGGCACGCGGGAATTGAAAAACCTGGCCAAAAATATCCGCTCCCAAATTTGCTTCAGTAGCAGCTCTAGTCACCATTAATCCAGTGGCTGTCGAAAGCAACAAGGCTGGAATTTGACTGACCAGCCCGTCCCCAACTGAAAGTAAAGTATACTGGTGGAGCGCTGTTGAGAATGAATCTTTGTGAATGACCATACCGATAATAAAACCACCAACAATATTGACCGCTACTATTAACATAGAAGCAATGGCATCGCCTTTCACAAATTTAGAGGCTCCATCCATAGCTCCGTAAAAATCCGCTTCCCGTTCAATATCTGCGCGTCGCTTGCGCGCAGTGGCTTCGTCTATCAGGCCAGCGTTTAAGTCCGCGTCGATAGCGATTTGTTTTCCAGGCATTGCATCCAAGGTAAAGCGCGCCGCTACTTCAGCAACACGTTCAGCGCCGCGAGTAATAACAATAAATTGCACAATAATAATGATAATAAATACGATAAACCCCACAACTGGGTTACTGCCTATTACAAAAGACCCAAATGTATTAATGACAGCTCCAGCATTACCCTGCCCAAGAATTAATCGTGTGGTGGAAATATTCAGAGAGAGTCGGTAGAGCGTCATAATGAGTAAAATTGAAGGGAAGACAGAAAAATCAAGTGGTTCTTTCGTATTGATGGCCACGAGAAGAATGGTCATGGAGACGAAAATATTGACTAACAACAGTACGTCAAGTACAGGCCGACTCATGGGTATAATCATCATGACAATTATCCAGAGCAAAGCTGCCATGATTCCTAAATCTGAACGTTTCACGAATTCACCCCATTGCCTGTAAAGACTTTTTGTTGTTTCATAGCGTAAACATAAGCTAAAACTTCTGCGACTGCCTGATAAAGCTCCGCAGGAATCACTTGGCCAATTTCCACATCGCGGTACAGCGTTCTTGCTAGTGGTGGATTTTCTACAATTGCCACATGATGTTGTTCCGCTAGTTCACGAATTTTTTGGGCAGTATAATCCTGCCCTTTCGCCAGAACTTGTGGCGCTTCCAATTGGTCTGGTCGATACCAGATAGCTACCGCATAATGAGTCGGGTTTGTAATCACTACATCTGCTTTCGGTATATCCTGCATCATTCGACGCATGGCCAAAGCCCTAGCCCGCCTACGAATATTGGATTTAATCTGTGGATCTCCTTCAGTTTGGCGAAATTCTTCACGAACTTCATGTTTGGTCATGCGTAATTTTTTTTCATACTGACTCTTTTGAAAATAAAAATCCAATGCAGATAAAAGAATCATCAATACAGCAACTGTTATGGATAACCGAAAAACAATACTGCCAAGCCAAGCGATGAGCGAATTGACGGAGAGAAAAGATAATTGACCTATACTTTGTGTCACTTGATGCAGCGACATATAGGCTGCGGCAACCACAATCGCCAGCTTGAGAATCGACTTTAATCCTTCCATAGCTGTCTGCGGTGAAAAGAGACGACGTAGTCCAGCGATAGGTTGGATTCTCTCCCATTTAGGTAACAATAACTTGGGAAGGAATAACGGGCCAACCTGTACAAAACCAGTAAAAGCAGCCGCAAACCAAAATACAAGTAGCAAGGGTAATAAACTACCCGCCAATGCAAGAAATTGACCACCAAACAAACCAGGAACATTTTGTGCAGTCAATGAGATGGAGCCTGCATAGGTAAGGTCTTTGTGAGCAAGAATTTGCCAGGCCTCCCAAACCTTTGGTCCTAAAATTCGCAGGGCTGCCAAAGCGCCCAAAAGCATAATCGACGAAGTTAATTCGACACTTTTCGGCACATTTCCTTCTCTTCTTGCTTCCTGTCGTCTGCGTGGTGTTGCCTTTTCAGTCTTGTTTCCTGAGTCGCTCTCTGCAAATCTTTGCAGTTTAAGAATTAACATGGCTCTGTGACCTATCTCTCCAATACATGAAATAACTTATTTTCGGATTTGATTTTAGAACTTTTATAAAACGTTAAATATTAGAAAACCATATATCATCCTGTTAATTGCATAAAAGCAGTGACTTGACTGAATAGAAAGGTAAATAGAACATGAAATATAGACACAAACGCTGGAACTGATGCAGCAAAAACAGATAAACCAATAAATAATTGAATCGGTAACCCACTGAAATATACATTCATTTGAGGAACCGCTTTGGAGAGCAACGCAAACGTGACGTTGGTCAGCAGTAAAGCAACCAACACGGGAGCAGCCACTTGAACAGCATCTGCCGTAATCAGGTCCATCAATTGCTCAAAAGCTAAACCGAAAGTTTGCGGCAAATGAAATTGCCCTAAAGGAATGAGCTTATAACTATCCATTCCAGTTAAAGCCAACCCATCCAATCCATCAGCACCTAAAAAAAACAGAGTAAAAATCATATTGAAAAATGTACCTGAAAGTCCTGTCACAAATGAGCTTTCTGGATTAAACAATTCTGCAGATGCAAAGCCAATTTGTACATCAATGATTTGACCCGCTAAATTTAAAATTGAAAAAATAGAGGTTGCTATAAATCCCATAAACAATCCTGTAACCAATTCCAGAACCAGCAAACCAACATATAAACCTGTTTGTTGAAAAGGAGAAGGTACTTTGGCTTGAACAGTAGGTAAAACCCAAAGAGCTAAAAAAACTACTAGACCAATTTTTACTGTTCTCGGCACAGCAGTCATGGAAAATAAAGGTGACGCTCCAATAAAACCTGCCATTCTAGCCATAATAAGAAAAAATAACGGGTATTGCAGGACAGCCAAGTTCAACATATGATCACTGCACGTACTGCATAAGATGACCGAGAATCGATTGCGTAAAATCTAACATGCTGGTAATCATCCATGGCCCAAAGATGAGCAAAGCCACGATGACAGCAGCAATTTTTGGAATATAGGTTAGGCTTGGTTCCTGGATTTGCGTAGTAGCTTGAAATACAGAGACGATTAACCCAGCAGCCAGTCCTAAACCAAGAATCGGCCCTACCAACTTAATAATCAACCACATGACCTGGGAACCTAAACCGACAATAAATTCTGCATTCAATCTTATTCAACTCCTACTCTCGTTTCATCGGCACTCCATACAACAAATCCAATTAGCTATAACCAGACAGAAGTGATTGCACAACCAAGTGCCAACCATCTACCATGACAAACAGCAAAATTTTAAATGGCAAGGAAATGATAACAGGTGGTAACATCATCATGCCCATAGACATTAATGTCGTAGAAACGACCAGATCGATAACTAGAAATGGTAGATAAATCATAAATCCGATCTGAAAAGCTGTTTTCAATTCACTGATGGTATAAGCAGGTACAAGTGCCGACATTGGAATTTGATTGACATTTTTAGGAGTCTGCATGTGCCTAAATTGCAGAAATAATTGTAAGTCATCAGGTCTCGTCTGTTTAGCCATAAATTGCTTAAACGGTATTTCCGCCTGACGCAAAGCAGCGCTTTCTGACAACTTACCTGCTAGAAAAGGCTGTAATGCATGCTGATTGGCTTGCTGAAATGTTGGTTCCATAACAAAAAAAGTAAGAAAAAGCGCTAAGCCAATCAGAACCTGATTGGGTGGAGATTGTTGCAAAGCCAGCGCACTTCGAACAAAAGAAAGCACCACAATCATCCGAGTAAAAGAAGTCATTAACAGCAAAATTGCCGGCGCAACCGACAGAACGGTCAGTAACAAAACAATTTGAACCGTACTGTCTACTGATTGGCGCGAATTAGATGTTCCCAACGACAAATGAAGACCCGGCAAAAAACTGTTGGTCTGATTGGAAGCGGTTGCTGCATATAAATTGGGATGATAAGCAAAAAAACAGATACAGACGGAAAGCAGCAACAAAGTGATTTGCCAATGTCTTTTTTTCATGATTTTCTCTCTTTGCTGTCCTTTCCCTTGGATTCCGCATAACGTTGACGAGCGTTTTCGACAGCACTCGACAACGAAGCGGCAAACGACTGTCTCGAAGGTTGGAGAGTAGCTTCCGATTCATCCCACGGTTCGGAAATCTGATCGAGCAGTGTAATATTTTCTCCAACCCCAAGCACATAGCGTTTTCCAGAGATTTCAACTACCTGTATAGAGCGATTTTGAGCTAATTGGCGGGCTGCAAGTACCTTAATCGTTCCGCGTTCAGCCACTGACGTCCGTCTGGCTAAAAAACGAATAACAACGATAATCAATGCAATAATAATCACAAACGAGAGTACAAATTGAAAATAAGTCATTAAAGGGGGACCGGCATTGGGCAAAGGCGGGCTAGAATTCTTGCTAGCTGCATATGCTACCACAGGCAACATGCCCATCTCATTAACGAAAGCTAGAAAAAAACTTCCCGCCATGACTGTAATTTTTCTACGCAAGTGCTTTTCGCACCGCTTCCACAACGCGATCGGCCTGAAACGGTTTCACAATAAAGTCTTTTGCTCCGGCTTGAATAGCATCGATGACCATAGCCTGTTGTCCCATAGCCGAACACATAATCACTCGAGCGTTCGGATCAATGGAGCGAATTTTCTTTAAAGCTTCTATGCCATCCATTTCAGGCATGGTAATGTCTAAGGTAACCAAATCCGGAGTTACTTCTTGGTATTTTTCTACTGCTTGGTTGCCATCCGCCGCTTCTCCGACTACTTCAAAATTGTTCTTAGTAAGAATGTCCTTAATCATCATTCGCATAAATGCTGCGTCGTCGACAATCAAAATCCGGTTTGCCATGTTATTATTGACCTCCACATTTTATCTAATTTTATAAATTCCTCACTCGTTCAGAGGGGCTAATGATATCCGTAACCCGGACGCCAAAGTTTTCGTCAATGACCACAACTTCTCCTGTCGCGATTTTTTTATTATTTACAAGAATATCGACAGGTTCGCCAGCCAGTTTGTCCAATTCAAAGATTGAACCAGGTGCCAAATCGAGAACTTCGCGTATCATGCGCTTCGTTCTGCCGAGTTCTACTGTGATATTGAGTGGAACATCAAACAACAGTTCTAAATTTCGCGGTTGTCCATGAGAAGTTACTTCCAATCCGCCAAAATCCACAAATTCCGGACGTTGAACGGTGGTTGACGGACGATTTTTTAACGCTTCTGCCGAAGCTGCAACCTCTTTTTTTGCTGCATTTGGGATTTCTTCTTGTATCCCTGCAGTCAGATTTGCTGAAGGTTGTGAAGAAACCGTGTCGGTAATTTCCAGGCTCATATTTTCAGTTGATGAATTAGATGCATGAAATCCTAGTTTATTCAGTAATTCATCTGCAAATTGGAGAGGCATTAACTGCATGATGCGCGAATCAATCAGCTCCCCGACTTTCAAGGCAAACTCTACGTTGACCAACCACCCTTTAAAGCCAAGGTCGATACTGTCATCACTTGCCAAATCGACTACTCTGACATTCGGTGGCGAGATATCAATACGACTGCCAAAAATCTGTGACATAGAAGTAGAGGCGCCGCCCATCATTTGATTCATGGCCTCACCCACGGCACTTAGGTGGAGTTCATTTAATTCACCTGAAATATTCGTTCCATCTCCACCAAGCATCAAATCGGCTATCGTTTTGGCATCATCCAGTTCAATGGCCAGTGCGTTCGAACCTTTTAATCCCACTGTATATTCTACAGTAACTAGCACATATGGTTTGGGAAACTGATTAGGCAGTTCTTGAGCATTTATAATAGAGACACTAGGAGTAGTAATCTCCACCCGTTGTTGCAACAAGGTTGACAATGCTGTGGCAGCTGAGCCAAAAGAAATATTGCCAATTTCCCCAAGGGCATCCGCCTCTTCATTGGTCAATGCCTGATTTTTCTCGGATGTTTGATTTCCTCCTCGAAAGAGTGCATCAATTTCTTCCTGGGAGAGTGCTTGTTGATCGCTCATGATCCGCCTCCTCCTTCCATTCTCTCAGTATGCGGATGGCCATTTTTCCGCGCATTTTGCCAATTCTAGCTGTAAATGTGGGCACTTCGTCTACGTAAACCGTGACAGGCGCAGAAATTGGATGATTGAGGGGAATCATATCCCCCACCTGTAACTCCAAGACATCACGCACTGTCAATTCAGCCTGACCCAGAGCGACAGCCATAGAAACTTCCATACCTTGCATATGGTTGGCGAGTTTCATTTGTTCGGCTGAACTCGATTCCCTGTCGCGTAAACCATCCATGAAAAACTGGGTGGAAAGATTATGCATAATAGGCTCTATCGTCACATGCGGAACACAAAGATTGATGAGTCCTGTGACTGGTCCCACTCGGGCACTTAAAGTAATCACAAGCACCGTTTCGTTAGGTGTAGAAAGTTGCAAAAATTGCGGATTACTTTCCACAGAAAGAAACTCAGGTTGTAAATCAACCACATTGTGCCAGGATTCGCGAAAAAACTGCTCAGTCTGTTCAAGAAATGGTCGCATCAGAGCTTGCTCAATCTCTGTTAATTCTCGTTCTTTGTAAGGCCCTTGCACAACACCGCCCATCATCCTATCGATGATGGCAAAGACAATTTGCGGGTTGATTTCCATCACAATTTTTCCTGGCAACGGATGAAACGCCAACAGTTCTATCACTGTTAATATCGGGATCGAGCGAATAAATTCCTCATAGGGAACTTGATCGACCGACTCCACTTGAATCTGCACCACACTTCGCAACTGTCCGGATAAATATGTGGTCATCAACCTGGCAAAATGTTCATGAATGCGCGAGATAATGCGAATGTGATCTTTCGAAAAACGCATAGCACGCCGAAAATCATATGTTCGTACACGAGTAGAAGCTGCCTCTTCACGAATGTCTTCTGCTTTGACTTCGCCTTTCGTAAGCGCTGATAGCAATGCGTCAATCTCAGATTGAGAGAGCACCTCCGACAACCGACTCTCCCCCTCTCTATTGAACGACAATTTGCGATAAATAGACTTTTGTCACATCGCCATGCGGTAACTCTGCATTAACGGTCTTTTGAATGGCTGTACGCAATTGATTAAATCCCGAGACCTGCTGTAGTTCACTAGCGGTAAACTGACGCATTAACCCATTCACGGAGTTCTCAATTTCTGGCATCATGACATTGATTTCATTCTTGGTGCTGCTTGAATCCGCCTGTAAAGTCATGGTGAATTGAATCAGTCCACTTGACCCTAAATTTGTTGTCATTTGTGGAAATGAAACCTGCAACTGGGCTTCTTGTTGAGGAGTCAAAGCAGGTTTGGCGGCAGGAGTGCGTGGGTGCAGCAAAAACAGATAAGCCCCTACGCCGAGCACACATAATATAGCAATAATCAACAAAATGATGACCATCCAAATCAGCGGCTTTTTCAAACGCTCTCTCCTCTCCTTGCCACCATGCCCAGCATACCTACCTGTTGCAAGAAAGCGGCAACACGCTGAGTCACTTCTTCTGGGCTCTCATGAATGACGTATTTGTGGCCATTTGTCAGAGTAATAATGGTATCGGGCGTTTTCTCAATTGATTCAATCAGAATAGGATTCAACCATAGATCTGAACCATTGATTCTCTTTAAGGCAATCAACTCTACCGCCTCCATTGGGCGGCCACCCAGAAGGTGGCCGCAGCGAAAAGATATCAGACGTTATTCATCAGCGTCTGAAGAATCTGCTTGTCCGTAGAAATGACTTGTGAATTTGCAGCATAACCATTCTGGGCGACAATCATTTCCGCAAATTCTTGAGTTAAATCCACGTTAGACTGCTCAACAGCACCAGACTGTAAAGTACCACTAGTAGAGCTCGGCGTGCCAAAAGTGGCCTGCCCTGAATTGCCTGTTACGCTCCACTCTGAATCGCCAATTTTTTGTAATCCACCATAATTGGGAAATGTAGCAAGCGCCAGGTAGCCAATTACGTGAGTATTTCCACTCATGTCAGTGACCGTAATGGAGCCATCTGAACCGATGGTGACGTTTGGATTAGATGCAAGGGTCCAAGAACCAGTGGTCGAGCTTGAATTGGTTTTGCCTCCAGCCTGGGTTACTAATGTATTAATATTAATGGGTACTAGACTACTTGTATTGGCGGAAGAATCGCTAGAACTGGTTACCTCGTAACCCAACACCACATTGCCATTAGGCAAAACTAAATTGCTGTTGGCGTCCAGTGAAAAATCTCCTGCACGCGTATAGTAGACAGAGGAATTAGAACCAGATAACTGATTGTTGGTAAGAGCTATGCTGCTATTCGGATCGGGTGTTACAGCAAACAACCCTGCACCATTGATGGCCACATCCAAAGGATTGCCCGTCGTTTGATCCGCTCCTTGCGTCCATTCATTTTGAATGGCTTCAATTTGTGTCCCCAGTCCAACTTGCTGTGCGTTTACACCGCCCGATAAATTGGTGCTAGTAGAGGTAGTACCTGGATACGTTGGCGCAGTCGCACCTGACAAAGTTTGACTCAGCATGTCAGCAAATACCGCACGTGCCGATTTATAACCAATGGTATTGACGTTCGCAATATTGTTGCCAACTACATCAAGGTCAGTCTGAAACGCATCCATTCCAGACACAGCAGAACCTAATGAGCGTAACATGGTTCATCCTCCTCGTTGTCCACAGAATTTTATCCTAATATTTTTCAAGATCTCTTTGCTTTTCATTGAAACGGTTCAGTCGCTCCCCGTTTCACAGTCTCCCTTGCGGGTCCAACTGCGGAACCATGACCACACTGTCGATTTTGGTAATCACTTCATTGGATAGTTCAGACCAGGAAGTAATGACCGTACGACTTGGCACGTGCACTAGGAAACCATTTTTCCCATACATCAATAAAGCTTCCTTACCACCTTTGGCTGCAACGCGATCGACCCCTTGCCCAATCTGCTCCCAATCTTTTTTAGAAAGCTCTATACCCCTTTCGCGCAATCTCATTGCAGCATGACCACTGATTTTCAAATTGGTCACCGATTCGCTCTGCTTGTTTTGAACCGATTCAGCCTTCTGTAAAAAATTCGCAAAAGGTGAGACAGATGGAGCTTGGGAAGTTTGATTGGCCGTTGAAGAAGTATTGTACAACTTCGCATTGGCACCAGACTGCAACCGGCCGACTAAGGAATACGGCAACGGCTCGCCTTTCATTTAAGAGTTCATCTCCTCAACATCAGACAACGGGTACGCCTGTTGATTAATCAGCACTTCAGGACCGTTTTGTCCCATCTGTACTCCGCTCACCTGACCAGTCACTGTTTGACTGCCGTTTTTGATTTGGACAGTGGTACCAAGTAATTGATGAGCCAATAGCATACTGATATCCGTCACTAAATTTTGTACTTCTGTCTGAGTACTACTTGTGGATTGAGCTACAGCAGTCATTTGCTGAAGCGCTGTAAATTGGGCAAGTTGAGATAGAAATTGGGTATTCGACATAGGGTTCAGTGGATCTTGATATTTCATTTGTTGAACCATCAGTTGCATGAATGAGTTTTGACTCAACTCCTGATTGCTCAGTATGCTCGATCCATTGACTGACATGATATTCCCTCCTTAAACTTTGATGTCAATACGAGAAATTTGAGCCTCATGACTACCCCGCTGCTCGATGGACCATCGGGTTGCAGTACTCGATACAGCCAGTTCTGCAGATGGCACACTTTTGCTAGAACGGCTAAAGGGTCGACCTGAAGATTGCTGCCCACCCGTAAAGGACTGGCCATTTTGCAATCCCACTGCTAAACCACTCAGTTGAATTCCGCTTCCTTGCAAGCTCGTTTGTAGTTCGGAAATTTTGGATTGGAGCCATTGCAAAGTAGCGGACTGTGAGGCCAACATTTGTATTTGGATGCCCGCATCCGTTTTTTGAACTTGAATGGAGATACTCCCCAACCCTTCCGGATGAACCTGAACGGTCAATTGCTGAAGATTTTTTTGTTTACCAAGCACGATAAACTGATTCATCATCTGCACGGCATCAGGATGCTGCAAATGAAACTGCAGTTGCCCAGATGTACTGCCCGAAAATGGATCCAAAGACATTTTCGTGATTTGTGCACTAGTTGGTTCAATCCATAGATTTTGTTGCGAACTAGGAGATGCGGTTTTCACAAGCAATTTTTTGAATGATAGAGTAGAAATGCTCGATTTTCCACGATTACGGGAAACATTCTTTGCTGAATTGGACAACCCGGTAGACTGATTCACTTTCAATAGCCTCTGTCGATGGCGGATGGAACGACTTAACGTAAGACGAACATCCGTTCGAGACAAATTTGTAACAATAGCTTTAGCAGATTCAGCCTCCATCGATGATTGTTGCAATATCCCTCTTTTGATTAGGGGTTTTTGGGCTGAACTGCTTTCGTCAGCATTGACAGTCTGGTTCCATAAGGATTCCGGTACCGCCGTTTTTTTATCCTTATTGGATCCTTCAACAGAAATCTTCCCATCCGCAAGATAAGAGGTTCTAGAAACCGCAACACTTGAAAACTTTTGAGCAGTAAGCAATTTGTCGGATCGAACAGACAAGTGTTTAACTTTCTTTACTAGACTTGAAGGTAATGTTAAGGGTTCTTCACTCATTGCAAAAAAATCTTTTGGCTTTTTTCCATTTGCATGTATTTGCTCTGTAACGGCTCCATGCGCTGGATGAAACGAATTTTTGTTCAACATCCTCTGGGTTTGCACCGGAACTGAAAAAGGCACAGACGCAGAAACAGGTTCTTGTTGAACAGAAGAACTTGCATGCTTTGCTGCTCTGGTTGACTGCCCATGCAGATCATTGGCATTGCCTTTCTGTCGTAAATGTCCCTTAGCCTTTCGGGATAAACTATTGTTCGCATCTAACTTTTCCATCCCGTTACCCAGCAAATGGTGAAAAGAGATTTGCGAAAGTCTATGCGATTGGGAAGATTCGTTCGATTTTATCTTCTCTGCAGAAAGTTGGCTTTCAGAAGTCCCCTGTTGGAATAAAGCATTCATATGACTCATCATCATGTTCGTAATCACCTCCTTTCAATGTCTTTGAAAACAAAGTTTGTTATCCGAAAGATTTCATTGTCCTCACTTCAATTAAGATTGATTCTGCGGTGCAAAACTTGCTGCCATACTCAACAGTTCACTTGCCAAGTTTGGGGGAACATCGGCTAAAATCGCTCCCGAATCACTTGCAGGCATTTGCGCAATCGTCCTGGCTGCTTCTTCGGGAGTCATTTTTTCCAAGACTGCCGCAGCACTTTGGGGATCCATTTGAATAAGGATATTACTTTCTGCTTTAGCGGTTGCATTGGCAGAAATTTGTGATTTCAACTGACTTTGTAATTTATCAATTTCCTGCTGCAGCACATGTATTTGTTGAATATCCGAGTCCACCGAAGCTTGCAGCCGGTTATCGGTCGATCGCGCTACAGACAGTTGACTTTGCAAAGATACAACTTCCTGTTGCGCAGCAGTTGAATGAGATGTTTGTGGCTTCCCTTGAAATAGCCGCTGAGCGGTTTTCATCACTGGAAATCCCACGAAAGACAGTGCTCCACCAATTAATCCAACTGCAATGAGCACAGTCAGTATCAAGAGCAATCCCCATATTAAAATGCGCTTCACTATGGAATTGGACCCCGCAGTCATATCCTTAGCCACCGGCAGTTTGACTCCTTCCAAAGCGAATCATTGCAACTTCATCTGCTTCACGCTGCACACTCGCTGCAACTTGAGCCTGCCACTCCTCGTCCAACTTACCCACAATAGATTTCCATTTCTCAGATTGTTGATGAGCTTTATGGAGTTGAGTACGTTTTAGATTGGCTTGACCTTCCAATTCAGAAAGCCATTCCTGATACCTCATGAGTTGCTGTTGTAAATATCGAACACGCTGTTCCCATAAGGGCCAGTCTTGAAGCAAAGAAATATCGGCCCGATTGTGCATCGCCATCGTCAGTTCATCTTTCAAAGACGCCATTTGCTCGGTGACAGATACGATTTGAGAAAGCGCATACGCATACTCTCTTTCTGCCTGTTCTTGCAATTTGCCTTGAATCTTTCCAAAACGTTTGGAAAATCTATGAAAATCATTCATGTCGTTACCCCCACCAACTCAGCTAATCTGCGCATTGTTGTGGAATAGTCTTCTTTTTCTTCTTTGTCCTGGCGTAGAAACTTTACAATCTCAGGCATTTTTCGAATAGCCATGTCAGCATCAGGATCGGATCCTGGTTGGTAAGCTCCTATACGGACTAAATCTTCCACATCTCGATAACGCTGTAGCCAACCTCTCAAAACACGTGTCGCTTCCAACTGTTCTGAACTAGCAAGAGTCGGAAAAAGTCTGCTAATACTAGCTAATACATCAATTGCCGGAAAATGTCCCGAATGAGCAATTTTTCTTGAAAGAACCACATGGCCATCTAGAATGCCGCGGACAGCATCGGATATCGGATCATTTAAATCATCTCCGTCCACAAGAACAGTGTAGAAAGCGGTGATGGTACCACGATGACCAGCTCCAGCACGTTCGAGAAGCTTCGGCAAAGCTGCAAAAACAGAGGGAGTATAGCCTCGACTGGTTGGTGGTTCTCCAGCGGCCAGCCCCACTTCACGTAAAGCCATGGCAAAGCGAGTAATCGAATCTAACATGAGATTGACGTGTAAACCTTCATCACGAAAAGACTCTGCAATCGCTGTAGCCACATGCGCCGCTTTTAATCGGACAAGCGCAGGCTGATCTGATGTGGCCACTACTACAACACTTCGCGACAAGCCTTGCGAACCGAGATCGTGCTCTAAAAACTCCCGAACTTCTCTTCCCCGTTCACCAATGAGGGCAATGACACTCACATCCGCTTCTGCATGTCTTGCAATCATGGAAAGAAGTGTTGATTTGCCAACGCCGCTCCCAGCAAAAATCCCCATTCTCTGCCCACGTCCTACCGTCAACAGCGAATCGATTGCACGTATGCCTGTAATAAACGGTTTATCAATCATCAATCTCTGCAACGGATGAGGAGAAGAAGTCTCCAGCTTAGCTTCTCCCTCTTGATCATCCAGACTGGGTCCATCATCCATCACTTGACCCAAACCATTCAACACGCGTCCTAACAATTGCATGCCTGAGGGAACCACAAGTGAACTCCCGGAGACAATGACATCCGCTCCAGGAGCTACTGCGCGAATTTCACCCAACGGCATTAAGACAAGGCGCTCATCGCGAAAACCGACAACTTCAGCCAGGCACTCTGTTCCCAGTTCAGATACAATTCGACAAACATCACCCACCATAGCACGAGGACCGATAGACTCAATGGTCATACCTACAACTTTCGTTACTCGACCAGTCAAGCGAAACAACCGTGTTTCAGATAATTGTTGAAGAAATTTATCCAACGGCTGACTCATGGCAAGACACTCCGTTCAATGAATTCCTTGAACAAAGGGTGTAATAGCTCTATTTTTGTCTCAACCGTTGCATCCACACGCCCCACATTACTGCGTATTTCAAAACCACCTTGAGTCACCGTTTCGTCTGTAATCACGATTATTTCTTGTTGTAGACCTTGTTGATGAACGCGATCTAAAAACCACTCAGGTAGACGCCGATAATCATCTGGATGAAGATGAATTTCAATTTTTCCAGCATCAAGTACGACACGGAGTGCTGATTTTATTTCCTCTTCAATTTCTGCAGGTTGCAAATGCAATTCTCTATCCAAGAGGCGACGCAAAGATTCCATTACTGCTGTCGATAAAGGTTCAATGACATGACCAGCAATCTTCGCAGGCAACTGACTACATTCCATCATCAACTGAATGAATTCATCCAAATATTTTTGATACTGAACCTCAAATTCTTGATAAGCCTGCCATTTTCCCTCTTCATAACCACTCTCATAACCAGCCTGACGAGCCGACTCAGTAATACTGGCAGCATCCAATTTCGCTTTTTCCAAAAGCCGTTGAGCGGAACGTTCCGCCTCAATGAGCAAAGCTTCTACTTTTCTTCGCTCAGCTTCCCAAAATTCAGCTAATCCAAACTGATGTGGTTCACAAGTATGATGAGCAACCAATTCACTGACTGATTCTGTCGATCGCAATTCTGGCGCTGGAATTGCAGTTGAACCACTGATATGAATATTTTTAAGGGTGTGCTTCATAACATTAGACAATGATATCGTCACCCCCGCCCCGAGCCACAATGATTTCTCCAGATTCCTCAAGTCGACGAATGACACCTACAATACGTTGCTGGGCATCTTCTACATCCCGCAAACGGACAGGCCCCATAAATTCCATATCTTCCTTAAAGGTCTCGACCATCCTCTTTGACATATTTTCAAATACAATATTCTGAACTTCTTCACTGGAAACTTTGAGCGCAAGTTGTAAATCTTTTGGATCGACATCGCGAATAACGCGCTGAATGGAACGTCCATCCAAAAGCACAATATCTTCGAAAACAAACATTTTACGTTTGATTTCATCAGCCAATTCTGGATTTTCCAATTCAAGAGTCTCCAAAATAGCTTTTTCTGTACTGCGATCTACACCATTCAAAATTTTAACTACCGCATCCACACCGCCTGTTTGCGTACTGTCAAACGAGGCCATAGTCGATAATTTTTCTTCTAAAACTTCCTCGACATTCGCAATCACATCAGGAGAAGTGCCAGACATCAAAGCTATTCTGCGAGCAACGTCTGCTTGTAAATTGTGCGGTAAAGCCGAGATAATAAGGGATGCCTGAGCCGGTTCTAAATAAGTAAGCACCAAAGCCATAGTTTGCGGGTGCTCATCTTGCAAAAAACTCAACAATTGGTTTGGATCGGCTTTTCGGGCAAAATGAAAGGGACGAACTTGCAGGCTTGCCGTCAATTTTTGCAAAATACTCTCTGCTTGCTCCGCACCCAGAGCTTTTTCTAATGCTTCTCGAGCAAACGAGATACCACCTGTTGTGATATATTCTTTAGCCATGGCTATATCCCGAAACTCTTTCAGAACAGACTCCCGTTGTTCCAAATCCACTTTACTCAAGTTGGCAATTTCAAAGGTCAGTTGTTCAACCTCTTCAGGAGCCAACTGCTGATAAATTTTGGCTGCCACTTCATGCCCTAACGAAATCAGCAGAATCGCTGCTTTCTGTCGTCCAGAAATTTTTCGAGCCTTTTGCACAGAAAAGCACCCCCTTCCTCATCAGGAATCCATTAACCAAGAGCGAAGCAAACTAGCGAATTCTTCAGGCTTTTTACTTGCCAAAGTTGCTAACTGTTCTTTCATTTTTTCTTCATCACGTAAAGGCAAATTTCCCAGTTCTTCAACCGCATCATTAGCAAAAACAAGTTGTTCATCCATCTTAAGTTTTGATCTTTGATTGCGCCTGTATAAGAAAAAGCCCCCACCAAGAACAATTAATGCCAACAAACCAAGACCAGCATAGAGTAAACTGTTGTTTTTCTGCGGAAATTGTACGGGCTGCTGTTTATTGAATGGCATAACCGCAACTGAGATAGAATTTCGATTACCAGGCGCAGCTTGTCCAACTGCGTTTGCAACAAAATTTTTAATTTGATTTAAAGTGGATGATGGAATCGACTGACTAGTCCCATTGAGAAACACAGCCACCGAGTATCCATTGATTTGGACCGGATCGGCAACCTTTGTCGTATTGACATAACTGTTTGCATAATTCGTTGTGGACTGTGAACTAGTGGAAGTGCTATTGCCAGTCGAACCGTTTGCCGCATAAGTAGACAACCCTGGATTTGTGCTCGCTTGTCCAGCCGGTCCACCTGCTGCACTGCCATTTGTCGAAGAACTGCGTATTGTCTGAGTACTGGTTGGCAGACCTGTAGTTTGGCCTGGGGCAAGCTGTAGAATATGTGATTTAGTAGTTACCTGATTAAAAGAGATATTCGCATGAACCATAACCACCGCGTTGCCAGTACCCACTATTTGATCCAATCCTGCTTGCAATTGTTGAGTCATACTTTGATCAAGCTGTTGACGAATAGCGATTTCAGAAGATGTCGTAGTGGAAAGACCCAATGCTCCATTAGCCGAATCAGAAGAGGATAGCGTAATTCCGTTTTGATCAACCACCGTAACATTATTGACACTTAATCCCTTGACTGAATCAGCGACCAATTGCTGTATCCCAGCCACTTGTGCAGGTGACAATTGAACTCCTGTCCCTAACTGAAGGAAAACGGAAGCTTTAGCTGTACCCTCCGGCTGCGAGATGAAAATTTGCTGCTGAGGCATAACAATGTAGACTTGAGCACTCTCTACCCCATTGATACTTTCAATAGTATTGCTCAGATTTTCTTGAAGCGCATTTAAAACTTGTAAGTTGAACTGATCCTGCGTCATTCCAAACGAGGATGAAACCGAACTGTATCCTATGTAACCCGATTTTGGCAATCCCGCCATAGCGAGCTGAATCCGAGCTGTATTGGCATCGTTTTGCGGAACCAATACAGACGAACCCTCAATCTCGGAAGGAATTTTTAAATTTTCTAATTGCGTTTGGACTTCCCCCAAAGATTGATTGTCAAGACCAGACATTATCGTAACGTAGTTTGGACGCAAAGCAATCCAAAGGATTGCTATGAGCGCTACCAAAAAAGCCACTATCGCAATCAGTATGTTTCTCTTTTGATTAGGAGTAAACGAAGACCATCGACTTCGGATCCTCAATGCGTAACTCTTGATTGTCTCGCCCAAGTTTGCCCACCTTGTCCTTTATCTAGCTGACCCTTGCCCACATGAGGTAGAGGAATACTGCGGCAATCTCACTACACTTGCATATTCATGACTGTGTTGTAAGCATTAACCACACGATTATTGACCTGAACCAGCGCATCCAAGGCAATCGACGCCTTTTGTTCAGCAACCATAACTTGATCAATAGAAATATTGCCACCTTCAGCATAATCGATTGCTGCTTGGTCGGCATTCTGAGACAGTTGATTCACTTGTCCCAACGCATTCTGAAGATATTGCAGGAAATTTTCACCTGAAGTATGGTGAGCTGAAGATTTGGACGATGTTTGTAAAGAAGGGATGATTTGAGAAAGGCCAAATACAGGATTTACCGTCATCACTTACCCCTGCTTTCTCTATAAAATCTAACTATTTACCAAGATTAATAGCAGACATCATCATACTTTTAGTAGCATCAAACGCTGTAGCATTTGCTTCATAGGCACGACTGGCGGACATCAAGTCTACCATTTCAGCGCTTATATTTACATTAGGCATTTCCACATAGCCATTTACCGCATCTGGAGAAGAAGGATCGTAAACGAGCTTAAATGGACCAGGTGCCTGTACAATCGCAGATACTTGAACACCGTCCGTAGCGTTCGATACATTTTGAACACCAGCTTGTTGCAAAGCGTCAGCAAAACTACCCGAAGCAGCAATGGGTTGCAATATAGCAATCTCTTTACGATAGGGGCCACCTTGAGGAGTACGAGTAGTATCTGCATTCGCGATATTATTAGAGACAATATCCATGACCAAACGTTGCGCGGTCAGCCCAGAAGCACTGATGGATAAACTCCCCATCCATCCCGCCATCTTCATCAGCCTCCATTGATTGCAGTTTGCAATCTTTGAAATCTCATTTGCATATCTTGAACTAACGCATTATAACGAATTGCATTTGCTGCCATTTTGGCCATCTGACTATCCAGACTCACATTGTTACCATTATTTTCAATACTAGTATTCGAGGTTGTAATAACTGGATTACTTTGTAAAAAAGACGAAACATTGAGATTCGCAGTGTCTGAAGAGATTGGAATATATTTTTGCTGCATGAGTTGCGAGGATTGATTTAGAACATTCGAGAAAGTCACATGCTCGGTTTTATAACCCGGAGTATTCACATTAGCAATATTATTGGCATACACCTGTTGGCGTAAATCGGCAATCTGCAGCGCTTTATCCAAAGCGTCCATTGCTATTCCATCAAGCACATAAACTCCTCCAAACCTTTTCACACATCACACAGTAAATATCAAGCTTTATTTCTTCAGTGAACGCTACTTTATTCGTCAATAACCGACAAATTCCTGCACAAAAATCCATTATCTCAAAACAAGTGGATAAGAGTTTTTCACTCCAGTTTTGAATCCAGCATCGAGAATGGCAAAAAAATAAAGCGCCCCAAATCCGGGACGCAAAAACAACTCGAGAAACTTGCTTATATTTACTGAGTATCTATGAATCAGATTTCACTTGGATTGAAAAAATCATCGTTTACGCTAAAGACTTATAGAATATATTGACTCAGATCACGATTAACAACAATATTTTTCAATTTTTCATCCACATATTCAGGTGTAATTGTCACTTGTCCCAGATGAACCTCAGGAGCTTCAAAAGACAAATCCTCTAGTACTCTTTCAAGTAAAGTATGCAAACGTCGGGCTCCAATATTTTCAGTTTCCTGATTGACTTTTTCCGCCATCTCAGCAATACGCAGAATCGCTTCTTCTGTAAATTCAACATGAACCCCTTCAGTTTCCAGAAGAGCGGCGTACTGTCTAAGCAGCGAATGTTTAGGTTCTTTTAAAATTCTCACGAATTCTGCAGCGGTCAATGGTTCTAATTCAACACGAATAGGAAAGCGTCCCTGTAATTCCGGAATTAAATCAGACGGTTTAGCCATGTGAAATGCTCCTGCGCCAATAAATAAAATATGATCTGTTTTGACTGCCCCATATTTAGTGGCTACAGTAGAACCTTCAACTATTGGAAGTATATCTCTCTGTACTCCTTCCCTTGATACATCCGGACCACGAGAATCTTTGCCAGCAATCTTATCTAATTCGTCTATAAAAATAATGCCTCGATTTTCTGCACGAAAAATGGCTTCCGATGTTACTGAATCCATATCGATTAACCTTTGGGCTTCTTCTTGAGCAAGAACTTCTCGAGCTTCCCGTACGGTCATTTTTCTTCTCTTACGATTTTTAGGTAGTAAATTTCCTAAGGCTTCCTGTAAGTTGCCAAGCCCTTCCGCTCCAATTCCCGGCATAAAACCAATCGGAGCCTGAGTTTGTTCTTCAACATCTATTTCAATCAGGCGTTCTTCCAATATCCCCATATCCAGTTGTTGTTTCATCCTTTTTCTCTCATTACGAACCGATTCAGAAGGTTGATGGTTATGCTGTTGACCACCAGCAAACAGCATCTCGAATGGATTGACACCTGATTTTTTAGACTCCGGATCGGGAACAAGCGCCTCCAAAATCCGTTCGTCAGCAGCTTTGCGCGCTTCATCTTGCACACGTTGCATTTGTTCAGATTTGACCATGCGTATAGCTGTTTCAACGAGATCTCGAATCATCGCTTCAACATCTCGTCCAACATATCCTACTTCCGTGAATTTTGTCGCTTCAACCTTAATAAAAGGCGCGCCAACCAATCGACTTAAGCGTCTCGCGATTTCTGTCTTACCTACGCCTGTTGGTCCAATCATTAGAATATTTTTGGGTGTGATTTCTTCCTGCCATTCCACATTGAGACGACCTCTTCGATAACGATTACGCAATGCAACAGCAACAGCTCGCTTCGCCGCCTTTTGACCGACAATATATTTATCAAGTTCTTCAACTATCTGCTTTGGGGTCAAATCCTTGTCCAATCCAATTCCTCCTGTATGAGCTTTATTGATTTTCTCACTCTCCAACTGATTCCACGATAATATGATCATTTGTAAATACACATATTTCGGAAGCAATTTGTAATGCGTTTCTGGCGATTTCCGCTGGTTTCATGGAAGTATTACGAGCCAACGCACGTCCAGCTGCTAGCGCATAAGCTCCCCCTGAACCAATGGCACAAATACCATCATCAGGCTCAATCACTTCGCCGTTTCCTGAAACAATAAAGAGAGCGTCTTTATTCATAGTCAATAACATCGCTTCTAAATTTTTTAAAACTTTATCGGAACGCCACTCTTTGGCCAGTTCCACTACAGAACGGGCTAAATTACCATGAAACTCTTCCAATCGCGCTTCAAATTTCTCAAATAAAGTAAATGCGTCTGCAACCGAACCAGCAAAACCAGCTACAACGGAACCATGGTAAAGACGACGAACTTTGCGAGCCCCTTGTTTCATGACCATACTATTCCCCAGAGTGACTTGGCCATCTCCAGCCATGGCACCTTGGCCATCTTTTAATATGGCAAATATCGTTGTTGCATGCATATTCATCAATTATCATTCTCCTTTAGATAAAGCACGGGGATGCGTTTCTTGATAAACTTTTGAAAGCCGTTCACGTGAGGTATGCGTATAGATTTGAGTACTGGACAAACTTTCATGACCTAATAATTCTTGAACTACCCGTAAGTCTGCCCCCCCGTCCAGTAAATGAGTAGCAAAAGAATGGCGAATCTTATGGGGACTTAAGGGCTTCATACCATATTTCATTTGTTCGACTCTCTTTTTTAAAATTCTCCTGATACTGCGATCTGTCAGTCGAGTCCCGTCTCGCAAATTGACAAATAACGGGTCACTAGATGTCAAATTTTCACTTCGTTTTTGAAGGTATTTTTTTAAAGCAGACACAGTTTGAGAGCCAAACAAGACATACCGTTCTTTCCTGCCTTTACCTCTGACAAGTGCCAATCCCTCATTCAAAGAAATATGGCCAATATTTAAATTCATGCATTCAGATACTCGTACACCAGTAGCATAAAGGAATTCCAACAAAGCCCGATCTCGTAAATCTGCCAGAGTATCCCCATGAATAGAATCGAGTAACTCATTCATTTCTTCTTGATAATAATACTGAGGAAGTTTTTTTTCCAAACGAGGCGCGGAAACTCCATCCATTGGATTGTGCTTGATCATAGAACGATCAACGAGGAATTGAAAAAATTTTCTATAGCAAGAAATTCGACGAGCCAACGTAGTTTTGCTCATACCATCCTTTCGTTGAGCAGCAAGAAATGTCCGAATATCCAAACTGTCGATATCCGACCATTTTTCAATTCTCTGCTGAAAAAAATCAAGAAGATGGACTAAATCTCCAGCATATGCACGCAATGTATGATTGGATAAACGCATTTGAAATTCTAATTGAGTTAGAAATTCATCTATTGCTAGAGACAACCTGCTATCATTTTTCAGTTTAGACATAATGTCCCACTCCATGCAAAAATTTCTGCAAGTCATATAAAGCTCTCTCTGACAATTTTTCGGCTCGCTTTTTTTTATCAACAATTTTTTCATCGAGAGGAGGGAGCAGCCCAAAGGTAGCATTCATCGGTTGAAAATATTTAGAATCCGTTTGGGTGATATAGTGAGCCAGACTCCCAATAGCTGTAGTTTGGGGGAAAACGAGAGGATTTAAATTTCGGGCTAGTCGACCCGCATTAATTCCAGCTACCAGTCCAGCCGCAGCTGATTCCACATACCCTTCTACTCCTGTCATTTGGCCCGCAAAAAACAAATAGGGATTCATCTTGGCTTGATAAGTAGGGTTGAGTAATTTAGGACTATTGATATATGTATTGCGATGCATCACACCAAAACGAACAATTTCCGCATTCTCGAGACCAGGAATCATTCGAAATACCCTGGTTTGTTCTCCCCATTTAAGATGTGTCTGAAAACCTACCATATTTAACAAAGTAGCAGCTGCATTGTCCTGTCTAAGCTGCACAACAGCAAAGGGACGCTTGCCTGTCCGCGGATCAGTCAAACCCACAGGTTTCATAGAGCCAAACAGAAGTGTCTGTTTTCCTCTTTTCGCCATAACTTCTATAGGCATACACCCTTCAAAATACTTCTCTTCTTCAAACTCTTTAAGAGGTGCTGTCTCAGCATGAACAAGGGCGTCATAGAAATCATCAAATTCCTGTTCTGTAAAAGGACAGTTTAAATAATCTGCATCTCCTTTGTCATAACGAGATTGCGCAAACACTTTATCCATATTGACTGATTCTCGCGTTAATATTGGCGCAGCAGCATCGAAAAAATACAAATAATCTTCTCCCATTAAACGGGCAATCTGCTCCGACATGGCTTGAGATGTCAAAGGCCCAGTGGCAACGATACAAAGTTGATTTTGTGGTAATGCCTTTACTTCTTCCCTATAAATTCGAATAAGCGGATGATTTTCTAAAGTTTTGGTAATATCTGCAGAAAATTGTTCACGATCGACCGCCAGCGCGCCCCCCGCTGGAACCGCTGTAAGATCAGCTATACGAATAATGATTGAGTCTAGCCTTCGCATTTCTTCTTTAAGTAGTCCCACTGCATTTGTCAAGAGATTCGAGCGCAGAGAATTAGTACAAACAAGTTCAGCAAAGTACGGAGTATGATGGGCAGGAGTACTTTGTGTCGGCCGCATCTCATACAAATCCACTTCTATTCCGGCTTTAGCTAATTGCCAAGCGGCCTCTGAGCCAGCCAGCCCCGCTCCGATCACAGTAACCCGAGGCACCTTCATCTTCCTCTCATTATCCACATAGATAGGTTATTTCTGTTATATTAATTCGCTATAGTCTACAATCATTTAGGAACAGAGCCAACAATCTCCACAGAAGGATGCGCAGACTCATTACTACAAGTTATCCACGTCTTACCCTTCGATGTTTTTTCAATCATTGGATATCCACAGACAGGACAATCCTGACCCGTTGGTTTATTCCAAAGAACATAATCACAATCAGGATATCCTGTGCACCCATAAAAAACTTTTTTCTTACCTCGCCTTTCTACAAGCGGTTTGCCACACTTTGGACAATTAACCCCAACTTCTTTCACCAGCGCTTTGGTGTTACGACATTCAGGGAAACCAGGGCAAGCTAAAAACTTACCGTATCTCCCCGTTTTATACACCATCATTCGTCCACATTTATCACACTGCACATCTGAAACTTCATCTTGAATTTGTACATGTTCAAGAGAAGCCTCTGCTTCAGAAAGTTCTTTCTCAAATTCTTTATAGAAATTTTCCAGTAGATTGACCCATTCCGCTTTACCTTCCTCAACCAAGTCCAGTTCAGACTCTAATTGAGCAGTAAAATCCACGTCAATTAATTGTTGAAAATTCTTCATCAATAAATCAACCACAATTTCTCCTAATTCCGTAGGTACAAACCGTTTATTTTCCAAAACAACATAACCACGTTTTAAAATGGTATCCATAGTTGGAGCATATGTGCTCGGTCTACCAATTCCTAATTCCTCCATAGCCTTGACTAAGCTTGACTCAGAATATCGCGGGGGTGGTTGAGTAAAATGCTGTTCCGGAACATAATCCGGTTTATCAAAAGATTGATTTTCTTTTAAGGCTGGTAACATCTTCATTTCATCTTCAGATACATCATCTTGCCCTTCAGTATATAAAGCCATAAAACCAGGAAATCTTACAACCGAACCAGTTGCCCTAAAAACAGCTTCTCCAGCCAAAAGATCTACAGAAGTAGTCTCAAGTTGAGCAGAAGCCATCTGACTGGCTACAAATCGCTCCCAAATTAATTTATAAAGCTTCCACTGTTCTTTAGAAAGATAAGGCTTAAGAGACTCTGGATCACGTAAAACAGACGTAGGTCTTATCGCTTCATGCGCATCCTGTGTAACGCCTTTGGATGTATACTGCCTTCTCTCAGAAGGAACATAATCTTTTCCGTAGCGCTGCTCAATCCAATGAGCAGCCTCATTCTGCGCAGATTCAGCAACTCTGGTTGAGTCAGTTCTCATGTAAGTAATTAAACCAACTGTACCTTCATCTCCAACATCTAAACCTTCATAGAGTTGTTGGGCAATAGCCATAGTTCTATAAGCCCGAAAACCGAGTTTGCGAGCTGCTTCTTGCTGTAAGGACGAGGTAATAAAGGGTGCACTTGGATTGCGCTTTCGATCTGTTTTTTTAATGCGTGAAACCACCAAAGGTAGATCTTTAACATGTTCAAGCAATTTCTTAACTTCTGCTTCATTTTGCAAAACAGTTTTTTCATTCCCGTAACCATAAAAACGAGCAATAAATTTTTGTCGACCTACCGTTAGATTGGCATCAACCGTCCAATACTCTTCAGGTTGAAAAGCGCGAATCTCGCGCTCTCTATCTACAATGAGTCGAACAGCAACCGACTGTACTCTTCCTGCAGACAATCCTTTTTTTACTTTTCTCCACAGAAGTGGACTCAGTCGATATCCTACCAATCTATCAAGTATCCGGCGAGTTTGCTGCGCATGAATTAAATCTTTATTCAATTTTCTTGGTTCCTGAAAAGCGGCCTTGATAGCATCTTTGGTAATTTCATGAAAAACAACCCGACAAGGAGTATCTTCTGGGATATCCAGAATGTTTTGAAGATGCCAGGCAATCGCTTCACCTTCTCGATCCGGGTCGGCAGCCAGAAAGATTTTTTTTGCTTTTTTTCCGGCATCCCTTAAACTCTTAATGACATCTCCCTTTCCACGAATAGTAATATAATGCGGTTCAAAATGATGTTCTACGTCAACACCAAGTTGACTTTTCGGCAAATCTCGAACATGTCCCATTGAAGCTTTCACTGTATATTTTTTGCCAAGATACTTCCCAATTGTTTTCGCTTTGGCTGGCGATTCAACAATGACCAAATAATCCGCCAAACCGTTTCCTCCTTCGTGGGCCAACTACAATACTTTATCCAAACAAGTATCTGCAAAAATGACTAAAGTAGCATCTTTTATAAATCTAAGACAAAACACGAAAATGTATTTTACTAGATAGATGGATAGTAACCTATTTTATTGAAAATTCTTGAGCGTCTTGGTTCACCCATATTATCATCCGAGGAAAATTGTTTGCAAACGCATTCTACTGAACTGATTCACCAAATCACGTCATCCATTGATTTACTGAATATTTTTCCGAATGAATCTTCCTCCAGGGAGACGTTCCACCCACCCAGACAATTCCGTTTCGAGCAGTATGGCATAAATACTCTCTTTTGGCCAACGGAGAATCCTCATCAGTTCATCTATGCCAAGCGGTTCCTCTAGTTGTTGAAGAAGGATTTTCCAATTTTCTGGTAACGAATGAAGACTGCTCTTGTTCTTTTCTATGCCCATTTCGAGCAAAAATTCTTCAGGATGAATCAGTGGTTTAGCTCCATCATATAATAATTGGTTACTTCCTTGACAATGCACACTCGTAATGGGTCCCGGAACCGCATAAACTTCTCTGCCAAGATTGAGTGCTAATTCAGCAGTTGTCAACGCTCCAGAATGATGTCCTGCTTGCACTACAATCAGGCTTTCCGAGAGAGCTGCTAATATCCTATTGCGTTCAATAAATTGATATTTCTTCACCCTTACATTGGGTGCGTATTCGGAGACACAAAGCCCCTCTTCACTTATCTTTTTTTGAAGACTGGAATGCGTTACGGGATAGGAGATATTTAAACCCGAAGCCAGTACAGCAATAGTTTTGCCCGGACCTTGCAAAGCCGCTTGATGAGCTTCACCATCTATTCCTAATGCCATCCCAGAAACAACAGTAATATGTGCGAAAGAAAGCACACCAGAAATCCATCGACACGCTTCTAGTCCATATGGAGATGCTCTGCGTGTGCCAACCACACCAACATTTTTTTGATTTAAAAGTTTTTTGTTTCCTTGATAGAATAGCCATATAGGAGGCGAGGAGAGATTGAGGAGACGCATAGGATAATCCCTGCTAACTTTACAAATAAAACCAATATTTTGTTTCTGTAGCTTTTCCTCAATCTTTTCGATTTCTATGCTCCTTCTCCAGAAACACCATTTTTCCAATTTGTATGAATATCGAGGTATGAGAGATTGAAGTTCTTGTATATCTGCTCGCCATAGATAGGTGACATCCGGAACTTGCTCCAGCCAATGACGAGTTGTACTTGGCATTAAGAAAGGAGCACAGGCAAGTCCTAGATACATTTGACTTACATCCAATTCTCTATCCCCTCCTCAAGGTTTTATCTTGTCCCTGCTAATATTTTTTGTCGATAATAAAAAAGAGAATTCTACTCCTTAAAGTAGAATTCTCAAAAAATATCGATATAGTTCATTAACGTTTTATTTTACAGCGCTCCAACAATCCCTTCTCTTCCAATACCGAGTAGAGCGTAGAACCCATCTCCGACGGTGTAGGAGCAACACGAATTCCACATGATTCCATAGTTTTAATTTTTGATTCCGCTGTACCACTGCCTCCAGAAATAATTGCACCAGCATGCCCCATACGGCGTCCAGGAGGTGCAGTTGCACCTGCAATAAAGCCTACTACAGGTTTGGTCATGTGATCACGAACAAATTCAGCGGCCTGCTCTTCAGCTGTACCACCAATTTCACCAATCATAATCACAGCTTCCGTATCGGGATCGGCCTCAAACATTTTCAAGACATCAATAAAATTCGTTCCGTTTACCGGATCGCCACCAATACCCACTGCAGTAGATTGTCCAATATCACGCACTGTCAATTGATACACTGCTTCATAGGTAAGTGTTCCACTGCGAGAAACAACGCCTACTTTTCCAGGTGTGTGAATATATCCTGGCATAATACCAATTTTGCATTCTCCAGGAGTGATAACACCAGGACAATTAGGACCAATTAAACGAGTATGACGCCCTTCCATAAAGCGTTTAACTTTAACCATATCCAGTACAGGAATCCCCTCGGTAATACAAATCACCAAGTCTAGCTCAGCATCAACCGCTTCCATAATAGCGTCAGCCGCAAACGCAGGCGGTACATAAATTACAGAAGCATTAGCGCCCGTTTCACGCACAGCTTCAATGACCGTATTAAACACAGGGATTCCTTCAACAGTGCTTCCACCTTTTCCTGGAGTCACACCGCCTACCATTTGAGTACCATATTCAATAGCCTGTTGAGTATGAAATAAACCTTGCGAGCCGGTAATGCCTTGCGTAATAACGCGTGTATTTTTATTCACTAAAATACTCATTCGGTTTCCTCCTTAAACCAGAGCAACCATCTTCTGAGCTGCATCGGCCAACGAATCGGCAGCAACAATATTCAGCCCGGATTCGTTCAAAATTTTCTTACCCAACTCTACATTTGTCCCTTCCAAACGCACAACCAACGGTTTATCAAGACCAATTTGTCTAGCTGCTGCTACCACACCATTGGCAATAATGTCACATTTCATAATCCCGCCAAAGATATTGACCAAAATCCCTTTGACCTTACTGTCGGATAAAATAATTTTAAATGCTTCTGTAACCTTTTCTTCACTTGCTCCGCCGCCAACATCCAAGAAATTGGCAGGTTCCCCACCATAGTATTTAATGGTATCCATAGTAGCCATGGCCAACCCAGCGCCATTTACCATGCAACCAATATTGCCATCTAAAGCAATATAGGAAAGTCCAAATTTAGAAGCTTCCGTCTCTTTGGGATCTTCCTCATCTAAATCGCGCAGCTCCTGAATCTCAGGATGGCGATACAAGGCATTATCATCAAAATTCAACTTTGCATCTAGCGCCATAATCTGCCCATCCCCTGTTTCAACCAAGGGATTGATTTCTGCAATTGAACAATCTTTATCCACAAATGCGTGATAAAGAGCGGTCATAAATTTGACGGCTTTATTAACCAACTCGTTAGGAATACCAATAGAAAATGCCAAATTTCTTGCTTGATAGGGATTGAGTCCCGTTGCCGGATCGACCGTTTCTCTAAAGATTTTTTCCGGTGTCTTAGCGGCCACTTCCTCAATTTCCATACCGCCTTCTGCCGAAGCCATCATGACAACGCGTCCACTTGCACGATCGAGAACCACGCCTATGTAGTACTCTTTTTTGATATCGGTCAATTGCTCAATCAATAATCTTTTGACCACCTTGCCAGTTGGTCCCGTCTGATGGGTAACGAGTACCTTCCCCAACAACTCTGAAGCATGAGCCTTGACCTCATCTAAAGATTTGGCCAGTTTGACGCCCCCTGCTTTACCGCGTCCTCCCGCATGAATCTGAGCTTTTACGACTGCTTTCCCACCAAGCGCTTTGGCGGCCTCTACTGCTTCTTCCACTGTAAAAGCGACACTACCCTGTGGAACAGCAACGCCATACTTGGCGAGCACAGCTTTCGCTTGATACTCGTGAATGTTCACTCTCCACGGCCTCCTTAACATTCAAACAAAGCGCGCGCTGAACTGATGTCAGTGTTTGTTCAGCACACGTCCAACCTCTAGCATAGAACAGCAAAAAAGGAATTACAACTTTCCGATCACGATGTCTGTGAATCCAATGAAAAAAGCTGCACTAAAGGCAGCTTACATGGTATTTTTCAAGAACAAAACTTTTCTGACCGAGCCATCTTGTTCCATGAGTAGTTACCCAGTTAACCAATCTTACAACTGATGCGCCTGAACAAGCGAAACAATATAGCCGAGTAACATACAAAGGGCAAGTACAGCAAAAGAACGGGATGATGAACGGGCAGTATGAATAAAAGAAAGCCAGAATGCTGGAATAAAACCAATACTGGCGAAAAAAATAGCTAATATGACCCAGCGTTCAGCATGAGGTAGGACAAAAAAAGTTGCGATAGAACATATAGCAGAAATGGCGCAACAGAGATATGCAAGAAGCGTAAGGACAAAAGGTAATTTTAAATACGATTCTCGCCAAGTGGTAAGACGTCGCTTTTGACGAAATGTTCGCAAATCCACCACTTGGCTGCGTTGACCCTCTGCTTGCCTCGATTTAGCCGTTTTCTTGTTGGGCTCTTGCATAAGCTCACCTCGCTGCACCAATATTGTTGCTCTGATGGTATCTCTCCGGTGTCTTTCTTGCAATAGTTATTCTGGATAATTTGAAACTATCCGTTACATGATGGCAAACCATTGCACTTTTGATATATGAAATATACACAGAGTGTAGACAGAATTCACAAAGTCCATATATCGGTTGTGGAGGTTAACCCAAATTGATGGGAAAAACGTATAGTGCAGTTTTAGATGGAATTGATAGTTTACCGGTAGAAGTAGAAGCAGATGTATCCAGAGGATTACCTTCCTTTCAAATTGTTGGGCTACCAGACTCAACTGTGAGTGAGTCTAAAGCCAGAATCCGTTCTGCTATTAAAAACTCCGGAATTGAATTTCCCAACAAAAGAATTACTGTCAACCTCAGTCCTGCTGGAATTCGTAAACGCGGGGCAGGTTTAGATCTGGCCATTGCTTTGGCTATTTTGCAAGCAGCAGGACATGTTGAACATTTCCCTCAAAAAACAGCCTGGATTGCTGAACTAGCTTTAACAGGTGAACTTCGACCTGTACCTGCCGCATTGAGGTTGACACAAGCTTTTTGCATTGATGAGTGGCATCATGTTGTTGTTTCTAAACATCAGCATGATGCAGAGTGGTTACCAAATCCAAAAATTTGGCTATCCGCCGACAACTTGCGGCAAATATTAGCATGGTTTCAAGAAAAAATCCAACTCTCTAGCCCGGATGTACTTGCTCCAATTCAATCTTTTTCATCAAATAATGATTTTTCACACATTCACGGATTGGATTGGGCGAAAAGAGGCTTGGAGATTGCTGCTTCCGGCAGAATGCATACCTTGCTGATCGGGCCACCGGGCAGCGGTAAAACAACATTAGCACAGCAAGCAGTCTCTATTTTCCCTTCATTGTCTATGTCACAAGCTCAGGAAGTCATATCAATTCACAGAGCCTATTCACGCGAGATTAACAATTCACTTATGGCACCTGTAGTTCAGCCCCACCATTCATGTTCTGTGGCTGCTATGATTGGTGGAGGCAAACCTATTTATCCTGGAGAAGCCACTTTTGCACACCATGGGATTCTGATTCTAGATGAATTGCTTGAATTTCCCTCAACAACCTTGCAAGCTCTTCGCGAGCCTCTAGTTGAAGGGACCATTCGTTTAGCCAGAGGAAATGGAGTTAAATTGCTACCAGCCCAATTTACACTGATTGCAACTACTAATCCTTGTCCGTGCGGAGAGTATGGATTTGGAGAATGTTCTTGTACTTCTCAACAACGAGAGAAATATTGGAAAGCGGTACGTGGTCCGCTTTTAGACAGATTTGATCTGTGTATCAGTGTAGGACGTCAAACATATAAAGAAAATGATGCGTATACTATAGAAACCTCCAAAACCATTCAAAAACGAATTGTTAAAGCCAGGGAATTACTTGATAAAAACATACAAATACCCTGGGAGAAAACTACCAAGAAGCTTTTAGACAAATGGGCCGAGCAACTGCGTTTTTCTTATCGAGCCGTCCTCAGTGTTCAAAAAGTAGCCCATATAATCGCATTACTTGAGCAAAGTTCAAGTATACATCACTCCATTCTTGAAGAAGCTATTTCCTATCGCAATACTTCCATAAGGTGAAGCAAAGAAACTTAAATGTAGACCAGTCTATGACAGCACATACTACAAGAATCAATTTTCATAGGTAAAATGTGAAAAAGATATAACTTCTTCTCGATACATGACAATATCAATCCAATCCAACTGGATTTCAGGAAACTCAATAGAGTTGAACATAGGTTGCTCGTGGACCAAATAATATTGCAACAGCTTGAACATTCTTTTAATTTTCTGGGTAGTAGCCGCTTCATTGCTATAACCCATAGTTAACGATGCACTTCTGGTTTTAACTTCTATGGCAATGATTTTATTGGATTTTTGTGCTATGATATCCAATTCACCGAAAGAACATCTCCAATTATGAGATAAAATATGCCATCCCAAGGTTCGTTTGACATATTCCCTAGCCAAACGCTCGCCTTTCTGTCCTAATTCACGATTCCCGCTCATTGGCAAATAAATAGGCCAAAATATGAGCCACTGGCTCATATAATTCCTCAGGAATAACATCATCAATTTCTAATTTCAATAATGAATGAACTAATTTTTCATCTTCCCAAATCGGCACATGGTTTTGATGTGCGGAGTCTATTATTGCTTGAGCGACTTGTTCAACGCCTTTAGCCAGCACGCGCGGAGCAGCATCAACTTGTTGGCGGTATCTTAACGCCACTGCCTTTTTGACTTTCACTCTGCATCACCCGGTTTTTCAAAGTGATAAGACCATTGTTTCAGTTCCCATCCCAACGGTTGTAAAATATTTTTAACCACCGCGCCTAGCGATTGAATTTTCTTCAAAAATTTCTCATGTCCAGTTTCGATATGAACAAATAAAAGAGGTTGTAAGCTTGTAATATGCATCACCACCGGCTGTCGCTCATAGACAAGGTTAAGCACCATATGATGCATAATCTTTCCACCCACTGCTAACTTTGTCTGTCGTTTCGCACGCCATGGGAAAACTCTTGCTCGTTGGCTAGAATGCGTAGAATAGGAAAGGAGACCTGCGCCATTCCGTTCAAATGGATTAACCACCACTGCAGATGAAAAACGATTCAACAAGATTTCTTTACGAATAGGGAGTACCCATGGAGATTTCATATCGTCCAAATTCAGTTTGGCAAAGGAAATAAACTGGGCTAGTCCATCTCTTGTACGAATAAACGAAAAACGGTTCTCTCTGATTTGCGGTTTGTCCATTATACCTGTTCGCACTAATTTTTCCATATCATTTTGACTCACCAATTGCTCTACCATAGACCAATAACGTTCAATCATGGGATGAATAATTTGTTCCAGACTACCACTTTTTTGGTCACTCGCATTTTCCGCTGAGGCTATACTCCCTGCCATCCAGTCAAGGATAACTTTTCTCCAGCCCCATTCGGCTTGCTGAATCTCTCGGCTTTTCCAAAATTGTGCCGGCCAATCATGCAACGTATTCGATTCAGGTTCATTAAGAGCTTGAATTGAAGTCGCTTGATGCAAGGTTGCTGGATTTTTTGTTCTTTCAGCTATCGTACGACTTTCAGTAGAAATTTTGGCAGATGGTTGAGTTGATGAAATATTGGAAGACGGTGATGTGGGATGAGATATTTTATTCACAGAAAGTCATCCTTCGCGATTTCTCATTATCGTTTGAACAGGAGAAAAAGATTGACGATGATGGGGCGTAATACCATAAATATTCATAGAATCAAGATGTTGAGAAGTGCCGTAACCCACATTATTTTCCCAATCATAGAAAGGGTATTCCTTTGAAAGATTTTTCATGTAACGATCTCTCCATTCCTTCGCCACAATAGAAGCGGCACCAATGGATAAGCATCGTATATCCCCTTTAATAACGGACAGAGTTAGTGAGTTCACTCTGTTTTGTAAACTATCATTTCCATCTACCAATACCCAGTCTGGTGTCCATTTTAACCCTTGAACAGCCCGTTGCATAGCTAATAAACTAGCTTGACGTATATTCAAATGGTCAATTTCTTGTACACTAGCCGCCCCTACTGAAATATCGAGAGCAATTTCCTGAATTTTCTCCAGTAAAACCTCTCTTTTTTTGGCGGTCAACTTTTTCGAATCTGTGATACTCTGAAGTTCTGCTATTGGAACATCTGGAGAAAAAATAACAGCTGCTGCAACAACAGGCCCCGCTAAACACCCCCTACCTACTTCGTCTACTCCTGCAAGTAAAACTTGTTTTGAACCTACAAGCCAACGTTCCATTTGCCAAGAACGAACCAGCATGTACACCACCTTTGATTTTCAAACTTTATCCTTTCAATAAAAAGCAATTTTGCCATATCAACTTAGCAACCGTTTAACATTGAAAAGACACTGCTTATTCTATCGAGATCATCAATAATAATCTATCCGTTAATGGCTGATTCATTCTACTCAGCACTCTATTCTTCCCCGTGTACCCATTCAAAAGACACTCTGCCCAGTTTACCCGTCTGCAGCTCACGAAGTAGAGACTCTGCCATACGTTCTAAATCCGGACGCGCACCAGACATTAACATGCCTTTCATACGGGTCATTTTTTCAAACAAATCTAAAAACGCTTCCGCTCCTTCAGGTTCATCGAGAGAATATGAAGCATAGGAGCGCGCTTCAATTTGCCATCGTTCTTCAACCAGATGCGGGTAATATCGAATTAAGAATTGTAGTGCATGTAACGCCAAATCTACATGATCTAAAATTTCTGGTTTTATAGCCCCACTCATAGCCAAGAGATACCCATCTTCAGGGGAATCTATTTTGGGCCAAAGCACTCCAGGGGTATCCAGCAATTCAATGCTACCTATACGTACCCACTGCTGGGCTTTTGTAATTCCCGGACGATCACCTGTTTTTACAGCAGAACGTTTAGCCAATCTATTGATTAACGATGATTTGCCCACATTGGGTATACCCACCACCATAGTACGCAGAGGACGTGGTCGCATGCCCCGACGCGCTTCCCGTTCGCGTTTAGCCTTAGCTGCCATTTCTAAAGCAGGAATAATCCGCTGTACTTGACTACCCGTTTGCGCATCGACAGCTATAGCTGAAATACCTTGATGTTCAAATTTCTGCAACCATTGCTTCGTTTGGCTTTCATCTGCCAGATCCTTGCGAGTCATCACAAGCAAGCGTGGCCGTGCTCCAATTAAATCTTTCAGCAAAGGGTTGGAACTGGCCATTGGCAATCTCGCATCGACTAACTCAATAATTGCATCAACCATTTTTATGGAAGCTTGAATTTCCCGACGTGCTTTGGCCATATGTCCAGGAAACCACTGAATCGTTTGCAATATCTTTTCACTTCCATCACATATAATTTTCTGTTGAAATCAGATCCGATAAACTACCACAGATGAAACGTATACTGAAATACTAAAACTAAGAAAGGGCCACCCGGCCCTTTCTTAACGCATTTACTTTTACTAACGCAAATCAGCGTACGGCTTAAACTAGCGAATTTCTTTAATGCGTGCAGCCTTGCCAGACAATCCACGCAAATAGTACAACTTCGCTCGACGAACTTTACCGCGACGCATAACTTCAATCTTTTCTACCTTTGGAGAGTGTAATGGAAATGTTCTTTCTACACCAACACCATAAGATATTTTGCGCACAGTATAGGTAGCACTGATGGCTGAACCACGACGCCGAATGACCACGCCTTCAAAAACCTGAATACGCTCACGCTGACCTTCACGAACTTTCACGTGCACACGCAACGTGTCTCCCGGGCGGAAACTAGGAATATCTGTACGTAATTGTTCCCGCGCTACTTCTTGAAGTAAATTCATCTAGGATTTTCCTCCCTTACCTTCGACGTTCATGCTTGTTTGCAAGCAGCGGACCGTCGAGATCACGCGCGATAATATACCATATAAATTCATCAAGGTCAATTTTTTAAAAATTTCACCTAATATAAAATGGTACAATAGAACAGGTAGTCGTACGACTACCTGTTCAAAATGCATGTATTAAGATGGAGACGTGCGAGTAGAAAACTTTACTTTTAGCTTTTTGTCTTCGTCCAGCATTTTAGAGACTGAATTCCGTGCTTGCTGCGAGGAACGCATCTTCCTCAAATGATGCAAAATCTCCATATCTCGCTCCCACTGTGGGAGCTCTGCATGTTTGTTCATGCTTACCAACTCCCCGATGGAAAAGTCCATCGCGGCATTCCTAAAAAGAAGCATTTCTTAAAAGTTACAATTGACGATTACTCGCCACCATTGTAAAACTGCCCGCAACGCTTACGGAGTTAGCTGACGGGTTCGGGAGCAGGCATTCCCTACATCAGTGAAAGACTGATGATTCACCCCTGTGATTGGGTTCTCCGCTTCTCTTAGGAATTCAGCGACGGCATACTTTATTATATGCCTCTTTGCTTGTTTTGCCAACTGATGAGCATATCTGAAATGATATAAACTCTAATCTTTGAATTGTTTTACAAGTGACAAAGGAATGTTTACCTTGGCGTATTTTTTATTCAGGTTAAACAGAATGGTGTCTGTAGAAATTTGTATAGGTCCCACTTCCGATATAGAACCCACCGAACTCGTTTCTACTTCACGAATTTGACCACTGCGTTTTCCGACCATGACCGTCATTAAAACATGCGAACTGGCTGGAAACACTTCTCCCGCATCCCATGTGGCTAATTTTTCCACATCCACACCAGGGACAATCATGGTGAACACCCAGCAATACTCGTCTACCACATATTGTTGAGGCTGCAGATACACAGGCGTTCCCATCTTCTCTACACCTTCTAGCACTTTAGCATACGTTTGAAATACATCGGGGCTTGGCAAAGGATCAGAAGGTGTCCAGTGACCATTGACAAACGAGAATGCGGACTGCCCTTGCTGAAAAAATTGAATATTCGTGTCTCCCTCATGTACACCTAACGAAACTTCATTTGGTTTTTCAACTGAACCATAGACGGTAAATGATGGATTTATAGAATTATCAACTAAATTAACACTAGCCTTAATTTGATATTGATGAAGTTGAAGCCCCTTGTGAATAGCCGTCTGAATGATGGGCCATGCTTCAGCATCCGTTTTCGCTAAAGAAATGGGTGGCACTTGATTTAAGGTGGTCAGAGGTTTTGGCGAACATCCAACCAGTCCAAAACAACCAAGCAATGCAGCTACAATCCATAGCTTATTGGACTTCATCTGCTTTCACCCGCTTTCTTCTGTCATTCAAGCGCAGTCCCCAGCCAATGAGACCAATGATTATAAAAATACCAATAGAGACTGGGAGTACTGGCGTATACGAACGTTGAATGATTAAATATTCACCCGTTCCGTATATTGAAAGAGCTAAATCAACCTTACCTGGTTGCCAATGAACAGGCTCTACATTGACAACGTTGGTTCGATATACACGCCAATTTCGATAAAGTTGATGATCTCGATATAGATAAGAAGAGAAATATCGAGTTGGCACGTCTCTCATCGCACTTGGATCATCCGTGATAATTTCAGGTGCTCGATTTCCAACAGAAGGTAATACAGCTTCAAAACGCAACGAGGAACCAAGGGGAGCCTCATATACTGTACGAAACTGTCCTGCACTATTGACCGACAAAATATAGGCTCTTTGAGCGTTGACAAAAATAGCATCTGGTCCACCCTTGGTAAGCGGACCAATCACAATATCATGCGGTAGTGATTGTGTCAACGAAGCATGGAAGCTAGCTACTACTTTATTTTGAGTTAAACTGACAATTTGCAGTAAATTGGCTCCTTCGAGCAATACCTGATTGGCGCCTGGTCGAGTAAATGAGCCTTCACCAAGAATAATTTGCGTTTTGACTGGAACTTGCACTGTATGACCTTGCCAACTTCCGGTCAAAAGTCCTCCTTGAATCTGCAAGGGTGGATTTGCAGGTGTAACATTTGCGTCAGATAATAATTGATTCCATTGCTCTTGATCTTGCTCCCAGGTTTGTGCAGCCAAAGCCAGAAAATTGCCTGAATAACTGGCTGGTTCTAAACCTAATGCTGCGGCGCTGGCAGGTGAAACTGGAGCCGTCAAATACATAATGGCATGTTGATTGACAATCTTCCAATGTGAAACTGACAAGGGGAATGTAGGCGCCACCAAATTCCAAAGTGAAACTTGAGCTAAATCACTCAACGGTAGCGGTTTAACTACTGCTTTGCCGTGATCCGAAAGTATTTCCATTAACTCATACTCGTGTTGAGCGGTCTGTAAAAGATTATACAGAGAGTCAGGCTTACTTGTAGCTTGACTAGCTAAATCACTAAGTTCTGCATTGCTAGGTAATACACGATTGAAAGTGACAAGTGCAGGTCCTTGCGGAGTTGAAATGGTCGACCAAGGCAATGCAGGAATATCTCCAGGAATCAAACTCATTTTTCCATATTTTACGATCTTAAAATGTGTCAAAAACGGCCATTCACTGTAGGGAAGCCATAGATTCACCAGCAAAATTGCAGCCGCAGAAACCAGTACGGTCTTCCAACCTGCTTTCGTAAACCATATAGCCAAAATACACAATCCCAGAAGCATGATGACAGTAAAAAGCACACGCAACCCTGTAGGATAAAAGGATACGCTTGAAATTCCTTGACCAAGCAAAAGAGCAAACAGCGTGAAAGTAATCCATTTTTTGCGCGATTGGATGCGAATAGTTGTCAGCCAGAGCACAATAATCACGATGACAGCCAGTACGCCAAGCAAAGCAAAATCTTCAACCAATGGTTTAACAACCCAAAGATTCATAGCATTGACAAACAGCGCCCAAAGCAGATAGACAATCCAAAGCCATCGACGACTACGCTTCAATGTTTTGTCCATCTTGCACCTCCTTGCCAAACCGCCCATATCCCCAAATCAGTAAGAGAGTTAAAAAAGCAAAATACAGAGCTGTCATGGGATTGTATTCCCATACATTTTCTGTGAAATTATGAATCACAACCGCTAAAATACCTGCAAATCCTCCAATAGCTAAAAACTTATCTCGTCCCCAAGCTGCTTTGGCAACTTTTTTATACAGCTCATAAAGAAGGGAAAGTTGCATACCAGCAAACAGAACAAGCCCCACCAATCCAGATTCGCCCAATGTCTTTGCGTAGTAATTATCGGAGTAGATTCCACCTCGATAAGTTGCAGCAACTTGTCCTCCGTAATGGCCTAAGCCTGCGCCAAAAAGAGGATTTGCCGCCATATGATCAAACGCCGTTAACCAACGGGCAATGCGGCCTGCTTCAGCTGATTTAAGAAAATAGACCGGTGAGAACAAATCAGCAAATCGATGATGTATAGATGGTAGAAAGAATGCCACAACACCTACGACTAAAAGAATCAGTAACAATCTCCGCTCAAAAATGAGCGCGGTAATCAACAATGACAACGCAAAAGCTAACCAAGCTCCTCGTGTATAGCTGAAGAGTAACGAAGCTAGACAAAAGACAGCGCCAAGAATATAAAACATTTTTCTCCAGCGATTGGTTTCACGAATAGCTAAGCTGATTAAAAGTGGTGAAGTCATAGCTGTAAATGCGCCCATTTCATTCGGACTCTGTAATACAGAAAAGACACGGGTACGAACATGTTCGTTGACGTCATTAAACGCTTGGGGGACCGGAGCTTTGGTGACATACTGATAAATTCCATTTGCTCCAATTAGAACAGCGGTAGAAGCAAGAACATGAAGTAACTTTGGCACATCTTCTTCATCGACAACAAAAGGCATTAAAAAAGTATAGAGCATGTAATAAATGTCATCCCGCAACCCTTGAACAGCAAGAATAGGTTGTCCAATATTAGAAAACATCATAGCGAAGCAGAATAGAATGTACCAGCCGGCAAATTTTTGCCAGAGAAATAATTTGGGTTTTTCGCCTGCCAACCAACGTCGCAATGCTACAACAGCTAATATGAGTAGCACTACGACATCCCAAATAACACCAATGGGATGGATATGCGGTAGACGCAATGCATAATCGACAATGGGATACGCCATGTATAATACCATGGCGTATCTAGCAACGCGGTGATGCTTGAGACCTAACCTGGCATGGCGCGGAAGATGTGATTGATCGCGCTCAGACTCCTGCATTAACAAAGAATTCACTCCCGTTTCACTGATTAGGAACAACCCCGCCCCTTATTTCACGAAAGCCATTAAGTTCAGCGAATCTGAAGTTCGAAAGCGGGACGAATCTCTCCTACCAAAGTTCCGCTGTGATTAACGAGAGACGGCCGATGCCAGCGGTTTAACGCATTTTTCTCTTCTGCGGTTAAAAGCTGCAATTGACTCAGCGCTTCAATTACAACTGGTCCCACCGCACGGCTGTTACCATCGTCAATCTTTAAACAAAGTCCTATTCCTTTTTCTACCCATCCTACACAATAAACGCCTTCTGCTCCGGCTTTTGCAACTACTCTGCCAGGCATTGACATCATTAAATCTGTACAAAGTCGTTCGCTACCAGCTACAAGTTTAGGATTATCCATCATAGCACTTGCCAAACGTTTTAAAGCCAAGCCAATTTTTTCTTGCGGATTTTCCTGTCTAACACTCTCTGCCAGCTTGGCATATAGCAGCGCAAAACGATGAATGGGCATAGCAAACACTGGTACACCGCATCCATCGACTCCCCATTTCACTTTGTCAGACTCTATTTCACAAACTGCTTGCAATACTTGAAAAATATGCTCTTGAACTGGGTTATCGCGCTGGTCATATGTATCCAGTGGAGCATTTAAAAATTTTGCTAGCGCAAGCATTCCGGTGTGCTTTCCAGAACAATTGTTATGCAACGCGGTGACTACTTGACCATTTTTCAACATCGTCTCATAGGTTTTTTGATGATAAGGAGCATGGACACCACAACGCAAATCATCGACGGAAAGACCCAGACGAGCAAGTAAACTTTGTACAAGTTCAGTATGCTCTGGCTCACCACTATGTGAAGCACAGGCTAGAGCCAGTTCCGCACTGGACAATTGAAAACTGTCAGCAGCTCCTGTCAATAGAAGCGGCAATGCTTGCAAAGGTTTGGCTGAAGAACGAGCAAACATAACACGATTAGGATCGCCAGTTGAAGCAATCAGATTGCCCTTGAAATCTATCACGACTAAATCGCCGCGATGTACACTTTCTACAATTTCACCACGTGTGACTTCAACGAGAAGTTCGCTCATTTTGTGCCAACCTTTCCATTTTACGCTGCTTGCGATATTCAAAGCGAGCAGGCGCAGTTTGATAATGCCATTTCTCCTCTTCCGTTTCCGGAATCACACCAGGTACAGGAGCAGGTCTTCCATCAGGCCCCAGTGCAACAAACGTCAAATACGAAGCGCCTGTTTGTTTGACTTGCCCAGTCATCAAATTTTCGGACTCTATACGCACAAAAACTTCCATTGAAGTTTTGTGCGTATATGTCACAAACGCCTCCAATCGAATGGCTTCCCCAGCTTTAATAGGTTCCAAAAAATCCAGGCTATCTGAAGAAGCTGTAACCACTGGCATACGGGCGTGACGCATTGTGGCGATGCTTGCTATTTTATCCACATAAGCCATCACTCGCCCGCCGAAAATAGTACCATAATTATTGGTATCTGGAGGTAGCACCAAGTCCGTCATAACGGTTCTTGAAGCAGATACTGGCTTGCTTTTCACTGTTAGGCTCCCTCACTTCAAGAAAGTTCTCTTTTCGACAAAATCCATCATCAAAAAGTCCCTTCCCAATTGTAGTGCCAAGAGCCGTTGGCTTCAACTTTTTACCCTCATGACCGTCTGTTTTTGACGTTCCCAGGAAGCTAACATGGACGAAGGGCTAAAAGCCCACTCACGATGTCCGATCTCTCGATATATTCCAAAATGCAAATGGGGTGGAAACTTTCCAGCCGTACCAGGTGGTCCGTATCCTGTTGAACCAACATAGCCAATCACTTGACCAGGACGCACTAAACTGCCTTGTTTCACGCCTTTTGCAAAAGAAGATAAATGAGCGTAATAATAGTAGTAGTTATCTCCGTCTCGTATCCCTACACGCCAGCCGCCAAAACGATTCCAACCCATCAATTCTACGTATCCGTAACTGCAAGCCAGCACGGGTGTACCGTAAGAGGCAAAAATATCGACACCTTCATGAATTCTTCTACCGCCAAAACTTCTTCCCGCACCAAATGTATGCTTGACAGTATAATTATAACGTTTATCTACTGGAAAACAGTGACCCTCTGGATGCAAACCAAATGTCTCAAAAATACGTGAGAAGGCAAAGACTCTGTCCATTGCCACAGGATCTTGAAACAATGCCCACACGCATTCATCCAAATCACTCTCACCGCTTTCCAAATCAATCCAAGAGGCAAGGGCAGCAATTCGATCTTCTGCTTCAATTTGACTGGCAATCCGATCACGATTGGCATCTACACCTAGACCTCCGAATAAACTAATGGTCATCGGATCGATATCGTGACTATTTGGATTCGATAGACCCGACCAGGCTACATCATCAAAAGCATATCCATAGAACGGATGCTCATTGCGATCAGCCTTTGTCTTGGACAATTCAGCGTATCGATCGATCCCTGCTAAAATCCCCCAAGGGACATCAAAACGCTTACCGTACTGTTCATAAATAGGCTGTAATTTTATATCGGCTTTCGTAGCTGCTTGAGCAATGGATGTGGTTTGTCCCCACGGAACAAAAATCGTGAAGGAACAGAATGTGGCCAAGAATACTTGCAGTTTGGGCTTATTTAGAAATCCCATGCGATTTAAATATCCTCCCTTCCTGCTCTTCTTAAACTCCAGAAGTGTTTAGAATTCATTCCACGACCATCTCATCTTTACCATTTCCCAAGTCAACGCGGATATGCTCTTTTGTGGACTGGAAAACGCATGATAAAATATCCATGGACGTAAATAGCAGATACTAAGGAGAAGTGAAGATTGAAATCTTTTTCTAAAATTGAGTTTCCCGTTCGTTCCACAGATTTGGATGTAAATGCGCATGTGAATAATGCGAAGTTTCTCGAGTATTTGGAGTGGGGACGAGAAGATTGGTTTGAACAACGCGGTTTTAAATACGACGAATTAAAAAAACAAAACCTCATCACAGTTCTTGCTCGTATGGAAGTTGACTATCGTCGGGAAGCTAGGCAGAACGATACAATGACCGTCTATACTTGGTTAAGCGCCGTCGGTCGCAGCAGTATGCAAATGGAACAAAAGATTTTGAACCAGTATGGGGAAATGGTCACGGAAGCAAAGGCTACAGTAGTAACTGTAAGTGCCAAAGAGCGCAGACCCATAGCCGTACCGGATGAAATCCGAAAACACATAGCTTTGGAATCACCTGCGCTAGTGATAAATTAATCAGAAAAAGGATTATATTTATCGATCTCGTTAATTTCAAAAGATGAATATCCCATTTTCTGTAATTTATTCCGAAAATCTTTAGGCAACGGATCGCGCACAATATATCCATCGGCCATTTGCAACATAAAGGCGTGCAGCCATTGATGGAGTGCTTTATCCGCATTTTCATTATTCAATTCTCTAATGGCGCGGCCTCCCTGATATTTAACATCGTCAACCAGAGCATGTCCAATATGTTTCATATGGGCGCGTATTTGATGTGTCCTGCCAGTAATGAGTTGCAGGCAGACAACTGTCGATTTACCATTGCTTACAATAGGTTCAAAATCCGTTCGAGCGGGTCGAGCATCTAATGCATCAGATATAACGGTACGATTGTTTTCTCGACGTGAAATAGCCAACTGAATAGACCCGCGATGCTTAATCTCTCCGTGTACTAACGCTATATAATACTTCTCAATCTGACCATTTTGAATCTGGCGAGAAATTTCCTTAGCCGCCCAGCCATTTTTAGCAAAAAGAACAATCCCGCTTGTATTTCTATCCAAACGGTGAAGAGGTGCCGGACTGTATGTATCCGAATCTGCATCACCTTTTTGATAGAGATATGCGGCAACTTGATTGACTAATGTATGCTTGTGCTCGCCCGCCGCACCATGTGTTAAAACACCTGCTGGTTTGTGCACAGCCAACCAATCAGAAGTTTCTTCTAACACTTCAATATCTGTTCGGATGCCGGAAAATTTATGAGGCGACTTTTTGACATTCTCATAGTCATCACGATGAATAAAGAGAATTAAACGATCACCCGTATCTACAATTTGATCCGGTTTCGCTTTTTTTCCATTGAGTTTAACGCGGCCTGTACGAATCATCTTATATATCCCTGACAAGGGAATACCGGGAAGCATCTGCCGAACCACACGGTGTACCTTTTTACCAGCTTGCATTTGGGTAATTTCATGTTCTATCAATTAACATCCTCATTTCCAACTTTTATAGCATTAAGGTTTCCCACAAGTTAGCTCTTTGAACCGGATCGCCATGAGCTGGACAAACCCAATTAAATGACAAATTCCCGACTTCTTTTATCGATTTACGCAATGCTTGTTTATCCCAAGTTAAGAACCCCGGAGATGGCTTTAATTGACCACGACGCGTTGTCACCAAGTCCCCAGCAAACAATATATCATTGTAACGTAAAGAAACATGTCCTAAGGTATGACCAGGAGATGGAATAATTTCAATGCCACCTATCTGTTGCCCAGCATGGTAAGAATGAGTGATGTGTGGACGCTCAACTTTCATAGTTCTTTGAATAAAACCCCTTACTCCCTTTGCCTTCGCTTGTCCATGAATGTAAGGAATCTCTATTTCGGGAGCCCAAATGATAGCTGATGATTGATCCTGAAGCCATTTTGCGTTTCCAATATGATCAACATCCATATGCGTTAACAGAACATGCGCAATATCTTTTGGAGTCATTCCTAAATTGGCCAATTCTTTTTTTAATTGATCTCTTTTGGATGAAAGACTTGTATCAATCAATACAGGTTCATCGGATAAAACCAAATAAGCATAACTACCTTTAGTAGAAGTTAACAAATGTACATGAGGAGCAATTTCCATCTCATCACCCACAAGGAGAAAAATGTATAGGACTATAATTCGTATCATACAAAAAAACTGTCAGGAGTTCAGCTCTGTTTATACAGAGCATTCTCCCAACAGCCACCTGTACTCCTGTTGCCTGGCAACGACCTAGGTTCCCAGGGGTCTTCACCCCAAGTATGCTCGGCGCTGGAGGTCTTCACGGTCGTGTTCGGGATGGGTACGCGTGTATCCCCTCCGCTATGGTCACCAGACTCTTCTTCCCTTTCCAACTGTCTCAGCAAGAGGGATTTTCCTTGGTGAAGGCCTCGACCGATTCGTATCCGTCCGCTCCACGCCTCACGACGCTTCCACGCCGGACCGATCTACCTTATCGTCTATAAGGGGTCTTCCTTCCTTGACGGAATGGGATACGTTATCTTGAGGCAGGCTTCGCGCTTAGATGCTTTCAGCGCTTATCCCTCCCCGACTTGGCTACCCAGCTGTGCCCTTGGCAGGACAACTGGTCCACCAGCGGTCGGTTCATCCCGGTCCTCTCGTACTAAGGACGAACCCTCTCACGTATCCTCCGCCCACGGCAGATAGGGACCGAACTGTCTCACGACGTTCTGAACCCAGCTCGCGTACCGCTTTCATGGGCGAACAGCCCAACCCTTGGGACCGACTTCAGCCCCAGGATGCGATGAGCCGACATCGAGGTGCCAAACCTCCCCGTCGATGTGGACTCTTGGGGGAGATCAGCCTGTTATCCCCGGGGTAGCTTTTATCCGTTGAGCGATGGCCCTTCCACGCAGTGCCACCGGGTCACTAAGCCCGACTTTCGTCCCTGCTCGACCTGTCCGTCTCGCAGTCAAGCTCCCTTGTGCCTTTACACGCCCCGCGCGGTTTCCATCCGCGCTGAGGGAACCTTTGGGCGCCTCCGTTACCTTTTAGGAGGCGACCGCCCCAGTCAAACTGTCCGCCTGACACTGTCCCCACACCCGATTCAGGGTGCCAGGTTAGAAGACTAGCATCTCAAGGGTGGTATCCCAACATCGACTCCACACAGGCTGGCGCCCATGCTTCTGTGTCTCCCACCTATCCTGTACATGACATGCCCGTCTCCCATATCAAGCTACAGTCAAGCTCCACGGGGTCTTTCCGTCTAGCCGCGGGTAACCTGCATCTTCACAGGTATTACAATTTCACCGGGTCTCTCGTTGAGACAGCGCCCAAGTCGTTACGCCTTTCGTGCGGGTCAGAACTTACCTGACAAGGAATTTCGCTACCTTAGGACCGTTATAGTTACGGCCGCCGTTTACTGGGGCTTCAATTCAGAGCTTCGGGCTCTCGCCCTCACCCCTCCTCTTAACCTTCCAGCACCGGGCAGGCGTCAGCCCCTATACTTCGCCTTTCGGCTTCGCAGAGACCTGTGTTTTTGCTAAACAGTCGCTTGGGCCTTTTCACTGCGGCTCTTCTTCAGAGCGCCCCTTCTCCCGAAGTTACGGGGCCATTTTGCCGAGTTCCTTAACGAGAGTGCTCCCGCGCGCCTCCGTGTTCTCCACGCGCCCACCTGTGTCGGTTTCCGGTACGGGCAGATGCATTCTCCCTAGAGGCTTTTCTTGGCAGTGTGACCTCGAGCGCTTCGGTACTCTTCTTCCCTCCCCATCACCGCTCAGAGTTCTCGCCGCGCGGTTTTCCCTGCGCGACCCCCTTGCGGATTGGACGGCCTCTTCCATCCGGCCGCTCGCTCTAGCCTCCTGCGTCACCCCTTCAGTCATGCAAATCCATCTGGTACGGGATTCTCAACCCGTTCTCCTTCGACTACGCCTCTCGGCCTCGCCTTAGGTCCCGACTAACCCTGGGTGGACGATCCTTCCCCAGGAAACCTTGGGCTTTCGGCGGAGGGGATTCTCACCCCTCTTTTCGCTACTCATACCGGCATTCTCACTTCCATAACCTCCACCTTCCCTCTCAAGAAGGCTTCTCCGCTTATGGAACGCTCCCCTACCCTGTGGTCTTCCCACAGCCATAGCTTCGGTGTGTGGTTTAGCCCCGTTACATTTTCCGCGCAGCGTCACTCGACCAGTGAGCTATTACGCACTCTTTCAATGATGGCTGCTTCTAAGCCAACATCCTGGTTGTCTATGCACCGCCACATCGTTTCCCACTTAACCACCCTTGGGGACCTTAGCTGTTGGTCTGGGCTGTTTCCCTCTTGACTACGGATCTTAGCACTCGCAGTCTGACTGCCACGGTTCAATGAAACGGCATTCGGAGTTCGACGGAGCTTGGTAACCCTGGTCGGGCCCCGCACCCCATCGGTGCTCTACCTCCGTCCCTCATCCGTGACGCTAGCCCTAAAGCTATTTCGGGGAGAACCAGCTATCTCCGGGTTCGATTGGAATTTCTCCCCTACCCCCAGTTCATCCCCCGGCTTTTCAACGCCGGTGGGTTCGGGCCTCCATGCGGTGTTACCCGCACTTCACCCTGACCAGGGGTAGCTCACCCGGTTTCGGGTCGATGGCAATCAACTTCTCGCCCTCTTCAGACTCGCTTTCGCTTCGGCTCCGGCTTCCCTGCCTTAACCTCGCTTATCACCATCACTCGCCGGTTCATTCTACAAAAGGCACGCCGTCATCCTTTCGGACTCCGACTGCTTGTAAGCACACGGTTTCAGGTTCTCTTTCACTCCGCTCCCGCGGTTCTTTTCACCTTTCCCTCACGGTACTCTCCGCTATCGGTTGCCAGGGAGTATTTAGCCTTAGGAGGTGGTCCTCCCGGATTCCCACGGGGTTCCTCGTGTCCCGCGGTACTTGGGGCCTGCGCTACCTCCCTCGACAAGCTTCGCCTACGGGGCTCTCACCCGCTCTGGCCGACCTTCCCATGTCGTTTGGCTCCCTTGTCTCCTTCGGCCCAGGCAAGACCCTGCCTGGCTGCGCATCCCCTCTACCCCATGATGGCAACGGGGGTCCCCTTCTCCACCATCATGGTTTAGGCTCTTCCGCGTTCGCTCGCCACTACTTGCGGAATCACTCTTGTTTTCTTCTCCTCCAGGTACTGAGATGTTTCAGTTCCCCAGGTTCCCTCCGTCTATCCTATACATTCAGATAGCGGTACCGGCCCATCACGACCGGTGGGTTCCCCCATTCGGACATCCCTGGATCTTCGCTCGCGTACAGCTCCCCAAGGCATTTCGGTGTTCGCCCCGTCCTTCTTCGGCTCCTGGCACCTAGGCATCCTCCGTGCGCCCTTTCTACCTTCACCTTGCTTCCCTCTTGCTGATTCAGTTCTCAAGGTCCTTCGAGCTTATCCCTCTCTCAAGGCATAAGTAGCTTTCGCTAAGTTCTCTCCCGAGAACCCTCAAAACTAAACACGCACGCCTCTCCACCAAACCCCTCTCTCTTCCCTAGAAAGGAGGTGATCCAGCCGCACCTTCCGATACGGCTACCTTGTTACGACTTCACCCCAATCATCGACCCCACCTTCGGCGGCTGGCCCCCTTTCGGGTTACCCCACCGACTTCGGGTGTTGCCAACTCTCGTGGTGTGACGGGCGGTGTGTACAAGGCCCGGGAACGGATTCACCGCGGCATGCTGATCCGCGATTACTAGCAATTCCGGCTTCATGCAGGCGAGTTGCAGCCTGCAATCCGAACTACGAGCGGTTTTCAGGGGTTCGCTCCAGATCGCTCTCTCGCTTCCCGTTGTGCCGCCCATTGTAGCACGTGTGTCGCCCAGGACATCAGGGGCATGATGATTTGACGTCATCCCCGCCTTCCTCCGACTTGCGCCGGCAGTCACCTGTGAGTCCCCACCTCTACGTGCTGGTAACACAGGTCAAGGGTTGCGCTCGTTGCGGGACTTAACCCAACATCTCACGACACGAGCTGACGACAACCATGCACCACCTGTCTCCTCTGCCCCGAAGGGACCTACCATCTCTGGTATCGTCAGAGGGATGTCAAGCCCTGGTAAGGTTCTTCGCGTTGCTTCGAATTAAACCACATGCTCCACTGCTTGTGCGGGCCCCCGTCAATTCCTTTGAGTTTCAGTCTTGCGACCGTACTCCCCAGGCGGAGTGCTTATTGGGTTTCCTTCGGCACTGAGGGTGGTACCCCCCAACACCTAGCACTCATCGTTTACGGCGTGGACTACCAGGGTATCTAATCCTGTTTGCTCCCCACGCTTTCGTGCCTCAGCGTCAGTCACTGTCCAGCAAGGCGCCTTCGCCACTGGTATTCCTCCACATCTCTACGCATTTCACCGCTACACGTGGAATTCCCCTTGCCTCTCCAGTACTCAAGTCCTACAGTTTCCAAGGCATTCCCAAGGTTGAGCCCTGGCCTTTCACCCCAGACTTGCAGAACCGCCTACGCACCCTTTACGCCCAGTGATTCCGGACAACGCTTGCCCCCTACGTATTACCGCGGCTGCTGGCACGTAGTTTGCCGGGGCTTCCTCTCGGGGTACCGTCTCGCAAAGAGCATTCCCTCTCCTTGCCGCTCTTCCCCCTTGACTGAGCTTTACAACCCGAAGGCCTTCCTCGCTCACGCGGCGTTGCTCCGTCAGGCTTGCGCCCATTGCGGAAGATTCCCTACTGCTGCCTCCCGTAGGAGTCTGGGCCGTGTCTCAGTCCCAGTGTGGCCGGTCACCCTCTCAGGTCGGCTACGCATCGTCGCCTTGGTAGGCCTTTACCCTACCAACTAGCTAATGCGCCGCGGGGTCCTCTCTCAGCGATGCCCTAGCATCCTTTCCCGCATCAGGCATGCGCCTCATGCGCCTATCCGGCCTTAGCACCCGTTTCCAGGCGTTATTCCGGTCTGTTAGGCAGATTCCCCACGTGTTCCTCACCCGTCCGCCGCTGGTATCTTTCGATACCCGCTCGACTTGCATGTATTAGGCACGCCGCCAGCGTTCGTCCTGAGCCAGGATCAAACTCTCAATGTCTAATTCCTTCTCCCTCGCTCTCTCGAGCTCGGGCACTTCTTCTCTGGCGTTTGGTGATTCTTGTGCGTGTTTAGTTTTCAAGGTTCTCTCGCTGCCAAGGCTCTCTTTCGCGTCCCCTCTTGCAGCGACAGCGACTATCTTACCTCCTTTTTGTCGAAAAAGCAATAGCTTCTGTCGAAAAAAATCGGTTTTTTTCATTGCCTGCGAAATAATTTCCTAACAGATGGTCAAATCGTGTGATTTTCAACCATCAAGCCCACTCCAATCTCCTTTTTCAAATCGTTGAATGACAACGCGATCGGCCTCAGACAAATTTGCATGAAGTAACATATCGGGTCTTCGCTTCCAAGTACGATATAACGACTGCATTCGCCGCCATTCAGCAATTTTCCCATGGTGTCCGGAAAGCAACACTGGCGGCACGGATATTCCACGAAATACAGCAGGCCGAGTGTATTGTGGATACTCCAAAAGTCCATGGCTATGCGATTCTTCCGCTAACGATTCTTGATTACCGAGCACACTTGGAAGAAGTCGTACAACTGAATCAATAACTGCCATAGCCGCTATTTCTCCGCCTGTCATGACGAAATCTCCCAGCGAAATTTCGTCAGTTACCCAAGTTTGGCGAACGCGATCGTCCATTCCTTCATAATGTCCGCAGAGAATAACCAAAGATTTCTTTTGTGAAAATTCCTGAGCCATACTTTGCCGATAAGGCTTTCCTTGGGGAGTCATGAGGAGAATTGCATCTGGTGTCTCACGCTCTTGTAAAGCTTCAAGGGCACGGAAAATGGGTTCTGGTTTAAGAAGCATACCTGCACCGCCACCAAACGGATAATCATCCACAGTGCGATGCCGGTCAGTTGCATAATCCCGAAAATTTATACACTGAAGCTGAGTGGCTCCCGAATCTTGTGCACGTTTGATGATACTTGTCTCGAAAAAGGGAGTAAATAGTTCCGGAAACAATGTCAAGACGTGAAATTTAAGCATTTTGACCTTCTCCTGTCTCTTCCTCAAGCAATCCCGGGAGAAGATGCACTGTCATCCGCTTCTCATCTAAAGAAATATTTAATACGCATGAAGGAATGGCAGGAATCAAAAGTTCTCTTGTTTGATCTGACTTTTTCACAACATACACATCATTCGCACCCGGTTGCAGCACTTCCATTAATTCTCCTAAATACTCGCCAGAGTCTCGATATACCTGAAGACCAATTAATTGGTGAATGTAGTAAGTCCCTTCCGGCAATGGCTCCAGCATTGATTCAGGAATACACAATTCTGTTTTACGCCAATCTTCCACCTGAGAAATGGACTGGATTTGTTCAAAAGTGAGAATCCAAAATTTTTGATGTTTCTTGGCTGATTCTACAAAAACTTCTTGAAAGGGGTCTTGATTAGGACGACGAATCCATAATTGAGAACCTTTCGAAAATCGAACTTCCGGGAAGTCAGTACGAGGATATACCTTAACCGCCCCTCGCAAAGCATGCGGCGATACTATCACACCCACAGTAAAAAATTTTTCTCTCATGTAGATCCTCCTTTCTCCTTATTGGAGGCTTGTCCATTCTATTTATCTTTATAATATTTGAATGCTAGATCACCCTATAGGAATATCACAACGCAAAGAATGGGCAAAAGCGCAACGCCCGCCCATCCATTCTATGATGCTTGGCGAAAAAATCCGTCCCAAATCAAATAAGTTTATTCTTGGAAGGATTGACCTCCACGACGGATATCGATAACCACACCATCTTTCACAACAATTTCCGAGCCCATTAAAATTTTACTCCAGTCATCTCCTACTCGAACATCAACCACTGTTTCCACATTCATATTTTGAATCTCCGTCCCCAACTCTAACTGTTGAATTTGTTGCATTTGTTGGAGAAGTTGTTCGCGTTGCATGAGACGATTATTTTTTTCCGTCTCCACTTGCTCGCGAACCTGTTTAGCTATTTCGCCACCTTGACTCATAGCTTGTTCGATTGCTTGCTTACCTTGTTCCTCAATCTGTTCTAACTCATGCCCAAGTTGCTCAATTTGTTTGCGATGTTCCTGGATAATTTGCTGCTTTGCCATCTCTGTCAAAATAAATTTCACCGCTACTGGTTGACGAATTTGCACAATATTCGCTCCTTTAAATTTCGAACTGCGCTCTACTTCTATTTTAACGCGATCGCTGTTTTAACGTTTTGCTTCAATTTCTAATTGTACTCGAAGTCCTTGACGATGCGCAGAAGCTGCTAGAATTTGACGCAACGATTTTACAATACGTCCTTGGCGTCCTATAACTTTGCCAACATCGTCCGGATGCACATAGAGTCGATACGTGACAGAACCCCCATCGATTGTATGAGCATCTATTTGAATGTCCTGTGGATAATCGACAATAGCTTCTACCAGAAAGCGAATCAATTTTTCCATCAAACCCGCTCCTGACACCCGCAGATAAAATCAATGACTGGAAAATTCGATGATGAATACAAGCAGCCAAAGCCGGCAAAATGCCGGCCTGGCTTACTGATGAATTTATTTTGCTTGCCGAGCCTCATGAAATTTCTTCAATACCCCCTGCTTACTTAACAGATGACGCACGGTGTCAGAAGGTTGGGCTCCCGTTGAAAGCCAATGCAGGGCACGCTCTTCATTAATGCTAATTTCCGCAGGATCCTTGAGCGGATTATAAGTACCAATCTCTTCAATAAAACGTCCATCACGAGGCGAACGAGATTCCGCAACAACCAAACGATAAAAAGGAGCTTTTTTAGCACCCATTCTTTTCAAACGAATTTTGACTGCCATCAATTATCATCCTTTGCATTCATTATTTTTTCTTTTTCTTATGATGTCGACGAGATTTTGGAAAATTGGAACCCTCTGCTGAGAGAGGCAATTTGCCCAATTCATCTTGTAAATTAGGAATTCCACCATCCATCCCGAGCGACTTCAGCGCACTAAGCGCATTTCGGCGTCCCATTTTTTTGCCAATCCCTGAAAATTTTTTCATCATCTGACGCGTCTGCTCAAATTGATTGAGAACTTGGTTTACCTCACGAACGGTGGTCCCACTTCCCATTGCCACTCGCCTACGCCGACTTGCATTCATGACATCAGGATTGGCACGTTCCTCTTTTGTCATGGAAGTAATGATAGCATCCATGCGCAGAAAACGCTTATCACCGAGATCGACATTCTCCAAACCCTTCATTTTGTTCATCCCGGGAATCATTTTCATGATTTGATCGAGTGGGCCCAAATTGCGAACTTGTTGGAACATCTCGCGAAAATCATCCAGCGTAAAAGATGCGTTGCGCATCTTTTGCTCCATTTCCCGCGCCTTTTCCATATCCACTGTTTGTTCGGCTCGTTCAATCAGGCTAAGAACATCTCCCATGCCTAAAATGCGCGAAGCCATACGATCGGGATGGAAAGGTTGCAACGGTTCAATCTTCTCACCGAGACCAACATACTTGATGGGACAGCCAGTGGCAGAACGAATCGTTAATGCCGCTCCTCCACGCGCATCGCCGTCTAATTTGGTGAGAATGACACCCGTGAGACTGAGCCTTTGATGAAAAGTTTCTGCCACATGTACCGCGTCCTGCCCAGTCATGGCATCAACCACAAGCAAAACTTCATCCGGCTCAGCGAGAGACTGGATATCTTCCAGTTCTTTCATTAAATCCTCATCAATGTGCAGGCGTCCTGCGGTATCGACAAGTACAATGTCAGCCCCTTGAGCTTGTGCAGCGCGCAATCCTTGCCGAACAATCTCTTTGGGAAGTTGGGACTGACCCAGTTGAAAAACTGGGACATCAATCTGAGTTCCTAGAACCTCCAACTGTTGAATGGCTGCTGGACGATAGACGTCTGCAGCAATCAGGAGCGGACGGTGCTCATGCTGTTTGAAGCTAAGGGCAAGCTTGGCAATGGTGGTGGTCTTACCAGCACCTTGCAGGCCGACCAGCATGATAACCGTGGGCGGCTTGGCTGCCATCTTGATTTTCGCTTGCTCGCCACCCATCAACTCGGTCAACTCTTCATAAACAATCTTGACGACCTGTTGTCCAGGCGTCAAACTGTTTTGCACATCTACGCCTACTGCACGTTCCCGAACGCGATCGACAAACTGTTTAATCACTTTTACGTTGACGTCCGCAGCAAGCAGCGCAAGACGAACTTCCCTCATGGCGAGAGCAACGTCTTCTTCTGTAAGTTTGCCTTTACTGCGCAGCTTGCTGAGCGCTTTTTGCAAACTGCTTGACAATGCTTCAAACACGCAGATCCCCCCTCTCCTCGCCAAACAGGAATTGCTTCCACTCTTCCAATATCCTGTTTATTGGCTCCATTTCTTCGTCTGACAGGTCAGGATGATTTTGAGTTACACGATACCAAGCCGCCTGCAAGCACTTCAACCATTCCTGTTGACGCTGATGGTGCGCCAGCAAACCAAGTTGTGACTCATACCGTTCCAGCACTTCTTCTGCACGCGTGAGATTGTCATGAACAGCTTGTCTGGATACTCCATGCTGGGCGGCAATCTCTCCATACGACCAGTCATCGAAATAATGAAGTTCAAACATTTGTTGCTGGCGTGATGTGAGAAGCTGACCATAAAAGTCATACAACGCATTGACACGTGCGACCTTTTCTATCATATTCGGCTCCCGCCCCACTGTCAACCTCCTCACCTTGACAACATTATTCTGCCTCGCAAAGACTCTCCGCAAATGCGCGCGCTGAAAAAGGTTGAAGATCTTCCTTGCTCTCACCAAGCCCAACCCATTTCACAGGAATGCCTAGTTCCTGTACAATCGGCAAAACCACACCGCCTTTGGCTGTGCCGTCCAACTTGGTTAACACAATGCCACTGACTTGAACCACTTCGCGAAATACTTTTGCTTGCGAGATGGCATTTTGCCCGGTCGTTCCATCCAACACTAACAAAACTTCATGAGGCGATCCCGGTAATTCCCGGGAAGCAACTTTGTAGATTTTAGCCAATTCTTTCATAAGGTGATCTTTATTCTGCAAACGACCTGCCGTATCACAAAGAATAAAGTCCACTTTGCGCGACTTGGCCGCCTGAATGGCATCATAAACGACTGCAGCCGGGTCGGCTCCTGCCACGTGACGCACTACATCGCAACCAACACGCTCGCCCCAAGCGACCAACTGTTCCGTTGCGGCGGCTCGGAATGTGTCTCCTGCAGCCAATAATACTTTTTTCCCTTGCGATTTATAATAGTAAGCCAGCTTGCCAATCGAAGTTGTTTTACCAGCACCGTTGACACCGACAACCAAAACAAGTGTAGGTCCGTCCGCTGCTACAGATGGTGTTGGATCAACTTTCTCCAATGCTTCAGTAAGCGCTTGCGCCATTAAAGGCGGAAGTTCAGATGGTTGGTGAATTTTATTTTCTCGAGCTAATCGACGAACGCGTTCGACTACTTGAAGCGAGGTTTCCATACCCATATCAGCAGCCAAAAAAGCTTCTTCCATCTCTTCATAGACAGAATCGTCCAATCTGTTGGAAGAAAACAAGTGTCCTAATCTGCCAAACAACGCTCCTCGACTTTTCTTTAACCCCTGCTTAAATCGTTCAAAAATGCCCACATTATCCCTCATTTCTCTGGTCCATAAGCTTGACTGTTCAAGAAAGTTTAGGCTGGCTCATCTTCCCAGTCTTCCGCTATGCGCACACTCACCATGGAGGATACGCCTAATTCTTGCATGGTTACACCATACAGCACATCAGCGGCTTCCATAGTACCGCGACGATGCGTGATAACAATAAATTGTGTTGCTGCGGCGAAAGCTTGCAGTTGTTGAGCAAAACGACCTACATTGCCTTCGTCGAGAGCAGCCTCCACCTCATCAAGAACACAAAATGGCACGGGTCGAACACGCAAAATGGCAAAAAGTAACGCCATGGCTGTCAAAGCGCGTTCACCACCAGAAAGCAAATTGAGACTCTGCAATTTTTTCCCTGGTGGTTCAGCGATAACCTCAATACCTGTTGTCAGCAGATGCTCTGGATCTGTCAACTGCAAATCTGCTCGTCCACCTTGAAACAATTGACGAAATACAATCTGAAATTCAGAGCGAATCTGATCAAAAGTTGCTTGAAACCGTTCTTGCATCTGCTCATCAAGATTTTGTATGACATCTAATAATTGCGCTTTTGCTGCAAGAACATCATCTCTTTCCGATTGCAAAAATTGCAGACGCTCTGTTAACCGATTCCACTCTTCCCAGGCACTCACTCGCACATGACCCATGGATTGCAGTTTTAAACGAAGGTTGCGTACCGTTTCCCTGGCTTTCTCCACATTCTCCAGACGTTCAAGTTTAGAGATAGCCCACTCGTAAGTCATCTCATACTGTTGACCCAACTTTTCGAGGGCATGGCGCAATTCTGCGTCTGTGCGCTCTTCAAGCACTGCCAAGCGATGAGTCCGCTCTTCCACAGCTGCTAAAGCAGCTCTCGCTTCATGGACTGCTTTGTCCTTGACGCGCAAAGAAGACTCTAAAACTTGACGTTCCTGGCGCAACCAGAGCATGCGATGCTCTATCTCTTCTTTTTCTTGAAATGAATTTTTCAGACGCTCCTGCAATTCTTGTTCCCGCTCGGCAAGTTCGGCAAGTAAGGCAGCAAACTCGCTTAAATCCTTGTCTGCCGTCTGCAAGCGCTGTTCTAATTTTGCCTTTTCTCCTGACAATTCCTGAAGACGCTGCTGATTGGCGCTCTTCTCCTGTTCAAGAGTAGCCATTTGGACTCGCAAAGCAGTCAATTGCTCCTGCGTTTGTTGAGCATTTTGATCCCAATCTTGAATTTTTTTGCGAATTTCTGTTAATTGCTGTTCACCTTGTGCAATACGTGCTTCCGTCTCTTCGACTTTCTCAGCTGCCTGTTGCAGACGAGTACGGCGCAATTCGTCTGATTCCTTACTTTCTTCTATTTCAAATTGCACAGCTTGCCATTTTTCTTCCGCATTGACCAAACGCAGTTCTGCATCACGAATGGATGCTTCGGCCACCGTCAAACGTTCGGCTATTTCCGTACGTTCCTTGGTCAGCGTCTGTCCCAATCGTTCTATTTCACGCATGCGATTCTCTACAAGGGCTAGTTCTGCTCCTGCCTGTTGTTCTTTTTCCTGCAACTCTGCAAGTCGTTCTTCGGTTTCCTGTTTTTCACGAGTACGTCCCAGCAATCCAGGACCTTTTCGTGCATGGCTACCACCTGACATCAAGCCACCTGGAGCTACCACATCACCTTCAAGCGTCACCAACCGTACCCGATAGCGCAGCTTACGCGCCAAACGATTGGCGTCTACCAAAGTTTTCGCCACTACAACATTGCCAAGAAGATGAGCAATCGCCTGTTCGTAATTTGAGTGATATTGAAGCAACTGGCTGGCCACACCAAGCGCGCCCTCATCTTGCTTAACAATGGCCGCTTCTTCCTCAGAAAGGTAACGACCTCGAATCACAGAAAGCGGCATAAACGTAGCTCGACCCGCATGGCGTTGCTTCAAATACTCAATTGCCCGTCGCGCATCTTCTTCTGAAGCCACCAGCAAATTTTGAACTGCTCCACCCAGTGCGGTTTCAATGGCTAACTCCAACTCTTTGGGAACTCTGATGAGGTTGGCTATACTACCATAAATATGTTCTAAACGCCCGGCATCTTTCGCCTGAAGCACCGTTTTTACCCCGAGCGCGTAACCATCATAGCCAGATTCCAAATCACTCAATAATTCAACACGTGATTGTAAGGCCGCCAGTTCCTGACGCAAACGCTGGCGTTCTTCTTTCCATCGGCTATCTTCTTTACCTAGCTCGCGAAATTGTTGCGAAACTTCCGATAAACGCTGATCCATGGAAGCGAGCCCTTCACGCTCTTTTGCCGCCATAACCTTGTTAGCTTCTAATATCTCTTTTGCCTCTTGGCGAAGCTTGTCCAAACGCTCTGCCTCGGCCACCAGCCAAGCTCGCTGTTTGCTATCGGCGGCATCCCGTTCTTGTAAAGAACGATAGATATTGCGCGCCGTAGCAGCTTCTTGATGCCATGTAATATAAAGGTTATTCAGTTCTTCCAGTTCTCGCTCTAGCTTTGTCCTGTTTTCCGTCAATACCAAGGCTGAAAGCGTCCGCTCTTCTTGACGCATTTGCGCCCAATCTGCCGCGATTTCACTCTGGCGCAAGTCTATATGCTTTTGACGCTCCGCCAGTTGATTTAATTCACGACGCGCCTCTTCTACTTGATTTTGCCGATCCGCTTGAGCTGCGAGCAGATGAACGCGTCGTTCTTGATAGACCGCTGCCTCGCGAGTCCATTCCTCACGTTGCGCTGTGAGTCTTGCAAGCTGCTCTTGAACCATTTCCATTTCTTCTTGCTTTTGTTCCAGTTGAAGATTTTCATGCTTCAGTTGCTCTTCTGATTCACGAAGCCGATCTTTGGCGGCAGAACGTTGGGACACCAAAGAACTCGATTCGGCAGCCAACTGCTTTCGTTGCTCAGAAAGACTATCGATGTCGTGCATGAGAATTTGAGCTTCAGTTGTCTTCAATTCAGCCTCAATATCCAGATATTCGCGCGCACGTTTAGCTTCGACAGCAAGCGGCCGCTCCTCCCGTTCCAACTCAGCAATGATATCGTCAATACGGGTGAGATTGGCATCTGTCTCCCCCAGTTTTCGCTCCGCTTCCTTGCGGCGATGTTTAAATTTAACAATCCCTGCCGCATCTTCAAAAGGGCCACGCCGATCTTCGGGGTGCGTCGAGAGCATTTCTTCAATACGTCCCTGACCAATGATGGAATAAGACTCTCTGCCAAGCCCAGAATCCATAAAAAGTTCTAAAATATCTTTTAAACGGCAAGGCTGTCGATTTAATAAATATTCACTTTCCCCTGAACGATAGACACGGCGTGTGATATTAACTTCTTTGTATGAAACAGGCAAGTGCCCATCTTCGTTATCCAGCGTAAGTGAAACTTCACAAAAATTCACGGCACGTCGCGTTTCACTGCCAGCAAAAATAACATCTTCCATACGATTGCCGCGTAAAGATTTGGCACTTTGTTCACCAAGCACCCATCGAATAGCGTCTGCCACATTGCTTTTGCCACTGCCATTAGGCCCTACAACCGCCGTCAGTCCAGGGGAAAACTCCAACGTCGTCTTATCGGCAAACGATTTAAATCCTATCAAATCAATCCGTTTGAGAAACATTTTCTCGCACACCGCCTGATGAACGGACCAGATGATCGTAAGCTACATGAGCCGCTTGCTGCTCCGCTTCTTTTTTGGAACGCCCAGTCCCCATACCAAACTGTTCGCCTCGAATCAAAATTTCCACCACAAATTCGCGCGCATGCGCTGGTCCGCGTTCTTCAATTGTTACGTAGCGCACCATCTCGCCTTGCATATGCTGCTGTACCCACTCTTGAAGCAATGTTTTGTAATCTGTACCCAATGTGGCTTGATCCAAATGAGCTAACATATGTTGCTGAACAAAGTTCCAACAAGCTTCTATTCCTTGATCGAGATAGAGTGCGCCGATAAAAGCTTCAAAAACATCGGCAAGTAAAGCAGGACGCATGCGTCCGCCTGAACGTTCCTCTCCACGGCCAAGCCGCACATGTCTTTCAAATTCAAGTATTTTCGCAAAACGAACTAAGGAAGGCTCGCAAACTAAACTAGCTCGCATACGCGTCAGTTGTCCTTCAAGCAAATCAGGGTACTGTCGATATAAGTAGTCACTGATCAGCAATTCCAAAACTGCATCACCCAGAAACTCTAACCGTTCATTGTCACCTAAACGAGATTTTCGATGTTCATTGCGATAAGAAGCGTGCGTAAAAGCCTGAAGCAATAATTGCGTGTCTCGAAACTCTACACCACATTTTTTTTGCAGTTCTCCTAAAGATTGATCACGAGTGGAACGATCTCGTTGTAAAGTATCGCCTGTATGTTTTTTCATCTTGGTGACCTTCCCCTACTGGATGTTGAGGGACAGGCGCTCACAAATAGAGCAAGTGACTGTCCCTCAACATCCCGTCCTTTTTCTTGTTCGGTTATTGAGTGGCCTGGAAAGGTAAATGAACCTCTCCAGGCATTATAAACTTAGTTTTCCATAAAACGGCGGATAATAATCGAGGCATTATGGCCACCAAATCCAAACGAATTGGACATGACCGTATCCACCGCCTGCTCACGTGCCTTGTTGGGCACATAATCTAAATCGCATTCTGGATCAGGGGTTTCATAGTTCATAGTAGGTGGAATCATTCCGGTTAAGATGGTCATGACACTGGCCACAGCTTCAACGCCGCCAGCGGCGCCAAGCAAGTGTCCTGTCATAGATTTAATAGAGCTCATACTTAATTTATAAGCGTATTCTCCGAATGTTGCTTTTACAGCCATGGTTTCTAATTTGTCGTTCAGATCGGTAGATGTACCATGAGCATTAATATAGTCTACATCTTCTGGACGCAACCCAGCATCATCGAGGGCTGCTTGCATCGCCAAAGACGCTCCAAATCCAACCGGATCGGGGGCAGTAATATGATGGGCATCTGCAGACATACCATAGCCAACGACTTCTGCCAGAATTTTTGCACCGCGGGACTTGGCTGATTCTAAGGATTCCAGAACCAAAACACCAGCACCCTCCCCCATCACAAATCCATCACGATGAGCATCAAAAGGTCGACTCGCTTGCTCAGGACTGTCATTTCGTGTAGATAGTGCCTTCATATTGGCAAAACCGGCCAGCGCTAAATCACAGATTGTAGCTTCTGCACCGCCGCATATCATTGCATCGGCAGCACCGCGAGCAATAATCTTGTAGGCGTCGCCCACAGCATGTGTACCTGTCGCACAGGCGGAAACAGGGGCCAAATTGGGACCTTTAGCCCCAAACATAATTGATATTTGGCCACTTGCAGAGTTAATCATCATCATAGGCACAAGAAATGGAGATACTCGTTTAGGACCGCGATCGCGCAGAACGTTGTAATTTTCAAGCATGGTCTGCAAACCGCCAATACCGGAACCAATGTAAACACCTACGCGGGCCGCGTTCTCTTCCGTAATCTGCAAACCAGACTGGCGGAGAGCCTGTACAGCAGCACCGACCGCAAACTGTGCATACATATCAAAGCGACGAATTTCTTTTTTCTCAATGTAATCTTCCGCCTGAAAGCCTTTGACCTGTCCAGCAATTCTTACTGGATACTCACTCACGTCAAAACGATCGATCAAACCGATTCCCGATTTGCCCGCAAGCAAATTCTGCCAAAAAGATTCCACGGTTGAACCGACTGGGGTAACTGCACCAAGACCTGTTACAACTACACGTTTTTGCACAGCTTCACCTCCTCTGTATATAACAGAAAGCCCCGGCAATTGCGCGGGACTCCGTATCACACCACTTCACTCCATAATTATTGGTGGGAGGAGATGTAGTTTACAACGTCGCCAACTGTTGTAATTTTCTCAGCATCTTCATCTGAGATTTCCATATCAAATTCATCTTCCAATTCCATAATAAGTTCTACAACATCCAAAGAATCCGCGCCAAGATCTTCTTTAAAAGTAGCTTCCGGAGTCACTTTGGCCCCGTCAACACTCAGACGGTCAACAATGATGGTCTTTACTCGTTCGAAAACGTCAGACATGCTATCACCTCCCGCGAAAGAGTATACTACATGACCATTCCGCCGTCGACATGCAGAACCTGCCCTGTCATATAAGCGGCGGCCTCAGAGGCAAGAAAGGCTACCACTCCAGCCACATCCTCCGGTTTTCCCGCGCGCCCGAGTGGAATGGACGCACTCAATTTCTCCAGTGTTGCTTGGCCTAACACATGGGTCATATCAGTTTCAATCAGACCTGGCGCAACCGCATTGACAGTAATATTGCGAGGAGCCAACTCTCGCGCCAGCGATTTGGTAAAACCAATGAGCCCTGCTTTAGAGGCCGCATAATTTATTTGTCCAGCATTACCCGAAATTCCTGCTACGGAAACAATAGAAATGATTCTTCCACTGCGTGCTTTCATCATAGGACGGGTAACTTCTTTCGCCAGATAGAACGCACTGCTTAAATTCGTGTCCAGAACCTCCTGCCAATCCTTGTCCTTCATGCGCAAGAGAAGATTGTCGCGTGTAATACCAGCATTATGAACAAAGATATCTAATTTCCCAAACTTTTCTATTGCTGTTTGCACTAGTTTTGTACATTCTTCCGGACGGCTGATATCAGCCTGCACAAGATAAGATTCCCCACCTGCCGCTTGTACGAGATGTGCAGTTTCCTCAGCTTTTTCAAGGTGACCCGCGTAATTTATGACAACTTGCGCACCTTGCTTGGCAAATTCCAAAGCAATCGCTCTTCCAATTCCACGCGAGGCTCCTGTGATTAAAGCAACTTTAGACATAGCTCACCTGCTCCTACATAGCCAAAAACGGCTCAAGTTAAACTAGATGTTATTTCCTACGAGACAGCATCACTCTGTTAATGCCTGCAATGTCTCATGCAAAGAAGGCTCATCCTCTACGCGCAGCGTGCGAACATTTTTGTCAATCTTTTTAATAAGTCCGCTCAGCACGCTTCCCACACCAAACTCCACAAACGTCTGTACACCTAAATTCACCATGGTATGAATATCATCCACAAAACGCACAGGAGAGTATAATTGACGCGACAGCGCTTTCCTCGCAGCATCAGGAGTTTGATATGGCTCAGCATCTACATTGGCAATGACGGGGACGTCACCATCTCTAAAGGGGGCTTCTTGTAGCAAGCTATCAAACGCTGCAGCAGCAGGGCGCATCAACGAACTGTGAAAAGGTCCACTAACAACCAACGGAATAACTCGGCGCGCTTTATGCTGCTTTGCCAGTTCAGATGCATTGCTGACTGCTTTTTGGGTTCCGGAAATAACAATCTGGCCAGGGCAATTTAAATTAGCTAACTCCACTACGTCCGATCCGTTAGACGCTTCTGCACAAATGGCCGCCAGTTCCTCTTCTTCCAGGCCCATCACCGCTGACATAGCCCCCTGTCCAGCGGGTACAGCTTCGTTCATCAATTGTCCACGATGATAAACCAGTTTCACAGCATCAGCAAACGGCAGCATGTTTGCCGCTACCAAAGCGGTATATTCACCAAGACTATGTCCTGCAACTGCAACTGGCCGAATAGGGGATTGAGACTGAAAAACTCTCCAAGCAGCTACACCTGCTGTAAGCAATGCCGGTTGAGCATGATAGGTCAGGCGCAATTCTTCTTCAGGTCCTTCCAGACAAAGCTTGGTCAGCGAAAATCCCAGCGCTTCATCCGCCTCAATAAACGTCTGGCGAGCTAAAGGATAGTTTTCTATCAGTGATTTACCCATGCCCACTGTCTGGGCACCCTGTCCTGGGAAGACAAATCCAACCGTCATCCTTCTGCACTCCTTACCTTTCTTAAAATAAAAACTACACAACCTGTTTATCTAGGTCATACAACTGTTTTAGAGACGAATGGCTACTGATCCCCAAGTCAATCCGCCACCAAATCCAACACAAACAACCAAATCCCCAGTCTTTGCACGACCTTCGCGAACAGCCTCATCTAAAGCTATGGCTATGGAAGAAGCGGAAGTGTTGCCGTATTTGTCAATAGTGACCATCACCTTGTCTTCCGGCAATCCGAATCTGCGCCGCGCCGCGTCAATAATCCGAATATTGGCTTGATGAGGGACAAGTAGTGAAATATCTTCTTTCTGATATCCAACTTTTTCTAGCACTTCTTCTGTAGAACTGACCATCGCATTGACAGCAAACTTAAATGTCTCCTGTCCTTGCATTTTCAGATAATGCAAGCGCGCTGCCACAGATTCTGCTGACGCAGGAATTCGCGAACCACCTGCAGGCATGTTTAAAAGATGCCCGCCCGACCCATCTGAGCCAAGCGAAAAACCAAGTATACCAGCCTCTTCACTCTCTTCGGCGCGTCCAAGCAGCACAGCACCCGCTCCATCACCGAAGAGCACACAAGTAGAACGATCTTCGTAATCAGTAATTCTTGACAACAAATCCCCCGCAGCTACAAGCACATAAGAAAAGTGGCCACTTTCGATAAAAGAAGCACCAAGCGACAATCCATAAAGAAAACCGCTACAAGCAGCAGACAAATCAAACGAAGCTGCTTTTTTAGCTCCAATAGCATTTTGAACGAGATTAGCTGTAGCAGGAAACATCATGTCAGGAGTGACCGTGCCGCACACAATCAAATCCACTTCCGACGCATCAACCCCAGCTGCAGCAAGCGCCCTTTCGCATGCTTTGGCCACATAATCGGAAGTGGCTTCGTTTGCTTCTGCAATGCGACGTTCTCGAATACCTGTTCTTGTTACAATCCACTCATCGGATGTATCAACCATCTTTTCCAAATCCGCATTAGAAAGCACTCGCTGAGGCACCGCTGAACCAGTGCCTAAAATTTTTGCACGCACTCCCACGTTATACCATCCTCCTAAAATGACTTCATCTCGTTCAAACTTCCTCTAAATTCAGAAATGCCTCCGATAATTTCCCTAGCAAGTTCTTTTCCACAAATGCCTGTGCCTGCCCAAGTGCCACGTACCAAGCGCGTACATTGCTGCTGCCGTGGGCTTTGAAACATCCTCCATTAACACCAAGAAACGGGGCGCCACCATATTCTGAATACTCAAATCGATGAAAAAACTGTTTTAATTGAGGTTTTACAAGCAAAGCGCCCAATTTGGTCTGAAAAGAAGAAACTAACGTAGAGCGAATCCCGGAAGCTAATCCAAGCCCTAGACCTTCAGCCAATTTTAATACCACATTGCCGGCAAACCCGTCGCATACCAGTACATCACAAATACCAGAGAGCACATCGCGAGCTTCTACATTGCCGACAAAATGCAAATTCGATTTTTCCAGCAACGGAAAGGTTGCCTTCGTCAAAGCATTCCCCTTCCCTGCCTCTGTTCCTACGTTCAATAGTCCAACTCGCGGTCGACTTGTGCCAAGAATCATTTCTGAATAATAGCTGCCCATAAAAGCAAACTGGCGCAAATTTTCTTCATTGGCATCCATTGTTGCGCCTGCATCTAAAAGCAATACCCCTCGACCATCAAAGGTCGGCATGACAGGAGCTAAAGCAGGGCGTAAAATTCCCGGTACGCGTCCAATAATCAGTAACCCAGCAGCAACAATAGCTCCTGTATTGCCTGCCGACAGTAATGCGTCTGCTTTGCCTTCGGCCACCATTTCAGCAGCTATTACTAATGAGGCATTTTTTTTTCGCCTTACAGCACGCACTGGCTCATCAGTACCGTCTATTTGCTCCGTGGTGTGAACGATTGTTACATTGACTGGAAAAGAATGAGAAACTGCACGAATTTTCTTTTCATCTCCAACCAGGATATACTCCGTATGCAGTTCCTTTGCGGCAGCATCTAAAACAGCTTGTACAGGCGCCTGCGGTGCCAAGTCTCCCCCCATCACATCGACAACAAGCTTTGCCAAACATCTCCCTCACTTTCACAAGCCAAGCCATACTTTCAACAGTCATTGATAATTTAGAAATGGACTTTCAGGCATTCCATACCGGACCAGCAATCATCCAAATTTGACCTTTCAAAATAATTTTCTTTTCTACATGCGCAACGGCAAAACATCGCAATACATGCTTTCGTCTCGCCACAACTTCTACCCGCGCATGCACAGTTTCCCCTAGATAAGCTGGATTGGCAAATCTCAACTCGCTTTTGGCGGTCACTGCAATATCCGCATCCACCATGGCTGTCGCAAGAGAATTGACCTGAGCAAACAAAACATGGCCGCGAGCAATCTGATAGCGATGAAAGACGTGCTGCGCTTCAATCGTCAATTCTGACACCGCGTATTCATTGAGACGAAGCTCTTTTAATTCCCCGGTGATTTCTTGTTGATCAAGCGAGCGCAACGCATCATGGGATGTCTCTGCCAGACGGCGAATACGCTCGCGCGCTTCAGGAATCGCTAATTTTTGCCGATCCAATCGAATGGTGGCCACACTTACGCCAAAATGTTCAGCCAATTGCTCATCCGTGGCAAAGGGATGTTTTTGAATATACATCCTCAAGAGTCCGTGGCGCTCAACCCTTTTCAGTTTACCATCCATCCTTTAACACGTGGTCGGCAAAGAGTTGCAGAACTCAGTCGATATTGTAGAACTCAAGTTCATCTGTACCGGACACACTCTATGTTGATAATGACAACAATCTTAACTGATATTGATTTTTTTAATAACTGGTACTAATGCTAACTGCCTGTAGACCTACTGACAAGTATAAAGTTTCACCAAAAACAGACGTTTGTTGACAAAATGACGTCGCAAGTAAAAGAGAGTGGATAGGTCATCATTGCAAAACCGAAATATTTTGACCTTATCATCTTCCGATAAATGAAAAAAGCCAGCCTGTCGGCTAGCTGTGTTTTTACACTTTACTTAACGGACAACACTGTTCTGCCCTTATAAGTGCCGCAATTTTTACAAACATGATGAGTCAGTCGATATTCGCCACATTGCGGACACGGCTGAATTTCCGGAGCCGTCAGTTTAAAGTGAGTGCGACGCAGACGTTTGCGCGTCTTGGACGTTCTATGTTGCGGTACAGCCACGTACAACACCTCCCTTGCCACTACCGTTCAACATCTTACTCTGATTCAGGGGAAGAAAGCAAGTCTTTTAAAATTTCTAATCTCGGGTCCACTTTTCGCTTTTCACAAGAACAGTCGGCCATATTCAAATTTTGCCCACACTCCTGGCACAATCCGCGACAATCAGCCCGACAAAGAGGCACCGATGGGAGGGCGAGCAATAATGATTCTTCCACCAAGTCATCCAATATAACTTTATCATCAGGCGCATAAACAGCATCGATTCGTTTGGCTTCCTGCTCATTCCAGCTATAGCGTTCTTCCACTGGAGCATGCAAACTAGCCGTAAAAGGCTCAAGACATCGCGCACAGCGGTACTCAACTTCAGTATCGGCAGCACCAGCCACATTCGCAAAGTTATCCACCATCGAAACAGAGAGATGGACATCAGCCACTTTGGCTTCCAATACATCTTCAGAAGCCGCCACCATCTGGTTTGTAGAAAAGCTCTCATCCATCAGAAGACTTTTTTGGTCTATCAATGTTTTTCTAGAAAACTCCAAAGTCATGACCATCACCCCAGCACTGACTCCAATCCATTTGAGCCGAAGTACAAGCATTAGAAATTATGACGCACCATCATACGTTTCACAATGATTATCCTTTTCCAGTTCTCGTAAAACTTCTTCCATTTGCGCTTTTGCTGACTGATAACCAATATCAATCGCAAGTGCTGCTTTCGAAAACTGCGAAATCCCTATACTGGTCAGTTGCGGCGTAATCGCTATATCCGCTGCACTGCGTACCGATTGATAGACCTGTTCCTGCATGATATCAAGAGATTGAAAAAAAACATCAATCATGGATTGAGGTAAAGTGGTCTGGGAATTTACAGAAACATCCACAGCGATGACTTTCGAAGCGCCCAGATTGCGAACCGCTTCAATCGGAACGCGATCGAGCACCCCTCCGTCCACAAGCACAGCGTTTTCCGTAAACACGGGAACAAAAACGCCAGGAATGGCAATGCTGGCACGCACCGCCTCGGCAATGTTGCCATGGGTAAAGACAACACGCTGTCGGCTTAATAAGTCGGTTGCAACAATCGCTAAAGGAATTTTCGCCTGTTCAATATTTTGACCTTTGGTGAGCATATGGACCATCTGCTTCACCTTTTCACCATTTACCATTCCCATTTTAGGAACAGTAAAATCTACCCAGTGACGCCAACGAAGCGTGGTGGCAAGCTGCTCCATAAACACAGTGCGCATGCCTGTCGCATAAAATGCTGCAATCAAGGCTCCCATGCTCGATCCGCTGATGTAATCAATGGTGATTCCCGCTTCTTCAAGCGCTTTGATAACACCTACATGAGCAAATCCTTTTGCACCACCAGAGCCTAAGGCTAGCCCAATGCCCACCCTATCGTCACCCCACAGACATTTATGATTGAGAACGATGCAATCTGGCGGCAACGGCAGCAGGAACAAACGCATCTACCCTACCACCATGTTTCACGATATCCTTTATCAAAGAGGAGGCTACATGCCCTGTTTCCGGAGTCGCATAGAGAAAAAGTGTAGGGATGCCGGACAATGCCTCATTCATGTGTGCCATCCGGCGTTCTGCGTCAGTATCCAAACTGTCACGCAAACCGCGTATGATTGCCACTGCCTGCTCTTCGCCTGCCAAGTCAGCAACCAATCCACAATACGAACGCACCCGAATTTTCCCCTTCACTTCTGCGGGCACCGACTGCTCTAGTAGCCACTTCCTGTCTTCTGCAGTGAACATCGGTTGTTTATCAGGGTTTTCCATAATAGCCACTACAATTTCGTCAAAGACAGGTAAAGCACGCATCAAAACACTAAGGTGTCCATTGGTGGGCGGATCAAAACTGCCTGGATAAATTGCACGTTTCACCTGAATTCACTCCATGTTTATCCTATTTCATTTCATCTTGTCTCTTGCTCAACCCATCTCTTCAATAGCTACAGGTTCATATACGGTTACAGCGATATCGCCATAGACGCGGTTTTTTTTCATTTCAATTCGACCGATTTGTTCAGGGAGTTGCACCTGCTTGGGACTTTCCAAAATCATTTTGGCAAAGTGCAAAGGATGGCTGGCGACCCATTCCAATATGGGCAGCCATAAGCCTTTTGCGTAAGGCGGATCGACAAAAATCCAAGACAATTTCCGTTCTTCTTGAAGCACACGACAGAGTGTCTTCTGCCAATCCGATTTCCATACCTGCACGCTCTGTTCTGCACGCAGTCTTGCCAAGTTCGTTCGAACGACAGACAGACTCACCGGATGCACATCCGCAAAAATAGCTTCAGGAGCCCCTCGACTCAAAGCCTCAATGCCAAGTGCTCCCGATCCGGCAAACAAATCCAGTACTGTATTCTGAGGAGAACTCGGACCCAACAAATGGAACATTGATTCTTTGACGCGATCGGTCGTAGGACGCGCAAAATCACCGGGAGGCGATTGCAAAGGATGTCCGCGCCACAACCCGGCAATGACACGCATAGCGCCTCCTCCCCCCTCCAGCACATCACGTTTTTCTCACAAACCCATCCTTACATACTTCTCCACTCTACCACAAGCAGCCAAGTGTAAAAAATCTCCTATTTGCCGTTTAATTTATCATTTATCTGTCTAGGATGAGAGTATCAGCCGATGATGGCTGTTGAAAACCTGAGTTGCGCGAGGTTTCCCCATCCTCACGAACTTGTGGTTTCTCCTCTCCCAGAGAAACGTGCCCAAGGCTGGTCGCTTTGGGCACGCAAAAAATCCGCGCTTACCCGGGCGCGGGTTTTTTGTTGTCTCTGTCAGCATAACGAGTCAAGAAGTCTGAGAAGCTTTCATTTAATTCTTCTGAAAAATGGATGCTAGAAATGGAACGCCCATAGTATAATTCTGAAAAGCACATAAGGAGGAGAAGCCTCTGTTTATCCGCAATTGTTTAACCAACGCTTCCGAATTGACCATCGTTCATCCCAACAGTACGATTCAATCTGCACTGCATCACTTGCAGACCCATCTTTCCTTACCCTGTGCAGATGAAAACATGCAGTTTCACGGACTGATTAGCAAGCGTTCTATTTTTGACGGATTTTTGGCTGCCCATGAAAATCATATCAGTTTTTCAGAGTTTTGCGAGCAACCGGCAACGCATTGTATTCTTAGAAATGTCAAAACATTGACCTTGGAAGATCCATTTGAAAGCACCATTGAGATTATTACCGAACAGCCTTTCGTTCCCATTGTGGAAAATGATTTGTTCCTCGGAATTGTCAAACGTTCTTCCATACAAAAAGCGCTATCCGTGGCTTTCGCCACTCACATCCCTGCCGATCGCCTGCTGTTAGGTGTTGCTGAAACAGAAGGTGCATTAGAACGTTTGTTTAATATTACGCATCGCTTATCCTTGAATGTGGTAACCTGCGTGGCTCTCGATGCTGAAGAGTCAGCACTCAACCGTAGAGTGATTCTCAAAGTAGAAAAAACACCCAAATTGCCTTTGCTAGTTCAACAATTAGAGAAGGCTGGTTACTTAATTATCAAAATCAATTAAAATCTTGTTTGTCTATGAATACTATATCCAAGCCCCTCAGAGAGTACTCTGGGAAAAGCAAGAAATGAAGTGGCCTGAAGAATTGATTTGAAATGAGGTTTTTTCATTGACAGGCGAATATTGGACGCTTACCAAGGCACATCAAGCACTCGCGCGGCGACAGTTGTCGGCGCGCGAATTGGCTGAAGCGCATCTTCAACAGATTCATGCGCACAACAGTCAACTACGTGCTTTTTTGTATATCAATGAAGATATTTTACAATTAGCGCAAGAGCAGGACAAAAAACGAGCGCAAGGAAGTTTTCTGCCTCCCTTGGCCGGACTCCCTATCGCGATTAAAGATCTGTTTCACACAAAGGATATGCCCACCACTTATGGCAGTCGTTACTTTGCCCATCATCAGCCACTCGCCGACGCTCCAAGCGTAGCCCGTTTACGAGAACTTGGCGCCTTATTGATAGGCAAAACACATTTGCACGAATTTGCATTCGGCACGACAAGCGAGAATATCCACTATGGACATGTCCGCAATCCATGGAATCGTTCTAAAATTGCTGGTGGTTCCAGTGGCGGATCGGCCGTGGCGTTGGCAAGTGGTATGAGTTTAGCCGCCCTTGGCACAGACACGGGTGGTTCCGTGCGTATCCCGGCCGCTTTAACAGGCACCGTCGGTCTGAAACCCAGCTTTGGCCTCATTTCAAAAGAAGGCGTCTTCCCACTTGCTCCATCGCTCGATCACGTTGGACCAATGACACTTTCTGTAGACGATGCTGCCTGGATGCTGAGTTTACTCACTGCTTCGTCCCATGAACAGGCTATGCGCATGTCGCCAGACGATCACCCCTATCTCCCTTACTCACTTCCTGAACCGATTCGCGCCGGTGTGATACGTCCTTATTTTTTTGATCGCTGTCATCCTGGGGTGGTAGACAAAATCACATCCTTGTTGCGTGTGTTGGAAACCCGATGGCTAAAACGCATTGATTTATCTTTGTCCGGTCTAGAAAGAGTACAAGAATATCAGCGGGTATTGATTACCACAGAAGCCTATGCTCTTCATCGACAACGACTTCAAGAAAACGACAGCCTGTTTGGAGATGATGTGCGTGATCGCTTGAACAGCGCTAAATCGCTAAGTGCGATTGAGTTTTTAGATGCACTGCATTTTCAAAAAGAATTTACAGCCGAAATGACGGAGAAATTTGCAATAGTGGATGTCCTTGTTATGCCAACGGTTCCTATTCCTGCTACGGATATTGGTCAATCAAAAGTTTTTGTGGGTTCCCATGAAATGCCCGTGCGAAGCCTACTCAACCGCAATACGCAACCGTTCAACTTCACCGGTTTGCCAGCACTCAGTATTCCTGTCGGGCTTTTGGATGGCCTGCCAGTGGGCTTGCAGTTGGTAGGACCGCTTGGTTCAGAGAGAAAGTTGCTTTCCATTGGAAAGTTTATAGAAGAAGCGGTGCAATGGAACCCTCTGGCCCCTATGCACCGCACTTGAAGAGAGAAAATAGAATGATGTGACGAATCAAATCAGTATAGTGCAACTAAGATCGACTGAGCGGCATTGCACGCACCGGAGCCGTCCGAATACCAAGTACAGACTGGTAATGTTCTATCAACTGACGAGTTGGGCGTTGCCAGTCCAACTCGGATGCAATCTGTGCAGCGTGGGAGCAGATATGGTCTCTCCACTCACGATCTGCAAACAGTTGATTGACTTTCTGCAAAAGATCCCCTGCCTGCTGGCTGTTGTATATAACGCCAGCTTTTCCATATTCCAATACTTCCCGCGTAGGTGGACTGTCTGCTGCAATAATCGGCAAACCGCTTGCCATGGCTTCAAAAAGTACCAATCCTAGCGTCTCCGTCGTGGACGGGAAGACAAAAGCATCAGACGATTTATAAGCTTGCGCCAGTTCACGACCATGCAAATAGCCGACAAACGTGGTTCGTGTACCTGCAAAATAACGTTCCAGTTCAGCACGGTGCGGTCCATCACCGACGATGGCCAAATGATACGGCTTGTCCTCTTGCACGCACTCCAGTAACTGTTCGATCCGTTTTTCAGAAGCCAATCTGCCCACATACAAAAGCAATTTATCTGTATCTTTCGCGTTTGGCGCTAAACGATGCCTCATTTCAGGAGAAGGAGAGGTTTCTTGATAGAGCTTCAAATCAACTCCGCGTTCCCACAAACCTACATTTTTAAAGCGTTGAGCCAACAATATTTCCTGTGTAGCTTTAGATGTGCACAAATTAAGAACAGCCCGATTATGCAAAGTACGAAAATACCACCATAAAGCCGGTTCGAGAAAATCCAAATGATAATGACGAGCGTAAGCTGGTACATTCGTATGGTAAGAAGCGACTAACGGCAAGCGCAATTTCCATGCGTAATAGATAGCCGACAAACCGACGAATGCGGGATTGACGGTATGAATTAAATCAGCTTGAAACTCTTGGAGAGGTGCACCGATTTTCCTGGACGGCATGGGAAACTTTTTTTCAGGATAGAGAAAAAAGCGCATTGACGGCAAGGAAACAATTTTTGCTCCGGCATATTCTTTTGGCGCACCTTCAGGCGCAAACAGCAAAACCTCGTGGCCTTCTGCATGCAACTTTTCCAACGTTGCACAAAGACGCGTGACAATGCCGTCCGTCCCCGGCAAAAAAGTTTCCGTAAACATCGCAATGCGCATTCGTTCCTACCTCCAGGTCGCAGTTGGCGCAATCACATTTGTTTGAATTCGATCGCGATAGCGCTCTGCTGTCTCAATCAAGTCGCGAATCAACTCGTCCGAGAGCAGATGAGGTTGCAGCCCCAAATCAAGCAGTTTTGTATGAATGGCGTTGTAATAATGTTCTTCTTTTTCTACACGAGGATTCTCCAAATGATCAATACTCACTGTCAATCCCATCTCAGCAGCCACACGTTGTACACGCTCTGCCAATTGAAGGACTGAAAATTGTTCGGTAAATTGATTGAAAACACGGAACTCACCGCGATCGGCCGGATGAAGCGCTGCTAATTCAACACACTGCAAGGTATCGCGAATATCGAGAAAAGCCCGTGTCTGTCCGCCTTTTCCATAAACCGTCAAGTTATAGCCAATGGCAGCCTGGATACAGAAGCGATTAAGCGCCGTACCAAATACTCCATCATAGTCGATTCGGTTGTAAAGACGTTCATCCCGTTTTGTCTCCTCGGTCCACAGTCCATATACGACTCCCTGATTTAAATCAGTGGCTCGAATCCCCCACGATTTGCAGGCGAACATAATATTGTGACTGTCATGAACTTTAGAGAGATGATAGAAAGAAAATGGCTGTTTGGGATAAGGGAGAACATCCACTCGCCCCTTATGTTCAATACGGATATAGCCTTCTTCAATATCAATATTCGGCGTGCCATATTCACCCATTGTACCCAATTTGATGAGATGGCAGTCAGGAACGAGTTCTTTCATAGCAAAAAGCACGTTTAAATTGCCAACTACATTGTTCACCTGGGTGAAAACAGCATGTTCCCGATCGATCATGGAATAGGGTGCAGAGCGCTGCTCACCATAATGAACGATTGCCTCAGGTTCAAACGCTTTAAAGGATTCGTGGACAAATTCGTAATCTTGCAAATCTCCGCGGAAAAGCGTAATCGTTTTTCCTGTGATCTCTTTCCAAGCAGAAATACGCTCTTCAATAGATGCAATCGGCGTCAGTGACTGTGTGCCAAGTTCTACATCCCATTCTCTGCGTACCATATTGTCTAGAATGGCTACTTCATGACCTCGCTCTGAAAAATAAAGCGCTGTGGGCCAGCCACAAAACCCGTCTCCACCAGCAATCAAAATTTTCACTGAATACATTCACCCCGTAGATGAAGTTCGGCAACATACACCGACATCCGCTGACTGTCCCATTTGGACAAGCCCTCAGTTCATCTACACTCTACAATGTTTGTCCGTTCTCGGCAAGCGCAGTCTCTTCCAATTGAGCTCCGTGAATTGGAAAACCTCTCGGAAAATCTATATTCACATGGTCGCCAACTTATCGATTTCCTATTCCTACATTGGCCAAAACGCTTCCCATTTTTACTCGCTGTCCGACAGTTTGGAGATTGTTCACCACAAAACCAGGAGAAGTCAGCAAAATAACCGTAGAACCAAGTTCAAATCGACCAAACTCTTCTCCTTTCAATTCTTCAACAGCTCCTTGAAACAAAGATTCGCTATGGTGAAGAAAACGATGACGGAATGGATGCATGCGCGGCATATGACGCAAACGTACGGAACCGACACCAAACGCACCAATCGAAACAAGCACATAAAAATGTTGGTCATTGACACGAAATTCTGTTACAACTCGTTCATTTTTCGCAAAAAGTAACGATGTCATCTTTTCGCCCAGCGAATTGACTGGATAAAGATGGCCTGGAATATGACGATGGGATACCCAAAGCCCTGAATAAGGAATATGAATTCGATGATAGTCGCGAGGACTTAGATAAATCACCCAAAACTGACCTCCGGTCAATCGATGAGCCAAATCTTCATCATGGAGCAAATTAAAAAGAGAATAAATTTGACCTTTAGCTTCAAACTGTTGTTGATCGTCAATTAGACCTGTACTGGTAACCAATCCGTCTACAGGTGAAACCAGTCCCTCTTTTGCCAGTGGTCGGGCAAAGCTGTGCAGCGATCGACAAAAAAAACTGTGCAAAGTAGGGTAATCTTCTACTTTTCGGTCGAGCTCCCAAACATTGATTTGGTACTTGCGAACATACCAGGGAATCACTTTTCGACTCAGGCGCATCCTTGAAAATTTACCCAAAAAATACGTTGTTGTACTTCTTGGAATAAGCTGCATAGCAATTCTTTGCAGACGCTGCATGGGTCACCTCTAGTTTGGATACTCATCCAGCCAAGGATGAATTCCATATGGTTGTATGATCAAGCATACGGTCTGGAGATGTTCTTCACAAGATAAACAAAGAGGAGCCACCCTCCAGTCACTTTGACATGACCTTCGTGGTAGCTCCTCTGTTCTTCACCAGGACCCTTTTTGTCTGGTATCCTGATTAGAAGTTCTGACGACCCGACAATTGCTGTTCAGCGTAGGCCACCAGACGTTTGGTGATTTCTCCACCAACTGAACCGTTCTGACGAGAAGTCGTTTCAGCGCCGAGCTGAACGCCAAACTCAGAAGCGATTTCGTATTTCATTTGATCGAGGGCGCGAGAAGCACCGGAGACAACTAGGTTATTGCTACTTCCGTTTGCCATTTCCTTTCACCTCCCCTGCTCTTGGTACACCTATTATGAGAAGAGAACACTAGAAATATGTTTGCCACATTAAGCCAATACAAAAGTTGTACGGCCCCCGCTAAAACCCGTCCCAAAACTGTACAATTTTTAATATTTTAGCCCTGCCGAATCTGCTTCAAACAGATGTTTACGCAAACCTTCGTAAACCGGGAGCAGCCAAAATTCGTTTTCCTGCAATAGTTTCTCTGCCTCATCGCGAGCGACTTGCATGATATTTAAATCGCGAGCCAAATCCCCTACAGTAAATTCCGGCAATCCGCTTTGCCTTACGCCAAGAAACTCTCCTGGACCGCGCAACTCCAAGTCCTTTTCCGCAATCAAAAAACCGTCATCTGTACCAACCATGGTTTCAAGACGTTGCTTGGCCACATCTCCAGGCGGATCACCAAGAAGAATACAAAAACTTGCATTCGCACCACGACCAACGCGTCCGCGCAGTTGGTGCAACTGGGCAAGGCCAAAACGCTGGGCATGGTAAATCAACATGATGGTGGCATTGGGAACGTCAATACCGACTTCGATGACGGTTGTAGAAACAAGCGCTTGAATTTCACCTGCTATAAAGGAACGCATGATGGCGTCCTTTTCTTTCGCCGACTGACGCCCATGCAACATACTGACTCGATAGCCAGCCAAATGCGACTGCATCTGCTCGTACAGCGACACAGCCGATGTCGCCTCCAGTTTTTCCGAATCCTCCACAAGTGGAGCGACTATATAAGCCTGCCGACCTTTAGCCAGTTCACGACGAACCATGCGAACTGCTTTGTCTTCTTCACTGCTTCGCAACCAAAATGTACGTACAGGCTGCCTGCCTTTTGGACGTTCGCGAATCACGGAAACATCTAAATCTCCATAGATGGCAAGCGCCAACGTACGCGGTATGGGCGTGGCAGACAGATAGAGAATGTCGGTGCGCTCCCCTTTTTCTTGCAATGTACCACGCTGTGCAACGCCAAAGCGATGCTGCTCATCGGTAATGACCAGCCCTAAACGAGCAAACTCCACATCTCCTGTCAGCAAGGCGTGTGTGCCTAAAAGGAGATCGACCTGATGGGCCGCCAGAAGAGCCAGAATCTCTCTGCGTTCGCGAATACCTGTGGAACCTGTGAGCAAAGCTACACGTACACCCAGTGGCTCAAGCCGCTTGCGAGCTTCAAGAAGATGCTGCTCGGCGAGAATTTCTGTAGGAGCCATCATAGCCACTTGCCAGCCAGCACGTACCATAGCATAGGCGGCAAAGAAGGCAACCCATGTTTTGCCCGATCCGACATCCCCCTGAAGCAGTCTCGTCATGGCACGTGGACTATTGAGATCATGATAAATCTCTTGCATAGCATCGTATTGACCATCCGTTAGCGTAAATCCTTCCAGCGCATCAGCAAACTTTTCGAATACATCAGAAGGTACATGACGGACAACTCCGTCTGACTGCAATTTGGCTTGAACACGATATCGCTGCAGTTGCAGCTGGAATAAAAAAAATTCTTCAAAAGCAAGTCGCCGGTGGGCTTGTCGCAACTCCTCCCGGGTTCGGGGCCGATGCATGGCCAGTAACGCTTCATAACGATTTACCAGTTTATAACGCTGCCGCAATTCAAGCGGCAATAAATCAACAATTTGATCTTGAAATTGCGCCAGTGCTTGTTGTATAAAAGCAGCTATTTGCGGCGAAGAGATTTGTTTGCTTGAACGGTAGACAGGGTACATGGCCGCTTCTTCTGAACGTAGTCGCTGGTTGCCAAACTCTGTATGAGAAACGGCGATACGACGGTAACGTTCACTCCATTTTCCTTGCAGAATGACAACTTCGCCTTCGCGCAGACGTTTTTGTAAATAATGTTGGTTAAACCACATAGCGTACGCAGGGGTTTGAAAATCAACCAGAACAGGTGCCTGGAGAATAGATTTTCCATTTTGCCAACGCAGTTTAGGCGACCCATTAATGGTCACCTGAACGCGCACCCTGTCACCATCCGCATAAGACAGCAGTGGACGAATACGCAAATCGTCATAACGGTAAGGAAAATGCGTGAGCAATGCAGCAACATCATGAATGCCAAGTTCGGCCAATGCCTTGGTTTTGGCCGGTCCTATACCAGCCACATGTGTGACAGGCACCTTTTCAAGCAAAACCGTTCACTCCACCGTGATAAAATAATCAAACACCGATTGACCGCCCTCTTGAAACTCCACTTCTATTTCCGTAAGCGCCACAATTTGCTGTCGAAGCAAGGACAAATCCGAAGTGGAAGCCGCCGATCCGATATAAACGGTAATGAGTTCTGAATCTGGCTGAAGAAGCTCTTTTAGTAAATAGACAAGGGCATCATTTGCATCTGGCAGAACGTTCAACAGTTCATCTTCAAGAAGAGCTAGAAACTGTCCTGCACGGACTTCACGATTTTGATAGACAGAATCACGGCTTGCTTTGGCAACCATTCCCACTCGACATTGAGAAACCGCTCGTTGCATGGCCAGATTATTTTCATCAAATCCAAGATGAGGAGAGAATGCAAGCAATGCAGCGATACCATGTACCGGAGTGCGCGTTGGAACCACAGAAACCCGTTTGTTTGCTTTTGTCATCAGTTGAGCAGCCTGCTCAGCAGAAAGAAGGACATTTTTATGGTTGGGTAAAAGAATCACTTGCTCTGCGCCGCTCGCCTCAATCGCTTTGGACCAGTCTTCAATGCTTGGATTGGCCAATGGTTCTTGCCCTACCAAGACTGTCACACCAAGCGATTCATAGACTCTACGAAAACCTTCTCCATTGATAGCAGCAACAATCGCCATCTGGTCAATATTTTGCACTTCCTCCGTAGAATCTTGAGCCGCTGGATGCGGCCTTGAGTCTTGTTCAACTGGATGCAAATGGGCATTTTGCTCTGTCATGTTCTCTATCTTAATCTGCACAAGGGGACCGAACTGCAATGCCACTTCCAACGCTTGACCAGGATGCAGCGTGTGAACATGCATACGCAAATATGGAGGTGACGTTACCAATACCAAAGAGTCGCCACCTTCAGCCAGTAACTGATGACGCAAAGATTCGCCAGCTCTATCCACATCTCCAGCTTCTATCCGAATTAGAGCTTCTGTACAGTAACCGTAATGTCCGTGAGATTCAACCATCTCATGAATAGCATCGCTGCTGATATTTTCAACATTCTCGGCAGGATAAAAGTTCTTCTGCTCTAATTTTGATGGATTAAAAGTATCCGTTTCCGTGTACTGGGGAGATGCCTGATCCTTATTCCATCTCGACACTGCATCCGCCATGCCTGCGAGAATATAGACGAGACCCTGCGCACCAGAGTCTACCACTCCCGCTTGTTTTAAGACAGGCAACTGTTGCGGTGTAGCAGCCAAACTCTGTTTTGCACTCTCTACGATGACGGCAAACAAGGATGTCCAATCAGCATTCTCTTGGCGCGCTTCTTTCTGAGCGGCTTGTGCAACATCTCTTGCCACAGAGAGAATCGTCCCCTCAACTGGCTTCGAAACAGCTCGATAGGCAATTTGCACCCCTTCAAAGAAAGCTTTGGCAAACTGGTTTACACTAAAAGCGGTTACATCCACTTGACTGAAACCACGGAAAAGTTGAGAGAGAATAACCCCCGAGTTACCTCTAGCTCCCATTAAAAGGCCTTCCGCAAATATTTTACTGACTTCTGCACAGGTCTGAAACGATTTTCCGTGCAACGCTTTAATGCCTGCCGTAAAAGTGAGATTCATGTTGGTTCCTGTGTCACCATCTGGGACAGGAAATACATTCAAAGCGTTAATTTCCTCTTCATGCAGAGAAAGCTCAGCGTGCGCAGCGCCGAGCAGGATTTGCCATTGATGAGATGAGAGAAGAAAAGATGGATTGGCCATGCAGTCCTCCTATGAGTTGCTGGAAACGCGAACACCCTGAACGTAAATATTTACCCGACTGACTTCCGAACCAACACTTTCCTGCAGCATATATCGAACCTTCTCGCGCAGATTTTGAGCAACTTCATAGATGTTTGTACCATAGGAAACAATGATGTACAAATCTACTTCCACATCGCCATTTTCATCAATGCGAACTTCCACACCACGTCCTGGATTGTCCCTGCCTAACAGTTCTGTCAGGCTATCCTTGACCTGTCGTCGAGAAGCCATGCCTACCAAGCCATAACAATCCATTGCGGCATAACCTGCAACAGTGGCAATTACCTCTTCCATCACGGTCACTTGACCCAATTCCGTTTCAAAAGTCTTCGGCATGGGCAACCTCCCTATCTCCAACCAGCTATTTACTGCCCATTGTACTATATCAGGATATTGAGGAAAAGCGACGCGCAAAATGATTGCAGTCCAGTGACCCATATGCTAAGATGTCTGGGGTTAACGATCGACTGCAAATTCTGCCTTTGGGCAGCATTCGTAGCCAAGGAGGTGCTCCATCATGGCGAGACGCTGTGAAGTGTGCGGCAAGGGTCCGCAGGTTGGCCACAAAGTCAGCCACTCCCATATTCTCACCAAGCGCCGTTGGCTCCCTAACCTTCAGCCCGTTCGCGTCAACGTGAACGGAACCGTGAAGCGGATGCGGGTTTGCACAACATGCCTAAAATCCGGCAGGGTGACCAGAGCGGTTTGAATTTGGGTTTAACCATTACTGATGAAGAGGATTATTTCATTCAGCGAAAAAAGCACTCGTTTGCACGGGTGCTTTTTTTGTTCCCACTGACCTGCTCTGCAAAGTTGAAATGAGTCAGCAAATTCCCATCTCATGCTAGCTATACTATACATTTGACATTCATTAGTCCTTGGAAACCGTTCCCAACACTGCTTTGACAATACCACCTAGAAATTTTGGAAGTTTAATCGTGTAAAATTTCAACACACTTTCCCTCCCCTTTGGACCCATATCGCTGCGAACAGCGCCGCATGGTCACCATCTCTTAGGATGTATATTCAATTAAGGAGAAAATGTGCTGTGAGCCAAGCTTAAAATCGAGAAAGAAATTCCTGGACACGTTCCTTGGGGTGAGCCGCTTCAAAAATGGCCGATCCAGCCACTATGACATTGGCGCCCGCAGACATCACCTGTTCAAGCGTCTCCAGAGATATTCCGCCATCTACCTGTACATGCGCCGTACTGCACCCATACTCAATCAGCTTGCGTCTGACTTCAGAAATTTTGGGCAACGTGGCAGGAATCAAATGTTGACCGCCAAAACCTGGATTTACAGTCATGACTAAAACGAGATCGACATCTTCAACAATATAGGCTAGCGTATCTAATCCAGTAGCTGGATTGAATGCTATACCCGCTTGCAAACCAGCGCTGCGAATCATTTGTATAGCACGATGCACATGAGGAGTGGATTCAGCATGAATGGTCAGGCGATTGGCGCCTGACTTGGCAAAAGAAGTAATCCATTTTTCCGGGGCTTCAACCATGAGATGCACGTCTAAGAAAAGAGAAGGGAACGATTTGCGCAGGGCATCCACGACTACAGGACCCATACTGAGATTGGGAACAAAATGACCATCCATGACATCGACGTGAATCCATTCTGCACCTGCCACAACTACTTCGTCCACTTGCTCAGACAGACGGCTGAAGTCGGCTGACAGAATGGAGGGGGCAAGAATTTTTTTCAATATTGACGTCCCTCCTGTTCTATCTTATTGTTAACCAATGTTTGGTAATTGGTGAGACGCTCTGCAGGCAAATCTCCCCGTTCAACCGCAGCTTGTACAGCACAATTTTCTTCTTGCAAATGTAAACATCCTCGATAGGGACAATTTTGGGCAAAGGGAAAAAAATCAGGATAATAGAGTCGGACATCCTGAGAGGCCACCGACAAACTTAATTGACTAAAGCCAGGAGCATCAGCAACCCACGCGTTTTCACCGACTGAGAGAAGAGAAACATGGCGCGTGGTATGTCGACCACGCCCCATTTTTTCGCTAATTCCTCCAGTTTCAAGGGAAAAATGAGGTGCTAAGGCATTGAGCAAAGAAGACTTGCCGACACCGGATGGGCCTGCCAATACAGTGATTTCTCCTGTCAACGCCTCTTTCACATCTTCTAGCCCGATTTCTTTGCGACTACTGACGAAAAAAATGGGGAATCCAGTCAATCGGTATTGGTTAAACAAATCTTCTTTATCTTGATCCGTTGCAATATCACATTTTGTAAAAACAATGACAGGTCGAATCCCGGCCTGTTGAACAGCCACAAGAAGACCATCGAGCAAGTAGGTTTGAATGAGCGGCTCAACAATGGAAAAGATGACAAAAGCTTGCGTAATATTGGCAACTGGCGGGCGTAACAGTTCTGTACTGCGCGGCAAGATTTCTTCAATGACGCCTTCGGTTTCTCCCATCGGCACCATTTGAACGAGATCGCCCACCAACACAGTCTGTCCTCTTTTTTTAAAAATACCGCGCGCACGGCAACGACGTTCTATTTCTTCTGTTGTATAAACATCAAAGAAACCACCGCGCGCACGAATGACTCGCCCTTGCAAGCACATCCCTCCTGATTGGAGCGTTTTCTGTTCTATCCCTGCACCTGAACGGTCTTGACCAGATTGCCATTCAAATAAACCTGTACCAGTCCATTTTCTCCGGGTTGCAAATAAAGCGTTTCTGTCCAACTTGTTGTTTGCGAAATCTCTTGATTAACGACTATCTGCCCGCTGCCTTCAGCATCTGTCAAAGCAATTTGCACATGTACAGGCCCCTGCCCAGAATTAACAGGAACAGTGATTTTCACCTGATGCGGGGTCGTATTCGGTGGCGGTGTATTCGATGTTGAATTCCCACCTGTACTGTTATTACTCGACGAACCATTGCTTGAAGTGTTTGGATTGTCAGAAATGTACAGATTAATCGTTGAATTAGGTTGTACATTAGCACCCGCCGCAGGTGAAGTTTGTACGACCGTAGAACTCGGCTTTGTAGAATTGACAGGTGTAACTGTACCTACCTGTAATCCTACTGCTTCCAATGCTTTGACGGCATCAGCGTAGCTCATTCCTACCACATTTGGCACAGAAACACTGGATTGCCCTTGTGAGACATAAAGTGTAACGTTACTGTTTGTAGCCACAGTTGTCCCAGCGGGTGGATTCGTAGAAATCACTTCGCCTGAAGGAGTGTTGGAATTTGTCTCATTTTTAATGACAATATGGCTGCGCGTAAATCCCGCATCTACCAAAGTCTGTTCCGCCATATCTGCAATTACGCCAGTTAAATCAGGCATCTTGACTGTTGGCGCACCACTACTCACATAGATAGTAATGATTCTTGTTTGTTTGACTTCCGTCGGACCTTCAGGATTTTGATCGTAAACAACCCCTTTGGGTTTGTCGCTCGTTCCTCTGTCTTCCACTATCTGATTGGGTTGAAAACCGGCTGATTCCAATTTTTGAAGAGCGACTGATTCTTGATCACCCACCACATTGGGAAGATTTAAGTTGGGTACTTCTAGTACGCGAGTCAAAATGGTTAATGCAGCCCAGATACCAAGCCCGATGACCAAAAGCACTAAAATGGAATAGAGAATTTTTTGCCACCAGGGTCTTTTGGGCTTATTTTTATTTTTCTTTTTCTTCTTTTTATTTTTATCCTGATCGTTACCAGTTATAGCACTATCCTCACGCACAACTGGCACGGCAATCGTTTCATCAGAAGCCTCCTTGGGTAGACTGAGTTTCTGCACATTTGGATGAACAAGCGCATCATCCAAGTCTTCCAACATGGCCGTCATGTCGGGATAGCGCCATTCAGGTGATTTCGCTAAACAACGTAGAACAATATTTTCGACACTTTGCGGAATGTTTCGGTTTAATTGTCGAGGTTCAACAAAGTCAGAACGCAGATGCTTAAGCGCCACACTGACCGGTGAATCACCAGAAAAAGGTAACTCTCCGGTCAACATCTCATACATCACTACACCTAAACTGTAAATATCACTTTTCACATCAGCATTGCCGCCGCGAGCCTGTTCTGGAGAAAAATAGTGGACGGAACCGAGTACTGAAGTGGCTTGTCGATCGTTAATGGTGGTTCCCGTAACAGCTCTAGCAATCCCAAAATCAGTAACCTTTACCAGACCAGATTTGGTTAATAGAATGTTATGTGGTTTAATGTCGCGATGAATAATTCGATGTTCATGAGCATGGGCCAGAGCTTCACAAATTTGCGCAGTAATGTCGACTACTTTCTCTACTGGCAATGGTGCTTCTGTCTTAATTAGATCCTTCAGCGTAGGACCATCCACATACTCCATGACAATAAAATACTCTTCGTCTGACATACCAACATCATATAGATTTACAATATTAGGGTGAGATAATTTGGCCGCCGCCTGCGCCTCTTGCCGAAAACGCTGAACGAACTCTTCGTCACCAGCAAATTGGGGACGGAGCATTTTTACAGCGACTGTTCTTCCCAGCAGTTCATCTACTGCTTTATAGACGACTGCCATACCGCCGCCGCCAATCGTTTCCTGCAAACGATAACGTCCGCCCAAAATGCGCTCCGTCACGGTCTCTCACCCCCTTTACGATTCACTGCCAAAACTAACGTAATATTGTCCGATCCGCCTCTCGAGAGCGCAGTTTGAATTAATTGTGTGGCTATATCGTCAAGATCTTTACTGTCAAGCAATTTTGAAGCTTCTTCCATAGCTTGAAGAAGTTCATTCTCCTCCACAAGATTAAAAAGTCCATCTGTACAGAGCAAAAGAGTATCTCCTGTTGCCCAGGAAAGCGTTCTTATATCTGGATAATGGTGTTCTTCTGCACCCAGCGAACGTGTGACTAAATGCCGCTGTGGATGGTGCTTTGCCTCATCTTCAGTTAATTGGCCTCGCCTTACCAATTCTGCAACCAGAGAATGATCAGCTGTGATTTGCTCTAAAATACCTGCGTGGTAAAGATAAGCTCGACTATCCCCAACATGGGCAATATGAAGGGATTGAGGATGAAGAAGAGCGCAAACAATCGTGGTTCCCATGCCAAAATAAGCTGGATTATTTTTCCCAGTCAAATAAATGTTTTGATTGGCCACATGAACCGCTTCACGCAACAATTCTTCAGCATCCATATCCTCTGTCTGATGTTCCAGCAAATACTCACTCACTTTTTCAATGGCAATTTGCGAGGCTATTTCTCCCGCAGACGGCCCACCCATACCATCTGCTACCACACACGCTTGCCTGGGAAAAAGCTGAGGCAGAACCACATAATTGTCCTGATTCATTGGCCTGACAAGACCAATATGGGATTTGGCCGCAAAGAGCAATTTGCCACCTCCAGCAGAAGATTCAATAGAATAAAACCTTTCAATTCTCTCACAGTCTATCCAGAAAGAATGTATGCAAGTCAAGCCTTACGAAGATGCTCTGCTCGCAGTTGACCGCAAGCAGCAGAAATGTCATGGCCCATTTCACGTCGCACCGTTGCATGGACGCCAAGCGACTCCAGTTGTCGTAGAAACGCTTGTACACCCTGCACAGAAGTACGCTCCAAATTTCGCTCTGGCACATAGTTGACAGGAATCAGATTGACATGACAGGGCAAATCTTGTAAGAGTTTCGCCAATTCCCGCGCATGCTCCAAGCTATCATTCTGTCCGCCAACCAGCGCATACTCAAACGTGATTCTGCGTCCAGTCTTGCTGTAGTAATAGTGACAAGCTTCCATAAGTTTTGCAATAGGATAGGCCTTATTGACCGGCATCATGGCAGAACGCAATTGATCATTTGGAGCATGCAGGGATACGGCCAATGTAATGGGACGTCCATCATCTGCAAGACGTACAATACCTGGCACAAGACCTACGGTCGAGATGGTGATGTGCCGCAATCCAATATTCAGACCACGAGGGCTGTGAATAATATCAATAAATTTCATAGCCTCATCAAAGTTATCCATCGGTTCACCAGAACCCATCAAAACGACGGAAGAGACTCGTTGCCCCCGCTCATCGAGCAATCGTTGACTGTACATCAATTGCTCAACCATTTCGCCTGCCGACATTTGCCGTATCATTCCACCCAGTGTTGAGGCACAGAACGTACATCCCATCTTGCACCCTACTTGCGTTGAAACGCAGACACTGTTGCCATATTCATGACGCATCAGTACAGTTTCAACGCTCACTCCATCAGGCCAACCGAGCAGAAACTTGGTGGTGCCATCAAAACGCGAAACTTGCCGGGTAATCTCGGTAGAATTTTGCACAAACGCAAACTCGGCTAATTTTGCGCGCAATATCTTAGATAGATTGGTCATCTGTTGGATATCAGTGACGCGTTTTTGATATAACCATTCAAATACTTGACGACCGCGATAAGCAGGTTCCTGAAAAGTTTCTGCAAACCAGCTTGAGAGCTCTTGTTCGCGCATGTTGTATAGATGAACTGCCATTTCAGAAATTCCTCTCTTCTGATTTCATCATTAAATTTGACCATAGCTTCCTATACTTACTTGACATATCGATTGGCAAGACCATCTAAACTTGTTTCTCCAGTCGAACCATATAAAATCCATCCGTCGCATACCACTCAGGCGACAGTAAGTATCCTAGTTGAGTCAAATGCCGCCCTGCTAAAAGACGCTCCAACCGAGGAACCGCCACAACCTGAAATTCCTTGTGTTCCAATAAAAACCGTTCAACCAGCAGTTCGTTTTCCTCCGCCCAGAGCGTACAAGTAGAATAGACAATCCTACCTCCAGGACGAACGAAACGCGCCGCATTCCATAGCAATTCCTGTTGTAAAACCTTCAAACTTTCAATATCTGCAGGACTTCTGCGCCAGCGAATATCAGGACGATGACGCAATACGCCAAAACCGCTGCAAGGCGCGTCCAACAACACAGCATCATAGACTTCTTGCAAAGGCAGTTGATTACTGGCCTTGCGTGCATCCAACAAGCGCGGATGGATGATATCAATTCCTAATCTTGAAGCCGCTTCTTTGATCGATCGAACTTTGTGCAAATGCACATCCAGAGCATCAATCCATCCTTGATTGCCCATGCGTTCTGCCATATGTGTAGTTTTGCCACCAGGAGCGGCACACATATCCAAAACACGCTCACCTGCCTGTGGATCCACAGCCTCCACCACAAGCATGGCTCCTTCATCTTGAAGAGTCATCCAACCGTCACCATAAACATCGAGTGAGCGGACATCTTGCGATAAACGTAAATGCACAGCTTCTTCACAAAGTGCCGAAGACTCTGCCGCACCCTCACCCAGTTGATGATGGAGACGCTGCAATAATTCTTCACGGTTGGTTCGCAACAAATTGACGCGCACACTGAGCGGAACAGGATGATTTTGCGCCTCCAGCATTCGGGTAGCAGCTTCAGCACCATATCGCTGACTGAGACCTGCGTATATCCATGTGGGCAATGACAAGGATAGAGCTTGGCGTTCTATCGGATCGGTCACATTCTGTAAAAGCCTGTCCAACTGTTGACGAGGTGAGCCGCGTCTCATCAGATTACGTAAAACACCATTGACAAAACCACTAGCGCGTGGAGCCAAAATTTTGCACATTTCAACCGCCGCGTGAATGGCAGCATAATCAGGTATACGATCCAGGTGAAGCAATTGGTATGCTGTCATGCGCAGAATCCATCGCACGTTGCTATCCAGACTTTGCAGCGAGCGTTGCAAACAGGTTTGCAGCCAAGCGTCAAGAAGACGCATTTGTTGCAAGGTACCGTAAACCAATTCTGTGCACAAACCTCGATCGCGCGCGTCGAGGGGGGAATTCGCCAATTGCTCGGCCAGCAGAATATTGGCATAGGCGTTTCCACTCTCCACGCGCGTGAGCACCGCCAGCGCAACTGAACGAGCTGTTATGGATGGCCGTCTTTGCACGAAAAAATCACCTGCCGTCCGTTTAACCCACGCATCCAGGCATCCGCAGGCATTCGCCTGCGCCCTGAAGGTTGCACTTCGATAAGTTCAATCCATCTACCATCACCGCAAGCTACAGAAACCAAATTCCCATTCATCACCACTTCGCCAGGAACCGCCTTAGCAGGTATCACAGTTTCCAGCAAACGCGCATTCCATAGTTTCATAGGCTCACTTTCCACCATCACTGACGCACCAGGCCAAGGTGTCAAAGCGCGAATTTGGCAATCTACCTGACATGCAGGCTGACAAAAATCAATCCATTCGTCCTCACGCAAGATACGTTCTGCATACGTCACACCTTCTGCAGGTTGCGGTTGTAGCTTACAACAGCCTGCCAAATAATCCGGCAAATACTGTATAAGTAATTGAGCACCCATTTCAGCAAGGCGTTGATGCAAAGTTTCCACATTGTCATTCGCGGCAATTTCAGTTTGAGCCGCAGCCAGAATAGGGCCGGCATCCAACTCGCGTACCATTTGAATAAGCGTTACGCCCGTGACCGTATCCCCTGACATGATGGCCCTTTGAATAGGCGCTGCGCCGCGCCATCTAGGAAGCAAAGAAGCGTGGATGTTTAACCCACCCTGTTTAGCCATTTCGAGAAACCATTCTGGCAAAATCTTCCCATAAGCAGCTGTCACCATAACATCTGGAGAAAATGAGGCAACATACTCTCTCACCTCGGGGGTCTTGAGACGTTCTGGCTGCAACACAGGCAAGCCGAGACGAAGAGCCTCCTGTTTGACTGAAGGAGGCGTCAACAAACGTTTGCGGCCAGTTGGACGATCCGGTTGTGTGATAACCCGAAGTTGGTATCCTCTTTCAGCTAACGCCCTCAAAGCAGGCACAGCAAAATCTGGTGTACCGAGATACAATACGCGGTAATCACTCATTGCTGCGCCTCCGAAGCATAGGATTCATCTCTACGAATCTGTTCAGAAGTTAAATAATCAGTAAAGAGAATACCATCAAGATGGTCTATCTCATGTTGAATGCAACGAGCGAGCAAATCTTTGGCTTCTATTTCAAAAGTCTCTCCCTGTCTATTCAAAGCGCGTACGCGCACATACGCCGCGCGTGTTACCTCACCGCTGATGCCAGGCAATGAGAGACACCCTTCTACAGAACGCTGAGTCCCGGATTTCTCTATAATTTCCGGATTAACCATTTCAATCAAGCCTGATTCCTTACCGATATCCATAACTACAATTCGCTTTGCAATTCCAATCTGATTAGCAGCCAAACCTATTCCTTCGGCATGATACATAGTTTCTGCCATATCACTTAACAACTTGCGAATAGCCTCATTGACGACTGGCACCGGTTTAGCGACTTGTCTCAAAACAGGGTCGTTGCCCGTACGGATGACACGCAACGCCATAAACATCCTCTCCTCTTCCCGAACTCCTTAACCTATACGACCTGCGGAGACATCTAATATACAGACGCCTTGTATTTTCCGCATTCGTTCATAGACAGTGTCAAACGCCTGGATGATCCAATCTCGCACATTGTTCCACTCAGGATACTTTACCACAACCTGATAACGATACCTATCTTCTACACGCAAAAGTCCAGCAGGCGAAGCTGGTAAAACAACAACCCCATCAGGAGCAGGATGACGCATCAATTCGCGAAAAAAGCGCTCGGCAGCACCTTTGGCATAACGTTCCTCTTGATGACTAGCGAGAAAAGCTGCTATCTCGCAAAAAGGCGGGTATCGATACTGTAATCGTTGATAACGCTCATATTGATAAAACGCGTTGTAGTCTTGGCGCGCCGCAGCTACTATCGTATGGTGCTCTGGACGATAGGTTTGAATCAGCACGCTGCCCGGTTTTTCTGCGCGTCCAGCGCGCCCTGCTACCTGAGTCAGCAGTTGAAAAGTTCTCTCCTCTGAACGATAGTCCGGTACCATCAGAAGTGAGTCAGCATTTAAAACACCCACCAGCGTAACATTGGGGAAATCAAGTCCCTTGGCAATCATTTGCGTGCCAATCAGAAGGTCCGCTTCTTGATGCATAAACTTATCCAACAGATCTTTATGCGCTCCTTTGCGCCGTGTGCTATCGACATCCATGCGCAATATACGGGCAGTGGGAAACAGCTCTTTTAACGTATCCTCGACTTGTTGCGTTCCCAGCCCATACGGACGCATAGCAGCTTCAGCGCAAGCCGGACAACGCTCTGGTGCGGGCGTCGAATATCCGCAATAGTGACATGTCAAACGAAATCCACCTGTTTGTCCCTGCCGATGTAAGGTCAGATGAATACTACAACGCGGACACTCTACACCTTCGCCACAATGCCGACAAAGCAAGAAAGACGCATAACCACGTCGATTCAGAAAAAGAATCGTCTGTTCACGCCGTGCAAGTGTCTCCGTTAGAGCTTCCTGTAAGGCCCGGCTGAGAATACTCGTATGTCCATTGCGCAATTCTTCCCGCATATCGATGATTTGAGCAGTTGGTAATGGCCTTCCATTCGCTCGTTGGGGAAGACTGAGCATTCGTGCTTTGCCGGTTTCCGCCAAATTCATAGCATACAGAGAAGGTGTGGCACTTCCTAACAGGACGATAGCCTGACACAAACGAGCGCGCTCCAGTGCAACTTGGCGTGTATCATAGCGTGGAGATTCTTCTTGCTTATAAGTAGGTTCATGCTCCTCGTCAATAACAACCAAACGCAAGTTGGCGACCGGAGCAAAGATGGCCGATCTCGCTCCAACAGCAATGCATGCCTCGCCGCGGCGCAACCTCATCCACTCGTCTCGGCGTTCGCCATCGGATAAACCAGAATGCAAAAGTGCTACCTTGGAACCAAATCGGCTTACAAATTTTTCTACCATCTGCGGTGTCAAGGCAATTTCTGGAACGAGCACAATCGCACCACCGCCAGCTTTCACAATCTGTTCGATGAATCGCAAATAAACTTCCGTTTTGCCACTCCCAGTGACTCCGTGCAATACAAAAGTTTTTGATTCCTTGACAGCAAGCGCTTGACTCAGTTGAGCGAGCGTCCGTTGCTGAGCGGATGTCAGTTCTGGCAAAGACTTGGTGGACGTTTCTGAACTCAGTGCCAATTCTTCATAGAAAGCTTGCAAACGAGGTTTCTCACGCCATTGCATTTGTGCCAAACCTCGCTCAAGCAGTTGCTGAACACTCGAATGACTAGGGGTGATGGCCCATTTGGCAAGCGCAATTTCTTCATCCACCATTAAATCCGCAAGAATTTTCTTCAGCCAGTGCGCATTTGCCCGTGCACTGGAGAGTGCTTGTTGCAGTTCTGACAGACTAGCGCTGCGCACCAGGACAGGGTATGCTTTGGCACCACTATCCTTACCTTTCTGACGGGGCATTCCTCGCAACAAAGAGGGCAGCATCGTCTCAATCGACTGCAGACGAGTCGCTGCGTAACGGTATGAAATAAATTCTGCCAGCGCCAGCAGGTCTGGTGTCAAAAGCGGCAGACTATCCAGCATCTCAAGCAATGGCTTCAACTCGACAGTCGATACGCCAGGGGGCCTGACATCGACAGGCGTCAAAGACTGAACATATCCCACCAGTTTGCGATTGGCAAAAGGCACTAAAACTCGACTGCCAAGCAGACGATGGATTTCCCAGTCATCTGGCACCGCGTAGGAAAAAGTCTTGTCCACTACGCGCGCCGCTACATTGACTACCACATTGGCTATCCAGCGGCGCACAGTTTAGCCCTCCTTGCGAGCATGCCAAAGCGCTGCTACTCTGTCGAGAATAATCTGGGCGATCTCGTTTTTGCTCGCTTTAGGCAAAGTTTCTACCTGTCCGTGCGCGTGATATAAGGTGACTTCATTTGTATCGCTTTGAAATCCAACACCGGGCAGCAAAATATTATTGTGAACAAGCATGTCCAATCGCTTTTGCTCCAATTTGCGCCGCGCTTCCTCAGGATTCCCTTCTGTTTCTGCTGCAAATCCGATCAAAATTTGATTCGTTTTTTGCTGACCCATAGTGGCAAGCACATCCGGATTGGGAATAAATTTAATTTCTGGAATCCCGTTTTGCTTCTTCCATTTGTTCGACAATCGTTCAGCAGGTCGAAAATCACTTGGCGCGGCTGCCGCAATCAACACATCGGCGTCTGAAAAACGGTGGGAAACCGCCTCCAGCAAATCGTTTGTACTCTCTATCCGTATCAGTTCAGTACCTTCTACCGGTGGTAGTGATACCGGTCCAGACACCAATGTCACCTCTGCACCACGTTCTACAGCCGCGCGCGCCAGCGCATAACCCATTTTGCCAGACGAAGGATTGGTTATGACGCGCACCGGATCGATAGCTTCAACAGTCGGACCAGCAGTAACCAGGATACGGCATCCCTGCAAATCTTTTTCTCGAGAAAGTACAGCGCGAATCACGCTGACAATATCTTCAGGTTCGGGAAGTCGTCCACGCCCCGTATATCCACAGGCTAGCGGTCCTTCTGCAGGATCAACCACCAACACACCACGCGACCGAAGAATTTCCAAATTATGAATAACCGCTGGATGATTCATCATGTGTACATTCATGGCCGGCACTACCATCAATGGACAGGTTACGGCAAGTGCTGTCGTAGTCACCATATCATCTGCCAGTCCGTGAGCTAATTTCGCTATGACATTCGCCGTAGCGGGAGCAATCACGTACAATTTGGCGTGATCGGCCAGATGAATATGTGCGATGCTGTCCGGACTCGGCTCATCAAACGTACTGACAATCACCGGACGTTTGGTCAAAGCTTGAAAAGTCAAGGGCGTGACAAATTCAAGCGCATGTTCAGTCATCAGAACTTGAACCGCATACTTTTCCTTGACCAAAAGACTCGCCAGCGAAGCCGCTTTAAAAGCAGCTATGCCACCTGAAACGCCTAATAAAATATGCTTATCTTCCATAAAATTCATTTCACCTCCAATGCACTATACGCACGAGAAAGAGGGCAGGCCAACCCACTAGCGGGTTGCGCTGCCCCCATGGCAGAGTCAAAGCTCCTTTTTGGCGCTCGTCGCAACTCAGGAAGTCTGTGCCCGCTCATAGCGAATGACACCGTCAGCAATTTCCCAAAGGGCGCGGCTTACATTCATGGTAGTGGATGATCCCGGCACATTCATATTGGCATCCTGTAACTTGCGTGCACGCTTGGCTGTAGCTACAACCAGCGCGTATTTGCTATCCACTTTGGTTAACAATTTGTCAATAGAAGGGTAAAGCATTTACCATTCCACCTCCGAATTACCATTCGTTCAACAGGTAGAGATTGCGTTTCACACGGCAATGTTCCGCTTCCATAATGGAAAGAATGCGAGATACAGCGCGATCCACCTGATCATTCACAATGACGTAATTATACTCGCGCATCATCTGCAATTCTTCTCTGGCCGCACCAAAGCGCAGACGAAATGAATCATCTGTTTCCGTGCCCCGTCCAAGAATACGCAACTGCAGCTCGGCTGCAGACGGCGGAATCAAAAATAAAAACACGCCATCCGGAAAGCGTCGTTTGACCTGCAGCGCACCCTGAATGTCGATCTCCAAGAATACATCATACCCCGCAGCTAACTGTTCTGCAACAAATGTCTTTGGAGTACCGTAATAATTCTCATAAACCTTAGCCCATTCCAACAACTCGTCAGCCTCAATCATGGCTTTGAACTGTTCGACTGAACGAAAAAAATAATTCACACCCTCCCGTTCTCCCTCGCGCGGAGCGCGAGTGGTCACGGAGACAGACAGTTTCATCTCTCGTTCTCTTTGCAATAACGCCTTGCAGACCGTCCCTTTGCCTGCTCCAGAAGGGCCGCTTAACACAAACAACAAACCGGGCCTTTGCACCTGACTGCTCATTCTTCATCCTCAATCATATGTTCTTTGCTCGCCATGCGATGGGCAACTGTTTCCGGTTGCACAGCCGACAGAATTACGTGTCCGCTATCGACAATAATAACAGCGCGCGTTCTTCGGCCGTACGTTGCGTCAATCAGCATACCGCGATCGCGCGCTTCCTGAATAATGCGTTTAATAGGCGCGGATTCGGGAGCAACAATGGCGATGATTCGGTTGGCTGAAACGATATTGCCAAATCCGATATTGATGAGTTTAATACTCATCACGGCTCCCCCTTGCGTACTTACGCCAAATTCCAAGCCTGCCACCAAACGAAAATCATGGAATCTGACGCAACGCTCAGTCTCATACCGACAAATCAAAAGTGCTTCCATTCTACCCTAGGGAGAATCATTGGACAAGAAGCTCAGAGAATCTCAACAAAAAAATCTGGCTAACGCTATATCAGCGTTGCCAGATAACCGGTACTGAACCTGCCTCGCATCATGCAGCAAAACGATGAGAATCATTCTTGTCTTTGGGGCGCAACGCATTTCTGCCTGCCCTGCGAATCGATAAAGCAAACGTGGGAATGGCCGCAAGGACCAAAACAATGGCCCACTGTGTCGGTGAAAGCGCAACGGTATCAAAAGCTCTGGCAATGGAAGGAACATAAAGCGTAATGAGAAACAAGAGCACCGAAGAAACAACCGCCAGAATAAGCCATATATTCCCAAAAAAGTTTCGTTTCAAGATACCGCCTTCCAGTGAACGACAATCAAAGACGAGTATGAGCTGGGCCATGGTAAGAGTTGCGTAGGCCATGGTTTGAGCCAAATGCAAATTGTGTTCGCGCTGCAGCGTATACATGAACACAGCCAGCGTGACAATTCCTATTAAAATGCCACGGCTGAGAATCTTGGTACCCATACCACGTGCGAAAATGCCTTCATGGACATTGCGCGGGCGGCGTTTCATAATGTCTTTTTCCGCCGGATCGACCCCTAAGGCAATCGCAGGTAACCCGTCAGTCACAAGATTGACCCAAAGAATTTGAATAGGTTGCAACGGCAACGGCAATCCAATCAACATGGCTAAAAACATAGTCACGATTTCTCCAACGTTAGATGCTAGCAAATAGCGAATAAATTTTTTGATATTGTCGTATATGCCGCGTCCTTCCTCTACGGCTGCTACAATGGTGGCAAAGTTGTCGTCTGCCAGGACGAGCGAAGAAGCTTCTTTAGCCACATCGGTTCCACTTTGCCCCATGGAAATCCCAATATCCGCCTGTTTGATGGCAGGGGCGTCGTTCACACCATCACCCGTCATGGCAACTATTTCTCCGTTCGCCTGCAAAGCGCGAACTATACGTAACTTATGTTCTGGGGAAACTCGGGCATAGACAAACGTCTGTTTAGCAAGTCGCAATAAGTCTTCATCGCTCAACTTGTCTAACTCTGCACCCGTTAAAACTTTACCGCCTTCCGGTAAAATCGTCAGTTTTTTGGCAATCGCTGTAGCCGTTTGTTGATGATCGCCTGTGATCATGACAGTGCGAATACCTGCCTCTCGGCATTTTAAAATGGCTTCGTAGGCTTCTTCACGTGGTGGATCCATCATCCCGCACAATCCTACAAAGACCAAATCACTTTCCCAATCGCCAGCCATTGCAGCTTCTTGGGAAGGGAACATTTTGTAAGCAAAAGCGAGATTGCGCAACGCTTCGCTGGCAAAACGATCATTCATCTCGACAATAGATTTTTGCAAACCAGCTGAAAGACCGACCTCTCGCCCACCTGAAAACATGCGTGTGGATTTTTTCAACAACACGTCAGGTGCACCTTTGACAAAAGCCATGTATTCATTGCCATGCTGAACAAGTACGGACATCATTTTGCGTTCTGAATCAAATGGCCGTTCGCCAAGCCTTGTATAGACACTGTCTGGTTCAGTAAAACCAGCTTTAGCTGCCATAACTAGCAATGCGCCTTCTGTTGGATCTCCTTGAACTTGCCATTGACTGCCATTCTCTGAGTTCTTTTGCACCATCAACGCATTATTGCATACTGCACCAATTTCAATCAGACTTTTCAGAGCAGCCCGTTTATCCGGATGAACTTTTTGCCCAGCAAGTAAAAATTCACCGGCTGGTTCGTAACCCGTTCCACTGATATCGTAGGTCACACCATCAGCATAAACGTGCAAAGCAGTCATTCTGTTTTGCGTCAATGTACCCGTTTTATCTGAACAAATTACTGTAGCACATCCAAGCGTCTCCACAGATGGTAATTTGCGAACAATCGCATTCCGTTTAATCATTCTCTGTACGCCAAGTGCCAAAGCAATCGTGACAATGGCTGGCAATCCTTCTGGAATAGCAGCCACCGCCAGAGAAACACCAGCCAGAAACATCTGTACCCAAGGATGCCCGTGCAATACGCCAGTCAAAACCACAACCACTGTCAAACCAAGAGCCAACCAAACGAGCACCTTTCCCAGCTCTTCAAGACGTTTCTGCAATGGAGTCAAAGTATCTTCGGATTGTTGCATGAGATGAGCTATTTTTCCCATTTCTGTCTGCATGCCTGTGGCCGTCACAAGAATTTCCGCTTTACCACGTGTCACCATGGTTCCCATATACACCATGTTGCGTCTGTCACCGAGAGGAGCATCTCCTTGTACGGTCAGGTCGGGTTGCTTGTTGACAGGCAACGACTCTCCTGTCAATGCGGATTCTTCTACCGCGAAATGAGTGGCTGTTACAATGCGTGCGTCAGCTGGAACGCGATCGCCATCGGCAAGTAGCACCATATCGCCAGGAACCAAATCACGCGCTGGCAGCGAGAGAACTTGACCTGCACGGCGTACCCGAGCAACAGGTGCAGTAAGTTCCTTGAGCGCTGCAAGGGATTTTTCCGCTCTCACTTCCTGTACAAAACCTAGTACTCCGTTGAGAATGATAATGGCAATGATGGTGATGGCATCGGTATACTCGCCAAGCAATCCTGAGATGAGCGTGGCAGCTAATAGCACTAAAATCATGAAATCGCGAAACTGATTCAAAAATACGGTTAACAGGGAGACTTTATTACCTTCTGCCAACTGGTTGGCACCAAATTGTTGACGGCGCATGGCAGCTTCTGTTTCCGAAAGTCCATCTTGAGAGGACTGTAATTCTGCCATACAGTCAACAACGCTGAGTGAATGCCACTCCTTTTCCACCGGATCCACCCCTTTACTTGCATGTCCCTGCATGTCTATGCTTGTACTGTTTGGCTTATACCGAGAAAGCGAGGAACCGTCATGGATGGATTAACTCTGGCAACACTTGTCAGAGAATGGAAAGAAGAGTGGGTTGGTTGTCGCGTGGATAAAATCCAGCAGCCTACGGCAAGCGAGATTCTATTGTCGCTTCGTCATCGGCAAGGCAGTCGCTGGCTGCTTCTCTCTGCGCATAAAGCCTACGCGCGTGTACACTTTTTAACTGGACAGAAGCCGGTAGCTCCCCCTGAGCCACCTCGCTTTTGCATGCAGTTGCGCCGTCATATAGAGGGTGGTCGCCTGCTTGATGTCAGACAGTTGGAGCTCGATCGCGTTGTACAGTTCTTTTTTTCTGCTCGCAGCGAATTAGGGGACTTGAACTATTCTGTATTGACACTTGAGATTATGGGAAAACACAGTAATCTTATCCTAACGACCGCCCATCCCGACGGACAGCCCGATGAAATTATAGACGCCATCTACTTTGTGGATAGTTCCAAAAGCAGGGTTCGCCAAATATTGCCAGGTATTCCATACGAATTTCCTCCTACACAAAAGAAAATACATCCGTTAGAGATGACAGCAAAAGATTTACCCCTTCTCGACAAGCAAGATTGGCTGGGCAAAGCCAATCAATTGTCATTGATCAAACAGATCGCTGGTTTAGGTCCAACGAGCGCCCGTGAATCTCTTTATCGTTGCAGCGATGTGGCAGAGGAAGCCCAACTGGCGTTGGAAATCCGACGATTAGCCACCTTCTCCTTGCGACACCCAGAACCACACATAGGACTCGATGAAGAAGAAAAAGCAACAGCCTACGCTCCTTTCCCGTTACACAGTTATCCAAAATCCATCGCTGTGTCGAATATGAGCGAGGCTGTAGCACAAGTATTCCATCGTCTAGTGTCAATTCATCAAGAAACCGGTGAATACAAAGCATTAAGTGATGCCATTCGCAAAGCGCAAGATCGCTTGCGTGGAAAGCTTGCTAAAATTTCCGCTTTGCAAGAAGATAGCCACGAACATGATCGATTGCGAATGTTTGGCGAATTGTTGCTCGCCTACGGTTATTCGCTTCCTCGCGGAGCCAAAGAAGCCGTACTGCCAAGTTTTGAAGATGAAGAGAAAATGATTCATATTCCTCTCGATCCGGCTAAAACAGCGATGGAAAACGCTCAGACTTATTTTCGCCAAAGCAGTAAACGTAAGCGCAGTATTGAAATTCTAGAACAAGAAAAGAGATCGGCAGAAGCAGATTTGCTCTATCTGGACAGTGTTTTGGCCCAACTGCGAGACGCTTCTTTGCAGGAATTACCAGAGATTCGTAAAGAATTAGAAAACGAAGGATTCCTCAAAAAAATTGAAATACGCGGCAAAAAACCTGCCAAGCAGAGCCAACGCCCCTCACAGCCCGATCACTATTTGTCCAATGACGGATGGAGCATCTGGGTTGGCCGCAACAATCAACAAAACGATCGTTTAAGTATCAAGAGTGCTCGACCGCACGATCTTTGGCTCCACGTCCAAGACGGCGCCGGCAGCCATGTGTTGATTCGCCGCGAAGGCAACCAAGAAATCCCGCAAAAGACGCTTGAAGAAGCCGCTCTGTTGGCTGCGTATTTTTCCAAAAGCAGAGATTCATCGAACGTGGCAGTTGTCTATACAGAGGCTCGACATGTATGGAAACCCAACGGGGCAAGACCCGGTCATGTCCTTTATGATCATCAACAAACTTTGTTTGTCACGCCGAGGCAAGTCGACATGGAAGCGTTATTAAAGAGAAAAAATCAAGTATAGAGGGAGTGGTTTGTCCCGTGTTGAGACATAACATCAGAAGATTCATCCAGAGTCGGTTGCGGCCAACCGTCAAATAGGAGACGAAAATCCATCCATTGAGCCGTTGCCATTTTTTCTTCTTTCAAGATTGTGGGCGAACACGGCCAAATCGCTGACAATGTGCAAAGCACATCTCCTCGCTGAATATGTTCAGCGAGTTTTTTAGCTAGCTCAACACCGAGCTCACCAGTTCCATGCTCAAGCATGTTTTCTTCCCACCAGTCTGCCCATAATCGAACATCGGAAAGGGTAGCTGTCAAAAAAAACGATTTGACCAAATTGAAGTAAACGGTTAAGAAATCAGCGAGATCGCGATGATTTCCTAGAGAAAAAAATATTTCTTGAATAGCTTTGTGCGTTAGATAATGTGGAGCATCAATTCCCCGTTCGCTAAACACCACATGCGAGATACTCTGGATGACCCGCCATGTGCGCAGCGCAAAAAGACGGCCACGTTTTCCGCTGCCCGCTGCTTGACGGGATAACTCATAAAGATAATGAACTACAGGTTCTACATAAAACGCTTGACTTTCCGGTAAGAGGTGACCCAGCGCCAATTGTTTGTAAGTTCGCACAACACGCTCTGCAATGGTCCAAGACTCCGCGTTAACCGAGTCGCAACCGTGTTGATACATGGCTTCTAGAGAAGCTAGCAAGAGTCCTGTTTCTCGCTCTTTGACGGCAACACCAATGATTTCACTCCACTGATCCAGATAACTTTGATGCACATTGATAATGGCCTCCTCTTCGGTGGCAAGCGGTAATTGCTGAGCAGCCTCGAGCATGCGCTGCAGACAATACGTTCCTGTGACGGAATCGCTGACGGAAGCGGCCCGTTTGGCAATGTCACAAATTTGTTCAATGTTATCAAGAGCCGAACGCCAACGTTGACGCTGCACTGCCCGGCGATAATCGCGTAAAATGAGAGCAACAATTCTTTCAGGCTTTAACAGTTGGACAACCGCATACATATATAAAAGCATAGAAAGAAAGCAAATCAACACCAGCACTAAATCCGCACTCATTTCTTTCTGCAACTGAGGAGAGAGCGGATCGCGCAAAGGTTCATGGATTTGCGCCATTAGAAAAAAACTGTGCATGATGGTAACTAAATAAATCAGAAATAGCGAGCCATTATAAGGCATACGCACGTAAAAATCGAGAACTCGGTGAGTGTAGTTGGATGCCGTCAATTGAATAGCCACCAGGATGATGGAAATGCACAAAGCCAAAATGGTAGACAACGACGAGACTATCGTATTTAAATAATTGCGCGCAGTATCCGTGTCCCCTTGAAACAGCGTGGGCGGATGAAGAAAAACCAAGGAAATGATGATGATAGAAACGAAAACATGAAACAAAAACGAAGACGAAATCGCAGATAAACGCTGCCGATGCGGCCGCTCAATCGAATGATTGCGCAAAATAGGCATCTTCGTCCTCGCTTTCCAAGTTGTCATAGTCAATTCTTCCCTTATTTTTTCAAGATAAAACACAAAAGTCACAGAAATAATGCCTTTTCATCCTGCCCTAACTGATTTATGATAAAACAGGTCATGTCCGAATCTTGAGAGGAGACGACAGTGCATGTCGACAGAGCCAGTCAGTAAACGACTTGCAGCAGGTGCCAGTATGCCTGCACCTTCAGACAACGTTCTTACCAATACGCAAAACGCCGTTCATGAAGCGCTACAGCGCCTCGGTTATGACGATACGGTATATGAACTGTTGAAGGAACCCGTTCGCGTCTTGACCGTTCGCATTCCAGTGCGTATGGACAATGGAGAGACGCAAGTTTTCACCGGTTATCGCGCCCAACACAATGATTCGATTGGGCCAACCAAGGGTGGCATTCGCTTCCACCCAAACGTCACACTTGACGAGGTGAAGGCGCTTTCAATATGGATGAGTATCAAGTGTGGCATTTTTAATCTGCCCTACGGTGGTGCAAAAGGCGGAATTATTTGCGATCCGAGAGAAATGTCCATCGTGGAACAAGAACGTTTGGCAAGGGGCTATGTCCGTGCAGTCAGCCAAATTGTTGGCCCTGCTAAAGATATACCTGCTCCAGACGTATATACGAATCCACAAATTATGGCTTGGATGTATGACGAATATAGCCGTATTCGCGAGTTGGACTCACCTAATTTCATTACCGGTAAACCTCTCGTACTAGGCGGTTCACAAGGAAGAGAAAAAGCCACCGCCCTTGGTGTTGTCATAGCCATGCGTGAAGCTGCCGCCAAGTTGGGTAAAAATATGCAAGACCTTTCTGTTAATATCCAAGGTTTTGGAAATGTAGGAAGTAATGTAGCACTCATTTTGCATGAAATGGGTGTCCGAGTCACTGGAATTAGTGACGCAGGCGGTGGACTCTATAACGAAAAAGGATTGAACATAGCGGAATTGATTGACCAAAAAGATTCGTTTGGCATGGTCACGCCCGCTTACCAAAACGTACTTAGCAACGAAGATTTTTTACTTCAACCTTGTGATGTTTTAATTCCTGCTGCACTTGAAAACCAAATTCACTCAGGTAATGCAGACCAAATCAAAGCTTCGATTATTGTCGAAGCGGCTAACGGACCGACTACTCCGAAAGCTGACGAAATTCTCATGCACAAAGGTGTTTTACTGATTCCAGACGTACTTGCCAATGCGGGTGGTGTGACAGTTTCCTATTTTGAATGGGTACAGAATAACCAAGGATGGTATTGGACAGAAGAAGAGGTTAATCAGCGAATGGAAGATTTGATGGTCAAATCTGTACACAATATCCTCCAGACAGCTGAACGATACCGTGTATCCACTCGTCTAGCAGCGTATATGGTTGGTATGCGTCCCTATGCAGAAGCCATGCGCTGGCGTGGTTGGATGTAATCCGGCTTAATCCGGCTGGTTTTTTGAAACTCAAATTGACTGCTATTTGTTAATATAAAAGTCTGCTGCCGAAACGACGTTCGGACAGCAGGCTTTTGTCATGCTCCTCTACATAGATTTAAACATAGTGTTCAGGAGCTTTACGCCAATGTTCTAATCTGTCTTTATCTTGGCTGGATAAAATCCCTAATTCTACCGCTGCAGAAATCAATTGAGAATAATGAACCAACGCCACATAAGGAATGCGGGTTTCCTGTGACTTTTCCGTGATTTGCTCAAAATCATAAGAAAAGATACTGACAATACCTATCGTCTCCATTTGTTCAACCTGCAAAGCTTTAGCAGCCGAAAAAGCGGATCGGCCAGTAGATAACGTGTCTTCAATCACCACCGCTTTTAAGCCTGGTTGTACACGTCCCTCGACTTGCCGCCCCATCCCATGCTCTTTCGCACTCGAGCGAACATAAGCCATGGGCAGGCGCAAATTGGCTGATAAACGAGCTGCGTGAGGAATTCCCGCAGTCGCTGTACCTGCAATTACATCAACCGCAGGAAAAAACGTGCGAATCATTTTTTCCATAGCCAAAATAACGCTATCCCAAAAAAGGGGATACGCTAGAATTTTTCGGTTGTCACAATAGATAGGAGATTTCCACCCGGATGACCAAGTAAACGGTTGATCGGGACGTAACTGTACAGCTTCAATCTGCAGGAGACCGCGCGCCAATTCATTTGCTTCTTCAGTCGATAACATCATCTGAGATTCTCTCACCGCAAACTCTCCTTTGTTTCATTCTCTTTCGATTTTCAATGAAATGTTGAAACGGTCAGCAAAGATTCCCAAACTTCCTGTAAGGCGCGCGCCGGATGCGGAGCACTCCGAATCGCGCGGCCTATTACCAAATATGAGGCACCTGCTTGGTAAGCAGCGACAGGCGTCATCACACGTACTTGATCTTCCATCTGATTGTGATTCAACCGGATTCCTGGAATTACTGTCAGAAAATCTTTCGGTAAATGTTCATAGATTTTCGTCAGTTCATGCGCAGAAGCTACAACCCCATCCAATCCACAATCATAGCAAGTTTTGGCTAAATGCAAGGTCCAATCGGACACAGTTTGTCTGACCCCAAGCCATTCCACATCTTCTGTTGCGAGACTGGTTAGAGCAGTGACTCCAATGAGTTTGATTTTTGTTTGAGCGGGCAAAGCCTCACGGGCCGCTTCCATCATGCGGCGCCCGCCTGATGCGTGTATATTGATGATGGAAACTGGCAAATGAGCCAGAGCACGAATTGCACCTGCAACCGTATTGGGAATATCATGAAGTTTCACATCGAGAAAGATTTGCTTGCCAAGCTTCCCCATTTGCTCTATCCATTGAGGTCCTTCTGCCATCAATAGTTCAAGACCAACCTTATAATGAGTGACACCCGGTCCCATGCTTTCCACAAAAGATGCCGCTGCCGATCCGTTGGGAAAATCAAGCGCTACGTATACTTTATCGCGCACTCTTTCATACTTTGTATCCTGCAGAATTTCAGCTTCCTGATACAAATACAGAAACCTCCCCTATTTAACGATGTAACTTGTATGCCTCTATTGGATTGGATTGAAAGCGCAATGTCTCCAAAACTTCTAGCAAAGCGCGTACCGTATCTAATGAGGTTAAACAGGGGACACCGTGTTCAACAGCCGTTCTCCGGATGCGAAAACCGTCTCTCTCTGGTTTTAGGCCTCGAGTCAAAGTGTTGAAAACCAATTGTATTTTGCCCTCTTGAATATCATTGGCCAAGTTGGGGGTTCCTTGAGCGAGCTTGTTGACTACGCGTACAGACAAGCCGTTTTCTTTCAGATACCGAGCCGTTCCTTCGGTAGCTGCCAAATGAAAGCCAAGCAGAGAAAATCGTTTCAGCAAAGGATAGGCTTCTTCTTTGTCTTTATCAGCAATCGTAGCCAAAATCGTTCCATGGTCAGGTATTTGCATACCTGTGGCCAGCATTCCTTTATAAAGCGCCTTAGCATACGTTGCCTCGCGTCCCATGACTTCACCCGTCGATTTCATTTCTGGACCAAGACTGATATCTACACCACGCAGTTTGGCAAACGAGAAGACAGGAACTTTTACCGATACCTGATGGGGCTCAGGAAGTAAACCCGATTCATATCCAAGTTGGGTCAAGGGTGCACCCAGTACTGCGTGCATAGCAAGCTCGACCATAGGAACACCCGTAACTTTGGACAAAAACGGCACTGTACGAGAACTGCGTGGATTGACTTCAATGACATACACCTGTCCATTTTGAATGACAAACTGGATATTAACCAATCCCTTGACATGCAATCCGCGGGCTAAGCGTGTTGTATAGTCTACCAACAGCGCCTTAACTTCAGTCGTTAAATGCTGAGGCGGAAAAACAGCCGTGGAATCTCCTGAATGCACGCCAGCTCGCTCAATGTGTTCCATAATGCCGGGAATTACTACCGTATCGCCGTCCGATATAGCATCGACTTCCACTTCCACACCTTGTAGATAGCGGTCAATGAGAACAGGATGGCGCGGCGATACATCGACCGCTTCACGCATGTATAGATGTAAATCCGCATCACTGTCAATGATTTGCATAGCCCGCCCGCCCAAAACATAGGACGGACGCACGACTACAGGATATCCAAGCGTCTTGGCCGCCTCCACAGCCTCTTCCAACGAAGTGACGGTTCGTCCCTCCGGACGATCAATTCCTAATTCATTCAAGAGCGCGTCAAAACGCTCGCGATCTTCAGCGGTGTCGATATCTGCCAGGGCTGTTCCTACAATCCGCACACCCGCTCGCGCCAACCCATCCGCCAAATTGATGGCCGTCTGTCCACCAAATTGAACGATAACTCCCTCAGGCTGCTCTCGTTCAATCACATGCAAAACATCTTCCAAATGAAGCGGTTCGAAATAAAGACGATCGGATGTATTAAAATCTGTGGAAACCGTTTCAGGATTGTTGTTGACAATGACCGCCTCGTAACCTGCTTTTCGAATCGCCCAAACAGCATGAACCGAACAGTAGTCAAACTCAATGCCCTGGCCAATTCGAATAGGTCCTGAGCCGAGCACCAAGAGTTTTTTCTTGCCGCTCTCGACAACTTCATCTTCTTGATCATAACTGCTGTAATAATAAGGCGTACTAGCAGCAAATTCACCAGCGCATGTATCCACCATCTTATAGACAGGCAACAATCCTATGGATTTACGATAAGCAAAGAGTTCTTCCTGAGCCACACCAGTGCACCTGGAAATAGCTGAGTCTGGAAATCCCATTCGTTTGGCATCCGCAAGCAATTCTGCCGACGTAGCGTCTAATTGCGCTAAATCAAGCGGCCCATGTTCTTGAAGACGCCTTTCCATCTTGACCAAATGCTCTACGCGTTCCAAAAACCAACGGTCGATATTAGACCGTTGATGAATGTTCTCTAGCGACATGCCGCGCCGATACGCCTCGGCAATCACAAACAAACGTTCATCATCAGGTACTCTGAGCCGCGTTTCTAGTTCGCTCTCTGTCCACATACTGGCCTGCGGATGTTGAAGAGAATCAAGACCCACTTCTAAAGAGCGAACTGCCTTCATCAAAGACTCTTCAAAAGTTCGGCCAATTGCCATCACTTCGCCAGTCGCTTTCATTTGCGTACCCAGTTTGCGATTTGCACTGTGAAATTTGTCAAACGGCCAACGAGGAATTTTTGTGACTACATAATCAAGCGCTGGTTCAAAAGAAGCGTATGTCTCACCCGTCACAGGATTGAGAATTTCGTCCAAATGATAACCGACTGCAATTTTAGCAGCTACCTTGGCAATGGGATAGCCAGTTGCTTTAGAAGCCAATGCGCTCGATCGCGATACGCGTGGATTGACTTCAATTACGTAATATTGTGAACTGAGCGGATCGAGGGCAAATTGTACATTGCATCCACCTTCAATACCGAGAGCACGAATAATTTTCAAACTGGCACTGCGCAACATCTGATAATCTTCATCTGACAGTGTTTGGCTTGGGGCAGCTACTATAGAATCGCCCGTATGCACTCCGACCGGATCAAAGTTTTCCATATTACAAACGACAATCGCCGTATCATTTGCATCCCGCATTACTTCATATTCAATTTCTTTCATACCTGCAATACTTTGCTCGACAAGAACTTGCGAGATGGGCGACATGGTCAGGCCGAGTTCGACAATTTCCCTATATTCCTGCCAGTTGGAAGCAATGCCGCCCCCTGTGCCGCCAAGTGTATAAGCTGGACGAATAATGATGGGAAAACCTATCTGTTCAGCAAAAACTGCCGCTTCTTCATAAGAGTGCACGATTGCACTCTCGGGAACTGGTTGCTCGAGTCTGCGCATGAGGGATCGAAATTTCTCACGATCTTCCGCTTCCTGGATAGCCGTAAGTTGGGTCCCCAGAAGCATGACCCCTTCTTCTTCAAGAATGCCGGATTCTGCTAGACGTACTGCCATATTGAGACCTGTTTGGCCTCCAAGCGTTGGTAGCAATCCATCTGGCTTTTCCTTACGAATGATTTGCGAGACAAATTCAAGGGTAATCGGTTCCACATAAACTTTATCAGCCATATCCGGATCCGTCATAATGGTAGCTGGATTGGAGTTGACAAGGACTACTTCGTAACCTTCTTCACGCAAAGCCTGGCAAGCTTGAGTACCAGCATAGTCAAATTCAGCTGCCTGGCCAATTACAATAGGACCACTGCCAATGACAAGAATTTTTTTCAAGTCTGCGCGTTTAGGCATGCGCTGTCCACCTTCCTTCTCCAACCTCGTCCATCATGCGCATAAATTCATCAAACAGTTCATCCGAATCATCCGGACCCGGGCGCGCTTCAGGATGGTATTGCACACAGAAGACAGGACGATGACGATGCATCATTCCTTCTACCGTGCGATCATTTACGTTCAAATGTGTCAAAATTAAATCCGTTCCACGCAGAGAATCTTCAGAAACCATATAACCATGGTTTTGAGAAGTGATATAAACCTTTCCTGTGCGCAAATCTTTTACTGGATGATTCGCGCCACGATGACCAAAACGCATTTTTTCAGTACGTGCTCCAGAAGCTAAGCCAATTAACTGATGCCCTAAACAAATACCAAAGACAGGAACTCCATATTGAATCAATTCTTTGACAGTTGCAATGGCGTAAGGAGCGTCTAACGGATCGCCCGGGCCATTGGAAAGCATGACACCTTCTGGCTTCCAGGCAAGAATTTCCTTTGTGCTCGCTGTCGCTGGAACAACAATCACATCACAGCGTCGCGCCAACAGACTGCGAACTACTCCTGATTTCATACCATAGTCGATTGCGACCACTCGCCTGCCTTCACCTGGGCAGCGATACGTCTGTGGTGTTGTGACTCGCAAGATTTGGTCGGTCATCAAGGGTTGAGCCAGTTTGTCAAGCAGAACATTGACGGGTGTATTCTCAGTCGTCAGTACTGCTTTCATCGTACCGTCGCTGCGAATGGCTTTAGTTAACTGGCGCGTGTCGATCTCGCTAATGCCTAAGATACCGTGTTGACGCAGATAGTCATCCAGATTGCCCAGACTTTTGAAATGGCTTGGCTCTGCAGCCAATCTACGTACGACGAAACCATGAACGTACGGCTGACGAGACTCGATATTATCTACATTAACACCGTAATTACCAATGAGTGGATAAGTCATGGTCACAATCTGACCGCAATAGGAAGGATCCGTAAGCACTTCCTGATAACCGGTCATGCCAGTGTTAAATACCACTTCGCCGACCCTTTCACCAGTCGCACCAAAGTGTTGACCTGTGAATTCCAAACCGTTTTCAAGTACGAGACGGGCAGAACGATTGGACATCAGCACTGTACCTCCTTTTGCCTTGCATCAAAGACCATCTTGCCGTCAACCATAGTCATTACTGGCCATCCGCGTACCATCCAGCCTGTAAACGGCGTATTTCGTCCTTTAGAGTAGAAACGATTGGGCTCAATTCGACGCTCTGTCTGTAAATCCACTGCTGTCAAATCAGCAAGTGCGCCGGGACGCAAACCAGATGCGGGCAAGTTGAACGCTTGAGCGGGAACGAGTGACATACGCTTGACCAGTTCAGACAGTGACATCAAGCCACGACTAACCAGATGCGTATAAAGCAGAGGGAAAACAATCTCAATCCCCACCATGCCAAAGGGAGCTGAAAGCCATCCAACTGCTTTTTCCTCTTCGGTATGCGGCGCATGATCGGTGGCTATCATGTCAATTGTGCCGTCAAGAAAAGCCCGTAAACAAGCTTTACGGTCATCTTCCGAACGTAAAGGTGGATTCACTTTGTAAAACGTGTTCTCTTCGTCAATGGATTCCTCAGAGAGGAGCAGGTGATGCGGCGTAACTTCTGCAGTCACTCGAAGTCCACGTGACTTGGCCCAGGCAAGCAAACTGACGGCAGACTCTAAAGAGACATGGCACAGATGTAAACGCGCTCCAGTTTCTTCAGCCAACAACAAGTCACGGGCAATCATGGCGCTTTCTGATGAGCCAGGTTGTTCTGGTACGGAGAATTTTTTGGCGGCCGCCGGATGCAAAACGCCCTTACCGGCAATGGTTTCATCCTCTGCATGAATCGCCACCGTCAGCCCTGAGGCCGCAGCGGCAAACAGTGCCTGGCGCATCAACCCTCCATGCTGAACACCTTTACCATCATCCGAAAGTCCAGCAACCCCTGCTGATTGAAGAGCTGCAAAATCGGTCAATTGCTCTCCCTTTTGCTCACGAGTAATACAACCCATGGGCCAAACTCGACATGCTCCTGCTTCTGCTGATTTTTGCAGCACATATTCCACACGCTCAGGTGTATCTATTGGTGGATTGGTATTCGGCATGCACAGAACGCTACCAAATCCTCCAGCCACAGCAGCTTTAGCTCCACTAGCAATCGTCTCTTTATGTTCAAATCCTGGTTCACGAAAGTGGACATGGGGATCGACAAACGCAGGCAAAAGCGTCAAACCAGCCACGTCTATCGTCTGTTCCGCTTCAGGTAAATCTTTTCCAATCGAAAGAATTCGTCCATGTTCGCTTTCTATTAAAATGTCTGCTTGTTCCTGTGAATTATCTAATAAATCAAGCAGGCAGCCACCTTGCAATTTAATTTTCAGCGCAATACACCTCCAAGTATTTCATCGAGAAGCGCCATGCGAATGAAAAGTCCGTTTTGTACCTGACGAAAATAGGCAGCTCTCTCGTCTGTGTCCACGTCTGGATCTATTTCATTTACACGTGGCAAAGGGTGAAGTATTCTGGAACGAGAAGGCAAGCGTTCCAGTGTTTGAGCAGAAATTCTATAGTCTTCCGTTGCATAGGATAAATGTATTTCCGCCGGCAACCTTTCCCGTTGGATGCGCGTTTGATAAATGACATCGACTTCGCCAATGACATCATCCAACCGTTCTTTCGTTTCTACGGATAGTCCACGTCCCTTGATTTCCTCTAAAAGTGGATCATCGAGCGCCAATTCCGGAGGAGAAACAAGCGTAACCTGAATTCCCTGAAAAAAGCTGAGCACTCGTAACAAGGAGTGAACCGTTCGGCCAAAACGCAAATCACCTACCATACATACGGAGAGTCCATCGACCTCACCAAATTCTTTCCAAAGTGTGTATATATCGAGCAAACTTTGCGTAGGATGTTCGCCGCTTCCCGCGCCCGCATTGATAATCGGCACTGGACTGTATGGAAGGGCCAAGGCCATTTCTTTTTCATCTTGGTGACGGATGACAATGGCGTCTGCATACGCCCCGACAACTCGAAAAACATCAGCCAAACTCTCGCCTTTTTTGGCAGAAGAATTTTCTCGGGCATTTTCTGCTCCCACAATATTTCCACCCAGACGAGTAACCGCTGCCTCAAATGAAAGTCGCGTACGTGTACTCGGTTCATAAAAAAGTGTTGCAACGAGCGTACCCTGTAGCCTAGCACGTAAGATATGGCGAGGGGTTGTCCGAAAAGTTTCTGCCATCTGAATCAGACGTTCTATCAGCGGGCGATTCAAATCGTCCGTGCTCACCGCATGATACATACTCTCTCCCTCTTTCCCAAAACCATCCTAACGAACTGTCGTTTCTCCAAAATCCAGGTAAACTTTTACGGTTTAGCCAACCATATACCGTCTTCGCCGTCGACTTCTTGAAGTTTTACAGATATTCGTTCATCTAACGAGGTTGGTAAATTCTTCCCAACAAAATCAGGCCGAATCGGCAACTCGCGATGACCGCGATCGACCAGAACAGCAAGTTGTACTTGTTGCGCCCGCCCTTTTGTCATTAAAGCATCAAGTGCTGCGCGCACAGTGCGGCCTGTAAACAACACATCATCCACCAGTACAACTTTTTTATCTTGAATTACAGTCTCTGGCGTACTGTGAAGCGTTGCTTGCTGAAATGATAAATGCTCTAAATCGTCACGGAAAGGGCGGACATCCAGAGCAAAGGCATGCGGTCGCTGTTCTTTTTCAATTTCAGCTAACTTATCGGCCAAACGATCGGCCAGCACCCAGCCGCGCGTCAAAATGCCCGCCAAGACCAGTTGACTCAACGTACGATTGCGTTCAAGGATTTCATGAGCAATACGAGTTAAAGAACGATTGACCTGTAGACCGTCCATTAGTTGAATTTGTTGGGCCAAAATTGTCTCTCCTTTCCATAATAAAAGGCTACCCTCCCTGAGGAGGGTAGCCCGGAAATTTTCCACACAGCCGACATTCAAAACTGTGCAGTCCATAAGCTCTCTTGACGAACCCTTCCCAACCTCACAGGATTGGCTTAAAGGCTATAAACATTTCTGCCATCGTATCAATCTATACGTGATTCGTCAAGTATTGGGTTTTACCAAACTCTGCTTCACTTTACAAGTCCGTCTGACTGAAAAAACTGAAAATAAAAGATCTTAGTCTTTATTCAGATTTTTTAACAAACTCAACTTCGATGTTTAATTTAATTGTGTCGCCAATTAATACGCCGCCAGTCTCCAAAGCAGCGTTGTAAGTAAGACCAAAATCTGAACGATTCAGAGAACCGCTACCGACCACACCAATAACTTCATTTCCCCATGGATTTTTAGCTGGGCCGGAAATTTCAACATCCAATGTCAGCGGCTTTGTAACACCAACAATCGTAATTTCACCTTGCAGTTCATGTTTCTCGCCACCCTTATGTTGCAGGTTATGAGCGCGAAATACTATTTCTGGATATTCGTTTACTTTAAAAAAGTCGGCAGAACGCAAATGTTCGTCTCTTTGCGAATTTCTCGTATCAATGCTGTTAGGGTTAATGGTGACAACTATATCTGCGGTTGACAAATCTTCCCCCTCAGTATGGACTGTTGCGTCAAAATCGTTAAATACACCACGTACATTGGATACCATCATATGACGAACACTGAATCCCACATAACTATGTGCTTTATCTAATTCCCAAACTGTTTTTGCCAATCTTCTCTACCTCCTGATCGGAACTTTAATTGAATGGATTTGCATATCTGCATATACACTATAATATTTATAGTAACAAAAAACAAGTTAGAATATAATTTTTTTGCAATTTCTGACCAGAAATGATGAGACAAACCGTTTGCAAGTTTTATTTCTGTCTGTTATGTCTGCAAACCAAGACGTAATTCCATCAATAAACGTTCCATATCCGACGGCAATGGGGATTCAAAACGCATATGTTCACCGCTAGCAGGATGTACAAAGCCTAACTCCTTGGCATGCAGCGCCTGTCCATCAATAGGCAGCGTATGACGCGGACCATAAAGTGGATCTCCCGCTAAGGGATGCCCAATATAAGCCATGTGCACACGAATTTGATGCGTACGCCCGGTTTCCAGACGACAATCCAAGAACGTATACTGTTCGAACCGTTCTTTCACAAAGAAATGCGTAATGGCTGGTTTACCCCCAGCCACTACTGCCAGTCTCTGACGCTGTTTTGGGTCACGACCAATCGGAGCATCAATCGTTCCCTCTTGGTGTGGCAAGACACCGTGCGCAATTGCAGCGTAACTGCGCAACATGGAGTGTGCCTGTAGCTGCAAGGAAAGTTTATGATAAGCCAAATCCGATTTAGCTAAAACCAAAAGACCTGAGGTGTCTTTGTCGATCCGATGAACAACACCTGGCCGCGCTGTACCACCCAGGGCAGAGAGACGAACCCCGAGATAAAGCAAGCCATTGACCAAGGTACCGCTCGGATGCCCGGCTGCTGGGTGGACTACCAATCCACGTTGCTTATTCACAACAACCAGATGTTCATCTTCATAAACTATTTGAATGGATACAGGGTCTGGTTGCAATTCGACTGGTTCCGGCTCTGGCAATTTGATCTGATAGATATGGCCTGTTTCTACAGGATCGCTCGCTTTTACACGACTTTTGCGAGTAGTTTCGATGATGCAGTCATGTTTGATCCACTCCTGAATTTGTGAACGAGAAATATCCATTTCTTCATCTTGCAAAACCTGTACCAGCCACTTGTCCAGACGCAAACCTTCACTCTCTGACTCAACCTGAAAATACAAAACACGATCTTCCATTACTTATCATCCTCGTGGTTAGACAGATTCTCCTTTTTCCCTTGCCAAAAAGTCCGTATAATGAGAAGAATCACACCTGCGTCAATGCAGACATCAGCCAAATTAAAAATAGGAAAATGGATGAACTGCAAATAAACATAGTCGGTTACCTTACCAATAAAAATCCTATCCGACATATTGCCAAGCGCCCCGCCAAGTACGAGGCCCAGCGCAATTCTTATGGAAGGGGAAGGCTTGTACCTAATATCAACATAAATTACGGCTGCAATGACGACAAACGCAACAAGAATAAAAAGCCAAGTGTGATGAGGGAGAATGCTAAAAGCTCCGCCTGGGTTTTGTATATAATCGAGATCGACCCAGGGAGGTAGAACGGGTACCAATTGACCAGGAGTCATATGGGAGCGAACCATCCATTTAATGAGCTGATCGAGGGCAAAAACTAACAAGGCAATTCCGTACAGCATCTGCATCATCCTCTCTGCCGCGCATGTACGGCATCAGCAAGATAGACGCCTCCTTTGGCGAATGTCAAGACCCTTTTTTATGATTTTTGCATAGTTTGAATTATCATGTCGCAGGAGGTCAGTCCACGTGATTTTATCAGAGAAGCGAGCATTTGCTCAAATCATTCAATCCCCCATCCCCAACAGAAAAGAAAAACCTCGCACGGAAGGCCTGACCATGGTCATCGACAAAGGAATGGGCACGCGGGAATTTACCGACTTGATGGAAGTCGCCTCCGCTCATTTAGATATTCTTAAATTTGGCTTTGGTTCCTCCACGCTTTATCCAGAGTCAGTTCTTCGTCAAAAATTGGATATTGCTAAACTCTACAGTGTCTTCACATGTCCAGGCGGCACTCTTGCCGAAATTGCCTATCATCAGAACGCCTTCAAAGAATATCTCCATTACTGTGTAAAACTCGGTTTCACGGCTATGGAAATTTCCGATGGCACGCTTGATATTCCTAGTGAGGACAGGTTGCGCATGATTGAGCAAGCCAAGTCCCAATTGTCGCTCGTTTTGAGCGAGGTAGGAAAAAAACTTACACACGGTGTCGATCCGATTGCACTCGCCAAACAAGTCAAATTAGATCTTTTGGCTGGAGCAGATTATGTGGTTGTTGAAGGACGTGAAAGTGGCGAAAATGCTGGAATGTATGATGGCAGTGGCCATTTGGACGAACTTGTTTTCCAAGAGTTTTTAGCTTGTTTAGATACTTCTGAGCAACAGCGACTGATGTTTGAAGCACCTAAAAAATCACAACAGATCGATTTTATTGAACGGTTTGGAACTCAAGTCAATCTAGGTAACATTGCCCCAGCGGAAACCATTGCTCTGGAATGTCTGCGCCGCGGTCTGCGCAGCGATACATTCGCTTTTGTCAGCTTGCCGAGTGAAGTCAGCGGCTAAGTGTATCACGCCATTCTTCATTAGTTATACCATCTGTCAGCTCTGGACCGATACCTTCCAGCCAGGTCTCGTAGCCAATTGATTCTGGATCGTTGGCGCTTGGCCTGGCATTCATCTGTCCAACTGCTTGCCAACTATCTTCTCCGTCGAATCCCGTTGTGTCTTTATCATCACCTATCAAGCTACCAAAACTATGCGGAAAAACTTCTTCTTCAATTGGACGCGTCCGCCGATGATCGAGATGGTCAATTCGTTCCTGACATTGTATACATGTCAGTGCAAGCGGATACGCTTCTAAACGTTCTTCTGGAATCTCTTGCTGACAAATTGCACATTGGCCATATTCACCATTTTCTATCGCATGTAATGCCCTCTCTATTTGCAACGCATATTCAGAATTGGCTGCCCGCATACCAAGCGCCATTTCTCTATCCAATAGTTCTGTTGCTGCATCAGCTGGATGATTGTCGATCATCGATAATTCAGAAGTTTCATCCCGCTGACTGTCATTCAGACGATTTTGATTTGGATATTCCGCTCGTCCTTCCAGACTTTCTTTCAGAGCTAACAAACGTTGTCTTGCCTTTTCACGATCCATACTGCCTTCCTCCTCCAGAACAGAGTTTACAGCCAAAAGACACCTTACTCCCGCCTTCCATGCTGCCTACAGCGTGTAGTGTGGGATTCTGACGAAGAAGTATACGTAGCCCATAACAGCTTTTTCATGAGCGCCCAGGTTTTTAAATGGATGACCTATAAAAAAGGCTGTCCCTCAGTCATCAACGATGACTTTTGGGACAGCTTTTTTATAGATTGGTTTGATTTCCAGTTCTTCCCGAAAACACAATATAAACGGATACTCTTTAAGACGTAGCTTCGCGAATTTCTAAATCCACCTTCGTCGCGTCTTTGTCAAAATCGCGCCACTCATTGGATTCCAGTAATTCCAACTGAGCTTGAATCAAAGAACGAAATCGAGCTCGAAAAATAGCAGCATGACGTTGAATCTCTTCTACTTCCATGGCCATCTTGCGCGACTTCTGGAGAGCTTCGCTAATGATTCGATCAGCGTTTTTCTCCGACTCTTTAATAATCAACTGCGCCTCTTTTTTAGCGTTGTTTTTTACTTCCTCAGCTGTTTCCTGGGCGATGATAATGGACTTGCTCAAACTTTCCTCAATATTCGTAAAATGCTGCAGACGCTCATTCAATTGCTCTATTTTTTCTTCCAATTCCTTGTTAGTGCGAATCAATCCTTCATAATCTTGTATGATTCGTTCAAGAAAATCGTCTACTTCATCTTCATCATACCCACGAAAAGAACGACTAAACTCTTTATTGTGAATATCTAATGGCGACAACGGCATGATAACACCCCCGAAAACTGCATCTAATCATCAAAACACTGGAAAATTTAGCGAAACAAACATGACAGGTTATCGATTGAGTCCGCTTGTCTGTTTCGACACCAACCCACAATCTCCTTCCAAAAACGACAAATTCAACGATTTAACTTTTTAAGCCTTGTCACGCAATGTAGCAACGGACAGCCAAAGACGATTACTTTTGCTCTTCCCCGTCACCTCTCCTATTTGAATTCTGCCAAAACCTCGCACAGAAACGCGATCGCCCGCTTCCAACAGTTCTTCAGGCTTGTAGGCTACCAAACTATTGACGAATATTTGCTGACTCAAAATGGCTTCTTTTGTCTTGTTTCGTGACCAATGACACACCTCGGACACTACTGCATCGAGACGACAGGAATTGACGCTAATGGATTTCCACTCGTAACTATCGCGCTCGATAAGTGGAGTTTGATACAAAAGCATTACGTCTACATTTTGCGGTCCAACCTTGTGAAGATGTTGATAGGCATACTCTGCCATGGAGGATGTCAACACAGCCGCATATCCAGTATGATCTTTCAACGAAACTACGTCACCTAATACTTTGCGCTCTATACCAAGACCAAGCAAAGAACCCAGCACAGAACGGTGTGTCAAACGTTCCTGCGGAGATATGGGACGGATGGTCAACCAGCGCAAAGAAAAATCCTCTTCCGTAGGATACCAATTTTCCGGCATGATACACGCTCGCTGCCGTTCAGCATCAGGAAAACCTCCTGAAAATTCCACCCATGCAGCTTGGCGATTGACGACACTTTGCAAAAGAAATTGCTCGCGAGGACTGAGGAAATCTGTTAACCACATCATACGCCTGTTCAATGAGCGAGATACCCACTCTTCAGCTTGACGGACAAAAGGGCGTTCACTGGGTCTAGCCCACTCTGTATCCACTTTCCCTTCTGTCATTTAAACAAGTCCTCCTAGCATATTTGACAATGCGGAAAAAATGAGTGACTGAATGACAAAATAGACAATAACAGCTACAATACTCGACCAATCCAGCAGAATACCTCCTACCTGTATAGGTCGCAATAATCTTTGAAAAGGGGCGTAATACGGCTGACTTAATTGCCGCAAAATATTAACGAGTGGATTGGTTTGAAGTTCTGGAAACCAACTGGCTACAGCGCTCGCAATCAGGACGATGAAATAAGCGGAAAATAAAAAATGAACCATTTGAACCAGCAAAGTCACCTGGATTCGCCACCCTCTGGAGTGTCTTCTAGAGAAACCAATTGTCGTCCTATTCTTAAATGTGTAGCTCCTTCTGCAATTGCCAACTCGTAATCATTCGACATGCCCATGGAAAGATATTGTAAATTTCCCCAAGACAATCTTTCTCTTTCCTCCCCTAGAAGATTGGCTAAGCCACGGAAAGTGCGGCGAATTTCAATAGAATCCCTCGTCAACGGGGCCATCGTCATGAGACCCACAACGCGAAGAAATTTATAGTTTTGTAACTTTTGCAGCAAAAGGTGCAAGTTTTCTGGATGCACCCCATGTTTCTGAGGCTCTCCCGATACATTGACTTGCACAAACGCCTCCATATGCTTTCCGAGAGAAGTAAGTATTTGCTCAAATTGTTCTGCATGTTCTGCATCTTCAAGTGCATGTACAACTGAAAACGCTGATGCAATCGATTTGATTTTATTCGATTGAAGAGGACCTATAAAATGCCATCTTACTCTGGCCGCAAAAGGATGGACAAGTTTTTCACGAGCAACTTGCCAACGATTTTCCGCCATATCCTGGATGCCCAACGTTAGCAAGTGTTCAGCGAGAACTGGTGAAGCTGTTTTGGTGACCGCAATTAATCGAATATCTTCTGGATTTCTCCCAGCTGATTCAGCCGTTTTAGCAATGCGTTCACGTATGGCTGTCAAACGATTGTTCAACTCTAGGTGCTGACTTTGAGAGAAATGTAAGCGCTCATGATCGTTTTGCACCAACCGACTGCCACTCCTCAATATCCAGAATATAATTCTCAATGACAGAATAACCACTATTAGGATTATTGAGCTGATTGGATTGCAATAGCAGCCAACATTCGCCCCGTTTGTCCACGTTCTGCCCGATACGAAAAAAGAACATCTGTCCGACATGCTGTACAAACACCTGTATCTTGGATTCTCTCTGCTCGTACACCATATTTCAATAGGCTATAGCGAATGGCATGTTGCAAAGAAAGCATATAGTGACCTGGACGCTGGCTGGGAGAAAAAATTGTATCTGGAAAGGTCGGCGAGAACGCGTTACGTACACGCTCATCCACCTCATAACAGCAACGTCGTATGGAAGGTCCTAGAACAGCGTACACTTGCTGAGCTTGCGTGGCAAAATGTTGTTGCATGACTGCCAGTGTACATTGAACAATTTGTTCTGCAGTGCCTTTCCATCCTGAGTGAACCGCTGCAATCACACGAGAAATCGGATCAAACAGAAGCACAGGAACGCAGTCAGCTACTAATATGGCAAGTGCCAAATCTTTTTCAGCGGTAACTAATGCATCCGCCCCCGTTACTGCTGTATCCTGGCCAAAAGCGCCACTCCCTGCATCTTTTGCCCCCACCACCTCAACACGATGGCCATGTACTTGCTCGGCAAATACAAACTTTTCAAGAGGAATGCCAAACCTTTGCGCTACCAAACGACGATTCTCCACAACGTGATTGGGAGAGTCAGACACATGTAAACCCATATTGAGACTCTCAAAAGGCGGATGGGATACCCCACCTAAGCGAAAAGTAAAGGCAGCTTTCACGATTGCAGGAAAGATATCGGGAAAAATCCAGAACTGATGATTTCGTTGATACCAGTGACGATACATGTCTTGTCCTCCTGACAATATCATAACAAAAAACCGGCGCCTTGACTTCTCAGTCAATAGCCACCGGTTGAACGACGTACTGAATCGTGCGGAAGATAATAAGCTGTCTCATGTGCGGGACGTAAATCCACTAAAATAACGTCAGAGCCGATTTTAACAATTTGATTCCAGGGAATCACATAATCCTGGCCACCACCGACCATTCCAAAAAAGCGGCCAGCTACGGGAATAATGATGCTGTGAATTAATCCACTTTCCGGATCAATATCCAAATCGCCAATCGTCCCAAGACGTTTTCCGTCTCCTACATTGACGACATCTTTCGACTGCAAATCGGAAATACGCATTCCCGGTCGCCGCCTTCCCCTCTCTTCAAACCTTGCTTATTCATATATATGAAGGGGACTGTCAATATTACGACTGGACATGCTTATTCATTCGATGTATTGCGTTTTTTTCCAAACGAGAAACTTGAGCCTGAGAAATCCCTATTTCATCCGCCACTTCCATTTGTGTTTTTCCCTCGTAAAATCGCATGGCGAGAATTTTTTGCTCGCGTTCGGAAAGCTTATTTAACGCTTCACGCACCGCAATTTCCTCTACCCAGGAAGAATCTTTGTTTTTTTCATCATGAATCTGATCCATGACGTATATCGGATCGCCACCATCATGATAAATCGGTTCAAACATAGATACCGGGTCTTGAATAGCGTCTAATGCAAAGACTACGTCTTCTTTCGCCACCTCCATTTTTTCCGCAATTTCCTGAATGGTAGGTTCACGCAAATTCGCGTTCGTGAGAGCATCACGTACTTGCAGAGCCTTATACGCTATGTCTCTGAGCGATCGCGATACACGAATAGGATTATTGTCCCGCAAATAACGCCGAATTTCGCCAACAATCATGGGTACAGCGTAAGTTGAAAAACGCACATTTTGACTGAGATCAAAATTGTCTATCGCTTTCATGAGTCCGATACAACCTACTTGAAACAAATCATCCACATATTCGCCACGGTTGTTGAAGCGTTGAATCACTGAGAGCACCAAACGCAAGTTGCCATTAACCAGTATTTCTCTTGCTGCCAGTTCGCCGTTCTGCAAACGCGTGAACAATTCCCGCATCTCTGCATTACTGAGAACGGGCAACTGTGAAGTGTTGACTCCGCAGATTTCCACTTTGTTGCGCTTCAACCCAGTCTCCCCCTAAGATGCAATCCAAGCTACGTCTGGTTCGGGTTCGTTGATGCTGCCAACGTGATTTCAGTATTTCCCGGACCTGCAAATGTATGCACTGAAGGGTTGGACTGGCAGAACTGTAAGTCTAATTTTCCTTACATCATGCGGTTAAATTCTTTTTGCAATCGTTTTAAAATTCTTTTTTCCAACCGAGAAATATACGACTGCGAAATGCCCAGCAAGTCAGCGACATCTTTTTGAGTCATTTCTTTACCGGTTTTTAAACCAAATCGAAGTTCCATGATTTTCTTTTCGCGTTCATTCAATTTTTCCAAAGCGTCATAAAGTAACTCACGATCAACCTCGTCTTCCAGATTGCGAGTAATGGTATCACTCTCTGTTCCCAGCACATCGGAAAGCAATAATTCATTGCCATCCCAATCCACATTGAGCGGTTCGTCAAAAGAAACTTCTGAACGTAATTTGTTGTTACGACGCAAAAACATTAATATTTCATTTTCGATACAACGAGAAGCGTAAGTTGCGAGTTTGATTTTTTTGAGCGGATCAAACGTATTCACAGCTTTGATGAGACCAATGGTTCCAATCGATACTAAATCTTCAATATTCACGCCTGTATTTTCAAATTTGCGCGCAATGTAAACAACCAGTCGCAAATTTCTTTCAATCAGTAAAGAACGGGCTGCACTGTCACCTGATGGCAAGCGCAAAAGCAAAACTTCTTCTTCTTCGCGTGTGAGCGGCGGTGGTAAAGCTTCACTGCCTCCTACATAGTAAACTTCATCCGCTGTGCCGAGCAGACGGATTTTGATGCGCGTCCACAAAAGACGCAGGCGAATGCGCAAGCGCAGCAGTTCCGAACGTTTTAGAAACCATCTCTTCAATGCGTTCATCTCCTGATAAAATTTGCGGATTCAAAATCGCTTGAAACGTTCCTTCACGGCTGAGTTCTGCAACCGAGAGCGCCAACCACGGAATCTGCGGAACAGATAATTTCTCCCCGTTACAAACGACATACAATGCGTCCGGACGCAGACAAAGTGCAAGATTAGATTGACCACCAGCCACACGATAGGGAACTAACGCAAACGCGAGAGTACCCGCTTCATGGTCGCCAAGCGCTGCTAGCGCGTTGACAGGGTCTTGTCCGGCTTGTAAGGCTGCTGAAAGAGGGGAAGGCAATACAGATTGCAAGAGTTTGTAATCCATAAAACAAACAGGTTGACGAGTAACTGGATCGGACAAGTGATTTCCTGTGTCAAGCAAAGCTTGAAAGGAAAAATCTTGTCCCTGAACAGTAACTTGCATACTCAGCACATGCATGCTTGCCAATTTCCAAGTACGAATTCGTTGAATCGTATGTTGCACAAGTCCAATAGACACTGGCACCGCTACGAGCAAGGCAAGAATGGTTCCACTAGTGCCAAATGCTATTCCACGGTTGGTGATGACGGTACCCGATGCCAGCGAGACACCCGGAACTGCAAAATGCAACGCAAGCGCAGCACCAGCCATCAAAAAAGTGACAAAATACAGTCCCAAACAACTACGAGCTAAGTCAAACCAGTTACGCCTGCCAATTCCAATCCAAACCATCAGCAGTGAAGCTAAAACTTTACCCAACAACGATGTTGTAAACGATAGAGAAGGAATAAACAGGAACAGTGAATAAAATGCGCCAAACAACGCGCCAAGGAGCAGCCGTTTCCAACGCACCGGTCGTCGGATGACAAATAACGTCATCCATAAAAGGACGCCATCCATCACAAAGTTCAATAGCCAAACTATGTCTAGATAAATGACAGGAATGGCCACATCCGTCACCTCGACTTGTGATGTGACCCAGTATACTTTAGGTCTATTAAAAAAAATGTCGGAACATGATTGAAGAAAGAGAGAAAGTTTTGTCGAATGGATGAGGATATTTAGAATTGAAAAAGACCGCCGTTTGGCGGTCATGAGAAGTTGGATAAGAAAACTTACTTAAAGGTAAACAAAATGAGAGTGGACATTGAGGACCCATTAACGGTCCCGACCTATTTTACCTTCACGACGGCGAATAAAAGCTGGTACATCCCAACCGTTGCTCGATGGAGGAATATTGCTGCTAGTAGCAGCAATGTCGGAAAGCGCACTCGAGGGACGGGGAGAATTCTCACGCAGTTGATGAGAGGTTTGAGCACTAGCGTGATTTTCAAAACCTGTGGCAATCACCGTAACAATAATTTCGTCATCTAATTCCGGATCAATAGCCGCTCCAAAAATCATATTGACATCAGGATCAGCTGTTGTAGAAACAATATCTGCCGCTTCATTAACTTCCCAGAGACTGAGATTCGTACCACCAGCTACGTGCATGAGTACTCCTCGAGCACCATCAATTGAGGTTTCTAAAAGCGGACTGGAAATTGCTTTTTTGGCAGCCTCTGTTGCCCGATTTTCCCCAGAAGCAATTCCTATTCCCATCAAAGCAGAACCACGCTCCGTCATAATGGCTTTGACATCGGCAAAGTCGACATTGATGAGCGCAGGAGTAGCAATCAAATCAGAAATACCGGATACACCTTGACGCAACACGTTATCTGCTTCTCGGAAAGCTTCCAAAACCGGCGTATTGCGATCTACGATTTCCAAAAGACGATCGTTCGGAATGACAATAAGCGTATCTACTTTTTCTTTTAACTGCGAAACACCTTGCTCTGCCTGCATCATACGTTTTTTTTGCTCAAAGCGGAAAGGCTTTGTTACCACGCCAACGGTAAGAGCGCCCAGTTCTTTAGCAATCTCGGCAATAACAGGCGCAGCGCCAGTTCCGGTACCGCCTCCCATACCTGCGGTAACAAACACCATATCCGCCCCACGTAAAGCGTTAGCCAAATGCTCTCTGCTTTCTTCTGCAGCTTTCTTTCCAATTTCCGGATTAGCACCCGCACCGAGGCCGCGCGTCAATTTTTCTCCAATCTGCAATCGCGTTTCTGCCTTAGCAAGCTTTAGCGCCTGAGCATCCGTGTTGACGACAATAAATTCTACACCTTTCACACCTGACTCAATCATTCGATTTACAGCATTGCAACCGCCACCGCCAACACCAATGACTTTAATATTGGCAAGCGCATCCGTCTCAAAATCAAATTCCAGCATGCCTGCTCCTCCTCGCTTCGGAGGCCATCTCCTCAGGAGACCAGACCCCTCGCTTCGCGTTGTAGAAAGTCATCTACTTTCTACGCCATAGTTTTGATAATCTTGGTATTTTAAAAAGCATTGAATTGAATGAATAGCTTATTAAATAAAATCGCGCCACCAATCTTTAATACGCGCCATTAAACCACCGCCTGTCCGAACCGGACGGGAAGCAGTGCCCGCTTCCGCAGGTTGTGAACGAAAATGCGAACGCATAGCATAAGAAAGAATACCTACCCCGTTGATAAACGACGGATCGCGCACACCAAGATACTCAGGCACAGCTACACGAACAGGAGCATTCAACTCTTCTGACGCTAATTTTCCCGCACCTGGCATGGCCATAACTCCACCATGGAAAACATACCCGCCTGGCAATTCATGGCTGTATCCTAATTTTTCAACTTCCTTGCGAACCAATGCAAAAATTTCCTGCATACGCGGCTCTATAATGGTTGCCAAATCGTACTGTGTAAACTGCACTTCCTGATTGCTACCCATGCGTGGAACGCGAAATTGTTCATGATCGGAAGCCTCTGCAACCAATGCGCAAGCATGCTGCAATTTGACCTGCTCGGCGGCTGTAGTCTGTGTGCGCAACCCAATGGCAATGTCATGTGTGACATAATCGCCACCCATTGGAATAATGCTGGTTCCTGCCAAAATACCATTATCAAAAATAGACACTGTTGTTGCCCCAGCTCCTACATCTACCAGTGCTACACCGAGCTTTCGCTCATCAGATGTCAGAGCTACATGACTGGCCGCCAAAGGCAGTAGAACAAGATTTGCTACCTCGATACCGGCGCGTTCCACACAGCGAACGACATTATGGATAGCCGTACGGCTGCCTGTAATCAGATAGGCGTCTACCTCCAAACGTACACCAAGCATACCACGCGGATCGACAATTCCTCGCAAACCATCGACAATATATTCTTTAGCTACAACATCGATAATTTCCCGTTCTGGCGGCAATGCAATAACACGCGCCTGTTGCAATACCCGTTCAATATCCTCTTCACCAATTTCTCGATCTACAGAGGACACAGCAACAACGCCATGACTGGATTGCAACTGAATATGATTACCAGAAACTCCAACATACGCCGCTGCAATATGGATGCCAACCATGCGCTCCGCATGTTCGACCGCTTCGCGAATGGACTCAACTGTCAAATCTATATCAACAATGGAACCGTGGCGAATCCCTTCGCCTTCTGCGGAACCGACTCCTATTACATTCAAGCTGTTTCCATTCGACTCTCCTATAATCGCGCGAACTTTTGAAGTGCCAATATCTAAACTAACAATATAATCTCCTTTGGCCAAACGTGGCACCTCCTGAGAGCCGTAGACTGCATCTCATTTCTCATTCAACATATTTTCCGACAATCCTCTATCATTGAAAAACTTTTTCAATGGTTTCTTCAGCAATATTAGGTAATTTACCTAATCATACCATCTTTAAGTTGTACGTTCATGATGTCGTATTGAACCGCCGCCGACGTTTGGCGCGAATTTGCGTAACCACCAAACGGCGAATGACAGCGATATTTTGAAAAAGTCGAACACCAAAAGCTACAACTGCGGCCAGATATAAATCTACGCCCAGTTGCACACCAATGAAAGCAAGCAATGCTGCCACAAAGATATTGGTAAAAAATCCGGTGAGAAAAACAACATCGTCAAACGTTTTCTCTAAGTTCGCACGAATACCTCCGAATACGGTGTCGAGAGCAGCAAGAATGGCAATGGACAAATAACTGGAATACTCTACAGGAATTGTCCAATTGGACACCAGTCCAACCGCGGCTCCAATCAACAAACCTAAAATCGGCAACCAAATCATGAGCCTGTAACCTCCTTCGCCCAAGTTCCTGGGAGCGGTCCGGTATAAGCTGGTACTGTCAAAGCGTTTTTTCCTGTATACGCCTTGACAATAAACGCCTCACCCATCGCCTCCATATATGCCTGCAAATTGTATACAGACAAAGTGGCTTTCATATCGTCCACATTACCAATCGCAGTAATGACATATGGCATAGCAACAGGATGCGTGTTGATTTGCAGACCCCCCAGACCATCAAGTCCAATGACCAAACGAATGGAGGAGGTAGTCACCAGTCTCTGTCCATTAATAGAAATTGCACTAGCACCATTGGAGAAAAGATAGTTGACAATCAACTGAATCCACTGATCGGATTCTTTATAGAAGTCTCCTGCAAACTGTGGATCAAAGGGCAAGTTTGGATCGTTTTCAATCGTAATCGTAATACCTGGACCCGAAAAAGGGGCCGTCCCTGCTTCTTCCGCCAATGTATGGGCGTCTGCCGCCAACGCCGCTTTCATTTCTTGCTTGCTGCCTTCTGCTGCCCTGTATTCAGCAATTTGCGCAGCTTCTTTAGAAATCTCCTCTTCCAAAATCCGATGCTCTTGCGCCTGTTCGGTGAGTTGAGTCTGGACGCTCACATAATTATTCGAAGATGATTTGGACGATCCCGATAGATTTGAAGTAATCTGAACCGTCAGGGCAAATCCCAACAAAGCTGCGACGCCAGTGCTTGTCCAAGTCATGGTAGAAATCTTCACAATTGAAACTCCCTCATGTACCGTTATTGGAAAGGCTGGGAATAGCTTCATTTAGACTATAGGTAGGACTTCCAGGTAAAGAACCTGTGTACGCTGACATGACAATCTTCTGTTTGATTTGCGGAACGGTCACGTTTAACCCTTGCATACGCAGCACATCCAGAATACCGCCTTGAATATCAAGTGCTGATTTAAGCGTCTCCGGATCGCCAATCGCCTCAATCGTGAAAGGCGCTCCTAAGCGATGATTGTTCACACGTACAACAGGCCCGCTGCAAAAAACACCGCTCGTAGCCACCACACGATAACCGTTAATAGAAACGGCTTCCGCACCAGCTGTAAATAACTCATTGATAACACTGCGCACATTCCAATCATGAGTCAAAATTTGCTCGACATCTGAACCATTTGAAGCTCCATCGGAGAGCGTGACACTGATGCCGGGCCCCTCCACTGCTGTAATGCCAGCTAAAATGCGTTCGTCGGTCAGGCGCTGTTGAAAGGCTGTCATGGCTTTGTCCGATCCCGATGAAACCCGTTCAAACTGATTCAATTCGTCATTCAGCTGTGTCAATTCCTGTTCTGCGGCTTGGTTGCTTGCTTTCAGATTCTTGAGTTCCGTCAGCGTGTGTGTATCTACCGTTCCTCGCAAATAACCTAACCCGAGCGCCGCTGTGGCGGACGTTTGGCGATATTGCACACCAATCATCAAACCGAGCACCGTGGAAACGGCTGTCAGAGAAAGAGCTAATTTTGCACGAGTATGCATACTTTCATCCTTTCGGATCGCTCTTTAAGGCTGGTGAAGAGAAAACGGAGTGTATTGATAGGGCGGTGGACCCGTCAAATTCACAATTCCCGGAGCAAATCCTTTACTTGAAAAATAGGCAACAGCCTCGCGAATCTTTGGCAATATCGAAGTGAATTGAGAGATATCCGTCATTGCCACATAACCATTGTCAAAATACACTTGTAATGTGCCGTCAGAAGAAACATGGAGTTCTGAAATGTCCACCAATTGATTTACAGATACACCGGACAGTTGCCGACAAAGCTCTGAAACTTGAGGCGAAATGTATTGCCCGATTTGAGGCAAACGATTCTCTTCCGTTACAAGTGGAAAAGCAGTAGCCTCAGAGGAATTTGTGGATTGGTAAACCACACCATCATTAAGTAAATTATAGAAATGGCCATTTGCCATGTAAACAGCCACCACATGTTTTTCAGTAAGATTGAGTGTTGCTGTACCTGTCCACCAGTCCATATGCAGATTGACATTTTGAACTAAATCCAATTTCCTGATAATGTTCTTTTTTACGCTGGACGCACTTACATTCCACAGCGAAATTCCCTTGGTTAAATCGGAAGCAGCAATGACTTCATGGGTTGGAATCCCACGATTTCCCACAACAACAATCTTACGTAAACGCGTGATGGGGGACTCTAGCACCACAATCAGACCTAAAAAGACAAAGAAAGCAAAAACAATTTTTCGATTGCGAGACTTGCGACGCAACCGCAGCGTTTGATCGGACAATCGAGTATGCGGACGCCCCAAAAGCTTGTCCCTCCATTGGAAAGGCGGCCACAGGCCGCCTGTTGCCTAACAATTGAGCTCAAAACGCTCAATGGACGCTCCCAGTTGCGCCAATTGTTGATGCAAAGATTCATAACCGCGATCGATATGACGAAGACCCCGAATCTCTGTTTCACCTTCCGCTGCCAAAGCAGCTACCACAAGCGCAGCACCACCGCGCAAATCACTTGCTTCCACAGTAGCTCCACTTAATCGGGATACGCCACGAATGACTGCCGTACGCATATCGACACGGATATCCGCGCCCATTCTCAATAGTTCATCCACATGTTTAAATCGAGCTTCAAAAACATTTTCCCGCAAAATACTAGTTCCCTTGGCCAATGTGAGCATACTCATGAATGGCGCCTGTAAATCCGTAGGAAAACCAGGATAGGGTTCAGTGCGCATATCGACAGGACGGATAGCGTCTGCACGCTTGCAGGTTATTATATCATGCTCGGAATACACACGTAACCCAGACTCCTGTAATTTTCCTAAAACAGCCAACAGGTGATTAGCATCCGCATTTCGCAATACAACCTCTCCACCCGTAATGGCGGCAGCCATAAGCAGTGTGCCTGTTACGATTCGATCGGGAATCACCGTATGTTCTCCATCATGCAGATGATGAACGCCAGAAATAACGATCCGATGTTCACCAGCTCCGCGGATTTTCGCTCCACAGGCATTCAAAAAACGAGCGAGATCGACAATTTCTGGTTCTCTGGCAGCATTTTCAATAATGGTTTCTCCATCTGCGAGTGCTGCAGCCATCATAAGATTTTCTGTTGCCCCTACACTAGGAAAATCGAGAGACAATAGATTACCGTATAGGCGATGGGATGTGCAGCGAATAAAACCATGTTGTTCTTCTACTTTGGCTCCAAGCTGGCGAATTCCCCGCAAATGATAATCGATGGGGCGCTGGCCAATGACACATCCCCCGGGCTTGGAAAGTCGAACATCACCAAATCTGGCCAGCAACGGACCCATTAAAAAAATAGAGGAGCGCATGCGTTGCATTAAGTCTTCAGGAACGTCGGTTGAAGAGACATTTGTTGCATCGATTTCCACCGTCCCCGGCTCTATCCATTCAGCGCGCGCACCTAAACGTTGTAAAATTTCCAGCATGACCTGTACATCCTGCAAATTTGGCACATCATGCAGTCTAGTCACACCACGAACCATCAGCGAAGCTGCTAATATGGGCAAGGCGGCGTTTTTGGCGCCGTAAATGCGCGTCTCACCCTGTAATACTCTGCCACCTTGAATACGATACACGTCCATGGCTGTCACCTCCCTGAGGTGTGTTCTCCCATAATGCGCACCTCAGTTTCCAACTGAATTCCATATCTTTTAGCCACAGTCTCTTTTGCATGGTCAATCAGCCAGAGGACATCTACAGCTCGAGCACTGCCGAGATTGACAATAAAGTTGGCGTGTTTCTCAGAAATTTGAGCATCATGGTGGCGTAATCCTTTTAAACCAGCTGCTTCTAAAAGACGTGCCGAGTAGTCACCCTCCGGGTTGCGAAAAACGGACCCACAGTTAGGCTGGGATAATGGCTGGGTGGCAGCGCGCTTTTGCGACCATTTTTTAATGCGTTGGGATATTTCTTCCTTGTCTCCCCTGTTTAACGCAAAACCAGCACGTACTACAATGCCCGGACAGTCTTTCAGAATACTGTATCGGTAGGAAAAACGAAGCGCGTCCTTGTTGTATCGACGCAATTCACCATTTTCGTCAAGCACGTCGGCAAATTCTAAAATATTGGCTACTTCGCTACCATGAGCTCCAGCGTTCATCATGACCGCGCCGCCTACCGTTCCTGGTATTCCAGTGGCAAATTCCAGGCCAGCCAAACCGTGCTTAACAGCAATACCTGCAGCAGAAACAATAGAACGTCCAGCAAGTGCAGTCAGTCGTTCTTCATGTACGGAGATATCACTGAATTTATCGTGCATTTTGATGACCAAACCGCGAATGCCACCATCAAGAACGAGCAAATTTGACCCCCGACCAATCACTGTCACTGGCAATTCAAGACGCCGGGCAGTTCTGACCAGTTCTTGCAGTTCCATCAAGCTTTCTGGTTCCGCAAAAAAATCGGCAGGCCCGCCAATTCTCCATGTCGTATGGCGAATGAGTGGTTCATCCGCACGAATTTGTGAAATCCCAACTTTCTTCAACTCGGCGAGCAACCCTTCTCTGTTCATGACAACCTCCACCTGCTAACGACTATTGCTCATGCAAAAGTTCGTATCGCATCCTATGCAGTCCCTATGAAAGGGTGAAAAAAAACTGCCCAGATATCGGGCAGCCTTGAATGATCCGATTCGCGCCCAATTCATTGCAGAGTATACTCTGCAAAACGGGCATCTGTAAATGAACGAAGAATCGCTAACTGAATCTAGTTATGATTGTGAGTAGGCGGTTTCCTGAACAACCTGCACCAGTTTTTCTACTGCATCTGGAATTGCACAGGAAAGCAACGCCTCATGCGCTCGTTGCCAAGGTTCAGATTTTAGATAAGATTGAATGGCAAGCCACAGCTTGGCAGATGTCAATTCTTTTTCCAACAGAATTGTCCCTCCACCGCGATCTGTCAAAAAACGTGCGTTAACCTCTTGATGATTGGCAGTGACATAGGGAGATGGTATAAACACTGCCGGAATACCGAGAGAAGCAATTTCAGCCACCGTTCCCGCACCAGCGCGAGTGACAACCACATCCATTTGCGGTAATAGGGCCGGCATATCATCGACAAAAGGAACGAGCAACAAGTTATCTGGCTGATTTTCCATTTTCACAAAGTTGTGCTCACCCGTTACCACAATCATTTGCAAATTAGGCTTGCCAGCCAAAAATTCACGCGCCATCTCAAGGACTACACGATTGACCGTTTCAGCACCGCGACTACCGCAAAAAACGAGAATGTGTTTATAGCCAGGTCTTAGTTGGTAGCGCTTGCGGGCTGCTTCTTTGGCTGCTTCATCCGCCTGGCGAATTTCACTGGCTCGTGGATGGCCAGTCCAAACTACCCGTCTGGCTCGAGGAAATTTTTTTATGGTTTCTTCCATGGCCACAGCCACAACATCTGCCCGCCTGGCGCAAAGCAAATTTGTCAATCCCGGAAATGCATTACCTTCCCAAACAACACTTGGCTTACGCAATCGATGAGCGGCAAAAATCACTGGCAGAGTGACATATCCACCAGTGCCCAATACTACATCCGGTTTAAATCGACGTATCACTTGCAGAGATTCTCTATACCCACGCCATGTGATCCAGGCAGTTTGAAGTGCCGCAGCTGAAATTTCTCGTTTGAGACCCGCTGCCTGTATGACAGTAAAGGGTAGCCCCGCATGAGCAACGATGTTTTTCTCCAGCCCTTTTTCGGTACCTATATACAGCACCTCATCCAGTTCACCGCGTCGCTCCAGCTCACGAGCAATAGAAATCGCCGGATAGATATGTCCACCTGTCCCTCCACCTGTCAACAGCAAGCGCAAATCTGACACGCCCCCCACCTTGAAATTCATCGATACTCGTTATACTTATTCATTTGGCATCATTCATCTTAATTTTTGCAGGATAAACAGCTTGTCTGGAAATATTTAATAATATGCCTATTCCGGTCAACATCAGTGTCAATGACGAGCCTCCATAAGAAAGCAGAGGAAGCGTTATGCCTGTTGCCGGAATACTGCCTGTAACTACACCGATGTTAATCAATACTTGTACAGCAACCATACTGGTAATTCCAGTTGCAAGCAAGGTGCCAAATATGTCTGTCGCATATAAAGCGATACGAAATCCTCGCCAAACTAATACACCAAACAAAAACAGCACCGTAAGCGCTCCAAGAAAACCTAACTCTTCACCCAGGATAGAAAAAATAAAATCTGTTTGCGGTTCTGGCAGATAAAGAAATTTTTGATGACTATTCCCGAGTCCAAGTCCCAATAATCCTCCCGAACCAATAGCATAGAGCGACTGAATAATTTGATATCCTTCTTTCAAAGGATATTTCCATGGATCCAAGAAAGCCGTCACCCTGTCCAATCGATACGGAGCGGCAGCCACCAAACCAGCAAACGCTGCTAACCCTGCTCCACCTAGCATGCCTAGATGACGCATACGAGCACCAGCCACAAAAAGCATGAGAATCGCTGTTCCCATAATAACAACCGATTGACCGAGATCAGGCTCTAGCATAATTAATCCTACAGCCATGAGCGCGATTAGCAATGGAGGTAATAATCCACGACGAAACGATGACATCCGATCGCCATAATCCGTCAGCAAATGGGCAAGAAAGAGTATCAAGGCTAGTTTAGCAAACTCAGAAGGCTGAATACCGAACGAACCAATACCCAGCCACGCCCGAGAACCTCCACGTACCGCACCAATCCCGGGGATAAGCACAGCACCAAGAAACACAAAAGAAAGAACGGCAATTTTGGGCGCAAGGGAACGAAGTCGATGATAGTCAAAATCAGATAGCCAAAACATAGCTGCAATTCCTAAAAGCGCCCAGAGAAGCTGTCTCTTGGCATAGAAGAATGGATCGTGAAACTTTGCTGCTGACACGACAGATGAGGCACTATGTACCATCATAATCCCGAGACTCAAAAGAAGCAGCGTGACCAGAACGATGGTACGGTCCAGACTGTCTGATGTACGTTCTACCGAGTGAACTTGAGCTTGCAACACAGGCCATTTCCCCTCACTCCCGACGGGTACAAACACAATGACTCACTTTGTACCTGTCCTTCTGTGAAAGCCGTGCCAGTCAATGAAATACTGGCTGCACAGCTGTCCAAACATGACCCTATAATTTATGCACAAGCTCTTTGAACATGCTTCCCCGTTCTTCGAAAGACGAGAACATATCCCAGGAAGCCGCGGCTGGTGACAACAATACGACTTCACCCGGCTTGGCATGCGTTGCCGCCGTTTCTAATGCCTGCTCCAAATTTTCTACCAAATTGCAGTCTATTTGATGCTCGTGCAAAAAATCGTAAAGTCGTTGTCCGCATTCCCCATAAATGACAGCCATGCGAACTGTGCCTTGCAAAAATGGCTGCAGTGGAGAAAAGTCATCCATTCGCTCTAATCCGCCAGCTATCCAGACTACCGACTTGCCCATACTCTGGAAAGCCATCAAAGACGCTTTAGCGGCTTGCGGATTGGTCGATTTTGAATCGTTATAATAATGGACACCGGAAACATCCCGTACCCATTCCAAGCGATGTTCAACACCTCGAAAACTTCGCAACACGCTAGCCATGACCGTTGGAGTGACACCAAATTGTGCTGCAGCGGCAATGGCTGCCAAGGCATTCTCGCGATTGTGAAGGCCAGGCAGCAAAATATCATCTTCCGGTATAACCTGCGTGACTTGCCCTTCTTTGCGAATACAAATGACACCATGATCGAGATAAACTCCATCCTGTGCAAGCGGTAGTCGCGAAAAGGGGAAAATCTTTGCGGCCAGACGCACTGCTCCCGCACGTAATTCTGGTTGGTCAAAATTTAGAATCGCCACATCGTTTGCGTCCAGATTGCTAAACAATTTCCACTTTGCTGCCGCGTAAGCTTCCCGTGTCCCATGATAATCGAGATGTGCACTGTACAAATTCAGAAAAACTGCCACATGGGGATGAAAGCGTTCCGTTCCAAGCAATTGAAAAGACGAAACTTCAAGTACCAGCGGCTGTTGAGGACATACCGTATCTACTACACTCGCCACAGGAATGCCAATATTTCCTGCAACCACTGGCTGCAAACCTGCTTGCGAGAGCATTTCTCCAATCAGACTCGTGGTTGTTGTTTTTCCGTTGGATCCGGTCACGGCTACTATAGGCGACTGTATATACCATGAAGCGACTTCAATATCGGTGTAAATAGGGATTGACCGCCGTTCAGCTTCCGCTACAATTGGCACATGGTAAGGTATGCCTGGATTTTTCACAATAAAATCATAGTCGTTATCCAACAACGACAGAGGATGGTCGCCACAAACGACGCGACATCCCCTGTCTTCTAATTCTTGCACGATTGAACCACATTCTTCGCGTGACTTTTTTTCATTTAAAGTTACGTCGTAACCGTTATTGAGCAAAAGTCCAGCGACTGCTGCCCCGCTACGTGCCATGCCAAGGACCAGAACCTTGGGTTGGCTGCGCTTGTTTTGGGAGGTCTCCATGATCTGATTCAGCCACCTTTTAAGAATAAACCCGTTACCAGTTTACTTGCTTAAAGACAGTTTATTCCCGCTCTTCATCCAAACAAACCTTATGCGCTTTGAAATGCCAACTCTCCTGTCTGCTTTTTCATATCTCGCATTTAAGACAGATGTGCATAAAGAGCAAGTGTTCCAAAAGCTGTAAGAAAAGTAGCCAACCAAAAAGAGAGCACAACTTCCCACTCTGACCAGCCACTTAACTCAAAATGATGGTGCAATGGACTCATCCGAAAAATTCGTCGTCCGAATAGCTTAAAAGAAGCAACCTGCAAAATGACAGACAACGTTTCCGCAACAAACACTAACCCAAACAGTACAAGTCCCAGTTCTGTATGTGTCAACACACCTACCATCGCCAATGCGCCGCCAATAGCTAAACTGCCTGTATCGCCCATGAACACTTTCGCCGGATGGCGGTTATGAACCAGAAAACCGGCAAGTGCGCCTACCATTGCAGCGCAGAAAATAGCTATATTGTATTCTGTGTGCCACATGGCAAAGACTGCATAAGCCATAAAAACAATCGCCGCACATCCTGCCAAAAGACCATCTAAACCATCCGTCAGATTGACTGCATTGGATGTACCCACTAAAACAAAAAACAAAAAGAGAACATAGAAGACTCCCAGACTAATAGCAATGGAAGTAAACGGAATAGAAACCTGAAAATCATCAAATGAATGTCCGCGCACATACCACATGGCTGCAAATATCACCAAGGTAGCCAGCGTCTGCCAGAAGAGTTTCTGCTTGGCGCGCAAACCGAGATTTCGTTTTTTCACTACTTTAATAAAATCGTCAGCAAAACCTATGAGTCCAAAAGTCACTGTTGCAAAAAGAAGAATCAGCGTATCGATATTAGTCACAGCAAAACGCAATGTGGTCAAGAGAACGGCAACAATAATCAAAATGCCACCCATGGTAGGGGTTCCTGATTTTTTTTGATGATGTTTAGGACCTTCATCGCGAATGCTCTGGCCGAACTTCAGGCGATGCAAAAGCGGGATACAAATGGGTCCGAGCAAAGCTGCTATGGCAAATGCCGCGAGTGCTGTCAAGAGAAGCGCCTGATAGTCCATGCCGAGTTCACTCCCTCGTTTCTAATAGGCGTTGGATAGCCTCTCGCGCAACTTCGCGATCGTCAAAATGGATTTTTTTACGGCCGAGAATTTGGTAGTCTTCATGTCCTTTACCAGCAATTAAGATGACATCGCCCGCTTCTGCCATAGCCACCGCGCGTTCAATTGCCGTCCGTCGATCGACCACGCGTTCATAAGACTGACGCTCTTCTTTTGTAATCCCCCGCTCCATATCATCAAGAATGCTTTCTGGGTCTTCCGTTCGCGGATTGTCGCTGGTCAAGATGGTATAATCGCCTTTTTGTACCGCGATGCCAGCCATCAAAGGGCGTTTTGTACGATCGCGATCACCCCCACAACCCACAACGGTAATGATTCTTTTCTGGGCGAACTCTTGAATGGTAGAAAGTGCATTTTCTAAAGAGTCTGGGGTATGAGCGTAATCTACTAAAACGGTAAACGGCTGCCCAGCTACTACAGGTTCTAACCGGCCAGGAACTCCCGCAACGGAAGAAAGCGCTTGGGCTGCTTCTTCTAGTGACACGCCTTCCACACAAGCAACAGTAAGCGCGGCGAGTGCGTTGTAAACATTAAAACGTCCCGTGATGGAAAGAACGACTTCGGAATGGCCAAAGATGGATGATTCGACACGAAAGCGTGCCCCTTCCGGCAATATACGCAGATGAGTGGCGCGAATGTCGGCATTTTTCTCAATACCGTATGTAATGACTTCTTGCACTGTATCTCGAGCGTATATCTCACTGGAGGCATCGTCAGCGTTTAATATAGCGTAAGCAGATTGCAAACGGGATGAAGAGAAAGTGTTTCCTAAGCGTGAGAACAATTTGCCTTTGGCTGCCCGATAAGCCTCCATCGTCTGATGATAATCAAGATGATCTTGCGTGAGATTGGTAAATACAGCCATGTGATAGGGAATCCCAGCCACGCGCCCTTCTTCAAGAGCGTGCGAAGAAACTTCCATAATGGCATAGCGACAATCTGCCGCGGCCATATCAAAGAGAATTTTTTGCAAACTGACGGCATCCGGGGTAGTGTTGCTGGTCTCCAGTTGCTGATGGCCAATGCGAATACCAATGGTTCCAATAACGCCAACTTTCCAACCAACAGTTTCCAAAATACGAGCAATCAGTTGCGTAGTGGTTGTTTTCCCGTTGGTTCCTGTTACCCCAATCACAGAAATTCGCTCTCCGGGATGATTGTATACCAAGGTCGCCAAAATCGCGCTATACCGTCTTGTATCCGGAACAACAATTTGTGGAACGGATAATTCACCTTGAACTTCCTCAACCAAAACGGCTGCCGCACCACGTTGTATCGCTTGTTCAATAAATTGGTGACCATCTACAGTAAAGCCGCGAATAGCAACAAACAAATCACCCGGTTGTACGCTTCGGGAATCTGCCATGACTCCTAGAATGTCTGGATTCCCTTCGCCAATGATTTGCACATTCACAAGCGGCTGTATCAATTCCAGCAATTTCATGCTAGAGCCTCCTCCAAAGTGCCTCAGTAAAAGCAAACACTTCTCTCATTTTATCCTGTTTTGTCAATGGCGCCAGCAGGAGGTGTATCTCCCAGTATCAGACGCACTGTCGAACCTTCAGCCACCGAAGTACCGCCAGCTGGAGCTTGCGCTACAATATATTGACCTTGACCATTGACTTGTGTACGAATTTGCGCCGTACTCTGCAAAGCTAAATCCCGCGCCTGCTTCATGGTTAATCCCACAAAGTTGGGCAACGTGACTGTGAGCGGATCGCCCCAACGTATCTTTTTGGCCAGACCTTGGTTACTCTTAGGAACACCAAGTTCAGCTAAACTATCCGCTAAAATTCTGCCTACAATAGGGGCCGCAATGACACCACCAAAAACAGGTTGATTTTTCGGACGAGGGTAATCAATCGCAATATAGGCTACAAGCACCGGGTTATTGGCTGGGGCCATTCCAATAAAGGAGACAATATAGTGTCCTGATTCGTAACGTCCATTTTTGGCCACCTGCGCTGTGCCTGTTTTACCCGCTACCCGATAACCTTGAATATAGGCACCTCCGCCCGATCCGTTGGCTACGACACTTTCCAGAGCACTGCGGACCTCAGCCGCGACTGACGGTGAGATGACTTGACGCACAACAGTAGGTTCAGTCGATTCAATGACCTGTCCTGTGACAGGATTGATAATACTCTGTACAACATAAGGTTTCATCAGTTTACCGCCATTGGCTACGGCTGAAAGAGCCATCACCTGCTGAATGGGGGTCACAGATACGCCTTGACCAAAGGCGGTGGTAGCTAACTCCAACGGCCCAACCTTTTTCAGATTAAAAAGAATGCCTGTACCTTCTCCCGGCAAATCAATGCCTGTTTTTTGACCAAAACCAAATTTCTTAATATAGGAGAACAATGTGTTTTTTCCAAGTTTTTCTCCCAATGCAATAAAGCCAGGATTACAAGAATTTTCCACAACATTCAAATAGCTTTGCGAACCATGCCCTCCCGCTTTCCAACATCGAATGCGATGGCCTGCTACTTCATAGTAGCCAGGATCGTAAAAACGATCATTTAAATTGACTTTGTTTTCCTGCAAGGCAGCGGAGAGGGTTACAACCTTAAACGTACTGCCTGGTTCAAACGTCTGCCATATAGCCAAGTTGTGATTGTATGTGGAAGGAGGATAGTTACGCCAATCTGCTGGATTAAATGTGGGATAATTGGCCATAGCCAAGATAGCTCCCGTTTTAGGGTTGGCAACAATAGCCGTAACGTGATCAGGATTATATTCTGCAACTGCCCGCTCTATCTCCCGTTGAACGTACTCCTGTATCGACTTGTTTATGGTTAATTCAACATCGTCTCCATTTACGGGAGGCAAAAAGTCATCTCCCTCTCCTGGCATGCGCTCTCCTTTATTGTTTGCGTAGTAAAGGATGGCTCCCGGCTTTCCAGCCAGCACGCTGTCATACTCTTTTTCCACACCCGTCAGCCCTTGTCCGTCTCCGCCGGTAATCCCAAGCACAGAAGCAGCCAAATCTCCATAAGGATAGACTCTGCGGCCCTCTTCCGTTAAATATATGCCAGCCAAATGTAAAGAACGGATTTTTTCTGCTACTTGTTCACTCAGACGACGCCCGCCGGGGTTTAAATAGGTAGACAATTGCCGACGCTGTAATTTTTTCAGTATGACATTCTCAGGCATCTGTAAGATAGGTGCTAACGCTTTGGCCGTCGCCACCTTATCCTTGATTTGTGATGGAATAGCAAGAATAGAAAGCGCCGTTGCAGTATAGGCAAGTGGCTGACCGCTGCTATCGAGAATACTCCCCCGCACGCCCTGCACAGGAATATTACGACTCCAAAGCTGCTTGGCTTTCCCGCTCAACCACGGCGACTGTACAGTTTGAATATAAAAAACCCGACCTATCAGCCCGGCTATAGCTGCTAACAGACACATCAACAAAATAACCAGTCTGCGCCGGATAAGGCGTGGTGTCACTCGCATTTGGCTTCCATCCCCCCAGCCTGTCTTATCGCAATGATTCTATGCGGACAGGTTGGGGAATATCTCTCACAAACATAAAACCCAGAAAATTCGTCAGGCTTTAAAAATTTTCCAGGTTTTTTACACTGTTAAAATGAGGAGGAAAGTTTAAATTGAGCCAATATTAGCCTTGAGAAGAATTCGCAGAAATTTGAATTGGATTAGCATGTACCATATGCAACTTATTGAGGGCAGTGCTGAGGATACGCGATGGCCGTTCCAAACTGTCCACTTCAGCATTGAGCGAGGCGTTTTCGGCTGCCATTTGACTGATTTCCGTTTGCAGTTGCACATTGCTGTATGTCTGGCTGTATGCGGCTGCCCCTCGATTAGCAAGAAACCACATAGCGCCTACGGCAACGGCTGCACAAAGCGCCATATTGGCCATGTTGCCAATCGCCTCCCGCCAAGGCGCACGAGTTTTAGAAATTGGTTTTGCTTCGCTCTGTCTTGAACGTGAGTGTTCAACTGGTACTGCCATCTGTCGAACTGCTGACATTCTGTAACCTCCTCAACACTCTCAATTTTGCTGATCTCGCTCTTGGATTTCTCAGTAGCTCTTCATCCGACGGAACAAGCGCCTTACGCGTTACCACTTCGGCTTGCGCTTGTCGTCCGCATTGACAAATAGGGAAATCAGGAGGACAGATACACCCCTGCGACATTTTTTGGAAAAATTGTTTGACCATTCGATCTTCTAGAGAATGAAAGGTAATAACCGCTAAACGTCCATCTACTTTCAATAATTGAAACGCCGCCTCTAATCCTTCCTGCAGAGCCTGCAACTCATCGTTGAGAGCAATACGGATGGCTTGAAATGTTCGCTTGGCTGGATGTCCTCCTGTTCTTCTTGCTGCAGCAGGAATCGCTTCACGAACAAGTTCGGCAAGCTGAAGGGTGCTTTGCAATTGGTTAGCTGCTAATGCTTCCACCATTTTTTTAGCAATCCGCCTTGCATAACGCTCTTCCCCGTACTCAAACAGAATTTGAGCAATTTGGCGCTCATCGAGGCGTTGCAGAAACTGCAGAGCTGTTTCTTTCTGGGAGCGATCCATACGCATGTCAAGCGGCGCATCATTTCGATAACTAAATCCTCTCTCCGCATCATCAAATTGTGGCGAAGAAACACCGAGATCGAACAAAATTCCGTCGACCGGATAGAAATTCAGACGCTCGGCAACAGTGTGCAATTGGCGAAAATTACTGTGAATAAGTTGCAATCTGTGTAAATCATTGGCCAATCTTATTTTCGCAGCATTCAATGCGCTCTCATCTTGGTCTAGTCCAAGCACTTGACCATCCGGCTGGGTAAGTTGCAGAAGCCGCTCCGTGTGACCACCGCCGCCCACCGTACAGTCAATATAGCGACCGCCTGCACGAGGATGGAGTGCTCCCACTGTTTCTTCCAGTAGAACGGTTTCGTGAACAAACATGCGCGTACCCTCTTTTCCTGTCTACAAACGAAAAAGGAAAGCAGCTTCTCTTCTTTAGAAGTCGAGATCTACAAGCTTCTCCGCAAGTTCTGCGAATTCTCCTGAAGCATTTGTAGAGTAGTCTGCCCAGCGTTTCTGACTCCAAATCTCCAACCGATTAGAAACTCCAAGCACTACGCAATCTTTTTCCAAATTCGCATGTTCCCGAAGCACGGAAGGCACAAGCACACGTCCCTGCTTGTCCAATTCACATTCACTAGCTCCTGAAAAAAACAGGCGGACAAAAGAACGTGCATCCGCTCTAGTCATGGGAAGCGATTTTAATTTGGACTCCAAGACATTCCATTCGGACATGGGATAGACAAAAATGCATCCATCCAATCCTCGAGTCATGACGAATTGCTCTCCAAGTGGGTCGCGAAATTTACCAGGAATGGTGAGACGGCCTTTGTCATCCAAAGCATGCTGAAATTCACCCATGAACATTCAGCATCACACCCCGCCATCTCGCCCCACTTTTACCCACTTTCCACCACTATAATAGTGCTTTTCTGTTTTCTTTTCCAATCTCCTGCTGACTGAACAAAAAATCAAAAAAAAATATGGCCCAATGGCCATAGAAAATTATTTGCTCAAAAATTAAATTTGCTTTGCAACATAGACTCTGTCCAGGATTATATCTCAATATGATATAAAGGCGACTCATCCTCATACTGCCCCCAGGCAGGAAGTTGCTTTAACAATTCTTTCCCGTACATGGACCAAAGATTCATTAGAGATAAGCGACGTTCCTGCAACTGTCCATCAGGATATAACCAATTCCTGGCCAAACGCCGATGACGTATTTCAATTTCGCCCTGCAATTCGATGAGCCGAGATATTTTCAATTCCAAACGATGCAATTCCGCTTCCTGACGCACAGCCGACCTTTGCAATAGCGTAGGCAACTGCGGACCTAACAGAGGCAACTGTTCCTCTAGACGCAACAATTGCTGACTCCACTCCACCTGCATTTTCGCTATCTGTTCACGCGCCAGAAGTAATCCATTGGATAAGAGATAGTTCCTCTCTAGCTGGTCGATCTCGTTGCGCTCTTGCCAAGTGATTCCCCACGCTTCCAACAAGGATGCAACGGACTGCGGAACCATTTGCATTCGCTGACGCAACAACAGGGGAGGCAATTTCTTCCCAAAAGCATGAAATACGCCGCGCGCCAACGGGTAGTAAGCTATTTCCGAAGGTCCGCCAAGATAGACAAGAGTGGGAAGCAATTCATCTTGAATGAGCGGTCTCAATAATACGTTAGAACTGAAGGCGTTGGGATTGTGGGTGACTAAAACGCGCAAATCATCGAGAGAAAATTCGCGGTTCAAGCCACGCGATCGGAATAAATCGCGATCGACACGTTCTAATACGTAGCGTTTGCCATCTTCGACCCAAAATACATTGCTGTTGCTTTTGTCCTCCATCACCTCAGGTGTAAAACCACGACTGCGAATCTCGTCATAGCAACGATTCAGTTCATGACGTATTTCTTCACTGGCTTCCAGCGCTTTCGAGAAGGCGTTCGCTACCAGAGCACGCAATCTTGGAAGACAAGGATCAAGCAAGACTAAGCCACGCTCACCTAGCAAGTGGGCCATAATTCGCGCAAACCAATGAGACAAACTGTCTCCAGGATGCCAAAACGAGCGAATCTCTTCAATCATCCGCCATTTATACTCAGCCTTCGGCAAAAGTTGCTGCAAACTGTCTAAAGCACTTTCCACTGCAGATACTTCAAGAGGCGTATGATAAACCATGCTGTGCAAATCCGGACGCATAGCCAGTGAAACGCGCTTTGTTCGTCCTTCCTCGGTAAGAATATAAGCATGATTGACTTCATCCCAATCGTGATCTTCCGAAGCCACCCAAAACACGGGGACGACAGGCTGTTGCAAGTCCTGCGATAATTGTTCGGCTACGCCAATGGCTGTCAAAGCCTTGGCCAACGCATAGATTGGTCCTGTAAAAAGTCCGGCTTGCTGACCAGTGACGACGGCTACTGTACGAACGTCAGCTAATCGACGGGCATTATCCACACTAGCCTCAGGAGCGCCCAGTTGGCGCAAATGTTCTACCAATGCAGACGCCAACTCCTGTCTGTGCGCTGCAGAAAATTGCTCGGTTAATTGTTTCGATCGTTGTTGATAGGTTTGTAAATCTCGTGGATTCTGACCATCGTATAAATCAGCAACTTCATGAAAAGATTGTAAAAAGGTATCCGTCAAGCGGTTACCTGTTGCACTGCGATGAAGCTGACACTCCAAGACAAACCGCTCCTTTTCATAGACAACGCGGACAACGCGCAAGCAGAACTTGACCCTTACTCCACTCCAAACATCTAAGGAAACTAAGATAAACCAACTCAAACGTATTCATCATACCGATTTTATGCACTGAAGTAAAATAAGCAAGATGCATAAAGAAATCCCCGCGCCACTTTAAATGGGGCAACGCGGGGAAATAATTCGTGCATTTCATAAGCAACTTCCCTAACTCATGGATTATACCGGATAAACCGCGTGTTTCTTGATGGGTCGATCCCGATGTTTGGAACGATAGACTGCCAGGCGGGACACCAACTCGTCACGCAAATGATTGGGCTCAACAATATCATCCACAATCATCTCCGAGGCCAATTTGAAAATATCAATATCAGAACGGTACTCTTCCCTCTTTTGTTCGACAAAAGCAGCACGTTCTGTTTCTGGAAGTTCGGCAATTTTATTGCTGTAGACTGCATTGACTGCTGCTTCAGGTCCCATAACTGCTATTTGCGCAGTAGGTAACGCGAGACAAACATCCGGCTCAAAAGCGGGTCCTGCCATGGCGTACAAACCAGCACCATAAGCCTTGCGTACGACAACGCTTAGCTTAGGAACCGTCGCTTCTGACATAGCAGCAATCAACTTTGCGCCGTGACGAATAATCCCAGCCCGTTCCACCTTCGTACCAATCATAAATCCAGGTACGTCTGCCAGGAAAATGAGCGGAATTGAAAAGGCGTCACAAAGTGAAATGAAGCGAGCCGCTTTGTCAGCAGAATCGACAAAAAGAACCCCGCCTTTCACCCGCGGTTGGTTGGCAACAATACCAACAGGATGTCCATCCAAACGTGCCAATCCGGTAATGATTTCTTGTGCAAACAGAGCTTTGATTTCAAGCCAGCTATCTTTATCAATTACTCTGCGAATTAAATCATGCATATTGAAGGGAGCATTTTGGTTTTGAGGCAGAATGTCAGCCAGCGTTTTTTCAAACGCTTCCGCTTCTTGTCCCTCCATAACAGGCAGTGCTTTGGACATATGTGATGGCATATAACTTAGATATTGACGGGCAAAAGCCAATGCTTCCTGTTCTGTTTTGACCAATACATCACCGCAGCCACTGACACTGCAATGCATCCGTGCTCCGCCCATCTCTTCCAGAGTCACTTTTTCACCAATGACCATTTCCGCCATGCGTGGTGAGCCAAGATACATACTGGCGTTGCCTTCCACCATCACCACTATGTCACAAAATGCAGGAATATAGGCCCCGCCAGCGGCTGATGGCCCAAAGAGCAAACAAATTTGCGGAATCTGGCCAGAAAGTCGCACTTGATTGTGGAAAATGCGTCCAGCTCCGCGCCGCCCTGGAAACATCTCAACCTGATCGGTAATCCGTGCACCAGCAGAATCCACAAGATAGATGAGGGGGATTTGCATGGTTTCCGCTGTCTCCTGGATACGCAAGATTTTCTCAACCGTACGCGAGCCCCAGCTTCCTGCTTTCACAGTGCTATCATTGGCCATAAACGCAACTGGTCGACCATCAATTTTTCCAACGCCAGTAATGACTCCATCCGCTGGCAAATCTTCAGACAAAGCATTGGCAAACAAACCATCTTCCAATAAAAAATCGCCATCCAACAACAAGCGCAATCTTTCGCGCACAAACAACTTGCCTGTGGATGCGTTTTTCTCATGATATTTGCGCTCGCCACCGCTCATAATCCGTTCTTTTTCCTGCTGCAAACGATTATCCTCCATATGAAGTGCACCTCTTTACTGTCCTGTATATTGGGGTGGACGTTTTTCTGCAAAAGCAGCTAAACCCTCCAGCCTATCCTGACTGCCAAGCACTCGCTCGTAAGCTTGCCACTCAAGATGCAACCCCTCTGCAAGCGATTTATCTATACCTTCCTCTATCGCCCATTTTGCTGATTGTACGGCAATCGGGCCATTTTTAGCGATTTCTTTCGCCAATTGGAGTGTTTGAGTCCAAAGTTCATTAACCTTGACCACTTGGTTGACCAATCCTAAACGATACGCCTCTTGCGCGTCTATTCGACGAGCTGTAAAAATCAGCTCTTTAGCTTTTGCCAAGCCAATCAGTCGTGGTAAACGTTGTGTGCCACCTGCACCAGGTACAATTGCCAAGCCTGTTTCTGTCAGACCCATTTGCACATGTTCTGCAGCTACTCGCAAATCGGCTGCCAAAGCGATTTCCAATCCACCACCAAAGGCTACACCATTCAGCATAGCGATTGTCGGCATCGGCAGTTGAGCCACAGCCTGTGTGACCCGACCAATCCGTTTCACAGCTGCACGCACCTGTTGAATATCCATTCCCTTGCGTTCCTTTAAATCTGCCCCTGCACAAAATGCTTTTTGTCCCGATCCGGTCAACACAACAACGCGAGCCTGACTGCTTGCTAATTCTTCCAATACTTGCAGGAGAGCATCGCATAAATCTTGAGAAAGCGCATTAGCGGCTTCCTCGCGATGCAGCGTAACTACCACTACATCATCTTCCTGTCGCACTTGAACCCATTCGTTGTTCATTGTGGCTCACTCTCCCCTTCTGCCCATGTCATAGCATGGGCGACTTGACTATCATGACTAAAAAGCGTTTTTTGCAAACGTTGCGAGAGCCAGCGAGCAGCATCGCGAAGTTTATCCAGATGAGTATTGGTTGTAACGCCCATACTTTCAAACAGATAGCGCAAGTCTTCCGTTGACACATTGCCAGACGCTCCTGGCGCATAAGGACATCCACCCATACCACCAATCGAGCCATCAAAAATTCGCACCCCTGCTTGGTAGCCTGCATAGGCATTAGCTACAGCAGTACCCCGTGTATCATGAAAATGCAGGGCAATTCTTTCTAGCGGAATTCCTTGTTTCTCCATTTCAGCAAGTAGAGCCTCAACTTGAGTTGGCACAGCTACGCCAATTGTGTCACCTATCGACAATTCATCAATGCCCATCTCAAAAAGGCGCATACTCACTTCTATCACTTCTGTTATGGCTACCTCCCCTTCGTAAGGACAGCCAAAAGCTGTAGAAACATAACCACGCACAGACTTCTTAGCTGCTTTAGCCGCTGTCACAACCGGTGCTAGCACAGGATAGGTGTCTACACGGGTTTTGTTGATGTTTTTCAAATTATGCGTCTCACTGGCTGACATAAAAACGGCTACAGCATCGACTTGGCAGGCAAGCGCCCGCTCCAGCCCTTTTTCATTCGGAACAAGCGCACTCAGTTCTACTCCAGGTCTGCGTTGAACTTGACGAAAGACTTCCTCTGCATCAGCTAACTGTGGAATCCAGCGAGGTGAAACAAACGAACTCACTTCAATACGGGTAAGACCCGCATCCATTAACTGTTCCACCAAAAACACCTTATCTTCACTGCTTAAAAGGACCGATTCATTTTGTAATCCATCACGCGGGCCAACTTCAAACAGGGTTACGCCAGCCATCAGACATCACTCCAAGACCAAGAGCACATCATCTTCATTGACAAACGTGCCCACCTCAACGCGCAATTCTTTCACAACGCCAGAAAATTCACTGGCAATGGGTACCTCCATCTTCATAGATTCAAGAACAACCACGTCATCACCAGCATTAACCTGATCACCAACAGATACGAGTAATTGAAAAACTGTACCTGCCATATTCGAACGAACCTCTGCCATAAATATCCCCCTTATGAGTTCAAACTCAAACCAGTCAAAAAGCTTGTATCGGTTAGACCTTGCAAAAATCGCTCATCTTTTGCAATAGCTTGCAATTGCGGAAGATTTGACTTAATCCCGGTAATCTGACAAGTATTAAGTGCTTTTTGCAAAAGCTGAATAGCTTCAGCGCGCGTTGAAGCCGTCACCACCAATTTGCCGATGAGAGGATCGTAAAATGGCGTAATGGTATCCCCCGACTGAAAACCAAAATCAAGCCGCACGCCTTCCATCTCTTCTGGCAGATCAAGAACTTGCAATTTTCCTGGCGACGGGAATCCACGCACTGGATCTTCAGCATAAACACGTGCTTCGATACTGTGACCGTGGAAATGGACGTCCTGCTGTTGAAAGGTCAGCGACTCTCCTGAAGCAACCCGCAACTGCCACTCCACTAGGTCCAATCCAGTAATCTGTTCGGTCACAGGATGCTCAACTTGGAGTCGCGTATTCATCTCCAGAAAATAATAATTTCCTGATTCATCAGCCAAAAATTCAAAAGTACCCACACCTTCATAACCAAGAGAAAGAGCCGCTTGAACAGCCTTACTCCCCATTTCCTGCCGTAAAGCAGCACTTAATAAAGGTGACGGAGCTTCTTCTACCACTTTTTGATGACGACGCTGAATGGAACATTCGCGATCACCCAAATGGACCCCATTGCCCTGACTGTCTAGAAGAACTTGAATTTCGACATGGTGTGGTTTTTCAATATATTTCTCTAAAAATAAATCTCCATTGCCAAAGTAGGAAGCAGCGCGAGCCTGGCTGCCCGCAAACGCTTTCTTTAACTCTTCAGCATCGCGAATGATTTGCATACCGATTCCACCACCGCCACTCGAAGCTTTGAGCATGACTGGATACCCTATCCGCTCTGCAGCTTCAATGGCCTCTTCTAAACTCGCAAGCGCATTTTCCGTTCCCGGTACAATTGGCAGACCGGTAGCACTCATTCTTCGGCGCGCCTCGACTTTACTGCCCATTGCAGCTATCGCCGCCTCTGGAGGTCCAACAAAAATGAGACCTTGCTGGCGAACTCGCTTGGCAAAATCCGCATGTTCACTTAATAAACCATACCCCGGATGAATTGCATCGGCACCTGTTTGTTGAGCAGCTTCTAAAATAGCATCGATTTTTAGATAACTCTCTGCTACAGGGGGTGGACCAATTCTTACTCGCTCATCGGCCTCCTTGACAAACAAAGCGCTTTCATCCGCATCAGAATAAACTGCTACAGTTGAAATACCCATACGTTTACAGGTACGGATAATGCGTCGGGCAATTTCACCACGGTTGGCGATTAGCAGTTTCGTAATCACAGACCTTCCTCCTCGCTTCGCGGGCTGCTGATATTCCTCTGCAAAAGACTTAGCTCCTCACTTCAATTTTCTACCCGCAACACCAACACCGAGACTAGGTTAACAGGTCAAGCGCGCTATTGCAAAGGTTCAGTGACAACTGTCCTTGATTCGCATAAACTGGTAAGGTAGGACGCGGTTTGGGAGGATATTCATGAAAAAAGCAGAGAGCCTCTCATGCAAAGAAAGATTTTTGCATGAACAGGTAGCGATTGTCTCTGGAGCATCGGGCGGCATCGGCGGCACCATCGCCGTAACATTGGCTTGCCAGGGAGCTCATGTCATTCTGCAATACTATGCCAACAAAAATGCCGCTGAGCAGGTGGCTTTAAGATGTAGAGAACATGGAGTAGAGGCAATTACTTTTCAGGCTGATTTGAGACAAGAAGATGACGCCAATCGTTTCATTGAAAAAGCCGCCGAACTAGGCAGACCTGCTATTCTAGTCAATAACGCCGGCATATCTATGTCACAGTTGCTGATCGATACTCCTATGGAGTCGTACAGAAATCTTATGGATACCAATTTCACCAGCGCTTTTCTTTGTACTCGCGCCGTTTTACCGTATATGCTTTCGTCAGCATACGGCCGTATCGTAAATATAGCCTCTGTTTTTGGCATCACAGGCGCGGCTATGGAAAGTATATATTCCGCAAGCAAAGGCGCCCTCATTACTTTCAGCAAAGCATTAGCCAGAGAAGTCGCAGGCAGCGGTATAACGGTCAATTGTGTTGCACCAGGCGCCATTGAGACCCGCATGTTGGAAAATCTGGATACAGAAGATCGTTCGCAACTGATAGCCGAGATTCCAATGGGGCGAATTGGGCGAACAGAAGATGTGGCTCATGCCTGCCTCTACCTGGTTCATCCCAAATCGGATTATGTGACAGGGCAAGTCTTGACACCAAGTGGGGGATGGATGATTTAAGCGTATTTCTTTTTCCAGGAGGAGGGTTACCCTTGGCCAAAACAAAACAAAAAGGTAGGTTGTCGCCTGGCGTTTCCCAGAGGTTACGCAAAGAAGCGGCACACTACCATTTGACATCCGAACAGTTCATACGTCTCTGCCTGCGTCTATCAGAACTCATGCGCCAGGGTCTTGGCAATCAAACAGTGGATTTGTCTACTCTCATGCCATTTTTGGACTCGCCATTACTTAGCATGATGATGCGTCCATTGCTCCAGTCTTTTCTTGAGAACGACTCTAGCACCGAAAATGACCCATCTACTCCAGAGAAAAACTCTGAACATCCATGGACACAGCAAAATCCGCAATCTGGCGCCCCCGGTGCAACAAATGGACAGCCTTATAGCCAACGTCCTTTGCCACCTATGTATTCACCAGAAGCTCATCTGTACCCATACCCCTTTCCTGAAATGCCACAGCCCGGCGGATGGCCGCATCCTCAGCCAACCCAACCTTTTCCTCTCCAACAGCCACAACAGCATCCCCACCCACTGGCAGGACAAACAGGACTCTTTTTTCCATAATTCGCATACCATCGCTTGACAATAGAATGACTTATCTATTTTCCACAGGCTCCATTTGAATGCCAAATCGTCGTACATGCAATTGACTGTCCACTTGAATACGCGCATGGCGAAGATTTTTTTCCCATGGATACTGATTAAACGCCTGATCCGTCAAAAATTGCGGCCGAATGTATCGTGAAACAGGGATACAGTCACTACCATCCCGAATGAGAAGCCGTTCCAAAAGATTTTGACATTCCGTATCCAATTGTTTATCCAAAAAACTTTCCAAGTGTCTTTGACCGCTATAGCTTAAATAATTCCGTCCACTTTGGATGTTGATGACATCTGCATCCATGGGCAAGGAAACGCGAATGAAAACCGGATTCCCTAGCTTGATATGATAGCTTGGCGGACGTTCAGTATGCAAAGTGATACCGATATCCTGAAATTTTCCCGATTTATCTGTAAAGTCAAATTTCGCGTTGCGCAACCCACCATGCAGTAACTGATAGAGAATCGCTTGGCGAGCGTCCAGAAAATCTACCACTTTGTCACCGCGAAATACTGCTGCTCCAGCAAAATCTACTGGATTTCCACCGGTACGAGCAATTTCTCCAGCCGCAAAACTCATTTTTTTCTTACCTAAAGGCGGAGTTAATTTTTCTTGACTCTTATTGGTCCCTGAAAATGAATCTTTTTCTCCCCCGTTCGATTCCTGGGAAGAGGAAGCATCGGATTTCTCTGTAATTTTGTTCACCCCGTAGAGCGGGGTGAGTATATCTTCATGTGGAGATTGAATAGCGCTGCTCAAATCATGTAGATATGTGACGGGAAATAACCCTGTACGTCGACCGACACCAGCCACACTATCGCCAATACGTCCTGCCGACTGCTCGAGCATGGGTTTAAAGTTTTGAATGACATCGCGGGCAGTTGACTTGCTAACAACAACAGTTACCGTTTGTCGAAATTCTCGAAATCGTAAAAGGGGCTGCAGATAAGGTAAAATCCCATCTTGAGCCAGCGTTTTGCCAAAAATAATGGTGCCAAGATGAGAAAACGTAGCATTTCTTTCGAGAGAAGTATTGGCAATTAACATCGCTTCATTGACAGAACGAGCTCTTATCGTAATAGGTCCATTGGAGCGGTCGTCTTCTTGACCTGGTCCGCTAGCGCTGCTAGGGTTTTTAGGAACTGCCACGCGAAAAGTGCAGTCCACCATTCCATCTGGAGCTTTATCGAGACCCAATGTAGTGATAAATGCTTGTTGTTCTAGCTCTTGTCTATCATAGCAACCAGACATGCTCAAAGAAGCTGCGCACATCCAAAAAACTGCCAAGCCGCGCTTGATCTTATTTTTCCACACATGGCTCACCATCCTGCTTCTTAGGGTGGCAAGTTTGTGCAATCCATATACAAAAAAACCAAGTAAGAGATTACCCCTTACTTGGCCAGGCTGTCGAGAAAGACCACTGCGAGTGGTCTTTTTCAATTCAAGCAATATCTTTGTAGTTCGATTTACACAGGTTTGTATCAATGGGAAATGTGAATCGCTCTTCATCTAGCTCGTTTTGCTAGGTGAAGAGCGATTTTTTTCATGTTCTGACAGGCAGCGGTCATCAGTGCCTGTTCGAGCACCTTGTCCCTGCCTCGGAACCTCGCGTATCTGTATCCATGAAGTTGTTTCGCATCTGCAAAACTTCGCTCAATGGTTTGCTTTCGGAGTCGGTATAGGCGTTTCCCAGATTTACTTAATCGGTTCTCTCGGACCCTCTCTTTGCTATCCTCCCAAACGTGTCGTACCAAAACTTTTTGCTTGTTGCGGGAGCGTGTACACTGAGTCAGAATGGAACATGCCTTGCAAATTTCTGGGTCGGATTTGTACTCCCTGTAGCCTTCACGAGTTGTCGTTCGGTAAGTAAGTGGGTGTTTCTCTGGACATAGGTACGAATCCGTTTTCTTATCGTATCGGAACTTCCATTTGGGCATTAAACCCTTTGTGGGATGAAATCGGCGGTGACCAATCACTGCGAAGATACCACGTTCAGTTAATTCGTTACATATCGGATTTGTTAGGTAACCAGAGTCGAGCGCCACGGCTTCAACATTGAAACCAAAACGTTCAATTTGTCTTTCAAGTCGCCCTACGTATGGAATTGAATCATGGATATTGCCTGGCGTGATATGCACATCTGTAATCAAGTTGTACTTCGCATCAACGGTTCTGTGGTCGAGATAGTAAAATCCTTCCGGCTTGCCTTCGCGGTACATATATCCACTGTCCGCATCTGTGAGGCTGACCTTTACTTCGCGCTCCTTGGACACCTCCTTCCTGGGGCTTAAGGACTTTTTTTGGTGAGCGCTCCGATCTGCAGCGATGGCAAGGTCAAGTTCAGCAAGATAGCCTTTTACTTTTTCCTCAACGACTTTCCGCTCGAACTTGTGCTTATTTGCATTAGCTTTAATGTGTGTGGAGTCTGTCATCAGGACTCGTCCAGAAATGAGTCGGTGCTTCATACCTTGGAGAACGATTTCGTCAAAGATGTCTTGAAAGATGCCGGTGCCTGCAAAGCGAATACACCGATTCCATGACAGGGTGGTATGGTCCGGAACCCGGTCAGTAAGTTTTAATCCCAGGAACCAACGGTACGCAACGTTCGTCTTCACTTCTTGTTCCAACTGGCGCTCAGAACGGATGCCGTAAAGGTACCCCAGAAAGATCATTTTGAAGAGTACAACCGGATCCACCGCAGGTCGTCCGTTGTCTTCGGAGTAATAAGGACGGACCTTCTCTGGAATGAACGAGAAATCGATGTAACGATCAATCTTCCGAAGAAGATGGTCCTCAGGGACAAGTTCTTCAATAGATACAAACTCGAACTCCAACTGACGACCGTCTTTTGACTGGTACACGTCATCACCACCCAACATTGGTTATGAATATTATAACATAAATACATATATTTAGAATAAAAGAGACATAAAGAATGGCTGTCGAAACTTTCTCGACAGCCTGACCAAGTAAGAGATTACCCCTTACTTGGCCTTTTTTTATTCCGCTTGTTCTAAATCTGGGTTGGCCAGCAATCGTTCCAAATTGCCGTTCTCATCTATTCGATATAGAAAACCATCCGCGGAAAGTGGACTGTCTTCATTTTTGAGTGTCGCCTTTCTAGCACGATCGACAATCTGCACCAACACTCGATAGTCATCGGAGATACTGTCGAATTCCTGACGCAAAGAACGATGTTCCTCGTTTAATCGGCGATGTTCTTTTTCTAATTCCAAGAAACGTTGTTTCCACTCATTGCACTGACGCTCAGCAGATCGCCAACGAGATGCCCATTCAGCAGCAGTATTCTTCTCCTGGCGCAAAAAACGCAATACCTGAGCCCAACTCATCAACGTGGCAGTTGGATGATCGACATCGCCACCCTCCAATTGAGCTTGCACACGTTCTGCCTTTCGATCTTTACGTTCTTCCTTGGCAATTTCAATAATATTTTTTTGTTGTTTGCGTACACACGCATTCCAGCGAAAACCACAGGCTGCAGCCGTTCTGCCAAGCTTCCTGCTGGCTTCGTTAAACCCCGCCAACTGAGTGCTACCTTCTCGGATATGACGCAAAACAATTTCTGCTAGTAACGCATCGTCTTCTGAAGTCCATGCGTCCTGACGCATGGTTCGTATCGTTTGTCGCATTGGAAACCCCCCGCGAATGCCTGCCATCTCTCTGAATTTGAGACGCGGCTACATCTAAGTCATCCTAATCTCTTTATGTCCAGATTCTGAAGACTTTAAACGGAGAGTCGATAGTGAAAAGAAAAGATCTCCAAAAAAATTATGGCTTTTTTTCTTGACCCGTTTTTCTCCAACCATAACGTTTCCAAAGAATCGGATCGCCCGCTTTCACAACACGCCATTGAAATCGGTTCCTGATCCCCAAACGACTTTTGATATAACCGCTTATCTTTCTTTCTGCCACAGGCAGGACAAAACGGACAAAAATGGGCGTAACCCACCTGCTTGTCCGCTTCCAAAACCGATAGGTCTTACGTGCTCTCTTCCATATTCCCACGGTTATTCACCTCAAACGTCGGACAGTTGAATCCTGTACCTCAACGTTTAATGTGCATCAAACTTGCCTGTTTTAATCGATAGAACATATGGAACGTTTCTCTGTCGTAGCAAGCGCGTCTTTGAGCAAATCTTCTATGGAAAGATGAGCTTCGGCACGTTGTATTTCAAAAAGACTGGGACGAGTTTTGGGATTTTTGGGCGCAAAGAGCGTACAGCAATCATCATAAGGAAGAATCGAGGTTTCATACGTTCCAATCTTTCGCGCCTCATCAATGATTTGTACTTTATCCATCATGATCAACGGTCTAAATATAGGCATGTGCAACACTTCATCTTGCGCGTAAAGTGCTTCGAGAGTCTGTGAAGCTACTTGCCCAAGTGAATCGCCACTCACCAACGCTAAACATTGTTCCTCACGACAGACGGCCTCGGCCAACCGCAACATCATGCGTCGTAAAAGTATTGTATGTAACATGGACGGACATTCACGGCGAATGGCAGCCTGTATTTCCGTTACAGACAGAGTATAGAGCGTAGTCTCTGCGCCAAAAGCAGCTAATTTACCAGCAAGCGTCCATACTTTCTGCATGGCACGCTCACTTGTAAACGGTTGACTATGAAAGTGGATGGGCAATATCTCAAGTCCACGTTTTAAAGCATACCAGCCAGCCAGCGGACTATCGATACCGCCGGATAAAAGCAATCCTGCTCGTCCGCTCATCCCTGTTGGCAATCCACCCAGTCCTGGAATTGAATGGTGATATAAAAAGGCTTCGTTTTCCCGCAATTCTACATGAAACTCTATATCTGGATGATGCACATCCACTTGAAGTCGAGAGTTGGCTCTGAGCATTTCGCCGCCAATCTGGCGGGCTAACTCTTGACTTTGCACTGGGAATTGTTTATTAGCTCTTTTAACTTCGACTTTAAAAGTCGTAAAACGATCCCCAGACAATTCCTCAATCGCATACTCCCGACTTGCTTGCAAAATGGTTTGATATTGCAATGGTACGGAGATGGCTCTGGCCATCCCCACAATACCAAACACTTTATGAAGTTCTCTTTCGATCTTCGGCAAATCTTGTCTGGAACAACGCACCACCATTCTTCCAGAAAGTCGACTCACTCGCACATTGGCGAATTCAAATAATTGAGTTTGAATTCTTTGCTGTAAAAGTCGCTCAAATTGACTGCGATTATTGCCTTTGTTGGCAATCTCTCCATAACGGATCAGCAACACAACCTCATTCATCGGGGTCCTCCTGCCATTTTTTTTACCCAAGAAGTATGTTCCATGACAATACGAACGAGATCATCCACAGAAAACTCATCTTCTGGCGAGAAGGAAAAACGAATAGCCCCGGCCATTTCAGCTTTGGTCCACCCCATAGCACGTAATACCTGACTGCCTTTTTGAGTGTCTCGCGAAGAACAAGCACTGCTCGTAGAAACAAACAATCCATCCCGTTCAAAGGCATGCACAAGAGCTTCAGCAGGCAGCCCAGGCATTGACGCCATTAAAATATAGGGCGACTTATGTTTTGGCAGAGCTATTTTCCATCCTGCAACTGCTAATGATTCTGCAAGTTGCTGATGCATCTGCCAAGCACGTTTCATACAGTCTTCCCGTGCCAGGCGTTTAGCACGTTTAGCTGCGGCACCAAGCGAAACAATCCCCGGCACATTTTCTGTACCCGAACGCAACCCCTGCTGTTGACCTCCACCCAACACCATAGGGCGAAGCAAACGCTTCCTCGTTACCCACAATCCACCAATTCCTTTAAAAGCTCCTATTTTATGTCCCGATATGGTGAGCAGATGGGCTTGAAACGATTGAAAATGATTATCTGGCAACTTGCCAAAGGATTGGCTTGCGTCCACATGTAAAGTAATTTTCTCCCTCGACCGAATGGCTTCTGCCATCTCAGCCACTGGCAACATTGCTCCTGTTTCGTTATTGACATGCATAAGAGTAACCAGCCTCGTCTGCGGTGTCAGTGCCGCAAGCAACGAATCGATCTCCACATCTCCGTCGGCATTCGGGGGCACAAATGTAATCTGCCATCCAGCCGCTTCTAATTGGCGCAGCGGCTGGATCACAGAGGGATGTTCTATAGCCGTACTGACAATGTGCCCTCCCTTTTCCTGCCATGATTGAACCGTACCAAAAATAGCAAGATTATTGGATTCTGTCCCATTCCCAGTAAAAATCCAATCCCCGGCTGACCAACCCAGCAACTGGCTAACTTCTTTTTTCGATCCGTTAAGTAACTCTTCAGCCTCTAAGCCATATCGATGCAAACTCGAAGGGTTCCCAAATTTATCTAAAGATGTAATGACCGCATCTAATACATCTTTGGCAACTGGCGTAGTGGCCGCTTTGTCCAAATAGAATGTCGACAAAGATGATAACCTCCGTCAAGGTCCTTAGTTTCGCTTCTAAAATTAAGAAGCCAAGCGCAGAAAGGACATGCATTGAAGCATGCCCTTCTATTGTACCATTCCCTGCGATTCTATCCTTGACGCGCAACCTTTCGACCCAGCCATCAAGATAAGACTGGCAACACCTCTGCACCCCTTAAAAAACCATCCCCCCGCCGTACACGCTCGACCTCGGCGCGGGAAGCCCCTCCCATAAACAGAGCCGTTTCAACCATCCTGCAGGCGTATGCCCACTCGTTATCATACCAGGCTAATACCTTGACCATATTACCCGCCAAAATTTTTGTCATTCCTGCATCAACTATAGATGATCGGCTGTCTCCATTAAAATCAATGGAAACCAGCGGATCTTCTGTATAGCCAAGAATACCTCGCAGCGAACCGAGTGACGATTCCTCAAGCACACGATGCACATCATTCTCTGTCACTGCCGAATCGAGCGTAGCAACGAGATCAACCAAAGAAACATTGGGAACTGGTACGCGCACGGAAATTCCATCCATTCGCCCCTGCAGTTCTGGCAGAATCAAACCTATAGCTTTGGCAGCACCTGTTGTTGTTGGAATTAAGGATTCATGACTTGCGCGAGCACGACGCAAATCTTTATGAGGATTATCTAAATTGTTTTGATCGTTCGTTACAGCGTGAATGGTTGTTAAGAGACCGTGGCGAATGCCAAACGCATCATGCAGAACTTTGGCAAGTGGTCCTAAAGCATTGGTTGTGCAAGAAGCACCCGATACAACGCGATGACGGTCAGGGTGATACATATGCTCATTGACTCCAAGAACCAGTGTCATGTCCGCTCCTGGCGTTCCTTTAGCAGGAGCTGTAATCAATACGCGGCGCGCTCCTTGTTCAATATGTTGTACCGCGCCTGCGTAGTGGCGAAAAGCGCCTGTAGCCTCAATGACTATATCTATCCCTAAATCTCCCCAAGGAAGGTCTTGAATCGATCTCGTTGAAAAAATCTGTGTTTTTTTGCCGGCTACTGTCCATCCATCTTCTTGAACTTGAAGCGGTTGCTTCCATGTTCCGTGTACAGAATCGTATTTTAGCAAATGGGCCAAATCTTCCGAATCAGCCGTGCCGTTGACAGCCACCACATGAAATGCTTCGGTTTCCATTGCGCGACGATACACCATTCGCCCAATTCTGCCGAAACCATTGATAGCAACCCGCAAAGTCATGGTTGAAACGCTCCTTTACGCATCAAATTGAGCCCTCAACCTTATTATATATCATATCTCGCTCCTTTTGTGACATATTAAATAGATGATCCATAAAAATTGTGACACGTTTATGTGTATTTTTTTATGGGTTCAATCGTCATCACACTGAATCGTTCGCCCATATCTCCTGGCCAAAGTAATCGCTTAGCTTCATTTCGCATCTGATAAGCACTGAATTCCGACAAATTTTTTTGCTGCATTTCAATAATTTCTAATAATCCGCCCTCTAGAAGAAATTCTGCCTGTGTCTGCATGCGACTGGCAAAACCCAATCTGCGTACCAAATGATTGACATAATCCCAATGAACATCTGCTGTCCAATCTCCCTGGAAAGATGAATCCTTGCTTATATCTACTAATTGATGCTGACGATAGCCGCGCAACGTACCTTCAGGATAAGCACCAGAAGCCCAATCCCTAGAAGTGATACCGTAGTCAAAAAGAAGACAGCGTCCTTGATGCGCCAAGTGACACATTTGCGCAAGCAATGTACACAATTCCGGGCAAAATTCCCCGTAAGCGCCTACCGGGATAGGGAGCCAACGTTCACAAAGTATAGCGAGCCAACCAGGCGCTTTTCGCCAGTCAATATCGACGGCTGGTTGTTCATTGGACAAATTCACATAAGCCCTGTACCATCCATCTGAACTTTTCTTGACTCTCTCAACTGGTAAAGCATCCAGTACTTCATTAGCCAATACCAATGTTGATCGATTTTTTAATACTTCAAAGGGAGTAGAAAATGAAATATAGACATTTCCCCTGCCTTGCAGAGGACGAAGGCGTTCTTCCTGGTGTTGGCGTAAACGTGGCGAAGGTTCAACGCATTGATAGTAAAGAGGAATGTGCTGCAGGCGCTCTGCCCAGTTGGATATGAGGTAATAAGCTAAATATCCCTCGCCGGGACCAAATTCAACTATTTGAAAATCTTTTAACTTTTCTTCAGTTACCCATTGTTCGCAAAAACGGAAAATCACTTCGGCAAACAACACGGAGTGGCTGGCGGTAAAAAAATCCGCCGCCACTCCACCAATTTTGGCATAATGACGATAATATCCGTTAGACCAGCCCAAAAGTTGATGACGCATCCAGGCCGCATAGGACACTTGACTCATTTACGCACAACCACTTCGTCAATCAATCCGTATGCTTTAGCTTCTTCAGCACTTAAAAAATTGTCCCTATCTGTATCTTTCTCAATAACAGACAGAGGTTGACCAGTCCGTTCGGCCAAAATTTGATTGAGACGCTGTCTTGTTTTAAGAATATGTTCTGCGTGAATTTTGATATCCGAAGCTTGACCACGGGCTCCGCCCAGCGGTTGGTGAATCATCACCTCAGAATTGGGCAGGGCGTATCGTTTGCCTTTTGCACCTGCTGCCAAAAGAACTGCACCCATACTGGCCGCCATCCCCACACACATAGTGGAGACGTCCGGTTTAATATGCTGCATGGTATCAAATATAGCTAGTCCAGCCGTCACAGAACCACCTGGGCTGTTAATGTACATATGAATGTCTTTTTCCGGATCGTCCGCCGCTAAAAAGAGCAGTTGAGCGACAATGGAATTAGCAACATCCGCATCAATGGGGCTCCCGAGCAATATAATACGGTCTTTTAGCAGCCGAGAATAAATATCGTAACTTCGCTCACCCCGACTGGTCTGTTCAATAACGTATGGAATTAGGCTCATGACTCGAACCTCCTTAGGTCCTCACTGAATTTTAGCTTCGACTTTTTTCTTGCTCGGCATTCAGTATGACAGGAAAATTGTTTTTCGTCAAGGTCAGTCAAAGTCAAAAAATCTTTAAACGATGACATGCCTATTAGCTATCCAAATCAATCCAATTTTTCAAAACGCTTTATTGATAGATCGTCCACAAAAAGAGCACATTACAAAAGGACAAAATTCAATTGTGTGGAGGGACGACTATGCAGCAGAATCTATCCATACCCAGCCGTTACTCGCGTATGGTGGCTGGAATCATTACTCTGGCCGCAGCATCTGGTGGACGCAAAAGAGGAATGATGAGTACTGTAGCAGCTTCGATTGGGGCAATGAAGGTTGCGGAAGGCGTGCTGGGCTGGTGCCCTTTGATGCACGTTGCCGATCGCTTGTTTCAAGAGCCGTCTCAGTCAGCCAATGCTCAAGCTACAACCTCCAGCCAAGCACAAAATACCGATAAAGGCAACCAACAACATCAAGAAACAAAACAAAATCGCGATCGCACTCAATATCAAAATGCTTCTCATTCTCGGGAAGACCATCAACATCAAGGAACATATAGTGAAACTTGGCTTTCCTAAACTGAATGAGGATTTTGAGGAACATTGACCTGAAAAATCTCCTCCAACCTGATGACCAAAAGTTGGAGGTTTTTTCACGTTCCACAATAGATTATGATTGCCAACTGATATCAAACAAAAGAGCGGGTTAGTTCGAGAGTCATTCGGTTAGACTCTTCGAATACCCGCTCAGTTTTCCAGGAAGGAAATCGTGGTACTGCCATTGCAAAGACAGCCTTAAAAGGTTGCGCCTTCTTCGCGAAATCGGACACCGTATTTACCACGCTTCGTTTGATAAACTTGAACTTCGCCGGGCCGCTTTGTACCACGAATGCGCTCATCGGCTTCTACCCACATCACTGCGCAATACGCTTCAAACTTTGAATCGTAAAGCCCAGCAAAATAGACCCAGTCCCTCACGGCCTCTCCCTCCTGCAGGTAGTATGACCGCCTTAGCGCTACTTTTCTCTGGCGATTCATGGATATGGTGGATATTCCAAACGGAATTCAGAAGAATCTGATTTCCAATTTTTCTTCTCTCTTCTTTATTCCGCGACTTTTTGTTAGAATAAAGACCACCCAATCTACATGCATACGTCGTTTGCCCAGCAATGGGATGAGTCTGAATCATACAATAAAAAAATGTCACAGCGACTTCTGTTGTAAGGAGTGATTGATATGATTCCTCAAGACGAGTTGCTCCAGCTAAAATCAAAATTGTTGCCAAACGGCGCTGAACCCGTGGTGGATATACTCAGTCAATACTTTCAACAGATAGAACCCACACAAATTATTTTACAAAATGTTCCACTCTTGATTTTAGGACGGCATGGCATGATTGCTTGGATTCCAGACAACGGAAAGCTACAAAAGTCAAGCAATCCCGATGATATTTTGAAACATCTGCAAACTTTTTTGCCAAGCAAACAGACACTCTACTTATTTGTCAATCTTCCGGAATTGCCTGTTCCTGAAGAAGTGACACAGGTTTTAAAAGAAATTTCCGAACGTCACAGAAAACGTCTAATGTTGCAAGAAAAAATTGATGCTGCACTGGATGCTCGTGACAGGCAGGCTTTTTTAAAAGCGGTTCAAGAGTTGCAATGGCTGAATGAACAGGAGAATGTGCCAAGTCACGGTCGTTTACCTGACAAATTTTAATACAGGTCATCAACTCCGTTTGCTGAGTGTTCCTAGAAGCGGGCTTAGGATACGACTTATTTCAGTAAAGAATAGTCAATGTTCAAAACTTTTCTGATTTGCCGAGGTTTCATAAGAAATGGCATGAAATCGCTCAAAGATTTCAAAGTCCTATTTTTTGAGAAACCTCATCTAGCCCGCCATACAAGGAGGCTTTCACTTGGTGCAGGATGACGCTTTGATGTATGAAGAACTTGAATCCACTGAAACTCGATACGTTGGATATATAGGGGAAAAAGACCGTCTTGATTTTGTTATCACTCGCACCGCACATTTTTATGGCAAAAAATTAGTGGCTTGTCTTCAAACGCGGAGAATAGCTATTTTAGACGCAAATGAAGCTGAAGACCCTGAACTATTGGTGGAATTGTTTGATATTGACACCCATGAAGCTTATTCCCTCGCGAATTTTCTTTCCGGACGTCTTTCTGTCTAAAAAAAGATTACCGGACAAGCCATTTTTCTGTTACTCTAAGGATGAGACAAAATTCTATTTGTCGCATCCTTTTTTTCACCAAATTTGAATCACACAATCTCTTTTTGATATTGTTCATTAAATGGAAAGTCATTTGCTAGGTCAAAAGCATAAGAGATCTGAAATCAGGGTAGTATGGGAGGCAGCAAATCCTATGCAAAAAACACGCCGTTTGCGATATCTCATTTTTTCAGCAATGTTTGCAGCCGTGCTGGTTGGTCTTCTGGCACATTCTTATATTGTTCTGAGCGTGCTGGTTGTTTTGGCTATATTGCTCGGCATAGTGGGAGATGTTATTGAAAATAAACCTACCGCGCCTTTTAAGCAATATAACGAATTGCACGATCACCATGTAAAGATAGGCGAATAAATGCGATGAACTCTCCAAAACCTGTAGATATGGTGGAACTTCTCAGCTTAACTGAAGAATTAGCAGATGCGATTTTGGAATCTGATGAAGTGAAAGCATATCAAGAAGCAGAAGCCAAGCTGCGGAACAATTCCAAAGCTCGTAAGTTACTTCAACAGTTTCAAGACTTGACGGAACAAATAGCTGAGTTGCAAGCACGTGGAGTTCCAGCCATTCATATGGCAAATATGCTCAAAACATTGGAATCTGTAAAACAGGAGTTGGATAGCGAACCAGAAGCTGTCTTATTACAAAAATCAGCCGAAAATGTGGAAAATCTTCTGGAGCAAATTGGCAAACAGATGGCTCGTCCACTTACAGAGCCGTATACATTTAAGAAAGATTGACGATTTCAGAAAGCAAATGGTATTCTACAGCAGTTAATTGCCTTAAGGCAGAAAGTAGGATGATAATGGCTGACGAACATCAACATGACCATGAACACGAATTGGATGAAGAAATCATTGTCCTTGAAGACGAGGATGGCGTAGAGCACAATTTTATTCTGGGTGAAGTGCTAACCGTAGACGGTAGAGACTACGCGGTATTGCTCCCTGTTGACGAAGATTTGGAAGAAGGCGTTATCTTCCGTATAGATGGCGAAGATGGCGACCAAATGGTCTTGGCAGATATTGAATCCGATGAAGAATGGCAAAAAGTTGTAGATGCCTACAATGAAGATTTGCTTGACGAAAGCGAAGACGACGCAGAATAACATAAGACTTGCATATTTTGACAAAGGGGCTTTTCAGCCCCTTTGTTTTTTTAATTCAATTCACTACGTTCTTTCAGCGTCTTTTGTTTATCAGGGTGATGGAAAAGAAGAACCGCCAATACCGAAGTGAGGGCAAGAATAAAAAGTAACCAGAAAGCATCGGTAAAGTGTCCGGTCGCATGTACGACAACACCTGTAATCCAAGGCGCTACAAAACCAGATATAGCAAAAAAGGTATCCATGACACCCAAAGCCGTACCTGTGCGTTCAGCAGCTACGTCAACATTAATGGCATAAAAAGTGGAATTAGAACTCATACCAAACCCAACCGCCAAAGAGATAAACAAGATGGCTACCCACAGTGTATGTGTGTAAATAATCGGCAAAATACAAATAGCGGCTAGCAACTGAGAAATCCAAATTGGATGGCTGCGAGCCTTGCGCAAACTACCTGTTTTTTTCAGTACTCGGTCGGACAGATAACCTAATCCATAGAGGAGTATTGCAGCCAATGACCATGGCAAAATAGCAAATAGCCCAATACTCCCCAGCTTTAAGTGATACACTCTGCCTAAATATTGTGGCAACCAGGTCATAAAGAAGAAGAGATAATACCCAAAGACAAAAAAGGCCCAATCATTGGCAAGTAGCGTGGGATTGGTTAATAAAAATTTCCAAATCCCCTTGACGCTTTGCCTCTGTTGTTTACGCATTTCTTTTTCCGATCCGCTTTTCACTTGCTCCCCATCACGGATATGTTCTAATTCCAAACGATTCACTCGTCGACTGTGTTCGGGAAAATCACGGAATAAGAGAAACCAGACTGGTACCCAAATCAGACCGACGATACCAAGAATAATAAAAGTCGTACGCCAGGAAGTATGAATCAGCAGCTGCGTAACAATAGGAGCACCAATGGCCAAAGCTATAGGAACAGCCACAAGCGAATTAGACAACGCTATGGCTCGCTCCCGTTTGGAAAGCCAATCTCCGACTGCCCGATTCATGGCTGGAAAATTTGGACCTTCCGCTAACCCAAGCAACCAACGGGCGAGATACAGGGTCGTCAAAGAGGTCGCCAATCCCGTCCATCCCATGGCAATGGACCAAACAATCGATGAGATGGTCAAGACCCAACGGGCTCCCGCCCTATCAACCCAAATTCCGCCAAAAAATGTCGTGATCATATAACCAATAGAAAAGACTCCAAGAACCCCACCAAGAACCGCTGCATTGATATGAAATTCCTTGATGAAATCAGATGCAGCATACGATGCTGCTGAACGGTCAATATAGTTGACCACTGTGATAAAAAATAAAAGAAATATTATGACCCATCGATAACGAGTCCGACGCAACAACCTCACTCTCCTCTCATCTATTTTGAAAGCGTCATCTTAGATTATAAACAATGTTTTTATTTGAGACTAAAAATTTTGTTCTTTCATCGTCATAGCCTCATGGGATTTTTAACTTGACACTAAAAATCTATAGATTTAAACTTAGTTTAAATTCATATAAAGAGGTGTTTGAATTGAGCGAAAATAGACTAACAACTGCAACTGGTTCCCCCGTGGCTGACAATCAAAATTCGCAAACCGCAGGCTACCAAGGTCCTATCCTCATGCAAGACGTTCATCTTATTGAGAAATTGGCTGCTTTTAACCGTGAAAGAATTCCTGAAAGAGTCGTCCACGCAAAAGGGGCAGGTGCTTTTGGATATTTTGAGGTTACTCATGATGTATCAGAGTTTACCCGAGCAAAATTTCTCTCCACAGTTGGCAAACGCACTCCTGTCTTGATTCGTTTCTCCACTGTGGCTGGAGAGAAAGGTTCTGCTGACACTGAACGGGATCCCCGTGGATTTGCCATTAAATTTTATACAGAAGAAGGTAATTATGATCTCGTTGGTAACAACACACCGGTTTTCTTTATTCGAGATCCACTAAAATTCCCAGACTTTATTCATTCACAAAAGCGCCATCCTGTGACGAATTGCAAGAATCCTGATGCTATATGGGATTTTTGGTCACTGTCACCAGAATCCATCCATCAAGTAACCATTCTCTTCAGCAATCGCGGTACTCCTCGAACCTATAGACACATGCATGGATATGGAAGTCATACTTTTCAATGGGTTAATGAGGCTGGACAGGGTGTTTGGGTTAAATATCATATCCGTACAGAACAAGGTATCGAGAATTGGCGACGCCATGAAGCTGTACAATTAGCGGGAGAAGATCCGGATTATTCTACACGCGATTTGTTCGAATCCATTCAACGCAAAGAATACCCTGAATGGTCTGTATGGGTACAAATCATTCCATTCGACGAAGCCAGAAACTATCGCTTTGATGTTTTTGATGTCACTCAAACCATATCCCAAAAAGATTATCCTTTAATCCCTGTGGGACGGATTGTGTTGAACCGCAATCCAGATAATTACTTTGCTCAAATTGAACAAGCAGCTTTCTCACCAGCCAATGTAGTTCCTGGAATTACTTTTTCTCCAGACAAAATGTTACAAGGGCGGCTCTTTGCTTATGCAGATGCCCATCGTTACCGACTCGGCATCAATCATACGCAATTGCCAGTGAATCGTCCTCTGTCACCTGTAACAAACTACCAGCGCGACGGTGCCATGCGTGTAGACGGTAATGGCGGAGATTCTGTTTACTACGAGCCGAACAGTTTTCACGGTCCCAAACAAGACCCAGCAGCTAGCGAACCAGGCTTGTCCTTACAGGGTTTGAGCGGATCGTACGCTTATCCACAAAACCAGTTTTATACTCAAGCTGGAGATTTGTACCGCCTGTTACCAGAAAGCGAAAAAACCGATTTAATCGACAATATTGCCGCATCGCTGGGTCAAGCACAAAAAAACATTCAACTTCGTCAGATTGGACATTTTTACAAGGCTGACCAAGAGTACGGACAACGTATTGCCGAAGCACTTCATCTAGCAGAAGCAGCCCCAACTCATCTTCAAGATTATACTGGCCAAACTCAACGGCAGGTGTCGTTCCTGTCACACTTAGATTGATAACCAGTCACCAGCCTCCAATCGACTCATAAAATGGGAAGGCTGGTGACCTTTCAATTGAGGATGGATGGATGACAAACAAAAGTCTAGCGAAGTCAAATTTCAGGACGTTCAAACACATACTCCGAAACCTGCGAGCGCTCGATTTCAGACCAATCTATCCGCTCTTGAACACCAACTAACGGATCGACAGATAAAAATCCTGGACGTGAAAACACTACAGGCGGATTGATAATATCTCGCTCAAAATAACGGTCACTCGGTGATGTATCGCCCGGCAGAGTGAATCCCGGCAAAGAGGTCAAGGCAATATTATGCAAGCGCCCGATCCCGGTTTCGAACATCCCCCCGCACCAAAGCTCAAGTCCATTATCTACACAGATATTGTGAATCTCTATAGATTCAGCAAATCCACCCACTCGCCCAGGTTTTAAATTGATCACTTTACAGGCACCCATTTCTGCCGCTTTTTTTACATCACTGGCACTCCGAATACTTTCATCCAAACAAATAGGAGTGTCTAATTTTGCCTGCAGTTGCGCATGGTGAAGTATATCATCCGGTTCTAGCGGCTGCTCTATCATGACAAGCCCCAAGGAATCCAATTGCTTCAGTTGTTCTGCATCCTCTAACCGATAGGCACTATTCGCGTCGGCAAGTAACTGTAATCGCGGGAATGCACTTCGAAGCGCATGGAGAGGAACATAATCCCAACCAGGTTGAATTTTCAATTTGACACGCTGATATCCTTGTTCCACATAGTTCCCTACCTGTTTTAACAGGTGAGACAACGAAGTTTCAATCCCCACACTAATCCCTACTGGAATTTCCTTCTTCACACCACCCAGCAATTGGGATATGGGTTGTTGATACTCTGCTGCAAACGCATCCCATATAGCCATTTCCAAAGCAGCCTTGGCCATCTCGTGATGACGAACAGGGCGAAAGGCAAAGCGGGTAGTCCACAAATCTTCGCGGCTTTGCCACTCCATCCGCCATATCAGCGGTATTAGAAATTTACTGATTATATACAAGGCCGTTTCTGTTGTCTCTTCATTGTAATAAGGAGAGGGCATAGCCACACATTCTGCAAAGCCACTCTTCGGTGTTTCCGTTTGAACTTCCAATAGCAGTACATCTTTTTCTTGTTCCACACCATAAGAGGTTACAAATGGCTGACGCAATTTCATCGCCAAACGCCGCACAATGACTTTCATGACACGCAATGCTTTCTCCACCTTTCCAAGCGCACTTTTTTAGCAAAATAGACACCTGAACACAACTTTAGAGCATCTTTTTTCATTTGATATTTCAGCATCATTGATTGTGAAGGGGGCGAATTGAGATGTCATTATATATAGCCTTAGGCGACTCCATCACTGCCGGAGAATGCGCTTCTTCCTGGTCGCTTGCCTATCCAAGTCTCGTAACATCTATGCTTTCTCAACAACGTTCCATCTGGAATGGCGAAGTCTTAGCTGAGCCCGGATGGACCAGCCAGGACTTATTCTATTATGTAACCAACCATTCCCCTGTTTATCTAGAGCAAGCAAAAGTCGTCAGTCTATGGGTAGGCGGAGATAATTTGGTCGACGCCGCCAGGCAAATCCTTGGCGGTGCCCCACGTTCTGCCATCCATAAGGCATTGGTTGGTTATAGCCAAAGTTTAGCTGCTCTTCTTCAAATGATTCGACAAATCAGTAGAGCCCAGATTATTGTTTGCACGCAATACAATCCATTTCCAAACTCTCCAATTGCTAGTGAAACTATTGAAGCTCTAAATACTGCAACACTCTCTGTAGCCAGTCGAATGCAGACGAGTGTAGCACCATGTCATACCTGGTTTGCTGGTCGACAGGCCGAACTCATCTATGGTTATCGAAATGGAAAAATTCAAGATGTGTTAACTAGCCCTATAGCACCAGTTCATCCTAACAACTTGGGACATCGTGTCATCGCCCAAAATTTAGTGCCTCTTGTAAGAAGTCAGCCGATGGGCTGACCTATTTTGATCTCTATATGGATGAGTTCCTGAGGCGAATTTTCCATCATTCAAAGTAACTCTTTTTCTAATTTTTCACTATAGTATACGGCTGTTTGAGAAGAGAGCAAAGGAGCGGGGCGATGACTAACATGACGCTTTTGCATGAAATACCAACGAACCAATGGATACGGAATATGCAGAAGCGTAAACAAAAATCGTCTGTCATAGTTTGAAATAGGTCGAATTTGCTGATAAATTTTGATAGCCTCTATCATCCGTTGAGCATCCCATGTAGCGCTCCGATGCAAAAGGTGGGCAAGATCTATCATTCGATTCTGCATAGATGTATTATCAAAATCAATCAATTGCAGGCTACCTGTTGTTTGGAAAACTAGATTAGGATAATTATAATCTCCATGAATGAATGCTCCCATCTGTTGTTCTTGCTCGATAGCCGTTAAAATTTCGGGATGTTCAACTTGTTCCACCGCTTTGAGCAAAATGCTTCTTAATCCATCTAATGAAAAATCTATCGATGGTTTGGCCTCCAACTTGCACAAAATCTTCTCTGCGCTTTCTATTTTCTGAAAAATATCATGATATCTTATCTTTTCGGCAGGAATACATGGAGATTGAAATTGCTCTGCAGATTGATGAAATTGAGCCAATGTTTGTATCGCATCACGCCATTCAACAAAGCGCTGAAAATTAGGTTGTCTGCCGGAAATCCAGGGAGTGACAAGATAATATTTTTGATGATTGCGAAAGACCCATTCCCCCCGCCGGCTGGAGAAAAGTCGAGGACTTTTAGCAAAACCGCGATCGCGCAAATGTAGAAGTATATCTACCACATGATAGACATGTTCAGTAGGTCCATCGAGAAGTTTCACGCAAAGTGTTCCGTACGTAGTGGTTTTTACGCGATAAACCCCTTTTCTGACCTTCCGAAATGATTGCACAACAAATGGAAAATCCTGTTCAAACACTTGCCAACGACTCACGGTCATGCCTCCGCTTCCATAAGAATCTTTGCGAGCCACTCCCACTGTATATGCGCACACATGAAAGATTGTGGTTGACCTTTTTATTCAGACTCACCAGTGTTTCCCACGGTTCATATGCTGTGAAACAGCCATTGTAAAGGGGGGCATGGTATTGCGCTCATTACCATCAACCCGTGTGCTGGCTAAACGCCGGGCACCTAACCAACGATCTGGATACCAATCCAAAACATTAGCAATCAGTGTCATACTTCCAGTTCGTAATGAGGAAGAACGATTGAGGAAAAATTTAGAAACCCTCAAACAGTGGAAAGCCGTTAAAGAGATTATTGTGATCGCTAATGGCTGTACGGATAATTCTGAACAAATCGCCAATCATGCTGGCGCCTTGGTTGTTTCCTATCCTGAACCACTTGGACCAGACACTGGGCGTGCTATTGGTGCCAAGCTAGCTTCCTGTGAATATATACTTTTTTTAGATGCCGATATCGTATGGAAAATCGAAGAATTACAGCCATTGGTCCAATCTCTGCGTCAGGGTGCTGACATCGCTCTCAATCGCTATCCATTAAAAAGCAGTCGATATTTCCACCATCCAACCGCTGTAGCGAAAAGAGCTTTAAACATAGCACTTGGCATGAGCCATCTTCAGGCAGCTTCCCTAACGGCAGTTCCTCATGCTGTCCGGAAAAGTGCTATTCAAAAAATCGGTGCAAAATTTTTGGCTGTACCGCCTCTCTTTCAAACCAAAGCTGTACTGGCTGGACTCAAAATTACCGCACCTACTTATATCAATGTTAGAATTCGCAATCGCCGCAGAGCAACCAATAGAGATGGTTATCATATGCAAGATGTTATATTGGGCGATCACGTTGAAGCATTTGCAGAAATTATCCGACAAAAAGGTAAACGTGGAGGTTATGCTGACAGACGCCGACGAGATTTCATCGAAGAGTCAAATTCCCATGATTCGCACCAATGGGTTGCCGTCGTGCCAGCAAGCAATGAGGAAAAAACTCTTCCTGAAGTTATTCGAGAACTATTCAAAACTAAAGTCAGCGACATCTACGTCATCGAAAATGGCTCAGACGATCACACTGCAAGGGTGGCTGAACAAAACGGTGCACACGTTCAGTCTTTTACAATGCCCCTTGGCCATGACGTGGGCCGCGCCATTGGTGCATCTTTAGCCCAATCATCTGAAGGCATTCTTTTTGTAGATAGCGATTTTGCTGTTCCTGCAGAAGAATTGGTTCCTTTTCTCGAAGCAATCGAAGCAGGAGCAGATATTGCATTGAACGATCTTTCCAGCGGAATTTCAACGATCGCGAAAAGAGACGCTGTTACTACCATGAAATCATTTCTTAACTTGGTACTCGGTTGTCCTCATCTGGGTGCCTGTTCCATGACGGCCGTACCCCACGCCATCCGTGGTCGGGTTTTAAATGTGATTTCTGTAGAAGACCTTGCTGTTCCACCGAAAGCTCAGGTTCGTGCTATTTTATCCGATTTGAAAATAGAGCCTGTTCGATTTGTAGATGTGATTCAACGCAATCGATATCGTGCCAAGCTTCATTCCGCTCGCCATGGCTCTTTTCTCAAACATTTAATTATTGGCGATCATATAGAGGCGATATCGCTTCTCATTCATTCGCGCGGTGAAAGAGCAGGTTTTGTGCAACCTCGAAGACTCGATCAAATATAAATTCTATGAGGAGAAGCGAATGAAAACATCTATCTCCCAAAAGAACACTGTCTTTGTCTGCTTGAATCATATTAGTCAAACGTATGGTTTCCAGTTGCTGAGTTATCGCGTATGTCCTTCTTTATATAAAAAAAACGCTGCCTATCAAATTCAGACTCAACAAGGCCCTTTCTTGGTAAAACCTTACGGAGGAAATTCTCAACAACTGGAAGCCAAATTAAAGCGAATTCTAAGTATTCAAAATCTCGGTTATCCGCATATGGCAAAATTGATTCAACAACCAGACGGTAAACTCTACACAAGGTACGCTAACCAAATATTTTATGTCAGCGAGTGGGTAGCCGGAAAACAACTTACTGGCCATCCATTTGACTGTCACTTGTTAGGAGAAGCTTTGGGAAAACTGCACCGATTACCTACTCCTGAAAGAAGGTTATCTTGTAAAAATACACTTCTAAAACTACGTAAATTGCAAGCAAAGTTTATCGATCAAAATTTGCCTTATGTACAATCGACGAGATCAGACATACAAATTTGGTTTCAACAACATGCATCCATTCTCAAAAAGCTTAGCAGCGAAACGTTTTCTATCTTGGATAAACGCAGTTTAAGTAATGAACTTGACTTTTCCCTTTCTCATCCCACATGGATCCATGGGGATGTGACAAAACCGAATACCATTCGCCGTGAAGCAGATATTTGTCTCATCGATTGGGAACAGACGAAAATCGATTGGTCACTGTTAGAATTAGTTAAAGCTTTAGCCAATACGACAAATTTTTCTCCAACCTTACTTATATCCATGTTAAATGGTTACGAACAAGAACATCCGCTCAACATGAGTCAAAAACAAATCATTGCGGCTCTCTTTCGACTTCCTAGGGAAGCTTGGTTTGTAGCCAGCCAGCTTAAGAAGATCCAATCCACTTCTCAAAGCTTCTCTATTCTTAAACAATCTTGGGAATCGCGCTTAAAGGCCATCAAGATTCTAGATGACTGGGCATTATTCTGACTGGCTTCAGAATAGAAGTTCTCTTGAAGCCAACAAGCAAAACCGACCACGGACCGCATGTATCGCTCCAGTTCTAAATCGTTCAATATATCTCTACCCGGTCGACCATTGCAGTCATAGACATATTGGGAACCACTTTTGGTCTGACCTATATCCATACCAAGAACACCTAAGTGAGGCAAATTGGTTTGCAATCTTTGCGCCACATGAGAGGCAAATTGTTGAGCACGATAAACATCGTCCAAAGTCATACCTACAGATTGCAACCAAACTTTTGCTTCTGTTGATGGATAGGTCAACGATACTGCTTTGCCTCCTGCATGATAATTCGTAAAAAGTGAGTGGGCACGACTAGTTCTACCAGTGGAAGCCACAACCTCCCAGTCGCCCTGACGATTGCGTACTAAAGTGATACGCAAGTCAGCTGTACATTGATTTTCTGTCTTTAATAAAGGTACATGTGCTTGAGCCAAATATCGACGTTCTTGCACTGCCAAACGAAGCAAACTCTCTAACTGATACCGATTGACCATAGAATCCATTTGTTGCCCGCAAAACTGTTCTGTAACAATGTGAAAGTCGTCATGTCCTAGATACTGCACAAAAACTGAATTTCTTCCCCCTGAACCATGAACGGGTTTTAGCCATAATTCAGGCATATCCTTTAGAAGACGCAAAACTTTTTTGGGCGTAACATCAAAGATGGTCATAGGTAATTGTTCCGATAATGGAGCACTTTCACTTAAAAAACGAAATATTTTTTCTTTACCCGGCATCTCGGGATTAAAAAGGGGGAAATTTCTTGAACGAATATCCTGTAGTAAATCACGGTATGAAGAACGTGCCAAACGCAAGTCAGAAAGATACATAAAATCATAGAAGACAGGGTGCAATGCTTGCAGCGAATGATCATCGATAGCCAGATTCTCCTGCCCAGATAGCATCCAAAACTTAGAACGGTTCTGCCCATTCATCGAATGATCTGGCTTTAAGAAAAATAATTCTTTTTCTTCCCGACTTGCTTCATCAGAAAGAAATTGATAAGCGAGCGCTCGACGAGGATGCATGTAAGGATTAGGCACTTGACCCGTAATGACAATCAACATATTGGCAACCTCCCCCAATCTCGTCGACCTAAAATATGCCTATCCTTCATAGTCTGTATAGGCCAATTGGCCCGGAACCATTTGAAATTGAACGACGACATAGTTACATGGGTTAAAAATGTTTTCTGGAAGTTGATTTATTTTGAGATACAAGGGGGATTTTCGTTGAAAGTGGCGATTGTAGCTCCAGAAGGATTGCCTATTCCTCCATTACGTGGAGGTTCGGTACAAATCTATATCGATTCGTTGAGTCATGCTTTTCAACAAATAGGATTTCAAGACTATGAAATCATTGCGCCAGGAAAAAAACTCGAAGGAATTAAACTTTCCTTGGATCGCGATGCCTACCGAAAACAGACTCTACGCATTCTGCAACAAGTACAACCCGATTGGATTCAAATTGAAAATCGCCCCCTTCTGATTCCCTTGATTCGCCATAAATTCCCTAACAGCAAAATTCTATTAAATTTACATTCAACAACCTTTTTACAACCGCGCCATAAAAGTCAAGCAGAAATGAAAGATATTCTATGCAATGCCGATCATGTAATCGTTAATAGTCTTTACTTGAAAGAAACTATCGCCAAACGATTCGAATTGAAAGAAAAAAATTGGCAAGCCAACGTCATTTATCCGGGTGTTAACCTTGAAAAATTTTTCCCTCGTATGGAGAATGATGCACTTTTCTCCTCCGTTTCACGCAACCCCCATACTTTACGTTTATTATTTGTAGGACGCATCATTCGTCAAAAAGGTTTACACGTATTGCTTCAAGCTCTGCACATCCTTGGCAGTTATAACTTACCTATTCAATTGACGGTAGCTGGACGAACTCCACCCTGGGAAAAAAAATATGGACGTGAGATAGAAGCACTGGCCGAAAACTTACCTGTCCAAAAGTTAGGTTTTGTCTCCCCATCTCAATTACCTGTTCTCTACCGCGAAACAGATATTTTTGTCTGCCCTTCTCAACAGGATGAGGCATTCGGCATGGTTAATTTGGAAGCAATGTCCAGTGGTCTCCCAGTCATAGCAAGTCGTATCGGTGGCATACCTGAACTCGTTACTGAAGAAACTGGAATACTGATTGACAAACCTCAATATCCAGAGGAATTTGTCAGCGCTATTCAATTACTCTACAACCATCCTCGCTTACGTCAAACTTTATCTCACTCAGCACGTGTTCGAGCCGAGCAATTCTCATGGATTCAGACAGCAACCCATTTTTATTCTTTGTATGTACAATCAGGTATGTGACTTTCTTGATGTAGATAATCGGTAGGTTTCCAACACTCACACTTGGCTTCAACTATCTCACCGTGGTTTGCCTGCAATGTTTTTATTAAACAAAGAGAAAAAGAATTGACGTATTCCATCGCTTCCTCTTTATTTCATAGAATTAGGAACTCTATTTTTTCTGGCTCACCCTGATCTTTCTGATTCACAACCTAAAAATCCCAGGTTTTTTTCTTATTGCAGTCGGCGCATCGCTTCATTTCCTGGAAATTATTATCAATCACGGAGCCATGCCCATCTTGTTTTCTGCATTCCATCATTCCCTTGACAACTATAAAAATATTGGAAATCACCACAATATACTAGCACATCCACACTTAGAAATACTTGCTGATAGATTTTATATCGTTCCATTTTTTATGAGCATTGGTGATATGATAGTGGGAGGCGGACTGATTTTGTTTATCTACGGCAATGCGAGAAAGGTTCATTGAAAAGACATGTCTATGGAAACATTGCTCAAAAAATTTTATTTATCAACCTTGTTTGTTTGTGGTTGCGTACTGACAGTCATGTCATTCATCAAACATCCAACTCACTTAGATCTCAATTTAATTGGGATTATTGCCTGTTCAGCCATTGCTGGAGCGTTCCCAATGATTCTTCCAGGCGGAATCGTCTGGGGGACTTCCGTATGGTTTTATATGCTCGCGCTATATGAGTATGGTTTGTACGTCACATGTAGCGCCATTTTCATAAGCACTTTCGCTATGTTTTTGCGGTTTAATCAATGGAACCTAAAAAAAATTCGTTGGTTTCGTTTTTTTTCCACACTTGGAATGTATTTTATCTCTGTTCTGTCTTCATTTGTTTTTATAGAATGGAAATCAGGAATAGAATCCTATATTCGTATAGTCCTTTCCATCTTTATTTTTGAAATGGTCAATTTACTTTTGTTTATACTCGTCACCCTATGCACACAACAATATAAAGGTAAGAAGACGATCAAACCATTGACCAATAGCCTACCGCTTACCATCATCATGGCTTTTTTTCTTTCTTTAATCATAGACAACAAAACTTTGCCCAAATTAAGTGTTATTTTATTATTAATTCTCTCACTGATTTTGCTCTCGCGGCAATATCAATTTTTTAGCAAAAAAGAACAAAGTCTTGAAAAAAAATACGAACTCATTGCCAATCATACAAGCGACTTCATATTCATTATTGATCGTTCATTTCACATTCTCTATGCTTCGCCTTCTTTTCAGCAGTTATTTTTATTAAATAAGAACGATTCTTTGAACTTTACATCCATCATTCACCCAGAAGATTTTTCTCAACTTGAGGAATATTGTCAAAGCAGACCGAACCATCCTCTACAAAAGCGCATAGAGATGCGACTTCTCCATCAATTCAAAGTGATTTATACGGACACCGCGATTACTCCCATTTGGGAGTCTGACCAAAAAGAACCAACTTCTTTTATGATCGTTTCCAGAGATATTTCGGAGACTATTGCCCAAAGAGAATATATGTTAAAAACAGAAAAGTTGGCCGTTATTGGAGAACTTGCGGCGGGAGTAGCTCATGAAATTCGCAATCCATTGACGGCAATCAAGGGATTTTTACAACTATTCAGACAAGATCTTCAACAAGTTTCAGCACGTACCTATGATCTGATCTGGTCTGAATTGGAACGTATTGAAGACATTACAACAGAGATGTTGCTATTGGCCAAACCTCAAAAAAACACACATAAAGTTTTTCATTTATCTAAACAAGTCCATCAATCCATTACCTTTTTGACTGCTCTGGCGAATTCCAAAAGTATCTTAATTGAACAGCATATAGAAGAAAATCTGTATATTAACGGAGATTCTCATCAAATGAGAAAACTTATTATGAATCTAGTAAAAAATTCTATAGAATCTATTCAAGAAGATCCCGGAAATATTCAGATCCGATTGTTTCGTCATTTGCATTGGGCGATTTTGCGAGTGGTCGACAATGGCATAGGAATGAGCGAAGATACTATGAAAAAAATCATGAATCCCTTTTATACGACCAAAGAAAATGGAACTGGGTTAGGAATGACAATCGTGCAGAGAATCGTTGAAGAACACAATGGCATGATAGAAATTCAAAGCTCAATTGGACATGGAACGACTATAGAAATTAGGATTCCTATTTCGACAGAAAATTTCTAAGTAATCATTTCTCAATAAATGATCTTGTTAGGTTGTCGGTTTGAATTCATAAAACCAACAACCTAATAAGATCTTTAACCAGCAAAGATACCTGTTGAAAAAATGTTACATGAAAAAAGTTTCTGCGTATAAACGACTTCTTGCTGTCCAAACTCCGCGTGGCTCGATAAAAATTATCCCCGTTTCCTCAGTTGGAAGAGCGACATTAGGTGCATTGCCTATACAAGTTTGAGGTTCTACACAGAAAATATCACCGGAAGCCTTATTGTTCCATATCATCCAGAAGCGATATTGACGATCTGTCTCATAGATGAAACGAACACCTAGTCGTTGATCCGTTAAAATCGCACGTTGAGAATCTTCCCTTTCTTTCGCAGAATAGAGATTGTCCATGATAGAATCAAACGGATATATTCCATTTTCATCCATTTGCTTTTCCCACGAGTTTAGTGATAAACGCCGGCCTGTTGGCAACATGCGCTCGTTCAATTCCCAACGCTGTTCTATATCTGCCTGAAATCGATAATCTAGAGGAGCACTTTGCGTATGAAACGGTATTTGCAGCGAAGTATGAAATCCTAACATACAGGGCATAGGTTCATCTCCGTGATTCTCCATCCGTGCTTCTTGATGCAAGCCTAATGAATTCAGTTTATATTTTAAAATCAAAGAAAAGTCATACGGCCAAAACTCATAAAATGGATGCCCAGCTTTAATCTCCTGACACAAAATCACATAATTTTCTCCCATATCTAGAACATCCCACGGCAAATGATACAGTATGCCATGTAAATGATTTTGATATTCAGGCTCATTCATGGGTAACTGATACTGTTTTCCTAATAGTTTGAAACGACCGTGATCATACCGATTAGGGGGAAACAAAACGGGTATCCCAAAACGTAGAGGAGAATGTTTAAATGCATCCATTCTATTTTCGGGTTCTCTAAGAAATCTTAATGATTGGGCAGGTTGACGAAGAGCAACCAAATTTCCTCCCCTTTTTGGTAACAAAATGGCTTCATAACCATCTGCCGTAAGCTGAATAGCCTCTTCACCAGCATAAATCGTTTTTTGAACAGTCATGCGCCACCTCCTCAATAGGATGGGTTAAATTGCATTTGCCTGACCACGTTTTCGCAATTCCATTTCAATTTCTTCCAAACTCTTGCCTTTGGTTTCCTTGACCTTCAGAATCACAAAAATAAGTGCAAGCACTCCCATAGCACCGTATATCAAAAATAAATTACTGATGCCTAAACGAGAAAGAAGCCAGGGAAAAGTCAACGAAACGAGAAGATTGGCCACCCAATTCGTTACAGCTCCAATTCCCATACCTGTCCCGCGAATGCCAAGCGGAAAAATTTCCGATAGTAAGACCCACATGACTGGACCCCAACTGATGGAGAAAAAAAGAATATAGATGGCTAGACAAATCAAGGTAATCCATCCTGTCGCAACAGAATGAGCAAAAACTTTATTCATTAAACCAAGAATGAAAAGCGACAAGGCCATACCTATACTCCCACTGATTAAAAGTGGCTTTCTACCCACGCGATCAATCAGGCGAACTGCTATCAGCGTCATAACGACTTGCACAGAACCAATGCCAACTGTACCCAATATGGCTGCAGCAGAGCCAAGTCCAACCTTAGTAAACGTAGTTGGGGCATAATAAATAACCGTATTTGTGCCTATGACCTGTTGAAAAACAGCCAGTCCGATAGCCGTCCAAATAGCTGGTCTTACCCAAGGTTGTTTCATTTCACGCCAACCACCGTTTTCTATTTTGTTGGCTTGTTGAATCTCATGGATTTCCTGCTCCACATGGCTGGTTTTACGCAGATGTTGCAAAATTTCGCGCGCCTTTGTTTCTTGACCTTGTTTAAGTAAAAAACGCGGGCTTTCTGGCAAAAACAACATACCTAAAAAAAGAATAGCTCCCGGTACAAAAGCTAGTCCAAGCATCCAACGCCAAGCCTCACTGGCAGCAAAAATATAATCGACGATATAAGCCAGTAAAATCCCAACCACGATCATAAATTGGTTTAAACTTGACAATCCTCCTCGAATTTCAGTAGGGGCTGTTTCAGCTAAATACATTGGCACCATGGTGGAAGCAGCACCTACAGCTAGACCGAGCACTATACGAAAGCTTACCAGATCTGTTGTATTCCCGGAAAACGCTGAACCAACAGCTCCTAAGCAGAAAATGAGAGCTGCCGCAAGAACAACTATTTTTCTTCCCACTTTATCGGCAAGAGGACCACTGATGGCCGATCCGATAATGGCTCCAATCAAAATTGCGCTGACTACTAATCCTTCCGTTATGGTAGTTAAATGAAGTGATTTTTTGATAAACAATATAGCGCCAGAAATGACACCTGTATCGTAGCCAAAGAGTAATCCGCCTAGGGCACCAAAAAAATAAATCAGTATATGATTCATCTTTCTCACGATATTTCTCTCCTCTCTTTTTCACTAGTCCACCACTTAACTTATGAATTTTCTATATAGAGGTTTGAGCAATTCGTATATTTCCTTATAAACCGCATATTGACGGTTATATAAATTCATTTCGTCTAACTGAGGATGATAAGTGTGTTTGCGCATAATCAGCAAATCGCATGCTGACTCCACATCCACAAAACACCCCGTTCCAACTCCAGCTAATATAGCCGCGCCAAACGCTGGACCTTCATCAGATTCTACAGTGTGCACGCTTCGTCCATATATATTCGTTTGGATGGAACACCAGAGATCGCTTTTGGCTCCACCGCCAGATAGACGAATTTCTTCAATAGGCAATTGTAAATCTTCAATTAAAGAGAGGCTGTCTCGTAAACTAAAAGATACACCCTCCATAATGGCGCGAACAAAATGAGCTCGTTTATGGCGAACTGTCACTCCAAAAAAAACGGCACGAGCATACGGATCTAAATGTGGTGTGCGTTCTCCCAGTAAATAGGGCAGATATACTAGGCATTCACTGCCCGCTGCAACCTGTGCAGCCTCTTTGGCTAACAGATCATAAATATCCTCTGCCAAAGTTTCCGCCAAGGCCTGCTCAAGGGGTGCAAACTGTTTGGCATACCATTGAAGCGATCCACCTGCTGCCTGGGTTACTCCCATCACGTGCCATGCACCTGGAACTGCATGACAAAATGAATGGAGTCGTCCTTGTTCGTCCTGAACAATATTCTTCGCAAATGCAAATACCACACCCGATGTACCAATCGTGCTCGAGACCACACCTGAACGTACAATTCCGTTACCTACTGCACCCGCAGCTTGATCACCTGCACCAGCTACCACTTTTGTACCAATTTGCAGTCCTGTTTTGGCAGCTGCTGTTGGATTGACCTTACCTGTCAATTCTGGCGATTCTAACACCCTCGGAAGCCATTCCATAGGAATCTCGAGACGTTCGCACATCTCCTGAGACCAATGGCGATTTCTCACATCAAATAAAAGGGTTCCAGAAGCATCTGATACATCACTGGCATACTCTCCGGTCAAACAATAGCGAATATAATCTTTGGGGAGCAAAATCTTGGCTATTTTTTTGAAATGATACGGTTCGTGTTGACGTATCCACTGCAATTTTGTAGCGGTAAAGTTAGGTAAAGCAGGATTAGCGGTAAATCGAAGAATATGCGAACTGCCAATATGTTCATTCATCCAATCACATTCTGGTTGAGTTCTCTGATCGCTCCAGAGTATAGCCGGTCGAATGACTTTCCCATCACTATCGAGTACAACCAAGCTATGCATTTGACCTGTCAAACCAATTCCTTGAATGGAGTCAGAAGAACATCCAGAAATTTCTATAACTTTTCGTATTGCTAAGCATGTCTTTTCCCACCAAACTTCAGGATCTTGTTCAGCGAATAGCGGCCTTTCGTGCAACACTTCATACCTCTCAGTAGAGACGGCCAAAATATGGCCGTCTATGTCCATCAGCAGCACTTTCACTCCGGAAGTTCCAACATCGATACCTAACAAACATGACTTGCTCAAGCTTGTCATAAACTTTACTTCACTTCCAATAAATATTGATTTAATCGCGACAAAAGCAACTCTTGATAACCAGACTCAAATGAGTCGACGGGTTCGTCCAATATTTTCTCTTCCAAAGAAGCCAGTGTGGCACGTCCCTGGATAATGTCCTGACCCATACCGGATTGATAGCTTTGATATCGTTTCGCTATTGCTTCTTCAAATACTTTATCTTTGATTAAACTAGCGGCTACTTTCAGACCTCTTGCAAAACTATCCATACCCGCAATATGCCCATAAAAAAGATCAAGAGGGGTCATGGAAGTTCTCCGGACTTTTGCGTCAAAGTTTAATCCACCTGTTTGGAAACCACCGTTTTTAAGAATTTCATACATAGCTAACGTAGTGCTGTAAAGATTCGTAGGAAACTCATCTGTATCCCAACCAAGCAGCGGATCGCCCTGATTCGCATCTACAGACCCCAGCATGCCGTGGACTCGGCTGTAACGCAGCTCATGTTCAAATGTGTGACCCGCTAATGTTGCATGGTTGGCTTCAATATTAAGCTTAAAACGCAAATCTAATCCGTATGTTTTAAGAAAGGCTAATGTACTGGCTGCATCAAAATCATACTGGTGTTTAGTGGGTTCCTTCGGTTTGGGTTCAATTAAAAATTGTCCTCGATAACCAATTTCATCTGCATAATCGCAAGCCATCTGTAACAATCGAGCGTAGTTGTCCATTTCAAATTTCAAATCCGTATTAAGAAGTGTTTCATAGCCTTCCCTTCCTCCCCAAAATACATAATTTTCAGCACCAAGTTCCTTAGCGATTTCCAAGCTCTTTTTCACTTGTCCTGCCGCATAAGCAAATACTCGTGCATCTGGTGAAGTTGCCGCACCATGGGCAAAACGGGGATGAGAGAAGAGATTCTGCGTATTCCAGAGTAATTTAACACCTGTAGATTGCATGTATTCTTTTATCATGGTAACGATTACATCTAAATTGCGATTGCTTTCACGTAAAGTTGCTCCTTCGGGGGCAATGTCGCGATCGTGAAAACAAAAATACCCTACATGCATTTTTTGAAAGAATTCAAATGCTGCTTCAACTCTTTTTTTAGCCAAATCAAGCCCACTAAATGAATTCCAGGAACGTTGCATGTTGCCTATTCCGAATGGATCATTACCCGCTAGTGTAAAAGTGTGCCAATAAGAAACTGCAAAGCGCAAGTGATCCTTCATTGTTTTCCCGAAAACGATTTCATCGGGATGATAATACTTAAAGGCTAACGGATTTGTCGATATAGCATCTTCAAAAGAAATTTCTTTAACTTCAGGAAAAAATTCCATCTCAAAACCTCCAGCATTAGATATTGTGTGCTGCATATCACTTCAACTCAGAACAGAAAACGGGTTTAGACAACAAAGAATCATTCTCAATTTAGTTTGTTTAAGAAACAAACTAATAGTAGCGCAAGATATATTTTTTTTCAATTGCCTCTTCAAAAGGTTTTTAGTTTTAAAGTATCGTTGGTTTAGCAAAACGATGATCGATGACTAAAGAAGCTGCTCCAAGTGAAAGCGCATTTTGACCGAGTGTAGACCATTCTAATTTCGTGTGAAAAAAAGAATCGACCATGGATTTAGAAAGAACAGGTTGCATCGCTTCCCAAAGCAAGGATTGAAAACGGGTAATTCTCCCTCCCACGATAACACTTTCCGGATTACAAGTATGGATTAAGTTATTCATTCCTGTGGCCAAATACCTACCAACCGAAGAAATCGCTGCTTTAGCCAAAACGTCTCCATTCTCTGCCCGTTGAAAGATTTCTTCCACCGTCGATACCTCTTTACCTGATTTTTGTTGAAAGATTTCTATTAAAGATTTCTCTGAGGCATACATTTCCAAACAGCCCCTGTTCCCGCAAGAACATAGCAATCCATCCACCACTACCACCATATGACCAACTTCTCCTGCTATGCCTCCACTTCCCCGCATCAACTGTCGATTCACAACAATACCGCTACCAAGTCCTGTGGTTACACTTAAATAAACAAAATTTGAATAATTTTGTCCTTTACCTAACCATTGTTCAGCAATGGCTCCCATATTAGACTCATTATCAATAAAAACAGGCAAATCTAAATGTGCTTCAAGCATTTTACGTAAAGGAATATTCATCCAATGCAAATTAGGCGCGTTCCATACCACACCTTTCTTAAAATCCACCAGTCCTGGAACAGCTATTCCCACACCAATCACACCTAACGGGGATGAAGGTGCTGATTGAACTATTTGTTGAACCACATCGACTACTTGATACACCGTTTGCTCAACTTCCATACCCACAGGAGATGCAATCACCAGAGATTTTTCTAATTTGCCAAGTAAATCTATCAATAAAAAACGAACTTCATGAAGATCAATAGCCACGCCTACAGCATAGCCAGCTCTACCATTAAAACCGAGCATACGTGGCCTCCGTCCCACAGCAGAAGGACCTGTACCGAGTTCAATGACAAGTCCTTCGTGGATGAGTTCATCAATCAAACTGGATACAGTTGCTTTATTTAAACCTGTTATTTCAGAAATACGCGCACGTGAAACGGGATGTTGACTACGTATGATATCGGTGACAATTGATTTATTAATTTCTTTCATCAAAGTTTGATCTCCAGTTCTCATAACCCACTACCTATCATTTTAGAATTTGAAAAATCATATCACAGGACCGTTCTAAACCAAAAAAACCGAGATTTTCGAATTGCTCGATCGCGGTTTCCAGAAAATTTTCGCTTAAAAACATACGTAATGATGAGAAATTCAAAGATTGGTTAAGAAAGAAAAAGAGATAGGAATATCTTATTAAATTTTCTTCTCTTTTTCGTCTAATTCGATTAAAACCAACCTTGAAGAGTTCATGGATAAGTTTTAATTTACTTTATGTAAACCAAATCTTTTAGGAGGTGTGGTTATATGAAGTGGAGAAATGGATTACTTGCCCTAATTGGTATTTGGTTTATCATTTCACCGTGGGTCTTCCACTACACCAATCACACATCTGCTCTTTGGTCAAGCATTATTCTAGGCGCAATTCAACTGATTGCATCTGGATGGGCAACATTTATGCAGAATAGTTCCGGTTGGAAAGTTTGGCAAACATGGGTTTCCCTGATTATGGGTATTGGGTTCATCATTCAACCTTTCGTACTATCCATGGATACTAAAGAAACATGGACAAGCGTCATTTTAGGAGCTATAACCATTCTGCTCAATCTTTGGACGATGGCTGGCAAAGATACAGAACTAAAGATAAACTCCAAATCAACTCCAGGTAAACATGCCCATGCGTAAAAAATTTCAATGAACAGGTCGATCTTTTGACTAGATCGACCTGTTCTGATTTGCATCACATTATTCTGGAAGAGAATCCCCTCTTGTTTCTTTTGCTGCTGGTATGATGAGTATACCAATTAAAAATGCAATTGACGTCAATGCTACCGGTATTCCAAGTGTTCCCATTTGGTGAACCAGTGAACCAATGATAAACGTTACAATCGCACCAACAAACCGACCAATCGAAGTAGTAAATGCAAAAGCACTAGCTCTCCTATCTGTAGGATATTGTTCAGGTAGCCATAAACTAAACATTGCAAAATTCCCTCCACCAAATCCAAGAAAGAACAGGATGACCATAAATGGCGCAAGCCCATGTGGTAAATAGAATGCCCACCCAAAAGAGAGAATGATGCTGACAATCATCACTGCAAAATAGACTGCTAAAGCTTTTTTCCGACCTATTTTCTCCGCCAGAGGAACTAGCAAAATACATCCTAGAATTGTTCCAATTGATAAAATAGCTGTTCCATAAGATGACATGTGTACAGGCGCGAGTCCTTTCATTCCAGTTTTTGTTGCTAGTTGGATAATAGCTGTTGGTTCATAAACTGACCCTGCCCAGAGTCCAATGATAGCTACAGTTAGTAGTAGAGAATTAATAAGCGTACGTTTACGATACTCAGGTGTAAAAATTTTAGATAAAGGCTGATGATTCTTCGTCTTTTGAATTACTTTTGTAAATTTTTCCGGTTCTTTTACACTTGCTAGTACCCAAAAAGATACTAGAGCAGGAACAATACCTACAAAAAACATGGCTCTCCAGCCGAATGATGCTCCAATTGTATAGTTCAAAGCGGCAGCCACAAAAAATCCAGCATAGTAACCTGTTTGTAAATATCCTGCCCCCATTTTTCTTCTATCCTCAGGCCAAGATTCTGCAACAAAAGTACCAGCCATTGACCATTCACCACCAATACCAATACCCGCCAAAGTCCGAAAAATAGCCAATTCCCAAATATTATGTGCAAACCCGCTTAAACAGGTAAATACAGCATAGACAAGAATCGTTAACATCAATGACTTGGAACGTCCAAAACGATCTGCTATGGGTCCCCATAAAAACGATAGACCCCAACCAACCAAAAATAGCGCAAACAAGATAGAACCGTACAGAGCAATATTACTAGCAGTAGACTGAATACCAGACATAGGAAGCAATTGTTTCATAGCTGGAGTCAATACGAGTGCATAGATGACTGAATCCATGCCATCCATCAACCACCCACTCCAGGCTGCCCAAAATCCATTTATTTGTTGACGATTTAATTTAGTTTTTATGGATAAAGGAGCACTTGCAACTTGAACTGACGAACCCATCCTTCCTACCTCCCTTATTCTTCAACAAATCGCATCGTATATCAGATAAAAATAAATTTATATAGATTAGAATATTCAGATTTATTTTGCGTTACTTTCTCTTTCATCTCCTCTCTGTTGTAAACTTGTTTTACTAGGAAGAAAAAATGACCCTACATGATTTGGATAGCTTGCAAGATGGTTTCAGTATGTTCGCCAAGAAGCGGTGGCGGATTATCTTTAATTTTATTTTCTGTCTCATTCAAAAACTTAACGGGTGTGGCCACTTGTTTAATTTCTCCTGCCACAGGGTGGTTTACAGTAAAGAGCATGTTTCTCTCTATAACGTAATTATCAGCATATAAATCTGATAATTTGTAAATAGGCCCACATGGAATCCCATGTTGACGAAGAATTTGAATCCACTCAGAAACCGTTTTAGTTTTAAATATTTCCTGCAACAACGGAATAAGAATATCTCTTCTTGTAACACGGTCTGGATTAGTCTTAAATCGTTCATCGTTACCTAACGCACCTATTGCGAGACAAAATTTTTCCCACAATTTATCATTTCCAACCGCTAAATTAAAATAACCGTCGCTTGCTGAAAACGCCTGATAAGGGCATATATTTGGATGCGCATTTCCCATCGGTTTAGGGTCATAACCACTCGCAAAAAAATTACCTGCAGCATAGGTTTGAAAAGCCATCATGGATTCTAGTAGTGAGACATCTATCCACTGCGCTTCAGAAATATAACGTCTTTTTTCTAAAGCTGTTAAAATACCAATAATCGCCCACATGCCTGCACTAATATCTGCCAAAGAAAATCCAGGCTTAACTGGCTCACCATCTGGATATCCTGTCACAGCCATTAAACCGCCCATACCTTGAGCAATCACATCATAACCTGGTTCATCTCTATAACGACCCGTTTGTCCAAAACCAGATATAGATGCAAGTATGATGGTTGGGTTCCATTTCTTTAAGTTTTCAAATCCAAATCCAAGTTTCTCTAAAGTACCTGGTCGAAAATTTTCAACTATGATATCTGCATTTTTTACTAATTCAATAAGCCTTTGTTTACCAACTTCAGACTTTAAATCAAGAACCACACTTTTTTTATTTCTGTTTACGCTCATAAAGTATGCGCTTTCACCTTGAATAAAAGGAGGTCCCCAAGTTCGTGTATCGTCTCCATTTGGTGGCTCGATTTTAATTACTTCCGCACCGAGATCAGCAAAATACATTGTACAAAAAGGGCCACTTAATATTCTTGTCAGATCCACAATACGGATATTTGAAAACGCATACATACGCTACCCTCCCATTGTGTCTATCTAACAAGTTTTTTGATTTACATCTAGAAATGTGCTGGTCGTTTTTCAGTAAACGCGCGTACTCCCTCTTTAAAATCATTGTTATCAACCCAATAACCTGTTTCCATCTGCATACCCGATAGGACAAGATTCACATTTTTCTTTACCGCAAGCAAAGATGCTCTTGACTGTAATAGCATTCTTCTGGCTAATGAAATCGTTTCACTATCTAATTTTTCGCTTGGTACAAGATAATTCAGAATTCCTAGTTCCATTGCCTGGTTTGCTTTATAACTGCGCGCGGTATAAATCAAATCTTTAGTTCGACTAGGCCCCAGTGTTTGTATCATTCTGCGTAGAAAAGGAGGCTGCAAAGTAATTCCAAGTTTTCCAACAGGCATTCCAAACATTGCATTTTCTGTACCTATCCTAACATCGCATGCTAACGCTAATATGAAACCAGCTCCAAAAGCAGGCCCGTTAATTGAAGCAATCGTAGGAATCGATACATTCTCAATAGCGGAGATAGTCTCTTCCATTGTTTCAAAAGCAATATTTGCCTGATCTACCGTTAAAACAGAAAATTCCTTAATATCGCTTCCTGCAGTAAAATCACTTCCAGCACCACGAATTACAAGTAACCTCGTTTTAGATGGCAGACTCACTACCCAGTTTTTCATAGTTTTCCACATATCTTGAGTTAATGCATTACGTTGACTAGATCTGTCAATTGTAATCACACCAATGGGTCCGGCAAGTTGAAATCTCAAGGTCCCCTGTTCATTAAATCTCTCCACTACAACCTTCACAGTTTCCCCCCATCCCTAATTGTCGATTGTCGACAATATATCATTGAACAACGATTGATGTCAAACTATTTAAAGAATATTGATTATTATTTTTTTTATGTCATATGTGTTGGAGGACTGATTGAAACAATTTCTATAACGATATTGGGATAAGGAAACCCAAGTTTTTCTTGTAGAAAGTTGAATATATGTTGTTGAAGCCTCATGGATTCTTTACGTAAATCACTTTGCCATTTGGCATGTAATTTAATATGAAAATGACTCAAGTCATGATTCAATACAACCATTCGAGTCATATGAAAAGGATATTGATGAAATTCGATAAGATAATGAATGGATTGACTAACCACTTGAGGATGAATGTAAACTCCCCCTTCCGCAAAAATAGGACGAACAACCGTAAATTCTTCATCCGTTTTTTTTAAATGGTGACTAACTTTTATACGATTAAGCATTTTTATCGCATAAGAGGCGATACGACTTTCCGCTTGAAGCTTCGACTGAAAAATCGGAACCGCATGCAAACCCTTTTGCCGCATTTCTAAAGCTAATAATTTTTCTTCAATATTTACAATTTCATCGATAGATATCCATTCAATTTCATTTATATTTAAATCCAAACGAAAACATATTCTTTCAATCATTCTTTGTGAAGTTCCTAGAATAAGACATTTTGAGGGGTTATATTTTAGCAACGCACTGCGGACTTCTTGACAATGCAAAGTATCCATAAAAATTGCTCGACGTACAGCGTCCATCATAGTTTTCTCTAGTTTTGCAGAGTACCCGGCTTTGAGCACACCTTTATAAATCATAACCCCATCATCCAATATACATTCTATATTCATTTTTTGGGCAATCCATTGAGCATGATGGCTTTTGCCAGTCCCACTTCTACCATATAATCCATACAGTTTCATTACACACCTCTAGGTTTCTGTAGTTCTTTGCAGGAATTGAACCTATTCTGTACAATACCTCTTTATAAAGTGATGTTTCTATTTAAAAACAAGGTTGTGAATGAATTGGAACGTACCTATTTCACTGACAATAAATCCGAAGTATCACTTACAAATCCACTTCCTATGCAAATTGCTGACTGGTTGGCAGAACGTATCTTCAATGGCGAATTGCCAAGAGGACATCGTCTTAAAGAAGAAGAGTTAGCTTCTATGTTTAAAACGAGTCGAGCTCCGATACGCGAAGCTCTCTATTTATTACAATTGGATGGGTTAGTAGAACGGTTACCTAGGCGTGGTACAGTTGTACGAGAATATTCAGATGATGATATTCGTGATTTATACGAAGTGAGATCTATTTTAGAACTTTCTACCATCGATAGACTAATGACACGCTGGAACCATGAGATTTACAGTTCATTTCAAGATATTTTACATCAAATGCAGACTTCTGTAGTGGATGGAGACAATCAAGCCTATTCTCAATATAATTCCATGTTTCATGAGAGTCTATTTCAATTTTCCGGCAGTCAAATCCTCTTTAGACTTTATCAACAGCTTGGATACCCTCTCAAATATCTCTTGCAATTTTCAACACAAACAAAGGAGCAGATGGAAAAGTCCTATCTTGAACATGCTTCGATTATAGAAATGTTGCATCAGGGACGTTTTCAAGAAGCTAAAGAGATACTTGCTAGTAATGTAAAAAATGGCTTATGTCGTGTCATTGAATCCCGGCATTCTTTGAAGGAGAAGTAACTTTAGGAAGAGCAATTTCCTTTTTATTCATTGCAGACTCAGTTCTTCTAAGTGGCTTGCCATTGCTCTTGAAATTGAGTACGATACAGATTTTGATATAAGCTATTTTCTTGCAGTAATTCTTGATGCGTTCCCATAGCGACTACCTTTCCCTGATTCATAACAATGATATGATCGGCATTTAAAATAGTCGACAATCTATGGGCGATCACGATGGCTGTACGGCCAGCCAGCAATACGGAGAGCGCCTCTTGAATTTTCCGTTCGGTGATACTGTCAAGAGCACTCGTTGCTTCGTCTAATAAGACAATTTTAGGTTCTTGCAAAAGCACTCGTGCAATGGCCAGACGCTGTCTTTCGCCACCTGATAACCGATAGCCGCGTTCTCCTACTACTGTGTGAAATCCATCAGGTAGTTGTTCAATCGTATCTAAAATTTGCGCAGCTCGGCATGCTCGTCGCATTTCTTCCAAAGTAGCTTCTTCTTTTGCCATTTTTAAATTATGAAAAACCGTGTCATGAAAGAAAAATGGATCTTGGGGCACCAAACCAATTTGCGCTCGCAACGACTGCAACTTCAATTCACGAATATTCCATTCATCAAGATAGACAGTACCTTGAGTCGGATCCATAAAACGCGGTATGAGCTGCAGAAGAGTTGTTTTACCTGCCCCGCTTGGGCCTACAAGGGCTACTGTTTCACCAGATTTCACATGGAATGCAATATCTTGCAAGGCAAACTGATGCGATTGGGTAAGCGAATCTTCTTCATGTGAATCATTGACGTCCTCTTTCACAGATATTGCAGATAACTGTTTTTCGCGAAGCGGGTAACGATAGGATACGGCTTGCAGAGTCAGATTACCTTCAATAGCATCAGCAGGAATGGTCAATGGACCATCAACAACTTCTGGAGCTTGATCGAGCAAAGAAAAAATGCGGCGAAATAAAGCAATGGACGAAAGCAGATTGACATGAATTTGCGCTAATTGACTAAACGGACCATAAAGACGCCCCAACAAGGTAGTAAATGCAACAATTGCGCCAAGTTGCAAACGATGGTGAATAACCAGCCACCCACCATATCCCCATAGGGCGGCAGGCCCAATAGCAGAAAACATATTGATCCACATAAAAAGCCATCGACCAACAAGAGATTGACGAACCTGCAAATCACGCAAGACATGATTAGTTTCAGCGAATTGTTTTTCTTCAGCCTCTTGTCTATTTAAAATACGAATTAAAAGAGCACCACTAACACCGAGTGTTTCACTTAATTGGACAGTTAATTTGGCAAGCCACTGTTGAATTTCTCCCTGTAATTTCTGACGAGTCATACCTACGCGTTGGGTGGGAATAACAAAAGCTGGAACGACAATCAGCGAAAGAATAGCCAACTGCCAATTCATACTGAACATAAAGACGAGTGTTGAGGCAATGGTTAAAGCACTACTTACAAAACCAACCAGTGTATTGGTTACGACGTTTTGAATGGCTGTTACATCGTTGGTTACACGGGAAACTAATTCTCCCGCTTGACGAGAAGCAAAAAAATGGACACTTTGCAGTTGAAGATGCCGAAATAAATCCATTCGATAGTCAGCCATTACATTTTGCGCAATGAGATTGCTCAGCCAAGTCTGAACCACGCCTAGCAATCCGGTAACTACAGCGGTTAATACAAGAGCTACAGTGTACTCCATGACAACTTTCAAATTGCCTTTAAGTATACCGAGATCGATAATGCGTTGAGTCAAAGATGCGGGCAACACCCCACCTATGGAAGTGGCAAGAATCACGAAAATCACAACAATAGAAAGTGGCCAATAGGGTAGAAATGCTCGCAAGGCTCTGCTTAATATTTTCCAATCAAAATGTTCTTGTTTGGCCAACTCGCGCATTTTCCATCGATCAGCGCCATGACCACCCCCGCCAAGTCCCAAACCGCGAAATTCAGCATGCATAAGAGAAGAATCACTCCTGTTAAAACAAAGCTTTTTCAGTTTGCCATATTTATTCTAGAATCAATCTTGCTATATATCCAGTCTACAGCCCTATCAAACCGAAGCGTTGTTGAGTACAGATTGACCATAGACATTTTGCCCAACAAGCGTTTGTCGCCCCTACATGATATGATGGATAAGCTGGATGGAGGGATAGCATATGGCAAATTTCAAACGGGTTACCATTGAAGATGTTGCACGTGAGGCGCAGGTATCGATTACTACAGTATCTCGCTATTTAAATGGACATTATGAATATATGAGCGAGAAAACCAGAATGAAAATTGCCAATATCATACAGCGTCTCGAGTATCGTCCCAACATCATGGCGCAAGGACTTAAAGCCAATCGGACAAAACAAATAGCCGTTGTTGTGGTCAACATCAGTTACCCGTTTTGTGCCTCTGTCATCCGTTCACTTTCAGAGGTCATGGCACCAGCCGGATATGGATTGCTGGTTTTTGATAGCAACGGAGATAAGCAAAGAGAACGAGATTTCTTATTATCTTTGCGCAGTCAAAATGTCGATGGTATCGTTATTCAAACAAATGGAGCAAATGCAGATTTGTTGCAAAATATTTCTAAAGAATTGGCGTTGGTCATGATCGATCGACGCATAGATATTGCAAATGCTGCCAACGTAGTTACCAACAATGAGCAGGTTTCTTATGATGTAACCCATTATTTGTTTACCACAGGCTACGAAAATGTAATTTATGTTACAGAGATGGAAAACGGAGTGAGTACTCGTGAAGAAAGACTACGTGGATATCGAAATGCCTGCCTGAAAGCGAAGCGTCAAGAATGGATAGAACGTCTGGATAAATCTAATGAAGAAAGTTACTTTCATACCGCGGAACGCATTCGTAAAAATATGAACGGTCAATCTTTTGCTATTTATACTGCCAATGGACTTCTTATGCTGCGACTCTACCCGTGGTTACAGAAATTAGGAATACAAACTCCAAATCCCATGGGACTGGCTACTTTTGACGATCCCGATTGGGCAAGCGTTACCACCCCTCCATTGACAAGTATACGTCAACCTACGGAAGAAATGGGACGCTTAGCAGCCAAACTTATATTAGAGAAAGTGGAAACGGGATCGACAGAAAATATGCCTGTATTACAGATACTTCCTTCCGAACTGATTATACGCGACTCGACGATGCTGAAAGATTAGATTCTAAAAGTTGACAATACGAACGAAATCGCTCATATTTCTCTGCGTATTCAACTTGCTTTTTTTTATTTGGAAAAGTGAATTCGAAAGGCAACCCCTCACTTATTTGATGATATTGAATGTCACCTGCAGCTAACATAGCCAGCTTGGCTGCTCCTCTGGCTGAGGCATCCCCAACATGACAACTGATTACGGGAAGTTGAAATATATCTGCGCACAATTGCGACATGAACGCGTTCTGCAACAACTTCCCTGATAAAATGAGTCGTTTCGGTTGTGCTCCAGCTTTCCGCAATCCTCCCGCAATCCAAAAAGCATTAAATACTATTCCTTCCAGAGCAGCGCGCAACAAATGAGAACGTTGATGTTCCAGACGCAAGCCAAGCCAAGCACCGCTCCAATCAGCATTCCATAAGGGTGCTCGCTCACCTGCCACATAAGGTAAAAATGTCAGATTGCCAGAATCCACTTGAGACGCTTCCTGTAATAAAATTTTCCACATATCGTTATCTTCCGATACTGAACTTCCTAAAAACTGTTGCAGAATCCAATCTACAATCACACCTCCACTGTTACTCGGTCCACCAACCACATAACGTTCATCGTCCAACACGTAAGTAAACGGTTGGTGCTGAAAATCAAAGATTGGTTTGTGAGCGGTCAACCGAACTGCACAACTTGTTCCCATTGTAATAACCATAGACTCATCGTCTAAAGCACCCACGCCTAAATTAGCCAAAACTCCATCCGAAGCGCCAATATTAAATAGTGTATCGGACAAACCGGCCAACTTTAATTCAGAGTTTATCACTCCTTGATAAAGCTTCTTCGTTGGAACAATGCTTGATAACTGATCGCGCTGAATGCCAGCAAGTGAAAGAGCCAATGGGTCCCAATCGCGGATATGCAAATTGTACATACCAGACGCTCCCGCCATAGATTCATCTACCACCCACTCGCCAAACCATTGATACCAGACAAACTCCTTCAAAGATACATAACGATTATGTTGATTTAAGAATGGGCTGGATTGGCGGCGCATCCATAACAATTTGGCTAAAGGAGACATTGCATGCAACGGTGTGCCTGTTGCTTCGTATAGTGTTTTACCAATAGGTTGTCTACGAAGCTGCATTGCCTCTTCGTTTGGTCGAGCATCCATCCAAATGGAAGCATACGTTAAAGGCTCACCCGCTTGATTGACTACAAGCAGGCTGTGCATAGCAGCACTGATACCTACTAAACGGACGGAAAAACCAGATTTTTTAGCGAATTGGGCCGCCTCAACCAATACCTTCCCTGTCGCTCTGGCCACTTCCTGAGGACATTGTTTAGCCGAACCATCCTCTTCGTGATGCGTTTTTACGGTATGACTAAACAACTGCAACATCTGGCCATTTTCATGAAACAAATTGGCTTTCACCGATGTTGTACCGAGATCGACACCGATCACACAATGCGTCATGGTATTCACTCCCATTCAATAAAGACCGCCGACCTATACAAGCAGGCCGGCGGCAATTCCAGCTTCATCCCAAACCACACTTAAAGACGAGATATTTGAGAACATTCCATTGGTTCAATCCGCCCAAGCAAAAAGACATAGGACAAAATACCAATGAGAAGCACTACAGCAGCTACTAAAAATCCTAGCGCAAAAGAACCTGTGCCTCCAGCAATAAATCCCGTGATGATGGGTGCCAAAATACCCATAATATTATTGACAAAGTTCATAATACTTCCGACTGTCCCAACTGTGCCTTTAGGCGCAATCAGAGCAGGGATACTCCAGCCGATGGGCGCTGAAAAGGCAAGGCCTCCAAGTGCAATAGAAATCCAGACAATAGCCACACTTGCATGAGATGTGAACGCAGCGCCTGCTACAGCTAGTCCAAATATCATCCCTATAACTAACAAAGTTTTGCGGACACGAGATCCATCACGACCAGAAGCAACCAGTTTATCTACAAGCCAACCTCCAATCCATAAATCCGTCAATGTGGCTACCACCCAAGGAATAATGGCAAATCCACTACTTTTTAAGACGGACATATGCATCTGTGTTTCTAAGTACCCTGGCAGCCAGGTAAGAAAAAGGTAAAATGCGTAGCCATAAGCAGCAAAACCAATGGTCAGGCCCCATACTTTACGTCGCCCCAAAAGATAGCCCAAATTGCGCATACTGCCACCTGATGCTTCTCCTTCTTCTTGAGCTCCTCCTTCACGAATATAGCGTAACTCTGCCTCATTGATCGATTTAGATTCCTCGGGATCGCGATACCAAATCCAATAAGCTAGAAAATATAGCAGACTGAGAATGCCTGTCAGTATAAAACCGCCTCGCCAGCCCCATGCCGTCACGGCAAAAGCAACAATCGGTACGCCAATGACATTAGATAGCTTGGCTGCTGCATCGAACATTGAAGTTGCTCTGCCGCGCTCGATTATTGGAAACCAATATCCAGTCGCTTTGGATGCACCGGGAAAAGCAGGTCCTTCAGCAATACCTAGTAAAATCCTCGAAAAAATAATGAGTCCCATTCCACTGACAACAGCGGTCAAAAAAGTTGCCAAAGACCAAAGCAGCGTGCCAATACGCATAAGCCATTTCACACCCACTTGGTCTAGCAAAGCACCAACAGGAATTTGCACCAAAGCATAAGACCATGCAAATGAAGATAAAAGAATACCCATTTCTCCCTTGGTTAAATGATAACTGGACATCAAGGGTTTAGTGGCCACGGAGATATTGGTTCGATCAAAATAATTGATAACAATTCCTATTCCTATGAGAACCGCTATTCCCCATCTTACATTGCTTCTCTTACTGCTCATAGTCAGACCTCCTTTTAGCTTGGAATTGAAGGACGCAATAGCCATGGGTTCGACATGTTTTGAATGCGCTTACCTCCATTAATTTTTAGAAAACGTTTTAGTTAAACGTTTTCTATATCATATCCTATATATTCGAAATTTCAAGAGAGAATACCTACAACATGTTGCAAATGGAACAAAATTCGATACTTTTGGAACAATCGATCTTTCTAAAATGAAGGCATAAATAATGAAGACTTTGAAACGGTGAACAGGAAACCCATCGAGTAGTTCAATTTTAGGAGGCAGTTTATTTTGAAAATCATTATTTGGAAAAAAATATTTCATTTCAATGAGTTAGGTTTTCAAAAATTGATGGAAAAAGGCTGGGTCATTAAAGAGACTCTTTCATATATTCGTCTGCTTAGCGAAGAAGATCGTATAAATCCCATTTATATTGTGCAAAGAATTTTTTACAGTCCTCATGAAGAATTAGAGTTTGGGATGATTCCGATGGGAGAATATCGATTTATTCGAACATTTTTTGATACAAAAGATTTGGATATATGGAAAAAACTCATGACTCATCCCGTATTAATTGAACTTTTAGAGACTTATGGGGATCAAATTACACACCCTATGAGTACTATGAAAATCATAGAAGTTCCTAACGATATAGATTGGGAAATTGTCCCTCTTCAAGACCAAGAAATTGCTATTGTCGATAAACAACGAATCTGGAGCGCTTAATTAACCTACGCAATATCTATAGCCATTGAAATCAAGGGGAATACCACATCCCCTTTATGATTTTGTTTACCTTAATATCATTACTTTTACCTACACTTCACAAAATTCCTCATCCAAAATCAATCACTTGAAATCAGAGCGGAATAGTATATGATGTATTTTGGTTCTTCGAGATCGATATTTTTTGAAGAACGCAGTTTCTCCCCCCAATATATTTCGTTTTACGAAATATATTGGGATTAATCACCACTTTATCCTCTATTTTAGCAAAAAGGAGTCGATTCAGTTGTCTTCTCACCTTGAAGATTTATCTGACACACGGCAGCCACTTTGGCATCAACCACTTGCTGTTTGGTCAGTAGCATTTGCATGTATCATTGCATTTATGGGTCTTGGTCTCGTCGATCCGATACTTCCAGACATTGCTTCTAAACTGCATGCATCCCCTGCTGAAGTTGAACTTCTTTTTACTTCCTATAACTTAGTAATGGCTTTAGCCATGGTCATTACCAGCGGGATCAGCAGCAGAATTGGCTACAAAGGAACGCTGATAGCTGGTTTATTACTGATTATTCTTTTTAGTGCGCTGGCTGGACACGCAGCCAATGTTGGACAAATCGTCTGGTTCAGAGCAGGTTGGGGACTGGGCAATGCACTTTTTATTTCCACTGCTCTGGCAGTCATTGTTAGCGTTGCAAACGGCGGTCCCGCGGGAGCCATTATTTTATACGAAGCCGCACTCGGACTAGGAATTTCTGTAGGTCCCTTGCTCGGTGGAGAATTAGGCGCTATCTCCTGGCGTGGTCCTTTTTATGGGGTAGCAGTATTGATGTGTATCGGTTTCTTGTTGACCTTAATTTTACTGAAGGGAAATCAACGTCCAGCTGCTCGACATAGCCTTATTGAACCTTTTTTTGCCTTACGTCACCGTGGGCTTCTTACTATGGGCTTGACTGCATTCTTTTATAATTTCGGATTTTTTACATTGCTTGCATACACACCCTTTGTCTTGCGGCTCAGTATTCATCAGCTAGGATACGTCTTTTTTGGCTGGGGCATTTGTCTAGCGATTACATCTGTTTGGATTGCTCCTCATTTACAAAAAAAGTTTGGTACCAGTTCGGTCATGATGACTGTACTCACACTGTTTGCTCTTGATTTGATTATCATGGCCGTATTTACGAATACTACAATGATTGTCTCTATAGCCGTTATTCTGGCGGGAGCTCTTTTGGGAATCAACAATACGCTGATAACTACAGCAGTTATGGTAGTTTCCCCATTTGAGCGTCCTATAGCTTCATCAGCTTACAGTTTTGTACGTTTTTTAGGAGGCGCTATTGCTCCTTGGCTAGCTGGAAAATTAGCATCATGGTACAACCCTCATATACCTTTTTATTCAGGTGCACTGGGCGTTATCCTTAGTGTTGTGATTCTTGCGATTGGCCGTAAACATTTAGCCAGCATTCCGCGTGGTCATTAATTCCTTTCTGCTCTATCATCAACTGACAATAAAGTAGCGTCAAGCAAGTTGGTGATAGAGCCTCCTTATTCATATGCCACTTTCGAACAGCCCTCATTTTGAACGTCCATGACCCATTCATCGTTAAGCATTTTCTGATCAATTTTTAGATGTTCAATCCCATTCCATCTGTCTTTAAATAAACCCTGCGATAGCAATCCAGAAAATAAGATCAATTACGATTTACAAAACAGCATATCTGTGTTAATTTGAGAATAAATCAGAACCATTCTTATTTATAACAAAAGAGTTTTCACATGTATGTTTTCACAATCAGTTTGAGGAGGTTAAAAGAGACGTGAGTCAACATAACCACTTGCAAACAGAATCGGTCGGCTTTTGGGGATTAGTAAGTCAAAGTATCAGCGGTATGGCGCCTACCTGTGACGTGGTAGCTTTTATGACTGCAGGCGCGGCGTTTGCATTAGCCGCACTTCCTCTTTCTTATCTATTGGCATTTTTGGTTATGTTCATTGAAGTCAATACTATCTACCACCTTTCAAAACACCGCACATCGGCTGGTGGTTACTACAGTTACGTAGCCGCTGGAATTGGTCCAAAGTCAGCCGTGTTCACCGCATTTATGGTCATCTTTTATCAAATCGTCAGCGTAGCTGGAATACCTGTTTACATAGGTGGCGTATTTTTACCAGGAATCCTAACGCAACTTCACATTACATTACCCCCCTGGTTTTGGATAGCAACCGTTATCTTTTTTATTGGAGTTCCTCTTGCTCTTGGATTGGCAGGAATACGACCAACCATTCGCTTTATTGCTCTCTCCAGTCTTATAGAAATTGTATTTCTAATTATTTCTTCAATTTTAATTATTGTGCATGTTCATCCTTCTGCTCCATTTGTTCCATTCGAAATTCCAAATAGAGGTATACAAGGTGTCGCTTTAGGAATGATTTTTGGCATAACTAGTTTTATTGGTGTAGGTAGTCATACACCACTCGGAGAGGAAGCCAAGAATCGACGCAATAACCGAGGACGTATCGTCGGTCGTGCTGCTCTGATTTCTCTATCTTTAGTAGGCGCCGCCTTAACATTATCGGCCTACGCTCTGACAGTGGGATGGGGTATTCAAAACATGGCTACTTTTGCAACCAATGGAGCGCCTGGCGTAGTGGTTTTTGAACATTATTTAGGACCAGTGGGAGCAATTGCACTCGTTATTTTAGCACTTAACAGCGCATTAGCAGACGGTATTGCACTGATTACAAGTTCAGCGCGCATCCTCTATGCAATCGGCAGAGATGAGTTAATGCATGCTTCCTTCGCCCAAGTCAACGGACGCTCTGCTCCACGAATTGCAGTAATATTACTCTCATTACTTGCCTTTACTATCGCTATCGTCTCAGGATTATTACTGGGTCCCTCCAATGCGTTTAATATGTTGACAACCGCTGTACTCTTCGGCTTGGTTGCTGCCCATACCTTACTCAATATTTCTGTCATGCGACTGTATCACAAACTGAAAACTTTACATCTTATTCGCCACTTTGTATTGCCTATATTGTCAACTCTGATACTTTTTGTCGTTCTATACTACTCTATCTGGCCGCCAGTTTATCCACTCTGGATTTCTCCGCTCGTATTCCTTGCAGTAGGCATCTCTGTCAATTGGTACATCCTGCGTCTGCGCAGGAAAAAACCTGATAAACTCAAAATAGCAGACGGGTTGCCTCATCATATGGAAAATTTAATGGATGAATTTGCTTGAAATGATTCAACATGCCTTCTTGGATGAAAATTTATTGACTGGTTGTCGGCATTTAACCCATAGAGAAGGTACCAGATTTCAAAAAAAGATATATCGCAATGTGTCACTGATGTTCAGGCGTTTGCCAACGGTGTGTTAGTTATTGGGTTAACAAAATGAAATGTAATCTCACGAATTCCATAATTTTCTTAACCACATAAGATACTCACTTCTCTTGCCTACTGAGTGGGACGCTGTTCAAACCATTGCCTGGAATGAATTGCAGGAATTTCTGAATGACCCTGAGCATCATCATCCATTCCTGGTCATGTAAACATGAATGGCTCGACCTCAGCAGTTTCAAACTTGGATAGCAGACCCATCGACCTGACGCCGGTCGACCCAGAAAAAGTAGGCTGGATTGAAGTTGTCACAATTAACGGTTTGGCCGCCTATTACCCTTTATTAGGCGGCGGATCCTGACGTTTTCATTTCATACAAAAAGACATCGACAAAGCTAACGCAGGCTACCCTTGGCGTACATTTTCATTTGGCACACAATCACACAAAAAAAGGCCACCCATCTCTGAGCGACCTATCCGAAACCCTTACTATTCCGGGCTTTGTTTGGAGCCACCTGTCGGATTCGAACCGACGACCTGCTCATTACGAGTGAGCCGCTCTACCCCTGAGCCAAGGTGGCAGACTTCACTGGTAGCGGCGGAGGGATTCGAACCCCCGACACCACGGGTATGAACCGTGTGCTCTAACCAACTGAGCTACGCCGCCAAATGGCGGAGAGAGAGGGATTCGAACCCTCGAGACGGGTTTAAACCGCCTACACGATTTCCAATCGTGCTCCTTCGACCAACTCGGACATCTCTCCGTAAGTCTCGAAGCTATTGAATAAATGCTTCAAACAGACAAGTGGTATATTACCATGAGAATACGTGGTTTGCAACCTCCAAGATACACTTATTTTTAGAGATGTTTTTACAAAATTTTCTGTCCTTCTTTCATCAAGAGATCGATATTCACAAAGATGAACGGAAACATTCAAAATACTATCGCAAAATCTGCAAATACCTTTAGAATAAAACATACAGAATAATGAAAGACAAGACCAACCGGCAGGGAGTGTTATTCAATTGGATAACATCGGTAATCAAGTGCAGTTTTCTATCTATCAAACCAGTCTTACGGATATTCCCTACCCCCATCTCATATCTATTGAAGAATGGGAAAAGAAAGCGCAATCTAAACTGAGCCCACCTGCTTTTGATTATATACATGGAGGAGCGGGTTGCGGTGAAACCATGCAAAAAAATCGAGATGCTTTTACAAAGTGGTCAATCATACCAAGAATGTGGCGAAACGTAGAACAGCGCTCTCTGCAAATCAATCTCTTTCAAAATAATCTTCCTGCCCCCCTACTTTTGGCTCCCATAGGCGTGCAATCTATTGTACATGATGAAGGAGAGTTAGCATCCGCAAGGGCTGCAGCTTCTTTACATATCCCATATATAGCAAGCACAGCATCTTCTTATACTCTAGAAGAAATTGCAAATGTCATGGGTAATAGCGTTCGATGGTTTCAGTTATATTGGAGTAAAGACGAGGAGTTAGTCAAAAGTTTTATCTCTCGCGCCGAAAAGTCCGGCTATAGCGCCATTGTTATCACGTTGGATACTCCCATGATGGCTTGGAGAGAAAAAGATTTACAACACGCTCATTTACCATTTTTACACGGAAAAGGAATTGCTAACTATTTGGCCGATCCGATTTTTCTCAGCCACTTAAAGAAGCCTCCCAAAGAAGATATGCCGTCGGCCATAGCCCTTTGGACCAGGTTGTTTGGGGACGCCACTCTCACCTTTGAACGCTTAAAACTTATCAGGGAATCTACTCGATTGCCTATCCTCTTAAAAGGGATTCTACATCCTGATGACGCAGAGCTTGCAATTCAAAACGGAGCCAATGGCATTATTGTCTCTAATCATGGAGGAAGGCAGGTAGATGGCACCATAGCTACCCTTGACGCCTTGCCCCCAGTACTTGCTGCTGTCAATCATCGTGTCCCAGTATTATTGGATAGTGGTATTCGTCGCGGCTCGGATATCCTAAAGGCTATTGCTTTGGGTGCGAGCGCAGTGCTACTTGGCCGACCTTATATTTATGGACTAGCTGTAAGCGGCGAAGAAGGCGTACGCGCTGTGGTACGCCACCTTTTGGCCGATCTCGATTTGACTATGGGATTAGCCGGATACAGAGCGATACAAGAAATTTCCAATGATTGTTTATTGGTAAAAAATTAATGATTTATTGGTTTACTTTAAAATTCTATCCATCGAAGTTCATACAAGAGCAATGCTGCTACTTTGCGAATAAACTGAATAACTCAAGAACATCTTTAAAAATATAGTTAGCCCCAAGAGCCTCAAATTCAGCACGAGCCGCTTCTCCAGAAGGTCCTGTAAGAACAGCGGCAAAATCACAGCCTATTTTTTGTGCGCATATTGCATCTGCTACTGAATCACCCACAATCAGAACCTGTCGGGCAATATGATCAGATAGCGGCAGTGATGTATGAAGTACTTGTTCAACATCTTCTGTGGCAAGTAAACTTCGCAAATAACTGAAAGGATGGGGTTTTGATAAAGGGGCAAATTCAGGATATTGCCGCTCTGTATGCAAAACATCTGACGCGGTCGAAATTCTCTTTTTATCAAACAAGGAAAGAAGTCCCAGATGACTAAGTGGCACTCTTGTTTCTACATCGGGACGACCTGTAGCTATTCCGAGTGCGATACCAGACGACTGTAAATGAATGAGAAGCGCTCGGAAACGCTCTATATCTACAATGGCCTCCTCATCATGAAGAAAACCTCGTTTCTCATGAGAAAGTGGGCTGTCTGACTGCTGTCCCAAATACCAAGTTTGAAAAACTTGGCAGCCCAGTTCCCATAGTTTTTGGAAAAATATTTTTTCTTCATTCGCAGACACTAAACGACGAAGTTTTTCATTGACTTTGTTCATTAAATCAGCTTTATCTGAAGCCGATTCTGCTAGACATACAAATTTTTGAAAATCAGGAAGATTACGATGACCCTCCCGACTTTGCAAAACATGACCCACCCGGCATAAATATTCTGCCATATCCTCTGACGGTTGATATTTAGAGATTGTCACAGTTGCTGTCTCATCCAACAAACGACCTAATGCAAAAGCAAATAGTAAATATACCATATCCCAATTGGCATTAATGCCCTTGCTTTTCATAGCGAATAGAGCACGATCGTCCGCAAAAACGTACTGCCGAGCATTTCGAATGTAGGTTTCTGTAGGATTATCCTGAATGGAATCCAACGGCTGTGCTGAAAGCCCCAGATAACAAGAGCGGTTCCAAAGTTCAATGACTGTTAAAGCTGTGGCGTCAAAATATCTTTCTTCACTCAGCATGACACCATCCACATCAAACAATAGGGTACGGTACACCATTTTGCCTCCTTTACTTTTCACTTTGGGCAAAATCCCGCATAAATTCTGCCAATCGAGCTGCAGATTCTTCTGAAACTGCATTGTAAAGTGAGGCACGAATACCGCCAACCGAACGATGCCCAGACAAACCAATAAATGAATAATCGTTGGCTACAGTCAGGAATTGTTTCGTCCTCTCCGGATTGACCAGTCGAAAAGTTACATTCATTCGTGAACGTGCTTCCTGACAAGCATGACCTTCATATACATCTGGAAACTCGTCAATCACTCGATAAAGATAACCAGATTTTCTCAGACTTTTCTCCATCATCGCTGGTACTCCACCTTGTGCTTCCGTCCACTCCAAGACAAGATTTAACAAGTAAACAGCAAAAGTCGGTGGAGTATTGTAACGAGAGTCATGTTGAAGATGAGTTTGATAAGAGAGCATGGTAGGAACTGTCTTGCTCGCTTGCTCAGCCCAAGACTTTTTGACAATCACTACTGTTAAACCAGAGGGGCCAAGATTCTTTTGAGCACCTGCATATAAAAGAGAAAAAGATTGAACGTCCAGCGGACGAGACAGTATATCGCTGGACACGTCAGCAACGAGAGGACTGTCCAAATGACTAGGAAGCACATGCCATTGCGTTCCATAAATCGTATTATTTGTCGTGATGTGCAAATAGGCATCATTGCTTTCACTGTATATCGCGTTCATTGCAGGAATACTGCGATAGCCATCCTCCTTGCTACTCGCCGCAATACGTGTCTCTCCTAGTTTTTTTGCCTCTGCCAATGCTTTCTCAGACCAACTTCCTGTCAAAACATATGCAGCCGTTTGACCTTTCTGCAAAAAGTTCATGGGAATCATACTAAACTGTAAGCTAGCGCCACCTTGTAAAAAGAGGATTTCATACTCCTCTGGAATATTCATGAGTCGACGTAATCGGTTTTTGGCAGAAAGATGAATTTCATCAAACATCTCACTGCGATGAGACATCTCTAGAACAGAGATACCTTTATTTTGATATGATAATAGTTCGTCTCTCGCTTTTTCGAGGACTGCTGTAGGCAGCGCGCCAGGGCCAGCTCCAAAATTATCCACTCTTTTCATTCTGCATTCCCCCTCAAAGTTGAATAGCACGCGCTACCCGAACACCACTGACAGAACCGATCTGTTGGATCACAGAATCTGGAACAATTTTGTCTACACTAAGAATCATGATAGCTTCTCCACCACTCTCACGTCGGCCAACTTGCATACCGGCAATATTAATGCCAACGTCGCCCAATAGAGTACCCATTTTTCCAATCATACCTGGTTGATCAACATGACGCGTAAACACCATATTGCCTTCTACTGGCGCATCTACTGCGTAACCATCCACTTCCACAATACGAGGCCCAAAACCGTTATATAAAGTTCCCGCGACTTTGATTTGAGCACCCGAAAAATACAGATGCAGCGAGATGAGGTTTTGGAACACCTTACTCTTCGGTTCACGGACATCACGAACTTGAATGTGCAATTGTTCAGCAACTATTGGAGCGTTGACATAATTTACTTCATCTTGGTAATGGTAAGCCAAAAGACCTTTTAGGAGAGTTCGTGTTAGAAATGACACATCTAATTGAGCAAGTCCACCACTGTACGTTATTTCAATAGATTGAGGCGCTTCAGGAACCAACTGTGTGGCAAAGAGACCAATCTTTTCTGCCAATTCGAGATAAGGTGACAGTTCTCTGTTTTGCTCCGCTGTCAATGAAGGTAAATTGACAGCATTTCGAAAAGGCAACCCTGACAACACACGTCCAACCTCTTCTGCAACATCAATGGCCACATTAACTTGAGCTTCTACTGTCGAGGCTCCAAGATGAGGTGTCAAGACTACGTCCGATCGCGATAACAAAGGATGATGCGCATCCAGAGGCTCTCTTTCAAATACATCGAGGGCGGCTCCGGCTACAATACCTTCTTCTATAGCTCGCAATAACGCTTGTTCATCAATAATTCCGCCTCGTGCACAATTCACAATACGAACTCCTCGCTTCATTCGATAAAAAGCCGCATCGTTTAACAAATGATGAGTTTCTTTCGTAAGTGGCGTATGAACGGTAATAAAATCCGCCTCTGCAATGGCCTCTTCGAGCGGTTTCGCTTCCACTCCCAACACTTTGGCCCTTTCCTGGGTAAGAAACGGATCGTATCCTATGACTCGCATTTGAAAAGCAAGGGCTCGTTTGGCAACTTCTGAACCAATACGTCCCATGCCAAGAACAGCAAGCGTTTTTCCAGCCAATTCAACGCCAATAAATTTTTTTCTGTCCCAGCGGCCGCTGCGAATAGAAGCATCAGCTTGGGGAATATGGCGAGAAAGGGAAATCAACATGGCAAAAGTATGTTCGGCAGCTGAAATGGTATTGCCATCAGGGGCATTCAACACAACGATTCCTCGACGAGTAGCGGCTGTGACGTCAATATTATCGACTCCAACACCAGCTCTTCCAATCACTTTTAATTGAACTGCAGCTTGCAGGACTTTTTCTGTAATTTTAGATTGAGAACGTAACAGCAAGGCGTCTACATCTGCAATTTCTTCAAGCAATTCATCTGGAGTCAATTCCGGACGGACTATAACTTCTATATTAGGGAAAGACTGCAATTTTTCTACTCCAAGCTCAGAAATGCCGTCTGTAACGAGAACTTTCATGGGTCCACTCTCCACTCTCTTTAGGTTATCTGCTGAAGGGTAAAGCAAAGGCCACCTGAACAGACTCTTGAACAAGAGGCGCCCAGGCGGCCGGCATACATCCTTTCGCACTCCCTTGTGGTAATCCCACTTCCGCCAGTTATGCGAAGGTTACAATATACTTTTCTATTGCCTATCTGTATTGATATTTAATTCAGAATATAGACAAGAAATGGCGCAGCGTCAAGACATCTGCACCCTCCAATCATGTGTATATACATTAAATGATGAATTTCTGACAAATCCTATGACGGTAATATTCAAATCACGCGCTAAATCTAATGCCAATTGGGTTGGCGCACTGTGAGATATGACAACGCCAACACCCATTTTTGATACTTTCAATAATACTTCTGATGAAATACGTCCACTGAATGCCATTCTGGCACCAATTGTAGACAATCCACAACGTAAAAGATATCCAAAGACTTTATCAAGAGCGTTGTGACGACCAATATCTGAACGCGCGATGAAACACTGACCTGGAATTTCTAGAAAGGCCATATGCACACCGCCCGTTTGCTTAAACAAAAAAGATTCCTCGTCCATTTTAGCCATGACATTCAAAATATCGCCCGCACTTAAACGTGTTGAATCTTCAATTTTATGAGCCGTCTGGGCATCATTAAAAAAATAAAATGATTGTCTGCTTTTCCCACAACAGGAAGTAATGTAGCGTTTCCGATAAACTTCTGGACGCATCTGAAATTTCTCTTTCAAATGTACCCAAGCCATCCCACGATAGAGGCTCACTTCCAGATTATCCACATCTGAAGCTTGACGTATCACACCCTCTGACGCCAGAAAGCCTATAACAAAATCCTCCAGGCAATCTGGCGTACAGACGACAGTAGCAAATTCCTGACGGTCCACTTCAATCGTTAGAACAAATTCGTTAGCTACCGAATCTTCAATAACCGTCCACTGTCCTTCATGATAACGTTGAATAACTGTTTTGGCTTGCAAAGGAGCACGGCGTTGCCTTCCCTCGCCTCGTTGTGCTACTTTATCCAGCATGGTTATTGACCATCCGTTTTCCGCAAAGCCTGCCCCATTCCCTTCAAAAAGGCAAATCCACTTTGTAGCGCTGCACTTACATCTGGATCTTTCATCATACGAAGCAATTCGAAAATACCCATAGGCCGTCCATTGGGTTCAGATTCAGCCATTTTTGAAAGCCCAGCAGTGACTCCTTTGAGTGTACGTCCCAGGGCTTCTCCATCAAGATTGGAAACTTCAGAAGCAAGCGAGATGATGGACTGTAAAGATTTTGACTGCGCTGTTTGGGCAGCAAAATCCACCAGAACTTTAGCAATGTTTTGTCCTTGTTCCAGTAAACCAACCAAAAAATCAAGCAATCCTTTATCCGAAAGCTCTTGAAGTAATTTCAGTAATGATTTCATGGCTGCTGTAAGACTGTCTCCATCCAGTTCTGAAAAGCCTTCAACAGCCGACATAACTTTTTGAATTCCTTTCATATACTGCTCACGAGTCACCAATTCAACCAGAATTCGAACCACATCATTACCTTGTTTAATCAGTGCTACGAGAAAATCGAGCAGCCCTTTCTCATGCAGCTCTTGCAACAATTCTGCTCCGCTTTTTAGACCATCAGCATTTTCAGCCAGTACCTGTTGCAACTCTTGCAACATTTTTTCCTTTTGTTCAGACTCATTATCTTGCCGGACAATTGCGGTTGTAGCTTGTGCCATATGTGAGCACCCCTCCACTAAAAATCAACCGACGGCAAGCTCAAAAAGCCTGCCGCAGTTCAGCCGTATCTAGTGTACATGAAAAACTACCCGAATACATCCTTAACTCAGCACGGATTTTTACTTAGTCTTAGCTAATTACCAAAAATATATAGAGTAAAAGACCTTAAAGAACGAGCGGGGTTTATTCAACCCCGCAGCCCCCTTCATTTACCCACTTTAAGTAAGTCATGATAATCTTTACGCTGCCATTTTTGTTCCACATTGACACCTGGTTGCGGATTTGGATGTCCCAAACGGAAATTGCCACGTTTGATAGGAGAATCGCCATCTTTTTCGATGATTTCCATACGTACACTGGTTTCCTTGTAAGCTGGAGTATGGGTAATCGTATCGTGATAGCTGCTGGTAAGGTAATTTACCGCTTCTTCGGCTTTTGGTGTATTCATAGGGAGATACAATTCTTTACCTTTTACTCTATCTGTTACTACTGCTCGTACTTTGACTTTTCCATAAGGAGAAATCAGTCGAACCAAAGTTCCCGTCTGAATACCTCGTTCTGCCGCTAATTCTGGAGAAATTTCCACAAAAGTAGTAGGTACCTTTTCTTCAATTCCCGGCACACGATAAGTCATATTACCCTCATGGAAATGCTCCAACAAGCGCCCATTGTTTAAATGGAGATCGAACTCTTCATTTTCTACCATAGGCCGCTGCCATTCGACCGGATAAAGCTGTGCTTTGCCGCCTGGTTTTTGAAAACCATCCAAGTAAAGGACTGGTGAATCCGTGCCATCTTCTGCAACGGGCCATTGCAAACTCTTGAACCCTTCTAACCTTTCGTAGTTGGCACCTTTCATCAAATCGGTCAAAGCTACAGCTTCCTCAAAAATTTCCTGTGGATGCGTGTAGTTCCAGTTAGCACCTAAACGGTTAGCCAATTCTTGAATAATGATCCAATCTGGTTTTGACTCTCCAAGAGGTTCTAATGCTTGATAGAGGCGCTGAATTCGACGTTCTGTGTTGGTGAAAGTTCCTTCTTTTTCTAAACTAGGACTGGCTGGAAATATAACATCTGCATACTGACAGGTTTTGCTAAAAAATATATCCTGAACAATAAAGAGTTCCAGCTTTTCAAACGCTTCGTGTACATAATTGGCATTGGAATCCACCAGTGCCATATCTTCACCAAATAGATACATAGCTTTGAGTTGCCCATCATGAATCGCTTCAACCATCTGATGGTTATCTAACCCTTTGCTGCGTGGAAGTTTAACACCCCAGGCTTTTTCATACTTCTGCAACACTTCTTCGCTGTTGGACGGCTCATAACCAGGCATAAACGCAGGAGCGCAGCCAAAGTCTCCTGCACCTTGTACGTTATTATGTCCGCGCAACGGATAAGCACCTGTTCCAGGACGGCCCGCATTCCCGGTCACAAGCAATAAGTTACAGATTGCAGTTGAAGTGTCACTACCACCCAGATGTTGTGTGACTCCCATTGCCCAAGCAATACAGACGCTTTTTGCGTCACGAATCATCTCAGCCGTGCGAATTAATTCTTCTTTACTCAGCCCTGTCTGTTCAACAGCAAATTCGAGGGTATAGGCTTCCAAAGAACGCTTGTACTCTTCCAGTCCGGTAACTTTTTCGGCTAAAAATGCTGCGTCAGCATAATTGTGATCGAGCAAATATTTAGTGACCGCCTGCAACCAAACAAAATCCGTGCCCGGGCGAGGGTGCAAGAAAAGGTCTGCCCGATTGGCCATATCATTCTTTCGCAAATCAGCAACAATTAGCTTTTGTCCATATTTCTTCTTAGCACGACGCAAACGCGTAGAGAGTACAGGATGAGATTCTGCAGGATTGGCACCAACTATAATCACCAGATCCGCACTAGCTAAATCTTTGATCGATCCGGTATCCCCGCCAAGCCCCATGGTTCTACGAAGTCCTTCGGTAGCAGGTGCTTGACAGTAACGGGAACAATTGTCAATATTATTCGTTCCCATAACAGCACGAGCAAACTTCTGCATTAGATAATTTTCTTCATTCGTGCACTTTGAAGAAGATATATAGCCAATGCTGTCAGGACCATGTGCCTCTTTGATTTCACGGAGACGTTTTGCAGCAAACTCTAACGCTTCTTCCCATGTAGCTTCCCGGAATTCATTGCCGTGGCGAATCAGCGGTTTGGTAAGACGCTCTTTAGAGTTGACAAAATCCCAGCCAAATTTACCTTTGACACAAGTGGAAATTTGGTTGGCTGGCGCTTCCATTTGCGGTTCTACTTTCAATACTTTGCGGCCTTTGGTCCAAATTTCAAAAGAACAACCAACTCCACAGTAAGTACAGACCGTCTTTGTTTTCTTAATGCGTTCCTCACGAAGAGTCGCTTCGATTTCGGAAATAGCAAAAATTGCCGAATAGCCCGGCTCAACTGCCTTCGTGAGATCAATCATGCGGCCTAGCGTATCATCGTCAATGCCTGTTAAATAACCCGCTTCACCTAACATGTTTTTTTCCATGAGTGCGTTACAGGGGCAAACGGTCACACAATGCCCACAACTCACACAAGAAGATTCGTTAATAGGTACATCATTATCCCATATCACACGTGGATTTTCTCGTGACCAGTCAATGGAAAGCACTTCACTGACCTGCAGGTTCTGACACGCTTCCACACAACGGCCGCAAAGAATACATTGATTTGGATCGTAGCGATAAAACGGATTCGACATATCTTTTTCGTATGGTTTTGGCTCAAAAGGAATGCCTTGATGATCAATACCCATTTCCATCGTGGTATTGTGGACAACACAATTTTTATTGTTGTTGTCGCAAACAGTGCAATATAATTCATGATTGTGCAAAATACGATCCATTGCTTCTTTACGCGCAAACCTGGCAGCAACCGCTTTGGTTCTGACGTTCATGCCTTCAGTTGCCAAGGTCGAGCAAGCGCGCACCAGTTGCCCGTCCACTTCAACGATACACGTATCGCATGTTTGGATAGGACCAAGCGCTTCATGGTAACAAATGTGGGGCAATTCTAAACCTGATGAAAGAATGGCGTGAAGCAGGGGCTCACCAGCATCTACTGAAACTTGTTGACCATCAATAGATAAAGTGATTGCCGTTTTCTCGGTCATGCGAACACCTCCATGCAGCAATTTCCTATTGGCTAAATCATCTACAGACTCTTACAAAAAGAACTTCACTATTTTATTGTAATGCCTTCATAGAGGAGATTCCAACATGATTCGCCAAAATTTTCATCACTCATAAAATCGGATCGCAAAAAAGAGCGTTTTATGCAAACTCCACATGAGTATTTACGGTTGGAGATTCCTCTAAAAATTGACGATGCAGGGCAGTAACTGCAGTGTCCACTTGTTGCCCACGAATCATACAGGAAATTTTCATCTCAGAAGTAGATACCATACTAACGGGTATCCCGGATTCTGCCAAACAAGAAAACATTTCTGCCGCAACGCCTGGATGAGTAATCATTCCCGCGCCTACGATGGAAACTTTACCGAGCCCTGTCTCCATTTGAATATCCGAAAATTGCAGTTCCGACTGTAAACTTTTTAAAGCATCCAGTGAACGCAAAGCATCAGACTCAGATACTGTAAATGAAACGTCTACAGTTTCTTCTTGAACTACACTTTGAACGATCACGTCAACATTGACACCAATGTCTGCAAGCTTGCCAAAAACAACAGCTAGTCCATGTTTTTGCAAGGGCACACCAATCAGAGCAAGACGCGCCACTTCTCGTTCAAAAGCGATCCCCGTCACAGACTTTTGTCTTTCTACCATCTCCACGGTCTCCACAACCATCGTCCCTTCTTCATGTTGAAACGTTGAACGCACAGTTAGAGGTACGCCAAACGCCTTGGCCGTTTCTACAGCACGCGGATGCAAAACCTGAGCACCAAGGCCAGCTAACTCCAGCATTTCATCATAAGATACCTGACTTAATTTTTGAGCTTGCGGCACTACGCGAGGATCTGTGGTAAAAACTCCCGTCACATCTGTATAAATATCACAACGTTTAGCTTTCAGAGCTGCTGCTAAAGCCACCGCTGTTGTGTCTGAACCTCCTCTGCCCAGCGTGGTGATGTTGCCATCCACTACCCCTTGAAATCCACAAACTACTGGAACCTTGCCTGCATCCAGCAACATTTGCAAACGGTCAGTGCGAATTCGCAACATACGCGCAGATCCATAAATGTGATTCGTCTCGATTCCAACTTGCCATCCTGTCAAAGAACAAGCTGGCTGACCCAGTTCAATAAGCGCCATAGCCAAGAGAGCGGCGGATACTTGCTCACCAGTGGCAAGAAGCGCGTCCATTTCTCTGCCATGCGGTCGAGAAGAAATTGTCTTGGCCAATTCTATCAATTCATCCGTGCTGTGTCCCATAGCTGAGACAACCACAACAACGCGATTCCCTTTGTCTATCTCTTCCATAACTCGACGTGCGACATGGCGGATACGCTCTGGATTACCGACAGATGTACCGCCAAACTTCTGGACAATACATGGGGCCGTCTGCAACTTCTCTCACACCCATCTCTGTTTTTTATTCAATATACAGCATTCTAAAATTTTATACAGCAACGTGAAGAGTGTTTCCCTTATAAGAACGATTGAAGCGTCGCTTTAGCTTCTAATAACTGCTGTTTGACGGCAACAGTAGCTGTTCCACCGTAGGAAGTTCTTGCTTCTACCACGCGCCGTATGTCCAACCACTCAAAAACGCGATCATCCAATTCAGGACAATCTTTCTGATATTCTTCAAGTGGCAATGTAGCTAATGTCAATCCCTGTTCTAAAGCACGCTGCACCCATTTTCCAACCAATGCATGAGCTTGGCGGAAGGGAATTCCCATGCGCACCAGTTCGTCGGCAACATCGGTAGCGGCAGAAAAATCTCTGGACAGTGCTTTTTGAAGTCGATCTCGACGCACTGAAAGCGTTGAAATTATTCCTGTAAAAAGTTGCAAAGCAGGAATTAATGTATCTATCGTATCAAATATACCTTCCTTGTCTTCCTGTAAGTCCTTGTTATAGGCCAGTGGCAGTCCTTTGAGCACGGTGAGTAATCCTATCAAATGGCCATAAACCCGCCCAGTTTTACCACGCACTAATTCTGGAACGTCTGGATTCTTTTTCTGGGGCATCATACTCGAACCTGTGCAATAGCGATCGGCCAATTCAATATAACCAAATTCCTCACTGGTCCAAAGAATCATTTCTTCAGCAAGACGAGATAAATGCATCATACAAATGCTTGCATGAGAAAGAAATTCCAAAAGATAATCGCGATCGGACACAGCATCCATAGAATTAGGATAAACCGTTGAAAAACCAAGAATCTCTGCTACTTGCTGGCGATTGACAGGAAACGTAGTACCAGCCAGAGCTCCTGCACCAAGCGGTAAACAATCCGTACGTTTCAGAGTATCGCGAAAACGATGCGCATCGCGTTGAAACATCCAGAAATACGCTAACAAGTGATGAGCGAAAAGAACTGGCTGAGCTCTCTGCAAATGCGTATAACCGGGAAAAATCACATCGAGGTACTCTTCTGCTGTAGTTACAAGCGCCTGCATAAGTAGGTGAAGTTCATTAAGAATGGTTTGAAGCACCTCACGCATGTACAGATGCATATCAAGAGCTACTTGATCATTGCGACTGCGCGCTGTATGCAGTTTTCCAGCTAAAGGACCTATTTTTTCCGTCAATCTTCGTTCAATATTCATATGAATGTCTTCATCTTCAATTCGATAAGGAAAATTGTCTGTTTTGATTTCTTCGACAATCTCGTGCAACCCGGATTGAATGGTTTCTGCTTCTGAGTTTGTCAGAACACCAACACTGGCCAGCATCTGAACATGGGCGAGGCTGCCCGTCACATCAGCGACGGCCAGCCTCTTATCGAATGAAATACTAGCTGTGTAAGTTTCAACTAAATGATGGGTTGCTTCTGTAAATCTGCCTCCCCAAAGTTTCATAACTGTACCGTCTCCCCCTCGACTTCACCTGTAAAAGTTGGTGAAGCACTCTCATCTGAAGCTACTTGTATATGTTCGATTATGTCATCCGCACTAACACCTGGAACTTGACTGCCTTGAATGCTGGCTTGAACTTTCGTGGGCATGCCCCACAATTGAATAAATCCTACCGCATCCTGATGATGGAACATATCTCCTTCTGAATAGGTGGCCAATTGATGCGAATAGAGTGAATAGGGTGATTTTCTGCCAGTTACTTGCAAGTGACCTTTGTATAACACAACTCGCACTTCACCAGTCACGTAACGTTGAGTTTCTGTCACAAAAGCATCAAGAGCTGATTTCAGCGGAGAAAACCAAAGTCCATTGTAAATTAATTTGTGATATTGGAGTTCTACCTGAGCTTTATATTCGGCCACTTCACGAGGCAGCGTTAAAGCTTCCAATTCTTTGTGAGCTTGAATTAATGTCACAGCTGCTGGCGCTTCATAAACCTCACGCGACTTGATCCCTACAAGTCGATTTTCCACACAGTCAATACGTCCCACACCAGCTTGCCCTGCTATTTGATTGAGCTTTGAAATCAGTGTAGCTAAAGGCATCTCTTCACCATTTAAGGAAACAGGACAACCAGCGACGAAACCAATGGTCAATTCCACAGGATGTTCTGGGGCATTTACGGGATGTATGGTCCAAGCAAAAGCATCTTCAGGCGCTTCTGCCCAAGGATCTTCCAGCACGCCACACTCAATAGCCCGTCCCCACAGGTTAGCATCAATCGAGAATGGATTTTCTTTGGTAATCGGCAATGGAATATTTCGTTCAGCAGCAAACTGAATTTCTTCGTCACGCGTAAATCCCCATTCACGAACAGGCGCGATAACTTTTAGTTGCGGATTGAGTGCTTGAATAGAAACTTCAAAACGCACCTGGTCATTCCCTTTTCCCGTGCAACCATGAGCCACAGCAACAGCTCCTTCTTTGGCAGCCACATCCACCAGAAGTTGAGAAATCAGTGGTCGCGAAAGAGCTGAAGCTAAAGGATATTTACCTTCGTAGAGTGCGCCTGCTTTGAGCGCTGGCAAAATGAACTGCTCGGCAAACAATTTGACACCATCGATGCGATACGATTTGACCGCCCCGACTTGTAAAGCTTTTTGCTGCACAGCTTCTAAATTTTCTCCTTCACCTACGTCGACGCACATGGCAACCACATCGTAGCCATATTTCTCTTTCAACCAGGCAATAGCAACCGATGTATCTAATCCCCCGGAGTAGGCTAATACTACTTTTTCACTCATTTCAATTCCTCCCCAAATGAACCTGCATCAGCCATTAAAGCGGCCAAAACTGCTTTTTGAGCGTGAAGACGATTTTCTGCCTGATCAAAAACTTTAGAATGCGGACCATCTATAATTTCTGCGCTTACCTCTTCACCACGATGTGCAGGTAGACAATGTAAAAACAGATAATTGGGATTCGCTTTGGATACGAGATTAGCATTGACCTGATAAGGGGCAAATACCTGCAAACGCTCTTCGTATTCCTCTTCATCCCCCATGCTGGTCCAGACATCTGTGTAAATCACATCTGCTCCTGTGACAGCTCGTTCAGCATCGGTAGTTACTAAAACTTGGGATCTTTGCATAACAGCATGCATCTTGGCTTCGTCAACCACCGATTGTAGAGGGCTATAACCAGGAGGCGTTGCCACTCTAATATGAATACCAAGCTTCGGCGCTATTTGCAGCCAAGAATGAGCCAAATTATTACCATCACCTACATAAGCGACCGTTAGTCCAGCAAGTGATCCAAAATGCTCTTCTAGCGTCAAAACATCTGCAAGTAACTGACAGGGATGATGTTCATCCGTCAATCCGTTAATGACGGGCACCGTAGCGTAAGAAGCTAATTCCTGTAAAGAAGCATGGGCAAATGTGCGTACCATGATGCCATCCACATAACGTGAAAGTACACGGGCTGTGTCTGGCAAAGGTTCCCCACGGGATAGTTGTGTCTGTTCACTCGAGAGGAAGAGCGCTGACCCTCCAAGTTGTGACATACCGACCTCAAATGAAACTCGCGTGCGAGTCGACGCTTTGTCAAATATCATGGCTAGTGTTTTTCCTTGCAGAAGATGGTGAGTAAAACCACTCTTTTGAGCTTCTTTCAACACATGAGCCAACTGTAGCAAACGTTTTAATTCCTCACTGGTTATATCGGAAAAATCGAGCAGATGGCGGCCTCGTAAACTGCGGTGCGCTTCAAACAACGCGGTTTGTAAACGCACAGACAGATACCCCTTACCAAGCGCCACTACTGAAGATTGGATAGATTGTACAGGCTGCCATTTTCTGATGCTCATGATTAGCACTCCTCCTCACCATGCTGATCAAACAATTTTGCATGGGGAATCACTCTTGAAGCGATCCATCGTCACTGAATTATTATACACCAATATGTATATTTATCAAGATAAAATTCATGCCGATGAATAGCCGTTTTTTTTTTTACATTTCCTTTGATTCGTTCTCTTATATGCATTTCGTCAATTTCTCTATCAAAATAAAAAAAAAGAGCCTCTCTTTAGTAAAAGAGTTTGGCTCGAAACAATAACTGCCCATCATCTTTTGTTCATTTCTTATTCGGTCGCAATATCTTGATCGGTAATATCTTGGCCCGGTTTGACCATCATAAAATGATCACTTGGCTGATTCGCCAATTTTTGAATCTTGGCCGCCTCTTCCCATTGGCCACTCAAGCGCAATACCTTCATATATTGTCCCAGCAATTCGCGCACATCATGATTTCCATCCGCATCCAAGTAACGTAAAGAGACTTTTGCGCCTTTTGCCAAACGCATGCGCAATGTTTGCTCCGTCAATCCCCAACTTGGGTTCCAGCGCAAATAAACCGTTCCGCCTGTCATACCTGCGCAAATCCAAGAACCGGGATCGCCAAGAACCAGAGCACGTCCGTTGGTCATATATTCAAAAGCAAAACCTTTAATATTGGCGTTAGCTGCCAGAAACGCACCGTTATCCACCGGTCCCTCAGGTTCACCAGCAATAATCACGTCTGCACCTGACAAGCGAATACCTGCGCGAGCGTCTGCGTTACCTTGAATGATAAACAAACCACTTTGTGCCCCGTAGGCCAAACTCTTACCTACGCTGCCACCCAGCCAACGTCCGTTTTTAGCACGCTGTTTGAGAATCAGGACACGCCCGCCAAAAGCGCCTTTACCTACACCGTCTTGTGCTCCACCCCACGCTGTATGCACCATTCCCGCTGTACTGTATGCGGCAAATCCACTACCGGCTACTTCATGCCACTCCACATGTTCATTGGCAACTATCCGTGAACGTACCGCCTGACCACTTTGCTCTGTACCGAGCGCTCTGACAAGACGCGGAACTCGAACGTTATCAGACGATGGTGCCGTTATTTCCGTCCCTTTATAACTCGAATGCGCTGTTACACTATCCGTTCCCGTTGCCTCGACCGCTAATAGATTCTCTTCAGCAAGCGATACCGATTCACGATAGATGATCTGACTGCCTACTCCTCTGGTTTTTTCATCCACTTTCAACCAATCTGCAAGATGAACCGTTTGCTGATGGGAAATTTGTTTCAATAAATCACGTCGTCCCACTAAATCCTGTGTCCGAGTGGCACCAAGCGCAGCAGTTAATTCTGCAACATGCTCACCGATAGCCCCAAAGAAACGAACCAGTTGATCTACAGCTTGCTCAAAATCACGAGGTTGAAATGTGGTTAGACCCTTTTCTCGAGCTTCCTCCATATCCTGCATTTGAGTGGCAATACCCACGTGACAAGTATCTTTATGGCACGCACGGCAAGAAGTACAACCAATAGCTACCATTGCCATAGTACCAAAGCCAACTCGATTAGCTCCAAGCAAAACGGCTTTCATAACATCGGCACCAGATTTGATGCCTCCATCCGCCCAGATTTCGGCTACTTCACGCAATCCTGCCGCTACAAGCGCATCATGTGCTGCCTTGATTCCAATTTCCATTGGCAATCCAACGTGACGAATAGCATGGGCACGAGCAGCACCAGTTCCACCATCAAATCCGGAAAGCGTTACAATATCTGCTCCAGCTTTTACAATACCCACAGCTATTGTACCAATATTAGGAACAACAGGAACTTTTACACCCACTTTTGCATGTGGATTCACTTGCTTTAATTCAAAAATCACCTGCGCCAAGTCTTCAATAGAATAAATATCATGGTTATTTGAGGGTGAGATAAGATCCGTCCCCATAGTTGCATTACGAGCTTTCGCCACCTGTTCCGTCACTTTGGAACCAGGCAAATGTCCGCCTTCGCCAGGTTTTGCACCTTGACCTATTTTAATTTCCAGCATATAGGCATCATTACAAAGTTCAGCATTGACACCAAAACGGCCAGAGGCGATTTGACGACCGCGATGATGGGGATAGCGGTGCAGTAAATCTTTAATTTCACCACCTTCACCATTGACACAAACAATGTTTAGGCGCTTTGCCGCTTCAATATAAGCCCTGTACGCCACTTCACTTTGCGAACCAAAGGACATAGAAGAAATCAAAATTGGATAGTCATGAATGTCGATCGCGGTATCTACATCCTTTTTATCTATCTTTGTCTCTGTAGTCCGAAAATCCATCACATGACGCAAGGAAAGTGGATTTTCTTTCTCAAACGCATCCAATTTGCTGAAAAATTGCTGATAGCTGGTTTGTCCTTCAGCCACTTGGCCCGCGCTTTTCCATATACGTGGATAAAGTTGAAAATTCTTTTGGCGGGGCAATAGTTTCTCCGATGCTACTTGATAAAGTTGCCTGCGCTTCTGGGAATCTTCTTCAAGCACATCAAAGGTCAATCCTATGCTTTTACCACCACAAAAATTAGGTACCCCAAGCCATTGAGCTATTTCTTCCGAAAGTCCGATTCCACCAAACAAACGCTCATAGCCCCTCAATTCATGAATGCCTAGAGTTGAGAGAACTTTTTCTAAGCCTTTGCATAGTGCCTTATAGAGATTTTCCAAAGCGGGTAATGAACCTTTGCGAGCTGCATATTCCCACATCATATATGGAACAACCGCATCTGCGCCAAGTCCAAGAGCACAAACAACATCATGCAAATTGCGAAGCGCTCCGCTACGCAGAAGAATGCTCGTATGCCGACGCAACATTTCTCCATCATCGGCATGATTCTCCCATAGAACACGCTGAACTGCAGATAAGGCAAGCAGCGGATCGACAAACTCGCCCCGTCGAAATTGCAACCGATCGTCCAACACAAGACAAACGGCTCCCTGTTCCACTGCCCGCTTCGCATCTTGCCCCAAGCGCTGCAAAAAGTTTTCTAGAGACTCATCCGACTGGCGTACCAGCATCAACTCCGCTGTAGCTTCAGGGCGAGTATGCAAAGAATCGAGCGCATCTTCATAAAGCATGGTTCCTAATCGATGGGCCAGAGATTGCAGAGATGCACTATCGAGATCAACATCATCTGGCTGTTCTTCAAGCAAAAGAGGTGCCTGTATTTCTATACGCATTGCATGATCTTCGCGTTCCGTAAAACTTGGCCGACGTCCCAATACCGCTCTTGTGCTAAAATGTTCAATTTCACGTTCCCGATCGATAGCTGGATTAGTCACAACAGCTACCGATTCTTGCAAATAATCACTGACCAGTTTCAATCCATCGGCAAAAGGAGCCAATGGGCTATCATAACCCAGTGAACGAATAGGTTCGGCACCTGTATGGATATGGGCTTCCAGCAATTTCAAATCTTCTTCACGAAAACCTAAGGCAGCTGCACGAACAGCAAACGCCTGAGTATCGCGTTGTGGATGAGAAGCATGGTGTTCACGAACAAATAATCCGGAAAAACGCAGTGTTTTAGCCGACGTATGAAAGTCAAAACGCAAACTGGCTCGAGAGTATACGGTTTCCTGTACTTCTTTATAAGTTAGAAGCTTGCGTTCTTTGAGCAGAAAAGCAATTTTCTCTCCAGGAGAAAGCGGTTTGGGAGAAGAAACCCACTCTTGCGCAGGTACCAAACCTTGTTCCGACCCCAAAGTCCAAGCGTCTTCTGTTTCCATTAACCACATAGGACGCAAACCCAGCGCGTCCACTGAGGCAACCAATTCATCTCCATAGCGCGAAATAACTCCAGCCGGTCCTTGAGCAAACGGGCCCCACAGGGCACGATAAAACATGTAGAGATTGATCAGCGTTTTAGGCATACGCTTAATTTCAAATAGAATGGGAGGGAAGATAAGCTCCATACTTTCCATTAAACTCCAGTTGCGCATAGCCATTAACCCATGCATAAACCTATCCACCATTTGGGAATCACTGGCATCTGCCGACAGAGAAAATCCCGCCATCTTTGCTTCGGAATAGAAACGGCTAATGGTGTTAATTTCCCCATTATGCCCTAAGGTTGCAAAAGGTTGAACACGAGCAAAGGCAGTTGCAGTATTCGTGGAATAACGAGTATGTGCAAGCACTACACTGCTCTCTATAGAATGATCTTGCAAATCTTTATGATAACGATAAAGAGTTTGTTCGTCACCGACTACTTTATAGACCACTGTATCCGTATCGAGTGAAACCACATGTATTTGTCGATCTTCCTCTAACTGTAGAGCGAGCGTAAACAATTTTTCTCGCAACGAATGCTCTTCTGAATAACCTGCTATTTGCAAAAAGATTGGATTCTCACGACTTGCCGACTCACCTAAAGCCGTTTCATCCACCTCTTGATGACTCTCAAGCAAAATGTTGATGCCAGCTTCCTTGAAAGCTAGGTGAATTTTTTCCAACGCTTTCGAGCTTTGTGCACGTTGCAAATAGAAATGACCTACAAAAAAACCTTTTTCCCACACTGCTTCAGCATTCTGACCAGCCAACGCCAATTTTTTCTGCCAAAGCGCACGCGGGATGTCCAATTGCAAGCCACATCCATCACCTTCTTGGCGCACATAGCCGGCACGATGACGCATAGCTGCTAATGCTCGGATACCAGCAAGAACTGTTTCTCGCCTTTGTTTGCCATCTTTCTCAATCCTGGCAAAGAGACCACATGCATCGTGTTCACGGTCAATATTCTGGGTCAGTTGACCCATCCATTCTTTATTCTTCTCCACTTCTTCTCACCTTTTCTCTAAATATTTCAATAAATAGTGATAGACCACATTGAACGATCCCGCTGTTTACTGTATTACTGTAGACGCCTGACACGGGTTGGATATGAAATAATATACGATATATTGCATATAAATACTACAACATGTTATAACTATTCTCAACACTGAAAGGAGGCCATTGCATGGAAATCCGCCAAGCAACGGTTCACGACGTCCCGCAAATGCAACATCTCATTCAGACATTTGCCAACGAGGGTTTAATGTTACCGAGATCTGAAAAGTCTTTGTACGAAAACCTTCATGCTTTTACAGTTGTATCTGAAGGCAACCGTATTCTCGGTGTGGCTGGATTGCACATTCTTTGGAAAGATTTGGCTGAAATTCGTTCCTTGGCGGTTGATGCTGCCTCTCACGGTAGAGGCATTGGCCGAATGATTGTGGAACATCTCGCTGCGGAGGCTGAACAGTTAGGAATCCCGCAAGTCTTGTCACTAACTTATCAGACGACATTTTTCAAGAAATTGAATTTTCAGATTGTAGAAAAAGAAACATTGCCTCGCAAGGTATGGAAAGATTGCATTTATTGTAAAAAATTCCACAACTGCGACGAGATAGCCATGGTTTATTATACAGCATGTTATGAACAATTTAAAGAAACAAAATTGGCTGAAAACGCTTAATAAAAGAAAAAAGTGCCGTAAAATGGCGCTTTTTCTCTTATCAAGCGATTGAAAGCGATTACCTAGGGAAGAAACAACGCGTCTATACGACGCAAAATTATTCATAAGATAGTATAGATTCTTTTTGCAAACTCATCTACATCTTCCTCTTCTAAGATTAAAGGAGGAACCACGCGAATACGGTTTTCTCCAACAGCTGTCATCAATACACCAGCTACTTCTTGTGCATTTTTGACAAAATTCCGGGCATCTTCTGAGATGGTAAACCCCCACATTAATCCTTGACCGCTCACCTGCGTAAAATGTTCTTCTAAAAATTGTCTCACTTTATCTCCTACTCGCCTAACTTGCTCTAAAAGATTTCCTTTTTCTATTTCTTCGAGGACTGTTTTTGCCGCTGACATAGCTAATGGATTTCCACCAAATGTCGTTCCGTGCGATCCGGCTGTAAAAGTTTTGGCCACTTCTTGCTTGGCAAGAACAGCGCCAACCGGTACGCCACCACCCAACCCTTTAGCCAGAGTTACAATATCAGGATCTAGACCTGCACTTCTAAAAGCAAACCAGTCACCGGTTCTACCTATCCCTGTCTGCACCTCATCGACAATCAGGAGTGCATGGACAGCCTTGAGACGCTTTTGGAGTTCCTGCAGAAATTCATGAGGTACGGGTTGAACACCACCTTCACCTTGAATGACCTCAACTATACAAGCGGCTGTATCACTGTTTACAGAGGACAGGACTTCTTCAAATGAAGTAGGAGTATGACAATCCGGCAAAAGCGGTCCAAAGCCCTCCTGATACGCTGGCTTTGGCGTTACGGACAGAGCACCATAAGTACGGCCATGAAACGCCCCTGGCAAAGAAAGCAATATCGTTTTTTCAGCATGTTGAGTGGACGCATAACGCCGCGCTAATTTTAATGCTGCTTCATTTGCCTCTGCTCCAGAATTGCAGAAAAACGCAGCATCCAAACCTGAAAATTCAATCAGTTTTTTAGCCACTTCTTCTTGCTGAGGAATTTGATATAAATTTGAACAGTGCAGTAATGTGGCTGCTTGATGGGAAATAGCTTCCACCAGACGCGGATGAGCATGCCCCAGACTTGTAACTGCAATGCCAGCAGTCATATCCAAGTAGTCCCTGCCCTGTTCGTCGTACAACCAAACTCCCTGTCCTCGCACTATCGTAAGTTCGCGCGAGCCATAATTTTGAAACAACATGAGCGGCACTTCCTCTCTACTATTCATTTAAATATCGGGTTATGCGAGTGCCCAATGCTCCAGACACCGGCTCTTCAGGATGGTTGGCAAAAGCCCATTCAATAGCAGCTTCATTTTCCCCATCAACTACATAAACCGCATTTACCTTATACCTAAGCGCATTCAATACAGCCTCCACTTTGGGCCGCATACCACCTTCAAACATCCCCTGCTGATATAACTTTTCTAATTTTTTGTCTGTGATGGAATCTATCCGATCTCCATATGGAAAATTTAGATAGATCCCAGACACATTTGTGCAAAAAACAAGTTTTTCAACTTGCAGCGAACCAGCCAAAGCTGCTGCTGCTGCATCTGCATTGATATTCATGCGTTGCCCTCGGGAGTTGTGACCAATCGGCGCGACTACTGGGATTTCATGACGCACAAAGGCTGCTTCAAGTGGTCCAGCGTAGGCTTCCACCCAATCCGCAGTGTGATCGCCCTCATAAGATTCGGCGAGGAAAAGTCCCGATTTTGCTCCATGCACAGGAACTGCCGCAATGCCGTTGGCACGTAATAAAGAAACCCATTCACTGTTAACTGAAAATCCGAGCACAGCGTCCACAATGACCATGGCTTGACTATGGGTACGACGCAATCCATTATGGAAAGGCAATTTCATACCAGCCGCTTCTAAAGCTGCACTGATACGGGGACCACCACCATGAACAATCACAAATGAACGAGATTGATTTTGTAAATTCTGTAAAGGACGAATTAATGGTGCGGCCTGTTCGCCCAGCGAACCGCCAACTTTAATGAGTACACTCAAGCTATCATCCCCTTGCCCATCAAGGCGCACTTCCTATCAGTGAAAGCCCTGTCTCCATGGGCCAACCCAACATTAAATTCATATTTTGTACCGCCTGTCCTGCAGCGCCCTTTTGTAAGTTATCTATCACAGCAAATATTTGCAGCATTTGGGTACGATTATCAACATGCAGCGCAATATGACAAGTGTTAGCTCCTAAAACACTTTGAATTTGCGGCCATTCGCCACATGGCAGTATGCTAACAAAAGGTGTATCATGGTATGCATTTTGATAAATTTCATATAAATCCGTAAAACTGACCGTTGAACAAAGCGGTATATAAGCAGATACAAGGATTCCTCGTGGAATAGGCAGCAACTGTGTAGTCAATTGAATTTGCAGGTCAGCTTGTTTGGATTCTTCCTGGAGTTTTTGTTCAATTTCAGGTGTATGTTGATGGCACCCCACACGGTAAGGATAAAAATTATTGGACAATTCACTGAGCAATAAATGAGGCTGCGGACTTTTGCCTGCTCCGGTTGATCCTGATTTTGCATCGACAACCCATACGCTCTGACTTTCCACAAGTTTTGTTTGACAAAGCGGCAAAAGAGAGAGCAGCGCCGCTGTAGCGTAGCAACCAGGATTAGAAATCAATGATTGATTAGCAATTTGCTCAGCTTGCCAGTCAGATAATCCATACACTGCGTGTGTGTCTTTTTGCGTGAGAGGTGAAGCTAGTCCATACCAACTTTCATACACCTCTTTGGGCAAGCGAAGATCGCCTGAGAGATCAATCACTTTTTTGCCAGCATGATGAATTTGCAAAGCCAAACGGCCAGATATGCCAGATGGTAGGGCAAGAAAAACGAGATCGCACAAATCCAGGCAGCGTTCTAAATCAAATGGTTCCAAAGCAGGCAGTTCTCCAAACTGGCGAAAAGCGCTGATTTTATGACCATACGTCTCTGACTGTTCTAGCTTTTGAGCTGCTAAGTACGTTATTTTCAGCAAAGGGTGGCGACTGAGAATACGTATTAACTCCACTCCGGCATAACCCGTTGCTCCAACAACGCCAATACGCGGTTGGTTCATAACCCATGCCACCTCCTCATTGCGTATCTCTTCATAAAGAGCTGTACATATCCAGCCTCTTTGATAAATTTTTATTCATTATAACGTATATTTATTATTATCACCAGTAAATGACCCATAAATCTTTTTTCGAATCTCCGCTTTTGCCTGTGCCCGGCGGCGTTTGTCCCAGCATCTTCTGAACTATCTCACGAAGGAGGAATGACAGACATGGGAGCATTTGGAGTTTACACACGTTGGGCAGTTGTATTTCTTATCATCTTCGTACTCTTCTTCTTACTTTGTCCGACCGTTGAGGTTATCAAAACAGGTAAACACGTCACAATAGCGCATTACGACTCTTTGACCATGACACCTGTTTACACCCATATGCCACATATGAGCATGGGTGGCATGCATGGCATGCATGGTATTTACGGGTCTTCACCTTCCTCACTTAGCTAACACAGCTCATACAAGTTTTCATCCTATGTAAGAAGAGTTGATAAAGCGGGAAAAGCGCTTTATCAACTCTTGCATTCATTTTGTAATGTGAATATTCGGGAATTTTACGCAAAAGAAAAACTGTCCCTTTTGGCATTTCTGCTATTTGAGGACAGTTCCTAATTTTTATGGCGCGTCCGGAGGGATTCGAACCCCCGACCTCTGGCTCCGGAGGCCAGCGCTCTATCCACTAAGCTACGGACGCATTGTTTTTACTGTATGCCCGAACATTATACTTTAGGCGTTACCAAGACGCAAGCACGAGCCCATTCGTTGGGTCAGAAATGCAAAGGGCCCGTGCTGCACAAATAGAATTTTCAACTTGCCAATTTATGATTTCTTTTCGGCCATTTCTGCTTTGAGGCGCTCCAATTCATCAGAAACAGATGCGTCTTTGCGAATTTTATCCAATTCTTTCTGCACAGCATCTCGGTTATCTAATGGATCGTCCAAAATCCCTTCATCTGCAAGGGACTGCATCGCTTCTGCGCGAGCCACCATACGTTCCGTTTTATCGTTGGCACGACGCAAGGTATCCCCCACGTTGCCTAATTCTTTACTGATGCCTGACAATGATTCACCCATACGAACTTCAGCCTGTGCGGCGGTATAAGTTGCTTTGGTAACTTCTTTCTCAGTTTTGAAATTTGAGATACGTTCTTGAAACTTTTGTTCAGCTTCCTTAAGACGATTGACTTGAGTTTCGATTTTAGTTAGGGAATCTTGGAGAGTTGCTAATTTGGCCATAGCAGACTGTTTGAGCTCAAGTGCTTTTTTGGCCAAATCCTCGCGTCCCACCTTAAGCGCCGCCCGCGCTTCTTCCTCTCTGTCGGCAATTTCTTTTTCAGTGGAATGAATTTGATTTTCGAGCGCTTTTTGCTCTGTGACTACATCTGCCAGATGACGTTTAACTTGTTGCAAGCCAGAAACCATTTTTTCATAAGAGAGATCGAGAGTAGCATTGGGATCTTCTAATTTATCCAATAGCTTATTGACTTGAGATTCCACAATTTCTGATGCTCTTTTAAATAATCCCATTTTTATTCCCTCCAACCATTTGTAATAAATTTACAATCTATTTCAAAGAAAAATTCAGCTTATGGTCAATCGTTGAGAGAAAGTATCAACTGTGGTTTGCTGATATTGTGATCAGCCCGGATAGGCGTAACAGCCGTTCCTACAGCGAAAAATTCAATCACATGTGAACCCCATCCGTGTGATCGCTCTTCTAAGCGGACACCCACAATCCCTTCCGCTTTTTCTTCGTGAGCTTCAGTCTGCATTCGCTCCATGGCCAATTCACGAGCATCATAGAGTGCTTGCGTAAAGTTGGTCAGTTCAACATTCTGACCTACATTTTTTAAAGATTGAAACATACCTTGGTGGGCCACATGATAGACGCAACTGCCCATAACGAGCGAAAGCGGCCTGTAACCTGCTTGAAGCAAGGTCCAAAAATCCTGCCCAGACAAATCTGAAGTAAAGGGTTTCCCCGAATGAGACTTGTACGAATGGCCGCCTTCTCTAGCTGCAACTGCCGTGCCAATCGCCAAAAACTCTGCCATATCGGCTCCCCACTCATAGCGCGTCACTTCCAGACGAACGCCTACTACGCCATCCGCTCCTAGCTCCGCTGCCTCTTCCTCCATTCGAGACATGGCAAGTTCACGAGCGTGATACATGGCTTGTGTCAAAACATCCATTTCCATACTTTGACGCCACATAGCCTGCTGATAACCAATATGATATATGGACGATCCGACAACTAAACCAATGGGCTCAAATCCAGCATCTCGTACGAGCAAAAATTCGTTGACTGACAAATCCGACGTGAATACGCCGCCAGGGTGACCCTGACTTCGCAATCCTCGCAAACGTTCAAGCGCGTGCTCGGGTAAATCATTGTTCACAGGCAAACAGATCAACTCCTTATATCCCTTTACAGAGCTTATCAGGTATTGAGCGATACTACCGACTGAGGTCGTTCATCCAGATGGGTCTTGCGATAAGAAATCACTGTGCCCATTGCGAAAAATTCCACCACATGATTGAGACGGATATCGCCTTCCCCATACTCTACCTCTACTTCCTCTACCCGCAATCCAGTTTCATGAGCCAACACACCATTTCCGCCACTTTCTGCTGCGTGTCGGCGCATCTCCTGTACAGCCCGATGTCGGGCTTGATAAACCGCATCAGTATAACTATACATTTCCTGATTGCTATAACTTCCAGATTGCCAAACATCATTCCATTGGCTGACCTGATAATAGATTCCGACCCCAAGGGCTAAGCCAACCGGAATACTCCCTGCATGAAGAAGTCGAACAAAATCTTGTGCACTGACCGTACAAAGAAGAGGCTCATCCACACTTGGCAAATCGAGAGTTATTGCCGTTCCCATAGCCGTCATTTCCAAACTACTTTCCACCGTGCCTGGAACCAGCTTGACTTTGACCCCAACCACTGCGTGCGCTCCAAGCAACGCCGCCTCTGCTCTCAATCTTTGCAAAGCAAGCCAACGCGCTTCATACATCCCTTGTTCTAATTCATTCAAAAAACAACTTCCGGAATATAAATTCACATACATCCCGTTAAAACCTGTATTCCATCCGCCTGCGTAACGATTCTGTCGACCTAAAACCATTTTCCATTCTGCCTGATGATACACTGTTGCTCCCATAACCTGACCTAAGGGTCGCAAACCATAGCGGGCTAACAGCGCCCATTCAGCAACCGATAAATTACTCGTCCAGGGGAGTTCATGCTGAACTTGCTTCCTCGCTCGCGCTTCGACATATTCAGGCAACTGCCCACGTTCAAAGGCTGCTATCGCGCGTTCCGAACGATAGAGAGCGGCATTTTCTTTTGCCAATCGTTCACTTTTGGACAAACCACCTTGGTTTTTCCTGGAAAACCACACGCTTGGCATTCCCCCTTTATCATTTCGTTAGCAACGGATGAGGTGAAGGGTCAAATACGTTGTTGTTGACCATGAAATGTCAAAACGACCCTTGGAAAAGGATCGTCAAGACATTAAAAATTGATAGAGTTTTTGTTGCACATCTTCGTGTTCAGCCGCCATCCGAGACAGTTCTACAGAAAGAGCGTCAAGCCATTCTCCAAATGACATCTCCTCTGTTTTTAAGCGGATACCGCGAACTACCTTTGCACGTTCTGCCAACAAACCGTGTGTTTTCGTCATGGTCAACTGAAAATGGTACATCTCAAACAGCACTCGTATTTGAGTCACACGCGGATGGCGGACAAAAAGACCATGTTCCCGAATTACCTCTGTTTGCTGAGGTAAGGCGGAACAAAGCCGCTCTGCCAACCCTTCCAAGAGCGCCTGCTCGTCAGCCGCATTTCGACGCCATTCTGCTGCCGACAAATCAAATTGTAAACTGTCTCCCATGACGGTTCCTCCTCAAACCTCTCCACAGATGTGACGTCTGCAGGTTTCGAGCTGGATGCCATTTTTAGTATATCACTTTTGCGTTGCCATGGGTTGCGACAAAATATCTAATATTGCGCCCGCTTTGCGATTACACTCTTGCCATTCTTGCTCGGCAACGCTATCCATCACGATACCCGCCCCGACTTGCACATAGTATGCTTGGTTTTTCTCTACCACTGAGCGGATGATAATAGCCGTATTGGCGTTTGCATCGAGATCGACCATACCTAACAGACCACCGTAAGGTCCTCGACGCAATGTCTCCAATTCATCAATAATTTCCATAGCACGAATTTTTGGAGCTCCCGATAGTGTACCCGCCGGAAATGTGGCCAAGAGAGCTGTGAAAACACTCACATCCTCTCGCAATTGACCACGCACTGTGGATACCAGGTGAAAAAGGTGAGAATACGGCTCGACTACCATGAAGTCCGGAACATGAACCGATCCTATGGTACAAACTCTGCCCAAATCATTCCGGCATAAATCAACAAGCATCAAGTGTTCAGCCCGTTCTTTCTCATCATTCAACAATTGTTCAGCCAACGCCCGATCTTCAGCTGCAGATTTGCCTCTGCCTTTGGAGGTGCCAGCTATCGGCTTCATTTCGGCCAATCCATCAACCACACGCAACTGAACTTCCGGACTTGCACCAAAGAGTCGCATATCGGGATATTCACTCATGAACATGTAAGGCGACGGATTCAATTTGCGCAATCGATCATACGCAATGTAAGGATGTAACGTAGCGCTCGCTTTCATGCGCTTGGATAACACGACCTGAAAAATATCCCCTGCGCGAATATATTCTCGTGCACGTTCGACATTACCCATAAAAGTTTCAGCCGAGACTTCATCCTTAATATCGACTGTATCCTGACTAGCCGCTGCTGCCTCTTTCAGTCTTCGGGGTTCTTCCGATGTGCCTTGGTCCAACAAGTTCAAAACTTTCATTTGAACGCTTTCTAGCAGGAGCATATTTTCTTTAGAAAGATAGCCTCTCAGTTCAGGCAACAAACTGAACATTTGCAATCGATTCACTTGCAAATGAATCGTAAAAGCATGGAGTTGTAAGCGAATGTCAGGCAAAGCGCGATCGTCCAATGTGGTTTTAGGCAGCTTTTCTAAATAATGCACACTGTCATAGCCAATATAGCCCAAGAAACCAGCCGAAAAGGGGATAGGTTGGTTTTCGGTAAAAATCTTTTGCCGCAACAAAAGGCGCAAACGTTCTAATACCTCCAGAGGATTATCCGTAAATACTGCACAAGGTTTCTCAGCAACAGCAGAAACAAAGCTTCCTTCGAATTCAATCACATTGGGCTGGAGTTCTTGAGCCAGCCATTCGGCGAGACCTGTTTTGGCATAAATAAACGTTTTTCCATCTTTCACAATTACTTCAATCAACGGCATTAAACCAAGAATCGAACGGGAAAAACGTGTATCAGCCTGTTTATCGTACGCCGCATCCAGCAAATACGCGTGAAAAGGTGGTACAATTTCCAAGCTGTGTAGATAAAAATAAAACGGATCGATCTCAAGAGTTTCTTCATATTTAAAGTTTTGCATCATTCCAACTTCTCCTCTCGCTCATCGCGTTGTATAACCTTTCTTTAGCTCGCCAAAAAATTAGCAAGAATTTGTTTCCCATGTTCTGTAAGAATGGATTCAGGATGAAACTGAACACCCACAGCACCGCTTGGTTGATGGCGCATAGCCATGATTAGCCCATCCGCGGTTGCCGTAACAGAAAAGGAATCCGGTAAAGTGTCGCGGCGAACGACCAAAGAATGGTATCGCGTAGCAAGAAAAGGACTAGGAATTTGAGCAAAAAGATGGTCTTGTTGATGATGGATAGGAGACGTTTTTCCATGCATACATAGCGGGGCACGCACCACTTCTGCACCAAAGGCTTGCCCTAATGCTTGATGTCCCAGACAAACTCCCAGAACAGGAATGCGTCCTGAAAAATATTGAATAGCTTCTACTGAAATACCTGCTTCTGTTGGGGTACAAGGTCCTGGAGAGATGATGATTTGTGAAGGCGAGAGATTCTTTAGCTCATGAAGTGGTGTATCGTTGCGGCGCACAATGATATCAGCACCCAGTTCACCACAATAATGGACAAGATTGTAGGTAAAAGAATCAAAATTATCAATGACTAAAAGCATAAGATTACCCTCCTATGACAGAGGGGCCGAAGACAGAAAATACACAGACTCGATGCCCATGCATGGAATGAAACGCTCAACTCGGCCCAGCTCAACTCTGCTCACTCGTCTCAACTAAACAAAACAATACCGGAAGAACATCATGACGTCAATCGATGAACGCCTCTTTCTCCATTGAAATATTGAATATTACTGAATGAAGAAATTTGGACATGAAAAAACCCACCATACTCTGGTGGGCCTAAGAGGACTTGAACCTCTGACCTCACGATTATCAGTCGTGCGCTCTAGCCAGCTGAGCTATAGGCCCGCGGTAGAGAAATTTGGCGGAGCTGACGGGATTCGAACCCGCGGTCTCCTGCGTGACAGGCAGGCATGTTAGGCCTCTACACCACAGCTCCATTTGGTTGCGGGGGCAGGACTCGAACCTGCGACCTTCGGGTTATGAGCCCGACGAGCTGCCAACTGCTCCACCCCGCGATATAGACTTTTCAGGCAATGCCAGCGACTCGTCCGCTGGTGGGCGGTGGCAGGATCGAACTGCCGACCCCTCGCGTGTGAAGCGAGTGCTCTCCCGCTGAGCTAACCGCCCATGGTGACCCCAGCGGGACTCGAACCCGCGTTACCGCCGTGAAAGGGCGGTGTCTTAACCGCTTGACCATGGGGCCATATATATGGCTCCCCGAGTAGGATTCGAACCTACGACCCTCCGGTTAACAGCCGGATGCTCTACCGCTGAGCTATCGAGGAATATACACATCCTGGTTGAGGCACAGGCGACCGTCTGGTGGAGCTAACCGGATTTGAACCGGTGACCTCTTGAGTGCGATTCAAGCGCTCTCCCAGCTGAGCTATAGCCCCACTGTGGTGCCGAAGGCCGGACTCGAACCGGCACGGTTTCCCGCACGATTTTGAGTCGTGTGCGTCTGCCAATTCCGCCACTTCGGCATGGCGTGCCCGGAGAGATTCGAACTCCCGACCTCTTGATTCGTAGTCAAGCGCTCTATCCAGCTGAGCTACGGGCACATCAGATTCAGCGCTGACCGTGGAACTATACCACACTTTACGATTCCTTGCAAGTCGAGTTTTTAAAAGCTTGGTGGGCCTAAGAGGACTTGAACCTCTGACCTCACGATTATCAGTCGTGCGCTCTAGCCAGCTGAGCTATAGGCCCAAGCAAATTTGCTTTTCTCTCGGCTCACTCTTCATCCGCCTCGTCCGAAGCGACGTTTTTGATAATAACAAGTCTGCAGAGAGATGTCAACGGCTTTTTTCAACTTTTCTTTTTTAATTCTTATGGACGAGTCTGATGAACGTACTCCGTTTTATAAACCTATGTATTGCGCGTAGATTCTCTTCGCTTCCCAAATATCATCCACACCATGAATTAAAGCGCGTCCATCAGCAAACAAACTGATGGTGCAGTCTGACGTTTCAAAGCGGAGCAAGTTGCGATTCGCTTGCACACGTCCCAATGCTTTCAAGCGCTCTGCAAGTATCGCCAGGGAAACGTTCAACTTTCCTTGTGGTTTAATTTGAATGGTTTGTCGACCGCAAAAAGAAACCACCAATCCCTCGTCCTTGTGTTGAAGAGAAAGAAATTGTCTTTTTTGGCAGCATATACACTCTTCTTTAGGCGTTCCGAGACGTAAAGACCGAAATTCATTCTGCCAAATATCCACATAAGTTATCTCACGTTTGAGCGCTTGCCTATTCCCCGTTAAAAATTTTATGATCTCCGCCACCTGCATCGACGCAATCATACTCACTATCGGTGCTAGAACACCTACTGTGTCACAAGTATCGTGTCCGGCCGATCCGTCATCTGCACCAAACAAGCAAACTAAACAAGGTGTCTGCCCAGGTTCTATAAATACCGTGGTTCCATAAGAACTCACAGCTCCTCCATAACTCCATGGAATTCCGTGTTTCACTGCTACATCATTGATAAGATATCGCACTTGTAAATTGTCCGTACCATCTACAATCACATCCACATCGCCAAGCAATTCTTCTGCATTCACAGCCGTTACGTCCGTCAAGACAGGTTCAATCTGAATCTGACTGTTAGCTTTGGCAAGGGCCTCCGCTGCAGCTTCCGCCTTCGCTCGCCCCGCTTCAGCATCTTGCTCAGTGTAAAGAAGTTGTCTTTGCAAATTTGAGACTTCAATCACATCGCGGTCAATGAGCCGTAAATAACCCACACCAGCTCGAGCTAATTGACTGGACAATACGGTACCGAGCGCTCCAAGCCCAACAATGGCGACACGAGCAGCGGACAGCATTTGTTGCCCTTCTTTGCCAATGGGTTGAAAACGAATCTGGCGAGAATACCGTTCTGTAAAGTCCACCATTCCTCACTCCCCAACCTTACTTTTTTCATCATAGCATGGACCTCAGGACGAAGAGCATCCCTTCACCTTCTTGACGCAAAGTTGTGTGAATGAGATACTTGAAGCAGAACAATTTATGGCAAGGTGGCGTTTGCTGGGTTAAGAATGGAATCCCGCCGTACCTGTTTCTTCAGGTGCGGCTTTTTTATGTGAGGTGCATGATGACTCCAGTTTTACATATGATTAGCGATCGCGATCGTCACCAATTGCCGTTAATTGAAGCTCTTTCGGAAGCTGCTGAAGGTGGAGCGGATGTTATTCAAATTCGCGATAAAAAAATGCCTGTACTTCGTACACTTGAGTTAGTAAAAAACCTAAAAGAAAATTTAAACAGACTCCATCTCGCCACAAAAATTTTTGTCAACGACAGAATGGATTTGGCTTTAGCTGAGAAACTCGATGGTGTACATTTAGCGGCTCAATCATTGCCTGTTGCCACGGCGCATGCATTGCGCAATCAACTCAAATGGCAAGGAATGCTTGGCTGTTCCGTACATTCTTTGGAGGAGGCAATGTTTGCTGAGAACGCAGGAGCGGATTACGTTACGTTTGGTCACGTTTTCCCAAGTGCATCCCACCCTCAGCTGGCACCTCGCGGACTTGCCGCCTTATCACTTGTGGTCGAAAAACTCTCCATTCCGGTTTTAGCAATTGGCGGCATTGACGAGAAAAATGTTGAGTCGGTGCTTGCGACAGGATGCAGTGGTGTGGCTGTGATTGGCGCTGTGCTGGATGCCGAGAATCCAAAAGAGGCGGCATACAGACTCAAGCAAACGATGCTTGCTTGTCATATCGCTCCAAAAACCCCCTTTTTCAAGGAGGAGAATGAACGATGAGGCGCATCTATGATGTTATTGTCGTTGGCGGTGGTGCGATTGGGTCATCCATAGCCTGGCAAGCTGCCAAAAAAGGATTGAATGTACTACTCGTGGAACGCGGTAGAATAGGTCAAGAAGCTTCAAGCGCTGCGGCTGGAATGCTTGGCGCTCAACTAGAAGCGGATCGGCCCGGGCCTATGCTTGATCTCTGTGTATCGAGCCGCTCCATTTTCCCTGAATTTGCTGCAGAACTAAGAAAAGACAGCGGCATAGACATTGAACTCACTCAAAATGGGATTTTACAACTCGCTTTTAATGATGAAGAGAAATCCTTTTTGGAGAAAGAAGCTCAATGGCAAGAAGCCGCTGGACTTCGTTGCGAATGGTGGTCTGGCGAGAAAGTTGCCCGTCGTGAACCTTCACTTGCCCCTTGCCTGGGGGGTCTATATTTGCCGGATGACGGAAATTTGCATGCTCACCGTTTCATGGATGCCCTGCGCATAGCTGTTTACCATTTTGCTTCGGTTTTAGAACAGACTGAAATTTTACGTGTGGAGAAGACTGCCGATTGTTTTCGTGTTTACACTCATCAAGATACCAGTTTTGAAGCTGAACGACTGGTTTTAGCTGCTGGAGCTTTTGCTACATCACTGTTACGGTCTCTTGAACTTTCCATTGACATTCATCCTGTGAAGGGGCAAATGATGGCTATTCGCCCCCGCGATTTACAACTTCAACATACAGTGTTTTCACAACACGCCTACCTGGTTCCCAAACGCGATGGAAAAATTGTAGTGGGAGCAACGGAAGAACGTGAATCTGGATATGATAAATCTCCCAGTAGCGATTCACTTGCGTGGCTTTTATATTCTCTGAAGCGGATTGCCCCCAGTCTTGGCCATTCTGAATTCATTCATACATGGACAGGTTTGCGACCTGAAGGGAGCGGTCCGCCACTTATTGGTCCCGTGCCCACAATTCCTGGACTGTTTCTCTCACTCGGACATTTTCGAAACGGAATTTTACTTTCAGCCATCACATCTGAAATTCTTGCTCATCTGCTCACAGGTCGTGATGTTGAAGAAAACTGGAAATCATTCTTCCCTACTGATATAAGACAAAGGCAACTGGAGAGAAGGAGATAACTATGCAGATCCGTGTCAACGGCAAAGATATGAGCATTGAAGATAACTGGACGCTGCTCGATTTTTTAAATAGCTTACATTTACAAGAAGAACGCATAGCAGTAGAACGAAACCAAGAAATTGTTCCTCGCGAAAATTGGTCCATGATTCATTTGTCAAATGGTGATGAACTGGAAATTGTACGATTTGTAGGTGGAGGTTGAAAATCGCTAATCATTTCCAAACTTACACTGTATAAAGAAAAGGAGCATGATTATGACAGACTTACTACATATTGCTGGACAGAAGTTTCATTCTAGATTAATGGTAGGAACTGGAAAGTACGCATCGAATGAATTGATGAAGGAATCTTTAGCAGCATCAGGAACTGAAATCGTTACGGTAGCGGTTCGACGTGTGAATTTAGAGCAACCAGAGGAATCTCTGCTACATTACATTGATATCCATCGCTATACTTTGCTTCCAAACACAGCAGGTTGCCACACCGCGGAAGAAGCGGTACGTACTGCGCGCTTGGCACGTGCTGCCGGTCTCTCTAACTGGATTAAATTAGAGGTTATTCCCAATGATGGAACACTTTTGCCCGATCCGATTGCTACTGTAGAAGCTGCACACCAATTGGTTTCTGAAGGCTTTATTGTACTTCCTTACACAACTGACGATCATATTGTTGCTCGAAGACTAATTGAAATAGGATGTGCTGCGGTTATGCCACTCGGTTCGGCTATTGGAACCGGTCAAGGACTGCCTAATCCAGAACGTATTTTGCGTATTATTGAAGAAGCTAACGGACGTGTTCCGGTGATTGTAGACGCTGGAATTGGATCGCCATCAGATGCTTCATTGGCTTTAGAGCTTGGTGCGGATGCTGTGCTTGTCAACACGGCAATCGCCAAAGCACAAAATCCGATACAGATGGCTGCTGCAATGGCCAAAGGAGTGGAAGCAGGCCGACAAGCCTACTTAGCTGGACGCATACCCAAATCGCCTGTTGCATCACCGAGTAGTCCAGAAGAACAGAAAATTGGCAACTAATTCTGGAAAAATGCGGACACTTCAGTTCTTGGATACAGTGAGTTGACAAGCTGGGTGTCTGCGAATATAATTTCTCTTGCAGTCTTGCCCATCAGAGGCGTGGATGTATGCGGAAGTGGCTCAGGGGTAGAGCATCGCCTTGCCAAGGCGAGGGTCGCGGGTTCGAATCCCGTCTTCCGCTCCAAAAATGGGGCTGGGCTTTTTGCCCGGCCTCCCGTATGTTCTCCAATATGGAGAGGTGGTCGAGTGGTTTAAGGCAGCGGTCTTGAAAACCGCCGTGTTCGCAAGGGCACCGTGGGTTCGAATCCCACCCTCTCCGCCATCATAATCGTTCTGTAAAGGTGCGGCTTCTCTGTATTCTAGGGAAGCCGCATTTGCTTTATCTCAACTCAGTTTAACAATCTTTTTTGGAATGAATATAAAGAAAACTCAGGCAAAAGGTTGCCCATAGGCTACCTTATGAAAGGTGCTTATATTGTTCGAAAACTACGCCGAGACAATAACAGCAATCCGAGTACAACCACCGCGAAACCTGTAGCCCCGATGACACTTGACGAAGGAAACCATTGTCCAAACGCACCCCCCAAAAAAGAACCAAGAGGCATGCCTAAAGCAATAATTGAACCACGAATACCCAAAATTCGTCCCATAAACTCTTTGGGGACCAATTTCTGAACGGTTGTTCTGGCTAGTGGTGGATAACCTCCGAAGAGAAGTCCTGCCAAAGCCATGGAGATATACGTGTTCCATAAAGAGTGAACCCAAAGCATGGGTACAAAACTCAATCCCCATCCCATCGCCATGACTGCCATAATGACCCCACTTCGGTTACCTTTGAGTGTTAGTCCACTGAAAGCCGAACCGATGAGTGAACCCACGAAATACGTTGTCCAAAAGCTTCCGAGAACGACTGCACTGCTTGCCAATTCGTTGTGCGTAAACAACGGCAGGGACACTTCCAATTGACCGTATGCAAGATGAAAACCCACCGCACCGAGTGTAATCCACAAAACTGGGGTTAACCCGTACAAAGTCTTAACACCTTCCCAAGTATCATGGAGGAACGAATTTCGTTGACTCGGTTCTTCTGACTCTCGGGATTCAAAGTGTTGTTTTGACCCTTTGACAACAAATACACACAAGGCAGCTCCCCAAAACGACACGCCATCAGCAAACACTGCGACCGTTGCACCAAATCGTGCAATCAACAATCCACCGAGAAGGGGACCAAGTAATGAAGCACCGTTCCAAATCGTTTCAACAATTGAGTTAGCAGGACCAAGCTCATCTTCTTTGACAAGGTTCGGGATAACCACCATCCAGCCAACACTTGTATATGGAGTTAAACAACCCGCAACCAGGACCAGTGCAAACAGCACTAACATCGGCAATGCGTGTACTTGGTAAAGTAGCGGAATAGCCATAAACACGATACCAAGCAACACATTCGCAGTGACCAATACTTTCTTATGGGATGTGCGGTCAAGTACGTTTCCAACAACTGCACCGAGAAAGACACCCGGGAGTCCGAATGCAAGACCTAGCAATCCCATATATCCAGCATGTTTGGTCGTGACCATTGCGAACCAAAGAAGTGCGACCCAGCCGATCTGATCACCAAGCACCGAAATAGCGTCGGCCAATGTCATAAAGGCAAAATTTCGTTGTCGAAATAAGCCTAAATAAATTAACATTTAACTTCCACCTCGTTAGGAGCCCCCTTGACAGAAGCTCATATGTTCAGTACATGGGGATACCCCCAACGAGATGTATTAAATTGGGAATTTTCTAAACATCGGCTATACCTCCATGAACTACATGACTAGGATTTATTGTACTGCGATTCTAATGATTCTGTCGTTATGCCCCCAATAGTTCAAGAATGATGTCCCAAATTCAATAGTCAAAATTGTACTTTTGGCATGATCCACTTTTCATCTTGGACGGAAGTTTTAAAATACTTTCACCAAACATTTTCTTACTGTGGACGCATTGAAATTAGAAGGAGAGAGCTAGAGGATGAATGATTTATGATTTGACAACACAAAAATGTTACTTCTTATACCACTCAAGTGCCCAAAAAAGATTGGCTAACTGACGTTCCTGCTCCATAAGAGCGCTTCTTGCTTCTTCTAAAGAACAAAGTTGAAAACGTAACTTGTCTCCGGGACGAACTTGAGCCAATACGGGCAAATCTGCAGTAATGATTTGGGCTAGGCGAGGATAACCACCCGTAGTCTGACGGTCCGCCATGAGGATAATCGGTTGCCCATCAGAGGGTACTTGAACAGTTCCCATAGTAACAGCACTAGAGAGCATTTCTTCAGCCTTGGTTAATTGAATAGGCGGTCCTTGTAATCGATAACCCATCCTATCTGATTGTGGCATGACTAAAAAGCTCTGTTCCTGCCATTGTTTTTGAGCATCGTGATTGAATAAATGCCACTCTGGACCTGGTAGAAAGCGAATGGAGCGGTAGGTTTGATAACTAGGATTCAAAGTTTGACTGACTAAAGGATATCTTTTCGTTTGCGAGAACTGAAAAAAATTACAGAGCTGATCCATTCCTTCATGAGTCCCAGTTTGCAATCGATCTCCCTCTTGTAATTTTCGCCCTTTATAACCTCCCATAGCAGAGCGTAAATATGTACTCTTACTGCCTAGAACTTCCGTCACAACAAATCCTCCAGATACCGCTAAATAGGTGCGGCATCCGATATTTGGATAATTAAAAGATAACTCATCTCCTGGATGGACTGGAAACGGACGATACAAGGTAATGGTTTGGCAGTTTAAACGAGGAGACAAATCCGCACCCGTCAATACACAATACGTAAACTCTTCAAATTGGATGGTTGGTCCTTGCAGTGTAATTTCCAAAACAGCTAAACCTTCAGGATTTCCAAGCAAACGATTTGCAATCCGAAAAGAAAGACTGTCCATAACGCCACCGACGACAACACCATAACGTTGCCATCCGTTCCGTCCAGCATCTTGAATAGTTGTAAGTAAACCAGGTTTAATGATTTTCATTTATTTCATCATTTCCATATATGACATAAACTCATCTAGCGATATCGGACGCCATTGAACACGGTCACCTAATTGTAAAAGAGAAGGAGGATTACGTTGTGTATCAAAGAGTACCCATGGTGTTCTGCCAATTATTTGCCATCCTCCAGGTGTTTCATACGTATAAATTCCTGTCATAGTTCCCGCAATACCAACAGAACCAGGTGAAATTCTTAATCGTGGCGTTGCACGCCGAGGGGTGGCAAGCTGTCCCGGAAGCCCAGATAAATAAGGAAAACCAGGTGCAAATCCAATCATTTGCACCTCATACACGGATGAGGAGTGCAAAGCAATAACCTGATCTGTTGAAAGGTGATGACTAGCTGCAACAAAATCGAGATCGGGCGCTAGAGAAGAATGATAACATATGGGTATCTCAATAAATCGTACATCCTCTTCTGTTATGACTGGCGTTTCTGCAAGCCACCTCAATAACTCCTTCCGTGCTGAAAAAAAGGAGTACTGAAGCGGCTGATAATAAAAGGTTAAATCGGTCATGCCTGGTACGCACTCCAGAAAACCTGTCGGTAGAGAACGTTCAATACACCGTCTGAAAAAACGCACTCTATTTTGCGAATGAAGAAAGTCGCTTGAAAATTTAACCAGAAGTGCGGAATCTCCATACGCTTCAATCTTGACTTCCATTTTAGTTCCTCTCTTTACTTGATGGCTAGATACGCGCAACAGAATACATGAGAGCAATATTTACTGCTAAAAGAATGACAGCGGTTGGCCATTGTACTTTAATCACGTGATATTTATTTTTTAAATCCAGTAAGGTAGCAGGGACGATATTAAAATTAGCAGCCATGGGTGTCATCAAAGTTCCGCAATATCCAGCAAACATGCCAATAGCAGCAATCCGGTCAGCTTGAATGCCAAAATGTTGAATAATAAACGGAATAGCAATCCCAGCAGTCATCACCGGAAAAGCAGCAAAAGCATTTCCCATAATCATGGTAAACAGTGCCATACTCACACAATAAGCAAAAACTGCCCAAAAAAGCGAATTAGATGGGATCACGTGATGCAAAAGTTTAGCAACCACATCTCCAACTCCCGCACTGTTAAATAGAGTACCTAAAGTTGCCAGCATTTGTGGAAGAACGGCAGCCCACCCAATCGACTCAAGTAGACGACGAGACTCTCTCAATGAAGTGATAGAATTGCTCCGTGTTATGCCAAGTCCTACCAACAGAGCAATAAACGTCGCTACTGCTAGCGCAACCATCGTCACATTGGATGGATCGTAAAATATTGTATAAGGACTGATGTGCAAGAAATCCCGTGACAATTCCAGCAATTGTCACTACCAGAAGCGGATTAAGCCGAATGAAGAATCCCACCATGACAACGGCTACTCCAATCAATACCATCCTATTTCCCCCTCGCAAGTTGTCAGAAAACACCATACATCCTACTGAGGCAACGCTTTACCCATTTAAACGTTCTAGCTGGCTCTCTCTTTCTGGATAGCCAAGTAAGCACGAACATTCTTTGGCAGCTTGACGTACACTCATCGTTAGATTAGGTAAGCGTTCGTCAGAAAAATGACTTGTCAGTCCTGCTATACTTAATCCAGCTACCACTTCTCCCAAATGATTAAAAATTGGGGCAGCAACCGCTGAGGTATCATCTACCAGTTCAGCGTGGCTGATGGTATAGCCGACTCGTCGGGATTCTATAATGGTCATTTGCAAGTCTTGAATTTTTGTGATAGTGCCACTAGCAAATGGGCGAAGTTCAACATGCCTCAAGTATTCTGCCACTTCTTCATCCGGTAAAAAGGATAATAGAACCCGTGGGCAAGCACCTGCGTAAAGTGGAACGCGATCGCCCGGACGTTGATGATAAATTCGGACTGGATGAACTGCTTCCACTTTCTCTATGTAGACACCCTCTAATCCTTCTCGAACAATTAAATTAACCGTCTCCCCTAACTGATGACTCAATTGACGCATAACTGGCAATACCAAATCGCGAATATTCAGTCTCTCCAAGACAAGCTGCCCATAGTGCACAAAAAGCAAGCCAAGTTCATAACGACTGTCTTTACGTCGGGATATCCATCCCATACTTTGCAACGAACTTACCATACGATAGACAGTTGTTTTTGGTTGTCCCAACATTTCTACGATTTCTGTCAGAGTAAGACTTTCGTACTGTTCAAAGAGTCGCAATACCTCCATGGATTTGATAAGCGTTTGATTTTGATGCAAGCCCCTCCCTCCAATCGTTCCGAAATAGGGAACACAAATTCCGGTATTCGGTTCTGATATCAGAAATATTAGAATTCATAAAAAAGATTGTCAAGTAGAGCTTGTCAATCCATCAAAAACGCCTGGACTCTACTGTCCAGGCATTTTTATCGAGTATGGATTCCTATGCATAGTTCTATCTGTGTTAAACTGAACTTGGTACTTGCCAGAACTCTTGCAATTGACTTGAATCTGCAGATAAGGAAGACTTTGACCAACCTGCCCGTTTCCCTGTACTCGTTATTCCTCGACTACCTTCACTCGCGCAAATTGTGCCGCCCAACAGTATGACACCTGGTTCAATTTTTGTCCCATCTCCGAGCATAGAACCGGAGATAACGGACGAATCACCAATTTCTACTTTATTCCATACGATGCTATTTGCAATTTGAACACTCTTTCCAATCATTGTGTTATGTCCGATCACGGTATATGGTCCAATTTGCCCTTTTGACTGAATGATCGTACCATCACCAATAAATGCTGGACCATTCAACTTGACATCAGTATGCAATTGAACATTCTGACCCATCCAAACACCGTTTCCCAAATATTCTCCACCTACTCGAAGTGAAGTTTTGCCGCTTAACATGTCAATCTGAGTTTGTCTGTATTGATGAAGGCTACCAACATCTGACCAATATCCGTCTAAAGAATATCCATAAAAAGGTACATTTTCTGCAACGAGACGAGGAAATAATTCTTTTCCAAAGTCGTAAGAAACATTGTTCGGTATCCAATTCAGAATTTCTTTTTCAAACACATAAATTCCAGTATTTACGGTATTGGTGAATATTTCGTTTGATTTTGGTTTTTCAAGAAAACGCAAAATTTTCCCATCGCTTTGTGTTAAAACAACACCGAAATCACAAGGTGATTCGACTTGCGTCAAAATTATAGTTGCCAGTGCCCTCTTATTCTCATGAAAAGCCATAGCTTCGCTTAGATTGAAGTCTGTCAAAGCATCCCCGCTGATAACAAGAAATCGTTCGTCGAGAAATTCTTTGGCATTCAGCACGCCACCAGCTGTTCCCATAGGTTTATGCTCTTCAAAATAGTGCAGGCGTACGCCGTACTTCGAACCGTCCCCCAAATAATCCCGAATTACACTTGACAGATATTGAATTGTTATAGCAATCTCAGTAATTCCATGCTCTTTCAACAACTGAAGTGTATATTCAATACAGGGACGTCCCAATAATTGCACCATTGGTTTGGGAAATCGCGCCGTCAACGGACGTAATCTCGTTCCTTTGCCACCAGCCATGATTACTGCTTTCATCAGCAACCCAACCTTTCCACTCACGCAATACTTCGCAATATATATCTGAGGTGCTCTTCGCAATTTGATCCCAGTTAAACTTTTGTATTTGAAGACTAGCGTTCATACTCAGTTGCTCCGCTAATTCTGGATTGGACCAAAGGAAAGCGATTTGATCGTGCAGTGAATCTACATTATCAGGGAATACTGTTAATCCATTTATCTCGTGTTGGACAACATCGCGCAGTCCTCCTACTGAGGCTGCAATCACTGGTGTACCCGCTGCCATAGCTTCTAACGCTACAATGCCAAATGGCTCATAGAGACTTGGGAAAACAGCAACTTTTGATTTTGCGTACATTTGATTGCGTTCTTCGTCTGAGATAAATCCAAGAAAAGACACTCGATTGATAATTTTAAGTTGAATGCCCAGTTGTTCTAATTCTTCGCGCATTGGTCCCTGTCCAGCTATGACCAAGCGCATCTTAGGAAATTGAACAAACAATCGTGAAGCTGCGTGAAGCAACAAGTGCACACCTTTCTCACGCACCAGTCTTCCTACAAAAAACACAACGTCTTCCCTTTCACAAAACTTCTTTCGATGCATATCCCATTGAATCAATGATGGATCGATTCCATTAGGAAGAACTTGCACCCTATTTTCTTCCAGGCCAAAAAGCGACCTGACCTCTGAACGCATTGCATCGCTACATACAATGACTTTCTCTGCTTCATTGACAAGCCGCAGTTCAAGTTGATGGATATGTCGCTGGACATCATTGTGAATTCCCTGGTTGCGCCCGTGTTCAGTGGCATGTATCGTGACAATGAGTGGCAGATTGTAAAGTGATTTGATTGCTGAGGCAGTTCGACAAACCAGCCAGTCATGAGCATGAACGAGATCAAACGACAAACCTTTTTGAACAAGGTGAGAGACCGTATCAAGCATCGCTAGATTAAGTTGGAAAACCCAGTGTAAAAATGAACCTCCATCCGGTTTTTGCACTCGTACACGGTGAACATAAACATCGTCTACTTTTTCCTCATTGGGACAAGAGTCAACTTCTGTAGTTACCACGTGAACTTCCCAACCTGTTTGAACCAAGTGACGCGTTAAATCGTAAACGTGTCTGGATAGTCCACCAATAGTCAATGGTGGAAACTCCCACGACAAGACTAATACTCTGAGTCGTTTGACTTCCAACTTCTCTTTTGCCAAAAATTTGTTTTTAGACTGAAAATGACGATAGTCTATATTGGGAAAAATGGCATCCAACTTTTCCAATGGAAGTACCTCGTCAGATGAGAAAGTGCCTGAGGCAAGCATGTCACAAAGTTGGTGAAATCGTGATACATGCTGCTTTGTGCGGCGAACCGCGTAATCCACTACGGTTTTGTTGTCCATAATGAATGCCCAATCACTGCTTTGTGCCAGCATCAATTCCCGGGCAGCCTGCTGTAAGACGCGCCTCTCCTCTGCTGTAGGTTGCCAAAACCGATTGGCCATCTGTACCATTCTTTCCTCAGCAAAATGGAGTGCGGGATAAATCCAATCATTTTCCCCACGTAACCAAACATCTGCGTATCCCCCACGACCCCAAGAAGACATGGACAATCGACATTCTTGAAAGTCATCATAAAAATCTAGATATTGTGAGGGTGTAACAGTTTCCAACACATCTTGATCAAAATGTATCTTACGAAGCAAAAAATCGATCCATTGCGGCCCTTCATACCACCAATGGCCAAACAACTCTGCATCAAACGGGGCAACAATCATTGGCTTTCGTCCCATATGGTATAACGCGTTCTCAACCTGTTTTTGTCGATTCATTATAAAATCCTTGGCATGTAGGGCTGCCTTTTCTCTTGCCCAATCGAGACGATAAGGCGCTTTTTCTGCTCCATTTCCGGTTATGCGATAATACTTAAAACCCGTATCGACACGAATACCTTCAGGATGAATGTAAGGTTTCACAGTTTCTAAATCGAGATCGAACCCTATATCCCGATAGAATTCTCGATAATCGAAATCTCCTGGATACCCGTCTATAGAACTCCAAACTTGCTGAGATGAGGAACGGTCACGGGCAAAAACCGCTACACCGCTCGGTGTTAAAACCGGAGAGAGCGTTCCCAAGACCGGAACCGGCTCTGCATTTATTAGTCCGTGTGTATCAGTGATAAAATATCGGATACCCAAATCACTCAAGATATTCTCTAACTTTTCAAAATAACCACATTCGGGTAGCCAAATACCCGGCGGTTTACAGCCGAAATAATGCTCATAGACCTCAATTCCCGTTACTACCTGTGCTCTTACCGCTTCTTCTGTCGCTAGCAGAGGTAAAAAAGCATGTGTTGCGGCCGAAGTAATCAGTTCAAGATATCCACCATTTTGCAGCGATCGAAACACAGAAATTAAATCTTTTTTGCATTTGTGATAAAACTGGTAGATATCGTAAAGTTTTTGACGATAATGCAAGGCGAGTGGATAAAAATCTGTGTCGCCCTGTGTGCGTTTTACTTCTTTTTCGGCCAACTCCATCATATTTAGCAAATATTGGTTATAACGATTCTGTAAAAGCGAATCATCCAACATAGTTAGAAGGGTAGGCGAGAGCGAAAAGGTAATTCGATAAGAAACCCTTTCAGAAGCTAATTTCAGAAGCACTTGTAACAGCGGGATATAGGTTTCGGAAATGGCTTCAAATAACCATCGCTCTTCTAAATAAGTCTCACTTTCAGGATGACGAACAAATGGCAAGTGAGCATGCAATACAAGGGCCACATATCCTTTACTCATGTATGCACCCCCGGCTTGCGAAATTGACAGTATATCCATCAAATTCCCCAAAATACGGAAAGGAATATGGGCCAACATCTGTAACAGCATTCTCTTGAACTGTTCTCTCTTGCCTTATCGGTCGCCGGAAACAGACTGAGGGTTTGTCGCTTACTGAAGCAACACGTGGTGTGGTAACAGAATTCGATTGAAGTATAGAAAAAAATTCTCCTTCCTTAGTCGCAGTACATAACTGTATCAAGTAAGAACGATTCGCAAGGACAGGATGGATATACCAGTTTTCTGAGTCGGGTTGAACGGCAATCACTTGAGTAGAATGCGGAACATTTTTTTCAAAAAGCATATCGGTGACATCGTGAAGTAGTAAGTAAAAAGGAAGCTGATCCCATCGGGATTCGAAATGTTCTGAGATAATTTGTTTACGCAGTGAACTAACTTCCCAATAAACAAATAATGTCGAAGCATCTTTACACATCAAGCGAATACGATCGACGTTCCAAAATCGCCTCCATTGTTCTTCTTTACATCCTCTTTGATCCTTAAGCACTCGTTTCACTCCTACATCAACTATGAATTGGTCACGGGATTATATATGCAGATGCATGTTTATTTACTCTCGTTTAGAGGTGCATAGCAGATATTTTTTAATGGATGAGGCTGATCTATCTCCCGACCGTTTGGTCAAAAACCTTGTAAGAAAAGCATTTTTAGACATTATGTCATGAATGCGTTTTCATATTATTGGGTGTTCAAGCATAAACTTCATTATGAATATTTTTCAGATATTATGAATAATTATTCTATTAACACAAAAAAATATTCAGATGTAATTAAGAGATAAAGAGGGCAGCCCTCTGGTTATCCTTGTTGCCGAAGGCTGCTTGCTTCTTTTCAAGATTTCCTGGTTTCATCCAATACGCAACATAGGCAAGGCAGAAAAGGTTGACCCAGAGAAGGAATTCGTCGGTACGAGCCAATCAACAAATTGAGGACCCCAAACCTCATCTTTCCCACCGCCAAAATGCCAATCTCCTGGCACTTTGCGCACAGGTCGAATCCTTCCATATTCTTCACCGGCTATGAAAACCATGAAGCCCCATCCCTTATTGGGAACTCCACCTAGTTTTTCTAATGGAATGGCTATATGAATTGTGCGACTTGTATCTTCTACCCAAATATCAACCTTGCAAGAATATGACCAATCGCAATTGTAAAGACCACTATCCGCATGCCAATTCCCAGTGACGCGGATCATTTTTTCCCAACCGCATTCTGGCGCAAAACATACTTGCAAATCCTTCGTCCATATTTGTCCTGAGCCGTTCTGACCGTCCATATCGATGTAGATATCTATAACTTGTTTACTGATTCCACTTGGACCCAACCAAGGATTATCAAGATGCCCAAGTTCTACATCGAAATACGCTCTTTGCTTATCTGCCCCAACAGCCACACTGAGTAATTGAAAATCACCGGAGTGAAATACTGGCTGAGTAGGATAAAGAATAGGTACTTCTAAGCGAGAGTCAGGATTGGTCCATGTATAGTAATGCGTAGGTCGATACCAGGCAGTCATACGTTGACTTGCTAACGAGTAAGACCGATTGCAAGCCATAATGTCCATTTGGTGTTGCCCCATCATACGCACAGGGACATGAAAACTAAAGTTTCCCTCCGTATCTGCTACTGTTGAAAATCGTTCATCATGATGTAATACAACAACCGTAACACCTGCCTCAGTTCTACCTTGAATCAAAAATATACTTTCCGTTTCACTATCTATTATGGAGATGGGGTGCAGACTGAGTGGAATCTGAGAGGCTGGATATTGACGGTCAATATAACGTTTTTTAACAGCCTCAGGCATCTCTACTACCCGTTCCTCTTCTATACAAACTGCAAGTCGAAGATATTGCGCCATAGCCCAAATCAGTGGTGTAGCTGAACCTGTGCCAGCATTTCTTCGTAATCCGCGTAATGGCAATTCATCCTGATCCCAAATTTGTTCTGGTATCAGATTACCTTCATTCGCAGAGTTCTCCATAACTCGCAGTAATTTCATTGGGGTGTAGAAATTTGGAGGTGAATGACGTCGTTGAGACGACAGCCATGCTATTTCATACTCGCCACGTTCTCCGCAAAGAAGTGGCCATGGCCTGCCTTTGCCAGCTCCATCATAAGGGCGGCCATCTTCATATTCTCCGTAACCATCCCCATTATAGCGTCGCCATAATGGACCAGAAGGCGAATGATAGATAAGTTTTTGGTCGATCACGTTGAGCGATTGAACGATAGAAAGATCGTCGGCAGGGCGAATCCCTAATCTCACCAATTCAAGAAAACCAGCATCTACTACAGCCGTTTTTTCATGCCATCCACCACCATTTTTCAATTCAATCCAATGACCATCATCTGGATTTGGTGAATCACTGATGCGAATATAATAGGGATGATTGGCCAACGTTCCCTTTCGGGAAAGTGTCCATGATTCTATATGATTCTCCCACTCATCTGCTTTTTTCAGACAGATAATCGCTAACTCTTTATCATCAGCTTGATAGGCCATTTCTGCTGCAACCACCAAAGCAGCAATCAGCGTAGCTAAAGTAGAAGGCGAATATCCACTATTTTCTTCCCAACGTTCTTGTTCTGTTATCGGTCCATGTTTTAGTAGATATTCGACAGCCGGTTTCACAAGCGATTCGTAACGATGCATCGCTTGCAGTTGATAGGCTAGAAGAATGGGGAAAGCTGTTTCATCTAACTGTTGACCAGTCCAGTAAGGACTCCCGTCCAACCAGGCATTCTGTGGAAAAGAACCGTCTTGCCTTTGCAAAACTTCATCCAAATAAGCCAGAACTCGTTGAGCTGTTGGATAATCACCAATTAAAACCAGTGCAGACGCCACTTCACACAAATCACGCGGCCAAATCAGATGATAGCCTCCTATGGGTCGATCTGCCGGTAAATGTGTACCCCACGGAATGCTTAATGAAGCGACAATAGCACCCGGTTGCTGCTTATCTTCATGCGCCCGTATGACCATGGCAGCCGCATAATACTGTTGACGATGAGCGACGATTGGCGGTCGTAAATTCTTAACGTATGCACGCCAGCCTTGTTCGTATTGGTTCTTCAAGTCCGAAAAGGAATATGACAACGATTCGTCTAACATTTGTTTGGCAATATCCATTTGCTGAGCAAAACTAAGAGCAAGTGTAAGACTAGAAAAAGAACCGTCCCCATCCCATTGAATCATACCAAGATGTACAACATTACCACCTATCAAACCGCATTGAGATGGAAACTCAAATAATCTCCGCGAAGAAGCAAAAGTATCCCATGCTCTACCATCCATGACTGTCACACGTTGAAAAGAGGGTGTCGCACCAATGGTAAGGGAAAAGTTACAGTCCCAAGCTGCAAGAATAGACCCACACTTTGCTAACTGTACAGTAGCAACATCATCCAGACTATTCCCGCCTAAAATAGGTTTGGCGCAAACCCAGAGCTGATAGTCCCGAACTGTTCCTACTAAAGCCTCAAATTGAATGTGCACCAACACAGTATCTCGACCGGGATCGGCAATCCATTCTTTCCTTATCTTATACTTTCCGTTTTTTGCCGTGTTGATTTGCTCATAAAGAAGTGCGTCTTCTTTCACGAGACGTGTTTCATGATACATATCTTCAAGTTCTCGATCGATAAATGAGGAACCGTCCGTTACCCATAGTTCAAGCTGCTGTAACTGTGGATGGGCTACATCTGGATAATATACTTCAGTTAAAACTCCATCCGTTAATGTAAACCATACATGAGATGGACATTGACCGTCTTCGGGCTGGTGAATAGCCGTTCCAATTCCGTTTTTGGCCGCTGAAGTCCAATTGAACGCTGTTCTCTGAACATTTCGGTCGTTGAATATAAAAGAATTTGACAGTCCTTCACTGCACATGCCGCCATCACCCCTCATCATCATTCACATCAAACCCGTTCTTTTGGAGTGGCGATTTCCTTTCATCTTTTGCGTTTAGTCATCCATATTCAACTCCGCTCTATTCTGCGAAGTCTGGCTTGTACCATTTATCATTCCATTCTCCCCTGCTTGATGGCTTCAAATAAAAAAAGAGCGAATCTATCGCTCTTCAACAGACTTTAATAAAACTTAGCGCCACAATGAATTAGACTGTAAATTTCCCAGCTTTAGCAATTTGGTCTGGCGATTGACGCACAATAAAAATCCAGCCAAGGATGAGCCAAACGAGAGTGACGATTGGAGCCAAGATGACAGGATAAACCATTGGTACGAGCGTGAAATAAATACCAAATAAAACGAGTATGCTCGCCAAGCTAGGGATAATGCCGTGCCAAATCAAACGAAATTCACGTAATCGCAGATAATACATTGTAACCGCCAAATTTGCTAGTAAATGCCCTACATAGAGTGCTACACTCGAAATCGTAACCATTACTAAAAATCCGTTGAAAGGACCAAAAATAGCCGCAAAAACAATTGTGACGAGTGTGGCAACCAACATCATCCAATGAACTGCAACATATGGAGAGCGATTTCTTTGATGAATTCGTGAAAACGAAGACGGAAAAATCACTCCATCACGAGCATAAGCATACAGCATCCGTACGGCAGAATTTGCTGGTGCCAAAGCTCCCGCAAGAAAACTGTTAATCACAAAAAGAGCCAGGATAACAGCCCAAATAATTCCAAAATGATCCATAACTAATTCCACGCCCGGTACGGAAGCATTGGCAAACGAAGTCATCTTATCAGGACCCCAAGAAACCGTTTGTGCATAAGCAAGAAGTACAAAAAGTACCCCTACAAACGCAAAACTTGTCAGTACCGCGCGAGTAATGGTACGCTGCGGTGATTGAGTTTCTTCTCCAAGAGCGACGGCACCACTCGAACCCGACATGGAAAAAAGGGCAAGAATCATACCAATACCCACACCACTCCAACCATTTTTAGCTAGATGTGGCGTGATAAAGACCGTTCCTGTGTTATGTGAGCCTGCTACAATTATCAATCCTATGCCAATCACGAGCAAATAGATAATTTCCAATGTGCCGGTGGATAAACTGTACTTGAGTGAAGGTTTAATACCGGCCCATGCAAAATAATAAGTAAAACCGATAAAACCTAGTGTGATAAGATAGCCAATCCATTGTGGCATAACTATATGAAAGAGAAGCTGAATCAGCCCCGGGATAAAAACAGCACCAGCAAACAGCGATCCATTCGTCACAACTGTAAAATAAGAAAGTATGAAGAGCCAACCTGTCAAAATACCGTAGCGTGGCCCTACTCCATGACTGGCGTAGGCATAAAATCCACCTGCACTAGCCAATTTCCTAGAAAATTGTACAGTTGTGTTAATAGAAAAAGCAGCTGCTATAAATCCAATAATGTAAGTCAGGGGTAAGGCTCCTTGTGCATATACGGCTGCACCTGTCATTGTAGCAGCCATAGCTCCAGCCGGAGAAACGAGCGAGATAGATTGGTAGGCTAATTGCCAAAAACCAACTGCACTTCTATCTAATTCATGTTTTTCCATTCTACTCCTCCCCTTAATCCACTGGCATGAAAGATTTTGAAATGACTACACCTCCTCTTTTTGGATATATATGCTGAAGAAAAAAACTAAGGACAAAATTCATATACCCTTTATCCTAGACAGGAAAATTCATTTTCTCGATCCGTTTCAAAGCGAAACCAGCGGTGGATAACATCTCTTCAAACAATTCTGCAACTGTGGGCACGTTATGAATTAACCCCATAGATTGTCCTGCCCATGCATATCCCTCATTCAATCGACCTTCAATAATGGCTTTACGATTTCTTTCCCCTGAAATCAGCGGATAAATATCTTCTTGTGTAGTTCCCTTTCTTTCTTCTTCCAATATTTTTTCTACCCATAATGAAGGCAGTACACGTCCAGGCATATTCAATGAACGTTTGATAATCACAGTATCTTCCTCGCCACCCTGCACAATAGCTTCCTTGTACGCATGATGAGCTATGCATTCTTGGGTGGCAATAAATCGAGTTCCCATTTCAATACCGTCCGCTCCAAGCGCAAGTGCAGCCAGAAAACCACGTCCGTCAGCAATACCACCGCTAGCGATAACTGGAATACGAACTGATTCTACTACACGAGGAATAAGCACAAAGGTTCCCGTGTCAACACGGCCAATGTGTCCTCCTCCTTCTTGCCCAACCGCCATCACAGCATCTGCACCAAGTGCTTCTGCTTTTTGAGCTTGACGAACTGAGCTAACCAAAACCAATCTTTTAATGGACGTATCTGCCAATCTTTTTAATATGGGTTCTGGATTTCCTGCTGTAAGAGAAACTGCAGCTACTTGTTCCTCAATCACAACCTCAACCATGGCATCGATTGACTTGTGCTGACTAATGGCAAGATTTACGCCAAAAGGTCGTTCCGTGGCAGACTTCGTTTTGCGTATTTCTCTCCTCAAATCTTCTGCGGAAGACAAGGAGGTTGCGGTAATCTGTCCCAGACCTCCAGCCTTCGAAACTGCAACAGCCAATTCGGAATAGGCTAAATTGGCAAGCCCTCCTTGAATAATGGGAATTTGAATGCCAAGCAATTCTGTCACTCGCGTTTTCAACCGTCTCATCCTTTTTGAATAGAATTGGTTCTAAAGTTATCAATTGATTTCCAAGCTATCATTAACATAGATTAAGAAAAAATGTTATTCCATCTCAGCAAAGAGTCATTCTGCAATGAAACTCTGAACCACTTTTTACTCTATTCCACTCTCAACCTGGTCTTGAGGATTGGACAACCACTTCTGAGGCAAGTGCCAGCCAAAACGCAGCGAAACAATGCGCAAAACAGCTACTATAACAAATAATACATATTGTAAGGCAGCATTCGGTACAAGTCCCAAGCCTACACAAGCTCCGGCTGCCAAAGCCCACAAAGCATAAATTTCCGATTGAAATACCAGTGGTTTGCGACGGGCAAGGACATCTCGCAAGATTCCTCCACCAATTCCTGTCATGACTGCTGCAATCAATGTTGTCGTCAAAGTGCTGTGTGCGTCATGCGCATAGATTGCTCCTTCTATAGCAAAAGCAGATAGACCCAAAGCGTCAAAAAAGCCGCCCATCCTTTTCCAGTGGCGTAACCAGTGATAAGGCAGAAAAAAAATCAACAAAATAGTCAGAGTAGCCGTAAGAAACAGTCCTGGTTGATGCCATATATTCGCTACAGGCAAACCTATAATAAGATTTCGTATCATGCCACCGCCAAAGGCGGTCACAAAACCGAGTACAAACACACCCAGTAGATCAAATTGTTCTTCTATTGCTACTACTGAACCACTGATCGCAAATGAGATAGTACCTATGATATTCAAAACTTCCCAGACGATATAAATCCCCCCACAATAAAAGAGAAGCAGCACTTTTCATGCCGCCTCAACTATCATTTGATTCAGCCGCCTGTTCGCAACAACTTCTTCATCCATTGGTGAACATCCCTATCGAATTTTAACTCTTCAATCGATCCATCATAAACCGACTGACAAATATTTGATGTCTAAATATTCTTCAATTCCATATTTACTTCCTTCTCTTCCAAGTCCTGATTCCTTGACACCACCAAACGGAGCTTGCGCAGTAGACGGCATGCCGTCATTTGCTCCCATAATCCCATATTCCAATTGCTCAGCCATTCTAAACAGGCGGCCAACATCACGAGTAAAGAAGTAAGCTGCCAGTCCATAGCGACTATCATTGGCACGAGCTATAACCTCTTCTTCGGTCGCAAAAGAAGTAATCGCGGCTACAGGTCCAAAGGTTTCCTCCTGCATAATGAGCATATCTTCTTTTACCTCTGATAAAACCGTTGGAGGATAAAAATACCCAGTAGTATTTTCTAAAGGCTTCCCACCAAGCCATAAACGTGCACCTTTCTGAACAGCGTTTTGAACATGCCGTTCCACTTTCTCCACTGCAGCAGGTTCGATGAGCGGCCCCACAGATATTCCTTCCTGCAAGCCATTGCCCACTTTCATCTGACTCATTTTCTCTACCATTTTTTTGACAAACTGCTCAAGAATGTCCTGATGAACGTAAAATCGATTTGCTGAAACACATGTTTCTCCCATACCGCGCATTTTACAAAGTACCGCGTTTTCCACTGCAGCGTCGAGATCGGCATCGGGAAAAACAATGAACGGCGCATGTCCACCTAATTCAAGTGAAATCCGTTTCATGGTATCGGCTGCTTGGCGCATTAAAATTTTCCCGACTTCTGTTGACCCTGTGAATGAAATTTTTCGTACTCGAAAATCACTCATGATGGCTTCACCTAGCTGAGAAGCGTCGCTGCCAACAACTACAGAAAGTACCCCTTTGGGTAATCCGGCTTCCTCAAAAATGCTAGCCATTTCTAGAGCAGTCAATGGGGTCAGTTCGGAAGGTTTCACAATCATCGTACAACCAGCAGCAAGCGCAGGTCCAAGTTTCCGTGTAATCATAGCAGCAGGAAAATTCCATGGTGTAATGGCGGCAGAAATACCGACAGGACGTTTGATTACCAAAATCCGTTTGCTAGCCGAACTGGACGGAACGAGATCGCCATAAATTCTTTTTGCTTCTTCAGAAAACCATTCTAAAAATGATGCGGCATAAGCAATTTCTCCGCGCGCTTCAGCCAGCGGCTTACCTTCCTCACTGGTTAAAATTTTAGCCAACTTGTCTATCCGCTGCCGCATCAAATGAGCCGCCTCCAGAAGGATTTTGGAGCGTTCAGAAGCCACAGTATTTCCCCATTCAGGCTGCACTTTCTCGGCAGCGTTGACAGCTAATGCAATATCTTCAGCAACCGCATCTGGAACTTGTGCAATCACTTCCTCTGTTGCAGGGTCGATTACGTTCATCCAACGCTTCGAAACAGATTCTTTCCACTCGCCACCAATAAATAATGAATAGGTAGATTTCATGAGTTAGCACCTCGCCTTGTAAAAAAATAGAAAGTTGATTTTATGTTTTTCCTGGGCTCAAATGAAAGAATACATTGATGATGTTATATAGTGCTTATGTCTCTCATTCCATGATAACGCAATTATCGGGCTTGTAAAAATTGAGCAGTTTGATGTGCATTGAAAGATTCCCATTCTTTCTAAGCTTCAGCATTCGATATAATAAAAATTCAAATATTTGCATAATTATATTAAAATAAAAAAATTCAAACAGCTGAAGTACGGAGATACAGACAAAAATCCTATGTTTTTATTAGATTTTTAAAGCCTTAATACGTGATAGTGCTTTCATATCCATTGATTTTGATTTCATATATATGCATAATTATTCAATCGGAAAGGAGTGAAAACATTGTCCAAACCATCATCTAAAACATTGTATCAAGGACTGGGAATTGTCTTAGCAACAGCATTAGTGACGGGCAACATGATGGGTTCAGGGATTTTTATGTTACCAGCGACACTGGCACAAAAATCCAGCCCTGGTGCTATTCTTTTGGCTTGGATATTGACAGGAGCAGGTTCTCTATTGCTTGCTTTGTCTTTTGCAAAATTAGGCACTCGGTATCCACGCAGCGGCGGTCCATACGAGTTTTCTCGACAGGCTTTTGGTGGATTTACAGGCTTTCTTAATGCCTGGCTTTATTGGAATGGATCCTGGATTGGCAATGTTGCAGTCATTTTGGCCATTGCCAGTTATACAAGCAGTTTCTGGCCAGCTTTACAAACGTCTCATTGGTTAGGTTTTCTATTCACAAGTTCTATACTATGGATTTTCACTATCATTAATTTGCTTGGTGTACGTCTAGCCGGCAAAGTACAGACGGTGATTACCATTTTCGAGGTCCTATTGTTCCTAGGTTTTATTGCCGTTGCATCAATTCATTTCAACGCTAACAATCTTTTACCTTTGTTCCCTGTTCACAAAGGACTCAGTACCACATCTAACGCGGCATCCTATACTTTATGGGCATTTATAGGTTTAGAGAGCGCTACTGTTGCAGCAGGTGAAATTCGCAATCCGAAAAAGAATGTAGCTCGAAGCACAATCGCTGGCATTGCCATTGCAACTTTACTTTATATGGCTATTAATCTATTTGCTATGGGTGCTATGAATGAAACACAATTAGCCAATAGTAGCGCTCCCATTGCAGATATTATGGAAAAATTTCTTGGTCATACAGTGGGTGAAATCATTACATTTGGGGCTATCATCAGTGTACTCGGGACCACTGTAGGATGGCTGCTTTCCACAGCAAGAGTAGCCTATGCTGCTGGCGAAGATGGTGTTTTTCCAAAGATTTTTGCCAAAGTGCACCCTACTTTCCATACACCTTATATGGCCCTCATCATTGGTTCTCTGCTGGCCAACTTGCTATTATTGATGAATTATACCAAAAGTCTCAGCTCAGCTTTTAATTTTGTAACCTTACTAGCCACACTTTCATATTTGCCTGTTTACGCCTTTACAGCAGCATCTGAAATTATGCTGGCACAGAGAACACAACAGAAAATAAAAATAGGAGGTTTCATACTGCGTTTTGCTGCACCTCTATTAGCCTTCATTTATACGATTTGGGCTATTTACGGATCGGGAGCACAAACTGTCATGTATGGTTTTCTGCTTATGCTCTCAGGAGTACCTTTTTATCTATATATGAATCGCAAACAAGCTTCCTTTAACCAAGAAAATACAAATCCTCTAGCTGATTTGTAAACTTTCATCCATCTGATTCATGTTTAATCCCCCCATTCCACTTTCCACATGGATTGGGGGTTTTTTGTTGTCCTGTCGGCTTTCTTCTCCTAACACTTATCTATGATAAAAGAGGTGGATTGACAAAAATCGATTTGACAACCCGTCTGTACATCCTTGTATTGCATTCTTACTTTTACAATGTTATCCTTCAGTCATCAGATGACTAAATGACCGGATTTGTAGTTCGCCTTTTACCTGACTGAATCCATTCATGAAAGGAGTTCTTCGCCTTGACACTCACTCCTGTTCAACAATCGAAAGCTTATGATTTGGTGACCGAACAGATAAAAAACGCTATTCTGGATGGAACCTTTCCTCCAGGTAGCCGTTTGCCTTCTTTAAAAACTCTTGCCCAATCACTTGGTGTTGGTCAAGCAGCCGTTCGGGAAGCCATCAGTGCTCTGCGTGCCATTCGATTGGTAGAAGTTCGCCAAGGAGATGGAACTTTTGTAGCTACGCTTGATACAAATGAGATTTCTAGAAGTGTTGAGCAGTTAGAAGAAAGTACGGCAAAAGATATTCAATCCTTGCTTGAACTTCGCATTTGGATTGAAACGGGCGCCGCCCATTACGCTGCTTTACGTCGAACTCGTCAACACTTGCTGGAAATGGAGCGCATCTTAGAGCAGATGGAGCAAGATGCTGGTCATGCAGAATTAGGAGAAACTTCAGACTGGGAGTTTCATTATGCAGTTAGTAAGGCTTCGCATAATCCCTACATGCAATCTCTAATGGAAACTATTGCAGAACGAGTTCAGTCAGCGCTATTGAAAAGCCGTCTAGCACTGTATCGAATTCCCGGCGAAGAACGGCGACTGATTGAGCAGCATCAAGCTATTTTCGAAGCGATTCAAGACGGCGATGGAGAGAAGGCAATGTTTGCCATGCAGCAACATCTTTTGCACGTGTCCATTCAACTGTCAGGAGGCGAAGTAGTTTGAAGGTCAGCTTATTCATTACTTGTATGGTTGACAGTATTTTTCCACAAGTAGGCGTATCTATGACGAAAATGCTTCAATCCCTAGGTTGTGAGGTTCTTTTTCCTTCTTCGCAAACCTGTTGTGGTCAACCCGCCTTTAACAGTGGATATAGTAAAGAAGCACGCAGTGTTGCCATCAACATGATAAACGCGTTCCAAGAATCTGATGTCATCGTCAGTCCGTCAGGTTCGTGCGTAGGTATGATAAGACACTTTTATCCAGAGTTATTTTCCGATTCTCCAGAATGGCATGAAAAAGCGTTATCTCTTGCGAATCGAACCTACGAATTCTCACAATTTCTCATTCAGATATTGAAAGTGGAAACATTAGGCGCTCGCTTCCCTTACACTGTAACCTACCACCCTTCTTGCCACGGATCACGCCTGCTTGGCATCGAAGACGAACCTATCCGTCTTTTAAAACAGGTCGAGGAACTGCAATTGATAGAATTGCCTTACGCTCAAGATTGCTGCGGATTTGGCGGAACGTTTGCCGTCAAAATGAGCGAAATTTCAGGTGCTATGGTAGAGGAAAAAACATCACATGTATTAGAAAGCGGAGCATCTGTTCTGGTGGGAACAGATATGGGTTGTCTTATGAATATTGGCGGTCGACTAAGCCGCAAGGGAGCGAATGTGCGAGTTATGCATTTAGCCGAATTGTTATATGAAGGTAGGCAACTTGCCAAGGGAGTGGACGCACAGTGAAACATGCAAACTCTACTTCTCATCTGTCAGTGAAGGAACGAGCCAAAAACGCCGTGCAGGACGAATTTTTACGCAATGCTGTTCGATTTACGACTGATAGATTGCGTAACAGAAAGCAGGCTGTCACTGAGTCTTTTGGGCAATGGGAGGTATGGCGAGAACGCGGAGAGCAAATTCGTGCCCATACGATTGCCAATTTAGATGCTTACCTGGCTCAATTTATTGAACGTTTAGAAGCTGTCGGAGTACATGTCCATTTTGCAGTTGACAGCAGTGAAGCAACAGATGCAGTTCTTAGCATTATTCAATCCAAAAAAGCCCGCAAAGTTGTCAAATCCAAATCCATGGTTTCGGAAGAAATTCATATCAATCAACACCTTGAGGCCAATGGTATTACTGTAGTGGAAACTGATCTTGGTGAATATATCATTCAACTAGCAAAAGAAACACCTTCGCATATCATTATTCCTTCTATACACAAAAGCCGTGAACAAATTCGAGATTTATTTGAAAATGCTGGAGCAACTCAGTTGACTACAGAAACACGCGATTTGACAGCATTTGCTCGTCGCACACTGCGCTCCGAATTTCTCTCAGCCGAGATCGGCATTACTGGATGCAATTTTGGTATTGCCGAAACAGGTTCAGTTGTACTTTTTACTAACGAAGGCAATGCCGATATGGTCATGAATTTACCACCCACACATATTGTGCTCATGGGAATGGAGCGAATTTTGCCCACTCTAGCCGACTTAGAAGTCATGGCTCATCTGTTACCGAAAAGCGCTACAGGCCAAAATGTGATTACATACATGTCCATGTTGACAGGACCTAAACGTTCGGCCGATCGCGATGGTGCGACAGAGATGCACGTAGTCATCTTGGATAATGGCCGATCTCGTCAACTTGGAGACGAACAATTTCAGGCTGTCCTTCACTGTATCCGCTGTGGAGCCTGCTTAAATGTCTGCCCCGTATATCGACATATGGGTGGTCATGCCTACGGTTCTGTCTATCCCGGACCAATTGGAGCGGTGCTTTCACCCCTTCTGGAAAAAGGAGTACAATACAGCGATTTACCCTATGCATCAAGCCTTTGTGGTGCTTGTTTTGAAGCATGTCCTGTACGAATTCCATTGCATGATATGTTGGTTCAACACCGTCAAAAACTTGTTGCCTCAGGTCACGGAAACCCCTCAGAACGTATGGCGTTTAAGGGATACGAAAATATATTTGCAAAACCTGGAAGATATCGACTCTCTATTAAAATGGCTCGGAAGTTTCTCTCACCACTTGCGAAAGAAGGAAAAATCCGTTCCTCTTTTGGCCCTTTAGCAGGCTGGACAAAAAGTCGTGACTTCCCTATGCTTCCCAAACAATCTTTTCGTGAAATATGGCCCTCTCTGAAAAGAGAATAGGATTCTAACGATCTCAATAAATTACGAAAGGAAGGTAAGCTTGGACAAAAATCATTTTCTTGAGAATATAGCCCAACGACTGGGCCGCTCGCTCGGACAACCGCCGCATATTCGCAAAGAAATGGCGGGAGTCCCAGAATTTTGGGCAGAGCGTTCCTTAACGCCTAGAGAATGTTTAGAGAAATGGATAGAAAATTTCACATCGCAAGGCGGCGAAGCTAAACGATTCGATTCCAAACAAGATTTAACCGAAAGTTTAGATTGTCTACTTACAGAACTATCTGTACAAAGTGTGGGAGCCTGGGGAAAAACGGCAGCTTGGCCTATTGATATCGAAAATATATTAGATAAATGGAAAGCCTTGCGTTGGGATGAGACTTGGCCCGAAAAATTTTCTCATGTTCAGGTTGGCATTACGGGATGTTCCTGGGCAATTGCTGATACTGGGACTTTGGTCATGAAAAGCGGGAAAGCAGAAGGTCGTGGCACTCATCTGATGCCCCAAGTGCATATTGTTATACTCCGTAGTCGACAAATTTGTTTGCGTCTTGGAGAAGTATTCTCAGCATTGCAACAGGAAGCCATGCTACCTGCCGCTGTGCATTTTATCAGTGGACCAAGCCGTTCTTCGGATATTGAAAACGATTTAAGTATTGGTGTACATGGACCAGCAAGAGTTATTGCATTTATTTTACAAGAAGATTAAAAAGCTGCCCTTCTATACAGGCAGCCCTGACTAGACTTGAAATACTTCAACACCAAACTTGCGAATGTCTTCTATCTGTTCTTCAGGAACTTGTAAATCTGTAATCAGTACATCTACTTCATCAAGACTAGCAATACTTGTGAAATCGCGCACTTGAATTTTACTGTGATCGGCAAGAATATAAACACGCTCGGCAATTTCAATCATTTTGCGCTTAACCAATGCTTGCAAAGCAGCGGCAGCCAAATGCCAAGCTAATGTACATCTGGAAATAAATTTTCCAATTTTAACTTCCATTTTCTTCAAAAAAAGATTGAGAAACTGCTCGTGCAGCAGATTCACCACTTCGGACGGCACCCTCAAGGCAAGCTGGCCAACCTGTGTCTGTCCAATCACCGGCGAGCCATAAACCTTTCACAGGTGTCTGACTTGAGCGACGAAACGCTCCTGTTCCAACAGACTGCAAAAAGGTTGCCTGGGGCTGCCAAACAACTTTTGCCGAGATTAAAGTGGCGTCTCTTGCCTCAGGCACTGCTGAACAAAGCTCATGTATGACCATTTCTATTAAATTGTCAGCAGTTACTTGTCGTAAATGGTCAGCTGCACTAATGGATACTCCAATGAGTTTTCCATCTTCTTCTGCTATTCCTAACAACCGTCCTCGATTAAATAGAAATTGGCAGACGCCTTCAGCAAAAGCTATCACATCTCCCTTGATAATGGGACGATTAAAATGTAAATAAACGTTAACGATTGGACTCCAGGATAGTTGGTGAAGTTCATGAAAATATGAAATTGAACGTATATTTTCTGGTAATACACGCAACAATGCGTCAGGTGGTAGAGCAGCAATGATATCATCAGCCTGTTGATGGCTGCCATCCTTAAATTTGACACCCTCAACTATGTCATTCCGTACAATGAGTGATTGAACCGGGCAGTTTAAACGAATAGTCACATCTCGTTTACGTAAAGCACAGACTGCCTGTCTGCCAATATCGCCAAGTGGTACCTGAAAAAAACCGAGCCTTGCAGCCTTCCATCCATTAATAATGCCAGTTTGAAAAGCGCGTATCGCCTGCCGAGCACTCGCATGCTCTGCTCTAGTATTGAGAACCGACACACCAACCAGATCCCATAGCCGATGGATGGACCGTTCACTTTGACCGTGCATCCGTAACCATTCAAAAAATGAAATGTCTTCCATTTCGTTCGGATTTTCTTCTAGAGCACGTATCATATTGATCATTTGCAAACGTTCACGAAAGGAAAGATGGCGATAGTTGGTGAGGGTAGGCAGCAAATGAAATATACCAGGCAATGAAAGACTAGAAATGGTAGACCAGCGTCCCTGACAGTAAACAGGTACGCGCAACAAGGGTTGGAATCGAACGGCTTCTGGCATACCCATGGCCGCAAGGAATTCTAAGAAACGGTTACAACAACCTAGCAAGATGTGCTGTCCATTGTCAAGATGATGCAGACCATTTGAATCAATGAATGAAAATGCCCGCCCACCTGCGTAAGGCCTGCTGTCTACCAATGTAATGGAGACATCTTGGTCTACAGTTTCGCTGAGTTGCCAAGCAGCTGCCAACCCAGAAAAGCCTGCTCCAATAATGAGGATATGGCGGTTTATACCATTTTGGGTCGCCATAACGTTTCTCCTACCAACCATAATTTACGTGGCGTTGAAATGCGAATTCTACGCGCTAACACATTATAGCCATCTTCCTCAATTCGTTTCAGCAAATTAAAATAGACCATATACAAAACACGCATACAACGCAGGGAATCAGGTTCAACCATAGAGAAAAGAGGACGTACACGATGATAAAATTGGTATGCTCGCGAAACCTGAAAAGACATCAATTCAATAAACGTTGGTGTATGACGCAATGCTTTAAGATCTCCCATCGAGTACCCAAACCGTTCAAAGTCTTCCTGGGGAAGATAGATACGACCACGTTCCACATCTTCTTTCAGATCGCGTAGGATATTGGTAAGTTGCAATGCAATACCCATATCAACAGCCATTTCTGAAGCGTCTCCTTCACGAATTCCAAAAATTCCGATGCACATCTCGCCAATCGTTCCAGCCACTCGTTTGAGATATTCTTTTAATTCATCAAACGTTCTATATATTTGTGGTTGAATGTCCATTCGCATGCCTTCCAGCAATCCATAAAAAGGTGCGATAGGTAATTGAAATCGACGAATTGAATCTCCAAGCGCATAGACGATAGCATCTGTTTGCTGTTCATAATCGTCTGCAAGCGCGCGTTCCAATACCTCTTGAATACGATTTAACTGGCTCATCGCTTCTTCACCGCTAAATTCATCAACGGCATCGTCACACAATCGGCTCCAAGCATAAACAGCGTACATGGAACGACGTTTGACAACCGGTAGCAATTGAAGACCATAGTAAAAACTGGTGCCTGACTGGCGAGCAATGCTTTTGCATACAGAATAGGCTTCATCCAGCGTCAATGAGATTCACCTCCAATGTGCCGAGGACTAATGAACAGTTTCACAATAAGCATCGCCTTCGCCAGCGCACTGACAGTAGGTCTGGGAAAAGGGTTGCCACCTCTGCGACGCAAAGCTTCCAAGATGGCCTGTCCCCCGAGCCGATAAAGACGCAATTGCTTTCCAAGTCGAGTCGGAACCATATGTTCAAGTGGCTGCCCAGAACGAAAAAACTGTTCGGTTCTCTGTATTTCAAAATCCATCAAGCAAGAAATTTGACGATTAAAACGCCCCGCTTGTAAATCAGTCAGGTCAACGTCAAACTGCCGCAAATCTTCAAGCGGAATATACAGTCTGCCACGTGGAATATCAACACTGAGATCCTGAAGAAAATTAGCCAATTGAAGAGCTGTACAAATATCATCAGAAAGCTTCTGACGTCTGTCATCTCGATAACCAAAAAGTTGCAATACCAGACGTCCTACAGGATTAGCCGAACAAGCACAGTAAGCGGCCAGATCCGAAAAAGTTTCATAGCTGGAGATACTTTGATCCATGCGATTGGCTTCAATCAACGCCAGAAAATCACGCTTTTCAAGATGATAGGTTTGAATGCTTATCTGCAAAGCGCGAAAAATTGGATGGGTTGGCCTTCCATTGTAGCAAAGATCGAGCTGTTGCTCCCATTGATCCAGCGCCTCCAGCCTATTCCCCGTCCATTCATCACCGAGATCGTCCACACCTCTACAGTAAGCATAGAGAGCACAGAAATGGGGTCGCAAATCTTTAGGAATGAACCAGGAAATGACTGAAAAATTTTCGTAATGTTGTGCAGTCACATCTGCGCAATAAGCAAATTCCTTTTCCAATCCTGCTGTCAACGCCTGCATGGTGCACAACTCCTAACGCTTTTCTAACGCCTGCTTGTAACGGCCAAGTGCAATGAGCGGAAAAACATGCGCATACAGCCGGTAACCAATGAAAAAATCTTGTGGGAAACCGGTACCTGTGTATAATGTCTCATCCCATCCGCCATCCTCTGTGTATTTCGAAGATAAGCTACAGCCCGCGTTGCTGCTGGAGTATTAGCCCGCCCTCCTGCCACAAGCCCGATGAGCGCCCAAGCTGTCTGTGATGGCGTACTTTCGCCGCGTCCAATCCAGGCCGGATCTGCATAAGAGAGACAGGACTCTCCCCAACCGCCATCTTCATTCTGATGCGCTGTCAACCAATCCAGTGCCCTTTGTACCCATGGTTCTTTCATATTCACTCCAACAGACGCTAACGCGGGCAATACAGCACCTGTACCATAGATGTAATTGACACCCCAACGCCCAAACCAGGAACCATCTGTCTGTTGCGTCCGTTTTAAATAGTCTACGCCTCGTCGAACGACATGCCAAGCTTCATCGTAACCGAACATGCCGTAGCACTCCAGGACATGCGCAGTCACATCTTCTGAAGGCGGATCGGTTACAGCGCCAAAATCGCAAAACGGTATACGACAAGGCAAACTCGTTATATTATCAGCGTCAAACGCTGCCCAACCGCCATTTTTGCTTTGCATAGCAGTCATCCACTGAAAACCGGCCGTGAGGGACTTTTTGCGGCGTTCCTCATCCGGCAGACGAAGCTTACTCAGCGCCATCAAAATAACAGCCGTATCGTCCAAATCGGGATAGCAATCATTAATAAACTCGAAGGCCCAACCGCCTCCCTGCGCTTTGGGGCGTCGTATTTTCCAATCCCCATGCACGAAAATTTGTTGCTGAAGCAGCCAATTTCCAGCCTTTAGCAGAGATGGATGATTGCTAGGTAGTCCAGCAGATGTCAGCGCCAGTACGGACAATCCTGTATCCCAGGTTGGGGAAATACAGGCATGAAACCACCAGCGACCATCATCCGTTTCCACCCCAAAAGTCTCCAAAGCCTCCCAACCTTTGCGAAACGCTTCACTTTTCTCCATACCAACAACTTTTAAAGCCAGTAAAGAATAAAACCATGCTGGTTGAATTCCCGCCCAGTTTCCATCCCGTTCTTGATGACGGAGAATCCAGTCGATGGCTTTTTGTTCAGCCGCCTTTCGACCTATATGAAAAGGAAACTTTTGATAAAGGTGCAATAACTCATCGATTCCACGAAAAAATCTTTCCCATCCGTCCTCCCCTCTCAATGGAGGTGATGGTTGTTCCCTGACAAACAATTCATCAATAGAAAGCCCGTTCTCCAATGGAAAGACAGGGCGTCGTGACATGACAATCGAAAGCGGGACCATTGTGGAACGAGCCCAACTGGCAAAATCGTATATATTTAATGGTGCCCAACGCGGAAGAAACATCATTTCTACGGGCACAACAGGAATGGATTTCCAAGGATACAACCCAAGCAAAGCTAACCACATACGTGTAAAAACTCTTGTACACTCTACGCCACCGTGATTTTGAATAAAATTACGTGCCTTGGCAAGGGGTTCATGTTGCTCCTGCATACCCAACATTTTTAAAGCGAGATAAGCTTCCACTGTACAATTCAAATCCCCTGGTCCACCAGGAAATAACGTCCAAGCCCCTTCCTCTGTCTGACCAGCCAGGATATGACGAACCAGTTTTTGTTCCCGATCGCGATTGCACCGTCCCATACAGTGTAATAAAAATACATATTCAGCTTCCATCGTCACGTTGGTTTCAAGCCACGCCATCCAGTATCCTTCTGCATGTTGCAGATGGAGTAAATAACGAGTGGCGGCCTGTATCACTTCTTCGGCAAGCAGCGAATCTGACAGTTGAACGTTCAAAGGTTCATCATCCTTTCCGGAATATCCTGTAATACTTCGCTACGGAACCATTCCACTGCATTTTTCAGTGCTATATCAATCGATGTCTGCGGCAACCCCAATTCTCGAACAGCTTTTTGCGCTGTAAAATACATTGGACGTCTGGCGAGTTGTACGCCAGCAAGCGGCACACGCGGCGTGTGTCCCGACAAAGCTGATAGGACAAACTCATCCATGACTGCCGCCGTCCATGCCACCCACAACGGAATGCGCAAGCGCGGAGCAGCGCAACCAGCAATTCGAGCGATACGCCCAACGAGATCGCCAAATGTTAGATTTTCATTGCCCAGTATGTAACGTTCTCCCGTCTTACCTCGTTTCCAGGCTAAGAGATGCCCTTCTGCAACATCCTCCACAGCCACTAGATTCAGACCTGTTTCCACATAAGCTGGCATTTTCCCAGTCATGGTATCAAGGACGATGCGGCCCGTCGGAGTCGGCTTGATATCCCCCGGACCGACATAGGAAGAGTAGCGACAGCTACAATATGGGCGCGATGAAGACGATCGGAAAGTGAACCGACAACGAATGATGAGAGTGCAGCGCCAACAAGGGCCAACAGGGAAAGCTCGGCTGTACTAACGGTTTATCCCAAAGTTATCATCTGCACACACCCGCTTCCGATGGCAGTTCTCTCTACGATGCGACGCCAAAATGAGAAGGTGCCGCCGGTCTTTGGTGTCGTTACAGACTATGTTCTACATGGAGAATGGATCCAATCGGATTTAGACCGCTACTACGTTCCTACACGCCGGATGCAACAACAACTATCGGAACATGGAATCGACAGCAAACGAATCATTGTCAGCGGTATTCCTGTACGGGAGGCATTTTCTGAAACCATCGATACACATGCTGCTCGAGCCGCGCTCAACTGGCCAGACGTACCCACTGTGCTTTTTCTGTCGAGTGCCCTCGGAACTTTGGGAGGAGTGGTAGAAGCTTGTCAAGAACTTCTTCTCTCACGCGAGTATTTTCGCCTTGTGGTCATCTGCGGTCGAGACACGACATTAGCCGAGAAACTTCGTCAATTAATTGCAAAAGACACATTCCACCCCATTGAAGTTTTAGGCTATGTCCACAATATTGCTGACTATATGCGTGCCTCCGACATCATTGTCACCAAAGCCGGCGGCATCACATTGTCGGAAGCCTTATCTTTACAGCGAACCATCGTCATATATCGTCCGATTCCAGGGCAAGAATCCGGCAATTCTCGCTGGGCTGCCCAGCGTGGCGCAGTGGTGATAGCCAAAACACCAGAGTCGCTTTGCGAGCAAATAGAAACATTACTTGCCAATGATGCTCTACGGATAACTTTATCCACACGCGCTGGACATTTGGCAAAACCTCATGCAGCCAGACGCATTGCCAGCGACGCTTGTGAAGCAGCGGGAAAAATAAATCGTATGACTCGTAACTAGGATGGTGGGGCAAAGATGTGGACGATCGCTATAGGAGCGCTTACATGCCTAGCCTGGTTTTGGCTGCTGTTCTTTCGCGGACGATTTTGGCAAACCCATTTACAGTTGACCGCGCAGCCATTGTCAAAAAAGCATCAGACGTTTAATTGGCCCAGCGTATGTGCGATTGTACCTGCACGAAATGAGGCTGACATGATTCCTCAAACGTTAGGTGCTCTGCTCAATCAATCCTATCAAGGACACTTTTCAGTCATTTTAGTGGACGACCAAAGTCATGATGAGACTGTTCAGGAAGCAAAAAAGACGGCCGTTTTGTCAAAACATCCAGAGCGACTGACGATTGTATCGGCTCCCCCTTTACCAGAAGGTTGGGCAGGAAAAGTGTAGGCTATGCAAACAGGACTGCTGCATGTGCCCGTGGACACTGATTTTCTATGGTTTACAGACGCCGATATTTTTCACCCTCCTCACTCCCTGGAACGTCTAGTGGATAAAGCATGTCGCGATTCGTTTGATCTCGTTTCCATCATGGTTCGCCTCCACTTTACTGGGTTTTGGGGCTCCCTTATGATTCCAGCCTTCGTGTACTTTTTTGCTAAACTATATCCTTTTCGTTGGGTGTCTCGTGATCATCACCCCAAAGCGGCGGCGGCAGCAGGTGGCAGTATTTTGGTCCGACATTCGTTCATTGGAACAGAAGACGGATTGACTCCCATAGCCGGAGCACTGATTGATGATTGCTCACTAGCGCGACTCGTTCAATCTCGAAGAGGAAAACTTTGGCTTGGATTGGGTAATGAGGTAACAAGTCTACGCGCCTACCCTGGGCTTGGTGCTGTTTGGAAAATGGTAACCCGTTCAGCCTTTGTCCAATTGCGTTATTCACTCTGGCTTTTATTGGGTACGGTGCTTGGTATGCTGCTACTCTATGTTTGTCCGGTTGTGTTAGCTTGTACGTCATTGTTTCGCATAGTAGAAAAGCTGATATCACCAGCAACAGAAAAATTTTTTACATATTCTAGGAACACAACTGTTGCTTAGCGCCGCTCTAAATGTAAGCGCATGGGTATTGATGTCCATCAGTTTTATTCCCATTTTACGCTGGTATCGAGTCCAAACATGGCGGGCGGCTCTATTACCTCTGTAAATTATAAGCCCTTACGTCAGCGATTGAATCTCATCCTGGAGTTGGAATCACGCCTTTCCGAAGTAATACTGAGTTCCACAGAACCATCCCACTTACACCTTTCATGGCTTGTTCTATATTAAAATTAAAACATATAGGATGAATGATGCATCCACCCTTTCTCTGAACAGAGTAATTAAAAAAGAAAATTTTTCTTTTCAACTATGGGCAAAAACCACTTGCAACCATTCAACATTCATGATATGATACATCTCGTTGTCCCGATACGAGCCATTAGCTCAGTTGGCAGAGCACCTGACTTTTAATCAGGGTGTCCCGCGTTCGAGTCGCGGATGGCTCACCAAAAAGCCGCACAGTTGATGCGGCTTTTTATTTTCATAAAAATACTTCAGAATTTGATGAAGGTGAGAAACTCGGCTTACCGTAATAGTATCCCTGTTGCCAATCGTATCCGATTTCCCTTAAAATTCGAGCCTCTTCAGCAGATTCAATCCCTTCCGCCAGAGCTATAGCATTCATAGAAGAAGTCAGTCGATAAATTTTCTCTGCTCGATCGCGTTTTTCTTTATCCAAATGTATATTTTTAACAAATTTTCGATCCAATTTGACAACATCTGGCTCTAAGGCGAGTAAGGTAGATAGATCATTAAAACCCTCACCCACATCGTCTAGCGCATATCGAAAACCTTCTCTTCTATAATAAAGGAGAATACGTTTCAGGTGTTCCAAATTGTCTACTCTTTCTGTCTCCACAACTTCAAATACGATGCGTGAATTATCAATTCCGTTCTCGTAAGCCGCTTTCATTGTTGTTTGTAAGCAGTGTTCTGGTATGTAAATAGACGTAGGTATAAAATTTACAAAAATCAACTGTTCTTGACTCAGTTGTTGCCCTGCTTGAATACCCTTGATGCGGCATGTTCGATCTAAACGAAAAAGCTCACTTTGATTGCGGGCAGATTCAAATAAGAGTGCTGGTGAAATCAAAGACCCATCTGGCTTCAGAGCTCGAGCAAGCATTTCATAGCCAATCGTTTGCTTATGCTGAACATGAACAATCGGTTGATACATCATATGAATTTGATCGCGTTGGATAATCTCATCAACCCACAGCACCGGTCTTCTGGCTACCACCTCATGGAAAGTCACATGATTCATTTTTTCTATTTCACTGCCTAATTTCACGGCTTCGTAAAAATCCCAATTTTCTAAGGAGTAATATTCACTCCAAAACGACAAACAGTCGAAAAATAATCGATTTCCTACCCATAATTGCGAATGATTAACAGGCTGCCATTCTTTTTGCGAGTGCTGAGAGAGCGATTGAATCACTTCTTGCAAGACGGACGGACGATCTACCTCAATCATATATCCCTTTACAGTTCCCATACATAACGGACAATTATCTAGCATGAACTTCCCCCCAAATAAGCAGAATTTCATTCATGTCGATCATTCGTCACTTGTCTCCATTTTCCTCATTCATTCCGATTAAAATCAATTTATTTCATACCATGTATAAACTTCATCTAATTTTGGCAAGGTACAAGCATGATTATTTCTCATAAAATGCATTCCATCATTGCATGTATCATCAGTTTGTGCAGTGGATTGGCTTGTCCTGCTTCGCTTGAAACCCATCCACTTCATGAAGCTGGAAAACTGAAGCAGGAGAAACAAGCAACGAGTTTAAAAGCAACTCCAGATGTCAATTTACAAAGTACAGTTCCTAAACATCCTGCATTACAAAAGGAAAAAATTTTATTGAAAGAAGAAGGGCAGGGAGATTTTACACTCACCGCTTACGCTCTAGATGCAGGGTGTACGGGCAAAGCTCCTGGCATGCCAGGGTTTGGAGTAACCTCAACAGGAGCTAGGGCAACCGTAGGCAGAACCATCGCTGTTGATCCGCGCTATATTCCTTATGGAACCCTTGTCTATATTGAAGGACTTGGTTGGCGTATTGCGGAGGATACAGGTGGCGCTATCCGCGGCAGACATATCGATGTCCTGTTGCCCTCCCATCAAGCGGCTATTGAGTTTGGAGTTAAACATCATCAAAAAGTAAGATGGTTTCATATTGCAACCGAACCATCGAAAGAAAATGTTTCTTCAATAAGGATGCTCCATATAGCTCCGGAGTTGTTTGCAAAAGTTTCGCAAATATCCACGCTGACTCTGCAAAGCGAAAAAGATATCCGCATTGGGAATACGCGCGAGCTCTCTGAGCAAACGAGTTCTCAAATCGATAAGAGGGAGGAGTTGTTCAAATAACGATTGACTCAAAATTTTTTCCTCAACCAGCACAAGCAAAATATCTGAGTATCCTCCAGGATCACGCATAACCATAGCATCAATAATGTCTGAAGCTGCGTTGGTCATTAATTCTACTGCGATATAGAGGGCTCGCTCGGCAGCAAGTTTCTGTGTCCAATCCTCCTCCTTCTCGCCTTGCTCGACTTGCGAGTCCATCCACTCAATCATTTGTTCTAAATCATCCAATTGAGCTTCGATTTTTTTCTTCATTACATCCGTCAAATACATTCATTCCAGCCTCCCGTTTCTCGGTTCACTCGCGTAAAGTATAATGAAACCCAATAAAATCGACAAATGGAAAGGAGGACACAGACTTATTTTTGTAGAATAGTCTAAATCTATCGACTGTATGATGATTTAGATAAGTTTTAAGACCTTTCCTTTCAAACTTTGTATTTGACAACCTCATTAAGGAAGTGAAGCTGCTTGCTAACTGAACTGTCCTGGAAAGTTGGCGGTCAACAAGGTGAAGGTGTTGAGAGTACTGGTGAAACGTTTGCCGTAGCACTCAATCGTCAAGGGTATTATATCTATTCTTTTCGTCATTTTTCTTCAAGAATTAAAGGCGGGCATTCTAACGACAAAGTGCGCGTAAGTCTTATCCCTCATCGAGCTATTGCTAGTTACACGGATATTTTATTGGCATTTGACCAAGAAACCATTGATCTGAACGCTTCTGATGTAAGAGAAGGCGGCATAGTGATTGCCGATGCTAAATTTAAGCCCACTGCTCCCCAACATGTTCAACTTGTCAGTATTCCGCTGACACAGCTTGCTGAAGAAAACGGATCGGCCATTATGAAAAATATGGTGTCACTCGGTGCCTCCTGTTATCTACTCGGATTGTCTCTCGATGTATTTCGATCCGTGATAGAAGAAAAGTTTTCCCGCAAAGGTGCAGCGGTTGTTGAGCAAAACATGCGGGCGCTACAAAGCGGATACGATGCCATCAAAGAGCAAGCCACACCTGATATGCTCATGCCACTAGCTCCCGCTGATGGTGTGCCACGACTTTTTATGATGGGCAATGATGCTCTTGGTCTTGGCGCCTTAGCTGCTGGTGCTAGAGTGATGGCTGCTTATCCTATCACTCCTGCTTCTGACGTGATGGAATACCTCATTAAAAAGATGCCTAAAGTGGGCGGCGCAGTGGTTCAAACAGAGGATGAAATTGCAGCTATGACCATGACTATAGGCGCAAACTATGGCGGAGCGCGAGCTTTCACTTGCACATCTGGTCCGGGGTTAGCATTGATGATGGAAGCTATTGGACTTTCTGGAATGACTGAAACGCCAACTGTGATTATTGATACACAACGCGGCGGCCCTTCTACTGGTCTACCTACTAAACAAGAACAATCTGATTTTCTCGCAGCGCTCTTTGGCACTCACGGCGAAATTCCTAAAATTGTGCTAACCCCAGCCACTCCTGAAGAGTGTTTTCAAGCGATGGGTGAAGCGTTTAATTTAGCTGAACAATACCAGTGTCCGGTCATTGTCATGACTGATTTGCAACTTTCATTAAGCAAACAAACAACAGAACCGCTCAAGTTGTCCGATATTTCCATACAAAGAGGTTCCACCTTGATGAACGACATACCTTCTGAAAACATCCATGACCAATTCAAGCGGTATGAACTGACTGCCAATGGCGTGTCACCTCGAGTTTTGCCTGGCACGAAAGGTGGATTACATCACGTAACGGGTGTAGAACACAGTGAAATTGGGCGCCCTAACGAAACCTCGCTGAATCGGCAAAAAATGATGGAAAAACGCATGCGAAAACTGCAGGGTGTTGAACTCAATCACAGTGTATCCTGTCACGGCAATCCAAACGCAAAGACTGTGTTGCTTGGAATTGGTTCTAATTTTGGCGCTCTGGAAGAAGCGGTTGAAATATTAGAAAAACAAGGTATCTCCTCCACTCATGTTCATATTCATAAACTTTTACCCTTTCCTGTTCAAGCCCTTCAAGAAGCATTTGCTCATAAAGAAGAAATTTTTGTGGTAGAAAACAACGCAACTGGACAAATTCGTCATTTACTCGGATTTTTTAACGTTTCGACGAATGGCGCCCTACACTCAATTTTAAAATTCGATGGTAGCCCTTTTTTACCAAAAGAGATCGCCGAAGAAGTCGCGAGGAAGGTGAGCGTATGGCAAGCATGAAAGATTTTCGAAACGAAGTCAGACCCAACTGGTGCCCCGGTTGCGGAGATTTTTCTGTACAAGCAGCTATTCAACGCGCCCTTGGGCAATTGGATAAAGAACCGCATGAGGTCGCTGTTATCTCTGGCATTGGATGCTCTGGGAGAATCTCAGGCTACATCAATGCTTACGGATTTCATGCCGTTCATGGTCGAGCTTTACCAACAGCTCAAGGAGTCAAGCTAGCTAACCGTAATTTAACAGTCATAGCCGCTGGGGGAGATGGAGATGGATTTGGCATTGGGCTCAACCACTTCATCCATGCGGCTAGACGCAATATGGATATTACTTATATTGTTATGGATAACCAGATTTATGGTCTGACGAAAGGGCAACATTCTCCAACATCTGCGCATGGTTTTCAAGTCAAAACAACACCGCATGGAAATATTGAATACCCACTGATGCCAGCACAATTGGCTTTGGCAGCAGGCATCTCCTTTTTAGCGCAAGGATTTTCGAGTGAGGTAGGCAAACTGGTAGATCTGATTGCTGCAGGTATTCAACATAGAGGTTTTGCGTTGATTAATGTCTTCAGTCCATGCGTCACTTATAATAAGGTGAATACTTATGAGTGGTATAAAGAAAATTTGATATCTGTAGACGATCTCCCTGACTATGATGCTGCTGATTATGGTCGCGCCATGAATCTTGTACGTGAACACCATGGACTGGTAACGGGTCTCATTTATCGTGATGCGACTCGACCAGCATATGAAGATATGATTCACAACTATGCCACGACACCTCTGGCCGCAAGTGAACTGCAACTAGATGCATCCTTGTTTGAAGAAGCTGTTAAGGAATTTGCCTAAACTTTAATTTTTTTCAAAAAAATTCTTCGCCAATTTTCTGTAAAGTTCAGTATACACGCCATCTTTGACTACAAAAGACATATCAGGCCGATCCTTTACCGTATCCGGTGAAGGAGTCGGCCGAAAACAGCGTACATCAACAATTTCACTGCTGGCAGGTCTTTTTTGTATATCTTCCAGTTCACAGAGATAAACCCATTTCACATGAAAAGAATCTTTCTCCACAGGTACTAAATACTGCATGATTAATTGTGGATTCGTAATAAGCGCACCCGCTTCTTCAAAAACTTCGCGGCGTAAGGCTTGTTCTGGTGGCTCATTGGATTCTCTTTTTCCCCCAGGCAATTCCCAGCCACGCTGAGGATGCTTCACCCAAATCCAGCCTCCGGAAAAAGGGATAACAGCCAATATTGCCGCAGGTTCTCTAGCTGCACTAAACGGGAACCATTCCCATTCAATGGCTCTACTGAACATATCCGATGCTCCATTCATTAAGGAAAGGATGAAAGAATTTGCGAGATAAAAAAACAGAAGATGAACTACTCAAATCATTACCAGATGGGCACAGATTAACTCATAAAGAATTTTTTGTGTACACTACAGAAAAAACATCTTATGAGATTGAGTTGTATTCAGAAATAAACGGACCCTATTATGCTGTGGGTATTCCTCAAGACGGACCCGTGGTGATTTACGGCTCTTCACGTACAGATAGCGCTTATAATGCCATTCAGATGGTTTTAGATAAAATTCAGCGTGAAGAACATCACTTTTTACCAGATCCACCATTTTCCAAAGACGATGCCAATGAGTAATCCAATCACAGCTCCCAGTATGACTTCCTGCGGCTCATGACCTAAGATCTCTTTTAATCTTTCCCCTTCTTGTTCAACAGAAGAAGATGAACTGTCTGATTCTGAATTAAGAGAAAGCTCCATGGCAATGCGATTCAATAAAACGGCATGCTCTCCCGCATGACGACGAATCCCCCCCGCGTCATACATAACAATCGCGGTAAAAACTACAGACGTAGCAAATATGGGAGATTGTGGACCGACCACATAAGCCAGCGCGGTTGTCAAAGCCATTACGCCAGCGGCATGCGAGCTCGGCATGCCACCAGCGTCTATAATTTTATGCAATTCCCATTGGCGAGTACGAAAATAATGAATCGGTATTTTCAGTATTTGGCCAACACATATGCCAACCAAAGCAGCCATTAAGGGGGCATTTCTCCATAGGCCCTCCAAAAAACTGACCAAATCATGGTGTATCATGAAACTCCCCCACTCTGCTCGTCAGCTTTACAACATCCATCCCATTTTAATACTGGTTTCGAATTCGTTCTACTGTCTCTTTATCTAACCTTTTGACCAGTTCTGTACAAAGTTTGACACCCTGCTCAAAATCATCGTGGCAGTAAATTGACGTATGACTATGAATATATCGGGTTGGATAGCCAATGGCCACAGACGGAACTCCGCTGCCGCTGATATGGAAACGCCCAGCATCTGTTCCACCTCCTGATATAGATTCCACTTGGCAAGGAATCCCCACTTCTGCTGCCGTATCTAAAACAAAATCTCGGAATACCGGATTGGGAATCATGGAAGCATCAAAGATAACTAGCAAAGGTCCTTGACCACATTTGGACAAAGCATCCGACTTCGTCAATCCTGGTGTATCACCGGCTATTCCAACATCTAGCGCAATTGCGATATCCGGCTGAATTTCATTCGCCAATGTGACAGCGCCGCGCAAACCAACCTCTTCTTGAACAGTCGCACCAGCATACAGAATATTGGGATGTTCCGTATTTTGCAAAGCATCCAATACACCAACCGCGGTGGCACAGCCAAGTCGATTATCCAAAGCTTTAGCGCAATAGAAATGACCATTTCCCAAACGAGTAAACGGACTCCAAGGAACAATGGCATCTCCAGGACGAACGCCCAGTTCTTCCGCTTCCGCTTTGTTCTTGACACCGAGATCGATAAACAAATCTTTGATATCCACTGCTTGTTTGCGTTCTTCAGGTTTCAAAATATGTGGCGGCTTAGAACCGATGACTCCTGTCAGTTTGCCTTTTCTCGTATGTATCGTCACTCTCTGAGACAGCATGACTTGAGACCACCAGCCACCGAGTGTCTGAAATTTAACAAAACCTTCGTCCGTCAAGTATGTAACCATCATGCCGATCTCGTCCAAATGCCCTGCAAGCAGAACGCGTGGTCCATCTGCTTGTCCGACTTTCTCGCCAACCACCCCACCCATACCATCTTTAATTAACCGATTGGACAGTGGGTTAAGATATTGCTCCATTAAAGACCGAACCTCTTTTTCAAACCCAGGGACACCATCAGCTTCTGTCAGCGATTGAACAACTTTCAACATATCAAGCGACATTCTTTTTCCTCCTCACCATACGATCTTAAGGAAGTGAATTTCTGATTCTTGCCCCACTCTTCTGCTTTTGTTCCCTATCGTACCACATCCTCCATACAGAATGCCTTGTGCAGGCAAATCACCTACAAGGATTTTGTGCATTTGTCATACTATGAATAGGCAGAAACAAAGTTAGGCAACTCAACAAGGAGGAGAAAACCTTGGTACGACTGTATCCGATTCAAATTGACGAACAAACATTTACAGCCGTTGAAGTTCATTTACCCAAAACCACACTCCTGTCCATATCCAATGAAGTTGGCTATGTCATGTGTGGAGCACTCGATGTAGAGTTGCTGCGAACACGTTTAGCTGCACGAGAAATCGTGGCTGCACGAGCTGTAGGTGTAAAAACCATCGAAGAATTATTGATGGGACAGGTGGAAAGTTGCACACAATCAGCGGAAGCACTGGGTATCTTTCCTGGAATGTCTATTCGAGAAGCTCTACAACGTATGAGTACTGTCAAAAGTCAAGCATGAGCCTGTTACAGTTCATCCATACGTATACTGCGTTTATGTTCTGTATGACTCCATCGTTGATCAGAACAGGATAAAAACGCATAGAGTGTAATTGGCCCCCAGGTCCAAAGAAATATAGGCAACAAAGGAAGCGCAAAATATGCACGCCAATTTACTTTCTCAAGAAACAATGCAAAGGGTATCTGCAAATAGAGAATAGCGCTTATCAGAATCCAAAAATAAGTTGGCAATAAGCCAGACAGATGGTTTATACCCATATCGCTAGAGATGGAGATATGAAAAAACACCATAAGAGATATGAGAAAAAGGATCATAAAGCGTATGGGTTGAAAAAGATAGAGCGCCGCATCCAATTGACGAACGTCACGTTTTTGCAATGCTTTGCTAAGAAGAGGAAAAAAATTTCGCTTTGCACAATAAAAATGACCTCGCATCCATCGTATCCGCTGACGTAGAGAAGAAACAAGGTCTATTGGTTTTTCGTCATATACCCTAGCTTCATGCGCCCACACAGGATAAATACCACGCCTAATACAACGCACGCCAAACTCCAGATCTTCCGCCAATCCAGTGGCGTGCCAGCCCATTTCTGCTAAAAGGTTGAAATCCACACATACACCCGTACCACCGAGTGAACAAGCAAGCCCCAGATTATTCCTGGCTTTTTGCCACATGCAATTACTAAACCAATATGAAACAGCCTGTGATACCGTAACCCAACTGTCAAACGGATTTTTCACTCCTAGATAACCCTGAATAACTCGATGGCCTGTACATAAATGATGATTCATTGCTTGTAAAAAATCGGCTTCTACCAAATTATCTGCGTCAAAAATAAGTACAGCATCATAAGAGACAGACATCTCTTGGAGTCGTTTCAACATCCATTCAATAGCATAACCTTTGCTGCGTTGTGTCGATTGTTCCCGGCAGTGCACCTTAGCACCGTGGGCTAAAGCTACCTCCGCTGTATGGTCAGAACAGTGATCAGCAATCACATGAATGTCATAGAGATGGCTGGGATAGTCCTGAGCAAACAAACTATCCAGCAAAAAGCCAATCACTCGTTCTTCATTATGAGCTGGAATCAGAATGGCGAATTTTTTTTCCGGAGAATGGGTATGCGGTTTTTTGGCAGGGAAATAACCAGGGAAGGAAAGTAAAGTTTGATATATTCCTAGTAGGCTGGCAAAGATTTGTATTCCTAAACCCATCGTGTGGACAAAAAAGCGCCAAATATCCATACGTCACTCAACCCGTCTTTCAGATTGTCAGTCATACTCTCATCGTTTACGATAGTAGAGGTATCACAAAAAGGAGGAAGACTGTGTCTAATCATTTTAACCTATGGATTGCCCACGATGGCTATTTCGGCTTATTTCTGCTCATGCTTTTAGAAAGCGCCTGTATCCCTATACCCTCAGAAGTCGTTGTTCCATATGCCGGCTATCTTTCACACCAGGGTACCCTTTCCATTGTTCCTGTCATTCTAGTCGCAACTTTAGCTAATGTGGTTGGCGGTTATATCGCCTATATGATTGGCTATTATGGCGGTCGACCCTTTGTGCTTAAATATGGACGATTTATTCTCCTGAATCCCCATCACCTCGAGAAAGCCGAACAGTGGTTTGCAAAATATGGGGAAATCACCGTATTTCTAGGCAGACTAGTTCCTGCGGTGCGCACCTTTGTTTCCCTGCCTGCAGGTATGGCGAAAATGCGTTTAGGAAAATTTTTATTTTATTCGTTTCTCGGTTCCTTACCCTGGAATATCGCTTTAACCATCGCCGGTTATCAGTTGGCCGCACATTTTGATATCATTGACAAACATTTGAAACCATTGAGTACCATAGGCGCCGTTATTCTAGGATTAGCAGTTTTATGGTTTTGGTTTGGGCAACGTTCAAGACGGATAAACAGAAACTTGTAAGAGGCGGCGGATTCGTTCCGCTGTCTCTCCATTCTCCAAAAAAATCTCACGCGGCAAGAATAGACAAAATTCCTCTGAGGTTGAGAGCTCACGCACCAGTTTGGAAAGTCGGCTTAGTTCTACTTTGTCACCTTTTTTCGTAGCAATTGAAATACCTTCCCCATGATAGATATAAGCAGTAATTCCAGAAGTTCTCCCGGCAAAGTAATACTCTGGATCGTAGCCGTTGGCCCGTATCAAGGTGCGCAACTGAGCCCTGATCTCCAAAGAAGGTTCACTGCAGACAATCGGATAGAGTAATCTTCTGTACAGAAAACGCTTGGATAAATCCGCCAAAACCTCATCTTTACTTCCACTCCATAAATGAAACGCATAGGTAAGCGTAGACTCATCCAACGCAAGGTATTCTTTTACGGAAAGCGGGCGAGAATCTTCATGAAGTATAGCCGTTAACGCTTTTGGAAGGTACAAAGCTGCTGTCTCCTGCTGCTCGCGAGCGCGTTTGAGAATATTCGCCACAAGTACATCGCTGCCAATTGTAACGGGATGCAAATAGACTTGTGCATACATGAAATACCGCGCAAGAATATATTGCTCGACTGTATGAATGGCATTTTCCGAGATCGCGACCTGACCATCACTAATCACTATAGAACGAAGAATTCTTGCCAATTCAAAACTTCCGTAAGATACACCCGTATGTAAACCATCTCGCAGCAGATAGTCCATCCGATCAACATCCAATTGACTGGATATTAACTGTTGTATTATTGGAAACTTCCCTCTTTTTTCTAAAACACCCACTAAATCTTGCGCAAAATCTGTGTCTATTTCGTCCAGCCTGCGACGAATCTCTTCATCTTCCAAGAGAATTCTCCGAGTCCAGTCCTCGTGGTGATAAGCGTACACCTTTTCAAAAGTATGCGAAAAGGGGCCATGTCCCACATCATGCAAAAGCGCAACAGCTAAGGCAAGTTTCCGATCGCGATCGGAATACGGCCAGCCAAAGCGCTTCTGCAAATGCTGCAAAAGTCGTCGCATCGTCTCATATGCGCCTAGAGAATGACTGAAACGGCTGTGCTCAGCACCATGAAAAGTGAGATAGGAAGTGCCCAACTGACGAATTCTGCGCAATCGTTGCACAGCAGCCGTATTGACGAGTGACCAAATCCAGGCATCGTCCACCACAATTTCATCATGTACTGGATCTTTCAACACTCGCTCAAACACAGGCATCGTCCTCTCAAACGTCAAAGAGGGCTTACGGAAAACCCGCAAGACCCTCTGGTGTACGCTAATTTTTCAATCACAAGAACCAGGCTGGCCTGCTTCAGTGGCAGTACGAAAACTGCTTCCACAGCCGCACATGGAAGTTGCGTTGGGATTGTTAATTTTAAAACCTTGTCCTGTTAAATCGTCCACATAGTCAACCTCTGAACCATCTATCAAATGAAGACTTTCTTGATCCACCAAAACTGAAACACCATTGAGGGTAAAACGTAAATCGCCTGGTTTTTCAGAGTCAAGCGCCATACCATAAGAGAAACCAGTGCAACCCCCAGGCTTGACAAAAAGACGCAGAGCGTTTTCATCGGGGCGATTTCGTTCCTCAATCAACTGCTGGATTTTTTCAGCCGCCGCTTCTGTCAGCGTGACCATATCCATCCCTCCCGCATACAGTTTACTCCTGAGCCAATGACCTGACAACTTCCAGAACTTTGTCAGCGTGACCATCCACGCGAACGCGCCGAAAAACTTTCGCTATTTTGCCTTCCGAGTCGATGACAAACGTTGTCCTTTCTAAACCAATGGTCTTTTTCCCATACATGTTTTTCTCACGAATTACACCATATGCATTGCAAACTGTTTCATCAGGATCGGACAAAATCGGAAAATTAAGTTGATATTTCTCACTGAATTTTTCATGAGATTGCACATTATCACGAGAAATACCGTAGATTTTAGCCCCAATTGCAGAGAATTGGCCTGCTAAATCGCGAAAAGCACACGCTTCCTTTGTACAACCTGGTGTATCGTCTTTGGGGTAGAAGTAGAGCACCACCGGTTGTCCCTTCAATTCAGACAGATGGACTGTCTCTCCATATTGATTCGGCAAAGAAAAATCAGGAGCATCCATGCCAGGTTTTAAATCGACAACGTCCATACACTCACTTCTCCTTTACAACTTTTAAAGTGCGAATTTCCGGATCATCAGGTCCTTGAACAGGAAGACCGGCTCTCAGATTGGCTTCAATATATTGGAGGCTTTCCCGGGTAATCGACTCACCCGGCATCAGTATTGGAATACCCGGCGGGTAAACCATAATCATTTCAGCAATAATTCTGCCTTCCGACGCTTCAATGGGCACCACTTCTGTCGCAGCATAAAAAGCTGAACGCGGTGGCATACAGAGTGTTGTCTCAGGTGGTGTGCGAACTTCTAACGCTCGAGTTTGGCGACGCTCTTCATAGGTTGCGGAAATATCCTCAAGGGCCAGAACCAGGCGCTCTACATCTTCTTCTGAATCTCCCCAAGAGAGAATGCAGAGGATGTTATAAAGATCGCTTAATTCTACCTCAATGTTGTATTCTTCACGCAAAATACGTTCTACATCGTAACCTGACAACCCCAAATCTTTCACAGAAACGGTTAGTTTTGTAGGGTCAAAGGCAAATACCGCGCTATTGCCCGTCAGCGGACGAAGACAAGTGAGGCCGGGAATTTGATCGATTTTCTCACGGGCGTGATTGGCTAATTCGATGGCTCGTCCAATCGCTTCGTGTCCGTGAAGAAAAAGTTCACGGCGCGCCACATCCAATGAAGCGAGTAACAAATACGATGTAGAAGTTGTGGTGAGCATACTCAACACCACCTGGGCGTGACGTGCATCCACCATGCCTTCACGAATATTTAAGACACTTGACCCAATGAGACTGCCGCCTAACTTGTGTACACTTGTCGCCGCCATATCTGCTCCTGCCTGCATCGCGGAAATGGGTAACGCCTCATGAAAGGCGGTATGCACACCGTGCGCTTCATCCACCAATACTGCAACACCGTATTGATGCGCCAGCGATACAATGCTTTCCAAATCTGCTGCCACACCGAAATAGGTGGGATTGATGACCACCAGAGCTTTGGCCTGCGGGTGCTGTTCTAAAGCAGAAGCGACTGTCTCCAGTGAAACGCCATGAGCTATGCCAAAATCGCGATCGACCACTGGTTGCAAAAAAACGGGACGAGCATCAGCTAGAATAATGGCCGTCAAGACAGATTTATGAACATTGCGCGGAACTAAAATGGTATCACCTGGTCCCACGACGCTCAGAACCATAGTCATAATAGCTGTGCTTGTCCCTTGTACTGAAAAGAGCGTCACATCCGCACCAAAAGCTTGTGCGGCTAATTCCTGAGCCTGCTTGATTGCGCCTGTAGGTTGGTGCAAGTCATCCAAAGGGGCAATATTGACCAAATCTATACTGAGTGCATTCTCACCAATAAACTCTCGAAATCGGCCTGCCATTCCCCTGCCACGCTTGTGACTGGGAATGTGAAATTGCGTAGGTTGACGCGATGCATGATTGAGCAGCATATCAAAAAGCGGCGTATTGTCTTGGTTCAATGAAAAGAAAGCCTCCTAATGATTCTAATCACCGAGAGAAGTCATGGCCTCAAGAAAAGCAGGTTGTGCATGCTGCCACAAATCTGGGCGTACTTTTTGAAGATATTCAACAATTTTTTGCCGCGCTGCTTGTGGAACACCTGCCAAATTGACTTCACCGCGCACAGCTTTTTCCATACCTTTGACTTGCTCAACAAGATTTTTGTACCCTACTTGAGCTTCTTTGTCCAGAAACAATTCAAATGGTTGGACACCGTAAAATCCTTGTCCTTCCGGAAAACGATGGAGCGTTATCCAAAGACCCAAGACTGTCCTGCCATTGGGGACCTCGGCACGATTCTGGACAAATTTAACTCCTGTTTCCAGACGGCTTTTTCCATGAATAGCGCCGTTGTCTATAAAAACTTCATCACCATCAAGAAAGAGTACGGACAATCCTCGCAATTGATCATCCGCAGCATGTTTGGTCGATCCGGTTAAGGAGAGCTTTTGCACACCCATCACCCTTCAAAAATTGACGTTGTTCTCTACAGCTTTATTTTACATGCATACAAACAGCCTGTCACATGATGGAGAATGCGCCCAAAACCTGCATAGCCAAAAAGAAGTTGGGCAATGTAACTTTATCAGTCTGAACAAAGGATGGTTCAGCCCATGTATAAGCCAAAACTTTATATTTCCTTAATGTCGTTGGTTGGCAGTCTATTCTTCGGCACTTTTGCAAAGCCCGCCGTTCACGCGCAAGTTACGTATACCATTACCAATACTGCAAAACCGAGTGTCATACGAGTAGCTATCCGCGAAAACAACCCTTGGGGAGAGCCTGACCCGCGAGGGCGAATACTTTATGTTCAGACCGTCCCCTTTGATCAGTATTGTCGGGATGTGCTGCCCAACGAATGGATTCCATCATGGAGTCCAGAAGCCTTAAAAGCAGGCGCCATGGCAGTCAAAATGTTTGCCTGGTACCATCATCTCCACCCAATTACATTGGATGGCTTTACATTTGACGTAGATAACACTGTCAATTTCCAAACTTTTCGATACTTGTCCAATCAGCCAGAAACTGATGCCGCGTTAAACGCCATTAAAAATTTAGCCTATGTGCAGCCGGACGGAACCATTATTGAACTAAATTATCGCGCAGGCATTCCCAACAACCCCAACTGGCAATACCGCAATGCACAAAAGATGGCGCAATGGGGCTCAGAGTATTGGGCAGCCAAAGGACAAACTTATTTGCAAATTCTGCAATTTTATTACATGAACCGCGCGTTACGAGGCTATTGAGGAGGTGTGAACATTGTTTCGAAAAAAAACGTTTCAATATCAATTTTATCGCTTATTGATGAGCATGAGCATGATAACGGCAGGCACTTTTTCAGCTAGCCCAACGGTAGCAGCAAACGAATTGCCTTCTTCCTTCCATAGTATAGAACAGGAAGTCAATAAGCTATGGGATGAAGACACACTTCCATGGTTGAAACAAATCGAACAATTAGGGACACCGAACAAGGAACAATCGTCCCTTCCATCCTCACAGTTGCCGAAACAACAGTTCACACCATCACAAAAAAGTACAGGCTCTGCTAAGTTAGCCAAATTGCGTGTGAGGGTTATTGACGGTCGAACATTGTCACCCATTTCAGGAGCGGAAGTGGTTTTAATTGAAACTGGAACACGCACCGTGACAGATAAAATGGGTTATACACCCTATTTCGACGCGCCTATCATTCGAAATCCAAAGTATTTCCCTCTCGTTGCTGAACTTCACGGTCAATTAGGTGTGATTGTTTACAAAAATGGTTATCACGATTCTGTGCATCTAGGCATTCGTATGCATGATGGTATAGATGCACAAACCACCGTCTGGATGTACAAAATTTTACCTGGCGAAAGAATAGAACCTGTGTTGTATGAAGTACCCTACCATCATTTGTGGGTTCTGGAACTCGCAAATCGTTTTCGGAGCAAAACTCAGCCTGGTGAAGGACCTGAGCGACCTTGAATCTTGTTTGCTGAAAGTATTCTGCTTTCAAAATAAATTTTTTAAAACGGCGCTCTAGAACTAAAGTCCTCTAAGCGCCGTTCAAAATGTATGCTTAAAGATTATCAATACATTTTTACATGAAGAATGGAATATTCGTTTACTCTACCCTCATCAATCAACCATTTTGATTCTGTATCATCCAATCCGCAATCCTGTGAGCTGCTTCCATTAAACGTTCTTCCCGATCAAGGAAACCGATTCGAACATAGCCTTCTCCATGTTGTCCGAACCCAACACCTGCTGCTACTGCTACTCCTTTTTCCTGCAATAGCCGCGATGCAAAATCAAGTGAAGAAATCCCTTCTGGGAGAGGAAGCCATCCAAAAAAAGTACCTTGGGGCGGCTTAGCGGAAATCCCTTTTTGGTGAAGCGCTAGGTAAAATGCATCACGACGCTTTTGATAAATCTCGGTACGTTGATGCACTTCATCTTGAGGACCCAGTAAAGCGGATTCCGCAGCCTTCTGAATAGCAGGGAATAGGGAAACGTATGCGTGATTATGATATAGCTTCAGTGCCGCAATCGCTTCTTTTTGTCCGACTGCAAATGCGACACGCCAACCTGCCATGTTATACGTTTTACTCAAGGTATAAATTTCAATACCACAATCCCGTGCACCTTCGACTTCCAAAAAGGACATTGGGCGTATACTGTCAAAACCTATGGAAGCATAAGCAAAATCATGTACAACAAGCATCTTTCTGGACTGAGCCATGCGCACAACTTGCTCGAAAAGCGAACTATCTACCACAGCACCCGTAGGATTGGAAGGATAGTTCAAAAACATCAATTTTGCATCAGGTTCAGAAGCAAGAGCAGCCTCCAAATCGGGCATAAAATGTTGTTCAGGCACAAGTGGCATCGTAGCCATTCTGGCGCCCGCTATTTTTATACCACTTTCATAATCTGGATATCCTGGATCAGGAACTAAAGCTACATCTCCTTCATTTAAGTATATTTGACTGATTTCTATTAGCCCTGCTTTACCTCCAAAGAGTATGGCAACTTCAGAATCCGGATCGAGTACAACTCCGTATTCACGACGGTAAAATTCAGCACAAGCACTGCGTAAGGAGGCTAATCCGTGAAATGGTCCATATCGATGCGTGGCCGGATCTTGAACAGAATCACGCAAGGCTTCCACAATGTGGGCAGGAGTTGGAAGATCAGGATTACCCTGACCAAGATTAATAACATCCCGACCTTGTTCTATAAAAGCTTGTACCTGCTGAGTCAGTCCTGCAAAAAATTGACTGGGTAAACGCTGCATGCGATTGGATAAGGGTAAAATGGGTCGCAACAAATATCCACCTCAATGTTTGATAAACTGATATTCATTCCAAAATCTAGCTGTACTTAATTAAAGCGAAGTTTTTTCCTGCGCAGTGCGACCGAAAGCGCCAATCCCACACCCATATAGTCAATGACTAGCGAGCTACCTCCGTAAGATATAAACGGAAGTGTAATCCCAGTTGATGGACTTAGATACATATCTGCGCCAATGTTTTCAAATACCTGAAAAGCTATTAAAGCTACAATACCTGTAACAATATAGGTTCCAAAACTGTCTTGCGATGTGCCAGCAATACGAATCAGTCTATAACAGAGAATCAGAAAAAGTAACACCAAAAGACTCGAACCTACAAATCCAAATTCTTCAGCAATGGCAGTAAATATATAGTCCGTCCACTGATTGGGAATCCAGTTGCCACGAGTTTCTATGCCGTTGAAAAGTCCTTCACCAAAAACTTGCCCTGAACCTACAGCAATCTGCGAAATGCGGATATTATAGCCGTAGGAAAGCGGATATTCTTGAGGGTTGAGCCATGTTATGATTCGATACGCTTGATAAGAATGTAAAAGATGATGTTTAATCAGCACATTTTCAATGAGTTTAGTTGACTCTTGGGGATACATGACAGCTACAACACCTATCCCCGCTACCAGTGCAATAGTGAAGAAAATCAACATAACAAAATGCCAACGTTTGGCGAACACGCAATACATGGTTACAAATATCGCCAACAAAACCAAAGCTTGCCCGAGAGCAGGTTCCTTAAAGGTTAGGACAAACGGAACAATAAACATAATAAGAAGCGGCCACACTCTTCGGAATGAATAATCCGGCACTTCCGATTCATCAATATCCGCCATAAACACAGCCATACCAATAATCATGGCCAACTTAGCGACTTCAGAAGGCTGAAAAGAAAAGGGGCCGAGTGGAATCCAACTATGCGCACCATTTCGTCGAGGCATAACAAACACAACGAGCAGTAAAAATCCTGCGCCCCCAATAATCCACCAGTAATTCTTGCGCAAGGAACGGTAGTCATAAAGCGTAATAGCAGTCATGGCTATCCAGCCTATCATTTCAAATAATATCTGACGATATATAATGTGCTTAGGCAAACCCACATCGGTCTTACCATAAGTGGCTGCCAATATGGCAACACAGCTGTATACAGCAAGCAAGACAAGCACTCCAAGCACAGTAAAATCCATATCGCGTATGTTTCGACGCAACGTTTCCACAAAACATCGTCCTTCCATTTCATCAAGACAAGCCAAAACCACTGTTTTCCCTAAAACAAATAGACCAACCTTAGCTTAACCGATTCTCTCAAGAAACTTCCGGCGTACTTGGTTGGCTATGTCAACCCGGTTTGTGACAATACCACGAATCCCCAATTGAAAAAGTCGCATGATATCGGAAGGTTGATCGACGGTCCAGACATCAACTGATATTCTTTCGCGACTTGCATATTGTATCATCTTTTCCGTAGCAATTGTCCATTTCAAAAAACGGTAAGGAATTTGTAAAGCACAAAACGGCCAATCTTGACGAACTCCCAATCCGCGTGCAAAAAGCCAAAATTGCGCTACTTCCCATGTTGAAGCGCTAGTTGGTAAATCTTTTTGCAAACTGCGTACACGCTGCAAATGGTTTGTATGAAAGGAAGCTACAATCACTCGCTTCATCGCATTTGCATCATCAAGCACACGCAAAAAAGACTGGATTGAAATACCATTCTTCGGTTTTAAATCAATATTAAATAAAGTTTGAGGAAACTGCTGAAGAGCCTCCTCCAATGTCGGAATGCGTATCCCTTTACTACGAAAAGGGTGAGTTTTTCCCCCATCCGTTGTGAAGCGATAACCAAAATCAAGACGTTTCAACTCACTCAACGTCAAATCAGAGATTTTTCCAGTGCCATTACTAACTGTCTCGACAACCGGATCGTGCGCAATGACAATCTGAGCATCTCTCGTCCAATGCACATCGGTCTCAAGAATGTCAGCACCTAAATCAACGGCCATTTGAAACGCTGTAAGCGTATTGCCTGGTGCAGCCGCAGAAGCTCCCCGATGGGCGAAAATCAACGGCATGGTTGGCTGGAAAATTCCATATCTCCTCAAAAATTATACCCCCATCTGCTTATCCTTCTGTGCATTCGCCCTCTCTCCCTGTGCAAAAGACCCATAAACTATGGCGAAAAGGAGGCAAAAACCCATGCACTATAAGCTTATTCGAAAAATGTTAGGGCAACCTGTGGCATGCCACACCCATTTTGGTATTTTTCACGGAGTCATTGTTCATTGCACGAAACATCACGTTATTCTAATGCGACAAACACGAGCTGAAGACTGGAATGCTATTCCAGCCGAATTCCATGCTTATCCTTCTCAAGAACATAGACCTTTTGGTATGCCCCCGTATGGTGGCGGGCCTGGAACACCACCTGGTTGGGGAGGCGGTGGATGGCATTTTGCAATTCCGTTAGCAGCCATCATCGGGATTGCTGCTGTAGGCATGCATTGGTAATGAGGAAGCTTAAATCTGCGTAAAACTTGCAGGGAATAGCCAAACGCTGTCGAATCCTTAAGGCGACCCTTATTAGGCCATTGCTTTGGGAAGGTGGCAGACGTGCAAAAACAGTCCCATCAGCCAGACTTTTTGCTTTACTTTGCGGTGCTCGCACTGACTGCCATTGGCATTGTTACAGTCTATTCAGCGAGCACCGTCATTGCTTTGGAACAGGGTATGTCGGCAGCTCATTTTGCCTTGCGCCAGTTGATTTTTGGCGGCATAGGTGTAGTTTTAATGACTGTTGTTACCTTTATTCCCTACCAAATTTTTTATCGATATGCAGCTAAGTTGATGATTGTTTCCCTCTTTTTGCTTTTTTTGGTTTTAATTCCGGGTATAGGACATCGCGCAGATGGTTCCAGACGCTGGCTTGGACCTGCAAGCCTGCATATACAACCATCAGAATTAGCGCTTATCGCTTTAATTCTATATCTAGCTTTTTTCTTCACAAAAAAAGTGACTATCATCCATTCTACAATGCGTGTACTTCGTCCAGCACTTTTGGTAACCGTAGCCACCGCCTCGCTTATTTTCCTTGAACCAGATATGGGCACAGCCTTTACCGTCGCGGCGACTGGTTTTATTATGTTGTTTATCTCAGGCATCCGTCTCAAGCCTGTTATCATAACCTTTATCGCGAGCATTCCCGTATTGTATGGATTAATTGAAATGGCGAAATATCGCTCAAGCCGTTTAGAAGTTTATTTCCATCCATTTCAGCATCCCGCTCATGCGTATCAACTGATCAGCGGTTTAACAGGAATAGCTAGAGGTGGACTCATTGGCACTGGGTTTGACGCCAGCATTGAAAAAGCTGGTTATCTACCAATTCCCCAGGCGGATTTTATTTTCGCAGTTTTTGTAGAAGAATGGGGATTACTTGGAGCTATAGCATTACTGGCCATCTTTGCTCTTTTGGTATGGCGAGGATTTCGAATTGCTCGATTTGCTAAAGATCGCTTTGGGTCTCTGTTAGCAGTGGGTATTACTGGAATGATGATTGTGCAAGCTTTTGTCAACTTGGCTGCCGTAACTTGGCTGCTGCCCATCACGGGAATTCCACTTCCCTTCATTTCTTACGGTGGTACTTCCTTAATGATGATGCTGCTCGCTTCTGGCATTCTACTCAGCATTTCTCGGCAAACATTGGATGTGGCTCCGGAGGCGGACGAGTTGGCTGATGTCTATGATGTCAGTGAAGTACTCCGAGAACGTAAAAGATTGCCGATTGATCCAATGTATCAACAGCAAAAGAAAAAGAAGCCAGCTACGGTAGCACCGCTTAAACGCAATAAATCAACAGCCAAATCTGCAATTCATTATGAAAAGACCCGCAAAAATAGAGACGGTAGAGCTTCCACTATGCAAGTCACTACTTGGCGAGAGCGATCCATGAGATATGATAATCGCTTACCCAACAACCGAAAACAAGGCAGCAACAAGAATGATCGAACTTAATATAATGGATTTCTGGGTAACCCTACATGAAAGGATGTAATTTTTATGAAGCCACTGTTAGTCCGAGAACCGGAAGCATTTGGTAATGAAGTCTACGCTATCGATCTGTTTGAACAAGGCCAAGCTTACCGCACCGCTTCCTATCTCGTTTTAGATGAAAAACCAACACTGATTGATACCGGTTCGGCAGCTTCTCACGAGACTTTGTTAGAAAGTTTGAAATTACTAGGAGTTAAACCGGAAGATTTAGCTTATGTAGTCGTTACGCATGTCCATCTCGATCACGCTGGCGGAGCTGGGCAAATGATGAGACTTGCCAAAAATGCAACTCTGGTAGCTCATCCTCGTGCTGCCCGTCATATGGCGGATCCCAGTAAGCTTTGGGCAGGTGCAAAACTTGTTTACCAAGATCAGACGGAGCAGCTTTTTGGAAGTGTTGAACCAGTAGATGAACAGCGCATTCTCATTCGACAACACGGGGAAACGTTGAATATCGGGCAACGAACATTTACGTTCTTTGATTCACCCGGACACGCCAAACATCACTTCACACTTCTCGATGAATTATCCAATGCTCTCTTTGCCGGTGATGCTGTAGGTTTACGGTATCGTACAGGATTGACTGGCTGGGATTTTGAATTTATTATGCCTTCCTCCTCACCAGTTGATTTTGATCCTATAGCGCTTCACAAAACACTTGATTTTTTGCGAGATCAGCCGTTTCGTTGGGTCTACCATTCACATTTTGGACGATCTGAAAAAGAAGAAGCCATTTCAGAAACTTTACGAGTTGGAGATGCTTTTGATAAATTAATTCGTGAAATTTACTATCCAAATTTGACACTTCAGGAAACCATGGATGCTTTGCGCCAATGGCTTTTGAACGATTTACACAGTAGAGGGCTGCAACCAGGCTCTATGGAACGACTGAACATCGATCTTACGCTGGATTCACTCGGTTTAATGCACTATATCCAACAAATCAAAAAAACGGAGACGCAAGCATAATGGCTTGGCGTCCTCCGTTTACGTTTTCCTGCAGAGTGGGTCTTTTCAAAGACAACTCTCTGCGATTTTTGCAAATTGTTCTAAACCCTTTTCATCATCTTCATCAAAGCGTGACAAAATGGGACTGTCAATATCAAGGACACCTATCACTTGACCATTTTTACAAAGCGGAACAACGATTTCACTCTGACTTGCACCATCACAGGCTATATGTCCTGGAAATTGGTTAACATCATTGACACGCAAAGTCTCATTCTTTGCTGCTGCGGTACCGCAGACTCCTTTACCTATGGGAATACGTAAACAAGCTGGCAAACCCTGAAAGGGACCAAGAACCAGTTCGTTAGAAACGGGATCGAGCAAATAAAATCCAGCCCAATTGACATCTTGCAAGTAAAATTTTAATAGAGCCGAGAGGTTACTGAGATTGGCAATCCAGTTTGGCTCCCCTTCAACCAAATGTTTTGCCTGCTCAACCAAAGATGTATAAAATTCTTGCCTGGATAAACTATCCAACTGCTCGGCAACAAACATCATTCTTCTCCCTTTCTGCACTTCAACTGTGTACCTGCACATCAATCATAGTATAATCCGTGAAGAAGTACTTGACAAAAATAAACCCCGTAACGGAAGAACAGGAGTTACAGATGATTGGACTGTGGATTGCCAAATGTATCAGCTTTATATTACGTTGGATGGGAAAATCAGCCACAAGTTTCCCTGGTAAAATAGCGCTTCGTCTCTCACCTCATCTACTTGATAAACTTGGCAGCCAACTCTCCCGAGCTATTGTCATTACGGGTACAAACGGTAAGACGACAACGACTCGTTTGCTCGCCAGCATGCTGAAGCAAGAAGAACCCATTGCCACGAACGCAGAAGGCGCTAATTTAAAACAAGGTATTCTTTCTGCACTGATGGAAAAAACAAGCTGGCGTGGAAGACTTTTGGTTACCACCGCTCTACTGGAGATTGACGAAGCGACTTTGCCGCAAGTCGCTTCCAGCTTACCGATTCAACTGCTTGTTATAACCAACATCTTTCGCGATCAACTTGATCGATACGGGGAGTTGGATACCACTTTGCAAAAAATCCGTGAAGGCGCAGAGCAAATCCAAGGTACATTATTGGTCAATGCGGATGATCCCTTGGCTCGTTTTATAGGACTTCATCACAAGGGACAAACTCTCACATACGGATTTGACAACAGCATGGCCAGAGAAGAAGACCGCCAAGTGATGAAAGATGGCGCCTTCTGCTTAGAATGTGGACATTTACTCAACTACTCGGGTTATTTCTATGGCCAACTTGGTGTCTATAACTGTCCATCTTGTAGCTTCGGACGTCCTGACCCGGATTTTGTAGGCTCTCTCGACCATCATCACTTGCAAATATACAACAGTCAAGACCAAAATAAGTGGACCGTACCTTTACCAGTGAAAGGCTTATTTAACGTCGACAATGTACTGGCAGCAGTAGCGGCAGCCCATGTCTGTAAACTTCGTATAGAATCTATGCTTAAAGGATTGGCTACTTATCAAGCTCCAACAGGCCGGATGCAGGTTTTCCAAACAACACCTGTTTCTATTTTAAATCTGATTAAGAATCCAGCAGGCTGTAATGGCGTGCTTGAAACTATATGTAGAGAAGGAGACGCTAAAGTTATCTGCCTCGCCATTAATGACGAAGCTGCTGATGGTCGAGACGTCTCTTGGCTGTGGGATGCTGATTTTGAACTTTTGGCAAACGACGAGTCCATTGTCTCTATTGTCACTTCAGGATTGCGCGCAAGAGATATGGCAGTTCGTTTAAAATACGCAGGATACCCTGTCAAACAATTGTATGTTGAGACGGATTTTGCCACAGCTCTTGACAAGACTCTCGAATTGGCCAATAACATGTCCATTCCTTCGGCCTTCGTAATGACCACTTATACACTCGTTCACCTTGCTGCCGAATTGCTCAAAGAAAGGAGCGATACCAATGTCGAGGGCGCTTATCATCGCGCATCTGTATCCTGATTTACTGAATCTTTATGCCGATCGCGGCAATATTCAAACTTTACTCCAGCGCCTGCGTTGGAGAGGCATTGAAGCTCGTGTGGTCAGTGTAAAGAAAGGCGAACCAGTTCGTTTACATGAGTATGATTTCGTTCTTTTGGGCGGCGGATCGGATAGGGAACAGAAACTTGTAGCAGAATCCCTGCGTCAGCAGAAGGAAGATTGGCATCATGCAATGCAAGCAGGTCTACCTATCTTGGCGGTTTGTGGTGGCTACCAATTATTGGGCAGCTACTATGAGTTGGCAAACAGTGAAAAAGTAGCTGGCCTGGAACTGCTTGAAATGACGACCCAAGCATCCAATCAACGTTTGATTGGCAATATTGCCATAGAATCCGAATGGTGCGGTACGGTAGTCGGATTTGAAAATCACGCTGGCCGAACGGTTCACCATCACACTCCACTCGGCAAAGTAGTGGCTGGACATGGCAACAATGGTCGTGACGGCTGGGAAGGTGTACAACACCATCATGTCATCGGGACATATATACACGGCCCTCTTTTACCTAAAAACCCTAAATTAGCTGATTTATTACTCTTATCAGCGCTCGAATATGCGAATATGACCGTAGATTTTTACGATCTCGATGATGAATTGGAATGGTCTGCTCATCACTCCGAATGGTCACGCTGGACAAAAGTGAAGTGAGAACATAAAAAAACGCCCCGCCCCGTATGGGGCGAAGATCGATAAAAGGATGTCGATTATTTTATTTTTACAATTTTTCTTTTCACTCAAACGTATGCCAAACCATCTAAAACCCGTAAATCGTCATGCCGCCATCCACAAATAATGTCTGTCCAGTAACGTAACTAGAAGCTTCCGACAAGAGAAATACTGTTGGGCCTATCAACTCATGCAGCTCTCCCACCCTACGCATAGGTGTACGAGCAATAATTTCCGAGTAATAATTTTCATCATTGAGCAAGTGTTCAGTAAGAGGTGTTCGAAAATACCAAGGACCAATACCATTGACACGAACACCTTGTCCAGACCATTCAAGCGCAAGTACTTTGGTCATTTGAATAACCCCTGCTTTAGCAGCCGCATATGCAACGCCAGTACGTAAAGCGACATGTCCTCCCACTGATGAGATATTGACTATAGAGCCACCACCCTGACGAAGCATGGCCCGTCCTACAGACTGTGCTACAAAAAAAGCGCCGCTCAAATCAGTATCCAATACAGCTTGCCACGTTTCTGGCGTTACATCAAGCGCAGGCTTACGAATATTCATACCAGCATTATTAACCAGTCCATGAATCTGGCCTGTTTGACAAATTTGATCCAATTGCAGAGATAACTGTTCCAAATCACGTATATCACAGATGATTTTCTCAACTTCAGCATGGGGTGCACTCTGTCTAATCAACGTTTCCGTTTCGGACAGAGCGTTTGAATCCCTTCCCATTAACACTAAATTTGCACCAAATTCACTAAGTCCAACAGCAAGTGCACGGCCAATGCCTCGACTCGCTCCTGTGACCAAAATCCTTTTATTTTGCAAAGAAAAACAGGTTTGATCCATTCTTTTCACCTTCTATGGAAACAAGGATATCTCACACAAAACTTATTAAGATTCGTGCAGCGAAGGAGCATCTATGGGTGCATCGAGATGTTCCTGAAGGTGACGCCGAACATCTTCCGGTATGCGCATAGCTGCTTTTTTCGAATAATCATAATGTAGCAAGGTTGCTTGTCCTCTCGCGACCCAGATCTGATTCGCAGATTGTAAAGCGTGTTCTAGTACAAAACTACTATTGCCAAGTTTGCCCACCCATGTATAGACATGAATGGTTTCACCATAAGTCATCTGAGCTAGAAAATCACATCTTGCCGAAGCGACAATCAGATTCCATGAGTCCAATGAAAGAGATGGATTAAACCAAGCAAATACTTCCCGACGGGCTTCTTCCATCATGGTAAAATAGACCGCGTTGTTGACATGTCCTAATCCGTCACAATCACTAAAGCGAATAACATGTTCATAATGCAGCATGGATTTGCCCCTTTCCAACCCTTTAACTCATGAATCATGAGGTTCTTCTTTCATGTCGGCGTTGAATAATACCCACCGTGCAACGAGATATGCAAATTAAAGTTCCGTTGTCGTCATATAATCGGACATCCCAAACCATGGTCGTTCTACCCCGATGCAAAGGTATACCAACTGCCGTTACAGAACCTTCGTGTACCGATTTCATATGATTCGCATTAATTTCGATACCTACAGCTTGCTGTGTTTCACTATCCACATTCTCCTGTGTACCAATGGAAGCTACAGTTTCTGCCAGAGCAACAGAAGCTCCTCCATGAAGAATACCATACGGCTGATGGGTGCGCTCATCGACTGGCATGCGCATGACCACTTTCTCTTTTGATAACTCAATCAACTCCATACCTAAATGAGACATGAGTGTATGTTCCGGAATATGCATGTATGGATCCCCTTTGTTTACTGAGTGTGATTTATCCTGCCTGTTTGGCCAAATGAGCAGCATGTTGTATCAAAAATGCAACTGCGGCACCAAAAGAACGAAACCGTTCATCTCGAGTTGCTCCTTTTTTGTACCGAGCATAAATCTGCTGAAGGATGACGGCAAGTTTAAAATAGGAAAAAATTTGGTAATAAGGAAGATTAGCTACATTTCTGCCACTCTTTTTGGCATAGGCCTCTATAAGTTGTTGACGTGAAAAAAATCCCTTCTGAGTAGTGACAGTTGGAAGCCACTGTTGCATTTCAATTGGATCGTCAGCATCTACCCAATAACTGAGAGCTACTGCCAAATCTAAAAGTGGATCACCAATAGTGGCCATTTCCCAATCAACAATACCCGTTACTCGAATCAAACCATCGTTATAAGACACCAATAAATTATTTAATTTGTAATCATTGTGAATCATTGTGAAAGACTCCGAAGCGGGCAGCGAATGGCTCAGCCAGTCCATTAATGCAGAAGCATCGCTATAATCATCTGTCTTTGCTCTCTCATATCGTTCAATCCAACCTTTGACCTGTCTCTCCAAAAATCCCTGGGGATGTCCAAAATGTGCGAGACTCTCATCACTAGCATCAATACTATGTAAATCAACAAGTGCATCCACAAGCGATTTGGACAATTGCTGTCCAATCTCTTCATGGGTTGGCCAATCAACAGGAAATTTTCTATCAATGGTAACACCTTTACGAAATTCCATCACATAGAAAGGAACACCCAGTACTTCTCCACTATGTTCAAGCCAATACGGCTGTGGAGCCAACGGGAAATGCGGGTGTAACGCGCGCAAAAATTCAAATTCACGAACCATATCATGCGCTTTCGGCGGAAGAGGTCCAAATGGCGGCCTGCGCAAAACCGCAAACCAATCGTCGTTTTGCAGTAGATAGGTTAGATTAGAAGCGCCCGATGGAAATTGATAAATTTGAAGATGAGCATACGACTGCTTACCGTCTTGTTGAATGAGCCAGTTACGGATACGTTGAACATCCAATTCTTCACCTGGACGCATAGCTATTGTACCTGGCACTGGAGATGACAATTTATCCAAAAGAAACATCCCCCTCACTTTTCGGACCTGGTCTTGATTAAGACCAGGTCCAACAGCTAGGTACGCACCATCCTTAACTCGATTTGGGATTTGGCGCACAAATATGAGTTTATTTGAGTTGCGACCTTTTATTTAATTCGCTGCAGCAATTAACTGACCTGCTTCAAACAGTTCTCGCAACGTCTTTTTTGAAAATTTACCGACACTTGTTTTGGGTATCTCACTAATGAAAACGAGATCGTCCGGAATCCACCATTTTGCAACTCGTTCCGAAAGATATTGAAGCAACTCTTCTTTGCTCACTTCCATACCTTCCCGTTTCACTACACAGGCAAGTGGTCTCTCTTGCCATTTTTCATGCGGTATGGCAATTACAGCAGCTTCCGAGACTGCAGGATGACTCATCAATGCATTCTCTAAATCAACAGAAGAAATCCATTCACCACCAGATTTAATTAAATCTCGGGTACGATCAACCACTTGCAGATATCCACGTTCATCTATTGTAGCAATATCCCCAGTGCGAAACCATCCATCTAGAAACGCCTCTCGACTACGTTCTTCATCTTTATAATATCGACCTAAAATCCAGGGCCCACGCAACAATAATTCTCCCATTTGCTTACCGTCACGCGCAACATCGTTGCCCATTTCATCTACCAAACGCATTTCCAAGCAAGGCAACAGTAAACCGGTTTTCGCACGATAACGATATTTCTCACTACCCGTCAGTTCTCTCTCTGCTTTCTTTGGATAACCTGAAAAAGTGACGGGTGATGTTTCCGTTTGCCCATAACCTTGATAAACCATGATACCAAACTCTTCTTCAAAAGTCTGAGCTAACGAAGAAGGTAAAGCCGACCCACCTGAGATGAGAAAACGAATACTACTCATATCATATTTATTTGGATTCGCGCGCAAAACACCAAGAACTCCCATCCAAACTGTTGGTACACCAAAACTCATGGTCACGCGTTCATGATGCATGAGCTCTACCAAATCCTGTGGAGTTGGTCGCACGCCAGGATATACCTGTTTAGCCCCAGCCCAAGCATCCGTATACGGTCGACACCATGCATTGACGTGAAACATTGGCACTACTGGCATAACAACATCTGATTCATCTGTACCTATCCAGCCTGCCAAATTGGTTAGACAATGCAAAAACAAGCCACGATGCGAATATTCCACTCCTTTCGGCATGCCGGTCGTCGCTGACGTATATCCGAGAATCGCTGTTTCTTGTTCGGAAAAATCAGGAAATTCATATTGCGTGGATTGACCTTTCAAAAGTGACTCGTATTCTAAAGCACCACGTAATTTTGTTTGTGGCAAATGATCTTTATCAGTCATGACAATAAACGCTTTAACGGTTGGCAATTCATCTTGAATATCTTCCATGGTGGGAATTAAGTCTTCATCGACGAAAATATACTCATCTTCAGCGTGGTTAATGACATGTATTAACTGGTCCCGAAAAAGTCGAATATTGATGGTGTGCAAAACACGTTGGGAACATGGTACTGCATAGTAAAGTTCAAGATGTCGATAATGATTCCAAGCAAAACTACCGACTTTAGCCCCAGTTTCAATACCTAACTGATCTAAAGCATTAGCTAACTGGCAAATACGGTGATGTAAATCTCGGTAAGTATATCGAAAAATTCCATCCGCAGTTCTGGACACAATTTCTTTTTCAGGAAAAATCGTATAAGTACGATAAAGAATAGATTTTAATAAAAGCGGATAGTCCATCATAAAACGTTTGACCTCCCTATGATCGAGATTATCAGTAAGCGCTTTCTTCTTATCCTATCATGATTCCTACGAAAAATGATCAAAAATTCAGCCGAATCAAAATGACAATCTGGCAACTTTAACTTTCATCAGACTCTTTTTGTGCTTCTTTCGGAATAAGATTGAAACGTACTGCCCAATCGTGTGAATTGACGGCAACGTATATGAGAAAAGCTGTAACCAACATGACACCATACATACCGTAGCCTATTGCTAAACCTGCAGCAGCAGTTACCCACAAATTGGCAGCTGTCGTGAGGCCACGTTTAACATTTTGCCGATCCATCCAAATGACACCGGCACCAAGAAAACCAATGCCACTCACCACTTGTGCAGCTAGACGCATCATGTCTTTATTGGGCCCATTCGGCTGAGCACTGGAGATGACCATAACCAACGCTGACCCTAGGGCCACCAGCGAATGGGTACGAATTCCAGCCGTTTTTCCGCGCCTTGCCCGCTCCAAACCAACAAAAAAACCGAAAAGTAGTGCAATTACCAACCGCAAATAAAGTTCCCAGTGGAAAACAAACATCTTTATTCCCCTTTCTCCATTTGCACAACCGGAGCTTCTAATTCTGGGTAAAGAATATGTGCGACACAGGAGATACCGAGATTTTGCCACGTCATTGTCATTTGATCGGCTACTTCCTGAGCATCTGCCGAGGTTAAGCACCAAGCTAGAAGAGTTGGGCCTGCGCCACTCAGTGTTGTGGTCAAGGCACCTGCCTGCAACGCTGCTTTTTTAACCTCAGCGTAACCTGGAATCAACTTTTGACGATAGGGCTCGTGTATTTTGTCAGCAAATCCACCACGCAGAAACTCCAGTCGATTCGTTGAAAGAGAAAGAATGAGACGAGCTGTCTGGGCCACATTAAAAATGACATCCTGACGACTGTAAGTTAGAGGAACAACCTGTCTTGCTTTTTCTGTTAACAAAGGAAAATATGGGATAGCCGCTACAAATCGTAACGTATCAGGCACAGGTACACGCAAATGTCGCAAACCGAGATCGTCCCACCAACTAAGAATCGAACCCCCAAACAGTGCAGGCGCCACATTGTCTGGGTGTCCTTCCATTTCTGTTGCAAGTTCTAGCAACTTTTGCTTCGACAAAGGTTCGACACTATGTCTCTCCAGCCATGCGTTGGCTAAAAGCAAACCAGACACAACTGCAGCCGCACTACTGCCAAGACCAGAAGCAATAGGAATACTGCAATCAATATGCAAAGAAAATCCTTCAGCGAGATGAGCGTAACCGGCATACCTAAACAGCTTGTCCATAGCTTGAACTACTACGTTCTCCCGGCTGTTTGGCAAGGCCTGACGAACCTCTCCACCTATCGTGATGGAAAAACTGTCCGATTCACTTAAGATAACTTGATTATACATTTGAAACGCTAACCCAAGACAATCAAAACCTGGCCCAAGATTGGCAGTAGTAGCCGGTACACAAACCGTCCAACGCCTCATCACACCGACTCTCCTTTTAGGGCCTTTAGTACTTCTTGTGTATTGTTCTCCACCACAATGGGTTTGGAAGCCGTCAACTCAATAGCTGTATTCGGATCTTTAAGTCCATTGCCCGTCAATACACAGACAACGGTCTGCCCCTTTTCTAAATTCCCTATTTTCGTTTGTTGCAATAGCCCGGCCACAGATGCGGCGCTGCCCGGTTCAGCAAAAATACCTTCTCTGGCAATCAAACGATAGGCTATACGAATTTCTTCATCACTTACTGCGAAGATACCTCCGTGAGACTCTTGACTTGCCTGCACAGCAAGATGCGCAGAAGCTGGATTACCGATGCGAATAGCTGTGGCAAATGTTTCGGGATTGGGGATAGGATGTCCTTGAACAATCGCTGCCGCTCCCTCAGCTTCAAAACCTAGCATGCGAGGTAAATGGTGAATTCGTTGATGGTCATGGTAAGTCTTAAAACCTTTCCAATAAGCAGAAATATTTCCTGCATTCCCAACCGGAACACATAGAATATCCGGCGCTTTTTGAAGAGCGTCGCAAATTTCAAACGCAGCAGTTTGCTGACCTTCTAAGCGAAATGGATTCACAGAGTTTACTACAGTCATGCCAGCTTCATCAGCCAAATGACGAACGATTTCCAATGCTTCATCAAAATTTCCTCGTATTGCCACAATTCGAGCGCCATACATCATGGCTTGGGCCAATTTCCCTAGGGCCACGTATTTATCGGGTATAACAATGACAGCTTTCATACCAGCTCTAGCTGCATAGGCGGCAGCAGAAGCAGACGTGTTGCCTGTTGATGCACAAATGACTGTGTCGGCGCCGGCTTCTTTAGCTTTAGCGACTGCTAGAACCATTCCCCGATCTTTAAAAGAACCCGTAGGATTCGCACCTTCATATTTCAAATAGACTTGCATTCCAGTATATTCACTCAATTGATTCGAATAAATTAACGGGGTATTGCCTTCATTCAGTGAAAGCTGAGGAGTTTTCTCATTAATAGGGAGCCACTCACTATACGCCTGCAAAAGACCTGGCCAAAATACGTGTGGAAAGGTTCCTTGCGACATGTTCTATTCTCTCCTTTATTTATTTTGAACAGCCAGTAAACTTACAATTCCACTACTTTAGTTTGATTCCGGATTGACATGCATTGTAACAGAAAATAAAATCCTATGACCAGCTAAATTCTTCACCAATATTACGAATGACAATTCGTCCTTCTTCCGATCCCGCTTCTTGTAAGAGACGAGTCATAGGTTCATCAACCGGCTCCTGTGAAAGAACAAAAGTTCCCCAATGAATAGGAACCATATATCGAGCGCCTGTTTGCAAAAACATATCCCAAGCTTGCTCAGGTGTGCAGTGTGCCCCCTGAAAATGAGCAGGATTATAGGCTCCAATGGGTATGCAGGCAACATCAAGTTTGCCGACATCACGTAATGCCGAAAAAGTTGAGACATGTGCAGTATCACCTGCAAAAAACACTGAACGATCTTTCAGCCGAATCAAGTAACCACAAAATCCATAATGACGATTCCAAGGATACCGATTGCCCCAGTGTTTTACAGGAATCGCTGTAATTTGTAAACCTTCTTCTAAGGAGACCGTCTCTTGTACAGCTAATTCAATGACTTTTCCTTTTCCAATTCGACGAATCAATTGAGCTGTCCCTTGTGGTACAACCACTGTGGTGTCTGGTGAAAGTACAGCACGCAAACTGCGGACATCCCAGTGATCCAAATGAGCATGTGAGAGAAGTACAAGATCGGGTTTAGGCAAACGGGAGAGCGGCAACGCAAGTGGTGTGTAACGTTTTGGGCCGATAACCCAAGGACCAATTCGCACACCCACTCGTTCATAGAGAACGGGATCCGTCAAAATTGTGGATTTATGGAGACGTAAGAGTAAAGTGGAATGTCCAAGCCAAGCCAAATGGGCTGTATGATTCCATAATTCTGGTTGAGGTGATTTGTCTAAATTTCGATAATCCGGGCTGGGCAAGCGACGTCTCCAAGAAATATATTGCCAGAAAATCCAACTCACTAAGAGAAGCGCCACAATGAAAATCGCTAAAAAAAGGAACAGCATGAAGATCATTCAGCTCCAAAACAGGTTCCGACTTACCGTATCAGGTTCAACACACATTACCACTATGACATGAGCGCCGCATCCTTTACAAGAGGCGCGGCGCTCTCACAATCCAATATACAAAACAAGATTTCTATTCGAGCAACAGCTGATTTCCTGAGTTTTCAGCAGGTTTTAGTTTTTGTGCTTGCCTGCGCCCAAGGCGAATTTCACGTTCTTTCTTACTTCCATAGAATAGAACAAGCACCCATGAAATGGCAAGTAAAATTGTGGATATGAAGAACGTATCATTAAGTCCTGCAACAAAAGCCTGTCTTTGAATCAGTTCATTCATCATTTGTACTGCCGCACTTTTGGCAGCAGCTAAGGACATACCATGTAACTGCATCATCTGCTGAATTTGATACAGCATATTTCCAGCTGGAGAATTACTCGTTACCTGTGCAGCCATATGATATTGATGCATTTTAGAGCGATTCGTCATGTAACTCGTTAGAATGGCAATTCCCAGTGATGAACTGACTTGACGAACTGTGTTGCTCATGGCTGATGCTTGCGAGACCAGTCGAACATTTACTGTATTCATGCCGGCCGTCATGACAGGCATCATGGTCAATGACATGCCAAGAGATCGGAAGATATAGAGCCACTGGATAGTCGTCTGCGTAGAATCGGTGGTTAATGAACTGAATCCGTAAGTGGCTATGGTTACAATCGCAATGCCAATAATACCAAGTGGACGCGCTCCAATGCGATCCATTAATCTACCGCTGATGGGCATAAAAGCTGCTGATACCAACGCAGCAGGCGTCATGAATAATCCTGTCTTGAGAGCTGAAAATCCCATGATATTCTGCAAATAAAGAGGCAAAAGAAAAATACCAGAAAACAGCGCAATACCGATAATGGAAGAAATCACAAGACTCATACTGAACATATAACTGTTTAAAACCCGCAAATTTATTACTGGATTTTCAACATTTAATTCTACAAAAACAAGCGCGATCAAACTGATAACACCAAACAGCAAGCAGAGAATAACGGTTTTAGAACCCCATCCGTCATTAGGGACTTCATTAAATCCATACAACAAGAGAAAAAAACCGACTGTTGATAAAGCAAATCCTAAAACATCCAACTTTCCTTTAGCCTCATGCGGAAACTCATGCATGAAGATAACTCCTAATATGGTACCAACTATACCAATGGGGACGTTGATATAAAATATCCAGCGCCAGCTTGCGTATTCAACCAGATAACCTGATAGTGCGGGTCCAAATGCTGGTGCAGCCATCATAGCAATACCGAGTGTTCCCATAACGACTCCGCGTCTGTCGGGAGGGAAAATCCGATAGACCATAGCCATGGAAACCGGCATCATAAATCCTCCACCAACAGCTTGAATAACCCGGAAAAAAATAATACTGCTTAAATTCCAAGCGGCTCCCGAAAGTGCCGAACCGATTGTGAATGCAATCAGCGAGAATATAAACAGCTTTTTAGGGCCAAATTTATCTGTCAGCCAACCAGAAATAGGCACCAAAACGCCGAGAACTAGCATATAAGCCGTCAGCACCCATTGAATTTGTGCCGTGGACGCGCTCAATTCTGTCTCCATGGTCGGAATGGCGACATTGACGACACTCGTGTCCAAAACCGCCATAAAGACCCCAAGAATAATAATGGCCATTTGTAACCATGGAGCCTTTATCCGATGGATCTCATAATCGGAGTACTGCGCTTTTTGCAACTCTGTTCCCTCCTGCCAATATCCGGCTCAACCATCATACTTTGACGTTCCTAAGCGTACTTCAAGTTCCTCAATATTTCAATGTCTGAACTAAAATTTTTACCTGAAGTTCACGGTTCTGTCATAACCACCATCGACCCTTTTCTTTTTGCTTCCCAATTAGATACAAATTATACTGAACAGAAGGTAAATGTGAGTCAGGCAATGTATGGAGGAGGTATTTTGTGCTTACGCAGTTTTCTAGAACAGAACTAGTCTTTGGACCTGAAGGTGTCGAACGCCTGCGCAATAGTTCCGTAGCTGTACTCGGAGCTGGCGGGGTTGGATCCTTTGCGATGGAAGCTCTCGCACGCATAGGTATTGGACAATTGATCTTGATCGATCGCGATGAAGTAGATGTGACCAACATTAATCGCCAGATCCCTGCCCTTCATTCGACCATTGGACAGGCCAAAGTTGAGATTATGAAGAAAAGGATTGCAGATATTCAGCCTGATTGTCGTGTCATCGCACATCGCATTTTTTTCTTAGAAGAAACAAAGGATACGCTTTTTCAATATCCACTAGACTACGTCATTGACGCCATTGATACTGTCTCGGCAAAGATACTCTTAATTAAAGAATGCTATGAACGCAAGATACCTATTGTTTCCTCAATGGGAGCTGCCAATAAAATTGATCCGACGCAATTCCGCGTTATGGATCTTTCCAAAACACGCGTGGATCCGATAGCCAAAGTCCTGCGACGAGAATTAAGGAAATATGGAATTGAACGCGGTATCAAGACCGTCTGCTCCCTGGAATCGCCGAGAACACCGCGTGAAGATGTGCGAAAAAACATTGTATCTCCCGAGACAGAAGAAAATGCGCCCGCTCGTAAAATGAAAATGCCTCCCGCTTCTGTTTCTTATGTTCCTTCCGTCGCAGGACTGATATTGGCAAGCGTCGTAGTTCATGATTTGCTTGGCATTGGAACCTGTGAATAATAGTCCATTCCTTTTGGTCTATATAAGCATCTCACAGGGACTTGACAATAGAACAAGAAACTCGTTCTTTTGAATAAAGTTCCTTGAGGCGTTGCTCAGCTTGTTCACAAGTAAATGAAGAACATACATCAATAGCATGGAACGGAAGAATAGATTGTAGGCCATAGGAAGTCATATCTCTGGCTAGACTGGCGAGACTGTCATATGAGGTATAGATTCTGCCAAGAAGTTTCTTTCTGCTTCGTTCAAACGTTTCTGCCTCAATACCGTCACTCAAGGCACGTTCAATGGTTTCTACAATCGCTTTTTGTAGTTCTTGCGGACTTTCAGTGTTTCCACCAATCATAGCGTGTGCGTAATTCTTTGTAACTTCATACTCCCAAGAAAAAGTTTGGTCAATTAAACCTGATTGAGAAAACGTTTCATAAAATACACTGGCTTTTCCAAACAATCCGTCCAAAACTATACCTGTCAACCAATCTTGTCTGAGCATATTTTCTCCGTCTGTGACAGGAAAATCTTTTAACCCGAGAAGACATTTTGGACGGACGACATCTAGAGAATGGAGAACCTGTTGCTGATAAACAGTTTCAGGTTCTTTCGGGTACTGACGAACAATAGGTGAAAATGCAGGAAAACTCTTCTTTTGCTGATTTTGATCTACCCAATCGAGTGTTTGCTGTGGATCAATCCCCCCCACAACAACGAGTAGCATATTTTCTGGATGATAGAAGGTATGATAACAATCGTAAAGCGTATCCTTAGTGATTTCTTGAATGGATTCCACTGTTCCAGCGATATCAATACGAACAGGATTTTTTTCGTACATTGCTTTCATTAATTCACTATAGCAACGCCAATCCGGATGATCATCATACATGCGAATTTCTTCTGAGATAATACCCTTTTCTTTCTCTACATTGGCATCCGTAAAATACGGATGTTGGACAAAATCCAAAAGCACATTAAGATTTTCTTGAACAGAATCCGTACAAGAAAAGAGATAGGAAGTTTGCAAATACGTGGTAAATGCATTGGCAGAAGCACCGTATTTCGCAAAGCGAGAAAACACATCCTCATCTGGCTCTTCAAACATTTTGTGTTCTAGAAAATGGGCTATGCCATCGGGAACCTTGCGAATCTCCGACTCACTTTCTGTTCGAAAACTGTTATCACATGAGCCATAGGCAGTGGAAAAAAGGGCATACACCTGTTGAAATCCAGGGCGCGGAATACAAACCAAACGCAATCCGTTGGAAAGCTGATGTGAATATATTTCAAGATTCAGCGACTTTACTTCTGTACGCTTCATACTTGTTCCCTCCTGGCGGTTAGCAAAAACTCCTGTTGAAACGCCAAATGCTCAGCTACCTTTTTAATATCTTCCACTGTCACATCAGAAATTTTCTTTTGTAAATCCTCCATGGTGAGTTTCTGCCCCGTCAATTGTCCATTAAAATCAATTTCTGTCCAACTGGCTGGCTGATCTTCCAGTTGTTTATATTGGTTCAGCAGTCCCGATTTTGTGAATTGAATTTCTTGTTCAGAAATTTTCCCTTTTTGTATCGCCTCTACCTGTTCTTCCATGACCAGGCGAGCCTCCTCCACTTTACCGGGTTGAACACCTGCATACAAAACAACAAAACCAGTCATGCTGTCATACTGACTGGATGCATAGTAAGCTAGAGAACGCTTTTCACGGACCTCTACAAACAACTTGGAATGTGGAAATTTACCGAGTATGCCGTTCATAACAAGTGCCGCAGGATAAAGAGGATGCGCGTATCCTATGCCCGAACAATAAACTAAATTGAGTTTGGCTTGATTTACACGCTGATATTCAATATCCCTCAATTCTGCTCTATTTTCCATATGACTTTTTTGAATGGGCTCGACCAAAGGATTTAAAAAATTCGTCATGGACAATTGACTTTCTAGTTTCTGTTGAAAATCTATCCACATATCTTCGACTTGATATAATTTCCCTGATACATAAATATCGATTTTTGCATTTTCAAGCAAGCGACGATAGGCTGTATACAGCAATGGCGCCATATCATTCTCAAGTTCATCTAAATAACCAAGACGAGGCAAGGAAGCAGGCAGTGGTCGACTTGCTCTTTCCATCGCTTGCTCAAAAGCATAAGTGGTTTTATCGTCATGAAGATTGCGAATTCTATTTTTTTGAAGTTCAATGACTTTGCTCACATGTGTGGATAAAAAACTTCCATCTTCATTGGTTGCCGGAGCCATCAACAATTCCATTAGAAGTTTTTCCAGTTGGTTCATGGCTGCACGATTTTCTTGATTACCATGAATATAGGGCATTGCAGCTGATATCTCCACAACCTGCAATCCGCCTCGTTTACTGACGGAACTATGAAGAACAGTTCCATATAGCGAATCTGTCAACTGCATAATTTTTCTGGCACTGGGATAGCTTTTACTACCTTCTAACCACAGATAAGGCAAAACAGCAGTAGAAGTTATAAATTTTGCGTCGAGTGGTATGGTCAATTTTATGCTGTAATGACGAGTGTAAAACTTTTCCGTATGTAGGGCATGCATTCGAAGTCTTTTATCTCCAAAATGCTGCACTGTAGGCATCTGTTTTCCCCCTCAAAACCTGACTTCAAAATCAGTATGTTCTTTAATCCGTTTACTTATCAATATATAGAGAGAGAAAACTTTTACTTTGAGAAGAGTTTACGCGAAAAATTTTCTAAAGATTGACGAACCGTGGTTGTTTCCTGCAGCCAATGCTCAAGTTCTTTTGAAGGAAAATGGAATATATATTGAATTCGACCATACTTTGCTATAAATTCTGAACGATTCATTCCATGATGAGACAGACAATGAAATTTCGTTAGAGCCTCCATATATTCACCACAAGCAGGGCAACGAAACATGGCTGTTCATCCTTTCGCTCAAGGATTGTTTTAGATAGTCAACAATTGCTTTATAACACGTTCTATGGTTTACACTTTCAAGATAGACCTGGTTTAAAAGATATATTGAAAAGCCTGAATCTCTCAGGTATCATTGTAGCGAATACCAAATCAGTTCTTGGACTGTATACTCGGAAAGAGTTCATTCATGAGCATTCTTTCCAGTCACCCATCTTTAAGGAGGAGTACGCGTGGCCTTTGTTATCACGTCGCCCTGTATTGATGAAAAAGCTGCGGACTGTGTGGAAACCTGTCCAGTAGATTGCATTCATGAGGGAGAAGACCAATACTATATCGATCCAGACACTTGTATTGACTGTGGCGCGTGTGAGGCCGTGTGCCCCGTTTCAGCCATTTACCAAGAAGACTTTGTACCAGAAGAAGAAAAAACATTTATTGAAAAGAATCGCGCCTTTTTCCAAAAATAATCTTATTTTCCGCTTTGATTCACTTACCATGGAACTTATCCCGGGCACTTTGCTACAAGTGGCAAGTGCCCGGATCATTTTGTAACTCATATTTTTCTTACGGCTGTCGATATTTTGATTTGGTAAAACCTCTAATGGAAGCTAGTTTATGATCGGAAACATGCTTGACTCGTACCGGCTCACTCCACTTAAAGAGTATCCAGGTTCCTAACTGCACACATCCTAATCCAAAGGCTAGCATGGCAATTCGATGAACTTGGTGACCCCCTATGAGGAGAAGTAAAAAACTCACAATTCCTAGTACCCTACCTGCATTTTCAAAAATTTCCCTGGTGATAATGTGTTGATGTCGAAATAGTTTCTCTTTCTCCTCCATCTCATCCATTTCTGCATAGATGAGCGATTGCATTGGAACGAGAAAAAATGGTAATGTGGCAGACAGTAATGCTCCATATATCCATAAATGCATGGCATTGACAGGCAAAAGAAAAATCGTTGCGGCCGCAAACATGCCTAATGCACCACTACCCATCAAGAGAATACGACGACGTTTTTGTGCAAGCTTTCCGGAAACAAAATTAGCTACAAAGGCAAGACCCGATTGCAAAAACAAGAATTCTCCTAAAGTGAATTCGCTTCCCGTGGCTATAAAGAACAATAACCCAATTAAAAACAAAAACAATCCTTCACGCATTCCATAAAATAAGCAGCCGAAGACTTTCATCCGCCAAGAGCGTATTTTAAGACTTTGCAAGGCTTGATTGAACATAAAAGAATTTTCCAAGCACTCCGTATTTATTTTCCAACTTATTACTGTTCCTGCCGCAAATAAAGCAATAGATAAACCAAATACCAGATGAAATCCTGTCAGTCCTCCCCACAAGAGATCTTCACGACTAATTAAAAAACCAGCTACTGGTGGGGCAATCATCCCTGCAATTGCTGCAAACACTCCATTCATTCCCATAAAATTCGATCGATGAGCATCTGAGGTAAAGTGGATGGAGAGGACGTTAAATGAAAACCAGTAAAATCCTGCGGCTAAACCCATCCCAATACCAAGTACAATGGGATATCGAGCTAACTGTTGTCCCCCAAAAAGCACCAAACAGTAAAAAAGCGCATGTCCTGCAATACCTATTCGTAAAGGAATGACCACACGGAATTTTTTAGCTAACCAAGACGCTGCTACAAACGCAATTGGAATACACACATACATCCATAAGTTGTACCAAGCTGTACTGGTATAATTTCGATCGATCTTCCAAATAAAGATATTCACAAATGTGTTGGAAAGCCCAACAGCCAAGCCAAAAAGACCGCCGATGGCCAAAAGCCACCATGCGGCGGGCTGCAATTGAAATGTCAATTTTCGAGTCCAGTTGAACACAGGCAAAACCTCCAGACAGCATACCGAATACCATTGGCACGCTGACTAGAGTACCCTTTTTTATTGAATTACATGTTTCTTCGATAACGTCCTCCCACTTCATACAAAGCCTGTGTAATTTGTCCTAAACTCGCAACGCGTACGGTTTCCATCAGCTCCGCAAAGATGTTGCCACCACTTCTCGCAACCTCTTTCAAACGCTCCAATGCCAAAACACAATCATCACGATGTTCTTCCTGAAACTGCTTCAGCCGTTCAATCTGTTCCCGTTTCTCTTCTGCTGTTGCGCGAGCCAATTCAATTTCCGGAATTTGATAAGACTCTTTCAGAGCATTCGGATTGAGGAATGTATTAACCCCAATAATCGGTAGTTTTCCAGAATGCTTGAGATGTTCGTAGTACATAGATTCTTCTTGTATTTTGCTTCTTTGATACTGTGTTTCCATAGCCCCCAAAACGCCACCGCGATCGTTCAACCGTTCAAATTCTTCTAATACTGCGGACTCCACTAAATCAGTGAGTTCTTCAACAATGAATGAACCTTGAAGTGGATTTTCATTTTTAGTAAGTCCGAACTCACGAGAAATGATCAATTGAATGGCCATGGCTCGACGAACCGATTCTTCTGTGGGAGTCGTAATGGCCTCGTCGTAAGCGTTGGTATGCAACGAATTACAATTATCGTAAATCGCCAACAATGCTTGCAACGTCGTACGAATATCATTAAAATCAATCTCTTGGGCGTGCAGCGATCGGCCTGAGGTTTGAATATGATACTTCAATTTTTGACTGCGATCGTTGGCTCTATAGCGTTCCCGCATAACAATTGACCAAATGCGCCTTGCAACACGGCCAATGACCGTATATTCCGGATCCATTCCATTCGAGAAGAAAAACGATAGGTTGGGTGCAAAATCGTCAATCTTCATACCGCGACTTAAATAATACTCCACATACGTAAAAGCATTTGAAAGTGTCAACGCTAATTGTGTAATCGGATTGGCTCCAGCTTCTGCAATGTGATAACCACTGATTGAGACAGAGTAATAGTTACGAACCTGATGCTCAATAAAATACTCCTGAATATCACCCATCATTTTTAAAGCAAATTCAGTTGAGAAAATGCAAGTATTCTGTCCCTGGTCTTCTTTTAATATGTCAGCCTGTACCGTACCTCGGACTGTCTGCAACGTCTTTTCCCGAATCTGGCAAATTTCTTCCTGGCTAGGTTCGCGACACTCGCGATTTCTGAAAATATCTATTTGTTGATCGATCGCGGTGTTCATATACATCGCAAGTAAAATGGGAGCAGGACCATTAATGGTCATAGAGACACTCGTCATGGGATGACAGAGATCAAATCCGTCATACAATTGCTTCATATCATCCAACGTGCAGACACTTACGCCACTCTCGCCAATTTTGCCATATATATCTGGCCTTTCCGCCGGATCTTCACCATATAGCGTGACTGAATCAAAAGCTGTCGAAAGCCTTTTGGCTGCATCATTCTTAGACAAATAATGAAACCTTCGATTGGTGCGGCTGGGCGTACCTTCACCTGCAAATTGTCGTTTCGGATCTTCCTCTGTACGCTTCAATGGAAAGACGCCAGCCGTAAAAGGAAATTCTCCTGGAACATTTTCCATCAGTGACCAGCGAACAATTTCTCCCCAATCTTCATAACGCGGCAAACAAACTTTAGGAACCCGCGTACCGGAGAGAGAAACTGTCACTAAAGGTGTCCGTATTTCACGGTCTCTTATCTTGCTGACCAGCTCATCCGCTTGATATTTTTGCTTTTTCTCTTCCCACTGTTCAAGAATTTGTCTCGTTTGAGGATGCAACGAGTGATAAATACGCTGAAAAGCCACATCCAAATGGGCCACAGTCTGCTGCTCCATATCCGTTTGTGAATTTTCCATCACACGTTTAGCACCCTGTAATTGATAGGCTTTTCGAGCCAAATCCACTTGATTTTCAACAAACTTTCGGTATTCCTTAACCGTCCGCGATATTTCGAGCAAATAATGAGCTCGATCATTAGCGATCAGACTTTTCTTCTGTATCTGAGCGGGATTTTTAAAAAGCCGCGATTCCCATTGAACACCCATCTTTTTACGCAAATGATCTAAAATAGCCAGGTAGAGCCGATCCGTTCCTGGATCTCGAAATTGACTTGCAATTGTTCCGTACACAGGCATCTCATCCAGGGATTGATCAAACAGATTGCGATTCCGTTGTATTTGTTTACGAACATGTCGAAGAGCGTCTTCTGATCCTCGGCGTTCAAACTTATTGATAGCAACGAGATCGGCATAATCAAGCATTTCGATTTTTTCTAGCTGTGAAGGAGCCCCAAACTCACTGGTCATAACGTAGAGTGACAGATCGGCAACATCTACAATTTGCGCGTCGCCTTGGCCAATACCGCTTGTTTCCACAATAATAAAATCGTAACCAGCAGCACGCGCAACCAAAATGGCATCTTGAATGGCCGACGACAATTCTGACTGCGAAGAACGAGTGGCTAAGGAACGCATGAAGACGCGCGGATGATCGATACTATTCATGCGAATCCGATCGCCAAGCAACGCCCCGCCAGTGCGTTGTTTGGACGGATCGATGGAGAAAATTGCAATTGTTTGATTCGGAAAGTCGGCAAGATAGCGAAGAACGAGTTCATCGGTGAGTGACGATTTTCCTGCGCCACCAGTACCCGTGATACCAAGTACAGGTGCATGATTCGAACGTTGTAGAAGACGTTCCCGAACTTCACTGGAAAAACCACTGGCAACGTCTGACTCCGCGAGTGTCACCCATTCAGCCACCACTTTCGGTTGTGAAGGATTGGGTTGACTTTCTAAAATTTTCTGCACATTCCGTACCGGTGGTTTATCACACTCACGAAGCATCAGATTGATCATGCCTTGTAAGCCCATGCGCCGACCGTCTTCGGGAGAAAAGATTTTCGCTACGCCATACGCTTCAAGAGCCTCGATTTCTTGTGGCACAATTACACCGCCGCCACCGCCATACACACGAATATGACCAGCATCTTTCTCACGCAGAAGATCAATGATGTAGCGAAAAAATTCCATGTGTCCGCCTTGATATGAAGAGACGGCAATTCCCTGCGCATCCTCCTGGATAGCAGCATTGACAATTTCCAAAGCAGAACGGTTATGGCCAAGATGAATGACCTCTGCTCCAGAGGATTGAAGAATTCTACGCATAATATTGATGGAAGCATCATGCCCATCAAACAGGCTTGATGCAGTAACAAATCGCACAGGATTGTGCGGCCGATAGGGCTCCGTTTCCTGTTTGGCAACAGCAGCCTGATCGATATCCTCCTGACGCATACTTTCCTTCAGTTGAGTTGAATCCATTACCACAGTCAACACCCTTTCCAAAGCGTAAGCTGTTTACTGATGCTGTCCACATTACGAAAAGAACGGAAAATGATACCATTTGATAAACTCCCGCCTACGGAGATACACCTGCAGCACGCAATATAAGATCGACTTGCGTTGCCAACAAAGTTGGTCCTTCAAACGCTCGCAACGCCCATCGGCGAAAGGCAATCATCTCACCCATAGCAACGGCATCTTGCGCCAGAATCGAAACGCGATCAGCCGGAAGTTGAATCGAACCGTCTTCAATTCCTTCGTACAGTAACTTTTCAAAAATACCTACAACCATTTGTTCTTCAGCGAGTACTTCACGCAGATAAACCTTTGGCAAGGCTTTAGATTCTTGATAGATCAACAAGATTTCATCCTGCATAGCAACCATCACTTCACAAAAACTGTAGAGAGCTTGACGTAATTTCTCCGCACCACAACCAGGAAGACGCAAACAATCTGCTAATCTATTGCGCACCTCCTGATGAATATGGCGGCAGACAAGAAAGAGAATATCTTCTTTGGTTTCCACGTATTCGTAAAGGGCTCCATTGGATAAACCGCTTGCTTTGGCAATTTCACGAGTAGTCGTACGATGAAATCCTTTTTGAATAAACAACTCTACAGCTGCATGAACAATTTGTTCACGGCGCAGCCTCACTCTTTCTGGATCTTTGACTTGTGTACCAATTTGTAAGGCCAGCGTAGTCACCTCCGACTGAGCGCTCGCTCATCAATCTAATTGTAAGCCTTTTCGTGAAGTATCGGCAACTTTTAATTCGCCTCTTCTGTTGTTCGATATGCAAAACTTTGCAACCATTCCGTTGCATCGTTCGCTAACGAATGGTTTGAGCCATGAGGAGCAGAGAGACAGAAGTATGCATCCAACAATTTTTTGGCAAGCGGTACAGCAGCATCACTGGTTCCTGCCGAACCCGGTACCATCACAGCAATCGCTACTTGTGGATGGATAGCAGGGGCGTAACCTATGAACAGTGAAATATCTGTTTTTTTTCCAAACTGACTGATTTCTGCTGTTCCTGTTTTTCCTGCAACCTTATAAGCCAAACCAACAAAGAAACGAGTAGCTGTACCTTCTTTATGGGTTGTCGCAGCCTCCATGCCTTCCTGCACAACACGCATATACGCTTTTGGGATATGCAAAGAATGTCGCTGTACTGCTACGGTTTGAACCACTTTCTTACCGTCTGGCGTGAGAATTGCATCAACTATGTGAGGCGTGATAAATTCACCGCCATTTGCAATCATCATAGCGCTCACAGCTAACTGTAAAGGTGTGAACTCCTGCATTTGACCAATGGCCGCAAAAGCATTATCGTAGAGCAGACCGTGATTCGGCAAAAATTTCCCCTTGGCAATTGCCTTATCCATACCCACCACATCATAGGGTGCTATATCGTGATGAATCACATCATCTGTATAAAATCGGCCAGTTACTTCCCCAGGTAAATCTATGCCCGTTTTAGGTCCGAGTCCGAACTTCCACTCCCAATCAAACAGTTTCTGGAGTCCAAGAATTCGCTCATGTGTGTACCAATAAGAAAACTTCTCCCCTGCTGGTTGATGATCATGCCATTCTGCAAGCCACATACCTAAATCGTACATAAACGTATCACAAGACACTTCGATTGCCCTTTTAGCATCAACTAAGCCATGACCATTCCACTTCCAGTCATGTGCATTATAAGTCCCCACCATTTCATGACCTTCATCAAAAATGGTGGTTGAAGGTGTAATGACGTGATTCATCAGTCCGGCTATAATATTGACAGGCTTGACGGTCGAACCTGGATAACGTGGACTCGATAGACTGTGATTAATAGCCGGTGTGAGAATAGGATTATTCAGATAATGGCTATGTTTTTTATAGAGTATTGGATTGACAAACCAATTTGGATCGATATACGGATAGGAAATCATCATCTTCACAGCGCCAGTGTGAACATCTAACATCACTGCCTCAGCATCGACCAAATGTTGACCTTGTTGTTGACGAACACGCTGTACTTCCTGAGCCACCAAGTTTTGTCCTTCCGCTTGTAGACGACTGTCAAACGTCAATCGTAGAGATTGACCAGCCTGAGGTTGCGGATCTACCCCCATTAAACGGGTAGGAATACCGAAAGGGTTTATTTTCCATACTTCGTATCCTACACTTCCCTGCAATAGAGCTTCATAAGATTCCTCAACACCTGTTAATCCGACACGCTGACTGGAAAGATAATGTTTTTTTTGATAATAAGCTACTTCTTCCGGTGACTGAGGATGAACATAGCCGAGCAAATGTCCTGCTAGAGGTCCATAGGGATAACAGCGACGCGTGCTTTCCACGATTCTCAAACCAGGATATTGCGACTGATGCTCTGACACGTATGCAATTTGTTTCTCATTGAGAGCTTCCAGAAGTATAGCCGGATCGTCACAAGTATGTTCAGTTTCTGCTGCGGCTTGGAGAGGTTTGGCTGCCACGCCCAATCCTTTTGCCAATTGGGAAATCTGTTTTTGAGTCAATGGCGGCATTTTGGCAACACGCATATATACCAAGTTATAAACAGGTTGATTATATGCGAGCAACCGCATGTGAGCGTCATAAAGATAGCCCCGTCTTGGTAATAATGGAATTTTTGTGTACTGAACCTGATTGGCAGCTTCCTTGTATTCCTGGCGATGGACAATTTGTAAGACGCCAAGTCGAATCACAAGCCCTAACATCGCTAGAAACACGAGCAGGTAGATGAACGGAAGTCTCTTTAGACGAAGATTGTCTTCCTGTTCCAACATCTGCTCCTCCTCCCAATGAGACACTTGCAAGCAAAGGATACCCACGCTGGACCAAGTTCATGAGTAGACCGCAGAAAAGATGTAGGACTTTTGACGCGACTCAATTTCAGCTATGCTTAGAGAAAGATAAGTTACGAGAGGAGCAGAACTTTTGGACAAGCCGATATTGCTTGGCGCCAATGTTTCCGTTGCCAAAACGGGACTACTGGCTGCTGTCAATGAAACCATTCATTACGATGCGAATACTTATATGATTTACACACGTAGCAACCGAGGAGGAAAAGCAAGACCAATCACTGATTTTCATCGCGATCAAGCCCTGGAAATCATGCGTGAGCATCATATTGTCGATCCTGTAGTCCACCTTTCATATTTGGTCAACCTAGCAAGCCCAAAGGAGGATACCTGGGAGTACGGATTGAACGTTCTCAAAGAGGAGATTGAGCGAGTTGAATATCTCGGTTTTCAATACATCGTTATGCATCCGGGATCACATGTCGGTGAGGGCGTCGATTTCGCACTCAATCGCATTGCTGAGGGACTAAACAGTATACTGAGCGGCTCGGAAAATCTATATATCTGCTTGGAGACTATGGCCGGCGACGGCTCCAAAGTAGGTAATTCACTAGAAGAAATCTCAGAAATCATTAGCCGTGTTAAACACCATGAACGGCTCGGGGTATGTATAGATACTTGTCACAACTATAGTTTTGGATATGATATTGTCAATGATTTCGATGGTTTCCTGAAAAAATTTGATCAAGTTATCGGATTGTCGCGTCTTAAAGTGGCTCACATCAATGATTCCAAAAATCCGTTTGGTTCTCACAAGGACAGACATGCTAACATTGGGGAAGGTTCGATTGGCTTGGAAGCACTTTATCGAATTGTTCATCATGAAGTCTTACGCGGTATCCCACAAATTCTTGAAACACCAAACGGACTTTACCGTACCGAAATAGATATGTTACTTGATAGACCTCGAGGACCAGAAGAATTTTATCAAGCTTCTGGTAACTTAAATTCTGGTGAAGGCGAGAATTAAATCGGATCGAGAATAAAGTTTTTTTATATAGAAATCCCCGCCTCTTGGTTGGCAAACTGAGACAAAGCCTCCCCGTTGTCTATATCATTGAACAGGGAGGCTTACATTTGGGTTTAAGCAAGATACCCTTTACGCCGCAATTTATCGACATGCTTGTAAACCTCATCTTCCATATCGATACCGTACATATCTTCAATTACAAACATCATAGATGTTGCAGTCTGAGCAACATCTAAAAGTTCAGAAACAATGGCTCGCGCAATCTGCGCTTCTTCTAAAACTGCTCGTTCTCCAGACAGGCCGCGGAATTTGCCAATTACCTGCGCCAACTCGCCTACTTCCTCCATGATTTTTAACATTGTGGATTCAAGCGTAGGCGATAATCCATTCAGCCTGGGCAACGATACTGTCTTGGTTTCCAACGTGAGCACCTCACTGCCTCGCCAAGTGAATAATCAGGTATCTCTTGCATTGTAACATGGCTCTCTTTTCATATGTAAGCTGGACTGACTGAACCTATTAGGAGAATAGGCTGGACATATCATTTGCCAAGCGAAACAACATGACCCGTTCTCCCGTCCGCGTGCTAATATCCGTATGAAAACACACTACCTCTTGTCCTGTAATTCTTAAGATAATTTCTTTCAGTTCCTCTATGCCCGACTCCACCAAGCTGGTGCGTATACGTTTAATAGATAAAATACCTTCCTTATCGCTGCATAAAGTATATTCTGCAGGTGTGAGTATGCCACGCAAGGTCACAATGACCATATCCCTTAAGATGTCTGACTTAACCGTCAATGATCCACGACCTAGATAATCTTTTTCCCACTGTGTCAAAGCTCTACTGATTTCTGACTCCACCATACCTTTTGATTTATTCATATAGTCCTTCCTTTGCTGCAAATTCTGCGCTGGCTTGATGAATAGAATTAAACCAATTTATCCAATGTCCTTTTTCATCTATAGACGCAAGTCGAATCCATCCGTTTTCAATTTTTTGACGAAATGTAACATCTTGAATCAATAAGTTTTCAACATAGTGATAAGGTGCTTCTATGACAACCAATAGCCGCAAGGGAGCGTGATATGGATCATAATCGGATTTCATGACGGATTGCCAGGGCAAACCGGTCAATAAATCACTCGCATTACCTTGCATAACTCCAAAATTAGCTGTCACTGTTTGTGTAGCTTTATTGCCGCTCCCGTAATAATGAGGTGCGACTGTCGAGGCGTAGTATTGGAGATTGATCCATTGAGCCACAGTAGCCGGTCCGGCAATAATGTTGGACAGGATAGTTCCATCTTTATCTTGTTGCCAATCATAAGTATGCAAAAATACTCTTCCACCAAAATTACCTGCTTTAGTCAATTTTCTGGTTCCAATGATAAAAGCAGCATTTTGAGCTAGCCCCCATTCTGGCCGCACTTCACTCCAGTCTTCCGAGAAACGTTGTATCATTTTTTGGCTATTGGCAGAATAAAAATTTAGATTCGGCAAACGGGCGATCTGTTCTTTATTTACGATTTCACTAACTTTCGGAAGGACTTCCTGAATTCGATGAAATGCCCGCTTAGCTTCATCTGTTAATTCAGGAACGTACAACCAGCGTATTTCATTGAATGTAGTGATGTGTTCTGCGGCAACAAACACAGTATGCTCCGGAATGCAGATACCTTCAGTGGCCAATCTTTCCCTTACGTTGGATTGATTACAAAGCATGGCCAATACACGAGCGTTAAAACTTCCCGAAGCCCCCCCACATGCGCCACAATCTAAAGCGGAAGCATAAGGATTGTTTGTACTCCGGCTTCCATGTCCACAAATAACAATCAGTGGAGAAAAATTATCTGTCAGACTCATGAGTTGTAGGGATTGTCTGACATAATTAACCTTTTCTTTATCTGTTAATCCCATCGGCAATTTTGACTCGTCTTGCATAAAGTCCAATGAAAGTCGAGTCGAAGGTTTGGACATCCAATGATGATGAACTTTTTTCCATAAACGTCCTGCCCCGTTTGGAAAAAAACTGCGTGCTAACATATTGACACTAAGCCACGGACCACTCAATTCCGGAAGCAATAAACTAGCTAACATATTTTGTTTCATATTTTTAAAGATCCGCGCAAACAGTTGCTTTGCTTGTTTACGGCTTTTATAACGAGCCCATTCATCTGGAGAAGCCATTTCCATAATTCGATGTTTTGGTTTCAGTATGACCGGTAATGAAGCGTGGCCGTGATGACAGTCAAGTTCGTAAGTTTCAATAGGCAATCCAAAAAAGCCAGCAACACCTATCGTTTCAAATGGACCCGCTTTTTCCAAAGCTCGGCGAAACGGTTCTGAGCGTGTATCGATGCAAAATGCCCATTGCGCCATACTTTTCTCCTCTATAATCGCTTCATCAGACATAGGCAAGATATTCATTTTTAAACGTTCTTCGTATGTTTTCTCCCACGCCTGTAAGCCCATTTGTCTGCGCACTAAATCATTAAAGCAATAGGCGAGTTTCATATATTCACGTTGTTCTGAGATAGACAGTGATTTCCAGGCTTGAATAGGAAAATTCGCCCACATGTACCAAGCTGCCATACAATAAGCAAGATCAAAATATTCTTCCGTAGTTTCCAAAGATAGAGGCAGATAAGGTTGCAATAAAATTCGTTCCAGAGAAATTCGGATAGCTAAATAATCGATAAGCAGTAAGTTTGTTTCAGGGAATTCCTGTGATTTCCAAAGCAACATACCCGCCCATCCTGGCAACGAAAGTAAATGAGCTTCAAGATATTCCTGTACTTGATGACTAGGAATTTTCAATGCTAGAAGAGCCTCTTGTAAAGCCTCTGTTGCTTCTTGAGGACAATTTTTAACAAGCTGTCGCTGTGAACGGGTCAGTTCAGGGTCATATGGTGCAAGACGACGCCATGCTTGATAAAACCCATTTTGAGAATGCGGCATAGCCCACTTGGCTTCATCCTTGCCCAAATAAAGTTTGCACCATTTCATCATCTGGCGATTCAATTCTTCTGCAATTTGGACACCCAATTTTTCTGTAACTTGAAAACTGAGTGACTGTACTCTCCGATTCATCTTCACAGGCCAACGAAGATATGATAGATCTTCAGCCAATATCTTGATATCAGGATCGTCCAAAATATGAGGCGGTAACTCGTCGAATTCCAATGCAGAATTACAAAAATTCCTAACCAACTCATTAGGTAAGTGAAAAGATTGATGATCTAACCATTTCTCTAATGTATTTTTGAGTATTGATGCATGGATTTCTCCACGATTTTTTGCATCCTTTAATAAGGCTGCACTGGGTAATATGTCAACATGGTGGGTTTCTTTCAACCACTTGGCAACGGCTGTAAATGAATGATTTTCAAGTCCCTGCCAAGGATTGCGTGCTGCAAATTCAGTTATAGGTCCAAGCGGTGCTATAACACGGCTAGCCATTTCCACGTAGTGTTGAATCTCCTGAATTGAAGTCACGCTATATAAATTCTCACTGCACTTTTCTGTTTGCAAATTTTCTTTTTCTAACCATGCCACAGTCCCATCCATGTAACGTCACCCCCTTGATTTCAACAGATTGGTAAGATATTTGGGATGGCTTTCAACGGAATCTCGATGAGGTTCACTCCATTGAACCAGCCACAGATAAATCATTACATAAAATCTGGATTGCGGATGACGAGCCAACCATGCACCTACTCCACTGCTTAGCAATAGAACAAGCAAAATCATAAAATTCACCATGGACGGCGGTTGAATACCTTGAGGAACAACCCCATGCAGAAGTGCGAAGAAAACCGCAAACACCAAAGCAAATACCGATAATGTTATGAACAGGAAAGTTAAACCTAATATGCGAGTTATTCTCGGACTCCCTGGCTTCGGTATTTGTGACCACGCAAAGGCGACTGACCATCCGAGCAGCAGGGCACTCATCCAATCGTAACCTCGATGATGAACGAAGAACCAAAAACCAAGTCCCGCAAGGACTCCAATGATTCCTCCAATAACACGCCATCTCCATACATTTTGATTGCTAATCTGCTCTTCTGCTTCATCTTTGTGATGAGCTGCTGAACCGGCTTGCAAGAAAAGGGCTGATTTAAACAATCCATGCAGTACAGCATGAATAATGGCTGCTAAATAAGCACCCAATGCACATTGAATGAACATAAATCCCATTTGGGCAATGGTTGAACCCACGAGTTGTCGTTTGTAATCCACTTGTACCAACATGGTTCCTGTTCCCATAAGCACAGATACGCTAGAAACCGCAATGAGTAGTATCGAAGACCATTCTCCCATGAAAACAGGCGAAAAACGCGTAAGAATGATTGCACCAGCATTGACTACGCCAGCATGCATCACAGCAGAAATGGGAGTAGGAGCTACTACAGAATCCAATAACCAGCGTTGAAAGGGCACTTGGGCTGCCGGAATAATAACTGCCAAAATTAACAAGAGCGCAAGCATGTTTTTTTGCCAAGCTATCAGATGGATTAAATGGTTTGAACTGAGTTGAAGTGAAATCTGCCATTCTCCAGTCAAAAACGTCAGCCAAGATAGCGCAAGCAAGAATAGAAACCAACTGCAGGCAAATAATCGACTCGTATGCAAAGCAGCGTTTTTGGCTGCAACCCATTCCTGATTAAGTCGAATGAGCCAAGTTAGACCAAGAAGAGTGATTCCCCAAAATAAGAGCAGAAGAAGAATGTCATTACTGAGCCAAGCTAAAGCGGCTGAACTAGTGATCAGAGTTAAGTACGTAAAGTACTTCCTGTAATTTCTATCTCCTAACATTTGACGAACCGAGAAACGTTGAACCACTGAGCCAATCATTAAAACAAATACAGCGATCAGCCAGGTGAGTGCATTCAATTCCCAAAATCCCCATACTCGATTCGTGGAATTAATCAGCAAATTTAACAGTGCAATAAATGGAGGAAGCACGCTTAACCCTACATGAAAACGCACAAATTTTATTGGAATACGAGGATGTAAGATGAATAGCCCGCTGCAGATTAGCAAAAGAAGAGAAACAAAAAATAAGATTGGACATATGTGTAAAATCATGGGTGTCAGCATTCTCTGCCCCTTTCGCAAATCGTTCAACCACGCGAATTTTTGATATTCAAATAAAAAACCGACAATCCAAAAGATAATGACCTTAAAAGACCATTACCTTTTGAAAATTGTCGGTTTACTATCAACTAACCTTATTGGTTTTTTGAAAAGTCTACCAAGTAGCACTCAAAACGATATTCAATTGTGCAGTATCATTCTATGCATGATCCTACTTCTCGTCAAGAGCAAAAACAATCATTAAGCTAGATATTTCTCCGCATCAATGACGCGCTGAGCAATGCGGCGCTTAATATCACGCGTATTTACAGGTTGAACGCGCGTCAATTTGCGCAAAAGTGTGAGTTGCGTCCGCAGCATATCTCCCTCTTCCATAGAAGCGAGAATATTGCGTGCTGACTGTTCTACACGGGCAAATGATTCTTGGGCAAAAATGGTGGTCATATCCACTTTTTGCTCTGCCGATGCGCCTTTATCCAATTCTTTTTGAGTTCTGAGCAAAGCGCTCTCTGTAGCATAGATTTCAATAACAATATCCGCCAACCAAGCCAGTATTTCTTGTTCATCTTTCAGGGACTGCATATATTTCTGAACAGACACCCCGCCTACAAATAGGAAGATTTTCTTCATCATAGCCAACTGGTGCTGAATAGGACCTAATTCTGATACCTCGTCAGAGATAGGCATCATTCCCATCAGTTCAGACTGCAAAGCTGTAGCAGCTTGAAGAAGCGCCAATTCACCTTTCATAGCTTTGCGCAGTAAAGTGTTCGGGATAATCATGCGGTTAACTTCATTGGTTCCTTCAAAAATTCGGTTGATGCGCGAATCGCGATACATACGTTCAATCGGATAGTCCTGAATAAAACCAGCTCCACCGTGAATTTGCACACCTTCATCCACAACTTTATCCAATGCTTCCGATGCAAAAACTTTATTTACCGAGCATTCAAGAGCATATTCTTCAATCGCCTGAGCAATTTGTCGACCATCTGATGTCTTCCCAAGTTTCTCTAACTGCCGATCGATATCACCAGTTGTTCGATAGGCCATACTTTCCGTGACAAAGGTCAAGATGTTCATATCGGCAAGTTTTTGCTGAATGAGCGGAAAACTCGAAATGGAGGTACCAAATTGTTTGCGTTCTTTTGCGTACTTCACAGAAACTTGAAGAGCCGATTTCATAGCTCCCACTGCACCCACAGCCAGCTTGTGACGACCAATATTCAAAATATTGAAGGCAATCACATGACCACGACCAGGTTCTCCCAATAAATTCTCTACAGGTACATGGACATCCTCTAGAATCAACTGTCTCGTCGAGGAAGCTTTGATACCCATTTTTTTCTCTTCCGGCCCTGTAGAAACTCCTGAATAATCTCGCTCTACAATAAAGGCTGAGAACTTCTCGCCATCAATTTTGGCATAGACAACAAAAACATTGGCAAAACCAGAGTTGGTAATATATTGTTTCGTACCATTCAACACATAGTGTTTGCCATCTGCAGAAAGCGTAGCTGTTGTTTTGGCGCCGAGTGCATCTGAGCCTGATCCCGGTTCTGTCAACGCATAGGCAGCAATCCATTCACCGCTCGCCAACTTAGGCAAATACCTGCGTTTCTGATCTTCATTTCCAAAGAACACAATCGGTAACGTACCAATGCCGACATGTGCCCCATGACTTAAGGCAAAAGAACCACCGCGGGTAATTTCTTCTGTTATTAAGGCTGAAGTCACTTTGTCAGCTCCAAGACCCTCATACTCTTCAGGTATATCGGCTGCCAAAAGTCCAAGTTCACCTGCTTTGTGCAACAGTTTTACGGTTAAATCCCAATCCTGGTGCTCTAACTGCTCACTGTGCGGGAGAATTTCTCCCTCTACAAACGAACGTGTCGTTTCTGCAATCATTTGATGTTCTTGAGTAAAATCTTCAGGTGTAAAAATTTTCTCCGCTTGAGTTTCTTCTATCAAAAAAGCAGCACCTTTTGCCAATTTTTCTTCCGTAGCCACGTTCCATGCCTCCTTATATTATTTCATATGGTTTTATACGCGCTCTATGACTGCAGCCGCACCCATACCGCCGCCGATACACATCGTTACCAATCCATAGCGACCCTTACGGCGCTTGAGCTCATTCAAAATAGTTACTGTCAAACGAGCTCCTGTGCAGCCCATTGGGTGACCGAGCGCTATAGCTCCTCCATTGACGTTGACACGTTCTTCGTCCATTCCCAGATGGCGAATCACCTGTATAGCTTGCGAAGCAAACGCTTCGTTAAGCTCAATCAAATCGATATCCTGCAGTGAAAGCCCCGCTTTCGCGAGCGCTTTAGGAACAGCTGCAATAGGTCCAATCCCCATGACATCAGGATCAACACCAGCGACAGCAAATGAACGGAATATACCTAAAGGCTGCAAACCGAGTTCAGCAGCACGAGTATCTGACATCATAAGGACAGCTGCTGCGCCATCACTCGTCTGCGAGGCATTACCTGCAGTAACTGTACCCCTGACACTAAACGCTGGGCGCAATTTTCCAAGAGCTTCAAGTGAAGTATCACGCCGCGGACCTTCATCGGTATTAAAAACAAATTCTTCTGTAATCAACTTATTTTCATCATTGACACGAGAAGTCTTTACTGAAATAGGCACAATTTCATCTCGAAACTTGCCGCTGTCTATAGCAGCAATGGCTCGTTGATGACTGCGCAGCGCAAAAGCGTCCTGATCTTCTCGCGATATACCAAACCGCTCCGCAACACGCTCAGCTGTATGTCCCATCGGCATATAAATTTCTGGAAATTCTTGAACCAACCGAGGGTTAGGCGAAATATTATATCCACCCATGGGCACTAAACTCATACTCTCGACGCCGCCAGCAATCACGACATCATTCATACCACTCATAATCGACTGGGCTGCCATAGCTATTGTCTGAACACCTGAAGAACAGAATCGGTTGACAGTCGCGCCTGGTACACTTGTTGGCAACCCGGCATTGATGGCAATAATGCGCGCAACGTTCATTCCTTGTTCAGCTTCTGGAATAGCACATCCTATCAACACATCATCAATTTCTTCATTGGCTACGCCTTGAGTATCTTGCAAAATCCGTTTTACGACTGCCGCACCCAAATCATCCGGACGAACATTCTTGAGTGACCCTTTAGGCGCCTTGCCAATCGCAGTTCGTGCTCCCGCTACAATGACTGCCTCTCTCATATCAATGCCTCCTCACTTTGCAAATCTCCTGCGTTTATTTCTGAGCAGCCAGGCATCTCTACACTGCATGCATAAAGCCCAACTAGCTCTATAGGTAGCAACTGCAACAATTAGTTGCGTAGCGGTTTACCCGTTTGCAACATGTGCTGCATACGAGCCTGTGTCTTCGGCTCACCAATCAAACTGAGGAATGCTTCTCGCTCCAAATCGAGTAAGTATTGTTCAGACACCAATGTACCGCGCGGCAAATCACCGCCAGTCAGAACATGAATCAATTTGTCGGCAATCTTGGCATCGTGATCAGAAATCTGCCCAGCCCATTTCATGCCATAAACTCCCGTCCGCAGCAGAGCTGCACCGGCTTGCCCCACTACAGGTATGGGCCGCTCTTGGCGAGGTTGATAGCCAGCATCCGCCATACTTCTGGCTATGACTTTGGCATCATGTAATAAATAATCACGATTGACAGAAATTCCGTCCGTCTGACGAAGGAATCCTAACTTACGCGCTTCTTTGGCACTCGTCGAAACTCTTGCTAGAGCAATGGTTTCAAAAACCGTACGCACATAATTATCCAAACGGTCTCCCAGTTGCTGTGGCACATTCTCGATTGCACGGATTAACAATTCTTTATTTCCGCCTCCGCCAGGAATCAGGCCCACACCTACCTCCACAAGTCCCATATAGGTTTCGGCTGATGCTTGAACGCGATCGGCAGGAAAACAAACTTCAGCGCCTCCGCCAAGCGCCAAAGCAAACGGAGCGGCAACAACAGGTTTGGGCAAATACTTTAACTGATAGAGCGTCTGTTGAAACTCATGAACAGCAAGATTCAAATCATCCCAATTTTCATCTTGAGCTTCCATGAGCATCATCATCAAATTGGCGCCAACACAGAAATTCGGAGCTTCGTTACCAATGACCAAACCATCCCAATTACGTTCCACTTCCTGAGTTGCAAAGCGAATCATCTGGGTGACATCTGTTCCAATAGCTTGTTTTAATGAATGGAATTCAAGACATACTATTCCATCTCCAATATCCACAAGACTGGCACCCGTATTTTTCTTAATGAGCTTACCTTGCAACTTTAATTTTTGCAGAGAAATTTGCTCAGGTTGCTCTTCAATCTGCCGATACTCACCATTTCCTACATAGAATCGGTTGTTTTGTGAAGCTTCTTGCTGATAAAAAGAGGTACATCCGCTCTTGAGTAACTGCTCAACAAACTCTGGTATGCGTTCTCCCTCACTGCGCATCCGTTCTACCGATTCTTTGAGCCCAAGAATATCCCATGTTTCATAAGGGCCTAATTCCCAATTGAAGCCCCATTTCATAGCTTCATCTACAGCCAGGATGGAATCTGCAATTTCCTCTTGTCTTTCTGCTGTATACAGTAAAACTCGCTTCAATATTTCCCAAACAAAAAGTGAAACTTGGTCTTTGCCATAAGCGAGTGCGCGGATTTTTTCCGGCAGTGTTTTGGCCGATCTCGCTACTTCAAAAGAGGAAGACTTAACCTTTTTACGAGGACGATATTCGAGAGTGTGGAGATCAAGCGCCAATATCTCTTTACCAGTCGATGTTTTCTCCCTCTTAAAAAAACCTTGTCCACTCTTCTCGCCAATCCAGCCTTTCTCAACCATGTTGAGAATATAGTCAGGTAGAGCAAATGCTGCTTTTTCTTGCTCATTGCTGACTGACTCTTGAACATTTTTTGCCACATGAACAAAAGTATCGAGCCCAACCAAATCTAAAGTACGAAATGTAGCACTTTTAGGGCGCCCTAGCACCGGACCAGTGACAGCATCTACTTCATCCACACCAAAGCCAAACTTCTCCATAGCCTGCAGAGTAGCTATCAACCCATAAGTGCCAATCCGATTGGCAATAAAGTTGGGTGTATCTTTGGCCAAAACCACGCCTTTGCCCAGAACCCGACTTCCGAATTCAGTCATATATGTTACAACTTCTGGCAACGTATCTGGACCAGGAATAATTTCAAGCAATTTCATATAGCGGGGAGGATTGAAGAAATGTGTACCAAGAAAACGCTGTCGAAAAGACAAAGGACAGTCACTTGACATAGCCGCGATGGAAATACCAGACGTATTCGTGGAAACAATCGTCTCATCCCCGACAACCTGAGCGACACTCTGCAAAACCTGCTTTTTAATCGCCAAATTTTCTATAACGGCTTCAATCACCCAGTCACACTCTTTAAGACGCTCCAAATGATCGGTTAGGTTCCCAACTTCAACCAAATGAGAGTCTTCTGTTGTATAAAAGGCTGCTGGCTTGGATTTTTTTGCAGTTTCCAATCCCTTTAAGGCAAAACGATTCCTCACTTGCCAAGATGACAGTGTCAGCCCTTTCTTTTTCTCCTCTTCTGTCAACTCCTTAGGCAGAATATCGAGCAGCAGAACAGGAATGCCCACATTGGCCAGATGAGCAGCAATTGCGGCGCCCATTACGCCAGCACCTAGAACTGCAGCTTTTTTAACTGAGAAACCCACGCTGATTGCCTCCTCACTTTACGAGCTTTATAGCGCCCTCTTTTTCTGAGGACTCGGTCCTACTTTCGATCCTACATTACGGACCGACCAGTCGGTAGATTAACTATTCTTATCTTACCACGCCTACACTCTTATGAACAGTTCTAAATGGAAAGAAGTTTGATTTGAAAAGAAAAAAATTTCTGCTTACAATTTGTTTTCTAAATGGATAGACAGAACTTTGATTGTAAGTTTTACAAGTTTTAATGGTATGCTTTATCTCAGATAAAATTACTGAAAGGATGGTACAAATGGCCGACTGCTTATTTTGCAAAATAATCACAGGCGACGTCCCTTCCGAGAAAGTCTTTGAAACAGAAAAAGTTTTAGCCTTTCGCGACATCCGGCCGCAGGCGCCCGTACATATCTTGATTATTCCAAAAGAGCATATCGCTTCTGCCCAACAAATTAACGCCAGTAATTCTCAGGCAGTCGCTGATATTGCCGAAGTTATCCCGAAAATTGCCGAACAAGAAGGAATTTCCAAACAAGGTTACCGAATCGTAACCAATATCGGTTTCCACGGACAACAGACCGTCGAACATTTACATTATCATCTACTCGGCGGCCGACAACTCGGTTGGCCGCCAGGTTAACCCATGAAATCTGTATCATCCGCCATAGTTAGATAAATACGAAACACCTCCCGAGCTTTTAATCCGGGAGGTGTTCTTCCGCTTCAACAATATCCAGAGGAGGAATTTCACTGCCGTTCAACATCAGATGCGGCACAATCTTTGCGTTTAAGGAGGCGCTGGCAGAACAGTATTTTTCTTCACTTAAATGAATGGCACGCCAAACTTTAGCTGGTTGCAAGTCTCCTTCCAAATAGTAGGTCAAATGAATTTCCGTAAACGCCTGCGGTCTTTCTTCGCGACGATGTCCTACTGCTTCAATATGCATCTGTTTGACCGGTTGTCGCATACGCTCTAAGATTAAACTCATATCAATCCCAGTGCAGCCAACAAGCCCCATTAAAAGCAGCTCCATTGGCCGATTTCCTTGTCCGGTACCACCGTCTTCACGGCTAGCATCCATATACACCGTATTTCCAGACGGACCTTCCGCTTGAAAATGCCTTTGCCCGAGCCATTTAGCCTGCACTTTCATTTCCATTTTAATGCCCTCCTGCAGCCTATCAAACTTTTATCTTCACAACTCTCTAGCCATACGGGCATAGAAAAATTTCTCCATTCCTGCAACTACTTCTCCACCACTTGCAGCTTTCCTTTCAATGCAGGTTCAGGAATGCTGTTTTTATCTGAATAGTAATCAAATAGTCCCGTCTTTTCGGGAGAAAATGACACATCGACTGATTCTCCAGGACGAAGGTTTTGCGTAAAAATATAGAAAGCCGGGATAACAAGATTGTGAATTGACTTCCCACGATTCTCAATATGCAATTTTAATGGTTCAGATTCGACTGCACGAATGAATGAGGGACGAATTTGCTTATCCGTGATGACTACTTGAACAAAGGCAGAATTCGCCACCGCAGACATTTTAACAGCTGGATGATTGAATGCTGTAGAAAGAAAGGTAAGACAAAGTATGGAAGTGATGGTCCGTAGCAATCAACAAACACTCCTTTTATCGGCATGATTCCCGACATATCTTAGGGAATGTTGTTAGCTTGGACGAAAGTCATCAATTCCATGTCCAATCATGCAATTTTTTCCTCACTGCATGATTGTAGTACTCGTCAGCAGAGAGAGCACAAACAGGCCAATAAAAGAAAGTCCCATCCCTGTCAACGCTCCTGCCCACACATCACTGACATAGTGCAGACCACAGTAAATCCGTGAAAAAGCCAGAAGAATAGCAAGCACTAATAAAACCAATGCATATCCTGGAACGAATATAAAAGGTATGACCAGCGCAAAAGCACCCGTTGCATGATTGCTTGGAAATGATTCTCCAGGGTCGTGATCCAGCAGAGAACGCATGTACTGTTCTTCAAACGGTCGTTTGCGGCTAATCCAATGGCTAATAGGGTGATTCAACAATCTTCCTAGAACGGCACTGAGAATAGCTACCAAATCAAGCGATAACAGAGAATGATGGAACCAAGGCCGATTGGACAATCCAAACCCCATATTCAGCAAAAAAATAATGAACAGTATCAGCATTGGATTCCACTTGGCTATAACTTTCATCCATCCATCTATCCAAGCTATCCGGCCAACTTTATCAGATAGCCACTTGGCTACTGGCAAATCAATATTGAATACCGCCTGCAGCGTAATACCCTCCTAAATGAACAATCAAGAACTACAAATCAATTAAAAAATATGGTCTGGCTGTGGTGAATCGCTCCCTCGAACCATTTGATGAAGCAGATTTTCTTGAATCGACGCAGAAAACTTTGGCATATCCTCCAGCAGTACATCTACTTCATGATTTTTATTAAACGCCTGATAACTAAAGTTGCAACTGCCAATAAAAATTATCTTGCCATCATCAATATCTAAAATTTTAGCATGCATCAATTCTCCTTGATATGGACGATAGTAACGAACCGTTGCCCCCGCTTGCCGCAACTGACTGGCAGCTCGGCGCGAATATCGTTCGTTAGGATCCAATAAAATCTCAACCTGAACTCCTCGCGACAAATCACTTTCTAAAGCGCGGATGATCTCTCTACTGGACAAATCAAACGCTTCTATCTGCACAATTTGATGAGCACTAGACAGAGCCTCTAACATTGCAGGCTCAATAGAACGGTCGTAAATAAGCAAAGAATCCGTTACAGGCGCTTGTGCTGGGTAGCCACCTGCCCGTTGCCAATCAAAGAGAAAAAGTGAAAGAAAAGACTGAGAAGCATAAGGAAAATAGACAGAAGCGTCATTATTGGTCCAAGATGTTTGACCGAAATTCATTCCGCCCAAAAGTGCTTCACCATCACAGAGCAACATTTTAACATGCGAAATGCCACCAGAAATGTGTAACGATTTTACTGGTACATTGTTATTTCCCAGATAAGGGAGAGCCGTTTGTTGAGAACTTTTTTCCGTGGAATCGATGACGACACGCACATCGACTCCACGGCGTTTAGCTTCCGCCAACGCCTGAAGAATCTCCGGATCGGACAATTCGTAAATGTCTAGATAACATATGTGTTGGGCATGGTCAATCATCTGCAGAGCTACATTTCGTATGTCAGTCTTCCAGAGAAGTGTCAAATGTTTCTCAGTGACAGGAGGAATCGAAAATTCTTCATAGCGATGCGTTTCCGTACCACAGGCTACCAGAAATAACGTAAAAAACATACATAGAGTGGTTTGAACGATGCGTCTAAACTTAAATGGACCCAAACAGCCTACACCTTCACCTAGCAGGTCGACCTACTTTAAATTTGCGCTGAAGATAAGTTCGGCAATCATCGTTCATCACCTTTTCATTTTACATAATTTCACAAAATTATAAGAAGTTTTTGCATAGAAGATGGCCATTCAATTCAATGACTTGCGCTTTCACGCATATATAGCGTTGGCCATGAAAGCTACCGTATTTCATAAAGGTTACTAGAGACTTTTGGCAAATTTATTTTTTGTCCAAATAGACAGGTTCCGCATTTTCAAAAAGTAATCGGAAACGTCGCGATGTCTTGAGGAAGTCTAAAGGTGTATCAGATTTCAGATTTTCCCAAGGCACATTGTCTAAAATTTCTGCACTGCTATGTACAGAGTCACCATCTCGAATTTTCCCGTCTGGAAACTGTTCTTGCCAAAGTTTGTGCATAGCTTGATGAACACTATCCTGAAAATCCTGTACATGAAGACCGAAGAAGCGAAAAGAATCAATAGGAGACGCTTGCATTTCTTCTACAATGAACAAAAACCCTGCCAAAACATGTCTACAAAATGGATCCCCATCCTCGCATGTACAATGAGCTTTCTGCCGCCAAAGATGAACTGTCTGTTCATTAGGAACCACTGGCAAGCCCGCATGCTCAAGCCAATCCAGCCATTCCCCTCCCCACACGCCACTCAGCAATTCAGCATACCAATCAGGCCGTCGAGCAAGCCACTTGGCCATATGAGAAGCGTATGGACGCCAGTCGCCAAGCGCTGGTAGATGAAACTGTTCAATGCGCCGATAACCGCTCGCCAAAGCAACCGACCCCAGCCATTCACCACTTGAAAACCGCAATTGGACAATTTCTCCTTGCTTGAACCCTGTTTTGGCTCTGCGCAACCGGCTTTTATCGATCGCGGCAAAAAGCGGCTTCCAAAGGCGCTCGATGGTTGCTTGCCCATCCTGTCTGGCTTTCAATCTTCGTCCCCCCAAACCAGGCTGTTGTCCAGGCGAAACAGTTCTTGTAGTTCCTGATTGCCCATTTCCGTAAGCCAATGCTCTGAGCCACCGACTATTGCCTGCGACAATCCCCGCTTTTTACTGAGCATCTCATCAATTCGCTCTTCAAGAGTACCTGCCGAAACTAATTTATGCACCTGAACATCCCGTGTTTGCCCCATCCGATGAACGCGATCGGTCGCTTGATCTTCTACGGCAGGATTCCACCATCGGTCAAAATGAAATACATGATTGGCTCGCGTTAAATTCAACCCTACACCACCAGCACGCAACGAAAGGATGAAAAAGGGAGAAACACTGCGCCCCGATTGATACTGCTCCACCATCTCACCGCGCATCCGGGCATTTAATCCACCGTGCAAGAAAAAAGGACGCTTACCAAATTGCTGTTCAATAGCTGTTGTAAGCAGTTCACCCATTTCTCTAAACTGAGTGAAAATCAGCGCTGCTTCCGACTCTTCAGCAACCTCCTGCAGGCGTTCCATCAAAAGTTTGAGCTTACCGGAACGTTTCACATCGACTGCCCCACCTAATACAAGTGCAGGATGATCACAAATTTGTTTGAGCCGAACTAAAGACGCTAAGATCTGTCCACGTCGTGACATACCTGCAGCACTTGGCAAACGACCAAATAATTGATCAATCACAGCTTGGTAAAGAGCCGCCTGCTCGGTGGTCAGCAGGGCATACTCAACACTTTCCCATTTCATCGGCAACTCTTCACGAATCGCAGGATCACTTTTGCGCCTGCGCAACAGGACAGGTGATAATAAACGGCGCAAGCGCACCGCCGCTGGATGCTTCTCGTTTGCTTCATTCGCTTGGACAGAAAAATCAAATTGCTGGAGGAACCAATGCCTTGATCCGAGATATCCAGGATTAATAAAGGAGAATAGCGACCAGAGTTCTTCCAAGCGATTTTCTACAGGTGTGCCAGTAAGAGCAATGCGATGATAAGCATGCAAACGCGCCGCAGCTTGAGCTTGTTTGGTATGCAAATTTTTGATGTTTTGAGCTTCGTCCAAAATCACCGAATCCCATGAAATATTTTCAAATTCTGCTTGATCACGTACCAAAACTGTATACGTGGTAATCACCATTTGAATCCCTTGCTTTTGCAATTCACTCGCATCAAGATGTTCTCTACGCGTGGGTCCATGATGAATATAAAATTGAAATCCTGGTGCAAACCGTCTTAATTCGGATTTCCAATTTTGCAGAAGCGATGTGGGACAGACCAACAAATGGATTCCCTGAGAATCGCCACTCTCTGCAATATGTTGTAAGTAAGCAATGACCTGAATGGTTTTGCCTAGACCCATATCATCCGCAAGACAGGCTCCACAAGGAATGTTACGAAGATAGCAGAGCCAAGAAAAACCTTTTATTTGATAAGTTCGTAATCTACCTGCAAAAGATTTAGGTGTTGGAAGAAGCGGTGGATCTCCTGCTTGCACAAGCATCTTCAATATGCGACTGGCTGTGCTTGCCCCTTCTGCAAATTCAAACTCAAATTGAATCTGCTCATCTGATAAAGAATCCTGCAATAGGGCGGCTTGCGCCATTTGAAGCGTACTTGCGGTTTCTTTTCCATCTGTTTCTAAACCAGCCAAACGAATCCGTTCAAGTATCTCTTCAATCGGTATAATTTTCCACACACCCTGCAACTGCAGTAGTGATTTTTTCTCTTCTACTAAATTCATGAATTCTTTACGCGATATGACTTTATTATCAATAACTACCATCCAGTCAAACTCAACCAACGGAAGCGCCGGGACTACAGATTTGGTCGATCCGCCAGTTACACGGCCTGTTTTCTTTTTAACACTTGACTGTACCTGTACGCGTATTTGTATGTCCTTTGCTATCTCAGCCAACCCTTCCACACGCACAGGAAAGCCAGCGGAACGTAAAGCGGGCAGGATTTGGTCAATCCATTCCAGTAAATATTGTGAGGCAATTTCTGCACATGTAGGTACTGCTTCAGAAAGGGATTTTGCTATTGCAGGATCAATCTGAGCCGCTTGATAAAGTTGCTGCCAAACCCAAGTCTCCGGATGTTGCAAGTAGTCTTTTCCAAACAGTCCTTCACGTTTTTGTGAAGTGTATAATTCAGACATGGATACTCTTTCTTCAGGCCAAAACCGATGAACCCATTCAAATTGCAGTTGCCAAATATCCGAGGGCGCAACAGGTGGCCGCAAAGCAAATCCCAAGCGATAAAAAGCACTCCCTGAAGTATCCCCGAGCTCATCGGTTCCCCATGCGGAACCTTCAATTTCTTGGCGCAACGCTCTGCAAAGCAGCCAGCCATCTGCCGCAAACAGTTTCTGATAAGGTTGTGAAAGCGCTTCTTGCCAAGCATTCAATATCTCCTGTTCGCCTCGATAAAGCACTCGATAATTATAGGTTCGATTAGCAGCATTGGGTGTCTCTGCAACTCCAGTTGCAAATTTTTGTATAAACCAGCGAATGATCTCCAAAAGCACGGTGTCCACTAACTGCATTGCATCCACAAGCGGTTGGCTAGATTCCATCAAAACAGCTACACTGCTAATAATCCTGCGACGAATACTTCTTGCCACAGGATTTCGCCATGTTGGCAACCACAGCCCCACAAACGGTTGCCCTTGCAAATAGAGATTTGGAACAGCATCGTCACGTGCTGCAATTTGTCGCGCTAATTGAAATGTATCTAAAAGCGACGCAGTCACCGGTACTGCAAAAGCACAAACTTCCTCATCCTTGAGGAGGCTTTCTGCCAATTGCAGGCACGCATCAATCCAGGAATCGTCCCTTTCCTTGGTGTTTAAATAATCGTCGAGTGTACAGGAATGTGAAATACCTGTTAACTCGTCCCTCCAGACAACGCTTCCTGGCTTCTGGATATTACTGCCACATAGATAGGTGACAGGGTTAGCATATAATTTCCAGGACAAGCCATCCGTTGCAATTTGCGTCATCTTCTACCCTCTCGTTTCAAAGCTGATTATTCCATCTTACCACGATTTAACGATTCTATGTCCCTTTTCTCTGTCGTAAAAATAAATGCATGAGCCTAAAAGAAACGGGAGTTGACCTTAGAATGAGCATTATCACCACCTGGGTCATAGACTTTTTTGTAGCCATGGGACTTGTGGTAGGAGGTAGCCTATGCGGAGGTTTAGCCACGATTCTCACCCACTCACGTCCCCCTTTGACAACCATGCTCGATCTCGCTGAACAACTAAAAATCTGGGCACTAGTTACGACACTTGGCGGAACCATGGATACGCTTCGCGTTTTGGAAGTCAGTTTGTTTGGGATGAATCTAGGGCCTCTCATGCGACAAGCCACCTATCTATTCGCAGCATTGCTTGGTTGCCAAGCAGGGTATCTTTTGATACGTTTCCTGGCTGGAAGTGATATTCTTTGAAAGTAAGAGAACGCCTCGCTTGGTTTTGTCTCGGCTTACTCATGGGGGCTCTAACACTCTTTGTTATGCAAAGTCGTGAAATCAATGACTTGTATCTGAAGGCTGCAAAGTCTAACATCATTATCAGTGAACTCAAAGAAGAAAATGCGCGGATGTATGTTCAACTGCATAATCCTTCGCAAACTCTGATACAGAGCATTCGTGTGGAATGTTCAGTTCCAGGCAACAATGAAGCCGTAGCCATGATTGGATCGCGCTACGCCAAAGAACAACTCACTTTTTTAATTGGCCGGGAATTGGACATCCTCATGCGTAGTCCCACCATTCCCGAGCGTATTCTTAATGGGCAAACTTTTATGGCCCTGGGTCGAAAATACCAAATTCGAGTGACAATGGTGGTACTTGGCGAAGTCATTTATGTGCAGTTGCGGGCTAGTCCTGAGGCATAATAGTGGAGTGAACATAGTGGCGTTATTTAGTGAAATGTCGAAAGAAGAATTGCAAAAAGAAATGAAATTGCTGCAAGAAAAAGGACAACGTGCGTTTGATGAACAAAATTGGAGTGCCTATGAAGTTTACATGACCCAATGGTATCTGGCTAAATCGTATGAGATACTTCCAGAAAATCAAGTGGAGGTAGGGAAAACATATAAAATTGCCGAAGAAATCAATGAATGGTTTACCGTGACAGGCCTGGAGGGAGTCATGGCCTGGGGGTTTCGCGAATCGACAGGAGAAACGGAAGCTCTGCCTATTGCCCGACTTGAAGAAATAGAAGAGTAAAAGAACTCGCTCACGGTTGCTTAGATGATCCGTGAGCGAGTTATTTGCTTCAAAAAATACCTGACCGCCCGCCCCGACTTAAAAATTGATCAGCATAGCTTCTAACGATTTAGAGGCTTGATTCAATACTTCTACAGCATCTTCTCTTACAGCAACCAAATCTTCGATACGAACGCCAAATTTTCCAGGTAAATAGATCCCTGGTTCTATGCTCATAACCATTCCTGGAACAATGATTTGTTCATTTCCTTGCATGACAAAAGGCGCTTCATGGATATCAATACCCACTCCATGACCCGTACGATGTGTGAAATACGCACCATATCCAGCACTTTCAATGACCTGCCGCACAGCATCATCCACTGAACCCAGACTTTTCCCAGGCTGGACCGCCTCAATACCAGCCTGCTGAGCCGCTAAAACCACTTGATAAACCTCACGCATCTCCATACTTGGTTCACCAAGTATAAAAGTGCGCGTAATATCACTGCAATAATGCTGATAAATGCCCCCGGTATCGACAATCAGTGTAGAATGTTCCAATTTGGCGGTTCCGGGCTCATGATGAGGAGCTGAACCATGATGGGCAGTAGCCACAATAGGTGGAAAGGACATACCCATGGAGCCCACTTTTGTCCATAACTCCGCTAATTTCTGTGCAATTTCTGCTTCACTTGCTTCAGGATGAAAAAAGAATCGAATTTCCTCCACCACTTTATCTGCCATACGGCTTGCTGTTCGCAGTAAATCCAGTTCATCTGAAGATTTCACCATTCGCAACGGCTCAACAAGCGGATCGACTGAAAAAAGACGCAATGAAGAGTTCTCTTTTAAAATTTGCAACAAGTGTGCCGAACGCCAGTGCCCGTCTATAGCTAAAGTATCGCCTGGCACCTGATGAAGAAGACGTGAATAAGGAGACTCTCCATCACGATAGGTTTCATATTCATGATGATCCGCAACTTCGCCTGCAAACATTTCGTGCAACAGTAAAAATGAATGTCCATCTGACGTAACAAGCAGGGCAACCACTCGTTCACCTGCTTCCACATAAAAGCCAGCAAAATAGTATAAATTGGCTGGAGAAGCTAATATAGCCGCCGAATAACCGCATTGATGTAACTGATAGGAAAGTTTTTGACGTCTGGTTTCGTAGAGAGTTGTCATTCATGCACCCCCAAATATACCAAATTTTTCATACCCAAATACTCCGCCTATTTCAAACTGGGACGCGGCAGATGAAAAATATCGGTCGTTCTCGCATAAGCATCCCCCGCCAACCTTGCTACAGGCTGTAACGTTTCAAGCAAAATATGTCGACCATCATAGACGCTGTCATCTACATGTAAAAAAATTACTTCTCCAATGACCAATGAACCAGCGCCTTCTTCATCGCCAAAATGTAAAATATCTACTTTCCGACATTCCATATGCACCAAACTTTCTGCTACACCCGGTGGTTTTACCCGTTGGCTGGGTCTTGGTGTTAACCCCGCGACTTCAAATTCATCTACTTCAAAATCATACTCAGGAGATGTCAAATTCATTTTTTCCACCAAAGACTCAGAAACAATGTTAATAACAAATTCGCCCGTTTCCTCTATGTTCAACAAAGTATCCTTTTTCTCTAAATTCCCCATTTTTCGCATAGGAGCAAAGGAAACAATGAATGGTTTAGGACAGACGCCATTAAAAAATGAAAACGCGGCTAAATTTCGTTGACCATCTTGACTGACTGTAGAGACAAACGCAATGGGTCTTGGCACGATAGTACCAATCAAAAGTCGATAATTTTCTATGGCTGATAATTGACTAGGGTTAAAATCCATACCTTCCAATCCCTTCTCTTTTTATCTACCTTGAAAATTCGGCTTTCTCTTTTCTAAAAACGCTCGAACGCCTTCCACCACATCTTCCGTAGCAAAACATCGTTGAATGAGTTGGTACTCTTCCCGCAACTGAGTCTGCAAATCCGCATCGACCGCATGGTGCAACAGTCGCTTGCTCAATGTCATAGCGATGGGCGCATGCTCAGCTAGATTAGTAGCGTAAGCCATCACTCTGGACATAAACTCACCATCAGCAAACACTTCATTCACCAAGCCCACTTGTTCCGCTTCCATAGAAGATATGTCTCTTCCCGACAATATCCATTCACTGGCTCTTGTCCAACCAATCAAACGTGGCAAGAAATAGCTCATCCCTGCATCCGGCGACAGTCCTCTCCGTATGTATCCCGTAGTCAATTTGGCTGAAGTAGCCATAAATCGCAAATCACAAGCAAGTGCCATCGCCATTCCCGCCCCCGCAGCTATACCATTGATGGCTGCAATCACTGGCTTGTCACATTCTCGAATCGCCAACGCTAAATGTCCAACCCACCCCAACGGATCGAGAGACTGATGACGTGTTATCCCATGCCGCATGGACTCAACGGTACTTAAATCGAGTCCGCTACAAAATCCTTTGCCCGATCCGGTCAAAACGATGACACGCACTGTGTCATTGGCAGAAGCTACCCGCAAAGCATTGATTAGATTAGAAGAAAGATCTCCATTCACTGCGTTATACGTCTCTGGACGGTTTAACGTCAAAAGACGTACACCATCCTTGTCATCTTCCAGTAACACTGACTGACTGTTCAACTCTTCCATAGCCACTCCGCTCCCTCTTCATGTATCTGTTTTCACATTCCTCAGAATAAACCGAAACAAGACAGAAAAAAAGAGCAAGGCGTATTGCATACTCGCAATATGCCTTGCCCAACATTCCCCATATCCTAAGTGCATCTAACATTTTGAAACGAATACAATTCAATCCATTATACTTCTACAGCCAATTCACCAATTTCTTCTGCTTCTTTGTCCGTCGAGAAATCTGGAACACGCAGACGGCTAGCTACACCCCAGTAATAGAAGACAAGCGAACCGACACCAACCACGATTGAGTCCCACCATGGACCAGGAATAATAGGCTTTTTCAGGGGTCCAAAAGAACCTATATACGACATGACACCAAGGAATAAATAGTAAACGATAACCCAAATGCCGGATTTCCAGTCCCTCTTTAAGCGAGTTATTGAATCTGGACCTTTATCCATGAATGCGAGATACAGCACCAAAGAGCCAATGGTCATGCTGATCAGTAATTTGTCTACAGTCCATCCTGTCCAATAGACAATCCAGCTACCTGCAATAAATGCTAGTGGTGCAATGATACTCATTCCGCCCAATCTAAATGGACGTTTGAGTTCAGGTGCAGCACGCCGCATAGCCGCTGCCGAAACCGGACCAAATACATAAGTCAATACAGTTGCCGAAGTTACTGCGCCAACAAGTCCCTGCCAAGAGTGAAAGTTGCCCGGAAGAATCCAAACAATGGAGAGGATAAAACTTAACCAGAGAGCTGGTCTGGGCAATCCTGTCTTTTTGTTCAATTTACCAAAGATAGAATAAAAATATCCGTTACGCGACCATGCAAAGAGAACACGAGCTGTCGAAGACAAATAGATGTTGCCTGTACCTGCTGGCGAGATAACGGCATCGATAAAGAGCAGCGAAGCCAGCCAGCCAAACCCAAGAGTCATGGCTAGATTAGCAAACGGTGAATTAAAGTTAACTGCCGCCCACCCTTTCGTCAAATCGGCAGCAGGCATTGCGCCTACAAAAGAAACTTGCAACAAAATATAAATAATAGCTCCAAGAGATATGGCCAAGATGATAGCAAGAGGAACATTGCGTTGCGGATTCTTTGCTTCGCCAGCAAAGTCTATCGCTTGACGGAATCCAAGAAATGCAAAGACAATACCTGCAGTGGAGACTGCAGAGAATATGCCTTTTACTCCTCCAGGACTTGCTCCGCCAGCCGCAAAACTCGCCGGATGCATATTGAATAACAAAATGATGAGTGTGAGTAACGGAAGAATGAATTTCAAAGCTGTCACAATAGAATTAATCTTACCAAAAACTTGCACACTCCAATAATTCAGCAAGAAGAAGAGAACAAGGAAAGCAATCTCAAGAATGAGTCCTGCTAGAGTATAGTTGTTGCTGCCTTTTACTGATAATCCAGGGAGATAATACGTGGCGTACTGACGCACAGCCTGTGCCTCGATGCCAGCCACACTGGAATACGCTAACAATGAAGCGAATCCCATAATATAGCCAACCAGTGAACCGTGCGTATATTCAGGGTAACGGATAATACCTCCGGTACGTGGCAACGCAGCACCCAACTCAGCGTATACCAAACCAATAAACATAACGGCGATGGCACCAAACACCCAAGCAATCCAAGCTTCTGAACCAGCCAATTGAGCACCAGACTGAGAAGCAAAAAGCCATCCAGAACCTATTATGGCACCAAGACCCAAAAAGGTTAAATCAGCCAAAGTAAGCGCTTTTTTTAACTTCCCTTGACTCGCCATTGAGACACCCCTTTCTCACATACCCTTTTGACAAGCGTTCATATTTTGCTAACATTCATAGCTTTTGAACCTATATTAATCTGGCTATCACCCGCCTTCGTAGTGGTTGTTCGCCAAGCGCTTGCTTGTTCCGCTTAGTGAAACAACCGAATAGGACTTGGTGATAATTCTATGCGAATTTATCAGATAAATCAAATGTTTGAGTGCATTCAATTATCAAGAAAGTTTTGGGAATCCCAATTTTTTAACTACACAGAACGAATTAACGAAACATACCTTTTAAGACAAAACCGACGTTGGCCGGCCGTTCCGCCAGACGCCGCATGAAATAACCATACCAGTCATCACCGTATGGAACATAAATGCGCAATGGATGGCCTTCATCGGATAATTGCTGCTGTAAATTGACACGAATACCGTATAGCATTTGAAATTCATACTTATCTTTAGAAATTTGGTGTCGTTCAATAAATGATTTACAGTGTTCAATTATAGCTTCATCATGGGTTGCAATCGCAGTCAGTCCTGGTGAAAGTAGATGGGCTTCCACCATTTTTATATAATTAGCATCTACATCCGCTTTCTCAGGGTAAGCCACAGACTCTGGCTCCTTATATGCCCCCTTGACAATGCGTAAAGATGCACCTTTGCTGGCCAAACGGAGCAAATCATCCATACTGCGGTAGAGATACGCCTGCAATACAGTCATGACATTAGGATACTCAGACAATAACTCTTCAAAAATATCCAGCGTTACTTGACAACGCGCGCTGTCCTCCATATCTATGTTAACAACAATACCATACAGCAACGCTTTATCCAGTATTTTCCTCATATTCTCCATACAAAGTTCACGCGATATATCTAACCCAAGTTGCGTCATTTTTAAGGAAAGCGTGGATTTTACCTGATGTTGGTGAATCGCTTCCAGCGCTTGCAGACAATCGTCAGCTGCTTTCCGCGCCTCTTTTTCGTCTGCTACAAATTCACCTAGATGATCGAGTGTTGCAGTCATATGGCGCATGTTTAATTCCCGCACAACACGAATCGCATCAGTAATTTGTTCTCCAGCCACAAACCGTTGAGCACCCAATTTATGTCCATAGCGCTGTGCCCATCGATTAGCAGATTGATTTTTAGCTAATGCCTGGAAAAATGCACGCAATAATTCTTCCATTCAAAATAATCCTCCTAGAAAATAAACTTAGGCGTCTTTATCCTTACGCACCATTGGAAGAATTTTATCCAATCCAACCTTGTGCTCTGGTTGTTGCGTTTCAGGTACATGAACATCAAACCGTTCAAGAAAATCAATCACCTCTTTAGTAATTGCCGTAGGAGTGGAGGCACCTGCAGTAACCGCCACCTTTCTGGCTCCCTGTAACCATGAAAGTTGAATTTCACTGACATCAGCAATTCGATAGGCAGGCACATGGGCTATTTCTATAGCAACTTGAGCTAAACGATTGGAATTATTACTGCGCGGATCACCCACCACCAGGCAAAGATCTGCTCCTTTAGCCTGCTCTGCCACCGCCTGCTGTCTCGTTTGTGTGGCCAGACAAATCTCATTATGCACCTCTGCTTGTGGGTATCGTTGCAATAACGCCTCAGTCAACGCTTTTGTGTCCCACTGACTCATGGTTGTCTGGTTCGTAATCACAAATTTGTTTGCGGTTACTTGCAATCGTTCAATGTCTTGCTCGCTTTCTATAAGATGTACTTTACCTGGAGCAACTCCCATTGCACCTTCTGGTTCAGGATGACCTTTACGTCCAATATAGAGAATTTCATAGCCCTGTGCAGTTTTTTCACGAATCAGATCATGTGTGCGGGTGACATCCGGACACGTGGCGTCTAAAACTGTCAACCCACGCTCTCGAGCACGTTCCTTGACTTCTGGCGAAACGCCATGCGCTGTAAAAATCACTGTTCCTTCAGAAATTTGTTCCAGAAGCTGCATACGATTCGCACCATCTAATGTTTGAATCCCCAGTTTAGAGAATGCTTCCACGACGTGTGCGTTGTGCACAATCATTCCCAAAATGTAAATTGGCCTTGGCAAGGAAGGATTGTCTGCTGCCTGTCTGGCGAGTACCATGGCATCCACAACGCCATAGCAATAGCCACGAGGACTGATTTTAATCACTTCCATTTTCTTCACCTCCAATAATAAGCTGATGAGCGAATTGAAAGCCTTTATCAACCCATGATAGATTCATTAACCCCGCAATTCGTGCAGTAGACGCTGCTTTAAATCCCAAAGTGGCTGGGAAAGATCAACATGATATTCGTGCGGATTAAGATGTCGCAAAGTTTCTGAAGAAAAACGACACAGTCCATCCTCTACCCGTTTGCGAATTTCTGGCAATCGCGGCAGTGTATATACTAATTCTCCTTGGATAACAATAGGTTGCAATAATTCTTCTATCTCATAATGCACTATAGTTTTGCGTTTGTAAGTATGAATTGGGTGGAAAAGCGTCAACGGCTGTTCAGGATTCAGCTCTTCATCGTCCAGAGCAATTAAATCAGCAACCGCCATCCCGTCTTTTAGTAACCGTAATACTTTTTTCTTTCCGGGATTGGTAACTTTACTTGGATTTTCAGACACTTTAATGCACGGTTCCAATTTTCCATTCATCTCGTGCGCCACTAATTTATAGACGCCGCCCAGCGCTGGACAGTTATTCGAAGTAATTAAACTCGTACCAACACCGTAAGATGTAATCTGAGCACCTTGCAAAGCGAGTTCACGAATCGTCCATTCATCGAGATCGCTCGATGCTACAATACCGCAATCTGTCAATCCAGCAGCGTCGAGCATTTGCCGCGCTCGTTTGGAAAGGTAGGCCAAATCACCACTATCAATGCGAATAGCCTTCAGTGAACGGCCTTCTTTGCGCAATTCGTGACCCACTGTAATAGCGTTTGGAACTCCACTATTGAGCACATCGTAGGTATCCACCAAAAGAACCGTAGCATCTGGAAATGTACGAGCATAGGCGCGAAACGCTTCCAATTCACTTGGAAAACTCTGAATCCAACTATGTCCTTGCGTTCCAGCTACTGGAATGTCAAAAGATTGTCCCGCCAAAACATTACTTGTAGAAGTGCATCCGCCAATGTAAGCTGCGCGCGATCCAAAAACTGCCGCATCAAGGTTTTGGGCACGTCTAAGACCCATTTCAATCACAGGTGCGTTTGGCGCAACCGGATTGACTTTAGCGGCATCAACAATACGCTGAGCTTTGGTTGCTATCAAACTTTGATGATTGACAAATGTAAGTACAGCTGACTCAATGAGTTGGACTTCAAAAATCGGTCCCTCAAAACGAAGCAGAGGTTCATTAGGAAAAACGATGGTTCCTTCCGGAACAGCATAAAGATCTCCTGTAAAGTGAAAATGGCGCAAAGCTTCTATAAAATCATCACCAAACAAATGCAATGAACGTAAATATTCCAGATCTTCTTCAGAAAATCGCACATGCTGTAAATACCAAACTACCTGTTCAAGTCCTGCTGCTATGACAAATCCATTGTTGCAGGGATTACTGCGATAAAACATATCAAAAACAACTCGTTGCTGATGTCGCCCAGCACAAAAATGGCCATACATCATGGTAAGCTGATAGAGATCGGTCAAAAGCGTTGTATGGCGGTTTCGATAAACAGGCAATCGAGAAATTTCCAAAATTCGCTCCGTCGCTTTTCTTGCAGCGAGTGACGAAGGTTCTTTCACCTTACACCTCTCCTCATTCATTCCATGTCATGTGAGATAGATTTTGTCAATCGAATGGTTTTTGGATAATATTATATATTTGTTCAGCCAAGGCACTTTTCCCCGCAACAAGAATATCGCGAGTATGTAAAGAGTGCGGGTTTGCTTCCAAGCTTATCAAGGTACCCCCAGCTTCTTCTACCATTAACGTTCCGGCTGCCAAATCCCACACATTTAAATCAAACTCCCAAAACGCATCTATACGACCCACCGCGACATAAGCTAAATGCAGCGCAGCCGCACCCAAAGCCCGAAAACTTTTAGCCTCCACAGCTACTTCTGCTACCCGTTTTGTCCGCTCAAGGCGTGGCGCAATACGTACAGGCATTCCTGTCGCTACTACAGCACGGCGCAATTCTGTAGTTGCTGATACTGTCACACGCCGTCCAGGAAACTCTTTCTGTGACTGCTCAAGCCATGCTTCAACTGCAGTGTCTTCTGCTAAATAAACTCCTTGCCCACGAGCTGCCAAAAACATCTCATGACGATATGGATCGTAAATGCAAGCTGTTTGTACTTTACCATGAGAAGCGTAGGCAATGGAAACGACAGAAAGCGGCATACCGGAAACAAAATTAGTGGTTCCGTCAAGCGGATCGACCAGCCAAAGATGCGGTTCGTCTGCTAACTCGAAGAGAGCTTTTGCTGCTGCCTCGCGGCCAGGCTCCACTCCCTCCTCACCCAGGACTTGATGGTTTGGATGATGCTTTTCTATCCAAGCACGAATAGCTGCTTCTGCTGCTTTATCTACTTCTGTCACCACATCGGACAATGAAGTTTTTTCTCTAATTTCAAGCGCGGTGCCCAGTCGAACAGAGAACATCCGTCCAGCTTGCAGTGCAGCCCCAGCTGCTGTTGAAAGTAATGTATCCAAAGAAATCGAGGAATTTTGCACCCTGCATGTTCCTTTCTCATGATGATCCACACATTCGAAGGTCCTGTCCTTTTCATTCTCGCTACTGTATCCTAGCACATTGTGCCGCAGATTCGATAAAAGTTTGTTTACGAAAATCTTTTCCTTGCCATCTTCTAAATATGAAAGAAAAAAGCGGGACTCGACGAGAACATCATCTCTCAAGCTACCCGCGAAGCAGAAATACATATGATTTTTACAAGTTCTGCAGATTTCACCAGCTAACCCAACTGTGCATAAGCTACATCCAACTTAATTGGCCCATACATCTTTGACGTACTGACCTCTGTCCATGAGCTGCTGCAGCCATTTTTCAGCATCTTTTTCCTGAACACCATACACCTTTTGATAGCTATGAATCATCTCTTGGTCTACTTCAGGTGCCATTTTCCTTCCATCTCCACAAACATATAGCCGTCCACCCTTTTCCAGAATGGATATCACTTCTTGAGCGTTTTGAGCCAGTAAATGTTGAACATATGTTTTAGGCATTCCTTCCTTACGGGAAAATGCCATGTGAAGCTTGACAAGGCCGTTCCTTTCAAACTCTTTCCATTCCTCACGATAAATAAAATCCGCTTCATTTCTGCATCCAAAGTAAAGATGGGCCGAACCTAACGATTTACCTTGTTTTTGTAGAACAGATCGAGCTTGCAAAAATCCCCGGTAAGGAGCGATGCCAGTCCCCGCTCCCACCATAAGAATAGGAGTCTCAGGGTTTTCAGGAAGTTGAAAGCCTGATTCTGGCGTGCGAATAAAGGCAACCACATGTTCTCCCGGCTGACGTTCAGCTAGATAATGAGAAGCAACTCCATAATATTCGCCTTGACCATTCCATGCTGGGCCTGCAACCACACCCACGGAAATGGAAAGTCGATGAGGATCTATCCGCGGAGAACTGGATATTGAATAATATCGTGGTTTGAGTGCCGGTAAAAGTTCTAAAAATCGTTCAAAAGGAATTTCACAAGCCTCATATTTTTCAAGCAAATCGAGCATAGTGACTCGTTTTTTGAGAATCTGTTCTTCATAAATACCCTTCTCCAACAGATTCTCCAACTCTCGTTTATGCGGTGGACATAGCGTATAAGAGGCAATTTCACGGATTTGAGCGCGTGTCGCCGCTTCTTGAAGTTCAACACTGTTCTGAAGAAGATCGACCAAAGCAACTGGCTGATTTAACGGCAAATGAGAGGCACCGGAGCCACTCGCCCTTAAAATTAATTGATCGCTCTCCGTCAAGTGAAAACGTTTTATGACTCGTTTTACGTTTTCGCTACGATTGCAAGCAAAAATGCCTAGATGATCGCCTTCTTGATAAGAAACATCTGCAGGCAGTTCGATCTCGATATGTCTCGTACTTCTTCCGCTACCGACATGTTGGAGTTCGCGATTGTCACCGACCACTCCATGAAACGCTTGATAAGATTCAGCCAGTGGCGTTTTTGCAAATCCACTAACAAACTGGATGTTTAAAGTGCCTTGATCCTTCTCCTCCTGTTCCCGAATCTGTAAGTTAAATGTTTTCACTGCATCCGCCAACATTTGAGCTTTCCAGTTATCCAAATCTTTTTCAAAATCACCGCTAGCATCAGCTTCACCGCGAGCCGAGAATCGGTTAGCCCCTTTTTCGGCAAGCTTTTCGTCAATCCAACGCGGAACCGCTTGATACGTACTTGACCAGTTATGGTCGCCGCAACCGAGTACCGAATAGTTGACTCCCTTGAGTTGTCCTTCATCTACTTGTTCCAGCCATTGAACAAACTCCCTGGCATTGCTGGGAGGTTTGCCGTTATAAGAAGACGTAATAATCAGCAATGCGCCTTCTGTAGGCAATTTTCCTATATATTGGTTTGCAGGAGCAACTTCACTGCGAATCCCCTGGAATTGGGCCAGATCTGCAAGCTCTTTGGCAATCCGACTAGCTGTTCCCATGTCAGATCCATATAACACGAGTAGTGGTCGTTGATTGACACCTAAAATCTTAGGCACAGACGAACGAGGCTCTTCCTGTTTCTTGGTTTCCACACCTAAATTCAATTGGGATTCTGCCATATGAAGAGAGTTGGTAGCCTCTCGCAGCTGTACGCGAATGGTTAAATCGTCTGGCTTGAGGGTCAATGTTTGCTTAATTTTGAGTTGATAATTCATATGATCTATCAGTTGAAATCTTTGCAAAATCATGCCAAGCACTAAGCTTGCTTCATGAAGCGCAAATTGCATGCCAATACATGCTCGTTGACCATTACCAAACGGTTTATAGGCATGATTAGGCACTTGGTTTAAATCCGCAAATCGTTCTGGACGAAATTCTTCCGCATCTTCCCCCCATGCTTTTTTATCGCGATGAAGTTTGGGGATATGAACGAAAACGACCTCACCTTTTTGTATCTTGTATTTGCCACCAACCACAGTATCCTCTTTTGCATAAAGCGCAAACCCTGGAGCTGTTGGATAAAGGCGCAATGCCTCATTTAAAATCATGCGAATATATTTCAGTTGCAGTACCTCTTGATAAGTTGGAACTTCGCTTTTAAATACCGCATCCACTTCTTCATACGCCTTTTGAAGAACTTCAGGATGCTTTAACAAAAAATAAATAGCAAAAGACAAAAGTCCACTGGTAGTTTCATGTCCAGCAATCAAAAATGTAATCATCTGATAGCGAATATTCGCATCATCGAGGGATTCCCCAGTTTCCGGATCAGTGGCATTCAACATTCTTGCCAGCAGATCGTTCTCCCCTTTATCTCCAGCATTTTTCCGATCCGATATCAATCTATCTACTAAAGAAAACATGGTTTGGATATCGCGATCAAACTGGCGCTTGGTAAGAACCATGAACTGATCTTGAATAGGTAACCGATTGCCTTTATGCATGGCCTCGTCTAATGCCCGAACCATGCTCAATATAAAGGGAATGGGTGTTTCTCGATAAAAGCTGTTAAATCGATAATTGAAACCACACAAGCCAATCGTATCAAGCGTTAATCTGGTCATATCTTCCGGCACACGAATACTTTCATCCGTATTCAACCGTGACCATTTCTGTACCAACTGCAACGCGATGTCCACCATTTTGGAGTGATAAGCTTTCATGGCCGGTTGACTAAATGCTGGCAAAAGTATGCGATGTGCTTTTTGCCAATTGATCTCCTCAGTCCAAGCCGTAAACAGGCCATCACCTGCGAAAGATCGCACATGGAGTAAATGGCCAATATTTTTATCAAACCGAGTCTCATCGCAAACTTCTTTTACAATTTCTGGGTCACTCGTAACAATGAATGATCGGCCTGGAAGTTCAAGCCTTATATTAGGACCCCACTCGTCCACCAGATGATCAAAAGAAGAACTGGGAGAATCTTTATCAATCAGAGGCAAATTTCCAAGCAGCCCAAATTTCTTAGGTTGAGGAAAGGTTGAAAGTTTTTCCATGATGGAACCTCTTTTCACTGTTAAATCGGCATAGAATGACGTTTCCAATCTAAACATGAGCAATTACTCATATTTTTATTATATGAATATAAGATCATATTTGCAAGAAGCTGCTGACCACTCAGTGAATCAAAATCAAAATTTAGATGAATCCATCGAGACTATCCGAATCAATTCTTTAAAAGAGGCATGAGATAATTTTTAAGAACATTTTTTAACTCCCGTACTCCATCCATCCGAATTTCCGATTTATCATGTGTAACCGGCAGTAAGGCTACCATGACCCGCAAACAAATATCCGCATGCAAATGACTCTCTTCCCTCGACATATGGGGTGCCCATAACGTCAATAGTCTAACCAATCTCGACATAACTTCGTTGAACAATAAATCTGTCGCCATTCCCTTGTAAGGTTGAAAAATAACACCAAGCGCTAAATGATGAACTTCGTATAAAACAATTTTTTCAATGAGATTGTCTAACTGCTCAGAAAAATTGCAGGAATGGAGTGTCCTTTCCAAAGATTCATCGAGAATATGATTTAAATCCATACGGTATTGATCGGCTAATGCCAACAATATACTTTCTTTGTTTGGAAAAAATTGATAAACTGAGCCTATAGAGGTTTGAGCCCGTTTGGCCACAGCATTGGTTGTTAAGGTATCTAAACCCTCTTCAACAATCAGATCAGCAGCAGCATTGAGAATTTTTTGAACCCGTCGTTGTCCACGTGCTGTTTTCGGCTGCACATAATGGATATCGGCGTCATTTTCCATATCAATTATCCCTCACCGTATCGAAATCTCACCTGCAAGACGATTGCCGATCAATGCCAATTGGGCATGATGTAAATAATGATAATAGACCACCATGATTCACAACATTTCCATTCTAATCTGAAACTGATTCGACTTCACATAGAACTGGTCTAAGGCGGATAGACTAAAATAAATAATATTCCAAAATTTCACTTGTCTTTTTATCCCTGGTTCGTGGCTCTGGAGGGTATGAAATGAAAGAAAGAAGAACTGTTCATGATTCGCTCGGTCAAATGGAAATTCCCGCTGATGCCTATTATGGAGCTCAAACTGCGCGGGCTTTGCGCAATTTCCCTATTAGTGGACTCCGTTTGCCGCCTATTTTTGTAGAAGCGCAAGCACTCATCAAATGGGCCGCGGCCAAAGCTCATGCTCATCTTCACGCCCTGTCACCAGAACTGGCAGCAGCCATCTGTCAAGCTGCTGATGAAGTCATTGCAGGCCAGTGGAATCAATGGTTTCAAGTTGACATCTATCAAGCAGGCGCAGGTACTTCGCAAAACATGAATGTCAATGAAGTGATTGCTACACGCGCTTCAGAAATTCTCCGCGGCACACGTGAAGAACCTTTAGCCGTCCATCCTAACGACCATGTCAACAAATCTCAGTCAACCAACGATACCATTCACGCCGCTATGAATTTATCCATGCTTTTGACACATCAACGTTTGGTCGATCCGTCTCTGGCTATTTTGGAAACCACTCTAGCTAAAGTTGCCCATCAGGCAGGTTCTGCAGTCAAAGCTGGGCGCACACATCTCCAAGATGCAGTACCTATGCGTATAGCTGACAGTTTCTTGGCATACGCCGAAAACATTCGACGCCATCGTGTATGGTTAAATGAGGCTAGTAGCGCACTGGCGGTACTTGGCTTAGGTGGAAACGCTGTAGGAACGGGTATCAATACTCCTCCAGGTTTTGCAGAACAAGCCATAACTTATCTGGCAGAAAGAACACAGCTTGCTCTCTGCCTCCCGGTTAATCCCTTCACCTTTAATCAAAATCCTGATGAAGTTGTATATTACGGGAACATCTTGCAAAGGACGGCAGAGGCCATTGGTCGTATTGCCAACGATTTACGTCTGCTGGCTTCTGGACCACGCACTGGATTGGCAGAAATTGAATTTCCTGCCGTACAACCTGGTTCCTCAATTATGCCCGGCAAAGTCAACCCAGTTATGGCAGAAATGATGAACATGGTAGTCTTCCAGGTGCAAGGTTGTCAATCGACCATTGCTCTGGCCGGATCGGCCGGACAACTGGAACTTAACGTCATGATGCCAGTCATGGCAGCAAACGCTCTGCATGCCATGACTATTTTAGCCAATGCCGTCAAACAATTTGCAGAGCAAGGAGTGGCAGGGCTGATTCTCCATACGGATGTTTCACGTCATTATGCTGAATCCAGTCTGTCTCTAGCTACTGCATTAAACGTCGCTATTGGCTACGAACGTGCAGCAGCAGTTGTTCATCAGGCACTGATAAATAATTGCAGCTTACTGGAGGCAGGGCAACAGCTCGGGTTGGATAGCCATCTGCTGCAATCAGCACTTGATATTGACAGACTGGCAGTGCCCGTTTCTCGTTATTTACCTAAATCCCGCTCAGACATGGAGTCAAACCACCCAACCACGCCTGAGCCAAACGTTCATCAAGCAAATACAAATTGGCCAGAGACTGGAGATTAAATTCCTTCCTGGAATGACGAATGGGCCATTGGAATAGGTGTAGAAAGCAGAACTTCGGCCAACTTTTCAATTTCGGCGCTGTATGAACTGTCTGCCAGCCGAAATGGAACATGCTCGGTTACAAATTCGAGAATACGTAACGTAGCAGGTGCCATCTGTTCTTGACACCTGTTCATCAGCAGAGCGCGTGTCGCAGCAATAAGCTCTATCGCCACGACACGGGCACTGTTGTGCACCATTTGTCTTACTTGACGAGCCGCAATGGTCCCCATGGAAACATGGTCTTCCTGATTGGCAGAAGACGGAATGGAATCAACAGAAGCTGGATGAGCCAATACTTTGTTTTCTGATACAAGAGCTGCCGCAACATACTGAATGATCATGAATCCCGATTCCAAACCTGCCTCACCCGCCAAAAAAGCTGGAAGATTGCTAAGTTGAGGATTAACCAGTCGTTCAGTACGTCTTTCGGAAATATTTGCCCATTCCGCTACGGCTAATTTTAAAAAGTCAAAAGCAAGTGCCATAGGCTGCCCATGGAAATGACCGCCAGAAAGAATTCGCCCATCCGGTAAAACTATGGGATTGTCGGTTACTGCGTTCATTTCAATGGCAAGTTTGTCTTCAACATAATGAACAGCCTGCCAACTCGCGCCATGAACCTGGGGTGCGCAACGCAAGGAATACGCATCTTGCACGCGCACCTCTCCCTGATGAGTGGTGAGTCTGCTGCCACTCAATAAACCCAGAATCCTTTGAGCCACTTCAGCCTGCTCAGGATAGGGGCGTGTAGAGTGCAGTTCTGGCAAGAAAGCATCTGTAATGCCACCAAGAGCCTCCATGGTCAAAGCTAGTGCAGCATCTGCGGCTAAACCCAGGCGTCTAGCTTCCAATGTTGCCAACGCACCAACTGCTGTCATCGCTTGTGTTCCGTTAATCAGAGCCAGCCCTTCTTTGGCTGTCAATTGTACTGGTTGTAAACCCGCTTTTTGCAGAGCAGCCGCTCCGTCCATCACCACTCCCTGATATTCAGCTTGACCTTCGCCCATCAACACAAGCGCCATATGCGCCAACGGCGCCAAATCTCCTGAGGCGCCCAAGGAACCCTGACTAGGAATAACAGGATGTACACGACGGTTGATACAATCGACGAGCAGTTGCAATGTCTCCCTGCGAATACCAGAAAAACCTTTAACCAGTGCGTTCGTCCGTAATACGAGTAATGCCCTTACCACATCCACAGGAAAGGAGTCACCGACACCCATAGCATGGGAACGGATTAAATTGACTTGTAATCTAGCCACATCTTCTTGCTGAATAGGCACATCTGCCAACTTGCCAAAACCGGTTGTCACCCCATAAACCACCTGTTTTTCAGCAATACAGCGTTCAATATGTTGTCTACTTGCTTCTACCTTTGCCCAAACCTCAGGTGATACACCAACTTGCCAAACCCCTTGGACGATCCGTTCTAATTCTTCCAAAGTCATGTCTGTTCCGTTCAACCAGTATACTTTCTGCTGTTCCATTTCTATTTGTCCCCTTTCTATTACTCTGTTGCTTTAGCATAAGAAAGGGACGACCCAGAGGGCCGCCCCAGAATGAACATCGTGGTTTTTCGAAAATCTTGCATAGCTTGCAAGGTTGTGGTGATAATGGCAGGAAACTTATTTTATGAAAACTATACTTGCTCATGATTCGCCACCCTGTTTAAAATGCCTCCAGTCTAAAGCAGAGTCTTTGAGCAACTCTTCAAAAGACTGATGATCGTCCTCTGCCGGATCAAACAACTCCGCGAAAGTGGCATCTGGATTTTCTTCTAATTTCTCTTTAGCAGAACGAGTCTGAATCTGCTTCTCTTTCTTCGACTTGTCACTTATACGAAGCGAAGTATCTTCATCTGGCTTCTCAGTCATTTTTAGAGCGGACAGTTTCTCCGCCACTGCTGCTGAAAGAAACTCTTCCAAACGTGCGCTTTCTTCCGGTATAACGTTTTTTTTAGGTTTTGCTACCGGCTCCATTTTATCCATGGCGTAGTCAGGTTTCCATTCATCACGATGGTTTACTGTAGAAGCAGACTTCAACTTGTTTCTTTTCGCCATTGGCTCACCTTCATGTACGCAATTAACATTATTCTGCCACAACAGGCAAGTGCCTGTCGATAAATTCTAAAATCGCTTCTAATCTTTCTTTTCTTAACGAAGGTTTACCGCTACGAGACAAATCATGGTTGGCTTCAGGTATGCGCAACAGTTCCACTTCACGCCCTAATCTTTTCAAAATCGTATAAAACTGCTCAGCCTGTTCAATCGGACAGCGCATATCCAGTTCCGAATGAATCAAGAGCAGAGGCGTGCGAACCTGTGCTGCATAAGCGAGTGGAGATTGCCGCCAGAGTGTCTCCACATTGTCCGTAACGTCACCTTTTAATTCCGATTCAGTGAAAAAAGGTCCAATATCGCTTACGCCGTAAAAGGAAACAAAATTGCTAATGGAGCGTTGCGACACGGCTGCAAAAAAACGATGATCATGAGCTATCATCCAGTTGGTCATGAAACCACCGTAACTGCCACCTGTAATCGCAATTCGCTTGTCGTCAAGCACATCATGTTGTCGCAAAGCCATTTCAAGGCCGGCAAGAATATCCTGCATATCTTGACCACCGTAATCGCCCTGGACAGCATCAGCAAATTTTTGCCCGTACCCCACACTGCCGCGAGGATTGACAAAAACAAGAGCGTAACCCTGACTTACGAGATATTGAAATTCATGAAAAAAAGAATAGCTATATGCTGCCTGTGGGCCACCGTGAACTTCTAGTATAACTGGCACTTTGCCATCCACCATTTTGTCAGAATGATGAGGTAACATGACAAATCCTTGCAAACGCCAACCATCCGCAGCACTATACCAAAACGGTTGCACATCTACCCAATTCATCGAAGTTGCCCAAGCATTCGGATAATAAACCTGTTGTTCGTCATTCGGAAAACTGTTGGTTTCCCCTTCGTCCATACTGTCCGTTTCCTGACGCACTGGCCAAGCTGGCAGTCCCTGACCCAGTTGGCATTCTGCCAAATAACACGGTGTTTTCACGTCAGTATAAACATAGACAGCACGGCCTGCCTTGACATCAAAACCGTAAAGATCTCGCCGTCCACCTACCATGCGTTGCAATTCGCCAGTTTGGGCATCCACCCGCACCAACTCTGTCATAGCTTGGCGAGTGACGAGCAGATATACCCAACGCCCATCCTCCGACCATAGCGGCGGCGGAAGACTAACTCCCGCACGCAGATCACTCATGTTGTGATTGCCTGTAGCTTCTTGCCAATTTTGCATTAAACTCGTCCACTGACGAGTTTTCAGATCAAAACGATAAAGCCGTTCAAAAGTTGCATTGCCGTATTCTTTGCCATGAGCAAGTACGGCCAGTGCAGTTTCATCTGGTGATACGGAAAGACTATGAACATCCCATTCCTGGCTGAGCAGCGTCAATTTCCGTTCAGATAAAGAAAGTTCATATAGATCGCGCCAAAGACTTATTTCTGCATCAGAACGGCGATTGGATGCAAGATAGACGGCATTGTTTTTCAAGGAAAGGGCATAAGAAGAAACGTCATATGAACCTTCAGTCATAACTTCCACGGTTGAGCTCTGCAGATGAATCCGAACGAGTTGACGAAATACAGGAGATAAAATGCCTCTGCCATCCGCTTTATAGTACAATCTACGAAAACGCTTACTATGTGCCGACCAAGATTTTTGTTGTTCCAGAATCCAGTCTTTTACTTCTGTATCCTTCAACTCTTCTGGCCAAATTTCTATTTCCCCGTCTTCCGGTACATCCACCAATCCATACATCCATTCACCTTGCGCATCTAACTGAATATCGGAAATGCCTCGTAAAAAACGAGTCATCCGATAAGATTCTCCCCCATTCAGTGGCATGCACCATACTTGTGTCGATCCGTTTCGATCAGAGAGGAAATATAACTTGCTCTCATCAGGGGCAAAAACAGCTCGAGAATTAGACCGTCCTAATTGGGTCCACTGCTTGATGGTATGGGTTGAACGATGATATGCGTAAAGATGAGTTATATTCTCATCCTTGTCCACATCAGGCCGAGTTTGCTCAAAGACAATCCAATTCATTTGCGGTGAAAATATAGGCCGTTTAACAACCTGCAAGCGAAACAGATCGGAAATCTCAACACGCGTATGTTCCACCATCCCAAACCCCTCTCTCTGCGCTAAGCTAGTTCACATCCAGACTGCCTTCATCCTGAAGAAATGCAGCTAAAAACCGCTTCTCATCTTCTACTAATGATGGATGACTATCCAAATATTCGCGCAGCACCTGTTCTTCCAATGAATTGTTCACTTCACCGATTAAGATTCCTGCTGGCCAATCAGCAATTTTTCGATCATACAAAAGCTCCCACTGCTCTGCACCATCTTCCAGACAACGACGTGATACCTGCATGCGTATGCCTGGTTTTTCCTCTCCATCCCCTACATTGTCGAGATACATATACATTTCAAAATCATCCCATTGATGAGTCCAATCGAGCGGATCAAACTTAGCCATGAGTTGCCGCCTTTCTTAGCCAATATCATCATTTCATGACACTTCATTGATAGATGCATAGCACCATCTTAACATGTTAAAATAGATTTGTTGTAGAAAAGGACATACGTGATTTGTAGAGATGAAAGGGGGGGCACTGGTGCGTAGATTTTTTGAAATTCTGTTTGTCATCGCCATTATTGTTGTGGGTTATTATACTTTCCGTCCTCAGCCTGCGTTTCCATATAACGCAAGCAATGGTTACCTCTCAGTTCAATCGGTAGCCAACCAAGTGTCGTCCGCTCCTTAAAAAGATTGGACAGAGGTAACGAGAAAAATCTCAAAACACGTCAGGGCTGTTCCAAAGTAAAACAAACTCTTTTGGAACAGCCCTGATTTTATTGGGTACGGTAAACCATCTACTGAGTGAGCGTTATGCCAACAATTTTTTAACCTCTGCCGTCATCAAGGGCACTACTTCAAACAAATCACCCACAATGCCGTAGTCGGCCACTTGGAAGATGGGCGCTTCAGGGTCTTTATTAATTGCCACAATCACTTTCGACGATGACATACCGGCCAAATGTTGAATCGCACCTGAAATACCACAGGCGATATAAAGATCGGGTGTGACTACCTTACCTGTTTGACCAATTTGCATAGAGTAATCGCAATAGCCTGCATCGCAAGCACCACGAGATGCGCCAACTGCCGCTCCAAGCACCTCAGCCAGTTCACGTAAAGGAGCAAAACCTTCTTCACTTTTCACTCCTCGGCCACCGGAGACAATAATTTTCGCTTCCGTCAAATCCACACCAGTCGATGCCTTTTGAATAATCTCTTGAACTAAGGTTGCCAAATCCTGTTGTTCAAAAGACACAGAGAGGGCTTCCACGGTTCCCGCTTTACCTGCATCTTCTGCAAGCGGAGCAAGATTGTTGGGACGAATAGTAGCGACAACAGGGTTACTCTTAACAACAACTTTTGTAAATGCTTTGCCAGCATAAATGGGACGAGTAAACTGTAATTGGCCGTTGGTCAACTCGACAGCAATCGCATCTGAAACCTGTCCCACACCCAGACGTTGACTGATTATGGGAGCCAAATCCTTACCTATGGCTGAATGGGCCAATAAGATAAGTTCAGGAGAGAAAACTCGATAAATTTCCATCAAAGCCTTACGATATGCGCCAGGTGTATATTTCTCAAGTTCTGGCGCATCAACCACATAAACGCGATCGGCACCTGCCTTGCCAAGTCCTTCTGCCAAAGAACTCACTTGATGCCCCAAGAGAGCTACAGCCACTTCCCCACCTTCGGCAGCTTTTGTTGCTGCTCCGAGCATTTCCAATGTCACATTGCGCAATTTTCCATGACGTACATCAGCAACAACCAGTGCTTTTCGACTCATTCCAGTATCCTCCTTCAGAAATTTAACCAATCACTTTTTCTACAGAATGCAATGCTGTTACTAGTTCACTCACTTGTTGGGATAAATCTCCAGATAGAATCTTGCCAGCGGTTTTAGGCTGTGGCAGGAAAGTTTCAACCACTTCGCTTTTTCTGGCAATTTCCTCGGCAGTTAAACCGAGATCTGCCAAAGTCACGTGCGTAAGCGGTTTTTTCCCAGCTTTGCGAATACCTATCAGAGAAGGATATCGTGGATCGTTTAAGCCCTGTTGAGCTGTTACGAGAACTGGCAGAGTAGCCTTGACAATTTCTTCATCACCTTCTGCGTCACGATGACCAATGACTTCATTGCCGTTCACTTCAAGCTTGGTCAGCGTAGAGATATGCGGAATGCCAAGTTCTTCAGCCAATCGCACTGCTACTTGACCCGAACCGTCATCAACGGCTTGGTTGCCGGCAATAATTAGATCATATTGATCTTTACGAGCTATCGCCGCGAGAACTTTCGCAGCGGAATATTCATCACCAAACAGCTCAGAATCGTCTGCCAGTATGGCTTCATCTGCACCCATCGCCAATGCTGTACGCAGGGCCTCTTCACTGCGTGACGGGCCTACAGAAACTACCACCACTTCGGCGTCACCAGCTTCTTTAATACGGATAGCTTCTTCAATCGCATATTCATCATAAGGATTAATGACAAAACGGACACCATCTTCTTGAACTTGCCCATCTTGAAGACGAATTTTTTCTTCCGTATCGAAGGTTTGTTTAACCAAGACCAGAATTTTCAACGTTTATTCTCCTCCTGTGGACGTTATTTTCTTTTGCTCGCAATTTTGATGCAAGCCATGCAAGAGTACGTCAACCACATCGTTTGATAAATCTGCAAGCGCATATTTACTTCCAGTCAAAACCCAAGCTGTTACAGTTTCATCCATGGTTCCAAAAATCATCCGACGTGCAATTCTATGATTGAGAGCCGGACGAAACACACCTTGTTGCTTGCCTTCTTCAATCAGTCCATCCACAAGATTGTAAAAAGGCTTAACGATATCTCCTACCTGCCTGCGAATATCTGCATCAACTTGGCGCAGATATACCTGTGTAACCATGGCAAGCGCCGGATTGGCTCCGAGATGACTGAAATAGAGATGAATCAGCGTGGACAACTTGTCATCCACATGGGATTTCAGAGGCAGCTTTTGCTCGCACTCTTCGACAATCTGACCAATCGCTGTACGCAAAATGGACACTAGAATATCCTCTTTGTTTTTGAAATACAGATATACTGTGCCGTCTGCCACGCCAGCCTCCCTAGCGATGCGAGAAATCTGCGCGCCATGGTACCCATACTTAGACATGACAGCAATCGCGGCTCGCAGGATAGCACTGTGCTTGGCATCATCACGTTCCTTAGCGATGGCCCCTCCCCTCCTCTAATGAATGAACAGTCATTCACTATTTGTAGAGTACACCTCGATGAATAAGCTGTCAACTGTCCTATCTGCTTTCAAGATGCCTGAAAGGCAAGTTTCCTGTATACTAGAGAAGAACACTGAACGGTACATGAAGGGAAGGTAAACCATATGATGCCGACACACTCTTCTGAAGAGTGGACCAAAGCGCATATCCAAGTTAATGACAATTTGAACCGACTGCTTGGCGCGTTGCGGGATTACGGCTACAATCCCAATCTTCATATTTCTTACGACCGGGAAGAGCACCATCTTCAGGTCGATCCGGCCATTCTTAACAAACATCCAGATATTAAAATGCTTTTTTTGGACTATTTGTCCGCTTGTCGAGAACGTGATGCTGCACTCGATAAAATTCAACAGTTGCCGAAGATGGACTTAGGATTTCAACAGCAACCTTAAAAAGAGGAATCATCCACTTTTCAAAACACTATTTTTATTTTAACTCTCTAGTTGTCACTTCCTTTACCATGAAAAAGCCTCCATCTCCACACTATCCGTGGATTTGGAGGCTCTTTTTTGGCTTCTTTCTTTTCAAAACAACTAGAAGTTGATATCCGCATACTGCAAGACTTTACTGTACCTGACAAAGAGAATGGAATGACGCATGAAGATTCGAATCAGATGGCAGGCAGCGAAATAGGTTTGTCAGAGAGAACGTCGGCAAGCGTTAAATTATCAAGAGCATCTATCAGAGCTTCCATCACACGCAGCCAAACAGAGCGTGTATGACAAGTAGAAACGCGATCACAAAGCAGTTCAGGACTCAAATTGTCCTCACTTACGCAAGCCATAGGTGAAAGAGAGCCTTCCAGAAAACGCATCAAACTGCCAACAGAAATTTCTGATGCCGGACGACTCAACATAAAGCCTCCATTGACACCTCGAACACTCCGTAGAAAACCAGCTTTGCGCAATTGGGAAACAATCTGATCTAAAAATTGCTCTGGGATGCCTTCTTCGAGAGCAACTGTAGGCAACGCTACGGGAGTCTGCGTCCCCGCTCGCTCGGCAATCGCCACCATAGCGCGCAAACCATACTCCGTTCGCTTCGATACCTTCATTGTTCATCCCCTCGCTTTGTGCAGGTTCTCATTTGCTTCTCAGTGAAAATCCTGACTGCTTTCTGGCTGTCAATCCAAGTGAATCCATACTTCCTCGCCGCGTACTTCTGTCTGATAAGTTTGCAGTGGAATATAGCAGGGAAACGCTGTTGCTTCACCTGTTCGTACATCAAACTTACCACCATGCTTGGGACAAGAGACAATGTTTCCTTCCAACCGACCATTCGTCAACTGTTGTGCCGCATGTGTGCAAACATCAGAGGTAGCAAACAAACCGTCTTCCGTATGAAACAAACCAATATCCTCCATGCCAACTTCTACATGAAGCATTTGTCCAACCGGGATCTCAGATAATTGAGCGATTTTGACCCAACCCAAATCTCCATTCCTCCTGCTAAAAACGACTGTAAAGCACGACTTGCCAAGATATCTTGGCAAGTCTGCAGATACAGGCCGTATTAACCAATCGAACCTTCCATCTCAAATTTGATCAGTCGATTCATCTCAACTGCATACTCCATAGGCAACTCACGAGTAAACGGCTCAATAAAGCCCATGACAATCATGCGCGTTGCATCTTCCTCAGAAATGCCTCGACTCATGAGATAAAATAGCTGTTCCTCAGAAACCTTGGATACAGATGCTTCATGTTCCAAAGTTACATCGTCATTCATAATTTCATTGTATGGAATGGTATCCGACGTAGAGTCATCATCCATAATCAGTGTGTCACACTTGATATTCGCTTTGCTCCCTACAGCGTTTGGCGCAAATGATGCTAAGCCCCGATAGGTTGTTTTGCCACCATGTTTGGAAATGGATTTAGAGACAATGGTCGACGTTGTGTTAGGGGCGTTATGCACCACTTTGGCGCCAGCATCTTGATGCTGTCCACGTCCACCAACAGCAATGGAGAGTACCATCGCTTTAGCACCCTCGCCCATCATATATACAGACGGGTATTTCATGGTCAATTTGGAGCCAATGTTGCCATCCACCCATTCCATCGTTGCATCACGATAAGCCACTGCACGTTTGGTTACCAAATTATAAATATTAGGCGCCCAGTTTTGAATTGTCGTATAACGGCAACGGCCCCTATCCTTGACAATAATTTCAACCACGGCACTGTGCAACGAATTGGTGCTGTATACAGGGGCAGTACAACCTTCCACATAATGCACAAAGGAATCTTCATCGGCAATAATCAGCGTGCGCTCGAATTGCCCCATATTTTCTGAATTGATTCGGAAATATGCCTGCAATGGAACTTCACAACGCACACCTTTGGGAACATAGATAAAACTTCCGCCACTCCACACAGCAGAATTGAGCGCTGCAAATTTATTGTCTTCCGGAGGCACGACCGTGCCAAAATACTCTTTAAAAATCTCTGGATGCTCACGCAACGCCGTATCGGTGTCGGTGAAGAGAACACCCATTTCTTCTAAATCTTTTCGCATGGAGTGATAAACAACTTCCGATTCGTACTGGGCTGATACACCTGCCAAAAACTTCTGCTCAGCTTCTGGAATTCCCAAGCGATCAAACGTATTCTTAATTTCTTCTGGAACTTCTTCCCATGTCTTCCCTTTTCGTTCAGAAGGCTTGACATAATAGGTAATATCATCAAAATCGAGCTCGGACAAATTACCGCCCCATCGCGGCATCGACTTTTCAAAGAAAATATCCAAAGAACGGAGACGAAAATCAGTCATCCAACCCGGCTCATTCTTCATCATGGAAATCTCTTCAACTGTCTTACGTGTCAAGCCCTTTTCAAATTTGACAACCGATATATCGCGATCGCGAAAACCATATTGATACTCTTCCATATCCGGCAATGGTTTAGCCATCTCGTAGACCTCCCATTCATGTGAATTCAATGAATCCAACCTAACCATTCTGCTTATGAATTTGTCTTAGCCGCATTGTCCAACGCTTGCCAAGCTAACGTCGCACATTTAATTCGAGCTGGAAATTTTGACACTCCTTGTAAAGCTTCCAAATCTCCCAATGCTTCCGCATCAACTTCTTCACCGCGCATCATGGCACGAAATTGATGAGCCAATTCAAGAGCTTTATCGACTGATTGCCCCTTGATGGCTTCCGTCATCATGGATGCTGACGCCATAGAAATGGAACAGCCGCTACCTTCAAACCGCACATCCTCAACCTTACCGTCTTGCAAAAGTAGTTGCAGACGAATTTCATCGCCACAAGAAGGATTGCGCAGTTCCACACTGACTGCCGCTTCTTCCAACTTGCCTTGATTGCGCGGATGCTGGTAATGATCCATAATCACTTGACGGTACAATTCATCCAATTGCATGAGCGAAGAACTCCTTTGCCGATTCCAAACCAGACACCAGTGCATCAATATCGGCTTTTGTATTGTAAAGATAAAAACTCGCCCGCGCCGTGGCCGCTTGATGAAGCCATCTCATTAAGGGTTGAGCACAATGGTGACCAGCGCGAATGGCAATGCCTTCTGAATCAAGCACTGTGGAAACATCATGCGGATGCACACCCTTCAAATTGAAGGTCACCAAACCGGCACGCTGTGAACCTGGTGCTGGTCCGTAAATCTCAAGCCCTTCCATTTTCGACAATTGCTCCATAGCGTATTGGGCGAGTTGACTGTCGTGTTGATGAATGTCCTCCATGCCCACCTGTTGCAAATAATCAATAGCAGCTCCCAGACCTACCGCACCAGCAATGATAGGAGTTCCACCTTCAAACTTCCAAGGAGTTTCCTTCCAAGTGGATTGTTCCAACTCCACCAAGTCAATCATTTCTCCGCCAAAATACGTTGGCTCCATCTCGTCGAGCCATTCCTTTTTGCCATATAACACACCGATACCTGTAGGGCCACACATTTTATGACCGGAAAAAGCGAGAAAATCGCAATCCAAATCCTGAACATCCACGGGCATATGCGGTACACTTTGCGCGCCGTCTACAACCATTAGCGCTCCCACCTGGTGGGCCATAGCGCCAATTTCTTTAATGGGGTGAATCGTCCCCAAAACGTTGGAAACGTGCTGAATAGCGACTATTTTTGTGCGATCGCTCAATTTGCTACGCACTTCATCCAAATCCAAATTTCCATCTGGCAAAAGTGTTAGGTAAACCAGCTTTGCCCCCGTTACTCGTGCCACTTGCTGCCAGGGCACCAAATTGCTATGATGCTCAGCAGGCGTCAGCGCTATCTCATCACCTTGCTGTAAACGCAAACGTGCCCAACCGTATGCTACCATATTAATGGACTCTGTAGTCCCTCGCGTAAAGATGATTTCCTCTGGACGATCCGCTTGAATAAAATCGGCCACTTTTTCTCGAGCCCGCTCATAGGCTTCCGTTGCACGACTACCCAGCGTGTGTACACCTCGATGAACGTTAGCATTGTCCATCTCGTAGTAACGGCGCAACACGTGTAACACAGATTGCGGCTTTTGGGATGTCGCCGCACTATCCAAATATACGAGTGGGTGTCCATTGATGCTTTGATCTAAAATGGGAAAATCTTTGCGCAGTTGTGTGGGATTGAACATCATCAATCCAACTCCTTTTCCAAACGCGCTACAAACGCTTCACGCACTGCCTCTTCTACAGGCAAACTGAGAATCGTCTCTTCAAAATATCCCCAGATAATCATGCGTGTTGCTAATTTTTCTGAAATTCCCCGTGACATGAGATAATAGATCTGATTGGGATCGATTTTCCCAACACTGGCCGCATGGCCGCAACGCTTTACATCATTCTCATCAATCAGAAGCATGGGAATGGCATCGGCGCGTGCCGTAGAATCAACCAGAATCATCCGGTCATGCTGCTCACTACCCGCTTCCACAGCACCTTTAACAATTTCTGTGCAAGAACGAAATACCGCATTGGCTTTTTGCCGCAATACTCCATGCATGACAATATCACTCTCCGAATATCGTCCGGCATGTGTCATTTTAGCGGTTAAATCATGGTGCATACGCCCCACCGCAGTACCTAATACACGCGTGTTGGAACGTGACCCATTGCCATCCAGCAAACTCTCTATATCGGACACAGCCAAACCGTCACCCGTGCTCGCTGCATACCAGTTAACTTCTGCATCTTTGCCCAACTTAGCACGGCGCGTATAAAACCGATACGGTCCTGCAAGAATTTCATCGATCAAGCCAATCTCTAAACGCGCGTCATTCTCAGCCACCACTTCCCACACATCCGACGTGGCAGCAGCAGAAGTAGCCGCAGGTTTCGCAAATTGCATCTCTGCCACACGAGCCTTAGCACCTGTGTCTGCAATGACCAATGTACGAGGATAGGCACTCTCTAGAGCTTCTTCTTCCGAGCGAATGATGAGAATGTCTGAAGACACTTCTACATGACGTGGAATATAGAGCAGCACACCAGCCTGAAATGCAGCCGCATTCAAAGCCGCCCACTTGGAATGTGAAGAAGGAACTACACTTCCCAGATATTTTTCAAGCAAATGACGATGTGTATGGCTTGCCTCATGCAAACTCATGAGGACGACGCCATTTTTCTTATCTTCTTCTGTCAGGCGAATCGCTTCAATTCGATTCCCTAAAATCAAAACAGCCGATCCTGTTACAGACTCAAACAGTTTTCTCGCTTCCAAGTGACTTCCAGTAGAAGGACTTTTTTCTACAACTTCAAACTGACAGCGCTTCAAATCCGTTTTCTCTAACCAAGGTTTTTCTAATGTTTGAAAAGAAGTCCATGCAGACTCACGCCAATCTGCTAGCCAATCTGCTTCCTGCAACTGATGACTGAGCGCACGCCCTACAGAGGCGCTGACGACATTTTTCTCTGTCACAACAGACCCTCCTTACACGCCAGCCTGGACAGATTCGTCTTCAATGCCCAGTTCAGCCTTGAGTTCATCATACCCGTGCGCCTCAAGATATTCGGCAAGTTCCCGGCCACCCGATTTCACAATCCTGCCTTGCATCATGACATGAACGCGATCGGGCACAATATAATTCAACAGACGTTGGTAGTGTGTAATGATGAGAAAACCTGTTTGCGGAGATTTCAAATTATTTACGCCTTCCGCAACAATCTTCAACGCATCAATATCCAAGCCAGAATCGATTTCATCCAAAATAGCGATCCGTGGTTCGAGCATGCTCATTTGCAAAATTTCGTTTCTCTTTTTTTCTCCGCCTGAGAACCCTTCGTTCAAATAGCGCTCTGCAAAGCTTGCGTCTATATTCAATTTCTTCATTTTTTCCTGTAATTGACGGTGGAACTTTAACACTGGAATTTCGTTTCCCTCGCCGACACGAGCATTTAAGGATTGGCGAATAAAATTGGCATTAGATACACCTGGGACCTCAGCAGGATATTGCATGGCCAAAAAGAGTCCGGCACGAGCCCGTTCATCCACGGACATACTGAGTAAATCTTGGCCATCCAGAGTGACACGCCCACCTGTGACCTCGTATTTGGGATGTCCCATCAAAGCGGAAGCGAGTGTACTTTTACCCGTGCCATTCGGACCCATAATGGCATGAATCTCTCCGCCTCCAACTGTCAAATCCAATCCTTTGACAATCTCCTTGCCTTCAACCGTGACGTGTAATCCTTCAATGACCAACTGTGGAACAGACATCACCATATCCTCCTCACTCAAGCGACCCTCATCATTTTGATGAGAGCCGTTTAACACCATTCATGGCTTCATACATCCATTGGCATAATGTCTTAAAGTTGACTGTTTGAGTCATGTTTCATTCTCAATGTACCATATTGCTGATGAAAATCAAGGGTAACTGCGCATACATGTACCTTGAATTAACTTCGCATACCCTTTTGTCTACAAAATGTCTACAAATAAAGAAGGCAAAGACAGTGTAGTAAAGTTTCGCACTGTCTTAACCTTCTCCAAGAATCCAGGCAAACATGCTGGGAATCCACCCACAACAGGTAGTTGTGTGAAAGCCTTTAAAACAAATATTTAAAAACCAGCTTCGCTTCCTCAGACATCATTTCTTTATCCCAAGGCGGATCAAAAGTCAATTCTACTTCGACTTCTTGCACACCTTCCAAAGAAAGCAACGTGTCCTCAATTTGTTGCTTTAAATCGTCGTAGGCCGGGCAACCCATAGCCGTCAATGTCATGGTTACTTTAATCTTGCGGCCTTCTTCGAGTATATCGATCCCGTAGACCATGCCCAGGTTGACAATGTCAATCTGTATTTCCGGATCGAGCACATCCATCAACATATTGCGAACGACTTCCTCCGTAACCATAAAAACCCCTCCTCTCAGGAGACAAGATTGGACAACGGAGTATACGGCAATCCTAATGAATCAGCTACCGCCTGATAGGTTACATGCCCACGGTATACATTGACACCTTTGGCCAGTGCCTCATTTGCAGCAACCGCTTTTTCCGCTCCCAAATTCGCAAGTTGTAACGCATAAGGAATGGTGACGTTGGTCAATGCAAGCGTAGAGGTACGTGGCACAGCTCCTGGCATATTGGCAACAGAGTAATGCAATACGCCATATTTTTCAAATACAGGTTGGTCATGAGTGGTGATTCGATCAATAGTTTCAATACTCCCACCCTGATCAATGGCCACATCGACAATCACGCCACCAGGATTCATACCCTGCACCATTTCAGCGGTTACCAGTTTAGGAGCACGGGACCCTGGTATTAGGACTGCACCCACCAACAAATCAGCACCTTCAATCTCCTGACGCAAATTGTAGGCATTGGACATGATGGTACGTATACGTCCCTGAAAGACATCGTCAAGGTAGCGCAAACGCGAAAGGTTCGTATCCAGTATGGTTACAGAAGCACCCAAGCCCATGGCCATACGCGCCGCGTTTGTCCCCACTATACCTCCTCCCACAATGACCACTCGAGAAGGCGGCACGCCGGGAACACCACCAAGTAATTCACCACGTCCACCATGTGCTTTCTCCAGAAAATGCGCGCCAATTTGAATCGACATGCGACCAGCCACTTCACTCATGGGCGAGAGCAACGGCAAACTCCTATCGGGCAATTGCACCGTTTCATAGGCTATCGCCGTACAACCGCTATCCATCAACGCCTTCGTCAATTCAGGTTCTGGAGCCAGATGCAAGTATGTAAACAACGTCAAGTCTTGACGAAAATATCCAAACTCTTCCGGAAGCGGTTCTTTGACTTTCATGACCATCCCAGCTTGTCCCCAAACATCTGCAGCTGATGGCACAATTTTCGCACCGGCTTCTTCATAGACACTGTCCGTGAAGCCACTGCCCAATCCTGCCCCAGCTTCCACCAAGACCGTATGACCATCTAACTTCAACGCGTGAACACCTGCCGGCGTAATAGCCACACGATTCTCATTATTTTTAATCTCTTTCGGAACCCCCACTATCACCTTTTCCAACCTCCTCGCTATTTGCCAATCCTCAGGCGGCGCCATCAGTGTAAATCAGACCACCCCAGAAACGCAATTGCTGATAAAATAAGCAAGAATTCAGTCCTTTTGATAGCTCTTGTTCGGAGCAGAAATGACTTTCCTGACAACTCTTCTCTGTCCGCGACCTGACTGTTTTTCGGCTAATGGATGTTGACTCAAGTGTTCTCTGTTTTCCACCAACCAGTGTGCAATATTTTTCACATCACTTGGAGCAATTCGCCAATTGCGATGACCAAATTGAAAAGATTCCCCTGTCAGTTGGCCTGCTGCAGCAAGTGAATCCACAGCTATCCGTACATGCTCGATGTTTTCATGAAGCATTTCTGCCAGTTCAGCCATGCTAAATCTTGTTGTCATGCTCAAATACCTTCTTCGTCCATTATCTCACATCTATGCTCCTCTATTCCGCTATTGAAAGCAAGAGCAACTTTACCATCATTCCATTGCACAGGCCGAGATTGATAAGGTCGAGATCGTTCAAGGAGAAGGTGTTGGGACTTGAGTAGGCAATTCCACAAGTTGAACATGCGGTGTCATACTGAAATAATCTGTCTTCTCTCCACCAATGACATGAAATTGCACATCAAAGGAGGCTCCTGGCGCTAATTTGTTGGGAATCGACGAAGGCAGATGTTCCAGAAAGCGTGCAGTTCCATATTCAGTAAATCCTTGGTTGGGCATGTTAGAGAACCAAACAACGGCGAGTAAATTATGAGTTACAATCGTCTGCTTGGTTGGATTGGTAAACTGGGCATCCACCGTGATGGCTTGCCCCCGCGCTAAAGTTGGACCATTTAAGACACTGATGTTGCTTAAGAGAATAGATGATTGACGCCAAACCAGCGGCGAATCATGGGGATTGGATGGAATATCGGAAGCATTCGACCAATAAAACGCAAGTTGGGCTTGCTCCGACAGCGCACCTGCAGCATTAACCGGTGCACCCACCGGATGAAACGACCAGGTAACTGTGGCATGGGGCGCTATTTCTTTAGGGCCATTGACAAAACTTAAAAAATTGTCTCGTGATTGGACGGATTTTCCAGAAAAGCTAAGAATGCCAAATATTTCAGATTTTTTTATGATCCGATTCGACTCATTGGTCAACTGCGTAAAGACCACAGAACCAGCAGGCCAACCAGGAAGCTGACCAAATCGAATATGTTGAACAGTTATCGGTGCCGGATAGAGCAAATAGGCATCCTTAGATAAGGAGGATGTGGATGTAGAAGCTAGACTACCTTGCGAAGCCGAACTAAAAGCACCCGAAGGAGCAATTGGTCCAGCCTGCGGCTTTTTTTGTGTATAGAGCCAAGCCCCTACAGCAATCACGCAAAATACTGAAGCTGCAGCAGTCAAATTGGGCAAAAGCCGAAACCAGCGCCGTTTTTTTACCCCCAAACCAGGAACGTTGACCAATTGTCGCTCAGCCTCTTCTAGAATGCGCTGTTGCAATTGTTCACGAAACGGGACTTTACCTGCTTTCTGAAGCGTTTGGCGAATTTTCTGCTCCATATCATCGTCATCATGTTGCATCTGTGAAACCTCCTTTCTCCAACTCGGTTTTCATGAACGACCTCGCTCGATGCAAACGCGTTCGAACAGAGGCTTCGGAAATCTGCAAGATTTGTGCAATCTCTTGACCGCTTCGTTCCTGCTGATAAAACAGAACTAGAACCTCTCGATATTTTAGAGGGATACGTTGAATCATCTGCCAAATTTCATCCTTCTCCAACCGTTCTATCACTTCACGCTCTACATTTTCAGATGTACTGAACGTTTGAATAGGCTGTTCGTTGATTTCTTCGTGCTTGACTTTCCAAGACCTGATATAGTCTTTGCATCGATTGGCTGTGATAGCCATGAGCCAAGTTTTTGGCGAGCTTTCCTGCCTGAATGTATCATACTGTGTCAAAGCCTTTAGAAAGACATCCTGAGCGATATCTTCTGCTTGATGATAATCTTTGACATAGGAGTATGCGTATTGAATAACATCCTGTCCATATAACTTCATCCAGTCTTTGAGGGCGGCTAATTTTTCTTCTTGAAGCCACTGCTCTCGCTGTGAGTTCACTGATGGTTTTCACCAATCCTTCCAGCCGTCCTCTCCTTTTTGACGGCACCATCGACTACCATGTTACAAACCATTATTTAACATCGGCCGATCCGTTTCTTAGTCTACCTTGTTGGGGTGTCAGCGTAAAGGATGCTAAACTTTGACTAGATAAAAACGCATCAAGGTGCAGAGGAGAATCCATTCGATGTATTCGGTTTTGCGAAAACTGCTTTTTAGCACCGACGCTGAGACAGCTCACCACACCACGCTCTCCATGCTGAAAACAGCGCCAAATATGGGGAAATGGCTGCGTCCTAAAGCCCAACAGCCCGCCCCAAATTTAGCCACACAACTTTATCATATGGATCTTAAACATCCGATTGGACTTGCCGCGGGTCTGGATAAAGACGGTATTGCACTCACTGGCCTTGAAGCTTGTGGTTTTTCCATGCTTGAAGTGGGCACCGTCACTCTGCGGCCGCAACCCGGTAACCCGAAACCTCGTTTATTTCGAATTGTTGAAGAAGAAGCGCTGGTGAATCGTATGGGATTTAACAACGCTGGTGCCCATGCACTCAAAAAACGTCTGCAAGAAAGCCATCTCACCATTCCTGTTGGGGCGAATATTGGGAAAAATAAAAGCACCCCCAATGCTCAAGCTGTTGACGACTATGTAGCCTGTACAGAAATATTGGCGGGTGTAGCTGATTATTTGGTCATTAACGTCTCTTCTCCCAATACTCCTGGACTACGCGACTTACAAAACGAACAAGAAGCCAGCCGTATTGTCGAACAAGTGATTGCCGAACGCAATCGTCAAACCTCTCACCGCTCCTATCAACCGCCCGTCTTTGTCAAGCTGTCACCCGATTTGCCGAATGAAAGTCTGGTTCCACTAGCCAGCAAACTTCTTGAAGCAGGATGTGAAGGCTGGATTGCCACCAATACTACCCTTGAACGTTATCAAATCAAACATATCCATGCCCGAGAAAGTGGCGGACTGAGCGGCAAACCTCTAAAAACGAGATCGAACCAAGTCATAGCCGCTTTGTATAAGGTTACAGAAGGAAAAGTGCCGATTATTGGATGTGGCGGTATCTATAGTGCAGACGACGTATACGAAAAGATAAAACTAGGCGCCAGTGTCGTTCAAATTTATTCTGCTTTTATTTATCGCGGGCCTGCTTTATTGGACGTATTGACACAGGAATTGGCTGAACGGCTCGATCGTGAAGGTGTCCAAAGGATTGCTGATTTGGTGGGACAAGCGGAATCGTACAAGTAACGGAAAATGCAGAAGTGGCAAAATCAGATTTGGAAAATCCCGCATAATTACGCTAAACTAAAGAAGAACAAATACTCTACAACTTTACATAGGAGGGATTTGCATGGCTTTTCAATTACCACCGCTCCCATACGCTTTTAACGCTTTGGAGCCACACATTGACGCCCTGACAATGGAAATCCACCACGACCGTCACCATGGTACGTATGTCAACAATTTGAACGCCGCTCTGGAAGGACATGCTGACCTGCAATCCAAAAGTATCGAAGATCTGCTAAGCCATTTAGACGCTGTTCCAGAAAATATTCGCACCGCTGTGCGCAACAATGGTGGCGGACATGCCAATCACAGTATGTTTTGGGAAATTCTCAGCCCCAACGGCGGCGGAGCACCTACGGGTGAAATTGCCAAGGCGATTGACGAGACCTTTGGCTCATTCGAAAAATTCCAAGAGGAGTTTACCAAAGCTGCAACAGGTAGATTTGGAAGTGGATGGGCATGGTTGGTGGTGGATGGCGGTAAACTGTCCATTATGAGCACTCCCAATCAAGACAACCCCATGATGGAGGGCAAAAAACCAGTTCTGGGACTTGATGTATGGGAACACGCTTACTATTTGAAGTATCAGAATAAACGCCCAGACTACATCAAAGCGTTTTGGAACCTCATCAACTGGGCTGAAGTGAACAAACGTTTTGAAGCTGCGAAATAATAGCAGTTGCACCATGCTCATCTTAAAGCGGGCAGCCCTACGGTTGCCCGCTTTGCTTTTTTCATACTTGCATACAAAGGGTGGAAATAAAGCCTCAGTCAACGAATAACCGTTTGCAATTGCTGATTGAACGCATGTGTTTCTGTAAAATCAACCGGCACAGGCTGATTATGCTCGTCGACAATGACAATACGAGGCCGATGCTCCCGAGCTTCTTCTTGACTCATTTGCGCATAGGACATAATGATGATAATATCTCCAGGCTGTACCAAACGAGCAGCCGCGCCATTCAATTCAATCGCACCACTACCGCGATCGCCCCGAATGACGTAAGTTTCCAAGCGCTCCCCGTTATTACAATTCACAATCTGAACTCTTTCATTTTCCCATATATCTGCAGCTTCCATGAGTATTTCGTCAATCGTGATGCTGCCAACATAATGTAAATTGGCCCGCGTGACTGTGGCTCGGTGAATTTTTGATTTCAACATTGTTCGTTCCATCTTGGCAACACCCCCCACAGCATTATACACAGATTGTCCGTATCTCCATAATATCTTGCCACGTTTATTGCGGGCTATGGATGGAAAGACTTGTAGCAGCCTTTTGTTGGAGCGAGGGGATTTGCATGCCTGTACTGACTTTGATTAAAAACGCTGAAGTGTTTGCACCAAAATCACTTGGCAAGAAAGACATTCTGCTTGGTGGCAGACACATTCTGGCAATTGCTGATGACCTTTCGATGCACGGAAGTTTACCCGAACTGGAAATTGTCGAAGCTGACGGATATTACGCCTTTCCTGGATTAATTGATCAACATGTCCATATGGCTGGTGGTGGTGGCGAAGGTGGTTTTCATTACCGTACTCCAGAAATATCTTTGAGCCATATTACAACAGCTGGAGTCACCACCCTTGTAGGAGTTCTGGGAACAGATGGTGTAACGCGCAGCACCCGCGAACTGCTAGCCAAAGCGCAGGCACTCGATTTTGAGGGCGTCAGCACGTACATATACTCTGGTGCCTATCAAGTGCCCACACGTACGTTGACAGGCATGCCACGCAGCGACTTGGTTTTAATCGAAAAAGTGATCGGCATTGGCGAAATTGCCATCTCTGATACCCGTTCATCCCATCCTAGCGAGCAGGATTTAGCCGAACTAGCCAGTGAAGCGCGTGTTGGCGGGCTTTTAGCTGGCAAGGCAGGCGTGCTTCATTTGCATGTGGGTGATGACGATCAAAAGCTGTCGATTCTTTTTCATTTAATCGACAAAACAGAATTGCCTCTATCCACTTTTGTCCCAACCCATCTTAACCGCAATCCTGATTTATTAGAGGATGCTGTGCGATACGGAAAAAAAGGGGGAATCGTCGATGTTACATCTGGTATTCGCCCCGACAAGCACGACCACGTTTCTGTTAAACCATCCAAAGCGATTCGCCGCTTGTTGGATGCCCAAATTCGCCCTGCTTTGATTACCATGAGTTCTGACAGCAATGGCAGTTCTCCTATTTTTGACGATCGCGGCAAACTTTTAGCCATGGGCATTGGCTCTATTAAAACACTTTGGGAAGAAACGGTGGATGCCATCGTTCAAGAAGAGGTTCCTGTGGAAACAGCTATTAGCATAGTGACCCTGCACGTGGCACGCATATTAAAACTACAACACAAAGGCCGACTCAAAGCCGGCCTTGACGCTGATATACTATTGACGGATAAAGAATACAAAATTCAACACGTATTTGCCAAGGGCCGCAAGGTAGTGGAAAACGGAGAGGCAATTGTCTTTGGCACCTTTGAAAATGCGCATGATATTCCCGGATCTCCACAAAGCAACGACGAATCTGGAGAAAAGTCAGAAAAACGCGGCAGACCCATGCTTGAACCGTCAGACGAAGACGAAGATGACTTTCCTGATCGCGACGAGCGACAAGCGAAAAGCCGCCGTCGCCACTACTGCTGCTAACACCTCGAATGATATATTCAGCATGGTTTTGCCTTGAAGATGAATAAAAACTAGCCAAGTACCTTTAGTGCGCATAACGAATCATTTGCAAAATTTCCTCGCGGCGTTCTGGATGTTCTTGAAATTCGCCGCGAGCCGCAATGGTGAGTGTCTTGCTGCCAGGTTTCTTGATTCCGCGCATATTCATACACAAATGTTCTGCTTCAATGACAACCATAGCCCCTGCAGGTTCCATTTCTTGCATCAAAACATCGACAATCATGTTGGTCATGCGTTCTTGAACCTGCGGGCGTTTGGCCACCATATCGACAAGACGCGCAAGCTTGGAAAGGCCCGTTACAACACCGCCACTTGGCAGATAGGCTACATGCGCCACTCCAAAAAACGGGAGAAGATGGTGTTCACACATCGAATAAAACGGAATATCCTTAACAAATACCAATTCATCGTGATCAACATGAAAACGGGCGGATAATTCCTCGGACGGATTATGATGCAAACCTGCAAAGATTTCTTCATACATGCGCGCGACACGAGCAGGGGTATCCAGAAGACCTTCCCGATTAGGATTTTCTCCTACAGCTTCGAGCAACATACGTATGGCTTCTTCAACCTTTTCTCTGTCTACGGTCGGTCTGTGCCTTTTCATCTCAATCGCGGCTGTATCTTCCGCGAAAGTAGCTACCGATTGCAGCGCTTTGCTACGCTTGATTTGGGCCATGACCTCATCTCTCCCTCGGAACACTTGTAAACCATCTATACCTGTCCACTTTACCACTCCAATATACTTTATCCACATATCGATTGGATCACTATTCAGAAACGAATGACAAAATTTGCTGACCGATGACTTGGTAAGACATGGATAAGTCTAAAAAAAGTTGGGCGTTCTTAATACATCCCGCAGGTTTTGCACAAGGTAAAATGGATGCGCAGAATGCGTAGAAAAGTAAGCTTGGGCTCCCCGTCCGCCAAAGAAGAAAGTCGTATTGGCATGTTTTGCCGCAAATTGACTCAACTCATCTATGAGAGTTGGATGGATATGGACAGGCTCGAGAGTGGACATGGAAAGCGCCACACGAACAGGCTGCAACTCTACGATTGAAGTTTCAATTGCTCCTTCAGCTGGAGAAGGGCCTAAGAAAACACTGCGCCATCCTTCCAGAGCAGCTTCAATCATCAGCATGTGCAAAGGAATCTCATGCCGCTCATAAGGTACACAAGCGGCCAGCAGAAGCGGTCCACTTTCAGGTGTCCTCAATGTGCGTCTCATTTGAATCAGCACATCGCGTGTCACTCCTGAGGCAATATGCTCCTGATATTCGCTCCAAACCCCTTCTTCCCAAAAAGTGCCCACTTTTTGCAAAAAGGGAACAACGATTTCATAAAGGAATGGCCGAATTCCTAGTTCCTGCTGCATGCGTTGCATCGTCTCAATTAAACCGCTGCTGTCCGCTCGTTCTCCTAAAGCAAGCAGTTGTTGAATTTTTGAAACATCCATTCCTCTGTCTGAAACCAGAGTCTCTGAGGTTTGCTGATATTCTGGATGACTTTCTAACGCTCGCAAATGAGAATGCTGGTTTTGCACAGAGAGAACCGCGTTTTTTACGGAGAACCCATTTTGCACAAGCTTACTTACTTTTTGGAGAAGATCCACATCATGCTGTGTGTAAACCCTATAGCCATTAGGCATGCGTTCTGGTTGGATGAGACGGTAACGCTGTTCCCACTTCCGGATTAACTGCGTTGTCAGTCCCGTCATTTCCGCAACTTGGCTAATACTGTAAAACGCAGGTTTATTGCCCACAACATGGCCTTCCTTTCCCCAAATTAAAAAATCTCGCAATCACGACATCATGGATAACCTTGATCCTTCAGATCATTACAAAAATTTCATAATAAACCATTTGGTGATAATCCAAGTCTCGCCAACTGATTTCTCAGGCATACTTGTCTGCCTATCCAAGAGACTGAATGGATAAATAGGACAGTAGGTTCATTTGTATTGTACAACAGTTGTATAATATTTGTACAATGTTATTTTTTCGATCACGTTCCATTGCTCGAGCGTCCAACGAAGCATAAGTATGAAGATTTATTCGATTGTCTGAAAAGAAAATCCTAAAACTCTAGCGGTGATATGGACAACTTCCGATGCTGCTTGCTCGGCAGTTGAAAAATAAGCAGCGCCGTTAGCCAGTTTCAAACGACCCAGTGGCAAAAGTGCTTGATAGACCTTAGCTGCCAAATAAGGATCGACATACGCTTTGGCTTGGGATTCTTGAGTTTCTTGAATTGCATGGGCTAAGGCTGTGGCTAAACGTTCTTCCGATTCTTTCATACGCCGTAACTGTTGCCGACTTAATAACGGCTTAGCTTCTCTCATCAACGTGGAAAACTCCATGCGTGGTTCAGCAATTTTCAAATAAGCCAGTGAAATTTCATAAAGCCTGTCCAGAAAAGGCATGTCTTTGGACAAGATATCCTTAACTTGATTCTCTATTAAATTCATCAAATGAATCATTGAAGCAGTAAAAAGACTCGCCTTATTAGCAAAATGGTAGTAGATACTTGCCTTTGTCAAATTGCATTCTTCTGCCACGCGCTCTACGCTCACGCCTTCATACCCATAATTCATAAATAATTCAGCAGCCTTTTCTAGGATAGCGTGCGCAGTTGAAGTATCACCATTGACCAGCTTGGGGCGGCCCGGTTTGCGACGGACAGTTGACGTCATACAAATTTACCTCCCTAACCAACGCCTTGGGCCTTTTCCATTGATGCCAAGGTGGTCCATACGCTTTATCATACCCCATAGTGTACCTTATCCACCTTGGCATGCCAAAGAACAGCAGTTGTTTTACAGACATATCGGATGCTAAAAAAATGGAAACTATCATCTGCTGGTTTTAACTGTTGGGACCACAATCTACACCGCTGTCCGCAAATTGAACTGTATTGTACGTAGCTCCCCAGCTTTTTACCTGCTCTACATCAGAAATTACAGGACAACTTGCGGTGTAAGCAATATAGCCACGGATATTGCCGCCCGTTACTTCAGGTTGATTTCCCGAGATTGGAGATATGGCGATAAATGCCGGATCGGGCAAAGAGCTTAATTGATACTGTTGATACTGAAACTGATTACAGTAGAATCCTGGTTGCAAAGAGCTATCTACAGAGAGCAGTCCTTCCCGCCATCCACTGATAAAATCCTTCCATTCACTGGAGGTCGTTGCAGGTTGATTGTATCCTTCCGGATCAATCACAACAAAACTAGGGCGTATTGTCCCTGGATAGTTGGCCAATTGATTGGCAGCATAGACACCCGCAGCATGCCCAGCCGATTGAAAGCTATCTCCCGGTTCAGGCCAAGAAACCGTCCAAAAGGAAATCCAGAAGACAAGAGGATTGTTATTGTTGGCCAACGCGGCTGCAACATATTGATCAGAATGGTTAGAGAGCAACTCTGTATAAGGAGGCGTAGAGATACCCAATGCCGCTGTGCTGGCCAATCCTGGCCAGCCGATTTGTAAAGCTGACTCGGCAGACTGTACAGAGTCAAACACCGCGTATAATCCAACCTCTGGCGAAAGAATATTGGTGCCAGCTTTTTGAACAGTGGTTATTGATCGTTGCAAAGGATCAATATGGTTAGACGAACCTTGGACACAAACAGCTTGCGGAGTTTCCTGTATCGGCAATCCAGTCCACCCATAAGGGTAGACACCATTAATTGCATAGTAAGTGAGCATTGTGGCTAATTTGAGCGAATCTAGTGCTGTATAACCTGCTGCATTCACAAAGAAGTTCTTGGTGATGGTTTGGATACCTCCACCATTGGCATAATGAGAAAATGGTGTGTGCCCCCCAGCTTCAGCAGCAGGATTCTGCCAATTGCACGGATTGTAGTAGAGCGCATAAAGTGCAGCGCCCCCAACAGCTATAACCAGATGTTGACCATCTGCAACATAGCGCCAGGCTTCTTGGAAATCACCCGTCACTTGGGAAACTGGTATATTACAAGCTTGCGCAGCAGCCATTGCTTTCCAAAAATCACCTTCTGTTGCTGCGTATAAATAGATTTTTTGTGAAGGTACCGTCATTCTTATAGACCTCCTATGGTATGGATGGCAACTTTGTTTTACCCCGTCATTAGACCTACAAAAGAACAGGTTTGCTTGCATTCAATAAAGCGAAAGCATGCATGAAACGATTTATCATACGCAATGAAGATTTTTTCTGCGAAGACTATGATGTAAAACAAACTTTGGGCAGGTGACATCTACAAAGCTCCTCACCAAAAATACGCTTCCGACATACGCTATCTTGAATCAAATGTCGGAGGTGTTCCTGCCTTGTTTTCTCTTGCCGCTGCTGCCTTTTCCCTGCTTCATGATGTCACGTTGGTCAGCGGCTACCTCCATCAGTCTTTTCCCCAACCGTTGAGCAAAGAGCAGGAGAAGATGTACTTCGAACGCTGGCAAAACGGCGATCGGGAAGCGCATGACATGTTGGTTAAACACAATTTGCGCCTAGTTGCCCACGTAGCAAAAAAATTTGACTCAGCCAATATCGATCAGGACGATCTCATTTCCATTGGCACCGTTGGACTGATCAAAGCTGTAGATACTTACCAGCCCAACAAAGGGACAAAATTTGCTACTTACGCTGCGCGCTGTATTCAAAATGAAATTCTCATGCAACTGCGAGCACAGAAAAAATCCCGTAAAGATGTATCCCTTTACAGCCCCATTGGCACTGATAAAGAAGGTAACGATATCGTCATTGCCGATGTACTTGGCTCTGAAGTAGACATGACTGAGGAAGAAGTCAGCAAACGCATGGAAATCCTATCCACACTAAAGTTGCTTGATATTTTGGATGAACGGGAAAGACGTGTCATTGAACTGCGGTTTGGACTGACGGACGGACGCGAGTGGACGCAAAACGACGTAGCAGATGCTTTAAACATATCCCGTTCCTACGTTTCACGTTTAGAAAAAAGGGCTCTGCTCAAAATGTTTCATCACTCGCAAGCAGGCAAGCGCCGACGAGCTGCTTTTCGTTATCAGCGCCGATATGCAGATTCTTAGAACGCTGCTAACCAAGATAGATATTTCTCACAAGATTGTTGATCAATAACCATATAGTTGCTGTTGATGTCGATGCTCTTTCAGAGTACGATACCAGAGGACGCGCCAAGCGACTTTTGAATCAAGGAGTCCTCTGCCCTATGTATGGCTTGCGAAGAAACCGTATTCCACGTACTGTCTGGATTGCGCCAATTCTCCTGATTGTCGCATTCCTGTCTGCATTTGTCGTTGACTATATCAATGAACATGTCACACTTCACGTATTGACGGAAAATATAGATGTGGCTAATGTTCGTTCCATTTTATTGCAGCCGTTGACTTCTGGCGCAACGGCTGCCAATACGCTGATTTCAGTCAGCGGTCACAACACGATTGTGCAAATTCTTAAATCTCTATCTGAATCGACTCCTATATCTGATAACAAAAACGTCCAAAGCGCTCAAGTATTCGATACGCTTTATGTGGAGTCCAATTCACAACAAATGCTTTCTATCCAACTGGCCGTAAACCCAACCTCATTACAATCGCCTTATGTTCTGGCCAATGGCCATGCATTTATGGCTTCCCCTTCACTCGTAAATATTTTGAAAAAATTAAACTCAAACGGCTGAAAATAAGGTAATCTTTGTTTATCAGAGTTTTGACTGAATGTCAGTTGAAACTCTTCAGAACAGTGGGCTCTGTGCAGAGGTTGAACTAGCTGCGCGATGAAGACCTTTTCAGGCCCGCGAAAGTGAGGAATCTTATTGTTAAACAGCGGAAGAGTTGCACTTGTTACCGGAGGAAGCAGCGGCATTGGCGAAGCGTTTGCGGAGCATTTTGTGAAAACGGGAGGTTCTGTTGCTCTTATTGGACGAAGTATTGAGAAATTGCAGAACGCCTCTAATTCGATTGCCACGCATTGCGGATTAACAGAAAACAAAACAGATCGTATACGTTATTATCAGGCAGATGTACGGGACTCAGAACGCGCAGAGGAAATTTGGGATGAGGTTTTTTCAGACTTTGGAAAAGTAGATGTGCTGATTAATAACGCTGCAGGGAATTTTATCTGTAAAGCAGAAGAACTGTCAGCTAACGGCTGGAATGCTGTTGTTCAAATTGTATTGAATGGAACATTTTTCTATTCCACCGCTTTTGCTCGACGTTTAATTGCCCGCCAGCAACCAGGAGCGATTGTCAATGTTGTCGCCACTTATTACGCGAATGGCGGCCCAGGTGTCTGTCATTCGGCTGCTGCTAAAGCTGGTGTAGTGGCATTCTCGAAAAGCGTAGCTGTCGAGTGGGCCAAACACCGTATTCGGGTTAATTGCATTGCTCCTGGGCCAATAGGCGACACCGGCGGCGCCGATCGCCTATGGCCAACAGAAGAAGCCTATCAACGAGTTCTTCATTCCATCCCCGCAGGAAGACTGGGCAGCAAAGAAGAAATCGCCAAAGCTATGGATTGGCTCGCTTCCGAGCAAGCCAGCTTTATCACCGGCGATGTACTCACGATGGACGGCGGTCAAAGTCTCGGGCCAATTCGATTTTAAAAAACGACTGTATGGCAATATCGACTTTTCATCCCATACGACTGGATAACCAACCGGTCAGCAAAAGACCGGTTGGTTATTGATGAAATCAACCTCCACTGGATGATGATGGCCAGTTACCAAGCGTCACGGAGATTTGTATTTTCTTACCATTCCTTAACACTGTTAACTGTATCACTTGTCCAGGCTGATCCCGATTGATATCTGCCGTCAACTGCTCAATGGTCTGAATGGGATGCCCATTGTAGCCAATAATGATATCTCCATCACCGCGCAGTTTACTGATTTGCCCCGTCTGATTGGCGGCAGCCGCACCACTATCTCCGCGTAATCCTGCTTTCGCAGCCGGACTGTCGGGTGTGACAGACTCTACGTAAATACCCTGGCTGACTGGGAGGTCAAGTTGACTTTGCAAATAACTGTCAATATCCATTCCTGCAATACCAATCCAGGCATGCTTGACCTGTTCACCGCGCAATAAAGTCGGAAGCAAGCGTTCCAAACGGTTAATAGGAATCGCAAAACCAATCCCTACAGATCCTTCAACCGGACTTTCAATGGCTGTATCTATACCAACCACCTGTCCAGCCTCGTTAAGCAAAGGACCGCCAGAATTTCCAGGATTCAGAGGTGCATCGGTTTGAATTAATCCATCCATCACATGACCCGTTTGCATTGGCATCGATCGATTCAAACCGCTGATAATGCCAAAAGTCACACTTTCCGTCAATTGAAACGGATTGCCGATGGCTATGACAAACTGACCTGGTACCAGTGTGTTGGCATTTCCAAGAGGCAACGGCGGCAGTTGATCGATACCCGCCACATGAACAATCGCCAAGTCATCCAATGTATCTGCAGAAAGCACAATTCCTGTATAATTCTTTTGTCCAAACGTAACCGTAACAGTTTTCTGTCCATTTACGACATGAGCGTTTGTAGCTATATCGCCCTGATTATTAATTAAAAAGCCTGTGCCAATGTCTTCCTCGCCGGCATTTTTGCCTGTACCGCCAGAGATAGCTGTTATGGTACAAATGCTGTTTTTTACCTGATTATAGACCCGAGTAATGACATTAGCCGACTGTCCACTGGCAAGGGTATTCGCAGGAGAGTTTCCGAGCGCACCCGTACTGCTTGGAGCGCCAGAAGTTGGAGCCTGCATTGGCACTTCTACTACACGCGGCGACTGCACCAACAATCCTACTCCAAGTCCTGCAGCAAATGCAGCAAATATCCCAATACCGAGTAGAACTGTCCGCGCCCCCCCGTTGCGGCGCGATTGCCATAAATCATCATCGCGCCATTTTCTTCTCGCCATGTGCATACCCCCTTATTGCGCCCTAGATAGCCCCCACAACTTTGCCCATTCTTCTGCAACAAATTGCCAACGCGATTGATTCTCTGCTATTTCTTCTGCTCTACCTTGCTCTGTAAACTGTCGCAACTGCAACATCCATGCTTCAATCCATTCTTGCTCCATCTCTGCCCATTGCTGTTGCAAATGTTCGAGTAATTGTGTTGTCAAACGGCTAATCTCGCTTTTTACTTCCCCCATCTGCAATGGTTCCACTGCTTCAAGCATATCACGTTGGCCGCCTTCTTCAAAAAACTGCCGCGCAGAACGGAAGTAGTGGAGAGATTGCAATAAAGGTTGATGATTCATGTGCACATCTTCTGCCTGAACCTCAGGCAACTGAATTTGTATGTCTGGAATATTGATTGCTGCTCGCAACATCTGTGGTAGTCGAGCACAAAGAGCATCTGCTGCTTGTTCAAGTAATTCCTGTCCAATTTTTTGCAAACGAAGCGAAAAAGTTCTAGTCTCTACCAAAATTTGCGTTTCCAATTGTCCGGCCAATTCTACGGCCGCTTCCTGCAAAGCCATTTTGGTCTCCTTACTTTGAACAAAACGGCCCGGATAAAACGCCTCACGGAATAAGTTAGAAAACCTGAGACGAATGCGTTCTCCTATATGAAAAATAAGTTCCTGACAATCACTTTGCAGTTGTACTTGCACATTCCGCAAAACAGCGCCGTTTTCTTTTTCTTCCTGAAGCAAACGATGAGCAGTTTCAACGTCTGCCACGAAACGTTCCCGCTCTTCTGCTCGAGCGCGCTGGAGCAATCCCAAACGCGTCACTTCCGCTTCGATTTGATTCATAAGATGCGTCATTTCGCGTTGTAAAGTCTCTACCCGCAAACGCTCACGCACATCATCATTTGCCGTCATTAAATCTTTTTGCAAAGCTTCCAGCCCTGAAATATTCCATATCTCATCCGGAACTGGCAATGGCTCTTCAGGACCTAATTGAAGACGTACTCTTGCCATTTGTTCAAATTTCGGATCCGTTTTTATTTTTAATTGCTTGGCCGCTAAAGCCAGTTGGCTGGAAACTCCATAAATACGCGGCTCAACGATACCCAGTGATCTCAGCTCATCTCGAACGCGTTGCTCTACAGCATGGCGCTCTTCTTCGTTCACAGCAAGATCGACCGCATTCACAACCACGTACAATTTGTTTTGACCCATTACGTTTTGCACATCAGCCAATTGTTGCAAAAAGTTTTTATCTGCACGCGAAAAAGCGTGTGTATAATAAAGCACAAAAACGATTGCATCCGCTTGGCGCATATAGTTAAAAGCAACATTGGTATGACGGCGGTGAATAGAATCGACGCCCGGTGTATCCACGAGAACAAATCCTTCCGCAAAAGGCGCATTCGCCAGCGGCACCTGTACTTCTCTGACATAACAGGCCAATGACTCATCTGCAGTGAAAGAACGCAGCTCGTCCAACGTTGCGTTCCATGATTGTCCAAGACGATGACGCATAACAGGATAACCTTTGCTGACCGCTTTGAGATAGGAAAGGGAAGTTCTCGCTGTTTTGCCATACTGAGCTGGCTGCAAACTCTCTGCTTTGGCAAGCGCAGTCTCGAGAGAATCTGCTTCTAACTGGATGCGTCGACAGGCATCAGATACATCTTGCCAAACCTCATCTTTCGATTTAGCTTCAATCCATAATTCACCCTGACGACCAGCAAGAATTTTTGTCACTGTCGCTGTCGTAGGATTGGGAGAGACGGTTAATACAGGTTGCTCCAGCAAAGCGTTGAGCAAAGAAGACTTGCCTGCTGAAAAAGCACCAAAAACAGCCACCATGACTTGACGATTCTGAAAACGTTCCTTTGCTAAGACAAGGCTTTCCTGAAAAGGCTGCCCGTGCGGTAAATCCGCCAGTAAATTTTGAGCTGCTGCAATTTTATCTTGGATGGTATGTTCAACACCCATTACCCTGCGCCCACCTCCGAAAATACAGGAATTTCATTTAATTTCTGGCGCCATTCCCGTTCAATACTCTCATAAACCTGCAACCAAGCATTCAAGGCGCGACAGGCTTCCACATCAGGAGCAAATGTTTGTTTGATAGACTGTTCTTCTTCCTGCAGTTGAACAATGGCCAATTGTTGATAATCGTCCAGCATCATTTGCAAACGCGCCAATGTCTGGCCGCGAATTGCCGCTACCACATCCCGAACGTACTGATAACCGTAATCTGCAGAAACCAGCGCACCAGATTTGATTTGTCTCTGCAGCAATTCAGAGCTTATGGGAACTGTCAAATTGTCAAGTTGCGCAGCATCCCAGGTTCCGGAACTGAGTTCCTCCTGAAGAAAGGCGCGCAAAGCAGACTGAAGCGGCCAAAAAAGATTTTTTTGAGCGCGATCGGTTAAATCATTCAAGAAGTTCTGGATACGCTGTTCGCGTTCCTGCTCCGTTTTTTTCTCGCGACCAAACCAGCCTACACGAAAATCACTTCGCAAACTCTCAACATATTTTCTGCCCAGTTCCGTTGTCTCATAAGGAGAAATCTGCGCCAATTCAATGAGACGAGCCAGTTCAATACGCTCATGATTCCATTTGTCCTGTAGCTCATCCAGCCGCAATTGGTAGTCTTTTTGTACTTTTAGAATAGATTTCGATCTCGTTTCTAACCACTGCCTGGCTTCTTGAGCGTTTTCCGGGAATTGCCCAAAGATGTCCATAACATCTTCCTGTACCTTTTGCCATTCTTCTTGATGACAAATTTGTGCGAATTGACGAAGGATTTCCTGCACACGAATATAGATGGAAAACTGTTTCTCCCAAGGACTGATATGCGCTAATCCTAGAAGGAAAGATTGGAGCTCGACAATTTGTGAATAGGGTGAAGGACGCGTGGAAGTATAGAAAATCCGCTCGGGCTCCACACCAAAAGCTGAAAATGCTGTTTCCACCCGTTCTTGATATTCTTCAAACGACAATTCAAAATCGAGATGTTTGTCAACCTGGTGGACAATTAAAATGAGCCGCTTCCCCTCATCTTGTAAGCGTTTTGCCCATTCCAGATGCTCGTCAGCCTCCACGTGTTGGTAATCCATGACAAGCGCCACGAGATCTGCCAGGTAGAGGTGTGCAAGCGTTTCCGCTTCGTGACTCGCATCCGTTGAATCAATGCCCGGTGTGTCCAGTAGATCGATTTCACATCCAAGTTCTTCATTGACCATTGCCGCTGTTTCTACTTTGGCAGTTGTAGGTACGGCACCAGTCGCAAGAGAAGCACCTGTAAGCGCATTGATGAGGCTGGATTTACCAGCGGAAAACAGGCCACAAAAGGCCACCACTATCTTCCATTGACCCTCCCGTAATGGACTGACAATAGCGCGCAAGCGCTCAGACAATTCATTTTGACCTTGCTTCTCCATCTCTGCGCACACTTGATTCAATGCCCGCTCTGACTCAGGTGTCCATGCTGTGTCAGCGACTGTTCTTTGCTGTACCATACCGTCTGCTTCCTTTCATTTATCACAATCTCCACTCAATGATCGTAATCTCCACCTACACTATGATACGCAAGTTTAAGAATCTGTGGAGATTTTGTTGTGATACAATGAGGCGGAATTCTGACAATAGAGCGACATTGCCTCATCTATCACAAAAAGGGAGGATAAGAACATGCTATTTTCGCAGGAAGACTTACAGTATACTCAAGATTTTTTGCTGCGCCTGTTAAATATTCCTAGCCCTACCGGAATGACGAAGACTGCCATTGACTTTGTTGAAGCAGAAGCCAAAAAGCTCGGAATTCAGTCGACCAGAACACATAAAGGTGCGCTTTGTTTTACCATCCAAGGAAAACAATCTGAGTCTAGCCGTTTGCTCACGGCTCATGTCGATACGCTCGGTGGCATGATTAAAGAAATTTTGCCCAGTGGACAAATGCGCATACAAAAAATTGGCGGCTATGCCTGGAGTACTATCGAAGGAGAAACTTGTCGCATTTTTTCTGAGAAAAAGACATTTACAGGCACTGTTCTCCTGGAAAACACCTCCGTCCACGTTAACTCCAAAGTCAACGAAACTGAACGCACTGCTGACAATATGGTGATTGTGCTTGATGAAGTCGTACACTCAGCAGAAGATGTCAAGAAACTCGGTATCTCCGTAGGAGATTTTATCGCTTGGGATCCACGCGCTGTTTTGACTGAAAGTGGATATATCAAGAGTCGGCACTTGGATGATAAAGCGAGTGTGGCCATACTCTTTGGTGTGGTTCACGCATTGCAAAGAAACAACCGCGAATTAGCTGTAGATTGTACTTTTCTCATCTCAAACAACGAAGAGATTGGCTATGGCGGTAATTCCAACATTCCGCAACAAACTGTAGAATATGTCGCTGTAGATATGGGGGCTATTGGCAAGGGTCAGACAACAGATGAGCACTGTGTTTCCATATGTGCTATGGATGGCTCAGGACCTTACCATTTCGGATTACGTCAGCACCTTGTACATATAGCTCAACAACACCAGCTTCACTATGCAGTTGATATTTATCCACATTACAGTTCTGACGCTTCTGCAGCAGTCCGATCCGGTGCAGACATCAAGCATGGTCTGGTGGGACCCGGCGTTGCCCATTCTCATACTTATGAACGCCTGCACTCAGACGCTTTAATCCACACGTCCGAATTGCTCATTCACTACCTGCAATCACCGCTTTGCGAAGTTTAAGCATAAAGGCATGTGGATTCCGCTTAGCATGACTGAGAAATACAGAACATGCATAGAATGTTAGACACAGAGCAGTGAATGAACGCACATCAGGAATGAGGCGGTTGTCCGCTACTCGCACACATCAGTTGCATATGGTAAAGCAGAAGCCAATGAAGAATTACCCTAATGCGAGGTGTATGAGCATGCAATTGAACACCATGCTAAAATTTGGGGGAATGGCTTTTGATGTGGCGCGCGATGAGCGAATTCAAGAATTAGTCAAAATGGTTCATCAGGGCGCAAAAAGGCGCGGACTTTACGGACAAATTCATGGACATGCGTCTGTGCCGAAACCGGCTATCCCCTTTGCTCCCAAAACTCAACAACCCATTCCGTCTCAGGCAGGTTTACCTAGTTGGCTAAATGCCGAGAATGCCAAAAAGATGTTAAGTGTGGCAAGCGATGTAGGTCAATTGCTGTTAAAGTAAAAACAGTTGTAGCCACTGTGTTCAACGAAGAGAGGAGGCTGCTGTGACGAAACGATTGTCTGTAATAGCTCCACCACAGTTCCTCTATCGTTTGTTTCATGATGTGATGCCAACGGCGCGCGCCGAATTAATGTATTGGCGCCGCCGGGCTGAAAACATTCCGGATACAGAATTGCGTGTTCAAGCACTTGCCAGTTTGACTGACAAGCGTTTTCACGCTGATGGAGGATGTGTTTACGCAGCCGCCAAGCCTGAATCGAGAATCTTGCTCGTCAAGATTATTGTTGCATTACAAACCATCAGCGATTATTTGGACAACCTCTGTGACCGATGTCAACGCACAGATGCCAATGATTTCCGCGCATTGCACGACGCTATGCGCGATGCCGTACGTCCAGGACAAGCTCATCAAGAATACTACCGATTTCGCAAATCTTGTGATGATGGCAATTATCTGGACGATTTAGTCAGTACATGTCAAAATGCTCTGGAAAAATTGCCTGGTTATGCAGCAGTCCAACCTGATGTAGAGTGGCTTGTAGAACGATACTGCGAATTGCAAGAAACTAAGCATATTGAACCTCACTTGAGGGAAGCAGCTCTGATTGCATGGAGCCGCCCCTATCTGCGCGAATTTCCGGAAATTGAATGGTGGGAGTTTGCTGCAGCCACTGGGTCTACCTTAGGTATGTTCGCTTTATTTTTAGCCGCTACAGAGCCATTGGAATCAGATTTGGCCAACCAGGTACGGGCTGGTTATTTTCCCTGGCTTTGCGGCTTGCATATCCTACTGGATTATCTGATCGACGTAGAAGAAGATATTCGTGAAGGTGACTTTAATTTCGTGCTTTGTTACCCTTCCCCCCGCGCTGCTCGCAAAAGGTTGCGCCGTTTTATGAAAACAAGTCTATGGGTTTCTCGACGGAAGCCCTTAGAAAATAAAATTCACCAGTTTGTTGTCAAAGGTTTATTGGGGATGTATCTTTCAGATCGGAAAGCATTGCGGCAAAAAGGTATTCGCAAAGCGCAATGGCTGCTGTTGCAAGCTGGCCCAACGGCCTGGATGTTCTACTGGGCTTGCCTTTTGTATCGGATCATCCGGTGATCAAGAATTTACCACTGAATCAATGTGTTTTTAGTTTGTTCGGGGATCTTCCGGCCGTTTGGTCAATGAGTTACACTGGCATAGAAGGAGTTGCTTAAGCGACAGAATCGTTTGAGTAGGGAGAGATCGTGCGTGCCTGCGATTTTTATGCCAGTACTGGTTGTCCATCTTATAGCTGTTTGTTCGAAACTTACCATTTTCTTCGCCATTCCTAGATTGCGTTCGGTAGCTGGTGTGACACGTTTCATCCAACGCTACCGCCCTTTTGAAACCACCGCCAATATTTTGTTGTGGATTACGGGCGGCTTACTCGTTCTTTTTTCCAGTCTAAAAATGCTTGAACAAGCATGGATGATTATTTCATTACTCCTCTATCTTCTGGTATTTGTCGCTATTCGTTACGGCCTATTTCGAGAGTTACAAAAAATATCTGACAGCCGCAAGATTTTGGCTGAAGCCGAATTAAAACGCTTGCGAGTCAGCAACTGGTGTATTGGTATTCTTGCTGTCGCCCTGCTTGCCATTATCGCCTATTTAATGAGTGTCCAGCCCTAATGCACAACCTCAAGCATCCCAGCATCATAGCATCCAACTCAACGGGTTTAATGACGGCGTCGCGTCATAAGCACACTCACCGTTTCAAAAATACCGGGGATAGGCGCCCCCGGTTTTTCAAGTTCCACCGTGACTTCTTCCACCAGCAGAAATCTTTCCAAAAGCACTTTCGCAACATCTTCTGCTACAGCCTCAATCAGTCGACGAGGAACTCCAGTAACAACTTCCTTTACAGTGCGATAAACAGCTGCGTAATCAACGGTATGTTTAATAGAGTCGGTAAGACCTGCCTGTTTTAAATCAATTTTTAAATTCAGATGAACGATAAACCGTTGACCTGTAACTGTCTCCTCTGGCATCACACCATGATAACCAAAAAACTGCAGACCACGTAGACGAATTTCATCCACTTGCTCATTCTCCCTTTCCTTGTCACATTGCCCTCATTCATACATCTGCTGGATGCGGCCAACTCTATGGTTCAATGCCAACCTTGCCAAATCTCTAGCGAACCATCCCAAAAAACTTCTGGCGAGTCACGGTATTTTGCCAACTCAGCCACTTCCGTCATTCTCCAGAAATTACTGCTTGGCAAATCTGGCAAGTGATGTTTTTCAATAAGACGTTCTAAAGAGGAGCGCATACTTTCAGGTCGGCTTGATTGGTTATGCCCAGCGAGCGATATTTGATAGAGCACACTGCAACCTGGTATGCGAACAGGAGATATTAGACGAGCCAAACGCAGCCATAAATCCCAGTCCCAATAATGTTCCATATTCACATCCAATCCACCAGCTCGCTCGAGAAGTGAAGAATGGACGGCAACAGCCGTAGCAAGCAAAGTATTGTAGTGTAAAAGCAGCCTTTCTCCATGCTGAAATGCAAACGTCCGACGTTCACGAACAACACCAGAAGCATCTCTAGCTACCATTTCCGCGTCTGTATAGACAAAGTTCATACCGTTTAGCAGGGCTTGGGCAAGCCGTTCTGCATGCTGAGGCAACCACCGGTCGTCATCATCACAAAAGGCAATCCATTCGCCATTGGCCCGCTCTATAGCGAGCTGACGAGCCTTTACTTGTCCAACCGGATCGCGCAACTCTAAAGCATTCACACGAAGGTTACGAGGTTTATCCAGCACCGACTGAATAGACTCGCCGCCATCGTTCACTACGCAAGCTTCAATCACACCTTCATAAGTTTGATGAGCCAGAGCATCTAGACAAGCAGACAAGTCTGGAAGTCGATTTTTTGTAGGAATAATGACTGAGAAAGTTGATTTCTCCAACCTTAACGTCCCCCCTTGATTTTATCCAATGAAAATGTTGGGTCGTTCACGATTCAAACTGAAGCATCCATTGATGAGATACTGCGGCACCAAACAAAGCGAGCGTGCTTGCCACATACATCCACAAAACAATAATCATTAAAATCGCCAGAGTGCCATATACCATCTCATACCGTACAAAACTCTCTGCATACCAGACAAACATCTGGCGAGCGATATCGAGAAGTACCGTTGCCACAAAGGCGCCAATCAATAACGGACGCAGTGGTGCATTATGGGTAGGTAGCATCCGATACAGAAGCACACAGGTAACAAACAGAACAAACGGAAACAAAAAATTAGTAATCGAAGGATAAGGGAGATGATGAAAGATAGAAATTCTCCAGAAAGCTGAATGGGAAAACGCCGCAGGAAACATGGCAAGCGCAATAGAAGTGACCATCATGACCAAAAGCAATAACGCAAACATGGCAAACCCTACCATACGCCGAGAAAAATAAGAGCGCGGTATCTTCACTTCAAAGATGACGTCAAGTGCCTGTTGAAGTGCAATAAAAGCGCTTGTGGCGCTCCACAGCAGCGAAATCAAGGAAAACAGCGTCACTTTAGCCCCAAGTCCAGCCAAACGTGTAATGTTGTCAGCAATAAATTTTTTCGCATCAGGAAGAGCAGGAAAAAAAGGCCTAACGGATTGAACCAAGGCGTGTTCCACCAAGTCGTTAGGAGCTAGAAAAGAGAGCGAATATAGAATTAACAACAAGAGAGGAAACATGGAGAAAAGTCCATAAAAACAAATCACTGCTGCAAGTGAGGCAATGTCTTTACGCGTCACATCCAACAACAAAGCCCAACAAAATCGTATGGTAACCTGAACTCTTTGTATCATGCCTGTACCTCTGCCCCATTCAGTTCTTTGTAAAGATGATGCAATTTTCTATCGAGTCGATGGTCTCCCACAAGTTCAAGCACAGGTTGCCAAGCTTGCGGCCAATGAGCAGTCAATAAATGAGCCTTCCCAGTATATGGATGGACAAAGGATAAAGCGTGAGCATGCAAAAAAAATGCTTCTTTGGTTGACTCTATTGCAGAATGATGATTCACTTGTCGAGCGGAGGACAACCTAGGCTGCAGAGCACCATACAAGACATCTCCCACAACAGGACAACCCCGCGAAGAAAGATGAACCCTTATCTGATGAGTGCGTCCGGTTTTTAACTGACAAGCAAGCAATGATACTTTCTGCTGACCATAAAAGAGTGGCGAGAAGAGCGTATGATACTCTGTAACTGCTGGCTGACCGCCTTTAGATACTCGATATCGTCCCGCATGGTGGCGATCCTTTCCTATAGAATCATTCAAGGTTCCATTCAAAGGCGACAGATTTCCTTCCACCAGAGCTACATAAAGCCGACGAATTTTATGTTTTGCCAACTGATGGTCAAGCGATCGCAACATCAGCGCATGCTTGGCGTATAGTACGATGCCACTCGTACCGCGATCGAGCCTATGCACATGATAGACAAATGGACTGCCCAGTTGTATAGAAACTCGTCTATCCAATGTGTCCTCTTCTGGTCGTTCACTATGTATCAGAATACCAGCTGGTTTTTGTACGGCCAGCAAATGAGGATCTTCAAAAAGAATCTCCGCACCAGGTGACTGAGTGGACACACGCTTCAAGTCGAGTTGTTGCAAAGTCGTAGGTGGTGCAAAAGCAGATAAATCTATAACGATTCGGTCGTCTGGATATATTTTGCTTTCAACATGCAAACGATTGGCGTCACGTGAAACGAGTCCTTGAGCATGCAGTCTACCAACGAAACCAGGAGGCAAAAACAACGCTTGTTCGAGCCATGCGCGGCTTGTACAAGGCTCATGCAAATCTCGTGCCAAGATTTCTAATTTCTGACCCTTGAGTTCCACTTTCAAGCGTTGCACCTCCTTCCTATCCATAAGATTAAAACGTAACCCATCCGTCAGCAACAGAAAGGCGCGTCGATTCACTGAACGACACGCCCCTGATGCCTGTTATGGTAAAATCTATGTCCAAGCAGTCTTCAACATGCCTCCACATGCTCAACTTCGGGTATTTGCTGGCGGATGGAGCGCTCAACTCCCATTTTCAAGGTCATCATACTGGCCGGGCATCCTACACACGCGCCAAGCAGGGAAACATAGACCGTTTTGGTCAAACTATCATAGGAAACAAACTCCACATCACCGCCATCTTGTTGAATGGCTTCCTTGATGGGAACCAACACTTCCCGAATCCGATTTTCCACATCCATATGCGCTCAACCCTCCTCACTTCGAGGCTCTACAATCTTTTCCCTAGTAGCATACCCCGAATGGCAAAAGGCTGCAACTGCTCCTGCTGATAGCTTTCTGCAGATCAGAACCACGATATGCGAAACTGGCACAGGAAAATTTCCGGTTTTTGCTCAAAAACTGGACACATGGAAAAGTCTCGCGGAGCGCATACTCTTTGTCGAAGGGGGTGGAGTTCCCATGAACAAGACAGCATTAGTTCTAGTTATCATTGGGGCACTCAACTGGCTGCTCGTTGGATTGTTCAAATTCGATCTTGTAGCAGCCCTGTTTGGTGGCACTACCGGACTTATCAGTCGTGTGGTTTATGTCATCATTGGGCTGGCTGGCCTCTATTGCATTTCCCTGCTCTTCTCTGATAGGGAAACCGTCTAGACACTCCAGCACTTATCCCCGCTAGCTGCATGCCTTCTGGCAGGCAGCTTTTTTGTTATGAGTCTTTTGTTGCGGGGACTGGCCATACGCATTGGCGCCACTCGTGCTGAACATGATGGGGAAAATCATCGACGATAAAAATTGTGCCTGGGTAAACGAGATCGGCAGATACTTGGCAACCATCCTCTTGACGAAGATGGATACGAGTTATTGACTCGGCGTGTGAACCAATAATTTTGGCAAAGACAGCCAAACCTGCTTCAATGTTGGAACCCAGAATGACGCCCGGCTTACCGAGTGCTTTTACAGTACCGCCAGCCCGCACGCGACATTGGTAAACTCCCTGATGTGTAATATCCACATCCCCCGCAGCACGCAAATCAGATGACTGCGCATAAGCGCACTGTATGGCGGCCAGTTCAGCTGACACTTCCCAGTTTTCTATCACACTCAACCACTTTTCCACTTCAGTACGATGAAGTACCCAACGCTGTATTGTAGTTGATTCCAAATACGCTTGGCGCATCCATTCTCCAGCCCGGCGCAATCTCCCCAGCCAGGGACCGAGATCGAGCGTAGGGTGCAACTCTATAAATTCTTGAAATCGCGTTGGCCAAACCAGTATCTCACGATATTTATCTGCCAAAAGAGAGGCAACAATGCGCGCATGGGAAATTTCTGAACCACGCGTCTTAACTGCTTCTTGCAAGCGTTCAACGGCCGATTGAAAAATTTGCCATTCTTGTAAGAAATCCTGAAGAAAATGGTATAGTTCTTGCAGGCAATGATAGCGCAGACCCGCATACAACTCTGACTGAAAAACTCCACCCGATATGATAATTCCCGCATCTCCAACAATTTTAGCCCGTGATACAATCCCTTGGACAAAAACTTGTCCTGAAGCAGCAATTTCTACACCTTGCTCCACATTGCCACGTACCAAAACATCGCCGTCAAACTGCACATGACCCTGCTTCGCCGTAAGAGATTCATTAAATTCCAACGTGGGAGCCACATCAAGCAAATCAGGACGGTGAATTACACGTCCTCCTCGCACAGAAATGAAAACTCCTTCATCGTTTTCTGCCAGCCCATCTCCAATACGTGGCAATTTGGCAGGAGGCGTATAAGGAGGGATGGCCGTACCATAAACACTGACGCCTGCCTCACCGCTTTCTTCCGGCAGACGTTTGGCTACGGAAACACCTTTTTGTACAGAAAGAATGGGACGCACTGGAACAATTCCATAGAGAGGTTCATGAACGGGCTGAACCAGAATGGTTACTCGCTCCGGCAAACCATCCACCGGCGGAGTACCGGAAGCGCAAACACAACTACCAGATTCACCGGAAGCGAGCAAACTATCAATAGCTTTCCAATCCACACCTTCAACAATTCTCTGTTCAGCAAGCAATTGTCTCACGTCGCTTCGCGTATAGGGCTGCGGCAAAACAGCTTCTTGAATGACATGCAATAGACAGACTGCAGTTGGAGGAGAATCGCCCAAGCGAAAGTGTTGCCCTTTTTGATATTCAATTTCGAGTGTAGCGTGAAGCGTATCTGGAGAGACTTGTATGCGTATCTCCCGATAAGGTTCCACATCAATGACACTGACCTGAATTTCCTGAAAGGCGTGCACCTGTACACGACCCACAACCTCCACACCGTCCACAAGCACATGCAAAGAAGGGTGACGAGCAACAATCAATGTCGGCGGCAAATCTTGTGGCTCGGCGAGTACCCGGATTTGATTATGCTCCACCTGTATGCGCCCTTGTGACAGTGTTTCTGACATCTGTGACGACTCCCTTTTATGTCCCGATCACGCTATTTTCTTTCTCCTCTCTATCAAATTCGACAAAATCCGCACGAATCCTTGCCTAAAGAATGCGTTTTTGGAAAGCAATTGAATGCGGTTCTAAACGAAATACTTCTTGAAAGCCAAGTTGCCTTGTAAAGTTGAGACTCTTTTCGTTATTCTCTTGCACAAAAACCTCAAGTACTTGAATTCCCTGTTCCTTTGCTCTCTTTTCAATACGCGCCATAACCTCGCGACCAATGCCGGATGACTGATACTGAGGCTCTAGCACCATTGCAGAGATATGCATTTTTTCTGCTGGCCCTACCAGATAAGAATAGTAGCCAATCCTTTTTCCGTCCTTTTCAATAATGACTGTTGGCGCCCCAGATTGCAGATAGTGCAGAAAAGTTGATTCTGGAAAAGGTTCACCAAATGCGTTCTGATGAATTCCTCCTAATTGTTCACTGGTCAATTTCACAATATATTCATCATCTTCTGGACGGCGCAGACGATAGGTTAACGCTGTTGGTAAACTGACGGAAGGCGTTTGACCTGTCGTTTGAGCTGTTTTTCTACCTTGCGGACGCTTTTTTTTGCGCACACTCTGTAATCCGGTAGACGTACGGCGTTTCTGTTGCATGCTAGTTCCTCCTCGCTTCGCGGGCTTCATCCAATCTCCACTGGAGACCACTGCCCCTCGCTTCACGGATCTCCATACAATCTGAATCGAAGACCCAGCCCAACTCACAACAGCCTATGCAAAAACATAGGCGTTGGTCCGTAGAAGAAGCATTCAGCATGCAAATTCATGTAAAAAGCTGTTCTCCTGTCCATCCTGCGGATGACTTTGAGAACAGCTTTGAATTTACGATTTCACGTTTGATTTCTTATTGTTTTTGCCTTTGCTCTCCGATTTTTCTCCAGTCGTTTTGGACGACGACTTTTTTTGTTTAGAAGGCGTCGGTGCTATCACATTACCAATATAATTTCCCGCAATGTCCATTTTGTATTTATGGTTGATCTCGATTTTATCGTATTCCTGTTTGGTGGTCCGAAATGTGACTGTCTGCATCTTACTCATCTGCATTCCACGCATAGCTTGAGAGACAGTAACTCGGCCTACCACTTGATAAGATTTCATTTTCATAAATCGCGCCCAACCCTGTTGTGGTCTTTCTTTAGTAATTTTCTTATTGAGAACGAAAACTTCATGTCTTTCTTTCATAGATAGGTATTGCTCATCAAACGCTTTTTGTTTTTTCCTCGTGTAGAGAAATACACCCAGATAAACTGCGACAAAAACCACAAAAAGGATGCCAATGATTATCCAGTAACGCACACTGATTTGCCTCCTGACCGCAAGCCTGTCGGTTCTTCATTATTGTATAAACTTGCGATGGAAATGTATCCGTATTGTACCACGCTCACTGAACAACGGAAACGAGATCGGCCTATTACGCTTTTTTTCGTTCCACAGCAGGCTTGGCGTAACGTTTGGGAAACGTCTTCATCCCAATGCGCGGATGACACATTACAGTTAACTGTTCTTCACCCGTTTTGACATCTTTGCCAATTTCCAAAACAATACCTTCTCCAAACTGTGGGTGAATCACTTTATCTCCCGCTGAATAAGAGTAAATGACATCATTGGTTAATCTTTCACGCTCCACAAGTTGGGCAGGTAACTCGGCCAAAAAACGCGAAGGCTCACGCATGCTGGTCTGTCCAAAAAGAGTACGCTCGCTGCAATACGTTAAATATAACTTGTCTTTAGCTCGCGTTAACCCAACATAACAAAGGTTGCGCTCCTCTTCTATGCCCTGTTCATCATCTAGAGAACGCGCATGAGGAAACAGCGTCTCTTCCATGCCAACCAGGAAAACGACAGGAAACTCCAGGCCTTTACTCGCATGCAAAGTCATCAGTCGAACACTGTCCCGCTCCTTGCCTTTATCTTTATCCACATCACTCAGCAGAGAGACTTCCGCCAAAAACTCAGCCACTGAACCACCCCGACGCCGATCAAATGATTGGCTGACGGTCAGAAGTTCATCAATATTTTCAAGGCGCTGCTGGTCTTCTGTTTTGTTGCTCTCCGCATACATCTTGCGATAGCCTGTCCCATGAAGAACTTCGGCCAGAAATTCTGTCACACTCATGCCTTCCATCCATAGTCTAAGCTCTTCGAGTGTCTGATAGAACTGTTCAGCGGCTAATGCCGCTTTTTCTGTCAAACCTGCTTCCCGTCCAGAGGCAAGTGCCTCATACAAAGTTTTATTTTCAGCATGCGCATAGTCTAACAGTTTTCCCAGCGTACCATCACCGAGTCCACGTCTTGGTACATTGGCAATTCGCAACAAGGAAATTTCATCTTTGGGATTGACAAGAACACGTAGATAGGCAAAGACATCTTTAATTTCTCGACGATCGTAAAAAGTCAATCCTCCTACTATGGTATAAGGTATGGCTTGACTCATCAAAGCTTCTTCAATAGCCCGTGACTGAGCATTGGCACGATATAGTACAGCACAATCTCCAGGGCGTCCGCCGGATTGCAGGTGCGCTTGAATGGTGTCAGCCACATATCGCGCTTCTGCTTCGCTGTCTGTTAACTCGGCCACACGGATGGGCCAACCTCCTTCACGAACGGCTCGCAGGTTTTTTTCCTTCCGGCGTTTGTTCTGGGCAATCAAGGCATTGGCCGCATGGAGAATGGTTTCAGTAGAACGATAATTGCGTTCTAATAAGATAACCTTCGCTTCTGGAAAATCCTTCTCAAAACGCAGCATGTTTTCGATATCTGCTCCACGCCACGCATAAATCGCTTGGTCAGAATCACCAACAGCGCAAAGATTACGATATTGATCAACCAACATCCGGACAAGAAGATATTGGGCACGGTTGGTGTCCTGGTATTCATCAATATGCAGATAGCGGAATTTTTCTTGATAGTATTGGAGAACATCCGAATGATCGCGAAAAAGTTTGACCGTCAAACCTATTAAATCATCAAAATCCATACTTGAAGCGGCAAAAAGACGATCTTGATAAACGGGATAAATTTGTGATGCTACCGCCTCTGTCAAATTTTTGGCCGATCTCGATTTGGACAATTGTGCTTCTGTCACCAATTCATTCTTCCAACGCGAGATGACAAAATGGACTGCGGCTGGATCGAATTTTTTCGGATCGTAATGTGCATCCAGTAACGACTGAGCAATTAATGCTCGTTGGTCATCACTGTCGAGAATTGTAAAATTCAAATCATAGCCCAGTCTGTCAGCATGGCGGCGAAGAATTTTTACACATATTGAATGGAAAGTCCCCATCCACAGATCGCGCGCAGCATCTCCAACCAGTTTCTGCACGCGTGTTTGCATTTCGCGAGCCGCTTTATTGGTAAACGTGATCGCCAAAATTTGATGAGGGTTAGCCAAGTGTTGGGCAAGCAAATACGCTATGCGGCGGGTAAGCACACTCGTCTTGCCACTACCTGCCCCAGCCACCACAAGCACTGGTCCCTCTGTTGTCTGAACGGCTGTACGCTGCTCATCATTGAGTCCGCCAAGCAGTTCCTCAACGCGCACGGGTATTGATGTTTTGTCTTTCATAGAGAAACAGCAACTCCTGCATGACTTTTTTTCCTGCTGCGTGTACGATGCAGATGAAGAAGAAAGCGAGGTGTACACAAATGAAAGCAGCATTGTTGGCATTTGAAGGTTGTTCTCTCTGGCAGATGGGTCAAGTCAACCAGAGTTTAACAGACGCGGGCATCGTCATTCGCACCCTAACTCCGGGAGGAAATAAAATTCGTCTGGATGGGCAGCAATGGTTGCTTGCTGATAGCGCACTGGAACCATCAGCCGCATTTGATTATACCATCGTTCTAGTACCAGGCGGGCGATATACGCCAACAGTTGCTGAAAATCCTCACGCCATCCGTTTTTTGCGCCAAGCAGACAGTCATCACGCCTGGATATTAGCTACAGGCCAAGGCGTTGGTTTATTGGCTACGGCTGGTTTGCTTGGCGGTCTGCAAGTGGCTATTGACGACGAATGTGAACAACTCTATTCCTATCGACTGCAAAATGTGCAAAAATCAAATCAAGTACTGGCTGTCCACGGAAATATTTTGAGCGCGCACGCGCATGCCGGAGCCAGTATGGCCAGTTGGTTTTACAGGCACGTTCTTTTAAACGACTATTTAAAGAAAGGATGAGAAGGCTGGCAAGAAAAAATTGGATTTGGATTATTTTATTGGCAGGTTTTCTAATCATCTATAAGTTGCATAGCACTCCGAGTGCAGAAATACCTGCACATTATAGCGACGGTTCATCTATTCGCATTCCCGTCAAAACGCAAAACGTGACAACCCAAAATGAAACTTGGACACTGACGCGAAACAGCGCTGGAGCTGCTTTTGTCAGCGTGTATAACCATCAGCGACTGGTACAGATTTTCCCAAGCTCTGGGCATCCCGAGCACCGACATCAGGATCTGGTATTTGCCACGCATGGAAATATCACCTTGAGTGGTGTTCTGTATCAAGCAGAACAGATTGTTGTCGATCCGGCAAATCAATCAGGATTTATCATTCTCAAAAAGGTTAATTAGGGTCTGCTGAACGGGTCGTGCATCAGCTGGATTGGGCGGCGTGACAGTAGTATGGAACAACAATGCAAGAAATAGAGTCATGAAACCGTTCAGCAGATTCTAATAAAAAGCAGAACCTAAGAACTAGGTCCTGCTCCAAGAGGAATTTTTTTGTTCTTTGTTGCGCAATTCGACACGCCGGATTTTCCCACTGGTTGTCTTCGGCAAATCTCTAACAAATTCAATTTTTCGGGGATACTTGTAGGGTGCTGTCAGTTGCTTTACATGATTTTGTAATTCCTCAACTAACTTCTCACCCAGAAATTCATCTTCCGGATTGCGCAAAACGACAAAAGCCTTGACAATATGGCCACGCTCTTCATCTGGACTGGCAACTACTGCACATTCTGCTACTTTGGGATGCTTGACTAAAGCGTCTTCAACTTCAAAGGGCCCTATTGTATATCCCGCAGATATGATGATGTCATCTGAACGACCTTCAAACCAAAGATAGCCCTCTGAGTCTTGACGACCTTTATCCCCGGTAATGTACCATTCTCCTCGAAATGCCGCCTGGGTTCGTTCTGGATCATTTAAATAGCCACGGAAAAGTGCTGGAAATGACTTATGCACAGCAATATGCCCAACTTCTCCTACCGGTAGCGGCTGACCTTCCTCATTGACTATGGCAATACGCATTCCAGGAAAAGGTTTGCCCATGGAGCCGGCACGAACTTCCATATCTTTGAGCGTACCCACCAAAAGACTATTCTCCGTTTGACCGTAACCATCTCGAACTAAAACTGAAAATTCTCTCTGAAATGTATCAATAACCTCACGATTTAGAGGTTCTCCGGCAGAACAGGCTGATCTTAACTTTAACTGGAACCTTTGCAAACCATTCACTTTGGCCATCAAACGATATTCTGTAGGTGTCGCACAAAGTAAAGTGATTCCGTAATCATTCAGCAATTGCAAATAAGTTTCGGGTTGAAAACGTCCGGTATAGACAAACCCTGTTGCGCCATTGCCAAGCACCGAAACAAATGGGCTCCACACCCATTTAGCCCATCCAGGACCAGCTGTAGCCCAAGCTAAATCTTCAGGTTTCGCATCAAACCAGTATGTTCCTGCTACTTTTAAATGTTCTCGAGGCCAACTGTATACGTGCTGAACTCCTTTAGGACCACCCGTCGTACCACTGGTATAGGAAAGAAAAGCCAATGCTTCATCATCCATAGGTTGAACCAGTGGATGATGAGAAACTCCTTGCACAATGTCATCTAACGATTTCCAACCTTCATGCGCCACTCCAGCCACAAAGCGATATTTGACCGGTTGTTGCTCAAGCGCCTTTTCAACCTCAGAAAGCAGTCCTTCATCCGCAATGACAGCTTCTACACCAGCATGTTGGAGTCGATAGACTATATCATGAGAACGCAACATTTCCGAGCCTGGCAATATTGTGGCACCAATTCGCAATAAGGCCAAATAGACAGTGTATGGCAAAATACCACGCGGCAATAGTACAAGTACTCGTGAACCCATATGCAAACCCTGCAGTTGTAACGCTCTAGCCAGTTGAGAACTGTGCGCAGTCAACTCGGCATATGTAAGGTGGCTTTCCTTTCTATTTTCGTCCACACAAATCAAGGCCAGCTTATTTCCAGCTAATTGGGCAATTTCATCAATTTTCTCGGCAAAATTATATGTCACATAACCATCTCCAAAGGAATGATTTTCTATGATTATGTATTCAATCTACCTTATTTAACGCTACACGGAAAAGAAAATTTGGTCAATATTGAATAGTAGAAAATTTTTATGGGAGCATTTATGTATGAGACGTTGAAGGAAAAACAAACTAATTCAGTAACATGTGCAGATTCGATGCGATTTGCGACAATTTCAAATGAATGGCAGGAGGTCTTCATGAAAAACTATCGATACGTTTATCGCTCTATTCAAACTGGCGCTTTTTTTTCTGTCGTCTTAGGATTGATGTTGCCAAACATCGCTTCCGCTAAGGATAGCCCATCAACTTCCTCCTACCGGCTTGAAGTTTCTCTTTCTTCACAACATGTGCTCGTCTATCAGGGAGATCGGCTGCTGGCCGACATGTTAGCGTCAACAGGCAGTCCGCATGAAAAAACACCTCTTGGCCACTTTCACATTCAAGCAGAACGCGGGGTGTGGTTTTACTCACCTTTATACAATGAGGGAGCAAAATACTGGATTTCCTTTAAAAATCACGGAGAATTTCTGTTTCACAGTATTCCCATGGATATCCACCAGCACATTTTAAAATCAGAGGCGCAAAAATTAGGTCAACCAGCTTCACACGGCTGCGTGCGTCTCTCCCTGAAAGACGCTCAATGGCTGTATACACATATTCCTAATGGAACGGACGTATACATTCACCCCTAGCTTTCGTCTATATCGACATGCCTTTTTGACCCATCTGATCACACTTAGAATAAGGGTAATCTTGAATCACTGTTGCGAGCTTTCTGTATTTCATTGACAGCTGCTTCGGAAAGCATACGCAAAACCACATCATCCATAGGCGGATTATGCAATCCCGCGCGCACGTCACGATAAAACCGTTCTAAAGGATAAGAACGGGAAAGACTTTGTGCCCCCACTACACGCATAGCGAGATCGACCACATCCATCGCAGCTTGGACTGCAATTGTTTTGACCGCACCAAGAGCAGGCCTCAATGTAGGACGATCCGATTTACTCGCTCTATCCCATCGTCTCGCCATGTCGTACATCAACGTTCGAGCGCTTAACAATTTCATTTCCATCTGTCCCAATTTTTCTTGGATATGCGGAACATGCGCAATGGGTTGGGCTAGACTATTAGGCTGATACTCCGCAGCATAGCGGACAGCAAAATCTCTGGCAGCCATTGCAATACCAAGATAACAAGCCGGAATATGCAACATCCAACCACCACCATCACGATTGCGCGGTGATTTTTCTCCCGGCTTTAAGCGTGCAACCAAATAACGATGGGGCACAAAAATATTTTCCATGACAATATCATGGCTTCCTGTTGCTCTCATACCCATCATATTCCATGTTTCTACAATTTGGACTTGATTGCCGGTAATGAGAAATTCGCCGACATCTTCAGAATCTTCAATACCAGCTGTAATTAGAATCCAGTGTAATTCAGGAGAAAGTGTGCTAAACGTTTTTCGGCCAGTCAATAGAAATCCATCTTCCACTTGCCTGGCAGTTGTTTGCGGTCGTCCGCCGCGACTTGGACTTCCTGTGGCAGGTTCCGTTGCGCAAGAGTTCATGAGCCAGCCGTTTTGAACAGCGGTTGTAGCAACTTCCGCAAACACTTCTTCTGGTAATGCGTCGGTGGCTGATAAATTCAGGAACAAGCCCATATGCCAACCAATCGCAAGCGCGGTAGACCCATCGCCCTGAGCTAATTCTTCTTGATGAGCCAGCAATTCATATAATGATAAACCGAGACCACCATACATTTCTGGAACTGTCCAACCCACATAACCCGCCTGTCGCAGTGCTGCAATATTTTCGTGGGGAAATGATGAATCTGTATCGTGAAGTGCTGCCCGATTTGAGAACTGCTGCGACAATTCACGAATGATTTTAAAACGCTTTAACGCCTTTTCATCATCCAAAAACCAATGAAGTTGACTCATACTCCCACCTCATTTTGGAATGCTTGCCTTCTTTCTCGAATAAACAGACTGCCTATCACGCCGAGCAAGGTAAAACCTGTGGGCACCAAAAAGGCAACCGCATATGCCGTATGGATACCTTGGCGAAGGTGAGCATCATACAGTGCGCCAAACAGTACAGGTAAAAGAACTGCTGATAAAAAGCCGCCCGTATTGGCAAATCCAGAAGTCACACCAGCACGCTCTGCAGGAGTCTGATCTCGAATCACGGCAAACGTCAGCAAACTACCTCCCGATCCCAATCCGAGTACAAACATAAGCATATAGGCAATCAGTACGGGTGGTTGCCCAGCAAAAAGCGGAACAGACAGCCAAGAGAGACAAATGAACACTTGCAGGACAATATAGGTACCACGACGCGAACCGATACGGTCAGTCAGCGTACCCGCAAGCGGGCCACCGATCAAGGCACCTACAAAGGCTGTCAAAGTAAACGTTGTGGCTAAAGAACGGTTGACTGCATACGTATGTTCAAAATAAGGAACAGCCCAAAGCCCCACAAAACCGATATACGTTCCAACCGCTGAAAAATGGCAAAAAAACGTAGCCCAAGCATTTCTGTCTTGAATCACAGTAGATAAAATGCTTCGAATGGGAACAGGTTTAATTTTAAACTGCTCTGGTTGATCCGATAGGACAGACACCCTATCCAAGGTTGGCCTTTTTTTCCGAATCACTGCAAAATCAAATACGGCCGTGATGACGAGCAAAATTCCAAGAAGAGCAAAAGGTTCACGCCAACCAGCAACTGTCGTCCAGGCGGCAAACGGAATCGTGGTCAACAATGCGCCCACATTTCCTGCTGTGGACACAATACCAAGTAAAGCGCCAAATTGAGACGGGAGAAAGTAGCCTCCGATGATCAATACAATATTCACCCAAATGAGCGCATCACCTAAGCCAACGACAGCTCTACCGACTAGAAGCATGGCAAACTGGTGGCTATCCGCAAAACAAAGCGTTCCTATGCCGTCTAAACAAACGCCGGCTGCCAGAAGCTTCTCAGGGCCAAGTTTGTCTCCAGAAAGCCCAACTGGAATCTGCAAAATCATATAAAGCAAATATTGCACGCTGGTCATTGTGCCTAATACAGCGCCACTTACATGGAAAGTATGCTGCAAAGTGGTCGACACAACACCCGGTCCTGTCCGTTGCATAAAAGCCAATAGATAAGACATACAGAGAAGTAGCCCTATCCAAAATCTTTTCCCCAACATAGTCTGAATTCGAGCTTGCCAGGGCATGTTCTTTCACCTCTCTCGGCAAGTCAAACGGCGCCCCGGAATATTTTCCGGATCGCCGTCGCCTGCTCTCCCAGCTCTTTTTCTTTTCTTACACTTGATATATATCGCTCATTTTTTGTTGCAAGTAACGAATGAGATAATCTGCAGACAGCGGTTTCCCTGTAGCCTGCTCGATCAATTCGCTTGGTAAAAGCACTTTTCCGTGACTATGCACTCGAGTTGAAAACCATTCCAAGACTTGCGAGAAATCCCCTTCTGACCACTGTTTTTCAATATCGGGAATTTCTTTGTAAAGCGTCTCTCGAAACTGAGCTGCGTATAGATTGCCAAGCGAATAAGTGGGAAAATATCCAAAGTCTCCCCCCGACCAGTGTACATCCTGCAAAACGCCCAGCGCGTCGTTTGGCGTCTCAAGCCCTAGATAATCGCGAACCTTCTCATTCCAGAGTCGAGGCAAATCACCAACTTCACACGTTTCTTCAAAAAGTGCACGTTCAATTTCATAACGAATCATAATGTGTAAATTATAAGTCAATTCATCTGCCTCAATACGAATGAGTGATGGCTCAACATGGTTTGCTGCTTGATATAGAGTCTCAAGATGGACATCAGCAAACAATCCAGGAAATGCTGCTTGAAAGTCTCCATAAATCGCCTGCAGAAAAGACCGGGATCGACCCAACATGTTTTCCCAGAAACGAGATTGAGATTCATGAATACCCATAGAAGCTCCATGACAAAGCGGTGTACCAATCAGTTCAGCACTGACGTGCTGTTCGTAAAGAGCGTGGCCGCCCTCGTGTAAGGTGCTGTACATAGCGTTCAATACGTCATCGAGAACAAACTTGGTGGTTACGCGCACATCATAATGATTGAGGGATTCCTCAAAAGGGTGAGCGGTCTCATCCAAACGTCCAGCCTGAAAATCATATCCAATTCGTTCCAAAAGTTTTTCACTAAAATGACGTTGCTGATGAATCGGCGCTTCCCGACGCAACGAAACAGGGAATTTAGGAAAACCTTTCTCGCCGATCCGTTGTACCAAATCAACGGTAGCCTCCCGCAGTTGTTTAAAAATCGGATCTATTTTGGCTACTGTCAGTCCTGGCTCATATAAATTGAGCAAAGTGTCGTAAGGGTGATTTTGAATCCCCCAATATTGAATAAATTCTCGCTTAAAAGCGATGATTTTTTCCAAATAAGGCTTTAAAAGACTAAAATTAGCCTGTTTTTTAGCCTCTTCCCATACAGATTGCGATTTAGCAACAAGCATGACATACGCTTGGTGCCGTTCGGGAGGGATTTTTTTGCTGCGCTCATACGTTTCACGCACCACGCGAAGCAGAGCGCGATCGACCTGAGACAGTTCCGCTTCCGCACTGGTCAGTTCATTCAGATAACGGCCCATATTTTCACTGGTTAACATGGCGAAAATCTTTGCCGACAGTGTTCCGAGCGCTTCCGCACGCAATTCATGTCCTTTTTTGGGCGCTCCAGTACGTAAATCCCATTCCATCAGCCGTGTAGCTTCCTCGTAATGTCCAATTTCTCGCAGTTCACTTCGAAACTTTTGCAGTAAACTCTGCAAGTCCTGATTCATATAGAAAATTCCTCCTCACCTGGTTTGTAGAGCATTTTCCCTATGAGATATCACTGTCAAAAGTCACGGCAAGATGTACTTGTTTTCATCCTTTTCTCCTGTGGCTATCAGAGCATTGTGATGACTGATGTAATCGCTCCAACTTCCCGGATAGAGACGAATCTGGCGAAGCCCAGCCCGACGCAAAGCAAAAATCAACGAGCAAGCCGTTACTCCAGACCCGCAATAAGCAATAACTGGCGTATCTTCAGACAGTTGCAAAGATGCAACAATTTCTTTTGCTTCTTGCGGCGACTTCCATGTCCCATCGCTATGAAGGAAATGCGTCCAAGGTAAATTTTTGGCCGTTGGTATATGACCGGCCACGGCATCAATAGGCTCGGATTCACCACGAAAACGAACCGCGTCACGAGCATCCAGCAACTGAAACAACCCATTGCCTGCTTCTGCAAGGGAAGCAACTTCCTCATAATCGACAGTCCAACCTTGCATCGGCATAGCTGTAAAAGTTTGGCGCGTCTTCTGCTCTTCTCCTTGTCGAAGCGGGTACCCAGCCCTCAACCAAGCATCTATTCCGCCATCTAGCAAAAACACATGCTGATGTCCAAGATAAGTCAATAACCACCATGCACGAGCCGCCATACCCTGATTATCATCGTAAACCACAATAAGACAGTCCTGATGAATTCCCTTCTCTGCAAAACAGGCAACTAAATCGTCTATTTCAGGCAAGGGGTGACGTCCACCCGGACGAGCTGCTGGCTTCGACAATTCCTTTTCCAAATCAATATATACTGCGCCAGGAATATGACCCTTTTGATACATTTCCAAACCCGCTTCTGGTTTCCCCAGTCGAAACCGCGCATCAAGCACAACGATATCTTCTTGTTGCTGCATAGCAGCATGCAATTGTTCTACAGAAATGAGCAATCCTAGTCACATCCTTTGCAGACCGAGACTATTTCTGAACGGGATGTCTTGCTACCTTCCCTGCACCCGCTTGATCGGTCGGTTTGACCACAATCATGTCAATATTGACATGTTGTGGCCGAGTAGCGGTATAAACCACACAATCGGCAATATCAGAGGCCGTCAGAGGCTGCATACCTGCATAGACCGCATCTGCCTTGCTTTTATCACCGTGATAGCGAACAACAGAAAATTCCGTTTCAACCATGCCTGGATCAATCGTACTGACACGAATCGGTTGACCCAGCAATTCTTGACGCAAAGCGTCTGTTATAGCTCGAACAGCAAATTTGCTGCCGCAGTACACAGAGCCTCCTGCATATGCCTCATGTCCAGCAATTGAGCCAATATTGATGATATGTCCACTACTGCTTGTCTGGATATGCGGTAAAAATAATCTTGTCATTCGCAATAAACCCATAACATTGGTTTCCAACATCTCTTGCCAATCCGTTTCATCTGTCACTTCAGCCACATGCGCAGTGCCTCGAGCCAAACCAGCATTGTTGACCAATATATTTACTTGTTGGAAATGTCCAACGACACCCTTGACAAACGCCTCAGCACTCTCCCGCCTTGTCACATCCAATTCAGCTATGTATACTTCAGTCTTCCATCGCTCTGCGATTTGCTGAGCCACTTGCTCAAGACGTTCTTTGCGTCGCGCGCCTAACGCCAAACGAAAGCCAGCTTCTGCCATACCATAGGCAATAGCTTCACCGATTCCTGAACTTGCTCCAGTAATGACAGCAACGCGATTTTGTCCCTGAAATCCCATAAACAAAACCTCCCCTCTCTATTGTAAACCAAACTCAGCCCCTGCCAAGTGTTCAAGAATTCACCGTTTTCTTTCATACTGGTATACTCATATCATGAGACCTTGGACTGATTACAGCACCCTTATTTTTGATCTTGACGGAACATTATTGTCGTCTGCTTCCTTCATCCTGCCAATTTACAAAAAAATCATTGCCCAATATGGCGACAAAGCGCCGGATGACCTAACCATGACGCGCACATTCGGGTTGCCCGATGAGCAAATTTGGGAAGTATTGATGCCCAACTCAACTGGGCAAATTCGTAGGCAGGCTGAGACAGACTGCGGAAAAGAGGTAGCTTTTACCCTGTCTCATTGCGATATTCTTTTTCCTGAAACAAGGTTTACTTTAGAAGCCCTAAAACAAGCAGGTTATACTTTGACCACAGCTAGTAATTGCGGTTGTGATTACTTAGACGCTGTTCTGTCAACCCAACACCTTGATACGTTATTTACGCTTCCACTTTGCCTAGAAAGCGTTCACGGTAAACGAAAAGCGGATATTTTGCGTGCACACTGCAAAGTATTCGATATAGAGAGTATGGTGATGATAGGTGATCGACAGAGCGACGTTGAGGCTGCGAAAGAAATTGGAATTCCTTGTATAGGTTGCGCATTTGGATTTGGACATGATGACGAATTGACAAACGCAGACGTAATTATCACGAATTTGTCACAATTGCTCACCTTATTCAAGGTTCAGAATGAACGGCCCTAACGTAACTTAGATGACGCGACTTTGTAACATTTCGCAAAGTCAAAACGTCTAACAGAGTAGAGAAATAAATATGAGAAAAACCGCCTTGACCATAACGAAGCCATCGGGCTTGAGCGGGGATCCAACTGAGCTATGAGCAGTTTGGAGAGGGGTGTCTGTATGACCAACAAAATCCTTCACTGGTATCGAATGATTGGGCAGGAACGTCCTGTCGATTCGTCACAAGAAAAAAATCGTTCCATTATTACTTATGTAGAAGCTTCTTCGCCAAAACGAGTGATTCGAGAATATGGTGGTCTTCATCGTATTTTAAGTTATGCGGGTGAGATGATTGTTGTCGATTATCCGCAACACCCAAATCACTTGGAGATCCTAGAAAAAAACTGGCATCCCCCCACTTTAAAATCAATGATTCGGCAAGTCGATCCGATGACACTAGAAAGATATATCCCCGCTATTCGTTATCTATGTACTTGTGGACGGATGCATATATCTGAACATCCGTACCCTTCTGTATGGTGTACTTGCGGACAGCGGGCTTATCCAGTGGAACCTAAATCTCCAGAAAACATTTTACCTAGCCAGGACAGCCATTTGACTCATTAATCAGCTATTGAAAATTGCGAAGGGACGGGCAGAGGTTCAATCTCTGCCCGGACTGTATCCCTCTGCATACCATACGCAGGCACAGCACCACTCTGCCACTCAATAATTGCCAAAGCGGAGTCTTCATTCATCTATTTGAAACACTTTTTACTTTTTCTGCTTACTCTATCATCTAACGCTGTTTCTCCCACATCGATGGCGGCAACTTGCCCACCGACTCCAACAGGAGAGAATATAAATCTTTTTGTAGAGCTTCTTCCAAAGAGATACCCAACAATTTACATATATCTTCCAATCGATAAGATTCTTTTCGCAATGTACGCATGGCTTTTTCCCACTGTTGTAAATGAGGCCCATGATAGTCAACCAGAACTTCCCATTTCTGAGGATCGATTTGCATGCAACATTCCATCATGTCACTGACCACTTCAACAGTCGCCCCTTGCGCTCCCCTTTCAAAGAGTCGCTGACGAAAGACATGTTTGATGAGCGCTTCTTCAGAGAATTCAAAGAGAAAGGGCGGCATGATATAGCCCACAGGCAATTTGGCACGCGCCGCCTGCATTTGTTCAACCCGATCCGTTTTAGCCAATTGAATAACACGACGAATGCGGTCAAGTTCTTCCGCATACTCTTCTTCATTCCTCGCCTCTACAGGCAATTCAAACCCCCAGGGCACATTAGCTCGCTGCCCACCAGCAATCCGAGTGGGTCGACCGACCGTATAAGTTACCAGATGATCGTAAACCGGTTTGCCAATACCAATAAACAGAAAGAGTATGGTTTCCCCTCGAATCGGTTCGTAGGAATGTCCCGCAGATACCATGCTTTTCAAAAACCGTTCTGTATTCGCCATATCTTTATATTTGCCAAGATATAGGCTTGCCTTGAAAGCTGATGAAAGTCGTTGTTCATCAGTAGCCCTTAGAGCTATCACTCGTCCATGTTGAACCACATTCCAACCTTCGTCGACATAACACAGGTTAATAAATTTTTCGATCCCGTCCATATGTTCATCAATAGGTACTACATCTTGTAAAAATTTTAATCTTGGATGTTCCAAGATAACTTGGCGATTGATTTGAAACATTTGATTCTCTCCAATCCTGTTTAAACACTCGCTGCAGCGGAAATTACCAGTATAATCATCTTGAGTTTCGACAAAAAGAACGCGTATCCTCCAGTCACCCTATGGAGGAAAAGTTCATATCGAAAACAGTTTACCTCTTCTTGACCGCATAGATAAAATTGCGCAAACTACTAAGGTACGAGCGCTTGCATGGCAAAAACCGTAAGATGGTTATGCATATGAAAAGCCCAAGCCAAGAAATAAGGAGGGAACAACATGCACAAGGCTTCCTCTCCAAAAAGAATTGTTGTAGGCATGTCAGGCGGAGTGGATTCTTCAGTGGCTGCATGGCTTCTGAAACAAGCAGGACATGAAGTGATTGGAGTCTTTATGAAAAATTGGGACGATACAGACGCGGAAGGACGCTGTACTGCCACAGAAGACTTTGAAGATGTGGCCAAAGTTTGCGAAATCATTGGCATCCCTTATTACGGTGTCAATTTTGAAAAAGAATATGAACAACGCGTCTTTCAATATTTTCTTCAAGAGTATCAACAGGGAAGAACGCCTAACCCAGACGTTCTTTGTAATCGTGAAATTAAATTCAAAGAATTGTTGGATGTTGCCCTCCAACTTGGGGCAGATGGACTCGCGACTGGTCACTATGCCCGTATGGAACAACAAGATCAAGAAGCCATCCTGTTGCGAGCGGCGGATGACCAAAAAGACCAAACCTATTTTTTGCACTTACTCAGTCAGGAAGCTTTACAAAAAGCTGTTTTCCCAATTGGTCATTTGCCTAAACCAGAAGTGCGTAAAATTGCCGCCGAAGCAAAATTGCCGACAGCAAAGAAAAAAGACAGTACGGGCATTTGCTTCATTGGCGAAAAAAACTTTAAACAATTTCTACAACAGTATTTACCAGCTAAGCCTGGAGAAATTATAGATGCAGACGGACATGTATTAGGAACACACGATGGCTTGATGTACTATACTCTCGGCCAACGTCATGGATTAAACATCGGTGGTAAACGTGAAGGTAATGGTGAACCGTGGTTTGTGGTGGACAAAATATTATCTACCAACCAGCTTGTGGTTGCTCAAGGATTGAACAACCCCTTGCTCTACAGTACTTCATTACAAACCCGTGAAATTCATTTTATCGCTGGTCATTCACCTGCTGAGACTTTTCGCTGTACAGCCAAATTTCGCTATCGCCAGCCTGATCAACAAGTTACTGTCTATATGCACGCTAAAGGTGCGCACGTCCTCTTTGATACACCCCAAAGAGCTATTACTCCCGGACAATCGGTTGTACTCTACAATGGAGAAGTTTGCCTCGGTGGTGGTATCATTGAGTCGTTCGAACCATACGTCAAGTCATTCTCTCCGCACGTCGTCCGCCCGTTAGCTGCTGATATGGCTCTATAATCTGTTGATATTGTCAAACAAAAAAGGTTGCCCTTAGGGACAAGCCAAGCTCTGCCATCTGTGACTAATTGTAAATGCACAGAGCGATTTGACTTTTTCCGTGAGGGACAACCTTTTTTGCTGACTTCTTACTACCAAGTTGCATCAGCATCCCTTTCCCATTTGTCGAGACAAGAAGAACATACTTGGCGATAATTTACTTCCCGCTCTTCTTGCTCCATTTCCGACCCGCAAAATGCGCATTGTGAATGATTGTATTCCATCTGAATTCCTCTCTTCCCCAGGCTTGTATTCATCGCAATCCGCAAATATTTCAAAATTCACAGACATTGAATGCGAACGCGATTTCAGCCTTTTTTCTCGATTCTCTAAGGAATCGTTTCTTAACATTATATTAGAAATTTTCAATTAATTCAATCTTCTTTTGCTCAAAAGTTACCCATTTCTTCATAGACAGCCTCTTATAGAATAGAAAGCCGCAGAAACCTGCTCATATGCAGGCTTCTGCAGCCTTTCTAATAAGACAGATTAGGGCATAACACCCTTTTCTGGTTGTTGAGCAGCAAAAGTTGAGCTCCAATTGGCCGGAAATTGGGGATTAATCCATTGACTTTTAGGGAAAAACTCGTGATGCAATTGAAAATACGCATTAAATAAACGATGAGCTATATGTGAAGCAGTGGTTGTACTCGCTCCACCACCTGGCACCATGACAGCAATAGCAATTTGTGGATGGTTATAAGGCGCAAAAGCAATGGTCACGGAGTCGTCCACATTGCGCCCGTTTTCAGAGATCTGAGCAGTTCCTGTCTTACCAGCAGCGTGATATGGAGATCCAGCAAATCCACCCTGGTAAAGTAATCCCATAGGATTATTGGCCATCAAATACATACCTTGCAACGCAGCCTGCATATACGTTGGATTAATGTTAAGCCGTGCCTCTACTTTAGGCTTAAAAGTGTATATCGGTTTACTGCCAGGACTGCCAGGCGCTTCGTCCGCTGGATAAATGGCTTGAAGAACATGCGGCTGAAGTTTTACTCCGCGATCGGCCAAAGTCATCACATATTGGGCCATTTCGATAGGCGTAAATTCTTGTGACTGGCCTATGGCTGCAAACGCTAAATCAGGTACTGCCCCCCAGTTATCATAATAGCCTTTCTTCTTTAAAGAAGCTTCTGCTTGCTTTAAGTCATAAGGAACTTCCAGATAGTTCTGCTGCGTGTCTTCTTCCCAGAACATACCAGGTACTTCTCCCGGCAAATCAATGCCGGTCATGGCGCCAAGACCAAACCGATATTCCCAGCCAAACAGTGTATTCAGGGCTTTGACAAAACGAGTTTTTACCCACTGATTGTAGGATTCTCCATTGGGGTAACCGGTATTGTTATTCCATCCCCCCAGCCATAATCCAAGCTGGTAGAAAAACGTGTCATCGGAAAGTTCAATAGCCTGCGTCACATTAACCGGTCCAAATCCAGGAAGATACCAGTTGTGAAAAATGCGGTTACCAATTTGCAAGAAACCGTGATCGTACACTATCGTATTCGGTGTAATTGTTCCCGACTGCATACCTGCAATCGCGTTTGCAGGTTTGACAGTAGAGCCAGGATATTCAGGGCTTTGAATCACATTGTTAATCAACGCATCAGATTTTTCTAAGTAAGTAGCGTGTTTTAAATAATTACCATTCAAAAACCAATTGGGGTTGTAATAAGGATAACTGACCATAGCTTCCACCCCGCCTGTTTTGACATTCAAAACAACAGCGGAAGCTTCTGAAATCTCATATTTAAGTGGTGAATTTTGAATATAATTGGCCACAATTTCTTGGGCCAACGCCTGATAGGTAGAATCAATTGTTAACTGCAAATTGTCTCCCGACTGTGCTGGTGGCTGCATGCCAATTGACTTTATAGGCACACCTGCACTGTTGACCAGGTCTTCCTCTTCTCCTACATGTCCCTGCAGATAGGACTCATACTGCGCTTCCACGCCCGTTTCACCAACAATTTGTGAATCAAGATACCCCAGTTTGTTATAGTAAGATTCAGAACTGGAGGTAATCGGTCCGACATATCCAAGGATATGCGCTGCCAAATCGCCATAAGGATAATAGCGAATTGGATCGACCTCAACACGCACTCCCGGCAGTTCGCTTCGATGCTCATAAATGTAAGATACAGCAGCTTCAGAAAGATTTCGTTTAATGAGCACTTGAGTAGCAAGCGGGCTCGTTTTCATGGCCGTCAATACTGCTTTCGGACTTTCACCCAACCAAGGCGCCAACTTGTCTGCCATATTCTGAAGATTTTCTGAAACATTGGGCAAGCGAGTTAGATAGGCATCATATACTGGCTTGTCCTCAGCGAGCACAGTTCCGTTACTGCTATATATAAATCCGCGGGGTGGTAAAACCGGGTAAGAAACCACCTGAACATTCGTTGATTCTCCGCGAAACTGCGAACCTTCCTTGACTTGCACATAGCCTAGGCGCAATAAAAGTCCCGCCAGAGCAAGAGTGGTTATACCGGATACGACCCACAGGCGATTAGCAGGATTGTGTCTTTTCACGCGTTTGCCTCGATTCTTTCGTTTCAGCATGACAATCCTCCCTGTGTAAATATCAGTTTTCTCGTATCTATCAGCCATTTTCATCGTCAACAATTGACAGTCATCGACACGAAAAAACCCACATTCTCTAGTTTACTCTGAAATTGCGAAAAGAGGATGGAGAAATCTTGGCAGCATGACGAAATTCTCATCAATATCTAATTGTTCCTTTCAAGCAGCACATGATAGAATGCAGAAAAAGGTCAGTTGGGTGATGATGTGGATACACGTGATGTAGAGCTTTTTTTGGCTATAGCAAGGCTAAAATCGATTTCCAAAACGGCCGATAGCCTATTTATGTCACAATCCACCGTCACTACACGTTTGCAGCGACTGGAACGAGACTTGGGCTATGCTTTGTTCGATCGCGTTCCGACAGGAGTTGAATTAACTGTTGCAGGACGACAGTTTTTACCCCTCGCTGAGCGTATGCAACGGCTGGTCACTGAAATGAGCAAGCCCGAAAGTTCACCTTTACCTATTTTGCGCATCATGTCCGGCCGCGCTTTTGTCTCTACTGACGTGCCTAGTTGCCTTGCCACCTTTCACCAACAAAGTCGGATTCGCCTGCAAGTACAAATGGGACTTTACGATGAAATGGTGGAAGCCTTGACCACTGGACGCGTGGATTTTTGTTTTTTAGGTGAGCCGATTTATCATCCACGTGTGCGTCTTGTAGAGTTTGTTCCAGATAAAATTGATTTGGTAGTTTCGAAAAACCATCCTTTTACACATCATTTTCCTGGTCCTCAGGCACTGGTCAATGAACCTTTCGTCGCATTCAGCCGGGAAACAGCGCCTTTTCGCAAGCGTGTTATGGAACTCCTTGCCAAATCACATGTCTATCCCAAAGTGAGTATGGAACTCGACAGTCTTGACGCTATTAAAGCCATGGTTGGACTCGGTGTTGGATATTCTCTGTTACCAAGAAGAACTCTTGCAGATGCGGCCCACAAGGGCTGTTTAGCTATTGATGTGGGACTGGAGGATTGGGTGCGGCCGACATTACTGGCTTATCCAGAAGAAATGGCCGAACATCCTATCACCCATCAGTTTTTAAAAGTCGTGCGTGATCATTATGCATCACTGACATAAAACATTCTCTACATACCGCGCGGGGGTACATTACGTAACTATCATTTCAGCGCAGTTGAAAAAGGAGCTTCTGAAATGCGTCAATCCATGACTAAAGAGCAACGTCATCAACACATTCTGAATACTGCCAAATGGCTCTTTCAAGAATATGGCTATGACGATATTACGATTGCCGATGTCATCAAAGAAAGTAACATTGCACGCGGCACCTTCTACCTGCATTTCAATTCACTCGAAGATTTGCTCACCGCTTTATTTGACGAGATGGTGGAGCAGACCTGGTCTCGAATTTCTCCCATTCTTGACAATCTTGAAAACTCTTTTGAAGAGGCAACTGAAGCGACAGTCAGAACCGTTCTGCGCATGTTTGACCATGATAAAGCTATGGCGTCAGTTTATTATTCGGGTGGCGGCCGAGCATTTATGGAAAGAAAGCAGGAAGCTATGTATGGTTCTCTCGGTGACAAACTGCTAGAGGCTCTCAATCGTCGCCACGAGGGACGTTTTCAAAGCAAGGAAGATCGCTGGACGATTCTCATGCTTATCTCATTGGTGGGAGACATGGCTTATTATGCAGCAATGCATATTGAGGAGTCAGATAAAACAACATTTGAAAACCGTATTATTCGTTTTGTCATGGCAGGATTACAAGCTCATTTACAATCATCGGAAACTCTTTCCTGAAATTACTGAAAACAATCATGATTGTTTGAAGAGAACAAGCGATTTCTGTCCTTCGAGCATTGAACAAATGGGGCGTCCACAAGGACTGCCCCATTCTGCATAGAAATTGACGTTTAACGATTTAAAATGGCTTTTGCTTTTGCGATGACGTTTTCCACGGTAAATCCATATTCTCGCATCACAACTTCTCCAGGGCCAGAAGCGCCAAATCGTTGTATGGTCAACGTATCACCATCCAACCCCACATACTTGCCCCATGACATGGGGTGAGCCATTTCCACGGCAAGCCGCTTACGCAATCCACCGGGCAGGACGCTCTCTCGATACGCCGCATCCATTGATTCAAACAATTCAAAAGATGTGACGTTAATCACACGCACCGCGATTCCTTCAGCAGCCAAACGCTTGGCAGCTTCGAGTACAAGGTGCACCTCAGAACCAGTAGCCATGATGGCTAATTGTTGACCATCCCCATGTTGATACAAGACATAAGCACCCTTGGCAAACTCCGTTCGATGTTTTTGGATTTCAGGTAAAACCGGGAGTTTTTGTCTGGACAAGGCTAGCACAATCGGTGCCTCCCGATGCGTCAATGCATATTCCACCGCATAACCTGTTTCCTGAGCATCTGCCGGACGAAAAACCACTAATCCTGGGATAGCGCGCAGAGAAGCCAATTGTTCAATCGGTTCGTGCGTCGGTCCATCTTCACCAACAGCAATACTATCGTGTGTAAACACATATAGTGCTGGTTGTTTCATCAGTGCAGCCAAGCGAATGGATGGACGCAAGTAATCGCAAAAGACCAGGAAGGTCCCAACATAAGGGAATATACCTTGATGCAAACACAGTCCGTTGATCATGGCTCCCATGGCATGCTCACGTACTCCATAAAAAACATTCTGACCGGCATAATTTTCTGGTCCAAAATGATCTTTTCCAGCAATTAAAGTTTTGTTGGATTCTGATAAATCGGCAGAACCGCCAAGCATTGTTGGAACGTGAGGAGCAATGGCATTGATGACTTTTGCAAAAGCATCGCGTGTCGCTATTTCACCTTCAAACTGCGGCATGACTTGCGGAAAATCAACACGAACTTTCCCAGAGCGGGCTGTATCTAGTTCTTGAGCCAGCTCAGGATATTTCTTTTGGAACTCCACGTAGACAGCGTTCCAAGCTGCTTCCCGAGATGCACAGGCTTTTTTGAGTTCTGCAAACAATTCTCGAACTTCGGAGGGAACATGAAACGGATCGTCATGACCCCACTGATAAAATGCTTTTGCTTTAGCTGCTTCCTCTTTACCCAACGGGGAACCATGAGCTTTGGATGTCCCTTGCTTGGTAGGCGCGCCATATCCAATGATGGTCTTGACTTGAATGAGTGTAGGGGCGTTAGCGTGGCGAGCTTCTTTGATAGCCTCCTCAATTTCTTCCAAATCGTTACCATCTTTCACATGCAAAACGTTCCAGCCGTAAGACTGATAACGCGCTTTTACATCTTCCGTAAACGACCAAGAAGTAGGCCCATCAAGAGAAATATCGTTAGAATCATAAAGAACAATGAGTTTGTTCAATTTGAGATGACCTGCTAGTGAAGACGCTTCACCCGAGATACCTTCCATTAAATCGCCGTCGCCGACAATCACATAAGTGTAATGATCAACCACTTGCGCATCAGGACGATTGTATTTAGCAGCCAAAAATCTTTCCGCAACAGCCATACCCACAGCTGTCGCAATTCCTTGTCCAAGCGGTCCAGTTGTAGTGTCCACTCCCGGCGTGTGTCCGTATTCTGGATGTCCTGGTGTACGTGAGCCGTATTGTCGAAAAGATTTCAAATCGTCTATGGTCACATCGTAACCAAAGAGATGGAGCAGGCTGTAGAGTAACATAGAACCATGACCAGCTGACAGCACAAATCGATCACGATTAAACCAATGGGGATTTTCAGGATTGTGTTGCAAAAAACGGGACCATAATACATAGGCCATAGGTGCAGCACCCATGGGCAATCCTGGGTGGCCGGAATTCGCCTTTTCAATGGCGTCAATAGAAAGTGTACGAATCGTTTGAACAGCTAACAAATCTTTTTCTGTGTACGGCATTTCTCCACTCCTCTGCAACAAAAGATGGGCAACGGAAAATATGAGTGCAACGTGGACAAAACGCGCTGCTTCTCCGCATATGATAACATTTACAAAGTAAAATTTGGACAACAGGGCTTACGAACTGTAGAGGTGAATCCGTCATTTTACAGGAAAAAACCAACAAACTCCAAAAACGTTTCTGGCCGATAACCTATCTTACCCGTTTTCAACATTCTAATCTCTTCTGGGTCGTCCTCATCAACATTTTGCTAAGAGGAGCCTTTCTTTTATACATGCAACCGCCACAACGCGCTGATTTTGAGTGGTATTTTATCCATGCTAGAGAAATGGCGCTTGGACAAGGTTACCATTGGCGCGGACAGGCAACCGCATACTGGCCGATTGGCTGGCCATTTATCCTGTCCATCATTTATCGTCTGACCGGTCCGCTAATGATTTCTGGGTTGATTTTTAATACGCTCCTGAGTATTGGAATGGTCATCTTGATTTACAAATTCATTGAACACTTTACCCATCATGCTCGGCTAGCTACTATTGGTGCCCTGTTTTACACTCTCTTGCCAAGTCAAATAGAATGGAACGCTGTCAACGGATCGGAAGAATCGTTTACTTTTTTACTTGTGGTTGTACTCTTTGCCTTAACCTTGCTTTCAAACAAAAAAGAACACCGTTGGTGGCCGTTTGCGCTTGTAGGTTTACTACTTGGTCTAGATATTGATATACGTCCCATCCCGCTGTTGTTTCCTATCTTTTATTTATTTTCTGAACGTTGGTTAGGACAAATTGCATGGCGTATAGCCTTTCAACGAACGGTTTCATTCGTCCTGGGCATGGTCGTTGGCATCTTTCCAGTGACGCTGCGCAATTGGCTGGCCATGCATCATTTTGTCCTGGTATCGACAAATGGAGGAGTCAATCTTTGGCAAGGGATTATGACAAATTCAGGATACTATTGGTCATACAATCCCAACATCAATCCATTACTTGCGGCTGGTAAAAACGAAGTTCTAGAAAATGCAATTGGCGAAAAAGTAGCGTTTCAATACTACTGGACTCATCCCTGGCAGACATTCCTGAATGGCTGGGCAAAAATTTATCATCTATACAATAATGACGTAAACGCTGTTCGTTATACATTCATCAATGCTGGAGCCCAACCATGGTTGGTGACAACCATGCGTAACGTGGATACAATTGCCTATTGGATTTTTATGCTCTTTGTGCTACTCGGCCTGATGTATTTGGCCACCCAAGCAGAAAAACGCCCACTGCTTCGACAATGGGCCGTTATTCTCTGCTTTTTAGTTTACTATACGCTTGTTTTTTTCTTTTTCCCTGCTTGGGATCGTTTCCGTTATCCATTGATGCCTTTATACGCTCTCTTTACGCCCATGGGTTGTGCAGCGTTCCCGTGGATCTGGCATAGGACCATTCGCCACAGGTTTAAGGGTGAGCAAAAATCATAAGCAAAGCGAACACTGAAACAGGAAAAGCGAGAGCAATAAAAATATCCAAAGTTCCATAGGACACATCACGGTAAAAGCTGCGTTCCTTAGCGGACGCAGCCGCATCACCCTGCAAACCACGAGATTCCATAGCCATGGCTACACGCTCGCTCATGCGTACAGCCTGAGCCAATAGCGGCAACGCAAAAATACCGATGCGCCATATCATCCGTTTAGGGGATAATCCTCGCACGCGACGTGCATCTTGAATTTTATTCCACTCAGTGTGCAGCAACGGCAGTATGCGAAAACCTGCCAGAAAACCATAGGCGAACTTAGGCGGCAAGCGAAAATGTCGCGTCAGTCCAATGGTCAATTCTGTTAAATCCACGGCATCCACATAGAGCAGGCCAAGCGCCAACGTGCCAATCATTCGTGTGGCGAGCACGATACCATTGAGAAGTCCGGCTATACTTGGATGCCACCAAAGAATCGTCACGCTGGCACTTCCAGACGGTACTGCTGAATTCAATGTCAAAGAGACAAGGGAAAGAAAATAAATAAGGACAAATGGCGCAAGAATTTTTAATACACGCCAAGGAGATTGATGTCCCAAGGTCATGAGCAAAACCATAGGAAAGAGTAACATCGCCAAACCTTGTTGCCAGTTGTTTGCAAATACCATCAAGACCGCTGCCACCAGAATACCAATGAATAGCCAGACTGGGTGAATTTTACGAAACCAGGACAAACGAGCATGATTCTTAGGAACACTCTTCGATTCCCAAGCATTCCAAATATCTTTCATGCTCAATTCCGTTCGTTGCAACTCTGCCGCAATCAATTCCTGTTCCGATAAAAGATGAGCTTTTGCTCGAATCGCTTGATGATTTTTTAAATCCTGCGGCAAACCATCCCAAATCAACCGACCATTGACCACCACCCAAACGCGCGTAGCATAACGATAGACGAGTGACAAGTCATGGCTAACCATGATCAGAGTTTTACCGCGAATGTGCAACGACTCCAAACGTTCCATAAGAAAACGGGTTGTCGCAGCATCCTGACCAAACGTTGGCTCGTCAAGCAAATACGCCTCATGTTCCTTACGTAACATAGAAGCAACAGACAAACGGCGTTTCTGGCCTTGGGAAAGCATATAAGGCGATTGTTCAGCTAAACCTGCCAGGCCAAAATCACTGAGCCAGGACTGGACATCATCAGGAATGTCACCTGACAGACGTTGATTGGCTATCTCTTCTCCCACTCGTTCATAAACAAACTGATGCTCTGGATTTTGAAAACTCACAGAAATTCGTTGATACAATTCTTCTGCCGACCAATCCTTGAGTGGACGTCCAGCATACGACAACTCTCCAGACTCAGCCGGAACCAATCCCGCGAGCGCTTCAAGTAATGTCGATTTGCCCGATCCGTTTGGACCCACAATGGCTATCCATTCGCCTTGCCGTATTTCTGCATTAACCTGCTTCAACACTTCACGCTTTCCACGCTTTACGTCCAACCCACTCAAAGTCCATAGCGAATTGCCCAAAGACAAACTGGACGCATCATTAGCGCGCCGCACCGCAGTTTGGACAAGCTCATGACTTTCTGCTACTCCTTCTGCCAGCATCCATGCCCATTCTTCAGCAACCACTTCTCCAGCAGGACCTTGGCGATGAATGCTACCATCTCGATTGAACAAGACCACCCTATCCACATAGGGCAGAAGAGGTTGAAAATGATGCTCAATTATCAGCAAGCTAGTCCCTTGTTCGCGCAATTTTTGAATGGTCGTCAATACCTGTGCACTAGCTAACGGATCGAGATTAGCTGTAGGTTCATCCAGGACACAAAGTTGAGGACGAAGTGTCAAAGCGGAAGCAATTGCCAATTTCTGCTTCATTCCGCCCGAAAACTCATGATGAAGATCGTTTGGAGCAACGGGCAACAAAACATTGGCCAAAGCTTCTTTCATTCGTTCACGCATCTTGGCGCGGGGAATTTGCCGATTCTCCATGCCAAACGCCAATTCGTCATCCACTTGCAGCATGCAAAACTGTGTATCCGCATCTTGAAAAACATAGCCAATATTCCCCGGCTTGCGCAAAGAATCGCTAGAAAAGACTTCTCCTTTGACTTCTGCCTCAAGAATCCTGGGTATCAGACCAGCAAGTACCATAGCTAATGTGCTTTTTCCCGATCCGCTTGGGCCAAGCAGCAATACAGATTCACCTGGATGCAGGACAAAATCAATATGGCGCAAAATCCATGGCCCATGCTCCTCATAGCGCAAACAGAGATCCTTTACAAAGAGAAGCGGACTTGCCATCTCTTCGAGGGTACGAGGACTCTGCTTCAGTTGGCTACTCACTGTGAAATCCCCTTAGCTCGCTGACCAATCGCGTAATTGCGAAGAAGCCCTGTACGCGCAAGAGCATCATCAATCCATTTCGGCACAAATCCAGCAAAAAATACTCCTGAAATACAGTTGATGAGAACGGCAAGAATAAAATCCAAATGAGTGAGGTGATTACCGCCATACTGATAGTAATATTGCACAGCGTACCCCACACCGGCCAGCGCACCTGAGAGTGATAAGACGCCGAGATTGTAGCGACGATAAGCAAAGAACAGATAGGCCAATTCGCCGCCAAGACCTTGCAATAAGCCAGAAAGAACGCCACTAATTCCATAAGGACCAGCGAGCGCCCATTCAACGACGGCAGCAAGCACTTCTGCCAAAAGCGCAGCCCCTGGTTTACGAATGATATAAGGTACCAAGCCGACAGCAATAAACCAGACACCGTTTAAAATATTTTGACCAGGCGGCCAGACAATATTGCCGATTTGCAGAATGTTGTACAAGAAATCGAAAATACGGAAAATCAGACCACTGACAACCGCGAGAATGGCTAACAAGACAATGTCTCGCAACTTCCAACTCATAAACATTCCCCCAAATTATGATTGTTTTGCGAGAGTAGACATAAAAAAACACCTCTCCCGCTAATGGCGTGAAAAGAGGTGACTCTCCCCGAACTTGGCACTTCCTCTCGCTGGCATTATCCAGATCGAGTCTAAAGGGTTGACATAGGTCTCTCAGCCAAAGGGCACCCCTAGCGCCTCTTTTCTTTATGCTGTTTGCAAGCAGTGTAGCAAATCCGCGTCTGAGTAACAAGAGACTCGTTCACAAACCGCTTAAGCGAGTCCTGCTACTAACATTCCGAAATAGGTAGGACACTCATATTCGCATTCTATAATTTTACGATCCGCTTTGGACACAGCACCAGCTAACATTAAAATTTGTGGGATTCCGTCGGGTTTAGCAGCTTCAACAAATGAAGAATCCCAATCTGCCATTTCTTCCCATTCACCACGCATAAGTACATCCCGAACTTTTTGATCCAACTCCACGGCTTCTTTGGCAAAACCATAAGGTCCGCCCTCATGGTGCGTATGCGCCCAGTCACAGGAGGCAATCAAGCCAACACGTTTTTTCTGACGCACTGTCCACTCTGCCAATAGCTCTCCACAGCGAATGTACGACGCTTTATCCAAATTTCGCGCTGGGGTGATAATAACAACAGGAACATCAGGCATAAACCAGAGCGGAACCATACTTCCCCAATCAAGCGGTAAAACAGAGAGCGGTCCTGCTGCCGTGGCAAACTGAACACCCAAAAGTGGTAAACCTGCAGCCTCAGCAGCCTCTACGTAACCCACTGCAAAAGACTGCGCTACAGGACATTCCATGCTGGCTTCTTCTCCGTCGTATTCCGCTAACCCGCGTACCCAAGTGCTGGTTGTTACTGTAGTGTAACGGGTCGTGCGCAGTCCATGCGGTGTCAAAACCACCAATAAATCAGGTTTAGCAGCTGTCATACGTTTCCCTTGCTTTTCCAAAGCACTCCTTAAACGCTGAATTCCCGGACGTTTGGCTGTGTCGAGCGAAGGAATCAGTTCAAATCCGTGAGGCGAAATAAGCGTGTGAACAAATGGATTCAATCCGACCGTTCTCCTCTCTGTTGTCTACCTAGAAATAGGCTAAATAGAATAACGACACTTCCGACATAAAAGGATGCTTCCGGTTGAATGTGAAGCAACCAAACGGAGAGCAAAACCCCAAAAACGGGTTGCAAATAGAGAAACAACGCTGCAAAAGAGGCGTGAAAAACACGCAAAATAAGATTCCAGAGCACATAAGCGCCAGTCGTACAAAAGAGTGTCAAATAGGCTGCTGCATATATATCTTTGGAAATCCATTCGTGCGGCAGCGGATGATGGAGCAAAAGCCAGATAGGCAAACTGCCAAGGGCACCAAATAACAATGATGCTGAAGCAGCTGGCATAGAAGGTACAGAATCGGTCAATTTTTTTGACAACGCATTGTACACAGCATAGCACAGAACGGCGGCCAACATAAACAAGTCGCCAAGCCAATAGCCTGGATTGTCTGGACGAGGAAACCCTGCAATCGCATAAGCACCTATCAGCGCTAAAAACAAAGCAAAAATCCGTCGCCATGTTAGCCGCTCTCGCAAAACCATAGCAGCAATGAAGGTTGTAAAAAGAGGTTCCATCGCTATAGAAATGGCAGCTACAGCTGGAGTCGATTGATACAGACCTTCTGTCTCGAAAAAAACTGGCAAGGAAAAACCGACTACACCCAAGAAGGCACTGAGTGCTAACACACGAGGATGGAAAAGGCGACGCGCTGATCGCAAAAAAAGCCAAGGCGACAAAAGCAGTCCGCCTACCGATAGGCGCATCAGTGTCAAAAAAACGGGAGGAAAACTATGTACGGCAAACGCAGTGGCCGGAAAACTCGCAGCCCAAATAAGATTGACAAAAAGGACGGAAAACAAACCAAATGCCTCGCGCGATGGCGAGGCAGGCACTTCACCAGGAGGTGGTACAACTTCTGACTGCATCTGCGCTATCTGCTCCTCAACACTGCCATTACATCCGCCGGAGAAACGCCAGAAGCACTCCAAAGAACCAGCAGGTGATAAAGTAGGTCAGCGCTTTCAGCCGCTACTTCTTCCCGCTGTCTGACAGCATCTGACGATTTGGCTGCCAGAGCAACTTCGACAGCTTCTTCTCCAACTTTTTTGGCAATTTTGTCCATGCCCTGCGTGAAGAGATAGGTGGTATAACTTCCTGCAGGCATTTCCGATTGTCGACTGATGACAGTATCCCACAAATCAGCCAGCAGTGTAAAGTCAGTTCCATTATCTAACACTTTTCTCGCAGAATCGTCTGTCTGTTTTTCTATTGACCTTTCTATACTCACTTCCCCACTCAGTTTATCCGCCTGTTCAGCCACACTGTCCGATACCAAGGTTCGATAAAAACAACTACGCTCACCTGTGTGGCATGCAGGTCCAACAGCTTCTACCCAATAAATGAGGCTGTCCGCGTCACAATCGACCCAGATAGAAAGCACATTCAGCGTGTTTCCAGAAGTTGCGCCTTTGCGCCAATATTCTTGACGAGATCGGCTGAAAAACCAGGCTTGACCTGTCTCCAACGTACGTTTGAGAGCTTCGCGATTCGCATAAGCCATCATCAATACCTCACGCGTCTTAGCCTCTTGGACGATAACCGGCACCAATCCTGTTGTTGCATCGTAACGGACGCGAGCCAGTGCTACAGACTGCATGGCAGATTCGCCTGTTGCTAAATCCATCGAATAGCCACTCCTCTCTGGCGGCAATACGACTTGACTTCACGAATAGAAGTTTCAGAAAAATGGAAAATTGTAGCAGCTAGTGCCGCAGCTGCTTCTGTTTGAGTAAAGACATCGTAAAAATCTTCTACACAACCAGCCCCGCCTGAAGCTATTACGGGCACAGAAACTGCTTCTGCAACCGCCCGCGTCAATGTAATATCAAAACCACTTTTAGTTCCATCTTGCACAAACGAGGTGAGGAGTATTTCACCCGCCCCAAGGCTGACAGCACGGCGTGCCCAATGGACAACTTCAAGCCCTGTCGACTGTTTTCCGCCTTTTATCATCACTTCATAGTCGCCTGTCAGAGAATTTTTTTTAGCATCAATGGCCACAACCACACACTGCTCGCCAAAACGGCGGGCTGCTTCCTGTATGAGCTCTGGAGAACGCACGGCCCCCGTATTCATGGACACTTTATCCGCTCCAGCCATCAGCAAATCACGCACATCTTGAATACGATTGACACCCCCGCCTACGGTGAGCGGAATCTGAATACGAGAGGCCACTTCCTCTACCACTCGCAAGACGGCCAGTCTGCCTTCCAAAGAAGCCGAAATATCCAAAAGTACCAGTTCATCGGCTCCTTCTTCAGAATAACGCTCTGCTAACGCTACTGGGTCTCCTGCATCGCGGCGATTTTCTAAAAAACCTACGTGTTTCACCACACGTCCCGCATCCACATCAAAACAGGGGACAATTCGTTTGGTCAGCACGACACATCCCCCTTTTCACTTTGCCACCAAGCTGCTACTTGAGAAAGTTCTATCTGACCACTATAAAGCGCCTTTCCTACTATGACCCCAGCTAATCCGGATTTTTGCACTGCTTGCACATGGTCAAGATGGGCTACACCGCCTGAAGCTATCACGGATAAACCGGTCGCTTCAGCAATTTCCCGAGCGATTTGTAAATTGGGTCCTTGTCCGGTTCCGTCCTTACGCACATCCGTCACCACAGCAGTCCTTACCCCAGCCTGTCGTGCCCAAACAGCGACTTCTATCAGCGGTTGATTGGTTTGCTCTTCCCAACCCTGAACGGCAAGTTTTCCATCTCGTCCATCCAGTCCCACAACTACAGCTTCTGCGCCAAAACGTTCGACCGCCGTTTGCAGAAAACCCTCTTCACGAGCAGCTGTGCCCACTACACAGCGACTTGCTCCCACTTCCAGCCAAGCGGCAAGATCAGCCAAGGAACGGACGCCGCCACCTACTTGGACTTTTGCATTGCAGGTAGACGCAAGCCGACAAATGTCCCGTATAATCTCACGATTCACCGAAGTTTGCGCAATGTGCTTCGGAGAACGAGCCGCATCGAGATCGACCACATGCAAATAACGGCAGCCAGACTGCAGATAAGTTTCGGCTGTAGCCAACGGATGGGTACTGACTTCCGCTGCACTTCCATATTCTCCCTGATAGAGCCGTACACAGCGGCCACCCAGAAAGTCGAGCGCAGGGTAAATCCTAAACTCGGACATTCGGACGTACCCCCTGTTCGGACAGTTCCACAAAGTTTTCTAGTAACTTGGCCCCCACGCGACCACTCTTTTCCGGGTGAAACTGCATTCCAAAGAGTTGTCCGCGTCCAACAATTGCAGGCACTTGTACACCTGCATAATGGGTAGCAGCAAAGACAATTTCCTCTTCAAGAGGTACTGCATAGTAAGAATGAACAAAATAGACAAAATCACCAGGGTCGATCCCGTTTAAAAGCGGATGCTTGCGCAGGACGTCCAGTGTATTCCACCCCATATGCGGCACCCGATCGACAGAAGGAAATCGAACGATTTTGCCCGGCAATAGTCCCAATCCTATGGCACCTTGATGCTCTTCTGAAGTACTGAATAAGAGTTGCATGCCCAGACAAATACCGAGAATCGGAAATCCAGAGGCAGCTAGTTTTTTTAGCGGCGACAACAACTGACGGGACCGTAACTGGAACATGGCGTCACCAAAAGCACCAACACCTGGCAAAACTAAGGCTTTGACTTGTGAGGATGGATCAAAGTTCATCTGCCAATCGTGGAGATTCGCCAAAACTACAGTCTCAGCCCCCGCCCTGGCGAGACCAGCACGTACACTCGACAAATTCCCAATACCTAAATCCAATACCGCAATCATTCGAGCACCCCTTTAGAGCTAAGCAAGCGTTGATGATGTTCGAGTGTCACAGCTTCTCGCAAGGCCGCAGCATATGATTTAAAGAGAGCTTCTACCATATGATGATGATTGGATCCATAGAGAACCGCCATATGCAGCGCCATACGCGCTTCATTGGCGACTGACTTAAAAAATTCTTCAACCAATTCGGTAGAAAATTGACCGATTTTATCTTGACGAAATTCCGCTTGCCAAACAAAGGCGCTACGCCCAGAAAAATCGAGAACCGTGCGAGCCAACGCTTCATCCATAGGTGTATAACGTTGACCGTAACGACGAATGCCCACCTTATCTCCTAGAGATTCGTAAAGCGCTCGCCCTAGACAAATTCCGATATCTTCTACCAAATGATGATCATCGACTTCAATGTCACCGCTCGCCTGAATGGTCAAATCACATCCACTGTGAACGGCAAACAAATGGAGCATATGACTCAAAAAAGGCACCGGTATATCCAATTGCGCCTGTCCTTGACCGTCTAAACAAAGTTCCAGTTCGACTGACGTCTCACCCGTTTGACGAACAATCTTCGCTTTTCGCACAGATGGATAGCCTGTTTCATCCTCTTTCTCAAAACGATTTACATTCACGAACGCTCACCTTCCAAGCGAATTTGTACAGCTCGCGCATGGCCGTCAAGTCCTTCGGCTTCTGCCAATCGGATAATCGATTCCGCATCACGAGCTAAAGCGGATGAATCATATGACACATAAGTAAAACGACGCAGAAAATCATGCACAGAGAGCCCAGATGCAAAACGGGCTGTACCATGTGTCGGCAATACATGGTTGGGTCCGGCCAAATAATCGCCTACAGGTTCTGGCGTATATTCACCAAGAAACACCGCGCCCACTGTTCTTAACTCAGGCAAAATTTCGTATGGATGAGCCACATGTAATTCCACATGCTCTGGTGCCATTTGATTGGTTAACTCAATCGCTTCAGTCACTGAAGCCACTTCAACCAGCGCACCCCATGTCTGTAGAGCCTGAGCAGCAATCGATCTCCTCGGCAAAATAGCCAATTGCCGTTCCAACTCGCTTGCTACTTCATCCAACAAACGGCGATCTGTACTGATACAGACAGCACCAGCAGCTTCATCATGTTCTGCTTGAGCTAACATGTCAGCAGCTACATAGGGGGCTTTAGCCGTATGATCAGCTATTACAAATACTTCACTTGGTCCAGCGATGGAATCAATTGCAACATGTGACTGAACCTGCTGTTTGGCTGTGGCAACCCATTGATTGCCTGGACCGACAATTTTCTCAACAGCGGGTACACTGGCAGTCCCATAGGCAAATGCGGCAATCGCCTGTGCTCCGCCTATGCGATACACCTCTTGCACACCAGCAATTTCAGCTGCCGCCAATATCAGAGGATGGGGCCAGCCTGTCTCAGCTTGTGGAGGAGAGGCCAAAACAATTTCTGTTACACCTGCTACTTGAGCGGGTATAGTATTCATGAAGACCGTGGATGGATAGGCTGCTTTACCACCCGGCGCATAAACACCCACTCGACGCAACGGACGCCAAACCATCCCAAGCGTTGCTCCTGCTTGTTCAAATTGACGATTATCCGGAAGCACGTCTTCGTGGAAACGGCGAATGCGCTGAGCCGCTTCTCGCAAAGCCGTCTGAAGAGACGCAGGTGTTGCCGCTAACGCTGCTTCGCGCACAGATCGCGGTACAGAAAGAGGCTCTTCAGCGTTCATAGCTCCTTGCCATCTATCGAATTCCTGTGTGTAACGACGCAAAGCAAAGTCTCCGTCTCTTCGAATAGTTTCCAATATCTCGGATACCTTGGATTGAACAGCTGTTTCTGATGTTAATGTTCGTTGCCAAATCCATTGGTCTGAACTGTAGCGACGGATGATCATATCCAACCCTCTCCATCCGTAGTAGCTTTTTGTAAAGCAACCAACAACGGTTCCAGTTTGTCTTGTTTGAGACGAAAACTGGAGCGATTCGCAATCAGGCGTGCAGAAATTTTATGACACTCATGGAGTACTTGAAGTCCATTAGCGGCAAGCGTTGCTCCAGTTTGCACCAAGTCAAAAATAGCATCTGCCAAACCGATCACAGCTGCCAGTTCAATACTCCCTCCTAGTTCTACCAATTCTACCGACAGCCCTTCGCTGCGAAAATACGCTTCCGCCAATCGCGGATATTTCGTTGCGACACGACGAATTTGGTTCATCTTTGTTTCAGGTTTGCCAGCCAGACAAAGCGTACAGCGCGCTGTCCCCAAATTGATTAATTCATAGACATCAGATTGCTGCTCAAGCAAAATATCTTTGCCAACAATACCGAGATCGGCCACACCATATTGAACGTATGTCGGCACATCCATAGGCTTGGCCAACAGATATTGAAGCTCCCCGAGGATTGGGCTGTGGGCAGGGAAAACGAGAGCGCGACTGGTGAAAAAATTTTCTGCAAGCGGCCAGCCTGACTGCTCGAGTAAAGGCAACGTATCTTCTGCTGTGCGTCCTTTGGCAAGAGCAATCGTCAACAAAGTAATTCTCCTCCCCGATTTGTTATCGACGCAACAACGTTCAAGAGACGTTCCAATTCCAGGACAAATCCGACTGCAGGAGCGTCAGTTCCATATTGCTTCAATAACTCGTCATATCTTCCTCCGAGAGCAATCGGAGCCCCAACGCCGGGAGCAAAAGTTTCAAAAAGAATACCTGTGTAATAAGCTATATTGCGCGTCAGCGTAAAATCGAAAGTATATTCTTGTTGACGGCCAAGTTCTGTAATTTGTTTTGCAATAGATACAACTGTATTCCACACTTGATACAATTCTGTGTTCTTCTGTACAGCCTGCCCACAACGCTCCAATTGTCTTTCCAGACTTTCCGAATCATATGGATTGAGTTGACGCAGACAAGTCAGTAAGGATACAGACGGATGGTAAGTCATCATAAGCTCTTGAAAACCGACATAGTCCCCTCTGACCAGTTGCTGTAAACTTTTCGCAATCACATCTTCAGAAATTCCTGCAGCATTCAAAAACAAAACTGCTAAGCGAGCATGTGAAACTACCGTCCGCGCTCCCTGGACCGATAACTGTTGTAACGCTTCATGGCAAAGCAAAAGCAAGTCAGCATCTGCCGCCTCGCTTACTCCCATCCATTCCACTCCCACTTGTGTAGATTCCACAGCGTCCACAGCAAGTTCAGACCAGGAAGAAACACTTCCAGGTTTGCGATAAACACGTTCAGCGTAACACCAGTAAAGCGGCTGAGGATGTTGTTGCAAAACAGGAGCTGCCATACGCGCAATGGAGGGTGTCATTTCCGGGCGCAATACCGCCAACTTTCCAGGAGCCATAAGTATTTGATAAGCATCATCGACGGAAAGTGACGTTTTGGCACGCCAAAATGTATCTAGTGACTCAATCGCGGAGGCACTGACTAAAGAACATCCACGTTGTTCGAAATAGTCAACCAGTTGTATTTCCAACGCTCGTCGCTTCGAGGCATAGGAAGGATAGGCATCTCTCAAGCCAGCAGGACGATCGCCATTGTTTGAACCGGAAAAAGTTACTGGTTCTTCAAAGAAAACTCGATTCACACTCTCACTCTCCAGCAGACAAGTACCTGCGTCATTTGCTTTAGTTCGCTAATATAATAAAGCATTTGACCGTAGTCTACTGAAAATAGATTCGGTTGTCAATGAAGCGTCGTAAATCTTGCACTGAAAAGAACCCATCTAGACATCTGGATAACAGTTTCAGGAGCAAGGGACGGCTATTCCCCTGCTCCTGAAACAAAAACTCCGCGACCATACAATTATTGGTTCACTTCACGCATTCCTGGAACGCTCTCCGGAACAACATAAGCATCTGGATGTGGCTTTAAAACACGAAGCATCCAATAGGGACGGTAGAGTCCACCCGGTCCTGGCGCAGGCCGCGTCAACTCAAGCCAACGTTGAAAAACTTCGTAGGACTTTTTAGGATCGGCTACAATTTCTCCATAGTGACGTCCATTTTCTACTTTCTCTACATGAATTCTCTGATGCCAACACATCATGCCGCTAATCGGATCGGGCTGAGGAGGGAAAATAATATTTTGATGCACACCCCCATCGGTCCACCAAACTCGTCCGGAATCAGGATCTTTACTTTTCCAGGGAATCGGACCATGAATTTGTTTCATCGTCCATTGACCCGATTGATTTTTTTCAATTTTAACCAGTGACGAACTCCATCGATCACTACCTATCTCTTCATGTAATCGCCACCTGCCCAAATGATGGGAGCACGCAATCACGCCTGGTTTGATACCTTCTGTAACCCAAACCTTATCTACAATTGAGCCAACTTCCGTAGAAATACGCACTTCATCTCCTGTTTTTACACCCAGTCGAGCAGCATCTACAGGATGAATCCACACGGGATTGGTATGGGCAATCTCATGCAGCCACTTGGCACCATTGGTTCGAGTGTGAATCAACATGGGCAACCGGAACGTTGGCAATAAAATGTAATCTCCTTTGGCTGGATCTATGGATTGATGATGCACTTGACTGACAATATGAATCATGGATTGACGTTCTCGCTCATTTCTTGGATAAATCGGAATGGCGTATTCCGGCCATCCCCAATCTCTGAGCGTTGTGGAGAAATACTCCAATTTCCCTGAAGGCGTTGGCCAGCCTTTCACAGCTTGCTGGTCTACCAAAATACCCGCTCTCACTTTGCCTTCCTTATTCTTGAACGGTCCAGGCAAGGGAGCATGATTTGCGGAATGTGGCAATTTATCCACCCATACACCAGGCTCTTGACCCTGTAGGTTCCGTCCTTCAGAAGGTTCCGGAACAATAACGGCATCCTGCAAAACAGATTCTTCTACTGGTCTTTTGTAAACTCCGTACACATCTTTCGTAATTTCAAAAACGCCATATCGTTTCATGTAGGCTAACGGTGTCATATTTTCAGCCGCCGCTGCCTCTGGTAAACCTGGAACAGCATTTTCAAAAATCCATTGATAATATTCATTCACCGTAATTTTTTGTCCCGGACGATATGGAGACTCATGATACTTGCGAATACCCAAACTTCCATCAGGGTCGATTCTCCACGAGAGTTCAATCCAAAATTCATTTTCTTCCCAAACCTCACCTGGGTTAGCGTCTCTCGTATCACCTGTAAAATTACCTTTTCGTTCTTTTGAAACTCTCAAGACAGGTTGACGAAAACCTATCCATTGTGCAGCGTGCGTCTCATAACTATGCAAATCGTGCCGCTCTGTGGCCAGACCAACAGGCAGAATGTAATCAGAAAATTGGGCGGTTTCAGACCAAACCGGAGATAAGGTCACATGGCAACCAACGCGATCGGGCTCTTGAAACATTTCAATCCATTGGAAGCCATCTGGAAAAGTCCAAACCGGATTCATAACTTTAGTAATATATACTTCCAAACGTTTCTTTCGTTTTTTGAGGATATGTGGAAGACAAAAACTCATTTCAAAATAAGAGAGCGGAAATTCGCGTGGCCAATGATTTTCATTCCAAACTCTAATAGGCTCTGGCATCGTATGACGTGTAGGAACAAACTTGACCCATGTGTTAGGAATCATACTTCCAGGTTCTCCAACTGCGCCCATCAAGACATTCAAAAACATCAGACTGCGAGTAATCATCCAACCTCCACGATGTCCTGCAGCCGCATTGCGCCAAATATTACTTGAAAACGCTGTTCCTGCGCGGGCAATTTCTTCAGCCACACTTCGAATTAAATCGGCTGAAACACCACATTCCTCTTCTGCCCATTCGGGAGTATAACTCGCATAAATCGATTTCAAAACGTTCACAAAGTCCCGAAATGTTTGTCCTGTAGGGACAGTATCCAAAAAGCCCCTCTGTTTCAAATCTTGCAAATACTGTCGATCCGCTAAAAATTCCCTCCAGTTTACCCATTGACGTACAAACTCTTGATTAAATCGCTCACTTTGAATCAACACATTCGCAAGAGTCAAAAGCAAGCCAGCTTCCGTACCCGGCCACGGTGACAACCAGTAATCAGCTTTCGAGGCCGTATTGGAGAGCCTGGTATCAATAACCGCGATTTTCGTTCCTTTTTGTTGAGCTTCTATAATACGCTGCGCATTTGGATTAAAATAGTGGCCGGACTCTAAATGCGCACTCATCATTAAGATAAACTTGGCGTTTGTGTAATCTGGCGAAGGCCGATCCATTCCCATCCAAAAAGCATAACCTGCACGTCCTCCTGAAGAACACACATTGGTGTGAGAGGACAACCCATCAATACCCCATGTTTTCAAAACTCTTTCTGTATACTCGTCTTCACCCGGTCTACCTACATGATAGGTAATTTCATCCCGCTTTCCGGCTAAGATACTTTTACGAATACGAGCGGCAATGTCGTCTAAGGCTTCATCCCAAGTGGTTCGTTCCCACCGGCCTTCTCCACGCTTGCCCACACGTTTGAGTGGATACAGAATGCGTTCCGGATTGGTCATTTGACTTACCGTTGCTGGGCCTTTAGCACAATTTCTGCCACGACTAGCCGGATGCAGAGGATTGCCTTCCAATTTCTTGACTTCTCCTGTTTCTTTGTCTATATAGGCCAACAAACCGCAAGCTGCTTCACAATTGAAGCAAACGGTTGGAATGAGTTCATAGTGATGCTCCACTTTTTTCGGCCATGCTTTGGCATCTAATTCTTTCCAGTCATCCCATTTAGCTGGTTCAGGATGGGAGCGCAGATGACCAAAGCCCTTGGTCATTTCCAAATGTTTCTCCTGAATACCCAAATTCCACACCTCCAAACAAAATATGAAATAGAGAAAATAGCATCGATATGGTGTCAACTTAATGGTGTCAACTTAACGGTATGGATTGACCTGCTTGAACGTAAGCGTGTTCATAAGGAAAAAGTCCCAGCAGAGCAAAAATTGAACCTACTATTTCTAAAGTATGGTTGTGCATAAAGAAACCAAGCACAAAAGGAACGAGTCCCCCAGCTAACAACCCGGTCCAGAAAAACCATTTGTACCGACCGTAGATCATCTGATGAGCAGCTCGTTTAGCATCCTCAATGGTATGCGGAATCATCATTTCACTGCAGACCAAAGCTAAATGTACGCCAGCTGAGACGATGAGTGTCGTTTGTATGATAAATTCCATTTTTCCAGACATGGGGATAAAGAGTCCGACAATAGCAAACGACGCGGCTCCTGCCAACACTGCCTGAGACAAAAGATGTAACGGCAGGGCGGGATTTTGCCACAAATCGCGTCCTTTAGCCTGAGCAAATAAAAATGCGGTGTACATGGCTGTAAAAGCACCCAAAAGAAGTCCGGCAACAGCGACAAACATTTCTGGTTGCTGTTGATGGAAAAGGCTCAGTAAGAATTGCAGCAGAAGAACAATGCCGTACCCGGCAATGATGAAGGAACCGCGAACCAGCCAAGATTTCCATTGAGGGCGTGTAAAAATGCGGATAAAACGCCAGGGGTGTTCCAAATCGTAAATCAACAGGATACCTGTAATACCCAAAAATACAAGTCCAATTGCAGCAGCAACCATCTCTATAGTCGAATCTAATGAAACACCGCTGAGCGCAAAAATTGCCAGCATAATAAGAGCTCCTGCTGAAATTGATTTCGTCCATGTATACAGAGAGACTTCCCAATGCCATGGTGAATGGTGCGGAACATCATAAGCCAAACGAGCAGCGGCGACGCTATGTTTACCTTTTTGACGGTGCTCATCATGGACAGGATAACCAGTTCTCTCTTCAGCGTACATATTCATTGTTTCGTAGCGAGCTTTGGAAGGATTCAATGTGTAATCGCTTGCACCAACATAAAAAACTTTAGGATTAGTTCCTTTTTCGGGTTTCCTGACATCTGCTTTATGGCGTGAGATAAGCTGTAAAACTTCACTGTCCGGTTGATTGAGATCTCCAACCACAATCGCTTCCACAGGACATACTATGACACAAGCCGGTTCAAGCCCTTGGTCGATCCGATGCGCACAAAAATTGCACTTTTCTGCGCTGTGAACGTTAGGATTGATATAAATCGCATCGTATGGACAAGCAGCCATACACGCTTTGCAGCCAATACACACATCGCGATCGAAATCAACAATACCGTCATCACGTTTAAACATCGCTGTGACTGGACAAATGGGTACACAGGGAGCATCGTCGCATTGATTACAGCGAGTAATTTGAAATTCCCGGGAGACTTGAGGATAAACGCCGACTTCAACCTGTTTGACATACGTACGGTTGACACTGAGAGGCACATCATGTTCCATTTTGCAGGCTACAGAACAGGCATGGCAGCCGATGCAGGTTTCCTGATTGATAACTTTACCCCAACGTATAGGTTTTTCTTCTTGTAAAGGAGAAGAGACCATGATTTGGCTCAACCTAAAGACCTCCTTTTGACAATCTGCATACTCAAAGCGTATCACTGTCAGGAGCCTCTAGGTTATGCGAAAATTGCAACCGGGTATCGAGTTCTGCATCTTTGTCCAGCACACGATTGCCATTCACCCTGCCCGTATGCAAATCTAGCACGCAGGCTGTGCATAAGGTTTTCTGGCTTTGGAATCTCCCCCCTAACCTAACAACTCCGTGGAGAATTTTTAAGCTTCCACTTCTCAACCTTCAGGGGCAGCTAATTGAATGTGATCGACACCTATAAATTCGAACGACATTAGGCATCCGTCTTCCTATACTTCGTAACCGATTGACGGGCATCAGAATATCTTTAGGGTGAGTATTTCACAAATAGTTTTGTAGTTCGGTAAGCTGTCTTCATGTCAACCACACGTACTATCAGTTGAGTAGCTACTGTTGCAGACGAAAACGTTCAAAATGATAGATTCGCGAATCGGTTTGGATATGAACCTCATAAAAAAATGAATAAATGATTTGTTCTTCCATATCCTCCGAAAGACATGACCAGATGTCAATTGCTTGCAGTTGCTCTCTTTTCGGCTTATATCCTTCTAAGGAAAGCAAATTCTGTTCTTTAGGAAGATCAAAATAAACTTTTCCTATTTTTAACTCCCGAATAGGAATGTGAAAATAGTATTCTTCTGTAACAAAGGGTGGAGCAATATACAAACCGTGTTCAAAAAAATGCAGTTGGACAGCTGTGTCTGATATTTTTTTGCCACCATCTTTGTATTGAAGAGCGTATCCATTAAATAACGTGGATTCTACACCCAATTCAGTAAACATACCTCGCCATTCGCGATATCCCATTGGCATTTGCAAATTAAACTCCATAAAACCTGTATCCGGCGTAACCATTCCCTCCGTCATAGATAACATAGGAATCCAGTTCATGTTTTCAACTCCCGTCCGTCTCGGTGTTTGGAAGAGGAACTTTCTTTTAATAAGAGCGATAAAAAATGGGCAACCATGTATCGCGCATAACGTTCTTGTCTTTGCACAATGTATAGTTTTCGATGAATGCGAAACTCACTGACCGGGATTTCTACCAACGTACCGTTCAAACAATCCTCACGAATCACTAGTCTTGACAGAAAAGCAATACCCAGGCCAGCAGTAATCGCAGATTTAATCGCCTGTGTACTGCCAAGTTCCATCATAAAAGATACTCGATCTAAAACTCCTGCTTTATCAAGAGCTTGCTCTGTAATTTGCCGCGTACCGGAACCTTCTTCACGACACAAAAGAGGTTCTTGTAAAACTTCTTGCAAAGTAACTTCTGATTGATGAACAAACGGATGAAAAGGTGGACAAACTAGAACGAGATCGTCCTCCATCCATTCAGTAATTTGAAAATCGGAAGCAGATTTTACCTGCCCCTCGACAATACCAATATCAATACTGTGATGGATTAAAAGCCTCAACACTTCAGCTGTATTGGCTATACGCATGCGAATTTCGGTAAGAGGATACTGTTTTTTTAATTCACCAAGAAGTTCAGGAAGCACATATTCGCCAATCGACAAGGTTGCTCCTACGCACAATCCCCCGCCTTGACTGCGCAGACGAAATATTTCTTCTTTAGCGCGCATATGACAACTCAACATATCTCTGCTAAAGGGATACAAGGCATGTCCGAGCGATGTCAGTGTCAATCCAGAAGCACTTCGCTCAAACAACAAGCCTCCATATTCTTCTTCTAACACCTGTAAATGACGACTTGCTGTAGACTGCGTCATATGCAATAAATGCGCTGCACGGGATAAGCTCCCATGCTCAACCACAGCACAAAACACTTCATGACTTTCTATGTGCATCAATCGTCTCTCCCGACCTTAAACCGATTCCCTGCTTTGCTCTCTGTGTTCTTCAATCCTTTCTTTCAGTGCTATTAGACAGTCTTGATGACTTTGAGGGAGTTCTTTTGTAGAAGACAATGTCAATGATTTTTGAACGAAGAGATATAATTGTGAAAGAAGAGCTTCCGATTCGGAGGCTGGCAAAAAAAGAGTGACTTCTTGCTCCGCATGCAGTGGACTTTCTCCATAACGTAATTTTACGCAGTCAGTCCTCCAAGATATGAGTAGCTCCCACACATCCACCTGCTCATGTGGAGACGTCGGCAATTCGCGGGGAAGCAACAATTCTAACGTATCTTCACCCACAAACAGATAGAGTATCAAACAAGGCTGCCTGTCTAATTCGCCAATTCCCCACTGAATTTCTGATACAACCTGTAGAGGACGCGGCAACAGAATCGCCATTTCCGGTAAATGATCCCAGAAGGTCAACAAATCATTGGATTGCCCTAAAGCTTTCGGTATAAACTGCATCATTTTCTCCCCCATCGGCAATCAGTTGAATCGATTCGATAACTTTGTCAACGATTGTACGCCTGAAAGAAATAGAATTCACCTGGTTTATTTTTAAATAGTTTTTTCAAAATAAAAACCGCTTGCCACATTTGCTCGTATTAGACTGTGATAGACATCATTACACAGAAAGGTGAGGAATTTCTTAATGAAAAAAAATTATTGGAAAGCTGCTGCGCTTGGGGGTTCTATATTTTCTCTAGCAGCATTAAACGTACCCACCGTATTTGCAGCCAATTCTTCCATGATGGGTGTAGGAAATATCAATCAACTCAATCAAAATTTTGTGGTTTCCTCCACTGTTGACCCAACAAATGGAGACAACAATCCCTACGCAGTTGTCGTAGATAATCGACCAGGTTCAACAACTTATGGAGAAATTTTTGTTTCTAACTTCTCCAACAAAGCAGGTACCAATGGAGCCGGTACAACGATTGAACGGATTGTAGCAGGTAAACCTGTTCCTTTTGTCACAAACGCCAATGGACCTGCTGCTATGGCCTTTTCTCCCAAAGGCCCGCTCTGGATTGCTAACTTTGGACAAAATGGAACAGACGGAAATGTACAAGTGACAAAACCAAATGGTACATCCTTTGGTCAAGGAGGCTGGATAACCAACCCAGTATTGAAAGGCCCATGGGGACAGGCCTTTGCACCTGCTTATACAACATCGAATGGAAGTACTGTGCCAGCAGCCTTTTTTGCAACCGGGGCTCAAAATGGCACAGTGGTGGCCATGTTTGGATTTTCACCACCTGATTTTCAAACAACGACTCACTTTATCGTCCTCGGCAGTGGTTTGGCGAAAAGCGGTTGGGGTGCCAACAATATTGAAGGCCCTCAGGGAATGGCCTATGATACTATGACTCATACACTCTATGTCACAGATACAGCCGATAATTCTATACGCGCTTTTCAATGGGACGGTACAGCCAGTAAGAATCAAGGGATGGGTAAATTGGTTTATCAAAACGGACTTTTGAATAAACCAGCAGGTCTGACGATTGATCCTGTGAATGGAGATTTGTTAGTGGTGAATCAAGGAAACAACGATTTGATTCAACTGCGTATCCTGCCCAACGGTAAAGCACAGCCTGTGGCAAAAGTGGTGCTTGATAAAACTCCAGTGAACCCTAAAACTGGTGCAGGATCAGCATTATTTGGCATTGCCGCGAGTAAAGATGCAAGCGGAAATTTGGTAGTCTATTATACGGACGACAACAGCAACACGGTAAACGAATTGGACTATCAACCTTCGTTACAAATCACAGGTAAAATGCAAATGATGATGCAAGTGAATCAGCAAACGGTTGAAACTCCTTATGTTTATCAAACGCAAGCCATGGATATGGGAAAAAGTGAATGGTATGTACCTGTTTATTACTTGCAGCAAGCTCTTCATGCCATGAATTTTTCTTCCACTTGGAACGGATCGACATTGAACATTTCTACTTCGAGTCAGATGTCATCGATGATGTCCAAAGATATTCCCAGTTCATTGGGCGATCCGCTGACAAGCGCTACTCTGATGGTGAATGGTACGTATGCAGGGATTGTTCGCAAAATGGTTGAGAGCGATCCGTATACTGGAAAACCTACGACATACGTTTGTCTGTCTGACTTAACATCCGTACTGGAGAATGCGGGAATATCCCTGCAATTGTCCAATGACAGTTTAAACTTGTCAATGAGTCATTAAAATGACAAATCGTTAAGGGGCTTTTCCAACAGTCATTCTAAGTGACTGGAAGGAAAGCCCCTTTATTTTGACTTCACGAGTCTAATCTCACACGCAACAGTTCCATGGACACGTCTCATCTTTAGACATGTGACACTCCTAAAACTTTAGGGCCAACAGGATGAGTTGTATTTGGATTAGGTTCCAAAGTAATCCCAATTCCATCGATTTGATGAAAGGAAATAGGAAACGTTTGAACAAACGTTCCTTTCCCTTCTGCATTGACTGTCATCACACCTGCACTGCTTCGTGTACCATGATGCCAAAACCAGATGTGGTAAACTTGACTGCCTACGGTTGGTTTTAAATGGTTAACAACGACAATGACGCGCAGAGAATTCCCTTTCGGTATGAGAATGACCTCACCTTGTCCCTCCTTATCATACGACGTTGCATGCATGGATAACATCGCAGGAGTATCTTGCATTTGCTGTTGCAACTGTGTAAGTAGTTTGTGTTCATGATTGAGTTGCAGGCCCAAACCTCCGCAAAGAAAGAACAAAATAGCATAACCAAGCCCTATCCAAAAGGGTCGACGCCTTTGATAACCCGGATGAAAGGATTCAAGCCGTGAAAAAGGTTGCCCTTTTGCTTCTTGTTCTTGCTTGTAGTTTTCAACCTCCTCTGTACTCTCTACTTGAATCGAAGACATCACTCGCTCTTTAAGACTACCGGGGGGTTCTATCAACTCTAGATGGATGGATAAATGGTCAAACAGTTGTTCTATATCTTTCAATTCAGCTTGACAAGCCGTACAAGAGTGAAGATGCTCCTGCATTCGACTGTGTTCTTCAGGAGACAATTGATTCGATAAATAAGCAAGCCAATCCATGGATTCACACGTTTGCCCGCTCATCATCTATGCCTCCTTCCCAACCGCGCATGTACGATCTCAAACGCCGTAAAGTTTTATGCAATCTGGTTTTTACCGTACCAATCGGTAAATGGAGTTGTTGTGAGATTTCATTCAGTGTATATCCTTGAAAGTAAGCTAATTGAATAATGGTTCGTTCTTCGGGACGCAATTCTGACAGCGCATCTTCCATATCTTTACGAAACCAGCTCTTTTCTATTTCATGAGTCGATCCGTTCCTTAACATCTCTCGATTCGTATCCCATTCCAATGAAACGGATTTTTTCTGAACCTGCTGTGACGGGCTTCTCAGTTTGTCATAACAGATATGGCGAGTCATCGTCAGTAACCAAGTAGAAAAGCGACTAAGTTCTGGTTGATAGACAGCCTTGGTTCTCCATAATCTGAGAAAAACATCCTGAGTTATCTCACTGGCTAAATCGGGGTTACCACAGCACCTGAGAGCAAACGTATATACCAATGAACTATATTGATGATATAGTCGTTCAAACGCAGTCTTATCTCCATGTTGAAGCGACTGAAATAATAAAGCATCTTCATTCAAATCCACAGTCCCGTTCACTCCCCGATGGATAGCCCAATGCGTCTATTATACGACACGATTCAGCATTCTTTTCTGCCATCCATCAGCCGGGACGGAAATCACTGTATCCCCTTGAAAACATGCATGAAATGGTTCTATGAATTATACGTTAGAAATACTGTACTGGTTTTCTGCTGAAGATTTTTTCAGAATGATCTCACCTATCAAACAAGGATTTTCATATTAACTCTACGAATTTTTGAATATATCTGAATCAAGAGGAGGGAATGGAATGGAAATACCAGTTTTTTTAGCATCTGACGAACATTATCATCCATCTGACAAATATCGTAATTCGTCTTACATACAAAACATGCAGGAATATTTGCAACTCTACCAAGAATCGATTGAACACCCCGAACAATTTTGGAATCGCATTGCAGATGAATTGCGTTTTTTGGATCGAAAGAGTACGGTATGGAGCGGAAGTATGCCCAATTTTTCCTTTTTTCCTGAAAGTCTTCTCAATGTCTGCGACAACTGTGTCGATCGTCATGCCGAAAATCCTGCATTTCGAAATAAGGTTGCACTTTTTTGGGAAGGAGAACCGGGCGACAAAGATTGTTTGACCTACGCTATGCTGCAGCAACAAGTTTCAAAATTCGCCAATGTCCTTCGCTCTCTAGGACTTCAACCCGGCGATGTTGTAAGCGTATACATGCAAAATTTGTTAGAGACTTATGTTGTCCTTCTCGCCTGTCTGCGTATAGGCGTTGTCTACAATACAGTGTTTGCAGGATTTTCAGCCGAAGCACTGCGCGAACGAATTGTCGCATCGAAGGCAAAATTGGTAATCTGCTCTAATGCCAGTTATCGACGTGGAAAAGTTCTGCCTCTTAAGGACACTGTCGATCTTGCCTTACAAGGAGTGGACAGCGTCGAGCACGTGATTGTTTTTCGCCGTATACAAAACTTAGCTACGCCAATGACCACAGGTCGAGATCTCGATTATGAAGAGTTGATGAAAGGTTCCAGTCCTGACTGCCCTGTCACACCTATGGAAGCCAATGCTCCAGGATTATTAATCTTTACCAGTGGCACAAGCGGCAAACCGAAAGGTATTGTGCACGCAGGTGGCGGTTTCTTGTTGGGAACGTATGCTTACAGCAAATATCAGTTAGACTTGCAACCACAAGATATCTACTGGAATACGGCTGACATTGGCTGGTTAACATCTCACATCTTTGTACTCGTAGGCGGCTTGGCCATGGGCGCAACGACATTGCTTTATGAAGGCGCACTGGATTATCCGTATCCTGGTCGACTCTACGAAATGATAGAACGCTATCAGGTCAACAAACTTTTTTCCGCACCTACTGCTTACCGCATGCTGATGAAACACGGTGAAGATCTTGCCAAATCCTATCAGCTTGATCACGTCCAATTGCTTGCTTCCGTAGGCGAACCTCTCAATCCGGAGGCTTGGCATTTTCTGCGGCGCGTATTTGGCCAAGGTCAAGCAGTCATCAACAACACGTGGGGACAGACAGAGACAGGTGGTACGCCTCTTGCTTCGCTACCGGGTGCGGTTGCCATGCGTCCTGGATCCTGCGGTGTACCTTTCTTTGGACACCATCTGGACATTGTTGACCAAAATGGATGCTCCTTGCCGGACAATACTCCTGGTTTTTTGGTCATTCGCAGCATTTTTCCAACATTGGCGCGCGATATTTTTGGCGATCGCCATAGATACTTGCAATCTTACTTTTCACAATTGCCGGGCGCTTATTTCACTGGAGACAGCGCTATCCGTGACTCATTCGGTCACTACTGGGTACTCGGCAGAGTAGATGACGTGATTAATGTGTCAGGCCATCGAATCAGCACCATGGAAATGGAGAGCGCCTTGATTCAACATCCCGCCGTGGTGGAGGCAGCTGTAGTAGGAGAACCTGATTCACTCAAGGGCATGGTGCCTGTTGCCTTTGTGACACTCGACAAAGCCTATTCAGTATCGGAAAACATCGCAGATGAATTGAAAGAAAAGATTGTACAAGACATTGGTGCTTTTGCGCGTCCATCCCAAATATTGTTTGTCGATGTCATGCCAAAAACGAGATCGGGCAAAATTATCCGCCGCATGCTGCGTGAAATTCTCCAAACCGGTGATGTGAAAGGCGATGTTACAGGATTAGAAGACGTCGACGTGCTTGAAACTTTGCTCGAACAGATGCAACGCCCATTGTAAAATTCATCAACATAACAACCGGCATGCCAGCGAAATCGTGCTCAGCATGCCGGTTGGATCAGGTATCTAAACCCAAGATGAAAAATGAGCGGCCACTCTATGCTCAGAGTTACAATAGACAGGTTTAATCAAGCGCAATGGAGACCATTTTGACTTCCAAAAATTCATCCATAGCATGATGTCCGCCTTCTCTTCCCAAACCACTCTCTTTAAAACCGCCAAACGGTGCCTGCGTTTGTGTGAATTCTCCATCATTGACTCCCACCATGCCATACTCCAATTTCTCCGATACACGCAAAGCGCGACTGAGATTGTTAGTATAAACATAAGCCGCCAAACCGTAGTTGGTATGATTCGCACGCTCTATCGCTTCATCTTCTGTCTGAAAGCGAAGAACGGGCAAAACAGGTCCAAACGTCTCTTGCTGGCAGACGAGCATGGTCTCATCCACATCCGTCAAAAGTGTCGGTGCCATAAAATGTCCCTGGCTATAGGCTCCTTCGGTCAAACGGTGACCGCCAACAACGGCTTTGGCTCCTTTGCTCACTGCGTCGTCCACATGCTGCATCACTTTCTCTACCGCAGCAGCATTGACGAGCGGACCAATCTCTACTCCCTTTTCGCGGCCATCTCCAACTTTAGCGGCAAGAATTCGCTCTTTCAGTTTTTCTACAAAAGCATCATGTATACTGTCTTCTACGTACAGGCGATTGGCACAAATGCACTGCTGTCCAGAGGTGCGATACTTGCTTTCAAAAACCCCATGAACCGCTTGATCGAGATTCGCATCGGCGAAGACCAGCACAGGTGCATGCCCACCTAGTTCAAGACTGACCCGTTTAACAGTACGCGCTGCGCCAGCCATCAATAATTTGCCCACACGGGTCGATCCGGTAAAGGCAATCTTGCGCACATGCTCACTTTCCAAGAAAGCTTCTCCGATGGCTGCCGGATTGCCAATGACAAGATTAGCCACACCAGCTGGAAAACCGGCTTCTTCCATTAACTCAAACAAGCGAATCGCAGAAAGAGGCGTAGATTCAGCAGGTTTAAGGATTACTGTACAACCAGCAGCAAGCGCTGGAGCCAGTTTCCGCGCCACCATATTGACAGGAAAATTCCAAGGGGTGATAGCGGCGACAACCCCCACTGGTTGACGCAGGACAAAAAGACGTTTGCCAGGGACGGAACTTGGTATGGTTTCTCCATAAACTCGTTTCGCTTCTTCGGCATACCAAAGAAAATTGTCCGCAGCCCCGAGTACTTCCCCTTTAGCCTCACGCAACGGTTTACCCATCTCCGCCGAGATGCGTTCAGCCAAATCATCGCGATTGGCACGCACTAAATCATGCAATTTAAGCAGATATTTGGCACGTTCTCTAGGTGTCAGACCAGACCACGCAGGAAACGCTGCATGTGCAGCAGCAATGGCCTGATTCGCTTCAACACCGCCACCAAACGCTACCTCACCCACCAATTCGCCGGTTGCTGGATTATGAACTTTCCAAGTGCCAGCGTCTACAGCCGCTATCCATTCACCATTGATATACATTTTGCCAATTTCCAAAGCCAATCGCTCCTTTATTCCGATTCATCATTCACCTTACCCGTCGATTTGCAAAGCCTCAGTCAATGCGATTCCGAGCAAATTCGCATTCCATCAATTCGCTCCAAAATTTTTTCGCGAGGTAAAATAGCTTGTACAACCGAACCGTATCCTACCTGAGCCAATTTGTGCTCTGCGCTAACCTTGCAGATGACTTTACTCTGACTACATTCCGTTACTTCGGCAAGAAGCCGTACACGCGTACCTACCGGAGCTGGCGCCGCATGACGGACTTCCACAGCCGCACCTATTCCTTCTTCATGGGGTTCCAGAAAAGGTAAGATAACTCGTCTTGCCACCCATTCCATATAATAGACAAGAGAAACGGTGGAGAGTGTAGCATGGACACGTTGACCGCCAAACTCAGGACACATGTCCTCCGTCACATCAAATTCAAGCGTTTCTTGATAGCCTACGTAGAGTCCAGACTTCATTTCGCTCCTCCTCTCCCCATGCGTGCGGCGCTTTATTTTCCTTGAAAATGCGGTTTGCGTTTTTCCAGAAATGCCGCAACTCCTTCAGCGTGATCGGTTGTAAGACCTGCCTTTCCCTGCCACTTGGCCTCTGCATCAAGCGCCTCAGCAAGCGGTAAAGAGAGTGCCTGATGCATGGCAGCTTTGGTCATGGCCAGAGCTGCTGTTGGTAAAGTAGCTATCTGATGGGCAAATTGAAAAGATTCCGCAGCAAAATTCTCATGGGTAAAGATACGCGCTACCATTCCCCATTGCTTAGCTTCTGCTGCAGTCAGACGTTCACCGAGAAAGGCGAGTTCCTTGGCTTTATGCAGACCAAATATTCTTGGCAAAAACCAGGTGCCTCCGGAATCCGGCACCAACCCAATTGCAGTAAAGGCCTGAATAAAGACAGCCGACTCTGCAGCCACCAACAAGTCACAAGCGAGAGCTAGATTCGCTCCTGCACCTGCTGCAACGCCATTGACAGCAGCAATGACTGGCTTGGGACAAGCAGCAATGCCTTGCACTACCGGGTTGTATCCCTCACGAACGACTTGTTCAAAATTCACGGGCTGATTTCCCTGTACCGCAGCTAAATCTTGACCAGCAGAGAATCCACGTCCAACTCCTGTCAGTAAGACCGCGCGGACATCATCGTGTTCTGCACACTTAGCGATGAGAAGAGCGAGTTGATGCAGCATGTCCATGGTCAGAGCGTTCAATTTCTCAGGCCGGTTTAGCGTGATGGTAGCCACGCCCTGGGATATTTCAAAAAGAACATCCTGGTGTTCAGCCATCCTTCTTCCCCCATTCTCTGAATGAAGCGTGGCGAGACGGACAGACGTTGACGGTCAACGGCCTGTAAAGCGCGGCGCACGTTTCTCGCGAAAAGCTGACATTCCTTCGCGGCTATCTTCGCTGGAAAATAGTTGATAAAACAGGTTGCGTTCCATTTCCATGCCCGCCAGCAAAGGGATATCGATACCATGCCATACAGCTTCCTTAATGGCTCGAATCGCAAGCGGCGCCCCCTGGGCCAGACGTTTAGCAAAATCTATCGTCTCGTTCAGGCATTCCCCTTCTTGTGCCACACGATCGACAAAACCGAGTTGAAAACCTTCTTCTGCTTTGACAGAATCTCCTGTCCAAAGCAGAGAAAGCGCTTTTCCAGCGCCGATTTTACGGGCTAAGCGTTGTGTTCCGCCTGCACCAGGCATAAGGCCAAGTTTGCATTCCGGAAATCCAAACGTCGCTTTAGGATCGGCAAAAATCATGTCACAGAGCAGCGCCAGCTCAAACCCGCCACCCAAAGCATAGCCACGCACGGCTGCTAAAAGTGGTTTAGGAAACCAAGCCATCCGATCCCAATCGCGAAATTGATTTTTCAATTTCATTTCCATCAAACTGAGGTTTTCCATTTCCGAAATATCAGCGCCTGCAGCCAGTGCACGTTCCCCGCCTGTCAGTACCACAACCCGGACTTCCGGCTGTTCCGACAAGCGATCTAAGCAATCCACAATTTCTTTAATACCCGCAATGGAAAGAGGATTCAGCCCATCTTCGGTGCCGATGGACAGCAGTGCTACACCATCATGCGGGAAGGATACCTTTGTAAACGATTGCATAGTTTACACCTCGACCGTCTCGCCAATCACCATTTGAACAATTTTCCCGGCAAATCCCATCAGATCTTTGGCTGCCGCTTTTCCCTCTGGAGAGCGCATAGCAGACTGCAACTCAGCTTGACTCTTAAAATACATTTCGGCTAAAAGATAGTATTCACTTGGTTGACCCATTGCGTCACTTTCAATCCGTGTCACCTCAATCTTTTCTAACCCAGGCATTTTCATGGCAAGCGGTGCATGTATGTTTTGATAGTGATCCTCAAAAGCTTTTACATCTTCAGGTTGACGATAAATGGCAATTAATTTGGCCATGGTTTTTCCTCGCTTTCGTGGGCTTGGCCCGGTTTTCAAAATTCATAGCTTGCTAATCTATCACTGCATCATCATTCATAGATAGGTTTATGAGTGACGTTCTTCCACCAATCGTACAGCTTTCCCCTCACTGCGCGGCAATGTACCCGGAGGGCAGATTTTCACTTCGACTTTAATTCCCAGTGTATTGTAAAGCTTCTCTGCCACCTGGCGAGAGAAAGCATCTGACTTGAAGGATGCAGCCGCGGCTAATTCAACACTGGCAGCACTCGAATCAGCCACCTCTACATGAACTTCAAGTTGCTCCAAATGGCCTTGATACACACGACGGATCTGATAATGAGCGGAAAGCTCAGGGCACTCAAGAATCACTCGCTCAATTTCTGATGGATAGACGTTGACTCCGCGTACAACCAACATATCATCGCGCCGTCCAAGCAGCCTCTCCATTCGCCTGTGTGTTCGACCGCACGAACACGGCTCACTCTTCAAACGAGTGATGTCTCCTGTTCGATAGCGAATAATGGCCATCGCTTCCTTGCTCAGAGCGGTCAGTACCAGTTCCCCATATTCACTCTCAGGAACGGGATCGCCCGTATCTGGATGACAAATTTCCGCGTAAAAATGGTCTTCTGCCAAATGCAAACCGTTCTGCTCTTCAAAACATTCTATGGCTACTCCCGGTCCCATCAATTCAGACAAACCATACACATCGCAAGCTGTCAATCCATAGATATCCTCAATCTGCTTACGCATAGACTCGGACCAAGGCTCGGCGCCAAAAATACCATAGCGAATCCCAAGACTCTTGGGTTGTATGGAGTGTTGAAGCATCACATCCGCCAATGTCATGGCATACGACGGTGTACAACAAATTCCCTGTGGACGCAAATCTTGCATCAGCGTCACTTGCCTGACAGTTTGGCCGCTCGAAGCAGGCACAACGGTAGCCCCAAGATGTTCTACACCAGCATGAAAACCAAGACCGCCTGTAAAAAGCCCATAGCCATAAGCCACATGAATGGTGTCCTGCGGCGTCGCTCCAGCTGTTACGAGCGAACGCGCCAAGAGATTGGCAAAAACCTGCAAATCATGAGCCGTGTATCCCACCAGCGTAGGTTTGCCTTTGGTTCCAGAAGAAGCGTGAAAACGAGCGATTTCTTCCCGTTCAGCAGAAAAAAGTCCAAATGGATATTGTTCGCGCATGTCTGATTTTTGCAAAGTGGGTAAGTAGCGAATATCAGCAATGGAACGAATATCTTGTGGGACTAAACCGCGACTCTCCATTTTCCGGCGATAAAAGGGCACTTTTTCATAAGCGCGTTGCACTAGCTGACGCAGACGTCGACTTTGCAAATCCGCTAACTCGTCCCGACTCATGCTTTCCACTTGCGGCTCAAACATGGTGACCCACTCCCCAAATAGAAATTTCGTCTTCAGTCAGAGTGTTTTAAAAACTTCAAACGGCTGCTGACAATGGTGACAGTAAGCCACCATTCGGCAAGGAGCTGGTCCAAATCGACTCGTCAATTCTGTCTCCACAGAATCGCAGTAGGGACAAACGGGTTGCGCTAAACTTGGCGGGGCAATGCCATACCGCTTCAGTGCCAGCTTTCCGCGCTCAGTTAAGCGTTCTGACGTCCAAAGGGTGTCATATACAAATTGAACATCAACAGATTCTACGCCATCCAGAGAACGAAGCTCTCTAGCGACGACATCTGCTATCACAGAAAGAGCCGGACATCCGATAAAGGTAGGCAGCAATTCAACTTTCACGCGATTCTCTTCTGTCTCCACACGATGGACGATACCAAGATCGACCAGACTGACGGCTGGCAATTCCGGATCGGCAATATTTTCTAAATGTTTCCACACAGCTTGCGAATGATTGTTACCAAGCGCTGCATCCACATCCGAAGCCTCCTTTCCGGTTGGACTGGTTACCAGGACACTTCTGGAAGCCAACGAGAAACTTCTGTCATGGTACTGAGCAACTCTTGCATATCTTCTGTATGTCGCCCCATGCGACCGCCGGATTGAGGTTCGGGCCATGCTGGACAAACCAACCGCAACGCTTCCAGCCGTTCAGCAACCTCTTTTTTCCATTCATCCCGCAATGAATGAATATCCACACCCAGTAACTCTGGTAAAACGAAGTTTGCCGATCCAAAATCAGCGAGATCGGCTAAAGCAGGGAAACTATGAGCCAAAGCGGTAGTCAGTCGGACGCGCGCTTCACCACCACTGGCTAGACGCTTCATCCAGGCTCGCGCGTGCTCAAGATGGTACTCTTCCTCACGAAGCATCTTCTTTGCACCTACAGCCAACGGTGCAAACGAGCATGATGCGAGCGCTTTCAAACGGATGGCATCCCACTCGTCATAAAGCCATACACGCAACATCGCTTCTGCAAAATCCCCTCGCACTCGTTCCAAGAATACTGCATTGCGCCAGTCTGCTGAAGGGCGTCTAAAGACAAACGCATCCACATCCGTATTTTCGAGTCGAGCAAGCCATTGATAATAAAAGCGCGCATGCCCCAATTCGTCTTGAGCAATCGAAGCAAAGGCGATATCCTCTTCAACACTCGGCGCCAAACCAAGCCACTCTGATGCCCTATGTCCAGCCGCCAATTCATCATCGGCGAGTATCAACAAAACGGTTTGCCAAGCCTCTCTCTGCTCTTTGGGCAATCGTTCAAGAGAGATTTCTGCCGCTGTAGAATCCTTCATGGTGTACGCACATCCTCTATAACTTCTTCAAGTGTCAGCGCTTTCGCTTTAAACGCTTTCCAACGCGCAGCATTATCAGCATAACCGCGAACCTCCCGATAACTGCGGTCAAATTCGCGCTTTAAAAAAGCCCCATCCCCGGAGTCTTTTACGATAAAGGCCGATCGCGGTACAACCCAGAGACTGACTGCCTTGTCACGCCGCAGAAAATTTTCTCTTGCCAGGAGCATGGCCATAGTGTCATCTGGTGCAAGTAAGCTGCCTACGTGTTGATGCGCCTCTTGATGATTGGATTGCACAAACACTTCATAGATTTGTTCGCCAGTAACGGGTGCAGACTCATTATGTGAAGTGTGGCTCATACTGTATCACTCGCTTTCATAGGCCTAAGAAAAATCTCGTAAGAATAGGCCACTTGCTTTCGGACTGCGGAAAGCTGGGACGGCTTAGCCAATCACTCGTGCCCACGCTTGTTCTTCATGTGCTTGACGGCGCAAAGCCACTCGTTCCGCTGATTTGGGACCGTTGTTCTCGCGAACCATGCGACCAAAATATTCCCAATCGGGCGCCGTGTACGTCCACTCGCCTTTCTTCTCGTCATAGGCTAGTTGATGATCTGGAATGGTCAACCCGATGGCACGAATACGCGGTACGTAACGAGAAAGAAATTTCTGACGTAACTCTTCATTCGTGCGTTCACGAATTTTGTAACGAATCATTTTGCGAACCGGATCGGACACCTCAGTTGGGCCAAAAAAGAAAAGCAGGGACGGCCACCAACGATTGAGCGCCTCCTGGAGCATATTTCTCTGCTCCTTGGTTCCTTCTGCCAATGTGAGAATAATGGACTCTCCATGTTGCATATGAAAACTTTCTTCTGCGCAGATGCGGCGCAATACACGCGTGTACGGCGCATATGAACCGTCAAGAAGAGCCGTTTGTGTAATGATGGCCGCACCATCCACCAACCAGCCAATCACTCCTGCATCCGCCCAACTGGGGGCTTCCATATGAAAGACATTGTGAAATTTCACTTTGCCCGTAAATACGTCAGTCATCAGTGACTCCCGCGTGCCTCCAATCGGCGCTGCCAAATCTTCAGCAACACGTAAGAGCAACTGACCATGGCCCATTTCATCTTGAACTTTTGCGAGCAATGAGAGTTTACGAGCTAAAGTAGGAGCTTTGGGAACCCACTCTTTTTCCGGATAAGCCCCCATAATTTCACTGATGCCATGCATGTGGATGAGACGCAGCAAAAGCAACCGATATTCCAGGGGCATCCAATCCGTCGACTCTATTTTCTCCCCCGCATCAATGCGAGCAAGAAAATGCTCCATTTTTTGTGCATCATCCGCAACTGATTGGGCTCTATCGAGCGATGTCGACATGCCGATTCACCTCCGTCCAAGTTTATCTTCATGGTTTGCAGCAATTCCATGCAAAATCAATGCAGAGAATTGATGGGCAATTTGCTCTGGACTATGACTGCCGTTGGGACTGTACCATTGATAGACCCAGTTGGCTACGGACAAAATCAATAAGCGGGCAAACCGCGCGCCATCTGCCGAAAATTCCCCTTGACTTATACCCTGTTGAAGAATTTCATCCCACATTGCTTCATAGCTCAGACGCTTTTCCAGTATTTCTTGACGCCGTTCCTTACCCAGTGCATGCCATTCATGGAAAAAAACGCGGGCTGCTTCCAAGCGATGAGCAATGACACCAATATGCGCCGCCAAGCCAAGACGAAGTTTTTCAGCAGCCGACACATCTTTTTCAAGCACTGGAGTCAATGCGTCTATGAAAGCGTTGGCACCTTCATCTGCAATAGCAAAAAGTAAATCTTCTTTTGAATCAATGTGGGCGTATAAACTGCCTGACAGTATGCCCCGCTCTTCTGCTATTTCGCGAATCGTCGTACCGTGATACCCTTTTTCGCTAAAGAGCTTACGGGCAGCAGCCAGAATAGATTCTCTTGCCTTCTCCTTTGTACCGCTTTCACGTAGACTGTCCTTTGCCGATGTTATCGCACCTCATCTCTTCCCAAACAAGCGCTTGCTTGTTTTTATAGTATGCTGAAGCCACCAGTCTGTAAAGTATTTTTTTATCTCAAGTTCAGCAGCCAATGCTCCGGTTCCTCCAGCAGTTGCTTGACACGATTGGTGAACCGAACTGCCGTAGCACCATCCAAAAGTCGATGATCAAATGAGAGTGACACATTCATCATCTTGCGAATGACCATCTCTCCGTCTCTTACCACTACACGCGGTTCCATGCGGTGCAAGGCAAGAATCGCCGCCTCAGGATGACGAATAATAGGAGTTGCATGTTGGCTTCCAATCCCACCCATGTTACTGATGGTAAAAGTGCCACCAGCAGTATCCCCTAATCCCAACTTGCCTGTACGAGCTTTTTCTGTGAGAGACTGAATTTGCTGAGCAATCTCGAGCACACTCAAATTCTCTACACCCTTTACCACAGGTACCAAAAGTCCCGCATCTGTATCGGTTGCAATGCCCAAATTGACATAAGACTTAAGCACAATCTCGTTTTTTTCTTCATCAATGGAACTGTTGATATAGGGGTACTCACGAATAGCCAAAGCAACTGCTTTTGCCATAAAAGCAAGCAATGTTAAACGGATTTCTTGACTTGCAGCCGCTTTTTTCGCTTTTTGCCATATATCCGATATAGCGTCCATCTCAATTTCATCGGAATGCGTTACATGTGGAATGGTACGCACAGAGTGAACCATATGCTCAGCAATCTTTTTACGAATACCCGTAAATGGAATTCGTTCTTCTCTGGGCACAGAAGTGGCTTGCTGTTGCAAATTAAGTTTAGATTTCTCCTGACCGGTTTGTTCGGACAATTGGCTCGTGTGAAGCACATCTGCTTCCGTAATGCGTCCCTCTTTCCCGGTAGGCACAACGGTCAACAAATCAACTCCCAGTTTGCGCGCCAATTTCCGCACATATGGAGTAGCTCGCACCATCGCCGTTTGGCCTGACATGGGACTGCCATTTACTGTATCTTGTGCCTGAGGAACGTCCCCCAACATTCGGTCAGCTTTCATGGAAGATACAGTTGCCTGCGGGGGAGTTTCTGCCGTTGAAGCTTTGCTTAGAGCGTTATCATCTGCCTTGGAGTGTGTACGAATTTTAACGAGCACTTCGCCCACTGATAAACTGGCTCCTTCTGGCGCCGCTAATTCTACTATCTCTCCGGCTACTGGCGAAGGCAGTTCAGCTGTTACTTTGTCCGTTTCAACCAGTACCAAAGGTTCATCCAAAGCCACTTTTTGCCCCTTTTCAACCAGCCAACGCGCAATGGTAGCTGTATGAACGCCTTCACCAATATCGGCCAGTCGAAATTCATAAATACCCGTCGTCTCGCCATTTTGAATCATTGTAGTGCTCATTCAGCCATCACCACTTCCTTCAGTCCTGCCAAAACGCGTTCTGCTGTTGGTAAATACGCGTCTTCCACAGAAAAAGGAGGCACGGGTACATCAAAACCCGCTACCCGTTTGATCGGCGCCCTTAAACACCAGACCGCCTCATCTGCCAAAAGTGCAGCAATTTCTGCACCCAGTCCAGCTGTTTGATGCGCTTCATGCACAATCACAGCACGACCAGTTTTCTCTACAGAAGAAAGAATGGTCTCCTTGTCAAGCGGCATCAAAGAACGCAAATCAATCACTTCTGCGCTCAATCCTTGCTCTTTCTCCAATTGTTCCGCCGCTCGCAACGCTACAGGTACCATAGCTCCCCAAGCAAACAGCGATACATCTCTACCTTCCGTCAAACGTTCAGCCTTCTCAAGCGACACACGATAGCTGCCTTCTGGAACATCACGTGTCCCTGCTCGGTAAAGCCGAGTTGGCTCAAGGAAAATGACCGGATCGTCCACTTCCATTGCGGATATCAACATGCCCTTAGCATCATAAGGATTGCTTGGCGCAACCACACGCAGACCTGGCGTATGCGCAAATAAACTCTCTAAACTTTCTGAATGTAATTCAGGCCCGCGAATACCAGCGCCATAAGGAGCACGAATGACAAGAGGAGCTGTAAAGCGCCCTCGAGTGCGATAACGCATTCTGGCTGCATGAGCAAAAACTTGTTCTAAACCTGGAAAAATGAAAGCTAAAAACTGAATTTCTGCTACAGGCCGAAATCCGTTTAAGGCCAACCCAATAGAAGAACCAATGATACCCGATTCGGCCAGCGGCGTATCAATGACCCGTTCAGGACCATATTTATCCTGCAGTCCGTCCGTGGCTCGGAAAACTCCGCCGTTGACACCCACATCTTCACCAAGCACTAATACGCGGTTGTCTTCTGCCAATTTGACGTCCAGTGCGTCACGAATAGCTTGAACCATATTCAACATCCGAGTCACGCCAGTCCACCTCCTGCTAACAATTTTTTCTGTTCCTCCAAGTGCGCAGGCATTTTACTATAGACATGGTCAAACATCTCTATGGGCTCAGAGAACGGCATTGCCACCGCTTCTTCCCAAGCATTCACCAGTTCATTTCCCACTTTGGCAATCCATTGTTCTTCGCGATTGTCATCCCATAGACCCTTGGACGTCAAAAGCAAACGCAGACGTTGCACAGCATCGCGCTCGCGGCGCCATTCTTCGTTCATAGCTGCCTGATCGCGATAGCGAGTTGGATCATCTGCTGTCGTGTGCGCGCCAAACCGCTGCGTGACTGCCTCAATCAGAGTAGGTCCGCCACCATTGCGCGCCTTGTGAATAGCTGTCTGACAAGCAAGATACACTGCAACTGCATCATTTCCATCCACACGAATGCCATCCATACCATACGCGGACGCCCGCTTGGCAATTGTAGGGGACGCAGATTGACGAGCAAAAGGTACACTGATGGCAAAACCGTTGTTCTGGCAAAAGAATACCACTGGCAGATGAAAGACTCCGGCGAAATTAAGCGCCTCGTGAAAATCACCTTCTGAAGTAGCACCATCACCGAAATAGCAGAAAGAGACCGTATCTTCGTCACGCAATCGAGCTGCCCAAGCTGCTCCGACACCATGCAGTAAATGGGTAGCAATCGGAACGCACGGCGGGAGAATATTCAACTCGTCCGGTACACTAAAACCGTCCATCTGTCCCATCCAGTAGCGATACACCGTCTGCATAGGCAATCCCCGAGTCATGGCTGCAGCGTGATCGCGGTAAGTAGGAAACATCCAATCTTTATTTGTCAGGCATACGGCGCTCGCCACTTGCGCAGCTTCCTGCCCTTCAAAAGGAGCGTAAGTGCCCATCTTCCCTTGGCGTTGCAGAGCGATACACTTGCGATCGAACAGACGAACGCGCAGCATCTGCTGATACATAGCTATCAATTCTTCATCAGAAACCCGAGATAAAAGTTCCTCATTCGCTTGACCATCTGGTTGGACCACACGCAAAGCAGGTAAAGCGGTCAATTCAGCGGCACTCGTAAAACCCGGATGTTGTAAGAGTTCATTTTCTGCCAACACTCACGGACCACTCCTTTCATCATTGTAAAGATAAGTTCTCAAGGTGAACTGATAAACGCTTCATCTAATCATCTTTCAAGACAATTGGAAAGTTCCATCCTGATAGAGAGAATTTATAGATTCCAGAAGAAAATCGTTTTCTTCGGGTGTGCCGATAGTGATACGTAGAGTCTGAGGATCCGCTTCCAATTGTTGACCCGCTCGTATTACGATCCCTTTACTGAGCAACGCCTGGAACCATTTCATACCATCTTCCTGTACTTTGGCCATCACAAAATTCGCTTGCGATGGATATACATCCCAACCTTTGTCAAGCAAAATCCGACTCACCCGCTCTCTCTCTTGGGCGTTCTCCAGTCGACATGCTTGAACAAAAGCTTGATCGTCTAACGCGGCAAAAGCGGCTACCTGTGCGACTCGACTCGTATTGAATGCATCTTTGACTCGCACCAAGGCTCCCGCAATATCCGGGTGCATCAAACCGTAACCTATACGCAATCCAGCAAGACCATATATTTTGGAAAAGGTTCGGAGAATAACTAGATTGGGGTGATTCTGCAATAGACGCGCGCTTTCCAGAACTTCTTCTGTCACATACTCGATATACGCTTCATCGAGTACCAGCATGATGTTCTCAGGAACCGCTTGAATAAATTCCAGAAGCTGATGATGGTCGACCACAGTACCTGTAGGATTGTTTGGATTGCAGACAAAAACCATTTTCGTTCGTGAGCCCATACACTCCAACATTGCTGCCAAGTCATGAACACCATTTTTGAGAGACACAGTTCGTACTGTTCCACCTTCAATACGTACGTTGGTCGGATATCGCGGGAACGTAATATCCGCCATGACCACCTCATCTCCAGGCTCAATATAAGCGCGAGTAAGGAGTCGAATCAGTTCGTCTGATCCGTTTCCAATGAGTACCTGTTCTTCCGACAGTTGCTCACGTGCTGCTATTTTTGCGCGCAATTCCGGTCCAAGCGCTTCAGGATAGAGCGAGGCACGCTGCATTTCACGCACCACAGCTTCAGTAGCTCGTGTTGAACAACCCCGCGGATTTTCATTTGAGGCTAATTTGATGATACGTGAGATCCCATAACGTCTAGCCACTTCTTCAATGGGCATTCCCGGAGCATACACACCTAAACCGTGCAGTTGTGGCCGCATGGATACAGGATGCTGAGTTGTCAAATTCATCCCCTCCATCAGGAAACAAGCGCTTGCTTGCTTTCCTTAATGTTAACGCTTTCAAAGCAAACTTCGCAAGTCTCTTCACAAAGATAAAAATATATAAAATATTGAGAATACCAGATGAATTCAGAGACAGAATATGATAGATTAAATAACACCATTCTTTCAGAAAGAATGGCCAGCTGTCCTATACAGCAAGAAAGCTAAACGCACGGTCATCCAAGTAGCGTCTAAGCTTATAAAATTTAGAAACCATGGGGGTCAACAAATGTCAAAACGCAAGTCACACACAGCATCTTGGTACAAAAGAAAATCCACTTACACATTGGGCGCAGCTGCCATTGGTTTGATGATGACCGTGGCTGGTTGTGGTACGGCAAGTAACACCAATTCGTCAACCGGAAGCTCTTCCAACAGTCAGCCAACACCCGGAGGTACGATTACTTTTGCGGTGGCTCCACAAACCAATCTGGATTGGTTTTTCCCTATTTCTAACGCCGCTGCGGACAGCGTGGCCAACTTCCAGCTTATCTATCAAATGTATAAACCGCTCATTTGGATTGACAACAACTATAACATCAACTGGAATTCATCGATTGCCAGTAAGATAACTTACAACAAAAAAGGTACGGTATATCATGTTTTCTTAAACCCCAAATGGCACTGGTCTAACGGCCAACCTATCACTTCTAAAGATGTTCTCTTCAGTTGGAATGTGATTAAGGCAGCTAGCGCCAATAACGCACCTAACCCATGGCCGTATGTTGGAGTTGGAACTGGCGATATTCCAAACGGAGTAGCCAGTGTTGTTGCCAACAGCCCGTACGAGGTAACTTTCACTTTAGATAAGCCTGCCAACCAGCATTGGTTTATTTACAACGGTTTAATTCAAATCATTCCAATGCCAGCATCTGCATGGAATAAATATCCCAACAATATCACTGAAGAAATTAAGTATTTGGGCGCCAACGCCACCAATCCTATGTTTGATTCCGTGGTAGATGGACCATTTATGATGAAGAACGCTGTGCCAAACCAATCTTGGACACTCGTTCCTAACCCCAAATACGACGGGCACAAGAGTATTATTCATAAGCTGATTTTTGCTTATGAAGCTTCCAATGCCGCTGAGTTTTCGGCACTTGAATCTGGTACTGTCAATGTCGGATACCTAGACCTAAGCCAATACGGTTCGCGCCAAGCTCTTCTTTCAAAAGGCTATACCATTACACCTGAATACAGTTTCGGATACTACAACACACAATTAAACATGTTCCCGGGCGCAAAAACAGCCCCTATTTTTGATCAACTATACATTCGCCAAGCTATTGATATGGGTATTGATCGCAACGCTATTGATCAGTCAGTCTTCCATGGTTACGGGGCACCAGCATACGGTCCAATTCCAACCGTGCCTAAAACACAATTCCTCGACCCGACCCTGACGCACAATCCTTACCCCTACAACCCGGCGGCTGGAAAAAAACTTTTAGAAGAACATGGCTGGCATGAAGTAAACGGTGTAATGACGAAAGGTAATCAAAAGCTAAAATTCACCATGCTTTATGTGAGTGGTACCACATCAGGACAGGACGAAGCCGAACTCATGGTTCAGGGCTGGGCTCAAGAAGGCATTCAAGTCACCCTTAAACCCATGCCTTTCTCCACACTTATTTCGGTCACAAGCAATCCTAAAGATCCGAATTCTTGGCAGATGGCCACGGGTTCAGGCTGGTTCTACAATGGACCTGGTTTCTACCCAACAGGCGGTCAACTTTATGCAACCAATGCACCATCCGGGTTTGGTTACAGCAATCCAGAAGAAGATGCTTTAATCGCGGCTACCCATCAACCATATAGTACAGACGCTCAAAACATGAAAGCTTTCTTTGCTTATGAAGAGTTCACGGCCAAACAATTGCCTATTATTTGGAATAACAATGTGGCTACATTAGTAGTTTCTGCGTCCAATGTTCACAATGTGCAACAATATTACAATGGCGCAACTGATTTCCCACAAATGCAATATTGGTGGGTATCGGGTCAAAGCAACAGCAGCAATTAATGTGTCTCATTTCTATCTATTTGGTGAATTTGTCATACAAATTCAAAAAAATATTTTGCGAATCATGATGAAATATACGTGATTTTGTGATAGTTTCATATACGGCATGAAAATCAGTCTGCGCCTCCAATTAGGAGGCGTGCTGTTTTGCCGGGCTGCTTGAGAATTACAGCGGCTATTCAAGGGAATCATGATTTACGACACCATAAAAAGGGGCGATATGTGTGAAGAGAAAGCTAATGGCTGTTCGCAAAAGCCGTCGAGCCATGCTCGCGGTTGGCGCACTTTCTACAGGTTTACTGCTGGCTGTCTCAGGTTGTGGAACATCCCCAACCAACAGCAGTCAGGGTGCAGGTTCGAGTTCCAACCTTACACCTCAAAAAGGTGGAACCATAACGTACGCATTGCCTGCTCAAACCAACTTAAACTGGTTTTTGCCTATCACCAATGCGGCAAACGACAGTGTTTACAACACTCAGCTAGTCGATCAATTATATAAACCGATGCTCTGGATCAACAACGACTATACAATCAATTGGAATTCTTCAATTGCACAAAAAATTGTAGCGAATAGTCAGGGTACCGTTTATCATGTGTATCTAAATCCTAAATGGAAATGGTCTGACGGCCAACCTGTCACTTCCAAAGACGTTTTGTTTACTTGGAATGTGATTAAAGCGGCAAGTGCAAGTAACGCACCAAGTCCTTGGCCTTTTGTAGGTGCAGGTACGGGTGATATTCCAAATGGTGTAAAGAGCGTTGTAGCGAATGGGCCTTACGAAGTCACGTTTACTTTGAAAAAACCGGCCAACCAGCAATGGTTTGAATATAATGGCATTATTCAAATTACACCTATGCCGGCGCATGCCTGGGATAAATATCCTAACAATATGACCCAAGAGATTAAATACTTGGGAAGCAACGCAACGAACTTAATGTTTGATACTGTTGTCGATGGGCCCTTTGAACCCGTCAGCGCTACTCCAAACCAAGAATGGGTCATTAAGCCCAACCCAAACTATCCTGGTCATAAGAGCTTGGTAGATAAGATTATCTTCCAGTACGAAGCTTCTAATACTGCCGAGTTTGCCGCTTTACAATCTGGCAACATCAATGTAGGCTATATTGACCCGACTCAATTGGGCGAAAAAGGCGCTTTAACTTCTAAAGGTTACACCATTACGCCAGAATATCCGTTTGGTATTTTCTGGACAGAAATGAACATGTATCCTGGCGCAAAAAATGCACCTATCTTTGACAAATTATACGTGCGTCAAGCTTTGCAGATGGCCATTGACAATGAAAGTGCGGCCAAGGATATCTATAAAGGATACGCTCAACCGCTCTTTGGTCCAATTCCGCCTGTTCCACAGACGAAATTCCTTGATCCTAACTTGCAAAATCCGTATCCATACAACCCAACGAAAGCTAAGCAATTGCTTGAGCAACACGGTTGGAAAGAAGTTAATGGTGTTATGACCAAAAATGGCCAACAGATGAAGTTTACCATGATTTACGCTAGTGGTAGTACTTCTACTGAAGACCAGGCTGAGTTGATGAAAGAAGACTGGGCTCAAATTGGTGTAGATGTCACATTGAAACCTATGCCATTCTCCACCTTCTTGACCGTTACTGCAAACAGCAAAAACCCAACAGGATGGGATTTGGCATTTGGTACAGGTTGGGACTATAACGGCCCTGGTTTCTATCCAACTGGCGGTCAGCTGTTCAAGACGGGTGCACCTTCTGGAACAGGATTTAGCGATCCGCAAGAAGACAAGTTAATTTCCGAAACTCATCAACCATATCCTACGGAACAACAGACCATGCAGAATTTCTTCCAATATGAAGACTACACAGCGCATGTGTTACCGTTCCTTTGGAACTTGAATATTGCTTCTTTAGTGGTAACTTCATCCAACGTCCATAACGTTCTGCAGTATTTGGACGCTGCAACAGCTTTCCCACAAATGCAATACTGGTGGGTTTCCAATAGCTCCAATCAGAGCTAAGGCTACCTAACCGAAATATTTTCTCAGTATCGTCAAAACCTCCCGGTATTCTGCTCAATGACAGAAAATCGGGAGGTTTTCATTCATATTGAGCGTTTAGTTTTAAGAAACTGGACATATCTTGTTTGAAATTTAGAACTTGGTTTTTCTCTCAGCGGCAGCATCTACAAGTAATCGGAAGAGGCCTAAAAAGACAGGATAATCACGCCACAAGTTTTCTGGATGCCACTGCACAGCAAACATCAGCGTTTCCTGATTGTCTGATTCCATGGCTTCCACCAATCCTTCCGGATCAAACGCAACAGCTTGAAATCCTGGGGCTAGTTTTCGAACTGCTTGATGGTGAAAAGAGTTGACACGCAATTCGGATACCTCACCGAGAGCTGAACGAATTTGAGACCCATCTTTCAAATTAACTTGATGAGATAGAAAGTTCCGTGGAGCTCGTTGTGCGTGTTGAATATTTCCTTCCCATTCAAGACGCAAATCTTGATATAGCGTTCCTCCAAGTACAGCGTTTAACATTTGCATACCCCGACATATTCCAAAAATAGGCTTGCCTTTTTGATGCATCGCTTGAATCAAGGTCATTTCTAACCTATCGCGATCGGGGGACAAGTCACCTAGCTCATGTCTCGGTTCTTCTTGATAGACTTCAGGTGCTACATCCTCTCCGCCTGTCAGTAACAGTCCATCTGACAACTCGACCAATTCTTTTACATGATCCATATCTTCTAAATAAGGAACCAAAAGTGGTAATCCACCTGCTCGTTCTACACCTCGAGCATAATCATCTGTGACTGAGGCAGCCTGAAGTGGCATACCTGGAACGCGCGATGGCTTAGTCTCCCTCATACCTGTTAAAAGAATAAACGGCTTGGCCATTGATAGTCTCTCCTTCACAAATCATTCATCAACTGTTTTGTAAATCAAAATGCAAATGATAAATATGACTGCCCTTATCACACTACACCGAAAAGAGCCGCAATGTCGAGAGGCGCTGTAACGCTTCTTCTCCATTTGCGGCCCGATCGCGTAGACAGGATTTTATGGCTGGCTTCCCCGTGTTTATCTTTCTATGCATAGCTTATTTGATGTTGTCAGCCAGGAAGTCCAGTATTCTCATCTACTGAAGCCATATACTCTTCATAGTGACTCGCTTTTTCTTGACGCATATACCAATCGGCAGATTTCACGCCAATCCAGAAGATGATAAAGCTCATGATAGCAACAACAATCGAATCCCAAGGAGCAGGAATCCAATGTTTTCCGCCAAATGTGCCAAGATAAGAACAAATGAGCATTAAGAAAATATAGGCAAGCATCCATATTCCACCAACAATATCTTTACGTGGCTTTTTATAGTGAAAATAAGACCAGAAATATACAATAATTCCGATGATGAGCAAGATGATGGCTTTGCTCAGTTTGTCCCATCCAGCCCAATACGAAATCAGGCCAGAAACTACGAAAGCAATCGGAGCAATAAGGTTGATACCACGGATTTGTGTATCTTTGCCACTCAATCCTTTGCGACGAAAAGCAATCACAGCAACAGCACCTGTCGCATAGCTGAAGCCCGTTAATGAACCCATTACCGCAATTAACGAATGCCAACTGGGAAGCGGTAAAAGTAAAGTGAACCCAAGTAAAATATTAATAAAGAGCGCGACAAAAGGTACTCGATATTTGGGATGCAATCGCGTTACAAATTTGGGGAAGAAACGGTTAACTCCCATGGAATAAGTAACTCGAGCATTCGATGCCGCATAGACAATTGCACTGCCCGTTGGAGATATAGCTGAATCCGCATATAGAATCCACGAAAGCCACGTTAAATTAATAAGCAATGCAATATTGGCAAAAGGCGATTTGAAATTAATAGATCCAAATCCATGACTCAACAATGAATGTGGCAAAGCACCAATAAAGGCAATTTGCAAAAGCAGGTACACCACAATAGAGACGAGCACAACCGTGATCACAGCGCGCGGAACATCTCTTTTGGGATTAGCCGCTTCTCCGGAGAGATCGATGGCCTGACGAAATCCAGTATACGCAAATACGATTCCTGAAGTAGCGATGGCACCAAGCGCACCTGCCAGTCCATACGGCGCAAAACCACCTGCTGCTGGACTGTTAAGGTTTCCCGGATGAAACGAAGTAGCAAGAAGGGCTACAATCGTCAAAAGCGGTACGCCTACTTTAATGGCCGTAATGGTATTATTGACTCGCGCAAACAGGCGTACACCAAAGTAATTGATAACAACAAAAACAAGCATAAGTAATATGGCAAAAGTAATCCCCAAACCGGTTAACGATTTTCCGTTATATAAGGCAGGAAAAAAATGACTGAGATACTGCATAACCGCTGAAGCCTCTGTTGGCGCATTAGCAGAATAGCTAATCCAGGTACTCCATGAAACGATAGATGAGACCAATGTTCCATTTGAATACGTTGGATAGCGAACAATACCGCCAGCTTCAGGACGCGTCGCCCCAAGCTCTGAATAAACCAACCCCACGCAAAGCATGGCAAGTCCACCAATAATCCAGGCCAAAATAGCAGCTGGACCGGCAGCTTGAGCAGCATACATGGCGCTAAACAGCCAACCGGAACCAATCACTCCTCCAATGGAAGCCGCTGTTAGGGACCAAAAACCGAGTTGTTTGCGAAAACCTGCTTCCATGAAACCCCTCCTACTCCTCATTTTCATGGCCAAGCAATGAAGTAAAAAAGGCGGTCGACAGACAAAGTCTAAACCTTTTGTCGACCTGCCTTCTTTTTTTGAGAAACCCGTCTCGAAATCATTTCTGATTGAGATGTCTATGAGTGTGAATTGCTAAAACATAGCGTCTCCTGTTTCTCGAAAAACAGCGTGAAAAATTTTTCCGGATTACACTTTCCGGATCTCCCCTTCTTCGTAGATACTGCCCGTTTCTTCATATCGCTTAGCCATGATAAGTATTTCTTTCTTTAATTCGTCCAGTAATTCCTGCTCCGGAACCTTGCGGACGACTTCGCCGCGCCGGAACAATAATCCTTCTCCACGAGCGCCAGCAACACCTATATCCGCTTCACGCGCCTCTCCAGGTCCGTTGACCGCACAACCAAGTACGGAGACTTTAATGGGAGCGCGAATATTTTCAGTGAAACGTTCAATCTCACTGGCAAGTGAAATAAGATCGATATCGATACGTCCACACGTCGGACAGGAGACAATGGTGACCGCATCAGAGACTATGTGAAAAGTTTTCAAAAGCTCACGGGCAACGCGAATTTCTTCAACCGGATCGGCCGACAAAGAGACGCGCATGGTATTGCCGATCCCCATTTGTAAAAGTGTTCCTAGCCCCGCTGAACTTTTGATAGTCCCGCCAAACAAAGTACCCGACTCAGTGATTCCCAAATGCAACGGATAGGGAAATGATTCTGCAGCCAAACGATAGGATTCAATAGCAAGCGGTACATCAGACGCTTTCATGGATACAATAATGTCGTAAAAATCAAGCTCTTCTAAAATACGAATGTGATGGAGTGCACTTTCTAACATTCCTTCTGCAGTTGGATAGCCATATTTCTCTAATATATGGCGTTCAAGCGAACCGGCATTTACGCCAATACGTATCGGAATTTGTCGCTCCTTACAAGCCTTGACCACTTCCTCCACTCGATCCCGCTTGCCGATGTTGCCTGGATTAATACGTACCTTATCTACTCCACCGCGAATGGCCTCTAAAGCAAGACGATAATCAAAGTGAATATCTGCAACCAAAGGGATGTGAATTTGCTTCTTAATTTCAGGAATGGCAGCAGCCGCTTCTCGTGTGTTGACCGTTACACGAACCACCTGACAACCTGCTTCTTCCAGACGAAGAATCTCAGCAACTGTAGCTTTGACATCCGCTGTCTTCGTTGTCGTCATACTCTGTATGACGACTTGATGATTTCCGCCAATGACCAAATCACCGACACGTACGGGTCGTGTTTTCTCACGTGTATACAAAATAAATGGACTCCTCTCCGTTTTAAACAGGTTCAATCATCAGATTCGACTTACTTGTTAATTCATTCTTTATCAAGAATCAGCGGGACACTGAATGGCCGTATTTGCCAAGTGCCTACTTTCTGCTACATTAATAATCGTACAAAACAAGATTCGGGCATTCAAGACGCAAACTGCTTAAAGCGGATGCAAATGAACCCGGGCGAAGGAGTGGCTCCCCTATGATTGAAAAAATTCGCGAATATTTAGGTCAAGAAGCTGATGATTTACTGGAACATGTCAGCCAGACCATCCCAGCCAGTGATTTATATGCTCCGTCAGCAACAGCGGTTGATGACGTTTTTGCTGCATCCAACCGAAACAACCGTGTGCTAGGCAACTTACAGAGATTGCTTGACACCGGTCGTTTAGCAGGTACAGGCTATGTTTCCATCTTGCCGGTGGATCAAGGGATTGAACATTCTGCAGGTGCTTCATTTGCTAAAAATCCAGCTTACTTCAATCCGGAAAACATTGTGAAATTGGCTTTGGAAGGCGGATGCAATGGCGTTGCATCCACTCTTGGTGTTTTAGCATTGACATCTCGCAAGTACGCACACAAGATTCCTTTTATTGTAAAGATTAATCACAATGAACTGCTCACATACCCAAACAAGTTCGATCAGGTCATGTTTGCCAGTGTTCAGCAGGCTTACGATATGGGGGCAGCTGGAATTGGAGCTACCATCTACTTCGGTTCTGATGAATCCACTCGCCAATTGCAAGAAGTCAGTGAGGCATTTGCACGAGCCCACGAGCTTGGAATGTTTACGATTTTATGGTGTTACTTGCGTAATCCGCAGTTTAAGCAAGGCAAAACAGACTATCATTTGGCTGCAGACTTGACAGGTCAAGCCAATCATCTCGGTGTAACCATTGAAGCTGATATTATCAAACAAAAACTTCCCGAAACCAATGGAGGATTTAAAGCTCTTAATATGGAAGGAAGTTCTTACGGAAAAACCGACGAACGCATCTACACGGAATTGACCAGCCCCCATCCCATCGACTTGACGCGCTATCAAGTAGCCAATTGTTATATGGGAAGAATTGGTCTTATTAACTCTGGCGGCGCCAGCGGCGAGAATGATTTTGCTGAAGCCGTCCGTACTGCGGTTATCAACAAACGAGCTGGTGGTATGGGACTAATATCTGGTCGCAAAGCGTTCCAACGCCCCATGCAGGAAGGTGCTGCGCTTTTGCATGCGATTCAGGATGTCTACCTCTGCAAAGAGGTTACACTCGCCTAAAATGGTACAATGGGTCAATCCTGTTGTACATGCATAGATTCGCCCAACGCCAAAGCATACTGTGAAAAGGACAGTTGCAGTTCCAATGCATGAGGAGGCGTTCCAGATGGGCGGAGAGCATAACCAGTTTGAACCCGGATGGGAAGTACCCAATGACGGCGTATATCGAGAAATTGGCGAACACCCAGACAGTGAAGGAATCCTGCATGCGCGTGAACTCCACCTGCATAAAGGCGATCGGTTTCCACGCACAACCAATGGTAACCGAAAGTGGACACGCGTCAAAAACGGTGACGTGAAACATCGCAACTGAATTCAGTATCTTGGTGCATTGACGCACTCTGAAATCTTTATCTATCCGGCACTGACTGGCACTGGCGTTGGCTGATGGCCAGCGCCAAGCTGCCAAAAGATATTGAAATCAGCAAGGGTTCAAGCTGTGACCCAAAAGGTTGACAGTGTATGGAAGGGGTATGAATATGTCTCAAAACCTATCGAGATCGCAAATCATCATGGAACAGACAGAACGGCTTGGCGCACATAATTATCATCCATTGCCCATCGTCGTGAGCAAAGCGGAAAGAATTTGGGTGGAGGATCCCGAAGGCAATCGCTATATGGACATGCTAAGCGCTTATTCCGCGCTTAATCCAGGGCATAGACATCCTCGCATCATCGCTGCTCTCAAAGAGCAGGCCGATCGCGTTACACTTACATCACGCGCGTTTCATAGTGATAATTTGGGACTCTTTTATGAAAAACTTTGCCGGCTGACGAAGATGGACAAAGTACTCCCTATGAATACAGGTGCTGAAGCAGTAGAAACAGCTATCAAAGCGGCTAGGCGCTGGGCTTATGAGGTAAAAGGGGTAGCTGACCATCAAGCGGAAATTATTGTCTGTCAAGGTAATTTTCACGGTCGCACCGTCACCGCAATCTCGATGTCTTCAGAAAAAGAATATCAGCGTCAGTTTGGACCCCTCACGCCAGGATTTAAAGTGATTCCTTACGGTGACATTCAAGCTTTACAAAACGCGATTACAGAAAATACGGCCGCTTTCTTAATAGAGCCTATTCAAGGAGAAGCTGGTATTATCCTGCCACCGGAGGGATATCTGAAACAAGCTCTGGAACTTTGCCAAGCCAATCGTGTCCTGTTTATTGCTGATGAAATTCAAACAGGATTTGGACGAACAGGTAAAATGTTTGCTTGTGACTGGGAAAATGTAAAACCTGATATGTACATTCTTGGTAAAGCGTTGGGCGGTGGAGTTTTTCCTATCTCCGCTGTATCTGCAAAGAAAGAAATTCTGGATGTCTTCAATCCGGGTTCACACGGTTCGACATTTGGCGGAAATCCGCTTGCTTGCGCTGTCGCCATTGCAGCCATAGATGTCACTTTAGAAGAGAATTTGGCTGAACGCTCACTGGAGCTGGGCAAATATTTTTTGCATAACCTGCAACAAATCCAAAATCGACACATTGTTCAAGTGAGAGGACGGGGTTTGTTTATTGGGCTTGAACTGAATACATCTGCCCGCCCCTACTGCGAAGCACTGATGCAACGTGGGCTTCTCTGCAAAGAGACACACGAAAATGTCATTCGCTTTGCGCCGCCATTGATTATTGAAAAACCGGAATTGGATGATGCACTTACACGTATTCGTGCGGTGTTGCAACAATGAACGTCTGGTTGCCTGGCTGTATCGCTTTTATTCTCTCGTTTATCTGCACTCCTGCTGCTCGCAAATTAGCAATGCGATGGAAATTTGTTGATTTGCCCAACGAGCGAAAAATTCATCAGCAACCTCTCCCGTTACTTGGCGGTGCAGCTATTTTCATGGGTATCTTGGCAGCAGGTATTCTTTATTTTATAAAGTTAAAATCTTTGGCTTCCCCTTATTTCGGTGTTATGGTCGGCGCGTTTTTATTGTTTTTGATTGGCGTCATAGACGATTTTTATAAAACTCGCGGAAAAGATTTTTCCGTAGCTGTTCGATTTATGATTCAAATTATTGCCGCCTTGATGGTACCTGCATTCGGTGGAGTTATCCGTGTGGTCAGTTCACCTTTTGATTCACCCGGCTTTATTGTAATGCCGCATCTTCTGGCTCAAATCATTACTGTTGTCTGGATTGTAGGCGTGATTAATGTCTTTAATTTTCTGGACGGTGTAGATGGGCTGGCAGCTGGCATTGCTGCAATTTCAGGCATCACTTTATTTTTTGTAGCTCTGCTTAAAACTGATCACGCATCAGCTATATTCGCCTTAGCTGTCGTAGGTGCAGCGCTTGGATTTTTGCGCCACAACTTCCACCCTGCCAAGATTATTATGGGGGATGCTGGAAGTACTGTTTTAGGTTATACACTTGGTAGTATTGCTGCTATTGGTTCCTTCAAATCCGCTACAATCGTATCCATTGTCGTCCCTGTTTTAGCTTTGGGTGTACCCATTTTTGATGCCTTACGTGTAGTGCTGATTCGCGCATGGCGCGGTCAACCCGTGTACAAGCCTGATAAATCGCACGTCCATCACAGTCTATTGCGGGCTGGTTTTTCACAACGCCAAACGGTTGCCTTGATTTATCTCCTGAGTGCGTGTTTCTCGCTAGCCTCCATGATAGTTCTCTTGCTATCGGCCCGTTGAAACGGGCCATTCTTGCGCACGTTTGTCTTGATAAAACAATGAATCACTTAACTTGACGGTAACTGCTAACTTTACATGCAGTTGGCTAAAAAGGAGATTGACTATGTTTCAATTCATCGCGACAGCAGCTTTCGGATTGGAATCCGTGGTTGCTCGCGAACTTCACAATCTTGGCTTTGAAAACACACAAACGATGAATGGGTATGTGGAATTTACAGGACCAGTTGCTGCACTTGTCTACGCAAATCTTTGGTTAAGAACAGCGGACAGAGTTTATATTAAACTTGCTGAGTTTGAAGCACGCACTTTTGAACAACTTTTCACTGGAACAAAGGAAATTCGTCTCAAAGATTGGTTAACGTCTGATGCACGCTTTCCTGTTACAGGACGTTCAGTACAGTCTCAGTTACACAGCGTACCTGCATGTCAGAGTATTGTTAAAAAAGCACTGGTAGAAACCATGCGTGAACAATTCGGAGTTTATGAATTACCTGAAAATGGCCCACTGTTTGCTTTCACTTTTGTACTGCACAAAAATCAATGTCAAATTTGGCTAGACAGCAGCGGTATTGGTCTGCATAAACGCGGTTATCGTAAACTCACGGCCACGGCCCCTCTTCGCGAAACTTTAGCAGCGGGATTAGTTTTGCTGAGTCGATGGCAAGGACATCGCCCTTTGCTCGATCCGCTCTGTGGTTCTGGAACCATTGCCATTGAAGCAGCCATGATTGGGCGAAATCAAGCGCCAGGTTTGCGTCGTAGCTTTGCCAGTGAAGAATGGCCGGCTCTCACTCCACAAATTTGGCAAATGGCCCGAGAAGAGGCGCGCGAATCCCGTCGTCAAAATGTGGAATTGAATATCACAGCCAGTGATTACAATGCCGATGTCCTTTCTTATGCGGAATATCATGCGCGTCAAGCTGGAGTAGGAGAAGATGTAAAAATTTATAAAAAAAACATTACCGATGTTCATACAAATGGCGAGTTTGGCTGCATTATTACCAATCCTCCCTACGGCGAACGCATGGGAGAACGGGCAGAACTCCCGAACATCTATCGAGAACTTTCGCGCATGAAGCAAGAAAATCCAAATTGGTCTGTTTTTGTCATTACCAGCGATCGCAGTTATGAACAATACTTTCAAGCACCTATCCATAAGCGTCGCAAACTCTATAATGGACGTTTAGAAACCCAGTTTTACCAGAACATTGGACCTCTGCCGCCTCGTCCAGATGATATCTGGCTACAGACAGGACCGAATGTTCTGTGATTTTTTCCTGTGATATCCCTATCGAAAAAAAGGATATCGATTTTACAAGGAACCTTTCGTCTGCGAAAATATTCTAGAACTCATAGTAGCAAAGGAGTGCTCAACATGGCAGAAAACAATCTGTTCCAAGCCCGCCAAAACCTCCAGGTTGGCAATAAGAATTATATTTATTATTCCTTGCCGGCACTGGAACAGGCTGGAGTTGGCTCCGTCTCGCGTCTTCCTTTTTCCATTAAAATTCTACTGGAAGCTGTTTTGCGACAGGCGGACGGACGAGTAATTACTGAGCAACATGTTCGCGATTTAGCCAATTGGAATGCACCGAAACCACAAAACGCTGATGTGCCTTTTAAGCCTGCACGTATCCTCCTGCAGGATTTTACAGGAGTGCCTGCGGTGGTCGATCTAGCTGCCCTGCGTGCTGCTATGCATACTCTGGGTGGTGATCCTAAACGCATTAATCCCCTCATTCCAGTGGATTTAGTTATTGACCACTCCGTACAAGTAGATGCTTTCGGCTCTGCTGAAGCATTGCAATTTAACATCAACAAAGAATTTGAACGCAATGAAGAACGCTACAAATTTTTGCGTTGGGCACAAACCGCCTTTGACAATTTCCGTGTAGTGCCGCCTGGAACCGGTATTGTTCACCAGGTCAACCTCGAATATTTAGCGAAAGTTGTCCAACAAAAGCAAGAGGGTAACGAAATAGTTGTCTTCCCTGACTCACTCGTAGGCACTGACTCCCATACAACCATGATTAACGGCATTGGTGTTTTGGGCTGGGGGGTTGGTGGAATTGAAGCCGAAGCTTGTATGCTAGGTCAACCTCTCTATCAACTGTTACCTGAAGTTATTGGATTCAAACTAACCGGCCAGTTACCAGAAGGCGCTACAGCTACAGATTTAGCCTTGACCGTCACCCACATGTTGCGTAAAAAAGGCGTAGTAGGAAAATTTGTAGAGTTTTATGGTTCTGGACTTTCCAATATTTCATTGGCCGATCGCGCTACTGTGGCCAACATGGCACCCGAATATGGAGCAACCATGGGCTTTTTCCCAGTAGACAGTGAGACGCTCAACTATCTGCGCAATACTGGTCGTGAAGAAGAACTTGTACAGCTTGTGGAAACTTACTGCAAAGCGCAAGGCTTATTCCGGACTGACAGTATGGCTGATCCAGTATTTACAGACACATTGGAACTCGACTTGGCTACGGTTCAACCCACCATGGCTGGTCCAAAACGTCCACAAGACAGTATCAAACTTAGCGATATGAAATCGACCTTTGAAAATGGCATGCAAACTCCGGTCGATAAAGGCGGATTTGGTCTTGATGAAGCTGGCCGCAAGAAAGAAGTGGCTATTCATCATCCAGACGGATCGACCTCCACCATGAAACCAGGTGCTGTGGCCATTGCAGCCATTACCAGTTGTACCAACACTTCTAACCCATATGTCATGATGGGTGCTGGTCTGTTGGCTAAAAAAGCTGTAGAAAAAGGTCTCACCCCTCCGAAATATGTGAAAACCAGCCTGGCTCCCGGTTCCAGAGTAGTAACAGATTACCTGGAAAAAGCAGGATTGCTCGACTCGTTGGCTCAAATTGGATTCGATGTGGTTGGTTATGGATGTACCACTTGTATCGGAAATAGTGGACCTTTGCCGGAAGAGATTGCAGGGCCAATCCGTGAGAATGATTTACTCGTAGCGGCTGTACTTTCTGGCAACCGCAACTTTGAAGGCCGCATCCACTCTTTAGTGCGAGCTAACTATCTGGCTTCACCGCCGCTTGTAGTAGCTTATGCTCTCGCTGGCAGTGTCGATATTGATTTGACAAGCGAACCACTTGGCACAGGCAAAGACGGTCAACCGGTGTATTTGAAAGATATCTGGCCAAGCAGCAAAGAAGTGGCTGATGCGGTCAACTTGGCAATGGACGCCAAGCTATTCCAAAGCCGCTATTCGGAAGTTTTCCAAGGCAACGAGCGTTGGAACGCACTCGACGTCCCACAGGGAGAGCTCTACGCTTGGGATGAACAATCAACTTATATCCAACATCCTCCCTTCTTTGTCGGTCTTAGTAAGGAACTGCCTCCTGCTGAAAACATTAAAGAGGCTCGTGTACTCGCTTACCTTGGCGACTCTGTCACTACCGACCATATTTCGCCAGCCGGCAATATTGCTGTCAATAGCCCAGCCGGAAAATATTTGGTAGATCACAAAGTAGAGCCTTACGATTTTAACTCTTACGGATCACGGCGCGGCAATCATGAGGTAATGATGAGAGGAACGTTTGCGAATATTCGTATTCGCAATAAGATTGCCCCAGGCACTGAAGGAGGCTATACCACCTATTTCCCGAATGGCGAAGTCATGCCCATTTACGATGCAGCTATGAAATATCAGGAAAACCATTTGCCGCTGATTATTCTTGCTGGTAAAGAATACGGTACTGGTTCTTCCCGTGACTGGGCTGCTAAAGGAACATACTTATTGGGTGTGAAAGCAGTCATTGCGGAGAGTTTTGAACGCATCCACCGCAGTAACCTGGTAGGTATGGGTGTATTGCCATTACAGTTTAAAAATGGTGAGAGCGCTGAAACTCATGGCCTGACAGGCCGCGAAACCTTTACGATTGAAGGCTTAGATGGTGAGTTAACTCCTCGCCAAGAACTCAAAGTGGTTGCCCACAAAGAAGACGGTTCAAGCGTATCATTCCCTGTTACACTGCGCCTTGACAGTCATGTGGAAATTGAGTACTACCGCAATGGCGGTATTCTCCAGACTGTATTACGCAACTTTATGGAAGCGTAAACGACCTACACCTCTATAAGTTTGAGCAGACATGAAATAAGCCTCCCTATCCACACCAACGTGGAGAAGGAGGCTTATTTTCAAGTATTTTTATGGTGGATTTTTGCTGGAGAATACTCTGCAAGTCCGAATTGACCTTCATTCGTACGAATAAGAAAAAACTCGTGTTGCTTATCAGCAACGTACACTGCTCCGCCTGGCCAGTATACCGACCATGTGCCATTCGGTTGAATGGTGCCACTAGCAATTTTCTGGACACTTCCCGTACTGGCAAGTGCAAAGTGTCCATCTTGTAATGAAATGTCACGGGCTGGTACGTGAAAGACTTCTACCTGATGACCATACCAAGCATCATCAGACCAGATATGCAACTCTTTCCCAACTATGGCCACATGAGTTGGCGGTGGATTCTGAATTCGCTTAGGCATGTTTAAGGTCATAGGTTTACCGGCTACACTAGTAGGAAGAATATCGGCAACTTCGTTATTGCTCAATTTGATGTTTTGTTCAGGATGGTATTCGCCACAGCCCGGCAGCAGAAAGGTTGCCAAAAAAACGGCTGCTGCACTCCAAGCATGTCTTCTCATTTTCCATCACTTCCATACACATAGTTGTTGGGGGATTCATTTTACTTTGCCCCAATCGACACAAAATCATCAATTTGGGAAGAGGAATTATCTTTCAAGCACTTTTCGAAGTTTCCGTAGTACAGTAAAATAAAAATTAATCAACTAGAATGAGGGAGGTGCACCAGCATGCTTGGCAAAGCCATTTTAATGTCTGCAGTTGTAGCTGTACCTGCTACAATTGCACTCCAGATGCATGCGTCTTCCAATTCTCAAAGTATAAAACATGCTCCCCTATACGCAACGGATGAAATCGGCAGCAAAAACTGGGCTGGTTATGTCGATATCGCCAAGCCTGGTCAAACCTTTCATTCTGTGACCGGCACTTGGCAGGTCCCAGCCATTGAAGGTGAAGATCAGTCTGCAGCAGCTCAGTGGATTGGGCTCGGTGGCGTGCAATCAAAAGATTTATTGCAAATGGGTACTGTGGAAACCATGGATAATGGACAGGCGGAAAATGTACTTTTTTGGGAGAAATTACCGAATGCAGCGAATGATTGGTTGACTCTTCCGGCTGGAGCAACCGTTTCTGCTTCCATTGCGCCTGTATCGGCTAATTCAAACACGTTCCTGTTAAAAGCTGTGGTATCTGATAATGGACAAACCCAAACATATACAAAGGAAGTAGAAGTATCTCCCGCCTATCAGGAAGCGATGGGTACAAGCGCGGACTGGATAAGCGAAGATCCTTCCGATGTCTCGTTGAATCTCATTCCGTTAGCACAAATGGGTACGATTCGATATACAAATGCAACCGCCAATGGGTTACCTATTCTTCAATCTGATGCATCCACTGAGCCTATGGCTTTAGTTGGCACTGACGGTCAAACGGTTTTGGTTCAGCCTTCACAGCTCTACCAAGGAGATACCAGTTTTTACACTTCAGATACAGGCAACTCTGGAGCCACTACAGTGCCACAAATTACAGTCGTTCAACAAGTTCCAACAGGTCCTTTCCCATCATCTGATAGTTCAGAAGCGTGGCAGCAATGGCAACAGATGCAAAACCAATTGCAACAACAGTTACAACAAGCTTTTGGAAATCCAAACGGAAGCTGGAATTCTTTGCTTCCCTCTAACGGATCAAGCTGGATACAACTTCAACAGCAATGGGTCGCACAGTTGCAACAGGCAGAGCAACAGTTGCAATCATTACTGTCCAATAACAACTGGGGTGCCTTTGGTAATTTAACGAATGCTGGAACTCACTCCAACTACTCGAGTTGGAATCCTCTACAGCTGTTGAGTCAACATGTGCATACTCATGTTGTCCATAATCAACAAGGGAACTGGCAATGGACCATCCAGTGGACCGCTTGGTAATCTAAAATCTCATTTAATAAACAGGACAAATCGATTTCACATCGGATTTTGAAGGCTAGGGCAACCTAGCCTTTTCTATTGAGTCTCTTTTCACACTGGATGGAACAGAGATCTCTTAAAAAATTTCCAGCCATCAATAGATCCACGGTAGCAAACGCCATGTGCGCTGCCTGTATGGTCCATAAGCTTCACCGATATGAGCAAACAAGATGGATTCCTCCACTTTCATCCGGCGAAGTCATCCTATCAAGGGAATAACAGCCCAGACGAACATTACAAGACCAAGATATGCCGTCCATATGGGTAAATCAAAGACTTCTAGTTGTCTGCTTGTCCTACCGACCATACATTATATTATCTACTATGACCGTCGCAATCATGGTCACCCACAAGAAAAAACCTGCCTCCGATTTAACAATGAGGCAGGGGCAGGGGTTAATATATCAATTTATAGCGCGTTATAGCGCAGCTTGCATAATTCTCAATACATCATTTTTGTTCAATTTGCGATACTTCCCTATTTCTCCAAAACGCACACTCTGTTCGGCCATACGCTCCAGATGTTCTGAGCCGATTTGATAATCAGCCAATCTCTGTGGCGCTTCAATCGAACGGTAAAATTCTCGAACCTTTTCAATCCCTTCAGCAGCCAATTGAGATGTACTTTTGCCCGCTGGATTGATTCCGAAAACATGGACAGCGAGATCAGCAAAACGCTCTGGTTTTTCCTGAGAAACAAAATCCATCCAGTGTGGAAATAATATAGCAAGACCGCCACCATGAGGAATATCGTAAATGGCACTGATTTCATGTTCCATTGCGTGATTAGCCCAATCTCCTTCAATCCCCATGCTAATCATGCCGTTTAGTGCCATGGTCGAGCAGTACATTATCGTCTCTCTGGCTTCATAGTTAGTTGGTTCGTCAATGACTTTACGAGCATTTTCAATAATGGTTTTTATTACAGACTCTATAAGGCGCCTTTGCAATGGCGCATTTTCCGTGGGATGAAAATAGTGTTCATAACAATGCGCAAGCATGTCACAGATACCATAAATTGTCTGATCACGAGGTACTGTAAATGTATTTTCTGCATCACAGAATGAAAATTTCGGGAATGTATAAGGAGAACCGCCGCCGAGTTTTTCTTTGGTTTCCCAATTTGTAATAACTCCACCAGAATTCATTTCCGATCCGGTGGCTGCTAAAGTAAGAATGGTTCCAATCGGTAAGGCATCTTTAGCAACTGCCTTGCGTTGATAGATGTCATACACTTCACCATCAAACTTGACTCCCATAGCAATCGCTTTAGCGCAGTCTAAAACTGAACCTCCACCTACTGCAAGAATGAGGTGTACGCCCTCCGTTTTGCAGAGATCGATGCCTTTATGAACTGTTGTCAAACGGGGATTAGGTTCGACACCAGCGAGTTCAACCCACTCAATGCTACCTTCTCTAAGCAGGTGGATAACTTTGTCGTACAGTCCAAAACGCTTGATACTTCCACCGCCGTATAGCAACAACACTTTGTTTCCATATTTACGAATTTCCTCAACAAGATGCTGTTCCAATTGACCTTTCCCATAGTAAAGTGCTGTTGGATTTTGAAAACGAAACGGGTTCATAAAATCTCCTCCTGATTTTGCAAATGGCAAAATGGTTACCTTTTGCAAGCTAATAATTAGTTTATCATGTTTTGGTCTCCAGACCAAAACATGATTAAAGGCGGCAAATAGCTGCTTTCTTCTGTCTGTCTAAAGTTGTCCTTCACTTCATATACATGAAGATAGTCGTCTGCAAGTTTTGCATCCACTGTGAACTGGTCTCAACTCAAGCAAATTGAATGGAGTTCCAGATCCAATTAAGCGTGGCTTTCAGGCCCGTGAATCCGAGGCTTACAGGCCTGAGAAAGCGAGGATACCGCGTGTCAGGAGTGATGTTTGCAGTTTTGTCAACACTCTGCTATTCGTTATCCTATGTCGTTCTGCGCCGCGGTCAGTCAGAAACTGCCATCACTGACGCCGGTCTATTACCTGTGCTCATCGTGAGTACTCTCCTTCTGGACGGTTTTTGGCTGATTAACTATTTGACGCATCAGCAAATGCTCTTATCCGTTTTACATGCGCCTCTATCTTCCTTTCTATATTCCTTGCTCTCTGGAATCTTAGGTACATTTTTAGGAAGATATTTTCTCTATCGAGCAATTGCTGCGGTCGGTGCAACGCGAGGAATAATTGTCAAATCACTCTCTCCCATCTTCACAATGGCGATTGCCTTTCTTTGGCTGAGAGAGCAACCTGATATCGGTCAACTTGTCGGGATCGGCCTTATCGGTTTAAGCATTGGACTGCTTTTCCACGAACAAAAAATAAAGCCTTTACGCGGAATGACCTGGTCTTTTTTTACATCCGGAATGAGCCTTGCTTTCTTTGCAGCAACATTTCAAGGAATTGGCCACAGTGCACGCAAACTAGCTGTACTCCATAACTTCCCCAGTCTAACCGCAGCCGCGATGGACTGTACAGTAGCCACAATCGTCTATTTTTTGGTCAGATTGATCTACCCACCCTTGCAAAACCATTGGTCGTCCTATCCTTGGCGACAAACTGGCGCTTACTTTGCGACGGCAGGTTTTCTTTCTGCTGTTGGCATCTTATTTTTCTTTGCTGCAAGCCAAAATATTCCGATTTCTACTGTGGCGGCTATCAGTGGAGCGGAACCCTTGTTGGTGACTTTATTCTCCATTCTTTTCTTATCACAATTGGAATCCTTCTCCGCCTACTCAGTATTTGCAGCTTGTCTGGGTACATTAGGCATTTTAACCATTGCCATAGGACCGCACCTCTTCCCGTGATACAATAATGGTTGGATAAGAACAAGGTGGAGTGAAAATGTTTGCTAACAAAAAATGAACATGCTGATGTGATTATTATAGGCGGAGGTCCTGCAGGCTTAATGGCTGCCGTAGCGGCTGCTGAAAAAGGCGCGCGAACCCTATTGCTTGAGAAGGGAGAAAAATTAGGACGCAAACTAGCTATTTCAGGCGGCGGTCGATGCAATGTAACAAACGCCAAGCCCTTACCGGAGCTAATGGAGAATATCCCTGGAAATGCCAAATTTCTTTATTCCACTTTGCATCGTTTCAATAATCAACATATCATGCAATTTTTCCAAAATCTCGGGATTGAGCTGAAAGAAGAAGATCGAGGAAGAGTTTTTCCAGTGAGTAATAGTGCATTGACCGTTGTTGCCGCTCTGGTCAACGAAGTACGCAGGCTAGATGTGGACATTCGCTTACGTACACCCGTGAAACAACTCTATCTGAGAGAAGGCAAAATTTGCGGCGTAATACTGCAAAGCGGAGAAACTTTACGATCACCAGCCGTAGTCATTGCCACTGGAGGATGCAGTGTACCTGCCACAGGCAGCACAGGAGACGCGTATCCGTGGGCAATCGAGGCTGGACACACCATTGTTGCGCCTTTTCCTACCGAAGTACCGCTGGTCTCTAACGCTCCTTGTATTCAAAATCGCAGTTTACAAGGTCTCTCTTTACAAAATGTAGAATTGACTCTTCTCCATAAACGCGGAAAAATTTTGACGGTACAGAACGGAGACATGATTTTTACGCATTTCGGCGTCAGTGGTCCTGCCGCTTTACGATGCAGTCACTATGTATCCGTCACCAAACGAAAAGATCCTGCAGATTCATTGATCCTTGCTATTAATCTGGCTCCTGTGTTCAGCAAGGAAGAAGGGCTGGCTAACTGGGCGCAGCGTCGACAGCGTTCGCCTCGCAGGCATTTGCATCATGTATTGACGGAAATGATGCCTGAAAGACTGGCCACTGCTGTTTTAGAGCGTGCCAAAGTGCAAGGTAATCGGCCCATGGCCGAGATTTCCAATGGTGAATTGGAAAAAATCGAGGAAATCATTCATTGTTTTACTCTCCCCATTCAAGGTACGTTGTCTCTTAGCAAAGCCACAGTAACTGGAGGAGGGGTCTCTGTCAAAGAGATTGACCCCAAAACTATGGCTTCCAAACTCTGCAACGGTCTCTATTTTGCTGGAGAAGTGATGGACGTACACGCCCACACAGGCGGATACAATATTACAGTAGCCTTTTCTACTGGTTGGACAGCTGGAGAGAGTGCCGCATACTACGCAACAGCAACATAATGTAAACGTAAGCTACAAAGAAAAAGGCAGCTGACAGCCAAAGAAGCGGTTGCAGCATGCGCTGCGACAATAGGCTGCCTCCCCACCAACTTCCAACAGCACTGCCAAGATTAGCACCGGCCACACGAACTCCAAACATTTGCGCATACTCGGTTTCTGCTAAAAAACGGAGAAAGGACGCATCTACAATTGGTTGCGGAATGGAACTAGCCGCCGTACGGACAAGATAAAGTCCAGAAAAGGACCAAAATCCCGATACCCACGCAGAAGCTGCAGTGGTCCCCGCTGAAAGAGCAAAAGCCATGGATAGAGTAGGAAATTCACGAACTCGACGAATTAACGGCCCTACTGTTGCAGAACCTATAGATACCATAAACATAGCCAGTGCAGAAACAATCGATATGGCTTCAGGGGAGCCACCAAAATTCTGATGTAAAACAAGCGTCATAAATTGAGACAGTAAACCAGGTGCTAGGCCAAACAGAAAGGAGAATCCACTCATCCAAATGATTCTCCGCGAAGGTTTGCGAAAAGCGCGATGAGCCTTTGCATCAGGAGCTCTCACGAACAATCGAATGACTGGAGCTATGAGCGCAATCGCTGTACCGAGTAAAAGAACATGACGAAATCCTAAAATTGGCGAAAGAAAACCAGCAAGTACGTTACCTGCGCCCATGCAAAACATGTACATGGCAACAAACCGACTGAAGATATGTGCCTTCTCTGATGAAACCGTCAGAGAAGAAAGAACTACATTCTCTGTCGAGACCAAAAGTGATCCACCAATTCCCGCCAAAGCTGTACAGACAGCATACACCCATTGTAAATTACCAAGGCCAATGCCCAAATATCCGAGAACAATAATCAGTGTTGCTAATTTCCAAACTTTCGAAGCTCCAAGCCTGTCAGCAACACCACCCAAGAGTAAAGCAACAAAAGCTCCACAAAGCGCATTAATCGAAAACAACACGCCAATACGAGCGTCTGTCAAACCTTGATGTGCATAAAAAAAAGGTAGCGCATATTGTGCCATGCCAATACCTAGACTCAACAAAGTCTCACTGCCTAGATAGAGCATCAATGGACGGGAAATCATAGTTTCTTTCTGTCCTCCTGTCCATCTTCATTATGAAAGTAGTATTGCCAGTATGAGATGGGACGGCAAGATCCATCCGCGCTAAAGTGGCGCGAAAATGGACTACCAAGCCGTCTGCTGTCTAACTTAGTCGTTTAGGTTATGCTGTACTGACGAACCGTAGGAACCACCCAATTTTCGACTGTACTTTCCGTATTTAGGATTCCCGTGCGGTCGATGTTCTCCGCGATGTTCACCGCGCGCCATAGCTGTGCTGGCTTCTGGAGAGAGAACAGGACCTACTGCTTCATCTCCACGTCCTATGGATTTGCGTCGAGTCGTCATTGTACAGGCCTCCTTGACTAAAAATCGACAAGCAGTCTCATTGTGTGCAAAACAATGTAGAATCATGATAATTTCTTTATAAAGGAGCACGATAACTGATGAAAAATAACAGCATCAGGATTCATTGGCTACTAGGTTCTAGTTCACAACGCCGCCAAGCCATATTGGATATGCTCGGACAAACATATCACATACGTCCTAGCCATTTAGACGAATCTTTCGCAAAAGATTACCCACCAGAAAAACAAGTCAAACTGCTTGCAGAAGCTAAAGCTCACGCCGTATATCAACAACTGCAGGAAGAACACTTTCTCATCCCAACACCCAATCATCAGCCCTGGTGGATAGTGACTGCAGACACTTTGGTCGATCTCGATGGAACGGCTATCGGCAAGCCCAGCGATGCCAACGAAGCTCTGGCGACACTGATGGCTCTCAGCGGACGAAGCCATCTAGTCTGGACATGTATTGCTATTTACGATCTGAAAAACCACCTACTCGTCAGTGAAACAGACTGCGCTAAAGTAACTTTCGCAAACATTCAGCGAGAAGATTTTGTCCGTTATATTGCTACAGGTGAACCTCTCGACAAAGCGGGCGCCTATGCTGCTCAAGGCATGGGTGCACAGTTTATTGAAAAAGTGGAAGGTGATTTTTTTACCGTAATGGGTCTATCACCAAGAGTTTTGTGGTCTTTGGCTAAACGTATAGGATATCAAGAACCTTTATTTTCAACTTTCAAATCGTAGCCAGCCAAACAGCACAAACGCGTCAAGATGAAGTTATTTGAGCAGCTTCCGTCAAGGCGTTTTCTAAGTCCATCTGCAAATCCACCGCATTTTCCAGGCCTACGGAGAGACGAAGTAAGCGCTGGGTAACCCCACAAGCTTCGCGTATCTTTTCAGGAATATCCGCGTGAGTTTGCACAGCAGGATAAGTGATAAGGGTTTCCGTACCGCCAAGACTCTCAGCAAACGTAATCAATCGCACCTGTTTTAAAATAACAGGCACCATCGATTCATGTATGACTTCAAAGGAGAGCATGCCGCCAAAATCGCTTGATTGCTTTTTCTGTACAGCGTATCCAGGATGAAGTTCTAAGCCTGGATAATATACACGCGCTATCAACGGATGTCCCGACAGATACTGAGCAAGAACAGAGGCTGTTTTAGAATGACGCTCCATACGGAGAGCTAAAGTTTTCATACCGCGCAAAAGTAACCAAGAATCGTCAGGGCCGAGCGTGGATCCGATAGAATTTTGTATGAAATAAAGATCATTACCTAATTCTTCCGTTTTCGTCACAACAAGTCCTGCCAGTACATCGTTATGTCCTCCGAGAAATTTAGTGGCGGAGTGTACAACAATATCTGCACCATATTGCATTGGCCGTTGCAAATAGGGCGTCATAAAGGTGTTGTCCACAATATAAAGAAGATGATGAGTTTTACAAAGGTCACCCAAGGCTTGTAAATCAGCGACTTTTAAAGTGGGATTGGTAGGCGTCTCAACAAAAAGACCGCGTGTCTGCGATTGTATAGCAGCTTGCACTTCTTCCAAGTTACTCGTATCTACGTAACTTGCCTCTATCCCTACTTTACGTAAAAACTTTTCTACCAGCCGATATGTGCCTCCATACAAATCATTCGAAAAAATCAAATGGTCACCTGGCGAAAACAACTGCATGACAGCATGAACAGCAGCCATCCCAGAACTAAACGCAAACCCTCTCGCTCCACCTTCCAAATCCGCAATAGCGCGTTCTAAAATAGTGCGTGTAGGGTTGCCTGTTCGTGTATAATCAAAGCCGGTACTTTGCCCGAGCGCTGGATGCGCATATGTAGTTGCTCGATAAACAGGTGCCGAAACACTTCCTGTAACAGGATCCTGACGGTTCCCTAATTGTGCTAAAAGGGTGTCCAAATTCATGCCCGCTACTCCTTCTTTACCGCAACAGCATACGATTTCATCTGTTGCTTTTAATGAATTTCATTGAAATTGCAGGAACTATTTTTCTGCAACGCCCTGTTTGGCATCAGTTCGCTTGCTGAGGAGCGTAGTACAAATGCTTAAAAAATTTTCAAACCAGCGATTTCAGTATAGCGCACTTCTGGTTGTTGCAGTGATTGCGGTATCTTTCTCATCCATTTTTATAAAAATGTCAACCGCTCCTGCCAGTGTAATTGGATTTTATCGAATGCTTATAGCTTCACTTCTCATCATACCCTTCGCTTGGCGCGAAAGAACGCTATGGTCCAAATTATCTTGGGTCGATCTCGTTTCTATCGGATGTGCCGGTGTGTTTCTTGGCTTCCATTTTGTCTTTTGGATTCTTTCTTTAAAATATACTTCCGTTTCTTCATCCACGCTTATTGTAGCATTACAGCCCGTCCTCGTAGCATGTGGAGCCTTTTTTCTCTTCGGTGAACGATTAAATCGTTGGCAACAATGCGCTTGTTTCATTGCACTATGCGGAACGTCACTTGTGGGTTACAATGATTTACAATTGAGCCAAAACGCCTTTTTGGGAGATATTTATGCATTTCTTGGCACAATATTTGCTGCTCTTTACATGCTCGCTGGCCAAAAGGCGCGAACAAATGTCAGCGTCTGGACCTATAATGTCAGCGTATTTTCTATAGCCGCCCTGTTACTAGCCTTAGATACTTTGATTCACCGTTCTCCCTGGTTCCACTATTCATTCAATAATTGGATACTCTTTTTGTTACTCGCCCTTGTCCCCACTCTGCTCGGTCACGCTCTCTTTAATTTGGTTTTAAAGAAACTTCCGGCTTCAGCTGTTTCTATGACCATTTTGGGTGAACCCCTTGGGGCTATACTACTTGCTTGGCTGCTGTTAAATCAATGGATTCACTGGCAAGAAGCAATGGGCGGCATATTGTTGCTTACTGGAGTCTATCTATTCTTGCGGAAAACATCCTTATTGAAGGATACTCTCCCTTCAACCAACTCAGGAGACGGTGGATTGGATAACATTGCTAATCACCATATGGAGACAGACGGATAAATCTATATCATACGGCTCGACATCTCGACCTGATTCTCGCAAAATTCGTACCACCGGCCGCAATAGATTTTGTGGATTGTTTCTTACCACCACTCCCTCAAAAATACCGTTTAAAACAACAGGTACACCAGGTGGATAGACATTGACATGTTTAACAAAAAGTCGAATAAATTCAGGATCAAAATCTACTCCAGAGCCCGCATAAAGCATCTCTACCGCTTCATGCGGCAAAAACGCCTTGCGATAAACACGATTTGAAGTCAGCGCGTCATAGACATCCGCCACTGCCATAATTCTTCCAAACTCGTGTATCTCCATTCCTTTCAAGCGGCGCGGATATCCTTTTCCGTTCATGCGTTCATGATGTTGAAGCGCACAATGAGCAGAAAGAGAGTGAATGGATGGCTGCTGAATCAGTAGATCATAGCCAATTTGACAATGTTGCTCTACCAGCGTGCGCTCTTCATCCGTCAATCTGCCGGGTTTGTCCAGAATACTTTTATCGATGGCTAATTTCCCAATGTCATGCAACATAGCACCCACGCCCAGTTCTTTGACTCGCGATTCACTGTATCCATTCCCTACTGCGATGGCTCCGGCATAGAGTGACACGTTCATGCAATGACTGTATAAAAAATTATCACTCGTATAAAGAGACGTCAGATGCGTCAAAACCACCTGATTTTTCAGAACGTGATCGAATAATAGTCCAAATAATTCTTGAAAAGTATCACCTAATCGAATATCACGTGTATAAGTTGGATCTTCAAAAGATTTTTGAATTTTCTTGAAAGTACGCTCGATTTTGTTTAAAACTTCAGCTTGCAATTCTTGAGATAAAGCGTCTGACACTTCAATATCTTCGGTTCTTGGATCTTCTATGAATACATAAGTATGCCCATAGTTCTCCAGCTTTTTGATATAGGATGAAGTTAATTCGACATGCTTTTGAAGTAATATTTGACCACTTTTACCGAATACAGGTTGAGCGAGCAATTCTCCGGGTACAAGTGATGAGACAGCTTTCATGCGCATGGCCGATATTCACCTCGATAGGCGCGATTAGGTGTTGAGATGTTGAAGAGCTAGGACAAACAACAATGCCCAACCTAAGAGAAAAAAAATGCCACCAACAGGTGTTACAGCTCCCCAACGTTTAACTCTTGTCCACGTTAAAAGATAAAGACTTCCTGAAAATAAAATGATACCCACCAAAAAACACACTTCTACCCAAAGTGTAAGAAGTTGTGGTTGCCAAAAGTGCAAAGAAGAAACTCCAATGATGGCAAGCGCATGATACATTTGATAAGTGACCCCAGTTTGAAATACCTGCAATTCGGACACATCACGCTTTTGCCTCAAACCATGCGCCGCAAAAGCTCCCAATGCCACAGCCAAGAAAGCCATAATTGCACCTACGGCTAAAAAAAACAGTGGGAACACCTCTTTTCAATGATTCATGATGTCATTAGACTCTCTTACAACCAGCTGATCGATGGTTTTCTATGCAAAGTTGAAAACTCCTGCCAAGCTGGGATTCAAGAATGAAAAGACTGCTTTACAATATCATTCTTCTCCTGAATATGGTAGGATGCCCTCAAAGATATAAAAGAGATGGGGTAAGCGATTTGATTGTTCACCTGATTCTGCCTACTGTGAGCTTTCTGGCAGGCATATATTTGCTTTTTACCATGGTTCGTCCCATCCCGCGCCATCCCCAGCCGCTTCCTGCTGTCATTGGCGCAAATGTAGCACCTATGCTGCGCAAAAAGTATCCGATGCGTATCTCTGTCATTATTCCAGCACGCAACGAAGAAGAAAATCTTCGAACCAACTTGCCGTTGTGGATGAGTGCTCATGAACTCGATCCAGATTTAATTGCAGAAATTATTGTGGTGGATGATTCATCTACAGATCGAACTGCTTTTATTGCAATGGCTGCTGGGGCTAAAGTTCATTCCTTGCGCCACTCACCGCGAGCCTGGTACGGTAAAACTTGGGCGCTTATTTCTGGCGCAACACGAGCTAAAGGAGATTGGTTGCTGTTTGCTGATGCTGATGTATATATTGAGCCGGGCCATTTGCTTCAATGGCTGCGCAATCTTCCACCTACGGCAGCTTATTATACCGTACAACCCTCCCATAAACATCAGGAGAGTTTTGAGCAATTGACCCTTCTTGCCAACGCTTCAACCGTCTTAATGATGAGTAAAGGAGCGTTGCCTCCTCGCCAAAGCGGTGGGTTTGGACCGTTTTCTTTAACGCCCAAAGAAGTTTACTTTCATGTGGGCAGTCATCTGCTCGTACGTTCAGAAATTTTGGAACAGTATCGATTTGCCCAAAAAATGAGCTTTTATGTCCCAGTTATCAATTTACTTGGAGGAAACACGATTTTTCAAAATATCCATAAAAACCTAAACGAATTATGGACAAGCTGGGTTAAAACCCTGGCTGCTTCTGCCTTAGCGGAAGGTAATCGATGGCGATCGTTTCTAATTGTCCTGTGGATTATGGGTCTACTCAGTTTTTGGCCCATTTGGTTAAATTCACAGCAACCCACAAAATCCCATTTTATTGCTTTTAGTATTGCCTACTTTGCAGAAGCGGCTCTTCTGCTTGCCCTATTACGCCGATCCGGTTCTTTTTCCGTAATCAGCGCTTCACTCTTTCCAATTTCATCATTACTGTTAGTCATCATGTTTCTACATTCAGTTTGGAAGATAATGATTGTCAAACAGGTGGAATGGAAAGGCAAAGTATGGAATATAAAGCGGCAAGAAAATATCAAAACATAAATCGTACATTGACATAATGCTATCTCCATACACGGCCTTCACCCAAGTAGGATGAAGGCCGTGTCATTGTCAATTCTCCAAAAGCCATACAGTCAATCGAGTTTATCTAAAAACAACCGATTTATGCGTAAAGAGGTTTAGGAATAGGGGCGATACGGTTGACCCATCATAGACATGCCCATTTGTACCGCTTGACCAACACGATGACCAGCTTGTTCAGAGGTCATGTTGCCGATACCATGCTGTAAATCCTGCTGAATATGCTGTTGAACAACTTGGGGAGAGGTGCCATATTCAGATAGCATGGAATGTCCGTGATTCATTTGAGGATAAGGGTGTTGAGGAGAATAATGACCTTGCGTGTAGAGGTTGGAACTCATGATAGGTCCCTGTTGACTCGACATTTGGCCTTGATAACCTACTGGAGCGGCTTGCATAACCTGATGCAGTGCAGGTTGAGAGTAACCTTGCTGATAGCCGCCAGCCATCATCATGGAACCATGTGACCCAGATTGTGCCATGGGCATTCTCTGTTGACCTAGGTCCTGTTGCATATGTTGTTGTACAACATGTGCAGGAGTACCATACTCAGAGAATGTGGAATGTCCATAATGTGCTCCACCTTGTTGGCCCATTCCATATCCCATGGAAGTTGGCATCGGCTGATGCCCTAAATCCTGTTGCATATGCTGTTGTACAACATGTGCAGGAGTACCATACTCAGAGAATGTGGAATGTCCATAATGTGCTCCACCTTGTTGGCCCATTCCATATCCCATGGAAGTTGGCATCGGCTGATGGTAACTTTGTGTTTGTTGACCATAATAGCCTAAATCTTGTTGAATATGGCGCTGCACAGTTTGAGACGGAGTAGCAAACTGACTGAGTGTTTGCCCCTGCATACCATATCCACCTTGTTGATACGATTGGTTCATAAAATCCTCTCCTTTGCGGGAATATGCGAACCAAACAAAGTATGTGTTGGCGCGCACATTCCTATGCAGAGGATTTTTTTTATGCTATATTACATCTTTGGAGCTTCCTGTAAATCAATGGACCAATCATGAAAAGCGCTACCTTCAAGAAATTTTTCCGCATCCATAGCCGCTTTACAACCACTTCCGGCTGCAGTAATCGCTTGCCTGTAGTGAGGATCCATAACGTCTCCACAGGCAAAAACACCTTCCACACTGGTGAGACTGGTATTTCCCCGCGTCACGATATAGCCAATGTCATTGACTTCTAACTGATTTTGCAGAAAATCCGTATTCGGTTGATGCCCTATAGCTACAAATACTCCATCCGCTTCAATAAGACGCTCTTGGCCAGATTCGTTATCCTGAACTTTGAGACCCTTCATTTTACCGTTCTCGCTCACAACTTCAATAGGAGTAACATTTAACACCCAGGCGATTTTTGGATTGTTTCTTGCTCTCTCCTGCATAATTTTTGAAGCTCGCAATTCATTGCGCCGATGGACAATCGTGACTTTTGAGGCATGCCTTGTCAGATAAGTAGCCTCTTCCATTGCCGAATCGCCGCCACCTACCACAATAATTTCTTTATTGGCAAAAAAGCGGCCATCACAGGTAGCGCACGTGGAAACACCTCGACCAATCATATCTTGCTCGCCAGGAATATTCAGCATTTTAGCAGAAGCACCCGTAGCGAGGATAAGAGCATCCGCTGTGTGTGAACTGCCATCATCTACTTTGACAGTAAATGGACGCTTTGATAAATCCACTTCTACTGCTTTACCAAACTGAAAAGTCGCCCCCATGCGTTCTGCCTGTTTGCGCATATTTTCCATTAACACCGGGCCGTCAATACCATCAGCAAATCCTGGGAAATTTTCAACTTCCGTCGTCAACGTCAATTGACCACCGGGCTCATGACCTTCCAAAACAAACGGATGTAAATTTGCCCGTGCGGTATAAATAGCCGCTGTATACCCGGCTGGTCCAGTCCCCAAAATCATCACTTCGTGGTGAGTTGTCATAGTAACCATCCTTTCACATCCATTGACTACTTACAAATTGTAACGCAAGACTTACACTATCGCTAGAATTTCTTTATTTTTGACATTCGATCACGATAAACATTAGTTAGTGTACTTCCCTATTTAAATTTCTTTTATTAATTGCCTTTTCTTTTTCTATTTCCATATGATATGTTATCAGATGAAAGTGTTTTCTTTCATTATCCCTATTTATTTATCAAATATCACAATCAAAGGAGGTATTATCATGTCATTTCCATCCTCACCCTTCTGGCCCATCGCCATTGGTTTCCTTGGACTTTCCATTAACTACTTTGTTCAAGGTGGCTCTACTCTCTTCAATGGCCCAAACTGGAGCAAAGATAAGGAAAAGCATGAGAAAACGTTAGGTTTATGGGGTATCTTTCTTGGTGGTTTTGCCCAATTATTAACAGGCATTTACCTTATGGTGGGCATGTCTTGGTTTCCCGTATACGCCAATGCTGCTCCGCTGTATATGGCAGCCCTCGCATTTACTATTTATGGTATCCATTGGCTTGTTCTCGGTTTACGCCGTTATAAAGGAACAGACTCTGGCCCTGAAGCGTGGATGGCTATTCCTTTAATGTTCTTAAGCGTACTTGGTATAATTTCCTTCGGCGGTAATGGTGATATTCCCGCTGCTATATTGTTTGTGGGTCTGACATTAATCTATATCAGTGAAGTGTTTGCACGTTTTATGAACAGCGGATTTTGGAATAAATCAGTTGGTTTGTTTCAATTTCTCACTGGCATTTGGTTACTTTATCTGACCTACGGCGTGACCTTGAATTTTGCTAACCATGCACACTGGTGGGTATAAGATTCTTGTGTCTATTGCACTAAGGTTGCTTTTACATTCAATGTCAAATCATAGGCAAGCATTACCTTAACAAATATCAAGAAAGAAGTAACCTCCAATTTCGCTCATCACCATGAAATTGGAGGTTTTTTATTTATCTACATAACTTGCCCTTATACCATAGCCAACAATCCGGGTAATACTTCGCCAATTTTGGCATGCAGAACGATTTCTGCCTCAGCATCCAGAGGTGTAGACTCCTCATTAAGAATATAAAGTGGACACGACGCCTGTCTGGAGAAAGGCAGACTGGCAACCGGTTCAACAAGTAAAGAAGAGCCTAGGACGAGCAATAAATCAGCCTGCTCTATCAAAAGTGCGGCTTTCGTATAGTCAGGAACCGGATCGCCAAAAAGTACAACATCGGGCCGCAATGGATAGCCGCATTCACCCTTCAAGGTTAGCGAAGTGCAATAAGGAGTCTCATCTCTTGGCAAATCAGCCATATGGTAAGCAGTATGACAAAGCGGGCAATGAGCAGTGCGCAAATGGCCATGCAGCTCTATCACATGACGATTGCCTGCTAGTTGATGAAGTCCATCCACATTCTGCGTCAACAGAACAAGACCGTGCCTGCCTCCTTCCTCAAGTGAAGCTAACGCATAATGTCCCATATGTGGTTTAGCCTGCAGAAAGTAAGGAGAGAGAAAAGTTTCTCGAAAGACAGCCCAAAAATCATCTGGATTCTGCTTCCAATAAGAAACTGACATTTTCTCCATACGATGGTTTGCCGACCACAATCCAGAGGCAGAGCGAAAATCAGGAATACCCGATTCCGTACTCATACCAGCGCCTGTTAAAACCACAAGGCGTCTAGCGCGCGCTATTCCATTGGCCATCCTCTCTGCCGTCTGCCAATCCATGGACTGTTTCCGCCTTTCATTTTCAATGAGCACGGTTATTCAAGTACCGGACCTTCCGATTCACTTGGACGGCCTAGCTCAGCATGAACTTTTCCAACCCAACCTATTTGCCCCTCATAATTTCCGATGGTGACCTGTAATCCACTGACTTCGGGTACATCTTCTACAAGTTGAGATAACCGGGAAAAAAAATCGGTTAAATCACTAACCCAACCGTCATAGTAAGCCAATGCTGATTTACCGCGCTGTCGAGTGTGAGCATCAGCAAACCACCCAGCAACCAAACGGGCTAGTGCATCTGCATCGAGATCTGTTAAAGGCAAAAGGCGAACAGCGTAAACCCCTTGAAATGCGCCAATCCCTTCCGGGTACGTGCGTAAAAGATTCCCAAAAAGAGGATCGGATTCAACACGAATGCTGCAACGAACTCTGCATTCTTCTGGAAGCTGCTCTAAAGTAAAGCCAGCCATTTCAACCAGTTCTCGAAGTTCTCTTTCTTGCAAAGTGCGATGTACATTCGAACCCAGTTGTTGACGAACATGGTTGCGTACCGTCTCACCGTCAAAATCGGCTAAATCAACAATTCGTCCAACAGGAGATCGGCGATAATTTTGATATTCTACTACCCGCGCCAACGCTCGCACAGCGCTTTCTGGGAAAGGATAAATGGGAACGCGATAGGCGGTATCAACAGGAATGTAACGTACCAGATAGTCCCCTCGAAAAAGAAAATTGGCAACTACAGGTTTGGTAAATTTCTCACCTTGACCTAGTTTTTTAGCGCGCACTTCACGCAGTGCATCAGCAATCGCTTCTGCTACCTCATCCTCTTCCGATGGTCCCACGGGTGTATAGAGAACAAGCACTGCATCTACTGAGTTGTCTTCAAGAACTACAGGCAGGACTTCGCGATAACTGTCTGCCAACGCCTCAAAGCCCAGATTAATGACCGGGTGCATCAATCGCAGGCGCTCGCGAGTCAGCATATCCGCAGTCAACACTGCACCTCCGGAAGTATTGGTCACAATAGCGACTCTATCTCCGAATGCCCAAACTGGTGTGGAAAGAAGTGCAGTAATATCAAACATTTCCTGCAGCGAATCTGCGCGAATAATCCCCGCTTGACGAAATAATGCTGAGATTGTTTCATCATCGTGTACCAATGCTGGACCAATACGATGGGAAGCAAAGAGGCTGGCTGGACTGCGCCCGCTTTTTACAGCCAAGACAGGCTTATTGCGTGTCAAACGACGTGTAATGCGCGAAAACTTCTTAGGATTGCCAAACGTCTCTAAATAGAGCAAAATGATATCCGTTTCACTGTCCGTCTCCCAATACTGCAGTAAATCATTACCCGATACATCCGCTCGATTGCCAAGGGATGCAAACGAAGAGACGCCAACTCCAACTTTACTGGCATAATCTAAAATGGCTATGCCCAACGCTCCGGAATGACTGGCTATAGCCACCCGTCCCGATTTGGGCATCTCTGGTGCAAATGAAGCATTTAAGCGCACTTGTTCAGACGTATTCAAAACTCCTAGCATATTGGGTCCCATCAAACGACAGCCTGCTGAACGCAACTTATCCAAAAGGGCTTGTTCCAACTCTGCTCCAGCGGCATTCACATCAGAAAATCCCGAGGATAGAATCATGACGGCTTTCACACCTGCTGACAAGCAATCATCCACAACATCCTCTACACCTGCGGCTGGCACAGCAATGACAGCGAGATCAACAGAGTCGGGAATATCTTTGACACTTGGATAAGCACGTACACCTGCAATCGCTTTGGCTGTTGGGTGAACAGGATAGAGCACACCTGTAAATTCGGCAGTCAGTAGATTGCGAAGTATTTGATGACTCATGGATTTAGGATTGCGCGACGCACCTATTAACGCTACGGTTTTCGGTTGAAAAAAAGGATGAAGAGAAGCTGCTGTGGCCAGTTTCTCACGTACTGCTTGCAAATTACGGCTTTGTTCGTGACGCCCAAGTCTCCAAATCAAATGGACGCTGTTCCCATCTGATTCAGATACCATTTCAAAGCCACTGGCGCGAAAAACTTGCAACATTCTATAATTGTCCCGCAGGATATGAGCTTCCAGATTGCGAAAACCAGAAAGCCAGGCGGCCTCTGCCAAGTGAGCCAGCAATAAACTGCCTATGCCTCGCCCTTGAAAACCATCTTTGACAAGAAAAGCTACTTCCGCCATTTCATCATGAGTAGCTTTGTAATTGCCTAACGCAACAACCTCATCTTCATGGAGACAAATCAGCGCCAGAGCCTGTTTCCCATCCCCCATCATGCTGATGATGGTTTTGTCGTCCACTTCCTTAATCATGTGGAAAAAACGAAAATAAAGACTTTCAGGAGATGTCTTCGCGAATAGCTCTCGAATGCGTGCAACTTCTTCTTTCGTATTGCGGGCCCGCCGCAACTCAGCCACTCTTCCGTCGCGCAGTATGACGCGAGCCAATGAGAACACCCCCTGTATTCACGCTAAGAAATTTTTTCAAAAACCTTAAATAACCCATTCACCGTTCTGAAACAACGGAACAATCTGATTGTCTTGAGTCACCCCATCAATATTCAATTGGTTGGAACCAATCATAAAATCGACGTGGTTTAAACTATCATTGACACCCATGTCAATGAGTTCTTGTTCTGATTTACCTTTACCATTCGTAAGGCAAGTTGGATACGCCTTGCCAATAGCCAAATGACAAGATGCATTCTCATCAAACAACGTGTTGTAGAACAATTGTTGTAATTGGTAAATAGGCGAGGATATAGGCACAAGCGCAACTTCCCCCAAATAGTGTGATCCGTCATCCAACTCTATGATTTCTTTTAATGTCTCTTCACCACGACTTGCGTGATATTCCACAATTCGGCCACCTTCAAAACGCAATTGAATATTTTCTATAATGACTCCATTATGGGAGAGAGGCATTGTACTTACCACTGTACCTTCCACACCATATTTATAAGGCAGCGTATAAACCTCTTCCGTAGGAAGATTAGCAGTAAAAGTTGTGCCTTGAGCATTGACACTGTCAGCCGCCTGCCAACGGTGAGTTTCCGGCAATGTAATCCACAAATCCGTTCCAGGAGCCGTATAGTGAAGTTTGGCAAAATGTTTTTCATTTAAAAACGCCGCACGTTGTTTGAGCCCATTCAGATGAGTTTGCCAGGCTAGAATTGGATCTTCCGCATTCATGCGCATCACTGTAAAGATGGTGTCCCAGAGTTTTTCAATGGCTTCATCCGTTGGCAATTCGGAATACATTTTTTTAGCCCAATCAGCCGTCGGCATAGATGCAACAAGCCAAGTGATTTCATCTTCCATAAATTTCTGATTGATATGACGAAGTTTTTCTCCGATTGCCCGCTGACGAAGAGACAGGCGTTGGGGAGGCACATCTTTAAAAACATCTGGGTTATCTGCTGCAATATGTAACGAAGCAGAGTTTTCTTCCATTACTTCATCCGCACGAGCAATGAACCAACGAGGAACATGCTGTAAATTTTCTTCACTCTCCATTTGTAGCTGAACCCGTTCTGTCAACGCATCATGCCAGTGTATAGAGACTCTTGAAGCTCCAGCAACATAAGCACGCTCCGTCAAAATTCGAACAAAGGGAGCCGTTTCAATCGGCGCGTTAATCACCAATGGCTGCCCCGATTGAATGTTTAAACCTACTCTCAACAGCACGTCCGCATATTTTTTCAATTGTTCTTGACTTGGCATGTAAATCTCTCCTTTATGTTTAAGAAGACTTTCAATCGATGTAGCCCTCTTCTAAAAGCATTCTGTTCATTCGCTCAGAAGAGACAGGCGGTGAAAAGTAAAATCCTTGCAACACATCACATCCGAGCGTTTGTAAAATTTCAAGCTGTTCTTCCGTTTCCACACCTTCTGCCACCACATTCAGGTGCAAATTGTGTGCCATCTGCACCAATGTGCTGACAATGGCCTGCTCACGCCAATCATCTTTCATGCGATGGATAAAAGATTGATCAATTTTAATACTAGATGGCATAAATTCTCGTAAGTAGCCAAACGACGAGTAACCCGTACCAAAATCGTCAATCGAAATATCCACACCAAGTTTAAGAAGATGCTTGAGTATAGAAACGAGATCGCGCTGATTTTGCATTAACACACTCTCTGTAATTTCTATGTCAAGAAGACTGGGTGGCATGTCTACCGCTGACAGCGTTTGTTGCACTTGTTCAAGCATATTGGCATGCAAAAATTGTTTGATGGATACGTTGACAGATACCTTTACATCCTGCAAACCTCTCGCACGCCACTCCATCATTTGTCGGCATGCCTCCCGCATGGCGAATTCCCCTAAATTCACAATAAAACCTGTTTGTTCTGCCAAAGTGATAAATCGACTGGGCGGAATACTTTTCCCATCCCCTCGAACCCATCGCAAAAGCGCTTCCATAGCCACAATGCGCCTTGTACGCATGTCAATTTTAGGCTGATAGTAGAGAACAAATTCTTGTTGTTCAAGCGCTTTACGCATCTCTGCATCCAGTTGAATGTTATCCAACCAACTGCTGTGCGTCAGCGACTGATAGCGACGCAGACAATTGCCCCCCGCCTCTTTAGCAGCGTAAAGAGCAACATCCGCATGTTTGAGCAGTCCTTCGCTCTCCTCACCATCCCGCGGATACGCTGCCAGTCCCATGGAAAGAGTTAGATATACCGCTTTTCCCTGAACAGTCAATGGAGTTTCAAATTGTTTTAAAATACGGTTTGCTGCGGAAAAGGCTTGGGATTCGCTTTCAAACAATATACCAAATTCATCACCGCCCATGCGCGCAACCACACCATTCGAAGCCACTATACGAGAAAGTCGATCGGCTACTTCACGAATCACCGAATCTCCAAAACTGTACCCGAAGGAGTCATTCACATACTTAAAACGGTCAATATTGAGCATAAGTACAGCAAATTCCATATTCTTCACAGTTGAACGCATGGTTTCTTCCACAATCGATAAAAATCGATTGCGATTGGGAAGCTGAGTCAAGGGGCAGACATAAGCGACCCGAGCCAGATAATCATACTGCTGTCGACGCTCTGTCACATCACGAATCAAGGTGACAATAGCAGGATGGTTGTTTTCATAAAACAGTTTGCAAGTAGTCTCTCCAATAAATTCTGTACCGTCAGAACGAAGTAAAACCAGTTCATGTTTCACAAAGGAATGCGTATTTCCACTACTCACCAATTGTTGCATCTCACTTGCAAGAAAGTCTCTTGCGTCGGGACTACAGTAAGAAAAAACAGATTGCGTCCGAGCTTTTTCATTGACTACTCCAAACAACTGACAAGCTGCTGGATTTAAATAATCCAATTGACCCTCATGATGGATGACTATGGGGTCAGGAATTAACTCCAGAACGGTGTAAAATTTCTTTCGCTCATTTCCTAGTTCCTGTTCCTTTAATATGTATTCTGTCATATCATAGGAAAGCCCATCCATTCGAATCAGGTTACCTTCTTCGTCAAAAACTGGCACACCATGGGTAGCCATAAATCGAACTGAACCATTCTTGTGAAAGACACGATGAATAATTTTGCTCTTGTTTCCCTGACGTACACTGTCCACAAGTTGTTCACGTAACCAATCATCTTCAGGATGAAAAATACTACGCCACAAATCTTTAGACAAAACCAGTTCCTCAGATGTGTAACCAACAAGCCGCTCTACTCCAGATGAACAGAAAAGAATCTCATCTTTGATTAAATTGACTGACCACATTACCATTTCCAGACTTTCCAGCATGGCCGACAACCGAGAACGAATACTCCTCAATTCACGCGAAATTTGATTTTCTTGACTGACATCACGAAAAATACCAAGCACTCCGATGACTTGTCCCAATCTCCAATGTGGAATCACCGACACAGCCATATCGATGATATGCCCATCCGCATGGCGAATGGATAGCTGAAATGATTTCTTCTTGCCCTGCATAACCGTGAGTATCTCTTTTTTGATATCTTCGCGGCTTCCCGTCCATTGCAAAAATTCACTCAAATCATGACCTACTACCCAATCTTTTTGATAGCCAAAGAGCGCCAATCCAGCGGGATTGATGTCCAAAATACAGCCTTCTTCATTGAGACAACACAGACCATCCGGATGATGGACAAAAAATTGTTCAAAGAGATTCTCTTCAGACTGATGACTGTAATTAGGAACCATTAACATTTGTTTTTTGTAAAATAGATTTGCGTCCGACATGGCGCATTGACCCCCACTACCCAACTTTTCCCCTGTATACACTCTTCAAGAAATTTCGACGATTTTTTATAACTTTCCTGCAGTTTTTGATTTAAAATATAAAATAAACAAAACAAAAATGGGATCTATTGTAAAATAGACTCCCATTTCTGACATCTTTGAATGATATTCAAATTATGCTGATATCACCAGAGTGTTTCAGGCAAACGATCTGCATCATACAACCAAAAGACTTCTTTTTTCATCATTTGATCCATACGCTTTTTCCAGGCTTCATCTGGTTCCGTATTTTCACTCCAGCGCTTCATCATGGCTTCTGATTGTGAACGATGCGCACGAATGGCCGCCACTTTGGTTTCCAACACATCGGCTATCTCAATCTCAACATCCGGTTTTCCTAAAGTTTGCATACGATTGTGCGTAATGGCATGAGCATAGATGAGGGGACGTTCATCTTTAGGAAGCATTTTGACAGCAAGAATCGCCGCATATCCAAGCGCATCGTGATCGGGATGAACACCGTATTTGGGAAAATGCGTAATCAGCAACTGCGGTTTGAAACGAATCATCTCTTGACGGATACGGTTAGCCAATTCATGAGCATCTTCAAATTCAACCGTTTTATCGCGAAGACCCATTTTTTGGATTTCTTGAATTCCTAACACTGCACAAGCTTCTTCTAACTCTCTAGCACGCACATCGGGCAGTGTTTCGCGAGTTGCAAAAAATGGTTTCCCCATATTGCGTCCCATTTCACCCAAAGTGCCACACATGTAAAGTATTTGCGCACCTTCTTTGGCAAACTTTGCAATTGTACCACCACATCCAAACGTTTCATCATCAGGATGAGGCAACACAACCATTACGCGTTCCATTTTACCAACTCCTCTCTTTTCTGGACGGTCTCAGAACAGTTTCACTTTTGGCCTATCTCAGACACGAAAGGGTGTTTTGCTGATCTCCAGAGAAACAGCCAACCTGCCCTCATTGTCGTAACCTGCAAAGAGCAATTTCCCGTCAGACGTTTCTTCCCAATCCGTCAGTCCTTCTGCATATATCCAGCCACCGTCCATTTTCATACCCGCACGATAGGGGCCAAGACCGGTAATGGAGGCACGCGAAAATTTCACTTTTACATTGCGAATATAAGCACACACGGCCATGCCGCCACTGGGATTGTTCCCGGCGTAAGCTCCGTTGGTAGTTTCCAGATGCAAATAGACTTCTTGGCCGACGAACGACTGCAACTTTTCATCAGCGAGCACCCGTTGGATTGGTCCCATCCCGTCTCCTCCTTATGCCTTTCCATGAACTCTATCTAACTATAAGTATGTTACCTAAGAAATTCAACCTGTTCGCTGGACATCATATTCTACAAAATATACAACTGCCAAGGAATGCACCCGTGGCAGTTGATATAGAAATCCATCTTTTCATTTATTTATCTCGATCGCGCTAGAAAGATATGGATGGTTATGCTTTTTCCACAGCATGTCCACCAAACTGATTGCGTAAAGCTGCAACCACTTTGCCGGTAAACGTATCATTTTCACGTGATCGATAACGCATCATCAAGGCCATGGCTATCACAGGTGTAGGAACTTCCAAATTCAAGGCTTCGTCAACCGTCCATTTTCCTTCTCCTGAAGAATGCATAACACCGCGAATAGAATCGAGTTGCGGATCTTCTTCAAACGCCTTCTCTGTCAGCTCCATCAACCAACCGCGAATAACAGAGCCATGCGACCAGACGTGCGCCAAAGCTCTGTAATCATACTCAAAACCACTGCGGTGCAGCACCTCAAATCCTTCTCCAATAGCTGCCATCATGCCATATTCAATTCCGTTGTGCACCATTTTACTGTAGTGTCCACTTCCGACTTTGCCCGTGTACAAATAGCCTTCGTCCACTGCCGTATCGCGAAAAAGAGGTTCAATCTGTGCAAATTTCTCTTTATCGCCGCCTATCATATAACAGGCTCCATGGCGCGCACCCGAAGTGCCCCCCGAAGTTCCCACATCAAAAAAGTATATGTCTTTAGAGAATAAATTTTTCGCTCGACGCAAGGTGTCTTGGTAATGTGAATTACCTCCATCGATAACGATATCCTCAGCATCTAAATGAACAACCACTTGCTCAAGCACTTCATCGACAATTTTTCCCGCCGGCACCATAACCCATATAACGCGTGGTTGGTTGAGAGAAAGTACCAAATCGGCAATGGTTTCTTTCGTTTGACCACCAGATTGTTCAAAAGTACGTCTTGCATCCTGGCTAATATCGTAGGCTATGACTTCATGACCGTGATCCATCAAATTTAATCCGAGATTATGTCCCATTTTGCCGAGACCAATTAGGCCAACTTGCACAGTGACTTCATCCTCTCTGCACTCAATTTACGCACTGACCGATTATATCAATCCATGTCACTTTTTTCCTCACTGCAAAATCAGCACGATTTTCATTTAGATTGCCAAACCGCAGGTCATACCATGCACTGCTAACTTTAGCAAGTATTCAAAGCTTTAGCGCTCCAATGGGTCGAGTTATTTTTTTCCCTCTTAAAAAGCGCCCTAGTTCATCTCTTCTAGCCAAATAACGTTGTCCACATTTTTCACACTTTAAAATTTCATTCGTATAATGACGAAAAGACCCTTTAAATGGCTTGTCCGCTTTGCCACTCGGGCGTATTTGACGCATATATTCATGAATATGGTGCTCAACGACTGTTAGCGGAGATTTACATTCACGACATTGAGGAACTTGATAAGAAACCAAGTTGGCAAACCTCCCTACATAAAATCAATATCAAAAGATGAATGCGATATTTTTTTGCTCTTTCTCCATTAAGTCCGCTATGTAATCAACATTTTACTGACGCATGTTATCGATTCGCTTTGTTTTGACATTTTCCTGTCACAACCAACGTTTCCAAACAAAAATCGGGAGAGACAACCCTGTCTTCTCCCGCCGGCGCTAGTTTTACACTTAATACAGTGCACCGCAGGCTCCACCGCAGCCACAGCCACAACCTGCTGCTTTGACAGTTGGGACAAGCAAGAAGAACAAAACAAAGATAATGAGAAATACGACTGCCCACTGTGTGTATCCACCAAATACACCCATGATTGACAACCTCCTTCTCGGCACATTTCACAGTATGGTATGACTTGTTGCCAAAAGCCTGAAACGGTTTATGCCTAGCATAAAAGGAGTTGTCCATGCATAAATAAGGAGTGCATTCACAAACGATGCACTCCGAACCCTTTTTTCAAATCAAATACAGCCAATTTCAATCACATTTCAAGACCATTAGATTAGTATATTCTTGTAGCACCAATATAATGGGGAGCCCAATAATACTCATTGTAAAGCGAAGCGATTTGAACACCTGAAGTTGGAGTTTGTGCGCTGATGAATTCACCGTCACCTAAATAAATGCCCACATGGGAAGGTCCATGTCCGTCCGTGTCAAAAAACACCAAATCGCCCGGTTGCAAGTCAGATTCAGAAATATGTACACCCTCTGCAAATTGTCCATAGCTGGTTCTATCAACATAGATACCAAAATGCGCATAGACAAACTTGACAAAACCAGAGCAATCAAAGCCACTGGGACTCATTCCACCATACACATAAGGGTAGCCGACATACTGCCTGGCGTACTGGGCAATCTCTTCTCCTAATACGGCCTCTGACAAGTTGGTCGACATGGGTCCACCACTACGAGCACTGAGATTATCCGTAGCATAAGATGAAGATGGGCCGTTTAATTGAATTTTTTCTCCTACATGCAAGATGGAATTGTTGGTGAGGTGATTCCATTGCTCAAGCTGACTGAGGCTAACACCATGCGCTTGACTGATGGACCAAAGACTCTGTCCGGGTTGAACGGTTACCACTTGTGTAGAAACTGTTGCAGGTTGCAAGTCGCCAGCAACATCACTGGTCTCTACTTCCAAATGCTGACCAGGAAAGATCAGGTCTCCACTGAGATGATTTAAAGTTTTCAAGCTGGCAACAGATGTGTGATAGCGTTGAGCAATAAGGTAGAGGGAATCTCCGGGTTGAACTGTGAAAGATGTGGTGGCGGCAAAAACGACAGATGTGTTCATGGCTGCAAACGCAGCAAAAGACAGCGCAAATTTAACTGTTTTTTTCACACTTAAGCTCCCTGTGCACCTACGAGGTTAGTTGACGGGCTCGGGCCGCAGCTTGTGAGCGCCCTACCAAAAAAGCATAGAAAAAATAGAATATTCAGCTCTTTAGGATTCGCCCCAAAAAAGAATGTCCCCCGTCCCCCGACGCCAAGAGGGTTCGGCGTTTTATGTCGACGTCTGGCGGAAGTATACCGAAATATCGCTTGGTTGGTCAATCCTTTTTACCATAAATTAGCCACCTCATGAAAATTTTTTTCTATTTAAATAGACTTGCCTTGATTGGACAAGAAGAAAGAGCCATCAAGAAGTTGGATTGATCGCTGTTGGACAGTGACTATTTACCATCCCATACTTCAGGATTAACCATGTGCGGTGGCTTTTCGCCAAGCAAGGCGCAGCGTAAATTTTCTGCTGCCAATAGTGCCATTGCTTTGCGTGTTTCCACTGTCGAACTCCCGATGTGAGGTAAAGTGACAACTTGGTTCATATGTAAAAATGGATGATTTGATGGCAAGGGTTCGTTCTCATAAACATCAAGACCTGCTCCGCGAATCCAACCATTTTGTAAAGCGAAAATCAAAGCCTGTTCATCTACTACTTTCCCTCGGGCTACATTAATCAAATATGCGTTTGGTTTCATTTGCTCTAACTGTGATCGACCAATCAAATGAACCGTTTCTTCAGTCAGTGGGGTCAATACAACTACAAAATCACTCGTCTGCAAAAGATGGGCTAAATGAACATAGTGCACATGCATGGTGTTCTCAATATCTGACCGGCGTCTCCGATTGTAATACAGAACGCGCATACCAAAACCCAACGCTCGGCGTGCTACAGCGGTGCCGATTCGTCCCATGCCTACAATTCCTATTATCCTCCCATACACATCTGTACCCGCCAGCAAATTCGGAACGTTAGCATGCCATTGCCCAGATTTGACGAAAGCATCCGCCTCAGGTATGCGTCTTGCTGCGGCGAGAAGTAAGCCAAAGGCTAAATCTGCTGTAGTTTCAGTCAGAACATCAGGAGTATGGGTGCCAACCACTTTCTGTTTCGCCATTTCCGATAAGTCGAAATTGTCATACCCTACAGCTATGTTGCTTACTACTCTTAAATTTGGTGCTTGATCCAATAAATTCTTGTCAATCGGAACGCGTGGATATACAAGCAGGCCATCCACATCTTGCAATCGTTCCAGCAATTCAGACAAAGGCGTAACAGCATTTTCTTTGGGGGTATAGACAACTTCAAAATCTTGCCGCAGCATGTCAATCGCTTCTACAGCTACCGTATCAGGCACGTATACTTTAGCTTTGCGCACAGCGAATTCCCCCATTTTCTGAAGTTCTGCAGATAGTCTTTCTAGCTTGCTAGCCTCAACGGGATTATATCAAAGCTCCCTGCTGAATCAGTTCCTGACGAATAGCAGTGACATCATACTTCTTTGTAGCCGCGTAATAGGCAGCTGCTACTCCGGCAGCATGGCCAGTGGCAAATGCAGTACCCATGACTCGAACAGATGCAAAAGCTAATGCATCACAAGAAATAATTCGGCCGGCACACCAAAGATTTTTGAAACCACGTACGGTGAGTGAACGCAAAGGTATGTCGTAGTATGCTTGATTCTTAATGGAAAGATATTCCGCTGGTTTTCCCGGTCGATGAATCTCAATGGGCCAGCCACCCCGTGCTACTGCATCATCATGTCGAATACCGTTCACAACATCTTCACCGGAAAGTATGTAATTGCCAAGTACGTGTCTGGTTTCACGCACTCCCATAGCTGGACCTGTTTGCACTAAATAAGCGTTCTCAAATCCTGGGATATACTTGCAGAAGACGTCCATATACTCCCACGCCTGTTTTCTTGCAGAAATTTCTGCTTTGGTCAATTGAGCAGATTGCAAGGCATCCACGTCCTCATCCGCAAACATCGCCAAAACATCCCCAGACTTAGGCAGACGCAAAAGCATACCACGCTCTTTACTTAAATGATGATAACCTTCTTGCTTGGCCTTCTGAATAGCTTGCTCGAATATGGACTTGTCCAGCGAAACTGATGGATGGACTCCACCAATACGCATCACCAATGTACTTGCTTGTACCATGCCTTCCGGACTACCCTGAACAACTTCTGCTCCGGACAAGGCTGACAAGTCAGCATCACCACTTGCGTCGACAAACGCCTGCGCTGATATCCTCAATTTTCCCGCATGATCGTAGCCAATGACCGTTGATACGCAGTCTCCACTGCGCTCCACTTCAATCACCTGACAATGTAGTAAGGGCGTCACACGATGTTGAAGAACGAGATCGTCCAATGCCAATTTCGTTAATTCACTATCGAGTGGAACTATAACGTTTCCAGTGCGAGGATTGCGATAAGGCTCCCGATATACGCCATATCTACGCAGCCGTTCAAGCAATTCATTTCCTACTCCACCTACGACTTGCAATAGAGGATCTTGCTGAGCAAAGAAACCACAATAGGTTAACACGGAACTATGCGTCGCGGCACCGCCAAAGTAAGGATTTTTCTCCAGAAGCAAAGTGGATGCACCCATTCGCGCTGCGCCTACCGCTGCCGCTACTCCTGCCGAGCCACCGCCCACCACGACCACATCATACGTTACATTACGGTCGTGCACTCATACTTCCCCCAATCATTTGCACTACTTCATCCTATGAATCCTATTCTTTTTTATGACCTAGTCATAATTCTAACTCAATTGTCTGCAAAATGGAAAACAGACACTAGGCATATATGGATCATTATGGGAGAGAAATAAAAAACAGCTTCCTGAGTCCAAGAAGCTGTAGGGAGTCATAACGAGCATTATTCTTTTGGAGCGGAAGACGGGATTCCGACGCGTGGGCGACAGTCCACGCTAGTCCCCGAAGGGGGGAACCCTTGGGTGAGAATCCTGCTTGCCGCGACTGCTTTTGGAGCGGAAGACGGGATTCGAACCCGCGACCCTCGCCTTGGCAAGGCGATGCTCTACCCCTGAGCCACTTCCGCACATTTCATCTCTTACGCTCTGCCTTACACGACACTGGTGGCTCGGGACGGAATCGAACCGCCGACACGAGGATTTTCAGTCCTCTGCTCTACCGACTGAGCTACCGAGCCTTTTAGAGTGACTTTACAAACATATCACAAAGCCCTTTTTAATTCAACTGCAATTTGGCTTTCACAAAGAAAGCCGCAAACCTGTACCCTTGACAAAAGTCGGTTACCTGGTTGCGGCTCATTCGTCTCTCAACCAAAATTCATCACATTATTCTTCATCACTTTCCCAATGCATGGTTCTCTTCACTGCTTTCTGCCAGCCCTTATATAAGTTCGATCGCGTTGTTTCCGCCATTTCTGGCTTGAATACTCGATCAAGATCGACCGTTTTAGTCACTTCTTCCTTTGTCCAAAATCCTACAGCTATACCTGCTAAATAAGCTGCACCAAGCGCTGTCGATTCAGTGATGCGTGGACGTTCCACAGGTACACCAAGAATATCCGCTTGAAATTGCATGAGGAGATTATTGGCTACTGCACCTCCATCAACTCGTAATGATTTCAACAAAATGCCGGAATCCGACTGCATGGCATCAATGATATCCTTTGTCTGATAAGCTAATGAGTCCAATGTGGCACGCGTGAGATGCTCTTTCGTAGTACCGCGTGTCAACCCGAAAATGGCTCCTCGCGCATACATATCCCAATAAGGTGCTCCTAACCCTGCAAAAGCCGGAACGACATAAACTCCGTCGGAACTTTCCACTTTGGAGGCAAAATACTCCGAGTCTACTGCACTATCGAAAAACTTGAGACCGTCCCTGAGCCATTGAATCGCCGCACCGGCGATGAATACGCTTCCTTCCAGCGCGTAGGTGACTTTACCGTCGATTCCCCAAGCGATAGTCGTCAGCAATCCAGATTTTGAATCTACCGGTTTTTCACCTGTATTCATTAACATGAAACAGCCAGTTCCATAGGTATTTTTAACCATACCAGGCTCAAAACACGTCTGACCAAATAGTGCCGCTTGTTGATCTCCCGCAATACCTGCAATAGGTATATTGGCTCCACCAAAAGTTCGTTCATCTGTATAACCATAAACTTCACTTGACGGACGCACTGTTGGTAACATAGCTTTGGGAATATCTAGTTCTTTGAGCAATTCCTCATCCCAATCTAAAGTATGAATATTAAACAACATCGTACGGGAAGCATTGGTATAGTCTGTCATATGCACTTTACCCCGCGTCAGATTCCAAACAAGCCAACTGTCTACCGTACCAAAGAGCAGTTCACCACGAGCAGCTCTTTCTCTTGCACCTTCAACGTGATCGAGAATCCATTTAATTTTGGTCCCTGAAAAATAGGCATCCACTACCAGACCCGTTTTTTGACGGATGATCTCGGTTAATCCACGTGCTTTTAGTTCGTCACAGATAGAGGCTGTTCTGCGATCTTGCCAAACAATGGCATTATATATCGGTTTTCCTGTCCCCGAATCCCAAACAATGGTTGTTTCTCGCTGATTTGTAATACCAATAGCAGCTACTTCTTCTGGAGAGACAGCAGCCTTTTCTAGCACCTCACGAGCGACTCCACTTTGACTGCCCCAGATTTCCATAGGATCGTGCTCAACCCAACCAGCATTGGGGTAGATTTGATGAAACTCCTTCTGAGCTACGCTGTATAGATTGCCGCTTTGATCAAACAAAATCGCTCTTGAACTTGTGGTTCCTTGGTCAAATGCCAGAATGTAAGATTTTTCCAAAATTATTCATCCTCTCTGAATGAGGTTGGCTTTTATCAAGACTCACTGAAGCTATATTAGTTCCTATCTACCAAAAAATAAAAAAGACAGTGGCATGTAAGCCTTTTGGCTAACACTGCCGCCGTCTCCTAAACTCACGGGCAAAAGATTAACTTGATTGGAGTGTACATGAATAGAAGATAGTTGTAAACCGCTCGCGATCACTCAGCTAAAATCTTACCGAAAGGGTATCGGCTCACTCAAACAGAAATCTTACCGAAGGGATCGATGTGCGGATGTCCATGCAGAGTCGGCAAGAGTACCTGAGTACGATGCGCGTGCGTTACCTTAAGGCACGCACTAGGCAAGAGAAATCGCAGATTTTGGATGAGTTGGAGCGGACCCTGGGATACGCGCGGAAGTACGCGATTGCCACTATGAAACCCAAACCGGAGCACGATAAACCGCCCGCTAAGCGTACTCGCTCTCTTCGGTATAGGGATGTGATGCCCATCGTTCAAATCGTTTGGGAAGCACTCGACTATCCTTGTGCAGAGCGCTTGCATCCCGTGCTGATGTGTACTGCCGCACAGTTAGCCAATCACGGCGAGGTCAAGCTGACTCAAGAGGCAATCCGTGACTTGCAGCAAATGAGCCGTGCGACGCTGGCCCGTCGTATCGCCAAATGGAAGCGTCCCGGTCCCAAGCACATCCCTGCCGACAGACGCCCGTCCGCGCATCTGCGCTCGGAAATTCCAGTGGAACGCTATGACTGGGACGAGGACAGACCTGGTGCGTTGGAAATCGACCTCGTCGAGCACAACGGCGGATCGTCCTTGGGACACTTCGCTTACACCCTCTCCGTCGTCGACGTCGTGACGGGATACAGTAGACGCGTTGCGGTACTTGGCAGGGGCCAGCTTGGTGTCATGGCAGCGCTGGAACGCATACTAACGGAATGGCCATATCCGGTGTGGGGAATCCACAGCGACAACGGCAGCGAGTTCATCAATGCTCACCTGGTTCGTTTCACGAAGGCGAATGGGCTGTCGCTCACCAGAAGCCGACCTTACAAGAAGAACGACAACGCTCACGTGGAGCAAAAGAATCGATTCTTGGTCCGCGAAATCGTAGGTTACGAGCGTTTCGACACTCCAGAGCATGTTCAATGGCTCAACACGGTTTATGCGTGGCTTGACGTATATGCCAACGCCTGTCTGCCCATGCGCAAGGTCATTGAGAAAAAACGTAACGGCAGTCACGTGCAAAAGAAATACGACTCAGCAAAAACTCCTTTGCAACGGGCGTTCGATGCTAGTGCCATCCCAACGAACAGCCAAAAGTACTGGAGTGAGTGGGCACAGTCCCTCAATCCACTACAGCTACACCGACAACTGGTGACACTGCTGGCACAGGGACTAGGCGGGGCGAACCTTGCTCCTGCTCCGCTGCCCGCACCGGTTTCCAGGGGGATCGACAACGACAAACGAAACGGCACTCGGGACTCCTATTGAGGCCAAAACATTCGGTCTGTGGATTTGATGGACAACTCTTCAAGTTGCCCACAAGCTCCACAGACACAAAAAAAGGGGAAGCCGCTTCGCTCCTCCCCTCTGGCCTACGGCCATTCACCCCTCCCACTTCAACGAAATAGGGAATGGGTTAGATTTTTAAATGAGTTAGCCATCTCTCTTCGGTAAGATTTTTACGTGAGTTGACACGGAGGGTTTTTTAATAATAGAATGCATTATCTTTCACTGAAATCAGCAGTCCACCGAGAACTTATTGTACACCTTTAAAGCCTACGAATTTCTTTTTCTCCTCGTCCCATAGCCTGAAACGTAAACACTTTAAACTGGAGCGCAAACCTACCGTAGTAACTTCCTGAAGATATGTGAATTGGTCATAAACGCGTTGAAGATTGTAATTAGGTACTCTTGGGCCGAGATGATGAATATGGTGAAAACCAATATTTCCTGTTATCCATTGCAACACTTTCGGCAATTTATAGAAAGAACTGCCTTGAAGCGCAGCGGTCACATAATCCCAGTTTTCTGCCTGTTCAAAATAGCTGTTTTCAAATTGATGCTGAACATAAAACAACCAAATTCCCGCCATTCCTGCTAAATAAAGAGTTAGACCTTCAACCAACAAAAATCGTTCCCAACCTAAGGCCCAGCATCCGAATGCCAAAACTCCCAGCAGAACTCCATTCGTCAGGTAGGTATTGAAACGTTCTTTTCGCCCAGCTCCTTTTCTATTGAAACGGTACTGTATGAGAATCAGGAAAAGAGGACCAAGACCAAACATGATCAAAGGATTTCTGTATAGTCTGTAGAGAAGTCGTTTGCCATGAGATAGTTCTCGATATTCATTCACAGTAAGTGTCGTGATATCACCCATGCCTCTGCGGCTCAGATTTCCATTGCCAGCATGGTGTACACTGTGTTCATACTTCCAGTAGTGATAAGGAAAAAACGTGATCAAACCAATGAAAACGCCGACTATATCATTCGCCTTTCGACTTCTAAAGAAAGCATGGTGACCACAATCGTGAAAGATGATAAACGCCCGAACCAAAAAACCGGCTGCCGGAATCGTTAAGAGAATGGAGAGCCAAATAGAAATAGAAAAGCTGAGATAGGCTCCTGTCCATAATAGTAAAAGTGGCACGATGGTATTCAATAATTGCCACAAACTTTTTGAAATACTCGGATTTTGATAAGTTTCTAAATCTTTTAGCCAATTATGATTAGTATGATTTGAAAACATGGTTCTCATCTCTCTTTCTCATGCTACAGGAAACCGACTAGGTATCAATCGCTCTAATGGAGGGATACGAGGAATAGAAGGAATTGATCATAAGAGATAGCCAATTCTACAAGATTCTTCTCTAGAAGTGAGTATACCGGAAGGTGTCGATGAAGCGCTGGTATATAAAGAGAAATGGACCGCCCTGAGCAATCATGATGAATGATTCGAGGACAGTCCATTCATAGATGAAGTTAGGCTACGTTTGCTGCTTGAGGACCTTTTGGACCCTGAACAATATCAAACGTTACACGTTGACCTTCTTCAAGAGTCTTATATCCGTCTCCTTGAATGGCGCTAAAATGCACGAAAACATCGTCTCCGCCTTCAACTTCAATGAAGCCAAATCCTTTTTCTGAATTAAACCATTTCACTGTTCCTTGATGCATCCTAAATTCCTCCGTAGTGCTCTTTTGGCACAAAATTTGTTCAATTCGTTTTAGTATAAAAACCGTTCAAATCTGCACCCACTATGAGGCGCAAAATTGAACGGCTCAGAATGTTTACACATATAAACGATCTCGCTTGAACAATAAAAGTATACACCTAATCAGCCATAAAGTCAAGATAGCGCGATCACTCAGCTAAAATCTTACCGAAAGGGTATCGGCTCACTCAAACAGAAATCTTACCGAAGGGATCGATGTGCGGATGTCCATGCAGAGTCGGCAAGAGTACCTGAGTACGATGCGCGTGCGTTACCTTAAGGCACGCACTAGGCAAGAGAAATCGCAGATTTTGGATGAGTTGGAGCGGACCCTGGGATACGCGCGGAAGTACGCGATTGCCACTATGAAACCCAAACCGGAGCACGATAAACCGCCCGCTAAGCGTACTCGCTCTCTTCGGTATAGGGATGTGATGCCTATCGTCCAAATCGTTTGGGAAGCACTCGACTATCCTTGTGCAGAGCGCTTGCATCCCGTGCTGATGTGTACTGCCGCACAGTTAGCCAATCACGGCGAGGTCAAGCTGACTCAAGAGGCAATCCGTGACTTGCAGCAAATGAGCCGTGCGACGCTGGCCCGTCGTATCGCCAAATGGAAGCGTCCCGGTCCCAAGCACATCCCTGCCGACAGACGCCCGTCCGCGCATCTGCGCTCGGAAATTCCAGTGGAACGCTATGACTGGGACGAGGACAGACCTGGTGCGTTGGAAATCGACCTCGTCGAGCACAACGGCGGATCGTCCTTGGGACACTTCGCTTACACCCTCTCCGTCGTCGACGTCGTGACGGGATACAGTAGACGCGTTGCGGTACTTGGCAGGGGCCAGCTTGGTGTCATGGCAGCGCTGGAACGCATACTAACGGAATGGCCATATCCGGTGTGGGGAATCCACAGCGACAACGGCAGCGAGTTCATCAATGCTCACCTGGTTCGTTTCACGAAGGCGAATGGGCTGTCGCTCACCAGAAGCCGACCTTACAAGAAGAACGACAACGCTCACGTGGAGCAAAAGAATCGATTCTTGGTCCGCGAAATCGTAGGTTACGAGCGTTTCGACACTCCAGAGCATGTTCAATGGCTCAACACGGTTTATGCGTGGCTTGACGTATATGCCAACGCCTGTCTGCCCATGCGCAAGGTCATTGAGAAAAAACGTAACGGCAGTCACGTGCAAAAGAAATACGACTCAGCAAAAACTCCTTTGCAACGGGCGTTCGATGCTAGTGCCATCCCAACGAACAGCCAAAAGTACTGGAGTGAGTGGGCACAGTCCCTCAATCCACTACAGCTACACCGACAACTGGTGACACTGCTGGCACAGGGACTAGGCGGGGCGAACCTTGCTCCTGCTCCGCTGCCCGCACCGGTTTCCAGGGGGATCGACAACGACAAACGAAACGGCACTCGGGACTCCTATTGAGGCCAAAACATTCGGTCTGTGGATTTGATGGACAACTCTTCAAGTTGCCCACAAGCTCCACAGACACAAAAAAAGGGGAAGCCGCTTCGCTCCTCCCCTCTGGCCTACGGCCATTCACCCCTCCCACTTCAACGAAATAGGGAATGGGTTAGATTTTTAAATGAGTTAGCCATCTCTCTTCGGTAAGATTTTTACGTGAGTTGACACGGATAGTTGTCTCAGCAACTTCCGTCCAGCAGAAAATAAGGGTGATTTTTCATTTTATCGTCTGGGATACTAGTCATACCAAGAATTTATTGACTCAAACCAGGTGCGAAACTTGATTAATTTCTTAACAAATTAACTTCTACTTTTTCTAGAAGAGATAGAGGTATATCTCCTGTTCCCATCGTATCAATGGATAATTTCCCATCCCAAACGTAAATGTCCGTTCCCTTTTGAGAATTATTTTTTTGTCCACTTATTAAAGCTGTATATCCGTCTAATTGAATTTCTTTTTGATACCCATCTATTGTTATTTTATTACTTTGTTCAGTTATAAAAATGGCTTGGTGAAATTTTTTATTACCATATAAAATTGTAACTTGATCTAATTTCCTTGATTGACTTACTGGTGGATGAGAAATTTGAATATTTTCAAGTATCCAGTTCGTGTCTAAATCGGTAGGTAATTTTATATGAAATGGCAGTTCATGATTATATTTATCTATCAATGTATCCCATTTTGAACCCATAGGCTGATTAGTGTTTTTAGTATGAGGATGGTTCAGTTGTATGCCACATCCGTATACAAAAAGTAGTGGTAAAATAATAGAGAAAACAAATAGGCATTTTTTTAAATTTATTTTATGGATACAAAAAATCATTTCTAAGCATCTCCAATCTATTCTGGTTTACATTTTCATTTGAAATACAAAAATATAAATAAAATTTATTCAGGCTGTCGAGAAAGTTTCGACAGCCATTCTTTATGTCTCTTTTATTCTAAATATATGTATTTATGTTATAATATTCATAACCAATGTTGGGTGGTGATGACGTGTACCAGTCAAAAGACGGTCGTCAGTTGGAGTTCGAGTTTGTATCTATTGAAGAACTTGTCCCTGAGGACCATCTTCTTCGGAAGATTGATCGTTACATCGATTTGGTATTAAGTCAATATAGTGGACACCTCAAAACAGAGAAATTGTAAGTTTTAATATTCTGACACGATTACTTTTGTCTCGCTTAGCTTGCCTTGACTCTCGACACTTGGAAATATCTTCTTTCGTACTTAGCCGGTGCTAGAAACCCGATAGATGAGTGTACCCGCTCCCGGTTGTACCAGACCTCAATGTATTCGAAGATCCGTCGTATGGCTTGTTCCCTTGTTTTGAACTTTTCCAGATACACGAGCTCTCGCTTGATGATGCTGTGAAACGACTCAATACACGCATTGTCAAAGCAATTACCCTTGCGGCTCATGCTACCAACCATCCCGTACTCTTGCAGCTTTTCCTGGTAGTCATGAGAGGCGTACTGGCTCCCACGGTCCGAATGATGCAGCACTGGTTCTGTTGGCCTCTGGCGTTTGCAGGCCTGCTCCAGCGCTCCGATGCACAGCTCTTTTGTCATCCGTGCATCCGCACGCCAGCCCACAATCTTGCGGCTATATAAATCCTCCAAGCTGGCCAGGTAGAGCCATCCCTCATCCGTTGGGATGTAAGTGATGTCTGCCATGTATACTTGGTTAGGACGCTCTGCTACGAACGTTTGGTTTAGCACATTATCCTGTACCGGGTAGTCGTGGTTCGAATACGTCGTCGCCTTGTACTTGCGGACTGTGCGGCTCCTAAGCCCATTCTCCCGCATGATGTTGGCCACTGTCTTTTGAGCCACCCGTTCGCCCTCATGGCGCAGGATCTGCGTGATCTTAGGACTGCCATATAGACGACGGGATTTCACGAATATCTGATGGACTCGTTTCGTGATTCGCTTCCGGCGCTTGGAACGCTCACTCTCAGGACGCCTGAGCCAAGCATAGTACCCGCTCCGAGATACCCCCAATATTTTGCACATCTTCTCAACCGAAAATTTGGAGCGGTGTCTGTGGATGAATTGGTACCTTATTTCCGGTCGTTTGTGAAGATGCGCACAGCTTTTTTTAAGATCGCATTCTCCTCTCGCAGTTCACGGATTTCCCGCTCAAGATCCCGTAGGGCCTTCGCTTCCGGCTTGAGGTTCCCGCTCCCGACGAACGGGGTAGAAGGATCCTCCTTGTATTTTGCCATCCAGCCATACAACGTCTTTTGCGAAATACCGAGCTCCCGAGCCACCTGGCTCGCTGGTTTCCCGCTCTCCAAAGCCAATTGAACTGCGTGAAGTTTGAATTCCTTGTCGTATTTCTGTGTCATGTGGCTCACCTCGAATCGCCTTATTCTTACATTCTCGATTCGTTGTGTCCACTATTTCATCCTAACACCAGGTAACAGATCTGCCCCAGCATACGTTTTGAGATCAGTTGGCATGGTAAGGTGTACTACGTTAGCAAAAATATCTCAAAGGTTGGTAATCAAATCGGCGTTGTTGAAGAAAAAATAACAGAATACCATGTGTTAAATTCGAATAAAACAATATCAAATTTCGCTCCAGTTGGAACGAAACTATTCAGCGTGTCTGGAAGAAGTACAAGCGAAGCGATTGCAGTTGAATACCCACAAGGACGATATTGTGAGGCTGTTGCTTACCAAAATCAGTAAAACACTCTTGGACAAACGGAGACATCACCCGAAGACCAGTGAGCCTTGGTTCTTGAATGATGATGTGCTCCGTTGAGCGGCAGCCTTCTGACGCTCTTGGGCAGGAGTGTTTAGTAAGAAAGTATCGAACAAATGTTCCTTATGTTTCAAGTGCATGGTAATATAATCCTACAAGAGCTTGAAAGCGGAGGTGGTTTCATGAGTAAAATCACGAATGTTCAGTTCTTCAAGCATTATTCGAAACTGACCAAGGGATTGCTAGATAATTTAACCGACGAGCATCTACAGTACCGTCCACATGAATCGATGAAAACGTTGGGCGAAGAGCTTCGACACATTGCAGACTCAAAGGAAATTTACTTACGAGCTATGACTGATGGCGTCGGTCCATCTTGGAAAGAAAAACGAATGGACCCAGAAATAGCTATAAGTGTAGAGAAGTTGAAAGCGTATTATGAGGACCTCGACAGGCGGTACGATGAGTTATTTGCCACGAAAATCGATTGGGCAAAAGAAGTCCCGTGGACAGGCATGGGCGATCTCGACATGGAAGCCTGTTTGGATTGGGTTACCCATTTTGAATGCACCCACCAAGGTATTGTGAGTGTTTATCTCGTAGGTTTGAACATCAACTACGATATAGCAGGTTAAGCATGGATCTCTCACTGGGCTTATGCAACACAGCATAAGCCCTTACTCTTAAGCCCCGAGATTGGATTGGACAATCTCCATAAACAGTGAGACCATGGGTTCAGGAGGTTGTTCAAGTGGAGCGACGGAAATTTACACCTGAGTTCAAACGCCAAGTCGTTGAGCAGGCCAACGCTGCTGGTCATAACACGGTGGTCGCCAGCAAGTGCGACATCCGCCCGAATTTGGTGAGCAAGTGGGTTCGCCAATATAGGGCCGGTCAACCCATGAGGGGCAGCAACGCACAGGGCAACGCAACGCAACGCAACGCACGTAACACAACAAGAGCACGCCCAGCTCGTAGCAGAAAACCGTGAGTTGGATAAGGAAAATGCTCAACTGAAACAACTCTTAGGTGAGAAAGACCTTGAAATCGCCATTTTGCGTAACCTACTAAAAAAACAGAGCCCTCACTCCCTCAGATGATTAGCCTTTTCTCACGAATGCTCGCTCATTCGCAGGATTTCATTAACCTAGTTATAAGATGGAGGCGTATCTGGTTGTCTGTCGTGCGTTCGCTGGACTTCCCGAACTGCCGATGACGGGCCAGACGAAGCTGTTCCAGCAGCAGGTTGACCTGCTTTTTCAGTTCCGCGATTTCCTGTTCCTGCGCATCGCAGCGCGCGTGTAGAGCTTCCAGTTGGTTGGTGTTCTCCGTCGTCGTGTTCGTCATGCAAAAGGATTTCGACACACCTGCCGAAATCCCTTGACAGATCCTTCTGTGTTTACCGGTCTCACACCACTTTTTTCGCGGTAACCCTTCGGTGCGCTTTCGGCTGTTTGAGCGGAAGGCCATCCAACAGCCAGTTCATCTCCCGGCGGGTGATGACGAGGGTCTTGCCGTCGCTTGTGTCCGGCCACCAAAACCGTCCGCGTTCCAGTCGTCGATAGATTTGCGCATGTCCGTGCCGCCGCAAGCTAGGTGAACGGGTAGCTCCCCTGGTCCAGCACCGATGTTCAGCATAGCGATGCCAGGGTGCGCACCACATCGCGCAACAGATCAGAGTGATAACCAGACGTGACCTCGATGACAGCAGGACCGACGCGTACGGGCAGCGGCTTGTCCGCCACTTCAACCACGGATTCCTCCATACGCACCAGGATGAAACGCGATTCGGCGCTATCCCGTTGACGGCCGTTGTGGTCGGTGTCCGCCTTAAAATTGCCAACCCCATACCACAGCTGATGCTCCTAGACCTGATGCGCAGCACACCACGCTGCGCCTGTCAATCCGCTGGCCCGAAAGTCCGCCACACGGGCACGCCAAAGCTCGCGAAGTGCTTCCAATTCGGCTTTTGTCACGGTAATCCCTCCATGACTGGAATCTGGAGGGAATCATCTCGCAGAAGATGGACAAACGCTAGGTGTTCGCTATTTGACGCTCACGAAGCATAATGGTGTGGTTGATTTAGCAAATTCCTTCAGATGGAAACTTGATTTTCTCACCCAATGTAAAGTAAACTTTACAAGTAAAACTTACTTTACATATCGTGAAATAGCTCAGGGACTAGGAGGTGGGCGTGTGGATAATAAAATTAAGGAATTAAGGTCTCAAAGAGGCTGGTCGCAAGAAGCGTTGTCCGAAAAATTGAAGGTATCAAGGCAAACGATTGTGTCACTTGAGTCACGACGATACTATGCTTCCTTGGTATTAGCGCACAAAATTGCGCAACTCTTTGAGATGAGGATCGAAGACATATTCATATTCGAAGGAGATGAGAATTTATGATATTACATACAATTGTTAAGCTATTAATCGTGTTGGCTCTTGTGGTAGGAATAATATGGCGTAGACGTTCAGGTCTTAAGTCAAAGCGGTTTTTCGACGAAAGATCTAAGCAAGTAATTCTAAAAACTCAATCAATTGCTTGGAAAGTGCATTTGGGAATTTTATGCGCATTGGTGCTCCTTGTTAACACAGGGTTGGATCGATTTTTGCTAAGTAGCACAAGATACCTCATTCTCGGAGAAAACCCTTTGCAACTCTGTCTCATTGGTTTGCTCGTCGTGGAGATTATTATTTACGCAATCATTTGGAAAACACAAAACAAGATAAATTAAGCGCAGGATTCGTTCAAAAGAACAGATTTCCTGTTCAGGGAATCTGTTACCACCAACCCAATTGTGGTTCTTTCGCGTTTTTGGTGATGGATTCAAAATCCCCTTTCATTCGACAGCATTTTTAGATCTAACACGCTACGATTTGCGTAGAGGTGATAGATATGAACAAGCTTCTCTCCAGCGTCTTTCCAGAGCTCATCGTATCGCATGGATATTCCACTTCATCTCTCGTTGTTTTGCACCTTTCATCGACCTCCTCTGGTAATCGCTGTCCCGACTGCGGACACTGGACCAGTCGTGTCCATAGTCACTACCATCGAACAGTCGAAGATATCCCCATGTGTGATATACAAGTTGTGTTACGTGTAAGGGCACGAAAGTTCTTCTGTACAAACCCGCACTGTCATCGAAGAATATTCTCCGAACGCTTCCCTGGCTTTCTAGAATCATCTCAACGAAAAACAACACGATTAAACAAAATCATGACGCAAATTGGATTTTCGCTCGGTGGAAACCCTGGCGTCGCCCTTTGTCAGCGCTTGGGCCTTTCAGTATCCAAGGATACACTGCTCAGAAGGGTGCAAGAAAAGTCGGTCAAAGCTGATGACGAAGGCATTTCAGTTGTCGGCATCGATGACTGGGCTTATAAACGCGGTCAACGTTATGGCACCATTATCGTGGATTTATAACACCACCGACTCCTGGATTTGTTGCCGGATCGCAGTGTATCCAGTGTTGCAGATTGGTTGCGCACACATCCTGGGATACGCATCGTAAGCCGCGATCGTGCTGGGATATACGCTGATGCTATACGGCAAGGGCTGCCTTCCGCCAAACAAATCGCTGACCGCTGGCACATTCTGAAGAACTTGGGAGACGCGGTGGAACGGTTCGTTAGCCGACAACGGTTACCCACTCGAGAACATGGAAGACCTTGATCCTGTTGAACGCGCTCCAGAGCCTACAAGGCCGTCAAATCAAGAACAAGATAAGCTCAAGCGTCGCCAGATGAAATGGGAGCTAGTTCAACGTGTTCAACATTTACATGAAAAGGGACTGGGGATACGCGCGATTGCGCGGGAGGCGGGCTTGAGTCGAAAAACGATTCGTAAGTATTTGTCGTGGACTGAATGGCCCGTTACTCGTCGAAAATCCGAAGGTACTTTGTTAGATCCGTACCGACAAGAAATGACCGACCTAGTCCAGCAATCTCTGTCTGGTCCGGTGATTTTCGAAAAAATCCGTGAGAAGGGTTACGCCGGCTCTCGTTCAACTTTGTCCCAATATATCGCAAATCTTCGACGTTTACAGAAAAGTGGCGATAAGCCCGTCATCCGACATCATCACGTCAGTCCAAGATCAGCTGCGAAGTTACTGACTCAAAAACGAGAATACGTGAAGGACAATGACATTCCTTATTTGAATACCCTTTTGGCCGAAGTCGACGGGGCTAGTATGGTGAACGAACTGGTTCAATCCTTTTATAGACTGATGAAAAGGAGAAATGGAGCTGGATTAGACGATTGGCTGGACAAAGCGATGAGTTGTGGTATCCACGAACTTCGGAATTTTGCCAGAGGGATACGAAAAGATTACGATGCAGTCTACGCAGGTATTTCGCAACCGTGGAGTAATGGTCAAGTGGAAGGCCAAGTGAATCGACTAAAAACCCTAAAAAGACAGATGTACGGCAGAGCAAGTTTTTCATTGTTGAGGGCTCGGGTGCTAAGTAGCGCATTGTGACCAATTTACTTCTCCGTGCGAAATTTGTCGATTGCTATACTGATGGACAAGACTCTTCACCAAAAACGCGAAAGAACCTTCAGATTCCACCTTACGGAGGACACCCTTGGCTTAAGCTAATGGCTACTGCTACCGGGTCTGTCAATAATTTTGTGTAAACTCCTTTGAGTGACCTTAGCGGACGTACTGTTCTATACGATCCGGAAAGTATATCGTCAACTGACTGAGAATCTGCCCCCAGTTCTGAATCCGCATGGTCCAGCGTTTCGTAACCTCCGTCGTGGCCAGGAATAGCATTTTGGTGAGGGAATCGTCCGTCGGGAAGATGCTCTTTCCCTTGGTCACCTTACGAAGTTGCCTGTGGTAGCCTTCAATCAGATTCGTTGTGTAAATCAAACTGCGCATCTCCATCGGATATCGGAAGAAAGTGGCGAGTTCATCCCAGTTGCTTCGCCAGGACCGCACGACAAGGGGATATTTGCTGCCCCAGGTCTGCTCGAATTTATCCAGTTCTTCCAGGGCTGCATCCTCAGTGCTGGCTTTGTAGATGGGCTTTAGTGCCGCTGTTACGGGCTTGTAGTCCTTATACGACACGTACTTGAGCGAATTACGGATTTGGTGAACGACGCATTTCTGGATGTCGGACTTAGGATAACAGGCTGCAATTGCTTCACTGAAGCCTTTCAGGTTGTCGACGCAGGTGATGAGGATATCTTCAACACCACGGCTCTTCAACTCGTTAAGCACGTTCAGCCAAAACTTCGCAGACTCGTTCTCTCCGATCCAGATGCCAAGCACGTCCTTTTGCCCTTCAAGGTCAATGCCCACAACCATATAGGCAGCTTTGTTTATCACCTGGCCCTCCTGCTTCACTTTGTAGTGAATGGCATCCAGAAACACTACTGCATACACACTCTGTAGTGGCCGGCTTTGCCATTCCTTCATCATCGGAAGAAGCTTGTCCGTGATGTTGGAGATGAGTGTGGGCGATACGTCTAGTCCGTACAATTGGTGAAGATGGGCCTGAATGTCTCTGGTGCTGACACCCCGTGCATACAAGGCAATGACCTGTTCCTCGATGCCGACGGTGTTGGTCTGATTCTTTTTAATGATTTCAGGCTCGAATTCACCCTTTCGGTCTCTGGGGACTGAAATCTCTACGTCACCGTATTCGGAGGTAAGAGTCTTGCGACTATGCCCGTTGCGACTGTTATCTGTCGTCTTGCTTTTCGTGTCATGCTTGGCGTAGCCTAGATGCGTCTCCAGTTCGGCCTCAAGCATTCCTTGCATCGTGCTAGCGAACAAATCTCGCAGTGCGGCTTGAACGTCTTCCGTGGACTTCAGGTCATTCTCCTTGATGAATTGCTGTATGAATTCCTTCGAAACCTTCGTCATTTTGATGTCCTCCCAATCTGTTACTCCCGTTAGGGGATTGGGAGTTTACACAAAATATTTTACACCCTCCTGCTACCTTCACCATTCCGGACTTTCACCGTATAGACAGCGCCAATGCCGGGCGCACATACAGCAACCCAACTCTCTTCAGAAGAGAGTTTGGTTCTTCAGTTCGATGACATCATATAACAATCATTCACGCGTCAGCGGCTTCCTGCGAACACCCGTTATCAAAGAAACAAGGTGCCCGTCTTCGCAGAAACGAAAACTCCCCTTACCGCTCGGGCAAGATTTTAGGTACCAAATATAGGACATCCACTCTTACTGCAGAACCCCACATCGGTTCATAATGAAACGCTACCATAGCTGTTGGGTTGTACAGCAATTGGTAAGCTTGCAGTACCTCTTGAGCTAACTGCTCGGGCGTTTGGTCATTTTGAAGTACGAAGAACCGTGAATGTCCTTCGACTGTATAAAAGGGTGATTGTGTGGCTTCCTGTATGGACTCATCCGACCCAAGTAGATACATTCTATTCTGCCTCCATTAACTCATTTTTCGATAGTCTGCTGACCCTCATATTATACGATCACTTGGTGACCAGCAACACTAAAAACCCAGTCCCATCAAGGAGACTGGGTTCCGAACCACAGTTTTGGTCGTGGTTTTGCAGGTTTTGGTGGAGGCGAGGCTCCTCGGCCTGAAATCCTCAGGTACACGATATATGTGTGACGGGGGATTGATGGCCGTGAAAACCCACTCGCAGTACAGTATTTCAGACCTTGAGCGTTCAATCAAGAGCACAGTGTTACAGCACCAGAATTACAACTCTCACACCTGGATGGAAGTGAATCATCTTCTACAAAGCGAAGAGACGGTATCCGTTTACTGTGATTGTAGCGTTATAAATGAAGGCTTTCACCTTGGTGTTTGTATCGTTGGTGTTGGTACGTGCCGTTTATATGGCGCATCCATAATCACACAGTTCCGCAGTACACCGTTCTGGGTGAAATCCATGCCCTCCGGTTTGCTATCGGTTGCGTACGGGATTTTCTGGCTGCTGGTGGTGCGGACAAGGAGATACAGTCAATATGCGTGTTTTCCGATGTCGATCATATTGAACATCTTCTCCGTGTCAATTCAAAGCGAGCACATGAATCGATTCGCAAATCGATTCGTCGGCTGAGACGGACTGTGAAACATTTCAACAAGCAGTTCACCCAATATACTTTGAGTGTGCATTACGTTGGAAATCCCAATAAGAGAAACCTGTACTATCGAAGTGCCCACCGAACCGCAAGGAGGATAGCTGGTATCAGAAAATGACTGCATACGTATCCCGGTATATGCGGTAAAACAGGTGCCTATAGGCGATTGGACACCCATTGATCAGAAACTTGTAGTGGCGGACAGTGGGCCCCCATCAGAACCCAAATACCTTTAGTGATTTCTGCTTCACTCCGGGATCGGCCATTCCTCCGCCGTGTTTACGTCCAACTGGAAGACACCCGAAAACAGCTGATAGATGTGCTCACACTGCTCATCGCCGCCGCAATACATTGGGGACAACGCCACCGTTACAAAGTCCCACTGCCTTATATCTCGGAGATATTGTAGTGACTTCAGGATCTCTTCATCCGAAAACAACATCGGCTCGAATACGTTGTTGCTGGCGTTGAAATAGTCTAAATCGAGATCCAATATTACTGACCGGGTGAGATATCGATCCAATTTCCCACTGGAATACATTCGCTTGAAATCCTCGAGATATGGCACATGGATGCCGCTAAATTCACGTCCTGGCGGAATGTGCCTAGCGATGTGGCGCATTGCCAACCGGCGAGCTTCAAATGGGTCTGCATCCTCTGGGTATCGTGCAACAAAAAAGATTTGGTCTATGGTTCCTCGAGCAAAGCCCGGCCAAATGAAATTTGCAATGTCCATCCTCTCGGCCGCAAAATAAGCATCTTCCAACCCCTGAATGTCGTAAAATCCCGCAACTTCAACCCCGTCGTAAAGATCATCAAGGTGTGCATCGAGGTGAACCAATGTGGCTAATGGCCGAATCCAACCTCGTTCCCGAGCAATCTCCCAACGGTAAAAAACCCAATTATGATCGGGCATTATGAAGATTCTTCGGTCTGGAAAGCATATCCGCTTTGATATATCCACAGAGCCACACCTCGGCCACTTAAAAACCGTACTTCTCCTGACGCAGTTTGAAAGCGGAGTCGCCGCCCTCCATTACGGTCGTGATTGCATCTTTAACTACGGGTACATCAATAGAACCTTCGCTCAGAACAGTACCCTTGGAGTGATCGGCACTATTAGAATATCCGAACTGAACAACCAATTCAGCGTCACCATTCACTACAAGATTGGCGTTGTGGCTTGAAAAAATCAGTTGCCTTTTTCGTTTCGCATCCCATATCTTATTGGCTATTTGAGATATCACAGCGTTATCAAGGTCATCCTCAGGTTGGTCAATGATGAGCGGAGGTCCCTCAATCGAGAGCAATACTCCAAGCAAGGCACTTGCCTGTTGTCCTGCGGAAGCGTCCGTGAAATCAATCGCCTCCCCACCCGGCACCCTGTACTTAAATATCGGCTTTTGCTTTAGACGGTACAACAGAAGGGAAGAATACTTGTCTAAGTCCAGCCTCAGCGCTAAACGGCGAATTTCTGTTTCGATAAATACCCCCCTTAGATTCTCTAGGTCGGGAAGGTCGTGGGATTCGATATTTTCGGAGGTCAACTCGCAAACGGTTCGGAGCTCGGCTAAAACAGATAACCACTTGGCGAAGGGATCTTCCGATTCAAGCAGTATATTGCAAAGTGAATTTATCTTCTCAGATGTAATATTTGCTCCCTGAAATGTCTCACGGATGAACGTAGACAAGTCACTCATGTCGGCAACAGGTGCCAGTGCAGCTTCAATTTGTCCCCCAGACAAAGCTGTCAGAGACGCACATTGGTGCTGATACAGTTCTCTTTCCTCAGCATAAATCTGCTTCAGATCGTACAACTTCCTTTTTAAGTCCTCTGATGGGTTACCGAGTGCTTTAAGCTTATCTTCTGTCGTTTCAATTAAGCTTTCGGTTTGGACGATACGATCTTCTATATCTGAAAGCTGCTTCAAGGTCTCGTGGTAGGCTTTATTTCTTGCTAAGGCACTCTGGTATTTCACATCATGTTCATCACATGAGTCTTTGATGGTTGCCAACGTTTCCTGCCAATCAGGATCTGGCATTGAAAGACTGTTAATTGTCGATAGTTTCTCTTTGAAATCAAGAACCTTTTTGCCTACCTGCTGGATTGCGAGCCTAATCAATACCTCATTCGAGGATCCGGATGGTGCCATCGGTTCCAATCCATCAACTTCTTCACATACCTCTAGTAGCAGCCGTTGTTGCTCCCGCACCCGATTAACATAGGCGTATACTTTTTCGACAAAGGTCCTGTCTTGCATAAACTGCTGATGCAATTTTAAGGTCTGCTGGTCTTCGGGAGACAAATCGACCATCTGTTCCCGCAGCGCCTTGCTCTGTTCCCTCAACGAGGCGAGAGAGGAGCGGTGCTCACTGAGTGATCGGAGGTAACGCTTATACTCTCTGTCCGCCACCAAGTCTTGCCGTACCCCTGTGGAAGTCCCTTCGAATTTGTCTTTCAGACTCCGGAGCTTCTCCTGAATGGGAAGTTCAATGAACCTCCTTAGTTCTTGCACATTTACGCCCACTGTACTCAATTGTTTTTGGCTATATGCTTGGATTGGTAACAGCGATCGAACCTCATCGGCAGTGGCTAATCTCGGTGTGCTGTCTGCAATAGACAATTGGATTGAATGATCGACCGTAGACCGCACAACGGCGTGCGGAACTCCGTTGATACTCCAACGAACTGTGACAACACCTCCTACATTCTCCAGGGTGTTTTTCACTAGATCCGTCCGTTTTTTCTCAAAGGTAGGCAAATCCGTTTCAAATTCAACAGGTTGGTCGCAAAGTCCCCACCTAATATATTCAAGGAGGCTGGATTTGCCTGTACCACGTCCCCCAATAAGAGCATTAAATTGGGGATTCATTTTTACATCCACAGGACCGAGGAAGCGACTTGCTGAAACCTCAATACCGTCGATATGGACCTTTGGAAGCGAGGGTGTGTCATGTGAAATGCGACAATCTTGGGATAGGCATGCTTGACGGATCGCTTCAGTGGAAGGTCTTGTCCATTTGACCCATGTACTGAATCGGCCTAGCTCTGAGAAATCTGCATCTCTGGCGTCGGATGTTTGAAATACACCGTATGCACGACTGGACCACTCAGGAATCTTTCCTTCAAGAATACGTCTGTCACTCGCTCGAATCGATTCGTAGGTGACCCCCTCAACATAGCCACCGACGCAAGGTAATTTTGAGAAAATCGTGTGATTTCCACGACGCATAAAAGTTTTGTGACCATCGGGCTTAACATTCGGAAGTACGATATAGCGCTCTACGAGCTCAGGAGTCTCATTCAATCTGCTGACAATATCTTGTACCGAAAGGTCCAATTGTGTAATCGCACAGGTCTGAGCTTCTGAATCCAGGGACGGTGTAATACCTAGCTTTGGAAGCACACTCCTATACGCAGTAATATCTATGTCGGGATCAAATAGAAGAAGTAGCTGCGCTGATGGCCTGGCAATGGAAACTTCGACACCGGGAAAAACCGTTACAAGCACTCCATCGGTTTGTTCTGCTTCCAGAGCAGCTTCCTTTATGTACTGGAAAAACACGACATCATGATGATCCGTAATCGCCACAGCGTGAAGCCCCGTATCAATACAATGTCTTATAAAATCTTCGGCATAGGACTTCCGTTCGCTTTCAGTGACCGCTCGAGTTCCATTCCAGTTGATATCACGAGGTGAATGAACCTGGAAATCACAACGATGAAAGTGAGCTCCATTGTCACGCACAATGTAACCTCCCAACGAATTATAAATCCAAACAAAATTCTACTTATTCTTCCGCCTATGGCCAACCCCCAACGACAAATTTGTTATGATAACATTGGAGATTTTGAAGGTTATCCCATTGTGGATATGGTAGTGTCCCCCTAGAACAAAACAGTTAATGGCGCAGGGAGCGGATTTGAAGATGCAGGTACACTGGGAGCTAAGACATCAAAATATCACTCTCTACGAGCTAAGCACGGAAACTGACCATTTTAGTTCCAGCCGTGACACATTCGGATCGAAGTTGACTTTCAGTCTTCAGGTGGAACCAAACTTTGCGTACCTGGTCTCGGTTCCACACGTATCCTCGCTGAAATTCAGATAGAGCAATATGGCCTAGATCGATTTGATCCAGAATCGTAGATATTTTCAGTACAACACCTCCATGGTAATAAGATATGCAGTTATCATTGACGAAGGAAAGGGGCGCAAAGAGCCCCTTTCATCATACCTCCTGCGCACTCTTGACCACACGATAATCGACGTTGAGAGTGTCGAAATGGGCTTCACCACACTTGATTTTCGCCTGTTCGCTGTCCCGAAGATCACCAAGATACGTCGAACCCTTGGTCTCCCGAACCAGATACAGCTTGGTGCCCTCGTCCTTTGACTGCTTCACAATGGCCCAGTCAGGGTTGTACGAGCCGATGGGCGTATCGACCTTGAACCAGCCCGGCAGCTTTACGAAGAACCGTATGTCCTCTCTCGTATCCAAGGCCTTGGCAAATTCAAGCTCAACGTTTGAGTCAACCTCAATGTGATCGTACACCGATTTAGTCACTCTCACGATTCGGCTCTCATACAGACTCAATTCCTCTTCAAACCCGCCGTCATCTTCCTTGAATTTCTTGAGCATCTCATACTCCTGGCCCGTCAGCTCATACCTGATGCCTTCAATCATCAGACTTTGTAACGTCTCACGGATGGCACGGGTTGCAAAATCAAGGAACTGCTGCGGATTCACAAACACATCGCTGAGCCGACCGGATTGAATCAGAATTTCCGCAATGGTGCCACGGGTCAACTCCGTTTGCCTTTGGATATATCCAATGAGATCTGGGACTTCGCTGCCTGGTGTTACCGATTGTTGCCGAACACCAAGCATCTTCGTAGTTACACCCTGTTCTGTAATTTCAATCCCACTTTTTACAGCATGTATTGAAGGCGTGCTGATCGCCGTCATTTTCTTGACTGCTGAAGCCGCCTGTTCAATGAGTTCCTTCGTGTCGTATTCAACAGAGTACCGAGTCTTGTGTTTGATGCGATTCCACAGTTCAACGAAATCTTTGTTTTCACGAAGATCATTGCGGCGGCGAACGGTACGGCGCTCCCGCTTGTTGTCCGGTTTCGGAAATTTATCGCCTGTCTCATCTTCGATCTCGGTTTGCAACGAGCGTGCGAAGTCGTCATAACTCTCGTTTGCAATCACCGTCAGGCGATTGATGGGATGATCCAAGATGCGTTGCCCCGTTTCGTCAACCGGAAGGCGAAGGCCTCGACCGATTTCCTGCCTCTTTTTGATCTCGGATTTGGTTTCATTGAGCGTGCAAATCTGAAACACATTTGGGTTGTCCCAGCCTTCCCTGAGAGCGGAATGGCTGAAAATAAACCGAAGAGGCTCTTCTCTCGAAAGGAGACGCTCCTTGTCTTTCATGATGAGTTCATACGCCTCATCATCCGCCTGCGTATTCCCTGACGTATCCTTTGCGTTCCCTTTCCTATCGGTTGCAAAGTAGCCATTATGCACTTTCTCGACAGGTGGCAGTCCCAATACCGAATATCTCGGGTTCCGAGCCAGTTCCGTGTATGCTTTATCAAACCATTTTCGAATCTTACCGTCTTCTTCGGCATAGTTAGCTACCCTATCTATGAAAAATAGCGAAAGAACCTTGAGGCGCTTGCCTTCAGGGAACTCCTTGTAGACTCTAAGTTCCTTTTCCAGATGTTCTTTGACCGTCTCTTGTATTTGTACCCGCATCACATCGTCCTGGTGTGCGCCGATGGCCTGTCCCACGTAAATGGTGATTCCATTCGTGAAGGCAATGTACCCGTTCCCTGCGTCGATGTGATCGACAATGTATCCCTGGTAGGCAGCCCGGTTATTTGATACGTCATATAAATCCGTGCCGTTTCGGCTCACGCTGACCGTCTTGCGTGATGGGCCATTATCACCCTGCACATCCATCGTCAGTTTAGCAGTGATCTTCGTTTTGGTCGGCGTAATGGACTCGAGACGAATGAAAGGGTGGTTGAAGTCCGGATCGTCAATCACAGAATCCACTTCAATCCGCTTGACCAGCTTCATTTCGTATGCCTTAACAGGGCCAAGGCGATACAAAAGGTTATACATTTTTCGATGCGTTGCACTGTATCGAAGCGTGCAAAGCGGATTCAGACTAGCGATGGCCTCCTTCGCCTGGGTGCTCTCCATGTTTTGCGGCTCATCCAAAATAACGATGGGACGAGTGCTTTGAATGAACTTAATCGGCTTATTACCTGACAAACGATCGTTTTCCCGGTAAATGACATTGTTCGACTTCTTGTTGAAAGCATCAATGTTGATGACAAGAATTTGAAGTTGATTTGATGTCGAAAATTGCCGCAGAGAAGAAACCCGTTTTGAATCGTATACCCAATAATCGAATGGCTGCCTGCCATAGATGTCTTCAAAATGCTCACGAGTGATCTCGAGGTTCTTCATGACACCTTCACGAATGGCCACGCTTGGCACCACAATGATGAATTTCGTGAAGCCGTACTTGGCGTGCAACTCGTGAATCGTGCGTAAGTAGACGTACGTTTTACCCGTTCCTGTCTCCATCTCAAGGGAAAAGTCCATACCGTTGTATGGTTCCGCCTGAGTAATGCCATTTCTTGTTTGGATCCGCTCCACGTTGCTCACAATAGTTTTCCAGTCAATCAACAGCTCATTTCCAAATCCAAGCTCCGTCAGGAGACCGCCAAATCCAGCATCCAGGCGCAGTTCAAACAGGCCGGCAGCCTTAGGTTGACCGTCAAAAATGTCAACCACGGATTGGATGGCGTCCAGTTGGTACTGTTGTTGCTTATCAAACTTAATTTTCACTATTGACACCCTTTAACTCCGAAGTAAGCTCATCCAATAACGCTTTGACATCCTGTCTAACACCGTAGGCACGGTCGTTTAACAAAGGTTCTATCTCGAGTATTGCGTCTTTTCCTAATATCTTTACAAGTGCATAACTTGCTGCCGAACGTACGTGCCAGTCATTATCCGACAAAAGAGGTCTTATAATTTCCAATTCCGAGTTCGTTCCTACTTCACCAAGCCTTTTAACCGCTTTAGGCCTCTGAAATTGTGGCCCCTTTTCAATAAGATCGATCAGGTACTGAATATTAGATGTATCCATATGTTCTCTCTCCTTAGGCAAGCTTAAATTGTCCGGAATACAACCCCGTGGACCTCCATTTGAAGTTTGACGTTCGTCTTAAGGTTGTCATTACCCTCGAATGCACTGTCGAGACATACTACTTGTCCAGGCCTGTACTGGAGGATTGACTCAAACAAGCCACGTGTCACCTTTGACTCAAGGCATATAATTAGTGCTCCTTGCTCGACGAGGTAAATTATGTTTCCAGCTTTCTGAACCTCTTCGATTTTTATAGCTAATGAAAGTCCTGACTTCAGGATCACCTCGTACAAAAGATCAATGTTGGTACGTCCAGAAATGATATTATCAGTAAATAAGCGCAAATGCTCTTCAAGCCGTTTTTTTTTGTTTACATTTAAATCCCATACCTTAAAATTACTAGAAGACAGTTTGAAAACACGTACTCCTTCGCTACTACCTTGGCCTTTTTTCAGGGATCTCCTTATACGCTCCTTCATGATGTCAGTTATATATGGATAGGACGGATCACCGGTAGGTTCAGGTAACTGTACCATGATAAATTTTCGCTTTGAGCCAGTTTCCTGATTCATTTCAAGAACAGCCTGTCCTGTTGTTCCAGAGCCAGCAAAAAAGTCCATTACATATTCGTCGCCTTGGGTGGTAAACCCAATTAAATGTTTAATCAATTCAACGGGTTTCGGGTTGGGAAATATGTTCTGTTCAAACATCTTTAGGATCTGCTCACTTCCGGAGCTAGTCGTACCTTTGTCGGTCAACATTGACTCCTCAAGGAAAATACTTCTCGGTTTTTTTCCTTGAGGTAACCTCTGCTTGAACTGAACAGACCAACCATTTTCGGTCTTAATAAACCTTATTTCCCCTTGTTCAACGTCCGATTTGAAACGCTCCTCAGATCGCAACCAGCTTATGGGGTTTCCGTATTCTTCATATTGCAAAACCGTTCCATCTGGACACGTAATAGGATAATATTGTTTCCCAGATTTTCTCTTAAACGTGTCCCAATAAAATTTCCCTTTTTCATCTTGCTCCTTGTAACGTTGTAAATACTCCGGTTTATATGGCTCAAACAAGTGATGAAGAGATACCTCGTTCTTTGCGTACATTACAATGTACTCATGCTCTACAGCAACATATTTTGCGTCATTACCGCCGCCCTTTTTATTTTGCCATACAAAATCAGCTATATGGTTTTCCTCTCCAAAGATTTCGTCACACATTAATCGTAGTTTTGCAAATTCAATTTCATCGATGCTTATAAAAATAACCCCATCATCAGCTAACAAGTTCCTCGCTAAAAACAATCTCGGATACATCATGTTCAACCATTTAGAGTGAAAACGCCCATCTGTCTCCGTATTTGTTGAAAGCTTGATACCATCGCCATCGACCTGCCCCGAATACCGCAGATAATCTTCCAAACCTTCACGGAATTTGTCCGGGTAAATGAACTCATTCCCGGTGTTGTACGGCGGATCAATATATATCATCTTAATCTTTCCATGGTAGGACTTCTGAAGCAGCTTCAGGACCTCGAGGTTGTCGCCCTCTATAATGAGGTTCTCGCTGGTCTCAAAGTTTACGGATTCCTCCGGAACAGGCAATAAGGTCCCAACGCTCGGGGTCTGGATGTTTCGGATTGCCTCGCTCTTGCCAGACCAAGACAGCCCGTAGCGTTCACGCCCGTTGTCAACCGGATTGACACCCGTAAGTTGGACATAGCTCTCTTTTTCTAGCGTTTTCTTAGACTTTCACATTTTCTTTCGGTTTTAATCCGGTATCACAATGCTTTTTGTGAAACTCGACCGGCGATAAGTAGTGCAGGCTGGAATGCATCCTTCTTTCATTGTAATATTCCATGAATGAAACTACTTCCCGATATGCCTGTGTATAACTCTCAAATTCAAAGCGAGAAAAACAGTCATCTTCCAGTATCCTGTGAAAAGATTCGATATGAGCATTCATATTTGGTGTCTTTGGCGGTATCCGCTCATGCTCCAGCCCAAGTTGTTCACATGTGGATTCAAACAGGTGACTGACAAACTGTGGCCCATTGTCGGAACGAATTACAGGCAACTCGGATTTCCCGTATAATTTTCGTTTCCAGAGCGCACTTTTCAGTGTATTTGCAGCATCTGTAGCCTCGCAGCGCAACCCAATATGGTAGTCCACAATTTGTCTGTCATACACATCAATATACGACAGCACGAAGAAGAATCGATCTTCACCCGTAATATAGCCATACTTAATATCCACTTCGAACAATTGATTCGGACCCGTGATATCTCGGTTTCTAGCCAATTTCCGAGGATGCTTTTCCTTCAATTTGCGTTGTGGCTTAAGGATCTTCAATTCCTTGCAAAGCCGATATACCTTTTTCTTGTTGATAACCAACTGGTACTTTCTCTTTAATAAATAGGTTAACTTGAGATATCCATAGGCAAAACCATCTCCTTCTATTTCATTCATAATCCATTCCTTGGCCTGCTCGTCACTTACCTTGCTGCCATCTTGTGTATAGGTATATTCGGTTACAGGACGCCCTCCAGCAGTCGTTCTCGGCTGTGGTTCATGTGTCTGCTGATAGTAATAGGTGGACCTAGAAACCCCCACGATGCGCAGCACGATGGTGACTGAATACCCGGCTGTGATCCACTTGTGTGCAATAGCTATTTTATCCGCAAGTGAGGGTTGGCTTTTTTTAACAGGTCACGCAAAATGTGATTTTCGAGTGCCTGATCAGCTAATGCCTTTCGTAATTTATCATTCTCAGAAGCCAACTCTGAACGCTCTTCAACGACCTGTTGGTAATCATCTGAAGTGACATGTGTTGGTATACCTTTTGATTTTCCAGGCGTTATACCTGTCTTCTTAAACTCACGAGTCCATCTACCAACCATATTGGCATTTAGATCGTGCTTCCTTGCCACAATAGTAGGACTACCAGTTTCCAGACATTCCTGGACGATCTGTTGCTTGAACTGTGATGAAAATTTCCGTCGTTCCATAAAGACAACCTCCTGTTGCTTCTAGTCTCCTATACTTTAGAGAGGTTGTCCAACCTGATTTCGGGGCTTAAGAGCAACGAACTCTCCAAGTGCCATTTTCAAACGATCAAAATCAATTTTCCCCTCTGTAAATACCTCCGGAAACTCTTCACGGATGCGTGCAATCTTCTCAGCCAAAATGTCTTTCGACGTGAGTGGAAGCTTGTCCACGTTGCCTTCTCCCCTTCCCATGTCATACAACCGTCCAGCGAACGATAAACAAAGGTTTTAAGCGATGGGTCTGCTTCAATTGACGCTCAATGTTTTCGATGAGCTCGTTGCGCTTCGCATCAATGGCGTCTTGTGCTTCGTACAATTTCCGTCGTTTTTTGTTTCGCTGGGTCTCTATGTCACGTTGCGCCTTTTGCGCCGCCAGTTTATCTGCGAGAGAAATCGCAGTGGTGGAAGCACGACGCAATTCCCGAATTTGTTTGTCGAGGTCTTTAATTTCCTGTTCCAATCCAAACTTCAAATCATCCGCCCATCGGTCCATCTTCGCAACTTCCTCATCAAAGAATCGCCCGTTCTTTTCCTCCACAAGATGCAGCTTCTCCTTGACGATTTTCGCTTCAAGTTGCTCAACCGAGGCTGGTGGTATGGCAGAAGGATCTATCTGCCTCACCATGGCCTTTGGTTTAAATAGTTTCAGACAGGTCTCTTCGTCCACTATTCCTCCGTCATCAGTGATCCCGGAGAAAACAAGAAACTCTTCGAGTTCGAGCGATTCCACTGCCAATTCGGTGATTTGGAGCCACCCTGATTTGCCCTTTAACGCCTGCACGGTGCTAATCAGGCCTTCATAGTCAGAATAATGAATGGCCAGTTCAGCGGGTGGCAACTCCCTCGTAACGGCCCGATCCACAAGGGCTTGGGCCAACGGATGGTCTATCCGAAAGAAGTTGTCGCCATTTACCTCTGCGGCTTTCCAGTCAAGATGATACATCCCAGACGGTGCATCATTTCCCGAGTACCTGAACCGGGGTGTCGAGTCATCGAACAACGCATCATTTGCGAGTTCTACTTTAGCAAGTGACAGCAGGTATTGTTGCTGTTCCGACAACCGTTCGGTCGCTTGCCCCTCATACACCTTGAGTCGGGCATGTACATCCTCATCGAAATTGTCCAGTAGCGCCCGCCGGGTTTCAGTCAAACGGCTTTCAATCGACGACTCCAATTCCTTTTGCAGGGCGTCAAAGGCAGCATTGATTTCCTCGACCGTTCGGCACTCTTGGTACACTTGAGCGATTCTCTTTTCGAGGTCGACTCCAGATTCCAGCGCTCCAAGGACTTCATCGCTGGCGCCAAAAATCCCACTAAACAACTGAAATTTTTCCGCCAATAATTCGTATACCCGTTGATCGGCTTCGTTTCTCTTGTTCAAAAAGTTTACAACAACTACATCATGTTTCTGTCCATACCGGTGACAACGGCCAATTCGTTGTTCAACACGCTGCGGGTTCCACGGCAGGTCGTAATTGACAATTAACGAACAAAACTGGAGATTCACACCTTCAGCAGCGGACTCCGTGGCGATGAGGACGGTCGCTCTATCCCGAAATTCCTCGATAAGTGCCGCACGAATGTCTGCGCTTCGGGACCCGGTGATGACGGATTCACCCTCGTGTCGCTTCAACCACTCTTGGTATATGTGTGTCGACAGGGGATCGTTGTTCATCCCGTTGAAGAGTACGATTTCGCCTTCATAGCCGTTATCCGTCAGGAGTTGGAACAGGTATTGCTGCGTACGTCGAGATTCTGTAAAGATGACCGCTTTCTCCCTCGCACCAAGGGATTTTGCCTTATCCATCGCTTTGTCCAACACAGTGAGAAGCGCATCGCCCTTCGCATTGTTCCGGATGCTTTCTGCCAAATCAGCGTACCGTCGTAAAAGCGATAACTCCTCCGCAAGAAGTTGCGGATCGACACGTTCTTCCTCCGTTGTGTCATCCCATTCATCTTCCAGTTCATCCATTCCCTCGTAGTCATCTGTCACTTCTTCAACGTTCATCGGTTGAAGATTTTCCAGGCGCCGGATGAGACCACGAAGCGTTCCCGCAATCGCAAAAGTCGATGACGCAAGCAGTTTGCGCAATACGAGCGTCATCAGGCTGCGTTGACTCGCTGGCAATGCCAAGAGGACTTCACGGCGAAGGTATTCTGTTACCTCTTCATAGAGCCGGTGTTCATCATCACTTGGAGTAAACTCCTGTGTGATAGGGATCCGGTTCGTGTACCGGACATATTCCAGCACTTGTTTCCGCAAGGTTCGAGTGCAAATGGGGGCCAGTCTTTCCCGCAGTAACCGATTTCGCTCTTCGGACGATTGTCTCGCAAACTGAGCTTGAAACGATTTATCATCTCCAAAGACGTTCGGATCCACGATACTGACAAGCCCATAAAGCTCCATCAGACTATTTTGCAGCGGCGTAGCCGTAAGCAAAAGCTTTTTCGTACGGGCCAACGTCGCCTGAATGTTCTTCGCTAATTTGTTGATGGACTTGTATACGTTCCGCAGGCGGTGGGCTTCATCCAGAACTGCAAGATCCCAAGATACCTGTGATATAAATTCCGACTTTGCGGCCGCAAAGTGATATGAGCAGATGACTACCTGATTGCGCAGATCAAACGGGTTCGAATGGCCTTGACGCAACAGGCTGTTGAAAGACTTCGCTTCCAGGATGACGGACGGCAGATGGAATTTCTCCTCCAGCTCCATCGCCCACTGCTTACGCAATGTGGCTGGAACGACGACAATCAGCTTTCGACGGCGCTCCGCCCAGCGCTGTGATAACACCAGACCTGCTTCAATCGTCTTGCCGAGACCAACTTCGTCGGCGAGAATGGCGCCTTGTGACAGTGGTGACCGCAATGCAAATAAAGCCGCATCTATCTGATGAGGGTTCACATCCACCCTTGCGTTTGCAGCTGCTCTTGTGATTCTATCAAAGTCGTCTGTAGCAGCACGCATCGTTAGCAGATGCGCCCATAGTTTTGAATGATATGGCGTCGACATTGCATTTTCCCTCTCAAATGAAGATCCCGTACAGTTTGCCTTCTGACATTTTACTACAGGCTACCAAAATCTACGATAGTGATGGATGGTACACACGTCAAGCATCCCTAAAATGAGAGGCGATGTGGAGAGCATCCCGCCTCATCTATGAAGAGGGATTTTTCTTTCTTATTTCCCCTAGTCCTCTTAAGCCCCGATTTCTGCATTGGAGGCAGCCCTCGGAAAACCGCAGCAGACATGAATTTCGAAAGGAATGCTCAGATGGCATGTAAACACGGATTCTCCAGTAACCATCGGACTTTTGTATCCGATTCTTTATTACCCCTACTCCTCAATACCGGTCCAAACAGCTTTCGGGTCTGACACTTGCATCCTCCATTTGAGGCTTGATAGGTTTTCCCTCAATCAAAAGGGTGATTAAAATGTACGCCAAAGCCTTAACTGTATCTCAAGCGCAAGACCGGATGCTTCCTGTGTTGAAGGGGCCACCAGTACAGTGTGCTCTGTGTGGACGTGTTTTTGACCGGATCACACCTGGGCACCTCAAAACGCATGAACAATATTTGCGCTCCAAAAGAGGGGTGAAATGGTTTCGGCCAAAACCAGAACGTAAGGAAGAGAACGACGACGCAGAAGCACATTTCTCGCCAGATAACGAGCACGAGCCGAGTCCGTGGGAATCACGTCCCGAGACGTTCATGGAAACGTACCAGCGCTTATTCGGTTCAAAGGATCGGCTTACTGCTTGCATCAAGAAGTTGTTTGATCTATATCAACCGCATCGAGGCAAGTGGTTGCTCATGGACAAGCCCGTATTGCCGTGAACGTCAAATCCCGCCCACCTTGCACTCCCCCCTCATGCTGTAGCAAAGTCGTATATGAAAGCAAACCCCGCCGGGGAGCCAGCGGGGCACCTTCACATGCTATGCTTTTTTCGGTCTCCTGCGGATTCGCTCAGGCAGACGCTCCGACCACGGCAGCAACTCGTTCATTGCCGTCTGGTCGTCCGTCTGGATGTTCGGTAGCCGTTCGAAAAGGTACTCCAGGTACAGGTACGGGTTCAGTCCGTTCTCCTTGGCCGTCTCCACCAAACTGTACGTGGTGGCACTTGCTCTCGCGCCCCGTGGGGTGTTCGCGAACAGGAAGTTTTTTCGTCCGATCACGAACCGCTTAATCGACCGCTCACTCCGGTTATTGTCCAACTCCAAATGCCCGTCTTCCAGGAACGTGGTAAGTTTAGACCACTGGTTGAGGCAATAAGAAACCGCCTGCCCCAAGGCGCTCTTGGGCAGCAACTGTTTGTTCTGCTCCTGAAGCCATGCCAAAAACTCGTCCAGCACCGGCCGGCTTAACCTCTGCCGCTCTGTGTGACGTTCTTCTGGGCTCGCGTCCTTCAGAGCGCGTTCAATCTTGAACAACCGATTGCAGTATTCCAATCCTATCCTGACAGCGGTCGGTTTCTTTCGCTCCTCTGCCGGCAGCGCGGTGTGTGACTCATGAAACTTGCGCCTGGCGTGTGCCCAGCACCCGACCAGCTTCACCCCTGGAAGGTCGTTGTACCCGCTGTACCCGTCCACGTGCAGGTACCCCTCGAATCCTTCGAGAAATCGCTTCGGGTGCTCTTTCGAGCGGGTCTCCTGATAGTCGAACAGGACAATTGGCGGTCCATCTGCACCACTGCGGTACAACCACATGTACGATGTCGTCTCAGCCGGTCGTCCTGACTCATGCAGCACTTGCAGCGTCGTCTCGTCCGCATGAAGATACCGCCGCTTGCGCAATTCCTCGTGCAACTGGTGGTATATGCGTTCGAGCCATCGTGTCGCGCCTAGTACCACCCAGTTCGCCAGCGTCTGCCGGGTCAACTGCAGACCCTGCCGGGCAAACTGCTCCTCCAGCCGGTACAGCGGTAAGCCGTCCACGTATTTCTTGTCCATCACATACGCCAACATCGATGCGGATGCCAGGCTACCCGGTATCGGGGGCTTGGGCATCTGTGCCTTGACCATGGGCGTTTCGGTCCCATGCTTGTCGCACGTCCGGCATGCGTACTGTTGTTGCACGTGTTCACGTACCTTTGTCTGTGCCGGAATGTGGATGAGCTCGCGACGGATTTCCACACCCGCCTCGTCCATCACCTCGCCACAACACGGGCACTGACGTTCCTCCTCCGACAGACGGTACTCCACCCGTTCCACCGGAAGGTCTGCCAGCATGGCATCCCGCTGGCCAGGCTGCTTCTTGCGTCGCTCATAGGTCACCGTCTCGAGGGTGGGTTCCGTTGCCTCCGGCTGCGCCTCAACCTCGGCCTCATTGAATACCAGATCCAAGCGCATCTGGTCATTCGCTACGCGTTCGCTGGACTTCCCAAATTGCCGATGACGGGTCAGTCGAAGCTGCTCCAGCAGCAGTTTGTCCTGCTTTTTCAGCTCCGCGACTTCCTGTTCCAGCGCCTCGTTGCGCTGTTGAAGGGCTTCCAGTTGGTTTGGGGTCTCCGTCGTCGTGTTCATCATGCAAAACGATTTCGACACACTTGCCGAAATCCCTTGACAGATCCTTCTGTGTTTATCGGTCTCACACCACTTTTTTCGCCGTAACTTTGGGGTGTGCCTTTGGTTGGTTGAGTGGCAGTCCGTCCAACAGCCAGTTCAGCTCCCGACGGGTGATGAGGAGGGTCTTGCAGTCCCTGGCGCCCGGCCATTCAAACCGTCCCCGCTCCAAGCGGCGGTAAAACAGCCAGAAGCCGTTGTGTTCCCAGTACAACAACTTCAATTTGTCCCGCTCCCGGTTACAAAACGCGAATACCGCTGGAGAAAACGGGTCCAGCTGAAAGGACTCCTGCACGAGGGCCGCCAAACCGTCGATGGACTTGCGCAGGTCCGTGCTGCCGCAGGCCAGATACACGCGCAACTCCGGTGCGGTGTCGATGTTCAGCATAGCGATGCCAGAGTGCGCACCACATCGCGCAGCAGATCCGAGTCGTAACCAGGTAAGACCTCGATCACAGCAGGCCCTACGCGTACGGACAGCGGCTTGTCCGTCACTTCAGTCGCAAATTCGTCCAAGCGCACCGGGATAAAACGCGGCTCAACATCATCGCGCCCCTGGCTGTCGTGGGCGGTGTCCGCCTTAAACTTGCCGACCCAATACCTCAGCTGGTGCTCCTTGACCTGATGCGCGGCACACCATGCTGCTCCGGTTAACCCGCTGGCCCGAAAGTCCGTCACACGGGCGCGCCAAAGCTCGCGAAGTTCTTCTAACTCGGCTTTTGTCACGATGATCCCTCCATGACTGGATTCTGGAGGGGATCATCTCGCAGAAGAAGGACTAACGCTAGGTGTGCGCTATTTGACGCACACGATGCAAGCGGGGACGAACAAGCAGCGTCGTGAGATGATACGTGCTTTCGTGTCACATATGATCTTTGATCCGGAAACCCGCCAGATGCAGGTTTATTTCTGGCCGAGCCCCTTGATGGGCCCGGATCCTTACATGAAAAGAGCGAAGCAAATTTTTCTGTGCTTCGCCCGGATTTCGGATGGTGGAGGCGACGGGAGTCGAACCCGCGTCCGAAGATTTTGCCACGTGAACATCTACGGGTGTAGTGCAACCTTTGCATTTCCTCCAGCTACGCGGTTGCACACGCTTAGACTGGAGTAAGTCTGCTTATTTTCACTCACAGGCTGCAGACAGAGCCTATGAGCTATCCCGCTCAGTTGACGTCACAAGGTAAGCACGGGCGACTTACAAGGTGACGGCCTGGTGCAAATTAGGCAGCCAGGGCGAGGGTATTGCTTGTGGTGTAGTTCTTCTTAGCTTTGCCAGTTATTCTTAGGTCTGCGTTTTTTACGTGGCCACGCAGCCCCACGACCCGCCGTTACACGCTCAAACAATCCCCGTCGAATCCATAACGCCCCCGTGACGGGACGTCTGGAACGAACGATATGTTTTGTCAAAAGGCTCTACACCAAGCCTTAGCGTTCAGACGTTACATTTCATATACTACGTGACAAACGGACATTTGACAAGTTGAAAGTTAGAGCAATCTATACAACGATATCCAATTCAAACAAGACTGTGTTGGGTACATAAAAGCCTCACGGCTATTCCTCTAGTGCATTCCTAACCATTTTTGTTTTTCTGGAAACTCGTTTCCAGAAGAAAACAACCGCTCGTTTTTCAGCTTTTTTGGCGATCCCGAAGGGCTCGCTGAATTTCACGATTAGCATCTCTTTGCTTAAGAGATTCTCGCTTGTCATACGATTTTTTACCACGAGCTAAACCTAATTCCACTTTGGCAAAGCCGTTACGCAAGTAAATTTTTGTGGGCACCAAGGTATAGCCACGTTCCCTAACCATACCAATCAACTTGCGAATTTCCTCACGATGTAGCAAACATTTGCGAGTACGCATGGGATCGTGATTAAAACGATTCGCCTGTTCATAAGGAGCTACATGCATATGGTGAATAAACACTTCTCCGTTCTCCACTCGCGCATAAGCATCTCGCAAATTCACAGAACCTTTGCGAATCGATTTAATTTCCGATCCCGTCAAGACCAGTCCTGCTTCATACGTATCTTCAATAAAATAATCATGGTAAGCCTTACGATTTTGCGCGAGCACTTTATCCGATCCTTTGGCCACAAAACTCACCTCAATCTGTCCAGGATTCTCGCGCGATTTCACGTGCTTCCCATGTTACTACAGACAGATTGGCTGCCACAAGCGAAACCCTCTACCGCTTTTTCTTGCGACGGCTTTTTCCCGCCCAAGCAGGCCCTTCATAACCCCCGTGAGAGACACTGGCATGACCAATTTCTATACTGCTACGTCTTTTTTGACTGCGCTTCGCTTTGTCATTCGGACGATCCGTCTCTCTTCTTGCCGTTCCGTATGCCGATGAGTTATTCCCATGTGTATCTGCCAACAATCGTTCTCGAGTTCGGCGACGTCCACGAGCCTCTCCTTCTTCGCTGCGCAAACGCCTTTCTTCTATAGCTCTTCGACGTTCCGTACGAGAAAGATCTTCATCGTAAATAATCTCTCCACCTCTACCTGACGAAACAAACGTAGCTTCGCGCAAATGCTCCAACAGTTCAAAGTCAATCGACAAAGTCTCCTTGTTGGCCGCAATCGCCTGCACCCGAACCGGATCGCCCAATCGAAAAACACGTCTTGTACGTTCACCGACCAGCGCCATCAAACGTTCATTGAGCGCATAGTAGTCATCCGTTAAATACGAAATATGGATCAAACCTTCTACACCGTTTTGCAATTGGACAAACAAGCCAAAACTTGTGACACCTGAAATCAACCCATCAAAAGGCTCAAATAGATGAGCTTGCATATACTCCACCATTTTAAGTTGATCGCATTCACGCTCAGCATCTTGGGCAATGCGTTCTCGTTCACTGGACTGGACAGCAGCATCAGCCACAAAAGCAGCAAGCGCGCCTTCACGTTCTGCGGAAAATGGGGCCAGCAAACTCTCGCGAATAATTCGATGAATGACAAGATCTGGATAGCGCCTAATAGGCGAAGTAAAATGAGTATAGTATTCTGCTGCAAGGCCAAAATGTCCCGTACACTCTGGTGCGTAACGCGCTTGACGCATACTTCGCAACATCAGCGAAGAGAGCATACGCTGCTCGCGCTTGCCTTGCAGTTCATTCAATACATCTTGCAAAGCACGCGGATGAACACGATTGCCAACTCCACGAATAGAATATCCGAAATTATGCAAGAACTGATTTAAGTCGAGCATTTTGCCCATATCCGGCTCTTCGTGAATCCGATAGACAAACGGTACGCCAAGCCAATGAAAATGCTCTGCCACAGTTTCATTTGCGGCCAACATAAACTCTTCAATAATTCGTTCAGCAATAGAACGTTGACGCGCTACAATATCCACGGGCGCTCCTAGCGGATCGACCACAACTTTGACTTCATCAAAGTCAAAATCCACCGCACCGCGACGCATTCGCTTTTCACGCAGAATCAATGCCAACTCTTCCATAAGCTCAAAATCGGGCAACAAATCACGGTACCGTTGCATAACCTCCTCGTCCTCGCGGAGCAGAATTTTCCGTACATTGTTGTATGTCATGCGCTCCCGCGTATGAATAACACTGGGAAAAATATCGTGACTAACCACTGCTCCTTTTTCATCAATCTCCATGATGCAAGACAAGGTCAGCCGATCCACTTGTGGATTAAGAGAGCAGATATCGTTGGAAAGTCGTTGCGGCAACATAGGAATGACACGGTCAACCAAGTAGACACTCGTTCCCCGGCGATAAGCCTCTTTATCGATAGAACTTCCCTCTTTCACGTAATACCCTACATCCGCTATATGAACTCCTAATTCAAAATGACCGTTTTTAAGCCGCTTCACATGGACTGCATCATCTAAATCTTTAGCATCCTCGCCGTCAATCGTGACAATTCGTTCTGAACGTAAATCCCGTCTGCCTTCATAATCTTTTTCCGAGAGTGTGCGCGGAATGCGTTCGACAGCAGCCAACACTTCATCCGAAAATTTTTCTGGCAGGTTGTATTTACGTACTATCGTAAGAATATCCATGCCCGGCTCGTCAGGATGTCCTAACACTTCGACAATTTTGCCAACAGGGCCGCGTGTAGCTGTAGGGTATTCCAAAATTTCTGCTACCACTACATAACCGTCATGTGCGTCCAGCAAGTGGTCAGGTCCAATCCACACATCCTGCGGAAAACGTTTGTCAGCCGGAGTGACAAAGCCATGTTTCTCATGTTTGACAAAGCGACCTACCACACGCTCAACTTGCCGTTCCAGAACGCGAATAACTCGTCCTTCCCTATGTTTCGCCGATCCGGTTTTCATTTTGTTCTCAGCTTCAACACGAACCATCACTTTGTCGCCACTCATGGCACCGTTCATTTCCGTACCTGGAATATAGATATCCTCACTGCCATCCTCGGCAATCACAAACCCGTAACCACGCGCCTTCATTTGCAGACGCCCAACCACTAAATTCATTCGTTCTGGCAATCCATAACGATCACTACGGGTGCGCACGATTTGACCCGTTTCTTCCATAGCCGCCAGCAGTTTTACAAATTCACGGAAATCATCTCCGCTCTCCACGCCAAGTGCGTCAGTTAATTCCCGTACAGAAAGCAAGCCGTTTGCCTCATTTTCTAGATAATCCAGCAGTCGCGACTGCCATTCATTGTTCAATGTCCGTCACTCCTTTTTGACCGCCAGCCTCTGTCTCACACCTGGTACTCTTACAATTCCCCTGTTTGGGCTAAAGTTCCTGCCATCTGGTCTTTGTCCACTCTATGCAGTATGGCTCAGAGACGACTCTTTCAAGCCATACATTGTTGACATACAGAAAAATCCAATCCTTTTCCTCAAACTCCGATAGAAAAAACCGCCCAGAGGGCGGTTCCAGGCTGTCGAGAAAGTTTCGACAGCCATTCTTTATGTCTCTTTTATTCTAAATATATGTATTTATGTTATAATATTCATAACCAATGTTGGGTGGTGATGACGTGTACCAGTCAAAAGACGGTCGTCAGTTGGAGTTCGAGTTTGTATCTATTGAAGAACTTGTCCCTGAGGACCATCTTCTTCGGAAGATTGATCGTTACATCGATTTCTCGTTCATTCCAGAGAAGGTCCGTCCTTATTACTCCGAAGACAACGGACGACCTGCGGTGGATCCGGTTGTACTCTTCAAAATGATCTTTCTGGGGTACCTTTACGGCATCCGTTCTGAGCGCCAGTTGGAACAAGAAGTGAAGACGAACGTTGCGTACCGTTGGTTCCTGGGATTAAAACTTACTGACCGGGTTCCGGACCATACCACCCTGTCATGGAATCGGTGTATTCGCTTTGCAGGCACCGGCATCTTTCAAGACATCTTTGACGAAATCGTTCTCCAAGGTATGAAGCACCGACTCATTTCTGGACGAGTCCTGATGACAGACTCCACACACATTAAAGCTAATGCAAATAAGCACAAGTTCGAGCGGAAAGTCGTTGAGGAAAAAGTAAAAGGCTATCTTGCTGAACTTGACCTTGCCATCGCTGCAGATCGGAGCGCTCACCAAAAAAAGTCCTTAAGCCCCAGGAAGGAGGTGTCCAAGGAGCGCGAAGTAAAGGTCAGCCTCACAGATGCGGACAGTGGATATATGTACCGCGAAGGCAAGCCGGAAGGATTTTACTATCTCGACCACAGAACCGTTGATGCGAAGTACAACTTGATTACAGATGTGCATATCACGCCAGGCAATATCCATGATTCAATTCCATACGTAGGGCGACTTGAAAGACAAATTGAACGTTTTGGTTTCAATGTTGAAGCCGTGGCGCTCGACTCTGGTTACCTAACAAATCCGATATGTAACGAATTAACTGAACGTGGTATCTTCGCAGTGATTGGTCACCGCCGATTTCATCCCACAAAGGGTTTAATGCCCAAATGGAAGTTCCGATACGATAAGAAAACGGATTCGTACCTATGTCCAGAGAAACACCCACTTACTTACCGAACGACAACTCGTGAAGGCTACAGGGAGTACAAATCCGACCCAGAAATTTGCAAGGCATGTTCCATTCTGACTCAGTGTACACGCTCCCGCAACAAGCAAAAAGTTTTGGTACGACACGTTTGGGAGGATAGCAAAGAGAGGGTCCGAGAGAACCGATTAAGTAAATCTGGGAAACGCCTATACCGACTCCGAAAGCAAACCATTGAGCGAAGTTTTGCAGATGCGAAACAACTTCATGGATACAGATACGCGAGGTTCCGAGGCAGGGACAAGGTGCTCGAACAGGCACTGATGACCGCTGCCTGTCAGAACATGAAAAAAATCGCTCTTCACCTAGCAAAACGAGCTAGATGAAGAGCGATTCACATTTCCCATTGATACAAACCTGTGTAAATCGAACTACAAAGATATTGCTTGAATTGAAAAAGACCACTCGCAGTGGTCTTTCTCGACAGCCTGAACCGCCCAGAGGGCGGTTTTTGATTTTGCGCAACTTTTCATTTTGGGGGTTGCGTTTCCCCAACGATTCTATCAACCATACGTCAATGCGGATGATTGGAAAAATAGGCAATGAACAATGTCAACAGGAAAAAGAAGATAGCCAGTACCACGGTCACGCGGCCAAGTAAACTGTCGAGCCCTTTCGGCTTGCGCGTGTTTGCCTGATCGGACCCACCTGTAATGACGCCGGACAAACCTGCACTACGACCGGACTGCAGGAGAATGACTGTCACAAGCAGCACACAGAGAATGACCAACACGACTTTTGCGGCTGCCAGCATATCTGTCACCTCCTGTCCAAAACCGCAAACACTAATCAGAGTATTCCTCTGATGAGTGTATCATAACTCAACCTTTACGGACAAATGCGGATTTTCCAGCATAACGTGCTGCGCTGCCCAGTTCTTCCTCAATACGAAGCAACTGATTATATTTAGCCACCCGATCCGTTCGGCTAGGTGCGCCTGTCTTAATCTGTCCAGCATTGGCCGCCACAGCTACATCAGCAATTGTTGTATCTTCCGTTTCACCGCTCCGATGTGAAATGATTGCTGTGTATCCAGCTCGTTTCGCCATCTCCATACATTCAAAAGTCTCTGTTAAAGTACCGATTTGATTGACTTTCACAAGAATGCTATTGCCTACTTGCGACTCAATACCTCGTTTCAGACGTTCTGTATTGGTAACAAATAAATCGTCACCGACCAACTGCACTTTTGATCCCAGAGCACGAGTGAGATTGGACCATCCTTCCCAGTCGTCTTCCGCTAGACCATCTTCTATGGAAAGAATGGGATAGCTACTGAGCAGTTTCTCATAGTACGCAATGAGATCGTCCGAAGAACGAGTTACACCTTCTCCTTTAAAAACGTAATGACCCTTCTCAAACAACTCTGTTGAAGCCACATCAAGCGCAATCGACGCTTGCTCGCCCGGTTGATAACCTGCCTTTTCAATAGCCTTTACAATCATGCGAATCGCATCTTCATTGGTCTTTAAGTTGGGAGCAAAACCGCCCTCATCACCTACTGTTGTAGCCAGCCCCTCTGCAGAAAGCACCGATTTAAGAGCGTGAAAAATTTCGGCTCCCATGCGAAGCGCTTCACGAAAAGTAGGCGCACCATGCGGAATGACCATAAATTCCTGAATATCTACTGTATTATCCGCATGTTTACCACCGTTGAGAATATTCATCATCGGTGTCGGCAAAAGATGTGCGTGAAAACCGCCGAGATAGCGATAAAGTGGTTGGCCAGCTTCCATGGCAGCAGCCCTAGCAACAGCCATTGAGACACCAAGAATAGCATTAGCTCCTAATTTTCCTTTGTTCGGTGTACCATCCAACTCACAAAGCAGACTATCGATGGCGATCAAATCGTCAGCTTCTTCACCAATCAGTTCAGGAGTGATGAGGGTATTGACATTTTCTACTGCTTTGAGCACACCTTTGCCACCATAACGGGACTTGTCTCCATCACGCAACTCCACTGCCTCATGTGCTCCTGTCGACGCACCGGACGGTACAATTGCACGCCCAACGGCACCGCTCTCCAATTCCACTTCAACTTCCACTGTTGGATTGCCTCGAGAATCCAATACCTCGCGAGCTTGAATATCAAAAATCTCTGACATAGTTTAATTCCTCCCAAATTAAATTTCATTTTGCTGTTATACTTCACCTTCAAGAATGTATAATGAGCGTCTTTCCTTCCATTTCTTTGGGTGGCTCAACGCCAAGTAAATCCAGCATAGTCGGGGCAATATCAGCTAAGATGCCTGATCGAAGAACGAGTCCCGGTTCAGTCACAATCATGGGCACCGGGCTGACGGTGTGCGTGGTACAAGGGCCGCCTGTCTGCGGATCAATCATGATATCTGCATTACCGTGATCAGCCGTAATCAACGCAACCCCATTTTTTTCCTCGATGGCCTGGTAGACTTCGCCAAGACACTCATCCACTGCCTCAACAGCGCGAATAGCCGCTTCCAAACTGCCGGTGTGTCCTACCATGTCAGGGTTGGCAAAATTTAAAATCATCACGTCGATTTCACCAGACAGAATTCGCTCTTTGGCCCGTTTCGCTACCTCATAGGCACTCATTTCGGGTTGCAAGTCGTAAGTGGCTACCTTCGGCGAAGGAACAAGAACACGTTCTTCTCCGGCAAAGGGTGTCTCTTTACCGCCAGAAAAAAAGAAAGTCACGTGCGGATACTTCTCGGTCTCAGCAATACGTAGTTGCGTCAGCCCCGCCTGACTCACCACTTCTCCGAAGGTATGAACAGGTGAGGTTGGAGGATAGGCAATAGGAGCATGAATTTCATCCGCGTATTTTGTCATAGAAACAAAATGCACCTTAGGGGGCTTTGGACCTCGATCAAAGCCTTGAAAATGTTCATCGGTCAAAGCCATGGATAATTGAATAGCGCGATCGGGACGAAAATTAAAGAAAATGACAGCATCTCCATCCTCGATATTGCCAAGTGGCTGTCCTTGCACATCAACATGAACGAGTTGTTCCATAAATTCGTCAGTAATCCCGGCAGCATACTTGTCACTCACTGCACTCAACAAGTCTTGTGTTTTCTCGCCTTCTCCGTAGACTAAAGCGCGATACGCTCGACCCGTTCGCTCCCAGCGTTTGTCACGATCCATAGCGTAATAGCGGCCTTGGACGGTGCCTATCACAGCGTTACCTGCCTGTTCAACTTGTTCCTGAAGCTGCTGGAGATAACCCAGGCCCGTTGTAGGAGGTGTATCGCGACCATCGAGGAAAGCGTGAACCACCACTTGGGGTACATTACGGGCATACGCCATGCGCAATAACGCAAACAGATGATGGATATGACTATGCACGCCGCCATCCGACACTAACCCCATCAAATGCAGTTTTCGTTGATTTCGACTGGCAGAACGCATAGCTTTTAGCAGAATTTCATTTTCAAAAAATGATCCCGTTTCAATTTGTTTGGATATTTTCGTAAAATCCTGATATAAAACCCGTCCTGCGCCTATATTGGAATGGCCAACTTCAGAATTGCCAAACTGCCCTTCCGGCAGTCCTACCGCTTCACCGCTAGCTTCTAGAGTTGTGTGAGGAAACTTGGCCCATAAGGAATCGAAATTTGGTTTTTTGGCCAATCGCACAGCGTTGCCTTCACTACTTTCCCGCAGCCCAAACCCATCTAGTATGACCAGCGCAACAGGTCCTCGGCCAGAGGGAATGGCTTTTCTTTCGAACTCGCTCACCGTTGTCCACCTTCTATCGCTTTTGCCATGCCAACAAAACTATCAGCTTCCAAGCTTGCTCCGCCTACCAGTCCGCCATCGATTTCAGGATGCCCGACAAATGAAGCAATATTATCTGCTTTTACGCTTCCCCCGTAAAGAATGCGCACATGGTTAGCCACGGATGAGGAAAATTGGTCAACTAGAATTTGGCGTATCCAGCCAATCACCTGTCCAGCATCGTCCACGCTGGCTGTCTTGCCCGTACCAATTGCCCAAACAGGTTCATACGCAATAACCAGCGTTTCTACTTCACCAGATTCAAGATTGGCAAGACCGCTCAATACCTGTTCCTTTACCACATGTTCAGTTTGACCTGCTTCTCGCTCGGCTATCGTTTCACCTACACAAAGTATAGGCGTCATGCCCGCTTTCATAATGGTGGATACTTTTCTGGCAATCATCTCGTTGCTCTCACCAAAAATCGCTCTGCGCTCAGAATGTCCCGCAAGGACAAATTTCGTCCCGAAATCTACAAGCATAGGCGCAGAAATTTCTCCTGTATATGCCCCGCTCACTTCATGGTATACGTTTTGTGCCCCCAGTTGTACCTGTGCGGGCAACATAACTCGCAATAAGTGCAGGCTAGTATAAGGAGCACAGATGGCGTATTCGCAACCTGGCTTGAGATGCATGGATTGTTGGCCTAAACGTTGAGCAAAATCACGTGCTTCCTGCAACGTTTTGTTCATTTTCCAATTGCCAATCAGCATGGGTACGCGCGACATCCCATCACCTGCTCTCTACAATGTTAAGACTGCTTATCTTCAATAATAGCAACGCCGGGTAGAACTTTGCCTTCCAAAAATTCAAGTGAAGCTCCTCCACCGGTGGAAACATGCGACATCCTGTCCGCCAAACCAGCTGCTTCAACAGCAGCAACGGAATCTCCACCACCTACAATGGTTGTTCCAGATACAGAAGCGAGCGATTCGGCAATTGCAAAAGTACCCTTGGCAAACGCAGGCATTTCAAAAACACCCATAGGACCATTCCAAAGCACAGTCTTTGCCGTTTGAATCACCTGTTGATACTGTTTAACAGTCTCTGGGCCAATATCTAGCGCCATATCATCTGCCTGCAATTCACCTACAGACTTCACAGCATACTCAGCATCTGCTGCAAAAGCCTTGGCAGCTACGACATCACTTGGCAAAAGTAAAGGTTTCTTTAACTCCTCTGCCCGCTGAAGTAGCCGTAACGCAACCTCTCTGGCATTTTCTTCAACCAGCGAGTTGCCCATATCATGGCCTTGCACTGCGAGGAACGTATTCGCCATTCCCCCGCCAATCAAAAGAGCATCTACTTTTTGAATTAAGTTTTCCAAAACAGCAATTTTGTCAGAGACTTTAGCACCGCCGATAATAGCAAGGAAAGGTCGATCCGGCGACTCTAGCGCTTGTGTCAAAACCTCGACCTCACGTTCCATAAGAAAACCTGCAACAGTAGGCAAAAAACGCGCTACTCCAGCAGTCGAGGCATGGGCACGATGTGCAGCACCAAAAGCGTCGTTGACAAAAACATCTCCTAACAAGGCAAGCTGTCTGGCCAGTGATTCGTCATTTTTTTCCTCACCCGCATAAAAACGCACATTCTCCAGCAATAAAATGGTGCCTGGCGGCATATGTTGTACAGCATTTTCAACCTCTTCACCAACAGAATCAGAGACAAAATTCACCGAAACGTTAGGAAGATATTTTTGCAAAGTATGCGCTACAGGACGTAAAGAGTACTTTTCAACACGATTCCCCTTTGGTCGACCCAAGTGACTCATTACAACAACCTTGGCATTTTCTTGTAACAAATATTGCAAGGTTGGCAATGCTGCTCGAATACGCGTATCGTCTGTTACATTTCCTGAGTCATCCATCGGCACGTTAAAATCCACGCGAACAAGCGCACGTTTGCCTGGCCAATAAATATCTTTGACCGTCTTTTTTTTCAAAATCGAACCCCCTTGTTTAAATTCCACACTCACTCCATTGTACCAAAGGCAAAACGTCAAGCAACGGAAAAATTCGCGAAATCGTCATGAATACGCTTTCTTTATTAAGAAAAAGCTAAACGGTATATGGAAACAAGGAGGCTGCTCTCATTTATGACAACCACCATTCATCCCCCTAAAATAAGCAGCCGTTTGAACGAAAACGTTGACTATCTGAACGAGCTGTTGGGAATTGGTCAAGGTCCAGGACATAGTTGGGATATTATGGCTAAACCGTTTGGGTATGGGAATTTACAGATGATGTCGTATGTCCTCAACGGATATTTTCTCACTATGAATATGGTATTGATTTTGCAGGAACTAGAGAAACACGTGCTGATGTTTCAGAATGAACACCCTGAGCAAATCCACAATATAGAGGAACTGTGCCACTATCTTAACAAGCATGTTGGTTTTGTGCAGGTACAGATGGTGGATAAAATGCAAGATGCCGTGCGCTTTATTCTTTCTGGTCCTCTGGTGACATTTATTGAAGGCTATCATCAAGCTCTTCTGATTGACACTCGTATTTATCCCATGCGAAGTATTACTGAATCGGAAGTAGAGCGTGTTATTCGTGGCCCTCGAGACGCGTTTGTGGAAACAATGCTGGAGAATACTGCACTGATTCGCCGTCGCCTGCGGGAACCTTCCTTGCGAACGGAGTTGATGCAAATTGGCACTCGCTCCAAAACTGACGTCACACTCATGTATTTAGCGGATATATCCAACCCCCAAATGGTCGATCTCGTTCGTCAGCGGTTGCAAAGCATTCAGTCAGAAACCATTACCATGGCTGAACAAGCTGTGACTGATATGATTATCGACACCAAATGGAATCCTTATCCGAGCGTTCGCTATACAGAGCGCCCTGACGTTGCGGCAACAGCTCTGGTTGAAGGTCATGTGGTGATTATTGTAGATACTAGTCCTGAGGTCATTATTGCACCCATCACCTTCTGGCAATTGGTGCAAAATCCAGAAGAATACCATAGTTATCCAGTTGTTGGAACTTATTTGCGATGGCTGTCCATCATTTCTGTTTTGGTCAGCATCATGCTGCCAGGTCTTTTTCTCTGGGTGAATTACGCGCCTCGACACGTGCCGCATATCTTTCATTTTTTTATTGCAGACAACAACTTGCCGCTTCCCCTCTGGATGCAGTTGATTCTTGCTGAAGTAGCGCTTGATGTTTTGCGTTTGGCTGTTATGAATGCCCCTACTCAAATCAGTAGTATGGTATCAATTATTGCGGCCCTCGTTTTTGGATCTCTAGCGGCTAAAATCCAAATGCTTCATCCGGAAGTACTCGTTTATATGTCCATTGTCCTCATATGCCAATTTGCCATCTCTTCTTACGAGTTGGCCACAGCCAATCAAATGTCGCGCTACTGGATTCTTGCCTGTACACAAATCGGGCACCTGTTTAACGCTTCTGGAATTGGATTTGCTGTAAGTTGTGTTGCCCTGCTCATTTTTCTCGCCACGCGCAAATCGTTTGGCATTCCCTATTTCTGGCCTGTTATTCCCTGGCGTTGGCGTGGAGGTTTAACAGAAATCCTTTTTCGCAGACCTACTTCACGCATTCAAGGTCGTCCACATATTTTAAAAAGCAAATTGCCTCCCAATAAATAAAAAATAGGATCAACGTAAGGGTACTCCCGCCAAACAGGCAACAGCAGGAGTACCCGCTTCTTCTTTTTTTGAACGTGGGCAAGCGGACAAATCCCTATGAATAGATATACATAACAGAAACAAAATGCCCCGTCACACTTTACAAGAAGCTGCCATTGGACGAGGGAGGTGGATGTTAGATGGGAATTGGTGTCATTGGTTGCGGAAATATGGGAAGCATGCTTGCCAAAGCTTTCTCCCAAACCGTTGAAAAACAAGTTTGGGTATATAATCGCACACCTGCCAAGGCAGTCGAATTAAGCAGGCAATATCCGCATATTACTGCTGAACTTGACTTGTCAAACTGGATCCAAAACTGTGAAGTTGTATTACTTTGCGTGGGAAAAAAAGATTTGCCCCATTTGCTGGCCCAAGTAGCCCCCATGCTTCAAGATCATCAACTCTTAGGAACGACATGCACAGCTTTCTCTTTAGCCGAACTCGGTAAACACTGCAAAGCAACACCTTTTCTCTGTGTCCCCAGTCTGACACAGCATGTGAACAAAGGTTCCATATTACTATCTGTTCCGCCCAGTCATACTTCGTCGGTTACTCAACTACAAACGCTTTTTGCTGCTATTGCCAAACCGATTTTCATTCAAGAGTCGCAAATTCGAATTTTCTCTGATTTAACTTCTTGTGGCCCTGCATTTTTTGCAGAAATTCTGCTTACATGGTCAAAAGCAGCAGCTAATACACGACGCATCACAGAGAATGAAGCCAGAGAAGCTTTGCTGGCTACGGTAGAAGGAACATTAGAACTTTTACATTCGGGAATGACCATGGAGGAGATTCAATCTTCCATCACCGTACCGGGAGGTGTCACTTCCCGAGGATTAGATGTACTTCACGAACCTTTGCTCCAAGTTTTTCGAAGGCTTCACGAAGCAACCCAAGCTTATGCCAAACAAAACAACAAACCATATCAGAACTGTGGTTGCGAACCTCCAGATGATCCGCAACTAGCTTGTCAAAAAGTATGGCCGCACGCAAAAATTTAAACGTGCGGCTTTTCCGACACATAAAGAACAACTCGAATCTTGATAACCTTTGTCGAATCAGGGGAAATCATAAAATTGACTCTTGCTACCTGATATAACCTCGCAGATAATAAAAAAGGAGAGATATTCCAAATTGTAAGAACTGAAGGTGGCTAAACCTTGAAAGAATTACTTACTTTTGAAAATATCAACGAGATCATACATAATGAAAAATGTGCTTCCTTTTTTCCACTTTCAGACGAATTTTTTCCGCAAAAAACACAGCGACAGACTGACCCAACCAATCCAGCCATTCAAAACTGGTTAGAGAATAAGCTCAAAAACGCCTTTCATGATTTCCTCAAGCATCTTCCGGAACTAGATTGGCCAACCGATCTTGTCATCTGTCTAATTTCCGATACAGGTAAAATGATTCACATACATGGTGAGACGAAATATCAATGGTTGCTGTGGAAAGAAGGCATCCACCCAGGAGAAAAAATTCCTGTCTGCACGCTCGAAGATATGTCCAGAAGAGATAACGGAATACGACATTCACCTTTTTCAAAATGGACAGGTCAGATATGTATACGCAAATTGTCTGTCGGAGAAAGTCGATCCTTGCGAATTGGCTACCTTGCCTGTCTAAAAGCTGACAACTCTAGAGAAGAATCCTTGGGTTGGCAAGCTGACTTTTTAGTCGCAGGTATACAAACTGCTTATGAATCACGTTGGCAAGAAATGCAATCTTTGTCCTGGCTGCCATTGTTTTTCTCGCAATACAATATACACGCACTTTTGCACAGCGAAGACAACGACTTAATTTACGAGTATCACCCTAGCGCTATTCTTCCTGAAATCCGCGCACAAATGAAAAAATTTGCTCTAACGTGGAACAAGGAAACGAAGTGGAGTTGCTCAGGCAGCCATTTTCGCGTCCATCAATGGGTTTGGACTTCTCTGGACTCCGCTTCCACCCTTCGATTGACACTTTTTATGGATAATCAAGAAGAAGTCAAAATGCACCAAAAACTTGAGGAACTAGAAAAGCTTTCAACACTTTCCTCATTGGCAGCAGGGATTGCTCATGAGATACGCAATCCCCTCACAACCGCACGCGGTTTCTTGCAACTGTTCATGCAGCGTACCGGCTCGCCGCAAGATCAACATTTTTTACAAATCACCATTAAGGAACTCGACAGAGTCCAACTTCTACTGAAAGATTTTATGTGTCTTACCAAACCACAGGACTCCCATTTCACGATGGAAAATATCAACGATATTGTTCAATCGGTAAAAGAATTTTTAAAACCAGAAGCAACTTTAAAAAATATTGATTTAACGGATGAATTGCCAGAAACACCTGTTTATACACTGGCTGATAACTGTCAATTAAAACAAGTTTTAATTAACCTTGTCCAAAACGCAGTTCAAGCTTGTAAATCAGGTGGTAAAGTAACCATTGCGGTCGAAGAGTATCCTAACCATGTAGAAATCAGAGTAAGGGACAACGGCTGTGGTATTGCCGATGTAAGCAAACTTTGTCAAGCTTTTTATACCACCAAAAAAACAGGAACAGGATTAGGACTCTTGGTAAGTCGCAGAATGATAGAAGCCCATCACGGATGTATTCGATTTCATTCCAAACCCAACGAAGGTACTACGGTCATTGTCCAATTACCGTTGCCTCATAGCGTCTCTGCACTGAAAGGCTAATCATCGTCCAAGAGGGAAAATCAAATACATACGATGATGTAGACAAACCAGACAGCCAAACCTTTGGAAGTAAAGCTGTCTGGCTATCTTAATCTGCAGTAGCGCAAAGACCTGCCATTCGGCAGGCCTATGCGCACTTTCATCAAGCACATGAACTCTTATAAGGCAACATTTAGAGTGGAAGCCAACTCGTCAACCAAAGTGTCGAACCGTTGTAAAGCCTTTTTAACAGGTTCCGGTGAAAGCATATCTACGCCCGCCTTCTGCAACAGAGCAATCGGTTCATCCGAACCTCCACTCTTAAGAAATTGCAAATAGCGCTCTACTGCTGGTTCCTTCTCTTTGAGAATCTGTTCAGACAAATCGAGTGCTGCGGATAAACCTGTGGCGTACTTGTACACGTAGAAAGCATTGTAGAAATGGGGAATTCTGGCCCATTCCATAGCTATCTGATCATCCACATGACAAACGGTTCCAAAATATAATTCAATCAATTTTTTATAGGTCTGCTTTAACCACTCTGCTGTTAAAGCCCCACCCTCTTCGACATGAGCATGAGCCAACATTTCAAACTCAGCAAACAATGTTTGTCGAACTAGCGTAGTGCGAATGGTTTCTAAGTGATGATTGATTAAAGCTGCTCGTTGCAAGTTGTCGCTTGTCTTCTTCAACAGATGGTGAAATAGAAGAGATTCATTGCAGGTTGAAGCCACTTCTGCAACAAAAATGGTGTAATGCGCGTAAACGTGTGGTTGATTTTGATAGGAGAAATACGTATGCATAGCATGGCCTAGCTCATGAGCCAGTGTAAACATTCCATGTCGATTCTCGGTGTGATTGAGCAAGATATAGGGATGTGCCGGATAGGCACCTGTTGAATAGGCTCCGCTTCGTTTACCACGATTTTCGTAAACGTCTACCCAACCATCTTCCAATATACCCTTGCGAGCTACTGCAACATATTCTTCACCAAGTGGCTGCAAGGATTCTAAGACGGTTTCGACTGCCTCTTCATACGAAATCTTCGACTCCACATCCGCTACAAGCGGTGTATAGAGATCGTACATATGAAGTTTATCGAGCGAAAGGACTGATTGACGCAAGCGCAGATACTTGGACAAAGTAGGAATGGAAGCATGAACCGCCTCAATCAGACGGTCATACACGGCAACAGGCACATTATCGGGAAATAGTGCCGCTTCGCGAGCGGATGGATAATGCCTTACTTTGGCGTAGAAAACGTCTTTTTTAACGCTGGCTTGATAGGTTGCTGCAAGCGTATTCTGATATTTTTCATACGCAGTATATACCGACTCAAAAGCTTGACGACGCACTTCGCGGCTACTGCTTTCCAATAATGTCAAATATCGCCCGTGCGTCACCTGCAATATTCTTCCTGATTCGTCCTGAATCGGATCGAACGTCAAATCTGCATTGTTAAACATCGAAAAAATGTTACGTGGCGATCCGGCCATTTCTTCAGTGTAAGCCAGCAACAACTCTTCATTGGCAGGCAGTACATGTGGCTTTTGTCGGGTAATTTGTTCGATGGCAAAACGATACATCTGTAAAACAGGTTCTTCCGTATAAAAACGTTCAAGAACATCAGCAGGTATAGCAAGCAATTCTGGGACAAGAAAAGCCGATATACTTTGAACTTGCACAATAAGAGAAAGCGCCTGCTCGGAAAGCGCTTGATAAACGCTGTTGCGGCTGTCTTCATCGGCGCGCATATGCGCATACGCATAAAGGCGACTCGCCTTCTGTTCGATTTGATCAGACAATTGCAAGGCGCAAAGCAAATCGGCAGCTGAATGACCTAACTTACCAGCGTATGCTGACAATTTTGGAAGTTCCGCTTGCAGTCTTGCCGCATCCTGTTGCCAAAGTTCATCTGTCTCATATAAATCTTCCAGTTTCCACTTATAGCGGCTGTCTATTTCTGCCCTTTCTGGCAAAGCTCTAGTCTCATCACCAGTGTTTTCATCGTTTGCAGTAAAATGTGCATCCCGAGAGATAAGCATGAATTTTTCTCCTTTAACAATCTCTCGAATGAGAGCGTAATTGTGAAGAACCAAAAGATCCTGGTAACAATTCGCCTACGCTGGTCTGAACTCTTTTTCCTTGTAAATTGCTCAAATAAACAGGTGTATCTGGAGAGCAGAACTCCACCATAACTTGACGGCAAGCTCCACAAGGAGCAATCGCTTCTTCGGTATCTCCTGCCACAGCTATAGCTACAATCCTATCGTGCTCGACTCCAATTTCGGAAACAAAACGAAAAATAGCGCTGCGCTCTGCGCAATTGGTCAATCCATAGGAAGCATTTTCGACATTGCAGCCGCTGATTATTCGCCCACTGGCAAGCCTCAGGGCCGCCCCCACTGGAAACCGCGAATAAGGGACGTACGCTTGCTTCATGGCTTGTTGAGCAGTTGCTAAAAGCTGCGTATCCACATCTTCCACCTCTGCCACAACTCGCCCAATCACAATCGAAGGTGGGATTTTGGAGGTGTGATTTCCCCACTCAAAGAGATGCAAGACATCGTTCTGCACAGCCAACGCTTCCTGCTCAGAACGAGCATGAATTTCCACGAGCGGTTGATCAGCTTGAAGTTCTGCACCAACTTTGTGTAAAAATACCAGACCCGTACGTACATCAATTTTATCCGTTTTGGTAGCTCTTCCAGCACCAAGACGCATCGCGATTTCGCCAGCAGCCAATGCGTGAATTTTCTCGATTGTTCCTGATTGCGGAGCATGAATTGTAAGCACAAACGGAGCCCTCGGCAATATCTTTTCTGGTTCGATCACGACATCGCCAATGCCTCCCTGAGCGTCAATCCACTGACGCATCTTCTCTAAAGCCTGACCATTCTCAATGGCTTCCTTCATTTTATGCCGCGCCTCACTCGGACTTTTCGTCAACCCTGCCAGTAACATCATCTCAATTCCAAGTGCATAACAAAGTTCTGTAAAATCGTCCGGCCCGCAACCTCTTAAAGTGTCTATCGCTTCTTTGACTTCAAGCGCATTGCCAACCGCATAGCCAAGAGGTTCATCCATACGGGATAAAAGGGCTACTACTTTTTTTCCTGACTGCGTCCCTATTTGCACCATCTGACGAGCCAACACCTGAGCATCCGCCTCATTCTGCATAAAAGCGCCCTCGCCTACTTTGACATCAAGGACAATCCCGTCTGCTCCACTCGCTAATTTTTTGCTCATGATGGAAGACGCAATCAGCGGCAAACTGGCAACCGTACCGGTTACATCACGCAAAGCATAGAGCATTTTGTCAGCCGGTGCCAGATTTCCACTTTGACCAGCTAGAGCAATGCCTATAGCCTCTACCTGCTGTACAAATTCCGCTTGGTTCAACTCTGTACGAAATCCCGGAATCGACTCCAGCTTGTCAATCGTCCCCCCCGTATGGCCCAGTCCGCGTCCTGACATTTTGGCAATCGGTACACCCATGGCAGCAAGCCAAGGCATGAGTGCAATGGATGTTTTATCGCCCACTCCACCCGTACTATGCTTATCCACAAGAAAACCCAGATTTTTGGGATACGTGAGTCGATCTCCAGAGTCAGCCATAGCCAATGTCAAGGAGGTGATTTCTTGTTCATCCATTCCCTGAAAAACAATGGCCATAAGCAGGGCACTCATTTGATAATCTGGAATATCACCTGCTACATACCCTCGAATCAATTGAGTAATTTCCTCTCCAGACAAATGTCCCCCGCGCCGTTTTCGCTCAATCCACTCCACTACTCGCATACATGCCCTCCTGCCCTATCTTTTCCAAACTGACCAAGAATGGCGCTCTTCAAGCAGATTATCACATTTTCAAGAATTTCCGCGAATTCGACACACAATCCTGGGCCATAGCTGTGTTACACTGTAGGCCAGATTGAACGTATGCAAAAATCTGTCGATGCCGTCTAGGGGCAAAGACTGATGGAGTGACCCTTTCTTGAACAATCGTAAAGCCACATTTTTTTCTTTCATTTACCGAGGTCTATCATCTGCAATCAGTTTTCTGACCATTATTGCCACAGGTCGATTTCTCGGGGTAGCCGATAGGGGTCAGCTCCAATTCAGCCAGGTGTTGCTCAATGGCAGCCAAAACTTTCTTGGCGGTTACACCAATTGGTATGGCTATGCTCTGCCAAAACGCGGAGAAGACACGGAAAGCATTATTCAGACCGGGAATTTGATCTTGTGCGTGGCATCCATTTTCATTTGGATTGTTTTAACGCCTCTCACATGGTGGCTGGTAACCCACCATATATTGCTCGAAGCCTGGGGCTGGATGGTCATTTGTATGCCACTCGCCTTTCTTTTCAACTACGCAACGCGAATTCTCAATGCTCTGCACGATATTACTTGGTTGAATCGCTCCAACCTAGCCCAACCCCTTGTGTTCTTACTCGTCTATCTTGTCTTGCTGGCCATACATCCAGGACACGAAGCCGATCGATTATTTTACAGCTACTGTATTTGGAGTGCCTCTTGGGTCTTTGCAGTGATACTGTCTTTAACAGCCGCATATCATCGTGTCGCGCAAAGAGTCGGAAGTTGGAAAAAAGCGCTCGGCATAGGATTTTCAAAAGTTGAATGGCGAGGAACTGTATCATACGGGTCGTGGTCTTCAATTTCCAATATAGTGCATTATTTCAACTATCGAGTCGATTATTTTTACGTGCTGAGTACACTCGGAAAAACCATTTTTTCTATTTATGGCACGGCAGTAGGTGCTGCCGAAGTGCTGAATACACTCTCACAATCCATCGTTTCCGTCGTCTTTGCAAGAATGACCGGCGCAGCTCATGATGATGCCATCTCAGTGACAACCAAAGCTTCACGGCAAAGTCTGATTACTTCAACCGGTTTTGCATTTATCATTGCATTAGCTTTTCCTTTTCTCTTTATGCTGCTTGGCCATCATGGTGCATACTTAAAAGCCATCCTGCCCTTCTGGATTCTTTTGCCTGGACTCATTTTTAAAGCGGCAAGCAACATTTTATTGCAATATGCTACCAATTCGCTCGGCCAGCCCAAAACAGCAATTTGGATGAACGGTTTAGCTGTTATCATCAATCTGGCTTGTTGCGTTCCACTCGTACACTTTTTTGGCATGGTTGGCGCAGCACTAGCCTCTACCTGTGCCTACTTTTTTGGTTTTGTGGCTTATTGCTTTTGGTTTGCGCGCGTCACGGGAACATCGCAACGCGCGCTTTGGCAACTGCGAAAAGAAGATTTTATTCCCTATTGGGAAATAATTTTACTAGCGAAAAAGAAATTTGCTCGATCCGCTTGATCACTACTCCAGCAAATCAGGCTGCTCACGCACAATCCGCGCATAAAGCGGTTGAAAGGAGAACCAGCCAGCGAGTGCCGAACCTACTTGCTGGCTCGTTTTCCGAGCATACTCTGGTTCAATTTGCGTAGGCTTTCCTACCGCCTCAGCGAGCAACTGCGCTTGGCAGGAACGTTCCATGGTAATAAACCACCATGCTGCCTCATCCACAGAGCCACCAACGGTAAGCAATCCATGATTGCGCAGGATGGCTGCTTTTTTCTTACCAAGAGCCTGACCAATTCTCCGCCCTTCTTCCACATCATAAACAACACCCGTATAGTCGTCGAATAGAACGTGATCGTCATAAAAAGCACAAGCGTCTTGCGTAATGGGGTCCAGTAGACGACCGAGTGAAGACCAAGTTTTGCCGTAGATAGAATGCGCGTGAGCGGCTGCAACTACATCAGGACGAGCTTGATGAACTTGCGAATGGATGGCAAAGGCAGCAGCGTTAACGGGCCGATTGCCTTCTAACACTTTCCCATCATGACCGACTAAAATCAGATCTGAAACTCGAATTTGTCCAAAATGCATGCCAAACGGATTGACCCAAAAGCAATCTGTATGTTCTGGATCGCGTACTGTAATATGTCCTGCTACACCTTCGTCAAAACCAAATCGAGAAAATAGACGAAATGCCGCAGCTAATCGCTGTTTACGATAGAGACGCTCTTCCTCAAGGGTTTCAAACCGTGGTGGTGCATATTGGCTGACATCCACCTTGTTGTCACCTAGAGCTGCTCGAGAGAATAATTTTTCCTCTGTACTCATACTCGATTTCCCCTTTCTTCTCCATGCTTGGAACTTGTCTACAAAACTCCTCACCAGCTCAATGTATGCGATTTCACACAGTGTATGAAAAAAGCGGGATTCATTTTTGAACGATCCCGCTTGATTCATCTCAAACTTCTTCTTCTGTTTGTATTTTTTTTCGACTGGAGGGCACACTTCGAGCCCAAGCCACGCCAAACCAAATCCAAACAATTAATGTGACACAAGTCCAAAGATTGATAAGAAATTCAAATGTACTTGGACTGCTTAAATAGAACACGGGAAAAATATAATGATTCATCTGCCCCGCATCCCACTGATATTTTTCAAAGTACAGATAAAAACTGTAAAGAAAACAAAATCCTGCAAACGTCGCCGCTACACGAGCATGTCGACTCATTAAACTCATCTGCCTTTCCTGCTGACTTCACTTACGCAAAGACAGGATCTTTTAAATCCTCCAATTTTAATAAGGAGGCTTCATCCACATCTTTGTGTAATGAATTGCCGTGGGCATCCATAGTCACTATGGCTGGAAATCCTTTCACTTCCAGATGCCACATCGCTTCTGGAACGCCAAATTCATCAAGAAAGTCCACACCGTTTACTTTGTTCACGCATCGAGCGTAAAATTGGGCCGCACCGCCTATTGCGTTTAAGTAAACAGCCCCCGATTTCTGCAAACCAGCCAACGTTTTAGCGCCCATGCCACCTTTACCAATCACAGCACGCAAACCAAATTTTTCAATAATATCTGCTTGGTAAGGTTCTTCACGAGAGGATGTTGTGGGACCAGCAGCAGTCACATGCCATTCTCCCGCATCGTCCTTCATCATAACTGGACCACAGTGATAAATTATACCGCCTTGCAAGGATACTGGTGAATCATGCTTCATCAAATATTTGTGCAGTTCGTCTCGTCCTGTATGAATTTCTCCTTCAATCAGCACAACATCTCCCACTTTTAAAGAACGGATTTGTTCTTCAGAAATGGGCGCTTTTAAGACGATGGCCTGATCGGTGGAAAATCCGCCTGTTGGGCGCTCCATTTTTTCTTCCTTGTCTCGATAAAGCCAAGAACGTATCTCACCGCTTGTGGCGTCAAGGACAACACCCAGGCGGCGAAAGGCCCAGCAGTTATAAGCCACGGAAACATAGAAAGAAGCTGGAATACGATTCATGACACCAATTTTACAGCCAAGCAACGTCACTTTACCGCCAAATCCCATAGTGCCAATTTCCAGGTGATTCGCGTTATCCATAATGTATTGTTCCAATTCGGCAAGGGTGGGATTTGGATTGATATCATCCAGCGGCCTGAATAACTGCTCCTTAGCCAATTCATACCCTGTTGTCCGATCTCCACCAATTCCTACGCCAATAAAGCCAGCGCTGCACCCTTGTCCTTGCGCCTGATAGACAGCGTGCAAAATACATTTACGGATGCCTTCTAAATCTCTACCTGCTCGTCCGAGACCTGGCAATTCCACCGGAAGTGCGTATTGAATGTTTTTATTTTCACAGCCACCGCCTTTTAAAATCAGGCGGACTTCCACCTCATCGCGCTCCCACTGGTGATAGTGGATGACCGGAGTACCAGCGCTAAGGTTGTTACCGGAGTTTTTTCCTGTTAACGGATCGACCGAATTAGGACGTAATTTGCCAAGTTTTGTTGCTTCCTCTACAGCCGCCCGAATATCTTCAGTCATACGTAACTGATTAAAACCAACAGGACAATGAACAATAAAAGTAGGCATACCAGTATCCTGACAGATAGGTTGTACGTCTTCTTCCGCAGATACAATATTGTCTACAATCGTGTCGATCGCAATACTTGCTCGAGTTCCAATTTCTTCCTGTAGCTGTGCTTTTTTTATTGCCCGTCGTACATCGGGAGGTAAATTGGTGGACGTTTGGGTAATTAATTCGAGCAGACTTTCCTGCATTTGGGTACTCATGCTTTGTCGCCTCTCTTTATTGGTATCCTTCCTGCGGATAAAATTCCAACTCCTATTATATCACTTCACATCGCTTGCGCTTTGTTCACGACCGCTTTTTCCATTTTCTTACTTCTGAGTTCAGAATAGCGCATCAGAGCTGTGCCGCCAAGAATTAACACAGCAGAAAAAACGAGACCTATAGCGGGTTGCAGACCAAACCACAGCCATTGTAGCAAAGCTCCAAATACCGCTTGCGGATAAAACGTGATGGCTGCCGCTATTCCACCAGGAACTCTGCGCAATCCAAAACCGTAAAGAGCATAAGCTGTCATGGAAACTATCAACACGATATATCCGAGTTCCCACCAGCCAGTAAAGCCCAAATGAACAAGCGTATACCAGTAGAACTGAAGCGGATGGAAAAATGGCAGTATCACGCAAAGAAAAGCAGCGCCAAGAACGGTAGTTCCCACAAGAACGTCAAACAGGTTCGCTTTAACAAAAAGCGGCTTAGAAAGAACGGTATAAATAGAAAACGCCAGCATAGCCAATACAACTTCGATAATGCCGATGGTAGATAATCCACCTTGCCATTCGTTGATCACAAGAAGCAATACACCGCCAAAACTGACGACCATCCCCACATAGCCCATCCAGCCAATGCGTTCGGCAAACATCCACCTAGCTAACAGAGCGGCCACAAGTGGAGCAGCGTTGACAAACAACAAAGATGCAACAGGTGAAATATGGCGCAGCGAAGCATAGTAAAAAAGCGGATATAAGACGGAAGAGGATATGGCAGCGCCTAGCAGTAACAGCTTGTCTTTGACTGACCATTGCCAAACTGCAGCCAGTTTAGGCCACCAAGGCAAATACAGAAGGGCACTGAATACAAACCTATAAAGTGTCAAAGCGTCAGGCGATATTTCAGCCTCAACAGCTTTGCCGACTACAGCGTGACTTCCCCACATCATGGCAACCATCAGTAACGCCAAAAGCGGCCAGACGCGCATTCGATTCACTCCTCAAGAATAAAAATGCGCGCCTGCTTAGCGCGCATGCAACCCAAGGGTATTATCTCTTTTTTCTCTAACACCAGCAAGCAACTTTATAGTGAAACATCATTGCGTATTAAATCTTCCCATGTTTCCCGTCTAGCAACCAGACGCGCTTGGCCCTCACGAACAAACACCACAGCTGGTTTGGGCAGTCGATTATAGTGACTTGCCATGCTGTAATTGTAGGCGCCTGTAGCAAATATTGCGATTAAATCACCAGGTTCTGGATTCGGCAATGGTACATCCCAGGCAATCATATCGCCGCTTTCACAACATTTTCCGGCAATTGACCAAAGCGTATCAGCCGCTTCGCTTGCCCGATTGGCCAACATAGCTTCATATTTAGCTCCATAGAGAGCTAGGCGCGGATTATCGGTCATGCCACCGTCAATCGCTACATAATTGCGTACTCCATCCACTTGCTTTCTCCAGCCAGCCCGATAGAGCGTCGTTCCTGCATCACCTACTATGCTTCTGCCTGGTTCCAGTTCCAATGCAGGAAATGGTATGTCAAACTGAGTAAAGATACGTTTGATGGCCTCAGCTAAGCCTAATATCATCTTCTCCAGTGGCTGGGGAGTATCTTCACTCGTGTAACGAATTCCCAATCCACCGCCCATATTCAGTACCTGGAGTGAATGGCCAAGCAGTAACCCTTCCTTATATAACTCTGCCATACGTTCCACAGCATCATGAAAACCGCTAGCATCAAAAATTTGTGATCCGATATGGGCATGTAACCCTGTCACACGAATCCCCGGTAAAGTTGCAGCTAATCGCAAAGCTTCAATCGCTTGACCACTTTGCCAGTCAAAACCAAATTTGCTGTCCTGCTGACCGGTGGATATATATTCATGCGTATGCGCTTCAACTCCCGGTGCAATCCTCAATTGAATATCCACTTGACCATTTGCTTCTTCTGCTAAACGCGAAAGAGCCAATAATTCATCTTTATTATCAACAATAATAAGCCCCACTTCTTGCTTGAGCGCCAAACGCAATTCATCCAATGACTTATTGTTCCCATGAAAATGCAAATAGCTTGCTGGTACTCCAGCAGCCAAGGCAGTCATCATTTCGCCAGCGGAGACCACATCAATAAAGCAACCTTCTGAATAAGCCACATGACACATAGCTTTACTGCAAAAAGCCTTACTCGCATACGTCAGACGATAGTTCAATTCTGTTTTTTTCAGAGCGTCCAGATAACGGCGAATGTTTGTCCTGATTTGTGTTTCGTCATAAACAATTAAAGGCGTCCCATAAGTATTTGCTAATTCAACTGCATCACATTGCCCAATCCAAAGATGGCCATTATCTCCAACCCATTGACCCTCACGCAATCGTTCATCCAATAACAAGGCATTGTCTGACATCTCATCACCCGTTTGTATAAATATGTGCTTTATTGAAAGTTTCTCATATCCTACAGACTTTTGTCCATGAAAAAACGCACCTTTCTTTTGAAAGAACAAGAAAAGTGCGCAAAATTTCGTATTGAAAGGTGAAATAAATATTCTCTTCGCCAATGATTATTGAAGAGGAATTTGGGATACTTCCTGAATCATGTTTTGAATTTGACCTTGCGCCTTTTGCAGTTTGTCGGCAGGAGCCTGTTCAATCGGATACCAACCTTTTTTCTGCATCACATGAAAAATCTGGCGAGCCATTTGGTGAGTTTCCGTCAAAACGGTCATTAAATCACTGTGAAGATGATCGCATCCTGCTTCACGAACAGCTGTGTTGAATGAGTCTGTTAAATATTTGCATGTGGACAAAGCATCGGTCAACGCTTCGCGATCGGCAAATGGAACATTCGATGTAGATACGGAATTCATCGCAATAGCACACTCCTGTCTGATTCAGTGCTGAGAAGAAGCCATCTTTTGAGCTGCATTCGTGCAGTGACCTGCGAGCAATTGCGCATGCCTGATGTGCGTTTGAGCCATTTGTCGGAGCAAGGACTGCACTTCGGTATCTTGGCAGGAGGAAATGTTATGCATACATTTTTTAGCCGCATTTGTCAGCCAAGAAATCTCGTCTTGCAAATACTGCACATCTTTCACTGCCAGTGTACCTGGTGCTAGAGATTGCGCATTCGCCATATTCATGGACGATGTGGTTTGCGTTTGGTTTTGCATTGAGTAAACGCTCCTTTACCTGCTTTTCGAAATAACCTGATTACCATAACTAAAAGGTCACTTCATACCCAGTATGGGCGTAGAAGCGACCTTTATGCATGATATCCGATTTGTGACAGACTACTCTTCGAAATTTACTCTCGTTTCATACAAAAAAATGCTTCTAAATCCACAAGAAAAGTGGAAATAGAAGCTTCCCAAATGAAAACAGATGGACAGTTCTTTCAATCAAGCGTACGCAGCAACCAGAAATTGGTGAACCTGTTGTGCCGATTTGGCGTCACGACTCAGCAGACGATTCTTCAACTCGCCGTTTTCAAAGACCAGAAACGTGGGTATACCCAAGACTTCATATCTTTCAGCAACTTCTGGAACCTCATCGCGATTGATACGATAAAGTTGAAACTGCGAGGCAAATTCTTCTGCCCATTTGGGCATATCACCTTCAATACGCCGGCAGTCTGGGCACCAATTAGCGTAAACCTCTACAATCACATGCCCGCTTGCAATAGCTTCCTCGAATTGAGTCAAAGTGGTCAGTTCCATTCTATTTCCTCCTCGCTATCGCGGATTTTGGTCTATCCCGCGCCGCGGGGTCGCTACTTCGTTTTTATAACGAAAGTATTTTTCTCCGAGTGGATCCGCGATTTCAAATTTCCATACGCTTAAACAAACCTTTTCTGCCAACTCTCTTATTTTACATCAGTTTGTTCAGCATGGGAAACTGACCCACAAAAGAACTGAACTTTGGATTATTTTTTCGGCATTTGTTTGCCTGAACGGCGTTTCTCACCAACAATCTTCTCTTCATGCTCTTCGCGTGGCAGTGTTTTATTGGCATCGTTATGTGCAGGTTTTCCGTGTTCTTGTGTCATTTTGTCTCCTCCAGTCTACTGCAATTCATTTTTGAATGGCTGAGCGTAGTATGGGACAGCATGAGACAAGTTATGAAAAGATTATGCTATACTCAACAATGTAACTTATCAATTTAAAGATGCTTCTTTCATGTTATTTTAGAAAGGATTGATCACCTTGTCGTTACAACTGCATGGAATCCATCACGTAACCGCTGTGTCGGCCAATATAAAAAAGAATTATCAATTCTATACGCAAATCATGGGTCTTAGATTGGTTAAACGAAGTGTCAACCAAGATGATGTCAGTGCTTATCATTTATTCTACAGTGGAGACGCACGTGGGATTCCAGGAAATGATTTAACCTTCTTTGACTGGGATATTCCCAAAGAACAGAGAGGCAGTAACAGCATTACCAGGATTGGCTTACGTGTCCCTACACTGGAAGCGTTAAAATTTTGGCGTAACTGGTTAGTGGAACATAGAATCACTAGCAATACGATTCAAGAGATAGACAATCGTCCCACACTTTTCTTCAATGACATTGAAGGTCAGCGATTTGCGCTAATAGTGGATGAATCTGAATCCAATCAACACGTCGCCTGGGAGAAAAGTCCTATTCCCGCCGCTTATCAGATACGCGGGCAAGGGCCTATTTGGCTTTCCGTTCAACATATGCGCTATCTGGACGCTATATTGTCCCAGGTTCTACACATGCGTCAAGTCAGACAGTATACGCAAAAGGAGAATTTGCAGACCTTCGTTTATGAGATGGGACCAGGAGGACCAGCTGCTGAACTTCACGTACAGGAGGAACCTCATCTGCCCCCATCGCAACTGGGTGCCGGAGCCGTCCATCATGTCGCATTTCGCACACCCAATGAAGAAGAATATCAACAATGGATTGAGAAAATTCGCAGTTTGCGAATTCCAAACAGTGGTCCGGTAGATCGTTTTTGGTTTCGCAGCCTGTATTTCCGCGAACCTAACGGAATTTTGTTTGAAATTGCTACGGACGATCCCGGTTTTGCCATTGATGAAAACCCAGAAACGCTTGGTGAAAAAGTTGTCCTGCCACCTTTTCTCGAACCAAAACGCGCAGAAATTTTGGCAAATTTAAAGCCAATTGACTGACCGGAAATTATCTTGAAGCATTGGGACAAACTGGGGAAAACGCTGTTCATACTGCCAGGGAGCGATACCAGCCAGAGAAAAATATTCAACAAGCTGCAACTTGAGCTGTAAGCTGCGCGCATCTTCAAACCATAATTCATGAATGCGCCCTTTTTTGTCTTGATAGGCAAACCAGGGAGTTAGGCTTCGCCGGTCAAATTGAATTGGGATATTTTCTCGAATAGCGATTTGTACTGCATCTTGAACACCGATTACCCCGGCGACTTCACCCGTTTGAAAAGGAACAAGCCAGTCATAAGCGTAACGGATGAGTCCTAACAACAGTTGCTGACGAGGCACTTGACTCAGTGCATATTCAATGGATGACGCAACATTCATAAACGGAGCGATAGGACCAGGTCTTCCTGTTCCCCAGTGCCAGTTGTAGGCCATGACGATAAGATAATCTGCATAAGCTTGCAGAGCACTATAATCGTAAGATGCCAAGCCAGAAGCATTCGGATTATCATTCAACGTGATCGGCATCATACAAATGAGAAGAGGAATGTTGCGTTGCTGCAAGTATCCGGACAATTGTTCAATGAATATAAGAAAGGATGTATGTAAGGAACCTGGAATCATTTCAAAATCAATGATAACTGCTTTGTACGCTTTTCTATCTAAGATATCGAGCAAAGTGTTCAAATATTTCTGCTGCTCTGAGTCGAATTGAAGCATGATACGAAGTGCGTCGGCACTAAATTGCTCACCAATCCAATTGGAAAAAACGGCTGCTGGTACACTTCGGGTCTGTTCAAACGCTTGAAGAGCGGAAGCGTCGTTAGCAGGTACAATTTGTCCATTTGAGGTCATACCCTGACTAAAAAGGCCGATGCTTGTGGATACAGGCGCAAATTTTTTTACATTTTTTGCGTCCTGATCTGGTGTTGTGAGTTCAAGAAAACCGGCTACAACTACCCCTCCTTTTTGTTGACTCGGAAGTTCGAGAATGTCACCCGGTTGCGGATTGACTATCCCTTTATTGCTGGAACGTAATGTTTCAACAGTTAAACCATACCGCTCGGCAACTCCAGAAAAAGTATCCCCTGGCATCCACACATAACTTCTTCCGCCTGGCACAACCAATGTCTGGCCAGCTACCACTTTCTCACTGGGCAGTGCGTTCTGAACCGCGATTTCTTCAACATCGACGCCCATTTTTTTAGCTATGGATGATAACGTATCCCCATTTTGTACAACAACTAAGCGCATCCCCACTCCCCCCTAAGAGGAGCATATGCGGATGCGCAACGTCTGTTGACGATTAGTTTTTGAAGAATCAGGATGGACTGGCAAATTGACTCAACCAACTCGCGATATCTGTCACGGGGGCCTGGCAAGCAAAGTTACTGCACTGATAACCTGTAGTTTTCCCTTCTACTGTAGTGAAGGAAGGAAGTCCATCCCATATATTCGATTTTTCTTCGCGTTGATCCCAGAATAGAGTCACTGAATTGGGCAGAAAAACATGTCGAAGCGGCTCTAACATAGCCTGAGTAGCCGGATGATCACGTAAGCCGACAACGACAAACTCATTCACAGGAAAGCTGAACCAAAATCCTGTAGATAAAAGATGGATATGCGCTTCTGGATATGCACGAGCATCTTGCAGGAACGTTTGCAAACATTGTTCCGCTAACTGAATCCACTGAGTATCACCCGTCAAATACCCGACACGGCACATCTGTACAGCAAGTACACTATTCCCCGAAGGTATAGCTCCATCTTCCGCAATCTTGCTTCGTACAGGAACGTCTTGAATTTCATGTGCTGAAAGGAAGAAAGCTCCACCTGACTTGTCCCAATAATCTGTCACAACTTCGTGTAAAAGCGTAAGAGCCTTTTCCAAATAACGTTTGTCATAAGAAGCTTCGTAGAGTTCTACAAGCGCCCATATATAAGTTGCATAATCTGTAAGATAAGCGCGATATTTAGCTTCTCCTGCTCGATAGCGTGCCATCAGGCCAGTCTCTAAATGTAAATTTCCCCAGAGGAATGCCTCTGATTGAATGGCTAACTCAAGCAAATCAGAGTCTTCCAATATACGCGCCCCTATGGCCAATGCAGCAATCGCCAAACCGTTCCATCCGGTTAGAATTTTATCATCCAGATGAGGCCGTGTTCTGGCCGATCTCGCTTTGAGCAATAGGGGGCGAGCCTCACGCCAATCCTGGGACCATTTTTGTATCTGATATGGATCACGTTCGTTTTTGAACATATCGAGATCAGCATGCTCCCAAAAGCCATGCAATACATTTTTCCCATCAAAATGCCCTATATCTCGAATGCCAAACATCTCAATAACCGACTGGGCCAATTCTTCTGGCAACACGCTTACAATTTCTTCTTTATCCCAACTATAAAATTTGCCTTCTTCCCCTTCTGAATCAGCATCTTCTGCAGCATAAAAAGCACCTTCTGGGGAAAGAAGCGAATTTTTCATATAACTGAATATTTCTTGCGCCACTTCTGCGTAGCAACGTTTGTTTGTCATTTGGTAGGTTTCCAAATAAACCATAGCCAGAAGGGCATTATCGTATAACATTTTTTCAAAATGGGGAATTTCCCAGCGAGCATCGACTGAATAACGGGAAAAACCAAATCCAATCTGATCAAAAATTCCTCCCATTCGCATGCTTTGCAACGTCTTTTCCACCATTTGAAGTGCCATTGGCTGATTTTCAAAAAGCGAATATCTTAACAAAAACAAGAGTTGATGTGGCATGGGAAATTTGGGTGCATCACCAAATCCTCCATATTGCGAGTCAAAACTATCTGCCAGTTGCTCATACACTGTATGCAACAGCGTTGAATCCCAGCGCCTATACTCTACTTTCGATTTCTGTCTTTGCGACTCTTCCATAGCTTGAATCATACGCTGTCCGGATTTTACAAGCCTATTCCGATCTGTTTCCCACAATCGTGTAAAATGCTCCAATAACTCCATTAATCCGATACGACCAAACATGCGACGCTTAGGAAAATACGTCCCCGCAAAAATCGGCAGTTTTTCAGGTGTGAGAAGAACGGTTAATGGCCATCCACCCTGACCTGTAAATGCTTGGCAGATCGACAAATAAACGTGATCGACATCCGGCCGTTCTTCGCGATCTACTTTTACTGAAATGAAATAACGATTCAGATAAGCTGCAACTTCTTCATCTTCAAAAGATTCATGTGCCATGACGTGGCACCAATGACAGGTCGATAAGCTACTCCACTTTCAGCGTATATTGCTATTCGTAGCCCCGCAGGGCTACGAATAGCCGATGGACAGGAAGACGGGCTTGGATTCCCGGGCGGCTTTTTGGAACGCCTCTGGCCCCCAGGGATACCAGTCGACCGGATTGTGGGCGTGCTGCAGGAGATATGGAGATTTCTCGTGGATGAGGCGGTTGGTGTGTTTGTGGACACCGCTTGGGTGGGTCACGGTTGGGTCATCCTCTCTGCTTTCTGGATGGGTTTACCGTTATTGTACACCCACGAGGCGGAAAGTATTGATTTATGTGCGTACGGCGCGTATGTTCACATAAACGCCGAGGAGGCTTATTTTTAGCAGCACTTTGGCATATTTACACCGCATTTCGTGACAGCTTTACAGCAGTTTCGCGCCCATTACTGCAATAGCAAGTCTGGCAACGGCTTTCGTAAACTTACAATTTTATGTATGATGTACGAAAAGGAGTGAGCACCTTGTTCGTGGTCAACGTTGAAGCCGCCATATACAAAGATGACAGGTGGTTGGTAATACGAAGAAGCCTGAAGGAATCACATGCTCCAGGCATGGTTTCGTTAGTAGGCGGTACAGTGGAACATGAAGGAAATCAGAGTGATATCTTGGAACGTACTCTTCGACGGGAAATTGTAGAAGAGATTGGCATTGAAGTATCTGATGTCATTCATTATGTCCACAGCACATCGTTTGTGGCGGATGACGGTGACAATGTTGTTGACGTGGTTTTTCTCTGCGAATACCTGAAAGGTGAAGCGGTTTGTAAGAGTCCTGATGAAGTAGACGCTGTACTCTGGCTCCCCATTGAGCAAGTTCTCCGAGACGATGCAACTCCGCCGTGGACGAAGGAAAGTCTGAAACTTGCCTATGCCATGAGGAAAAGACTTGGGAGCTAAATAACTTCTCTCCATACCCTTTGTACTGTAGATTCATTCCCATCGACTGATACCAAGAAGACATCGGGGTTGCTCAATCTAGCCCATTCATCGAACCCAAATTGTGCATCGAAATGTCTGAGCAACAAAGTCATTAAATTTCCGTGGGTAACAACGGCGTTGCATGTGGATTCAGTTGAGACAAAATCATTTATGGCACGAACAGCACGTTCCATGGCATGCTTACTGGACTCTCCACCGTCAAATGACAAATCGAAGTCATCGAACGTCTGCCGAAGACAGTGCAACCAGTTATCCATATTTGAGTTACTCAAAACTCGTTCCGACAAACGGTTATCGACCGTCAGTGGAATATTGTTCCGTTGAACAAACGGAGCGATACTTTGCTGAGCACGCAAATAAGGACTGCAAATGACTCGCTCAATTCCTATTTCTTGAAGAAAAGTGGCAAGTAACTCCGCTTGTTCAAATCCTTTGGCAGTCAACGGCGCATCCTCCGACTGACCTGCCGCTTCACAATGACGAATAACATAAATTTGCATTAACATCCCCCCAGTACACGACGTTTTGCTTCTGTCGTTCTTCTGCTTCTTTAACTCAGTACGACCGCGTTAGGCAGTCGAATTTTTATGCGAATGTTAATCAACTGTGCTTCGTAAGAGCCGATGCCAAAATTGCTTTCGTTGTCAAACGGAGCAACGAGAAGTAAACTCTAATCGTCCAAAATTAGAGGAAACTCACTGTGATTCTGCTCCATGACTGTGGATATGTTCGTCATTGGCAAAATGGACGCACGAAAACTGTGGATAAGGTCTGCCAATCAAGGTTTTTGTGATGGCTGTTGTCATTGAGCCCGCTTCAGTCGACTTCGTGTCCACCCGCGGTTTACTGTTCCAGTTTGAGTGTAGGCGCAGTATGCCATCACATGCATACAGAGCATGCACTGGTCAACGTGAGCCTCTACCGCCTTACGTCCACGTTTGTGCACACGCCGTAAACTGTATCCATCTTTCAGCATCCCAATAATTCGCTCAATCCCTGTACGGGCGTCATACAACGTATCGAATGTACGGCTGTGCTGTGGGAACTCAGGGTCTACCTGAGGTGTTGTCTCAAAATCAACCCGAAGCACCCGACCCTGGGTGGCACCGCTACAGCACTGGATGTGTTTGTGGTGCGGGCAGACAAGCCCTTTCTGTTTCGCCTGAGGATTGTGAACTGGACACGTGAATATGTACTGCTCCTTTTTGAGGTCGGATCCTTTTAACTCCATCTTGTGTCCAGCAATGCAATGTGGCACCCCGTAGCGGTCAATCATATCAATTCCACGGACATCGCTCGGTTTGTCCTGGCGACCCCTGGGATTAATGGGAGCAACCAGTTTTGCCCCAAGTACATCCCTTGTTGCCTGCTGGTTCCTTGGACTCTGGTAAATCCCATCGGCAAGTACATATTGCACAGACTGTACCTGTTCCTCAAACTCAGCTTTGAATCGCTCAAGTGTAGGTAGCAAGGTAAAGGCATCGTATTCCTCTCCCTTGCACACTTCTCGGGTGAGTGGAAGTTGTCCCTTGGCGCCACTGAGTAACGAAACTTTGTGGCCAATGTAGGATACGGCGTTACTCTTACGAACAATGCCTACGTTATCGTCCGTGGGGACGGCAGGGCAATCACAGTCTTCTTTGTGGCGACAGGTTTTCATCTGTTTTCCGTAGGTCGCCTCCGCTTCAACATGCGTTGTATCGGCGACCAAGGTATCCTCAACCTCTAACACACCCTGCTTCAGGTTGAACGCAACGACCAGCCGTCGAGCCTTATCCCATAATCCGAAGTTTGTCATGATTTCGTCGAAGCGGGCAAACGAGCGGTAACTGGGGAGTTTGCCTGTAAACCCGCAAGCTTCAGCAAACAACGGGTTGGAGCGAACCTGTAGGTAGACACTCTCAGCCATGCTCTCAACGTATAGCAATCGGGCCAACTCGAACGCCCGCATCATAGGCATAAAGTCGTGAGGCTTGCGGCCTGAACGACTTCGCGTGACTGTCGACGTATTAACCGCCTGTTCCATTGGTGTGGGGAGTTCTAGCCCAAGAGCAGAGTTGGTGACGTTGCTGGTTCCGTCCGACCGATTTATCCGTTCCTCACGCAACGAGTCATATAGATGCCAGTAGTATTCCTGCTCAATATTTCGAAAGATGTCCCAAGGGAAAGTCAGTGCGGGGATAACAAACGGAACATCCATATACTGTTCCCATTGACGGGGAATCAAGGGGAAAGGAACCAAACCAGATTGCGCGTGTTGTGATATACTGGATTTCGCCATGGAGCTTCTCCTTTGTTGTGAATGGGTTTTGGTCGACTTAATTCTACCAAAAGAGGGTTCCGTGGCGTATTTATATCTAGCACCAACTCGACGATTTTCATCCACCATGATTTACCTTGTATAAACATTCAAATACTATCGATAAACATACAATTCACATGACTTGGATAGACCCATGGACTCTCTGAAACGCCTGTAATAAAGTTCTCTGATCATTCCGTTTTTCTTTGGCGAAATAAAGTGAGTCGTATCTTACATTCAAGATACCTGTTGTAACGGCAATTATTTAATTTTGGCACTGGCTCTAAAGATAAGTCCCCTTACGTGCGATAAGTACTAGATGTTTACGATCCAATCAAACCAGCGTCCGTATCCGTCTGTTTCTGCAATGATTTCATTAAATTCCACACCGTTAATGAAATAATCTAAATGTAATTTCCCTAAATCTGGTATTAAGTCAATAGAGTGGACACCTCAAAACAGAGAAATTGTAAGTTTTAATATTCTGACACGATTGCTTTTGTCTCGCTTAGCTTGCCTTGACTCTCGACACTTGGAAATATCTTCTTTCGTACTCAGCCGGTGCTAGAAACCCGATAGATGAGTGTACCCGCTCCCGGTTGTACCAGACCTCGATGTATTCGAAGATCCGTCGTATGGCTTGTTCCCTGGTTTTGAAATTTTCCAGATACACGAGCTCTCGCTTGATGATGCTGTGAAACGACTCAATACACGCATTGTCAAAGCAATTACCCTTGCGGCTCATGCTACCAACCATCCCGTACTCTTGCAGCTTTTCCTGGTAGTCATGAGAGGCGTACTGGCCCCCACGGTCCGAATGATGCAACACGGATCCAGTCGGCCGCTGGCGTCCCCAGGCCCGCTCCAACGCCTTGATGCACAGTTCTTTCGTCATCCTTGCCCCCGTACTCCAACCCACAATTTTGCGGCTGTATAGGTCCTCCAAGCTTGCGAGGTAGACCCAGCCCTCATCGGTCGGAAGTAGAGTAAGAAGCTTGGAATTTCTCCGTTCTGGAGTGTCCACTATATTGACTTAATACCAAACATGGTGATTCACTAGTTTCTCATGGTCTATGTTCTAGATTTCCCCAAGTGCACCAGGGACTCAGCCTCTTATGGGACTAAACTACCCCATAGTCCCACAGTGACACCGTAACACCACCGAATTTTTATGCAATCGTCACGGCACTCCGCTTACTTCCCGAAGATAATGTCCCCCGCTTGTTCAGGAGAGTCTGCCGTTTAACTGCTGCCACTTTGCACGGCGTAACACATACTCTACTTCTGTCAGATCTGAATCGTACTTGGGATTGAAACGTGGATACAAACGAACAAGTTCAAATCCTGCACTCTCCATGGATAAACAGGAGTTTGTGTTTCTTTCCCATGCTGACGCTCGTATCTCTTCTACGCCAAGGTCTGTAAATGCGTAATCGTAAACGAGTGACCTCGCCTCTCTTGTGTATCCTTTTCTCCAATAAGGTTTTGCAATGCGTTGTGCGTCAAATGTGACCAGGCGTTGTTCGTTCGATATAAATGGGACGCCAATCCAGTATATCCCGACCATCTTATCTGTTTTAGACTCCCTGATACACCAAGAAAAAATCTCAGGATGATTGGCATAGGTTTCTAAAACAACATCCTTGACTTCATCGACATCGATAGGGATATTGTTACCTGTCCACAAATGCATTTCAGGCTCTTGCATTGCCTCATACCATTCTGGAGCATCTCGTTCAACGTCAATTGGACGAAGTGTCACAAGTCGTCCTATAAGACTTTTCATTGGCGTACCCATAGGTTCCCTCCACATGGGGTTCTTGCGTCGCTATCCTGCCCGAAATCGGCGTAAGCAGTCTTTAAAGACTTGAATACTTATGCTGATAGATGACTGAATGCACCATTGAATGAATGTCACGGAGTGCGTATGGCTCGCCCTCTCGACATCCTCCTCAGTATACACGTTGAAGATACCGTCTGATGAGTGGCGTGTTTGGACAATATCAACACTATCAGGAGTTTTTTTTGCCTCAAACCCGATTTTGATTGATTACAGGAATGCTGCCCGATCGTATTATGAGGTCAGCCAGAAATTCTGGTTGACCTCTTTCATTATAGAGGTTTATTACTACGGTAGCTGGGGTCGGATGTTCGCCCCCGTGGGTCTTTGGACTCGTGCGCTAAAATGTTCACCCCCTACTTTTAGAAGCATGATTGATGCTGGTTGGGGCGTCGATCTCGTATAACAAGCGAAGCTATGAACTGCAAGATGGATAGGTCTGCCGGTGAATTCTAAGGTGAGGAGATGGCGGTGTGAATCCAGTCATTGGTCTGGATCTAGCCAAAGGAGAAAGTTTCGGTCAAATATTTCTAGACAAAGCCAAGCCACATGGGAATAGTTTTTGTATTCAGAATACAAGCGAAGGACTCGCTCATTTCCACGAGATGTTACGTGAAGTAGAGTCCCTTTCTGGAACTCGGCCTGGTTCATGATAACTCAAGGTATACTTCATTGGCACCAACGTAGATAATGGTTTAATTACAATTAATCATTTTAGAACTGTTGCACTGGCGACACATAAGCCTTTGAACTCTAACTTATTGCCCGCATCTTTCAGTCTCTGTTCGAAGTTTCCCATAGAGGATTAAATCGTAGAGACTTATTATGAATACATTACTGATTCATCATTCTCAACATGTGGATCTGGCCAAATGCACAATACAACCACGTACTCCCCGACCCATACCATGCGTCCGTGAACATTTGGCGTATTGGCTGCGAATGCCCCTAGTTGTGAAAACAACTTTGCTTGAAACCGACAGTTTAGAAAATCGACATCAACAACACAATCATGGAAATCGAGGTCCAGGTGGAGGACGGGATATATGCACTTATAGAAGCTTTCACGGATGGAAAATAACATGGTTATGGTTTGTTCGACCGACACCCAAGGATTCACCACGACGTTTTCGATGTCCTCTTTACGACACACGCGCTGTACAAATTCGAATGTTCGGTAGGAAATGCGTTCGATGTCCACGCCGAGTCCACGATAATCCTGACGTCTACCAGCAACAGCAATTGCAACGCCATCGGTATGCGAAATGCTACCGACAATGCCTTCTGGCCATACAGGTGAGCCATCTGTAGCTCTCACTAACCACCGTGCATCGCGAGGAACTTCCAAACGGCCAAGTACTTGTGCGGCACATTGTCGTCCAGCTTTGAATTCTATTCGGCGTTTTTCATTCCTATACAAGGTCGTAGTGGACTGTTTCGAGATGTTGGAGTTGCCAATGGATATCGCGGTACCTTCAGAGAATCGTAGAATGGTTCCTTCAACTGGCAAATCCGACCACAACTTTCTAACTGCAACCTCTAAATCTATGCTCATCACCACTTTGATCAATTCACCGGATTCCCATCAATACTACGGCCCAGTCTTTGTCGTATCTCTGTAAAATACGTTGCCACAACAGTCAGAATGAACACAATCGTCCCGAAAGTTGCGTCCAACCATACTTTCCAGGCCGTCCAGTGGCGAACGAAAATAAATGTCGGCAAATAGGCATAGTCAAGTGGAGGACGCGTGACAAACGGCGGGTAGCCAAGCAACGCAAAGTAAATTACGTCCTCGACAAACGTGACATGCAGTGCAATGACACCTACCAAGAGCCATACACCCCGACGCGAGTAAGCTGCGTTCGGAATGAAATGAATCATCGCCAATGTACGGTTAGGAACAGCGGCGCCCCACAATAATACCCAGTAGGTAATAAGCATAGCCTCACCGTTGTGGCCCCAGTGCCACGGAGCGATCGGGAGTTTATTCCAGAGGTTCGACAAATGTTCACCCATCGCAACGATATCCAATATACTATCCGCGACGAGTAAAATGACGTTGAAAATGCCAAATCGGGCGACAGATGTCGACAACGGAATCAACACGTAACTAAGTACCAACCACACTCCGGCGACAATCGGAAAGATATCCAATCGGCCTTTTGCAAAATAATTCAGAATAACTACGGCAATCGTCAGTCCAAGCAAATTTCGGTAATAGACTGTCGTATACCCTGGGTAATTCTCGACTGAACGCATGAAGTCATTACTCCTCTCGAAGGCCCTAGGTGAGTGAATACCCTCCATCAACAATCAGGACATGTCCCCTAATCATTTCAGCGGCAGGGCTGGTCAAGAAATAAACGGCATGCGCAATGTCCCGCGGGTGCACGGCGCGACCAGCGGGCGTTGAGGTTCTCGCTTTTTCAAATAGCTGTTCACGATCTGGATAAGTATCCAGTGCAGTTGTCTCAACCACCCCGCCTGAAACTGCGTTGACCCGAATTCCGTCTGTAGCCATCTCAACCGCCATGTACCGTGTGAGCGACTCCAGCGCCGCTTTGGCCACACCGATGGGGCCATAGTTCGGAATTACCTTACTGGAGCCAAGACTGGATATGTTGACAATGGACCCCTTCACCTTTGCGAGCAATGGTCTCGCTTGCAAACTCAGCCAGAGTGGACCTTTAACGCATGTATCCTGCGTGAAGTTCCAGTGACGCAACTTGAGCTCGTGCAAAGCACGAAACGCACCGGACGCAGCGTTATTCACAAGTACGTCGAGATGACCGTACCGCTCTCTAATAGCGTTTACCAGTTCCCTGGATGCGTCTTCATTTCGAACATCCACCGCTTGGATCTCGACGCTACTAGCGCCTTGTTGTTCAAGCTCCTTCTTAGCCAGCAAAGCGGCTTCCTCATTCTGCAAATAGGTTAAAATTAAATGGGCTCTGTCTTCGGCATATCTGTCCGCAATTGCCCTTCCGATTCCTCTTGAGCCGCCCGTGATCAAGACGAATTTCTTCTCAGTCATACGTCTCCCCCATTCTGTGCAAGTGCAACTTCCTCCATCGTTGCCTCATCGATACTATTAATTTGACCTAACAGTTCGATAGCCTCGTAGTAGCGGCGCTCGTCTCCCTCACAACGAGCATCCGTCTGCAATAGTCGTCGCACCCAGTTCCGGGCCAGTGCATTTTGCGAAGACCGGTAATAGGAGCGAGCAAGGTAAAGAATTCCACGGCGCCAAGAAGGATCAAGTGCAACAGATACTCTATGACCCACCAAAGCTTTTTGCTGACTTCCCCCTAGGAAACGCGGTAGTTCCCCCATCAATACGGCCCAAGCGTGCCACGCAAGTGGATAGTGTGGAATAAGGCGAACCGAGCGCCCGAGTGCCATGCGACTACATAAAGCGTGGTACAGCTTTTGGAAAATCCCGTTTGATCGCATTGCAAGCTGCCCATGTGCCCGTCCCCGCTCGACTAACGCGTATGGACTCTTATATCCTTTTAGCAAACGGAGTGACGAGTAGAAATGATTAACTGCCTCCTCAGGGGCAAAGTGAAATCCACGTTCATTGTTTTCATGGGCAAACGCGATCTTGCCCTCCAAATTAGGCCAATCCACAGTCGCATCATTCGTGATCATTCTTAAAAATGTTGGTAACTGGCCTGATAGCCTGGCGATTTCCAAAGACAGTTTCATAACAAATTCACGTTCTCCGTCCCGATTCGGTGTTGGTGGTTCCAAAGCCTCTCCATTCACTAGGACGATGGTGCGTTTGTGCTTTGGCCACTTCTGTCCAACTGGCAACACATCATTCACACCCAACAATCCAACCGGAACCACTGGAACCTGGGCCTTAGCCGCGAGAGAGGCTACGCCTCGTCGCGGCGCACGCATGTATCCATCTCTACTCCGTGTGCCCTCCGGGTAGACAACGAGAATTCCCCCCTTTTGAAGCACTTCAAACGCGGTAGAGAATCCTTCGGTGTCTATTCCTTCTCGCTCGAGTGGGATACCGCCGCCGATGCGGTTGAACCAGCGTGACACTGGCGTTTCAAACAATTCGTTCTTCGAGATGAATCTGGGCCACGGTAAGCCTTGCAATAGCATCCAACGGATTAAGACAAAGTGATCGAAATAACTAGTATGATTCGCACTGATGATAAACGGTGGTTTCGGTAAACTAGGACCCGTTTGCGCCAGTACTCTCCGGCCGATCCATGCTTTGACAATGGTGAGTATAAGTCTATTTCGAATCACTGTGTGCTCACTGCCACTTCTTCGTGGCTAAACTGTTCTAATACACGGCGAGCTTGAACGATATCAGCTACCGAAACCAACGGTAAGTTGAGTTCTTTGGAAAATCCAGTGAGGTAAGGTATGCGTGCCATATGACCGTCGGGATGAAGCACTTCGACAATGATAGCTGCCTTCTTCAGACCTGCCATAACACACAAATCCGTCGATGCTTCAGTGTGGCCGCGGCGCGTAAACGTTCCACCTGGTTTCGCAATGAGAGGGAACATGTGACCAGGACGACGTAGATCTTCCGAGCGGCTAGCTGGATCCAGCATGACCTGAATTGTGCGAGCACGATCGAAAGCGGATATACCAGTTGTCACGCCGTGAGACGGTGCTGCATCGACTGATACGGTGAATGCCGTTCCGAGGTCATCCTCGTTTCGAGTGACCATGTAGTCGAGACCCAGGCGGTCGGCATACGATTGGTCGACGGCGATACAAATTAATCCCCTTCCATAGATGGTCATGAAGTTTATGACCTCCGGAGTCGCGTGTTCAGCGGGTATTACCAAGTCTCCTTCGTTTTCACGGTCATAGTCATCGACAATAATGACCATCTTTCCCTCTTGAAACGCTTTGATTGCTTGCATAACATTTTTACTGTACTCCACATTTAAACCTCCCCATGGGTACTAGCCTCATAAAAGATTGGGCTTTCTGCTTCCACAAATGTCTGCTCATCAAACAACTCGGCGGCGTGACCATTCTTGATGGCCATTTCAACGTACTTGACCAGCACCTGAATGTCTCGCTGATCACGATGAATGTCCGCGAGCTTTTGAAAATTTTTTAGTCCTTTAGAGAATTTCTCGCCTGAGTCCACGGAGTGTTCGAGATGCAGGTTGGAGGATTTTGGAGACAGAACAATTTCGGCACCGATTCGTTGGGCACGGTAACCAAAATCCGTATCCTCAGCACCCCAGGTCGTTGCGAATTCTTCGTTAAAACCACCAACCTGGTCGAACGTGTCGCGTGAAACAGCAAGGTTACTGGTGCACGATTGCAGGAAGCGATAGTGGTGAAAAGGACTCTCCTCTAAGGCATAGAACGTCCAATTCTCTGCGGTCGTCAGGCGAGCTTCCTTCCACATTTCTCGCAGATTGTGGACCGATACCGGCATGGTCAGCCAATTCTCAACGCGATCGATTGGCAACGTCCATCGCTTTCCGCGTGAAAGCACACGACCGCTTTTGCAACAATCTACATGGGCCGAAATAAAGTTTGGAGATGGCACCATGTCATCGTCGTTAAAAATCAGTATTTCACCGTTACTAGCCGAAACCGCGGCGTTTCGAGCTGCTCCTGCACCTTTACGGTTTATATGGACAACGTGAAGTGGATAAGGCATTCTGATTTGGTGTAGGTACTCTGCGGTCCCATCCGTGGATCCGTCGTCACAGATAATAATTTCTAAATTTGAATATTTCTGATATTTGAATGACTGCAACACTACTCGCAAACGGCTCAATTTATTGAAGGTCGGCATTATTACTGATACAAAGGGCTCCGTCATGCGGTCATTCCCCCGTCCACAGTGAGCACAGCACCATGGATGTAGTCGGCCGCGTCCGACGCAAGAAATTTGATCAATTCAGCAATTTGCTTTGGTGATGCGAATTTTCCGAGTGGTACCTGCTCTAGGTACTTCTTTCGAATATCGGTCGGGATATGTTCTGTCATGTCAGTTTCCACAAAACCAGGAGCAATAGCATTTACCAAAATCCCAAAGCGTCCAAGTTCTTTGGCAAATGATCGCGTGAGAGCAATTATGGCTGCCTTTGTACTGCCATAGACGCTTCGTCCTGGTGAGTTTAGAGTGGCAGCAACCGATGCCACATTTACGATCCGACCGCGATGATGATACATCATCTCACGCCCGATGGTCGTCATCGCCGTCCAGGCCGCGAATACGCTCACTTCGAATTGCTCTCGAAGCGATTCGTACGTTGTTTCGACACACAGCGCGTCTTCACTAATGCCTGCGCTGTTGACCACAAAGTCTACCAGACCGTGATCTTTCAGGATTTGCTGTAAAGAGTGTTTCCACGCATTTTGATCACGCAAATCAACCTGTACGGGCAGTGGAACTGACCCAGCAGATTCGATCATTGTAGCCAGTCGGCAGGCTTCGTCAACGGATCGATAATAGGTAAAAACAATTTTGTCTGCGATACCCGCTAGTTCAGAAATAACGGCTTGTCCAATGCCACCTGTTCCTCCCGTCACGAGGGCACATTTCGGATGCCCGTAAACAGCAGAACGTCTATTCATTCCGGTTACACCTGCCCGATAGGATTACTAGATTGGCAAAAATCGAAAAGAGTGCGTAAAGTTTTGAATGCCTGAGTATCCTTTTGAGTGATCTTAATTTGATAGGTTTTTTCGATTCCGATAGCAATCTCCAATAAGTCGATGGAGTCTAATCCGAGATCATTTTGCAGCGAGTCATTCTCACCGATTTCCTCCGCCTCCATGTCCAAGTTCAGGCGCTCAATGATCAACTTTCTCAACCCGTCCAGTGTAAGTTCCAGTTTTTCTCCCATAACTCTAATCCCTTCCTCAAGTGGTATTTTATTAACGGAAAACATTGTATTGGAAAGTCATTTGGTACGCCCCCGTAAAAAAGACAGGTTATCAACTGTTGTTTCTTACGTCCTCCTAACAGCGAAATCAACCTAAAATATGCCATGTTAACTCTGAAGCTAGGAGGCATTCTCGTGACAATTGCACAAACAAAGGTGTCCGCACCTGTTGGCTCTTCTACAAGTGGGGCAGCAAAGGCGCTCGTACTTAATGGACTAGTCAAGAAGTTTGGACCGACGATATCTGTGAACGGTGTTTCACTCACTGTTGACAGAGGTGCGTTTTTCGGTCTATTGGGTCCCAACGGTGCTGGTAAGACCACATTGATATCCATGATTTCCGGTCTTATCCCAATGGACGGAGGAGACTGCCAGGTATTCGGATTCGATTCGGTGCGTAACGCAACGAAAGTCAAGCAATTACTCGGTGTTGTACCGCAAGATTTGGCGATTTATCCCGAGTTGAACGCCTACGACAACCTCATGTTCTTTGGTGCAATGTACGGGCTGCGAGGCCGAGCGTTACGCCAGTCCGTCAATGATTCGCTCGTTCGCGTTGGCTTACAAGACCGGACAAAGTCGATGGCCGTCGGTAAATACAGCGGTGGTCAAAAACGACGTCTCAACATCGCGGCTGCGCTGCTTCATCGCCCGAAGTTGTTGATTCTTGACGAACCTACAGTCGGTGTCGACCCGCAATCTCGCAACCACATCTTCGAGACGCTTCGTGAGTTGAATTCAGAAGGTATGACTATTATCTATACAACCCACTACATGGAAGAAGTTGAAACGTTGTGCTCTAAAGTGGCTATCATCGACCACGGTCAAATCATAGAATCAGGCAACTTGAGTGACATCCTTCAAAAGCATGGTCAGTCGGTCATTCGAGTGAAGTATCCAACCGAAGTGCTTAACCAAGCACTAAGCTCCATTCAACACCTGCTAGTTCCGGAAGTACAGGTTGAAGTGAAAGACGGCTCGCTGGAATTAACGGCGGATGGCCTTGTGCAAAACATGAGCGTCTTGAACGAGGTACTCCGCGTTACAGGACAGTCACCACAAAACATCGATGTATTTCCTCCATCGTTGGAAACCGTGTTCATCAAACTGACTGGCAACCGTCTGAGAGACGAATAAATGGAGGCGTGACAAATGAAAGTATTGTACGTATTTTGGAAAGACCTATTGATTTTATTGAAAGATCGAGGCACCTACATCAATCTTTTTGTGTTGCCGCTCATGTTTAGCATTGTTTTGACATTGGCCTTAGGTGGCGTCTTTGGTGGCGGTAAGAGTGAGACGTCTACCATTCAGGTCCCGATTGTCGCTTCCACCTCAGCTGCAAAGACTGTTGCGAAAGCGGTCGAACATATCTCCGATATTCACTGGATTACGGATCAAATGACTGTGACGAAGGCAAAGAATCTCGTGGAAAATGGAAAATCCCTAGGTGCCGTCATCGTATCGAACGATGGGAAGACGGTAACGTTTTACGAGGATCCAGACCAACTGACCAACTCCAAGCTCATGTTCGGTCAAATCAAAGCGTTTCTCGCAGCTGACACTTTGACCATTCAGCATAAAGCGATTGCAAATCTCGCCATGCATGCACATTCGCCCACTCTTGCCAGCCAACTGTCTTCAATTCTAACGTCTAAGCCGTTGAACGCGGTGGCCAAGATTATTGGTAACCAAAAGTCTCAAACTGTACAACCAACAGCCGCACAACAGTACATTCCTGGATTTACCGTAGCATTCCTATTCTTCATCGCCTCGACCATTGCGCAGTATATGTTTATGGAACGTGAACGTGGAACACTGCGCCGTTTGCTCACGAGTCCAGTACGCAAATATTCGATACTCATTGGGAAATTGCTGCCGAACATCGTGATTGGCTTTGGTCAGGTCATCATCATCTTCGCAGTCGGTAAATTCATGTTCGGAATGCAACTTGGTGACCTCTCGGCGATTCTTATTCTGACCTGCGCTGCGGTAGCCGCCGCTAACGGGTTCGGTTTGATGATCACGTCGCTCAGCAAGACACAGGCGCAAGCGACTGGTTTGGCGACGTTGCTAGTATTCACCTTAGCCACCGTGGCGGGTTGCTACGTGCCACTGTTCTTGATGCCAAGCTTTATGCAGGACATTGCACTCGCAACCCCACAGGGATGGGCGATGTCCGGATTCCAGGACATCATCATGAAAGGTGCTGACATCGCTCAGGTCTTGCCGAACATTGGGATGCTCTTCGGTTTTGCACTCGTATTCTTCTTCATCGGCTTAGCCAGATTTCGCTTTGATTAGTAAAAGGTCTATTAAGGAGGAATCGTCATGACACATTGGCAAAACTTACGCGTCCAGGACTACTTCCCGCACGAGTACCCGTTCTTGCTCATCGACAAGGTGCTGTATGTTGAAGAGAATCGTGCTGTTGCAGTGAAGAATGTTACGCGTTCCGAACCGTGGTTCACCGGTCATTTTCCGAACAACCCCATCTTTCCCGGCGTTCTGCTACTGGAAGCGATGGCACAGACAGGGCGTTTCCTCGACTCCCTGCACAAGGCAGTCCTGAATCCACGGTTGGCTCGGATCGAAAACGTAAAGTTTCATCAAGTAGTCCGACCGGGCGACACTGTCGTCATGGAAGCCGAGCGGATTGCTCATTCCGGCGCACTCTATAAATTCAAAACGATCGCCAAAGTGGACGACACCATGGTCGCCCACGCCACCTTCTGGGTCTATTCTCCCGACGCCATGGAGATGGAGGACTGTCTCAACACTTCGTATGCAGGAATGGAGGTCTTCTCTTTATGAGAGTCGTGATAACGGGCATTGGTTTTTTCACATCAGCAGGCTCGGTGCCAGCGGATTTGCTGATGTCCGCTACTGCGGAGGTACGGGAGAAACCGCAAGTCTTAGCTGGCGGGATCACAGGGTACCGGATCGATGAAAAGCAGGCCGTCAGGTTTGTACCTCGGAAACACCTGCGCAAAATGGATAGGCTCAGCATTATGACGACAGCAGCTATTTCAAACGCACTGTCGGACGCCTGCATTGAAGTACCGAACGACAATGTCGGATTGGTACTCGATACCGGGTTTGGCTCAGCAGGATCGGTGTCACTAGTGCTCGAAGGGATTTTCGGCGACGAACCGAAGGTATCACCGCTGTTGTTCCCTAACGTAGTTGCAAACGCGGCAGCCGGACAAGCTGCGATCGCGTTCGGTCTACGAGGTCCGAGTTCCATGCTGGGTGGTTTAGGCTCACTCCTGTATGCGTTCGATTTAATTCGTTCGGGCAAGGCCACGCAACTGGTCGTAGGCGGATGTGACGAAATAACCAAAATTTATGCCCGCAGTTTGGTCGAACAAGGGATATTGTCAGATGCCTTCTTCGTCGGGGAAGGGACTGCGGTATTTGTCTTGGAAAGCGATGCGTTTGCCAAGACTCGAAACGCACGAATCTACGCCGAAGTACAATCCGTGGAAATGAAGGTAGATTTCGGGTACAGGCCAGAAGGTGAATCCGCTTATGCAGGATCCGGAATCGATACGGTCATCGATAGATCTGTCGGCACGGACACCATTGATGTGTTTATTGGTGCCGGGCTCGAACATCAATCTCTTCAGAAACTCGAACGACAATATTCAAGTAAGTTAGGTGTGCGGAAAGCAATCTGGCCGAAATCCTGGACAGGAGAGATGTTTGCCTGTTCCTCCGCATTAAACATCATTCTGGGTAGCATCCTCCTGTACACTCACGATACGTATCACCGAGTCCTGTCAGTAAGCTACGATGTCACGCGAGGTCAATCGATGGCAGCAGTATTGAAACGTTATGATTAAGTTGGAGGAGATAGTACATGAGACGGGCTGTGATTACAGGTATTGGAGCAGTAACACCGTTTGGTATTGGTATCCCGGCACTCAAAGAAGGTATGCTGTCAGGAAGAACCGTATTTGCACCTGTTCGAAAGTTCTCTGGAAAAAAGTACGGCATTGACAGTGCTGCCGAAATTGAAGAGACTGACGAAATTCGCAAATTAGAGGGGTCACGCCCGTCTCGTCTACTTCAAAGTGCGGCCAACGAGGCCATTATAGATAGCGGGCTCAATGCCGAAGCCTTGACAGAGAGGACTGCACTGGTTCTCGGTACAACACTCGGGTCGGATGAAATTAGCAATGCCATGTGGCAAGAACGGTTTGGAGATGTACCTAACCTGGCGGCCGTCATGCGATCTATGTGCGAATGCGGTGGGCGGATCCTGGTCGAAAAATACCGGCTCCCCGGTCCAGCCATCACCATCGTAACCGCTTGTGCAGCTGGTACAAATGCCATCGGCATGGGACTCGACCTGATCCGGATGGATCGTGCAGATAGGGTTATTGTTGGTGGACTCGATACGCTAACAGAGCTTATTTATGGAGGATTTTCCAGCATTGGCGCCATCGATGAGGTGTGTCGTCCATTTGTGAATGATAACATGCGTAGCGGTACAGTGCTTGGCGAAAACGCGGCAGTGTTGGTGATGGAAGAGATAGGTCACGCGGTAGCCCGCAACGCGCGCGTATATGCAGAAGTACTCGGATATGGTTTGTCGAATGACGCTTATCATATGACTGCACCTGCTCCCAATGGCGTAGGCGCAGTTTTGGCAATGACCCGATGTTTACAAGACGCTGGCCTCAAATCTGAACAAGTGCAGTACGTCAATGCACACGGCACTGGTACCGCTCTGAATGATCCAGTGGAATTGCTCGCCTTGAAACAAGTCTTCGGCGACCAGCTCTCTGAAATCCCTGTCAGTTCATTGAAGTCACAGATTGGCCATGGTTTGAGTAGCGCTGGAGCCATTGAAGCCATCGCGACCGTGCTCGCCTTGTACCACGAATTTTTACCACCAACGGCACATCGTGAGGCTACTTTGGACAGAGGCGTTAATTTTGTGCAAGGCTCTCCAATTAGGCGACGTATCAACATTGCGATCTCCAACTCATTCGCGTTCGGTGGACATGCCGCATGTGTCGCTCTCGGACGGTGGTAGGCATGCGATAACGTCTTTGTCAAAAAGACCGTTTAAGCCTCAGTCCACAAGCAATCCCTCTTCACGCGCGCGCACCAATGCTTCCACCCGCGACGATGCTCGAAGCTTACTTAGCACATTGCTGATGTGGTAGTGTATGGTGCGCTCGCTAACGTAAAGATGCGACGCAATTTGCTTGTTGCTCATCCCCTGCGCGACCAGATGAAGCACTTCCAATTCTCTAGCAGTTAACTCTGTTGCATTCCCAAACAGAGCATCACGACCAGTGTTCAGAACCTCTCGCGGGAACACCAGATTGCCACGGGAGACTTGCAAGATGGCTTCAACAAGCTCTTTTCCACTACATGTCTTGTAGAGATAACCCGATGCGCCTAGCTTAAATGCGGTCCGAATGTACTTGGGCTCATCATGTCCGCTTAGCACCAGAACTTTTGGCGGATTCCGTTCATCCATGAGCTTGCGCAACATATATAGACCGTCATTACCCGGTAGATTAATGTCCAGTATCACGACGTCTGGTTGAATATGTTCTAATGCGATCAATGCCTCTTCAGCGTTTTCTTCCACGGTTAGTAGTTCAATTCCCTCATTGCTCTCCTCTAATATTTTAATTGTACCTTCTCGGAAAAGGCGATGATCATCGACTAACATCACTGACACGTTCACTAGGCTGTTCTCCTTTGTTCAATAGTTCAGTTCGCGCCCCTGTCGTTGTCATCGGGACAACAACCTTCACCTCGGTTCCGTGAGGTTGAATTCGTGTGATACGCAATTGCCCGCCAAGTCCTTCGACGCGCTCCCTCATGCCTACGACACCAAAATGTCCTGCATCTACGAGTGACAAGAATTCATTTTCATCAACGGCAAAACCTATGCCGTCATCCACCACCATGACATACACGGCATCAATTCCACAGTGCAACTTGACAGTAACTCTTTCGGCGTTTGCGTGCCGTTGCACGTTTGACAAAGCCTCCTGCACGATGCGGTACAACACCATTTCAGAGTCTGAATTAATTTGATTTCGTTGTCCCATCACCTCTTCTGACACTGTGAATTTACATTTTATACATGACGAATTATGGTTTATCCGATCAATGAGCACTTCTAGTGCATTCGCCAAGCCCATTTGATCGATGTTATTAGGACGCAAGTCTCGACACACTTCGCGCAATTCATAGGCAATATCACGCCCTAAGTCACCAATATAGCCCAGCCTTTTTACGAGGTTCTCCTGTTCATCTGTGGAACTGACTTCACACTGACGAATCAGATGAAAGAGCGACTGCAACGCACCGTCGTGCAACTCGCGAGATAACCGCGCACGCTCCTGCTCTTCACTTTGCATTAAGCGAAGATGCAAGATTCGGCGTTCCTGCTCTGAAACTTCCAAGCGTTTAATTCGAGCATTCAAGTCCTCCACCAACTGGAAATTGACCAATGCCACTGCCGCTTGATGGGCAATGGTCATCAGCAGATCTCGATCAATGGTGCGCAACTGAGTCTTACTTCTCTTACACGATAGTAAAATCGCGCCGACATTTTGCTCCTTCACGGTCATCAAAAAAATGTGCGTGACCGTCGGCGGATATGCGTTTACTTTCGACAAATCTATATCTTCTAGGGTTCCTATCGCCGTGAGAATTGTCGGAGGAGTGGTTAGGTGTGAGACCACGGCGCATCCATCCAGATTCAAGCATTCGGTCAAACGAATTGAGAGCATCTTAGCAAGCTCAGTGGCATCTTGAAATGACGTGATATCCGCAGCTAGTTTACTCAAGAGCCCTCGGAAATCATAGAGGTCGCGATACACTACAAAGTCGGTTAACCTTCTTGATAAGAAAACCGCAGGGATAAAACTCAATGCCACGACCACTGATATACCTATCACGAGTAGGACATTTTGCGACTGTGTACCAATTCGGGCAATGACGTAGAATATTCCAATATATGTTGCAGTAAGTGCGACTATTACTATTGAATATACAAAACCTCGCTGAAGTTCAACGTCCATGAAACGCCCACGGAAAATGGCTACAAATACTGTTATGGGTAGGATGAGTGACGACAACAACCATATTGGAGAATTGTTGATTCTGAAACCGACAAGACCGATGACTAACAGTATAGCAAATTGAAACAGTGCACCAAAAAACACTACTGATATTTGCCACTTTCTATGAGCATTAGGTTCATATAGCCAGAGATAAACGATTAGCCCTACAATGCAGATCGTGTCTGCTACGATGAACACATAGCCAATTGGGAGAGGCATATAAATCAATTTGCCAGTCAACCATTCAAAAGCCGTTAGACCCAGTACGCTACCGCTCAAACAGTACACCACGTATAGGACCTTCCGGACCCGGTCTTTCAGCGACGACATCGTAGACACCGAGTTCACGAAGAACGCAGACAGTAAGGCTCCTGTTATCTTTGTAACGTTGAGTGCCCCAAACTTATGGAGGCAGGCCAAAAGTGAAAATAACACCAAGTTTGACGCTGTGACGTTGAGGAGCAAGCAAGCCAACGAGGAATGCTGCGATGAGTACAAATATGTGGAGGACCCGACCATCCAAAATACCATCGAAACTAGAACCACCGCCGCACGCACACTGAATCGAGTTTGCGGAGGCAGTGCGTATTGTGTATAGACGAGTCCAGTAAGGATGACTAATGAGGCACTGTAATATACAATGTGCCTATACATCTTTTGTACCGACAACTGTCCCTCCAGCATAATTATCACTTTCCTTTATGGAACGAACAATTGAACTATTCTGTTCAATGTGCTCTCAGTAATTCTATAATTGAAAATATCGAAAATGTAGTCCAAATCAAAGCCCCAAATGATAGCTAACTCGGGATCTCTTGTGGAGCTAGACTGACCGATTGCGCAAGATTCCGAAAGTATACGCCACCGTATCATCATACAACAGATGGAGCTCAGGGAATTTGAATTTTTGCTCCCTTATGCGACAGAGGAAAGTGAATTACACCAACGCTTTAGTGAAAAGTATCTCCAACGGCTCGTTCCGCAGCAACAAACAACCTGCGTCTCGATACCCTAACTTTCTATAGAAGTGCTGAGCGTCTTCATTCGACAATGTTGATGTCATCACGAGGTCGAAACCTTTCTGTTTCATGTCATTTTCCCAGAACAGAATTACTTGCTTCCCAACACCATTTCCTCGATGTTGCTCGTTAACCCAAATCATGTTCAAGAATGGTGTATTGTCCCAGAAGTACCCATATCTCAACCATCCGATGCGACTATCGTCTTCGTTTCGCAGTATGAAAATCTCTTTTTGCTTTATTTTTGTTGAGATCAAGCTCTCCAAAATGTGATGGTCTCGGTCTCGTATGTATTCATAATCCGACTCCGTTGCATAAACAATCTTCAAAATTCCTCCCCCCTTTTTTCACCGACTAACACCGAGTTGTTCTTCAACAAAGCTGCCCGTTAACGATATAACCCAAAAAATCCCTGTTTAGATATTTATGCAATCATGAGGAAGGAGCTTTCTTCGGCATCAGGCCCCGAAAGTTCAAGAATAGATTGTGATCAGTTTTTCCTTAAAGTAACCTGATACAGTCGCCTTGGCAATCCGCCCTCTTCAAATTCATGAATGTCAACAATCTGATAACCATATGTCAACTCTTCAATTTTGGCTTTATCAAAAAAATGAACAATAAAGCCCCCTACTTCATACATGTCTTCTCCTCGATGAATGCCTTGCCCATAGTGAGCATCCCCTTTATGACGTACCGTATAAATGTTGTACCCACTAGGACGAAGAACTTTTCTAACCTGATCATTGAGGCTAGACAGTTCGGAAGTCGTCAAAGCCATACAATACAACATATGTGAATAACAACCGTCAAAGGAGTTATTTTGTATCGGAAATGGTTGGCGTACATCATGTTGTGTAACGGTAATTCGGTCTAATACATCCTGGTTATACGCTTTTTGTCGTATCCTATCTACGCCTTCTTTGGTATATTCAAGAGCGTGTACCGTAAATCCATTTCGGGCAAAGAATAACGTGTCACGCCCCTGTCCTGCACCTAACTCTAGAATATGTGTTTGACCATGAGACTTAAATATCTCAGCAGCTCTCACGGCTGCTTCGCTTGGTGAATCCCCAAACATTTCCTTATTCTTCCCGAAAGCCTGTTCCCAATAGGGGTGTTGCCCATTTAAAACATCAGATCCCTCCATCAGAAATCCTCCTTGTTTCTTTGCTGTTTTAGTTCTTTAATATCAGGACGTAATCCACGGATTTCACGCATCACTTCAGATAAATCATTATAGTGATGGTTATTGTGCCTTCCCATTATGATACGTCTCATAAAGAACATCATCATGACCATCATTAAAATACCTAGAATCGGTACAGTATGCATACTCCCCCATCCGCCGTACCCACCATCATTGTTGTATTACCTCCTGTTCGCTGCAATAAATTCCTTTTTTCGAAATATCTCTTGAAATAAATTCATGACAGAGTCGAACCATATCAAGAATGATTTCATTTGATAAACAGTAATATCGAGATGTAGCAAAAATCTCCTGACGAACAATACCAGCCCGGCGAAGAGCTTTTAAGTGATGAGATGTCAATGGTTGGGACATCCCAACCGTCTCTGATATTTCATTGACGCTTTGACATCTAGTGGATAACCCTTGGATAATCCTTAAACGGTTTGGATCGGAGAGAGCCTTAAAAACATCATGAGCATCGCAGATCATGTATGGGATACCTCCCCCAAAATACAAACTTATTTTTATATTAATATATATTGATATATTATACAATCGAAGATAACTGACCTAATTCGCAAGATTCCGAAAGTGTACGCCATCATATAATCATATTACAGGTGGGCTCAGGGAACTTGAATTTTTGCCCCCTTTAGTTGAAGAACAAACTGCAGGGGGCGACCGAGAATGCTACATCACCAGAAGCCACCATCGGAGTGAATAATTTGCCGGTAATCCATTCGGACTCATCACTCGCAAGAAAAACGATTAACTTTGCCACATCACGTGGTTCCCCAATTCGACCCATCGGGAATTTTGGCAATAAAAACTCTTGTAATTCGCTACTCATCCACCCAGAGTCTGTCGGTCCAGGATCTACAGCATTAACCGTGATTTTAAGTGGTGCCAATTCGAGAGCGACTGTTTCGGTAAAAGTGGAAATCGCACCTTTTGTTGAAACGTATGCCAAATTGCCCGGCTCAGGTGATTTGTCTTGCCCTGACACCATGTTAATGATTCGCCCACCATGTTTGCCCTCGATTTGGCGAGCAAACTCTACAGTTAAAAGACACGTTCCTCTTACATTCACACTGTAATGAGCATCGAGAATTTCCGCACTAATCGAACGAAAATCCACGTCAACAGAATGTGTCGCATTATTAACAAGAATTGATGGAGAACCTAATTTCTCATGAACTTCATCGAGCAGTTGTCTCGGGGCATCTGGTTGCGATAAGTCCAATTCCATCGATTCGCATCGGACTCCAAGGCTTCGGATCTCCTTTATCAAATGCTGTGACCAAGCGGAATCATCCTCAATGAAATACTTCATCTGGCGGTCATACCTTGACCAATGAGTAAAAAAAATATCTGCTCCTTCTCTGGCTAATTCTCGACATATTGCAGTACCAATTCCGTTTACTCGGCTGGCACCAGTAACAATCGCAATCTTATTCGTTAATCGTTTCATAAAAAGCATCCCCTTTTTAGAAACGCTGAACAAGCACTATTGGAGATGTAGTTCACCAAGCAAAAAAGACGAATACCGACATAGGCATTCGCTTGGCGTTTGGTATTTATAGCACAAGACCCCAGCGTTCCTATAATGGTATGAGTGAATATGGACACAATTAACCCCTTCAACCAAAGGAAGCAACTATATCCATGCAGTTACTCAGCCATTAAAGGATATCTCCCATTAAGGTCCATGCTCCTTCTGTACATCTCCACCACTACACGGTACCTTTTTGGGTGAATTTGGTAAAGAGTCAAAACGGATTATCTTGCACATTCCCCTCTATAACCTTTCGTTTTCTCCCTCATTCTAGCTCATTCGCAGTTTTTCATGTCTGACTATTATGGGCAAAGCCACAATCCATCCATCAATCCCAGGAAATTGTTTTGAGATAGCTGTCACTATTGCAATGACCAGTGCAGACACTATCACTATTACAAGAATCGCAATCATTTCTCCTCACCCCGTACAGCCTTTAGAAGCGATGTTAGCCCTTGGAGGATCCGATTATGCTCCTCTTCCGAAACTTACTCTAACCTAACGCTAAGATGGTCGACATCAAGACTCGTATGTTGAAGCACCACCAATCGACCAGCCTCCGTCAATTGCACTTCAACGACCCGTTCGTCGTCACTGCGCCTATGCTTCTCAAGAAGCTTCTTCTGTCTCAGTCTCCGTACTATTTCCGAAGCGGTATTCTGGGCACAGCCCAGATGGCTGGATATCTGCTGGATGGTGGTGGAACCGCTCATCTGGACGTACTGGAGTGCTCGTACAGCTTGGTGAGATAACTCCATGTCAAAGGTTCGATGACAGTGGAAATAGATTGCGGAAGAGGTCATATAAGAATGATTGGCTCATAAAGGAGACTTCTAAACGGCGAGGATTATCCGAATACCGGATCAACGATGCTAAACAAACAATTACGTTGACCAGGCAAGCAGGTAGCCCCAAAAACCATCACCGGAGAGACCATCTTTTCGCTGAACCCTGATTTCGATAGCCGTGCCATAAAGGAAGTCTGCTCGCTTGGCACATCAGTCCGGACTCTCCCATTCCAATCTAAACAAAGGCTTTGAACAAGATGCAGAGCCGCCTCTTGATTCTCTGCAATCACGGGTCCAACAACAAGAAGATCGTTTCTTTTCACAGACAGCGCAAAGCCACAAACAGTATCACGTTCGTCACGTAACACCATGCCTGCGTGCATGTTACGGTACAGTGCTTTATAGACATCATGTCTGTCTGCTCCAAACACGGTTTCTCTTCAGCCCCATTATATAATTGGACAAGCCCTGATGTTTGTAGAAGGATAGCCTCAGGAGGGATTGTTCATGGTCAGGCGTTAGTTTGTTTTCCCAGAAGTTTAAGGAACAAGGTTGTGAAGGAAAGTTTGGAGTCTGACCATGTGTCCATCGTTGCTCGCAAACATGAGTTTCGTGCTAATGTTAGGACAAGTATATCAACATGAACCTAGCATTCAAATAGATAATTAGAATCTTTCCGAAAGACAGATTTTCACAACCAAAACTGTATATGATTTTGACAAATAAATTTAAAAAAATTAGAATATCATTAATCTTCACTATTGCAGGAAATACCTTTGATATGACAATATTGGATTACATTCCTGTGAACGGTACTCTCAATTCACACCATACCATTCAACATCAACAAAATCTATCAATTCATTTCCTTTTAAATTCATTTCATAAGCTTATACCCAAAATTAAAGTTGAGTACATGTGATAATCATCTGGTCTAAAAACCATTGAGAAGGTGGAGTATATGCCTAAAACTGCAGCGTCCCTTGTCCAAATGCGAAAAGCAATCGACCATACGCTATGGGTACTCACTAGTCGACTCGGCGAAAATCAATCTCAACTTTCTCAAATGACTCGATACCATTTAGGTTATGACAACAATGCCGGTGCGGGCTACAAATCAACAGATAGTTGGAGTAAACGGACACGTCCTATTCTCCTTTTATTAGTCTATGCCGCCCTGGTCAGTGAATGGGTGCCTGCTATCCCCGCAGCTGCCGCCATTGAATGCGTACACAGCTTCTCCCTCATTCATGACGATATCCAAGATGAATCGCCTATACGTCGAGGTCGTCCTGCAGTTTGGAACGTTTGGGGTGCTCATCGAGCCATAAATGCAGGCGATGCCTTATTTGCATTAGCATTCGAATCGTTAAATCTGCTACGCTCTGACTTTCCAGCAGAGAGCGTATTGGACATCTATGAAACATTATCAATGACATGTATCTCACTAAGCCACGGACAACAACTAGACATGGAATATGAACAAATTGACGATGTTACTTTGTCACAGTACTTTAAATTAATAGAACTTAAAACCGGGACATTGTTTGGTCTTAGTTTTGAGATTTCCGCTATTCTCGCAGGTTGTAGTCCTGAAAAACGTTTGATCTTGCGAAAAGCCGGGAGAAAACTAGGAGTTCTTTTTCAAATCCAAGATGATTTTCGAGATCTTTTTGAAGTTGAAAGGAACCTTGGCAAACCAACTGGACAGGATACACTGAGAAGGAAAAAAACTTTACCCGTATTACTAGGGCTTAAAGCACAAAAACATTTTTATTCACTTTGGAACTCAGAAGCTCTACAAAGCGAAATGACACAGTCCGATTGGCAGATAGCGCTTATGGAAGACGATATTTTAGAAGAATCTCTATCGATTCAACGAAACTTGCAAACAGAAATCCTCCAATATCTTGAACACGTAGAATGGAACGAACCATGGAAGAGTGAACTATTCCAATGTCTTTACAGATTGATGGAAATTCACTAAATCATACAAGAAATCCTGCGAGAGAAGGCGATTCGTCTCGTGTTGTCAGGGGTCCATTCCATTGAAAAATTGACAAATCGTGCAATTCAAGAAATTCAACAGATGCAGGTATACAAAGAAGATTACCTGTCTATCCAGGAAAGCGTAACTGATTTATCGCAGATCATCCAATCTAATAGTGTGACGTTTTCCCTAGCTGCCAAGGTTCTACCGCGCAGGAAACGTCAAGCCATCTATTCCTTCTATGCATTTTGCCGTACTGCTGACGATCTCGCTGATTTACATGATCTCTCAGGTAAAGAAACTCTATCCTGCTGGCTTGAGACGATTTCAAATCATTGTCCATCGGCTAAGCCACATCCAATTCTTGAAGAATGGCTTAGAACAAGTGCAGAATATCGAATTCCACTTACATTTAGTTCTGATCTTTTACAAACTTTATTGCAGGATTTTGAGCAAACTCGATATGAATCGTTTGATGATTTAATTCATTATTGTTACGGTGTGGCCTCCACAGTTGGCCTGATTTCCATGCACATCTTCGGATTTTCGAGTCTAAAGGCTGTTCAATACGCTATTGAACTTGGCATAGCTCTACAAATCACCAATATCTTGCGCGATGTACGTGAAGATTTCGAGCGAGGACGCATTTATTTACCGCAAGACGAACTGGCTCATTTCCAGATTGATGAAGCGGCAATCAATCGTCAGAAGGTATCAAGCAACTGGAGAAGCTTTATGCAATTTCAAATTGCGAGAAACCGTCAACTGTACAAATCCGCTTTGCCAGGTATTGCGTATCTCCATATGAGTGCACGTTTACCAGTTGCTCTTTCAGCAGTTTGGTATCGAGACATCCTTCGTGATATAGAGCGACATTCATACGATGTATTTTCTCGACGCTCTCACGCCTCATGGCGGCGCAAGTTGATCACGGCGACCGTCGAAGCTTTACCCTTAGTCGTCAGATACGCTGCAAAAATGGACAAGAACATCCACGAAGGGCGGTTAAATGTGTGAAGAAAAAAGTTGTCGCAGTCATTGGCAGTGGATTTGGCGGTTTGGCAACAGCCATTCGTCTGGCTTCACATGATTTGGAGGTTCATCTATTTGAAAAACATCCTGACCCAGGTGGACGAGCGCGCACATTTCATATGGACGAATTTCGATTTGATGGCGGACCTACAGTACTGACTGCCCCTTGGATGTTTGACGAATTATTCGAGCTGGCCAATCAAGAACGCAGTAAGAATATTACTTTTTTACCTGTCGATCCGTTTTACCATATCTTTGACTGGAATGGACGAAATTTTGTCTATAATGCCGATATCCCCTTTGTAATGGAGCAAATCAGAAAATTTCGCGCCAGTGATACCGACGGCTACCTGAACTTGCTTAAAGCTGCCGAACCCATGTTTGAAAAAGGTTTTCTTCAATTAGGCCAAGAACCTTTTCTGAAATTAAATTCCATGTTAAGCATAGCACCGAATCTTTTACGATTGCGTGCTCATGAATCTGTCTATCGTTTTGTTTCAAGACATATTGAAGACAACTTTCTAAGAATGTGTTTCTCTTTCCACCCTCTTTTTATTGGCGGTAATCCGCTTCGAGTCTCTTCCATTTATACCATGATCCATCTTATCGAACGCGCTTGGGGTGTATGGTATCCAAAAGGTGGCATGGGACAACTCATCAATGCGCTCGTCCAACTCTTTCAGCAAATGGGCGGAAATATTCATTTCCAAACTGAAATACAGCGTATTACAACCCAACATGGTCGAGTCACCGGATTACTCTTAAAAAATGGGGAAAAATTCTCGGCAGATTATGTTGTCTCCAATGCCGATGTTCCTACCACATATTTGTCATTATTGGAAGACCGGGATCGAGCATGGAGACATCATCGCCTACGCTATGAACGATTTTCCAGATACAGTATGTCGCTTGTTGTATGGTATTTTGCGCTCAACAAAAAATTTACGGACAATCCACTAGGCCATCATAATATTGTTTTTGGTCCAAGATTTGGCGGCCTGATCCATGACATCTTTGTTTCTCATCGACTGGCAGAAGATTTTTCTATGTATATTCATCTGCCCACACGTACTGACCCCTCCATGGCTCCAGAAGCACATGAGACGATGTATGTGCTGGTTCCCGTTCCGAACCAGCTCTCCAACATTGACTGGTATGAAGCGTTGCCTAGATTAGAAGAACGCGTCACGCAAGTGATTGATCAACATTTTATGCCTGGATTGAAACGTCATATTGTCAAGCGGCATGTGATTGATCCCAATTATTTTGAGCATGAACTGAACACCTATCTTGGAACGGGATTTTCACTTGAACCGCATCTGACTCAATCCGCTTGGTTTAGGCCGCATAACGCATCAGAAACCGTAAAAGGTTTATACCTAGTGGGAGCAGGAACCCATCCTGGCGCTGGTATTCCAGGAGTACTGCTGTCGGCCAAAATTGTACATAAGCTGATTCTTGATGATATTGAACAATGGAACTAAGGAGGTCAACAGAATGACCGATCATGAATGGGGCGATATTCCTTCCACACGTGATTTGCAAGCAAAATCCGGGCTTTTAGCGCTAAAATCTATGGTCAAGGCTCCCGGCTGTCCATTGGAAGGATTGCACACCATTCATACTTCCTTGGGACACGATATCTTTCGATTGCAAATTCCCAAATTTTCGACCGTAATTGTTGCCTCCCCAGAAAACGCCAAGCGCCTCTTGGTCACTGATGCTGTTTCTTTTACAACAAGAATGGAGACCGACCCAGTAACGAAACTTTTCGGAGACGGGTTGCTCGTCCTTGACGACCATAGACATGCAGAGGTCAAATCATTGCTAATGCAAGCGACACCAGAGTCTAAATTGGAATATTTTCTTCAAGAAACCGAGCGTTCTTTAGATAGAACAATTCAGAGTTGGATACGTTCTCAAACAATCAATGTCAACTCTGCAGTAAGGAAATACGCTTGGGAAACACTGGAAAACGTGTATTTTAACCATCAATTATCAGAAGAGGAAAAAAGAACTTACTTTCCACTACTTATGCAGGCTGTTCACTATATTGGCCCCGGATGGTGGTTGCTTTCCGGAAAATCTTCTCTGCCAAAATCGTTATTACGATTACGCCATCACCTTGAAACTTTAGCTCAACAAGCTGTAAAAGCTCCATCTGCCCCAGTCAAAGCAATTGATTTTCTCTCTCAATCCCTGACCGATGCATATGGTGAATCATTTGTCACTGATCAACTCATGACCTTGCTCATTGCTGGTCACGACACTGTGACCTCACTCTTGGCTTGGTCTATTGCACTGCTAGCAAAATTCCCAGAATGGCAGAAACGCATACGTAAGGAAATTGGCAACGAAATGGGAGATTCATTGGCTAATGTCCGTACTGCAAATCAATTACATTTTTTAGATCAATTTATAAAAGAGGTGTTACGTCTTTATCCACCCATTCATTCTGGAATCCGCACCAAGCGGTGCCCAAGAACACAAGAGAGCACACAGAGCCTCCAAGAGCGTGTGATGTTGAGTTACTATTTGCTGCATCGGCATGAGAACTACTGGGAGCGTCCACTGGAGTTTGATCCCATGCGATGGCATGAACATTTTCGACCAACACCATACACCTATCTGCCCTTTGGAGCTGGCAAACGATTCTGCCCAGGAGCAACTTTTGCCAAACTGCAAGTCAAGTGGATGTTGGCTCGCTTGTTGCAACAAGCTTCCATCCAAGCAAATCGTCACATTCCGCGTCAAAAAATGCGAGCAGCTCTTGAGCCACAACGATTCGTCGTAGAGGTGTTTCCCATATGAGCTACCTTTCATTCCTGCTTACTTTTATTTTAAGTGCTAATATTTTGTTGTTTCTGTTGTTGCAGAAACGAAAGAGAGGAGCCAAGTATGATTCACCAATTCAGTGGAATCATCGAAATCGGCGATTATTATTCATCCTTCTCTTCATAATTATCATTCTCTACACAACCCCTTGGGATTCATTTCTCATTCACAAGGGCGTATGGAACTATCATCGCAATCAAGTGATAGGAATCACGGTCTATGGTGTGCCTATTGAAGAAATTACCTTCTATATTTTACAGACTATACTGATCTTACAGTGGTTTACGTTGATACAATTCAATATTCCTGTTTTACATCCTCAAATGTATTCCAAATGGAAAACACGATTAGCATCCATCATCATCTGGGTTTTTTGGTTTGGTATTGCGATCACGCTCTGTTTTGTCTTGAATCACAGACTCTCGTCTCACCTTACATATCTATCCCTACTTGGCAGTTGGGCTCTTTTTCCGTTAGGAATTCAAATGCTATACAATGCTAAGCTTCTCTTGGCGAATAGCAAACTGCTCTTTTGGGTTATTCTCCCACCCACTCTCTACCTTTCGGTATGTGATAGTGTTGCTATTCACCAAGGGATCTGGTACTTTCATCAATCTCGCATTCTTGATTTAACTGTCTATGGTGTTCCTATTGAAGAAATCATTTTTTTTCTGTTGACCAATACTCTTGTTTCCTGGTCAGCCATTCTTGTCTGGCCCAAAGAAAAATCAATTCCTCCACGCAATGTAAAGATTCTTACAGCATTTTCAGATGCTCCACATAAATGAGGGGAAAAAATTGAAAGAGAATCTGCTTGCCCAAATCGTGTTGCTTATAATCGGAGGTTTTTTTCTAGGTTCGTTACCTTGGTCAGTCTGGCTATCCAAGTTCAAATCTGCTGACCCCCGCTTGGTTGGTGATGGCAATCCAGGGGCTTTTAATACTTGGAAAGCTTCAGGAAAATGGATTGGAACGATTGTGTTATTACTGGATATAGCGAAAGGATATTTGCCCGCACATGTGGCTCAACTGGAACTCTCTTGGGGATGGTGGATCCCCTTTATTGCCAGTTCGCCGATTTATGGACATCGCTGGAGCCCATTCTTACGTGGTAAAGGAGGAATTGGTTTGGCTGCCTACATAGGTTTATGGTCGGCAATGCCAGGGCCTTGGGCGTCTTTTGCACTGGGTGTATTGTTTTTAATATTTATCATGATCCTGCGTCAAGACAGATTCAAATCTGTTACCCTAGCTACCCTTTTATTCGCTCTTTATTTACTGTTTTCACCTCACGCATTGATTCTTTTGTCAACTTGGTGTTTGACAACACCGCTGCTTTGGTTTGGCTACAAACGGCCAAAAACTGTGTTACATTGATCAAGGTGACTCTTATGACAGATAATCTGATGCTCGTCTACTATATCTGTATTGCAACTGTTACTTTGCTTAATACCTTCTTCTGGCCGCGCCTGACCTGCTCAAAGGACAAAGAAACTATCTTATCTTCCAAGACAAACTATTATCCTCATATTGATGTACTCATACCCGCTCGTAACGAAGAAAACAATATTCAAACATGTCTCCAGTCTCTATTGACTCAAACCTATACAAACTATTCGATTACAGTACTTGACGATAGATCCACAGATACGACTTCTGCTCTTGTCCAACAATTCATTCATCAATCTCCATCAGGAAAATTAAAGTTAATACATGGAAAACCACTCCCTTCCGGTTGGGTCGGAAAATCATGGGCATGTCAACAACTGGCCAACGCCAGTCATGCAGACATTCTTGTCTTTGTGGATGCCGATACCATCCATCAACCCACATTTCTTCAAGCCATGTCTGAAAAATTTAGCAACCCCAAGATAGACCTCGTTTCTGTCTTTCCCTATCAAAAAACTCAAACCGTAGGCAGTGCCTGGCTACTATCCATGCTCGGATGGAGTCTACTTACTCACCTTCCTCTTTTTCTCATTGCCCGATCTCGATGGAGAGTCTTTTCTTCCTTTCCAATTGCCATTGGTCAAGTACTCGCTTTTCGTCGCCAGGCCTATGATGCCATAGGCGGACACTGTGCTGTCAAAACCGAGTGGGTAGAAGACATTGCGCTGGCTCGTCTAAGCGCGAAACTTGGCCTTAACCTTCTATTTCTCAACGGGATTTCTCAAACATCCTGTACCATGTATGAAAACGGGCAACAAGCATGGCTTGGATTCAGAAAAAATTGGAGTTTGATTGCCGGAAAACCTATGATTGCCCTTATCATTTGGATCTGGTTATCTATTAGTTTCACGTTACCTTACTTCTTGTTGATAACCTCGTGCGTATCGAACCTTGTTCAATCATCTATTCTTGTGGCTTTCGTTGGCATTGGAACAAGTGTACTAACTTGGATGTGTACTCGCCGAATCATTCAGATTCCTATTTGGATGGTTATTTTTTTCCCATTTCTCATCCTGACATCCCTATGTCTTTGTATCGATTCCGCCCGTGCTATTCGTAAAGGAAAAATCATTTGGAAAGATAGAGAGATGAAGAGCAAGTATCCAGTTTGAAATTATAAAGTTGATGTGCTAATTGAAAACTGCTTTTTCCTACATACCGGATCGAACAAGATTGAATTTTGAATCTAATAGGTATATTTTTTATGTATAGTTATATTTTGTAGATTATTTTAAAAATGGAAACGAGGTAAATATCATGTCCACTTATTTTCGTTTTCCAAAATTAAAAATTGAAAGACTCATTCTTTTGCAAATTTCAGTTATGGTTCTATTTCTCGGCTTAATTGGTGGATGGATCATTCATCGAGGTGTTGAGATTGTCCAAGCCCAAAATCAATCCTACGCAGATGCTCAAACCATCGATACTTTAGAAAAAGTATTCAATCAAATCGTCACAGCAGAATCCAATCAACGCAGCTATCTTATTACGAATAATCCTATTTATTTAAATTATTACCAACATTATTACAATCAAATTCAACCGATTCTACATTCTCTTAAACCAGCCTTATTATCCAATGGTTTATCTCTTTCGCAAGTGGATCATTTTGAGTCAATGATTCATTTAAAATTATCTTTTCTAAGTTCGGAAATACAGAATCAACAAAATGGATTTCATCAAAAAGTTTTACAAACTATACATCAAGAAAACCGTAAAATTCCATTAAATAATATTTATTCCATGGTTCAAGTTATGCAAAAACCTTTTTTACATAACGAATCTAGTAATCGTATGTTAGCATCAGAATATTTAAAAAATAGCATTCTCTGGATTATTATTGCTGGATCACTTTTTCTTTTTTTTGCATGGTTAAGCTATATGCACATTTTAGAAAATCTACGGACCAGAGAACGCCTGAATGAAAAAATCAAACAAATTTCAAGTTTGGATGGACTGACCGGATTACTCAACCGTTCCACATTTCTTGAAAATGCAAACTCTATTTTAGAACAAAGTAAACAAGACAATGAAATGGTTGGTATCTTATTTATAGACTTGGATGGTTTTAAAAATATCAACGATACCTATGGACATGCTACGGGTGATGAGGTTCTAAAGAAAGTCGCTTCTAATTTTCGAGAAGCTATTCGCTCTATGGATTATATTGGACGCTTTGGAGGCGATGAATTCGTTATCCTGGTACGCCACGCAGAAATAGAGGGCGAACTCATTACCATTGCTCAAAAAATTATGGACACATTTTCTGATCCATATTTGAAAAATATTTCCACAAAATTAAGTGCTAGTATTGGGATTTCCGTTTTCCCAAGAGATGGAGATCATTTGCAAACTTTGCTGTCTCACAGCGATCATGCTATGTATAGAGTCAAGCAAACGGGAGGCCATCGGGTTGAATTTTTTAGTTCAGCACTTAACGAGAATATTCGATATGAACAACAACTGAAAAACGATCTCTACGGTGCAATAGCTAGAAATGAACTGGAAATTTATTATCAACCTATTATCCATGCAACCAGTCAAACTCTTTGTGGTTCAGAGGCATTAATTCGTTGGAATCGCGGAAATGGAGAATTGTTAACCCCCGGACAATTCCTTCATTTGGCAGAATCGTCAGGCTTATTATCCAGAATCACAATGCATGTCTTAGAAAAATCGATTACACAAACAAACATGTGGCTAAAACAACTAAGACATCCTTTTTTACTTTCAGTGAATTTGTCAGGACAAGATATTCGTGACATTGATTCTTTTTACAATTTCCTTGATAACCTACTAAAAGTCCATTCTTTTCCACCTCATATGCTTCAATTAGAAATTACGGAAAACGATTTGCTGAAAGGGGAGGCTGTAGAAGCATTACAAAAACTCCATTCTCTTGGAGTTCGTCTGGCCATTGATGATTTTGGCACAGGCTATTCTTCATTAGCTTATTTGCATCGCTTCCCTTTTGATCACATAAAAATTGATCGTAGTTTTATTCAAACGTTACCCCATAATGAATATCATGAGCGTTTGGTTCGCGCCATTATTACAATGGGAAAATTGCTAGGACTTACTGCTGTGGCGGAAGGAGTTGAAAGCGCAGAACAGGAGAAATTTTTAATTCATTGCGGTATCGAATACCTACAAGGTTATTACTATAACCCTCCCCTGTCCTCTAATTGTTTTCAAGAAACTTATATTCAACCTTTATATGAATCATAAGCAATAAGCATTGAATCAAAAAGCACTTCCATCCTATCTCAAAGAATGGAAGTGCTTTAAGTTTTCATGAATGAATTTTAGAATCCTTTGCAGGCTTTTTATTGTGCAATAGCTTGATTAGCTTTTTCTACATTCTGCTGTAAGGCTTGCATGACCGATTCATGCTTAACAAGCACATCATCAACCGCGTTCTGTTCATAATGCTGAAGTTCTAAATAAAGCGGAGTAGGTGGTGCTTGTACTGCGAACGATAACTCTGAAACCGGAACGTACGCATTGGGATGCTGGTGAAAGTAATTTTCCATGGTAGACGAGCTGAGTGCGGCCTTTAATACAGGTAAATATCCTGTATGCATACTCCAATACTCTGTTTGGGCCGGGGCTGTCATCCACTCCATAAAAGTCCAAGCAGCCTTCTTTTCAGCAGCCGGAGCTGCCGCTAGTATAGCCATATCCGCTCCTCCGGATGTTACAACCGGTTGCGTAACATAAGGCATTGGAATGGCTTTAAAGGTAACACCTGTTTGCCGAATTTGTCCCATATCTGCTGCAGATCCACAGTACATCGCCGTTTTGCCGTCTCCAAAATCAGCTATGGTTTCATCCCATCCATTCGCTGAAGCGTGATACTTAAGAGTTCCTTGCTGCTCCATTTGCTTCATAATTTTCAAAACTTTTGCTGCTTGGGGAGAATCAAAAGTCGCTTGAGTCATGCTGCTGTTCATTAATGTGCCTCCGGCAGAGAGCACGTTCTGTTCAAATGTCCACCAACCGCCTGCAGGTTCAAAGCCATACACTTTTTTGCCTGGTTTACTCAATTTCTTTGAAATGATCAAGGCATCCTGCTGGACTTGAGACCAAGTTTTGGGAGGGGTTAATATCCCAGCTTCACGAAACATGATAGGATTATAGTAAAAAGTTTGCACACTGCGATTAAAGGGCAATCCATAAACAGTTTGATTGTACATCGTATTATTGAGAATACCGGGTACAAAATCAGAAATTTTATCGTGTTGTGAATTTGTCATGTAAGTAGTTAAATTTTGCAAAGCTCCATTTGCAGCATAAGTCGGTAATGAATGAACTTCTACTTGTACCATATCTGGCACTTTGCCGGAAGCAATTGCTGCCAGTAATTTTTGTTGCAATGTACTGCTGGGATCTGAATAACTGCCTTCATATATTGCATTGACATGAATTTTAGGATGTGTTGCATTAAATTCACTGACCAAATGTTGTAGTACGCCGCCTAATTGCCCCGACATACCTTCCCAAAACGTTACTTGAACAGGTTGATTGTTTGATGCGTTTGAAGAGCTTGATGACTGATCTGTTGACTGGCTTGTACCACAACCTACAACCCCCATCGTCATAGTTGTACTGGCCAACAGAAAAAATCCCCATTTTGATAATTGTTTCAATGCTAATTCTCTCCTTTTATCCAAAATCTATTTACTCTTTTATACCTGCAGAGGATATACCCTGAACCAAAAATCGTTGACCTACAAAAAAGATAAGCAGAACAGGTACAATTCCTATCAAAGTGCTCGCCATCAAGACATTCCACATTGTTCCACTTCCATCACTCGCTATTAAGTAAGACAAGCCAACTGGAAATGTGCGCATACTATTACTTTGTGTAACAATAAGCGGCCAAAAGAAATCGTTGTAATGAAATACAAAATTGAGAAACGCTATTGAGAGTAGAGCGGATTTATTGAGAGGCAAGATAATCCGCATAAAAATCCAAAAATGCTCTGCCCCATCTATTTGTGCAGCATCGAGAATTACCTGTGGTACCTGACGGAACGACTGAATCAACCAAAACGTGGCAAATGCCGATCCGATAAAAGGAACAATTAAAGCCTGATAAGTATCTATCCATCCCAGATGTTTCATTATCAAAAAAACTGGGATAAATGTAACTTGTCCAGGTATCATCAGAGTCACTAGTAGGAGCCAATAAACCAGACGTCTTCCACTGAAGGAAATGCGGGCGATAGCATAGGCAGCAAGCGACGAGGTCATCAGTTGCCCGATGACAATAGCAACGGATACCAGTAGAGAATTGATTACATACCTTGCAAAGTAAGGCTGCTCCCATGCCAGAAAAAAATTTCTCCACTCCGGGTGAAAAGGAAACCATTGTGGTGGAAAAGACAAAACAAGACGATTGGGCAGCAAGGAAATTACAACCATCCACCAAAAAGGAGCAAAGAATACAATGGCCAATACCCCTGTAATCACTATTCTCCAGGACGATGAATAGCGAGCGGTACGACTCGTTTTTTTTGGCCATACAGTCTCACGCAAAGTCATCACATCTGATGGTGTACCCATTTGCTCTCCCCTCGAAATTGCAGATAAGTCAAGCCAAGCAAAAACAAGAACAAAAAGATGGACATAGCCGAAGCGATTCCTATATGAAAAAACTCAAATCCTTGCTCGAACAAGTCATACACAAGTGTGGTTGTACTATCGGCCGGTCCACCTTCCGTAAGTACATAAATTTGATCAAAGGATAAAAATGAGAAGATGAACGAAACGGTTACAACAAAAAAAGTCGTAGGAGAAATCATAGGCAAAGTGATTTTCCAAAAAGTTAAAAACGGAGTAGAACCGTCTACTGCAGCGGCTTCATAAAGACTGTCAGGCACATTTTGCAGTCCATGGAGAAAGAGAATTGCGAAATATCCTGTAAATTGCCATACATAAAGCAACACAATCACCCATAAAGCCTCGTGATAATTACTGAGCCAGCCTTGTGGAGGCAATCCAAACAATCGGAAAATAGCATTCATTAAACCATCGCTGGAACTAAAAAATCTGAACCAAACGACTGCACTCGCAACTGTTGGAACAACATACGGCATAAAAAATATTGTTCGAAATAGACGAACGCCATGAAACGTTTTATTCATACACACTGCTATGAAAAGAGCGAATGGGACTGTTATGCCTGTTGTACCAATTAAATACAGCAACGTCCGAAACACGGATTGCCAAAAACTCGAATCCTGAAGAATCAGTTGATAATTATGAAAACCAACCCATTTCTTTACAGGATCGATAAGATTCCACTGTAAAAAAGAGAGATATAGAACATAGAGAATAGCCCCTACCCCAAAAAGACTTACAAAAAACGTTGTAGGCAATACAAATAACCAACCTGTCAATTCTCTTTTCCATCGGTAAGGAAACTGAAAACGATGTTTCTTCTCTCTGCCCATTGACCTCACCAAGGACAAACTTCTCCATCTCCTTTTATTTTTAATTTAAGCTGATATCTCTTCTCATCCCCCTCTGTCAGGATCATGCCCAGTCTAACTACGCTCTGTAAAAATTCAGCATACATCCCGTAAAGAAACCATAAATTTTATGTAAATTTGCCTGCCAATAAAAAAAATGATGCAAAATGCATCATCAGGCTGTCGAGAAAGTTTCGACAGCCATTCTTTATGTCTCTTTTATTCTAAATATATGTATTTATGTTATAATATTCATAACCAATGTTGGGTGGTGATGACGTGTACCAGTCAAAAGACGGTCGTCAGTTGGAGTTCGAGTTTGTATCTATTGAAGAACTTGTCCCTGAGGACCATCTTCTTCGGAAGATTGATCGTTACATCGATTTCTCGTTCATTCCAGAGAAGGTCCGTCCTTATTACTCCGAAGACAACGGACGACCTGCGGTGGATCCGGTTGTACTCTTCAAAATGATCTTTCTGGGGTACCTTTACGGCATCCGTTCTGAGCGCCAGTTGGAACAAGAAGTGAAGACGAACGTTGCGTACCGTTGGTTCCTGGGATTAAAACTTACTGACCGGGTTCCGGACCATACCACCCTGTCATGGAATCGGTGTATTCGCTTTGCAGGCACCGGCATCTTTCAAGACATCTTTGACGAAATCGTTCTCCAAGGTATGAAGCACCGACTCATTTCTGGACGAGTCCTGATGACAGACTCCACACACATTAAAGCTAATGCAAATAAGCACAAGTTCGAGCGGAAAGTCGTTGAGGAAAAAGTAAAAGGCTATCTTGCTGAACTTGACCTTGCCATCGCTGCAGATCGGAGCGCTCACCAAAAAAAGTCCTTAAGCCCCAGGAAGGAGGTGTCCAAGGAGCGCGAAGTAAAGGTCAGCCTCACAGATGCGGACAGTGGATATATGTACCGCGAAGGCAAGCCGGAAGGATTTTACTATCTCGACCACAGAACCGTTGATGCGAAGTACAACTTGATTACAGATGTGCATATCACGCCAGGCAATATCCATGATTCAATTCCATACGTAGGGCGACTTGAAAGACAAATTGAACGTTTTGGTTTCAATGTTGAAGCCGTGGCGCTCGACTCTGGTTACCTAACAAATCCGATATGTAACGAATTAACTGAACGTGGTATCTTCGCAGTGATTGGTCACCGCCGATTTCATCCCACAAAGGGTTTAATGCCCAAATGGAAGTTCCGATACGATAAGAAAACGGATTCGTACCTATGTCCAGAGAAACACCCACTTACTTACCGAACGACAACTCGTGAAGGCTACAGGGAGTACAAATCCGACCCAGAAATTTGCAAGGCATGTTCCATTCTGACTCAGTGTACACGCTCCCGCAACAAGCAAAAAGTTTTGGTACGACACGTTTGGGAGGATAGCAAAGAGAGGGTCCGAGAGAACCGATTAAGTAAATCTGGGAAACGCCTATACCGACTCCGAAAGCAAACCATTGAGCGAAGTTTTGCAGATGCGAAACAACTTCATGGATACAGATACGCGAGGTTCCGAGGCAGGGACAAGGTGCTCGAACAGGCACTGATGACCGCTGCCTGTCAGAACATGAAAAAAATCGCTCTTCACCTAGCAAAACGAGCTAGATGAAGAGCGATTCACATTTCCCATTGATACAAACCTGTGTAAATCGAACTACAAAGATATTGCTTGAATTGAAAAAGACCACTCGCAGTGGTCTTTCTCGACAGCCTGATGATGCAAAATGCATCATTTTTTGGATGGACTTCTAAATTTTAAACACTATAGATTTTCTTCGCACTGGCAAAAACCATCATCAATCCGATCAAAGACATACCAGCCATTCCCAGAAAGACCACGGCCGTATGTTCATAGTAAGAAGCAATTACCACAGAGGCTAAGATACTCCCCATATAGCGAAAGGTCGAATAAACTCCAGAAGCAGAACCAGAATCTGTTTTATCCACAGACTTAAGAGACAATGTTTGCATGGAAACGATGCCTGCACCTGATGCTGCACCACCAAGAATAAACAAGATGACCCAAAGTGGAATACTGTCTATTTTCATCATGGATAAACAAACCCAAAAAAACAAAGAACTCAAGACGGCAGCCGCAAAACTCGTACCTATCGCTCCGATTGGACCCATACGTAATGACAAACGAGCTCCTGCTCCAGAAAGAATGGACATACTTAGAGAAAAAATAAACAAATACATACCCACTGAGCGAAGAGACACTTGAAAACGATTCTCCAGTACAATCGGTGTAATCAACAATGTGGCATACATCGTAAAATTACTTAAAAGAATGGATAGATTTGCTACAGTAAAACCGATATTGCGAAACAACTTCAACTGAATCAGAGGATATTGAGTCGTTTGTTGGCGCCTAAAGAATAGAGCCATCCAAACAATCCATAGCAATGCTGAGGCCCACATAAACGGTATTTTTTTCATGACAAAGAGAACACCGCCGAGCAATGACCCGAGAAGAAATAGAGCTCCCAGCCAATCAACCACGGCAGCTTTACCACGACTTTCGGGAATAACAAAATACCCTACCATAAAGCTCATCACAGCAAAGGGAATATTGACAGCAAACAACCAACGCCAACTACCAAGATTTAATAATGCTGCACCTAAGATTGGACCTAGCGCCGCACCTAATCCGAGCACAAGTGACATTATACTCAAAGTGCGATCAAGCCGATGTTCTGGCCAATTCACTCGAATCAATGCGCTGGCAGCGGGCGTCATAGCTGCTCCACCCATTGCCTGAAGAGCGCGAAATATAATAATTGCTATCAAAGAATGCCCAATCATACAACCGAACGAAGCCACTAAAAATAGCGCAACACCACTCAGAAAAATTCTTTTTCTCCCCCAAAGGTCATTCATTTTTCCTGAGAGAGGCTGAACGCTTGCCATCACTAACAAATAGACGGTGACTAGCCATGTGATTGCAGAAAGTGGCACATGCAGACTGTGAGCCAAAGGTGAAAGTGCAACAGAAATCATGGTGGAATTGATGGGCACCAATACGATGCCCATCAATAATGAGAAGAGTAGCAGGCGTTCTTTAAGATTCAAGAGTAATCGTTCCTTCTGTCCCATTAACTGTAACCACATCACCATCACGCAGTGTGGATGTAGCTATTTTGGTACCGAGAACAGCCGGTATTCTGTACTCTCGGGCTACCGTACCCGCATGAGACAGAATGCCGCCAGCATCAGTTACAATAGCGCCAGCAACTGAAAAGAGCACTGTCCATGGAGGCGTCGTTGTTTTACATACTAGAATATCACCGTGATTTAACTTTCCAAATTCATCCTGGTTTTTCACAATTCTCACAGTTCCTGTGTGAACTCCTTGTGAAGCAGCGTATCCTTTGATACAAGTCGATGTATTTTCTTTTAGAAATTTTGGTAAACCAAACAAGCGGTCTGCCAACAAATCTTCTACTTCCGTAGCTGACGGCTCTGGTCCAAGATGAGGAACGGGTTGTTCATTTTGGTATAATTGGTAAGCTTCTTTTTCCCTTTGTACTTTGTTCATTAAATTTTGAGGATTTTGTAATGCTTCACATATCTCTTCATAGTAAAGAAAGTGTATATCTGTCGGTTGATCGATCACGCCGAGTGAAACCAAAGTTCTTGCAATATTTAACAGCACGGGCCGATATACTGCTGGCAACATTGTATCAATATAGAAATGATGATCTTCATCAAGTCCCCAACATTGAAGAGCAATTTGATACATCTGCAAAAATTCTTGACGTAATGGGCTATCCGGAATTTGTTCCAATAATTTGTTCAATGCTTCTTGACGTCGGCGCACAAGAGCATCAAATTCGGCATTAAAATGATAATTTCTTTGCAGATAGGAACGAATCAATTCCCAAGCGTACTTTGGATTTTCTCTCCATGTCTCATAAATAAATTCATGCGAATAAGAAGTGCGATATCCATAAACGTCTAAAAGTGATTTCATCTGATGAACAAAATACTGACCATCAGGATCTTTCTGCAACATTCCATCAATATCGTCAAGATTGACGTTGGCTATAATTTCTACAAGTGCTGGAAACTGACGCAATTCATTCGCAAGTTCCCAAAATGCCCGATCCGTTTCTAATGTTTTGCTCATGACACCCACCAGCAAGTCATAAACTTCTTTTCCTGGTCGATTCGTTAGACGTTGATAGAGATCTTCCAAAATAAAACCAACATCAAGGCGAGGCAAGATCACATCGAAATGTATTGCCCAGGCAGTTGTGTAAAATTGATGCATTTCCTTGAGTAGAGAAAGTGCCTCATCTGCCTTAAGATACCCATGCACTTTGTCTTGCAATTTTCTATAAAAAGGAAGAAGAATAGTGTCAACTTTGTCCTGATAGTATTCCATGATAACTGGCATCCGTTGCATAAGCACACGTTCATGTTCCTTAGCGCGAATATCGAGATCACCAGCATAAGGCGAATTAAATTGGTAAAAACGTCCTCTATAAAGACGACAAACAAACCGTTCAATAGGCATTTTCATCAAGTCAAAAGCGATTCGAGTCCCTTCCTCCTGATTGGGCAACTGAAATGAAGCAAAAAGAGGAGTAAGAACATGAGAAAAATGGACATCATCTTGTACAAAAAAGTCATGTTGGTCTTTCTCAGAATATATATAATTCATACAGCAGTTTTCTCCTTTGTTGTTGTAATAGGACGAACTTGCAACAAGTAGAGTTGACCTTCTTGAAATGAAAATTCGACATCGACAGGCGTCTGATATTCTTTTTCCAGATTTTCTGTCAACTTACAGACTTTCAATACTTCCTCCTCCGTAATACACAAACGTTGTTGTTCCAGCCAAGTCGTATCGATCTCACAAACACCTTGATCTTGCAATACACATTTCAATTCTTTGCTGCCTATCTCAGCATGAAGTTTGCCCGTTGTTTTTTCATAAAGAAATGTGTCCGGCGTTACCAAACCAGATACAATCGCTTCTCCAAGTCCATAACTGACATTGACAATTACCGAATTTTCATGAGTAACAGGATGAATGGAAAAGGCTACTCCTGATGTGTCCGCATTCACCATACCTTGAATAATCAAGGGCATTTGAGAGCCGTGCAAGGAAATATGATTGGCCTTCGCGTACGCATTCACACGAGCATAAGAGATAGAGTTCCAACAATGTCTTAATGCTTGAAAAAACGCTTCCTGATTGCGAATATTGAGAACGGTTTCATATTGACCCGCAAAGGAAGCATGAGAAAGATCTTCAGCCGTACAGGAAGATCTCACAGATACAGCACCATAGCGTTCCATCAACCTATTGAAAGCTTGAAGCATGGCAACTTGCATATCAGCTGCCTTGCTTTCCGCTTCAGCGGAAGTGATACTTTCATGCACTTTACCCGCCACGACAAAACCATCAGGCACGCAATATCCCCGCTGCATGAGTCTGGATAGTTCGAAGGCTTTTGAACCACAACCTTCTTTACCAAGCTGGTCTGCTGCTTCTGTCAATGAAACGACCCATTCCATAGCATATCCTCGCTTTATCACATGTTTTTCACCATTCACCAGAAGGTAATATGAATTCTACACACCGCAAGTGTGCCAAGCGTTCCAAATTTCGTCTCGTGTGTTCCATATAATGCTTTAGGCATAACAAAAACGCCCTGTTACCTTAGAAAAGGCCATAGGCGTTTGGGTATTTATGATATTTTTAATTTAGTGAACTTCAAGGAAATTCATGAATCTCATAACCAACTCACAACTTTGTGACTATAAAATAAAAATTGTTACACTCAAATTGTGAGTCCTCCATCCACCGATATATCACAACCTGTTATAAATTGACTATCGTCACTGACATAAAAAGCAATAACTCGTGCAATATCTTCAGGCTTAGCAATTCTACCGAGCGGAGTTAGTTTAGCCATATTTCTTTTCATTTCTTCTGATTGAAATTTTGTTCGCTCCGTTTCAACTAATCCCGGTGAAACTATATTTGCAGTAATTCCATATGTTCCAAACTCCTTGGCAATATATTTTCCAAAAGTAGTAAGGCCCGCTTTGGCTGTACCATGGGCAATAAAAGGCACTTGTGGATGCTGGGCCAAACCTGTGGAGACATAAACAATTCGTCCATAGTGATTTTCAAGCATATGTGGGAGCACGGCCTGAGATAAGATAAATGCTGCTTTTAACTCGTCATTAAGTTTCTGAGAAAATTCCAACCAACTCATTTCCAAAAAAGGCTTCCTCACAAAGTTCATGGCTGCATTGCTAACCAGGCCATCGATTTTGCCACACTGACGAATAGTAGTTTCGACCAAATATTGTACTTGTTGCTCATCTCGTATATCCGCCTGCAACGCTAATGCGCGGCCGCCTTTTTGCTCAATTTCATGGACGAGTCTATTGGCCGATTCACGGTTTGAAAGATAGTTCAAAACTACAAAAGCGCCTCGATGAGCAAGAAGGCGTGCTGTCTCTGCACCAATCCCACGTCCTCCGCCGGTGATGAGAACGACTTTACCTTCCACCATTTCACTCCCAATCTTCTATACATTTGCATCCTAAACACATTTATATTTATGATTGGATTTTTTACAAATTTTTTTATGTGTGTAGCCATCCTGGAAACAGTTTATCCAAACCGGACACTGCCATTTGAACCGCGATAATCGCCAAAAGTAAACCCATCAATCGAGTAATAACATTCATTTCCGTCTTACCTAAGTGCTTTCCAATAAAACCAGAATAGTAGAGAATAACATAGGTACCTGCAAGTACGATCACGACAGCAATAAATACAGATAGCGAATTCATGAGCAACTTTCCGCCACCAGCTAATGCCATAACAGTAGCAATCGTTCCAGGACCAGCAATCAACGGGGTAGCCAATGGGGTGACAGATATATCATCTTTATTTGCACTGTCTTCATGTTCATCCGCGTGGGGAGTATGTGCATGTGAGGGTTTAGCTTGAATAAGATTATAGGCTATACCAAAAATTAAAATACCACCGACAACACGAAACGCATTGACAGTAATCCCAAACAATTCAAAAATATAGTGTCCTAAGACAAGAAATATCATAATAATTAAAAAAGCTATCAGAATAGCTTTTCGAGCAATTTTTCTTTGTTTGTTTAGATCATAATTTTCGGTGAGGGACAAAAAAATGGGGACATTGCCAATTGGATTCATCACTGCGAATATACCGACTAAAGCATGTACCATATAGCCTAGCACGGATTACTCTCCTCCTTATTCAGTTACGAGATTAAGCCGGACAAGGGAATGAATGATTCACCTCCAGAACAACTCCAGAATATATAGAGTTAACATAGATTGTACCACAAATTCATCTTCCAAAAATTCGACTTCCTTTTTACACCAAATCTTTATACCGATATAGAAGAAACTATTTATAATTGCGCTTGCGAGATAAGTTCAGTAACTTCATATACGCTTGTAATAATTTAAAAGGGTTTTTATGCTTTCCGTACCAACTTGCAATAAGTTGAGAGAGTGGTTGAGATTTTCCGGCATAAGGGAACCAATGCATTTCCGAAGGACTTTTTCCTTCAGACAACAATATAGAAGTTTGAATAGAAAAAGCGTACAAACCTTCCGCCCCATGATATTTCCCGATCCCACCTTCTTTGGTTCCCCCATAAGGAAGATAGGGATTAGCAATGCTGATAATCACATCGTTAAGACACACGTTTCCTGTTACCAATTGAGCCGCGACCCTTTTGGCTCTTTGCAAATCAGCTGTCCAAACACTTGCACCTAATCCTAATCGACTCTGATTGGCTAGTTCAATGACCTCGTCCTCTTGATCAAACGGTAAAATAGGAAGTATGGGACCGAAAGTTTCTTCATTTAACAGAGAAACATGATTGGGAACATTCGTTATCAGCATGGGAGCTAATTTCCTTGAATTCTCCAGCCAATGATCTGGATGCTCTCCCGCCAATAATGTAGCCCCCTGCTGGAGAGCCTCCAACACTTGGGATTTAACCTTCTCGATTTGTGCCATTGTTGTCATGCTACCGAGATCAGCATCTATATCTTCACCCTGACATAACTGAGCTAATGATTGGATTAAAAGTTCTTGAAAAACAGGTAAAATACTTCTTTCTACATATAATCTTTCTACAGATAAACATACTTGTCCACTATTGCAAAATGCCCCCCACAGAGCACCACGTACAGCTCTTTCTAAATGAGCATCCGCAAAAACAATCATCGGATCTTTGCCGCCAAGCTCCAATGTGGTCGGTATGAGTTGTTCAGCAGCTAAGGATTGAATTCTTCGGCCAGTCGCTACAGAACCCGTAAAATGGATAAAATCAGGATGTTTTTGAATTAACTCCCTTCCCGTTTTGCCATCTCCCAAAATAACTTGAACAACACCTTCGGGAAAACCGACTTCATGAAATAAAGATTGCATCAACTCTGTAACACTTGGCGTCCACTCTGACGGTTTAAGCAGAACACAATTCCCTGCTGCCAGAGCTTCAATGACAGGCACCATAGCTAGTTGAAAGGGGAAGTTCCATGGAGAAATGACCAAAACAATCCCTCTCGGCTGAAATTGAAGATACGATTTTTTCCCAAATAATATCATGGGAGTTTTTCTTTTTTGTGGACGAAGCAATTTTTCAGCGTGTTTTTCCAAAAAACGCAGCGATTCAAGAACCATCATGACTTCACTTGACAGCGCCTCCAAGAAGGGTTTTCCCGTTGCTTGATGAATCACATTTGCAATCCGATCACGATTCTCGGCAATATGGTAACGAAGTTTTCGCAACCAGACTATTCGCTCTTGAACGCTATAATTTTTCCATACAGAAAACTGTTTTCTAGCTCTTTGATAAATCGATTCAAGATCATCTTCCGTTTTGGGTTGCCATGCATATTCGGAAACTCGGTCATCAATGGCAGAGGCAGAAAGGTTAGACAATATATTCATTCTCCTCTTGATAAAATAGAAACAGAGTATATTGGAGTTAGAACTATTACCTGTTTTTATCCATCTTTTCTATGATAATAGATAGAATTTACAGATATCTTATCTCAGAAGTGACTTTCTGTCACTTGTTCTTTGATCCGATGCTCCAAATCCCTAGCTGTTTGACTTTTTTCTACCAATTTTTCATCTGGATAAGTTTGAAAGACATAATCCAGCACTGTATGAGTTACTCCGTACCAATAGTTCTCATTTTTATAATGATGCCACAAATGCGATTTTTTTAGTTTTTTGCCCCATTTCGTTTTAGGAACCAAGGGGCGATGCGCAACAAAATGTCTCCATTCATAATAGAGAAGAAAAATACCAACACCAGTAGCAAAAAAAATCGCTTCTTGCCAGCGATGACTGATAATCATAAGAATTAAAGATGCAACAGCAATATTAGGTAAACTGTACCATAAAGGTAAAAATAATAAGTGTAAATCTCCAGGATTCGCATGATGATCATAATGGATTCGTTTTAAAAATTTGAGCAATATTCGATTTTTCGGAGGTTTCATATGAAACAAGAAACGATGTGTCGTGTACTCCGCTAATGCGTATGCCACCATACCAGCCACAATAAAAATGAGGGTCAGCCAACCTTGCCAATGTAAAATAGAGACTATGCAGCCTGTGATTGTAAGAAATAACATGACAAAAATATCAGGAAACTTAATAAACAATTTCAATTCTTTACTCACCACAGATGACCGCCCCGTTATCCTTATGGTCTTAGTACAAAGAATAGGAGTTCACTAGTTGTCCTGTCAATCGGCATCCCCAATTCCCCCAAAGATTGGACGGACACTACTGGAACTCTTCACAGGTTTTCTTCGCGAACTTAACAATGGATAAGAAGAAGGTATTTGACACAAAGTTGTGTTCAGGATCGTCTAAACAGGCGTAAAGTCGAAAGGAGCGATAATGTTATTATCCAAACACGGACTTTCAATCATATGATTCAAGCAACTGATACTATCTGATAGTACGCTCAAAACGACTATAGTTTGGTAAAAAGGAAACAAAATATATTCATGAAAGTATGTTGGCAATCCCGTTTATGCTTTGAATATCGTCGTTCATACAAAATAAACCTATCTTCAAAAATCTTATGAATTACCGAAACGTTCTTTGTACCAGTTTGCAAATTCTGTGGCTATCATGCGTTCACCAGTGATTCCGTCCGATTGATCTGAGGCAAGAAAAACAATCGGATCAGCCATAATATTCGGATGTAACAGCGGTACTTTCAATTGTTTTTTCATCTCATCTGGGATCATGCCTGTTTCCGTTGCACCGCCCGGCAATAACATATTGACGGTGATACCGTAGGGCAGCAGATCTTCTGCCATGATATAGCTGAGTGATTCTGCACCAGCTCTTGAAGGTCCATAGGGAATAAAACCACGTCGGCGCATTGTTGAATGATTCATGGAAATGTTAATGACTTTTCCATACCCCTGTCTAACCAACAAAGGAGCGAATCCACGAGAAACAAGAAAATATCCTGTAAGATTCGTATCAATGACATCTCGAAATCCTTGCGGAGTCACTTCAAAAAAAGGCTGTGGTTCCAACATGAATCGAGAATTGACTGTTCGCATGCCAATTCCTGCATTGTTCACAAGAACATCGATTTTTCCCCATGTTTGAACTACCCAGCTTACGGCATCGCTGATAGATTGTTCAGAGCGAACATCCATGGGCAAAGAATATGCATCATAACCAGCATGTGTCAAACGTTTTACTTCACTGTCCAACCGATCTGTTGCACGAGCTGTCATTGCAACCGATGCCCCAGCTTTCAACAACGCCTCTGCCATGGCCAGCCCAAGTCCACTGGAAGCACCTGTAACGACTATACGACGACCGTCCAAAAGATTCATTGTCCTCTTTTAACCTCCACTTATTTCCATTCGATGAATAAGTTCCATAGACGCCATTCTGGGATCATCTGCAGACATCACTGCCGAAACAACGGCTATACCATCGGCTCCCGCCTTTAATACAGAACTCGCTCTTTCAACGTTGATACCGCCTATGGCTACAACTGGAAGCGACACAGACTGTGTAACGAGGGAAAGTCCCTCAAGTCCCGTAAAATCCGCATCTGGTTTAGAATTCGTAGGATAGACCGCCCCCACTCCCAAGTAATCCGCCCCTTGCTGTTCAGCTGCTAAGGCTTCTTCTACTCCAGCTGCTGAAACCCCAACCAATGCATCTGGAAATAATTTTTTTACTTCCATACACGATAAATCATCCTGTCCCACGTGAATCCCATCAGCGTCGCACAGAAGCGCAATATCTACACGATCATTGACAAAAAAAAGCACATCCGCCTCTCTGGTCATTCGCCTTATAGCATAGGCGAGATCGACAAAATGACGTCCTAAATCTGCCTTGCGGCGCAGTTGGATGGCGGTAGCACCACCTTGTATCGCAGCTGCAGTCGTATCGAGCAAGCTCTGCGTATCTTTTCTTTCATCGGTGACCACATAGAGTCGCAAACGACGGCGCAACTCTTCTTTCGTCATCTGAGCTAGCTTCATACTGAAATCTCCTCACAGCGCATCCATCCGCCATCTTTTCTGATATACGAGTAACCTGCCACTACGCCTTCCGCTATACGAATCGCTACAGAATGATTGGTCGGACCGTAGCCATTCCCCACATCCCAATCCGTCGCAGCTTCGATAGCATCTTGGACAAACGACTTGGCAGATGCGATAGCATTCAGGAAATTCATTCCTCTCGCCAAGCCTGCAGTTATTGCAGCAGAAAACGTGCAGCCCGTTCCGTGGGTTTTGTGACTAGGAATACGAGGAGAATGAAAACTTGTAAAATTTTCACCATCAAAAACGAGATCAACCACATGCGAAGATGGCCCGTCCCCTTCATTTGCATGGCCGCCTTTGATGATCACGATTCGAGGACCCAGGCTAGCCAAATCTTGAGCAGCTTGGAGGCATTGTTCGAACGTTGTAATGGGATAACCACATAACGTCTCAGCTTCAGGCAAGTTTGGCGTCAAAATATCAGCCAAAGGCAGCAATTGCTCTTTCATGGCTTGGATGGCTGAATAGGATAACAAAGACTTTCCACTTTTAGAAATCATCACTGGATCAACAACAATATTGGTTACTTTGTACTGTTGCAAAGTTTGCGCAACAACATGAATGATGTTCTCATTGCTCAGCATTCCTGTTTTTAACGCATGTGTTCCAATATCGTCCAGTATAGATTGCAACTGTAGTTGAACAAATTCCGGTGTCATTTCTATGATGCCCAGGACGTCTAATGTATTTTGAGCCGTCAAAGCCGTAATGCAAGAGGAACCATAGACATCAAATGCAGCAAACGTCTTTAAATCAGCTTGAATTCCCGCTCCGCCGCCACTGTCTGAACCTGCAATCGTCATGGCTCGCACAACACTGCCGTTGTTTAGATACATAGGTGTATCCCTTCCTATCAACCATCAGTTAGTATCGTAGCCAGCTTCTTCAATGACTTCTTTCAACATGGATATATCCGTTTTACTTTCATCAAATTGCACAGTCGCTTGACCGGCTTCCAATTCAACTTGTACATCCAGTACGCCGTCAACACTTTTCAGCGCTTTTGTAACGGCATTCACGCATCCTCCGCAAGTCATACCTATCACCGAAATCATAGCTGTCGCCATATGATATCAACTCCTCATGATGATTTGCATTAAATTTTGTTTTTTTTATAGTTTAGCACGACGCAGCAGCAAACTGTTGGTCACAACACTGACAGAACTGAGCGCCATTGCCGCACCAGCAATGATTGGACTAAGAATTCCTAATGCAGCAAGGGGAACCCCCAACATGTTATAGAAGAAAGCCCAGAACAAGTTCTGCCGAATTTTACGCATGGTCAGACGTGATAATTGTATTGCTAATACAACAGCTGCCAAATTGGAGGTCATCAAGGCAATATCTGCAGTTTCAAGCGCCACGTCTGCTCCGTTACCCATAGCCATACCAATATCCGCCGCCGCTAGTGCGGGAGAATCATTGATGCCATCACCAACCATAGCCACAACTCGTCCCAGCTCTTTTAATTCCAACACTTTTTGTGCTTTTTCTCCCGGCAGTATTCCAGCCATAACCTGCTGAATACCTAATTGCCGTGCTACAGCGTTGGCTGTTTGCTCATTGTCTCCCGTTAACATCCAGACATCAATGCCCAATTTTTGAAGTGCTTCAATAGTAGATTTCGCTTCTGGTTTCAGCGTATCTGCAATTCCAATGAATCCCTGAAAATGTCCATTGACTGACACACAAATAACAGTTTTTGCTTCTTTTTCAAGCTGTGAAATTGGATGGATCTGAAACCCTTGAACCTGTTCGTCTTCCATTAATTGAGCATTGCCAATCAGAATGGAAACTCCATTCCATTCGCCAGCGATTCCTCTTCCAGGAATGATTTTTGCTTTCTCTGCATGGCCAAAATCTATTCCTTGATCCTTTGCATATTGAACTACAGCCTGGGCTAGTGGATGATCACTTTGCGACTCAACTGCAGCTGCAATACTCAACAGGTGAGATGTATCCGATTGAGACAGGGTCATGATGTTTGTAAGGGTTGGTTTACCTAAAGTTAAGGTCCCTGTTTTGTCGAAGACTACGGTGTTGACTTGATGAGCCTTTTCCAAATGCTCGCCACCTTTAATGAGAACACCATGCGCTGCCCCCAATCCCGTACCAACCATGATGGCTGTTGGTGTTGCCAAGCCTAGAGAACATGGGCAGGCAATGACCAATACTGCCACAGCTGCAATCAACGCGTGACTCCAGGTACCAAAAATACCCCAAAGAAAAAAAGTCAAAATAGCGATACCTAGTACAGTGGGAACAAAAACTCCTGATATCTTATCAGCCAGACGTTGCACAGGGGCTTTCGAACCTTGAGCCTCTTCAACTAGACGAATGACTTGAGAAAAAACTGTATGCTCACCGATTCTGGTTACTTTCATTACAAAGGAGTCCATTTGATTCATTGTTGCAGCCAACACCTCATCGCCAGCCTGCTTCGCAACTGGAACTGACTCCCCTGTAAGAAAGGATTCGTCAATATGAGCAGTTCCTTCTACAAGTATCCCATCAGCTGGAACTTTTTCTCCAGGATAGACACGAACGAGATCGCCCAACTGTAACTCTTCGACGGCAACATCTCTCACATTGCCATCCTTCACTACATGTGCATGTTTAGCAGCCAAATCGGCCAATTGTTCAATGGCAGAACTAGATTCCTGTTTCGCTCTGGTTTCCAGCCATTTGCCCATAAAAATCAGTGTAATGACCGTGGCAGAACTATCAAAATAGGTCACTGGATATCCTAAAATGGTTCTGATTGCGCTGTATACGTATGCTGTTGTCGTTCCCAGAGCAACCAGCACATCCATGTTGGCGGCTCCGCCGCGAAGAGCGTGGTAAGCTCCTTTGTAAAATCTCCAACCTACATAAAACTGAACTGGAGTTGCCAGCGCAAAACTCACCCAATTCGACATAAATGGCGATTTGCCCAACAACATGACAAACATCTGCACAACCAGCGGCAATGTCAAAATAACAGATAACCCAAGTATTCTCTGGTCTCGACGATAGGCTAAACTTTTCTGTTTTCGTTCTTCTGCATCATTGAGTTCTTGAATGGGAATCGCTGTGTAACCTGCTTTCTCAATCTTGGACAAAATTTCTTTTTCATCTATCAGGTGAGAAAGATATTCTACCTTTCCTTTTTCTGAAGCCAAATTGACACTGACCTGGGTAACGCCATTGGCCCGACCTAAGACTTTTTCAATTCTGGCTGCACAAGCAGCGCAGGTCATACCTTCAATTTTAAACTCTGATTTTCTGGTTAAAACTTTCTCTTTGCGGATTTGTTGTTGCATAGTTCAAACAGACTCCCTCCTGTTACTTGGAAAACTGACGGATCACTTGCATTAATTCATCAATCTTTTCTTTTTCTGATGTGCGCTCATGCAGAGCGTCTGCAACACATCCTCGCGTGTGTGCTTCCAATATGGCAAGCGCCACTTGATGGGTTGCACTCTTAATGGCAGCTAACTGATTGAGCAAATCTATACAATATCGATTATCTTCAATCATTTTTTGAACACCGCGCACTTGTCCTTCAATACGTCTCAATCGTGCTAACAGATTATCTTTATCTTTTTCATAAGAATGACTCATTACTCCTCACCTCTCTTTTACATTACCCCTGTAGGGTATATTCGTCAAGTTTGGATACTCTATATTTTAGAGTATCCCTGTTACATCAACTCAGCGTTCAAGGATGACACAATCGGTACATAATATGGAACGCATGGAACACGACTCCTCGGTATAGTGAGCAGTGGTTAGATTTCACTGGCAGGATTGCCGAGAAATTTGAACTCTCTAGTTACTTTACTGAGGAGGTATATAGAAACATGAGGAACATCAAATGGCTTCAGGCTGGGGCTGCCGGAGTTGCAACACTTGCTTTGCTGGCGACTGTCTCATCGCCAGTATTTGCTGATACCGGTAGTACGGTAAGCAGTTCTACTTCATCCACTTCATCCACTTCATCCACTTCATCCACTTCATCCACTTCATCCACTTCATCCACGGCAACACATTGGACAGTCAATGCGGGACCCATGACCAAAAGCGGTGTTATGGCCATGTCATTCTTCCCTAACGTCATTACCATTGATGCTGGTGACAGCATTACTTTTGAGGGTGTTGGACATACGGTTTCTTTCCCTGGAATAAATGGAACACTTCCTTCAGCGTTATCGCCTCAGGCTCAACTTCCTGCTGGAGGCAGTACGTATAACGGCTCTACTTTCACATCATCTGGATTGCTAATGGGAAAACCCTATACTCTGACCTTTACCAAACCAGGTGTTTATCCGTATTACTGCTTACTTCATCCTGGCATGATGGGCGTCGTCATTGTCAATCCAGCAGGAACACCGTATCCATTGACACAAGCGCAATACAATGCGCAAGCACAAGCAGAGGAGCAAGCTGATTTTAATTCGGCCAATCAATCCATTGCTGCCTTCAAGTTGAAGACTCAAAAGAATGCCAATGGCACGACCACCTATTTTGCGCAGACCGACGCTAAAGAATCTCAATCCTATGCTATGAATCTCTCTACTGTAAACAACAGTGGTGTCAAAGGTTCAGCATTGATTGCTTTTGCACAGCCACCTTCTCAATCCAATTCGTATATTACGTATGGAATTTCCGTGAAGTTGGCAGGATTGAAACCTGGCCATACGTATACCGCCATGCTTTGTGAAGGAAAAAGCGGTAGTGGCGTGATGGTGCCTCATTCAAAATTTGCCACTGTGATTGTGAACAGTGACGGTACAGGAACTGTAACGGGATCGGTAGAAGCATCTGGCCTTCCTCAAGGCGTTTGGAATCTTGATATATATAACTCCAGCAAACAAGTGGTGGCCACAGGACTAATCAATCATCCGTCTTGGGCATATGAACGTTTCCTGCCAGATACTTTGAACATCCATACTGGGGATACGGTCATCTGGACACAAACAGGCGTCAATGAAGTACACACGGTAACTTTTTTGCCTAAAGGCTGGTCTGACATTCCTAATGAAAGTCTCATGCCACCTCCGTATGGCGGACATATTTATGCGGGTACTGGATATTTTAACTCCGGCTTTCTGGTACCAGGCGCTACCTATGAATTAACATTTATTAAGTCTGGAAGTTTTGCTTACCGATGCCTTTTGCATGACGTCATGGGCATGTTGGGAACTGTAAACGTGACTTCTCAGCCGAATGTGGTCACGGCCGCTTGGAACAACAGTGTGGAAAACATGCCTTTAAAAACCATTGATGGCAGCACTTATGTTCCCATCTGGTACTTAATGCAGTTACTAAAATCAGCAGGAATTCAAACTTCTTGGAACGGTTCCAACTGGAACATTACTTCTGATACTGCATTCGGTTCAAATTCTGTCAGCCAAGCAAGCGGCAATGGTAATGTTCACCTCTATGTGAACAACCATATGATGTCTAGTATGAAAGGGAAAGTATGGAAAAATTACGGACAAGGAACAATGTATATCCAAGTAGATGACCTCTTGAATGTCATGAAGGCCATGGGCATGAATCCAACGTTCATTGGAGGAACACTGGATTTCACACCGAGCGCCCATGCTGGTTCTATACCATCTGTGCCGAGCGGACAATCATCCAACGGATCGAGCGCAGCTTCTACAAGCTCAACATCCAGTACAGGAACAAGTTCCAGTTCTTCAAACCCAATGAGCCATATGGGTTCAATGAACTAAGAAATAAACAATGGCCCCTCCCTAATCACGGAGGGGCTATCATAAATGCGACTGTTCGTTGGGTCGAATAAGGTAGGCGCCAAAATATCTATGATGGACTTATGTTTGCTTGCGTCCCATTACCTCGTAAAGTTCTATGGCTTCTTCTTTACCAGGAACAGAAAACGGACCACAGACACGCGCCTGCACGATATCACTTACTCTCTGATAAGTGCTTGAACTGATAAACACCGCGTTGTCATGACCTTTGGTCAAACGTTCAATCCGAGAAGCCATATTGACTGTATCACCAATAACTGTGTATTCGACGCGTTCTTCCGTGCCAATATTGCCAACGACAACTTCGCCTGTATTGATACCTATTCCTATTTTTAAATTGCCGCCTAATTCCATACGGTGGCGTTCATTGAACTGATGAATCTTCTCTACCATATCGAGTGCACAAAGTACTGCATTCTCTTGATTATGCAAATAAGATACAGGGGCACCAAAAATAGCTAATATGCCATCACCAATAAACTTATTGACTGTTCCGTTGTGAGCTTTTACACAATCCGTCATCAGCGAGAAATAGTCGTTTAAAAACGCCACTACTTTACGTGGCTCAAGCTCTGCAGCACGGGCTGTAAAGTCACGGATGTCACAGAGGAGAACAGAAACAATGCGCAGTTCACCTTTAAGTATGGAACTGTCCTCGTCTTGACCCAGAACCTCAGTCACCACATGCTCAGGTACATATTTTTGAAAGAGTTTCATCACTCTTTCCTGATCTTGAACACGCTGCTGCAATTCTTCGATTAACCGCTTGTTTTGATGTTGGAGGCGAACCATCTCTGCTGCCCCTTGCAATGTCATTAAAAGTTCGCTTTCCACCCATGGTTTCGTAATATATCGATAGACTCGTCCCGTATTAATGGCTTTTATAATCGCCTCGACATCACTAAAACCTGTAAGAATCATGCGTATGGTATCAGGAAACTCCGGTATAATAGCCTCTAAAAATTGCACACCCATCATTTCCGGCATTCGCTGATCCGTAATCACAATGGGAATCTGATGGGTGCGAAGTAAATCCACTGCTTCTCGAGCAGAAGTCGTTGTATAAATTTGAAAATGTTTACGAAACGCAGCTCGGAAGGATATTAAATTATGCTCTTCATCATCTAAATACAATATGGAAATCGGTAAATCGCTTTTCTTCATCATTTTTCTACCCCACTTACCATTCCGTTGTATCTATATTGACACATGTTCTTATTGCAAAACGTTTCCTGTTTGGCGTATAGGAAGCGTGATCGTAAAGGTTGTACCTTGCCCTAAACGACTATCGACTTCAATCCGACCGTGATGAAGTTCTATGATGCCGTAGCTAATAGACAATCCAAGCCCTGTTCCGAGACCAACTTCCTTTGTAGTAAAAAACGGTTCGAAAATACGTCGCATCACTTCTTTAGATATGCCGACTCCCGTATCGGAAATGCGAATCTGTACAAATTCTTCGATGTGACGAACAGAAATACGTATTTCACCTTGATCGGGAATAGCCTGAATGGCATTCGACAAGAGATTCATATAGACCTGATTCAACTTACCCGGATAACATTCTATCTCTGGAACCTCTTCATAGTCTCGAACAATCCGAATTCGACGTTCATAGCTACGATGAAGCAATGTAAGTGTCGAATCAATACCTTCAGTGACGCTGGCCAGTTTTACATCATCCTCATCCAGACGAGAGAAGGCTCGCAAGCCTTTCACAATTTCCGCTGTCCGACTACCACCCTCTTCAATACCAGAAACAAGCTGCAAGACTTCCTCTACCGTGTAATCGAGATCGATCTGTTCTTCCTTGTTCATAATAGCTTGGAATTTATCTACAAGACCTTGCTCTCTAATGGCTTCTCTGTACGATTTTAAGAGTTCAATGAGATCTTCGATATCGCGGCGAAGCGGAGCCGTGCTGGACACAACAAAATTGATAGGATTATTAATTTCATGGGCCACACCTGCCGTAAGTTGACCCAGTGAGGCCATTTTTTCCGACTCAATCATCTGTTGTTGGGTTCGTTTCAGTTCGTTGGTCCGCTCAATCACCAAACGATCCAAGCTTTCATACATCATGGCATTTTCCATAGAGATTGCCATCTGTCCAGAAAGCAATATCAACAGTTCAATACGATCTGATGTAAATACATGTGTGGCCAAACTATTTTCCAAATATAGAATAGCAACAATCTTCCCTTGCTTCAGAACGGGCAAACAAAGAATCGATTTGGCACGTTTCTTACGTATATGTGGATCGCGCACAAACCGTCCTTCCCTGCTGGCATGATGGAGAATAACTAATTCCTGAGTGCGCAAGGCATACTGAACCACTCCGAATGACACATCATCAGACATGTGGACCAGAACTGTTTTCTGTATATCCGCTGTTCCATCGGCGGTCGCTGAAGCGGCTATGACCCACTCTTCATCCTGTTTGAGAATCCAATACCCGCTCTCCGCACCTGCGCTCTCGATGGCAAACAACAGCAAGGTAGACAACAATTGATCGAGGCGAATTTCACTTGAAATAGCTTGCGACACTTTGAGAATCGTTGCTATATCAAGTTGCCTGCGTTTCGGTTCTTTGGTACTAGATGAAATCGCACTGGAAATGAGTCCAGGGAATTTGTCACCACTCTCGCCAAGGTTCAACAGATACCCATAAGTATCTTCCAATTGTTGAACTTTTCCGTGTGCTCCCCATCGGCTGTAAAGGTAGCGAGCCTCTGCCAGATAGACTTGAGCAATTTTAGGCTGTTTCCGGGCAAGAAACAGTTTGGCTGCACATTCATTGGCAATTGCCTCATTTTGCAAATAGCCATCTCGTTTAGCGGTTTGAATGGCAGCCTCGTAAAGGTCAACTGCACGATGCCATAACCCAGATAATCGGGCTGATTCAGCTTTAAGCAATAAATATTTGTGTTCATAGTTCTGGGGACAAAGCTCAGACCATATTTGAAACAATTTTACAATTCTCCGCAATCTATTCATTGCAGGAACTACCTGAGTATCCGGTGCAGCCGCTAAAATCAGCCCATAATAAAACGCGTGCTCTGGTACCAGAAAAGTAGAACAGTCAAGACTGGACTTGAATAATTGATACCCTTCTTCCCCAGCTGCAACGGCTTCATGTGAACGATTAAAAAGATAGGCACGAACGCATTGCAAAAAACTTTCAGTCAATTTCACATCAGATGCAAAACCTGCAAATTGTTCTACCTCTATCCATTGCCGATTCTTTGTCCAATCTGGATTTTGAAGTTCTTCAGCAACGATTTCTAACATACGACAGACTTGGATAGGAAACGGTAACGAAAAAGATTCAGCAACCGTTCGCTGCTTTTGAAGTTCACGAGTCAAAGTATCGAGTGTTTCCGCACAGGAGAAAAGCACGAGCATCTTACATCCACTATGCAAAACCGCAAAACTTTCTGCCCCAATCGATTTAATGCCTTCAAAGTATTCATCTAAAGCGTCTACCGTGGACATTAAATGGTTGCGCCAGTGATTAAGCGTCGTGGCAAACGTCACGGAAACATTCATTTTGGCGCGCATATATTGGCCCTCAGCACCATCTCGAAAACGTTCCACCACTTCTCTGGCAAAATTCCCCCAGCGATAAGCGTCTTCAATATCTTCTTTTCGCCAAAATTGTCTGAGATGAACTGGAGCTAGAAAACCTATGGCCGAATCCGGGCAAAAACCATATTTAATGGAAAGTTCAGCCACTTTCAACCAAAGATAGGATATCCACTCTGGTTGGCTTGTCACAGAATTGGAAGTCACCTGTACAATACGGAGAACGATTTGCAAGGCTTTATCGGCTTTAGGTGATGAAGTCAGCATTCGTTCTTCACCAACAGCAACCAATTGCTTAAATGTGCGATATTGTTCGAGCGCTACTCTGCGACTCATACGCTTTGGCAGTTTGATACCATATAATTGTACGGCCGATCTCGCTGTGTCCATCATGGAAGCATACTCATAACGCATGGTAAACACATTCAACTTACACATATGAGCTTCCAGCTTATCGAGTGGCGTCTGTGCGTGAGCTAACACCTCTTCGGCCATCGTAAGCGTATGGTCGTAATGATTACAGAGAAATTCGTGTTTCATTCGCTCAATATACAATTGACTCGTGAGACCATATCGTTCTTTCCAATCGAGTTCATCAAGAAATGCTGCTCCTGCAGTAAAGAAGCGATTAGCCTCGTCAAACAATGCCAACCGATTGGCTTCCCTTCCGGCCAGCAAATTGATTTCTGCAGCTTGTTGGCGTATTTCACGTGCCTGAATAACGTCTATTGCAGCATTAAAATGAGCGGCCAATTCAAATACTCGCTGCACCAGCTCTTCAGATGACAACTTTCGCAAATAATACTGAGCAATCTTAAAATGCGTATGTGCCTTAACAACGGGATCGAGCAAGGAATAGACAGCTTCTTGAATACGCGCATGGGCAAATTGCAGGATTAGAGTTTTATCCCAGGTGGTATCTTCCAGTTTCGTCAGGAAAATTTGTTCTGAGGAATTTGCTGTGCGAACGGGTTCAATAAACCCGTACTCCAAACACTCCAGCATACGTTCATACGCCTTTTCTAAAGGAACTCCAGCGATGAATGCGCAGTCGTGTATTTCAAATTTTGCTCCAAAACAGGCGGTTTGACCTAGCCATACTCGTTCTTCTTCAGGCAACTCCGACAAACTTTGCGACAGAAAATCAACGACATTGTCGGTACAATGAATACGTCTTACGCCTTCTATATCCCATCTCCATACTTTTTCATGGTTGTCATACCATAAAAAAGAAGAACGGTAAATAGAATCTAACAATTGATGCACAAAGAACGCATTTCCCGATGTCTTTTCTACCATAATCTTGGCTAGGGGAAGAACGCGTTCTTCATTCGTCAACAAAGTATCCGCCAAAAGTTCAGCTACCGCCTTCACGCTGAGTGGACGAAGTTTGCAGTAAGACACGAAAAAAGAACCTCTGCCACGTGCGAAAAGCGACTCCTCTATTACGTCCTCTGTTCGATATGTCATCAGAAACAACATATGGTGAAACTCCACGTCGCTTGCCATGGAACTCAAAAACTTGCGCGTGTAGGAATCCGCCCATTGACAATCGTCCAGATAAACCACAATCGCCTCTTGACTATTGGCAAAAGCACGAAATAAATTTTTTAGGATGCGCTCCATTAGAACCGCATAAGCAGCTTCATTCAAAGATGGGATTACTCCTTGCCCCCCAAACACCTGTTTGGCGAAAGGAATCAAGCCCTGAACATAAGGGACATCGTCCTTCAGTATGGAAACCAAACGATCTTTCCATACATTTACAACATCGTCAGGCAATTCGAGAAGCCCCTCAAACAATTGTCCACAGCTTTGTAAAATAGCAGAATAAGGAATATTTTGATCATCCTTGTGAAAGGTTCCTCCAACCACATAAGAAGACATTTCACGCAACTGATTTGAAAACTCAGATAAAAGCATAGATTTGCCCATGCCTTCTTCACCGCGAATGATAAAAAATTCCACTCCTCCTGCGGCTGCCCGTTCGTGCGCTTGAACAACCTGTTGCCAGACATCGTCACGCTCATATAATTTTCTGGATGGATGAAAACCCATGACGGCATCTTGAAGACCTATAGGAAAGTGAGGAATATTACCTTTATCCTTCCAGTGCTCTAAGCAGATTTGCAAATCCGCCCGAACACCGTAGGCACTTTGATAACGATCTTCCGGATTTTTAGAGAGACATTTGAGAATAATGCTCGAAAGCACACGGGGTATGGTTTTATCCACTATATCGGGTGACTTTGGTTCACGTGCTAGATGCGCGTGAATCATCTCAAGCGCGTCAGAAAAATCAAATGGAGGATGTTCTGTAAACATTTCGTACAGAGTGACCCCAAGAGAATAAATATCTGTCCGATAATCAACACTTCGGTTCATTCGTCCTGTTTGCTCAGGTGACATATAGGGTAGTGTACCCGTCAAGGCATCGCTGCGTACTGCCTCCACTTGTTCTCGCAAAAATCTTGTGGACTCACCAAAATCGATGATTTTGACAGATTTGTGATCGGATTGCACCAATATATTCGCAGGATTTAAATCACGGTGGGTAATTCGTTTGGTATGGATACGCTCCAAACATTCGCAAAGAGAAATAGCAAGTTCTAGTTTCTCAGCAATACTGAGCTTATGCTTGCGCAAATAGCCAGACAACGATTCTGTTCCGCTATCTTCGAGAATCAAAACAGGCACATGTTCCACTTGCAATAGACGATATACCCGAATGGCACCTTCGCCATTCAATTCTTGAAGTATTTCGTATTCATGAGAATACTTAGCAATTTCTGAAGGTTGAGGATAACGAGTAGCTGGCATTTTTAGAATGACTGGGCGCGAAGTACTCGACTCTATAGCTCGTAGGACAAGAGTATGCGAAGACTCGTTTAGTGTCTCAGTCACATCGCACCCCGGAATATGAAAAACGAAAGGCAATGGAAACGCTCCCCTATAGCGTTTTTTACAAGGCTTCCTATACCCCTTCATTATCGTTTTTCTCTGCGCAAAACACAATGCAAATATCAATTTTTTTACAAATAATCCACTATCAATTATACGTTTGAATGACCCTCCACCTCTAACGACACACTTTGCGACACCACAATAGCTCGCCGAGCATTGATAAAACAGATCACGGAAAGTACAGCCAATGCTAACGCTCCTGTGTATAGCCAACCTGAACTCATCTGAGCAATCAACGATGGACCAATTGCATATCCCGCAAACATTCCCAAGAACAGAGAAGTATTTAAAGCAGCAAAAGATGTAGCCGGTTGTTCTTTATCCACTGCGTCAACCATGACCTCATTGATTTTGGGCATCGCAGTAACCTCACCAAGTCCGTAGAAACAAATGCCTATATACCAACCAATGACTGATCCGGAAAATCCGGCGACCACCAGTCCAATACCTAGAACAAGAATACCTGTGGATAAGACTCCTAAAACACTCTTTTTCTTTGTGATACGAGCAAGAATAGGCGTGAGAAAAAGTGCTATGGCTGCAACTTCTGTATTAATAAATCCATAAAATTTCGATCCTTCTGTAAATTTCTCCGACATATAAAGCGGTACGGTGGACGTCAGCTGTGCTTCTAGCATGATGTAGAAAAAAAGGGCAAAAAAAGTCCACCGCAATCTACGATTGGCCTGCAACATGCTCATGGATTGAAGAAAAGAAGGTGGTCTGACGTTTTTTGTAGCAGAAGCCTCACTTCCGCTTGGTTTTTGTGTTTTTAAGGGAGAATCCAGTAAGAGTAAGACACAGAGCGACATGACGACCATCAAAATAGATGACACCACAAACACGTTGGCTTTCGCGCCTGCTCCAAGCAGTAAAGCAGCAACAGGCGGGCCAACGATGATGGATAAATTATTTAGCCAGTATAGATAAGTCTGCGCTGTACCCGCCTGTTCCTCGGCGACACGCCCTTTCAAGAGTGCTTGCGCGCCACTGCGAGTAGTAGCCATACACAGTCCCAGTACAGCTGAAAGTATAAAAAGTTCAAAAAATGAACGAAAGAAGGCGAAACCTGCCATACAAAATCCGGAAAGCAAAAGCGCAGAAGCATATGCCTTGCGAATACCTATGAAATCCGAAACATAGCCTCCAACAACTCCAAACAAAGCACCGCATAGCGGCATGATGGCAATCAGGACACCAGCTTCCAAAGAAGAAAAATGCAGAGCCTGATGATAGTAAAGAATGAAAAACGGCTGTGCCATGTAAGTGGATAGTGATGTCACAAAAGCAGCCGTCAGTATGAGCAATACGGAAGGCTTTAAAACACTAGGGGTTTTTCGGATTACGTGACCTTCTAATTGGGCCATTTGATTTTATCTCCTATCCCTATTCCAGAATTTTTCTACACTATGAATTGATTCATACGGCGCAAACGCTCTGAAAGCACGCAACCGATATCAAACAAAATCCCCAAAGCGAGATGTGGATTTGAATCACTTAAACGTTCAAATGCCGACCAAGGAAGCATACGCATTTCTCCATTGGTAACAGCTCGCACAGTTGCCGATCTCGGTTTTCCATCGAGAAAAGATTGTTCACCAAAAATGCACCCAGCAGCTAATCTGCTTAAACGTCTATCTTCGCCTTCTGTTGAGAAGAGCACAACTTCCAGTTCACCTGTCAATACAATGTACAAAGCGCGATCAATTTCTCCCTGTTGCAATACCAAATCACCTTGTTTGAATTGCACTATCTCTGTCTGAGCAAGTAAAGCAGACCAGTCTTCAGCGCTACGATTGCGCATAAAACGTACAACATCTTCTTCGCCGAAGTTTTCTTCATTGTCAAAAGCAGATAAATTTAACATCATCTTCACCTCCTGTTTCTCTCTATCGATTACAGACTACTTCTGATATCGAATGTACCTGAATTAACTGTTTCATACATTCCAACATTGTCTCAAACAAACACAATTATCTCTCTCCAACAAATTTTAAGAACGAAGCGCGAGCGTAAAATGATGATGAGCTTGTGCCAGTACTCTATAGTACGTCGTGCGGCTCATAGCCAAGCGGTGAGAAATCGCAATCACCGTACCTGGCCGATCCATATAAGTGATGCGCAAAAGTCGTTGCTGCTCACGAGTGAGCGGAGGTGGAATTTGGTCGGCAACAAGAATACCAACCAATTTATCTCGCAGTTCACTAACAGTGAGATTCATCTTTCTTTCGCGAACAAACGTATCTAAATATTCCAAATGATGAAGATGCTGCAAAATTTCCCGCACATCATCCTCACTCAAAATAAGCTCATGCTCATGGGCTGTGCGCAATTCCACCCCATTCTCAGATGGATAATGAACAGATAAAGCATGAGCTTGTTGAAGTTCTTCTTTTTTCAGTTGCAAAGTATAAAGTGGTATACCCGAATTTTTTTGAACGCCAGAAACGGATACGTTTTTCAACCATGGATGAAAACGAAGATACGTAGGTATAGAAGCTTGCCCCAAGAAAATTAACGGTTGTACATGGGAATTTTGACTAGCAAGCTGGTAACAGAGAAATCTTGTTCGCCACTCATCCAACGTACTATCCAGAACGTCAGGAGAATGCACCATCAGTAAGACCAAAGGGGCTGCATCAAGTGCCATGCCTAGCTCTTTTTCCAAATGGGAAAGTTTAGCCATCTGCGCTCTGACTCGTTTCGGAAGATGTTCATAATGAGACACAACCATTTGCATAGCTGCAATTTGTCCTTCTCTATCTTCCAGAACACGGATACATTGAGTATTTTGCTCGGCCATTTGTTCAAACCAATCGACCATCTCTTCCTGTCCGCCTGATGCATCCAGAGAATGTGGTATTTTTTCTAACCAGTCCATTAACTGCTGCCTTTTCTCTTTACCTGATGGAACAATAATTTGATAGAAATCATCTTGATAAAATAAAGAGTTGGTCTGGGGAAAAAGCAATTGTTGATGAGTTTGAGCCTCACTGAGCAATAAACACAATTGAGAGAACCAGTATCTTTTTCGTTCTGACGTTGATTCCTGTTCGATTCTCTCCAAGAACAGTAAAACTGCTTTTTGACTCCATTCTTGTGCCCGTCGCGGCATTCTATGATGAAAATCCAATCTTAATAGATAAGCTACTACTGGATGAATAACGAGATCACCCAATTGATGCTGAATATAGGAAAGGTTGGAGACACGACGGTAGGTCAACCAACTGACTTCTTTCCTAAGAAAGTCACACATATCTTCTTGGTTCCCTTCCAGCATAAACGCGAGAGAACACAAAACATCCATTGTATCCGTATCGTCAATGGAATCTGTCAATATTGCGAAAAGATTAGGAAATCCTTCATTAGTAAATCTATGTGTTGGATTCGCATCCTGATAAACAAAATCTGTCAGAATCATGGGATGACCTGCACTTAGCCCAATCATCTGATGAATAACCAGCGAATCTAAATGAGGTGAAAAAGAACGTAAAAATTGTGTAGCCTCTTGACGAGTAAAAGGTTCCAGATACATGTCATGCCATGCAGTCAACAACCAAGTATGACAATATTGATGGATGGAACTTCTGGATCGTTTGATTAAAACAAGGAGAAGATTGTGTTTTGGCATACAGCGAATCCATTGATTCGATATATAATTTTCCGTTTCAGATTGGGTATCCAAATGATCTACAAAGAGGATGAAAGGTTCTTGTAAACTATTGGAATGGACATCTGCTGGAGAATCCATAGATTGGGATACAATTCTGGACTTAGATATCTCTTGAAGACAATGCATGACACGTTCGCTGTCTAACAAAGCACAATCTATCCACTCAGTTTGTGCAGCATTTTCACTTGATACTTCTTCAAAATAACGCATCAAAAATGTTTTCCCTACTCCTGGTATTCCGGATACAAATAGGACTGTCGTCCGTCGATTCTGACTAGAAAGCCAATGCAAAAACCATTCTTTCTCTACTTCTCGTCCTATCAACTTTTCACCCATTGACCTTTACCCCCGCACACATCCATAGCCTGCCAACCATATTGTAAGACAGACTAGGGATAAGAAACTAGTTTGCAAGACACAGTTATCCGCTTAATCTGACAAAATATTTGGATTGAAACAAAAGATATTATCTGGGTCATATTGACGTTTTACAGCAGAAAGTCTCTCGTAGTTATGGCCATAAGACGCTCGCACAACTTTTTGAGGATCATGTTCAAGACCTGCCATATTGAGATAGGTTGCTAAAGACGGTTGCTGACAAGATAATTTTTGATGAAATTCGTCCACCCATCCTTTCCCCTCTTCCATTGTGCTTATGCCTGGCACAGCAAGCGATTCCATTATGACAAGCGCTTCGGCATCACGTTGGCCAAAGGCAGTTTCATGGGCTGGGATTTCTGCCATACGTCCTCCCAGAATCCATACCATACCCATGGATGTTGGTCCTGCTTTATCGAGTGCGTTTGTGATGGTTGAAATGGAGATATCGTCTATTGACCTCAAATAAATAGATTTACCATACGCAGGAATTCCTACAGGAATGCGTTCATCCAATTGGGTGTGAAGATGTGTGTAATTAACCGGCCCACACAAATCGAGCAGTGGTTCTGCAATTGAACGCAGCGGAGCAATTTCACGTGCAGCATATTCCATGTCCTCACTTGCATGCATTCCACTTAAACTGACGATTTTCTTTCCTATCAAAAAATCTGGGACGTGGGGAAGTGGAGGAATAGTGTGAATGGCAATATTAAAACTGACATCATGATGGCCCTCTCGCAAATAATTGCGACAGACTTGTAATATTTTTGTTAAATCCACTATGGAATACATCAGATGAATACCGTAAACCATAGGCCCTATTGGACGTGCTTGAAATGTAAACGAAGTCGCTATACCAAAGTTTCCACCACCCCCACGAATGGCAAAAAACAAATCCGAGTTTTCAACTTCATTGACACGAATCAGATGACCATCCGCTAACACTATCTCCGCTTCTAAAAGATGATCACAGGTTAAACCATACTTACGCCGCAGATAACCCATACCACCGCCAAGTGTCAAACCTGCAATGCCAACTTTCGAAACATCGCCAGTTGGAACAGCAAGACCGTATTTCTGTGTTTCCCGAATCACGTCGCCAGCCTGCGCGCCACTCTGAACCTTAACGGTCTGACTTGCTAAGTCTACTTTTACTTCACGCATTGCTGACGTATCAATCAACACACCACCTTCACAGGTGCCATAACCCGCAATATGGTGGGTTCCCCCACGTACAGCCACAGCAAGTTTTTGAGAACGTGCAAAACGCACCGTTGTCATAACATCTTTTTCATTTTGACAATTCACAATAACCGCAGGCCGTTTATCAAATAATCCGTTCCATACTTTACGACGTTCATTGTACTGGACATGTTCTGGAAACAGCACTTCCCCTGAAATCATACTCTCTAACTTATCTCGACTCATCTCTTCTACAGTGATGAAGTTCTTGCCTAACATTGACACACACCTCTCCAATGAATCTCACTTGTTGAGAACATCGTATATCGTGCCAATGTTTCAAAAATCCCGACGTATGTTTCTATCGTACCAATTCATCAACAACTAGCGTTCAAAAGTTGGCCTTTTCATCCTCTTTGTCCAAGTCTTTTGGAATCATAGACTGAATCCAGCGTTCTAATTTTTTTAATGTGTCCACTCGACAATAATAGTAGTGCCACGTTCCTTTTTGTTCATGGCCAACCAAACCGGCCTGCCTTAAAATAGACAAATGCCGCGATACCGTTGATTGGGGTAACTTCAACAACTTACTCAAATCTTGTACACAAACACCATTGACCGTTTCACCATCCAGGTGACAAAAATATTGTTTTTCGCCTAGTATTTTCAAAAGAGATCGACGAATTGGATCTGCCAATGCTTTACAAACCACGTCAATCTTCCCTTGACTGTCCAACCATTCATAGGTCTCGTTAACATGGAACATCTATAAAATCACTTCCCTCAATGAAATACACATTTATTCAAAACCGTTCTTTTTCATAAAACGATGGGGATGCGTCTCCTTCATTCGCAATAGGACAATCATCATGGAGGCCAAGACTATCAACCCAATCACAAACAAGCTAGACTGCATACCCATGGAATGAATGGTCATACTGAGCAGAAGTCCACCAATCGCATATCCGCCATCACGCCACAAGCGATAGACACCGAGTACACCACCACGAATTGCAGGTGGAGCAACGTCTGCTACTGCTGAATTTAAATTGGGATAAAGTAGCGCCATACCAAGCCCCATGCTAGCCGCTGTTATAAGCCACTCTATCAGACCATCCACCCATCCAAAAATCAAAATACCAAGTCCCAAGAACGCCATACCTATCACAATGGGCGGTTTTCTTCCTATATAATCAGATAAAATTCCTGTCCCAAACTGAGCAAATCCCCACACAACCGTGTAAGTTCCTCCAATCAGTCCGATATCCACAATGGATACGTGTAATTGTGCTAAATATAGCGGTAACATGGCCCAAACCAGTGTATCTACTAGCTTGTTCACCATTCCAGCTTGACTACATGCAGATAATGTTGGATTGGCGATAGTGGTTGTCCAGAGAATATGCCAAACGCCAGATTTTTCAACACTTTTCTGCTGTTGTTGCAAATTCAGAGATGATGAAATACTCGCTTCTTGAATGACGTGACCACGAGTTTCTCGGATAATCCCTATACTGATACCAAGACCCGCCAGCAAAACTATTGCACCATATACAAAAGGTGCTTGTACAAGTCCATCATGCGCTGCAATCATTCCGGTTAAAGTTGTCGAAATCGCTACACCAATATATCCTGTCGCTTCATTAATACCCATGGCCAGGCCCCGCTGCTTAGGTCCAGCGAGATCGAGCTGCTGCGTCACTGTCATGGTCCACGCAAAAGCCTGATTGGCTCCGAGAAAAATATTTGCAATAATGACAGACGTCCAAGTGTGAACAAATAAAAGAAGCAAAATCATTGGAATCGCAAGTACCCATCCACTTATCAGAACAGGTCTCCGACCGAATCTGTCAGAAAGTTGACCTGCTACCAGATTGAGTACTGCTTTGGTTACGCCAAAAGCAATGATAAATGCAAAAATAACGGTGATTGAAGTAATGTGATAAACATTTTTACCTAAGAGGGGAATGATGGTCCGCTCTAACCCTACTGTCATACCAACCAAAATCGTCATCATAACCAACCAGAGAAATTGACGCAAATTCGGCATAAGACCGAGCGAATTATACTGTGCGTCCATAGATTTCACTCCAATACGCTAAAGAATCACTCCCAAACATTATATCTGTATTTCCGGATTTATAAATATATCATCACCGTATCCATCGTTAAGATGAGGCCGGCATGTATGAACGCATTCATAAGGATGACGAAACCCATGCTTGGGTTCCAGCCATTCGTGACTGCCGAAAAGACACTTACTGGGATAGGTGTTTGAAGAAGCACATAGATACATAAACGAGGAAGAAAGTGCGAATGACAAGCTTGGAATGGGCTAGATTTTTTCAACCTCAAAATCACACATCATGATCCCGATGTTTAAGTGGTTCTGTGTACTTTTTTTGTTTGAGCGTTATAATCGTTATAACATGTATAACGTTCCCTGAGTAACGTAAAGATAGGAGGAGAAACCTTTGCCAATGGGGGCAGTACCGATGGAACCTGTACACCGGAAAGTCACGAAAATCGGGAACAGTTTAGGTGTGACCTTTAATAAAGAACTGTTGAAGAGAATTAATGTAGACCTTGGTGATGATCTTGAAATCATCGTAAACGAGAATGAAGGTGAAATCGTGCTTCGGAAATCTCCCAAAGTTCCACAAGGACTTGATCCGAGATTTTTTGAGGTCTTGCAAGCTAATGTGGATCAATATCGTAAGACCATCGAAGGTTTGAAAGACAGATGACCCAATTTCTGACCGAAGAAGAAGTGATTGCGATAAATCTTTGGGTAATACAGGAGTTTTCGTCAGGTGAACAGACCGGAGTGAAGTCTCCAGATTTACTCAATTCGGCGGTAAATCGGTCTAAACAATCGGTGTTCGGTGAGGATGCTTACCCAACGATTTTTGCAAAGGGAGCTGCACTTTTTGAATCGCTAGCGCAAAATCATGCGTTCCATAGTGCCAATAAACGCACGGCTTTTCTATCTCTGCTTCAGTTTCTAGGGTACAACGGGTACACCTTCGTAATGGACCAAAACGTAGCTGAAGACTTCGTGGTCGATGTGGTGAACCATCACTACACGTTTGAGCAGATTGTTGAAATCATTGAATTGCATAGCCACAAATAAGCTGGTTCTGGTGCAAAAACCACTTGAGTGCTACGATCGCCGTATCCATCGTTAAGATGAGGCCGACATGTATGAACGCATTCATAAGGATGAAGAAACCCATGCTTCGGTTCCAGTCATTCGTGACTGCCGAAAAGACACTTACTGGGATAGAGGCTATTCATATGCTACAAAAGAAGCAGGTTGATATGCAGCGCACGCCTGCTTGTTCCATTGTCCCGCTCATCGATTACCTGTTTGAAACATTCGCCTAATCAATGGATCGCAAACGGGCCAATCTACGCTGCTCGCAATCTTTGCACCAGAACCAAATATTTCAAATCAAACAATGCAATCCATTCACACTTAGGCAATCACCTCACGTTGTTTTTCAAACGCTTCATAACTTTTGTTTTCCATAACTTGTATGATTCGTTCGACCGCTTCTAGAACATCAGTAAATGAGGTATAGAGTGGGACAGGTGCTAACCGAACAACGTCTGGTGCGCGATAATCAGGAATGACTCCCACTTGCTTCATTGCTTTACATATTCGAATGGCCTCAGGATGAATCAAACACACATGTCCGCCTCGGCGTTCCGGTTCGCGAGGATTGCCAATTTGAAACCCATAAGGTGAAAGATAGGTTTCTGCCAAATCGATGAGAAATTGCGTGAGTTGAAGTGACTTAGATCGAATGGCTTGGATTCCAGCTTGCTGAAAGATTTCCAACGAACCCAAAAGTGGGGCCAAGCTAAGCACATGCGGCGTTCCAATCTGAAATCTTCCTGCCCCTTGAGCTGGCGTGAAATCATGTAACATATCAAACTGTACTTCTTTGTCCGATCCAAACCATCCAGCCAATCCCGGCAACCTATGATGATGTCGAGGATGAACATATAGACCTGCCACACTACCTGGACCAGCATTGAGATATTTATAGTGGCACCAGAACGCAAAATCAACGTCCCATGACTGTAATTCGTGCGGCATAATGCCAATCGAATGACATAAATCAAAGCCAATCAGAATACCACGTTGTCGTGCTGCTTGCGCTAATTGTGGCATAGAAAGGCATTGACCGCTCCGATAGAATACGGAAGGGAGGAGCACCAGCGAAACATCATCTGTCATGGCTAGCGTAATATCTTCTTCTCGTACGGTCAGACCATCGTGACTCTGAACAAGGACAAGAGCATCTTTAGCCTCTAGTCCATGAAGCCGCAAATGACTCTGAATGGCGTAGATATCGGAAGGAAAATCTAGTGAAGTCGCTACAATTTTATACCGTTGGCTGGTGGGTTGATAAAAAGTGGCGAGCAACTGATGTAAATTGACCGTGGTCGATCCGGTTGCAATAACATTCTCCTTGTCTGCACCTACCCAATTTGCCAATTCTCTGCTCAATTCCTCAGACAATTGAAACCAAGGGTGCCTCCCCTGGCTCCAACCGTCAATAGCATATTGTCTCCAACTATCCAGCATCGAAAGTACCGCCCGTTCTGCTGGTTTAGATAACAATCCAAGAGAATTGCCATCTAAATAAATACTTTCTTCGGGAAGATAAAACTGTTGACGAAACTCCGACAACAAATCCGCCTGATCAAGTTTAAAAGCAGTTTGTTGAAGTGTTTTTGGTAAATAACACCCGTCTTGCTTCTCCATCGCTAACCATCCTTTTCTTGAAAAACCATCTATTGACCTTGGCAAACGAATATAAGTAACTTATGGATATAGGTTTTCCAAATCGTCAATTCGTTTTCCCACATAAGAGATAGCCTCTTGAAACGGCTGTTCAGTATTCATATCGATATCCATTCTTTGAAAAGCGTCTAAGGCGTGCACGCTTCCACCTAATTTTAAGATTTCCAACCAATTCGTCATCACATTCTCACCGCGTTCCAACCGAGCAGCCAGTACCGTAGATGCTGTCAAGCCAACCGCATACGTATAGGGGTAGAGACCACTGTAGTAATGAGCCTGTCTCATCCATGTCATCTCCGCGCCCTCATCCAAATGAACACTGTCACCCCAAAAATCTTTTAGAATGTCCAGTTGAACAGTATCCAGTACTCCCGCAGTTAACGGTTGCCCCTCATCAGCTAAACGATATAACCTGCGCAATAACTCAGCTTCAATCAAATGAGTAACAAAATTGTGGTGAAAAGTAAGTAGTTGCATACTGTGAATTTCAGCTACTGCTTGTTCGCCATGAGAACTTCGTAAATAATGCGCCAAAAGATGCTCATGAAAAGTGGAAGGAGCTTCAACAAACAGACGGCTTGAGGAACGATTTTGTTGAACCTGATGCTCAGCAGCCAAGACAGCGTGTCCAGCATGTCCCAGTTCATGCGCTACGATAAACATGTCATACAAGGTATGGTGATATGGAGCAAAAACATACGGATGCACACCGGCAATGGGATAACAATATGCGCCTTGTAATGCGCCTATATTATCGCCGCGATAAATCCAGCGTTCATAAAAAGCTCTCTCTATCAACTTCTGATAATCTTTACCGAGTAGAGAAACCGCTTCTGGTATACTCTTCGTCGCTGTTGAAAACGGAACATGTTCAGAATGCGCAACCAAAGGAGCCTTGACATCCCAAAAATGCAATCGCTCCATTCCCCAAACGCGACTGCGCAGACGCGCATATCTGCGCATTTGTGGAGCCAGCTCCTTCATAAACACGTTTAAAACTCGTTCAAAAAAAGAAACGGGTACTTGATCAGCCCAATCGCCAAAAGCTGTAGATTGATGTAATAGCATATCAGCCGTTGACGAATAGCCTCTCAATTTTGCTAGAGTCACATTTTTTTGGATTTCCGTTACCAATGACATAGCCAATGTATGGTGATAAGGTTTTAGACCCGCTACCAAAGATTCGTAAGCGCGTTGCCGAAACTCCTTGTCTGTAGATGATTCGGCACGGATTAATACACTAAAGGGTGTCACAGCAAATTCCTGTCCTTGTTCATCTGCCACAAGAGCAAATCTCATGTCAGCACCAGTCGTCGTTCTGTATAAGGTAGAAGGTGAAGACAGTACATCCCCCAGCGCCGCCAATGTATGTTCAACTTCCGGATGCAAAACGTGCGCCTTGCTTTCTGCCAATTCTCTTAAAAATAACTGATACGATTTACACTCTTCTGATTCCGCAAATCGATGCAATGTTTCTTGAGAAAGCTTTAATAATCCATCCCGTTCACGCGTCAATTGTTCTTCTACCTTCATTCGAACATTTCGAGCTCGGGCAAATAAAGCTTGATGAATAGGATCCGTTCCATCTTCACTAAATCGCAGCATCGCGTAACCCATCACTCTGTTACACTGCTCTAGCAAAGCATCACGAGCATGCAAATACTGCATCAACCGGGACTCATTCCACTCCATTTTTTCTGTATTTTCTCTCATTTGCTCTATAGTGTGATCGATGAGTTCCACTGCTTGTTGAAACTCATCTTCATTTTTGAAAATATCTTGCAGATTCCAAACTTCTTCTTCACGTATATCTTGACGTCGAACGCTCATCAAAAGCCTCCTCAACAGAAAAAGAATTCATACTTCTATAAATGTATTCATTTTTCAAACTTTATCTCCTTTAGATTTTTTTCGATTCATAGATAAAAGAAAGAAACCTAATAGGTCACATTGATACGCAGCCGTTTCTGACACTCCACAGACAATCGAAGTGGAGACTGCGGTATACGGGATATAGAAAAACAAGATAACAGTTCAGTTAATGGAAGCGGATCGGCCGTATCCGTTAGCCCTAATAGCCAACCTATCACCCCTATAATCTCCTCAGGATGAACTCCTGCCTGTCGCATGCCCAACAATGTGGCTGTTGAATTACGTTTGGCTATACGACGACCATATTCATCAAGCAAAAGTGGAGTATGTGCAAATGTGGGCGAGTCATATCCGAGTGCGCGGTATAACAACAGTTGGCGAGATGTCGAAGCCAGCAAATCAGACCCCCGCAACACATGGGTTATGCCCATAGCTGCATCATCCACTACGACTGCTAGTTGGTAAGCCATCAACCCATCTGAACGACGGACAATAAAATCGCCGCCTTCCGATGGACGGATGTTCACTTCTCCATACACTTCGTCCACAAAACCAATGTTCTGCTCAGGCACGCGAAACCGATAAGCAGGTGCTTTATGGCGGGCTTTTTCCACTCGTTCATGAGGCTTTAAATGACGGCAAATTCCTGGATATCGCGGCTCATCAGCAAACCATCCATGGGGCGCAATAAGCACATCCGCCAGTTCAGAACGACTGCAATAACATGGATAGAGCAAAGCTTGTTCTAAAAGCTTAGCAAACGCTGCATCGTATATCGTTTGACGATCGCGTTGCCGATAAGGCATATAGGGACCTCCGATATCTGGACCCTCATCCCAATCAAGACCAAGCCATTGCAAATCTTCTACAAGTTGATCGACAAATATCGATTTACACCGTTGCTGGTCAATATCTTCAATTCGCAGCAAAAATTCCCCACCCTGTGACCTAACATGCATCCAAGCAAGTACCGCGGTCAAAGCATTGCCTATATGCAGTAACCCTGTTGGACTTGGTGCAAAGCGTCCGCGCAAGATAACCTCCTCCCTTATCCATTTTTCTGTCCATGACGCCGTTTTGCCGTTCGCCATCTCCACCATACAACGAGCATCATCACTATGCCTATGCCCAAAACAACATACCACTCTCTATGACGTTCATCAGTCCACAAAACTCCTAAAAAGCGGCCTTCCAAAAGAAAAACAGCAGCCCAGAGAAAAGCACTAATGGAATTTAAAAGGGAAAATCTTATCATAGGCATACGTTCAAGACCAGCAATGTAAGGCACCAATACACGAATCACACTCACAAACTTTCCCCACAGCAGAATACTGATTTGATACTGTACAAACTTGTTTTCAGCCTTCTTTAGACGCGCTTCTGTAACACCCACCCAGCGTCCAAATCGCAAGATGACGGGACGACCCAAAAAATAACCTATCCCATAAGCGATGGTCGAACCAGCAATATTACCAAAGGCAGATACAAGCAATAGCGGAAGAAAAGAAAACATACCCTGCGACCATTCCACTCCAGCTAGAGTCAGCGTCGTTTCTGCAGGAAACGGAAAACCAATCATTTCCGCAAGTAAAATGATAAATAATCCCCCGTAACCGTACAGATGAAGAAGATGTTGGATGAAAAATACCCCCCTGTTTCTCAAACAAATAAATGCTGAGAAAAAAATTTATAGCCAAATGAACTTCTTACAAGTCCTGACTGTCTGTAATACTGTGACTATTTATAGAAAGAGGAGTGAATTCATGTTTCACGCGGCTTTACTCAATCCATTTGATACTGTTCTCTATCATCTCATCAACGGTCTAGCTGGACATAGCGTTTTACTCGACCAAGTCATGATTTTTTTTGCCAAGGATGCTCCAGAGATTTATGCGTTGCTCTTTCTTATTGCTTGGTTTACTCTTCCCAAACCAGATATCCAACGTCGACACGCTCTGATTATGGCAGGATTGGCAGGCATATTGGCATTGATCATCAATCTGATAATTTCACACATCTGGTTTCGGCCACGACCTTTTACTGTCTTTCCAAAAGGTTCGTTTAACCAGCTTATTCCTCATAGCAATGACGCTTCTTTTCCGAGCGATCATGCAGCTGGGAGCTTTGGTTTTGCAGCCGGCTCTTGGGGACATAATAGTCGATGGATTAGTCGAACCTTTACCGTTATCGCGATTATTGTTATGGTTGCCCGTGTCTTTGTTGGTGTACACTACCCAACAGATGTCATTGGCGGTATGATTATCGGTATTTTTTCGGGGAAAGTGTTGTGGAAGTTTTCGCGATGGATTTTTCCGCTTTCATCTTTCATTGCCAAGATTTTTCGATTTGGTCCCAAAACTACTGCAGTAACAAAAGAAGAAAAGCATTCTTCTACTCTATAATTTAAAATGAGATAACCATTAAAAAATGCGTGAAAAAGCAATGGATTCCTAAATACTCCCTTTAGGATGCCATCGCTTTTCCGCGTTTTCCTCGCTTCCTCCAAACTTCTCCTAACCATAGCGCTATCGTCCCTATTCCAATCAGCCAAAAGATACAAAAGAAAAGCAGACCAATCCAAGGAAGATTGCAGAAAGCCAACATCAGGCTAGAGCCCATCATTGCTCTTACCCATTCTGGACGTTTCTGATTGGATTCTCGCCAAAATAAATCTCCTATCCAAAGAGCAACAACAGATAAACCCAAAATCCCAGCAATTACGAACAACAAAACAGCAACTGCAGCAAGAGGAATGGCTATTAGTGTTACGGCCAAAAGCCCACTGACAGCCAGACAGATTACGGTCATCAGCAAACCAGCAATTCCCGCCGTGCGAGCCGAAGATTTTAAAATATTAAACGGTACCACTGTGTATTCTTGAAATACCCATGCAACTATTGTCGTTATAAGCAGCAAACCCATACTAAGCACAAGCATACCCATCCACAAAAGCAAAGCAAACATCCCGCCCAAAAGTACCCCGTTCCAAAACGGAGTGGACAGTGAAAGATGATATAACTGGTGAACATGCGCACCGTGATCGAGAAAAATTTGACCGCCTAAATCCACCAAGATATCTGCGCTTCCACTCGATGTCACGTGCACATTACCATTAATGACTGCCAAAATCTCATAGACATGGCCTGACAAATTGACGTTGTGTCCAAGAATAAGCGCATCGTCTACAACTTGACCGCGCGCAATGCTTGTATTTTGTTGACGGAAGATGGTATACGCGCTGCGCACAGCGTAAACATTTCGCAAATGAAAAAAGGGTACCAGACAGACAAGGACTGCCACAGCGCCAATGGCCAACCCCATCCACCAACGTTTCTTCATAGTAGAACCTCGCTTTGTAGGCCTCGTAACAACTTTTTCAAACCATAAACTGACCCCAATAAACAGACGACACACAAGAACGCAAACACACCCAGCCAACCATAACTCAATGGTATAGGCAAATGGCTTAACCCGTGAAAAATATCATATACAAGCGTTAACAAGGCCCTACATATCAGTCCGAAAGGTGACAACAGCAAGGCTAGACAACAAACTGATCCCACGGAAATGATCAGTATGTAGATTATAGCCAATCGTTGAATCTGCTTTTGACGTCGAATATCCCAAATTTTTTGCATCACTTGCTCATGCAGATGAACAGGAGCAACCAGGGAAAGGAGATACTCCTGAACATCCACATCCACATCGTCCGTAAGTTTTTCGTCTTCTGAGGAATATTTCATTACAAAGTTCCCCTCTCTTCTTTTAAGATTTCACGCAGACGTGAGCGTGCATAATGCACGCGCGAACGAACCGTTCCAATGGGTATATCCAGCAAAACAGAAATCTCATCATATTCAAGTTCATGTACAGCACGTAAAATAGTTACGATTCGATGCTCTTCCGATAATTCACGCAAAGCCCGTTCTATATCCATACGAGTATCTATTGCTGGATGGGGATCGTGTGGCGTGGAAATTTTCTCAGAATCCAATTCAACACTGGGCCATTTTTGTTTGGCCTTCAAACAGTCAATTGCTGTACGAATTGCAATACGAATTAACCAAGTAGAGAAGGCTCGTTCGTCTTGCAATTTCTTTAGAGATTGAAAAGCTTTGATAAACGTTTCCTGGGTTACATCCTCCGCATCTACCCGGTTTTGCAAAATCCCATAAATTGTACTATAAACGTAATTCTGATAATTTTTCACAATACAACTGAACGCTTCATAGTCTCCCCGACGTGCTTTGCGAATGAGGTGAATATCTTCAAAATCCAAATAGACACCACCTCCATTCGCAACACATCGACTATTTCTCCAGAGACCCTGTGTCATCCTTGACAACCTTACAGACATGAACAATAAAGAAAAAGTTCATTGCTAAACATCAATTTAGGCCTGATAAATTTGACTTCCTGATTCACGAAATTCTTTTGCCTTTTCATCCATACCCGCACTTATGGCAGATTCTACACTTAATCCTTTAGCTTGCGCATATTCTCGTATGTCTTGCGTAATTCTCATGCTGCAAAATTTCGGTCCGCACATCGAACAAAAATGGGCAGTTTTAGCGGGTTCAGCAGGCAATGTTTCATCGTGATATGCGATTGCACGCTGTGGATCCAACGAAAGATGGAATTGATCACGCCAGCGAAATTCAAAACGCGCTTTCGATAATGCATCATCCCGCTGTTGAGCATGCGGATGACCTTTTGCCAAGTCTGCCGCATGTGCAGCAATTTTATAAGCAATGACACCTTCCTTTACATCATCTTTATTAGGCAATCCCAAGTGTTCTTTGGGAGTTACATAACACAGCATAGCAGTTCCAAACCAACCAATCATGGCTGCTCCAATCGCCGATGTAATATGGTCATATCCAGGCGCGATATCCGTGGTTAGTGGACCGAGTGTATAAAAAGGTGCTTCATGACAAACTTCCATTTGCCGATCAACATTTTCCTTAATTTTGTGCAGAGGGACGTGTCCTGGCCCCTCAATCATAACCTGGACATCGTGTTGCCAAGCTATTTTTGTCAATTCACCAAGTGTTTCAAGCTCGGCAAACTGAGCTTCATCATTCGCATCAGCAATAGAACCTGGACGCAAACCATCTCCAAGCGAAAATGATACGTCATACGTCTTCATAATTTCGCAAATCTCTTCAAAATGCGTATATAGAAAGTTTTCTTGATGATGCGCCAAACACCAGGCAGCCATAATCGAACCGCCTCGAGAAACTATCCCTGTAACACGTTTGGCGGTCAGTGGTATATATCGCAGCAATACTCCGGCATGGATGGTAAAATAGTCCACACCCTGTTCGGCTTGCTCTATTAACGTATCTCGATAAATTTCCCACGTTAATGCTTCCGCTTCTCCTCCCACTTTTTCGAGAGCTTGGTATATTGGTACTGTCCCTATAGGTACAGGAGAATTACGAATAATCCACTCGCGAGTAGTATGGATATTTTTTCCTGTCGATAAATCCATGACTGTATCAGCACCCCAAAGTGTAGCCCATTTCATCTTATCTACTTCTGCCTCAATTGAAGAGGCTACAGCAGAATTCCCAATATTTGCATTGATTTTTGTGTAAAAGTTGCGACCAATAATCATTGGTTCACTCTCGGGGTGATTGATATTGGAAGGAATAATAGCGCGTCCGGAAGCAACTTCCTGACGGACAAACTCGGGATCTCTTCCTTCACGAATTGCGATAAACTCCATCTCGGGCGTCAATATTCCTTTTCTGGCATAATGCAACTGGGTTACATTGTGACCCTTTTTGGCTCGAAGAGGTTTACGAAGCAATCCAGGAAATATCTCTTGCTGAGAAGAGCCCGAAGATGCTTTTATACCATTATCAATAGGGAGAACTTGGCGCCCTTGATATTCCTCAACATCACCTCTTTCTAAAATCCATGGACGACGAATAGGAGCTAAGCCAGTTCGAATATCGGTATCACTATGAATATCGGTATAGGGTCCACTGGTATCATAAACTCGAATTGGCGAGTTTTCTTGTTTTCCAAAACGTCCCGTAGAAGGAGATAACTGAATTTCTCTCATAGGTACTTGCAAATCTGACCGCGTTCCTTGGATATACACTTTTTTACTACAAGGAAAATAATCAATTTTTTCTGTCATCATAAACACTCTCCCACTAAGAATTAATGTTTTCTTCTATTTACTCACTCATTCTCACGATTACGTACCTTGACAACTTGAGAGGAAGCGTCGGAATGTTAAATGTGCCAATTTTCAAACGGATACTCCGTGGCAGGAACAGAGATTGGCGTTAATTTACCAATACATGGAACATAATGATGTTCGCACCTTTGGATGTCCACGCTGTCCCTTGCGGTTTACCCTCCCATGTCACACTGGGTCTGTGCCCTCACATTCCTTCGTACTACCTCTCAAGGGGTGGATGCCGTTTCTTGCTCCTTTACTGGGTCGTTGCCCTTACGGTGTATGTTTCTACGGCTTATCCGTGCTTCTGTTTGTCTTGGTGTTCATCGTTCATAAGCAAGTAAATCGAACTGACGAGTTTGATTCGATTAAGCAGCCATCTGTATTTGGGACTTCCGAATGGGTCCCAATAAATCCTCGGCGTTGTACTGAACTTGCCTTGTGCCCAATGTGTGCAGAACACGAATGAGCTTTCCACACAGCGCAATGAGCGACTGTTTCTTTTTCAACGGATTACACGCTCGTGTCGTGTAATAGTGGTGCAGAGCCTTAAATTCGGGGTTCGTGGCAACCATCGGTAATACCGCTCGGAAGTGTAATGCCCTCAGCCGAGAACGACCACGTTTGGAGATGCCAGTTTTCCCTTTTCTCTTGCCAGAACTGTTCTCTTTCAGATTGAGACCGGCTAGCCGAATGATCTGCTGCCCATGGTCATATCCTTGGAGATCGCCGACTTCAGCCAGGAATCCGGCAAGTGTCGTGACACCCATCCCTGGCACACTCAGCATCTCTTCAGTGCCTGGAATCTGGTTCAGCAGTTGTTCCACCTGAACCATGATTTCATCACGCTGCCGTAAAAACATTTCATATTGCTCCAGCAGAGCCGTCAGTTCCAACCGAGCAGCCATGAGCCCCTCTTTAAGACCAATGGACTTCTCAGCGGCTGAAACGAGCCGTTTCGCTCGCTTCATGCCTACAGCCCGCCTTACACCGCTACTCTTCCACTGATTCACAATCTCGCTGGCGCCTAGCGAGGTGAGGTCCTGTGGAAGCGGGGACTTACGCAGTGTAATGAGAGATGCCTTGCCTTCCCAGTCCTTAAAAACCTGGGTATATTCCGGAAAGAACCGGTCGAGCCAGTTCTGAATCCGCTGCTGTACCTGACCTAAGTTCACCATTACCTTCTCTCTCAGGTTCATGAGGATCCGCAAATCCGCATAAACGCCAGTCGGAAGTTTAGGTTCGGTGTACTTGCCGTCTTTCACCAGATTTGCAATGACCTTGGCATCCTTGTAGTCATTTTTCGTGGGACAGTTATCCTCCAACTCTTTGCTCTTGTTAACGTGGTGCGGATTCAACAGCACGAATCGTACATCCAACTCTTGGATGAAGGCGCCTAACGGGAACCAGTAGTGTCCGGTCGGCTCAACTCCAAAGACGATATCCGTCTTGCCATGCAGCCGTTGTAACTCCTTCATCCACGTTACGAGTTTCGCCAGACCCTCATCATCGTTGGCAAAAACGCATTCCTTACCGAGCTCAATCCCACGAAAATCAATGGCTCTCGCTACATGTGTTTCCTTTGCAATGTCAGCTCCCACAATCAGGGTACAATCGGTAATTTGTTGAATTCGTTGATTTTGCTTCTGCTGCATCTTATACTTCACGTTGAGCGTCCTCCTCAATTAGGGAATGAATGTATCCTGCATTCGGAACCCAGCATACAGGAGGCGCTCTTTTCATTTCAAACCCGAAATTAATTCATTACAGGAATGGCTCCTTGGATATAAAATTTTGAATATGAAAAAAGACCGCCGGATAGTGTTTGCGGCGGTCTGCACAACCTAAAGGTATAAGTGCAATTGAATTCCTACGCTGGCATTATCCAGATCAGGTTGACGGTCGGTGTCCACAAACACCCTCTCAGCCCGGTTTGCCGAGCTCCCGTTTGCATGAAATTGTAAACTCAACATACCACGGTTTGTGACATTCGACAATCTTTAAAATTGGTGAATGTTTAGAGGTTGGGTTTGAAGCTGCCCTCCTGATTCGATTTCAATCGTGGAAGAAGTGGTAAAAATAAATTTTCCTTGACGCAGATTAGATAATAGAGGGAGTAGTGGTGTTAGGCTATAAAGATGGACACAACGAATCAAGAATGTAAGAATAAGGAGATTCGAGGTGAGCCACATGACACGGAAGTACGATAAGGAATTTAAACTTCACGCAGTTCAATTGGTTTTGGAGAGTGGAAAGCCAGCAAGCCAGGTGGCTCGAGAGCTAGGCGTATCGCAAAAAATGTTGTATGGCTGGGTGACGAAGTATAAGGAGGATCCTGCTACTCCGTTCGTCGGATGCGGGCCGTGAGGTTCAACGTCCGACAGGATCCTTATTTTATCACTCGGATCGTGGCAGCCCATACACCTCTCATGACTACCAGGACAAACTGCGAGAGTACAAGATGATTGGAAGCATGAGTCGCAAAGGTAACTGCTTTGACAATGCGTGCATCGATTCGTTTCATAGCATGATCAAGCGAGAACTCGTCTACCTGGAAAAGTTCAAAACCAGGGAGCAGGCAATACGGCGGATCTTCGAATACATCGAGGTTTGGTACAACCGGGAGCGGATTCACTCATCCATTGGATTCCTGACATCAGTTGAGTACGAAAGAATATATTTCCAAATATTGAGAACCAAAGCAAGCTAAGTGGGACAAAAGTAATCATGTCAGAATATGAAAACTTATAATTTCTCTATTCTGGGGTGTCCATTCTCTTGAATTAATACCAATCCGATGCGATACCCCTCACTTTACACTGTCTAAATTACATGGTGTAATCCTATATCGGACAACTTACCTCTAAGCCGCGTAATATTTACAGACTAAGTATTATTGTCACCAAAGTTCACCTCATCCCAAACTGCCGACAACAGAGTATCGCGCGAAACTGTCTTTCCTTCAGACTCCAATAGAACCCGAAGTAACCCCAGTTCAGTTACGGTGAGTGATTTAGAATTGCCTCGCCAAGAGACTTGTCCGCGTCGAGTATCCAGACTAATTCCGTGTTTCATGATCTTATCCCGAGGCGTAAGGAACACCTTTAGCAAATCCCTCGTCAATCAATAGTTCGGTGGTTTATACTGACTATTAGCATGGTTCGAATTAAGACTTACTATGCTTGTTAGATAAAGATCTAGTTAAAGAAATAGATGAGAGTTCTTCTAAGTGTTAAGTCATTCTATCTTCTTATATAACAGGGGAATTTTAAGTTAAAGAGTGAATATATGTCGAGAGGATGATTCTAAGTGAATCGAAAGCTGTATCAATATGGAATGATTATGGTTGGAGTTGTTGCTACGCAAATCTTATCGTCAATGACTGTCTATGCGGCATTCAATTCCAATTCTAACACAACACCTGCTGCTGGGAATCTGGCCACAACAGGTAGTCACACAACCCCAGCAGTCGGGACACAAGCTCCAATCATTCATTATGCACAAACAAAAATTACAATTACTGGAAATTTAACGATAGATCCTGTACACATTGTTTCTAATGACCCTTGGACGGGAAAGGCAACAAGCTGGGTTCCTGTATTTTATTTGCAAGAGGTTTTAAATTCAGTTGGGGTTCAATCCAAGTGGGATAATGGGGATAATCTAGACATTTCGTATATTTCCAATAAACATAAAGTTCATTTGAATGGTACTTCAATTTCGGGATCCATTCCTTTAGGACAAATGCAATTTTCCATTGGATCAGATGTAGATGGTTTATTAAGATCTCCCAAATTGGTCGCAAAAGACCCGTATAGCGGTGTATATACGACCTATGTGCCGATTTATTATGCAAGCGTATTTTTGAAAAAAAATTTATTCATTAATTCAACTTGGAACGGATATAAATGGGACCTTTTTTCATCTAAATAATTTTAGAGTTACCCAAGCTCAAGGATTAAATTGAGCAAAATCATCCTTATTAAAGGACAGAATAGCTATGTTCATTAGATTGACATAAGGATTATAGATAGAGTCAGCTGGAATTGCCATGATATTAAGTTAATAAAACAGATAATCTCATAAAAAGAAATTGTATGTATTCATTTTGTAACATGATTACTTTTGTCCCACTTAGCTTGCTTTGGTTCTCAATATTTGGAAATATATTCTTTCGTACTCAACTGATGTCAGGAATCCAATGGATGAGTGAATCCGCTCCCGGTTGTACCAAACCTCGATGTATTCGAAGATCCGCCGTATTGCCTGCTCCCTGGTTTTGAACTTTTCCAGGTAGACGAGTTCTCGCTTGATCATGCTATGAAACGAATCGATGCACGCATTGTCAAAGCAGTTACCTTTGCGACTCATGCTTCCAATCATCTTGTACTCTCGCAGTTTGTCCTGGTAGTCATGAGAGGTGTATGGGCTGCCACGATCCGAGTGATAAAATAAGGATCCTGTCGGACGTTGAACCTCACGGCCCGCATCCGACGAACGGAGTAGCAGGATCCTCCTTATACTTCGTCACCCAGCCATACAACATTTTTTGCGATACGCCTAGCTCTCGAGCCACCTGGCTTGCTGGCTTTCCACTCTCCAAAACCAATTGAACTGCGTGAAGTTTAAATTCCTTATCGTACTTCCGTGTCATGTGGCTCACCTCGAATCTCCTTATTCTTACATTCTTGATTCGTTGTGTCCATCTTTATAGCCTAACATCATTGTTATAACTTCTTAAAGTCGGGGTTTTGTGCAACCAAGTGGAGCATCGAAAAAAACAGGTGCTTGCGTAACAACGAGTTTCCGCGCTTGGAGAGCTTGATCTTTCCTTGTTGCGCTTCGTCGTGGAGAAATTAACTCGTACAACCTCAATACCCTTCCGATTCAGCCAATTCGCGATACTAAACCAGTAATGACTCGTTGATTCCATTCCAGCAATGACATCATTCATACCATGAGTTTGTTGCATCATAAGGATAATGTGATAGAGTTGTTCAAAACCACTCAGGAAAACGGAGAACTCAATCGCTCGTTTCGCCAAGGTAACTTCACGAAAAGTCGTTGCTTGAGCTACATGCTTTTCCTTCGCAATATCGATTCTGGCTACCAATGTTGAACTGGAAATCCTTTCAATCCGTTGATTCTGTACAGTAATTTGTCTAGACTTCATCTACGACGCCTCCTCGATGGGTTTTAGGGCTTTAGACCCCGCATACATTCATCGTTTCGTAGGCGTTTCTATTAGACAAAGTCTATATGTTAGCGTATACAGGAATGTTTAAGAGATAAGTTATTATTGCATTGATATCGCGTTGTAGCTGAGGAGAGATTGTACCATGTTTATCGAAGGTGAAGAGTACCGTAGACGTGAATTGCATGCAAAGTTCGGAGGACAACAGCAAGGTGGAATTTCAATTCCAACTCGGTTCCCATTCATTATGATTTTTACCGGCGATTCGGGCAGTGAGTTTGGATATAGCGATGGTTGGCAGAGCGACGGGGCCTTTTATTATACCGGCGAGGGTCAGGAAGGGGATATGGAATTTACCAAGGGCAATAAGGCAATTCGTGACCATGTCAAAGATGGTAAAGACCTGCACTTGTTCAATTATGTACGGACGGGATTCGTTAAGTATCTTGGACAAATGCAGTATGTCGGTCACCATAAGCGAAGGAGTCACGATAAGAATGGGAATGACCGAAAGGCAATTGTATTCGAGTTGATTAAAATTCAACAATTAACTAACCAGTCAGAAGAAACTGAGGACCCTGTCATTTCTCAGATAGATTCACTTTACGAACTTCGACAAGCAGCACTAGATTCGTCATCGGTTCAGTCCACTGTGTCAGCGCGTATTGTTCATACACGTAAACGTAGCGAAGCTATCCGATTATATGCATTGAAGAGATCTCAGGGAGTCTGCGAAGCTTGCAATGAACCAGCACCGTTTCTCACTGTTAGGAATGAACCATATCTTGAGGTCCACCATCTGCGTCGCCTATCTGATGGCGGTCCTGACCATCCAGAATGGGTTGCAGGGATTTGTCCAACTTGTCATCGCCGGGCGCACTATGCTATCGATGCGCAGAAATTCAACTCTGGCATCGCTCAAAAAATAAAAGACAAAGAGAGAGAACCTAACCCTATACAACGTGGATGACGGCGTTGAAATAAGATAGAAAGTCGCAACAATGACGCTTGTGACTCTTCCATAGAAATCATCGACAAAATCAGAGTCCAGTAAGAGACTAGCTTATGAAAACGATGGTTCACCTTTTATCTAGATGGAAAGCCTCGGACGGACATCATCCGTGATTACAAGTTAACTCTATTAGCACTGGATAAGTGGATATTGCAAAATTAAACTTAAAAATTGTTTCAAGGTGAGTTATCATGAACGAGGCTCGGCTCCACGTCACAATTCCACAGGTTAGTTAGGAATACTGGTAGTTGTGAAGCATCCTTGCCAATCAGAGCTACATTGTGATGGAGCCGATACTATGAAGAATTGCACAAAGTATGTTGGTTTAGACGTTTCAAAGGACTTTATCACAGTGGCCATCGCAGATGAAGGGCGAGAATATTCTATGTGAATGTCTCCTCCGTTGCTTGTGATGACATCTACATGAAAATACCTAAGGCTTCCGTGAATCGGCGGGCGCACTCTGTGCGAAAACGAAATACACCAGAATTGCTGCAATCGTCGGCAAACGCATGAAGCCAAAAGACAAAATGCAACCACGGAACCCAACGAACTGGTAACCCCAGGCGTGCCTGTAGACACCGACGTGATGGCTGTATCATATAAAAAAGGAGCCTATCTGCTTGTCAGCAACCGTTACAATGCGCCTTCTGAGGTAGTGGAGCATGGCTGAAAGCGCTGGTGTATGGAAGTCATGTTTCTTCGCACGGTAAAGCAAGAACTCGGAATGCTGGGTTGCCATTCACCAAACGAAAACCATATTCACGCTCTCATGACACTGTTATTCACGGCTGAAACGCTAGTTCGGTACATACCCTGGTAACAAAAAAAGCTGGAGAAGAAGATTACACACGGCCAAGTGATCCGCAATCTAATCTGCATCCGTTGTCGTATCCGTCAAGCCGCTCGCCAAAATGAGCAAGACTCGATCGTAATCGTTCTTGACACAACTGCGGAATGTTTTAAAAGACTCATCTACAAGTTTTGGCCAACTAAACTGGAATTGAGATGGTTTGAAGCTACCGATACCCACATATATGGTTAAAAGACGAAAGTTCCTTTTCTCAGGGATAGAATTTGAGCAAAGATTATTTTTTTTCTGGAGCACCTTGTGTATAGGAAACAATATGTAAATCAACGAATTCAGCGTGATCGAGAATGTCATCAATAGGACTTCTTTTCCACCTTGCTAATCCATATTCACGACGAATGGGTTGCCCCATAACCAATTGAGATACCCCTAATGCTTTGGCAATTTCTACAATAGTTGTGCCTACCTTTTTAGGTAGAGAATGTCGAATCAAAAACGTCGCAGAAAATTGTTCTGCCAGAGATTGAATGTTTTGAAAGTCTGCTTGTTCTTTGTCACTCAAGGTTTCACTCGTTTGAACTACAAGTACATATAATTTAGCTTCCAGCCTATCAGCAACTCTCCAGCCTCGTCGTATTAATTTTTCTGAATGTGAACGATAATTAACACAAACCAAAATACTTTCCGATTCCATTGCCCTGATTTGATGTCGATCTTGCTTCGCATGTAATTTCTGATCTACATCATCTGCTACTTCTAGTAAAGCTAGTTCACGTAATGCAGCCAAATTGGTAGATTGAAAAAAATGTTGTATAGCCGATTCAATTTTATCTATATGATAAATTCTTCCTTCCATTAATCTTTGTTGCAACGTTTCTGGTGTCACATCAATGAGCTTAATCTCTGTAGCTAATTTCATAAACCAATCAGGAATTCGTTCGCGTACCTTGACACCTGTGATATGTTCAACGCTATCTTTTAGACTTTCTAAATGTTGAATATTAACTGCTGTCACTACATCAATGCCGTGTTCGAGTATATAAAGTATATCCTGATATCTTTTTTTATGAATACTTCCAGGAATGTTTGAATGAGCAAGTTCATCAATTAAAACAATTTCCGGTCTTCTTTTTAATATGGCTTGTACATCTAACTCCGGATATCCTCGCCCCTCATAGCGAATAATTTGCTGAGGAATCACTTCCAAATTGCCGATTTGTTGGCGTGTATCCTCACGACCATGTGTTTCAATTAGTCCTATAACGACATCTTTATTTTTAGCTTTCCAGTCATGAGCATCTTGAAGCATCCGATACGTCTTGCCGACTCCCGGAGCGGCTCCAATATAAATCGTTAGGTTCCCGTATAAATTTCGAGAACGTGCAATTCGGTTACTCGCTGAATAACGCGCCGCTACTTCGCCAGGCGTTAAATCCCGCCATCCAACAATTCTCAAGTCTGTATATCGTAATTTACGAAGCAAATAGCGAACAGGTTGATGCCATTGCCACTGAAGAAGACGTTGTCTTGAGGGAGCCGGTTGCCCCAAAACGATTTGCGTAACCTTGTATCGATCCGCCATTTTTAAAATTACTTCCCCTATGGGACGATCATTTTTGGATTCAACCAACCATTCTGCACCATTTTCTTCGGCTAATTGCCGTATTTTCTCCATTTCTTTTTTTTCTTTGTCAGAAAGTAAATCTTCCGCTGTATCCGCAATCGCCAAGACATAGAAATCCGCCTTTAAGCGAATAGCCATTCTTTGGCCTCTTTGAATCAACAAAATAGCTCTTTGATAATGGCTGACACAAACCATAATGACCTCACGCACGCCAACCGGTCCGGGTATTTTCTGTCGTGAATAGGATTTCTCCAACCGTTCTTCCACATCATCAGCAACAGTTCGAAGTGCAAGTTCACGTAATCCAGATAAATTTTCTTTCTTAAAAAAATGCTGAAGAGCTTGCTGAATTTGATCTTTAGGATAGATACTGCCGTCACGTAAACGCTGTCGCAACGTTTCCGGCGTGACATCTATTAATGACACCTCTTCAGCTCGACGCACAAATGATTCCGGTATCAGTTCTCGCACCTTTATGCCGGTAATTTGTTCTGCTTCCTTATGTATTCCCTCAATATGTTGAACATTGACTGCAGTCAGAACAGAAATTCCGTTATCCAACAAAAATTCAACATCCTGATAACGCTTAGAAAAAATTGAACCTGGCGCATTACTGTGCGCCAGTTCATCAATAATGACAAACTCAGGTCTGCGCCTTAAAATCGCTTGTAAATCTACTTCTTTGTAGATAGATTGCCCTACCTTTATCTGTAGTGGAGGAATCATTTCTAATCCATCCAATTGTCGATAGGTTTCCTCTCTTTGATGTGTCTCAATGAATCCAATGACTACGTCATTTCCTCTTTCAAGTAAGAATTTAGCTTCTCGCAACATGGTGTATGTTTTACCAACCCCTGGAGCGGCTCCAATAAACAATTTAAGCACGCCTTTGCGAGTAACATCTTTTTGCATCCTAACACCTCGTCTTTAACTATGGATTTTACTCTTTTGAGTTTTGTAATTTCTTTTCAATAGCTAAATTTAATTGCATCACATTGAGCATAGGCACCCCCCAAATACCGAATGTTGGATGGATGGTGTCCTTTTTTATCAATTGTTCTAACCAGTTCTTCGAAAGGCCAGTAGCTTGAGCGATCCGGCTAATTTGTAGTTGCGCATCTCGTAACGTTATATCCGGATCCAGGCCCGATGCTGAAGATTCCACCATACTTGTGGGTATCTCTTGAATAGGTATATTGGGATTTTGTTTCTCTATTTTTTGGATATTTTGTTGAATTTCTTTAAGTAATGCTGGATTCGTTGGGCCCAAGTTAGAACCTCCAGAGCCATCTGCATTATATTGCACTGCTGAAGGGCGAGGTTGAAACAGTCCTGGTTGATTTACTGCTTGTGCAATAAGCATAGAACCTACTTTATGATGATGAAATGTAACTAAACTTCCATTAGCTTGCCATGGAAAAAACCATTGCCCAATACCTAATACTGCTAAGGGATAGAAAATTCCTAAAATCACAGCAAACACTATCGTGAAGCGAATAGAACGAATAATATTGACCATCCTGGCACCCCTTCTCGTCTTTTTAGGAAAACCAACCCGTTGCTGTCAATATCACATCAATGAGCTTTATGCCCGCAAAAGGAACTATGACCCCTCCCACTCCAAAAATGAGTAGATTACGAATCAACATCTGGGTAGCACTCATTGGGCGATACTTAACACCACGCATTGCAATTGGAATCAAAGCTGGTATCACCAACGCATTAAAGATAAGCGCAGAAAGAATAGCGCTTCTTGGACTAGAAAGGTGCATAATATTCAAAACTTGTAGTGAGGGAATCATCGTTACAAACATGGCAGGTATGATGGCAAAATATTTCGCTACATCATTAGCAATGGAGAAAGTGGTCAAAGCTCCACGCGTTATCAATAACTGTTTACCAATGGAAACTACTTCAATCAGCTTGGTCGGATCAGAGTCGAGATCGACCATATTTCCTGCCTCTTTAGCAGCTGCCGTACCAGTATTCATAGCTAGGCCCACATCCGCCTGAGCCAAGGCGGGCGCATCATTCGTACCATCTCCAGACATAGCCACCAATTTTCCCTGTTCTTGTTCTCGCTGGATTAACTGCATCTTATCCTCAGGCTTAGCTTCTGCTATAAAATCATCTACTCCAGCTTCTTTAGCAATGGTTGCGGCTGTCAACGGATTATCTCCCGTACACATAACTGTTTTAATCCCCATTTTGCGCAGCTCAGCAAATCGTTCGCGCATTCCCGGCTTAACAATATCTTTCAGATAAATCAAACCGTAAATTTCTTTATTCACCATGACTGCCAAAGGCGTACCGCCATCTTTGGCAATCAGTTCAGTGTAGTGATCCAAGTCTTCCGGGATTTCCCCGCCCTGTTCTTGAACATATCGTTTGATGGCATCTACTGCCCCTTTACGGATAATGAAGCCATTCTTAAGATTTAATCCGCTCATTCGTGTGTCCGCACTAAATTCAACATTCTCCGCATCAACATAATCCTCACGACGCAATTGAATATCCATAGTTTGACCAAGCTCAACCACAGAACGACCTTCGGGCGTTTCATCAAACAAAGAAGATAGGACTGCTTGCTCGGCTAATTCCTTTTCTTCATGACCACCAACAGGAATAAACTCTGAAGCCAATCGATTACCTATTGTAATTGTTCCGGTTTTATCCAAAATCAACGTATTGACATCTCCGGCAGCTTCCACCGCTTTACCAGATTTGGCAATAACGTTAAAGCGAATCACGCGATCCATTCCAGCAATGCCAATAGCCGAGAGCAAAGCTCCTATGGTTGTGGGAATTAGGCAAACCAACAGAGCAATGAGCGTGGCAATGTTTAAGCTTTTCCCCAAATAATCAGCTACAGGGGGCAGACAAACAATAACAATGAGAAAAATGAGTGTTAACCCTGCCAATAACACAGATAACGCTAACTCGTTGGGAGTTTTTTGACGAGTTGCTCCTTCCACGAGTCCAATCATCTTATCCAAAAACGATTCTCCAGGATTGACAGTTATACGTATCAAAAACTCATCCGACAATAATTTAGTTCCACCTGTGACAGAACTAAAATCTCCACCAGCGCCACGTATCACTGGAGCAGACTCACCTGTAATGGCGGACTCATCAACACTCCCAATACCTTCCAAAACTTCGCCATCGGCAGGGATAATCTCATTCGCTACAACTTTGACAATATCACCCTTTTTTAAACTACTGGCAGGGACTTGAGCAAATGTGCCATCTGGCTGCTGCAGGCGGGCTATAAGCTCTGTTTTGGTTTTACGCAGTGTCTCCGCTTGCGCCTTCCCTCTTCCTTCAGCAATTGCTTCCGCAAAATTACCGAATAGAATTGTAAAAAACAAAATTATTGTGACTGCCAAATTATATCCACGAGCTGATGCCACATGTCCCAAAGAAACTTTGGAAGAAAAGGCCCAAGGGTCTATAGTCAGCCAAAACGTAATCAACATGCCGATCTCGACTACAAACATGACAGGATTGCGAAATAATATTTTCGGATGGAATTTTTTGAAGGACTCCAGAAATGAACTTTTTAAAATTTCTGCTGAAAGCGTACCCTTTGTCACTGACATTCTATAACCCTCCTTCTGCTCATTTTTAGTGGACGATATGAGAAACCGTATGCATCATCTGTAACTGTTCGCCAATGGGTCCAATGGCTAAGAAGGGGAAAAATGTCAAAGCTCCAACAATTACAAATACTGCCACAAAGACACCTCCGAATGAAAAAGTGTCTGTTCTCAACGTACCTTCCGAAGCAGGGATAATAGGTTTAAGAATCATTGACCCAGCAATAGCAAACATCGCCAAAATGGATATATAACGTCCAAGCAACATGACGACTCCAAGCACCAGATTATAGAATTCCGTATTTCCGTTTAGCCCTGCAAAAGCCGATCCATTATTGGCTGCTGCCGAAGTGAATGCGTATAAGACTTCTGTAAATCCATGCAATCCTGGATTTAAAATAGACGCTCTGCCAACTTGGGTAGCTATAGCAATCGCTGTTGGAACAAGTATGACAAAGGGATGAACCAACATAGCGACTGTAGCCAATTTGACTTCCCGAGCTTCAATTTTCTTTCCAAAAATTTCCGGGGTTCGACCCACCATCAGTCCAGAAAGAAATACTGTAATGATTAAAAACATCAAAATATTTAAAAGACCTACTCCTTTACCGCCAAAAATGACGTTAAACATCATGAATAATAGAGGTACAAGTCCGCTGATGGGCATTAAACTGTCATGCATAGCGTTTACGGCACCCGTAGTATACGCGGTGGTTGCAGCTGTAAATAGACTGGTCAAAGGAATACCAAAGCGAACTTCTTTACCCTCCATATTGGGACCATGAATGCCAAACGCTTGATGAACTAGAGGATTACCAGCCGCTTCATTCCCATAAATAATAAAAGTACCTAACATCAGAATGGCTGTTAAAAAAACATAAAGGACTATAGCCTGCTTACGGTTTTTGAGAAATAGGCCAAGCGTCCATATCAAACCTGTTGCAGTAACTCCCATTGCCAAAATTTCCAGAACACTCGTTAATGCTGTTGGATCTTCATATGGATGAGCGGAATTGGCATTAAAAAAACCTCCTCCATTGGTCCCTAGCTGTTTAATGGCTTCCAAACTCGCCACGGGTCCTCTAGCAATTACCTGAACATCTCCCGATAATGTGTGTACAATAGCGGCCCCTTGTAAAGTTTCCGGAACGCCGAGAGCGACTAAAACGCAGGCCAGTAGAAAAGACATCGGTAGGAGCAACCGGGTATGAGCGCGAATAATATCCACCCAAAAATTACCTAAATTATCCGTTTTACTGCGAACGATTGCCCGAACAAATGCTATTGCCGCTACTAAGCCTGTAGCTGCTGAAGTGAACTGTAAAAAAGTAATACCTAGCATTTGTCCTAGGTAGGACATGGACGTCTCACCAGCATAATTTTGCCAGTTTGTATTGGTGATAAAACTGGCTGCTGTATTAAAAGCGAGAGCAGGAGACATTCCTGGAATTTTGTCTGGATTAAGAGGTAATCGACCTTGTAAGCGAAAAATAAGATAGGCAAACAACAGCATGACAAAATTCACCAACATTAAGGCACGTAGATATGCTTTCCAATCCATTGACACAGATGAATCAACGCCAATCAATCGATATAAGAACCGTTCCACTGGCATAAAAAGACGATCCATTCGACTGTGTTGTAAGGAAAAAATAGTATAGATATATCGACCTAACGGTATTCCAAATAAAAACATCAAAATCAGCACCAGTAAAATTTGTAGTATTCCTTCTACAGTCATTCCGTTCACCTCCTAAAGACCTCTTTAACCTTTCAAAATTTTTCCGGGTGAAAAATAACGTATGTTAAATACCCCATAAGCAAAATGGCTAACGATAGCAGAAACCACATATTCGCAACTCCTTTGCTCTATGTCCTGTCAAACCAACGATAAACCAAAATAAAAAACGCAAAAATGGCACAAAACAATAAAATGGAAATTAAATCCCCCATTTCCGCCCACCCTTCTAAAGCGTTTTTGCATCATTCCACTTTTTCACTCAATCTGTCGTTCGATTACAGACCTGAGTTTACGTGGCTTCTTCATCAATTTGGATGATAAATTTAGCTGTTAGACATAAAAAAAACGTAAAAATTGACTCTTTAAGATTCATTAGAGATATAACTAGAGAGGAAATTGTGGAACGATAAAAATTCGAGAGGGAAAGACGAATGAAAAGTTTCTCTCCTAAGTGGCAGATTTTAGACTCTACTCATAAAGGCAATCGAAAAAGTTATATAGCATTTATCAAAAAAATCCCGATCATCCGTTATCTAATCAGCAATAAAAATCGCTTGACAGCCTATACAGTTACGATTGGAATGAACGGGGTACTCACTTTACTTTTGTTTATCATCGGATTTACGTACGATCGCGTTAACATTGCCATGCTTTACCTTTTACCCGTTCTTATAGCATCGGTAACCTACGGACTGGGTCCTGGCATTCTGTCAGCATGCTTAGGCCTACTACTGTTTGATTTCTTTTTTATCCCTCCAATTTTCAGTTATTCCGTAAGTGATTTACGCTTTCTAGTATCTTTTGCAGTTTTTTTAACTGTTGCCATACTCACGGCTAGTTTAGCTTCACAGATGCGCAGACGTGCTGAAGAGGCCAAAAGACGAGAGGCAATCGCCAATACTTTATACTCATTAAGTCGTCAATTGGCAGCGAACAGTCAAATCGAGGCTATCATCAACCTCATTCTACAGTTTGTAGAAAATGCTTTTGATACTCAGGCCATGATTGCTTTATCTCAAGAAAAAGAGTTCAAATATTATTTTTCTACGACACATGACCAACAGGTCATGGCCAAAACCGACCAGTATATTCTAAAATGGGTATTTCGTCATGGACAAACAGCTGGTCTCGGCTCAAAAACTTACCAATCTGCTGCACTTTTATACATCCCCCTTAAAGCGGATGAAAATAATTATGGTGTACTCTGTATCGGTGAACCGGGAAATTATACCATTTCAACTCATCGCGATCACATTGAGATTTTACACGCCATTGCTGGATTGGCCGCCATCTCTCTTGCACGTATTCACTATGAAGAGCAAGCCCAATTAGCTCATTTAGCTGCAGAGTCGGAACGTCTGCGGACAGCGCTTATCAACTCTATTTCACATGAGTTAAAAACCCCTCTGACCACCATTATTGGTGCATCAGGCGGCTTAATCGACTCATTTGACAAGCTGTCTATTGAAGATAGTTTGGAGCTGATATCTACTATTCGTGAAGGCGCCATGCGCATGAATCGTCTGGTCTCTAACTTAATCGGCATGATGAGAATTGAAAGCGGTATGATGCAGCTTAAACGAAGAGAAACGGATATTTTAGATATATTGGGAGTTGCCTTAGCGGATTTGAAAGAAATTCTTCAAACTCATCCCGTCCATATCTCAACAGTTGGCGATATTCCCGAAATGTATCTTGACGAATTGTTATTGGAACAAGTATTAGTCAACATTATCAGCAATGCTGCAAAGTATTCTGAACAAGATTCGCCTATTGATATTTCGATTCAAAAGGATGTTCAACATTTACATATAGAAGTGCGCGATTATGGTATAGGCATACCTGATGATGAAAAGCACTTGATTTTTAATAAATTTTATCGGGCTAGTAATACAACACATATTTCGGGAACAGGCCTAGGATTAGCAATCTGTCATTCTGTGATTGAAGCCCACGGTGGAAAGATTCGTGCTGAAAATGCATTTCCTCGTGGAACGCGTATAATAGTGCAACTGCCCATTCAATTTGTTCATTCCCAAAAAATTCGCAAGGATGATAAAAATTGAACCAGACTGGTGCTAAAATTTTAATCATTGATGATGAACCTGCTATCCAAAAACTATTGCGACTCACGTTAAAAGCCCACGGCTATCAAATTATAGAAGCTTCTAGTGGTGAAAAGGGCATGATGAATGCAGGCATGAATCGCCCAGATCTTATTATCCTTGATTTAGGGTTACCAGATATGTCAGGGCTTGAAGTATTAAAAAATCTACGTGAATGGACGCAGGTTCCAATTATTGTATTAACTGTTCAGGAAGATGAAAGAGATAAGGTAACTGCCCTCGATCTGGGTGCAGATGATTATATGGTTAAACCTTTCGGCATGAATGAGTTACTTGCTCGAATCCGTGTTGCTCTGCGCCATGCAAGTCAAACAGTCGATGAACCTGTAATTGAGTTGAAAGGGATTCGCATTGACTTTGTGCAAAGAAAAGTGGAACTGCATGGAAAAACTATAAAACTTACACCCATTGAGTACGATTTACTCAAAATTTTAATGCAAAATGCCGGTAAAGTAGTGACCCACAAGCAACTTTTAACACAAATATGGGGAAATGTTGACTACAATAATTCAACCCATTACTTACGAGTTTATATCGGTCATTTGCGAAAAAAAATAGAGACCGATTCTACTCAGCCTCTCTACATTGTCACAGAACCAGGAATTGGTTATCGTTTTGTAGCAGAACAAGACTAGTGTACAAGTTAATTTCTCTAGACAAAGCTCCCGTTGAAAATCAATTTCTACTTTTTGGAGTCCATATTTATCATCACTAGCATGAGTTATTTGCCACTTTTGAGATTATAACGAAGTTAAGAATCTCTCTATGTTCTTTCGTTTTCTCACCCATTCTCGCTCATTCGCAGTTTTTCATGTTTGACATGACGGACAGATGACACAGATGGAGCGGGAAGAGTCGTTGGATTTGCCATGTGGGTGTGCGAAAACAAGGGGTAAGCCCATGATTCCCAAATATGGTTTACCATTGGATGTCTACATACACCTTTGCGGCTTACCCTCTCATGTCTCTCAGGGTCTCTTCTGATCCCTTGTCATTCCATCGTTCTGCCTGTCAAAGGGTGGATGCCGTATTCTGCTGACCGCTAATGCATTAAAGCTCGCAAACCATCTCTCTATATTAATATATTAGCGAATTCAAGTCCTCCGAAGACATTCGCTCCTGTCGCCACACCCAAGAACCAATCGAATTATTGTTAGGGTCAATCCTTTTCAAACCCATAGTCCCGCTCAACTTTAGTCACTCTGGTTTTGTATCTTAAATACCATTGAGACTTCCCCAGTCTTTGGGCGATCAAATGCCGTTCATTCTCTTTCCAGTTTTGAATAGAATCATCAGATGTGAAAATCACTGCGAAATAAGGTGGTTTTGGTGTTTGATCGATTTCACTCACGATGACACCCCCATAAGAGCTTTTAGTGTTAGGCTGAAATATTTGACACAACGAATCGAGAATGTAAGAATAGGGAAATTCCAGGTGGGCTAAATGGAAATCAAATACAATAAAGAATTCAAACTTAATGCAGTTCGATTTGCTATGGAGAGTGATAAGCCGGCGAGCCAGGTAGTCCGGGAACTAGGTATGTTGTAAATGACTTTGTTTGGCTGAATGGCCAAGTATAAGGATGATCCTGCTTCCCCGTTCGTTGGCAACGGAAAACTCAACTCTGAGGCGAAGACCATGCGGGACCTGGAGCGGGCCTAGGAACTCCAGCGGCCGACAGGATCCTTATTGCAACATTCGGACGGTGAGAGCCCCCATACTCCTCTCATGACTACCGAGACAAGCTGCAATATTATGAGATGGTTGGTAGTATGAGTCGAAAAACAATTGCTAGGACAACGCATTCATCGAGTCCTTTCACAGTATCACCAAGTGTGAGCTCATACACATTAAGTTATACGCAACACGAAACGAGACATCTTTGAATATATAGAACTTTGGTATAATCGAAGAAGGATTAATTCCTCCAACGGCTACTTCACACCAGTATAATTTCAGGCTGCAAATTACTACTAGAAGGAAAGTAGCTAAGAGGCAGCTATGCTACCCACTAATAAATGGATGAATTTTGACACTTCAACCATTTGAGGTGTCTACCCTATCCTAAAATAAACGAGTACTAAGTCCCGAGAAGCGTATACAGAACTAGCCTCATCAGAGATGAGGATCAGGCTGTCGAGAAAGACCACTGCGAGTGGTCTTTTTCAATTCAAGCAATATCTTTGTAGTTCGATTTACACAGGTTTGTATCAATGGGAAATGTGAATCGCTCTTCATCTAGCTCGTTTTGCTAGGTGAAGAGCGATTTTTTTCATGTTCTGACAGGCAGCGGTCATCAGTGCCTGTTCGAGCACCTTGTCCCTGCCTCGGAACCTCGCGTATCTGTATCCATGAAGTTGTTTCGCATCTGCAAAACTTCGCTCAATGGTTTGCTTTCGGAGTCGGTATAGGCGTTTCCCAGATTTACTTAATCGGTTCTCTCGGACCCTCTCTTTGCTATCCTCCCAAACGTGTCGTACCAAAACTTTTTGCTTGTTGCGGGAGCGTGTACACTGAGTCAGAATGGAACATGCCTTGCAAATTTCTGGGTCGGATTTGTACTCCCTGTAGCCTTCACGAGTTGTCGTTCGGTAAGTAAGTGGGTGTTTCTCTGGACATAGGTACGAATCCGTTTTCTTATCGTATCGGAACTTCCATTTGGGCATTAAACCCTTTGTGGGATGAAATCGGCGGTGACCAATCACTGCGAAGATACCACGTTCAGTTAATTCGTTACATATCGGATTTGTTAGGTAACCAGAGTCGAGCGCCACGGCTTCAACATTGAAACCAAAACGTTCAATTTGTCTTTCAAGTCGCCCTACGTATGGAATTGAATCATGGATATTGCCTGGCGTGATATGCACATCTGTAATCAAGTTGTACTTCGCATCAACGGTTCTGTGGTCGAGATAGTAAAATCCTTCCGGCTTGCCTTCGCGGTACATATATCCACTGTCCGCATCTGTGAGGCTGACCTTTACTTCGCGCTCCTTGGACACCTCCTTCCTGGGGCTTAAGGACTTTTTTTGGTGAGCGCTCCGATCTGCAGCGATGGCAAGGTCAAGTTCAGCAAGATAGCCTTTTACTTTTTCCTCAACGACTTTCCGCTCGAACTTGTGCTTATTTGCATTAGCTTTAATGTGTGTGGAGTCTGTCATCAGGACTCGTCCAGAAATGAGTCGGTGCTTCATACCTTGGAGAACGATTTCGTCAAAGATGTCTTGAAAGATGCCGGTGCCTGCAAAGCGAATACACCGATTCCATGACAGGGTGGTATGGTCCGGAACCCGGTCAGTAAGTTTTAATCCCAGGAACCAACGGTACGCAACGTTCGTCTTCACTTCTTGTTCCAACTGGCGCTCAGAACGGATGCCGTAAAGGTACCCCAGAAAGATCATTTTGAAGAGTACAACCGGATCCACCGCAGGTCGTCCGTTGTCTTCGGAGTAATAAGGACGGACCTTCTCTGGAATGAACGAGAAATCGATGTAACGATCAATCTTCCGAAGAAGATGGTCCTCAGGGACAAGTTCTTCAATAGATACAAACTCGAACTCCAACTGACGACCGTCTTTTGACTGGTACACGTCATCACCACCCAACATTGGTTATGAATATTATAACATAAATACATATATTTAGAATAAAAGAGACATAAAGAATGGCTGTCGAAACTTTCTCGACAGCCTGAGCCTCATCAGAGATGAGGATGTCTTTGGATAGTAATTCCATTTCAGTGTGATTAGGCGACTGGATGTACCATGACCTCGAGACCGAGTGTCTCTAGCTTACGGATGGCTTGTCTGACGACTGCATCTTTCTTACGAGTTTCATAATAGGTCGGCCCCAATTCAATGTAGGGTTGACGTCGCTTTAACATGTAATACACCATACTTAAGATGCTATGTGCCACCGCAATAGTCGCTCGGCTACTTCCTCTACGGGAAGTAATTCTATGGTGCTGGGCTGAGAGATACGTTTGTTTCGTTCTTGCTGCACGGGCCGCTTCCACTAGGGCTGTCCGAAGCTTTTGATTTCCCTTACGAGTTTTCCCTGACTTCCGTTTTCCTGCACTTTCGTTATTTCCTGGAGCCGCCCATGAACACAGATGAGCGGCGGATGAAATTGATCCATGTCTGTCCCGATTTCCGCAAGGATTTGCTCTGCTGTTCGTCGACCGACACCAGGGATGGTATCTATTAACTCCAAGTCTTCCTCAAAAGGGGCCATTCGCCTTTGAACCTCTTCATCGAGTCGGGTAATCTCTTCATCGAGATAATCGATGTGCCGTAGTTGCGCAGCCAGCATCATTCGTTGGTGGTCTCCCATCAACCCATGTCATGCTCGCTGCAAATTAGCCTTTTTCGATTTCAATCGTCCTCTCGCCCATTCCAAAAGTGCTTCAGAGCTATTCTCTCCCTGAATCATCGCCTCGAGCATGGCACGCCCAGACTTCCCCAAGGTGTTACTCGCTACGGAAGACAGCTTGATGTTGGCCCCTTCTAGCACCTTCTGTATCCGATTTACTTCTCTTGTTCGTTCGTTTATCAGGCTCCGACGGTAACGAATGAGTTCTCGCAGTTCACGTTGGGTTCGGTCCGGGATATAACTGGCTTGCCATACCCCATCGCGAAGCAAACCAGCTATCCACTCAACATCCTTCACGTCCGTCTTGCGCCCCGGGACGTTTTTCATGTGATTTGCGTTAACCACAATCACTTGAAAGTCCTCTGATTTCAAGATGTTATAGATGGACTTCCAAAACGAAGCAGTGCTTTCCATCGCTACATGCGTACACCCGTGTTGTTTCAACCAGTCGACCATTTCTAACGTGTCTACCGTCATGGTGGAGAAGGTGCGAATTTCCTTGGCTTCCGACGTCACGACGCATGCAACTACCATCTTCTTATGCACGTCGAGACCACAACAACGTTCGTAGACGACATCCATATTGATCCTTTCTAGCGGACTGTATCAATTGAAGGGCTGGTGCAACGAACATAAAGATCATTCTATCCTGCGTGCTTCCCTAAAGGGAGCAACATACTGTGGTGCACCGGGTCGTCGTAGTCAGTCTATTGAGCGGGCTCATGGCACCAGTTTGGAACGACCTGCCTTCGCCAGCCACCAAAGTGTCATTCAACACGAGCCTATTTTCATCCTTCTGCTGGTGCCGCTCAGGCGGCATGGTCGTCTATTGACTTAATACATCTGGCTTGGAAAAACACGAAATAGGTTCAAGTTTGTACTTAAGCAAGACGAATTGAAAAAAAGGTCGAGCCCGATTCAAAAAAATTTGCAAATAAATACAGGAAGGATTTCGTTGTGGAGGTAATAGAGAGAATGATAATATTGATGTTAGGCTCTAATGGTGGACACAGCAAATCGAGAATGTGAAAATAAGTAAATCATCGATTTGAGGTGTCTGTGTTGGAACGTAGATATGATTGAGATTTTTAAATTGAATACGGTGAAGTTGGTGTTGGAGGAGGGGAAGACAGCCTCACAAGTGGCACGGGATCTGGTTATGACTTCAATGACGCTTTATGGGTGGATTGCTCAATATAAAAGCGATCCGAAACATCCCTTTGTTGGCAGTGGGAATTTGAAGCCCCAAGCCCAAGCGACTTGGGATGTAGAGCGTGAGAACCGTGAGCTGAGAGAGGAAATAGAAATCTTAAAAAACGCAGTGCGCATCTTCAGCAACGACCGGAAATAAGATATCAGTTCATCTACGACCATCGATTCGAGTTTTCGGTTCAGAGGATGTGCAAAGTGCTGCAGGTATTTCGAAGCGGGTACTATGCATGGCTCAAACGCCCAGATAGCGAACGCAAACAGCGATGTCGCAAGCTTACAAAACGCATTCATCAAATCTTTCTGTCCTCTCGGCGATGATACGGGAGTCCGAAAATTACACGGATTCTCCATGCAGAAGGATGTCGAGTTGGTCAGAAAACAGTGGCTGGAATGATGCGTGAGAACGGGCTAAAAAGTCGTACCGTACACAAATACAAGGCGACCACCCATTCGAAACACAACCACCCGGTGCATGACCATGTGCTTAACCAGACATTCCAAGCAGAGCGTCCAAATCAGGTCTGGATGTCGGATATCACATATGTTTGGCCCACCGAAAGATGGCTATATGTTGCAAGCATCATGGACTTATTCACACGGAAAATTGTTGGGTGGAAAGCCGATTCACGGATGACGAAGGAACTCGTCATGGCTGCGTTAGAGCAAGCCTATAAGCGTGAAAAACCGGATGATGGTGTACTGCATCACTCGGACCGTGGAAGTCAGTATGCGTCAAGGGAATACCGGGACAAGTTGAAGGAATACCAGATGATCGGCAGCATGAGCCGCAAAGGCAATGGTTACGATAATGCTTGCATCGAGTCGTTCCACAGTGTCATTAAGCGGGAGCTAATTCATCTTGAAACATATGAAACAAGGGCAAGGGCAAAGCGAGACATCTGGGAATACATCGATCTTTGGTACAACCGAGTGCGGATTCACTCGCCAATCGGCTACAAAACGCCAGTTCAATACACTCCATGTATGACCAAATGATACTCAAGGCGGCTGGCTAAACAGGTTAAGTGGTACAAAACTGAATACTTAGACATTCTCTGTTTGGTCTGTCCAACCTATTTACTTAATACAATATTTATTTCGTTATCTAACGAACCCGCAACATTATATAACTAAATTCCTTTTAGGATAGAGGGTGTAAGATATAGTGGATTTGTCGATCGTTGTACCAACCTACAATGAACGAGAGAATGTTGTGATTGTGGCCGAAGCAATTCGCAATTGTACTTTAGATTATAATATCGAAGTTATTTTTGTTGATGACAGTACTGACATTAGTTCAATTGATACTTTAAATAAGTTAAAGTTAAATTACAATTGGGTTCGTGTTGAACATCGTGAAAATGAAAGAGGACTTGGTAGTGCAGTTGTTAAAGGCTTTGAGTTAGCGCAAGGACAATATATTGCAGTAATGGATGCAGACATGCAACACCCACCCGAAATCCTAGTAAACATGTTAAAGAGGATTAAAATTGGCGAGTATGACATCGTCATCCCTAGTCGGTTTATTCCTGGTGGAAACGATGGTGGTCTATCCGGTTTTAGAAAAATAGTTTCATGGACCGCACGTATTATAGCGCAACTCTTACTAAAAAGAGTGCGGAAAGTAACAGATCCGACGAGTGGTTTTTTTCTATTTCGAAGAACCGTCATCGATGGAGTTAAACTACATCCAATAGGATGGAAAATTCTTATTGAAATATTGGTTCGTGGGAATTACAAAAGTGTACTAGAGATACCTTATCATTTTAAACCCCGTATTAACGGACAATCTAATATGTCACTAAAAGTGCAATGGAAGTATATTTGCCATCTTGCACTTCTGCTTAGGGATAGTCCCGAAGATAGGCGTTTTTATTTGTTTTGTCTTGTTGGTGCGTCAGGAGTTATATTGAATCAAATCATTTACATTTCGTTATTACATTTAAAGTTAAATGTAATTGTTTCGAGTATAATTGCAGCAGGTCTGGTTCTTATCTCAAATTTTTTGCTCAATGACCGCTTTACATGGAACGACTCCCTTGCTTCACATAAAGCTAAACGCTTTCTGCGATTTGCGGCTATCTCCCTTATTGGAATTGCAATAAATGAAGCGGTACTTGCCTCACTTGTTTACTTTCTTGGTGTTCATTATATTCTTGGAAATCTTACCGGAATAGCCATCGCCACTTTGTGGAACTTCATAATAAATCACAAGGTCACATGGCAGATGAACCGAAGCATTAATGGGCATTTTAAAGAACAAACTTATGAAAAGATACAATAAGAGCGGTAGTTAAAAGGTGGGGGTAGTAGTCGTGCGAAAATTACAAAACCGATTTGATTATTTCATTCTTTGCTCATACGGTTTACTAATTTTATACATATGTTTTGCATTCCTACACGGTGATTTGTTACTCAATTCCTATATCAGTAACCAAGTTGCTGCTGGCCATTGGAATGTATATCGATGGTTTTCTGAAAACCCATCGTTAAAGAGTATTCCGACTCCAATGGCCCCACTATACTACGTCACTAATGGATTATATATGTTTATTCTTCATATGCTACATATTGATCCAATGACAACAGCCACATCAGGAAATTTATTTCTTGTATTCGGTACTTCTTCAGGATGGAAAGCCGGTTTAGGTGCACTATTGTTAAAATTTCCAAACTTGTTTTTTTTAATCTTAGGTTCTGTTGTTATACTTCGTATTGCTAAGCTAAGGAATTTTAATTCACGTGCAATTATAGGTTTGTGGGTGTTATCTCCTATAACCATTGCAGGAAGCTTAATGCAAGGACAAATTGATATTGTTCCGGCTACAATGACATTGATAACTTTATATTTTATAGTAAAACGTGAGTATTACTGGTCCATGTTTTTCCTTGGTATATCAGCAGGATTTAAAAATTATTCATTGTTGTTTATGCTCCCAACAGCTATTATCATTGGCCAAGCACAAATACGAAAGACAATTCAACTATTTTTAGTAGCCGTCTTCACATATATACTATGTTTATTGCCGTTTGCTGGGAATGACTTGATCGTGCGTCTCTTTGAATGGAAGGATGATTCAAGTTTATTCGCTACCTCATTCAAATTAGGACTTCAACCGGTCTATTATTTTGTATTGTTTTATTTATTGCTTATCGGTGCCCTTGTGACATTCCGACATAAAATTGAAGATGTATTTTATGCTGTTTGCTGGTCAAGTTTTTTTGTTGTGGCTAGTATTATGCTAACCACATGGTGGCTACCTCAATGGATTATATGGTTAGTTCCATTCGGTGTATTTCTAGTAATTGAAAATCCAATTAGTAAGTTTTGGTTCTTGATTTTCTGTACTTCAGTTTTAATTAACAATTTAATTTCATTCCCAGATAACCTAGATTATGCAATGTCAATTTTTAAGGGTTCAGAAAATGCAATTAGTTATTCAGGAGTTGGTGGTCATTTATCTAGTGCAATATATACAGTTATCATTGTATCATTACTATTTATTTTAGTTTCATCATTTAAGTCAGTCGTATTTACACCAATTTCTGATTCTAATTACTCAAGCATAACTAAGTTTTTTTTTCTTAGGCAATATCAACCCATATTCCTAATTCCTACCCTTTTATATATTATTTTAATTTATATGCAACCCTTATTTGGAGTTTATATCATTCAACAGACAGAATCTAACGTTCCAGTTGGCCCGATTTTACAATCCACACCTATTGAGCAGGTTTTTGATACAAATGGACAACCCTTCAATACTTTAAAGATACTCTTTGCTACTTATGCTCGGACAAATAATTGCCTGGTGACGGTTGATATTGCCCCATTGCATTCAAATCATAAATCAGTAAAAGTGATAGAACATATCAACGCCAGCCAACTTAAAGATAATTCGTGGGTTAAGTTTAAATTCCCAATGATTCATCCTGTGGAAAACAGATATGTTATAACTATCACCTCAAACACAAATAACCCCAGTAATGCAATAACTGTATGGAGTACAAGTTCGTCTGTTTCTTCTCTGAAAGATTATTTAAGTTTTTATGGTAAAAAAAGGGAAGGAAGTATTGCGTTTGAAGTCGGACGTATTTTGCTTCCATAGAGATTGCACTCATTAAAGTAAGCGTCAAATAGTACACACCTTGCACCACTCATTCACTGATTCTAGTCTTTCTACATAAATGGGGCTACCCCGTCAGCGGTTTTCAACCGCTTTTGGGACAGCCCCACACAAAAAGTGCTATTAGCACGAAGCTTAGTAAGCAAAAGTTTGGAATCCAAGAAGTGAGAATCCTTGACTTACCTGCATGTTAAAACTAGTTGCATGATTCTAGTTTAAATTAATAAACTCCTAGGTGCTCTTATCCCCTTTTAATTCCAATGAAAGCACTTGCCCGCTTTATGGGATGTTGAAATCTCCCCAGAATCTACCTTTCTTTGTTGTTATCAGATGCCACCAAGGTACGGTACTTATTAAGGGACCTCAACTATCTTTCCATTCCTAAGTAGAAAGCAATGTAAGAGCCCTTTTTTTCTTCCGGGAACACGTACGCCAGCAGAATATGGTGTATGATAAACATTTGATGTTAGGCTCTAATGGTGGACACAGCAAATCGAGAATGTGAAAATAAGTAAATCATCGATTTGAGGTATCTGTGTTGGGACGTGTATATGATAGAGATTTTAAGTTGAATACGGTGAAGTTGGTGTTGGGGGGGAGGGGAAGACAGCCTCACAGTGGCACGGGATCTTGGTATGATTTCAAAGACGCTTTATGGGTGGATTGCTCAATATAAAAGGGGTCCGAAACATCCCTTTGTTGGCAGTGGGAATTTGAAGCCCGAAGTCCAAGCGACTTGGGATGTAGAGCGTGAGAACCGTGAGCTGAGAGAGGAAATAGAAATCTTAAAAAACGCTCATGACCCTTCGGGACACAGGCTATGATGAAAATGGTCATGGCTTTTTTGTTTGCTAAGAATCTCGCATAATGGAGACGAATCCGACCAGTTCGGTTCTGCTTTGTGGTGGTTTGACCCCGATAAAAAAACTGAATGGACAACCCTCGAAGCACAGGATATTGGACCGAGAGTCCGAGTAAAAAATCTTCAATGTCGGGTTGTCTTCGGATTCATCATTCTGTGGGATGGAGGTTGTCATTCATGATGGAAGCCATACTTGAGCGGTGTGCTGGGCTGGACGTACACCAGGAATCTGTAGTCGCCTGTGTGTTAACAGGCCCACTGGATCGCTCGCCCAAGTCTGAAATCCGGACGTTTGGCACGATGGTTGAGGATCTACTAGCGCTTGCAGATTGGCTCAACGAGAGTGGCTGTACGCATGTCGTCATGGAGAGCACGGGGGTCTACTGGAAGCCCGTCTGGAACGTGCTTGAAGCCTTTGATTTTGAATTGCTCCTCGCCAATGCGCACCACATCAAAAACCTCCCTGGACGTAAGACCGACATGAAAGATGCAGAGTGGATAGCCAAACTCCTTCGCTCTGGTCTCATTGAAGGTAGTTTCGTCCCTTCTCAAGAAACACGGGACCTGCGCGATCTGACTCGGTACCGGAAGAAGCTCGTACAGGATGCTACTTCCGAGAAAAACCGAATTCATCGACTCCTGCAGGATGCAAACATTAAATTGACTACGCATATGTCGGATATCTTCGGGGTATCCGGACGAATTCTGCTACAAAAGATTATGGACGGCGAAGTCATTACATTGGAGTTCCTAGAGTCGGAGATGAAGGGTGCACTACGGCATAAATCAGCCAAATTGCTGCAGTCACTGAACGGTCGCTTACGGAGACATCACCGAGATATGCTGCGATTTTCCTATGAACACCTGCAATTCATTGAGAAGGCCATTCTGGAAGTAGAGCAAGAGATACGCGCTCACATGGCGGATAAGCAGGAAGCTTTTGAACTCATTACGACCGTACCCGGAATTAATGCAAATGCGGCAGCAATCATCTTGGCTGAGATGGGTACCGACATGGAGCAGTTCGGCGGTGACAAACAATTGGCGGCATGGGCCGGACTCAGCCCAGGAAATCATGAGAGTGCAGGTAAAAAAAACGGGTTCGGTCCCGAAGCGGGAACAGTGCTCTAAAAGCAGTGCTTTGCGAATGTGCCTGGGCAGCAGCACGAACAAGAAATACCCGCCTGTCCGCCCGTTATTGGTTATGGGTCCGTAAGATGGGCGTCAAGAAGGCGCTTGTCGCTCTCGCTCATACTCTGCTTCGGATTGTGTACCACATCCTGCATCGTAAAGAACGGTATACAGAGCTTGGTCCAGATTATCTAGATAGTTTCAGGCAACGTAGTGAAGAACGTCGGGAAGCGGACATGATTCGTAGGTTGCAAGAGAAGGGATTCCAGGTATCTAAACCTTGATACCGATGCGAATATCCAGTCATTCCGCGAGACTGTAGTGACAGCCTCTATTTCCGTTCGTCCATATTCGATCGAGACTCTTCAGCTGATACGGACTCATTTTCGTAAAAAAGCAAACCCTCACTCCCTCAGATGATTAGCCTTTTCTCACGAATGCTCGCTCATTCGCAGGATTTCATTAACCTAGTTATAAGATGGAGTGGGAATGAGGAGATACCTCGTAAGGCAGAACCGTTCGAGCGCGTGCGGGAACAGAAGGTGCAGTGCGTTTTAACAGCATCTTCCATATAGGTCCTTTGCTGCACGCTTCTCTCCACAAGGTCCCTGGGATTCACTCTCCCAAATCTCGACGGGTCTACGCCCTTACATTCCTTCGTCCTATCTATCCAAGGTGTGGAGTCCAATCAACGTTTGCGCAACGGGTCTGCTTTGCCCTAAAGTGAGGGTTTCTTGGTACTCCGTGCTTTCTTTGTGAAATCCTGCGAATGAGCCAATCTACGTGTCGAGACCCTCAGGTTTCTTAAGCTGCTAACGTAAGTTGGACTTTAGCTAAACTGAATTCTTCCCCTTGTCTGGCCATAGCGACGAGCATTCGAGCCAGTTTACCGATTAATTTCATGATGGATTGCATCTTGGTCATCCGTTTCACTTCAATGTTGTGTGTATGCAGGGCTTGAAACGCAGAATTGTGGGGCAGCAGGCGAAACACAGTGAAGTAGAGGTGCTTGCGTAGTAGCGAATTGCCTCTCTTTGTGAGCTTTATTTTCCCCTTGTATTTACCAGAACTCTTCTCAGCGAGGTTCAAACCGGCATTTCGCAGCAACTGGTTTCCATGAGACAGCTTACTTAAATCACCGCCAAAGGCTAAAATGGCAGCCGTTGCAGGAGCAGATACCCCTACGGACAGAACGAGTTCTGAACCAGGAATCTCGGGCAGCATCTTCTTCATCATCTCGTCAGCTTCCTCAACAATCCTCTGAATTCGTTCGTACTCATCCACCAAATGTGTGAGTTCCCATTTGTCTTCCTCCAGGGCGAAAGTGTCTCCAACACTGTGTCTGGCTAACTCAAGAAGTTCAATCGCCTTGCGCTTCCCACGCAAACCACCAGGTCTCGACATGTACTCTTCCCAGATTTCTATCATTCGTTCTGGAGTCAGCTGTAGCAAGTCAGACGGCGTCGAGAACCGGCGCAATGTCGCTAGGGAACGAGCACTGAAAATATCCTCAAATGCTTGTCCATACTCAGGGAAACGAATATCCAGCCAACGATGGATACGGTTTTCGATCCGTCCACGTTCGACCACCCAGTGCTCCCTGTTTGTGACGACGACTCGGGTCCGCCGGAATGCTTCGTCTTTTGGGGAAAAGGAGCCATTCCTGTAATGAATTAATTTCGGGTTTGAAATGAAAAGAGCCGTAGTGAACCCGATTTTGTCAAGACAGATGGGATGGCTTTTAAGAGAGAAATGCAATTCAGATAAAAACCGTCTCACGCTGCGTTCCGTTTCTTTTGCCAATTTCTGAATTCCAAAGGCGAGCGATAACCTAGTGCGGAGTGTGGTCGGTCCGTGTTGTAAAAGTGAATGTACGATTCAATTGCCGCTTTCGCCTCGGCAAAGCTGTTGTATTCCTGCAGCCAGACTTCTTCCTCTTTCAGTGACCGGAAGAATCGCTCGATGTATCCGTCAGCATCAGGGTTGTTGTACCCCGTCCGCTCGTGATTGATTTGGCAGACCTTCATCGCTTCGATGAACCGTCGACTCGTCATCTGGCAGCCATTGTCCGTTCGAAGCGTCAAACCGGCACCTTGAACGCCGCTTGGGAAACGATAATTCAGCGCCATATCTACAGCATTCAGCAAGTCCTCCGTACGGCAGAACCGGGAAAATGAGTACCCCACAATCTCCCGGTCATAAGCGTCAATCACGGCAAACAGATAACCCCATCCGTCTTTCCCGCACCACACCTTCGTCATGTCGCACTGGAAATGCTCGTTGGACCTGGTGACTGGTATTTTCCCTCGCCGTTTCGCTCGTGAAGCGCCCCGTTTCTGGGTTTTCACCAGCAGCCCCATTTCCTTCATCAGCCGATACACCCGTTTATGGTTCACCCGCAAGTTGTATCGGCGGCGCAGCATGACTTGGATTCGCCGGTATCCGTACGTGGGGAATTCTTCGCACAGTTTCCGAATCCACTGATGAACCACAGCGTTCTTATCCACAGGAGGCCGCTTCGGTTTTGGCACATACGGCTTCAATAGGCTGTAACAGTACGTCCGATTCAGCCCTAACGCTTTTGCAATCACTGGGACCGGGAACCCTTCTTTGGTGAGCTGACAGACCAAAGAACGGCTATTTACTTCCGGCCCCAATTCGATTTTTTTCGCAACACATCCACCTGCATCGTAAGCTCACCGATCTTAGCCCTAGCCTCCTGCAACTCCTTCTCCAACTCCTGCTCCCTCGTAGAGGGTCCGGACTGAAGTCCAGCCCGCCCACCAGACAGGAACGCTTCACGCCACCTGTAATAAAGACTCTGGGCCACGCCATGCTGCCGACATACTTCGCTAATATTTGCACTAGGCATCATGCCCTCGAGGACGATGTTTATTTTTTCATCCACTGTCCACTTACGTCCCAGCATCACAAACACCTCTACTTCATCTTAACCCATCCCTTCTGTCTGGGTTGACTTTGGGGCAAGTATACCGTAAGTTGACCTACATGCTTCGACAGGACTATGGACTCGTCATTAACGAAAAGAAAGTGTACCGGTTGTGTAAGGAACTGGGTGTGTTACGCCCACAACGGAAGATCCGTCAGAAGCATTCCAGGAAACTGGCACAGAACCGGACAATCACGGCACCAAACCAGTTGTGGGAAGTCGACGTGAAGTACGGATACATCACAGGCGAAGACCGATTCTTCTTCGTGCTATCCTATATCGACGTGTACGATCGTCAAATTGTGGGATATCATATCGGTCTAACCTGCGAAGCCAGACATGCCCTTGAAGCTTTTCGGGCAGCCCTGTGGAAACGTCAGATTCTTCAATCCGATGCGCCGATGCCGGTCATCCGTTCCGACAATGGCCCCCAGTTTGTGAGCCATCTGTTTGAATCGGAGTGTGAGCGATGGAATTTCCTACACGAGCGTATACCGCCCAAGATGCCGAATATGATGAACGCATACATCGAGTCTTACCACAGGCTTCTCGAGGATGAGTGCTTGTCCATGTACGAGTTCGAGACATACGCCGAGGCATACCAGGCGGTCGTGGAATTCGTGAGCCGGTACAACAACCGCCGATTGCATTCCAGCTTGCACTACCTGTCGCCGGCAGAGTTCTACTGCCGCCATCTCGAGACAGGGCTCCAGCCCACACGCACTGTAAGGGTGTGACGCACGTTGGTGCGTATCCAGGGCCTTTGCCTCTAACTGCCCCAAGCCAGCGGGAGAATGGGCAGTCAGGGGACCGGAGGGTCAGCGACAGCGGCCCTGGACGGACCGACGACCGATGGCAATTTATAGACCAGGGCAAAGGCCTGAAGATCAACTGCGAAAGATTTCAATATCGGGAGTATGTGTCCAATCTACGGGTGTTAATTCGTGAAAAACCGGATGATGGTGTACTGCATCACTCGGACCGTGGAAGTCAGTATGCGTCAAGGGAATACCGGGACAAGTTGAAGGAATACCAGATGATCGGCAGCATGAGCCGCAAAGGCAATGGTTACGATAATGCTTGCATCGAGTCGTTCCACAGTGTCATTAAGCGGGAGCTAATTCATCTTGAAACATATGAAACAAGGGCAAGGGCAAAGCGAGACATCTGGGAATACATCGATCTTTGGTACAACCGAGTGCGGATTCACTCGCCAATCGGCTACAAAACGCCAGTTCAATATCACTCCATGTATGACCAAATGATACTCAAGGCGGCTGGCTAAACAGGTTAAGTGATACAAAACTGAATACTTAGACATTCTCTGTTTGGTCTGTCCACCCTATTGACTTAATTCCACTTTTTCACAGGGTTGAAGACAAAGCGGTAAAATATACGTTGACGTACGCCAAGAAAGCAAAGGAGTAATGAAGGATGGATACCAAAATAGATTTAAGCACTCCGGCTGTGGGTGGTTTTTTACGTTCCGCTTCTCGCTCCAAAGAAGAACGTCTCAATCCTTTTCCCTGGTATCGCAAACAACTTGAGAAGGGCGCAGTGTTAGCAGACGATTCATACGGGGGTTGGCACATATTCGGATATACCGAAGCGCAAACAGCGCTTCGAAATCATACACACTTCTCATCTGAACGATTCCGAAATTCAGGAAATATGACAAATCCTCGCCCCAGCATTCTAAATCTAGATCCTCCTCGCCACACTCAGCTTCGTAGTCTGGTCAATACTGCATTCACACCCAAAGCCATCCGTCATTGGTCAACACGTATTCAAGAAATTGTCGACGAACTGCTCAACTCCATATCTATCAACAACGAAACAGGAGAGACAATCGACCTTGTATCCACGCTCGCCTATCCTTTACCTGTAATTGTGATCGCTGAAATGATGGGTATTCCTGCAAAAGACCGTGAAAAATTTAAACGTTGGTCAGACGTTTTGGTGGAAGGACCTTCTAGTCTCACGCCGGAAATCATCATGGATTTAATGCAGAGAAAACAGGTTGCTCGTGAAGAAATGCGACATTATTTTTATGATGTTTTGACTAAATCTCAACATCCTGAACACAGTTTGATTGCCATACTTTTAGAAGCTAATTTAGAAAGAGAAAAACTAACCGCTGAAGAACTGATTAGTTTTTGTATTTTACTTTTAGCCGCTGGCAACGAAACAACCACAAATTTGATAACAAATTTTTGGAGGTGTATGTTACAATATCCGCAAGCACTGGAAGATTTACAACATGATCATAGCCTCGTCCCTTCCGCAATCGAAGAAACGCTCCGCTATTACTCGCCAGTCCAAGCCACGAGCCGCATCGTCACAGAAGATATCGAATTTTACGGGGTAGAAATGAAATCGGGCGATCACGTTACGATTTGGCTTGCCGCCGCCAATCGAGACTCAAGTATCTTTACAAATCCCGATACGTTTGATATTTACCGTTCGCCGAATCATCACTTAGCGTTTGGACATGGCATTCATTTTTGTTTAGGCGCGCCTCTCGCCAGATTAGAAGCAGAAATTGCCATTCATACCATGCTGCAACGATTTTCTTCGTTTCAAGCTGTGCCAGCAGAATGGGAGCCTATTATTAGTGGGTTTGTTTTTGGTCTACATTCGTATCCAATGAAAATTCGCTGAATGGGTAATGGCAACCCAGCAAAATAACTGATTTATTTCAATTTTCTCGAATCTATACCTGTCTCTTCCAAACGTGATAAAATTACTAAAATAGGATAGGACGTGAGGAAGGAGAAACCATATGCCTGACATTACTGATGAATTGCCCAGACTCGCGCCAATTATGCAAAACTTACTGAAAGAAAATGTATTAGTAGGGCCAACACTTACTAATGTAGCCGTGATGGAAATTACCCAAGAATATCAAAACCTGATTAACCAAGAGGCGCAAAAACTGGTTCACACATATTGGACGACAGAATTATTTTCTCACCCATTCATCCAACCATATTTTCAAAAGGTAGTCGCCACCAATGCTATGATTGACGCGATTACCAGCACCGCAGCATTTTATGCGCATTTGCGCTTAGGTCAAGAAGGTCTGGATGAAAGCATGATCTTCGTTGCCTCAAAGTTATTGGAAACAAGTATGCAACGCTATACTCCGAAAAATATATTCTGGTTGGCGTTTATTGTAAATGCCTATGATGATTACCAGGCTATACAATATTACCAGCCCATGTTAGCCACTGATTTTGTCAGCGGATCCTTTCATCGTCCCTGGTCAATTTATCGCTTAGAAGAAGAATTTAAGTTGATTCTCGACTATGGTGCAGCTGAATGGGTAACCCATACATCAGACATGTCCATTCGTTTGACGCAACGTGGAGAAAAGCATCTCTATAAATTTCGACAGTTTTTGGATGCTACTGGATTTCTGGAAAAACGCGCACAACTGAACCGTTTTGCCGGTTTTGGTCAAATGCAAGATTATGATGACGTTATGAATACCCTCACTAACACTCAAGAACTACGCTCCCTCGTGCTTCAAAACGCTAAGTTGAAACCAGGTATGCATGTCCTAGAACTTGGCTGCGGCACTGGTGCACTGACACTAGAAGGAGGACTGGTGAATCAGGTTGGTTCACACGGTTTAGTCACTGCCATCGATCCTTCTGTTGGAATGTTAAATCGTTCCATGCAAAAACTGAAAAGTTACCCTGAGTCTTCGGTCAAGTTTGTGCAAGCAACAGCCGAGGAGCTTCCATTTGAAAACAATACATTTGACGCGGCGATAGGGTGTCTATTTTTACATTTCACGAATATTCAAGTAACATTGAAAGAGATACACCGAGTCTGCAAGCCAGGTGCATGGTTTACCACCGTCTATGGACTTCAATTTCCACAGACAGAACCTTTTATGACAGAATGGCTGACACCTATTTATGAGAATAACGAAACTTTAAGAAATTCGACAACCGATCAACTGCCCTCAGAAGACACTGTTCGTGAAATCATCGATACTCTAGACGAAACATACGATCAAGTACAAATTTATCCAGTCGAAATGATTGGAAATACATTTCATATCGACAAAACTATTGAATTTTGGTTTCGCGCTGCACATATTTTTGAACCTTTTATGCGCAACTTACCTTGGAAAGCTCAACAAGACTTAATTGAGAACCTAACGAATCGAGGTTACCAAATTCAGAATAAATATGGTAAAGAGGGTATGATTCAACACCATCCCGGACAGTTTTTGCAAGCTCGCGTTATCAAAGTCTAACCTTGAAGGACGGTGTAACGTGGAACAATTCTACTGCATTTACTGCCAGGATCTTTGCAAAATCAAACAAAGTGCTCGTGTATTCCAAACTGGGTTTATTCGTGTCAATCAAAAAGACTATCCCATGGGAATCTGTCAAGACCATGCTCGAGATGACAAGGAAACAGAAACTCTTACCACGCCCTGATTGACGTTGAAAAATGAAACAATGAGTTTCGCATCTCCATCTATTTTATGTCGATTTAAATTTGATTGTTATATACTAGAAATATATCGAATATAGATTTACATTTGAGATATTTAAGAATGGTATTTATGAGATAACACTTAACCAAGGGTAAAAACTATTCATGGTAGGAACAAAATAAGAAGCGATAACCACCAACAAAACACTCCCATTCTATGGTCTGTTTGGCGGTTTTATCGCTTCAACTGCATCATTTTTCTCTATTTTTCTTATGCCTAGTTGTCAATTATTCGACATGTGTAAGCTGTCGATGCATATGGACTAACTTTTTATACCATTCACCACTCTCTTTGAGAGTACGTCGTTGGGTTGCAAAATCGACGTGCACGATACCAAAACGTTTGCTGTATCCATGCGCCCATTCAAAATTATCCAATAGTGACCAGAGAAAATACCCTTTGAGTTGGTTGTTTTCTGCACAAAACCGTTCTGCTGCCCGCAGATGCCCTTCCAAATAGTCAATTCTCGCAGGATCAGACACTTTTCCATCTACCATCACATCATCAAAAGCAGCCCCGTTCTCCGTAATATAAATCGGAATAGAAGTATATTCGCTGGCCAAACGAGTCAATAATCGATACAGAGATTCCGGATGAATTTCCCATCCCATAGCTGTACAAACGTCAGGATGCGCAGGCACTTGTTCAACCTGAAGAAACGGATTGTCTGAAAAATGCCGAACAACACTGCGCGAATAAAAATTGACACCGAGAAAATCGATGGGCACGGCAATCGTCTCTACATCTCCATCTTTTAGAAAATCCCAATCAGGAACATGCGTTTGAAATGCTTCAAGCATATCTTCTGGATAATACCCGTGAAAAATCGGATCAAGGAACCAACGATTTGAAAATCCGTCAGCCAGCATTGCAGCCTGCTTATCTTCTGGGCTTTCTGAAGCTGGATAACAAACATTCAAATTGAGCGTAATTCCAATTTGTCCATCCATGCCAAGCTGCCGATACGCTTTTACCGCTTCCCCGTGAGACAGCAAGATATGATGAGCTGCCATCACGGCTTCCTGCCAATTCTGGTGTCCGGGTGCGTGCTCGCCAATACCGTAGCTCAGAAAAGACGCACACCAAGGTTCGTTATGCGTAATCCACTTTGATATGCGCTTTCCAAAATGTTTGAAAAGAGTTTCACTAAATTCACGGAAATGGTCAATTACATTACGTTCCAGCCACCCACCTTCTTCTGCCAACCAAGCAGGAAGATCCCAGTGGTAGATAGTTCCTACGGGTTCAATATGATGTTTTTCCAGTTCATCCAGAAGCCGATGATAAAATTCTATACCGCGCATGTTTAACTTTCCTTTTTCCGGAAAAATTCGCGGCCAAGCAAACGAAAAGCGATAAGCTTGAACACCGAGATCGGCCATTAAAGCAATATCCTCCGGAAAACGATGGTAGTGATCACAGGCAATGTCACCATTATGACCTTGATACGTTTTACCGTCATAGCAAAAAGTATCCCAGTGCGAAAGTGTGCGACCATCTTCACGACTTGCACCTTCAATTTGATAGGCAGAGGTGGCTACACCAAACAAAAAATCTCCAGGAAAATTCCAGTTTTTAGTCAATGATATAACTTCCTTTCTCAGTCAACCTGTGGGAATCAATAGTGTTCTCATAGCTATCTATCAGACTGTAAACTCGAATTTGTTCACACACTTCTTTCAGTGACAAATCTACCGAAAGAAATTTTTTAGAAAGCAAAACGGTATACGGAGTTGCAGGCAGAAGATCGAAATAATTGTCGCTAAAAACGCCGTCTGCTTCTGATAATTCAAGCATGACGTACTTTGCAAAAGTTTGACTTGTCAAATGGATTTCAAAATGATCGTCCAGTTCTTCCATATCTAAAGAAATATCGGGAGACAAAAGCTCCAAATGCTTAGCTTTACAGAAAATTACCGTTCCTGTTGACGAGTGATTTTCACCAAATTGACCTTCGTACTGGAAGAACATTTGTCGAGCATGACCTGACTGAAGTTGAGAATTCAAATCAACTTGCAATAGGATGCGACTGTCCATCGCCGATATCTGGACTTCCTCATGTCCATGTGCGACGACTGTGCCATCGAATTTTTTCAAAAACCAGGCAACTGTCCCTTGAACGGGATCGAGTGTATCGTTGGTTAAATGTAATTCGACCGTACTCCCCTCTTCACATGCACTGAGTAGAATCGGAGAATAGAAACGTTTAGCAAAATAATGTAATGCTTTCCAACGACCAAACGAATCTAAGCTCGACCACGAGGCTACAGGCCAACAATCATTTAACTGCCAATACAAGGTTCCCATACAGCGACCGCGATTTCGTCGCCAGTGTTCTACACCATAACGAATGGCTTCTGCCTGTAAAATTTGTGAAATACAAGATAGAGCTTGAAGATTTTTCGGATATTTGAAATTCTCCGATAAATAGTAGAGAATCTTGCCATTTGCAGATCCGTTTTTTTGATGTTTCTCCATGATATAAGAGAAAATATTCCTATCCTGTTCTTCTGTAAAACTACATATAGTTTTTATGGATGGAAATGATTGAAAACCAAACTCAGAACAGAAACGAAAGTAATACTTGCGATAGTCAGTAAAAGGTTTTAGTCCATGCCATACTTCCCAATAATGGACATCTCCCTCCCTTTCACTATTTGGCGAGCGAAATCCTCCACCTGATGAAGGAGAAGCTGGCCAGTAAAAAGTTTGGGGGGCGATTTCTTGGCAAATGGCTGGAAAGTCTTCCTCAAACATTCGCAAATAGTCTTTTTGCCGTTCTACTGACTTGGGTAGATCCCAATCATGCCAAGCGAGTTCCATCTCATTATTGCCGCATATGAGACCAAGGCAGGCATGGTGGCGAATACGGCGGAGATTATCTTCTACTTCTGCACAAATATTAGCTTGGAATTCTTCGCTTAAACGATATACCGCACAGGCAAACATTAAATCTTGCCAGACAATGAGTCCATATTCATCACAGAGATCGTAAAAATCATCTCCTGGATAAATGCCGCCTCCCCAGACTCGAATCATATTGAAATGAGCTGTTTTGCAGGCATGGATTAAGCGTTCCGTTTTTTCTCGGCCAGTTCTTCCCAGTAAATTATCCTCTGGAATGTAATTGGCTCCACGAGCGAATATGGGAACTCCATTAATGACAAAAGCGAAAGATTTTCCCCACCGATCAGGTTGCTGAACCACTGTCAACGTACGCAAACCAATTCTATAGCTTCGTTGATCAAAGACCTTATTTTGCTGACCAACCGTAATTTCAACTTGATACAGCGGCTGATTACCTAAATCTTGCGTCCACCAAAGTTCAGGATCTTTAACTTGTATACGAACATCTGCATGGCCATTGCAAACTACAGTGCGTTCCTCTTGAACAAACCCGTTGGGGTGCATCAGCCTCACAACCACCTCAGGGTTTAACGCTTCGGATTTTTCATACGTTTCAATTTGAGTCAGCACATCGACCCAAACCTGATCAGCTTCATGAGTCTGCAAAATCGATGCGTCTAAAAGTCGAGTTCCCGAAAAAGCTACCAATTCTAATGATCGCCAAATTCCTGCATCTGGAATTTTCGGACCCCAGTCCCAACCAAACATGTAATGTGCTTTGCGCAAATGCGGGAAACCGGCAATCGTGTGATCGGGGCCCCAAAGTGGAAATTTTTCTTGCATCTTTTCCACGTACTGCAAGGGAGAATCAAAGCGAATTCGTATGATATTTTTACCATTACAAAGTTTATCTTTAACATTCCATTCATAAGTACGATGCATGTTTTCAGTTCTGCCTAGACGAGAACTGTTTATCCAGACTGTCGCTAATGTATCTAGACCATGAGCTAGCAAACAAACATAATCAGCCTTTAGAAATGATTCGTCTACTATAAACTCATGTTCGTATTCATAGTCTTTAGCAGCTATTTCTAAAGCAATCGCTTCGTGATCACGATAAAAAGGGTCCGGAATTTTCCCGGCCGTCAATAAATCTTGCATGACGGAACCTGGCACCTTTGCTGGATTCCATTCTGTCTCACCGACCGCTCGCATCTGCCAATAACCATTTAAACTCATGGCTTGCCGAAACATTTTCTGCATGGCAAACTGCCCCCATTTCCCAAAAACCAGACAAATCGTCCAGAAACACTCATGAAATTTGAAATTTACTGTAAGGTTTCTGCAAAATGACAAGCAACATGGTGTTCTTTTTCAAACTCACGCAGCGCAGGCGTCTCTTCTCTACAACGCTCCTGAACGAATAAACAACGATGAGCAAATGGACATCCTTTACGACCTTCCAGTAAGTTAGGTGCCCCATTACTGGTTTCCGGTAACGGTTTGCTCCAATCACTTCCAGGCGTTGCAGCAAACATGAGACGCGTGTAAGGATGCAATGGATGCTTGAGTAAACTGCGCGACGATGCACTTTCCATGACTCGTCCGCCATACATGACCATGATTCGATCTCCAAAGTAACGAGCCGACGCCAAATCGTGCGTAATATAAAGATAGGAAAGTTGAAAATCTTGTTTTAACTCGTTCATTAACTCTAAAATTCCTGCACGAATGGAAACATCGAGCATGGAAATAGGTTCGTCTGCCACGATGAACTCTGGACTCACTGCCAGTGCACGTGCAATGGCAAGTCGCTGGCGTTGCCCACCAGACAATTCATGCGGATACTTGATACGAAATTCACGCACTGGTGTAAGACCTACTCGTTGCAAAAGATAATCAATATGGGCAGATACTTCAGCATGGTTCTTTGCACGATACTTGCGCAAAGGAAATTCCAGATGTTTCTCCAGCGTTCTTACAGGATTCAGTGAACCAAAAGGATCTTGAAAAACCATTTGCGCTACTTTGTGATAGTTCACTAATGAACGACCACGAATGTGCGTAACATCTTGACCTGCTACTTGAATTTTCCCTGCTGTCGGTTCAAGAATACGAACCAAGGAACGGCCTATGGTACTTTTTCCACTTCCTGACTCACCGACAAGAGCCAAAACTTCGCCAGGTTGAATATGAAAGCTCACATTGTCAACAGGCGTGATAAATGCCGGCCCTTTACGTGTTCGAATAGAAAAACGAATTTTCAAGTCGTCGACTTGTACAAAAGCTGCTTGGCCGGCCATTCCGAATCTCCCTCCTTGGTTGGACTGTAGAGATGGCATTCAATCGTGGCGTGTGACAATCGATGCAATGTCGGACGGATTTCCATACATGCAGCTGTTGCATACGGACAGCGCGGGGAGTACGCACATCCACTCGGCAAATCAATTAAATCTGGTGGATGTCCTTGAATGCCTTCAATCACAACATCTTCGTACGTCAAACGTGGAATAGCGCGCATGAGCCCTTCTGTATAGGGATGATGGTCAACTTCTGGCAACAGCACTTTTGCTTCTGTGTTCTCAACCATTCGTCCCGCATACATAATGGCAACACGTGAAGCAATTTCTGTTACTAAACTGAAATCATGACTAATAAATAGGATGGCAAAGCCTCGCTCAGCCTGCAGTTCCTGAATTTGATTAAGTATCGACCGTTGCACTACCACATCGAGAGCTGTTGTGGGTTCATCCATAATGACCAATTGCGGTTCCAATGCAATAGCAATAGCAATGACTACGCGCTGGCGCATTCCACCCGATAACTCGTGTGGAAAACTGCGCAAATGTTTTTCGTCAATACGCACGAGCCGCAGCAAATCACGCGCTCGTTCTTTAGCCTCCTTGACAGACATTTGTGGACGATGGCTGCGAAACGTGTCTACAATTTGTTTCTCCACCGTCATCACAGGATTTAGTGCTGTCATTGCACTCTGAAAGACCATTGACATTCGACTCCAACGAAATGTGCGAAGCTCTCGTTTGCTTAAAGCGTAAATATCGGTTCCCATCACACGAATTTGCCCTTTAGTTAGTCGAGCATTGCCTCTTAACAAGCGCATAATGGCGTTTGCTAATGTCGATTTTCCCGATCCCGATTCACCGATTAAACCAACAATGGTTCCCGGATATACAGTTAAATTAACATCACTAACTGCCTGTACTGGCCCAGAGGGGCTGTCATAAACAACTGTGACATCTTCAATTTCTAGAACGGGCTGTACTTTGCTCACGACGCTTCCCTCCTTGCTTGCGCAGGCGCGGATTTGTTAATTGATCAATACTGAAATTCATCAACACTAGCGATAGACCAACTAAAGCAATTCCCAACCCTGGCGGAACAATCCAATACCAAGCGCCGTTCAGTAACGCTCCACCTGCTTGCGCCCAATAGAGCATGGTCCCCCAACTGACCGAATTGACGCTTTCAAGTCCAAGAAAGGCTAACCCAGATTCAGCAAGAATGGCACCGAGACAAGCAAAAATAATGTTAGAAGCAATGACGCTCGTCATATTAGGAATAATTTCCGCAGCCATAACTCGCAGAGTGGAAGCTCCTGAAAGACGCGCTGCTGTAACAAACTCGCGATTGCGCAGCGACATCGTTTGAGCTCGAAAAACTCGAGCTCCCCAAGCCCAGCCAGTGAAACCTATAATCAATCCGTTAATCCAAGGCGTGGTATTATGCACCATTGATTCGATGACAATGAGAAGAGCGAGACTCGGCAGAACCAGAAAAATATTCGTGACAAAGTTAAGTACTGTATCTACCCACCCACCGATATAACCTGCCGTTACACCAAATGCCAGTCCAATCAAGGTTGCCAAGAGCCCAGCACCCATACCTACCGTTAAAGTGGTGCGTGTTCCGTAGATAAATTGCGAAAATATATCCTGTCCTGTAGCCGTCGTACCAAACCAATGAGCATAACTTGGAGGCAAATTCATAGCAAAATTCGTTGAAAGTGGATTGTAGGGCGCAATCACAGGCGCCAAAACGGCGACCAATAAAAATAGAGAAAAGAGACACAATCCTACCAACGAACGACGATCGGAACAAAGTAAACGAAAAAAACGAAATCTTTTACGTCTGATGGGAAGATTGACTTCATTCGCATGGATATCTTCAAGAGGATGCGTCATCATACAGTGGCACCTCCTGCACGAACTCGCGGATCAAGTCGACTATAGAGCAGGTCAACCAACAGATTAGCAAGAAGTACTGACAACGCGATCATTAAAAAGGCAGCCTGAATCAACGGATAATCTTGTTGCAGCACTGCAGCTTGCAACTGCGCTCCAATACCGGGATATGAGAAAACAACTTCTGTAAGAATCGAGCCACTCACGACGTTGCCTATCGCTATAGCGAAGCTGGTGATCTGAGGAAGAATGGCGTTTCGTGCAGCATACATGAGCATTAACCGGGAAGGTCGCACACCTTTTGCCTCTGCAAAAACAACGTAATCTTCACCTAGCGTCAAAATCATATTGTTGCGCATCCCTATCAACCAACCACTAAATGAACCCAGAAAAATCGTAATACCTGGCAAAATCGCATGTTTTAAAACTGACAAAATAAACGAAATGCTCCAAGACGGCTGTACACTGAGCGCATAACCATGAGCTAATGGAAACCATCCCAATTTAAAGCTTAAAAAGTAAAGCAACAAAAGTCCTGTCCACATATAGGGGGCCGCTTGAAAAAACAGAGAGACAATAGGAAGTGTATTGTCCAGAGCACCACCACGCCGCCAAGCAATTAAAATACCAAGCCCTGTTCCCAAAAAGACAGAGATTAACGTTGTTATCCCTACTAAACCGATGGTCCAAGGCAAACTATGCGCTATGACAGTTTTGGTTGGAGTAGGGTAGTACGTGAAAGACAACCCCCAATGGAGGGTGATAAGCCCCTTAAGATAGTCGAAATATTGCACTATCAGAGGTTGATTGCTGAACCCAAATTCGAGTTTTAACGCCGTCATGGCCTGGGGTGTCAAATTGTTTTGGAATTTGGCAAACATAGCGTCGGCAGGGTTGCCAGGCATCATGCGCGGCAAAACAAAGTTAATCGTCACAGCAGCCCAAACAGATACGATAAAAAACGACAAACGACTGAGAACGTATTTCATGCTGCTTCCTCCCACTATGTTGCCGCAATCCTATAGGGCGGCGAGCAGATGGACTGCATCGCCGCCGTTTGGCTCATTCCATTCAACTTCTTGGTTTTAGATGCATAAGGACAATCTCTGCTGCCGGCCATGACCATGGAGCTGGTGAAACATATGGATTGCTCGCACTCGGCCAACCTGTATAATTTTTGGTACTGTATTCGTACCAAGTACCACCATAGAACAGTGGGATAGTCGGTAAATTTTCAGCGACAATTTTCTCCACTTTATACATAGCCTGTTTTTGTTGAGCCAAGTTTGTGGTAGATTCAAAATCAGAAAATGCCTGATCAGTTGCCGCATTGTCCCATTGTTCATAATTTAAGCTGCCATGCGACTGATAGACATCCTCATCAATATAGTAAGGATTGGGTCCGCCGCCAGACGATGCAATAGCCAAATCAAAACTATGTCCCTGGAGTGCTGCTTCATACCCAGCATATTGCATTTGCTGAACATTGACCCGTATGCCAATCTGTTGCAAATCCTGTTCAATCAATTGAGCGTCTTCATCCCAGTCCGTCCAACCAGATACAACAGCCAAATTGAAAGATAATGGTTGACCATTGGGAGCTTCCATCACACCATTGACTTTCTTATAACCGTGACTCTCCAGCAGTTGCTCTGCAGCACTTGGATTATACGTAAATTTCAAATCCTTAGCCGGCAAATTGGGATCTATCCAACTTGAACTGGTAGGCAAAATAGTTGTTGGACTAGCCACCTGAACATACCCGTATTCGCCTTTTTGAGCGAGCGCGTTACGGTCAATCGCCATACTGATAGCCTCACGTACTACTTTTTGACCAAGCAGTGAGTTTGTCAAATTAGGAACCAAATTGACTACGTTATTAGGCGGGAACCAATACTTGTTGTATGGACTCTTGGAGGCGTATACTTGTTGAATATTGTTAATAAATTGTCCTCCCCAGTCTACTTGACCTTGGGCCAACGCCAGATTAGCACTATCGTTACTGCTGTATGATGGGAAAATTACCTCTGGCACAGGCGGTTTTCCTCCGTAATAATTGTCGTTGGCTTTTAAGGTGTATTCTTGGGGAGAGAAACTCGCCAAAACATAGGGCCCAGTTCCTACTGGATTACTGTTCAAATATTTGGATGGATTCCCGACCTTCGACCAGATATGTTCAGGTACAATAGGCTCTTGTACGACATACATGGCAAATGGCACATCCGGCTTTTTGAACTGAAACACAACGGTTCCAGCCCCTTCTGCTTTGACGCTGCGCAACTCAGTCCAGACACCGGAAGTATCAATAGCTGGATATTTTTTCAACAAATCAAACGTAAACACCACATCTTTAGAGGTGAAGGGCTGTCCATCTGACCATTTAGCGTCTGTATTGAGTTGGACAGTCAATGTTGTATCTCCATTGCTCCACGACATGCTTTTACCAAGCAAACTATAGACATTTGAACTGACCAAACTGTAATAGAATAACGGTTCATAAATCATGCCAAAAGTTCCAGGATTAGCTGTAGTTTGGTATTGGAAGGGATTAAAATTGTCTTGAAAACTTCCGTATGGCGCAGGAACAACCGTTAACGGTTTTCCTTGGCCTGAGCTCGCAGAGACCGAGGTGCTATGACTAGCCGATCCGTTGGTTGCATTGCCACACCCAGCCAGTGCAGCCACGGTAAGTGCAACCGTTCCAACAACGACGCCTGTTTTCCATTTGCTGTTCAACGATGAACCCCCTTATTTTTCATCAAAACCGCTTTCGAAAATAAAAACATGTTATATACCACACACCACCTCCTCCAAGCACAACAAGAAACCGCTTACAATTATGTTTGGAAAGTGAAATGCAGAATCGAAAACAACTAAGAAATAGAGCAAACACTTTCTCGAACTACAATTTCTGTATCTACAGTGATAACTGTAGGTGGTTTATCCTCACGAGCCATTAATTCCAACAACTCGAAAGCCGCCAAACGTCCCATCTCTTCCTTGTTTTGACGAACCGTTGTCAAACTTGGAGTGACATATCGGGCAAGCTCAATATCATCAAAACCCATAACAGATATGTCCTGTCCAGGTTTCTTTCCAACTTCCTGCAAAGCTCGAAAAGCTCCAATCGCCATCATGTCGGAAGCACAAAAAACAGCCGTAGGCAATTCAGAAACCTGCAAAAGTTTTTTCATAGCCTCATAACCTGAGACTTCTGTAAAATCCCCGTCCAGCATCCATTCCGACCGGAAGGGTAAATCTAATTCTTGCAACGATTGTTGATATCCTAACATCCGATCATGGCCAGGTTTCGTGCCCAGCCGATCACCAATAAAAGCAATTTTTCGATGACCATTGTTTAATAGAAAGGACATCGCTGCTCGCGTACCACCCAGATTGTCTGACATGAGATAACTGGCTCGCGAACCAATAAGATCTAAATCTATAGAAACCACTGGTATACGACTGCGAGCCAACGCGACTAACCCTGGATCAGTCCGCGGCACACCAACCAAGAGCAATCCATCAACATCTCTATGTTTTGCCCGCGCTTCAAAACCACTCGGGAAATTTTCCCGCTCAGCATCTGAAAACAATAAAAGATCATAGCCTTTACCACCTACTACATCTTTAAAACTAGCAAGAACATCATGCAAGAACGGATGGCGCAATCCACTATTGACATGATCTTGAAAAAATACGCCGACAGTCATAGAACGATTGGTAGCTAAACTACGCGCAGCTGCGCTTGGCTGATAGCCTAATTCGCTCATAATGCGTTGAACTTTGCCGCGCGTTTTGAGACTGACATCTGGGTATCCATTCAAAACTTTAGATACCGTAGTCGGTGAAACTCCAGCTCGTTTGGCAATGTCGTAAATAGTTGTCATAGACAGCGTCCTTTGTACTTCAAGTCTGGAACGATGATTACAAAACCGCTTTCATTAATGCATTGTATTCTTTTTTTGCTTTCAGATTCCTGCTTATTAAAAAAATTTTTTCAAAAATAAGAACATCGCATTTTATTGAAGTAAAAATGATAAACTTAGTAGAAAAAATCAGAAGCAAATATCCTTTTCAACGCTTGCATAAGCATATTAAAGACGTCCATTGCCAACGTCGTACCGATACCGCTTCCGAAAATAACTCAAATTCTATCAATGGCCTTTCGGCCTCAGTGGAGGATTTTTCGCTTGCCATCTTTTCGTTTTCACGGAACATTTCGTACAAATCAAATGCCTAGCTATTTTGCTCTCGTCTTTTCCATTACTCTAGTAGGAGTAGGTTTAGCTGTAACTCGACCTTACCTATCGTTGTATCTGACAAATCAAATTCACACTTCGCCCGTAGAATTGGGTGCGTTTATGTGTACCAACGGCATAGGCGGTATTATAGCCAGTACTTGGCTCGGAAAAAAATCGGACACCGGTACGCCGAAGAAATTTATTATTCTTTTGTCTTGTCTAGCTGCTGGATGCGGTTATGCCTGTTTTTTATTTATGCATAATTATATACAATTACTCATCTTTACTACTTTTCTGTTAGGTATGGGTGCAGCAGCGTTTCCTCAACTTTTCGCTTACGCAAGAGAATCGGCCATAGCATCCTCCACTTCCCATCCGGCACGAACTATCGCCTCACTCCGCGCATTTTTCTCATTTGCTTGGGTGGTTGGCCCACTGTTTGGTGCCTGGGGACTCAGCCTGCTTGGTTATAATGGACTATTTATGTCTACTTCTTTGATTTACTTTTTGATTTTCGGAGTTGCTTTACTATCTTTGCAAAGGCGCCAGCACACACAAATCCCTAAAATCGAAACGTCTACACTGTGGAAAAATTTACAACGTCGAGAAATTTTTTATTCCAGCATCGCTTTTGTCTTTGCCTCTACAGCATCTAGTGTGAATGGAATGTATATGCCGTTATTTGTCACGCGAACCATTGGAGCGCAAGAACATGTGGTGGGATGGGTGTTCAGCCTAAGTGCAGGATTGGAAATTCCTATTATGATCGGTCTCAGTGCGGTTTCAGAAAAAATAGAAAAACGTAAAATTCTGTTGTTTGGTATCATTTGTGGAATTCTCTATTATACAGGTGTCATCTTTACCGATGCCGCCTGGCAAATGCTTATCTTACAAGTATTCTGCGCTATATTTATTGCAATCATTTCCAGTACGGGTATGAGTTATTTTCAAGATTTCATGCCCGAATCCGCAGGATCGGCCACGACTCTTTTTAGCAACACCAACAATATCGGCAGTGTGGCGGGTAGCCTACTCGGTGGTACGATTGCTCAAACCCTTGGTTTTCGTGCTGTTTACGAAAGTAATATTGGTTTAGCACTGTTTGCCTTTTTCCTTCTTTATTTAGCTAAAAAACGTCAGCCGCTCAAACATTCAGAAACCAATATGGCCATACATCCAAGTCAATCCCAACATGAGAGCGTCATATTCAGGCAAGATAAATGAAAATAGATAAGAATCCAGCGAGGTGGAGTTAAAAATGGAAAAATATGCTATAGCTGCCATTCCTGGCGATGGAATTGGTAATGAAGTCGTACCTGCTGCCATGCGTATACTTGATGTCGTAGCTGAAATTCATGGTGGAATACAATGGGAATGGACATCTTTTCCTTGGAGTTGTCAATATTACTTACAACACGACATGATGATGCCTTCTGAAGGTATCGACATTTTGCGCTCATTTGATCAAATATTCCTAGGCGCTGTGGGTATGCCCAATCTTGTACCCGACCATATTTCTCTTTGGGGATTACTGATTCGTATACGTCGTGAATTGGAACAATCTATCAATTTACGGCCAGCTCGCTTACTAAAGGGACTCCGCTCACCATTACTTCATCCTGCTGATTTCGATCTCGTTGTCATTCGTGAAAACAGCGAAGGAGAATATACCGAGATCGGCGGACGTATGAAAAAAGGTGAGGATGAAATTGTCGTTCAAAACGCAGTTTTTACTAGAAAGGCTACAGAACGGGCAATGCGTTACGCTTTCGAACAAGCCAAAAAACGTCGCAACCAAGTCACGAGCGCTACAAAATCAAATGGAATTTCGCATAGTATGCCCTTTTGGGACGAGGTCTTTCGAGAAGTCAGCACAGATTATCCGCAGGTTACCACTTCCAGTCAGCATATAGATGCCCTGACCGCTTTCTTGATTACTCGTCCACATGATTTGGATGTGATTGTGGCCTCCAATTTATTTGGAGACATTCTCACCGATGTAGGGGCGGCTATCATGGGGAGTATTGGTATTGCACCAGCTGCCAATCTTAACGTGGATCGTAAATACCCATCCATGTTTGAACCCGTCCATGGTTCTGCACCTGACATTGCTGGACAAGGTATAGCCAATCCTTTAGGACAAATATGGACGGGCAAACTCATGCTAGATTTTCTTGGATACGAAGAAATGGGAACTCTATTATTAGAAGCCATTGAATTCACTTTGCAATCTGGAATCAAGACCCCAGATCTACATGGAAAAGCAACAACCGAAGAAGTAACAACAGCGATTATAGAATATTTGCAAAAGACGCGCTGAATTTCCTTCTTTTTTATAACTCCTCACTGCACATATTGAAATTACTTAAAAGTTAGTCACTGCTATCGCTGCTCGACTTTGAAAACAGCGCTATATCCCCCGCAAAATCTTCAATTTTTTCATATTTTCCTGATTGCGGGGGAGAAAATCCTTTTTCTACCCAACGCTCCATGTGCATCAGCGCAGCTTCATAGTAAGGTAGCACAGGTTGCTGTTTTCCGCGATGAGAGCGTAAAAGACCGTCCACATGATTCCCGCGATCAATCTCATACAAACGATGATAGGTACTTGCCCCTGCTGACTCGACCAATTTGGCATAAGCTTCTGCATGATCTCGAAAAGGGATGAGACAATCATAGTTTCCAGCTACTGAAAGCAAGGGCTTAGTGATTTGACCGTTATTTTCTATACGCTTAATTCTTTCATTAAAAAAAGGGAGTCGTTCCAACCATGGATAGTCAGCCAAAAATTGCGGATTTTCTAGCCAATCCTTTGACCATTCGGCTGCAAACGGCTTCCAATCTGGATCTAAATTTCTACCATAGAGCCAAAGTGAAACAAGCCAATAGACTCGATAATATACATCCCAAAAGGGTTCCGAATCAGGATGTAGACCCATCTCGATTAAATTTTCAAAAGCACTTGCACGTTCCGCTGTCGAATAATCTCCACGCCAATTACGATAGATAGGATAAGATTGAACCATAACAGGTAAAGTGGTCAGCAAGTGCCGTTGGCGAGTATGCCATAAGACTCCTTCCCACTCTACACCACCATGATAACGATGAGGATACAATTCCATCATTCTTCGCGTAATATATCCACCATTACTTACTCCAGAAATATAGATATATTGAGCTTTTGATCCATAATAACTTTCCACATGCGAGGCAGCCCAATCTGTTAACTGGGCATAGATATCTGTCCATTCTTCCATAGAACGGCTGGGATCGCGCAAAGTAAGTTGTGGCGTACCTTTATCGCAAGCTGCATAGGCATATCCTCTTTGAATGACGATATCGCTGAGCAATAAATCAAGTGAATATTCATTTCGAACCGCCGGTGTTGCCCCTATCATTAACTTCCCATTCCAAAGATCGGGACTTGGCATACGGAGGAGCACACGTGCGGCACTTAATCTCCCTGTACAAAAAAGTCCTGGTACCAAGGAGTTTATACTAGGTCTCTCATATACCAGTGCCTCTGCATCGGGATCAACCCCTAGTCCATTTGTGGTTAAATCTTTTACGGTTTCCATGCAGATAGAAGGGTCCATTCCATTTCCCCCACTCTAGCCATGTGTTTGTTGAAGTTTATCTAGCATCCACAGCAATAAAGTCATTTTACTCCTCAATTCCAACGGTGGCCTCTGAAAGTTGATAAATTTCATCTGGAGATTGGCCACGCGCACGCTGGAGTACATTCATCCGTCGTTGAAATTGTGACATGGCATATTGTATATAATCATTCTTGTCCAGCGGAAAAGGCGGTTCCACACCTGCATGGGCAGATTCAGTCTCTCTATCACTGAACAATTCGTTAACCACTCCCACTGCAAAAGGAACGAGTAATTGAATACGCGTTTGTATAACATCCCATATTCGATCATCTTCAGCAATCAGACGAGAAAGCAAATAAGTACCATAGCCAATATGACGTGACTCATCCTTTTGCAAATAAACAATGGCACGAAGCAAGCCGGGCATTTTCCCGTTTTTTTCTAGTATATTATGGAATGCGTAATAACCGGTTTCAGCCAGAATACCTTCTACCACCATATTATAGGTCACTGACGCTTCTGCTTGGGCGGCAGGTGATGGATCATGAATAAGGCGTTCCATGGATTCGGGAAGGTACTTGCTAAAGATGGCTTCATAGCTCGGGCCAATTTGCTCGGAAAAATCTTCTCGAACCCTTGCAATATCATCAAAAAAACGTCTAAATACTTCTGTGTGTTTAGCTTCCTCCCAGAGAAAAGTGGTCAAATACATTTCTTCTTCCAAACGTCCTTCGAGTGAAATGGCTCGAATGAGCGGCAATAAATCTCGTGTCACAGCTTCTTCTCCCGCCTGAAAGAGCGTGCAAAGACGAAGAATGACTCGTTGTTCCGATTCACTAAAAGTTAACCAATCTTCCCGATCCTTTTCCATGTCAATGTCACGCGGATCCCAAATCCCGATTTTTTTGGCTTTATGATAAAGACGCATGGGCAAACTGGCATGATCTAACCCTTTTTTTGTAACTGTCTGATAAATTCTCAATTTCCTTTCCTCCTTCAATCCTGTAGGATACAGATATAAAGATAGATCACCATTTCGCGGGGGTGCACAGATGTCTATAGAGTCCTTCCCCAAACTCACCACACCTGGTCGTCTATCCTATCAACGTCCTGTTCCCGCCTTGCCAAACCGATGCCTGAAACAGCTATTGCAAGCTGTTGAGAAAAACCGCGCACAGCTTCTCTCTACTTGGGAGGCCATGACAGCAGCTGGTGGCCAATGGGACAGCAAAACTCGCGAAGGCGCGCGCACTGCGCTTCTATACTTATTGACTCACTTGCAACTCGTCACTGCTGACGAAGCCCGTGCTATTGATGAGACTTTGCATTGTTTTCGCAAAACAGCACTCGGTAACTCCACTGCGGCAATTCTGCTTGTACTCTCGGATTTTGAAGAAATGATACTATCCATCGCCCGCTCACATTTACCAGCTGAAGATTTTGAAACCGTCTATCACTGGTTACATGTTTATTGTGTCAACCTGATGCAAATGTTTATTGAGGCATCTTCTGACCAAGCGCTCGATGAGAAGCAACAATTTCCAACCCATCACCAGACTTCCCGTATGCATAGAACCATGTTGGCTGTAGAAGTACAGAAACTTTTGCTCTTTGATGAACATCTATTTCTAACGCATGACGTTCATGAGGTCTTTCAGACGTTAGTGACAGACAGTTGCCAACTGGCTGGTTTTAAACGCAGTGCCCTTTTTCTTTATAACCCTTTAAATCAATCTGTTGAGGGATTATTTGGGCATCACGTCGAACTAGATGTTATCCGTCGAATTCGTGAAAACGGTTACCGTGTACCTCTGCTTAACCGGCTTTTGCAACTGGACAGACCTGTTTTTCTTGAAGATGTCTCAAATCTGCTACCTGTTCAACATGTGCAATCTTTTCACTTAACTTCATTGCTTATCTGTCCTGTACGAGGGCCTGCATCCGAAACTTTAGGAGTACTTTTGCTCGATCACAATGGACAAAGATTCCCGCACGTACCCAGTCAGCTTGAATTGGTAAAAGGGATGCTCGACAGAGTTTCATTTGCACTCTCATCTCATCTCCACCAAGAGCAAGAACGAATTCCTAACCACAGTTTCGCTTTGACGGAAAGAGAGTTGGACGTTCTTTATCTGTTGGCAGATGGTCTTGACACGAAACATACCGCTGAGCAACTACACATCAGCGAATACACTGTTTCAGAACATATCACTTCTATACTCCGCAAACTCAAAGTGAAAAATCGTACTGCCGCTGTTGCCAAATCACTTCGAGAAGGCCTGATCCGCTGAACGAGTTTGTGCATCGTCGGATGATAAATTTTGTAACACAGTTTGCTCTAATTGGGAGATTTGCTCTCGCAACTGTCTTACTTCCTGCTGCACTTGGAAAAGCGATTGCTGCCATTCCGTACTCAGCGTACGTTGAACTGAACGTTTTTGCCGCCAAGTTATCAGACGCTGAAAAAGCAACAACATGGAATGATCTTTACTCACCGCATCGATAAAAGCGTCTTCCAACGTTTCACGATATCCTGAACGACCATGGTCTTTCCCATAAAGCAAATGATTTTGAAGAATCTTTTGAATCTGTGGATTTCCCGGTCCTCCGCTTTGACGATAAAACGCCTGAATACGAAATTCTAAACTAAGTTGTTCTTGCTCTCGTGAAGATGCTGACATATCCACCACCTCCAACGTAACTTTTCGCCCAAGTCAAAGACGCGCCCGCAGTGCGTTCCAAATGACACCTAGTATAAAAAGAGCGCTTGCTGAGAGAGCTATCATGCCAATTCGATGCGCCATCAAAGAAAACTCAAAATTTCCACCTCGAGACGTGATCAAAATAGCTCCTCCTAAAAAAAGAATACCTGCAAGAAAAGCAAATGCGACACGGTTGGTAAGGCGTGAAAGATTGCGCTGAGCCACTTGCGAAAGTTGAGCGTCTATCGTGAATTGTAATTTATTCCATTCCAGATGCTCGAGAATTTTGTTCAAACGTCGTGGAAACGTTGTCGCCAATTTAGCAGTTTCCGTCAAAAGTGCTGCATTGGTATGATAATTGAGACGTCGACTCATCCAGTCCCGAACAATTTGTACATCTGCTGTTTCCACTAAATCGTGGAATGATATTTCCGGACAAAGCCACCGCGCATTCCCTTCAGCCGCAGAAAATCCTTTGGCCCAAAGAGCAAGACCGGTAGGAATACGACAGTGATTTTTCAGGGCAATCATGATGGTACGAAAGAGAAGATTCCCCCAATTGTAATGACTTCCTTGATGGCTGTCTGTGTAGTGAATGAAGAGACTGCGCAATTGATCTTTCAATTGAACAGGATGTGTGTAAATGGTGGGTTCATAAATATCGAGTGCTGACTCAGCAGCATCTTCTGCTTGATTGACGCGAATATGCAGGAGCATACGGAAAATGGCTTCTGTATGCAATGTGTCCATCCGTCCCGTCATACCCCAATCGAGAATGACTGCTCGTTTCGTTGTCCGCTCAATCATGATGTTAGAACCGTGTGGATCGGCGTGGTAAAAACCTTTGAGAAACATTTTTACATAGTAATGAGCGAGATCGGCCATTCTTTCTAGTCGCTCTTCAAAAGTCAGAAAATCGACTGGAAAATCTTTGAGATTCCAACCGTCAATGTATTCCATCACCAGAACTTGAGGTTTTACACAGTAAACCTGAGGAATGTGCAAGGTAGCAAATTCGTCACAATATTGTCTCTGTTGATTCATCGCTTCAGCCTCTAGCCGCATATCCAATTCGTTCATCGAACTGCTGTAGTAGTCTTGAAGAAGTCCCTTAACATCTAGCGTTTCACGTAACTCAACGGGGAAAAATCTTTGCAATCTCCCAACCAGTTTACGAATAGCCGCTATATCTGCTGAAAATAACTTTCTGGCTAAAGGACGTACAATTTTGACTGCTGCTCTCCGACCATCTTGCAAATAGGCTTGATACACCTGGGCCAGAGAAGCAGAACCAATGGGCACGGGATGAATAAAGTCAAATTCATCGCGCCAGTTTGGCATGGATTCATCCAAAACGACTTCCATGTAAGCAAAATCAATGGGCGGCACTTCAGCCAAAAGCGGTTCTAACTCCCTTGTCAGAGCATCCGGTAACAGCTCTTGCCTTGTCAGCATTACCTGCCCCAGCTTGATATACGTGGGTCCCAACTCTTGAAAAGCTAAACGCAATCGCTGGCCAAGCAATCGATATCGGCTTTCTTCGTCTCTGCTTCGGTCTTTCAAGATATGCAAGATACCGTGTTTGACCAGCGTTTTACTGACGGCTCGAAAACGTCGTGCCGGCGTTATGGATTGACGCTCATTGGCAATCTTCTCACGGATATTGGCCTTGCTCTTGGCTTGAGATGATTTGACCGCTGCGCCTGCCATTCGATTTGCCCCCCTTCACTCCTATACCTCTTGAGTGGACCATAATGATTCAGGCTTAAAATGTGAATAATTCAATACCCCCCGAAACGTTTAGACCAATTCCGGTAATATATTTTGCTTTTTCCGAGCAAAGAAAGACAATGGCGTTAGAAACATCTTCTGGATCACCTGGACGTTTAAAAGCTGTGCGTTGCACCATGCGCTCGTTCATCTTACTGTTCCCCATTCGAAATGCTTCAGTTGCAATAATCCCAGGAATAATCGCATTGACGCGAATTCCATGGCGTGCACCTTCTAGAGCCATACTTTTAGTAAAACTCAGCAAACCTCCCTTTGTCGTTGCATAACTAGCTTGACCAAATCCCCCGAGCGTACCAGCAACGGAAGCCATATTAATAATTGTACCGCTGCCCTGTTCTTTCATAATGGGCCAGACCGCTTTTGTGCAGTTGTACGCCCCCGTCAAATTGACCCGTAAATCTCGTTCCCACCACTCGTCGCGTTGGTTTTCAATTTGTGAAACGTGATCGAGCGTGCCCGCATTATTTACAAGAATATCAATCCTCCCCATCTCTCTATATACTTTGTCGATCACGTCACGGACCTCATTTCGGTTGGTGACATCCATCTTGGCCACTATCGCTCTTCTGCCCATGGATTCAATCTCACGAGCCGTCTGCTTAGTAAACACGGTTTGGGTACTTTCCATAACTTGTGCCAGCGGTCCCATTTGCATGGCTCGCTCTTTACTAGTCGCGTCGCCTTCAACAAGAATATCGGTTACCACAACATCAGCCCCAGCTTCTGCAAGCGCTAATGCATCTTGCCGACCCAATCCGCGCGATGCCCCCGTCACAATGGCAACTTTTCCTTTTAATAGTTGATCCCAAGATGAGGACATGACTTCCACCTCTTTGTCTTATGAATGCAGGCGATATCTATCAGAGCAAGCTATAAAATTGGCTGGTCGCTTGCTAAAAAAAGCAGCCAGTCCTTCCATCGGCTCGCCTGTAGTAAAGGTTTGCTCAAAAGCCTCGCTCTCCAACGTATACCCATTGCCTTCTCGATCCTCAGCCGCAAGCAAACAGGCTTTAGCCAAACCCATTGCCTGTATGGCTCCTTTGGCAAGTCGATCAGCAAACGTCATCACCTCTACATTGAACGTTTCGGGTGATACTGTCTTGGTCACAAGTCCGTATGCTGCTGCCTCTTCGGCACTCAATCGACGGCCAAGAAAGATAAGCTCCGTCGCTTTAGCGCGCCCGAGTAATCGCACCAATCGCTGTGTACCCCCTCCTCCGGGAATAAGACCGAGAGAGATTTCGGTTAGACCGATACTGCCAGCAGACATGATGCGAAAATCACAAGCAAGAGCCAATTCACAACCACCCCCCAGCGCATGTCCGGAAATAGCAGCAATCACTGGTTTGGGTAATTGTTCTAATTCTTTTAAGACTTGTTGTAGGCGTCTACTGGAGGCAGCAATACTGCCAGGACGGTTTATCTGCTCGCTGCCTTTAGAAACCATCATTTTGATATCCATTCCAGCCAAAAATATTTTGGGATGCGCAGAGCGAATCACAATGACACGAACTTCAGGGCGACTGGAAACATCTTCTATACATTTTTGCAAATCTTCCAATAACTCATCGTGGATGGTGTTGGATGGAGGATGATTCAGTGTCCAAACAGCCACGCCATTCTCTTTCAGTTCAATTTGAATAGTTGAATGATCCACGCTCATCTCCCCTTATTTTTAGATACGCAGACCAACCTGCTCATAAAGACGACGAGCTACAATCAGATGCTGAATTTGACTCGTACCCTCAAAAATGTCGTATACTTTGACGTCACGATAGAGCTTTTCTACCAAATGGCCATCCAGTCCAATGGGTCCCATTAAATTGAGACAACCCGCGCAAATTTCGAGGGCCATTTTCCCAGCAACAGCTTTGCAGACTGCTGCCTCTTTGGCATTTGGCATAGATAAATCTCCCATCCATGCCGCCTCCCAAGTCAATAAACGAGCTGCATCAATTTCCTGACGCATATTGGCTAACTGTGCGCATGCCAAGGTATATGATTTTCCGTTTTTAGGATATTCTCGGCGTACAAAATCGAGGGTGTATTCATAAGCAGCACGCGCGATACCTACAGCCATAGCTGCAACCACAGGACGGGTTGTGTCAAAGGTAGCCATGGCAACCCGAAACCCAGACAGGCCATTCTGCCTTGCTTGATAAGCTTCTTCCCCACCGAGCAGATTCTCATCTGGCACAAAACAATCTTCGAAAAACAGTTCTGCTGTTTCTGAAGCGCGCATCCCCATCTTTTGGGCAATACGTGGGCTGCTGAAACCTGGCGTACCTTTTTCGACCACAAACGCACGATGCCCAGCTCTGCCCATTTCCGGATGAATTGTGGCAAAAACCACAACCCACGATGCTCTTTGCCCATTGGTAATAAAAATTTTCTGTCCATTGAGCAAATAACCGCCATCTACTTTTCGTGCAGTAGTACGTATCCCAGCTACGTCCGAGCCAGCTCCAGGTTCAGTCAGTCCATACGCCCCCCAACGAGGCTCATCTGGTGTAAAGATAGAAAGAAAACGTTGCTTCTGTTCTGCCGTGCCTGACGCGAGAATAGGCGGTCCTCCAAGACCCGGTCCCGGCAATGTCAACGCTATTGCCGGATCTCCCCACCCGACTTCTTCTGCAGCAATGACACTTAGTCGATTAGACTGTTTCTTCTGTTCTCGTTGCTCGAGTGTTACTGTTTTAGAACCACCATTTTTGGATTCATGAGTGTGAGCCTGAGAACCAGGAGTACTGAGTGATATCCCCATGCGATTGACTTTTACTAACCATTCATCAGGCACGCGATGTTCTGCATCTGCTTGAAGAGAAATAGGGCGCATTTCAGATTCCGCAAACCAATGAACCAAGTCCCTTACTTGTTTTTGTTGAGGTGTCAGTTCAAAGGAAATCATGTCATCCTCTCACTTTCACTTCACAGTCAAAGTAGATCGATTATAATTTTGTCCTGAGACAGTACGTTCGCCGAGTTGATTCAGAAACTGCGATTCACAACCATATAGCATGACCTGTGCTTGGGCGTCGCGCATCCACTTCTCCACAGGATATTCTTGTACAAATCCATGACCGCCGAGTAACTGTACAGCATGATTAGTGACAAAACTCACTGCGCGATGCGAACGCAGAATTGCCTCAAGAGCGTACTGAAAAGCATTCTCCTGCCCCAGATCGGTTGCTGCAGCTGCCCGCCAAACCAAGTGATGAGCTGCTCTTTGTTCCATTTCCATATCTGCAACCAAAAAAGAAACACCCTGAAACTGAGCAATCGGCTGACCAAAGGCTTGGCGTTGTGCCGTATATTCCACTGTATAATCTAATGCCGCCTTAGCCAAACCAACTTCTGCCGCAGCTTGCCGAATATAAATGCGGCTTAGTGCCTGTTCCACTAAAAGCTGAGCCTCTTCACCACGAGCAAGAACAGCATGCTCTGGCACCCAGACTGCATCAAAGGAAATACGCCCACAGCCTGCAGCTAAAAGTCCCAGACGAATGTCTCCAGCTAGGACTGTCCAAGGAGTTTCAGACTGATGCAACAAAAGCACCAGCCATTCTCCGTCTTCATCACGAAAACAGGCTATTATGCCTGCCACTTGATGAGCCAGTCGAATGGGTTGAGAGTGCCCATTCAATTCATAACCATGTGCTACTCTCTCTAATCGTAAAGACTGTCCCCATTCGGATGGCCATGAGACAGCATCCAAAAACCCAAACTCGCATCCACTCGCAGAACATTGCGAATTTTTTATTTGCGGGTTTTCTGACAAAAGCCGAAAGAAAGACGATGCGTCTGCTGTTCCGGGGAAACCTTGAAGAATGCCTAAATCTCCATAAGCCAATTCTTCTAAGACCTGTACTTGTGTGGTTAGAGGGAATTCTAACCCGTCCATCCACTCCGGCAACTCCAGTAAGAAGAATCCCAGATCTGATGCCTGATGGAGAAGCGGCTGTGGAACCTGACGCAGTTCTTCTGCTAATCGAGCCTGTGGCCGAATCTGTTCTCGCGCAAAATCACGAGCAGTCTGCAATAAACGATTCTCTTCTGCAGTCGGACGGAATGATATCACCGTTGACTCCCCTCGCTTAGCTTGTCAAATGTATGTCTCAACCGGAGACTTGACCCTCATCTTGTTTTGACCACATCGTTTTAAGACGCTTTCTGTCTATTTTGCCGATCACGTTTTTGGGCATAAACGGTATAAATTTCACCCAACGTGGAGTCTTGTATTTGGCCAAATGTTTCTGGCAATACTGCAGCAATGTTTCTTCATGAATTTCTATTCCGGGCCTTTTCACAATAAAAGCCATTACTTCCTCACCCATAGCCTCTGATGGGACTCCAATCACCGCTGCCTCAAGCACAGCTGGATGACGCATGAGCAAATCTTCTAAATCGCGTGGATAAATATTAAATCCACCGCGAATAATCACATCTTTTTTCCGGTCAACCACAAACACATAGCCATCACTGTCCATGTATCCAACGTCTCCTGTATAAAGCCAACCGTCACGCAAAGTCTCATGTGTGATTTCCGGAAGTCCATGATAACCACGAGTCACATTAGGACCTTTGACGATAAGTTCTCCGACGTCACCGTTGGGAAGAATTTGTCCTTGTTCATTTACAACACGCACTTCTACTCCAGGTAAGGGCAATCCAACAGAACCCGGTTTAACAGGAAGGTTAAAGCGAGGCGCCGTGACAATGGGCGCCGCTTCCGAAAGGCCATAACCTTCAAAAATTACACAATCAAAAGCTTGCTCAAATTGCTCTCTCTCAGATACTGGCAAAGGTGCAGATCCAGAAATACAAAGAGCCAGCGAGGTTACATCAAAACGAGATCGTTCAGGGTGGTGCAGTAAAGCATGGAACATGGCTGGAACAGCAGAAAAATGAGTGACCCGGTAGGTTTGAATTGCTTGGAGGACAAGTAACGGATCAAAATGCGGCAACATGATATTACGCTCGCCACGGAGAATGGAAACATTCATCATTGTATAACCAAACGCATGGGAAAGCGGCAATATCAGTAAACCTACATGCTCAGCACCGCCAAAGTCGTAGTCTTTTGCCAATTCAGCAGCCGCCTGAGCATTGGCTACTAAATTGTTATGTGTCAATTCCACGCCTTTCGGTTGCCCTGTAGTTCCAGAAGTGTACAAAATGACCCCAATATCTTCATCCTTACATTCATCTAGAAAAGTAAAAGCCGCCGTGTCCCGTTTTCCTGGTTGATGACGCTCTACCGCCAGCACCTTGGGTGGTGGATTGAGCTGCTGGGCTACATTTTCCAATTTCTTCTGCATTATTTCGCAAGTAATCATCACTTTAGGTTGGCAGTCACGTGCAATGAAAAGGATTTCATCCCCTTGCAAAAGAGGCATTACAGGAACTGTAATTGCACCAAGCATTGCAATGGCCGAATATACAAAGAAAACTTCGGGGCGGTTAGGCATGCTGACGAGCACAGTATCTCCTCGGTCGACTCCCTGATGGTGCAGTTCTTGTGCCCAACCTTGCGCCAATCGCAGATGATCGAGATTGCTAAAAGACTGGCCTTCATAAATCAAGCTCGTATACTCACCATAAGTCTCAACATTTTGTTCCAACAGCCGGGATAAATGCATCTGCGCTTCGCCTCCCCGTACTTGTGGAAATGAACCTGAATCAGGAAGCGTAAGCGCTGAGAACCGACTCAAGACGCATAGCTAAACCGAGATCACCCTCTACTCGCAATTTTCCGCTCATAAAGGCTGCTGTCCCATTCAAACGACCTTCCACCATCTCTTTAAAATCGTCTGCAGCCAATTCAAGTGTACAATTGGCCAGTTCCTTTTCTCCTTGAGTTACCTCCGCACTAGTTGGCGTGAGATGTATCTGGTAAACCGCGCCATCTTCACCTGTGAGATTGAACTGATAGATTGCCGTTAACCCGCCAGTTCGACTGGGATCGTTTTTCAAAACCTCATGAATCTTCTCAAAAATCTCCTGGGTACTCGGCATTTTGCATACATCCTTTCTATCCCTGATAAATGTCACGCTGTATATAGCGCTTTTCATATTTATTCAACCGCCAAAACACCATAACCACCATCCCTGATTTCCACTAAAATACCCCCAGAAAACTGGGGGTATGTCAAACTTTCCAAGTCATTGTAAAGCCAGTTGCTGTGGATTGTCTTTGCTATTCCTGTTGCCATCCCGATATAATTGAAGTCATGACTTCGATTGTACGGCGGTGCTAATAATGAACCTTTATGCCTGGTTAGCCATTTCAGTATTTCTTCTCACTTTAATCTTTGTTATTTGGCAACCAAAGGGACTTTCAATTGGTTGGAGTGCAACTGGCGGAGCGATATTAGCTTTGCTTCTGCACGTCGTTCATCTGAGCGATGTATGGACTGTCACAAAAATTGTTTGGGATGCTACTCTGGCCTTCGTAGGTATTATTCTCTTTTCAGTCATTCTTGACGAAATCGGATTTTTTGAATGGGCTGCCTTGAAAATGGCTCATGCTGCAAGAGGAAATGGACGCAAGGTATTTTTCTTCATTATCTTACTTGGGGCTATTGTTTCAGCTTTTTTTGCCAATGATGGCGCAGCTTTAATTTTAACTCCTATTGTGTTAGAAAAAATGAAACTGCTAAAGTTTGATACAAAAAAAATGCTTCCTTTTCTTTTGGCCAGCGGCTTTATCGCTGACTCCACATCTTTGCCTTTTATCACCAGCAATTTGGTCAATATCGTTTCAGCAGACTATTTTGGAATTGGCTTCCTACACTATGCATGGCGTATGATCGTGCCTGATCTATTCTCCTTTGCAGCCAGTCTAACTGTACTCTATCTATTTTTTCGCAAAGATATCCCAGCTTCCTATCGCCCCGAAGACTTGCCCGACGCAGCCGTAGCTATACGCCACAAAGGAATGTTTAAAGCTTCCTGGGTTATTCTTAGTATCTTATTCATTGGTTATGTTTTGTCCGATTTATTGCATATTCCTGTCTCATTTGTGGCTTTATCAATTGCGCTGATCTTCTTAATAGCAGGGGCAAAGACGCATTCAATTGAACCGCGTAAAACCATTCGTTCTGCTCCATGGTCTATTGTTGTTTTTTCCATTGGCATGTATGTCGTTGTTTATGGATTACAAAACGCAGGTCTAACTTACTTTTTAGGTCACTTGCTCCGCTGGTCGACAAATGGCGGTCTATACAGCGGCACATTGTTTACTGGTTTTGCCGCCGCTATCCTCTCCAGTATCATGAATAATTTACCTACAGTAATGATTGACGCACTGGCTATCCATGCTGCCAATGTCAAAGGTATCCTGCAAAGCGCCATGGTCTATGCCAATATCATCGGTTGCGATCTCGGCCCAAAAATGACTCCCATCGGTTCTTTGGCCACCTTATTATGGCTCCATATATTGGCACAGAAAGGTGTCAAGATCAGTTGGCAAACCTACATCAAAACAGGTATGGTTCTCACGATCCCTACACTTTTCATTACGTTGTCCGGCTTATATCTTTGGTTAAGCTTGATTCATTAATTAAAAAAAGAAACGACTATCTGCATGCTGTGATGAACGCCGATTCTCTTCCAAACCATTCTCCATATGAATATGAGATATCGCAAAAAATTTGAAAGGCGTGCTGTCCTTGGATGATTTATCGCCTTCTTTACATGATCGAACAATGCAGGGTATCCAGTCAGTGATCGATCGAGTCTTTCAACATGTGCAGGGCATGGAAAAAATCATCATCAATCGCTCTATCCAGATGATCTATCCTCGCCGTCAACTACTCACCGCCTACGCTAACGCTTAGAGGCGGGAGCTTGTAACTGATCTAGTGGTAAATGGCTTTCGCCTCCCACGTCACGGCAACCGAAGTCGCACACAATCGCTACCATAGGCTGGCTGACACACAGCCCGATTACAAGTGTCATGCACTTGTAATCTCGATCTCATGGCGAACTTCTCTACCACGGTCACGAATGTTTCTTGCACCGACCAAATCATCATTCAGTTTGTAATGGCATTTGCGGCACTCGAACCAATGCTTTTTCTTGTCTCGATTTTCCTTTTCGGTATGACCACACTTTGGACACTTTTGGCTGGTATACTTTGGAGACACCGACAGTACAGGAATCCCTTCTGCTACGGCTTTATACCGAATGATGGATTCCAGTTGTCCGAATGCCCAAGAAAACCTCCAATACCGATCTCGTAACCGAACCGTGGTTCGCATGTTGATGTTGGTCAGGTCTTCCAAAACGATGCAAGGTCTACTGCCTGATGCTTTGGCAAACTTAATGACTTCGTTTGCGACTTGATGGTTGATGTCCGTCATAAAACGGTTTTCTCGCCCTGCAAGTTTCTTGAGTTTCCGCTTTGCAGAACGAGTGCCTTTGCGCTGTAAGTATTTGCGTTGACGAACGAGCTTGGCTTTCTTTTCCTTGATCGAGCGTCCCTTGAAGAACATCGTTTTGTTATCCTGATTGGTTGCAACAGCCAAGAAGTTCATGCCACGGTCTACGCCGATCATGGCATCGCACTCTGTCAGATTCGGTTCATCTATGGCACGTTTGACCGTTACATGCAGAGAGTAACCTTTGTGGGTCGGAACCAATTCCGCAGAGCCAAACAGCCAATCTGGACTCAGCAGATAGGGCAGATAGTTTTCACCCACAAGGAACGGAACCTTGATACGTTTGTCAAGTGTACCAATGGAGACGCTATGCTTGTCTGTTTCTACCGTATAGTCTCGATTGTATGAATACACCAATTTGCTGTGAGAGAACGAGGACAATTTCATCCTCTTATTACTCTTTGCACTGGCGTAGGTACTTGCAACAGCCGAACACACATTACAAGCCATTTGCGACTTGAGTCCGAAGTCTTCTCGTAACTGTCTATACACCAGTTGTTGTAGTTTCTTAAAAGCGGACAACCCACCATTCTGAAAGGCAACTTTGCTGGTGAAATTGAGGGCATTTCGATTGGCTGTCAAAGTCGTATCTAATGCTTGCTTCTGTTCTGGGGATACCAGAAGTTTCAATCGTATTGTACGAACCAATTCCATGCTTACTCACCACCTTTCAGTGAGTATATTCTACCATTAGTTTTACTGAACAAACAAAGAAAACGGCATTCCTCCACCACTTACGCTATTGCTTAGAAGTAGGGGAATCCTGCCTTACTGTGTTGAATTTCCATGGAGTCAATTGGAAATGTGGCCATCCCCATACTTACAGAAATCATCGGAAACTTTTCTTCCTCTCCCCATGGTCGCCTCATTATTTCAAGAATATTTTCTGCCAATTCAAATATTTCCATCTCATTTTTTACCAAAATAGCCACTAAAAATTCGTCACCCCCCAGCCGGGCAATCGTATGCGTAGGGGAGGCAACCCGTTGGAGCCTGTTACTTAAACTAGCCTAGTGAACCTATTCATTCGCGTTGCCACAAGCTGCTTGAATAGAAATACCTTCTTCCAGCAGACGTCGATGTATGGTCTGCGCAAAATGAAGCGCGTGATTTCCATCACCGTGTAGACAGACCGTTTCTCCTATAATTGGAATGTTTTCTCCGTTTAAGGTACAAACCGTACCTGTTCGTATCATCTGCAAAACTTGTTGAACCGCCTGCTCACCATTTTCAAGCAAGGCTCCTTTGACATTACGAGGAGTCAATGACCCATCAGCCTGATAAGTCCGATCAGCAAAAACCTCACTGGCGGTATGCAAACCTATTTCTCTGCCAGCGCGAACCAACTCACTCCCCGATAAGCCGTAAAGAACTGCATCAGGACTTACATCTTTTACAGCTTGAGCGATTGCTTGCGCTAAATCAGCTTGAACAGCAGCCATATTGTAAAGAGCACCATGCGGTTTGACGTGGTGCAAACGAATTCCTGCGACCGTACAAAACGCTTGAAGCGCACCTATTTGATAAACAACCATCTCATACGCTTCATCCTTACTAATATCCATTCTTCTGCGACCAAAGCCAAGTTTGTCTGGTAGCCCCGGATGTGCTCCCACAGCAACACCAGCATCACGAGCTTCGTAGACCATTTGGCGCATGATGGCTGGATCCCCAGCATGAAATCCACAGGCTAAATTGACTGAACTGACATACTGCAACATCTCACGACCTGCACCAATTCGATAGGGGCCAAAACCCTCAGCGAAATCACAATTCAAATCAATTGTAAGCAATGGTTATAACCTCATTTTCAGGAATGAAATCAATGGCCTTGAGGAAAGAAATTTCAGAAAAGCTAAACTGATAACAGTATCCAAATGATACCACAAATAAGTCCGTAAATTTTGTGACTTATGCAAGAAAATCTGCATAAGATGAGATACCTAGCATTGACAACTGAGCACATGCGCGATAATATTTTAACAATTCAATAAATAAAAGGCTGAGATGAAGAGAGTACGTGTTGCTGTCGCTGCAGAGAGCCGGTGGTGGGTGAAAACCGGTGTGAAAGGGACACGGAAGTTCACTTCGGAGCTGTTGGGTGAACACCTGCTTAGCAGGTTTGAGTAGCCTAAACCGGAAATCAACCAAATTTCCGTTATAACAATGAAGTGAAGGGCTTTGCGCCTGGAATTAGGGTGGTACCGCGAGTAACCCTCGTCCCTATAGGACGAGGGTTTTTTGTCGTTCAAAAAATGACAAAAGGACCTCCTGGACACGCAAAGCCTGGAATTAGGGTGGTACCACGAGCGAATCTCGTCCCTATAGGGACTGAGGTTCGTTTTTCTTTAAAAGACATTTTCAACATTCATTAACCTGCTTGAGAAATGAAAAAGAAAGAGGTTGGCGACTGAGGATTGTCACCTACCCAATAAGCGAGGAGGTCTTTTTATGAGCACACGAGAAGTTCGTTCTAATTGCCCTTATCCATTAGCCAGTCGTCAAAATCAAGCAGCTAACAGCGTAATTACCGTTCACGATATTCAAATCGGTACCCATTCACCAACTATCATCGCTGGCCCATGCTCAGTAGAAAGTTTAGATCAGATAGTTGAACTCGCAAAGGAAATTCAAGCTGCTGGCGCTCAAATGTTGCGCGGAGGGGCATTTAAACCTCGCAGTTCCCCTTACTCTTTTCAAGGCCTTGGCGATAGAGGATTATACTATCTTGCTGAAGCCAGAAAAGTTTCAGGACTCCCTGTAGTATCTGAAATCATGGAAGCAAGCCAATTAGATACTGCCTGCGATACAATCGACGTCATTCAAATTGGTGCTAGAAATATGCAAAATTACTCTCTGCTCAAAGCCGTCGGAAGAACGGATAAACCTGTACTTTTAAAGCGAGGTTTTTCTTGCAAAATTGAAGAATGGCTGATGTCTGCTGAATACATCCTCAGTGAGGGGAACCAACAGGTAATACTCTGTGAACGAGGCATTCGTACATTCGAAACAGCCACACGCAATACTCTCGATTTAAGCGCTGTACCGGTAGTGAAAGAAAGAAGCCACTTGCCTATTTTGGTCGATCCCAGTCACGGAACAGGTGTTGCACGCTATGTACCTTCCATGAGTATGGCTGCTCTAGCTGCCGGTTGCGACGGATTGCTGATTGAAGTCCACAGTCATCCCGAAAAAGCTGCATCTGATGGCCAGCAGACCATTACCCCAGCAGAATTAAAATTGTTAATAGATAAAATTCATCTATTTTACAAAATAGAAAAAAACACTAATAAGGAGGTCGCTTTGCATGGATGATCAAGAATTGCAGACCTTGAGAGGTAAAATTGATGAAATTGATGACCAATTAATCGCCTGTCTTGCAGAAAGAATGCAATTAGTCCTAGAGGTAGCTGCTCGAAAATTGGAAATCGACTGTCCCATTGTTCAGCAGAATCGAGCCTTCGAAGTGGAAAATCACTATATTCATATGGGAAAAGCTTTAGGTTTAGACAGCCAGTTCATGACCGATATTTTCCATAAAATCCACAATGAATCTTGCCGTATGCAAGCTCGTCTCTGGCAAATTTGAACTGTCAAAGCGGAGCCCAGTCCAATCTCAAAGGTAAAACATTTTTTGGGGAGGACTGGGCAACCATATTTTTTAGTAAATCTTTAGATAGCTGACCCCATAACCTTTTCCCATTTACCATTTTCTGCCGAGCGTTCAACTGCTGCCATTACCCGTTGGTTATATAGACCATCAGTAAAATTGGGCGATGGTAAATTACGATAATCGATTCCTTGCTCACGCCGTTCAATTGCCATTAAAAAAGTAGCAAACAAATTAATAAACGTATGTTCATAACCTATAATATGGCCGGGCGGCCAATACGCTTGCAGATAAGGATGAACAGATTCGGTACACTGAATTTGCCGAAAACCCTGGCAATCTGCTGGATCGTCCACAAAATACGCATAAAGTCGATTCATATCTTCCAAATCCCAACGCAGAGAACCTTTTTCGCCATTGATTTCAAAACGGTTGCCATTTCGATTGCCTGTCGCAAAGCGCGTTGCTTCAAATACACCCAAAGCCCCATCCAAAAATTTTGCTAAAAATGCTGCGGCATCATCTACATCCACTTTACCTGTAACGTCTTGTTCATTTCCAACCATGAATGGCCTCTCCTGAATAAAGGTTTTCATCACAGCTGTTACGTCATCGATTTCACCCACCAAAAACCGAGCTAAATCAATGATGTGTGAACCAATATCCCCCAGCGCACCCGAACCTGCTAACTGCTTCTGCAAACGCCATTCCATGGGATGATCTGGACTTATCATCCAATCCTGCAGATATTGTGCACGTATATGGTAAATCTTCCCCAAACGGCCTTCCTGCAACCATTGCTTAGCCAATTGGACAGCTGGCGCAAAACGATAATTATGACAAATCATATTTATTCCTAAAGCCTTTTTTGCTTCCATCTCCATCTCTACAGCTTCTTCTAACGAAAGAGCCAGTGGCTTCTCGCATAATACATGTTTGCCAGCACGCAATGCGGCTATCGCAATCTCCCTGTGCAAATGATTGGGCGTGACAATATCTACAATATCAATATCGTCACGCTCTACTATCTCTCTCCAATCACTGGCCACTTCTGCAAAACCGTATTGTGCCGCCGCTTGACGAACACGTTCTTCCTGACGACCCACCAGTACCTGGAGGGTAACGGGACGTAGATTCGGAAAATAAAACGAGACATCCCGAAACGCATGGCTATGCGCTTTACCCATAAACTGATAGCCAATCATGGCTACGCGCAAAGCATTACCTTCACTCATGGATACCCTCCTAACATTCTACCGGCTTTCCCAATTCAGCAGAGCGATAAAGTGCATCCAACAGTTTCTGTAATGCAACACCCTGTTCTGGCGTGGAGATGGGTTTTGCTCCACCTAGGCAGGCATCAACAAAGCGCTCAATTTCTAATTCATGACCACCTTTTTTAGGTAAAAAGGCAGGTGTCGTATCCAGCAATGTGTCATGTCTTTCTTCATAGATTTTCAATGGAAAGACATCAGCCCCAGCTTTATCTCCCATCAAGGAAACTTGCATGGTTTCACGCTTCTCTACATTAGCAGCAAAGGCAGTTTCTAAAATAAGGGTCGATCCGTTTTGAAAGCGAATCATACCACGCGCCATATCCTCGACAGAAAATTGCTTCCAGTCCCAATCTCCCATCATGCCAACACCTTGTCGATTACCAATCTTTTGATAGGTGGCCGCGAAAACTGTATCAGGCAATGGATAGCCCATTAAGTAAAGAGCGGTATCGAGCATATGTACGCCGATATCAATGAGTGGGCCACCGCCCTGTAACTCTTTATTCGTAAAAACTCCCCATCCTGGTATCCCGCGACGCCGCACAGCTATAGCACGACTAGCGTAAATCTCTCCGAGATCGCCAGCATCAATAAATTTCTTCAAGGTTTCAACTTCGGGGAAATGTCTGTAATGCAATCCGTAAGTCAATATTTTACCTGCCCGTTGAGCTGCATCTGCCATTAATTCCGCTTCCTGCCAACAAAGAGCAGGAGGCTTTTCACATAATACATGGCAACCTGCCTCAAGCGCAGCAAGAGTTGCAGAGACATGGAATTTGTTGGGAGTGCAAACGCTTACCGCATCCAAAGATACTTTATCCAGCATCTCTTCCACACTCGCAAAAACATACGGGATATGATGAGTAGCTGCCACTTCTTTAGCTCTATCCAATTGAATATCTGCCAGTGCTACAATTTCAACACGTGATCCACATTTTAAATAATTGGGTATATGTACGCCTTGGGCAATGCCACCTGCACCAACAATTCCTACGCGTAAAGGCTCAGTCAATTTGCAAACCTCCTATTTCCGATATATCTACAATTCGGCGTTTTTGATGGGATAACTGCGCTGCATCATTGATGAGCGTTAAGTGTTCAATATCTTGCCAGGATGTATTTTGCGGTTCATGATGTAAAACAGTCGCTACCCATTGAGAAAAAGGATGCGGCAATGGTTTTGGCAATAACGGAGTTTGCCAAGCTTGATGAGGCAAATGTCTAGAGGCAATACGAACGGATTGTTGATCCACCATTAGACTCCCATCTGAACCATGTAACTCTAAAAGGAAAGAACGCTGTCCGGAAACAAAGCCTGTCTCCAATACAGCCACACATCCTGATTCGTATTTCACGCATACAGTCGCCTGATCTTCTACATCTGAGCTATAAAATGATGAAAAAAGGGCTGATACGGATACTGGTGTGCCTGCCAATCGATTGGCTAAATAAATGGGATGTGCACCCAAATCAATAAGCGCTCCACCTCCCGTCAGTGAGCGATCCAAAAATTCAGCCGGCAACCACCCTTGAGGGTGTTCCGCACTTGACAATATACCGTCATGATGCAATCGACAGCGAATCGAATGAAGTCTACCGAGCAGCCCTTGTTCAAGTGCGCTTACCGCATAGAGAAAGTATGCGTCGGACAATCTTGGTAAACAAAGCGTCAGCACTACGTTTTTATTTTCTAGAATCTCTCGAATCTTTCTACATTCATCTAAATTCATGGCAAGCACTTTTTCCGAAAATACATGTTTGCCCTGTTTTAGCGCTTCAGAGATAAGGGCAAAATGTTGATTGGTAGGTGAAGCAATAATGACTCCGTCCACCTGCTCCCAGATGTCATTTAAATTTTGCACATACATGGCGTCAAACCGCTCGGCAAAAGCGCGACCACGTATTTCATCTGTATCCCAAATGAAATGCAACTCTACTTCTGAATGATTTACAGCATACTGCGCATATTCTGCAGCATGCACATGCCATCCACTTAACAGCGCTACTCGCATCATTATCCTCGCCTTCGAAGTCTTGAAGAAATATACATTGGCCAACCGTTCATTCTCATAACAACGCAAAATCAAACCCACCAGAGTTGATGCTGGCGTTCCCGAATCCGTAAGCGTTTAAGAAATTCCACTGCTTTTTGAAATCCCTCTTCCACCGACATCAAGCTATCTTCATGTTCAATACTGACAGTCCCTGTATAACCCACTTTTTGCAGTGTACTGAAAATGGATTTCCAGGTTTCTTCACTTTGACCGTAACCAATCGTTCGGAAAATCCAAGATCGCGCCAATTCTTGCTCATAGGGCTTCGTATCAAGCACACCATTGCGGCGGACGTTATCTTCATCAAAAGCTGTATCTTTGGCGTGCATATGAAAGAGTGCTCCTGCTTCAGCGAGAATTTTCAAACTTGTGGATGGATCAATACCTTGCCAGAAAAAGTGGCTTGGATCGAAATTCACACCAATCCACTCTCCACAACGTTCGCGCAATCGCAATGCAGTTTCCGTATTATAGACAAGAAATCCGGGATGGGGTTCAATTGCAACGCGTACTCCATACTTCTTGGAAAAAGTGTTCACTTCTTTCCAATAAGGTATAGCGATTTCTTCCCATTGCCATTTCAGCACCTCATTAAACTCTGGAGGCCAGGGACAGGTGACCCAGGATGGATGTTGTGAATATTGCGATTCTCCCGGACATCCTGAAAAAGTATTAATGGTTTCTACTCCTATGAGGGCAGCCAATTGAATCGTCTCTTGAATTAATTGGCGAGCTTCTTTTGCCGATTCTGGATGAGGATGGAGAGGATTGGCATGACAAGAAAAAGCGCTAATTTCCAATCCATGTTGGCGTATGATATCTAACCATTCTTGTCTTCTTTGTTGATTCTCTAGCAACTCCTGAAGCGGGCAATGTACATTCCCAGGAAATCCACCTGTGCCGATTTCAAGCGTTTCCAAGCCACTGGATGCCACTTTATCTAACATCTCTTCAAAACTTAGATTCGCAAAAAGAACAGTAAAAATACCAATCTTCACAACTCTATTCCTCCTAACAGCACGCTATGGCGAGTTGGTTAACCAGCCTCTGATAGAATTGCAAAAGATAGGGAAGCAATGAAATATGTATCAACTCTGCAAGGAAGGTAGTGTCTCCAACGCTTGAACTTTGCCACAGATTGGCTGTTTCATCTCATGAGGTGCTGCCCATTCTACAGCATTAGCCAAGACTCGTTGAATTTCCGGGTGATGATAGGTGGGGAAAGTTTCATGACCAGGTCGAAAATAAAAGATTTTTCCTAATCCACGGTGATAGGTGCACCCGCTTCGAAAGACTTCTCCCCCGCTGAACCAACTGAGGAAAATCAATTCTTCGGGCTGGGGAATATCAAAATATTCACCATACATTTCTTCCTGCGGAAGTTCAATGAATTCATTGATTCCTTGAACAATCGGATGATTAGGTTGAACTACCCAAAGCCTCTCTTTATCGTTAGCCTCACGCCACTTCAAATCACAGGAAGTACCCATTAACCTTTTAAAAACCTTGGAAAAATGAGCAGAATGCAGAACAATCAGTCCCATACCTTTCCATACTCTCTGCACGACTTTTTCGACAATTTCATCTGAAACTTCTTGATGTGCAATATGCCCCCACCAAATGAGGACATCTGTCTCATCTAACACTTTGTCATTCAACCCATGCATAGGTTGATCGAGCGTAGCCGTTTTGACGTCATACCCCTTTTCACGAAGTGGAGAGGCGATTGCTTCGTGAATACCATTTGGATATAAGGTACTGACTTTCGGATTTTTTTGCTCATGACGAAATTCGTTCCATACCGTTATGCGAACAGACAATAAGAAAACCTCCACCATAAAGCATCTAAAACGTTTTCTCGACTCTAACACGTTTTTTTTACAAAACCATGACAATCATCTCATTCTTGCGTCTATCTTGAGAAAAACTAATTACAACTACTGCGCAATGTAACCGCCGTCGATAACTACTGCCTGCCCTGTAATGCTACGTCCTGTGTGGCTAGCCAAAAAAAGCACGTAATCAGCTATTTCGCTCGTTTCCAAGAGTCGCTTTTGGGGTACAAGTGGATAAATAACCTCTTCCAAAACTGACTCCAAGGGAACACCTCGCTGAATAGCTAAATCCTTCAACTGGTTTCGCACCAGTGGAGTATCCACATAACCTGGACAAAGCGCATTTACAGTTATGCCATGCTCGGCCCCCTCTAGTGCGGCAACTTTGGTCAGACCAATTACACCATGTTTAGCAGAATTGTAAGCAGATTTGCCCGCAAATCCTATAAGTCCGTTAATAGAAGCTATATTGATTATCCGCCCCCATTGACGTTCTTTCATATATGGGAAAGCGTACTTTATCGACAAAAAAGGACCTACCAACATCAGCTGCAACAACTGTTGAAACTTATCTGCAGGAAATTCTTCAATATTAGCTACGTACTGCATACCTGCGTTATTGACAAGAATATCTAAGGATCCATAAGAATGAACCGCAAATTCCAAGAGACACTTGACATCATTTTCTGCCCCTGCATCAGCCTGAAAACAAATCGCTTCCAGACCTCTCTTCTGCAATTGAGACACGGCTACATCTGCAGCTTCTTTGCGAATGTCAGAAACAACCACTTTAGCGCCAGCCTCAGCCAAACGTTGAGCAATGGCAAAACCAATGCCGCTGGCTGAACCGGTTACTACAGCCGTCCTGTTGGCTAACGACAAAGATAGCATGCTATCTCTCCTCTTTCGATGGAATGAACCGACCAAAAGTGAACCGCTCACCGCCTATGCTGAACATAGAGATGGGATCTTGTAACTGATATGGTGATGAATTCAATTCAATCGTCCATCGAGCATCTTTGCCCATTCTGCCACTGTCATGACCTCGGCTTGCCTAGGAAAAACTTTTTCTATTAATACTCGATGCACTTCTTCATCAGCATCTAAACAGGCGTCAGCAAGAACCACCAACTCATAATCTTTGTCAGCCGCTTCACGCAATGTCGAAAGTACAACGCCACTTGTGGCAATACCACAAAGAACTAAGCGCTCAATGTGTTGGGCACGCAACAGCACTTCTAAATCACTACCTGTAAAAGCACTCACGCGCAGTTTCGTAACAACAGCTTCTTCAGGTTGCGGTGCTACGGACTCGTGAATTTGGGTTGAAAATTCAGATTGAATCATGTCGTTTGGATTTTTGGCAATTCTAGAAAATGACAAATTTCGACTGCTAATTTCAGGATAACCAGGACGAAACGCGACCCTCACAAAAATCACCATAACTTCTGATTTTCTCGCCAAAGCCACCGCATGCTTAAACGGTTCAAGCACGCTAGGATCTTCTGCGAAACGTGAAACAATGCCATTTTGCATATCCATAACAAGAAGAGCAGTTTGACTCATAGGCAATTGCTAAACACCCCCAACGCTCAATTCTTCACTTGACTAAGTTTGCAATTTGTTCGTTGACTTGAAAATTACATAAACCACCGTGATAGCAAACGACTTGTTCAATATCTAAGGCAGCAAATTTTTTTAGAGACTTCAGCGCCTCTTCCATATCTGGTGTTGCCTGTGCGCTGGGTCCAAGAAGCTTCCCATTCTCACTCACCATCGCGTCCCCCGTAACCAGCGTCTTACTATTACGATGGTAGAGACTGATATGACCAGGTGTGTGCCCTGGGGTGTATATCACTTGCAAACCTCCAAAAAACGGAAGCCACTCTCCATCTTCTACTGTTTGATTGACTTTAGCTTGGGGAGGATTCAAAAAGATACTCTCCACCTGACTGCGCATCTCTGCTGGTACTTGTTCCAACATCTGAGCAACACGTTGGCGATTCATTTTGATAGGTTCTTTTTCACCTTCAATGTAAGGTTTATCCTCCGCGTGAGCATAGACAGTAATCGACTTTGGAAGCTCCTTGATTAAACTTTCAATGCTTCCAACGTGATCGATATCCTGATGCGTTAAAATAACGGCAGTTATCGTTTCAAACGACACTCCCGCTTTTTCCACCGCTTCGCGAATTTCATTGAGTTGCCCGGGCATGCCCGCGTCTACTAATATGGCTTGTGAATCATCGTAAAAGAGTGTTGGATGAATTAAATTTTTCCGCCCCATTATATTCATTTCCAATTCCAGCATTTCGACTCCATTGGCTATCTTCATCTATCCCAAGCTGATTTTTCACAGCTTGGGTTTCACCTCCTTATGAACAATGAAAACATGCAACTAATTTACGTTGACGTTAACTGAATAACTTGTATAATATCCTAGACCAAGTGTAAATCGCAATCAACTCGAATATATTTTCTTTTCTGTAGGATAACCTAGAGCCATGTCCTGTAGAAGGAAAGAATACAACCAAAATCAGCTTAGATAAGAAACGGAGGTATATGATTGGCACAACAGGATAAATACTTTTTGACTATCGACAACGTTGCCAAACAGCTTGGTATCACACCAAGAACGCTTCGTTACTATGAGGAAGTTGGACTCATTTCTGCAGCAGCACGCACAAATGGAGGTCATCGACTTTACGATGAAAAAACGATAGACATGCTGCAGCAAATATTGCGTTTAAAAGAGCATCTCGGCATTTCACTGCAAGAGATTCAAGAAACATTGTCTGCTGAACAATCCTTGCAAGAATTAAAGAAGAATTTTCAAGAGCAAAATGAAAATATAGAAGAACAAAAACGGATCGTCCAAAATTTTATTCAAATACTAGAAGAGTTGATTGAAAAAATGAATCGAAAAGTAGAAAATGTTCAAGCAATGAAATTGCAATATCAAGAAAGAATGGTTCGAGCTAAAAACTTGTTAAAAGAAATAGACTGTTCAAAGGAATAATTCCCCCGTCCAATTGCATAAATACCACAAATACTAGACTCATTGGACTCATGGTCCATGAGTAAATTTATATTTCTTCCCCTAAATACTAGCTCATGAAACCCATTTTTATAATTAAATTATTTATAGTAATTATTGGTATTTTTATATAAAATCAATAGATAACTAGTAAATCTCTTATTTTGATAACAAAAGGAACTTATTCTAGGTACTTCGCCATTGGAGTTCTTTCACTTTCTGCTATTTCAGGAATACAGTTCTTTACGCCTGCCAAAATACAAGCTTTTAACGATTCTCTTGTTAATAAAACGATTACGTTCTCAAGTGATTGGCGGAAAAGCTTACAATCCTATTCAACATCAAAACTTGGAACCACATGCATGAAACAAAGTTTGGGATGGTATGCACTGGAAAACCTTTCATTCCACTTGGGATTATAAATATACTCAATCTACAAGTATTGCGCCCACTTATTAGCATTACGGATCAATTTTTTAATCTGCCTGCACAATCTTTCAATGAGACGCATATTCCGGACCAAGTTCAACCGTTTGAAGGGAGCTATTGTTAAAGAGATGAGCGCTGTCCGTCCATATATGAGCGGTGCAGCGCCTATTTTTTAATTCCTTGATTGATTTTCTGTTAGTTCTCATTCGTTCATCTCTCTCATGAATATTCCGTTCGTATCCCTTACCTCTACCCGCAAAGCATATTGGCTTTCTATATTTTCATATTTCAACTGTGTTAGCCTGTTTGTAACGCTCATCTCTGTTTAAACGTTTCTTTTCCTTTCTCGATCCCGTCGCTTTGCATTTCCCCGTTCACCGTTATGACGACAGGACATATGCTTACGGTGCTCGAAAGTATTGTAAACGGAAATAATGTTCCAAATGTTTCAATTCAATCTCTTTCGTTTCAAAATATAGATATGAGTCCAATCGGAACATTTTTAGATTGTCGAAGCACAATCTGTTTCGTATAATGAACGTATCCTAGTTCCTTGAGGGCAAACCTGTTGAAAGACAGGGACGCAAAACTGCGGGTCCTGGATGGAAAAATATAAAATTAAGCCAGGATGGCTGAGTTGCAAGGGTTCGGTAGGAAATCTTACCGAAATGGGGTAAAGGGAATTGCACAACATTCAGCCTAAAACAATGACAGACAAAGAGAACAAAAGGGATACTGAAAGCTTACAGGATTGGGAAGGTTTAATGGCAATGGCTCGAGACTTTGGTTTAACGAAAGAAGAAGTCAGACGCTTCCTCTCTTCCCGCACTATCCAAACGTTGTCTTGAAGGAATAATGTCAATAGTATGAAATGATTCACTTTTATTTAAAATTTACACATGGAGTGGGCGGGGAGACATCTGTGATTGGCAAACGCATACAAGCCTTACGAAAATCTCGTGGTTGGTCGCTCAATGAGTTGTCTGAGCGTTCTGGGGTAGCCAAGTCATACCTAAGTATGATTGAACGAGACAAACAACAAAACCCGTCCATTCAAGTTTTGGAAAAACTTTCTCATGTCTTTCAAATTCCCTTGGTGGAGTTATTACCTGTGGATGTGGTATCCACGGTGGATTCAGAAAATCCATACGGGCTTGATGAAGAATGGCTAGAAATTGCTAGAGAAGCAAAACTTTCCGGGATTGATATTGAAGAATTTAAACAATTTGTTGAATATCAAAGATGGAAAAAAATCCAGGATAAAAAGGATTCTTAATTTTTTATATAATCCGTATCAGTGGCATAAATCAAATGTTTAATCCTCATTTCTTGCGCAATGAGGATTTTTATTTGGAAATTCTCTATTTAGAAATGATTTTCAATATCCCTATCTCTCTTTTCGCAATCGACTCCCCAAGAAAAGCATTCCTATGCCAAGCAGAATAAAACTCAAAGCTTCGGCTAAAGTTTCCAATACAGGTACCCCAGTCACGGGAGATGTTGCTCCAATGACAGAAGATTGACCAGGAGATGAAATGGGAATGACATGAACTGTTTGTCCTTCTGAATGCCCGCCTGACGGGTGACTAGAAATGCCAGAAACTCCCCCTTGACTTCCGTTTCCAGAACCTGGTTCTCTAATCGGCGGTGCATTCCCTCCTGATGGATTGGGCTGCGTTACAGTAACAGGAGGATTTCCTCCATTGGGTAAATTGGGCTGAGGTGGTCTATTGGGCGTTGTCGGACCTGACGGATTAGAAGGTGTGCCCACGGGAATCGCTTGAACTTGCACTTGCATATAGCCTAAAGCCCCCTGATAATCATTATGAGCGCTTAAAGGCCATTGAAGCGTGTACTGAATGAGCAAGGATTGACCTTCCAATAAAGTAAAAGGTTTGGATTGTACTGTTTGAGAAAAAGGACCCTGTGTTTGAATGGTAGCTTCTTCATCCCCAACGACATAAGCCGTATCACTCATATGCGGTGGAAAATTATCATATTCAAACGCTTTTTGATATCCTGTTCCTGAATAGTCTTTGGAGATATAGGTGCTGGACAAAGTTGTGCCTGTATGACCATTATTTGAAAACAAAGGTCCCCATAGTTTTGTTGTAAAGACCACTTGCTCAGTAACATTTGTTTCGTTCATGATTTCTACAGAACCTGTGCGTGTATCCCCGGGCACTAAGTGATGAACATTAGAAAAAATATGACTTCCATCAGCATATTGTGTAAAAGCTAAACCACCAGAAAATGAAGACGTAAGAGACGGATCGGCCAAAGCAGTCATGCGAAATAATCCATCCGACAGCAATAAAATGCCCACTAACGTACTTCCTGCCACGGCTATGAATCGTTTAGGAAGACGCAATCGACTCATCTTGCACTCACTTCCTTTCAACTACAACCCTACTTTACGAAAACTCTCTAATTTGAAATTTGCGAAACATTCTCATGTTGCACTACATAAGCCCAAGTCATTAATGTGTTGCTAGACGTATTCGGTACAAATGGCGAGGAATTTTTGCAGCCAGACTCTCCAAGCGGGGAAGTATCCTGTACATAAAGTTGATAGACTACTACTGCAGTTTGTCCCGGAGCTAGAGGAAACCAGGTGGTATTCGAATATGCTGCACTTCCTGCAACGGAATCTACTGCATTAGGAAGTGATAGTGGAATGGATTGTTGTAACTGATTCCAATTGGTGTTTCCCAAAGAAAATATTTGAGAAAAAAGTAAAGAGCCTGAAGCCAAGACAGTACATGACGGATCATTTCCACCTGCTACAACTTCTTGTTTCAGCTTGCTAGCATTTAATTGAGAAAAAAGAGATTGGAAAAAAGATTGCCACGCAACTTCAGGGATATCCGCTACTGTATGGTATCCTTCCGACTGCAAAGAAGAAAAGAATTGTTGACAATAATTTTGCAGAATTTGTTGTTGTTCAGGGGACCATTGGCCGTTTGTCATATAGGCTAAACAACCTGTTAAATGAGACTGATTTTGAATCATTGTTGGCAATTGCAATAACCATTGCTGACAACGCGGCGCAAAAGAAGATATATCAAGATTAGCTAAGGATGTTTCCGTGCTACCAACCGTCCATTGCTGATTTTGTAAGTCTTCTATTAAGGATTGAACAAGATCCTTTTCATCGTTGGTAGATGGCAAAGTTAAAATTTTATAACTACCCGCCAATTCATGTGCCGCGTTAGGATTTCCACCTAAATATAAAGTAGCTGCTGAATCTAATCTAACCCATTCATTCACCGTACCCGTATTTGTAACCATATAAAGAATATCTCGATGAGGTTGAAAATGATTATTCAAAAATGCTGAATAATCTGTACTATCGTATGGTTCGATGAGTAATGAATGGTTTGTGTCTTGCTTTAATTCCACTTGCACAGTCCCCGTTCCAAAAGATACAGGGGATGATTGCGTCTGGTGTGTGAACAATGCATAGGTTCCACTTATGCCTATCGGAACCATTGCAGACATTGTAGATAAGCCAAGATAATATAGCCAACTTTTCTTCATGAAACAACACGCCCCCTACTACTGAACAGCCTTTTGATAAAATGCAGAATATAAATGGATTGACTAAAAATCTGTACGCCAAACGTGTGGAAGATTTTTTCAAATCTGCACTCTTTGCGTAATGAACTATGATTCTATGGATTCATTGCCAAAGACTGCAGACTTGTCAGTGCAATATCAGGGAGCCCTGCCGAAAGGGTCCACTTTCGGCAGGGAACTTTCAAATACAGAAGTGCACAAATGGCTCTAACAATAAATCGCAGGTGATTAGCTTCTGAAATTTATAGGTGGATTAGGTGATAATGTGGTAGAATCATTACCACTTGAGGATGATGATGGTACTCCTGGAGTACCTGTTCCGGATGTTGGTCCATTCCCACTTGGAGATGTCGGAACAGAACCACTTCCAGAAGTTGTACCAGCGCTTGACGTGTTTTGAGTAGGACTGGTAGGCGAAGTCAGAATTGGATTTTGGTCATCGTTATGGTTATTTTCCCACTGTGCAGCATTGAATACTACCTGTGCACTACCCCATGCGTCTTGATAGTCATTTCCTGCATGTATCGGCAATTGGCCCGTGTATTCAACCACCATATATTGTCCAGGTTGAAGGACTATACCCTGAACGTCCGACGACCCACTGAACGGCGTCTGCCCGTTCATAAACGTCCCCGTCTGTTGTGGATAATCCTGTCCTGTTGCCGGATTGTATCCTGCCTGGTTGTACGTATAAGTAATCGTGTTTGCAATGATGTCACTTGCAGGTGTCAATGTTTGGCCATTACTACCTGTCACAGTGAACGTGGGTGCCTGTGTGCTGCTGTTTGTCGCATTCATGGTAACAGTCGGTTGCTCATTATATATCTGGTAATTCAATGTATAACTGGCAGGATGATTATCGTTTTCATACTGCGAATTTTGACTGGTACCAGGATAATCTACCGATTCCCAATCCCCGCCCATCACCTGAGGACCATTCGAGAGTAAGCGCGGTTGCCAGAAATCAGCGTACGTCGACTGTGCTGTAGAAGCTACGGGTGAATCACTTGATGGCAATGAACCCTTGCTATATCCGTTGAGCGTTGTCACTTTCCCATTGTTGAGTCCATCATCCCAGAAGATTGGACCATGAGCCTGAGTATTGATGTCTACCACTTCATTCACACTACCTGTGTTTTGCACCACCACATAAGAACCCACATAATCTCCTGGTACCATGTTGTAAAAATCGATCGTGTGATTATTCGAGAAGGTTTGGAACCCTTGGCCTGTCGTGGCAATATCGACTACACCTGCACCAAAGGTTTGCGTATTCGACTGTGCTTGTGCTGTAAATAATGCGTACGATCCCGCTCCCATCATTGCCAACCCAGCTAATGATGTGGCTGCTGCTGCTCCTATTTTTGATTTCATGCTGAATTTCATCCTTTACCCCTCCCACTATAAATTAATGTTTTCTTCTATTTACTCTCTCATTCTCACGATTACGCACCTTGACAATTTGAGAGGGATTGCCAGAATGCTAGATGTGCCAATTTTCAAACGGATACTCCGTGGCAGGAACAGAGATTGGCGTTAATTTACCAATACATGGAACATAATGATGTTCGCACCTTTGGATGTCCACACGTTCCCTTGCGGTTTACCCTCCCATGTCACACTGGGTCTATGCCCTCACATTCCTTCGTTCTACCTCTCAAGGGGTGGATGCCGTTTCTTGCTCCTTTGCTGGGTCGTTGCCCTTATGGAATAGTTACTACGGCTTATCCGTGCTTTCGTTTGTCTTGGTCTTTCATCGTGTCTCACAAGCGAGTAAGTTGAAGTACGAGTTTGAATCAGTTAAGCAGCCATCTGTAGTTGGGACTTCCGAAGCGGTCCCAGTAAATCTTCAGAGTTGTACGGTACTTGCTTTGTCCCCAATGTGTGCAGGACACGAATGAGCTTTCCACACAGCGCAATGAGCGACTGTTTCTTCTTCAAGGGATTGCATGTTCGTGTCGTATAGTAATGGTGCAAAGCCTTGAACTCTGGATTCGTAGCTACCATCGGTAATATCGCTCGGAATAGAAGTGCCCTCAGCCGTGAGCGTCCACGTTTAGAGATGCCAGTTTTCCCTTTTCTCTTGCCAGAGCTGTTTTCTTTCAAATTGAGTCCAGCAAGCCGAATGATCTGCTGCCCATGGTCATATCCCTGAAGGTCACCGACTTCAGCCAGGAAGCCAGCAAGTGTCGTTACACCCATCCCTGGTACACTCAGCATCTCGTCAGTGCCTGGAATCTGGTTGAGCAGTTGCTCCACCTGAGCCATGATTTCGTCACGTTGCCGAGTGAACATGTCGTATTGCTCCAGTAGAGCCGTCAGTTCCAACCGAGCAGCCTTGAGTCCCTCTTTCAGACCAATGGACTTTTCAGCGGCTGTTACGAGCCGTTTTGCTCGCTTTATACCGACAGCCCGTTTCACACCGCCACTTTTCCACTGGTTCACAATCTCACTGGCGCCTAGTAAGACGAGGTCCTGTGGAAACGGAGACTCACGCAGTGTAATGAGAGATGCCTTGCCTTCCCAATCCTTGAACACCTGGGTGTATTCCGGAAAGAACCGGTCGAGCCAGTTCTGTATCCGCCGCTGCACCTGACCTAGATTCACCATAACCTTTTCCCTCAGGTTCATGAGGATTCGTAAATCCGCATAGACACCTGTTGGGAGTTTGGGCTCGGTGTACTTGCCGTCCTTCACGAGATTCGCAATGACCTTAGCATCCTTGTAGTCGTTCTTCGTCGGCGAGTTATCCTCCAACTCTTTGCTCTTGTTGACGTGATGCGGATTCACGAGCACGAATCGAACGTTCAAGTCTTGAATGAAGGCACCTAACGGGAACCAGTAGTGTCCGGTCGGCTCAACGCCAAAGACGACATCCGTCTTGCCGTGCAGCCGTTGCAACTCCGTCATCCACGTTACGAGTTTCGTCAGACCCTCATCGTCATTGCTAAAAACGCACTCTCTACCGAGCTCAATTCCACGAAAATCAATGGCTCTCGCTACATGCGTTTGCTTCGCAATGTCCGCTCCCACAATGATGGTAGCGTCGGTAATTTGTTGGATTCGTTGATTTTGCTTCTGTTGCATCTTATACTTCACGTTGAGCGTCCTCCTCAATTAGGGAATGAATGTCCTGCATTCGGAACCCAGCATACAGGAGGCGCTCTTTTTGTTTCAAACCCGAAATTAATTCATTACAGGAATGGCTCCTTAATATTTAAATATTTTTATTGAAGACTTAAATCTTCAAAATGATACCGAGCTATCATTGGAGCATCAGTTCATTCTGCAGATTTAATGTCTATTTGATCTCCTATCCTTTATATTTTTAAATTCATTAATGGATAGGAGTTTCAAATTTCTCGATATTCTCTACGAATGAATCGCATTTTGTTCTTGGAGCGCAGGTGAATCATTGTTCTCCTGATTGCTTTTCTTTTGTAAATTTAAAATTTCTTTGAATAGAGAGACCATACTACTGATGATGAGAAAAGCACCGGGTAAAATAAGTAACGAACCGTCTCCCCAACGACCGTGCAAAAAGTTCAGATAATACCCTGCATAAGGGATAGTAAAATGCGTGTACTCTCCAACAATATTGCTAGCCGATACTGTCCATGGATCTACTGACGGATTTGCGTCTCCTTTGGTTTGAAACATCATCTGGCCATTTTGATCGAATTCCCTTACGATTCTGTGTGTAACCAATACATTGGTCATGCCGTTAAAACCCGAATTTTGGGGTACATGAAATGTGATAATATCGCCTGGCTTTAAATCCGCAACATTCACATGAGGATTATCAAAAATCACTGAACCTGTATCAAATGTGGGGGTCATTGATCCAGAAAGCACTTCATACATGGTTTTTCCAGCCACAACCGGATTACCATCATGAATTCTTGATGACACTGTCAAATAAAGTGTAGAAGCAAAGATAAATACCATAAGACCAATCACAATACCATTTATCACACTAAATATTTTTCGGACCATTATACTTGCCTCCCCTTTACCTCTCGCTCCAACTCTAATCTAATTCATTGAATTGTCTTAGAAATTTTTACAATCCTTAGATTGGATAGAATTTCTTACTGTCCATGTTTCTTAATTTTTTCCTGAGCCAGTTGTTGGTTGTTGCACCTGCGGCAATTCTGTCGTCGAACCTGTCGATGTTGCTTCTGTCGATGTTGCTTCTGTCGATGTTGCTTCTGTCGATGTTGCTTCTGTCGATGTTGCTTCTGTCGATGTTGCTTCTGTCGATGTTGCTTCTGTCGATGTTGCTTCTGTCGATGTTGCTTCTGTCGATGTTGCTTCTGTCGATGTTCCTGACTGCAAACTTGAAACTTTTGCTATACTTGATTGCTGAACTGTTTGCTCTTTGCTTGCTAATTTTTGCAAATCCATCACCTGGTTTATGTCAGTAGTAAGCCAACCAGGTTCAGGATCTCCTATCTGCGCAACGTCTATTTGTAAATCTGATTTCAAAGAGTTCAGTTCCTTCTGAATTACACTGATAGATGAACTACTCGGTGATTTTTTAAGTTGTCTTCCATAAGTTTCTAAAAGGAACTGGACTTCATTCGGAAATATCGCTAAAACAGAAAATGTTTGTGTAGCAGGTACCGCTGTTTCATCCGTTAAAAGGGCAAATGATTCGTTCAGCCTAAGACTGGATGTTTGGAAAGCCAAAAAGCCTGCTATGAGCCCAGTACCAACGGCTACCAGTGAGCCCATTTTTCGAATCATACGGCGTCTACTGCGGCGCTTCACTAAATGCCGAATAGCCCGACGGGTCATGCCTCCCTGAACAGGAAACCAATCTTTTTGAGACACTGTAAACTCCCGCCCTCCATATGTTCTTAAAATAAAAAGTTATTCATTAAATAGAACATATAGTTAGATTAAATCACGGCTTCTGGAATGCCTTTGACTGTAAATGTGCTCGGTTCTCTCTATATCCCTTTACCCTTTACCGAGCAATGAGTACGTGAGTAAGCGAAACCCCAGAATCCTTCAATGGTGTTCTTCAAAATAAAATATATTCATTATTAAGAACACCTGAATGTATAGTAACGCATCCCAAATCAATAATCAATACTTTTTTCATTATTTATTTTTTTGTGTTCGCAAAGCATATGTATTTGGATGGAACTGGGGATCTCATAGCGTTCGCATGACATAACTCTGATAACTTGGCACTTGGATATACCAAGTTCTTTATATTTATGTAATTTGTGCAGACGCTCTACGATAAACCACTAGAACAGCAGGAATTGCCAAACGTCGATGTTAAGTAATTCCTACATCTGTAATGTCATTTCGGGATTAATTCTCTAACATTGACCCGCAGGGGGACGAAGGTAACTGGTGTCGACTTTTAAGATAAAGCCCTAGAGATTACAAAGCGAAGCTGGACTGGACGCTCAATTCGTCTGTTTTGATATTTTTTCGTTGCCAACCGTTCTGAATGGAAATTTGGACATTGTGTTCACCTCTTATTGGATACTTTGTTGGCGTCAACTACTCACCGCCTACGCTAACGCTTAGAGGCGGGAGCTTGTAACTGATCTAGTGGTAAATGGCTTTCGCCTCCCACGTCACGGCAACCGAAGTCGCACACAATCGCTACCATAGGCTGGCTGACACACAGCCCGATTACAAGTGTCATGCACTTGTAATCTCGATCTCATGGCGAACTTCTCTACCACGGTCACGAATGTTTCTTGCACCGACCAAATCATCATTCAGTTTGTAATGGCATTTGCGGCACTCGAACCAATGCTTTTTCTTGTCTCGATTTTCCTTTTCGGTATGACCACACTTTGGACACTTTTGGCTGGTATACTTTGGAGACACCGACAGTACAGGAATCCCTTCTGCTACGGCTTTATACCGAATGATGGATTCCAGTTGTCCGAATGCCCAAGAAAACCTCCAATACCGATCTCGTAACCGAACCGTGGTTCGCATGTTGATGTTGGTCAGGTCTTCCAAAACGATGCAAGGTCTACTGCCTGATGCTTTGGCAAACTTAATGACTTCGTTTGCGACTTGATGGTTGATGTCCGTCATAAAACGGTTTTCTCGCCCTGCAAGTTTCTTGAGTTTCCGCTTTGCAGAACGAGTGCCTTTGCGCTGTAAGTATTTGCGTTGACGAACGAGCTTGGCTTTCTTTTCCTTGATCGAGCGTCCCTTGAAGAACATCGTTTTGTTATCCTGATTGGTTGCAACAGCCAAGAAGTTCATGCCACGGTCTACGCCGATCATGGCATCGCACTCTGTCAGATTCGGTTCATCTATGGCACGTTTGACCGTTACATGCAGAGAGTAACCTTTGTGGGTCGGAACCAATTCCGCAGAGCCAAACAGCCAATCTGGACTCAGCAGATAGGGCAGATAGTTTTCACCCACAAGGAACGGAACCTTGATACGTTTGTCAAGTGTACCAATGGAGACGCTATGCTTGTCTGTTTCTACCGTATAGTCTCGATTGTATGAATACACCAATTTGCTGTGAGAGAACGAGGACAATTTCATCCTCTTATTACTCTTTGCACTGGCGTAGGTACTTGCAACAGCCGAACACACATTACAAGCCATTTGCGACTTGAGTCCGAAGTCTTCTCGTAACTGTCTATACACCAGTTGTTGTAGTTTCTTAAAAGTGGACAACCCACCATTCTGAAAGGCAACTTTGCTGGTGAAATTGAGGGCATTTCGATTGGCTGTCAAAGTCGTATCTAATGCTTGCTTCTGTTCTGGGGATACCAGAAGTTTCAATCGTATTGTACGAACCAATTCCATGCTTACTCACCACCTTTCAGTGAGTATATTCTACCATTAGTTTTACTGAACAAACAAAGAAAACGGCATTCCTCCACCACTTACGCTATTGCTTAGAAGTAGGGGAATCCTGCCTTACTGTGTTGAAAGTCTTAACGAATGGGCAAAAGTGATATATCGATACTTGAAGCCTGGTGGCACATACTACATCAAGGAGAATGAATCAATTGGAATGCTTGCAGAGTACTGGAAGGTTTGATAATTCTATGAACTCAAACTCATGATACCTATGCTTGAGTTGGGTTCTCCTTTAGGCATGAAGAAGACCATCGAATTTACATCTAAATCCTGCATAGGAATCATGGCAAACTTTTTTCAATCATGTATAGTAGATAAAGTTTTTCGTTCAAATATTCTGAAATAACTAATATTCGACATCATTCCCAATTGACTCATATCCAAGCGAGATATAGCATAATTGTGTAAGCGTTTTCTGATTGCTCTTGTTAAATTGAAAGGAGGAGCAAAAAATGTCTGTTAATCAAATTAGCTCTATCCAAGGAAAGGTACATGAATTTCTTCAAGGAACTAAAGAATTGTTTATAGACGGCCGTTTTGTCCCTTCTTTGTCAGGCAAAACATTTCATACCATCAATCCTGCAACTGAAGAAGTATTAGCAGTTGTATCGGAAGCAGAATCAGCCGATATCGACAGAGCCGTAAAAGCAGCCCGTCGAGCTTTTGATGAAGGACCATGGTCAACCATGAGCGGTGCAGAACGCAGTCGGCTCCTTTACAAACTTGCAGACCTTATGGAAAAACACCAAGTTGAACTAGCTCAAATTGACACCTTAGATAATGGCAAACCTATCCGGGAAACCCTACATGCTGACGTTCCCCTCGCCATTGAACATTTCCGCTACTATGCAGGTTGGGCTACTAAAATTGTTGGCCAAACCATACCTGTGTCAGGAAATTTTTTCAACTATACTAGACATGAACCTGTTGGAGTCGTGGGTCAAATCATCCCTTGGAACTTTCCATTGCTGATGGCCGCTTGGAAGTTAGGAGCTGCATTGGCCATGGGATGCACAGTAGTATTAAAGCCCGCTGAACAAACTCCTCTCTCAGCCTTGTATCTGGCAACCTTAATTCAGGAAGCTGGTTTTCCTGATGGTGTCGTTAATGTTGTTCCTGGATTTGGTGAAACTGCAGGTGCAGCATTAGTGGACCATCCGCAGGTCGACAAAATCGCTTTTACCGGATCGACCGAAGTGGGCAAACTCATTATGCGACAAGCTGCCCAGACTCTGAAACGTGTCACTCTTGAGTTGGGTGGAAAATCTCCGAATATCATTCTACCCGATGCCGATTTGTCAAGAGCAGTACCTGGTTCGCTGATGGGTATCATGTTCAATCAAGGGCAGGTGTGCTGTGCCGGTTCACGTTTGTTCATTCAAAAAAAAGCATATGATAACGTAGTGGCTGATTTAGTTTCCATGACTAAAAATATTCGTCAAGGTCAGGGTATTGATCCGGATACAAGCATGGGCCCCCTCGTTTCGGATGAACAGCAAGCTAAAGTCCTTGGCTATATTGAAAGTGGTGTCAACGATGGTGCTGAACTTCTTGTGGGTGGCCATTGTCCAACTGAACAAGGTTATTTTGTTGCCCCCACCATCTTTGCCAATGTTCGAGATGAAATGACCATCGCTAAAGAAGAAATTTTTGGCCCAGTGGTAGCAGCAATGCCCTTTGAAGATCTTGACGAAGTCATCGAACGAGCCAACCGTTCAGATTATGGTTTAGCTGCTGGTTTATGGACAGAGAATGTGCGAAATGCTCATTATGTCGCTAGCAAATTAAAAGCAGGAACTGTTTGGGTCAATTGCTACAACGCTTTTGATGCTGCAGCACCATTTGGTGGTTATAAACAGTCGGGAATTGGTCGTGAGATGGGTTCGTATGCTTTGAATAACTATACTGAAGTAAAAGATGTCTGGATTAGCTTAAGTTAAGCTCTCTTCGTTTATCAAATTTTGGAAATCAAAGTTATTTTATGATCGGCCTCGTCTCTTGCGAGGCCTTTTTCATTTTCCTAACCATGATATGATGATACCTTAATTGAAAACATTATAACCATATGGTTATAATGTTGGTTGTGAGGTGATTTCATGAACTTTGACCAGCTTGCTGATACGCTGAAAGCTCTCAGCGATCCAACTCGATTGAAAATTATTGCACTACTTCAAATTCGTGATTGCTGTGTGTGTGAACTGGTTCCTTTATTTGAGATCTCACAGCCAGCTGTTTCAAAACACATGAGTCGCTTAAAGAACGCAGATTTGGTTAAGGAGTCTCGCAAAGGAATGTGGGTGTTTTATTCCTTGAACCGCGATCGTTTGAATGAAATCGGAATATCTCTGACGAACTTACCTGACTTGTCCGAAGAGCTACGGCAACTTGAACAACAGGGTTTGCTCGTGCAGTGCGATTAAGGAGCGTGAAAACCATTGGGTAAACGGTTATCTTTTCTCGACCGATATCTCACCATCTGGATCTTTGCGGCAATGGCTGTTGGGATTGGTTTGGGGTACGTAGCCCCACATTTCGTCAACGGACTGAACCAATTGCAAGTCGGAACTACATCTATTCCAATCGCCATTGGTTTAATCCTGATGATGTATCCGCCGCTTGCGAAAGTACGGTATGAAGAGATAGGTCAGGTATTTCGAAATGGCAAAATCTTAGGGCTTTCTCTCCTTCAGAACTGGGTTATTGGACCTGTTTTAATGTTCATTCTTGCCCTGGTGTTCCTTCGTGGATATCCAGAATACATGGTTGGTCTAATTATGATTGGGTTGGCGCGTTGTATCGCCATGGTCATTGTTTGGAACGACCTTTCTAAGGGCAATGCGGAGTATGCGGCTGGACTCGTAGCGTTCAACTCTATCTTTCAGGTCCTGTTTTATTCCGTTTATGCTTATATTTTCGTTACAGTGATTCCGCGCTGGCTGGGTTTTCAAAGCATGATCATTCACATTACCGTTGCTGAGGTCGCGAAAAGTGTCTTCATCTATTTAGGCATCCCGTTCTTAGCGGGTGCGATTACCCGTTATATCTTCGTCAAAGCAAAGGGGCGTTCTTGGTACGAGAAGAACTTCGTACCGAAAATCAGCCCGATTACACTGATTGCACTGTTATTCACCATCATTGTGATGTTCTCGCTCAAAGGAAACCTGATTGTACGGTTGCCAATGGATGTCGTTCGTATTGCCATTCCGCTACTCCTCTATTTTGTCGTCATGTTTTTGGTGTCCTTCTTCATGGGTAAACGGGCAGGCGCCGATTACTCCGTGACTTGTACCCTGTCTTTCACGGCGGCAAGCAATAACTTTGAACTTGCCATCGCAGTTGCCGTTGGCGTGTTTGGCATCAATTCAGGAGCCGCCTTTGCCGCCGTCATTGGGCCTTTGGTTGAAGTTCCTGTCATGCTAGCTTTGGTTAAGCTTGCACTGATTTTCCAGAAAAAATATTTCCTACAGTTAACAGACTAAATGGAGGGAATTCTCATGGCAAACAAACCGCTCATTTATTTTTTGTGTACGGGCAACTCATGCCGCAGTCAAATGGCAGAAGGATGGGCAAGACATTTTGGTAAGGACAAAATTGAAGTTCATAGTGCAGGAATTGAAACACACGGTCTTAATCCAAGAGCCGTCTCTGCGATGAAGGATGCAGGTGTGGACATCTCCCACCACACGTCCGATTTGATTGACCCTGAGATTCTAAACAAAGCCGACTATGTGATCACGCTTTGCGGCGATGCCAATGATAAATGTCCCGTCACTCCAACACACGTCCATCGCTTGCACTGGGGATTTGAAGACCCTGCGAAAACGACGGGGTCTGAAGAGGAAATTACCGCGAAGTTTCATGAAGTGCGGGATGCCATTAAAGAGCGCGTTGCAAAATTCTTGGAGGAAGAGATGAATGATAGACTGTGACGTCCTGACAAAAATGACGGGAAAAGGGCTTGTCGGGCAAGGATTTCTCCGTTTTGCCTCACGCTCTTTTCCCGCTTGAATCAGGTCTTTGTTTGTTCTGGAGCAGATGATTATTCGAGATTGCAGAGGATTGTTATTGGGCTACACTTTTCTCACAAGCGTCACTACGCACTCCACATGGGAAGTTTGCGGAAACATATCAAACGGCTGAACGGATGTAATTTGATAACCATTTTCAGCAAATGGCCGCAAATCGCGAGCGAGTGTGACCGGATTGCAGGAGACATACAAAAATGTTTGCGGATTTGCTTTTAATATAGCGGATATCACTTCAGAATGCAGACCTTTGCGAGGCGGATCTACCAAAATGGTATCAAACGAGTCATTGTCAGAAATTTGTCGAGGTAGCCAATGCTCTACAGTATCCTCAATAAACTGGACATTAAAAATATGATTAATTTCAGCGTTTTGCCTGGCATTCTCAACACTTGCGCGGACAGATTCTACACCAACCAAAGTCTTAGCATAAGGTGAAAGCAGAAGCGATAGAGTTCCCGTACCAGAGTACGCATCCAGTAAACGAGTGGCAGAATGTTTCTGCAATCTGTCAATGACATGTCTGTATAATTGCTCGGCTTGAGCTGAATTGACTTGAAAGAAAGATTCCGCGGACAAACGAAAACGCACACCCAGCAATTCTTCTTCAATCCATGAAGAACCTGCAAGAATATCTGCTCGACGGCTATTGGGTCGATCCGTTTCATAAGAGGTTCTGTTTATACCTACCGTCAATAGTTTGCGCAGCGAACTTTCTAAATTTTGGTAGAAGTTTCGGATGTGCTCAACCACTTTTTCGTATTCTGCCTGCACAGCCCAGATAATCATCTGCTGACCAGTCGCCACTGCTTCACGAAGATGTAAATGATGAATAGCCGCTTTAAGCTCTCTGGGCCACGTCTCCATTCCCTTTCTCACCGCTTGCCAAAGCAACATCAAACGAGGTGAGATAAGCCAGCAATCCTCAGTTGGGACTAACTCATGGCTCGAAGGAGCGTAAAATCCAAAAAGAAGTTTATCCTTCTGCCCGTCATAACGAACAGGAATCTGTACATGATTGCGATATCCATACGGAGATGGCGACGCGATAGTGGGTTGCACCTGCAAATTCTCAATTGCCGGTAACCCTCGTAACGAGCGACGCAAATGATGCTCTACCACTTTTTGTTTATGTAAGAGTTGGCCACGATAACTCAGGTGTTGTAATTGACATCCCCCGCATTGTCCAAATACTGAACACGGGGGATGCACTCGATCCTTTGATTCCGTCCCCAGTCGCTCTATCATTTCACCACGTAAAAAAGAACGCCCAGCAGACTGAACTCGTACATTCGCCACTTCGCCAGGCAAGAGATGCGGAACAAAAATCGTTACTCCCTCGAGCGTAGCCACACCTTCCCCATCATCATTGATACGTATAGGAGAGAGCGTTACCTGCTGACCAACGCATGATAGAAGTTCAGATTTAGGCACCGCAATGTTTCCTCCTCGCTTAGCGGGTTGCAAAGAAGTCTCCATAGGAGACTTGACTTTAGTTGTTTCCTGCCTTCAAAGCCGATATTTTCTCGAGCAAAAGCTTGTTCACTACACCAGGATTAGCTTGTCCTTTCGTAGCTTTCATGGTTTGTCCAACAAGTGCACCGAGAGCTTTCTCTTTTCCGTTTAGATAGTCCTCGACTGACTTGGGATTTTTAGAAATAATTTCATCCAAAATTCCACTCAACGCACTTTCGTCGCTAATTTGTTCATACCCTCGCTGCTGAATAATAACAGCCGCATCTACCCCTGTCTCAAACATCTCACGGAAAACTTCTCTGCCCTGCTTTATCGATATTTTCCCAGATTCAATTTGTTCAATCAGCTGGGCCAATTGATTCGCAGTCACCTTAGAATCCGCAATCGACTTACCCGCAGCGTTAAGAGCGCCCAACAAATCTCCCATGACCCAGTTGCTGGCAGTCTTTGCTTGAGCGCCGGCAGCGACTACTGCCTCAAAATATTCTGCTACTGCCCGTTCCGCTGTTAAAACACCCGCATCGTAGGCAGGCAGGCCAAATGACTCTACATAACGTCGGGCTTTGACATGCGGAAGTTCCGGGATCTCCCGGCGAACCCTTTCCAACCAAGCATCATCCATGTGGAGTAAAGCGAGATCGGGCTCAGGAAAATAACGATAGTCATGCGCTTCTTCTTTAGAACGCATGGATACCGTCGTTTGAGTGGCTTCATCGAACCGGCGCGTCTCCTGAACAACTGTCTGGCCTGATTCGAGTAGCTCACGCTGACGTTTTTCCTCATATTCAAGACCGCGCTGCACATTACGGAAAGAGTTCATATTCTTCAATTCAGCTTTGTTGCCAAATTTTTCACTTCCCAGAGGACGCAAAGAAATATTCGCATCACAGCGCAGCGAACCTTCTTCCATACGACAATCAGACACATCGCAATATTGCATAATGGACTTAAGAGCTTCCAGATAGAGACGCGCTTCTTCTGGCGAACGGATATCTGGCTCGGAAACAATTTCTATCAACGGTACGCCCGTTCGATTGTAATCAACCAACGTATGGGAACCATCGGCAGCGTGCATAGATTTTCCGGCATCTTCTTCAAGATGGAGACGCGTGATACCAATTCGTTTCGTTTTACCTTCGATCTCGATTTCAAGATAACCGTGTTCACCAACGGGCTTATCGTATTGGGATATTTGATAACCTTTCGGCAGATCGGGGTAAAAATAATTTTTGCGGTCAAACTTGCTTTCTTGATTGATCTGACAATTTAAAGCCAATGCAGCGCGCAAGGCAAGATTGACAGCTTGCTCATTAAGGACAGGCAAGGTACCAGGATGCCCTAAACATACTGGGCACACATGGGTATTGGGTTCGCTGCCTGACTCATTCTTACAACCACAAAAAATCTTGGTTGCTGTTTTTAATTCAACGTGAACTTCTAAACCAATGACCGTTTCGTAGTTCATTGTCCAACCTCCTCCGCAGCCAGTTGCACGCTGAAGCCGCGCAATTGTTCATAAGCATGCGCAACGCGCAACAACGTCGCTTCGTCGAAGGCTCGTCCTACCAATTGCATGCCCACTGGCAATCCGTCTACTTTCCCACATGGAACACTGATACCCGGAAGTCCCGCCAAGTTGGCTGGAATAGTGAATATGTCGTTTAAATACATCTGCAATGGACTTTCCAATTTTTCACCCATACGAAAAGCTGTTGTTGGCGTCGTTGGGGTAAGAATAACGTCGCATTGTGCGAAAGCTTTTTCATAATCTTGCCGAATTAATGTACGCATTTTTTGTGCCCGTTTATAAAAAGCATCGTAATATCCACTGGACAGGGCATATGTACCAATCATAATGCGCCTTTTTACTTCCAGGCCAAAACCTTCGCTGCGCGTCTTTTCATACATTTCAAGAAGCGTTTCTCCACTTGCACGTCGTCCATAACGAACACCGTCGTATCGGGCCAAATTTGAAGAAGCTTCAGCAGGCGCAATTAAATAGTAGGTTGCTACAGCATATGATTGGTGAGGTAAGTCAATTTCCACAATTTCTGCACCCGCAGAAGATAACGTGCGAATGGCGTTTTGCAAAGCATCTGCTACACCATTGTCCAGACCATGTAAGGCATCCTGCGGCAAAACTCCGACCCGCATACCTTTTATATCTCCAGTCAGAGCTTGGCTAAAACGTTCTGTCTCATGTTTGGCCGACGTCGAGTCATGCGGATCGTAACCTGAAATGGCTTCTAGCACGAGTGCAGCATCCTCAACTGTTTGTGTAAAGGGACCAATTTGGTCCAGTGAAGACGCGAAAGCGATAAGTCCAAACCTAGAGACACGTCCGTATGTAGGTTTGAGTCCCACGACTCCACAAAAAGCGGCTGGTTGACGAATTGAGCCACCCGTATCCGAACCCAATGCGAACGGAACCATGTTTGCAGCTACAGCTGCCGCCGAACCTCCGCTCGACCCTCCGGGAACAAAACCTAGGCGATGAGGATTATGTGTTTTTTGAAAAGCTGAATTCTCGGTAGAAGAACCCATGGCAAACTCATCAAGGTTTGTCTTTCCAACCAACACCGCATTTTCATTCTGTAATTTTTCTGCAACTGTGGCGCTGTATGGCGGAATATAGTTTTCAAGGATACGACTAGCTGCTGTTGTGCGTAAGCCTTCCGTACATATATTATCTTTCAAAGCGTAGGGTACACCGTAAAGCGAGCCAGACGGCTGTGACTCGTCCAATTTTTTGGCTTGCTGTATGGCCATTTCCGGTTGCACTGACAGAAAAGATTGAATACTGGACTCAGCACGTTCGATTTGCTGAATGGATAATTCTACCCATTCAGAAGGCTTACTTTCTCCAGATTGCAAAGAACGAATGATTTCTTTTACTGTTTGCATAACTGATTACCCCTCCAGCACTGCAGGCACGCGGACCTGACCTTGTTCCGAATCTGGTGCATTTTTGAGCGCTTCTTCTCTTGGCAAAGAGGGGCGTACCGCGTCTGCGCGCAAAGCGTTTACTAATTGAAATGAATGACTGGTGGCTACCACGTCATCAAGATTAAGTTGTTGAAGTTGTTCCGCATAGTGCAGTATGTCGTTTAATTCTGGAGTAAGTCGCTCCACTTCTGTTTCGGAGACTGCGAGCCGTGCCAATTTAGCCACATGGCGCACTGTAACTGCAGTAATTTGCAAGAATTTCATCCTCCTGTCTTGCCATGTCAAAAAATTGCCCCTAGAAGGGACACACAATTCAATGTCATGCATTATAGCATAGCTACAGAAGGAGATACGAAGTTAATTATCAGCGGGTTGCTAACTGCACAACAATAGAAGCAAGTGAAAAGCATATACCGAGTAAATAAAGAAAAGTAACTGTTTGAATTTGGCTTAACCCTGATTTCATCAAAACGTGAAAAGTGTGCCCTTTATCAGCAATATGAAGTGGCCGATTTTCCCTGACACGCCGAAAAAGAACCCAGACCGTATCCATAATAGGCACGCCAAGCGCCAAAACAGGTACAACCAAGGAAACAGCTGTAGCGCTTTTAAATGCCCCATCTACGGCAATGGCCGCCAAAACAAACCCAAGAAATGTTGCACCTGCATCACCCATGAAAATACGCGCCGGATAAAAATTGTGGCGAAGAAACCCGATAGCGCTACCCATCAAGGCAATGGAGAACACAGCCATTACCGGCTGACCTTTGAGCAATGCGACAAAAAACAACGTCATTGCTGAAATTGCTGCAATACCAGCCGCCAGCCCATCCACGCCATCAAGAAAATTCATCATGTTTGTAATCGCAACTACCCATAGCACCGTGGCCAAAACTGAAACCCAAAGCGGGAAAGTGTCATATCGGTGTTGAAATGGCAAAGAAATACCTGTAATGCGAATTTGGTAAAGAACAAGTACTACAGCAGCAGCAATTTGCATCAAAAACTTAGGTAAAGCTTTAAAATCTTTACCTCTTGTTTTATAAAAATCATCCAAGACGCCGATAGAAAAAATCAAGAAACCCCCAATGGCAATTCCCCAAAAGGTACTGCCCGCCTTCCCCATCCAAGCCGCAGTGACAAGAAACCCACAATAGATAGAGAGTCCGCCGAGTAAAGGAATAGGCTCTTTATGAATTTTCCTTCCATTAGGTTGATCTACAAAACCAAGATGAACAGCAAATTTTCGAATAAATGGCACCGTAGCATAAACAATTCCTAAGGATAAAAGAAAGCTCACGAGATAATACCAAACGGGATGCATGTGATTCAGGGGACCTCCTATCGCCCAACCTGAGTGTCTTTTTTACCCTTCCACATCGTATTATGGTTTATGTCTACATTGATGCATATTACAATATTTAGAATGCTTTCCTCATTCTGATGTTCTATTGGATAAAGAAGCAAACCATCTTACACGGCCCTCATTATACCAGACCTTGAGCAACAGACAAGATATCATCTCTTTCTTGAAATTTCATAGAAAGAGACATGCACAGAAAAGCATGAGCATACGTTGGAGAAGAGGCGGAAAACCTGTCGCCGCTAAATTCTATGGAAGAGGAGATGGCCGTATCCATGACCACTCACGAAATCATCGCAGCATGCGTCATTGCTATTCCGGTTGCTTTTGCAATCGGTCGGTATTCGAGCAGAGTTGCGATTTTTCACACACGGACGTCAGAAACATTGAGTGTACCAGAATTTCTACGTTCCAAAGAACATCAATAAGCATTCATTTTTCGTACATCTGAGATTCATGTATGTTTGCAAAAGCGCCCTGACTACACAAAAGCAGTCAGGTGCGCCTTACATTTGTTTGGGGGATATACGGGGCAATCGATTCCAAAAATTGTTCTTCATTCAAAATGAGCAGATGCGGTTGTTTCCCGGAAGCACGAATGTCTTCCGCCTTCTTCAATTTTGAACCAGCTTCATTCCCAGCAATTAAAATATCTGTTTTGCTGCTCACACTGCTTGTTACACGACCGCCTAACTGCTCGATCAGACGAGTAGCCTCAGCGCGATCGTACGATTGAAGCGTTCCTGTCAATACAACCACTTTGTCAGAATAGGGTGTTTTCTGCTCTTGCTCCGTAACAATATGATTCTCAGTTGGCCAAACGCCAAGTTTTTTAAAATCGTCCAGCATGTGCAATATCGCAGCTTCATGAAAGTATTGGTAAATACTTTCTGCCATTTTGGGACCAATATCGCGAAGTGAAAGCAGTTCTTCATACGATGCATTTTTCAGGGCATCCAGACTGCCAAAGGACCGGGCTAGCGTTTTGGCAGCTTTTTCACCCACCATGCGAATACCGAGTCCAAATATGAAACGATACAGTTCATTGTTCTTGCTTCGTTCAATAGCTGCAAGAAGTTTCTCTGCTGATTTTTCCCCCATTCGTTCCAGAGTCAATAATGTATCTCGTTGCAACCGATAGATATCTGGCAAACTGCGTAGCAAATTTTTCTGAACCAGAATTCCAACCCACGTTTCTCCCAATCCTTCAATATTCATGGCGTCCCGAGAAGCGAAATGGATCAACCCTTCGCGCAACAACGCTGGGCAATTAGGATTGACACAACGCCAAGCAACTTCTCCAGCAAACTTATGCAGATTTTCCCCACATTCCGGGCAAGCGGCAGGCATCTCAAACGACTTTTCCTTGCCTGTACGCCGATTGGGCAAGGACTGTACTACCTCGGGTATAATGTCTCCAGCCTTTTGCACAATAATCCAATCACCGATACGAATATCGCGTGCGTGAATAATATCTTCATTATGTAAAGAGGCACGCGTAACTGTGGTTCCTGCCAACTGTACCGGATGAAAAACAGCTGTAGGTGTCACCACACCTGTCCGTCCAACATGCAAAACAATCTCCTGTAACTGAGTTTCCGCCTGTTCTGCTTGATATTTATAAGCGATGGCCCAGCGTGGACTCTTAGCTGTAAACCCAAGTACTTGCTGTTGAGCAAAATTGTCCACTTTTACAACCATGCCGTCTGTAGCGTAAGGCAACGTATGACGTTTTTCCGACCAATCCTGAATATATTGGATGACTTCATCAATACTCATACCGCCGCGTCTCTCTCCGACCGCTGGCAAACCAAGGGAACGCGCAAAATCGAGCGCTTGAGAATGTGTAGCCAAATCTCTTCCTTCCATATAGGCAACCTGGTAGACAATCAAAGATAAACCTCGTTTGGCCGCAATAGCTGGATCAAGTTGGCGCAATGAACCGGCTGCGGCGTTGCGAGGATTCGCAAAAAGGGGCAATCCCTGTGCTTCACGTTCCTCATTTAGTCGTAAAAATGTTTGTTTTGGCATATAAGCTTCACCGCGCACTTCAAGCGTCAATGGTTCTTTTAATTGCAAAGGCAGGCTGCGAATGGTTCGCAAATTGGCCGTGATATCTTCGCCGGTCTCTCCGTCTCCCCGCGTTGCTCCAAGCGCAAGTTTCCCTTCTTCGTAACGCAGGGAAACAGCTAAACCGTCAATTTTCAGTTCACAAACATATTGTACTGAATCACCCACCACATCTCTCACACGCTGATCAAACTCTCGTAACTCTTCTGGAGAATACGCATTGGCCAAAGACAGCATGGGTAACTGGTGAACAACCTTCACCAATGACTGGCGAGGCGAACCGCCCACTCGTTGCGTAGGAGAATTGGGATCAGCCCATTCCGGATAACGGCGTTCCAAATCTTGTAATTCACGCATCATCTTGTCCCATTCAGCATCACTGATGCGTGGTGCATCTTCCTCATAATAAAGACGATTATGTTCTTCAATTTCTTCTATTAGCTGTTTCATGCGCGCCTTTGCTTGCTCAGCGTCCAATCCTGCTTTCCCCTTCCTAAACGACTAGCTTGTCCTCATGAATTCCCACTTCATAAATAGATCTAGCTCAACCTATTCACTCTTGCGAATGGGCGCAAAACGAGCCGCAAGTTTTCGCTCACCAATCGGTGCTGGAAAATGAACTGTCATTTCCATATCCTCTCCACTGCCACTGGTGGAAAGAATCACACCTTGTCCCCATTTCCGATGCAAAACGCGATCGCCAACATGATATTCGACAGACAAATCCGCTCCGAAAGAGGAAGGTATCTGTTGTAGCAAACCGCTTGAACGAGGACGCCACAACTCGCGTTTCTCTGAAGGCTGTCCAGGAGAAATTCGCTGCAAACAATGAACCGGCATTTCTTTGAGAAACCGAGATGGTGTATAACTGTGCACATCACCAAAAATCATTCGTGTAGCGCATGTACTCAAATAAAGTCGTTTGCGGGCGCGGGTAACTCCCACGTAGCAAAGTCGACGTTCTTCTTCCAGTTCCTCTTCACTATTGAAAGAGCGGCTATGCGGAAAAATACCTTCTTCCATACCGATTAAAAAAACGATGGGAAATTCCAGTCCTTTGGCACTATGCAGTGTCATGAGTGTGACACCTTGCGCCGATTCAGGCGAAGGGCGACCATTATCCATGTCTGTATCAGCCACCAGGGAGACATCAGTAAGAAATTGACTCAGCCTTTCTACAGGTTCCAATCCTGGCCAATTTTCATCAAACTCCTTCGTCAGCGAGAGAAATTCTTCGAGGTTTTCTATGCGACTCTCTGCTTCTAAAGAATGTTCTGTCTGCAGCATCTCCACGTATTTTGTCTGCTCAATGATCAGACGAGCGATTTCTGTAACCGACAATTTTTTCTGCTGTTCATGACATTCTTCCATCCACTCCGCAAAGGAGGTTAAACCCATTTTAGCTTTGCCGCTTAAACTAGCAGCCTCGAGATGTTCACAGGCCGCCAACAAGGGCATTTGATGTGCATTTGCATATTCTGCCAATCTGCCTAGCGATGTGTCACCAATTCCGCGTTTTGGCACATTGACGATGCGCAAAAATGAAGCGTCGTCCGCAGGATTGTCAATAAGTCTTAAATAAGCAATCAAATCACGAATTTCTTTTCGTTCGTAAAAACGCACACCGCCATAGATGCGGTAGGGTATACCTCGTTGCAAAAAGGTTTCCTCAATCACACGCGATTGAGCGTTTGTACGATACAGCACAGCAGCATCCGTGTATTGTCCTCCCGCTTCGACCCATTTCACCAACTCTTGAGAGATCCAGGCAGCTTCAACACGCTCATCACGGCATTCCAAAAGTTGAGCAGCCTCACCTTTTTCACCATCCGTCCACAGCGTCTTCTCTTGACGATCGCGATTATTTCGAATTACATGATTGGCAATATCCAGGATGGTTTGCGTTGAACGGTAATTTTGTTCTAAACGAATCACCTTGGCTTCCGGGAAGTCTTTTTCAAACTGCAAAATATTACGAATATCCGCACCACGCCAACCATAAATAGATTGATCGGAATCCCCTACGGCGCAAAGATTTCGATGCTCATCTGCAAGTAGGCGGATCAAGATATATTGAGCATGATTGGTATCCTGATATTCATCCACATGAATGTAACGATATTTTTGACTGTATGCCGACCGAACATCAGGAACTGCGCGAAAAAGTTCAACTGTTTTCATAATGAGATCGTCAAAATCAAGCGCTTCGTTCAGTTTCAATCTGCGCTCATATTCGATGTAGGTGTCTGCTACAATTCGGCTAAACAAATCACGTGCTCCATCTTTGGCCTTTTGGGGACTTACCAATGCATTTTTATGCTGACTAATGCCTCCCAGCACCGCACGCGGATCAAATCTCTTGCTATCTATTTGGTAATCGCGCAGAATTTTACGTACAATGGCAATCTGATCCGAGCTGTCAAGTACGGTAAACCGCGTACTGTATCCCATCTGGTCAATATCGCGGCGTAAAATTTTTGCACAGAAAGAATGGAATGTGCTGGCCATGACATCTTGTCCAGCCAGTCCAACCCATTGTTCAATACGCTCACGCATTTCGCGTGCAGCTTTATTGGTAAAAGTAATGGCAAGCACATTCCAAGGCGAAACTCGACAATGCCCCAGCAGATAAGCTATCCTGCGAGTGAGTACGCTTGTTTTTCCGCTGCCCGCACCAGCGAGAATTAAAAGTGGTCCCTCTGTAGCTTGTACAGCTTCTAATTGAGCGGGATTCAGTCCGTCGAGAATGCGCTCGCTGCCAATTCCCATTTTATGCATAAACATCAAGCACCTAACTTCCCTTGGAGGATGATTTCTATTATATCAGTCCTCAACTCATGGATGCGAACAAATGACCGAACATATAAAGGCTTTTTAGAGAGTTGACGCTCCAAGAGGAAGCGTGCTATAGTAGCTTTTGTTCAAATAGAGGTCTTTATTTTCGGAATGTAGCTCAGGTGGTAGAGCGCACGGTTCGGGACCGTGAGGCCGCAGGTTCGAGTCCTGTCATTCCGACCAGGTTGCCTAGAATGTGATAATCCGTTTTTTTAAACATAAAAAATAAAGTCGCAGATTCCTTGTTTAAATCGAGAGAATCAGGCGACTTTTTTAATCTACAATCCATTACTTTTCATCTTTCGTATTGACGATTAAAGCAGCAAGCGCAATATAAGTAATGAAAAGTCTGGCGCTTGTAGCCGTAAAATCAATTTTCTTTTGTCTAGCAATACCAAGGACGTAGATAAGCGTAGATTGCAAAATAAGGAATAGAAAAGCGATATTGTTGTACCCTTCCGGCAAGAGAGCTTCCAGAAGCAAAAATGATATCATGGCCCAGACTATAGTTCTGGTCAAGAAGTCATCGTTCATACTCCTACCCCCTAGTCCAGCCACCTATCGTCTGTTGTCATTTTACGCCATCCTCAAACAAAGAGGCACTGACAATTGCCACTCCCCAATTCGAAGTCGAATGAAAAGAAAACTTCTTTGTCTTTTATCTAAGTACGTCTGAGGTCTAGATTATTGATCAAGTTCTTCCCATTCTTCTTCGGTTCCCAATTCAGGCAACAATAAAGACGCTTGGCTATTCGGCAATGCTTCCACTTGTCTTAATTTACGTTCAATGCCGCGCGAACTTCGAGAAGCTCGTTCTATCACATTACTTGCTTCTTGTAATTTTTTCTGAGTTTTTTGGAGCAAGTCCCCAAATGTACCAAACTGTGTCTTAATGGCCCCCAGTAACTCCCAAACTTCGCTCGATCTCTTTTGAATAGCCAGTGTACGAAATCCCATTTGCAAACTGTTTAACAAAGCTGTGATGGTGGTGGGGCCTGAGACAATCACCCGAAATTCTTGTTGCAATTTTTCCAGCATGCCTGGTTGACGCAATACTTCAGCAAACAAGCCTTCAATGGGCAGATACAGAATAGCAAAATCTGTCGTATGAGGTGGGTCAAGATATTTGTCGGATATCGATTTTGCCTCTTGACGAATTCTTGACAGCAGAGACTTGGCAGTTTCCTGCATGAATTCCAAGTCCCCCCTATCTTCCGCATCTAACATCCTTTGATAGTCTTCCAATGGAAATTTACAATCAATTGGCAACCATACAGCTTCATCTTGACGATCACGACCTGGCAATTTTATGGCAAACTCAACGCGATCGGCAGAACCTTTGCGCACTGAGACATTTTTCTCATACTGTTCGGGTGATAATATTTGCTCAAGAAGCATTTCTAATTGAATTTCTCCAAATGTACCTCTGGTTTTGACGTTGCCAAGCACTCGCTTTAAATCTCCTACATTACTGGCTAATGTCTGCATCTCGCCCAAACCTTTATGGACCGCTTCTAAACGTTCGCTGACCAGCTTAAAGGATTCTGTCAAACGTTGTTCAAGCGTGGCATTGAGCTTTTCATCTACTGTTTGGCGCATTTTTTCCAATTGAAGCGCATTATCTTCCTGTATTTTATGAAGCTGTTTTTCCACAATATCTCTGACACGTTCCAATTTTTGCTCATTCATCGTCGTCAACTGTGAAAGTTGATTAGAAAAGGCGTCAAACAAATTTTTTTGCTGTTGACCAAAAGTCTGGAACTGTTGCTGAAGCTGCTCACCGCTTTGACGCTGCAAACGTTCCAATTGTTGACCTAATTCCGCACGCATCTCTCGAAACTCCTGATGTTGTCCATTAAGGATTTTTTCTCTTTCAACAGAAAAACTCTCTTTCATAGCGTCCAAGTCATGATTGAGACGGGTCAATGACTCCAACCATTCCGGATTTCGTTCTCTGTTTTGCTTTCTAAACAACCAAATCATCAGGATAATTTGTAAAATGAGGACAATCGGCAATAGATAGGACATTGAAAAACCTCCTCAGGGTAATCCATCTTTTCAAACCAAAAGATTGCATCATCTCCCTGTTCAATTTAAATAAATTTTCGCTTATTCCTCTCGACTGCACAACCACATCATCTATGCTCTTCTGATGGTCTAGACAGAGTGTCACACATTGCTACGATTTGTGGTATAGGCGTAGCTTTTTTCCCCACCGTGCTAATGTTACAATGCAGTTTGATAGAAAGGGGTGTCAATCATGGGGCTATTTTTAGCCTATTTCAACGAAGCCTGCATTCTGATTAGTGCTGCGTTGTTTGGTATTGGGTGGTATCAAATCCGTCAGGGAAGACAGTTGCTCCACAAGAGATTGATGCTTACCGGCTCTACGTTTGCTGCGCTTTTTTTCATCACCTATGTACTAAAAACCATTTTTATTGGCGATACAGCTTTTGGCGGTCCAAAGTCGATGGCCAATTTTTATTACGCTTTTCTCCAAACGCACTCGATTTTGGCAACTGTTGCAGCTATTTTCGGCATTGTAACGCTCGTCTTCGCGTTTCGGATGAACTTTGCCAAACACCGAAAAGTCGGACCATGGACTGTGGTTATTTGGTTTATCACAGCAGCCACTGGTTTGACCGTATTTATTTTACTATACATTGCTTATCCTATAGGCCCTACCACCAATCTATTTAAGGCGTGGATGGGATGAACACAGAATCTCAGAAATACGTCCTGGTGACTGGAGCAGCGCGCGGAATCGGGCGGGCTGTCAGTGAAGCTTTTGGACAAAGCGGCTGGCATGTTTTTTTACTAGACCATCACGAACAGGCTTTAACTGAACAAATGAGACGCATGCAAGATTTAGGCTACGCCAGCTCCTCTTTATTAGCAGATTTGCGCAATGAGCAGCACATTGTCTCTGCTATGAAGCAGGCAGCGAAAATTGCCCCGAAATTAGACGCGTTGATTAATAACGCTGGCATTATGTCACCCAGACTGCCTTTAACTGATATGCCCGTAGAACATTTTGACGATGTGATTGCTGTCAATTTACGAGCGCCTTTTTTATGCGTCAAGTATGCCTTGCCATTGCTTGAGAAAGCCAAAGCTCCTGCTGTAGTTAACATGGCCTCTACTCGCGCTTTAATGTCTGAGGCCAATACGTTTCCGTATTCCGCTTCAAAAGGTGGGATACTTGCTCTGACACACGCAATGGCCGTATCACTCGGTCCGAAAATTCGCGTCAACGCTGTCTCTCCAGGATGGATTGAGGTAAGCGATTGGCAGGATGGTGAAAACAGACAAGTCCCCATACATTCTGAGGCAGATTGTGCTCAACATCCAGTTGGACGCGTAGGAAGACCGCAAGACATTGCAAAAGCCTGTCAGTTTCTTTGTTCCAATGAATCTGGTTTCATCACAGGAACAAATCTTGTTATAGATGGCGGAATGACTGTCAAAATGATCTATGTGGAAAATGAGGAGTAACGAATAAGGAGCTGAGCTGTTCCCTTGAAAATTCTAGTCACTGGCGGCGCTGGTTTTATTGGTTCTAATGTGGTGGACACCTATATAGCAGCCGGACATAAAGTAGTCATTCTGGATAACCTGAGTACAGGATCACCCAGCAATATCCCAGATGGAGTGACATTTTATCCTGTCAGCATAGAATCAAAAGATATGGATACCATCATAAAGATCGAAAAACCAGATATTGTGAATCATCATGCGGCCCAGAAATCTGTTCCCGCTTCTGTTGAAAATCCTCTCTATGATTTACACCAGAATGCGGAAGGTTTTTTGAATTTATTGGAATCCAGTGTTCGACACGGTGTACGTAAAGTCATTTTTGCATCATCTGGTGGCGCGCTGGCTGGCGATGCTCCCATCATTCCTACGGATGAGACTTATGTACCACGCATGATTTCACCGTATGCCATACACAAATATCTAGGTGAGCAATATCTGCATTTTTATGCCGTGACTTATGGATTAAAATACACCGTACTGCGGTATGCAAATGTCTACGGCCCACGCCAAGTTCCAGACGGAGAATCAGGAGTTATTCCTATTTTTATAACCCGCCTGCTGGCTGATCAGCCTTGTACACTTTATGCTTATGCAGATCAGCCCGATGGCACTACGCGAGATTACGTATATGTATCCGATGTCTGCCGGGCAAACTTACAAGCCTTAACTCACGGCGACAATGAAGCTTTTAATATCGGATCGGGTACAGAAATGAGCACATCTGCGGTCTATCAACTGATTGCTGACCTGCTTGAAAAGAGAAGTATACCTCTAAATCGAGCAGGAGAACGAAAAGGTGATGTCAAGAGAAGTGTATTGGATATTAGGAAAGCTGCTGAAAAACTGGATTGGAGACCTAACATTTCTTTGCAAGAAGGTTTGAAACGTACTCTAGAATGGCAACAACAGTTTCTATCATAAACGGCCTTTTGCACGAATAAAACTATCATCACCCATAGTGACCCTAAAAAAGCCTCTCCTTCAATTAAAATTGAAGAGTGAGGCCTTTTTAACTGCGAACCCACTTATTTCTTGAGGTCTTATCGAATTTAGAAATCATCCTGGCCAAGCATTTCTGATTCTAATAGAAATTGTTGAAACGCGTACTGCAGCGGATCGACCAGAGAGTTTTCCATAGTGATAACAAAATCCGTTTGAGGAAATGGCCATTTTTGCGTATGGTCTACGGAAACAGCCGGGCAATTTCGGACTGCAAAAGTATCCTCTCGAACAAATGGACAGCCCAATTCATTGACAGCACAATTATGCAGGTAAATTTTCTTTAGTTCCCAATCTGGATTGTTCAAACGTTCTAATAAGTCTTGCTCGTAATCTGCATGAATCGGTAGCCATTCAGAAGCTTTGGATACTGAATGCTGGAACTCTAAAGACGACTGCATATACCAAACAGCCATTCCCGTTTCCCAATGAATTTGACCAACCCATTCTTCTATTTCCGTATGATGCGTTTCATCCATACCATGATGGCCAAATGGCGGATCAATAGGATCTTCCAAAATATCTTTAGGATAAATTGGGGCAAAAGATTGGCTGTCTAGAAAAGTAGCCATCTTCTCCATCTCTATGGTTCTTTGGCTAACAACAAGGATCTTGCGCATAGACTGTTTGATTCCCCTCATGACCCAGTTTAGCCAGCAATACCGGCTTCAACGCTTACGAACCTGTACAACGTTTGGGTTGACGAAAGACCATATAACGCATAAACAAATACGAAATAAAGGAAGAAAGCATCATTGCCAGAATTTTCGCTGCATTCCCAGAAGCAAAAAGAGGTATAGATTTATTGAAAACCAAATATCGAGAAATCCAAAAAACAATTAAATCGTTGATAAGCAGGTTAATACCAGCCTGGATAAGAAATAACATTTTCTCTTTTTTCGATCCGGTGGCCTCCGCCTGGAATGTCCATCTTTTATTCCAATAATAGCTGTTTGCAATAGCTGCCAGTACGGCCATAGTATTATAAAGTGCCAATGCCCAGACAGCCCTTGTAGGCACAATGAAGAAAAACAGATTAAATACGAGCAAATCGACTGCAGCGTTCATCGCACCTACCAAGAGAAAAAGCATATATCTTTTGATGGTTTTGGTAAATCCCTGACGAACGACAGCGCGCTGCGACATACACAGCACCCCTTCTCTAGATCGCCCTTCAGCCACTAACCGGCTTTTCAAATCTTTTTGTATACAACTATCCAATCCTGCAAACCTTCTATTTAACCTCCAGCCGACGCTGCATCCGTAGATGTATTGGAACTTGGTTGCAGAATATTGGACGGCAATCGATGATGAATCGTAATTTGTCCATTTGAATTCACAGAAATTTTTTCAGCTAACTCTGGTTGAGCCAGCGTTGATACCAGTACACCCTGTCCATTGACCAACTTATAGACAGCCGTGACAAGTCCTTGATTATTGATGACGCCATAATACAAAGTATTATTCACGACACCAATGAGAGCGCCACCTTGCTGAATAGTCTGGATAGTTCCATTATTGTCCGACATGACATTGAAAGTGCCATTTGAATAATCTTCATAATACAAAATATCTCCCGTCAATGTCACTGCCACATTTTTGACAAATACCCCGCCTAAATGCACACGATTAATATTCCCATTTGTATCATAGTGATATAACACACTGGAAGAATCTGTAGCAATAAGAATGTACGTATCGTTGGTCAGATAACTGTATGAAATTTTTCGAATGCTAGCCGTTGGTGAAACATAAAATGTGTGAATTAGCCGATTCGGTGAATTAGGTTCCAAAATATCCAAGGTATTGAGTGTGATTACTCCTGGTGACTGTTGGAGACCGACAAACAGCGTATCATTGCGAATCCAGAGCAGATACGTGACCAAATTGCCTTCATTGTATTGCATCAGTTGCTTATCTGTCGTCAAGTCCATCACATGCACAATATTTGAGGTATCCGCATAAGCAACGTATTGACCATCCGGAGAAACATCAACTACCGGATATTTTGCCTTTAGTTTTTCTACTTCTGCACGTATTTGTTGATTTGAAGCTAAAAGATTAGAATCCCCGCTCTGGTTTGTTAACGAGTTTGCTTGTCCTAATATGGAATTATAATGATGAAACGCAGCCACCTGAACAACACTCACCAAGACTACAAATGCAGCAATTTTCGTCCAAGTTTTTTTTAACAATATGCGCACCCTCAATTCGGCATGACGACAAATGCTGTCGCCACCGCGCGCTCACCTAGCACGTCGGTTGGAGTATTGATTAGCTTTCCATTATATACCATGGTGGCAGAAGAACCACCATCCAGATTGGCTGCATTGATGCAACCAAGATTCAACATTAATTGACGAAGCTCTGCTATAGAAGCTCCCAAATCATTGACACCATTCACTAACCGACCATCTGTGACTACAAAAACCATTGTGCCATTGCGTAATTGCCCTATGGCTGTTCTTGGCGCAACACCCCAAGTATTGATTCCGTAAACCGGCTTCCCGTTTTGGATGAGAACAGGACCAAAGGCAACGGACTGAGTTACACCCATTTGCCTTAATTGTTGCACAGTATAGGAGCCGACAATCAACTGACCCTTATTCGTGATGCCAATGGTAGGGTCGTCATTCCATTGCGACGGATCGTTATGCACTAGTTGTCCATTGTGCATTGTAATTCCAAGCGGAATTCCACCTGTACCTCGCCAATGGTGAGAATCCTGAAAAGCTCCTGCGTTAATGCCTGCAATCGCCCCTGTATCATTTACAAATTCACTCACCGTTTCACCACGAACACCTATATATTTCGTCACCGCTACTTCCACACGAGTAGGTGGAGATATAAACATCACATACGCAGTGAAGGTGGGTTCATGAATGGTCTCCATTTTGATGCTTGTTGGTGAATGTCCATTGGTCCCGTTACTGTAATCGACCAGCGTTGGAAGCGCGGATGGGCCACGAATCCCTAAATTAGGTTTATATTTGTCGATCTCGCTTTCTGGCAATGTCCAAAGAGAGAGCGGTTTTAACAAATAACCATGCATCGTCGTATCCAATGACTGAATGAAATAATTTTTCAATGATTGATAGGGACCATGAAATAATAGCAGTGACGTTGATACAAACAAATAAGCTAAGGCGGCGACAATAAACATAGCACCACGCGCCAAGCGAATTGGCAGAGACCTTTTGATTTTCTCGCCTCGTTCAGCGTGATGCGAACTATTTACCGTTGACTTTCTTTTCGTTGAATGGCGAGAATGCCTCACATTCATACACCTCTATACGCAGTTTCAATTTATCAATTTCCTATGATAAATACATTCGTCAACTACTCACCGCCTACGCTAACGCTTAGAGGCGGGAGCTTGTAACTGATCTAGTGTTGAAAAAGTTTATCGCTTTATTGTACCATGTTCCCTCTACATTTCAGTGTAAAATATCCATCCTTAAGCTTGACCATACTGTAACAGTTTTAATTTACAGCTACCACATACAGAAAGGATTGAATTTCTTTTGGAAAATATATCTAAACTCTCTATCCTTTATAGCCAAGAATTTCTCACATTACAGAAAAGGTATGATTTCATCACACATCAATTGGCAGAACGTAACTGGCCAACGATTTGCATCCAGCCAGATTGGGGATATTTTATAAGTTTTCTCTGTCGGATCGCCAAAATCAAAACAGCACTTGAAATTGGCACATTGGCTGGCTACAGTGCATCTTGCCTGTTAGAAGGTATGTTAGAACATGGACATTTGATTTGCCTTGAAAGAAATCCTGATTTTGCTGAGCTTGCACACGAAAATTTAACCCAATTCGGATATTCTGAAGAACGGTTTACCATTATATTAGGTGATGCCAGAGAGAAACTGGCCGAATTAACTCAAGAAGGTAGAACTTTTGATCTGATTTTTCTGGATGCCGATAAGCCTGCTTATCCTCTTTACTTGGAATGGATGCTCAAACTCTCCCACAATGGAACTGTTTGGATTGCTGATAACGTCTTATCAGCAGGAAGAACACTCGACACAAACAATATGTCTCCTGCACCTTCAGCCATGCGTACATTTTTGGAAAATGTAACGCATCATCCAGAACTCACTGCATTTACCCTGCCATTTCACGATGGATTAACCTTAGTTCAAGTCAATAAAACAGCGAACTGATGAACAATCTCCAGGTCACCGGCCTTATTTTCAAAAAATTCTTTCATATCTGTTGCAAAACAATGTATCTGTGTGTATGATTGTTATAAAACAGATGGAGAGGAGTTGCGATTCCCTTGGAAACTCAAGAACGAACTTCCCTGACAACATCCGCTGAGGAACATTGCGAAAACTGTGGTGCTCACCATGAATCCAGCACCTTGAGCAGAGCGCTTTGTCCTGAATGCGCAAAAGAGTGGGTGCGTCTTCATCTTCTCAATCATTTTGCCTAATAACTTTGAGAAGACTGCCAAGGATAATAAGCACTCTCTTCCAAGGCAGCCTTTTTATTTCAATTCTATTTACCGTATTCCAAGACCAAGTAGCTTTAGAAGAATGCAAAAGTTAAAATTTTGTATCGATTAGTTATTCTTTTACATATATGGATAGCATCTTCCCGCTGAAAATGTGTATGATAGATTCAAATCCAGCGAGGAGTTGAAAGCATGAACAAATGGACCCTGACTGCAGCACTCATCCTGACTGGCTTTATCGTATCTGCTTGCGGCACGCCATCAGGCGGAGGTGGCGGTGGTCCTGTAGTTGCCAATACCGCCGCTGGCAGCACCCCGGCTAATACATCACAGACGAATACAACCGGGAATTCTAGCAATAGCAATTCCAATACCACAAATACGACCAATACCAATGCGGATAATTCCAATAGTTTGACTGCTTTTCAAGCTGGACAGTCTTATGGCATTCAAGTTCAGGTCCCAACTGGTTGGACAAGTCATCCACTGAAAGGGAATGGTCAGGGTGACACAACGGGATGGGTGCTTACAGATCCTAACGATTCTAGTTCAAAAATTACGATAGCCTACTCCGCTTGTGTCGGCTGCTATATGGGAGCCAATGGACAGCCTAACTTGAAACAAGTCATACCTGTCTCTAATGCCACTGTGGTATCCACAAGCGCAGACGCACATACACTTTCCTATAATTATTCACCAAGTGGAACCAGTAACGAAGGTTGGGGTGAAATCATAGCTTCCAATAATCAATCCGGTTATGCATATATTGATGTAGTTCTGCCATCATCTGAACAGACTCTGGCTACATCGATTCTTCAATCCTTCCAATTTTCTCAATAAAAACACTCCCCTGCTCTAAAAAGAGAACTGGCTAAAGCAGTCATTTTACCCCCACTCTTACCATAACCTCCTATTTGGGTGCTATGAGCAGGCTGATGAAGACTTAAATTCTTGTCTTACGCGCATGAAATGAAAGAAACATTTTTCGTTGATGCGCGTAAGGGGGGCCTGATACCTAATTGAATATTAAATCACACTCATCTCAAATTTAATGTCGCTTTATGAGATTCGATCCAGGAGACATCCGCACTTTTGATAAGTAACCTGTCTCATGAAAATCCCCAGGAACATTCAGGTGCTTTTTTATTCTTCTTCCGATAAGATTAAACTTAGTTGAAGGGAGAGATTCCGCTTGCGGGTGTTCCTTGATTTAATGTGGTTTTTTCGCGAACGAAAAGGACATTATCTTGGTGGCATTCTACTTCTGATGTTAGTGTCTCTGCTGGGGCTCATCCCTCCGCAAATCGTTGGTGCAATGGTCAATCGCATTCGACACCATCAATTAACAGTCCAAGAGTTCACTCATTGGATTTTTTACATTGCAGCCATTGCTTTAGCCATGTATATCTTGCGATATTTCTGGAGAATTTTACTCTTTGGTTCTGCCATCAAGTTGTCTACAGAATTGCGCTTTCAACTTTATCAACATTTCACCCAAATGTCTCCTAGTTTTTATCACAAACACCGAATCGGAGATTTGATGGCTCATGCCACAAACGATATTCAAGCTGTTGAAAGTACGGCTATGGATGGAATTCTTACTCTTGTCGACTCCATCACCACAGGCATTCTGGTCATTGCTACAATGGCAATCACAATTTCTTGGAAATTGACGTTGATCGCACTCCTTCCTATGCCGATTATTGCCATAACCACGCAATTATATGGTAAAATTTTGCACAGGAGATTCACGCTTGCACAAGCTGCTTTTTCGGATATTAACGACAAGGTTCAAGAAAACATCTCGGGAATGCGTGTTATCAAAGCTTTTGGCCAGGAAAACTCAGAAAAACAAGCTTTTGCAGATTTATCTAAAGACGTCATTCGCAAAAATTTAGCAGTAGCCAAGATAGATGCACTGTTTGATCCTACCATAGGTATCGTTGTAACTCTTTCTTATTTTCTCTCTTTTGCTGCAGGAGCTTGGTTTGTGCTTCACCATCAATTAAACCTGGGTCAATTAACCGCGTTTTCCATCTATCTAGGCCAGCTCATATGGCCAATGCTGGCATTCGGCTGGTTATTCAATATTGTCGAACGCGGACATGCTTCCTATGATCGAATTCGCAAACTGCTTGCCATAAAAAGTGACATTGCAGACAAACCGGAAGCCATAAATTTTGTGCCGAGTGGAAGCATTCACTATACGGTACATTCTTTTACCTATCCAGAATCATCTATGCCTTCTCTACAGCAAATCTATTTTCATCTGCACCGCGGCAAAACACTGGGAATTGTCGGCCGAACGGGAAGTGGAAAATCAACCATTTTACGACTCTTGTTGCGTGAATTTGATGTCAAAAATGGCGACATTCAGATTGGTGAACAAAGTATTTATCACTACACCCTGGATGCATTGCGACAAGCGGTCGCCTATGTACCACAAGATCACTTTTTATTTTCGGCAACCATTGCTGAGAATATTGCTTTTGCCGCTCCTGACAAATCATTTGCGGAAATTCAAGAAGCGGCTCAGATGGCGCAAATTCATGATGATATTCAACAATTTCCAAACGGGTATAACACCATTGTCGGAGAACGGGGCGTAACTCTTTCCGGAGGCCAAAAACAGCGTATTTCCATAGCTCGGGCACTTTTAATGGACGCTGAAATACTTATTCTGGATGACGCTTTATCTGCAGTTGATGCACGCACGGAACATCGCATTCTCGAATCATTGCGCAAAAATCGTTACGGTAAAACAACTTTAATTGCCACACACCGCTTATCTGCTGTCGAACACGCTGATCTTATTTTGGTTTTAGAAGACGGAAAAATTGCAGAATACGGCACACATGCTTCATTATGTTCAGAAAATGGTATTTACCGAGCCATGTGGGATCGTCAACAGTTAGAATCTCTGGTTGAGGAGGGAGGTATCGCGTGAGTTCTCTGGAATCCAGCTTAATGCCACAGGAAGAGATTCTACAGTCGCGAAGTGGTGTAGGGCGCAAACTGTTCTATTACGCCAAACCACAGAAACACTTGTTTCTTGCAGCGTTTTGCCTACTTATTATAGCAACATTAGGAAATGTGATTGGCCCGATTTTGATCCAAAGATTTATTGACAACTATCTTGTTCCACGTAAATTCCCGATACAACCGATTGTTTCGTTAACCATTATTTATCTTGGCTTGCAATGCATTTCTGCTATTTGTCAATACAATCAATTGGTCATGTTTCAACGTGCTGCTCTTCGTGTCATCCAACAGTTACGCCAAGATGTATTCTCCCATGTACAAAAACTTGGACTCGCTTTTTTTGACAAAACACCCGGTGGAACACTGATCTCGAGAATCACCAACGACACAGAAGCCATTCTCGATCTTTTCGTTTCTGTACTTTCAACCTTTATCCAAACGATTGTCCAATTAACTGGCATATTTATTGCCATGTTTTATTTAGATGCCAAACTCGCATTAGATTGTTTATTTGTTGCCCCTTTACTGATTTTTATCAATTGGCTTTACCGAAAAATCTCTTCAAAAATTTTTCACGTCACACGACATCGCTTGAGTTTACTCAATGCCAAAATGAACGAGTCTTTACAAGGAATGTATGTGATTCAGGCCATGCGTCAACAAACTCGTCTGCAAAAAGAATTTGCCTATATTAACAACGCATATCGGTCTTCTCGAATGCGCAATATTCGAGTCAACGGTTTGATGCTCCGTCCTTTAGTCGATCTCGTTTACTTTGCGACACTAATTGTAATTATCTGGTTTTTTGGCCGGAATTCTCTTATCTCTGCGGTCAATATTGGTGTACTATACGCATTTGTCAATTATTTGGAGCAATTTTTTGAGCCTGTCAACAATTTGATGCAACGGATGAATATGTTTCAACAGGCTATGGTTTCTGCTCAACGAGTATTTCATCTTCTCAATGAACAGCAACTTGCACCACAAAGAGAATCTTCCCAAGAACAGTGTTCCGCACAGATATACAACGGTCGGGTTGAATTTCAAAATGTCACTTTCTCGTATGACGGGAAAAATCCAGTTTTAAAAAACATCAGCTTCGTTGCAGAACCCGGACAAACTGTAGCGCTTGTAGGACATACTGGCAGTGGAAAAAGCTCTATTGTCTCTTTGCTTATGCGTTTTTATTCCATTGAGCAAGGAGAAATTCTTATTGATGGACAACGTATAGAATCCTTTGAGAATGATGAATTGCGAAAAAAAATAGGTCTTGTTTTACAAGATCCGTTTTTATTTGTAGGTGATGTTGCCAGCAATATTCGATTAGGAAGATTTTACATTTCTGATGAACAAGTGGAAGAAGCTGTGCGGTTTGTGCAGGCCGATCGTTTCATTGACAAACTTCCCCACGGTATTCACGAGCCGCTGGGTGAACGCGGATCTACATTGTCGGCAGGAGAGCGTCAACTATTGTCCTTTGCTCGCACTATGGCTGGCAATCCTAAAATTTTAATTCTGGATGAAGCCACAGCCAGTGTAGATACTGAAACCGAAGAAGCCATCCAAGAAGCTCTCGCGCGTATGCGTCAAGGACGTACAACCATTGCAATTGCACATCGCCTATCAACAATTCAAGATGCAGATCTCATACTTGTCCTACATCACGGAGAAATTGTGGAAAGAGGTACACATCAACAATTACTGGCCAAGCAGGGGTTGTATTATAAAATGTATATGTTGCAATCGGGATCAGTAACTTCTATTCCGCCTGCTCCTTTGGCGACGTTTCACGAATAAAACAACACCAACAAAAATGAAAGCCAAAATGACAACGCTGCCCCAGTTAGACGTTCGAGCATGTTGCTTGCCCTGCCACTTTGCGGCAAGCACAATTGGGACACGCAACGTTTCATTCTCTGCTCCTGTCACACGGATACTGGCCATGCCAATCTGAGTACCTGAAGGCAATACTTTCCTCGAACGTAAATTATCAACATGCCAGTGAATCGACTGTATCCTTTCATGACCACCAAGGGGTAATACAGCAGCAACCTGCTCAGTAAGTTGCAAGGGAACACGCGTGCCTAGCGGATCGACCAGATAGCCCACAATGTAGTGGGAAGGCAATAAAATGATGGATGTCGCTCGGGCAAATGCTGCATTAAGCAGTTGAGTTGCATCCGTGACGATCTCGCTATTTAATGGACAATCTAGCAGCACCGCGAGAAACTCTTGTTGCCCACGTTTGGCCGCAACCACTAAAGTTTCGTGAGCTTCACTCGTGTATCCGGTCTTAACACCTATGGCTCCAGGATAACTGAAGAGCAAGGGATTAATGTTGGTTAATGTAGCATGCCAAGCCTCGCCGTTCCAATATATTGATTTTGTGTCTACCATTTTTCTAAATTCAGGAACTTGCATAGCGGCATAGGATATACGTGACATATCGTATGCCGTCGTATATTGTTCTGTATTTGGAAGTCCACTTGGATTGACAAAATGCGAATGGTAAGCACCGAGTTGAATTGCCGCACTATTCATCCAATCAGCAAATGCGGCTTGCGATCCCGCTAAATCCTGCGCAATTTCCTCTGCTACATCGTTATCCGAGTCAAGCAACATAGCATAAAGCAATTTTTTGAGCGAATGCGTCTCTCCTGGTAATTGGTAGAGTTTGTCAGGTGGTTCGGCAGCAGCCTTAGCGCTGATGGAGATTTCATCACTCAATGGCGTCGTTTGCAACGCTAGAAGAGCGGTTAGAATTTTGGTCAGACTGGCTGGATAATGACGAACCATTGGATTTTTAGCATAAAGGACTGTACCTGTCCGCAGGTCAATTAAAACGGCTGCTTTTGAAATGAGTTTAGGCCAAGATTGTGGAGTAAGATCGGTAGCCATTGACATGCCATTGGTCTCATGACTGCCAATGACAATTTGTTTAGGAAGCAGTCGATGCAAATGAAAGTCTGGCTGCTTTCGGAAAAAAATTTGCAAGTTTGCCGCCGAAACCACAGGCATCGTAAGCAAAGAAATACCCAGCAGTAGTATACAAAAAGTTGTCATACGACAAACGAATCGAATGCGTTTACGAACTATCCCTTTTCTATGCAATAAAGAAGACAAAACATTCTTCACACAAAGCTCTCCTCAAAAAGAATGGCCGAGTTACAAAAGTGTAACAAGGACACATTCGACACCCTTCGACACCTCCCTGCTACACGAAATATTTACCAAGCTCACACGGGTTTTATCTTAAAAGACTCTCTATAAAAGAAGCCACATTCAGTGATCCAAAACCTGTACAAGCATTCCAGCCAGGTCCAGCATTGTAGCCCACAACTCCGTTGAAAGAATTGTTGCCACTGGTAATTGAATTGTAGGGTAAACTTTGCGACTGTTGATAAAGAATCTCTGTTAAGCCGCTTACAGGACTCAATCCAATTTGTGACCTTTTTTGATTCACTAAAGCTACAATCGCTGCAAAAACGGGAGTCGCCACAGAAGTACCACCGACTACAATCGGCTGACCTTGGAAGATAATTTGATAACCAGTTGCCGGATCGGCATTGAATGCTATATCAGGCAGCGCACGACCTTGTCCAGAAAGTCCTGCTTTTGTTTGAAAGACTGGCATGGAAAAAACTTGTGAATACCCACCACCAGTAGCTCCGCCGTTTTGTGGTCCATAGTAAGTCCATGCGCTTTCCGGTCCGCCCTCTGGCAAAGACGTACCGCCTACAGCAACAGCATGAGGGCAAGAAGCTGGTGCATCCGCATGACGCGTCAATGGACCATTCAAATTGTGCAACCCATAAGCTCCATCATCACCTGATGCTACACAAACAGTGATTCCTTGAGCATCCAGTTGGGCAATCGCCTTTTCCCACGTTTCAATGGCCTGGCTTCCAAAAGAAATTTCACCATCACCATAGGAAATAGAAAGCACCGTTGGAGAATGGGCGGTATCTTGCAAAATATACTGAAGAGCATTTTGCATAGAGGCAGCAAAATCCGCATCCGTCTGCCCAGCACTCGCTTCATAAATTACAATATGAGCTCCCGGAGCAATTGCTCCCGCCCATTGTAAGTCCAGAGACGCCTCTTCATCTTCAGAAGATGCTCCACCGTCGTTTCGCGTACCATCTACTGAAACAAATTCAACATTAGGTGGAGATATGTGATGCATTTGCCAAAATAACTCAGCGTCACTCAAACTATAGCCATTGGAAAATTCTAAAATACCAATCGTTTGTCCCGAGCCATCCAAATTATCCGGAATATTGTAATATTTACGGATATCACTAGGAAAATATCCTTGTCCACCATTGACTTCACAAGCAATTGAGCGAATCAGGCGGCGTTTTTTCATTATAAGCAACCCCTCTCCATATGCTTCATCAATCATTGATAGTCGTGTTAACGCTCAAGCACCATCCGCAGACCAATCAACGAGATCGCCAACAGTTCGAAGTCCAATTCTTTTACATAATTGTAACTCTTTTTGCCAAACAGCGGATGTCATCCTAACATCTTCATCAGCACGGTGACGGTTACTGACTGTGACACCCAGAAGTTGACATGTCTGTTCTAAAAGAGGAGCCTGCGGCAACCGAAAAAGCGCCTGCGCCACTACAGCAGTATCAATGGTGATGGGCCGTAATCGTTGCTTCCAAATTTCCCGAACCGCTTTTTGCAAAAATGCCATCTCATGCCGGATATGATGGGCAACCCAAATTTTACTAACCGAATCCTCCAGCAAATCATGAAGCGCGTCCGTTATTGGAACTCCTTGCTGCTGACAAACACTCGGACTGAGACCAATTAACCCCCAAATCGTTTCTGGGACTTTGTCATAAGATGGATGGGCAATCAGAGCAGATTTTACAGGTTCTATGGTATCGCCGTAACAGACACAATAAGCTAGAGATAAAATCAGATCATTTTGCGCAGAAAATCCGCTGGTTTCTATATCAAGCACAAGAAATCCAGCTTCATCCAGTGAAGATTCCCATAATTTTTCTAAAGTTTCGGCAGGTGATAACAACTTATCGCGAGGATGGATTGTTTCGCGCGGTATAAACCACTTCATGCGCTACCTCGCGGTTTGCGAAAATGTTGGACAATAAATTGTTCTAATTTTTTCGCCTCATGCAAATGGTTTTGTAATGCCTGATATTCCTCCAAGCTTATATCTTCCATAGAAATTTCCTCCGACGCTCTTCCTTTGGCCATATAACTTGCCGATTGCGCACGCAGTCGCAACATACTGGCAAATTCGATAGCCTGCCGCAAATGACAGCTCCAATCGTGAGATATAACCCCTGACTTCTCTATTCGTTCCAAGCGCTCCCTGGTCGCAGTGATCTGTGCCCATTTATCAACTGATTCATTGGTAAACGGCACAGAACGTGTATAAAGCAAGCGAATAGCACGAATGATGGGTGTTTGTAACTCAGTCTTGACATTCCATCCTATTTGGCGTTGTTTGCCAAACCAATGCTTCCGACTTTGTGGACGTTTGCCAACAGTTCCACGAATACCAAGACTGGCCATTTCCCACTGCAAAAAGGAAGATTGAGAGATCCTTTGCAATACCGATGTTTGATAAAGACGCCAAAAAGAAGATTCTCCCTCTTCTGCAAGGAGTTTTCCATCCAAGATCATATAAAGAAACCGAGCATGTTTCCAATCTGGATAGTGAAAATAAGCATCCGTGCGCGTAGTCCAGAGCTTGCTATCCCCCCGCCAACGGACATTGCTGGCCATAACATTGCCTGGACAAGGAGAAAAACCGTATTCGTATGTTCGTCTTTGAAATTGATATAAATGGAAGAGTAAACTTTTTTCTCTCCATAGTCCATCTTTGGTAATCAAAGCATAATCGAGATCGGAAAATGGAAAATCTTCACCGCGACCGCTCGCTCCAAGCAGTACAAATTGGCATTCGGAACGAAGTTCTTCGGGCATACATTCCTCCCAAAGCCGCTTGATAATCTGTATACGCAAAAGTTGAAATTGTTGCAAAAATTGACTAGCAGATGGAATTTCAACTGCATACTGCCTAGCCAAAATAGCGGCTCGCTTACAAAAAGAACTCCCATCTCCTGCATCCAGATATTTTTGCAACTCCTGCCCACCATTGCGCTCTTCATTCATCGACTCCGACAGTCCTTTCTCGAAAACAAAAACTGATTTCAGTCTAACATGGGACAAAAAGTACGCGAACCTTTTTCAGTCTATTCTGTATATGAAATTTGGAGATTGCATTTTATACTAAATAACAAGGTATTCGTCATAAAGAAACACTGCTCCATGTTATTGTCGACTCGGGGAGGATGCTGGATTTGAATCATGTCACTGAGAGCCAATCGTTAAGTGCCCACCCTGATGCCAGATTAAATCTGCTTTTCAGTGACTGGTCAGGACGCATGAAATCCATCATTATACCCTTTAAGGAAATCCGAAAAATCCAGGAAAATGGATGGCAGATGGATGGTTCTGCAATACAAGGCGCCTTGCGCGTTCAAGAAACCGAGATGAAAGTCATTCCAGACTGGAAAACATATAGATGTTTTTCTTCTACACAAGACTCTCTTTTCTCGAGCGTCATCTGTCAATTGCATCTTGCGGATGGACGTCCTTACGCTGGCGATAGTCGAGCACGCCTTCATCACATACAGCGCATGTTGGATGAAAGAGAATTGGCTATTCAAGCAGCATGTGAATTTTCATTTTATTATGACGCCGATAACAAGCATGAATTATCCAATCTAGATTGGCTGGAAAACTGGCTAAGCGATGTTCGATGTCTATCAGGCCTTTCTATTTCCATGCAACAGCTTTCGCACACTCATCAGTTTTTGATACATCTTGAAAGCGCACATCTATTGCAAGCAGCGGATGGGTTTGCGCTTGTCCGACATCTCCTGATGAGCCGTATCAAAGAAAGAAAGCATTTTATCAGTCTTATGCCTCTTCCTCACAATGATGCGCGACCACAAAAAATGCGTTTAAAATTGCTCTGTTCTGGACCAGGCTTGAAAAGTCATCCTCTTCTCATTCAGAAATGGGCTCAAACGATGGTTGATCATGCCTCGGCTCTCTCCTGTATTTGCAATCCCACCATAAACAGCTTTCGACGATTGGAAATCCTGCGTCGTCAACGCCAACCGTATTACATTGTGCATAAAGAAGCTCAAGAACAAGCAACGAGTATAGATCTTTATACTCCAGACGCGTTGATGAATCCTTATCTTACATTGACTGCATTACTCGCTACTTTGGTACCCGTTTTGGATCAACCAACTATTCACAAAACATCAAACTCATGCACTTCTACCATCCCTGAAAGTCTGCCTCGTTCACTGCTCGAAGCTTGTGATGCTTTGTCTGAAGATGAATGGATTGCCGATGCTCTTGGTGAAACGCTTTTCTCCATCTGGTTGAGCCATAAATTAGAGGAGTATCAGCGTTTTGAAGAACATATTCATGATTGGGAATATCAACAATATTTTGGGAGTTAAATAAGCAACAAAAAAACCGCGCGATCCGGTTCAGCAGAATCGGACGCGCAGCTCAGAAACCATGGCTATTTACGCAATACCAAACCTAAAGCGGACGGATCAGCGTCGAGAATTTTCGGCAATTCATCGACTGACAACTGTTCAGGATAGGCCGACTCATGATGGAGTGTCATATCCAGACCAAGTATTTCCTCTTCCTTCGTGACTCGCAATCCCATCACTTTGTCGATAACAAAGAGGAGCAACAAGGAACCTCCACCTGAGAATATCCAAGTACTTGCCACGCCGATGGTTTGTAGAAGAAATTGATGCGGGTTGCCATAAAACAATCCGTTGGCTCCTCCTGAATTGACGGCAAGGGTAGCAAACAGACCTGTTGCGAGTGCTCCCCAGGTACCACCAATACCATGTCCCCCAAACGCATCTAAGGCATCATCATAGCCGAGCCTATTTTTCATCCACGTGGAAGCGAAATAACAGATAGCTCCCCCTAAACCTCCTAAAGCAAGACTTCCAGCAACAGACACATAACCGGCAGCAGGCGTAATAGCCACCAACCCTGCGACGGCTCCTGCACATGCCCCAACAAGACTTACATGACCCGTATGCCATCGCTCGACCAACATCCAAACCAACGCTGAGGCGGCTGTTGCTGTATTTGTGGTTAAAAATGCCTCTGCAGCAAGAAAATTCGCTTGCAAAGCACTCCCTGCATTAAACCCAAACCAACCAAACCAAAGCAAAGCCGTGCCTAATAATACAAATGGTACATTATGTGCCTTAATGGCTCCTGTACCATGCTCAACTCGTCTTCCTAAATAAATGGCAGCCACTAAACCTGCTACTCCGGATGAGATATGAACGACTGTCCCACCGGCAAAATCAAGAACACCAAGATTATGCAGCCATCCACCTGCACCCCAGACCCAATGTGCTAGCGGATCGTAAATGAAAGTCGACCAAAGCAGGATAAAGACTAGAAAAGCAGAAAATTTTACACGTTCAGCTAAACCTCCAACAATCAAAGCAGGAGTAATCACAGCAAACATCATCTGAAAAATACCGTAGACAAAATTAGGAATGGTCGCTGCATAATTCGGATCAGGCGCTGCACCCACATGCCGAAACATTGCCCAAGAGAAGTTCCCAATGATATGGTGAACATCAGGTCCAAAGGCAAGACTGTATCCAATGACCACCCATTGTACAGAAACCACTAAAAGTACGGCGAAGACTTGGAAAGTTGTCGTGATGACATTTTTTTTTCGGACCATTCCGCCGTAAAAAAAAGCTAATCCAGGTGTCATCAGCATGACTAGAGCAGATGAAACCAAAATCCAGGCTGTGTCACCAGCACTGACCATAGATGGAGTCGCTGCATCAGCTACAGTTGGGGTTAACAATACCACTAAAAATGTACCAAGAAACAACCAGAAGCGATTGCGAAGGGAGACGCTCATTTTCATCCTCCTAGTCATTCTTTCTGAAATCTCTGTCTTTATATGCAAGGCTACAGGAGGGAAAAAAACGCGTCAAGATGTTTTGTAAGAATATCTTACAAGAAGATTAAAAATTCATTTTTTCTTATACTCATCCACACACATAAAATCCTACAGCTTTTTTAAAAACCTGCGAAAGAGAGGTTGGATTGACATGTCTCATACCACTTCACCAAGTTTATACGACCATTTCCGAAGCATTCTTAACAGCTTGTCGACTGAGTATCTTGTGCCCGATCTCGGTCTGCAAACAGCTAACTTCCTTTTTTTGCTGGAAAGTCCGCATCTCCAAGAATTAAAGTATGGAGCCCCTGTCAGCGGATCGAGCGGATTGTCCATGACACGTCATCTGTTCGACTCTGCTTATCACTCGCTGCCTATGGGGCGTTTACTTCTGCAACATAGAAAAGGAGAGCTGGTAGACCGTCGTCTCTATCAAGTTGGATTGATGAACGCATCAAATTTGCCGATGCAAGCGGCCGCCTATAGTGCGCAGACACGAAGCAAGTTCCCGGAAATAATGGAGATTTTAGAAAGTCTTCGGAGTGCGAATCAACGAGACATCTATCCTCGCGAGGAATGGAATATTGTTCAAGATCTTCTGCTGGCTAACCTGCGCAAACGGTTGACTGCGTTGTACGAACGCAGGCTGATACTGGTACCGTGTGGCAGGTTTGCACAGAAGTTTTTTCGGCTCAGTCAAGTACACTCTCCAAACTGGCTAGTGGTAAACGGTATTCCGCACCCTTCTTATAACGGATTCTCTCAGCCACGATATCAGAAAGAAGTTGCCTACATGAAACAATTATTTGAGAAGGTTGTGAACAAATCGGCTCGACAGGATTAATTGGCGATTTGCCCCACAGACCGTTCCGATCGAACAAGTGGCATCACTTGTTCTGAAAACCTTTGCAGTTCTTCCAATTGCGGTGAACACTGAAGCAAGAGCAGATCCAGTCCGGCTTCAGAGAATTCAAGTATCCGTTCTGCTACCTGTTCTGGTGTACCGACTAAATTTGGACGCAGACCGCGATTGGATACCGAATAATCTTCGAGAGTAATTTGTTGTTCCAACTCTGATTTTTGAGTAAAATCCTGAAAACCAGCATAACCTCCGCCTGCTTTGGCCTTGACTTGAGTTATCCTTCTTTTTTCCGCCTCAGCTTCCTCTGCGGTATCGCGAACAATCACGTAAGCTGCCATACCAAAGGAAGAAAACGGGCCTAAACCAGTTAATTGCCGGCGTTCTTTCATGTCTCTTGTCTTGTGACGAATTTCTTCCACTGTTCCACCATGCATTAAATAGGCATCACATGATTCGGCAATAAATCGTTTGCCCCGTTCACTTTCACCGCCAGCATAAATCATGGGCAATTTTCGCTTGGGTTTGGGTGACAAGTGAGCCTCTTGGATCTGATAATATTGTCCATCGTACGTAAATGTATCTGCCATCCACATCCCGCGCAGCACATCCACAAATTCTTGAGATCGAGCATACCGCTCATCATGCTGAGAAAATTGTCCAGCGTATTGACGAGCTTCTTCCTCCCACCAAGCCGACACAACATTGAGCGAAAAGCGCCCACCACTGATGTGATCCAAGTTGGCAGCCATCTTGGCTGTCACTGCAGGATTGTGAAAGGCTGGACGGACTGCCGCCATCAATTCCAGCCGCTCTGTGACGGATGCCAACGCAGCAGCAGTCGTCCAGGCTTCTAAAGCGTCCGCTTTTGGCCCTTTAATGTCATTTAAATAAAGTTCCGCCAACAGGCTCACATCATATCCCCATTGTTCAGCAGATTGTGCTACTTTCTTAGCGTAGGCAAAAGAAGCTGGCATACCTTCATCCTCAATATTTCGTAGCCAACCACCAAACATAGGCATCCAAAATCCAAATCTCATCTTTCTCCAACCTCCCGTTTTCTCTGTTTCTAGCAAGGACATACGTAAGAACGTGTATAAAAATTCTCCAGCAATCTGGCTGCCGGAACCGGATCGTCCAAATCAAGAACCGCATCCAAGCAAGTTTCGCTTGTTCCTGTCAGCAATTCTGCCAATTCATGGACATGCAAATGCTCTTGTGGTGATACGTATTTCCCGCTTGCTTTTAGTGTCAAATAATCTTTCAGATAAACCCAACGCATCCCCTTACGAGTCGGAGAGACAGGCAAAGTCAGTGGAGAGCCGATCGCTTCCTCATAGGCGTAAAGAGGTAAATTCCAACCACAGGCGATGGGAAGTCCAATCCATTTCCAGGTACGCGTATTGATATCAAGTAATTTGTAGACTCCGTCGCGATGATCGAGAATAAATTCCGACTCAGAAATTCCGTAGTAAGCTAGGGTCCGTAAAATATTTGCTCCTAACTCAGCTAAATCGGGCAAATCCTCAGATTTAACCAAACATCCTGTACCAAAATCGGGAGGATATTGCTCTAATTTACGTCCCACAAATCCTGCAACCATTTCTCCATTCGACCGCATATAGGAACAAAGAGAAACGTAGTTTGACAAACCTGCCGGCACAATTTCCTGGATAACCACGGAATGAGGATACACTTTTTTTAATAGCTGAATGACCTCATTCGGCGTATGGGCTTCCAAAACTTTGGCAGAAAATGCATCATAAAAACTACGTTGTTCAACCGGTTTGAGAATACAAGGATAGGTTACTTTTTTTGCTTCTGCCTCTATATCCATCCATTCATCTGGATACCATGTTTTAGGAATCGGTACACCCAGTCTTTCAGCAGTCTGGTAGAGCTTTTTCTTATTCAAAACAGACTCCACAATTTCCAGTGGTGAAAAAGGGAAATGATAATATTTTTCTAACCGATCACGATGACGGGAAACGGCAAAAACCCACTCATCATTAGACGGAAAAAGAACAGCCTTGACAGGCAAACGCTCGCCCATTTGTAGTAGAAAATCGACAAAATCCTCTTCATTCGTCAAGGGATTGGGACAAATAGCGGCGGAATGCAGATACTTGGAAGCTAATCCATAAGCTCGCGCATCCCTGTCAAGGGCGAGAACAGGAATATTTTCACGTCCGAGCGCTCTGGTTACGGCCAAGCCTGTAATATGTGCATTGAAAACTACTGCTGCCGGCTTATCTTTGGGCAGATGAGGCAAGCGGCTTAAAAATTGTTCAGGATCATAAAGTGATGACATAGGCTCAACCTTTCTCTGGATACCCACGACTTTCAAGCACTACAGACCATGGAATGCCGCCTCTTGGACAGGAAAAACGAACCCCCTTACTCACAAAAACGAGAAGGGGGTTCATCCAAATCCGATGCCACCGTCTTCTCATCTTCGGAATGAAAACCATTCCTCTGAAATTGGCACCGTGCCGACATATTGGCCGGTTGCCGAGGCTTCGCAGGGTCAGTCCCTCAACCTCTCTTGATAAGAGCGTGGTTCCTATGAAATTTAGTGAAAGCATAGCACGGAATCTGAAAAAGTCAAGTCAAATTCGTCAAAACTCCTTCCGGTCCAAAAAATTCATAGTGAATCCTATCTTCCTGAATACCTATAGAGTGCAAAATTCTATAAACTGCTTGCATAAACGGTGTGGGTCCGCAGAAGTAGACATCCGCGTTCTGCGGAACTAGCGGACGTAAAAAGTCGTCTGTGATATAGCCGCTTAGTTGATGACGTTGAAGCGCTTCATCTTCAACTGTGGGTTTTTCGTATATGGTGTAAACTGATAAATGACTGTGTGTTTCTGCTAATTCTTCAACATGATTAGCAAAAGCGTGTACACTACCTTGCAATGCAGCATGAATATAGACAATCGGCCGTTTGTCTCCAGATTGAATCAATGTATTGAGCATCGAAATCATAGGCGTCAAGCCAACACCGCCACTGATCAGAACGATGGGTAAATCATGCGAGCGATCTAATGTAAATACTCCTGCAGGAGCACTGACCTCAATGACATCACCTACACCAATTTGCTCGTGAAGATAAGAAGATACGACACCGGCTGGTTTTTCTTGAATGGCACTCTCTTTTTTGACAGAAATCCGATAATAGGGTAAACCAGGCGCATCCGACAAGCTGTATTGACGCAAATGAACAAACGGTTGATCTTTCGGTTGAACGCGAACCGTAATATATTGACCAGGGATAAAATAAGCTATGGCACCTTGATCAACAGGCTCTAGATAAAAAGATGTGATGACATCGCTCTCCTTAACTTTGCGTTTGACCTGAAATGAACGAAAGCCACTCCACCCACCCGGTTGTGCGGATGCTTGTTCATCAAACTGTTGTTCCATTTGCATGAAAGTGGATGCTATTACACCATACGCTTTCTCCCAAGCTGCCAGAATGTCCGGGGTCGCCGCTGAACCCAGCACATCTTGAATAGCAAGCAGCAAATTTTCCCCCACCACTGGGTAATGCTCTTTTTTTACACCCAAACCGCGATGTTTGTGGCCAATTTGACGCACGGATGGCAAAATAGCTGAAAGATTGTCAATATGCTGTGCAGCCGCATATACCGCATTGGCCAATGCCATCTGTTGTTGCCCTTGCTGTTGATGCGCATGATTGAACATATTTAACAATTCTGGGTGAGCTTCAAAAAGACGTTCATAAAAGCGTCGTGTAATGGCTTCCCCGTGAACTTGCAAAACAGGAACAGTAGATTTTACAATCTCTATCGTTCGATCGTCCAGCATCTTCATCGTATTGATTTTTTCTAAATTAGATACTACGGCGGTCATCTGAACCACTCCCTTGTGGATGGATAACTATTTTTTCTTTGGCATTTATGAAAATACGCTCCTTTTTGGAAAGTCTCTGTGACTACAGTCACAGAAAACCTGACGAAGGTGTGACGAAATGACATGGATAAAATTGCATCGTGGCGAATGCTTATTTCGCCAAGGTGAAATGGGTTCGCTTTATCGTTTGCATACTGGACTATTGAAAGTCGTGCGCTACCAAGCAGACGGACAAGCGCTGCTATTTAATATTTTGCTGCCGGGTGAACTGTTTCCTCACCATTCGCTGGTCAGCCCCAAGCCTTACCACGGAAACGCTATAGCCATGATGGATTCGGAAGTCGAAGTTATCAATTCAGAGGATTGGTACCACCAATTAGAGGAGAACCCTTATTTATATAGAGAAGTATCTCTTTCCCTGCAACATAAATTGCGTATGATGCAAGAACGGATTGACCAGTTAACTACCGTTACAGCCAAAGAGCGTTTTAACGCCTTCATCCACTGGTTTAAACAAGAATTTCCTGATATCGATCCGCTCTCCATCTTCACACAAGAAGAAATCAGTCAATTCATGGGCCTGCGCAGAGAGACACTCAATCGCTTGTTACGAAAACCGGCCAATTTTTCGTAACCAAAAGGCGAATATCTAATTGCTGGTTTGTTCAGCATTGGCTTCTTCTTTTTTCTTGATTTGTTGAAGAAGGCGCATCATTTGCTGTAGTATCTCGGACTTGAGTGCCTCTTCGTGATCGTCTGAGAACAAACTGATGCGAATGGAATAGGTTGCAGGTCCAATATCTGCAATCCAAACCTCCGGGCGAGCATCTTCATCATTAAACCTTTTCATTAAAAAAATTCTTGCTTCGTGTAGAAAAGTATCTACAGGTACAGCGTGATCGACATCAAAACGGAAATGTATGCGGTGCTTTCCTGGGGTGGATTTGTTTTCCAGAAATGACTGCGCAATAATTCCATTAGGAATCATTTGCAAATAACCATCGGCACTTTCAATCTCTGTGTACATCAGGTTAATATCACGGACGACACCAAAATACATGGGACGCATTGCTTCGTGAGGATAGCTTGGCATTAAAAGTGGAAATTGCCAGGCTACAATGCCAATTGGGTCTCCGACTCGGAAAGGCCGAAACAAAAGCAACCATATACCGCCAATAATGTTGGCAAACACCGTTTGGCCTGCCAAACCTACAATAACCGTAATAAAGGTTCCACCAAAAATGACACTGGGTAAGCCGACCCCAAACGCAGTCAATGCGCTAATGATAACTGTCAAAAAAAGCAACAGTCGAGCAACATAGCGAAAGAGCGTGGAACGCTGTGGGCCCAATTTATTCAACGAAATGCGAAATAAATTGCGCTCTAAAATCGTGGATACAATACCACCTACCGCAAACACAAGCAAAGCTTTGACAATATCAAGCCAAGTCTTAGGAATATGTTTTAAAAAACCAGAACGAGTATCTACACCTATCATAATGGCAATAGACACTACAATGAGAATGACAATGGATAGAATCGTATTCCGCAACAACCTCGGACTGCGCGATCCATCAGGAGAGCGTTTCATCTGGCAGCGCCTCCATTTCTAACTTGAAAACTCCCAATATCCATCTTAATCATTCTTTTCAAGAAAGGCCAACTTCAGGCACACTTTGATGACTCACGGTCTTTATGGGAAAGCATAAAAAGGGGAATCTATGATGCGTATTGCCATACTGGGTTCAGGAGTAGCCGGGCTAGCTGCTGCTGCAGCGTTGCAACAATCCGGCATCGATTACGTGTTGTTCGATCGCGATGCAAACCCGTTAGATGGGGGGGCTGCATTGATTTTATGGCCTAACGCGCTTTTCGCGCTGAATCAATTGACGAGTGAAAAAATCTCAGAGATTGCACAACATCCTCTCAAAACTGGAGTCTTGCTTGAAGAAACAAGCACCCTTCTTTTGCAACTTCCTCTGCATTGGATGAAAGAAGAATTTTCTCATTATCCCATCTGTGTGCGCCGTTCCCATCTCCTTCATTGGTTATGGGATATACTGGATCGACCAAAAATTGAACAAGATACGGCAATCCACACTGAAATGGGAAGAAACCAAAAAATTTATGTGGAATTTGGGAGTGGCCGAAAAGATTGTTTTGATGGAATCATTGCGGCAGATGGTATTCATTCCAATATTCGCAAATCAATCTATGGTCATTTGCAGCGGCCAACTCGTTATCACGCTTGGCGAGCAATCATCCAAAACGCGTATGACATTCAATGGGATATGGCAGAATATTGGGGATCTGGACGGCGATTTGGATATGCGCGAATCGACGCAGATCACCTATACTGGTTTGCTACACTCAACTACCGATGGATGCAAAAAGATGACCAATCCTTCCCTTCCATCCGCCATCAGTTCTCCAATCTGCCTGACTCGATACAGAAATGGATTGACCATACACCTAATCATGAAATTTTCAGCCATTCCATTTACGATATAGCCCCAGGGTATCCTCTATCTTCAGGACCTCTTCTATTCATGGGAGATGCTGCCCACGCCATCACACCTAATTTAGGCTTTGGAGGCTGTCTTGCTCTAGAAGATGCACACGTTTTACTTCATGCATTGCAACAAGAAAAGGATTGGCAAAAAGCATGCGCACATTTCGCAGTTTTACGAAAACGCAGAGTCGCACATTTGGCAAAATTTGCTCGCTGGCTCGGTGAATTCTCGCAAATAGAAAATCATTTAGCCATCCAACTGCGAAACAAAGCGTTCAGCCTTGCACCCAACTTTGCATCCCAAAAAGTGTGGAGAAAATTGCTCACCTACAATCTCTTACCGCACCACAAAATAGATTGAAATATGCAAAATCTCATGTTATTCTATCGATTATAGGAATGTTATTCCTATAATAGGTGGTGTATTCATGCAACCTTTGCAAGGGATCCGTGTATTAGACTGTTCACGCATATTGGCAGGCCCGTTTTGTGCCATGAATTTGGCAGATCTCGGTGCAGATGTCATCAAAATTGAATCCGTTCAAGGGGGTGATGAGACGCGCTATTGGGGACCTCCATTTATAGGTGGAGAAAGCGCTTACTATCTTTGTACCAATCGAAACAAACGTTCCCTGGCGATCGATCTGAAGCATCCAGAAGGCCAAAAAATTCTCAATACACTGTTGCAACACACAGACGTTTTGCTCCATAACTTTTTACCAGCTTCCGCACAACACCTTGGCCTCACTTATGAACAGGTTAGTGCTGTGAAACCTGACCTGATTTATTGTTCTATCTCTGGATTTGGCAGACAAAGTGACGAACCTGGTTATGACTATCTGATGCAAGCAATGGGCGGTCTCATGAGTATTACTGGTTACGCTGAAGCTGGCCCCGTCAAAGTAGGCGTTGCCATTACTGATGTTTGTACAGGTTTGTACGCAACCATTGCTATTCAAGCAGCACTGCGTGTTCGCGAACAAACTGGGCAGGGGCAGGCTATTGATATGGCGCTTTACGATACACAGCTTGCCATGTTAGTCAACGTCGCAAGCAATGTTTTGACAAGCGGCATTGATGCCAAACGCATAGGTAATGGTCATCCAAACATTGTTCCTTATCAGCTTTTCCATACTCGTGACGGAGATGTGGTTATTACGGTAGGCAACGATAGACAGTTTAACGACTTTTGCCATGTTCTCCATCTTGACGAATTACCAACGGATCCGCGTTTTTCAACCAATGCCGAACGTGTGAAACATCGTGAAGACCTCTTGAAGCTGCTAGAAACAGCCATGGCTCAACACTCTCAAGAAGAGGTTCTTTCTATGATGCGTGCTGCACGAGTACCCGCCGGACCAGTACAAAGTGTTAAAGAATCACTAGCTTCATCACTAACGACCGAACGACAAATGATTTGGGAGAGCGAAAGTCACCCGACGATTGATAGATTACGACTGCTCGGCAGTCCTTTAAAACTAGAAAAGACTCCGCCAGTCTTTCGCCTGCCTCCTCCCAGACTCGGTGAACATAGCGAAATCATTTTAAAAGAATGTGGATTTTTGGAAAATCAAATTCAAACGTGGATCCATGAAGGGGTGGTAGCTACATGCTAGACTTCTCACTCAGCCAAGAGCAATTAGAGTTACAAAAAATGACACGAAAATTTGTCCAAACCGAAATTATTCCCTATATGAAGGAATGGGACGAACAACATCATTTTGAGATGGGTGTAGTGCAGAAATTAGCTCAGCTGGGGTTGATGGGCGTTTGCATACCTGAGAAGTATGGCGGCGCTGGCATGGATTATAACTCCTTAGCTATTGTCTGCGAGGAACTTGAATATGGAGATACCGCCTACCGAACTGCCGTCTCTGTACATACCGGACTTAACAGTATGACTTTATTACAGTGGGGTACAGAAGAACAAAAAGAAAAATATTTAAAACCTCAGGCAGAAGGAAGCAAATTAGGTGCCTTCGGACTTACCGAACCTGGTGCAGGTTCAGATGCTGGTTCATTGCAAACCAGAGCACGACGTGATGGTGACAGCTATATTCTGAACGGATCGAAAATATGGATTTCCCTGAGTGACTATGCTGACCATTTTTTAATTTTTGCGACGGTCGATCCGTCCAAGAAACATAAAGGTATCACAGCTTTCATTGTGGAACGCAACTATCCTGGTGTTACCACCCGACCGATTCGTGGCAAACTCGGTATTCATGGCGGGAATACAGGAGAAGTCATTTTGGAAGATGTTCGCGTACCAGCAGCAAACCGCCTTGGAGATGAAGGTGAAGGATTTAAAATTGCTATGTCTGCTTTGGACAACGGTCGATTTACTGTTGCTGCTGGTGCGACTGGATTAACGCGTGCTTGTTTAGATGCCTCCGTGAAATACGCCCATGAACGCAAGACGTTTGGTGTAGAGATTGGCAAACATCAGTTAGTTCAACAAATGATCGCCAAAATGGAAGCTGGTTACCAAACTTCACAACTCCTTGTGTTTAAATCAGGTTGGTTAAAAAATCAAGGAGTCCGCAACACTCGTGAAACTTCACTTGCCAAATGGATTGCTTCCGATGTTGCTTTTCAAAGCGCCTCCGACGCCATTCAAGTCCATGGAGCCTACGGATACTCCAACGAATACCCGGTAGAACGTTATATGCGCAATGCTAAAGCCCTTGTTATTTACGAAGGAACTCGCGAGATTCATACGATTATGCAGGCAGAATACGCTCTTGGATATCGAGAAGACAAAATTTTAAACCGGATGTTGCCGCCCTGGCCTTTCGCAAACTCTGGAGACTATCTGTAATGGATATTTGGCTTGAACCTGATTCATCAAAAGATAAAACACGCACTTCACAAACACTTGCTCGCGGTTTGCGCATCTTGGATTGTTTTGTGACTTACGGTGAGGAATTGGGCGTGGCAGAGTTGTCTAACCTTCTTCATCTTCCGCGCACTGTAGTTGCTCGTTTAGTGACAACACTCGCCGAACATGGCTATCTTGCTCAAAATCAAGAAAACAAAAAATATCGACTGGGTATGAGTGCCTATATCCTTGGCATGCATGCCAACCGGGAATACAGTTTACGCCAAATGGCTTGGCCATCTATGCAATGTCTAGCGGCCTCTAGTGGTGAAACGGTAAGTTTGACCATGCTGGATGAAGAACGTCTAGTAGGTATTTGCATTGCATCCATCGACAGCCCGCTACCCATCAAACTGACAACACGTACAGGCAGCGTCCTCCCACTCCATCGTGGAGCTACACGCAAAATCTTGCTTGCTTACGCTAGTGAAGCTATAAAGGAAACCGTCCTGACGCAATTACAAGAAATATCCCAGAGTTCTCCAGATAGTGTGGAATCCTTGAAAAAGGAGTTATTGGAAATTCGCAGGAAAGGATATGCCTATAGTGAGGAAGAATTGGATGACGGCGCTTTTGCAGTCGCTGCACCCATTCTTACCGAAAAAGGAGAACTGTTGGCAGGCATTGGCGTTGCTGGCCCCATTTATCGCAAAACAGAAGAAAGTTTGCAACGCCTCATCTCACTGATCCTATCTTCAGCTCGCGAGATAGAAAAGCGTTGGACACAACCCTTATAACAGGGTGTGTCCTTGCACTTTTCACTATTTGAGACCTGTCGTAGAAATACCTTGGATAAACCATTTTTGGAATATAAGGAATAAAATAGCTATTGGAATGGTAGCCATTACAGCTGCCGCCATTAAATATGGCCAATTTGTATAATATTGCTGTTGAAACATTACCATACCTAGCGGCAGGGTCCAAAATTGCAGTTTATTGGCTACAAGTAGTGGTAAAAGAAAATTATTCCAAGAACTCATGAACATCATGAGTGCCAGTGTAAGCATGGTAGGCTGCACCATAGGCAATGTAATTTGCCAAAAGATTCGCCACCGACTAGCACCTTCAATCACGGCTGATTCTTCCACTTCTTCCGGGATGTTCAAAAAGGCTTGTCGCATGAGAAACACGCCCATAGCCGAAACCAGTTGCGGTAATATCATGCCTGCGTAACTGTTGATAAGGCCAAGAGAGCGCAACTCGATATAGACTGGCAACATGATGGATTGGAAAGGAATCATCAACATAGATATGACACCAAAGAACACTAGATTGCGTCCACGAAAATGAATTCTTGCTAAAGCATAGCCAGCGAGCGCATCCAGCAATAAATTTCCAATGACCACAACCACTGAAACCAAAGTACTATTCAGAAACCATCGCTCCATGGGAACTGTTTTCCACGTATCTATATAATTTTTCCACAAAAAGGGATGAGGAATCCAACGTGGCGGGTAGGCCAACGCTTGATTCAATGGCTTTAATGATGTGGAAAGCGACCAAAGAAACGGGATCACCATAATAAGCGCACCAACGATTAAAATGAGCAGATACAGACCGCGGGATATGCGTCCCCATGTTTTTTGCGCTGGAGATACAATCATTTAACCATTCACCCTCCCTCACTTTGCGCATTCAACAGCCATCGATTAATACTCAATCGGTTTGCCAAGCCAGCGATTCGTTAACAGGGTAAGCAGAAGTACAACTACAAAAAGAAACACCGTTATCGCGGCTCCATAACCGACATTTCCATAGGAGAAAATTTCTTCATAAATAAGTAGCGCCATTGTCATGGTAGAATTGAGCGGCCCACCTGTGCCACCCGATATGATGAAGGACTGATCAAACATTTGCAGTGTGCCAATCATGCCCATGACTACAATAAAGAAGGTGGAGGGTCTCAAAAGTGGCACTGTAATCCGCAAAAAACGCTGAAATGCAGATGCTCCATCAATAGCTGCCGCTTCATAGAAGTTTTGTGGAATGGATTGTAAACCTGCCAAAAAAACCACCATGAAATATCCCGATGTACTCCATATGTTTAATATCATGATGGCCGAAAGCGCAAAACGAGGATCTCCTATCCAGTCAGGCCCAGAAATCCCAAACCAGTTCAAAAAACCGTTCAATAACCCCAGTTTATTGAAAATCCACATAAACATCAGAGACGTAACAGCTGATGAACTGATGGACGGGAAAAAGAATGCCAAACGAAACAGTGGCCGGGCGGGAAGATGCTGATTCATGATTACTGCGAATATCATGGCAATGATTGTTTGCACCGGCATGACGACTGCTGCAAAGATAAATGAATTTTTGACTGCCGTCCAGAAGAGTGGCATACGAAAAATAGCAGCATAATTATGCAATCCAATCCAGTGCATTTGGTCTAACAGATTCCAAGAAACGCCACTCAGAAAAAAGGCATAGACTGCTGGACCAAGAGAAAACATCAACAAAAGAATGATAGTCGGCAGAGAGAAAAGGTAGGCGGTGACGGTTTCCTGTCGCCGCCATTTCTGCATGCCTTTTTCACGCAGGAAACGACCACCGCTCCGACTCTGGGAGTCTGCTTGAACTGCGGCCATCACTGGCTACCTCCATTTTGTAAAATTGATTCACCTTCACTTTGCAGTTTTTGTAGTGCTTGTGCAGGACTTTCTTTTCCATCAACCGCCAATAAAGTCTCATTAGAAAGTGTCGTATTCACATATTGATCGAACCCATTGGGAAAATTCCAAGGCACTGCGTTGGGCAATTGCTTCAAGATGTTTTCATAAATCGGATGTTCTTTGTAATAGGGCATGTCAATTAAAGATTTTCGAACGGTTACCAGTCCGCCCTGTTCCACCCATTGCGCTTGACCTGCCCCAGTCAGATACTGAATGACTTCCCAAGCCTGTTGCGGATGCGAACAATCTTTGGTGATGGCCCAAGCGGTTGGAAAATCCAGACTGACATTATTGACAGGACCTTTTGGCAACGTAGCTATAGCGAATGAAGTGTTCGGATACGTGTCTTGCAAATATGGAATTGCCCAAGCCCCTTCAAAGGTCATAGCCGCGCGTCCCATTCCAAGCGCCTGTCCTCCCCATGTAGCTCCGACATCCTGTGGTTGTGCGGCAACTCCTGAACGATAGAGATTGACAAAAAACGAAAACCCTTTCAAGGCTGCCGGAGTATTTAAAGTCATTTGAGTCATGTTATTATTCATGACACTGCCGCCTGCCTGATAGACAAATTGCGCCCAACGAGGTTCCTGTGGTGTCTGAACGATTCCATAAATTTTCTTTGCAGGATTTGTTAATTTTTTAGCATCTGCGTAGAGTTCCGCCCATGTCTTCGGCGGGCCACTAATGCCAGCTTGCTTGAACATAACCGGATTGTAATAAAGAACGAGCGGCGATTGATCACGAGGAATACCGTAGACCTGACCGTTCGCCACAAACATATTCAGTGCACCAGAGAAGAAATCGCTCAAAGAATAGTTAGACTGCTTGATATAGGAATTCAGCGGTATGACTGCCCCTTCACTTTCAAAGGTTGGCGCTTGCCCGCCATTGTTTAATGTAATGATATCTGGCGCATCTCCTGCCACAAACTCCGTTTTGAGAATCGTCTCGTAATTACCAGAAATCGGACGATATACCGCATGGATACCAGGATGTGTCTTGTTGAAATCAGCTAATTGCTGATCAATAATCCCATTGGTTACATTTGTTCCAGACCAACTGGCTACAACAATAGTTACCGGTTTACCTGAACTCGTGGATCCACCTTGCGAGGAGTTGCTGTTATTAGCTGTACCACAACCCACTAGCCCTAAAAAAGTCAAGCCCACGAGAGAGTACATAGCTGCTTTTTTGACTTGCTTCAATTAAATCTACCTCACTTTCGTGAAATTTTCGCTTAACTGGCATCTGCAATGGACAAGGATAAGATTTCCTAGTAACTGAATGTTTGCTGGGTTGATTTTGTTCAATACTGCACATTTGATGGACAATGAGGTGATTGACTGACGTATCTATGTCAAGTCAGCGCCACTAATGCGCCATCACCTCCCTTGCCATAGGTTCATAAAGAACTTCCCAACCTGTCGTGTTTTGTAAAACATCATATTGGGTCGATTTGTTCAGAGACTTGAGATACAGAGACAAATGTCCATGACCAAGCGGAATTCTCTCTATCTTCAACTCCTTTATGGAATCGGGTAGCAGCGGATCGAGCGCAATCTGTTGTCGACTAGCGTTTGGACGAAGGCCAATGATTTGTTCCAAGACAAATACCGGTGTTGCAGCGGCCCAAGCTTGAGGAGAACACGAAACCGGATAAGGTACTGGTTTGGCTGATTCGGAGATTCCAAAACCAGCAAACAATTCCGGTAGCCTGTGTAAGTCAAATGCATCTTGAGCTCGCAACAGATTTTCCATGACGGCTACAGCCTCATCTCTGCAGCTATAGTTGCGCAACCCCTGCAATACTAAACAGGTATCATGCGGCCAAACCGAACCATTGTGATAACTCAACGGATTATAACGTTTCTCTTTAGAAGAAAGTGTTCGAATGCCAAAACCCGTCAGCATATCTTCGGCTGTTATTCGCGCAGCCACTCGATCAGCTTCCACTTTGGAGAGGAGCAAGCTTTGCAAAACCTGACCCATGTTGGAAGAAATCACCGCACACGGCTGCTTCATGCCATCAAGTGCCAAGGCTATACTCCCATCCGATAGAATAAATCGCTCGCGAAAACTCTTTTGTAATTCTGATGCTTTGTTCTGTAAACGAGTTGCTAACTCTTTTTCACCACGAGACATGAAAATTTGCGCCCAATCTAAGTAAGCCCGATACAAGTAAGCCTGTACTTCACACAGCGCCACTGGTCCTTCCACCAAACGACCGTCAGCGTACATAATGGAATCTCCAGAGTCTTTCCATCCTTGATTCGCAATTCCATCTTCTGCTTCTCGACAATATTCCAGAAATCCGTCCCCATCGCGATCGCCATACATTTCAATCCAGTCCAAAGCTCGATGTACATGGGGCAACAAGATTTCTAAAAGTTCTTCATCACCCGTCCAGCGCAAGTAATCAGCTGCCAGATTTAGAAAAAGAGGTGTGGCATCAACACTCCCGTAGTAAGGAGCAAAAGGTAGAATCCCCAGTCGACTGAGTTCCCCATCGCGTACTTCATGAACAATTTTACCCGGCTGTTCGTCTTTCTCTGGTCTTTCCTGAGTGCCTTGAAAATGAGCCATTGTCTGCAAAGTTCCTCGTGCTAATTCAGGATTAGCCAATAACATCATCCGTGCAGCAATTAAACTATCCCTCCCAAACGGCACCGCGTACCAAGGCACACCAGCTGTAAGCAACGTCCCGTATCCCAAATTGCTTTGAAGCATCCGCAAATCTTTCAATCCTTGCTCATACCATGCTGCAAAACGCAAATCCCCAGTAACCTGAGGAAGTTGATTGAACCATTGAGCATACGACTCGCGAATCCATCGATATTGATCCAAATCGTTTTCGGTTTGCTTTTCAGCTATGCAAGATTCACTTATGACTACTGAGTCTGTAACGGTTGGGACGATCTCAATTTTCACTTTGAGGAACAACTCGACCTGTTCTTGATGCAAAAGTCGTATCTTACATTGATAACGGCGTGCAGTCGTTCCATTCTCTTCAGGCAAAACATTCACTTGCACGCTATGATTTGGATGTGCATCCAAAGTGACATGAGTACGGGTAATACGTCCATCTCTAGCAGAGTATTGATAGCTGCAAGCAGTCTTTTCTGTCACAACCTGTACTTCTCTTTGAAATGGTGTATCTTTAAAACCGCGCACTTCGAACATATCGACAAAATCCGCATCGACCACATAACCCACATTGATTTCCAGCGGATCGAGAGCATAATTCTTTATTTTCACATGTTCATAGAGTCCAGTCGCATCTACCCACTGATGCCGTTCTATCCATAAAGATTCTCTGGGAATCGACGAAATATCTGAAGGCGGTGTATTGGTATACCAGTAAAATATTTCATAACCATTTTCTGATAATTTATCCAGCATGATGTGTACTTCAGGGTCCAACCACCAATCCAAACGTGACAGAAACCTCGTGTCTCGCGAATAAAGTCCGTGGTGACCTTGACCCTGCGAGTTTCGTATAGTTGTACCTTCTTGACAGCATACCAGAAAAACATCGTTCTCTTTTAAAACAACATCATTCAAAGCAAAAGCTCCTTTCCTGTGCAGAAATGGACAGGTTGTTTGCAAACATAAACCAAATCGTTTTCGGAACCATAGACCGCACGAACTCTATCTCAGGAAATTGGCTTACGAACTTTCCCTGATGACCAGTGACGGTGGTAACAGCCGACCACCGGGTTCTTCTTGACGAAGCAACATTCCCATCAACATATCAGCGGCTGCAACGCCCATCTCGTAACGCTTTTGAGCGACAGTGCTGAGCATGGGAGTCACCCATTCGCCTAAATCAATATTGTCATAACCTAAAACTGCTATATCGCCCGGCACCTTTTTACCCATCCGCTGAATGCAGCGCATTCCGCCAATAGCCATCAAATCACTAGCGTAAAAAATGGCAGTCATTTCAGGATGATTTTGCAGCAATTGACGAGTTGCTGTTTCACCTCCATCAACCAAGAAATTCGAGTGAATGATCCAGTCTTCTTTTACTTCTAGGCCGGCTTCCTGCATGGCCGTTTGATAACCACGCAAACGATCAACACTGACAGCAGCTTGAGCATGCCCGTTAACAAATCCAATTGAACGATGCCCTTGGGATATGAGATAACGAACACCTTGCCTGGCACCGTTGACATTGTCTGTCATGACGTATCCGCAATAACGGCTGAGAATGGGCAAGTCAATCCCTACAGAAGGCAGTTTAGCTTCTGCAACTTCCTGCATGTATGGATCATCAAGCCGCATCCCCATAACAATGACTCCCTCCAAACGACGTTCAGTACAGAAATCGATATAACTTATCAGGCGCTGACGTGCAGTTGTGGTACTGACTAATGTAATATCGTAGCCTAGATAGGCTAGTCTGTCGTGCACCCCGGCTATGACATCAAAGAGAAAATGATGTCCACCAGGATTGACGTTGAAATCTGAAATCATCAAGCCAACACTTTGTGTCTGCTGCAGCACGAGACTGCGAGCAACCCGACTCGGTCGATAGTTTAGACTTTCAGCGACTTGCAATATTTTTTTCTTTGTTTCCTCACTAACATCCTGATAGCCGTTAAATGCGCGCGAGACTGTGGTGATGGATACACCTGCCTGCCGCGCCACATCTCTAATGGTCACTGTCATTAAATGAACACACCCAAATGAAAAATGAATAGCAATGAAAGCGTTATCCACACTATACCCAAAACGTTTTGGTTTGGCAATATAAAAATGATATAATTATCAGTAAAATTTGTGGTCACATTCATTTTCCTGAATAAAAAATAGAGGCCGATGCTACTCAGCCTCTCTACATCGATTCAGAGCTAGAAATTGTTTTTGATTTGTGGCTGAACCAGGTCAGTGTACAGATTGGTTTACTCTAGACTGGGCTCCCATTGAAAATCTATTTCTTCTTGCGCTTTTTGAATCACTAGGTTTTCATCACCAGGCATAAGTCGTTTGCCGCTTTTGAGAATATAACGAAGCCAAGAACCCGCCATCCAGGATGTTAAGAGTGCCAGCATAACCAGTATGGCGAAAAAATCTTGATTAATAATACCTAATGAGTAAGCCACAGTTGAAAGCACAATACCCGGCCCCCCACGAGCATTCATCGCCGCGGCAAAATTGAAACTGGTTAACTTATCTATACGAATGATCCGACAGGTAAAATAGACAACCAGTCCTTGCACCAGTGTGGCAAAGATCAGATAGAGGATGAAGAACCCAAAACTGAAGTTTTTCGCCAAATCCAACTGCATCCCAACGATGGCAAAAAACAATGGAATAAAGAAACCATAGGAAATCCCCAGAACCCCTTCTTCTAACTTTTTAAAAAGGTTTTCAGGAAGACTGAATTTAGTGGCAATACCCGCTAATAGAGCCCCATACATCACATCTACTTGTAGATATCCGGCAATAGCAGACAGCGCAAAAAGAATGACAAGAAAGTACCCTAAAAAGGAAGCCCGAAATAGCAAATTAGCCCTTTTTGAAGTCAATTTGCGCAGTGCCCAAGGTAAAACCCCAATGCAGACCACCAGAAAAGCCAATGTTATAACCAGGCTTTTGGAGACCATCCAAACATTGATTGCACCTGTTGAACTGACATGTCCCCCCGTTACCATACCGGAAGCGATTGCCAAAGCCACCCAGAGAATAAGGTCGTGTATACCAGCAATGGCAACAATGATTTTAGCGAAACGGGAGTGCATTATACCGAGATCGCTAAAAATTTTGGAGATGACTGGTATGGAAGTTACAGCTATAGAAATGGCGACGATGATTTTTAAAGCGATAACATTGTGATCGGGTCCTTCAAACTGAGACGGATTGAACACGAATGTCGACAACCAGCCAACCAGAAAGGGTATGATGGTCGATCCGACAATAATGGCTAATCCAGTCTTAATATCTGACTTCGCAAATCGAGACTGAAATTTCAATCCTGCGGTGAATAACAGCAAGATGGTTCCTAATTGATAAATAAACCCAAAAAGATCGCTTTCCGAATGAAAGCCGAGATAGAGCCAATGAAAACTAGCGGGAAACAAGGTACCAAAGCAGGTTGGCCCCAGTAATAAACCACCTGCGACCTCTCCAATCACTCTTGGAATGGCGAGTCGTTCAGCTACGTAACCAAGAAGATTTGCGGCTGCCAACAGGAGTACCATAGCGAACAAAAAACGCGTCAAATCTGCTCCAGCCAAACTAAACACTTGTTTTTCCTCCTTCATACGATTTGGATGCCTATTCATCAGGCAGCTTGACATACCATATGCAGGAATGGAAAAACAGTCCAAGACGTTTGCCTGTCCTGAACGCAGTTAGACTTTGGGTTACAGCAATTTACGCATATGTACTTATGCTTGCAAAATATAAAAACCCCTACAAATTTCATAAATTTGTAGGAGCTATTATCCTATAGAGGCGGTTAAGGTGGGCTCCATCACCTGTTCAGTTCATTTTGTATTACATTATATAGTGAATGCAGAAAACAGAAACGGCAAATGCCATCATTTTCGTCTCTATTCCAATCTCAAGAATGCAACTACACTAAACAAATTTTCGTTGTGTGCGCTTGCCATCACAGCTAAAAATCACTTCCCGCCCTTCCACTACAGTAGCCAAATGGCAGGTTCTTCCCCACAATTGATACAAATAGGGAAGTGTTTTTTCTAACTGTTTTAAATCGAGTTCCACACCCTCATACGCATGGCGCAAGAACAATTCTCCATTTCTCTGATAATCTCCGTCTTCTACAAGAATGACGGGAATTCCCCCATTCAGACGCGAAGCACATAGCGCGTTGCGAACTTGCTCGTAATCTGTTTCTACAACCCGGTACTCATTGCCTACTTTTTGATAAAGATAGAGATCGAGTTGCTCCATCAATTCCTTCGTCAGATAATTGCGCAGAAAGGAAATGTCATTTTCCATCTCGCGCACTTCAAACATTTTCTCCCGACCAGCCGAACCGAGTCCTTCACTTGCTGTTGAAGAAGGTGTTTGACGCTTACTCCATCTTTTTTCAATATCCTCCCAAATTGCCAACCCCACGTAATAAGGATTAATGGTTGTACGGGAAGGAAGAACTACTCCGGCATGCATCTTGGCAAATTCAATCGAATCTTCCGGCAACAAATCCATCTCACGCATAATTCGCAAATGCCAGTATGTTGCCCAACCTTCGTTCATAATCTTGGTCTCCATTTGCGGCCAAAAGTAAAGCATTTCGTCTCTTAAAATAGAGAGCACGTCCCGTTGCCATAGTTTGAGTACAGGACTGTGTTCTATTAGGAAGAGCATGATATCTTTCTGCGGAAGAGGAAAACGTGTACTCTGTTCCTCGACAAAGGTACTTTCTATTTGTAGCTCGTCGCCAATTGTCCACAAATCATCATAGTCCGATCTTTTTTTAGACGGTCTATCTTCAGAGTACAGCCCGCGTCTTTCTCTATCCTTTTGTTCACGCCACTCCCTACGATATCGACGTCCAGAAACCGAAGCGTCCACATGCTCTTGAAGAGCTAGACCAGCATCCAGCAAAGATTCCACCGTACCGCGTCCATACTGAAGTTCATATTGGCGAATGCGTTCAGCAGAAATCGACATACGTTCCACCATATCACGAGGTGTATGAGTAAACATGGCATTATTTTTAAAAAAATCACAATGCGCTAACACGTGAGCACAGACAGTTTGATTTTGTAGCAATGTATTTCCTTCCAGCAAAAACGCATAGCAAGGATTAGAATTGATAACCAACTCATAAATGCGACTCAAGCCAAAGTCATATTCCAAACGCAATCGATGAAATATTTTGCCAAAGCTCCAATGCGAAAACCTAGTTGGCATGCCATAGGCGCCGAACGTGTAGATAATATCTGCAGGACAAATTTCATAACGCATTGGATAAAAATCCAGCCCGCATGTACGGGCTAATTGGGTCATAGACTCGATGCTTTTTTCTAATTTTTCAATTTCCTGAACGTTCAAGCAGTATTCCCCTCCTCCGGAGCGGCCGAAAAGAATGCACGCAGTGCACGATAGACGTCCGATTTCTCACGAATGACAAACTTTCGAAAGAGTGGATTCTGCATTTTACTGTATGCCGACATGAGTGTCGAAGAGCGAGCATAAGCGTTTACTTCAGCATAAGCAAACATCTGCGAGAGTTTACAGATTTCTTCCACTCGTTTGATACATTTCTCATTGTCAGATGTGAGATTATCACCGTCCGAAAAATGGACAGGATAAATATTATAAGAACCGGCAGGATAGTCCTGTTGAATGATACGTAGCGCCAAATCATATGCGGAGGAACAAATGGTTCCACCGCTTTCACCCTTGGTAAAGAAATGTTCCTCTGATACTTCCTTTGCTTCCGTATGATGAGCAATATAACGGATATGCACATTCTCATACTTCGTACGCAAAAACCGAACCATCCAAAAGAAGAATGTCCGCGCAGCATATTTTTCAAACAATCCCATTGAACCCGAAGTATCCATCAGCGCCAAAATAACCGCATTGGAATCTGGCTCAATGGTGTCTTCCCACGTACGAAAACGCAAGTCGTCTGGACGAATCATCATTTTGTCCGATCCGTTTCGAGCACTATGCCGAATAGCCTCCAATAATGTACGGCGTTTGTCAATATTGGACATGAGGCCATTTTTCCGGACGTCTCGAAAATCCACATCCGTAACCTGAATATTTTCATTCGATTTAGGTACAAGATTCGGCAACTCCAACTCAGCGAAAAGCATTTCTTCGATATCTTCCAAAGTCACGCCAGCTTCTTCGTAGTCAACGCCTTTCCCATCCCCCGCCCCTGACTGATCCTGACCTTGGCCAGGCTGACCGTTGCCAATCACATCTCCAACCTGGGAACCACCTTTGCCAGTTCCCGGTTGTCGATTTTTCGAATAATTGTAGCGAATACGGTATTCTTCCAACGAACGAATCGGGATTTTAACAATCTGCCGACCATCGCTCATGATGATGCCTTCGTCACTGATGAGATCGGCAAGATTATTTTTGATGGCCTCCTTGACCTTTTCCTTATGACGTTCTTGATCTTGTTGCCCTTTGCGATGGAGCGACCAGTCTTCTTTCGAGAGCGTGAATGATTCATTCGACATCGTCTCCACCCCCTTGCCAGCCAAATTTGATTATCGATTCAAAAGGGAGCCTGTATAACGGAGCAACTCATTGGCACAAACCGGACAATAACCATGTTCGTCAATCAAGCGGGCCGTCACTTCATTGACCTTTTTCAATTGTTGTTCATCTGGAGTTTTACTGGAAGTTGTGATTTTAACAACGTCTTTTAAATCACTGAAAAGTTTTTTCTCAATCGCTTCCCGAAGGCGTTCATGAGAATTGTATTCAAAACGCTTGCCACGTCGGGCATATGTCGAGATGCGAATAAGTATTTCTTCTCGAAAGGCTCGCTTGGCGTTTTCCGAAATACCAATTTGTTCTTCTATAGAACGCATGAGCCTCTCGTCTGGGTCAATCTCTTCACCCGTCAGTGGATCTTTGATTTTTTGCCAGTTACAGTAGGCTTCCACGTTATCCAAATAGTTGTCGAGCAATGTCTTCGCAGATTCTTCAAAAGAATAGACAAACGCTTTTTGCACTTCAGTTTTAGCCATTTCATCGTACTCTTTGCGAGCAATAGCAATGAAATTTAAAAGTTTTTCTCGATCTTCTTTAGAGATGGAAGCGTGTTGATCGAGACCGTCTTTTATGGCACGCAACACGTCAAGAGCATTGATACACTGTGTATCCCGGCGAATCAGGGCTGTGGAAATCCGATTGATGATATATCGTGGATCAAGACCCGACATTCCTTCATCTGGATATTCTGCTTGCAACTCCTTGACATCTGAGTCTTTCATGCCTTCCACAGCCTGCCCGTTGTAGAGATAGAGTTTTTTCAGTAAATCCATACCCTGTTTTTTAGAATCCTTCAACCTTGTCAAAATGGAAAAAATCGATGCTGTTTTGAGGGTATGGGGTGCAATATGAACTTGTGAGAGATCACTGGCCTTGATTAACTTCTCATAGATTTTCACTTCATCGTCGACGCGCAGGTTATAGGGTACAGGCATGACAATCATCCGTGATTGCAGTGCTTCATTCTTGCGATTGGCAACAAAGGAACGATATTCAGCTTCATTCGTATGCGCCACAATCATTTCGTCCGCAGATATCAAAGCGAAACGGCCTGCTTTAAAATTCCCTTCCTGAGTCAGACTGAGCAAATTCCATAGAAACTTCTCATCGCATTTGAGCATCTCCTGGAACTCCATTAAGCCTCGGTTTGCTTTGTTCAATTCACCGTCAAATCGATACGCGCGCGGATCACTTTCTGATCCAAACTCTGTAATAGTGGAAAAATCGATACTCCCCGTCAGATCGGCTATATCTTGCGACTTAGGATCAGAGGGGCTGAAGGTACCAATGCCTACTCGACGTTCTTCGGAAAGCAATACACGCTCAACTGGAACGCGATCGACCTGTCCTTGATATGTTTCTTCAAGCATGAGACGGCAACTGGGACAAAGATTGCCCTCAATTCGTACGCCATACTCTTTCTCAAACTCATCACGCAGTTCTTGGGGAATGAGATGTAAAGGTTCTTCGTGCATGGGGCACCCGGAAATACCATAGAGTGCGCCTGCATCCGTACGCGAATACCTTTCAAGTCCGCGTTTGAGCATGGTCACAATAGTCGATTTACCTCCACTGACGGGTCCCATGAGAAGCAGAATTCGCTTGCGTACGTCAAGACGCTTAGCGGCTGCGTGGAAATACTCTTCAACCAGACGCTCCAGCGTTTGTGACAGACCATACATTTCACGTTCAAAAAACAGATAGACGGGACGATTGTCTGCCCCCTGTTCAATTCCGGCAGCCACTATCATGTCATAAATACGCGCATGAGCGCTTTTGGCAACAGAAGGATTGGAACGGACAATTTCTAAATAATCAGAAAACGTACCTTCCCAGCGGAGTGCTTCTTCTTCCGCCCGGTAACGACTCAATCGATCGAGAAAATTCACGCAAATCCCCCCATCTGTCTTCTTCTTGGTTACCTGACACAACCTGGAAGGGCGCGTCTACCGGAATGGTTTATCCTATTCCGGTAGAACTTGACCCAATTCGCCGAAGTATCACCAAGAAGAAAAATGGGCGGCGTCAGCGGGTAGGTTGCCACCATGTCAAAGCGTCAGGGAGCAATTTCTGCCAAAATCCCCAAATATGATTACCTGGCGCTTCCTTATAAGTAATGTCCATTCCCCGCTCTTGCAGCAAATCGCGCATTTGCCGATTGTAGGTTAAAAAATCATAGACACCATTCGGTGTCGTTGCCTCCGCCTCTTCATCACCTACCACCATATAAGCGCGATACTCAGATAGATCGGCTACCATGCGCAACGCCTCTTGTACACTCGGAAAGTAGGCGCCAGAAAAAAGCATGAAGTGGCGAAACAAGGAACGTTTATGCAGCATCATGGAGAGTGTAGCGACTGCGCCAAGCGATATACCCGCCATAGATCGTTGTGCCGGATCGACCGAATAATGTTGTTCGATTTCTGGTATGCACTCATCCAGTACAAATTCGCAATAAGCTTCGTGTCGAGTGCCGTCCATTGCGTAGTCTTGATTTCTTTGTTGCAGATTGACTGCAATTCCAGCAATCAGCACTGGTTTGAGACGACCTTCGGCAATCAGTTGTTGAGCAATCGTGGCTACACGCCCGTGTGTAAAAAACTCCAGTCCATCATGACAGTAAACAATCGGATACGCCGTATGCGTGTCATAGTTGGGGGGAAGATAGACCTTGACTGTGCGCTCCTCACCAAGAGCACGACTCTGCCATACGTGAGCTTCTATCTTGCGTGATGTATCCATGGGCAACTCTCCTTTGTTCAAACGGCTGCTGTACCTACACTGTATCAGAAAAAATAATTCACGTTATATAACAGATAAATATCGGATTTTTATGTGACTATCGCTACTTTGTAACAAGTGTATTATAATGAATTTGATTCTGTATCACTAGTGCGATGCTCTCTGACATGCAATGGCTCTCTCTTAGGCCGTATGCCTGGGCAAGCAAAGCTTCAAACTGAGGATTGAATTTCACTTTGACGAATGAGGTGAAGAATGTGAGCACAACTGTCAAGGAACGTTCTGTCCCCTACGTTCAAGTATTGGATGAGAACGGTAAAGTTGTTGACTCTAACCGACTGCCCAAACTGAGCGATGAAGAGTTGCGTGAAATCATGCGCCGAATGGTCTTTACACGAGTCTGGGATCAGCGCGCTGTGCGTCTGACGAGACAGGGAAGACTTGGTTTCTACGCTCCAGTCGCTGGTCAAGAAGGTTCCATGATTGGCAGCGAATTCGCTACAAAGAAAGAAGATTTTATCATCCCTGGTTATCGTGATGTGCCCCAATGCGTATGGCATGGCTGGCCATTGCATCAGGCATTTCTCTATTCGCGCGGACATCAGTTGGGTGGACGCATTCCAGAAGATGTTAACGTCATGATGCCGCAAATCATCATTGGCGCACAAATCGTCCAAACCCCAGGCATTGCCATGGCCTTCAAACTAAAAGGTGAAAAACGAGTGGCTATCACTTACACCGGTGATGGTGGAACATCGCAAGGTGATTTTTATGAAGGCATGAACTTTGCCGGAGCTTTTCAATTGCCTGCTGTTTTCATTGTTCAGAACAATCAATTTGCCATCTCTGTACCCGTCTCTTTGCAGACAGCGGCTGAAACACTGGCGCAGAAAGCGGTTGCCGCTGGTATCCCGGGCATCCAAGTGGACGGCATGGACGTGCTTGCCATGTACAGTGTCACCAAAGAAGCGGTCGATCGCGCTCGCAACGGTGATGGTCCAACAATGATCGAAGCAGTGACATTCCGCTACGGCCCACACACCATGTCAGGAGACGACCCCACTCGTTATCGCAGCAAAGAAACCGAGTCGGAATGGGAAAAACGCGATCCTCTGATTCGCTTCCGCACCTATTTGGAGAGCAAAGGGCTGTGGACTCAGGAAGATGAAGAGCGAGTCATGGAAGAAGCCAAAGATGCTATCAACGACGCTTTGAAAAAAGCGGATGCGGTAGAAAAAATGACAATTCCAGGATTACTGGAGAGTATGTTTGAAACGCCAACCGCTCCTCTGAAACGGCAAATTGCAGAATTCAGCGGTCAGGAGGGAAACTAATACTATGGCGCAATTAACAATGATTCAAGCGATTACAAATGCACTCGACAATGAGTTAGATTTAGATGAAAAAGTGCTGGTCTTTGGTGAAGACGTTGGTCACAATGGCGGTGTCTTCCGTGCTACAGACGGATTACAGGCCAAATATGGTAAAGATCGTGTCTTTGACACACCTTTGGCTGAATCTGGTATTGCTGGTTTAGCAAACGGGCTGTCCACACAAGGTTTTCGTCCGGTTGCAGAAATCCAATTCTTTGGATTTGTCTTTGAAGCGTTTGACCAAATCGCTTCACAAACAGCGCGTATGCGTTACCGCTCTGGTGGCCGTTACAATTGTCCTGTGGTTTTTCGTGCGCCTTTTGGTGGAGGTGTTCGGACCCCAGAACTCCATGCTGACAGCCTTGAAGGTTTGTTTGTTCAAACCCCTGGCATCAAAGTTGTTATTCCGTCCAATCCATACGATGCTAAAGGCTTACTGATATCAGCTATCCGTGATAACGATCCGGTACTGTTTCTTGAACACATGAAATTGTATCGCTCGATACGTCAAGAAGTTCCAGAAGATGCGTATACCATACCGCTCGGCCAGGCAAACGTAGTGCGTGAAGGTAAAGATATCACCATTGTCACCTATGGGGCTATGGTTCATACGGCACTTAAAGCAGCAGAACAATGGGCAAAGGAAAAGCAATTGGAAGCTGAAGTGATAGATCTGCGCACCATTAGTCCTATTGATTTGGATACAATTGTAGCCTCTGTCAAGAAAACTCATCGCGCCATCGTATTGCAGGAAGCTCAACGTTCTGCAGGCGCTGGAGCAGAGATTGTAGCTCAGATCACAGAGAATGCTATTTTCCATTTGGAAGCTCCCGTTTTGCGCGTTTCACCGCCTGATACCGTCTATCCATTTGGTTTAATCGAAGACGAATGGCTCCCGACACCCGAATTTGTTATCCGCGGTCTGGACAAAGTCATGAGTCTTTAACTTTGAGGAGGTGACATGAATGGCTGTATATGAATTAAAGCTTCCAGAACTCGGTGAAGGTTTGCATGAAGGCCGCATTGCCCGCTGGTTGGTCCAACCGGGAGATACTATCCAGGAAGACGACGCGGTAGCAGAAGTAGAAAATGACAAAGCACTAGTGGAACTACCCTCACCTGTATCGGGCAAAGTCATCGAGTTGAAAGTAAGTGAAGGGACAACATCCGTGGTTGGAGATGTATTGATGACATTGGAAGTTGCTGGAGAGGGCAATGTGGACACAACAGCTTCCAAACCCCAGGAACAAGCGCCCCAACCGGAAGAAAAACCGGTAGCTGTTGCGCCAGCTAACAAAGAGTCATCTACACCAGAATTATCTTCTGCACATGAAGTTCTCGCAACACCTGGAGTACGCAAGTACGCAAGAGAGCAAGGAATCGATATTCGTCAAGTTACCGGTACCGGCAATAACGGTAAAGTTACCAAGGAAGATATTGACGCCTTCAAACAAGGAGGCACACAAGTCGCTGCTTCAAAATCAGAAGACGGTCAAAACGCTCCATCAACACAGATTCATTCTCTAGACGATGGCGAGACAGAAGAGCGTATTCCGCTTACCATGATTCGCAAAAAAATTGCTGAATCCATGGCTCGCTCAGCCTATACTGCACCTCATGTGACCCTGATGGATGAAGTAGACGTGACGGAACTTGTCAAATTGCGGCAAGAGATCAAACCTCTTGCGGCCGATCGCGGCGTTAAAATTACTTATTTGCCATTCATTGTTAAGGCGTTAATTGCTGCATTGCGAAAACACCCCACCATCAACGCAGTATATGACGAGGAAAAACAAGAGCTTGTGGTGAAACACTATTACCATGTGGGCATTGCTACTGATACCGATCGCGGTTTAATTGTCCCCGTAATTCGACACGCGGATCGCAAAAACATGTGGAACATTGCCTCAGAGATTGACGATTTAGCGACACGTGGGCGAAGCGGCAAATTGAGCCCGAATGAAATGAAGGGAAGCACCATCTCCATTACGAATATCGGATCGGCTGGTGGCATGTTCTTTACGCCTATTATCAACTATCCCGAATTGGCTATTTTAGGTGTGGGACGTATTGTTGAGAAACCGGTCATTCGTAATGGCGCAGTTGAACCGGCCCAAATGATGGCACTTAGCTTGTCATTCGATCACCGCATGATTGATGGAGTATTAGGCCAACAATTCCTGAACGACATCAAATCTTTCTTGCAAAACCCGCGTTTACTTTTGATGGAGGTGTAACGACATGGTAGTTGGGGAATTCAGCGAAGAAGTGGATGTTCTTGTCATTGGTGGCGGTCCTGGTGGTTATGTCGCCGCGATTCGTGCAGCTCAGCTAGGCAAATCAGTGACATTAGTAGACAAAGCGGAATTAGGTGGAGTTTGTCTCAATCGTGGCTGTATACCTTCCAAAGCTTTAATTTCAGCAGCTCATCAGTATGAAGCTGCCAAAGAATCACCTTTCCCTGGTATTCAATCGAGCGTAGAACTGGACTTCAGCAAAGTTCAAGCCTGGAAAAAAACGGTTGTCGAAAAAATGACCGGTGGCGTATCAACGCTCATGAAAGGCAATAAAATTAAAGTCATCTCCGGTGAAGCTTTCTTTACCAAAGAGAATGAAGTACGCATTATGATGGAACATGAGAGTGAACGCTTTGCGTTCCAACACTGCATCTTGGCTACAGGTTCACGTCCCATCGAATTAAAATCGTTGCCCTACAGCAAGCGAGTGATCAGTTCCACAGAAGCACTGAATTTAGAAGAAGTGCCAAAACGATTGGTCATTGTGGGCGGAGGCTACATTGGTACAGAACTGGGACAAACTTTTGCTAAATTTGGCTCCCAAGTGACGATTGTAGAAGGACTCGACTCCATCCTCGCCGCGTTCGATAAACAGATGGTTCGTCTGGTAGAACGCAATTTGAAGAAATACAACGTGGAAATTCACACCAAAGCCATGGCTCAATCTGTCGAAGAGACTGATAAAGAAGTGACTTTGACTTTCAAAGACAAAGACGGCAACGAGCAGAAAGTCACTGCTGACTATGTGCTGGTTACCGTAGGACGCCGCCCCAACACAGATGACATAGGTCTTGACGTTGCTGGTATCCAAGTAGATGAAAAAGGCTTGGTGAAAGTGGACACACAAGGACGGACAACGAACTCTAAAGTTTTTGCAATTGGTGATATTGTGCCAGGAGCTGCCCTTGCCCACAAAGCCTCCTATGAAGGCAAAGTAGCTGCGGAAGCTATTGCTGGACACCCCAGCATTGTCGACTACCGTTGTATTCCCGCCGTCGTCTTCTCTGATCCGGAAATGGCCTCGGTTGGTTTAAGCGAAGAAGAGGCCAAGAAACAATATGGAGAGATTGCTGTTGGCCGTTTCCCATTTGCAGCTAATGGTCGAGCTGTTTCCCTGAATGCTGATGCCGGGTTTGTAAAAGTGGTAGCTGACAAGAAAAGTGGTGTTGTAGTTGGCGCGCATATTGTAGGCACTGAGGCTTCTAATATGATAGCTGAATTTGGATTAGCCATTGAAATGAGCGCTACGCTAGAAGATTTGGCGCTTACCATTCATGCACACCCAACTCTAGGTGAAATGGTCATGGAAGCTGCCGAAGTAGGTCTGGGTCAGGCTGTTCACGTCGTCACCAAGTAAACATTTCGCTATATCTCTTATGGAATAGACGTAAAAATTGCCATGACATTGGGCTCATTAACCCATGGTCATGGCAATTTGATTCTAAATTAAGATGAAGCGTTTGCTTGGTCTGCCAAAACATCATGATATTCTGGATGTTTTTTAAACTCTGCTACGGCAAAGGAACAAACAGGAACGATTTTGAGTCCTTCATTTCTCGCCATCTCAACTACTTTCTGCACCAAACGTCCTCCTATGCCATGACCGCGCAACTGAGAAGATACAACCGTGTGTTCCAACCATAGATATCCATCCTCTGATACACGATTTGTTACATAGGCAATGGTCGATCCGTTTTCATCACGGATGATAAAATTTACACCATTTCTTTCAATTTTATCGTCCCCCCACCGAACTACTCCATCATTCGCTTGAGACATGTTCTCACCTCCCCAGCAGTTACGCATAAAAGCGCCTTTCGAGCTATTTTTCTACTATCATCTCAGACATAGGATTCGACATATTTCCCGAGCAATAGCGTATACTGCACCATCCGACTGCAAATCAAGTAGAATGCTGCCGAAAAGAAGATCCAAACTGCTGATAATATCAAAACTTGAAGAACCATGCATACCGATCATTCAATTCGGTGCGATATATCTATAGCATTCCAGGAAACGACCATTGGCGTAGAGCCTCATAGGCCACTATGGCGACAGCATTCGATAGATTGAGAGAACGGGCATCGCGCCGCATTGGAATTCGTATCACTTCTTCACGATGAGCTTCCAACATTTCTTCTGGCAGACCTTTGGTTTCTTTACCAAACACCAGAAAATCTCCGTCTTGATAGTTAGCCTCTGAGTAATAGCGTCCTCCTTTAGTTGAAGCATAATGAAATCTACGATCGGCATATGCTTTCCATATTTCTTCCATGCTATCATGATATCGGATGTCTAAAAGATGCCAGTAATCTAACCCTGCCCTTTTAAGTTGACGATCGTCTGTAGAAAATCCCAGTGGTCTCACCAAATGCAAAACACTGCCCGTAGCAGAGCAGGTTCTAGCAATGTTCCCCGTGTTGGCGGGTATTTCAGGTTCTACCAAAACAATGTGCAACAAAACAATTCCCTCCACTTTTCACACTTCCCCTAGTTTAGCACAGGAAGAGAACAAGAGAAGAGATCCAACTATCGACAACGTACTTACACGGTTCCATCTGGAATTCTCAAAAAAAGATACTGGACACGGTCTGAATAAATAGGCGAATCGAGATAACGATAAGGACGATATTGTACATGCATGGAATGACTGTTCACAAGTGGCCTTCCTTGATGATCGAAATCTGTCACAATAGCAACATGACTGGGACGATGATTCCCATGCCAATCATAAAAAACGAGATCGCCCACGATACATTGTCTGGATTTTTCCAGTCGTATGACATTTTTACGTGAAAGCAACGAATGATAGAGCAGATGCGGCATCGTCCAGGCTGGTGCATATTCCTGACGGGCTGTATCCATCCACCATCCGTGCGAATTTTTTTCACTCATACCAAGTCCTGCTGCAAACAAGCACTGAGACACATAATTGGCACTGTCGTTTTCATACTGTGCATATAGGGGATTTTGTTTCTGCCACCATAAGTCTGCGTATCGAACAGCCAATAATCGCGAGTAACCCATCTGTTTACCCGTATACCATTGCCTTATGTTGACAATATCATCCCTCATCGATACACAATGAACTGCAGGTTTGATGATGCGATTATTCATCTTACAATCCTCTTGTAACCCCAGCAGATGGTCCTCTTTCAATTGCCAGTGTTGATGATTACGCTGCCATGTCATTTCATGCTCTAACTGTCTAGCCTCCACAGTCATGGCAGGCGTAGACACCTTGGTCAAATAGACAAGTTCGTTGGCAAGAACCTTTGCAAGGCGACGATTTTCCTTAAATTGAACATCTAAAACGGCTACACAAGTGTGCGCTCGTGCCAAACGCATCCCGTCATGTAAAGTTGCCAAACGCATACGTCGCACTTCCTGCCACGCTTTCCGCCCCAATTCTGTTGCAACAGGCGCATTCCTTAGTAAATTAGAATCTTTATCCAAACTAACCCATGCTTGGTTTCGAGCAGCAAACCATGTTTGAACGGCGTGCAAAATCGCTTCCACCACGTTCACCTCACCATGGGCAGACTATGACAGTAAATCGATATTTGCTCATTTTTCATGAGAATCTCTGTTGGCTATGGTATACTCCTCTCTGGAATCCATGTCACGTCAGAAATGAATCAAATAGAAAGGGTGGACATTCATGAGCAAACCCAAAATTGCTGTCATGGAGGGTGACCAAACAGGTCAAGAACTCCTCGAACAGTCATTACGCCTGCTTGATGCTAATGTAATCGGCGTAGACGTAGAATTACATCGTTTTGATTTGAGTCTGGAAAACCGCCGCAAGACCAACAACGAGATTGTGCATGAAGCGGCAAAAGCAATGCGTGAATATGGTTATGGACTTAAAGCAGCCACGATTACGCCGGAAACAAAAGGCGACGTAGGTAGTCCCAACGCCATTTTACGAAAAGAGATCAATGGAACGGTGATTGTACGCACAGGCCGGCGTATTCCAAGCGTAGCACCGCCAGTGGGTGTATATTCACCCATCTCTGTTGTAAGAATGGCTGTTGATGACGCTTATGGTGCCAAAGAATGGCGTGAGACGGTTGATAATGAAGAAATTGCCTATCGTACTGAAAAAATCTCGCGCAAAATTTGCCGAGGTGTCGCCGAATATGCTTTTCAACACGCCAAAAGACTGAATGCTAAAGTGTTTGGTGGGCCAAAATTCACTGTTTCCCCTATTTATGAAGGAATGCTGAAAGAAGAAATGGATAGGGCTGCAGAACGTTATCCCAACGTTCCCTATGAACCTCAGTTAATTGACGCAACATATGCTTTATTGTTGGTAAAAGCAGGAGAACCTTTAGTAATTCCAGCTCTCAATCGTGACGGTGATTGTTTGAGCGATCTCGTTTTACAAATGTTTGGAACGATTGCTGGATCTGAATCTATTCTTCTTTCTTTGGACGATAATTGTAAGCCTCAAACGGTAATGGCAGAAGCTCCACACGGAACAGCTCCCAGCTTATTTGGCAAAAACGTTGCCAATCCAATGGCTATGATTTTAGCTACCGCTTCCTTGCTCGCCTATATGGAAGATAAATCTTGTCAAACAGCATCGAGAGCTATCTACGAAAGCACTCTGGAAACTGTGATGACCGGTTGTCGTACTTCCGACTTGGGCGGAGGCGCTTCCACGACAGAATTTACGGATGAAGTCATTGAACGAGTAAAAACAAAGTTAGAAGTATGGAGTACGCTTGGAGAAAGCGTATAAAACATCAGAAGCAGAAGAAGGATCTGCCGCGAAAGCATGTTTTCATGCTTCAGAAGCAGATCCTTTCTCATATTTTCCGTCCTCTATAGGTTTTTTCCGTCTCACTTTAAATCATGTTTCACAGGCTTTCCAAAAGAACCCAAATATTTTTGAACTCGTATGCTCGGGTAAAACACCACCGTAAATAAGCCGACTAAAGGTGCGACATTGACATCTGTTCCCATACCCCCTAACACTCCAAAATCTTCCGTCCACCACCACACCAAAAAAAGGACAAGACATGAAATCCCCACCATAAGCGCGCGTGGTGTGGGCAACAAGAACAATACCGCAATAAAGAAGAAAAGGCCTATAGAAATACTATTGACTAGACTGACATGCTGAATGGCCAAGCGCATAAACATATTGATTCCCGAAGTTACCCAGGCAGGTTGACCTGCAGGCGTTTGTATCATGCTCTGAAGAGAGTTCTGCCAAGTTTTTGCTTGCCAAGCTCCATTACTAGGAATGATTTGCCATATGGCGGCCAAACCCCAAAATACAGCTAGCGCCACTCGCATAATTGAGTAAAATCGAGGATTTTCCCAGATTTGAATAGGTAAAAAAAGTAAAACAGAAGCTACAACATAGAAAAGAACCGCTCCAGGCGTCCCAGACAAAAGAAAGGAACGACCCGTCGTAAAGGTATTTCCAAATCCTTCACCATAAGCCCAAACTAAAAGTCCCCAGACTATAGAACCACCTAGGGCCGTATAGCCAAGCCAATTGCGCCGATTGAGCAAAAGTAAAACGCCAATAAAGAGTTGAATCATAATAGCTTCTATATTACTTGTAACCGGATTGTGGCTCCAACGTTCCATTAAAGCAAGATCCGAAGTGCGCAAAAAAGGAACTTGCGTCAGATAGGCGTTCTGAAGTATGGAACTTATAAATTGGTTTGTAAACATCATCGGTTGTGCTTGTAAAATTCCAGCCAACAGCCATAAAACGGCCATTCCGTACCAGAGTATTCGATAAGGTAACGGCGTAGCTAACCAAGAGGACTTACGATGTAACTTCTCATCCAGTTTGACAAGAGCGTCGTTTTTTAAGTTGGTCTCTACCGAAAGGTTGGTGGAAGTTTCCTGGACAACGATTTGATGAATTAATCGTCTGCCAAGTTGATAAATGAGCACTGAAAATATGGATAGGAGAAAAGAAGCCAAGAGAACATAACTCAAATATTGATATGGAGTTACTGATCCACCCATAGACATCATCTTCACCTCCTCAACGATTTCATTCATCCCTATTTATTTATTCTGTCTTCATCATATCGAGCTTAATCCTGTAAAAACAGACAAACTGTTTAGATTGTCAAAAAAACTTTAAACTTCTATGAACAAAGCAAATCCATTTCACCATTGCCTAGGATCGTTCATAGTCTGTAAGGAGTCAAACAGCCTTAAATGCCCTGGAGGTGTTCTAAGTTGAGAAAAAGACGAAAACTTGCTCCTTGGGCGGAAGCGTTGCTAGAAGAACTCATGAAACCTCCCTATTTTTTTCAAAATAAGACAGACCCATCAGGTTGGAAACAGTCTCTGTGGCCTCTGGACAAGAAGTATGAAGAGGAAGAAAAAGTATCAGAAGCAGTGCCTGTGCGTCCTGTTCCCATAGAGAAAACTGAAAAAGATGTTCGTCCAACAGCTTCTGCCCGTTCTTCGAAAGATTCATATCCAACCCATACTCCTGCCAAAGAAGCAGCGTCAAAACATACTCAAAGACCTGCAGAAGCTGCTAACACCGGACATGTTACCGTGATCAACAGGGAAAATAAAAGAGAAAATATGAGAACAGCCCCACCACTTCCTCAGGTTCAACGTTCTCTCTCCAAAGCTCGTTCTTCGTCAGTTGAGCAACGTCTGGAAGGACTACCGCGTCAGGTTATTGATGCCTACACAAACGAATTCGAACGTTTGAGCAAAGTAAATGGAGTATGGAAAATCACTACACCTGAAGGAAGTTTTTCGATTAAAGAGGCGCATGTCCATCCTGCTCGATTGAAAATTTTAATGGATACACTTGAATTTGCTAAAGAGCAAGGATTTGAGGGTACTCCGAATATTTGGCGTACAAAAAACGCGGGCTACTTTGTGGAATATCAACAAACCGTTTATTACGCCAATCATTGGATAAACGGAGTTCCTGCAAATTTTACTTCACTTCACCAGTTGGGGAAAGTTGCTTATTTATTGGCTGAATTACATGAAAAAACAAGAACATACAAACAAAAAGATAAACTTCGCACCACACCTGTCGATTTACGAGCCATGATGAAGAGAAGAAAGGTGCAATTCGAACAAGTATTGAATCGAACCAGCGAATCACGTCAATCTAAAAGAATTAACGAATGGCTGCAAACTCATCGTTTATCGCTGCTTCAAGAAGCTGAAGAATCCATACAATTACTACAATCTGATGCTTGTCTCGATTATCTAAAATCCGCTACGGTTCAAGCAGGTCTCTGCCACTTAGATGTCATACCTCGGAATTTTCTCTATGACGGAACAGAGGACAGAGTCACTGCTATTGATTTTGATTTGTCTGCTTTTGCACCGCGAGTTCTGGATATGTCGCATTTGTTGCGAAGAACATTAGAATCAACTTTTTGGACCAGCGACTACGCATATAACGTTTTTGTTCAATATAATGAATGGCGAACAATGAGCAAAAGTGAATATACAACACTGGAAGCTTTACTGCGCTTTCCGCACCATATTTGGCGGATACTCGACAGTCATCTAGCCAATACAGACAATGAAATGGTACTACAACAGTTACACAACTATATGCAGCAGACGGAACGGCGCAAACAATTTCTTGATTCTTTCCATGAACAAATTCAGCAATTACCTGATTAAAAATTTCGCTTAAGAGTTGTTTCCAACAGAGGCTTGATGAAGAGCGTCAACTAATTCTTGGCGAATTTCTTCATCTTCTTCAATGGAAAGTCTCTGTTTTAGAACATCCATAGCCACCTGTCCACCAATTTGCCCCAGAGCATAAGCGGCACTCGCCCGTAACTCACGACGATGGTGATCAAGAAATGGTATGATTTCCATTAGAGCTTCTCTTGCTCGCATATTGCCAAGAGCAATCAGAGCATTACGCTGGACAGTGCGTACACCGCGCCAGCCTGCAGCACTGCGACCATATAACTTTTGAAATTGGCGCTGACTCATGCGCAAAATCTTCAACAAATCTGGATAAGCTTGATCCTTTTCAGGTTCAAAGACGGTTGCATGAGCATACTCTATATGACGATTCTCAGGACATACCCATTGACAGGTATCACAGCCAAAAATTCTTTTTCCCAACGCGGCACGATACGCCTTAGGTATAATACCTTTCATTTGTGTGACATAGGAGAGACAAGCAGTTGCCTGAATGACTCCGGGAGCAAGTAAAGCGCCTGTTGGACAAGCCTTGAGACACAAATCACAATGACCACATTGCATAGTAGGCATAGCTAATTGCTGACTCCCTTGAATAGGTATCCCTAATAAAATAGCTCCCAGAAAAACAAAACTACCACTCCCCGGAACAATTAACATACAATTTTTACCTATCCATCCAATTCCGGCCCTTTCTGCAAGACGACGATCGACCATTGGTGATGTATCTACAATGACGCGAGCAGGAATAGACCCGCCCCACTCTTCTTCCAATAAAGCATGAAGAGTGAGAAGCTGGTTGCGCAAAACAATGTGGTAATCTTCTCCATAAACATATACAGAAGTCTGTCCATGTTGGCGCGAACGCGGATGTAACCGAGCTTCATGCAAACCCTTTTCCGTCAAATAGGCCATTGCTACAACTACAATCGATTCAGCTTCTGGCAGCCATTGACGCGGATCCATACGCTGACGAATATCGCTCACTTCAAACCCAGTCAAACCTCGTTTGGCATATTCGCTCAGAATGGGTTGCAATTCTTCAAACGGACTGGCATCGGTGGCGCCTACCGCGGCAAAATTTAGTGGTCGAGCTATTTCTTGCAGCCTTTCAAGCGTCAAACTTTTCACCGCTTCGGCACCGCCTCGCGAGCAAGGGTATCGCACCGTTCATTATAAAAATCCCCAGCATGTCCTTTTACTTTCGCAAACTCCACTTGATGGCGCTCTACCTCTTGCAACAACCTCTCCCACAAATCACGGTTTTGAACTAAATCTCCTTTACTGTTTTTCCAATTATTTTTTCGCCAATTGACATACCAACGTTGGCGAAAACAATTAACCACATAAGCTGAATCACTGTATATTCGAACCCGACAAGGTTTACGCAAACAAGCCAGCGCTTCCACTACTGCTTGAATTTCCATGCGCTGGTTTGTCGTCTGCAGTTCGCCGCCGGAAATTTCCTTACTATGATTTTGATAAAGTAAAATAGCAGCCCATCCTCCTGGCCCTGGATTGCCGCTGCATGCTCCATCTGTATAAACTTCCACCCAATCGTCTTCGCTGGATAAAGATAATTCCGACACTTCATTTCCCACTCCCTATTTGTCCACTCACTTATTTCCTTTTCATTATATACCGGAAAGGAAGTCGTTCTGGAAATGTCCGAACCACCAGCAAAACATTTAGGTAAACATCCGCCAGAAAATAAATCCTGATGCACTAAAAGATAAAACTCCCAGTACATAGGCTACAGCAGACCCAAACCCTTGATGATTAGAGCGCATCCACAATCCAAAAGAAATCGTATATATCAGAATCATCAATGGAACAATCATGGCAAAAACAAATTTAAGCATGTGCCGTTCGCCTCCTTTTATTTCTTCTTTTATCTCTTCCCCCTCCACCTCGACGTAAATGATGACGGATGACACCACTCAAAATGATAAAAACGGGCAACGCAAAAACAACCGTCCAACCCCATTGCATAAGGTACTGATCATCCATCGTGATCACCCTTACCAAATCGGCATGCCATAAGGAAATAGCAAAACAAAGCAACGAAATGGAGGGTATTGAGGGACGAAAAGATTTCCATCCAACTGCTTTACCCAGCAAATATCCTGCTCCCCAAAGGCTGACAGCCATTTTAACGATGGCTGCTGTAACCCAAAGAAAAACGAAAATACTTTCCAATCTTTGAAAAAACCTGCCCAAGTATATCATGCGTGCCATTTGGTAAAGCGCAAATGAAGCCTTGCCTGCTTCCACTGGTGAAAAGACCATATGGAAAGTCACCAAGAACGCGGTTAATAGCAATGTAGACACAACAATAGATACTGTACCAATTACTCGAAAATCACGCGGATGATAGGCATGTGGAAAAATGACACACAGCAATAGCACATTATTGAAGATAGAAATGTAAAAAACTGATGATTTCAAAACTACCCAAGGTCCTGAGCCCCAAATGGGAAAAAGATACATGGGATGCCACCAGTTGGCTGTCATCAGACAGAGAGCAAGTATGCCAATGATTAAAATAGGTTGCACAAAATACGCTGTTCGACAGATTCCTTCTAATCCCATATAGGCAATATAAGCAGATGCTGCCATAAACACAGCGCCAATCAGCAGGATAGGTGTTGAAGGCAAAACTGTCGTGATAACATTTTCTGTAAATTGTCTGGATACACTTGCTGTGGAAAGAATAAAATAACCTACTACAATCAGTATAAAAAACATCGTTATTGGCTTTCCAAATGTTTCTTGTGAAACCTGAACAATATCCATATATGGAAAATATTTTGATAGCAACATTTCAACAATTAAAAATACAATCAGGGTTATAGCTCCTGATATAATAGGTTCCATCCAAGCGGCTTCCAGCGTTGTCTGGCTAACATAACGTGGATACATGAGAAAAGCGTTAGAAGCTACAAAAATGGTCAGCATAGCAATCAGTTCTCTGGTTCCGACACGCGTTTTTTGCTTCATTGACACTTTCCTTTCCAGCACTTACTCGTCATAACTAGCTTTTAGACTTCTTGTTAGACTTTGTTAAATTGGGGACAGGTCGCGTTTCCGCACTCCACGGTCTGGTAATAGGACTCTGCCGCCATCGTTTGAGCGGCTTGAGATAGTCTGGTCTACGATTCATTTGAAAGACATAGCCGCGTACGAGTACATCAGGAGATCCGCCCATGCTAGGTGCAACCGGAGCCAACAAGGGTACACCAAATGATTTTTGTACTGTAAGTCGAACCAGATAAACAATCCCTAGAATTGCGATACCATAAAACCCCAAAAACGCCCCAGCAATGAGGAAAACAAATCGTGCCACACGAACAGCAAGGCTCAGATTGTAATTTGGAATGGTAAAGCTGGCTAAGGCAGTTGTAGCTACAACAATGACGAGTAAAGGTGAAACAATACCAGCCTGTACGGCAGCCTGACCAATAATAAGGGCTCCAACTATACCAATGGTGGGTCCAATTACCGATGGTATCCTAATTCCAGCTTCTCGAATTAATTCTATGGCAAATTCCATCAAGAGAATTTCTACGACCACTGGAAAAGGTACTTGTTCACGGCTTCCAGCAATGGCCAACATCAAATCGGTTGGAATCATTTCTGGATGATAGTTGGTCACAGCTACATACATCCCTGGCAAAAGCAGGGCGACTACTAACGCAATCCAGCGCAAACCTCGCAAAAAAGCACCAAAAGGGAAACGCAAGTAAGCATCTTCCGATGTCTGAACCATGGTCCAAAGTACAACGGGTACCGCTAGTACAAAAGGACTATTGCCAACAAAAATGGCCACATGTCCTTCAACTAAAAGCGATGCAATACGATCGGGACGTTCTGTTGAAAATACTTGCGGAATCAGAAGATTGGGCTTATCATCTAAAAATTGTTCAAGAAGACCGCTATCTGGCAAATAATCTACCTCAATCGCTTTGATTCGCTTTTTTACTTCTTCAACCAATTCTGGATTCGTCAATCCTTCTATCCACATGACCCCAATATCAGTTGGCGCCAATTTACCAATGGAAAGAATATCGGTCACCAAATGTTCCGATCTCAATATTGAACGAACTAACCCTGTATTTGCCCGAAAACTTTCAGTAAATCCGTTATGCGGCCCACGTACAACATTTTCTGTCAACGCTGTGCCCACTGTACGGTGTTCCCAACCTTTGGTTTCTACCGTGAGAGCCGCGTCACAGCCGTCCACCAAAACTACAGTCGAACCCGCCAAAACGGCGTTGACTAAATCTGTCCACTCATTGATGGCTTCCACCTGATTGCCAGGCAATAACCGTTCAGCAATAGCATCCATTCGTTTTTTACTGTCATCTTCAGGAATATGGGTAAGAATCATTAAAGGCTGCAGAATGTGTGTGTTGATGATATTTTTATCTGCCATACCATCAACAAAAACGGCAAAAGCTTTCCAGGGACGACGAACCCCAATCGTAAATTCTCGTACAACGACGTCCTTATTGATGTCCAGGTGGAACGTGGATTTTAGTTTATCCTTACATTCTTCCAAGTGGGCAGGAATCTGTTCATCATCATAAGATGCCATATGCTCAACACTGACATCGTACTCTTGCGCCGACTGCTTGATATATTCCCGCAACGCCCGCGGTCGTACAGTCGATCCGCCCTTGTGACCGAGAGGAAGAAAACTGCCGGTTGTACTGTTTGAACTCTCTGAATTGTTTTCACCACTTGAACTCCGACTCGACTCATTCAATGTGAATGTTTCATCCATGACGGAATCGTCAACAATCAATAATTTTCTTAACCAAAGTGGAAATTTTAAGGCCACGCGGACATCACCTCACTTTCTTGACCGTGCAGGAACGAATTTTTTTCAGTGAGGTTAGCGTGTACGTGCGTTAGACAGTTTATTCAGGGACAGTAAACTTCAAGTATGTTTAGACCAAGAAATGATGAGGGTAACCCAATAATAAGAGAGGAAATACAAGACCATGACTCAAGAAATCTTACTTGTCAAAGCTGGAAAAATACTGATTTCCAATGTCAGCAGACGTGTACGAGGATTGTAAGCAAGTGCTCGAATTCGAAAGGGCGATTGAGGTCGCTCACTCAAATTAACTTGAATCATATCGTTCTGGCTCTGGAGTTGTATCCAGTTGGGCCATGGCATGCGTTCAAAAAACAGAAACAAAAGCCGGTTGGGTAGTCCTACACCACCCATACTGGATTGCTCTAACTGCAAATTCAAATTTCCATTTTCAACCACAGGCAAAAAAGTCATATCGAATGGTATGACACGGCCAAGAAAAAGAATATCGAGTTGAGCTTTCCAATTATTTGAAAAGTTGACTTTGGCACTTTGCAAAAACCGATTCAAATCTTTCTGACGAGGTAAATCATAGGCCAAATATGCGTTGATGGCTTCGTCTCCTATAGACATTTGGATATTTGCTGGCGTGCCCGAAGGTATGCTCTGCAATGGAACAGTTGAAGCACTCGGTTTAGGAAAACTCGTAACCCAAACCAGCAGTCCAATGGCTGCCAACAAATTTATCGAGAGAAGAACCACAAACGCTCGTTTCCAAATCATCTTCTATCCTCCTGTATGTCCATTTACAGGGACGAGGCGACCTTTTTGCCCGATCTCGTTTTTGATTTCTTCTTCTCAACTGGTGGTTTTATCTCAAACACTTTATCATTTAACCGCTTATCACTCTGCAAGCGAGGATAAAATTGACAATATTCTAAAACAGGACAAAGTTCGCACTTAGGATTTCTCGCTGTACAAACTTGCCGACCATGTTGAATCAACCAGTGATGCGTCTGGCTCCAGAGTTTTTGTGGAATACGCTGGCAAATCTGTCTCTCAGTAATATCAGGCTTCAAACTATTGGCAAGTCCTAAACGATTGGCTACGCGATTGACATGTGTATCCACTGCTAACGCTGGGATACCAAAAGCGTTTGAGACAACAACATTAGCCGTTTTTCTCCCCACTCCTGGTAAACGAATTAATTCGTCTTGAGTTTGCGGGACAAGACCATGATATTCTTTTAAAATCATTTTGGAAGCAGCAATAATATTATCCGCTTTGGCGCGAAAAAGTCCAACTTCCCTAATTTCCTCCTGTAACTCTTCCGATGTAGCCGCAGCAAATTCCTCAGGTTCACGATATTTTTGAAATAACCTTGCTGTAACCTGATTGACGCGAACATCCGTGCATTGCGCGGATAACATAGTGGCAATCAGTAATTCAAAAGGAGTCGTATAATTTAGAGCACATTTTGCATCTGGATACGCAGCCTCTAGCTTAGCTAGCATCTTTCTTGCCTGAGACTTAGACAACAACCGCATCACTGACTCTCCTCTTCATCCACAATAGAATCTATCTGATAACGTATTTCATTCGCTTTTTCCCAAACATTTTCCTGTTGAATATAGTTTACCAGAAGTTCTCTCACCATAGGTGCACCAAAAGTAACTTCTGTTCCGCATTGAAACTGGGGAAAAGTATGGGTTAAGTATAGATATTCACAAGTGGCAACACGATAAACGCCTTCCAAATTCATTTCTTTCCCCGCCAGCATGACCTTTTCAATCACATGCTGACCGTCCTGCAATTCTTTTGTATAAATCACTGCCCCGGCAACAGCAAGATGACCAATCACCGCTCCTCGGAACCCAAAACCCTTTCCTAATTTCATCTGAATCTCTGGTTGCAGCCCTACTTCAAGAATCGAGAGAATTTGCTGACCGGTCAGATTCATGAGTACAGGACGAGTTGGTGTGCTGCATGCTCCAAGAAGATGATATTGATCTGCACGCCCTGGCAGCAGACTGGCCGTTAAAGCTCCTGACATCATGATGGAAAGATGAGCATCATAATTCGCTAATAAAGCATCCGCTAACAAATTAGCAAAGGCAGATTCACCGCGGAAACGCACTTCTAAACGTTCTGGAATTTCCGCTACTTGTTTGCCCATCACTGTGTCAATCTCCGACCGCCAAGATTCATAGGCTGCCAGCATAGCCCTATCAAGGGGTTCATATTCATTCACTTCTACAAGTTCCACACTTACAGAACCTACTCGCTTCTCATCTGAAACCCATTCCAGCGACACATGCCCAAAAGCGCGACCATGCTTGCCAGCCTGAAAAATGTAGGTATGACCGACGACTTCCGGCTCGTGCATAAAGTGATGCGTGTGCCCTCCTAAAATCACGTCTATTCCTGGAACACGTTGCGCTAAAACGCGATCGTCAAAAAGGCCCAAATGGGAGAGGCAGATGACTACACTGCAACCTTTCCCGCGCAGTTCTTGAACAACCTCTTTCGCCGTTTCAAAAGGCGGAGCAGCCTTAACACCAAGCGGTTGATAGGCAAGTGGATAAGCTGCCGTCAATCCAAAAACTCCTATGGTCACATTTTCCTGAGATAAAATCAACGCGCGATCAAAAAATGGAAACGATTGACCATTGAGCTGCTGAAGATTGGCACAAAGTATACGCGTGTTTGCTAAGTTACCGAGTTCCCCCCATACACTGCTGGGTAAAGTAAGACCCTCGTTGTTCCCAAAAACCCATGCATCTACAGATAGAGCGCGCATCATAGCCGCGTTGACTCTGCCCAGCGACGCCTCAGTTTCCGGACGAACGCGGTCGATTAAATCTCCAATATCAAACGTCCATACTACTTCCTTGGAAGCTGTCAAATCTGCACGAAGAGCGCGCAGGCGATGGCCTACGCGCATATAATTTTCGAGAGAGCTGTGCAAATCGTTTGTGTGCAGCAAATGAATTTTCATGCGGTCATCCCCCTCGATATCCATGACCGCGCGATTTCGGATACCGTTTGCTAACTTTTTAGCGCACGGCGGAGCACTTTACCAACGGCTGACTTAGGCAAACTATCCCTAAATTCGAAGCTGCGTGGAACTTTATAAGCAGCAAGTTGCTCCCGGCAAAACGCGTGAAGCTCTTCCTCACTGACCGACATACCTGGCCTTAGAACCACGTAAGCCTTTACCGTCTCTCCCCGATAATCATCCTCTACACCAATTACAGCGGCTTCTAGAATAGCCGGATGGCGATAGAGCGCTTCCTCTACTTCGCGCGGATATACATTGTAACCACTGGCGATAATCATATCTTTTTTACGATCGACGATAGAAAAAAATCCATCCTCATCCATAGTAGCAATATCTCCTGTCAACAGCCAGCCATCCAAAAGTACTGCTGCCGTCTCCTCAGGACGCTGCCAATAGCCTAACATAACCTGAGGTCCAGCAATGGCTAATTCTCCTTCACTGCCAACCGGAACTTCTTCTGCTGGATTATCAGGATTGACAATCTTCGCAGACGTACCTGGAATAAGCTTACCAATACTGCCTATTTTACGAGATGCAAGCGATGGATTGCTGTGTGTGACGGGTGACGCCTCGGATAATCCATAACCTTCTAAAACAGTTGCGCCAGTGACCTGTTCAAAAATTTCCAAGACCTTCACAGGCATAGGTGCTCCCCCGCAGTTGCATACGCGCAAAGAAGACAATATATCCGAACCGGGTGTAACAGCTTGAGCCAGTGCTACATACATAGTGGGAACAGCTGGAAACAAAGTTATTTTATAATTTTGGATCGCATCTAGAGCATCCTGTACGGAGAAACGCGGCAAAATCACCAAGGGAATACCACTGACAAGAGGAAGATTCATGGCAACTGTCATAGCGTAGACATGAAAAAACGGTAAAGCAGCCAGCGTAATATCGTCCGGTCGAACACCGTTTTCAACAGTATGCGTGGACTGAATGGCATTGGCTACAATATTTCTGTGCGAAAGCATAGCACCTTTAGGTCGACCTGTAGTCCCTCCGGTATATTGCAACACAGCGAGAGTATCAGCAGGTGAAAGATTCTTTACAGGTTCAGCAGGACTTGCGGCCATCAGCACTTCCATAAATGAAACTGCTTGAGTCGGCAGAGAGTCTGTCGCTCCTCCTTGTAAATTTACTACCACAAGGTCTTGTAAAGCATGTCTTTCTGTCATTTTTTCAAGAACAGGTAAGAATGAATCGAGTAAAATCAGCATGCGCATACCCGAATCTTCAAGTAAATAGGAGAGTTCTGGAGCGGTGCTCATGGGATTGACCTGCACTACGACAGCACCAATTCCCGTAATAGCATAATAAGCTATAACGTACTGAGGGCAGTTTGGCAACATGATACCCACGCGATCGCCCTGTTGAATACCTTTTGAGCGCAAAAAACCCATAAATTTTTTGACAGCTCCCAGTAACTGCCCATACTTTAAAGTATGCCCCATAAAGTGAATTGCCGCTCCGTCTGGATTGCGACTCGCAGATTCGGCCAACATATCAAAAATCATCTGATTAGGTATATCGATAGCGGCTCCACTAGCAATCATTTCTTTACCTCCTGACACCGTGTCATGATAAGGCTTACATTGAGGCATTCGTGATATAAAGCGAGTTTCCTGCTAGATAATCGAGACTTCCAAATATTTTATGACGATCCGTCATTATTGATGACCTTGCAATAAATGTTCATCCATTTCCAATATCGGTTGTCAACTGGTAGATGGACAATAGACGTTGAAAGACCTCTTGAAATGAAGCTAACGCTTGATGGGCTTGCATCTCAAGAATTTGCTCGGCAGACCATTTTTTTCCTATCAACAAGTCTCCTTGGCGACGATTTTTACATTTTTCCGCCATATCTTTAAATTTTTCCACATGAACATCCCGTGCTGAAAGATAAATTGGTTTCGTATGATCTTCCATCCAAAAATAGTCCCCTGGAATATGTTTGATAATCGTTTCTGCATGGTTTTCGAGACGTTGAACAATCGCTGATTTATTGGGGGACTCGTAGAGAACGCCAAACATGACAAAAACATGTGTTGGCCAAATACCCAATTGAAAATGTGGATGCTGTTTATAGCCACGAGGATTCTCTGAGAATGCTACCCACGTATCTTTAGGAGGATTGACTGTCCGTCTTGCATGTTTGGCTACATGAGCATAAACAGGACGATGTAAATCATAAGAGAGTTGTTGCGCAAACTGAGCACCGATTTTTTCTAACTTAGGTCGAATAACAGATTTAATGGCTTGCATTCTTCCATCGAGATCGGGCACATCAAATACTGAAAAGTCGTCTGCTTGAAATACCGGAAAATCTTCTAAATTCAACCTGTTCTCTTCCTTTCCATTCAAATGTTCCTACGTTTTTTTCAGAAATTTGTTCACGATTGCAAGGTTGCAACATAACATACTCATAAAAGCTGCAACGTACGCAAAGGTTACTTGCCTTTGTTGAAATCTTTCAGAAACCTCCCTCTTGAAAAGGTTGGTTGCAAAGGAGGAAATACAGTGACATCTGATGAAAAAACGGTGTCTCGTTCTGACGCCTGGTCTCCAGAAGACGATGTGAAGCTAGCAAATCTTGTACTTCAACATATTCGTTCTGGAAGCACTCAATTGCGCGCTTTTGACGAAGCTGCCACATTATTAGGCCGAACATCCGCTGCTTGCGGCTACCGATGGAACGGTGTTGTTCGCAAACACTATCGGGATGAAATTGAAAAGGCAAAAGAAGAAAGGAAAACGAGTAAAGTACATTCGAGTATTCAAGAAGTAGAGACTTCAGACTCCAATCCACATCAGAAAAGCGTATCGCAGGAATTGTCAATGACCGATATTTTACATTTTCTGCAAACGTACGAACAAAAGTTTCAACATCTCCAGCAGCACGCTTCTCAGCTAGAAAATCTGAATAAAGATTTGGCCAATCGGATTGGACAATTGGAAGTACAAGTGATCCACCCTCAAAGCAGTTCTTTTACAGAAATATCTTCAGAACAGCTTGATGATGATTCAAAAACACTGTTTGCAATCTTACAACGCGCAAAAAAGATTTTACAGGATTCTCATTAAGGCTGTAGGTTTCCATCTTCAGACAGCTTATTGCACATTCGAAAAAGTATAATCCACACTATTTAACTTGTTCCTCAGAGTCAAGCATTGGATTTACTGAGTTGGGAAGCAAATCAACAAACAAATGTGAAGCAAACAGGCTCTTTACCGCAATGAGCAAAATGGGGCCAATGAACAAACCTATAAAACCCATAGCTTGTAAACCTACGTAGAGTGCAAATAGCGTGGAAAGTATATCAAGTCCTACGTTATTGGCAAGAAATTTAGGTTCAATCAAATGCCTGAGTATCGAAACACCCACTTGCAATGAGAGTATTTTTATGGCAATGGACAGATGACCGGTTGTAAAGGCCAGTAGAGCCCAAGGTACAGTTAACAACGCAGATCCCACAATAGGTACTATACCAAAGAGACCAAACAGAATTCCAAGCAGTACAGCAAACCTAAAGTGCAAGAGAAGAAGTCCGCCAATGCCAAGCACAGCAGAAAGAATCATCAGTAATAATTGAACCCGGATGGTACCCACAAACGCTTTATGAATATCGCGAATAACACCTTCCATTTTAGCGGACCATCCGGGAGGCAGTATACGAAAAAAACGTTTTGTCATGCTCTCCCTATGCAATAACAAGAAAAAGGCTGTAATGACTGCAATAATGGCAACAAAAATAGTTTCTGGCAGATGCGTGACGGACATTAGCACTTCTGTCGCAAATTTTTGCAACCATTTTTCTGCACTCGCTAATACGTGCACAAAAGTATTCTGCAGTTGATTCGCCACCTGTGGCGGCAAATTACCGTATAGGATCTCGCCCCGCAGGACTTGTTGATGAATCCATAGCTCTCCTGAACGCAGTAAATATTCAGAACCCAGCGTCAAGGTTGGCGCTTCTCTTGCCACACCAACAATAGCCGCGACAAAAAAGACGACCAGTAATGCCACACAGATACCGAGCGTCAGCAATACAGCTAATAAGCGCGGTATACGAATTTCTTCCAAAAAGCGAACCACAGGCAATAACAAGACAGCCACTATCCAGCCAAGAATGAATGGAAGAATATATTTTAATAGTAATCCAACAACAAGAATGACCAGAGCGACAAAAAGAAACAACGCGGCAACTTCTGCTACGCGCAACCAATATTTATGCAGGCTTTCTTCACGTGCCAGCACCGCCTTGCTCCTCTCTGCCGATGCTCAATTTCAACATTCAGATAGGCATTACACTTTGCGCAAAAAAACTCGACGCAATGTAAAACCCGTACCAATGAGTAAAAATGCCAAAATAAAGAGTAATGTAGCCTCGATATTATGTTTGGGTATGGACATAATGTAACTGGCTGATGCTAACGAAGCTGCTCCGAAAATGGCAAAAAGCAACATAATTATTTTTTGTCCACGTGACATCATGATGACATTAACCCTCCTCAACTATCATCGCTTCTAAAGCTATTTCCATCATATCACGGAAGGAAGTTTGTCTCTCTTCCGAAGTCGTGGTATCTCCTGTCAGGATATGATCACTAATGGTAAGAATAGATAGTGCTCTACGTCCATAGCGAGCTGCCAAGGTATAGAGCGCAGCGGTTTCCATCTCAACTGCCAACACTCCGTAATTTTGCAGTCGCTGATAGATGCTTTCATCTTCATGATAAAACGTATCGGACGTAAAGATATTACCTACCCAATATTTTCTTCCGATCCGTTCGGCTACGTGATAAGCTTCTTCCAGCAACGCGAAATCAGCGGTTGCTGCATAGTGAACACCTGGCAAGCGCAGACTCGGCACAGCAGAATCTGTGGAAGCACTCATGGCTAAAACGATATCTCTAACCTTCATATCTGCATGAAGCGCCCCTGCAGTACCTACACGTATGAGTCGCCGGACTCCATAATCAACCATCAATTCATGAGCGTAAATCGAAATCGAAGGCACACCCATCCCTGTTCCCTGCACAGAAACGCGGTTCCCTTTATAAAATCCAGTAAATCCATACATTCCTCGTACTTCATTATACATTTGCGCATTCTCTAAATAATTTTCAGCTATAAACTTAGCACGTAACGGATCGCCCGGAAGCAAAACAGATTCGGCAATTTCCCCGTGCTTGGCAGCTAAATGAATGCTCATTGAATGTTCTCCTCGTTTTTATTCGTATTATGCCACTTCTGTGGAATGGAGAAAAGCGCCGAGATACGACAATTTGCCCAGCCAAACAAACCTGGGCATATGGACTAGGCTATGGGACGGATCCTCTGATGAATTGGGAGGAATATCACATAAAACTTGCATAGGGGGTAATCATAAAATATTCAACATCCAACCTTCAGGCAGGAAGATTAGCTACAAAATAACGTTGACATAATGTCCAAGCTTCACTACAATCACGAGCCACAATAACACGATGAGCGCCACTGCGACGGTAAAGACGAATTTTATTGGCATCAGCAGTCAACACAATGACTAATGGAATATTGGCTTCCCGTAACGACTGCGCTATCAAAGCTGTCCGAACAAAATCACTGTCTTCTTCAATCAAGGCTACATCAAACTGATAAGAAGATACCGCTCGAATAACATCTGTTTTTCTTGCATCTGTTTCAATGAGCGCTTTACCGTATCTCGATTTTAATTCTCCTCGATGCCCTTCAAAACAATCAAGTACATGAGCTTCAAGACCAAGCGCTTGAGCACGATGCAAATATTCCAGTCCTGAATTAGACAAGCTGGCAATAAGTAACTTTGTCATATAGCTCTCTCCCCCGCTCCAAATGGAAGCGCTTACAGGACTATTATACACCAATCTTCATCATTATAACAGTGACAATAACCAAATGGGCTTGCTCTATTGTGATCAAATTTTTTCACTAGCTACAAGTCTTACTCTCTATTCAGAACGGATTTTCACGGTGTCGATGCGTTATCTGTCTGCCTTGGTGGGCTTTTTCTCCTCAGTTGCGGCGGCATCCATTTCCCCCTGTCGGGCACGAGCTACTGCAGAACGCAGTTGATCGCCATACCTATAGACAATTTCTCTTGCTTCGCGGACTTTCTCCATCTGTACAGCATGATATAAATCGCGGCAAATGGAAATACCGAGATCGCCCGGCAAACCAAGCACACGCAGAGCAGAGCGAAATGGCTCCTGTAAAATGCGAAAAGCATTTTCTAAAATAGAGTTTTCAGCCACTTGAGCTAGCACTTCAAAAAAACGTAACTCAGCAGACAGGCGCGCTTCCATATGATGAGCGGCACATTCCATCTCAAATACAGCATAAGACAGTGCACTGTAATCGCGGCTGCCTCGCTCTCGAGCAGCCACCGTTGCCACACCTGCCAACACGGCAATCAATGTGTCGAGCAGGTCTTCGACCTCGCCAATGCCCAGTAACCACGCAGCCTCCAACGGCTCCATCCACATCTCTACACTCGCCGTTCGCACATAAGTTCCATCGCCATGGCGAAACTCTACCAGCCCTTGACCACGCAACATTCCTAGCGCTTCTCGCACTGTTGCTCTGCTGCATTGGTAAGTTTCCGCCAAATGAGCCAACGGCGGCAACTTTGTTCCAGGGCGGTATTCACCTGACTCTATTTGTGAACGAATTTTTTGTGCTACACGCATATACAGTTTATGAGATTCCATGGACGTTCCTCGCTTCGCAGAATGAGCGGCCTACGCCCTAAGACACTGATCTTTTCGCCTATATTTATCTTCCAAGCGCAGAATCTACAGTTTGAGATCAAAGCCACTCAGTGACCACTCCCTTACCGAAAGGCAGGGACTTCTCAGAACACGCATCGACAGCCTACATTCGCTCAAGCTTTCACGACAAGATTCAACAACTTGCCAGGAACGTATACTTCCTTGACAATGACACCATCGTTTAACCATCCTATAATTTCTGGAAGCTTCTTGGCAGACGCAATGACCGCTTCTTGAGAAGCATCCGCTGGCATGCGCAAATGACCGCGCACTCTGCCATTAATTTGTACCACAAGTTCAACCTCGTCATCACGCAACCATTTTTCATCCACTTTTGGCCATGATGTCGCAAAAACGGATGACGAATGTCCCAAAAGCGACCAAAGTTCCTCGCCCAGATGGGGAGCAAACGGAGACAGACAAACAGCCAAAGTTTCTAAAGTAGCCAGATCTAGTCCATGTGCGCTCTCCGCCTGCAACGCGTTGATATATTCCATAAAGGCACTTACGGCGGTATTAAAGCGGAACTGCTCCATTCGTTCTGTCAGCGTAGCCACAAAACGGTGACGCAACTTGTTCAAACTGTCACGTGCCGGAACAGGTTCACCCATAGCTTGAGCGAATAGTCGGTATAACCTCTGCAGAAAACGAGCGACACCTTCCAATCCGTTGGTATTCCATTCCGCTTCATCTTCGGGTGGCCCCACAAACATTTCGTACATCCGCAGTGCATCAGCCCCGTATTTGTCAATAATTTCATCCGGACTCACAACGTTTCCTTTTGATTTGCTCATTTTTGCACCGTTTAACGTGATCATACCCTGCGTAAAAAGGTGCTGAAACGGTTCATCAAAGTCAATCATTTGAAGGTCATGAATGACTTTTGTAAAGAAACGCGCATAGAGAAGATGCAATACCGCATGCTCCACACCGCCAATATACATATCCACAGGCAACCAGGCATCCGCTTTTTCCTTGCTAAATGGAGCGTTTGGATTGTGCGGGTCGACATAACGCAAAAAATACCAACTGGACCCTGCCCACTGTGGCATTGTGTCTGTTTCTCGACGTGCCGCCCCCCCACATCGTGGACACGTAGTATTTACGAATTCGGGAATGGCCGCAAGTGGCGATTCACCAGTGCCTGTTGGCTCGTACTTTTCCACATCAGGCAGACGAACAGGCAAATCGTCTACAGGCACTGGAACAGTCCCACACGTATCGCAATAAAGGATAGGAATAGGTTCGCCCCAGTAACGCTGGCGGGCAAATACCCAGTCACGCAACCGATAAGAAATGGTTTGCTCCCCTTTTTTCTTCTCTTCCAGCAATTGAATCATGGCCTTCTTGGCATCTGCTACCGTCAGACCATTGAGCCCCTCTGAATTGACCAGCACACCATCCCCCAGGTAAAGAACTCCATCTTCTGCTTCCTTTCCTGGCTCTGTTACCACTGTACGAATGGGTAGACCAAACGTCTGGGCGAATTCAAAATCTCTTTCATCATGTGCGGGAACGGCCATAATCGCACCGGTTCCATAATCCATCAAAACATAATCAGCTATCCAAATGGGCAACTCCGCACCAGTAAGAGGATGGATAGCGTACGCACCTGTAAATACGCCAGTTTTGCTCTTGTCCACAATCTGCCGGCTAACAGCTGATTTTTTTAAGGTTTCTTCCACATACGCGTTCACTTCGTTTTGCTTTTCAGTTGTGCTGATCTTCTGAACCAACGGATGTTCTGGAGCAAGCACCATATAGGTAGCGCCATAAAGCGTGTCGGGCCGAGTACTGAACACCTCAATTTGCTCATCGGGATGTCCTGCGACACCAAACAGAATTCGCGCTCCTTCACTTCGACCAATCCATGCTCGTTGCATGCGTTTCACATGTTCGGGCCATTCGAGTTTATCGAGATCGTCCAACAGCCGATCTGCATAAGCGGTAATTTTGAGCATCCACTGATTCATTTCCCGCTTTGTCACTTCCGCACCACAGCGGTCGCAACAACCATCGACAACTTCTTCATTAGCAAGGCCTGTTTTACAACTGGGGCACCAATTAATTGGCATTTTCTTGCGATAAGCCAGTCCTTTTTCAAACATTTTCACAAAGAAAAATTGTGTCCAGTGATAGAAATCTGGAGAACTTGTATTCACTTCCCGATCCCAATCATACAAAGCGCCAATCTGTTCCAGCTGACGCTTGAAATTTTGAATATTTTTGGACGTTGATAGGGCTGGATGAACACCATGGGCAATCGCGTAATTTTCTGCTGGCAAACCAAACGCATCCCAACCCATGGGATGCAACACATCATAACCCTGTAAGAGTTTGTAACGACTCCAGACATCAGAAATGGTATATCCTCGCCAATGTCCTACATGTAATCCTTCTCCTGAAGGGTAGGGAAACATATCCAAACAATAATATTTTGGTTTTTGACTGTCTTCTTGAACACGACTCATATTGTCTTTTTTCCATTTTTCTTTCCATTTAGCCTCAATGGTTTTTGCTACATATTCCAACGTCACCACTCCTGCCGTTCCACTACAGATTGGAAAGCAGTATACCGCAATCCCAGGCAGAAGAAAAGTCGGACATTCAGCCCGACCTTTTTTATGCCAACAATTTTCACTTTTTGCGAGCCATCAGATAGCTCCTGCAATAGAATCGTTAACGGCGCGAATTTGAACTAACTCCGAAGAACTGGAGAATAAACAGGAAGAGGTTGATGATGTCCAAGTAGAGTGACAAAACAATCCAAGGAACATATTGTTCAGCTACACCGTATTTGGAAAGACGGTTCACGTCAAAAAGAATATAGCCAATAAATATGGCAATTCCGATGAAAGAGTAGATCAATTGTCCGGTAGTTCCAAAGTGTACGAAGAAGGACACAATCCCCATCAAAATCAGGGCGATGAGTCCAATAAAAAGAAATCCGCCGAGGAATGAAAAATCCATGGAACTGCGAGACGCTACAATACTTGCAACCAAAAAGGAAATTGCTGTTACACCAAGTGCCTCCAATACCAGACCTGAACCGTAAGTTTGCGTGTAATACGCAATCGTTGGGTAAAGTGTTAACCCAGAAATGAAAGTGAAACTAAAAACAAATGGATAGCCAATGGTTCGCCTGCGCTGAAGAAACATGGCCACCACAATCATAATAATCTCCGCAAACATAGCAATACTCACCAAAACGGGAGGCACGAATTGCCCAGCGTAAACGCCAATCGTCGCAAACAAAAGTGAAGCAAACAATCCTAAAAACACTCTACTCATTAAGCTTCCACGAGATACTGAGTACGTCTGCATCAAATATTCACCCTTTCGCTTAACAGTTTCTCCAAAATTTTTTCATACACTCGCGGCCACGCATATTTGTCCCAATCTTCCACAGGAACCCAAATCATGCGCTCCATTCTTTTCTGACTCTGTCCAAAAAGTTTCTCTAAAGCTAAACCCACTGGACGACAAACATGAACTTCCCATTCAAGATGAGTAAAGACGTGCTTCTCTGTGGCAACTGGCACCAGATAGGGTTGCGGTGATTCGCTGATCTCATCCGCGAGCAAAGAACCTGCAACCAAACGTTCCATTAAAGATTCGGCCAAGCGCAAAGCAGAAGGCAACTCGGAGCCGCCATCCTCTGTCCGCTCTTCGGACAAAGACGGCAATTGCCACATTCCTCCTAATAAGCCTTCCTCAGGACGCTGTTCAATGAGCAACTGACCTGCGTGTTCTAACCAAAGGGCACTCACCAGCATCTTTTTACGAGCAGCCTTAGCCACTTTCACAGGCAATTCTGCGGCACAGCCTTCACGTTTCGCCCTGCAACCCTCGGCAAGCGGACATAACAAACATTGTGGCGATCTCGGTGTACAGACAATCGCGCCAAGTTCCATGATCGATTGTGTTACGTCCGATGGAACATCGTTTGTCAGCCAATATTCGAGCAATTTGCGTATCCTTCGAACAACGTTGGTGTTACGTACCGGCTCGCGAATACAAAGCAAGCGTGACATTACGCGCAGTACATTGCCGTCAATAGCTGGCTCAGGTTGACCCATAGCAATGCTGAGTACAGCCCCCGCAGTGTAATCCCCTACGCCTGCCAATTGCAACCAGCCGTCTCTCGTCTTGGGAAAATCTCCACCCCATTCTTGACAGACCTGTTTTGCAGCAAGGTGTAAGTTTTTAGCGCGCCGATAATAGCCCAGCCCTTGCCAATGTTTGAGCACCTGTTCTTCGGAAGCTTTGGCTAAATCAGCGACACCAGGAAACGCTGAAAGAAAGCGCAAATAGTAAGGAATGACCGTCTCCACTCGCGTTTGCTGCAACATGGTTTCAGAAACCCAGATGGCGTAAACATCGCAAGTTCTTCGCCATGGCAAATCGCGACGGTTTTGTCGGTACCACGTCACCAGTTTATGTCCATATTCCTGAAAATTTTCATCCATGACGATCTCTGTTGATGATTTTCACAGCTTTCTTGCTCAGAATGCTGCCCTACCTCCTTTAAACCTTTAGAAAAAACACTGCCGCGAGAGGAAAAGATCCCTGTTGATATTATACAGCGTTTTAAATCATGCGTACATTCCTGCAAAATGGACACACTAGCGGCGGGAGGTGCTAACCATGTGGGATATGATGAACGGGGTTGCCAATTCTGTACGTGGCCGATTTATGCCCCGCCGACGAAACGGTATCGGCACAATGACCGCCTTAGTAATTGGTGCGAGTGTCGGTATCGCGGCCTGGGAAGCGTTCCGTAAAACGCAAAACGCGCCGCGAATGAATTCTGGCTCAGTCGGCAATGGCGCTGCACAAATCGCATCAGAAGTCATGAAGGAGATTCAGGAGTAGCCCCACTCGCAAGAGCCCTCACTGGCAGCGGAACAGAAGCGGGAAGGCAAAAAGCCATTCCGCTTCTTCTCCCGTTTATTCTGCTAAACATTTACACAACTTCTGCACCAAATGTAGCCGGAAAATGCCGCAAGCTATCCAAATGACCAACTTCGTTAAAAGAAGCTACTCCCTGCTGATGAACAACCAGACGCAAATTGCGAGATTGTGCCGTTTTCCATTCATAAAGACCGTTCAACGTGTAGCGCACACAGATATCCGTGCAAACACCAACGAGATGAATTTCGTCCACTTCATACTCTTCCAGAATGGAAAGCAAATTTGTACCAGAAGTAGCATTGTACTGTTTTTTAGATAGGGTTAACCATTGACCCTGTTTTGCCAATTCATGCAAACTTGAGATTTCTTCCACCAACTCTTGTCCCCATGTACCGCGTAGATTATGAGGAGGAAATAGACCAGAGGATATTTCCCAATCTTCCGGATCATGGTTGTCTCTGGCATCTACAACAAGTTGCCCATGGGTCAGAAAATTTTTCACTTGTTGACGACAATACGGCAATATCGCCAAGCCTGCCTCGCCACAATTTAATGAACCTTCCAAACGTATAAAATCATTGGACAAGTCAATCAATAGCAGCATTTTCATGACAGTTTTCGCTCCTAGGGATAGCGTCTGTTAATACCGTACTTATGTTTCCAGATATTGTAAGACAATCGACTTCGCTTCATAGAGTCTACAAACTTTTGAGTATTGTCCAACACTCGACGCGCTTCTGCTGGGGAAACTTGACGTGAAAATACCGCCTCGCCAAATTCCTCCAAGTCGATAACATGGTAATAAGAGCGCTCATAAATGAGAACGTCCACATACATATCTTCAATGTAGATGTACTCCTGGTCTTCCCACACTTTAACGAGATCGACATAATGGTCAAATCTCAGACGAGGATGTTTGACAGGAACCCCATCATCCAGACAAGTACTGACTCCAATACCCCATTGTGGATATATCTCCCGCATGTGATTGGTATATCCCGCTTCAAAAGCGGGACGCTGAATAACCACCAATCCAGGTCGACGAAATAAACGTTCTACTTTGAACGGCTCATTGCTCCTGTCAATACCACGCTCTTCGCGCTTATGAATTTGTTGGACGCGACCTGGGCGTAACGCCATTGCGTCAATAACTCCTCCCTGTAAAGAACCATCTTCCAGTAAGCGTACCATGATTCACTGGTCTGAACAAGAAAGTTGGTATGTATACAAGTACGCAAATCAGTGACAATTGTCATGGTTCTATTGTGACGCAGGTGACTAGATATGAAAAACATTTTTCATTACCCTTTTCATAAGAGATTGAAAAAAAGTGGAGGATGACAAATTGACATCCATTCTTGAGTTTCAAAACGTAAGCAAGAACTATGGCAGTAAACGCGCCGTTGACAACCTGTCTTTTAGTATTGAAAAAGGTACCATTGTAGCACTATTAGGTCCAAACGGCGCCGGAAAAACAACCACAATGGCTATGTTGCTCGGTCTGATTCAACCAACAGACGGCAAGATCTCTGTGTTACATGGCAATCCTCGCCAGCCCGCTACACGCCGACAAATTGGGGCCATGCTACAGAATGTGTCTTTGCCAGACAAGATCAGTGTACAAGAACTTCTGCAACTGTTTCGCAGCAATTATCCAAACCCAGCTTCACTGGAAACATTGTTACAAATGACAGGCTTGACCGCAGAGCGTCACAAAGATGCCAGCAAATTATCAGGCGGTCAGCAGCGCAGAGTTCAATTTGCTCTAGCCATGGCTGGAAATCCTCAATTCATCGTGCTTGATGAACCGACAACTGGAATGGATGTGAATAGTCGCCGGGATTTTTGGCATCAATTGAGGGAATATACAAAAAACGGAGAACGAACACTTTTACTTTCCACTCATCATTTAGAAGAGGCCGATGCTATTGCCGATCGCATTTTAGTCATCCAACACGGCAAATTGATTGCTGATGGCTCACCTGCTGAAATTAAAGCGAAAACTGGCTGGAGTTATATACGCATGCAAATAGGTGAAGGTTTCACGGCGGCAGACTTGCAATGTTTTTTAACCTCCGAAGACGAATGCTCTATGGAAGGTCGTAAAGTACAAATTCGGACACGCGACTCTGACTCCCTATTGCGTAAGTTACTTCGAACTGAATTGCCCCTCTCTCAAATTGAAGTCAGTCAAGGCAAACTGGAAGATGCTTTTTTCGCAATCACGAATAAGGAGAACTATGAGGAGGTCACTGTCTCTTGAAGGCTTATTGGGCTCAATGTCGCTTTGAATTGAAACGATCCATGCGCAACCGAAGGCTGATTATTTTAAGTTTGTTGCTGCCGCTTTTTTACTATTTTTTCTACGTAAATTTATATGGGAACAGCTCACAAACTTTGAGTGGTTTGCCTTGGAAAACCTATTTCCTGATGTCTATGGCCAGTTTTGGAACCATTGGCACAGTCATGAACTCGCTTGCCAACCGCGTCGCAGTAGAACGCACGCAAGGCTGGCTAAAATTATTGCGCACCACACCTTTGACAAGCAGGCAGTATATCCTCAGTAAAATTGTCACACAACTTTTGCTTGCTTTTTTGACAATTCTTATCATGTTTGCGGCTGCTGCTATTTTTACGCACGTTCATATGCCGATTCGTCTCTGGATAGGCGCATTGCTTGGTATAATGTTTGCATCTTTACCCTTTATGGCACTTGGTTTTACTATTGGCGTGTTGGCTGGTGAAAATGCGGCGAGCGTGGCTTCTTCAGCTGCATATATACTACTCTCCATCTTTGGTGGATTGTGGTTTCCTGTCGCCATCATGCCTCATTGGATGCAACACTTAGCCCATTGGTTGCCAACTTTTCGAATGGCCAATGTCGCCTGGAGAATTGTTGACCATCAATTTCCTTCTACCACTGACATCTTACTATTGCTCACATATTTTGTGATTTTTGTGGTGATAGGCGGCTTAGCGTTTAATCGCGATCAAAAAAATCTCTCTGTCTAAAATCAAGAAGTGATTAAGTGTGCTTGTTCTTACATGGATTGATTCAATTTTTCAGCAGCTATGAAGAAATGGAATTGAAAGATAAGTGAGGGATTGCGAATGAAAATGTTCAATCATCTCTTTTTCGTTCGCACATCCTATCAATTGTTGCTCGTTATCCCTGCTATCTATTTGTTTGATGTACATGGTATCACTCAGCGTATTATTGGGTTTCTGCTTCTCATCTTAACAGCGTATTTATATTCGTTTGCTTTTCGCAAACCGATTCGTATATGGCATTACTTCTCTATTGTCATTCAGGCGGCCATCATTCTCTCGCTCGCCTGGTTTTATTCAATAGGATATTTTTATATGGAGTACTATTTGATTGCCATTATCATTTTCTCAGTTCCTCCTTTAGTAGCCAAAAAACTGATTGCACTTACTCAACTCATCTTTGCTGCAGAAGCTGTATGTATGATTCATTATCAGCATTTGTCTTGGGGCCCTGCTCTTCTGGTTTACATTACTGTATCTCTGAGCGTATTTGCCATGTACTTTATTATGAGCCAACAAATCCGACTGAACGATGCCAATTTGAGACTTCGTCAACAAAATGCTGAAATCGAATTTTTAACACAGATCAATGAGAGGGAACGTATTTCTCGTGAATTGCACGATGTCATGGGTCATGAACTGGCGAGCTTGACATTGGGTGCCCAACTAGCTCAACGTCAATTGCAACATGGTCATTACGAAGCAGCAGAACAGGAACTAAAATTTATAGAAACCGCGGCACGAGAAGCCTTGAACAGAGTCAGACAGTACATCGCCGTTAATCAAACTCGCCTATTCCATGAAGAATTACACATGATTAGCACTTTTCTGGAGAAGGCTGGTTGGTCTGTTTCGACCGAAATCTCACCGTGTATACCGCAGAATCATCCTACGCTCCAAGTCTTCGCTGCGTGTTTGCGTGAAATTTCAAGCAATATCGTTCATCATAGTGAAGGAGAAAAAGTATGGATTCGTCTACTTCGAGACCAAACCGGAGAAGAGGAGAAAATATGGATGCTTGTACAAAATGATGGACAATCCAAAAAAGCAACCGGATCGGCCAGAAAAGGATTAGGGCTGATGGGCATCCAGAGTCGAATTTCAGCAGCTGACGGACAAGTTTTCCACTGGCAAGGTGAAAAGCCAAAACACCTTGATTTACCGAATGATTTACACGTGCAATCTCTGCATGAAGGATACAGTATATTACTTGTACTACCCCTCCTTCAGAAAACGAAACAGCAAATTCATGAACCTCACCAGGATATTGAGGTGTCCGAATGATAAAACTCTTTATTGCTGAAGACCAAAGGTTAGTCAGACGAGCGTTAGCTCAATTGCTATCCTTTGAAAGCGATTTTGAAGTCGTAGGTGAAGCAGCAGACGGTGATGAGGCCATAGCTGGTCTTCGTTCAACTTCTGTCGATATTGCCATGTTGGATATTGAGATGCCAAAAATGAGCGGATTGGACGTAGCACAATGGATCAAACGGGAAAAGCCGGAATGTCGAATTATTATTGTGACTACTTTTGCCCGCCCTGGTTATATACAGCGTGCGATTTCCAGTGGAGCAAACGGTTATTTGTTAAAGGACGCTGAATTTACTGAACTAGCGTCAGCCATCCGTAAAGTAGCAGCAGGAGGAAAGGTCATTTCTCCCGAACTGGTATTTTCCGCTTGGGAATTTCAAAATCCTCTAAGCCCGAAAGAAATTGATATCTTACGTTTGGCAACTAAAGGATATTCAACGAAAGAAATAGCTTTAAAACTGCATTTAAGTGATGGAACAATTCGCAATTATCTATCCGATATCCTGAGCAAACTGCATGTTTCCTCCCGCTATGAAGCTGCTCGGCTTGCTCATGAACAAGGATGGCTTTAATTCTCACATGCACCAAATTCATGAATAGACCATACATACCATGAGCATAGCGATGGAAAAGTAACGTTATCGACGCATGATACGCCGTTGTGGATGAAATTTTTTCATGAACTTTTGACGCCAGATTTGAAAACGCCACAGAATTAAAGCCACAAGAGCGGCTATTAAGCCAAGGATTACTAAAATCCAGCGAGTTGGCAAGGCTTCAATCGGTTCAGCATAAGTCAAGGACGTGGGGGTATGATGCTCAAGAACCACAAAACGCCCATCAGCACCAAACAAGTGACTGTCGGGAGGAAGCACCACCGTCTGATCATCTAGGCGATTGAAAAAACGCAGATACCCTTCTTCATCTACCCCGTTATACACCCAATCAGCAATAACCGGTTCGCCAATAGTAACTTCTTGGTAGAGCGGATTGCGCGACTCAAAAGGAATAATCCAGCGCATGATTTCAAAGATGAAAGTTGCAGATATGATTGCCAATACAATCAACCAGCGCGGTTGCACCCATGGGCTACGCGCTTTTTTTGCAACAAACCGCACACGCCCCATCTCCCGTCACAGGGTCTATCATTATAATGTATGGGTTTGTTATCCGGAGTAGACCAAGCTACTCATAAGGTTTACGGCTGAATTTGATCAGCTAATTCAATCAATTTGCGAAATCTGTGATTTAACCCTGATTTACTGACACGATTGTGCAAATGGCTACATAGTTCCTGTAGATTGGCTTCCGGATAACGAAGACGAAGTTCTGCAGCTTCACGAAGATGATCGGGCAAGGAAGATAGTCCTACCGTTGCTTCAAGACGGCGTATCGATTCCAATTGCCTCACGGCGGCACTGATGGTTTTGTTCATATTGGCGGTCTCACAATTAACAAGTCGATTTACCTGATTGCGCATCCCTTTTAAAATTCGAGTATCTTCAAACTTAAGCAAAGCTTGATGAGCGCCAATTATGGAAAGAAAATCCACAATTTTCTCTCCTTCTTTCAAATAGACAATATAAGCTTTTTTCTTTTGAAAAAATTTCGCGTTTAACTGGTAACTATTCAAGAGTGACTGTACATACTTTGCATGTTCTTGAGAAGGTACCTGAACCTCAAGATGATAAGAAGAACTGCCAGGTGCATTCACCGAACCTGCTGCCAAAAATATGCCTCGCAAATAGGCGCGCAAGGCCTGGGTATGAGTATGTGGAGGTATACGAAACGGGAGATGCCCTTCTGTCATAGGCATATCACGCCAACTCAGTTGCTCCAGCATAGATAACGCTTGAGATTCGCTGAGACGGATTCCGTACACGTGATTTTTTTTCAATCGCATTTTTCGACGTACAACTACTTCTGCGGAAAGATTTAACATTTCCTTTAACTGTGTGTAAATACGGCGTGCGGTTGCTACATTTTCCGTTTCCATGACAATAGACAATCGACCATCTTGTTTTACAAATACACCAATTGAACTGACCACTGCGGCAAATTCACTGATTTGACAATCGGATCGTTCATGAATCCAAGTTAATTCTTTTTTTGTTTCGGAAGCAAAGGACATGCTTCCACCTCTCTTTCACCACTCGCCTGCACTCTCCCGCTCATAGCCAAGAAGGGACATAATTTGTTCGGCTATCAAACGACTGTCATGCCGAGCATATGTTGCATAATGCACAAAGTTTCTGGCAATCACACGAACACGCAATTGATGCAATCGCTCAATATCTGGTTGTACTGGGAACGAGTTTTGTTCGCGATATTGATGCAACGCTTCCTCTGGAAAATTAGCCGAATTTACCAAGACATAATCAAACAAACCCGGCTTGGTATGATGATAAATCGTCTCTACGTGACTTGAAGCAGATAATTCATCCGTTTCACCAGGTTGCGTCATTACATTGCAAATGTATAATTTTAAGGCCTTACTGGACTGAATCGCCTCTACCATTCCAGGAATCAACAAATTCGGAAGAACACTTGTGTAGAGACTGCCTGGTCCTATCACAATGCCATCCGCTTCTTGAATGGCTTGTAACACTTCTGGTAGCGGTTTTAAGTCTTCCGGGACGAGTTGAATCTTTTTAATTTGCGATCCGGCCTCGGGAATTTTGGACTCACCCTCTACCACTCGACCATCAGCCAAGATGGCTTGTAGTTTTACATCTTCCTTGACGGCAGGCAAAACTCTTCCACGTACAGCCAAAACTCGGCTTGTCTCACGAATTGCTGATTCAAAATCGCCCATAATATGAGTCATGGCGGCCAAAAACAGATTGCCAAAGCTATGTCCGGCCAAACCTTCACCAGATTCAAAGCGAAATTGCAAGAGTCGTTCAAGCAACGGCTCAGTATCAGCCAACGCTACCAGACAGTTGCGAATATCGCCAGGCGGAGGCATGGAAAAATCGCTGCGCAGTCTCCCTGAGGAACCCCCGTCGTCTGCAACGGTTACAACGGCTGTTAAATCCACCTGAAACTCCTTTAATCCTCGCAATACTACAGAAAGTCCTGTCCCTCCACCAATAGCCACAATTTTCAATCGCCGCTTAGCTGCATTCGCAATTTGTCGATTGCGCCGCACTTCACGCCACCAGCCCAACGCCAAAAGAAAAACTGCGGCTGCCAGAACCATACCGCCAGCTTCTGTACCATGTTGCCAGTTAGCTAACCGCAAGGTACCTGCCAATATCCCGATCCCGATACAAGCAACAGTCCAGGCTACCCACCACCATCTTCGCATGGTTATCCCTCCCGCCTGCTGTCCCGATGTATCAGTTGAATATCTGATAAATTTTGCAAACTCTGAGCAAGATAACACGATATGGCTACCGAGCGATGTTTTCCTCCTGTGCAGCCAATACCGATGACTAAATGACTTTTTCCTTCCTTACGAAATTCAGGAATTAAAAATTGCAGCAAACCCTCTGTTCGTTTTATGAATTCTTGAGTGGCAGGCCACTGCATGACATATTCAAATACACGTTCATCTTCACCTGTCAACGGTCGCAAGTCATCAATATAATAAGGATTAGGCAAGAAACGTACATCAAGAATCATATCCGCATCAATTGGTATTCCGTATTTGAAACCAAAAGAAACAATATGAACGGGCATGCGAGGTTGATGTTCCGCAAATCTTTGAATAATTTCCTGCTTCAATCGATTCGGACGCCAATGACTGGTATCCAAAACCACATCGGCTGCATTGCGAATTTGTTCCAATGCCGCTCGTTCTTTAGCTATACCTTCCAGCAAAGTCATTGAAGGCGCTATAGGATGCCGTCGTCTCGATTCCTTATAACGGCGAACCAATACTTCATCACTAGCGTCTAAATAGACTATAGAGAGTTCTAAAGATTGATTGAGACGCAATTGCTTTACCATTTCAAGGAGGGGTTCAAACCATTCTCCTCCACGTAAGTCGCATGCTAAAGCAACTTTGCTGATGCGTCCTCCCGATTGACCAACAACATCGAGAAACTTTGGTAACAATATCGGGGGCAAGTTGTCAATACAAAAATAACCAGCATCTTCTAAGGATTGCATGGCTACCGTTTTCCCTGCCCCAGACATGCCTGTCAAAACTAAAGTGCGTATGCGCTCCGTCACAGACTGCCCACTCCCTAGTCTCTTGTTCTTCAAGCATAGCACGCCACTCATTCCTCAACAACGACACAAAACCCATATCTCCATTCAACTGTCTTGGCATCCCATTAGGTTTTTATCCTTGACATCATTAAAAAAATGGCACCCAGATTGGGCGCCACAAGGAATATATTAAAAGGGGGTCAAATGTGCTACACCTGTATAGTACGCCGAACATATTGCAAGCGTATTACAAACGGTTTAAGTTTTCATGACAACAGCTATTCTTTTTGGACATTTTGCAAAAGTAGTTGCTCAATTCTTTGAGAAGCCTTGCGAATCGAAGTGGATGAAACCTCAAACGCCTCTGAAAGTTCACGTAAAGTAACTGATATTCCTTCGTAACGGAGCACTAAATATAACAGCCCTCCAGCCCAAATTCCAATTTTACCAATTTTTTTATCGTCTTCCGGCAATCTGAGATACAGATATTTCAACCAGGTCTTTTTAACCAAGCCATGGATATTTTGATATCCTTGACGAAATAACCATAATTCAGCTAAGCTCCAAACTTCTTGATAATATCGATTAACCTGAAGGATGATGTCTTCTTGAACATCTGTTAGCGATAACCTTTGTAACTGATGATTGTGACGAATTTCCACAAAATTGACTTTGCTGATATGTTTGAGCAAAAGCAATGAGTAAATACGTAATTCTTCTTCAACATCCTGTTCCCGTAAAAATTGGCGAACCATTTTTTCAGCTACATCGTCCCCGATTTGACTAAGTGCAAAGAGAATGGAAAACTTTGTCTGCTGATTGCCATGAATTAAACCCCACTGAAGAGAAGCACGGAAAATTGGATCGTCACGCCATGTTTCAACATCCATCTCTTTCAATCGGCGTCTCATTTCTACATACTGCAGTTGTACGGGAATATCATACTGGTAAGAAATATTTACTTTTTTGTATCCTTCTTGTTCAGCTTCAGAAAGCACTCGCAGGTAATATTCAGCCATCTGATACATTTTTTCGTCTTTGGACAACTTAGTCCACCAACGCTTGGCAGTTGCAAAATACCCCGCATTTGCCGCAGCAGCAGCAATGGAATGAATCAGGATGACATCAGGATCAATTGTAAATCTCGCTATCGTCAAAAAGCAGCGCATTGCTTGAACATGCATCCCAACCAATCCATACGTAGTAGCCAATTTCATGGCCAAGTCGTAGTTGAGCGGGAATACAGGTTCAAACTTACTGAAATATTCAACCGCAGCTTCTTGACCCCACTGCTGTTTAATATAAACCCCGTAATTACAGAGAGCATGCAAGTTGTCAGGCTGTTGGGTCAATACCTCTTCTGCCATTTTCAATGCTTTTTCAGTTTGCCCAGTGTAAAAATAAGCTAAGGACAAATTGTTGCGAGCAGCTATGTTTTCTGGCTCCTTGACAATCATTCTTTCCAGCCATTCAACAGCTTCTTCAAATTTACCCTGTTCTAACAAATGTCGACCATCACGCAAAGCAGCGGCACGCTCTTGTTCTTCTTGCTCTGCTTCATAACGTGAATAAGCCTGACCTCCGCCAAATTCTTCTAAAAGGAGATCTAACATCTCCTCTGCTTCCAATACATATTCACCATCAGGACAGACATCTAAATATCGTAAAATATACTCCTCTGCCAAATCATATTGGCCAAGATGAGCATAGTTATTAGCCAGATAAAAATAACATTCGGACATATCGGGATCCACTTCTTGCAAAACCTTCTCAAGAACGGCTATCGAATCTGTAAATTGACCTAATTCCGCTAAAATCCCAGCAACATTACAATGATTTGCTGGGTTATTTGGATCAGCCTCTACGGTTCTCTGAAAAGCACGCAACGCCCTGTGTAAATCGTTGCGCCGCAAATATTCCAATCCTCTTTCATGGAAATAATCAGCCGTCTGTTGAAATGGAATAACTTTATTGGAATGTCCCTGCAAATTAGATGAACGCTTGGGTGAGACAGGTTTCAAGCTCAATCACCTCCAAGCCAGACAAATTCAATATTACAGTTCATGTAGAAATCAGCTACAAGCTGCAGGTTGTCTGACAAAACTCCAAATTATGTGAACTAATCACGGACAGTATACCATACCCAAACGAAACTCTAGAAGCTAGGTCTGTCTAAGTCATCTTTGAACCATGCTATAATAGGACAATTCAATAGTCGATGACGTCGGGGAGAGAGAATATGCGTACAGTAAAAATTGAACTGGCCAATAAGATAGCGAGCACTTTACAGGAAACTCCGGAAAACTGTGCTATGCTGATGGAATATCCACCAAACCCAGAACTCGGGGATTTAGCGTTACCCTGCTTTAAATTTGCAAAAAAGTTAAGAAAAAATCCTCAACAAATTGCCCATGATATTGCCCAATTACTCAAATCTGCAACTTGTTTAGAAAGTGTCACCGTTGAGAACGGCTACGTCAATATGAAAATTCGACATAGCGTAATATGGAATAAAGTTTTTGAAATTTCCTCCACACATATAGCAAACCTGTTTACAAGACAGAGATTTCTGGGCAAAAGAGTGGCTATCGATTACTCTTCCCCCAATATTGCCAAACCTTTCGGAGTTGGCCATTTACGCTCCACCATTATTGGTGAAGCCTTACTGAGGATGTTAAAAGAAGATGGGTTTGAAGGAATCGGTATCAACCATCTTGGAGACTGGGGCACTCAATTTGGAAAAGTTATTGCTGCCTATCAAAAATGGGGCTCAGAAGATAAAGTTAAAGAGAATCCAATTCGCGAACTATTTCAGTTATATGTCCGATTTCATCAAGAAGCTGAACAGAATCCTCACTTAGAGGAAGAAGCAAGGTACTGTTTCAAAAAGCTTGAGGATGGGGACGAGGAAACCATTCGTTTATGGCAATGGTTTATCAAAGAAAGTTTGACTGGATTCGAAAAAACCTATCGATTGCTCGGTGTTCATTTTGACCATTATCTTGGTGAAAGTTTTTACAACGATAAAATGGAAGCTGTTGTTGAGGAACTGCAAGACAAACATCTATTAGTGGAAAGTGATGGTGCTTTCGTTGTTGATTTATCAGAGTGGAACATGCCTCCATGTATTATCCGAAAATCTGATGGTACCACCATATACGCGACTAGAGATTTAGCAGCCGCCCTTTATCGGCATGACAAACTTCACGCTGATTATCTCTTGTATGTTGTCGGTTCGGAGCAGACCTTACATTTTCAGCAAGTATTTAAAGTATTGGATTTAATGGGTAGAGATTGGTCCTCCAACTGTGTACATGTAGCCTTCGGACTTATGAAATTCAATGGGGAGAAACTTTCAACGCGTCGTGGACATGTTGTTTATTTGGAAGATGTGCTTGAAAAAGCTATCCAAGAAGCACGCTCCATTATTGAGAGTAAAAATCCGAATCTCTCCAACCCAGATGAAGTAGCTCGCCAGGTAGGTGTTGGGGCAGTGATTTTCAATGATTTGAAAACTTATCGAATCCATGATGTGGATTTTCGATACGAAGATGTGCTCAATTTTGATGGAGAGACTGGTCCGTATGTTCAATATACGCATGCACGAGCATGTAGTGTATTGCGAAAAGCTTTAACCACCATTTCTCAGGAAGAAATGAATTCCAGCGTTTCAGTACCTGATGTTGCACTCCAATCCTTTACATTGACGCCATCTGAATGGTCTCTGCTTAAGCAAATTGCGCAGGCTAATGAATTTTTTGAGAGAGCAGTCGATCAATATGACCCGTCAGTGATAGCTCGTTTTGCCCTGCTCGTCAGTCACGCGTTTAATCGTTTTTATCATGACGATCCGATCCTTACTGCTCCCCATTCTATCCGCCAAAGAAGATTGGATCTGGTTCGTCTAACCAAACATGTTCTTGCTCATACTCTACATTTATTAGCTATCGAAGCGCCTGAAGCCATGTAATCCGTACAAGTGTTTCAGCTAATATTCCTAAAAAAGGACTGCAAAGCAAAGCTCTGCAGTCCTTTTTTGTCTAATTTAACGCATACTTAAGAAGAAGGATTCTCCTCTACATGACTCGCAATGACCCCCGCTAATTCTTCTGTAAAAGCTTTAGCAGCGTCGTAACCCATCCCCTTTAGGCGGAAATTCATGGCAGCTACTTCAACAATAACTGCCAAGTTGCGTCCTGGCCGAACCGGAATGGTAACCAAGGGGACTTCCACATCAAGAATTCGCATTGTATGATGATCAATTCCCAGTCGATCGTAAGCCTTATTCTCCTGCCAAGCTTCCAAATGAATGACCATTACTAATTTCTTGTGCGTTCGAACAGCCCCCGCTCCAAAAAGAGTCATAGCATTCAATACACCAAGTCCTCGTATCTCTAACAAATGTTGAAGTAAAGTAGGCGGACTGCCCAGTAATGTATCATCGGAAATTTGGCGAATTAATACCGCATCATCCGCAACTAATCGATGACCTCGCTTGATTAATTCAAGCGCAGTTTCACTCTTGCCTATACCACTGCTACCAGTAATGAGAATACCGATACCATACACATCTACCAACACACCATGAACCAGTGTCTCGGGGGCCAGACGTTCTTCCAAAAAGTTTGAGAGAGTGGCTGCGGCTCTTGTGGTCACCATTTGCGTACCAAGGATTGGCAATTCTCTACGTAAAGCCTCTTCCAGCAACGGGTCTGGAGGCATTTCACTGCGGCTGATGATGACACAAGGTGTTTCTTCATATGCACAGAAAGCAAATACTCGTAAAGCTTGCTCTCGAGGATTCATTCCTTGCAAGAAAGAAAGCTCAGTTCGACCTAATAATTGTACCCGTTCAGCTGGATGGTATCGTAAATAGCCAGCTAAAGCCAGACCAGGACGATTTATATCTACAGTACGAATGACTCGCTGTAAATTAGCATCTGGAGTAAAGACGTGCATGCCCAGACTATCAACCAGTTCCTGCACTGTGATGCCTCGCTCCATCTGAACCCCTCCACTCGCCATTCTCTGAATAAAAACATTAACCCTCAGTTTTTTCTGCAACCAAGCTATATTCAGCTAATTTAATTTGAGCATGCCGAGTACGCTCTTTGTCACGCTCAAGAATAGGTCGCAAAAATTGCCCTGTATATGAATTCGTCAAATTGCATATGTCTTCTGGCGTTCCAGTCCCTACCAGTGTACCTCCCCTATCGCCACCTTCCGGACCGAGATCGATAACATAATCTGCTGTTTTGATAACATCCAGATTATGTTCAATGACGAGCACAGTGTCCCCTTGCTCTACAAGACGATGAAGAACTGTCAAAAGTCTTGCAATATCCGCTACATGCAATCCAGTGGTCGGTTCATCCAGAATGTAAAATGTCCGTCCATTACTGCGCCGATGCAATTCACTTGCGAGTTTAACACGTTGCGCTTCTCCACCTGACATGGTCGTCGCTGGCTGTCCAAGTTTCATATAATCAAGACCAACATCATGTAGCGTCTGTAACTTTCTTGAGATGCGAGGGATATTTTCAAAAAATTGAAGCGCTTCTTCTACCGTCAAATCCAGAATGTCCGCTATGTTTTTTCCTTTATAGCGAACTTCTAAAGTTTCTCTATTATAACGGCGACCTTTGCAAATTTCACAAGGTACATACACGTCAGGCAAAAAATGCATTTCAATTTTAATAATGCCATCACCCTTGCAAGCCTCACATCGTCCCCCGCGGACATTAAAAGAGAATCTACCTTTTTTGTACCCGCGTATTTTAGCCTCGTTAGTCGTTGCAAACAAATCTCGAATATCGTCAAAAACTCCTGTATAGGTAGCAGGATTGGAGCGAGGCGTTCGACCAATGGGAGACTGATCAATATCCACCACTTTATCAAGATACTCCATTCCTCGTATGGACTCGTATCTTCCAGGTTTTACTCTAGCTTTATTTAAATCGCGAGCCAGTGATTTGTAAAGAATTTCATTAACCAGTGTGGATTTCCCCGATCCCGATACTCCTGTTACACAAATAAACAGGCCAATAGGAATTTTCACGGAAAGATTTTTGAGATTATTTTCTTTAGCTTTACGAATCTCCAGATAACGTCCATCTGGGTGACGACGCTCCGTTGGAACAGGAATAAAATTTCTACCAGATAAATAATTTCCCGTTATCGATTGTTCGTTAGACATAACCTCTTGCGGTGTTCCTTGCGCAATGACTTGTCCGCCATGCGCCCCGGCGCCAACTCCCATATCGATAATATGATCTGCGGCAAGCATGGTATCTTCATCGTGTTCGACCACAATCAACGTATTGCCCAAATCACGCATATGTTCGAGTGTTTTTATCAACCGTTCGTTATCACGTTGATGCAATCCGATACTCGGCTCATCCAAAATATAGAGTACACCCATTAAACTAGAACCGAGCTGTGTAGCTAGACGTATGCGTTGCGCTTCCCCACCAGAGAGCGTACCTGCAGCACGGGAAAGTGTTAAGTAGTCGAGTCCAACATTTTTCAAAAAACCTAATCTCGACTGGATTTCTTTGAGAATTAATCGTGCAATCGCCCATTCCTTCTCAGAGAGTCGTAGGTTTTGAAAGAAAGCCAGCGACTCAATAACCGAATCCTCTGTTACATCGGCAATATTTCGATTTCCAACGCGTACAGCAAGCGATTGGGGTTTGAGCCGTTTTCCTTTACAAGCTGGACATGGCTTCGCACTCATATAACCTTCAATAAATTCTCTTATAGACTCGGATGCAGTATCCCTATATCGACGTTCTAAATTAGGAATCACACCTTCAAACGGTATTTCAGCAGTTTTCTGCTGTCCAAATTCATTTTCATATCGAAACTGAATTCGCACACCATTTCCATATAAAATTTTTTCAACCGCTTCTTCAGGCAATTCAGCAATGGGTACCTGAGTGTCAATACCGAGTGTTTGACAGGCTGATTTCAATAATTGTGGGTAATAGTTTGAGGTCGATCCGGTCCATGGATCAATGGCGCCTTCATCAATGGATAATTGCGGATTAGGTATGACCAATGATTCATCAACTTCCATTTTAACACCTAATCCCGTACAAGCTTCGCATGCTCCAAATGGACTGTTAAAAGAAAACATGCGCGGTGCTAGTTCTTCCACACTAAATTGGCAATTAGGACATGCTAAATTTTGACTAAAAAGAATTTCTTCTTTTCCTATAACATCCACAAGTACGATTCCGCCCGCCAACCCAAGCGCGGTTTCTAAAGAATCGGCTAAACGAGAGGTTATGTCTTCACGGATAACAATACGGTCAACGACAGCTTCAATATTGTGTTTTTTGTTTTTTTCAAGCTGAATTTTCTCTTGTACATCAAGTGTTTCACCATTCACACGCACTCGCACATAACCTTGTTTACGTATTTCATCAAATATTTTTTGATGCTCTCCCTTTCGTCCACGTACAAGCGGCGCGAGAATTTGTATGCGCGTGCCTTCTGGGAGATGCATCAGATGATCTACCATCTGCTCTACAGTTTGCGATGTAATGGGAATATCACAATTGGGACAATAAGGTTGACCAATTCTTGCAAATAAAAGACGCAAGTAATCATATATTTCAGTGACCGTACCCACAGTAGAACGAGGATTGCGACTTGTCGTTTTCTGATCTATAGATATCGCAGGCGACAAACCGTCAATAGAATCAACATCAGGCTTATCCATTTGACCGAGAAATTGTCTCGCATAAGCCGATAGAGACTCAACATATCGCCGCTGTCCCTCTGCATAAATGGTGTCAAAAGCCAGAGAAGATTTCCCTGAGCCACTTAATCCCGTAATGACTACAAATTGGTCGCGTGGAATTCGCACATCAATATTCTTTAAATTGTGCGCACGCGCACCTTTTACTTCAATATATGCGCTGCTCATTGTACACCTCACATTATCCGAATAGCGGTCATGTTTAGAAAAATAAAGGAAATTGGCTTACTCTAACCAGTCAATTCAACAATTAAATCACGAAGTTCAGCGGCCCGTTCAAATTGCAATTCCTTTGCTGCTTTCCGCATTTCTTCTTCCAGTTTTTCAATTAAAGTTTTTCTCTCTTTATTCGACATTTTTTTAGCTCGTTCTGCTAAAGGAATAAAATCGTTTGCCTCTTCAGCAGAGCGTGTTGCTTCAATTACAGCACGTACAGATTTTTGTACCGTTTGCGGAGTGATACCATGTAACTCATTAAAAGCAATCTGTTTAGCTCGTCGCCGATTGGTTTCATCAATCGCAAGGCGCATTGATTCGGTAATATGATCGGCATACATAATAACTTCTCCGTGACTGTTTCGTGCAGCCCGGCCAATCGTTTGAATCAAAGAAGTAGTTGCGCGTAAAAATCCTTCTTTATCCGCATCTAATATGGCAACAAGTGAAACTTCAGGCAAATCAAGACCTTCCCTAAGCAAGTTAATACCAATCAAAACGTCAAATACTCCTAAGCGTAAATCTCTCAAAATGACCATACGTTCAATGGTTTTAATATCAGAGTGTAAATAACGAACCTTAATTCCTATCTCTTTGAGGTAGTCCGTTAAATCTTCGGACATTTTCTTCGTTAAAGTTGTGATAAGAACTCTTTCTTTGCGAGCGATTCTTCCCTGAATTTCTACAACTAAATCATCAATTTGTCCTTTTGTGGGCCTTACATGGATTAACGGATCGAGCAAGCCTGTTGGACGTATGATTTGTTCCACTCGTTTTTGTTCATGGGCTTCCTCGTAAGGACCGGGGGTTGCAGAAACATAAATAATTTGGCCAATTTTTTGTTCAAATTCCTCAAAAGTTAAAGGTCTGTTATCTGCTGCCGACGGAAGCCTAAAACCGTGCTCAATTAAAGTTAGCTTGCGAGTTCTATCTCCACCGTACATCCCTCGAATTTGCGGTAATGTGACGTGAGATTCATCAATAAAAGTAATAAAGTTATCTGGAAAATAATCTAATAGCGTATTGGGAGGTTCACCTGCCGCTCGCCCTTCTAAATGACGGGAATAGTTTTCAATACCTGTACAAAAACCAATTTCCAGCATCATTTCAATATCGTAATTTGTTCTTTGTTCCAAACGTTGGGCTTCCAGAAGCTTCCCATTGGCACGCAACTCTGTCAATCTTTCTTTGAGTTCATCACGAATTCTTGTAATAGCTGCTTCCAGACGTGGACGTGATGTAACAAAGTGAGACGCCGGGAAAATAGAGACATGCTCTCTATACCCTACCACTTCTCCAGTCAATACATCGATTTCGGTGATCCGATCTATCTCGTCTCCAAACAACTCGACACGAATGGCATGCTCGCCCCTGGAGGCTGGGAAAATTTCTACTGTGTCACCTCTAACGCGAAATGTGCCTCGCGTAAAATTCATATCATTACGCTCATACTGCATGTCTACCAATCGATGAAGGATAGAATCCCTAGAACGTGTGCTATTGACACGCAAAGACAATACATGACTTGCATATTCCTGCGGACTACCCAACCCATATATAGCCGATACACTGGCGACCACAATAACATCGTTTCTTTCTAAAATAGATGCTGTCGCCGAATGGCGCAATTTATCAATTTCATCATTAATTTTTGCATCTTTTTCTATATAGGTATCTGTCGAAGGAATATAAGCCTCCGGCTGATAATAATCATAGTAGCTGACGAAATACTCAACTGCATTTTCAGGAAAGAAGTCTTTAAATTCTGCCGCAAGTTGTGCTGCCAATGTTTTATTATGCGCTATCACTAAAGTAGGTCTATTTAATTCAGCAATAATATTTGCCATTGTAAATGTTTTTCCTGAACCAGTTACCCCAAGCAAGGTTTGATGTCTTAATAATCCTTGAACACCCTCTACCAAGCCTCTGATAGCTTCTGGTTGGTCTCCTTGCGGATGATACTGTGATACCAGTTTAAACTTTCTGTACTCACGTTCCAAAATAGTTTGACCTCCTAGCAAGAAGCCTCTTTCATTAAGAATATCACATTCTACAAAAAACAAGAACAAATGTTCGCAATTTTTAAAAATAAAAAAGGACAGCAATCTGCCATCCTCAGCATGCTCGAAGACTGAAGAAAATAGACCTAAATGATTGGTAAAGACTATCCATTTCCTGCAACACCTACTGGCTCAGCATTGATAGTACCCGGTTGAATTCCCTGCCGCAAAATAACAATATTCACACGACGATTCATTTGGCGATTCTGCGGTGTATTATTGGGGACTATTGGACGATATTGACCATATCCAATCCCTGATAGACGCTGAGGGGCTATGCCATGACTAGCCAAAAAACGAACGACACCCATGGCTCTACCTGCTGAAAGTTCCCAATTGGAAGGATAAATCGGAGTATCTATTGGTTCATTGTCTGTATATCCTTCAACAACAATTTGATTTTGCAAGGATCGAAAAAATGGAATTAACCCCAAAAGGATCTTTTGTGCCGCTGGACGAATATTGGCCGATCCGGTATCAAAAAGCACAACATCTTTAAGAGTTATCTGCACACCTCTTTGTTGGTTTTGGAGTGATACATTACCACTTAAATTGTGTGATTGAATATATGACTGCAATATGGCATAGAGATGATTGAGCTTACTGTCATTCTGCTTTTGCATGGATGACACTTTTTGCTGATCACCCGTATTGGTTGGATTCGCTGCCGAAATTAAAGCTGTTGTTCCTGTATTATTCAATGGTATCTGATCGGATTTATGTAATGCAGCTGCTAACGATTGTGATAAAGATTCAAATTTAATATGATTAATAGAAGACATTGCGTACATAATCACAAAAAATATCATGAGTAATGTAATTAAATCTGAATATGTTATTAACCAGCGTTCATGATTTTGTGGTGGTTCAGGCTTGCGCCGTCTCGGCATTGACCTCACCCGTCTTTCCCTTCGAAGATTCTATACGGTCAGCAGGTGGTAAAAACGCTTTTAGTTTTTGGCCAAGTATTGTTGGATTTTCTCCAGCCTGTATCGATAAAACTCCTTCCATCATAATTTCTCTAAGTAAAATTTCATCCTCGTTTCTATGCTTCAATTTATTAGCGATAGGCAGCCAAAAAACGTTAGCACTTGCAACACCATATAACGTAGCTGTAAAGGCTGTAGCAATTTGTGGGCCAAGCTTTGAAACATCTTGTAGACTCCCAAGCACATGAATTAGACCCATAACCGTACCAATAATACCCATTGTAGGTGCAAAACCGCCAGCAGCCTCAAACATCTTAGCTCCTATTTCATGGCGTTGTTCAACATAAGAGAGTTCTGTCTCCATCATATTTTTAACCAATTCGGGATCGACACCATCTACTACCAATCTGATGCCATCTCGCAAGAATTGATCAGGAAAACTTTCAACTCTATCTTCCAGTGCAAGAATACCTTCTCTTCTTGCAATTGTCGCTAAATTAACCAGTTGTTCAATCACATCAAGGTAATCAATTTTTTTTGAAAGAAAAGCGATTTTCAGATATTTTCCTATACGTAGAAAAGTTTTTAATGAAGAAGAGGTTAATGTTGCCCCTAATGTACCTCCAAAAACAATCAATGCTGCATTCGGCTGGAGAAGAGCTGTAAATGAGCCTCCATCGAGCATAAATCCTCCCACTAACCCAACTACAGCAATAATAATTCCCGCAAGCGTTGCGATATCCAATTGATTTACCTCCCCATATCCCTATCTTAATAGGATGTACGGACAATTTCTTCCGATTTGTCCTTTTGATGATCTGTAATATCGATAATTTTTTTTCTTTTGCTAAATAAACTCATAAACAAACCAAAAGCTCTTTTTTCTTCTGTGACGTTTATATCTTCTTCCGATAAAATTAACAAGCCTAATTGATGACGTTCTCCACTATATATGGGTTTGCCAATCATCCTTACTTCTCCTTGAATATCTACTATCTGAAATTTAACATAAGCTGGATTAGCATCAATTGCAAAATGTAATTCATATTCATTGCGTACGGGCATTTGATTCACTTGTAAAATCGTCTCACCAGTAGCCAACCCTATCTCCCTTGCTAATGATCCGCGCAGAGTATGAAGGATACGAGTTCCAGAAGAAATCGGTGTTATAATCGCATCACGTCTTTTTTCTTTATAACGGAAATGAAAGAACAACCCCTCCATACTCAGGAAAATAATTGCAGCTGAAATAGGTATCATAAAATCTTTGTGAACTGCGACACTCATATAGACAGCGAATCCAGCGACAATGAATTGTATAAAAGAAAGTAGGATATTCAATTTTTTAAATTGAGAAGGGGGAGTTGAACCCGCACGATACGATTGCCCAATCAAGAAGGGTATTCCTAAAACACCAACTGACAGTGTATTTTTTAACAAATAAAAAGGGGCCGTCTTCTCATTAAGATTCCAAATCAAACCAGGAGTCCAAATCGCGATAGGTATCATTGATGATACCTGCAGAAAAAAACCACCGATGGATCTTCCGCGCTTACCTCGCAATATTGTTGGACTTACTTCTTCAGAGCCTGTCCAAAGAAATAAAATAATTTGTGATAAAGCTAATGCTGAGACAATGATCATCCATGACGAACTTTGAAAATCCAATAATGGCTTCATCCAACCACGAAGAGTTAGATTGGGAATATTTTTTAAAATCCAAGTGAGTATCATCAACAAGGTTATACTACTAATTGAATTCATCCATCTTAATTGAGCTATAGAGAATAACATTGAACAAGCAATAAACCAAAATAATTCTCCTTGGGTGACTGAACAACCCAAATACAGAAGTGCTGCTGTGATGATGACACCCATCGCGATAGACTTGAGTTGCCTTACTAATAAGGGTTTCCCTATTCTTGTTATTCGTATGCCAAATAATTGACGCTCAGTTTGTACCTGTCGATAATTCTCCCAGAAAATTAAGAACAATGCTATATAGAGAAGGGGATTAAGGCATATATACTTAAGAACTTCTAATATGGATTCGCCCACTGATAAGATCTGTGTCGAACTCATCAGCTCCCCTCCTTTACATTAAATTACTCGATAAAATGAATCTACTGAAAACTACTTTTATATACGTAAAAATTTACGAACAGACATAAATCCGCCCCAAAACCCGAGTACGAAACCTAATACAAGAAGTGCTACCGTTACTTTAATGACAAACCAGTTTACAGAGATTAACGGAAAATGAATCCCATAAAAGTAACCTCCAGAAATCTGATATAGATATTGGTATAGAAAATCTAATGCAACAGCTGGAACTGCTCCTCCAAATATACCAATGAGTGTAGATTCAACTAAAAAAGGCATCCTTATAAAACCATTAGTTGCACCTACAAGCCGCATAATTTCAATTTCTCTTCGCCGCGAAAATATTGCAATACGAATTGTATTAGATATTAAAAATACAGCTGTTAAAAACATGGCAAGCAATAAAACAGCACCTATATTGCGTACTATATCCAAAACTCGAAAAAGCGGTCGGACATATTCCGCACCATCATTGACTGAGGCAATTTGTGGGATTGTTTTTAGGTTATTGGCTACTTGTAAGGTGTCTCTTGGATTATCCGCCTTTACAATTAAGGTAACAGGGAGCGGATTGGTCCCTAACCCCTTGAGTAAGTCTCCATACTGAGGACCAAGCTCTGTTTCAAGCTGCTTCAAGCCTTGTTGCTTAGTTTCTAGAACCACTGATTTTACACCAGGTATATTTTCAACTTGCATTTCGATTTTTTGACCTTCAGCATTTGATAAATTCTGCTGTAAATATGCACTGACTTCTAATTGATTGGCAACATATTTTGACATTTGTTGGACATTGAGTGCAACCAACAACGAAACTCCTACGATTGCCAATGTCACAACAACAGCACTGAATGCAGCAAAAGACATCCAGCCATTTCGAATTAAATTCTTTGCACCTTCTTTAAAATGTCTAGACAACGAATTAATTATCATAACCATACATTCCTTTACTTTCATCACGAACAATTTTTCCATTTTCAATTGCAATGACTCTTTTTCGGATGGTATTTACAATATCCTTATTGTGAGTAGCCATGACAATTGTAGTACCTCGATCGTTAATACGTTGAAAAAGTTTCATTATGCCCCAGGAGTTTTCAGGATCAAGATTGCCTGTTGGTTCATCAGCTATGATAACGGATGGATTATTGACCAACGCTCGAGCAACAGCCACTCTTTGCTGTTCACCACCAGACAATTGATTAGGTAATACATCCAATTTGTCTCCTAATCCTACCAATTCCATCACTTCTTTTACTCTTTTGCGAATATGACGATGAGGGGTTGAAATAACCTCCAAAGCATATGCTACATTTTCACCTGCAGTTAATCTTGGAAGCAATTTAAAATCTTGAAACACTACCCCAATACTTCGTCTCAAATATGGGATTTTTCGATTTTTTAAGCGTTCTATATTAAATCCATTCACAAAAATATGCCCTCTAGTAGGACGCTCTTCTCTGTACATCAATTTTATAAATGTGGATTTGCCTGCTCCGCTAGGTCCAACTACATAGACAAATTCACCTTTTGTGATGTGGACCGATATACCATTCAGGGCGTGTGTTCCATTTGCATACTCCTTCCACACATCCTGCATTTCAATCATAAAAATCCTCCTTCATCACAAAAAACGGGACTAGCTAATAAGCATGTCCCGTAAAATTCGACATATAGGTAAAAAATCCTGTTGGTATATGTTGTTTTTCGACGAATCTTAGGATTAGATCGGATCAATTTATAATGATGGCTTATTTTCTGAAGCATCCTGTGAATGAAACAATCCTTTCAAAGCCCCCAATGAAGAAAAAACAGAAACTGTCTCATTGGGAATAAATAGCGTTGTTGCCTCACCTTTTGCCATTCCTTGCAAGGCTTCAAAAGATTGATATGTTAATACTTTATTATCCAGTCCCGCTTCTCTAAGAAACTCAATACGACGTTTTTCAGCTTCTGCCACTAAACGGATTGCTTGAGCACGACCGTCCGCTTCCAGTTGTTCAGCTTGACGAACACCTTCTGCACGTCGAATGTTGGATTCTCTTTCACCTTCAGCCCTTAATATAGCGCTTTGTTTTTCTCCTTCAGCTCTTAGAATCGCTGCTTGACGTTCACCTTCAGCCTGTAAGATATTCGCTCTTTTTTCACGTTCCGCTTTCATTTGTTTCTCCATTGCATCTTGTATTTCTCGCGGAGGTTTAATATCAACAACCTCCACACGGTCAATTCTTACTCCCCAGGACTCTGTAACTTCATCAAGTGCTGTTCTTAAAGCAATGGATATTTTATCTCTGCCAGCCAAAGTTTCATCCAATTCCATATGACCTACTACCTGGCGAATATTAGCGGCTGTTACGTTTTGAATTCCCTGAACAAAGTCCTGAATGTTATAAGTTGCTCTCTTGGCATCAACTACTGTGTAAAAAAACACCGTATCTATGGAAATCTGCACATTGTCCCTAGTGATGACCATTTGTGGCGGAACTACAACTTGTTGAGTCCGAAGATCCAATACGCGAACAACGCGATCGATAAAAGGAATGACAAAATTGACTCCAGCTTGTAAAGTACTATGGTACTTACCGAGTCTTTCAACAATAGCTAACCTTTGTTGAGGAATAATCCGAATGGAGCGCCATATTGCTATAATCACTAAAATCAATATAATAAATCCAATAATAGATGTTAGCATCTACTCACCTGCATTCTATAAAGATTATCGTTATCAATAACAAGCAATCAAGACGATAACGCATAAGTTTATTTGAATAGCACTACCTTTAAAATTACAGAATCAATAGCTATCACTTGCACAATATCCCCCATATTGACTGGCTGGTTACAAATGGCCGACCAAATCGAACCATCTATTGATACAGTTATTATTTTTCCTGCTTCACCCCCACGAATCACCTTACCCTCTTTATTTAGTAAAGATTCTTGCTCAGTTATATATGTTTTTTTATTTCTAAGCTTGCGAGCATAAGGTCTTGATATAAGAAGAAGTACTACTGCTAAAAAAATGAATACAATAATCTGAAGTAACCATCCATTCATAAAATAACTAATTATACCTGTAACAACGGCTGCTAATGCAATCCAAATAATAAAAAAAGTAAATGATATTAGTTCAATGACTGCAAGAATTAATCCAAATAAAATCCACAGTAAATGTTCCAGTATGATACCACCTATCGAAACAAATTTTAGAATAGTATATATTTTCTTATATTATACTATATGTTTAATAAATCATAGTATGAAAAAAATAACCAAGCTTAAAGACAGTGATTATGCTTGGTCATTGATGAAGATTACATGATCATATATAAAGATTAGATAATCAAAATCAACAAAAAAGAGGCTGTAAGGCAGAGTCCCCAAGGAGGGAAACTCCACACTTAACAGCCACCTGTACTCCTGTTGCCTGGCAACGACCTAGGTTCCCAGGGGTCTTCACCCCAAGTATGCTCGGCGCTGGAGGTCTTCACGGTCGTGTTCGGGATGGGTACGCGTGTATCCCCTCCGCTATGGTCACCAGACTCTTCTTCCCTTTCCAACTGTCTCAGCAAGAGGGGCTTTCCTTGGTGAAGGCCTCGACCGATTCGTATCCGTCCGCTCCACGCCTCACGACGCTTCCACGCCGGACCGATCTACCTTATCGTCTATAAGGGGTCTTCCTTCCTTGACGGAATGGGATACGTTATCTTGAGGCAGGCTTCGCGCTTAGATGCTTTCAGCGCTTATCCCTCCCCGACTTGGCTACCCAGCTGTGCCCTTGGCAGGACAACTGGTCCACCAGCGGTCGGTTCATCCCGGTCCTCTCGTACTAAGGACGAACCCTCTCACGTATCCTCCGCCCACGGCAGATAGGGACCGAACTGTCTCACGACGTTCTGAACCCAGCTCGCGTACCGCTTTCATGGGCGAACAGCCCAACCCTTGGGACCGACTTCAGCCCCAGGATGCGATGAGCCGACATCGAGGTGCCAAACCTCCCCGTCGATGTGGACTCTTGGGGGAGATCAGCCTGTTATCCCCGGGGTAGCTTTTATCCGTTGAGCGATGGCCCTTCCACGCAGTGCCACCGGGTCACTAAGCCCGACTTTCGTCCCTGCTCGACCTGTCCGTCTCGCAGTCAAGCTCCCTTGTGCCTTTACACGCCCCGCGCGGTTTCCATCCGCGCTGAGGGAACCTTTGGGCGCCTCCGTTACCTTTTAGGAGGCGACCGCCCCAGTCAAACTGTCCGCCTGACACTGTCCCCACACCCGATTCAGGGTGCCAGGTTAGAAGACTAGCATCTCAAGGGTGGTATCCCAACATCGACTCCACACAGGCTGGCGCCCATGCTTCTGTGTCTCCCACCTATCCTGTACATGACATGCCCGTCTCCCATATCAAGCTACAGTCAAGCTCCACGGGGTCTTTCCGTCTAGCCGCGGGTAACCTGCATCTTCACAGGTATTACAATTTCACCGGGTCTCTCGTTGAGACAGCGCCCAAGTCGTTACGCCTTTCGTGCGGGTCAGAACTTACCTGACAAGGAATTTCGCTACCTTAGGACCGTTATAGTTACGGCCGCCGTTTACTGGGGCTTCAATTCAGAGCTTCGGGCTCTCGCCCTCACCCCTCCTCTTAACCTTCCAGCACCGGGCAGGCGTCAGCCCCTATACTTCGCCTTTCGGCTTCGCAGAGACCTGTGTTTTTGCTAAACAGTCGCTTGGGCCTTTTCACTGCGGCTCTTCTTCAGAGCGCCCCTTCTCCCGAAGTTACGGGGCCATTTTGCCGAGTTCCTTAACGAGAGTGCTCCCGCGCGCCTCCGTGTTCTCCACGCGCCCACCTGTGTCGGTTTCCGGTACGGGCAGATGCATTCTCCCTAGAGGCTTTTCTTGGCAGTGTGACCTCGAGCGCTTCGGTACTCTTCTTCCCTCCCCATCACCGCTCAGAGTTCTCGCCGCGCGGTTTTCCCTGCGCGACCCCCTTGCGGATTGGACGGCCTCTTCCATCCGGCCGCTCGCTCTAGCCTCCTGCGTCACCCCTTCAGTCATGCAAATCCATCTGGTACGGGATTCTCAACCCGTTCTCCTTCGACTACGCCTCTCGGCCTCGCCTTAGGTCCCGACTAACCCTGGGTGGACGATCCTTCCCCAGGAAACCTTGGGCTTTCGGCGGAGGGGATTCTCACCCCTCTTTTCGCTACTCATACCGGCATTCTCACTTCCATAACCTCCACCTTCCCTCTCAAGAAGGCTTCTCCGCTTATGGAACGCTCCCCTACCCTGTGGTCTTCCCACAGCCATAGCTTCGGTGTGTGGTTTAGCCCCGTTACATTTTCCGCGCAGCGTCACTCGACCAGTGAGCTATTACGCACTCTTTCAATGATGGCTGCTTCTAAGCCAACATCCTGGTTGTCTATGCACCGCCACATCGTTTCCCACTTAACCACCCTTGGGGACCTTAGCTGTTGGTCTGGGCTGTTTCCCTCTTGACTACGGATCTTAGCACTCGCAGTCTGACTGCCACGGTTCAATGAAACGGCATTCGGAGTTCGACGGAGCTTGGTAACCCTGGTCGGGCCCCGCACCCCATCGGTGCTCTACCTCCGTCCCTCATCCGTGACGCTAGCCCTAAAGCTATTTCGGGGAGAACCAGCTATCTCCGGGTTCGATTGGAATTTCTCCCCTACCCCCAGTTCATCCCCCGGCTTTTCAACGCCGGTGGGTTCGGGCCTCCATGCGGTGTTACCCGCACTTCACCCTGACCAGGGGTAGCTCACCCGGTTTCGGGTCGATGGCAATCAACTTCTCGCCCTCTTCAGACTCGCTTTCGCTTCGGCTCCGGCTTCCCTGCCTTAACCTCGCTCATCACCATCACTCGCCGGTTCATTCTACAAAAGGCACGCCGTCATCCTTTCGGACTCCGACTGCTTGTAAGCACACGGTTTCAGGTTCTCTTTCACTCCGCTCCCGCGGTTCTTTTCACCTTTCCCTCACGGTACTCTCCGCTATCGGTTGCCAGGGAGTATTTAGCCTTAGGAGGTGGTCCTCCCGGATTCCCACGGGGTTCCTCGTGTCCCGCGGTACTTGGGGCCTGCGCTACCTCCCTCGACAAGCTTCGCCTACGGGGCTCTCACCCGCTCTGGCCGACCTTCCCATGTCGTTTGGCTCCCTTGTCTCCTTCGGCCCAGGCAAGACCCTGCCTGGCTGCGCATCCCCTCTACCCCATGATGGCAACGGGGGTCCCCTTCTCCACCATCATGGTTTAGGCTCTTCCGCGTTCGCTCGCCACTACTTGCGGAATCACTCTTGTTTTCTTCTCCTCCAGGTACTGAGATGTTTCAGTTCCCCAGGTTCCCTCCGTCTATCCTATACATTCAGATAGCGGTACCGGCCCATCACGACCGGTGGGTTCCCCCATTCGGACATCCCTGGATCTTCGCTCGCGTACAGCTCCCCAAGGCATTTCGGTGTTCGCCCCGTCCTTCTTCGGCTCCTGGCACCTAGGCATCCTCCGTGCGCCCTTTCTACCTTCACCTTGCTTCCCTCTTGCTGATTCAGTTCTCAAGGTCCTTCGAGCTTATCCCTCTCTCAAGGCATAAGTAGCTTTCGCTAAGTTCTCTCCCGAGAACCCTCAAAACTAAACACGCACGCCTCTCCACCAAACCCCTCTCTCTTCCCTAGAAAGGAGGTGATCCAGCCGCACCTTCCGATACGGCTACCTTGTTACGACTTCACCCCAATCATCGACCCCACCTTCGGCGGCTGGCCCCCTTTCGGGTTACCCCACCGACTTCGGGTGTTGCCAACTCTCGTGGTGTGACGGGCGGTGTGTACAAGGCCCGGGAACGGATTCACCGCGGCATGCTGATCCGCGATTACTAGCAATTCCGGCTTCATGCAGGCGAGTTGCAGCCTGCAATCCGAACTACGAGCGGTTTTCAGGGGTTCGCTCCAGATCGCTCTCTCGCTTCCCGTTGTGCCGCCCATTGTAGCACGTGTGTCGCCCAGGACATCAGGGGCATGATGATTTGACGTCATCCCCGCCTTCCTCCGACTTGCGCCGGCAGTCACCTGTGAGTCCCCACCTCTACGTGCTGGTAACACAGGTCAAGGGTTGCGCTCGTTGCGGGACTTAACCCAACATCTCACGACACGAGCTGACGACAACCATGCACCACCTGTCTCCTCTGCCCCGAAGGGACCTACCATCTCTGGTATCGTCAGAGGGATGTCAAGCCCTGGTAAGGTTCTTCGCGTTGCTTCGAATTAAACCACATGCTCCACTGCTTGTGCGGGCCCCCGTCAATTCCTTTGAGTTTCAGTCTTGCGACCGTACTCCCCAGGCGGAGTGCTTATTGGGTTTCCTTCGGCACTGAGGGTGGTACCCCCCAACACCTAGCACTCATCGTTTACGGCGTGGACTACCAGGGTATCTAATCCTGTTTGCTCCCCACGCTTTCGTGCCTCAGCGTCAGTCACTGTCCAGCAAGGCGCCTTCGCCACTGGTATTCCTCCACATCTCTACGCATTTCACCGCTACACGTGGAATTCCCCTTGCCTCTCCAGTACTCAAGTCCTACAGTTTCCAAGGCATTCCCAAGGTTGAGCCCTGGCCTTTCACCCCAGACTTGCAGAACCGCCTACGCACCCTTTACGCCCAGTGATTCCGGACAACGCTTGCCCCCTACGTATTACCGCGGCTGCTGGCACGTAGTTTGCCGGGGCTTCCTCTCGGGGTACCGTCTCGCAAAGAGCATTCCCTCTCCTTGCCGCTCTTCCCCCTTGACTGAGCTTTACAACCCGAAGGCCTTCCTCGCTCACGCGGCGTTGCTCCGTCAGGCTTGCGCCCATTGCGGAAGATTCCCTACTGCTGCCTCCCGTAGGAGTCTGGGCCGTGTCTCAGTCCCAGTGTGGCCGGTCACCCTCTCAGGTCGGCTACGCATCGTCGCCTTGGTAGGCCTTTACCCTACCAACTAGCTAATGCGCCGCGGGGTCCTCTCTCAGCGATGCCGTAGCATCCTTTCCCGCATCAGGCATGCGCCCCATGCGCCTATCCGGCCTTAGCACCCGTTTCCAGGCGTTATTCCGGTCTGTTAGGCAGATTCCCCACGTGTTCCTCACCCGTCCGCCGCTGGTATCTTTCGATACCCGCTCGACTTGCATGTATTAGGCACGCCGCCAGCGTTCGTCCTGAGCCAGGATCAAACTCTCAATGTCTAATTCCTTCTCCCTCGCTCTCTCGAACTCGGGCACTTCTTCTCTGGCGTTTGGTGATTCTTGTGCGTGTTTAGTTTTCAAGGTTCTCTCGCTGCTATTAAACTCTAAACTTTTTAGAGCGTTGTCCGCAGCGACGTTTATTAATATAGCACGCCATTTTGGCAGATGCAAGTGATTTTAAGCGATTTTTAGTAACTTAAACTTCTGAAAAAACTTTAAATTCACTCAGTGACTAGTGGTTGATGGCAATATCTATTCATTATCGTCTTCAAGCGGCTTTTTTGAACGCAAAATGGCATGCCCTCTGAGCATGCCATTCTCATTCTCAATATTTATTGTAAATTCGCAAACAACGATAGATAGCAAACTCAAAGCTATCAACCAATTTTTAGATATCCATTTCTACATCAACATTCGAGGATAGACTCGCCCGTCCTTGCGCAATCGCCAGCTGCCAGCGCAAGTATGCGTCAATAAACGGATCGAGCATCCCATCTACAACCGCCTGGACATTACCTACTTCACAGCCTGTTCGATGATCTTTGACAAGCGAGTACGGGTGAAACACATATGAGCGAATTTGACTACCCCAAGCAATCTCTTTTTGCTCACCACGTATACTGGCTAAATGCGCTTCTTGTTCTTGACGTCGGCGCTCATACAGTCGAGCTTTGAGCAAATTCATAGCTACTGCGCGGTTTTGTATTTGCGAACGTTCACTTTGACAGCTAACCACTATACCTGTCGGTAGATGTGTAATTCGAACGGCTGAATCTGTTGTGTTGACATGTTGTCCACCAGCTCCACTCGAACGGTAGACATCAATTTTTAAATCTTCTGTGCGGATGTCGATCTCGATTTCATCATCGATTTCCGGTATAGCATCCACTGAAGCAAAAGAGGTGTGTCTTCTCCCTGAAGCATCAAAAGGGGAAATACGAACAAGTCGATGGACCCCTTTTTCGGCCTTCAGATAACCGTAGGCATTATGACCTTTGATCATCAAAGTCACACTCTTCAAACCCGCTTCGTCACCAGGAAGATAGTCCAATACCTCAACTTTAAAGCCTTTGTCTTCTGCCCAACGAGTATACATGCGCAATAAAATGGAAGCCCAATCCTGTGATTCAGTACCTCCTGCACCTGGATGAAGCTCCAAAATGCAATTGCTTTTGTCGTATGGACCCGACAACATAAGTTCCAACTCAAAAGATTCAATTTGATTTTGCAAGTCAACCGCAAGGCGATTTGCTTCCGAAAACAAGTCAGCATCATCTTCTTCGGCAGCCAGCTCTAACGTAACTTCCAAATCATCTTTTTGCTCTTGCAATTTTCGCATCTTTTCAATGAGCGAACGAAGTCCATTAGCCTCCGCTATAATTTTCTGGGCTTTCGAACCATCATCCCAAAAAGAAGGAAGTGCCATTTGCTCTTCTAAAGCAGCAACACGCGCTTCTTTGGTAGAAAGGTCAAAGAGACCTCCCGATATCCGCAAGCCTAGTCGCCATAGCGGAGATTTCCGAACGTAACTCACCAAATGTTTCTGCCATTCATTACCTCTCCTTCAAGCCCATCAAACTACATCCAGTGACATCCCAAACCGCATCAACCACCCTGTATCGGAACAGCCTCCTGGATGGGTAAGTTCTGCGGAGCAGTAGCCACTGTCGATTTAAAGACATAAAGAACGATTTCCTCTTCAATAGAGTGGATCATGGCCTCAAACATTTCAAAACCTTCACGCTGATAGATAACTAACGGATCGGCCTGACCATAGGAACGCAAATGTACACCTTGCCGGAACTGATCCATTGCGTCGATATGATCCATCCATTTTGAATCAACGGTTCGCAACACAACAATTCTTTCTAATTCACGCAGAAAAGCGCCCAACTCTTGTTCTCTCTCGTCATAATTGGACAAGAAAGTTTGATAAAGCACTTGAAAAATTTCTTCCCTATCTTTATGGCGCAATTCTTCTTCGGAAATTTGCTGTGGTTTCAAAAAATGATGCTCAGCATAGTGCAATAACGCCTGTAAGTCCCAATCTTCCGGAACTTGTTCCGTGGAACAGTAGACATCCAACATATGCTCAATAAGGTCTTTGCCCATACCTTCCACAATCGGTCGCAAATTGTCGGTCTCTAAAATCTGCCGTCGTTGTTTGTAAATGACTTCTCTCTGTTTGTTCATCACATCATCGTAGCGAAGAACGTGTTTCCGAACGTCGTAGTTGTTACCTTCCACTTTCTTCTGCGCCCGTTCCATGGCATTGGTGAGCATTTTGTGTTCAATCGGCACATCCTCTTCCAACCCCATACGATCCATCCAACGCTTGATATTGTCCGATCCGAACAAACGCAATAAATCGTCTTCAAGCGAAAGGAAGAATTGTGATGAACCGGGATCGCCCTGACGACCTGAACGACCGCGCAACTGATTGTCGATACGACGACTCTCATGACGTTCTGTACCAATGATATGCAGACCGCCAAGTTCCTGTACGCCCTCACCGAGCAAAATATCGGTACCACGTCCAGCCATATTGGTAGCAATGGTGACCGTTCCTCGCTGCCCTGCTTGAGCAATAATTTCTGCTTCTTTTTCATGATGTTTGGCATTCAGGACTTGATGCTTGATCCCACGCTGTGTCAGTAAATGAGAGATAATCTCCGATTTATCTATAGAAGTAGTACCCACCAAAACCGGTTGACCTTTTTCATGGCGACGAACGATTTCCTCTACTACCGCTTTGAATTTAGCCATCTCCGTTTTGTAGATGACATCACTCATATCTCTTCGAATTGTCGGACGGTTGGTAGGTATCGTTACTACATCCATACCATAAATTTCAGTCAACTCTTTTTCTTCCGTTTTTGCTGTACCCGTCATACCCGACAACTTATTGTACATACGGAAATAATTCTGCAGTGTAATGGTGGCTAACGTCTTGGATTCGTTTTGTACCTTAACGCCCTCTTTAGCTTCAATCGCTTGGTGCAAACCTTCACTATAACGGCGGCCTTGCATCAATCGTCCCGTAAATTCATCTACAATGACGATTTCATCACCCATCACCACATAATCTTTATCACGATGCATGAGACCATGCGCTTTGAGAGCTTGGGTGATGTGATGCATCAAGGTAACATGCTCCGGATCGAACAGATTCTTCACCTGGAAGAAACGTTCAGCTTTATGCATGCCACTTTCCGTCAAGTTTGCGGTTCGCATCTTTTCATCAATCTCATAGTCATCCGGTTTTAGACTGCGAACAAAAATATCTGTACGAAAATAGAGATCTGCCGATTTATCACCAGGTCCTGAAATAATGAGTGGTGTACGCGCTTCGTCAATGAGAATACTATCCACCTCGTCGACGATGGCAAAGTTCAGTTCTCTCTGCACCATTTCTTGAACACTCATTACCATGTTGTCTCGCAAGTAATCAAAACCAAACTCGTTGTTTGTCCCATAAGTGATGTCTGCACTGTAAGCTGCTTTCTTTTCTGCATGATTCATATCGTGGATATTTAATCCAACGGTCAGTCCAAGAAAGCGATGAATTTGACCCATTTGTTCCGCGTCACGCCGAGCCAAATAATCGTTAACCGTTACGACATGTACCCCTTTGCCTGACAATCCATTTAAATATGACGGCAAAGTGGCCACAAGAGTTTTTCCTTCACCCGTGCGCATTTCTGCAACACGACCCTCATGCAGGACAATGCCACCCATCAATTGAACATCAAAATGGCGCATGCCAAGTACGCGTTTCGCAGCTTCACGCGTTACTGCAAACGCGTCATACAGAAGATTGTCCAGTTTTTCTCCATTAGCTAATCTCTCTCGGAACTGCAAAGTCATGCCTTGCAATTCTTCATCCGACATGGACTCATATTTAGACTCCAAATCATTGATACGTTGAACACGACGCCTCAGCCGCGCAATTTCTCGTTCATTTCCATTGACAATATTTTTAAGGAGTCCCACGGAAAGGCTACACCCCTTTCACAGATTGAGCCTCCCGGCCCTGAAAGTCTCCATTTTAAGATTGTACAATACTGGCTGATTATAGTACAGTGGCAAGAGATACCGAATCTTTTCTTCCACTTTTCTTTTTCATTTTTTAGTCTTTATCTAGCAATTCCAAACTGGCTTGAAAATAAATAGAGGTGCCTCCCCTGTGAAACTCGACCTGGTTATGATAGTGAAAGACGCCGCTTCCACACTACCTCGTTGTCTGGAAAGCTTCCGAACAGAAGTTGACGATATCATCATAGTCGATACCGGATCGAGCGACGACACACAAACTGTCGCCAAACGGTATGATTCGAAAATCTACCAAATACCATGGGAAAACAACTTTGCCAAAGCACGTAATGCAGCGTTACAGAAATCAGATGCCGATTGGCGATTGGTCATTGACTCCGATGAATATCTAACGGCGGGAAACAATTTAAAAAAGGCGATTCTTGAACAACAAGCCCTACATGCATCCTTTGTGGGACGTTTGAGAATTAGGAGCAAATTTCAAACAAACGGAAACATACAATACGAAAACAGCTATGTTTCTCGAATATTACCTAGAGAAGCTTTTTATGAAGGAGCTATTCATGAGCAAGTTGTTCATCCAGGATTGCCCATTATTCAATTTGACGGTTTTGTAGTCGATCACGATGGATACTTTGGCTCTCATAAATCTGAGCGAAACATACCCATATTGATGGATCTTTTAGAAAGCGAACCGAATTCTTTTTATCACCTTTTTCAATTAGCTCGTGAACATCGAAATGTAAAACAATTTGAATCAGCTCATCAACTGCTGACCAAAGCTCTGCAAATCTGTCCAGCTACTTCCTCTATTTTTCCTATGTTAATTGTCGATTTGATTTACAATTGCATTGAACTCAAGTATTTTGAACAAGGACTATATACTATTGAAAGATATGAAAGCCAACTTGCTTGGTATCCAGATTTCCATTTTGCCTGTGGCATTTTTTATATGAAATGGATATTGTACGATCCGTCCAAATTTCTGTATTTTCCTCGAATTGAGACTGCTTATCTTCGCTGCCTTTCGCTTGGTGATGAAAATATAACAACCAGCGTGGAAGGTACAGGTTCTTATCTTGCTGCCCACAACCTTGCCAGTTTATATGAAGCATCTGGAAACTTGGAAAAAGCTAAAATCTATCAGCACTTAGAAACCAAATGGCGAAAAGATCACAGAATATCATTTTAATTTGGTTTTGTAGCTTGTTAATGGAATTTACAGAATCCATTCTCTAAATCGAATAACTGGGGTGGCGATAGCATTCGCCTCAAACATTTCTGTAATCTGCTGATATAGCAGAAAATCTTGCAGTCGATTGTCGGTTACAATGACATACGCATCTGCTGGTACTAACCGAAATTCGGAGAACACAGGAAAACTTTGTTCATTTGATAAATGATGAAGAAAGTCCCATACGCCAACAATTTGAATATTCAATTTTGCTTTCAAAAATTCTAGCAATCCAAAAGCACCAGCATCATAGCCTATTAAAAATAATTTCAAAGGTTTAGAAAACGATATGTGAATTAGCTTATCGAAAAATTCATATGAAATTCCAAGGCCCCGTTGCATAAACCACGAATATAAAACTGATTTTGTTTTGCTAAGCAGTAAAACTTGCCATTGATTCTCTTTATCTGATATAGAAGATACATGCGTTATGCAGTTGCTGAATGAATTTAATTTCATCTTCACGAAAAACTTTACAGAAATAGAAAAAATACTTGACTTTTTCAAAACACCCCAAGAATCGCCGAGAAGACACCTAACCACCTATCTCTGAGCGATGTGGTATTGTTTTGCCCTCTCTTTTGTTGTCTCCGTCAGGAAAATTGAGAGTTCGAGGCGTAGCCACCTGGGTTCTCGCTTTTGTCTATGTGTTTGGACTGACTTAACACTGCCAATCCGTTAACTCGCTCCCTTCATTCTTCAACAAAGACAGCTTACTGCAGCGTATGACAGGATCCAATCAGTTACCCAATTAGCGTAGAGCCAGTTCCACACAGGGTTTTCTCAGTGGGACATGCTTAACCAGAAGCGCACCACTCGTCTTCAAGAGGACCCGGACACAGCTCTGGTAGATGGGGATGTACTTGCACTGGACGATACGCATGCGCCACACCCGTATGCCAGGGGAATCCCGTTTCTCTACTAGCTCTACGACAGTTCAAGTAAAGTTTACACATGGGCGATGAACATTTGAAAACATCTATGTGAAAATGCTCAAGCCTTCGGTGAATCGACGTGGTAAACCATGCACGAAAATGAAATACACACGGATCGCCACAGTTGTCGGTAAACGTATAAAGCAAGAAAACAACAAGGCTATTGCGGATCGAACTCTATCGGTGAATTCAAAGGACTCTGAGACGGACGACATGGCTAAAGAATACAAAGGTGCCTACCTACTGATCAGCATCCGCTACGATGCACCTTCTGAAGTGATGGGGGGTATAGCTGAAGCGTTGGTATTTTGAAGTCCTATTTCGCACGGCAAAGCAAGAACTCGGGATACTTAAAACTGTCATTCACTGAACGAAAACCATATTTAAGCCCATATGACGTTACTCTTTATGGTTGAGACGCTTTTCCGGTACATACTTTGGATAAAAAAAGTGGGCATCGAGGATTGCTCCCACTGTCAACTGATCTGCAATCTACTCTGCACCCGCTTTCGAACCTGTTAAACCACTAGACGAAACGAGCAAAACACGATCGTTATCGATCTTGACACAGCAGCAGAATCTTTTGCAAGACTCATACGCAAGTTTTGGTCAAACAAGCTGGTATTGAAGTGATTCGAACCTACCAATGCCCAGTCATTGAAAGCAAGCGTATAACTTATGCTCCCTATATCAAAATTAAACTTTTTTCCACGTTTCCGCCCATGAACGCCAGAAATTTTCCATTTCTTCATAATTCTGTTCAATATTTTGAGGTTGGATAAACCATTCAACAGACATCTTATAATAAAAAGCATAGACTTTGTCTGCAGCTTGTGAAGCTTCTAAGCTTAAATCAAGAGAACCCCGAATAAAAGTAATAATGTTTTGAATCTCTTCAATAGCTTTTCGCAGTTCTAAAATCTTTTCTTGCTTATAGCAAGAATAAATATATTTAACTAAATTTGCTGCCCGTTCATGTAAAGCTGACAGTTGCATATGAAACGGCATGGTATGCACTGAATTTTTTAAATATATATCACTTGCCCTCATTTCCACCATCTCCGAAACACATTCTAATTGATATTTTTCATCATACTGTGACGTGGAGGAAATACCCAGTTGAATAGCAACGTTCTTTAAAAGTTGTGATTCAGGAAATTCTTTCAACCCTATCTGCAGACAAGATTGAGCAAATATGGTTCTCTCCTTAGCTAAAGCTACATCGCATTCTAACAATAATCTGGTTATGGTTAAAGAATGATTTGCAGCTTTGGCCAACCATATATCAGCAACATCTAAATTTTTATTTTTAAATGCCTGAAGAGCTAACATTTCACACTCCCAAGCAGTCTCTCCGGACCAATTAAAATCACAAGGAAGTTCAGGCAAATGCATGAGATACAGGTAGGCCTCATAGCGATCGGGTGCTTTCGGCAACCATTCTGACAATAAATCATCACAGTTAAAAAGTAAAATATCCCGTAGAAACGGAGAAATAGGCGTTGAACTGTATTCACACAAAAGAACGTTTTTCAATGTCTGAATACGATCATCTGGAAAATCAGGAATATCGTTTATTTGCAAACAACGATTGTTTATTTTAATGAGTAAATTTAATGAAATTAAATAGGGATTTTGAAGCCCAGTATTTATGATTTCAAGCGCCTTTTTTGGATCCTGTTTATAAAGAACGGCTAACTTTACTCTTTCTAGAACCGTTGCTTGCGCAATTTTTGACTCTATTCTTTGAATGAGTTGATATATATCATCTGGAGATTTATAAAAATAAGCTTCACAATAACTAGCCAAAGCAACAGGATCTGTAATACGGGGTTCAATTTCCTGCTCAAAAAATTTTTTTTCATATGGCAAAAGATAAACTAAAGGAAAAATCAATATATCCTGATTAGAATTCTCTAAAAAAGAAGTAAAGTAGTATTGAAGCGCAGTATCTTTATCCCCCAAAGCGATCCAACATCTACCCAACATTAAAGCAGCCAGAAAACTACCCATTCCTTGTACTAAGTCAAACAATGCCTCTTTTGGATCTCCTAATTTCCTTGCAAAATTAAATTGTTCAATAGCTTCTTTGAATTTACCGTTTTCCGCTAGAATCATTCCGTATCGAGTACGAAATTCGGCTAATTCTGGATATACCATGATATATTTAGAAGCTATTTCTTCTGCTTCAATGTTCTTTTGCAATCCAACAAGCGTTGTAATATGAAAGACAAAAATACGAGCCGTGATATGATCCCAACTTGAAGGCGGTTTTTTTCTTAATACATTCAATGCTCTTTTAATGATTTTTAATGCTTGATGAAAGTCATTCAGACGAATATATTCTGCTATCAAATTGGATAAATGAAATAAATCTAGAGGATCCTTTTCCAATTCTTTTTTTAGTAAAAGAATATTTCTGGATGATTTATTTTTGTAGGTTACTATTTCACTCAAATAACCCACATGATGGATATCTAAATTAATTTTAGAAATTCGTTTTCCTGCTTTCATAATAGATGAAGCAATTTGTTCATGTACTGATCCATCATAAAAATACCCATTTCGAAACAATCTTACAACAGAAACCGGTCTAGTTGAAAAAATTTTACCATTTTCACCCACGTAATTTAATATATTAACCAAAAAGCCATCTGCTTCTATATGTGTAAGTTGATCTCGAAGAGAGTGACGCTTAATAGCATCTAAATATTCGTCGGCATCAATGACGAGTATAAATTCACCCTGAGCATGTTTTAAAGACTCATTTCTTGCGTGAGCAAAATGATTATCCCAATCATAATGATAAATTTTCGAAGTGTATTCTCTGGCAATATCTAAAGTACGATCAGTAGAACCTGTATCTACCACTACAATTTCATCTACTACACCTTGCAATGATTCTAAACATCTACGCAATGTCAATTCTTCATTTTTAACAATTAAACAAGCGGATAGCAACATAAATATGATTCCTCTCCAACGCCTGATAGTTATAACTACAAAGCAATTTTAGACATCATGTACGCTCGATGGGCGTTTACATTGGAAAGATACGATTCATAATGAGCTTGTACTTTATCTAAGGATATTTTGATTTTTTCAATCATGTTTTGCGTATCTAAATACGCTTTCTCAATATCTATATTTTCAATGTTATTTGTTGAAATCTGAAGAACTCGATCGATTAAATCTGCACGATGTTGTAATAAAACGAACACATCGACAAAACGTTGCTCATGAAGCGCTGAAAAAATCATGTTAGACAATTGGTGTACCGTTTGAAAATCTATGTTTTCTTTCATGTTTGCTCCCCCACAGTTTATAGAACTGGACTACCAGAAGATCCACCGCTTGACGAGGAACCACCCATTAAGGCTGACAATTGTTGCATTTGAGCCTGTGATTGTTGCATGGCCAAATTTAATTGATTCAATTGATTAGTAAAATTCTGCACTTGTTGCTGTATTTGTTGATTAATCTGATTAAGGTAGTTTTGAATATTTGTCTGCTGAGCAGCTAGTGCATTGATATCCCCTTGTAATGGACTTTGACCATTATTACCATCCAAAAACGTATTCAGTGTATGATTCATTTGTCCAAGAACTCCACTTGTCGGAATGGCTGTGCTTGCAGAAGACTGAACCACACCAAATAATTGCTGAACAGCCTGGGCATTTTGGCTCATGGCGTTTTCAAACATGGTCTGTCCATTTTGTAAAGAACCTGTAAACTGAGAACCAGAAAAACTGTATCCAGATGATGATTGAAATTCTAAATGTCCGTTGGTAGGATTGATAACAATTCCTACAGATGCTAAAGAATTTACAGAAGAAGAAACTGTGCTAATAACACTGTTTAACGCCTGCGGTAACTGAGATAACAAACCTGTCGCATTTGGATCAGTAAAAAGCGGTCCCGATGTGCCTGCACTCCCAGAACTGCTACCAGGTGTATAGGTCGTATCTTTATTTACCAAATCGATGAGTGTATTATAAGCGCTCATCCATGTTTGAACAGCTTTTTCAGCAGATGAAGGATCAGAAGTAATACTCAAAGTTTGAGGAGATGAAGTAGTGCCAGACACTGTAATGGTGACATCAGGTATAGCCTGCGAAAAAGTATTGGTCGATGATGTAAATGATTGTCCATCAATCGTCATATTGGCATTTTGTGCTGTACTCTCATTTGTAAAACCAAATTGTCCAGTTGACGAACCACTTACGGTATCAGTAATTGTAAAACCATTGCTCGCACCCGTTTGGGAGGACGATAGTGATAAGACATATCCATTCGTCGTATCAAGAATTTGCGCTTGAACCCCTGTTGAACTCGTATCAGCATTGATAGCTAAGGCTATACTGGATAGACTCTCACCTGATGTAATAGAAATGGAAGCCGAACTGTTGGACGATCCTGATACGGGATTAATCGTTAATGAACCTGCCGATAGAGTGGAGGTACCTGTTGCGCTACTTTGAGCATTTGAAGTTTGAATCGTAGTTTGATATGAAGCTAGCTGAGTTACTTGCACGGTATACGAGCCCACCTGCGCCCCTGCAGATGTGGTTGCTGAAAAAGCACTCGAATCGCTCGATGTAGCAGATACCGAATTCCAGTTCTGCGAACTGGCAAGCGTATAAGTTGCGTTCTGGAAAGTTTGCAATGCAGTTTGTAAGGCAGACAGCGCACTTTGTTGCGTTTGTAAAGTATCTAGTTGTTTCTGAGGATCTGTTGTAAGTTGTTGAGTCAGAGCTTGCTGCATAGCTTGTGCATATTGAGTCACAGGTAAGCCGACGCCGCCAGGATTGGAAATCGTGTTCAACGCTTGCAAAGCATTAAAAGACATTGAATACACTCCCTTTCTATATAATAATAGAGAGAAGGCGTGACCTTCCTGAAGCTCGCGACGCAATCAGGAAAATCACGCGAAATATCGGCTCAGGCAGAAACCATAAATTAGCTGAGCAGTTTGAGAATAGCGTCAGGTTGTTGTTGAGCTTGGGAGAGCATTGCAATACCGACCTGATTCAGTACTTGCTGCTGGCTAAAGTTGGTGTATGTTTGAGCCATATTTGTATTCGTGATGGTTGAATCTGCATTTTGTAAATTCTCAGCTGAATTCTGCAGATTTGAAATTGTGTAGTTCAGCTGATCTTCTACTGCACCCACACTTGCCTGGTATGCAGACAAGCTGGTAATAGCTCCTTGTATCGCAGAAATAGCAGCTTGCGCTGAAACTTGACCGCTAATTGCCGTTCCACTAAGACCCAAAGCTGACAGGTTAACAGCAGAAATTGACACAAAAAGAGTTTGACCTTCTTGAGGACCAACCTGGAAGGTAAAGGAGCCACCAGAAGTTGCAGTTGGAGATCCTCCGAGCAAGCTCATGGTATTAAATTGAGTTTGCGTTCCAATATTGTTAATTTGATTACCTAGTGCCGCGAATTCTTGCTGAAGATTGTTAAGATCTGTTGGGGTTTGAGTACCGTTTGAAGCTTCAACAGCCAGTGTGTTCATGGTTTGAAGAATATTCATGACCTGATTCATAGCACCACTTGCCGTTTGAAGCAGACTCACCGCGTTTTGAGCATTTTGAGTAGCTTGGTTCAAACCATTCACTTGCGAAGTCATCTGTTGGGAAATTGCGTAGCCAGCCGGATCATCCGCTGCACTGTTAATACGATTACCACTTGACAACTGCTGATAAGAAGTTTGCAGCTGATTTTGAACGTAGTCCAAATTGGACAAAATGTTCGAGGCTGATGCATTGTTGTTTACACTGAATGACATACCCATTTTCTTTTGCTCCTCTCATTCTTGCATTGACTTTAATTTATAACAAAGGAGTTTCCTCCTGAGTTATCAACCGTTAGGAAGATAATTCACCAGAGATGGTAGAAGAATTTCAGAACCCATTTTTAGCGCTGCTGCAAAAACACCTTGGTCAGTATTAAATTGAGTGATAACTTTCGCCATATTAGCGTCTTCCAAATCACTTTTATAATTTTGAACGGTAGTTACATATTGTGAAATTTGCGTCTGCATGGCTGTTGCTCGTTTGATTCTCGAACCTAATTCTGCATTGATATTTACCACTTGAGTAATACCTGTTTGCAAATTCGTTAAATCAGTTTGGAGACCTGTAATATTTCCATTTTGCAAATCTGAAATAGTAGAGTTGAGAGTACTCTCCAAATTGGTTGTTGAACCAGAGGCAGTACCCATAACTTGCGATGCACTAACATTGACTGTGATACTAATTCCAGCTGAAATTTGCATTTCCATACTTGCAGCCGTATTACCACTTGTTGTATAGCCGATATTATTAGTAGAAGTAGTAACTGGAGGTTGCAGAGGATCAGCTCCTCCAAACAAATAACGCGACCCTTGTTGAGTATCCAATTCCTGATAAATTGTCTTCGATAATTGTTGTACTGTTTCTGAAAGAGCATTTTTATCTGAAGTAGTTTGATTCGTTGAATTCAAACCTTCCATAACATAACTTTGAATAGACTGTAGAGTGTTGACGATTTGAGATAAAGCAGATGATGTATTGTTCATCCATGTCAACGCAGATTGCAGAGTGTTTTGATAACCCTGCGCTGATGACAAAGTTGCTCTATCAGACATATCTTGAGATACAGCAAGCGGGTTGTCTTGTGGTAAATTTAATACTTTGCCTGTAGAAAGTTCATCCTCCAGATTTTGCATTGTCGTATTCTCGTTTGTAATGTTATATAAAAACTGATTTACCATCATCTGTTGTGTGATTTGCATATGTTCACCCCCAAACAGCTAGTCTAACTTATTAGCCAACATTCTGTATCAATGTTTGCAGCATTTGATTAAATATAGAGATGTATTTTGCCGCCGCATTATAGCTATTCTGAAACTGAACCATCTCAGCCGCCTGGGCATTCATATCAACACCCGACACCGATTGCCTTAGATTGGATGATTGTTCAGCAAGCGCATTAGATGTATTGTATCCAGCCTGAACTCCTTGCGCTTCCACACCAACACCAGAAACCAAAGCTGCTAGTGTCTGATCAAACGTACCACTACTAGCAGTGCCAGATTGGGTAGCATCAGAAACCACTCCGGCGTAGGTCCATGAACTGTATGTATTCGTTGAAGTAGATAAAGCAACCATCGCATTAGCGTTAGAATTTCCATCAGCACCATCTGAACTTGAACCTGCCGCTATATCGTTTGTTGTAAGTGATGGATTTACATCAAGAACAACATTCCCTTGCGAATCCACCGGTTGTCCAGATGAATCTGTAGTAGCGCCCGCTGGAGCTACAAAAATACTTGGCCCTGCAGAATTGTTTAAGTCAAGCCCACTACTCTGCTGATTGTTTACTGCAGTCGCAAACGTATCCAGAAACGAATTTAAATTAGCCAATGTTTTATTGACATCATCCAACCCCTGTGCATTGCCAAGAATGGAGCCTGATTGCAACAAAGTAATCAGGTTATTAGAAGCTGGTGAAGCTTTGCCTGATGACGTATACCCAGATGAGGGTAAGTATGAGCTTGTCTCAATATAAGGAGATTTTTGATAAGATTGAAGTGGATTTGATTGTAAATCTTGATGCCCATTATATTCGCTACCATTCGCTCCACCAACCAAAAGAACCGGATTGCTGCCGCTGCCAATACTCACAGTCACAGTACCATTCTCCTGATACTGAATATTGACTCCAGCAAGTTTAGACATATCATCCAGATAGACCGAGCGCTGATCTAAGAGTGTATTGGGAGATTGACCTATCGCCGTTTGCATAGCAATCTGCGCATTCAGTTGGGCCACATTTTGCGCATCTGTAATTAACTGATTGACCTGTCCTTCAATCGTGCCAGCTAAACCTGACTGCACATCTTCCAATTGTTGAGTAACCGTTTGAAATGTCTGCGCCACTGTTTTGGCCTGCTCAATTACAGCTTGACGCGCAGCCGTATTGGTCGGATCTGTCGACAAAGTTTGCCACACTTGAAAGAATTGATCGACAGAATTCTGCAAACTGTCAGAGGAAGGTTCATTTAAAATTCCTTGAATTTGCGTCAACACGGTTTGGTGAGATTGATACATCTGTAAATCAGCTTGATTCGCCCTGTCCTGCTGGACTAGATACGGATTGGTTTGGCGTTGAATCTGACTCACTTGCGAACCTTGTCCCAACTGTCCTACAGGCAAAGATTCATTATCTGCCGGAAACGGACTACTTTCTTGTATGAGGGCATTTTCTACCGCGTAGCCCGGAGTATTCGCATTGGCTATATTATTGGCAATCACATTTTCTGTTTGTGTAGCAGTTTCTAATGCATTCACTCCAATATTCAAACCTAGGAAAGTAGATATCGGCATACTCTTAGCCCCCAGAAATTCCGTTCCCAATTCGCTTTATAAAGGAAAAATGGTTTATGCGAATTCAGCATAACTGCTCATTCTGACATACGCTTTATTAAACTCTTCAGCAATTTTTAAGGCTTGTTCAATAAGTAATTGTTGTTGAATAACCGATTCGTGTACAGCTTTCAATCTTTCTTGCAAAGAAGAATCTATTGTATATTGAGCCAACCGTTGAAGACAGCGACATTGACGAACGACCCTCTCCGCAACTCCAGTTGAATCCGCTTTTAATAAGTAATTGTTAATTTCAGAAGTTAACGACTCCAGTTCACCAACAATCGACTCAGCAGACTCGCATTCCATCATTCTTGTAAGGCCCCACTTTGCAAAATAGCTTTTGCCAGTCTTTCTGGCTGAATTGAATATACACCCGATTGAATCTGTTGCTTTAAACGATTAATTTTTTGCTGTCTACTTTCGTAATTTGTTGCCCGGTTTAGCAATTGTGAATCGGTTGCACGAACTTCGTTAGATGGCTTTCCCTGAATTCCGTCCATTGATGAAGAGAGCATCTTATTCCCCCCTACATTGTCATATACGGTCGAATTTAAAGATTTTTTGCATGATTTTCAGAGATGTTGTAATTTTTTTTGTAGAAACTTAATAGCCTTCTGATAAATTCGTGTAGCTGTTGATACAGACACATTTAAAACTTCTGCAATTTCTGTAAAAGTCAAATCTTCCTCAAAATAAAGTGACAACACCAATTTTTCTCGTTCATCCAATTGCTGAATACCTTGAACCACATCCAGCCATATTTCCATTTCTACTGGAGATTCTTCTGCACGCACATCAATGGCGTGTTCAATATTCATAACTTGCGGTTTTTGATAGGCCTGCAACTGTGTTTGATAGGTCCGTGTAATTTTAAGCGGACTGGAACTCCGAACCACATCTCGCATCGCACCTTTAACATGCGCATAAAAAAGGCGCAATCGCGCCTCTTCCGTGAGTATATGATGCGCCTCGGTTTGAGTGAATTGCCACCAGCGCATGCGGGCTGACGCTACCAAATCATCCACATCAATCGAAGCACTTTTGCGATAATGCACATACCTTCTGGCTAAACGTTGTATATATTGTTCCTGCCCATCGGTTAACAAGCTTTCCAACTATCATCTCTTCCTTTTACCCTTACATCTGCCTCTAGTAAAATATCTCCGAGTTGACCTATAAAATCCTACCCAAATATCTTTTATGCCATTTCTTTAAAACCATTTCATATCTTCCGATATTACCAACCTTTAGACTTTTTCCGCCATAACGACGACTTGGCACACTGTATGAAACTGATACCCCTGAACTTCCTCCAAATAATTGCGCACACTTTCTTCAAACTCGTCGGCTGTCATAATACCTTCTTCCAGCAACCTATTACGCTTTTCTTTAAATCTTTGAACAGTCATTCGAACACCTTCATCATGAGACGTAGTGCGAATAAACTGAGCCTGCGGCAAAAGAGCTGTTGCTGTCACACGAAATCCAGCTTCTTGAAGAATCCCAGGTAACTTTCGACCAATCTCGCGATCGCCCCCTTCAAGGGTTTGCAATTGACTAAAAGCAGCTTGCAATCGACTGAACCCTTGGGGATTCTCTGGATAAGTAATTGTCATTCCATCATCAATATCAAGAACACAAAGAGTCGCACCCATCTTTAAACGATCGCGTATACTTACCGCTGCCTCTAAAGGCTGCTGTAAATGTTGAAAGAGAAAACGAGCAACAGCAAAATCAAATTCACCCAGAGACTGAAGTTTACCCAACCGATATACGTCTTCGCGATAAAAAGATACTTTTGCCCGTTCATGCAACGCCGCAGTTCCTAGCTTATAAAGTTCATCTCGCAACGCTTCCGATAGTCGCACCAATTCATAATCATAATCCACACCTACTACTTCCACCGGAAATCCTGCAGCGAAATCAAAAGCAAACGCACCAAAGCCTGACCCTATATCGAGAACTCTATGATTCTCTTTAACTGGTAAATATCCGAGCAGAGAACGACGTGATGGACCTGTGTAAATGGTCTGTTCTAACAACCAACGTTCCGGCACATATTCTTGTTTAAGTAAAAATTGATAGAGCGCATCATGACGCTGAAAGCGTTGCAGGATTATATCTTGAAGATTCTGCAGAGACAAAGGTGAACGGCCTCCTGATCAATCTATAAAAAGATTGGCAAAGTATACTACTCATGCCCACTATAGCACAGCATGCCAGAAAATTGTTCTGCTTTGCTTGCATACAACAAGTTTATTCAGGTGACGATCCGTTGTTAGACGCAAACGCGAACAGAAGACCCACAAATAATCCGCTGGCAATGGACCACCACCAATAACCATGAGTCCAATGCAATACAGCAAAATAAAAAATGACGAATACTAAATTGGCTATCATTCTCACCCATATAGAAAGGGTATTTTTACGAATGATATTCGTCAGTACCATAAGTACAATTCGCCAAATGAGAAAAAAGACAATCACTTGAAGAATAAACATGAGAATCGGCATATACTGTCCCCCCAAACTTCACACTGTTGTATTTATTCAGAGGTATGCCATATGGACATTATTCTTGTTTGGCCAAATTGAAAATCGCGTAAGTCTTATTAATCTTTCCGTGTTCCGTTGGTTACATTAAGCTACGAAAAAGCCTCCAACCCACGATTAACGGCGGATATGGAGGCATAGAAACAGAGTCATCATTCTAAAAATCAAATGACAAATATGCGATTGTCAGCCAATTTGTTATTAATATTGCGGTTCTATCAATCCATAGTCGCCTGATTTGCGACGATATAATACATTCACTTCTTCAGTTTCTGCATTCGTGAACACATAAAAATCATGTCCAAGCAAGTCCATTTGCATCATGGCCTCTTCAACATCCATAGGTTTCACAGGAAAGCGTTTCGTACGCACCACACGGAGTTCACTCTCTTCCCGTGTATCCATTCCGGTTGATGATTGAATGCGTGTTTTTAAACCCTGATTGCGAAATCTCTGATTGATTTTAGACTTATGTCGATTAATTTGTTGCTCTAACTTATCTACGACCAGATCAATGGATGCATACATGTCTGCTGATTTTTCTTCCGCGCGGAAAAGTACACCATGCAATTGCAACATGACTTCCACCTTGTGAAAGCCTTTCTCCACTGACAGAGTTACAGAAATCTCCCTTTCGGGCGGAGCGTCGAAGTACTTTTCCAAGCGACCCAACTTCTTGTCCACAAAGTCGTGTAACGCCGGAGTGATCCCCATATGATCACCATGCACTTGAATGTTCATAAGCACCAACGCCTCCTTCGTATTTCTAGTATACCTTTTTTCACGAGGAAAGTCATGGTCTGTTTTCTGAATTAACAGTAGATTTACGCGGGCATTATCGCGAATAAAACCCCTTACCTTTATGCGACTTTTCTTTTTGAGCCGATAGTTCAGAAGATGCTATTTGTAAATCCCTTACCATTTCTGCAGAACAGACTGCACAAAGCCGACCAGACTGTGTCGGTTTTCCGCATTTTTCACATGGATATGAAATATTCGGATTATCTCGTAAGATAATGCGCCCATCCTGAATCATGCCCACAATAATGTCCGGGTCTACTCCGACTCCCTCTGCCAACTCTTGAAGATTAGCATTCCGATGATTTTTAAGAAATGTGCGTACTTGAAGAAATATTTCTTCTTCCTCGTGAACGCATTGCGGGCAAATATCTCGCCTCAATCGATTATAAATTCTTCCACATCGCTTACAGTTCGCCACCGGCATCCTGCATACACCTACCTGTTCATTTTCATTCAACATTCATGGTACATAAGCTATGGCCACGCCCATCACGGATTGAGCTCCCACGTTTAACAATTCCTTAGCACAAGCCGCCATGGTCGCTCCGGTCGTCACTACATCATCCACCAACAACAACCTGCGCTTTTGCAAACGCTCCGGAAATACTACCTGTATAGCATGCTGTATAGCATCCATACGCTCGGCTTTGTTTTTCCCTGTTTGACTCTCCGCTTGAATGGACTGTTTCGATAATAGAGAGACTACAGGACGACGAATTTTTTTGGATAATGCATAAGCCAAAACCTCTGTTTGTTGATACCCCCTGGCAGTAATTCGCTGATTCGTAGTAGGCACGGGCACAATCATATCGAATGAACAGGGCAACTGCTTTTCGATGAATGGTAAAAGTGGAGAAACTAGCCAATCCGTTAAGCCTAATGCGCCATCATACTTCCACGAACGAATGACTTCCGGTAAAAACCCATGATAAGGAAATGCAGCAAAGACTGGTACTTGCCTACCTTGAACTACCAGAGAACGCCTTGCGGGTAGGATGTCTACTTGCAGAAGTTTTAATTGGCAAAACAGGCAAACTTTATCAAGCAAGATTAGATTATCCTCTTTTTGATGTTCTCTATACAGTGTTCTTCCACAGAGTACACATCGATGTTGTTCGTTAAAATAAATCATATCCAAAACGAAAGAAGCGAAAGATGCAAGCAAAAACGACAATGTATAGCCACGAAACGTTCTCATTCTACCCAATCTGCTTTGCTCGGATAGTAAACAAGCGCAAGCAACCCTGGCCCCGTGTGCATGCCAATCACAGGACCAAGTTCACAAACTTCACCTAGAACATTCTCATGACCACCCATCAATTCCTGCAATAATGAATGAGCATCTTCAGCGCGATCGCGATGAATAACGCCTAGCCTCACTTGCGAATGTTTCTCTGCAAAAGCATGAAATTCGCTTCTCAGTGCCTCCAAAGCCCGTCTGTGCGTTCGCATTTTTTCGTATAAGTCTATTTTCCCATCTCGAACAGTAAGAATTGGCTTGATCTGCAACAGAGAACCCAGTAACGCGGATGCGCCGCCAATCCTTCCACCTCTTCGCAGAGCTTCTAAATTGTCAATCAGAAATCGCGAAACCATATGTTGACTCACATATTGCCACATTTCTAATATTTGATTTACATCGCACCCTGATCTTGCCATTTTTACTGCATCTTGCAACGGACCAGCCAATCCAAAAGAAGTAATCTTTGAATCAAATACTGTAATACGTTGAGGATTAACCCTTTGAGCCGCATTTTTAGCACTCTCGTAGGTTCCACTCAAACCCGAAGATAATGTCAGGCACAGTATATGTTCTGAAGAGTCTATTAATTTCTTGAATACTTGTTCAAAGCGAGAAGGGGAAGGTTGAGAAGTACTCGGAAACTTTTCGCTGACTGCCATTTTTTCATATATTTCTTTGTAACTTGCGTCGACTCCTTCTGCATAGGCTTCACCGTCAATAACGATGTCGAGAGGAACGACAGATATTCCTAATGAACGCTCTTGATCAGGCGTTAAATACGCTGTGCTGTCTGTGACAAAGGCAATTTTGCCCAAGTTATTCTCCTCCCATCGATAGAGATTTGTCTTCTGGAAGTCGGCTCATTCTGGAAAGCGTAAACCAAAAATCACTACCCTTACCCACTTCACTTTCTACACCAACTTCTCCGCCAAGCGCTGTTACTATATGTTTAACAATAGACAACCCCAATCCAGTCCCACCAGATGCCCGACTGCGATCCCGATTGACTCGGTAAAATCTTTCAAACAAGCGATCGAGATGTTCTGGCGCAATACCTATTCCTGTATCTATGACATGAACTTTCACTCTATCAACGAGAATTTCACAACGAATCGTCACCTTGCCGCCACTTGGCGTGTAATGAATGGCATTGCTCATTAAATTGAGAAATACTTGCAAAAGCAAATCGTCTTCCGCCCAAACATTCACCGGCTCAAAAGGTTCTAATTCAAGTTGAATCTGGCGTGCTAGAGCTACTTGGGTCAACCGATCAAGCGCCCGTTCTACCACATCCATCAATGGAACAGCAAGCAATTGAATCCGATGTTCTTCAGCTTCCAATCTGGAAAGTTCCAGCAAATCGCTGACCAGGGCGTTCATCCGATTGGACTCGTCGTAGATAGTTTGCAAAAACTGTTTTTGTACTTCTGCTGGTGCTTCATCATCAAGCAATGTCTCTGCAAAACCGCGGATTGCAGCTATTGGAGTCTTTAATTCATGCGAGACATTAGCCACAAACTCGCTTCTCATTCTTTCCAGTCGACGAAATTCAGTGACATCATTGCAAAGCATGAGAACATCAAAAGCCACTTCCCCATGCATTGCGGTTTTGCTCTTGGATGGGACAGGTACCAAACGGATTAACACCGTCTGTGTGTCGCGCAAATTGAGTTCGCTCTGCCATGGAGTTCCAAACAACAATGCGTTGTCTATTGCCGCACCTAAATGATAGTTTCTAAATAGAGACCAATGGTCTTGTTTGGTCCAATGTTCAAGAGGCTTGCGGAACATTAACTGGGCTGCTTCATTGACCATCTCTATGGTTCCACCGCGGGTAATATAGATGATTCCCGTGGTCATGTTGTGCAAAATGTGTTCCAGAACATCACGTTCTGCAGATAGTTCATCGACCACCGTTTCAATGCGACTGGTCATTTGATTAAAACTGTTGGCTATCTCACGGTTAAATCCACGCCGTAAATATTCGTACATGCGTAAGCTGTAATCACCGTTGCCAAAAGCGTCCAAAGAATCTTGTAAATACTCCATAAAATATTTGCCCCAACGCCGACGAATTCCAAAAACAATCAGCGGAGTCACCATACCTGCAAAAAAGGCCAGCATTACGGGTACAATCATCCAGAACTCCTTCCAGACGGATCGGTAAACTTATAACCAACACCTCGTACGGTTCTGATATATAGCGGATTTTTAGGGTCTTTCTCAATCTTATCTCGCAAATGGGATACATGAACATCGACAATTCGCGTATCTGTTGTTGAATTATATCCCCAAACTCGATCAAGTAATTGATCTCGAGAAAGTACATGTTCTTTGTTTTCAAGAAAATATTGAAGAAGGTCGAATTCTTTGGGTGTGAGATCAATCAGTGCTCCCGCCAAAGATACTTCATGCTTAGAGAGATCTACCAGAACATCTCCCGCTTTGAGTGTGCGCGAACTGCTTGCCTCTTCAATGTCTTCTTCGGTATTATCCATACGCCGCAAAACTGCTCGGGCGCGGGCTACTAATTCTCTAGGAGAGAATGGTTTTTTGACATAATCGTCAGCCCCCATTTCCAAACCGACCACCAAATCCACTTCTTCATCTCTGGCAGTTAAAAGAATAATGGGTACTTCAACTTTTTCCTGGCGTAGACGGCGACAGACTTCCAAGCCATCCATACCAGGCAACATCAAATCTAAAATGACCAATGAGAGCCGTTGGGGGTTCTGACGGATAAGTTCATAAGCAGACTTACCATCTCCTACCGTTTCAACCTCATATCCTGATTTTTGAAAATTGTAAGCAACCAGTGTACGAATGGACTCTTCATCATCCACAACCAGGACTGTTGGCACGTCATCGCCCTCCAAATTTTTAACTTAAACTCATTTTAACTTGTCCCCCTAATGGATTACAATATGATATAGTTAAATAGAATTCTCTGTTGAATCTACCATCTTAATTCTTATTTTTATGAAATCCCACATTTGGAAAAGTTGGTGAATTAATGGCCACCATAGGAGAAAAAATACGTGAATTGCGTCAGCAACGGGGACTGACGCAAAGCGAATTAGCGGATGGAATTGTTACACCGAGTATGATTAGTCAAATTGAATCAGACAGAGCTAAACCTTCTTATAACTTACTGAACAATTTGGCTATTCGACTAGGTATGCCCATTGAATATTTTGTTACAGAAATGGACGGTCAACAATCTGCTTCAGCTACTCTAGCCATTGCACGTTATTATGTTGAAGTTGGCCTCCCTGAAAAAGCATTAGAAATTTTAAATAAAATTCATACCGAGAACGCATATGGACTAAATACTCGTATATTGATGTTAACTCAAGCTATGGCTCATAGGCACCTAGGTCAGTACCAGAGCGGCGTACCTATTTTAGAGAGTCTTCGCGAACAGGCTTTTCGCAGCCAAGACAAATTGCTTCTATTTGAAGTTTGCCGAGAATCTGGATACCTTGAGCTTGGCATGAAAAATGAAGATGGTGCATTGCATGAATGGAAGAAAGCCGTCTTCTACGGAAAAGAACTGAGACAAGAGAAAATTTGCGCCACTGTAGAACTCAATCGCGACATGATGGATATGTACTATAAGATGTATCAAATTACTCGTCAAAAATATGATGGACAAATGGAATCTATCAGTTATCTTCAAGAAGCTATAGAACTCGCTAAATCAGCACCTAAAATTGAACATATGGCAGAAACGCTGATTATGGATGCCGAATTTCTAGAAGATGCGGATACTCAACTCGCCACTACACTAGCTTTAAAAGCTTTAACACTAGTAGAAAGTCTTCGCTTCCTTAAGCAAAGTGATGTTGTGCAGGCAACTATAACAGAGGCGTCTGAAAAAATTCCGGAACTCCAAGAAGTCAGCACAGCTTCTGAAGAACAACATTGTATAGCACCTCAGACAACCTACCTGTTTATCCAGGCAGAATGTCATAGAGCAAGGGCTGAAATGAGCAGGGGCGAGTGGTCAGCCGCTCTCCGACGCATTGAACGCGCCAGTGAGATATTAAATGATTGTCATGGTATTTGTGAATTCTCTCAGCTTTCTTATCGGGACACACTTAAAGAGCTTGGAGAATTGCAAGCTGATTATTTCAAAATGACCGGCGAGACGGAAAAGGCGGCAGACGTTTTAATTGATTTGGCAAATCAATTTCCAGAGGAAGAACTCGATATGCGTGTCCAGTGGCTTGCCACTGCTATTCTATGGCTTAAGGAAGTTGGTCAGCCAGCTAAGATTCGCGAAATTCAAGAACGACTTGAATCATTCTTACTTCCTAAAAATCCTGTTCGTTGGATTGATTCTCGCACTTAAGAAGCCTTTTCCATAGTTACAACAGAAAATCATAAAAATCGGCCATCATCTGAACAACAGTTCAAATAATGGCCGATTCTTTTGGTTCTTCGGATTGGAGAATGCCAATTTCTCGAACAACTTCTTTAAACGGCTCGACCAAATCGGGATCAAACTGAGTACCTCGACATGCGTCCAATTCGTCAAAAGCTTCTTCCATTGTCCGTTTTTTACGATACGGACGACTGGTGGTCATGGCATCAAATGAATCCACAAGAGTCATAATACGGACTGACAATGGAAGCTCTGCCCCTAATTTTCCTTCCGGATAACCGGTACCATCATACCTTTCATGATGATAACGAATGATAGGCAGACAGTCTGCAACTTCTGATAAGCCGAGCGCCAGTTGATAACCAAGATTTGGATGGTCCCGCATCAGATCCCATTCTTCTTTGGAAAGCGGGTCACTTTTGGCAATGACCTCTACCGGTATCTTCAATTTCCCTATGTCATGCAAAAATGCTCCAACTCTTATAGTTTTTTGCAAATCTTTATCGAGATTCAGTTTCCGCGCGAGAGCTGCTGCATATTTAACATTTCTTTCAGTATGTCGGTATGTATAGCGATCGCGTGAATGCATCAATTGCATGAGTTGTTGCATTTCGTCAATCAATTTCTCAGAAACATCCAGTCCTTGTAATTCGCGAATAATATCTTCGGCAATGGAACTAAACACTGCAACACGACTGTGTGTAGCAACTTTAATCTTATACAACGCATCATCTGCAGCGCTCAGGACCTCGTGCTTTTTCTCACCAGTATCAGGATATCTTGCTACTCCTATACTGACAGTCAACTTTGTTACTGGATACTGCTCCGTACTTGGAAAATTGTAATGTTGAACAGCATCGCAATAAACTTGAGCACGTTGAGTGGCTTCTTCAACGGAGACATCCGGAATAATAATTAAAAATTCTTCCCCGCTCACTCGGGCGATTAACTCACCCTCTCTGGCCGTTGTATGAAAGAGCTTTCCTAAATGGCTCAGAGCGAGATCGCCATGCAGATGTCCATGGGCATCATTATATCTGCGAAAATTATCGATATCCACGAGTAATACATTGAATGGAAGGTTATCGGCCACTCGTTTATCTAACCAGTTATGTATGTAACGATGATTATGCAATCCTGTGAGTTCATCTGTGATAGATAAGCGTTTAAAATGGTTGGTAAGCTTAAAGTATTCTTGGTAAACACGGGAAACGATCAAAATGAGAATGGTAAATATGATAACGCCTCTCAGTCCAGAGGCATGAATGGTCAAAGCTAGAAGATAGGCGGTGAGACCACCGACTGCCAACACACCAAGTGTTGACTTTTGAAGTATTGACTTAATCCCTATCTTCAATCCAACTAAACCTTGCATTATAATATAACAAATTAATATAAATAGCATATTAACTATTGTATAAGTGATCAGACATAACAACACATAATTATAATTAAAAAGATTATTAGAACCTTGAGCGGTAAATAATGTTCTAGCATACCACACAGCAAATGTCGAAGATAAAGTAAATATAGACTGATTAAACATTTCATCTATTTTCTCAGATTTATTATTATTCTTTAAATTAATAATATAGGTATATAATGCCATGAATGCTCCACTTACAAGAACGGTTTTCAAAGGATATACTAAAGAAAACCCTAAGTAAAATGTCATATTCCACGTAAACCCTAGATGCTCATTAATTATAACTTTAAACATCTGAGTTAATGATATTAATCCGATTAACGAATATAAAAATAAGTCGTCAGGGATTTTTATTGAATTTAACTGATAAACTGCAATAGCAATCACTGTCAATGCTACTATGAACTGATAAATTCTTATTGATTTATAACGCCAGCTATTTTGCTGATTCATTTGCTCCTCCTCCACTAACTATGGAATAATTTTGGAGCAACATTGCGTTGTAAATTAACACACCAAGCCCAACAGCAAAAACACAGTCACCTATACTAACAATATTAAAAATTAAAAAGTGAAACGGAATAATATCTCCAAGAAACGGAAGCAAAGTATGTTTATCCATTGCAATACTTTTACCGTAATGTCCAGACAAAAGAGCATCTACAGCTTTTTTACCAAAAGTTCTTACGGACGGTAAATAGGCTGGCATCCGCATACCATTAAGCGTCATTTCAAGAAAGTTTAAAAATATTCCCGCTAACATATAAGGGATTCCTTTAAAGCGAATATTAAGGAGACAAAAAATCAGAAGTGCAAGATAGCTTAATATGATCATAATCAAGTAAAGACTGTTTGAGAAATAATGAATGCTAATCATTTGTAATACATATGCGACAGGCAACACCCAGAAAAATTTTAAATTCAAATTGGCCAAATTATAAATGCTGCCTTTCTTCACCAACCCAAAACCTATTCCAATCAATATGGCAAGAATCTCAACTGACATTGGTGTACCCCGCATTATACTTTTTTGTAAAACGGGACCGGGTAAACCCCGGTCAAATGATTATGAAATCCAGAAAAGTCCTGCCTGCGCTGCGACTGTCATGAGCGCGAGCGCTCCAAAAATAGCAAGAGCTTTTACTTTGTTTGACATCGTGGGTTCCTCCTCAGATGGGTCAGATAACGACCGATCTGAAGTGCTTTGAATTCTGCTGCGATTGTCAAGAGTTGCCGGCTATACTTAGTTGTCTAAGTAGACTACCGAGTGCCGTAGCTATGAATTCTAGTAAAGGAGCCATTCCTGTAATGAATTAATTTCGGGTTTGAAACAAAAAGAGCGCCTCCTGTATGCTGGGTTCCGAATGCAGGACATTCATTCCCTAATTGAGGAGGACGCTCAACGTGAAGTATAAGATGCAACAGAAGCAAAATCAACGAATCCAACAAATTACCGACGCTACCATCATTGTGGGAGCGGACATTGCGAAGCAAACGCATGTAGCGAGAGCCATTGATTTTCGTGGAATTGAGCTCGGTAGAGAGTGCGTTTTTAGCAATGACGATGAGGGTCTGACGAAACTCGTAACGTGGATGACGGAGTTGCAACGGCTGCACGGCAAGACGGATGTCGTCTTTGGCGTTGAGCCGACCGGACACTACTGGTTCCCGTTAGGTGCCTTCATTCAAGACTTGAACGTTCGATTCGTGCTCGTGAATCCGCATCACGTCAACAAGAGCAAAGAGTTGGAGGATAACTCGCCGACGAAGAACGACTACAAGGATGCTAAGGTCATTGCGAATCTCGTGAAGGACGGCAAGTACACCGAGCCCAAACTCCCAACAGGTGTCTATGCGGATTTACGAATCCTCATGAACCTGAGGGAAAAGGTTATGGTGAATCTAGGTCAGGTGCAGCGGCGGATACAGAACTGGCTCGACCGGTTCTTTCCGGAATACACCCAGGTGTTCAAGGATTGGGAAGGCAAGGCATCTCTCATTACACTGCGTGAGTCTCCGTTTCCACAGGACCTCGTCTTACTAGGCGCCAGTGAGATTGTGAACCAGTGGAAAAGTGGCGGTGTGAAACGGGCTGTCGGTATAAAGCGAGCAAAACGGCTCGTAACAGCCGCTGAAAAGTCCATTGGTCTGAAAGAGGGACTCAAGGCTGCTCGGTTGGAACTGACGGCTCTACTGGAGCAATACGACATGTTCACTCGGCAACGTGACGAAATCATGGCTCAGGTGGAGCAACTGCTCAACCAGATTCCAGGCACTGACGAGATGCTGAGTGTACCAGGGATGGGTGTAACGACACTTGCTGGCTTCCTGGCTGAAGTCGGTGACCTTCAGGGATATGACCATGGGCAGCAGATCATTCGGCTTGCTGGACTCAATTTGAAAGAAAACAGCTCTGGCAAGAGAAAAGGGAAAACTGGCATCTCTAAACGTGGACGCTCACGGCTGAGGGCACTTCTATTCCGAGCGATATTACCGATGGTAGCTACGAATCCAGAGTTCAAGGCTTTGCACCATTACTATACGACACGAACATGCAATCCCTTGAAGAAGAAACAGTCGCTCATTGCGCTGTGTGGAAAGCTCATTCGTGTCCTGCACACATTGGGGACAAAGCAAGTACCGTACAACTCTGAAGATTTACTGGGACCGCTTCGGAAGTCCCAACTACAGATGGCTGCTTAACTGATTCAAACTCGTACTTCAACTTACTCGCTTGTGAGACACGATGAAAGACCAAGACAAACGAAAGCACGGATAAGCCGTAGTAACTATTCCATAAGGGCAACGACCCAGCAAAGGAGCAAGAAACGGCATCCACCCCTTGAGAGGTAGAACGAAGGAATGTGAGGGCATAGACCCAGTGTGACATGGGAGGGTAAACCGCAAGGGAACGTGTGGACATCCAAAGGTGCGAACATCATTATGTTCCATGTATTGGTAAATTAACGCCAATCTCTGTTCCTGCCACGGAGTATCCGTTTGAAAATTGGCACATCTAGCATTCTGGCAATCCCTCTCAAATTGTCAAGGTGCGTAATCGTGAGAATGAGAGAGTAAATAGAAGAAAACATTAATTTATAGTGGGAGTTACACCCCGATGCATGCATTATATAGTGAAACCGCTAAGATTTTCTACAGGTTTAGACAAAAATTCTCCACATTCTATATTTTTTTGCTAATTTAAAAAATAAATCGTTTGAGAGAGTGTCTCTCAAACTACTTTAGTGTGAATTTTTATAGAATTAGTTTCTATTGCATCATGGGAATCATTGAGATGGTTTGTAGTGAAAGCTGCCTGGCACTTGGCGTGCGAAGATCGAATAGCCAAGCGACGTGATGACTCGATAAATAGTAATCGCGCAGAATTTGCAAAAAATCGTCTTCCGACTGAACTGGATGATAATAGACCTCGGACCAATGAGATTGCAAAAGTTGCACAATGGCTGATGTGTCATCATGAGATTGAAAATCCATGATGACTATGGTGGGTTCACTTTTCAGCGTATCACTGCGGCGAATGATTTGGCGTATGATGCCCTCAACAGATTCACTGGCATCTTTCATCAGCAAAATATACATCATAGGTAGTTGAGGATGGCGTCTCTTTCTCCACAGATGGACAATCTGTGTAAGAAAGGCTAAAAACCCATAAAGAGCTGCCAATAGTACAAGGAGCGTCACCAACATATACGCCCCACCTCCTTGCATCAACCTATGCATGAAAGTGAATGTCCGCTACTTTAAAAAACACATGTAAAAAGATAAACGCTTCAGTTGGCTCTTGTCAGCATCCTTTGGATTGAGCACTTCCAAGAAAAAAAGGTGCCTTGACCGATTGGCCAAAGCACTCAGGGTATGGGGTAAGGGTAATACTACAGCATACGTGATTCTATTCTTTTTTATGGGGGTCACGTGAGGAATGCAAAAAATTTATTGACTGATGGCGCGAGCTTGTTCAGCCAACAAACTTGCCTTATCCGTACGCTCCCAGGGAAGTTGCAAATCGGATCGACCAAAGTGACCGTATGCCGCTGTTTGGCGGAAAATGGGACGTCGCAAATCCAAATCGCGAATAATGGCTGCTGGACGCAAATCAAAATTACGCTTAACCAACTCTACCAGAGCATCTTCTGATAATTTACCTGTTCCAAAAGTATCTACCATAATAGAAACCGGACGCGCGACACCAATGGCATACGCTACTTGAACTTCGCATTTGCGAGCCAATCCAGAAGCTACTAAGTTTTTGGCAACATAACGAGCCGCATAAGCAGCACTGCGATCTACCTTGGTAGGATCCTTACCGCTGAAAGCTCCACCGCCATGTCGGGCATAGCCACCATACGTATCGACAATAATTTTTCTTCCCGTTAATCCAGCGTCACCCTGCGGCCCACCAATGACAAATCTACCTGTCGGATTGATAAAATATTTGGTCTCTGCATCCAAGTACTCCTTAGGTACTACAGCAGAAATCACATGTTTATGCATATCTTCAGAGATGGTCTCTAAAGTCGTGTTATCATCGTGTTGGGTAGAGATTACGATGGTATCGACACGAACAGGCTTGTCCCCATCATATTCAATCGTAACTTGGGTTTTACCATCCGGACGCAAATAGGGCAATGTGCCGTTTTTGCGCACTTCACTCAGCCGTCGTGAAAGCTTATGTGCCAAAGAAATGGGTAGCGGCATCAGTTCCGGCGTCTCGTCACAGGCAAAACCAAACATCAAGCCCTGGTCCCCCGCACCGATTTCCTCCACCTGTTCATCCGTCAAGTTACGAGCTTCCAGTGCAACATTGACGCCCTGAGCAATATCTGGCGACTGTTCATCTATGGAAGTGATGACTGCGCAAGTTTCTGCATCAAAGCCGAATTTAGCACGAGTATATCCAATATCTGCAAGCGTGCGGCGGACGATCTTCGGGATATCCACATAACAAGACGTCGTAATTTCCCCCGCCACCAATACCAAACCAGTCGTAACCGATGTTTCACAGGCCACGCGCGCATGCGGATCATGAGTTAAGATTTCATCCAGTACTGCATCTGAAATTTGATCGCAAATTTTATCAGGATGCCCTTCTGTTACAGATTCAGAAGTAAACAGACGGCGAATGGTCATCCTCACCAACCCCTTCCCAACTTCTTTAACCCCTTCAAAACAAAACAGGGTAATCGTAATCTATTTGTCGAATCTCGTCAATCAAGATACAACCTAGAATTCTTTACCTTTCTATGAATACGGTCGCTGTTGCCGCAACATTTGCCAGGCGAAGCGCGGCAGAGCCATTTGTCGACGCAATCTTTTGGGTTCTTTGAGCAATCGATAGAGCCACTCTAAATTGAGTCTGCGAAAAACATGCGGTGCTCGCTGAATGGTTCCACCCCAGACATCGATACTTCCACCGATGCCCAAAGCCACACAGGGAGGCAAATGCGCCAAATTCTTGTAAATGAGCATTTCTTGCCGAGGTTGTCCCAAGCCAACCAACCAAAGATGCGGTTGAAACGACTCTATTTCCTTAAGAATCTGCGGCCAATCTTGATTTTGATAATATCCATGGTGACCCTGAAACTGATGCAGCGGAAACCGTTGTTGCAAAGTTGCCATACAAGCTTGCAAGGATTCAGGCGATGCACCGAGCAGATAAACACGCAATGACGTATTGCGACGCATAGCCTCGGCAAATATATCCAGACCGAGATCGACACCTGTCACCCTTTCCGGAACAGGCCGTCCCATTCGAGCGGCTGCCCATACCACACCCACACCGTCAGCCGTTACTAAATCAGCAGAACGACTGATGCGCATCAGTTCAGGATTTTCTTTCGCTTGCATGACAAATTCCGGCCCAGCCGTAATTACCATTCTGCGACTTTTTTCACTCATCCAATGCAAAATAGACTCCACAGCTTCATTGGATGTAACACGGTGAAAACGCACACCGAGGACATCCACAACATGTTCTGCTAAAGCTTCGCTCGCCAAAAGCAACTTCATCCTTTCCAAACGGAATGGGAATTAAGCACAGCTGCTACAGCAAGCTGTAAATGATTTTCCAAAGCGGGGCAATAACCTCGAATCCCTTCCCAGCCATAAACGCCCAAACCGCCGCTAGGGTGATGAAAAATCCCATGACAGCCACTATTAGATGAAAGCTTTTTTCTATTCTCTGCTTCGAGTGCAAACCCTTCCCTCACTCTCATAGTCTCCTAAACCGTTATTCTCGATAATTTCAGTGTATCCTGTAGACTGGATATTTGAAACTATTTCTAGAATTCTTCGCCAAGAAGTAAAGGGAACTCTCTTGTATACAGAGAATAACAGATTATATTTGAAGAAATTGTGGAGATTTGATTGACTTTATCATAATGAAATGTTACTGTTGCGGCGTAGGGAAAATTTTAGCGAGTACGTGTGTACTTGGTAGGAGGCAATAAGGTGCAACAAGGGACGGTCAAATGGTTTAACTCCGAAAAAGGCTATGGCTTCATTCAAGTAGAAGGCGGCAATGACGTATTTGTTCACTACACCGCCATTTTGGGTGACGGTTTCCGCACTCTCGAAGAAGGCCAAGCTGTTGAATTCGAGATTGTAGAAGGTCAACGCGGACCTCAGGCAGCCAACGTTACCAAACTATAAAATTTTATCCCAATGTGGATATGAAGTGACTGCCTTGTGTGTCCACTCACACGGGGCAGTTTTTTCATATCCACATTAGATATTTATTGGTTCGATCACGATTCTGCTGTGTCAACATCGATATTCAAATGTTCCGGATGGTTGATGTTTTTGTTAAAGATAAGCACAATAGCATTCATCACCAAAATCGACATGGTCACATAAAACACAGAACGAATGCCGTAAATAGAAGCCACCATTCCTCCCAGCAATGGCCCAATCAGATTACCGAGAAAAGTAGCACTTGAATTCAAGCCAAAGGCTGTCGCCTGCATACGCTCGGGTGCCATCTTTCGAACCAATACATTTAAGCTCGGCAACATTCCTCCAATAAAGAGTCCCAGCAAGAATCGTCCTACCAACAACAAGCCAATGTTATAGGCCAACGCTTGTGGAATGTACATGCAGGCAGCGCCACAGAGCGCAAAGATGAGTATTTTTTTCTGCCCTATCCTATCCCCTAGTCTACCCAGCAAAGGCGAGCCAATTAAATTGGCAATTCCCGACATGGCTACAACCAGACCAGCAATGACTTGGAGATGGCGGCCGTGATAAATCGTTTTAGTAAATACCGTTACAATCGGTTCAATGCTCATGACACCTAATTGAGTAACAAAGGAAGCCAGAAAAACAGGTAAGAGGTAGCGCAGAATCAAGAAACTGCCACCTTTGACTTTCTCATTGCGCCCCTCTTTGCGAACTGGCTTTTCATGCACAAAAAGCAATACAACTATGCTGGTAATGAAGAGCATAGCTCCTGTCAACAAGAAGACATGGCGAATGCCAAAAGACTCGGCTAACACGCCGCCCAGAAGAGGACCAATCAAACCACCAGCAATACCGCCTGTTTGCAAAATGCCAAGTGCGCGTCCCGCTTCTTCTTCTGGGGTAACCGATGCTTGCAGAGATATGGCCATAGAAATGAAGCCTGAGAACACACCATTTATAAAACGCAGAATCAATAATTCCCAAGGCGCATGCACCAGACCCATTAAAGCCGTCATGGTCCCCATACCAAAACCAGCGCGCAAAAGCATTATTTTTCTGCCTCGCCGATCGGCCACCGCACCCCAGATAGGTTGAAAAGCAAAAGAAGTGACAAATTGTGCTGCAAAAACCCAACTTGACCAACGCTCCAGTGTAGAGAGTTGATGGATTCCCAATTCCCCCAGATAGATGGGTAAAAAAGGAATGACCAGGTTCATCCCGGCCATGACACCAAAGTTTGCTATCCAGAGGATAACAAGCGTACGTCGCCAATTCATTGCATGCGATCCTCTATTACTTTTCGCATCCGTTCAGCCTTTTCCGCGGCTTGCAAGGCATTTTCTCCAGTGGCCGAAACATACGCTTTAAGCTTAGGTTCGGTGCCGGATGGACGGACGGCCATCCAGGATCCATCGCGATACATAAATTTTAATACATCCGATTTTGGCAAACTGAGGGACTCCTGCCCAACTTTTTGAAGAGATTCGTCAAACATACTGGCCACTCCCTTCTCATAATCCTCTACACGAACAAGCTGCATGTTGGGAATATGTAATTGGGTTTTGCGCAATTCGTCAATGCGCTCAATCATTCGCTCCTGACCATCTTCGCCTTCAAGATGAAAATTAAGCAAAAATTCATGAGAATATCCAAATTCTTTATAAAGTTCTTCCAGTGCATCGTGCAGCGTGTGACCTTTTTGCAAATGATAAGCTGCCATTTCGCAAATTCCTAAAACCGCCTGTACCGCATCCTTATCACGAACCATATCTGAGAGCAAATAACCGTAACTCTCTTCGTAACCCAGAAGAAATTTGTACTGACCTGAACGCTCATATTCTGTAATTTTTCCACCAATAAACTTAAATCCAGTCAACGTTTCTTCAACCGCTACCCCATGATGAGAAGCAATTTTCGCGCCAAGATTAGCAGTAACAATCGTCTTAAAGAGAATACTGTTGCTTGCCAATTCTCCTGAATGGCGCTTGGAACGAACCAAAAAATCTGCCAGCAAGGCTCCAACCTGGTTGCCTGTCATCAACTCGTATTGCCCATCAGAAGTACGCACGGCAATCCCAACGCGATCCGCATCTGGATCGGTTCCGAGCACAATATCGGCTTGCAAATCGCCAGCCGCCTGAATAGCCATGGATAGTGCCTCGGCTTCTTCTGGGTTGGGACTTTGCACAGTTGAAAAATCCGGATCAGGATGCGCTTGTGGAGCAAAAACCTGAAACTTTGAATATCCAGCAAGTTTCATAGCTTCCATGACTGGTACACGCCCAGTGCCATGCAGAGGCGTGTAAAGAACTGTCAGTCGACGGCGTTGTTCCTGACTGACAAGTGCACTCTGCACGTTATGTACTACTGTCTCAACAAAACTTTGTCGAACTTCGCTGGGAATCTCGCTCAGTTTACCCTGCTTTCGAGCGATTTCTTCGCTGAGTACGGGTAACTGGAAGATATCTTCTGGTTCAGAAAGAAATTTTACTATTTGTGCTGCAATCTCAGGCAATACCTGTCCCCCGTCAGGTCCATAGACTTTATAACCGTTATATTCCGGTGGATTGTGACTGGCCGTTATCATGACACCAGCCGCCGCTTTTCGGCGGCGGACGCTGTATGACAACTCCGGTGTAGGACAGAGTTCAGGCGCCACTTCAGCACGCAATCCTAAGGCCGCCAGTGTGCACGCAGTTTCTATGGCAAACTCTCTCGATTGATGACGACAATCATAGCCAATGACCACCAGTTGACCGCCTTGTTCTTTGACCCAGCAGCCAAGCGCATGGGATACGCGACGAACCGTATAAACATTCATCCGGTTCAATCCAAGCCCCATCACACCCCTTAACCCACCCGTTCCAAAAGCAAGTTGGCGACCAAAACGCTCGTGAATTTCTGAATCTTTTTTTCCCAAGCGCGTCAATTCTTGGCGTTCATATTCCGTTAGTTTGTCAGAGTGCAACCAGCGTTCATATTCTTTGCGTGCGTCCATGGACAACCCCCACTACCTAAGTGTTTGGTTCATATATTACAATCACCGCAAATGTTCAGCAAAAAATTGCAGAACCGTGGCAAAAGAATCACGTGCTGCATCAATATGATACGATGCACGCGTGTCGTTAAAGAAGGCGTGATGGGCTCCTTCGTAAACTTTATATTGGAATGACTTTCCTGCTTCTTGCATCTGTTTGGCAAACTCAGGAACCTGATCGGTAATTCGCGGATCAAGCGACGCGTAAAAACCGTATACAGGACATTGAATGGATGAAATTTTCTCTTTCGCTGGTGCATTGCCGTAGAATATAGCCGCTGCAGCCAATTCGGGATCTTCAGTAGCCAAAACTGCAGAAAGAGCCCCGCCCATACAAAAGCCAACAGAACCCACTTTGGCTCCTTTGGACAACGGTTGTTCAGCGCGCAAATATTGGCTGCTGGCTTTCAATTGCGGTATGTATCGCGTCGGATCGAGACCTCCAAACAAGGTTGCAAACGTCGTACGCACTTCAGTGCGCTCTGGCTCAGGCAGGGCATCCATAGCCCGATCCCGTTCTTCAGGATTGTTCCAAGCGCTGGGTGGTACGGTCTCGAGAAAATGTTTCACTTTGACAATCCGTTCGCCACTCAAAGCTTCTGGCCGCTCACCATTTTTAGCGTATAAATCAGGCGAAAGTGCCACATACCCTGCCTCCGCAAAACGTCGTGCAACGTGTTGGATGTGATCGTCCACTCCCCAAATTTCCTGCAGTACAATGACAGCCGGAACGGGACCTTTGACACGTTCAGGCACGGCTAAATATCCAAGATACTCTAGATCTGCACCATAGCGAATCCAATCAGCTTGAATCGTCATTGATGATAACCTCCTCAAATCAAATCAGCACTACAGCCTTTATGATAACGAATTTAGAGACTCGAAACAAAATAACCGACTCCTCTTTTTTCGATTTTATTTACAAGTTGTCGATTGCCTACAGGACACTTACAATAAATCCAAAAGGGTACAGGAATGGGGGATGGAGAATGCCAGAGCAGACTCGAAAGTTTGTGGTCATGACCATCAGCGATTCATGTTACGCCGGCAAGCGGGAAGATGCTGGCGGGCCACTGCTGATACAACAAATAGAATCTCTTCCTCTTGTTCTCTATGAACATCTCGTCTTACCCGACGAAGAACAGTTTATTGCACATTCATTGAAAGAATATGCTGCCGTACCGGAAGTCTGTCTCATAGCCACCACTGGTGGGACAGGAATTTCTCCGCGTGATGTGACTCCAGAAGCAACTTTGTCAGTCATTGAGCGGCCGCTGCCGGGAATGGCTGAAGCCATGCGCCAATATAGTCTGAACCAGACACCTTTCGCGATGCTTTCAAGGCAAGTTGTCGGTGTCATCCGTCAGACATTAATTATTAATTTCCCCGGCAGTCCAAAAGCTGTCAACGAATGTTTTCAGGTTATCCAACCGGTACTTTTACATACTATCGATCTGATTCGTGGCAAGACAGAACATCCATAAAGTAACACTTCAGTCTTTAGGTCTATCCTTTGTTTTAAACTGTTTCCCCATTTCTGCCGATCGCGCTGCTGCCGCCTGCAACGCTTCATTGACGAATGTTTTGAGTCCAGATTGTTCGAAAACTTGCAGGCCAGCATGGGTCGTCCCGCGCGGCGAAGTCACGCGACGGCGCAAAATTTCAGGCGAGAGTTGCCAATCCAAAAGCACTTTGGCTGTTCCAGCCACCGTATGAAGCAATAGTGCGCGCGCCGTCTCCTCATCAAAACCCAATCGTCGAGCACTTTCTTCCATAGCCTCTAAAAAATAACATACAAATCCAGGTCCACTTCCGGAGAACGCAGTCGCAGCATCCAATAGAGATTCTTCCATTTCCACCACCGCGCCCACCTGCTCCAGCAAAAAGCGAGCCAATAATCGATCTTTATGGGTGACATGTTCGGCAAAAGCGACAGCCGTCACACCCGATTCCACTGCAACCGGTAAATTGGGCATGGTGCGGACAACTGCTGCCTGGTTGCCAATCGCTTCTAATAACCACTCTGTTGACAAACCGGCTGCAAAGGAAATCAATAGTTGACCGTGCAAATAGGGGCGTAACTCATCAAGCGCCTGTGCGGCATCAGCAGGTTTAACTGCCAGTACCACAACCGCCGCATCTGCAGCATCTATCAAACTTTTAGCAGGAACCACTCCGTATTCTTCTTGTAATTCCATCAATCTTTGACCGCGGCTGCGATTGAGAACATAGATCTGTTCAGGCTGCAATGCCCCTTTACGGACAATGCCGCGAATAAACGCTTCCGCCATAGCTCCTGCCCCCAGTAAAAACAAGCGTGGGGCTGGCTTGTTTCCTAGCGGAAGGATATCTGCCTCATTAAAGCTGAACATGTTCACCACTCCTATCTCTCTGTCTGGTAAAGGTTAGTGCGCGGTCAATCGTCCGTCTATAACTATTTTGAAAACAGAACAACGCCCTTTTTGTGTGAATTTCCAATTAAAATACAATAGTTTGAATATAAATGCAATGCAAAAACAGCAAGAACTGTTTCATCAAACTCATGAGTCCTTGCTGTCTGTGAATGGCATTTCAGATTTCAGGGCAAGGGCGATCCTGTCTTTTTCCATAATTCGTAACCTTTTTCAAGAAAATCTAGCTGTTCCTTTGTAAGACCCCATTCTTGGCGTTGGGAAAAATCCACCCAAACGCGATCGACAATCTCAGCGGAAGGAGAAAATGGCCGTTCCTCGACTAGACGCAACAACCAAGCCACATCATAGGAGTATGCAAGCGATGCAGCGTCTATAAAAGAGAGAGTTTCTACAAGACAGCCTGCTTCTTCTAATATCTCACGGCAGACAGCATCTTGAAGCGATTCTCCTCGATTGACCAAACCTCCCGGCAATCGCCAACGCGGTTTGTGATAACTGTGATGCAAAAGAAGAAAAGAACCATCCGTTCGGAAAACCACGCCCACAACCGCCAAAAGAACACTAGGATGAACCAGTTTGATGAGGCGGCTCGTCAAACCGCGCGGCAGTAGACCATAAATTTTCAGCAAGCCCCGCCGCACAGCAAGCCTGACATGAAACGCCACCTTGTTTATCCCTCCACCACAAATGCCGCTATTGCATCCAACACCTGTTGTTCCCAATCCAATCGATTATAAGTATGATCTGCCCCTTCAATAGGAACCAGTTTTGAGCGACCTGGAAATACTTCATTGCAGTACTGCTCAGCGATTGCAAACGGAACTGCCTGATCTTCAGTTCCATGCACGACCAACACCGGACCCTGGTAAGGTTGAGCACAGGCAAAACCATCAATGGTCATTAAATCATCATAAAAATCCCAGCCAATCAAATCACCATCGCGATCGTACAAAATTGGACTGATGCGTTCTGGCGGATGCTCACCCATGGCTGCCTGAATCAGTTCCCGCATATTTCCGGCGGCCGAAAGCAATATCAGGCGTTCTACATCTTGCGGCCGTTCTCCAGCGACTATGCCAGCTACCAATCCCCCCATGCTTAAACCAAGCAACATCACACGATGTCTTTGAATGGAGGGCAAAGATTGGACAAAGTCGAGTATCGCATGAGCTTCTTGAACTTCTTTACGAACAGTCATCTCTTCAAAATCTCCATCACTCTCACCACTGCCAGAAAAATCAAATCGAAATGAAGCGATGCCAAGAGCGCACAATCGACGACTGATTTTCAAAAAAAGGCGATGTTCCTGCAACTTGTTGGCTGTAAAGCCATGGAACAGAATGATAGCTGGAAACGATTGTATGGGCTTGCCAAGAAACGCCTCGTCCGGCCAATGTTGCATACCGCGCAGCGTGTTTCCGTCCACATTGAGACTGATTGCTGACTGCATTGCTTCAACCTCCACTCATCCTGATACTTCCATCATACCACTTTCTCCCGGCTCATCATTTCGACAAAATCCTCAAATGATATGTTAGGTTTCCTAACATATCACCTTGACGTTCTTACCTTTCTCCTTCTATCATCAAAACATGTGCATTTGAGTATAAAGGTGAGGAGAGGAATCCGTCCGTGACTGCTCAGGAAGTTTTAGACCTTATAAAAAGAAATCAAATTGAAATGGTTGATTTTCGAATTGTTGATGTGCCTGGCAGACAACATCATGTGACAGTGCCTGCCGTGGAAGTTGACGTTGAAATGCTGGAAAATGGCATCGCTTTTGACGGTTCGAGTATTCAAGGTTTTCGTGGCATTGAGGAGAGCGACATGGTCATGCGACCTGTTTTGGAGAGCGCTTATGTCGATCCGTTCATGGCTGCGCCCACGCTCGGTCTGATGTGCACAGTCTATGAACCCAACGGTACTCGCTATGAACGCGATCCGCGATTCATTGCTGAAAAAGCAGAGAAATTCTTGCAGGACTCAGGCATTGCGGATGCAGCCTATTTCGGACCGGAATTGGAATTTTTCCTTCTCGACGATGTCCGTTATGACAGTTCTCCATCAGGCGCTTTCTATGCCATTGACTCCGAGGAAGCATTTTGGAACAGCGGTCGTGGTGGAGAAGCCAATTTGGCTTATAAAGTAAAAAACAAAGGCGGTTATTTCCCTCTCCCGCCAACGGATACTCAGCAGGATATCCGTACGGAAATTGTCAAGGAACTTATGAAAGCAGGCATTCGCGTTGAACGTCACCATCATGAAGTGGCTACTGCCGGACAGGCAGAAATCAACTTCCGTTTCCATACATTGACCAAAACCGGCGATACCGTCATGATGTACAAATATATCGTCCGTCAAGTAGCACGTAAATACGGTAAAGTTGCTACCTTTATGCCCAAACCGATTCTGGGCGACAACGGTTCTGGCATGCATGTGCATCAAAGCCTTTTCAACGGTAATCAGCCACTCTTCTTTGAGGAAGGTCAATACGGTAATTTGAGTGCTCTGGCGCGTCATTACATCGCTGGCATTCTCTCTCATGCTCCTGCTCTGCTCGCTTTCGCCAACCCGAGTACCAACTCATACAAACGTCTAGTGCCCGGATTTGAAGCTCCCATCAATTTGGTTTACTCAAAAGGAAATCGCAGCGCCGCCATACGTGTTCCTGTTGCTGCAGTCACACCCAAATCAGCCCGTATTGAGTTCCGTACCCCGGACGGTACTGCCAATCCTTACTTAGCGTTTGCCGCAATGCTCATGGCAGGTTTAGACGGCATTGAGCGAAAACTCGACCCCACCCAACTTGGTTTTGGGCCAATTGATAAAAACATCTACGAATTGAATGCAGAAGAAAAAGCTTCGATTCAGAATGTTCCTGGTTCATTGGAAGAAGCGCTCGATGCTCTGCAGGCTGATCACGAATTTCTGTTGCGCGGAGGTGTCTTCACTAAAGATTTCATCCAAAACTGGATTGATCTGAAACGCTCAAGTGAAGTACAACCTCTTGCACAACGACCACACCCGTATGAATTCCATCTCTATCTCGATCTATAATTCGTGCATTTTACTCATGCTATAGAAAAAACAGCGAGGCAGGATTCTCCCTCGCTGTTTTTTTATGTTTTTTATTCATTTTAAGATGAGATAGGAAATTTGTAATTCTGAGAGTTATCATTATCCCAATCTCCATTACTATCTTCAAATGCCGCATTCAAAACACTGCCATTAGGCACAGTGATGACAGCTGTCCATTCCCCATTCGACTGGCGAGTCATGACTGTATTCGTAATACCATTCCAATTGTTGTATCCCCAATGCATTGTTAATGAAGAAGCTGTGCTGGCCAACGGACCATCGTACGTAATCGTCGCCTGCTGACCTGCCACCAAAGGCGCAGGGTTTGTGCTTACCGCTGTCAATGGTCCACCTTGTTGCACCAAAATTTCCGCATAATGTCCAGGCACGGTGACACTAATGTTACCCTGACCATCCACACTGACTGAAGAAGCTTCCGAAGCCCCACCAACAAGCGGCGTAATATTAGTAAAACTACTATTATAGGGCGATCCGGCCTCATAGACAGGAATGGTTTCCGTTTCCGTACCATTGGAATTATTCAAAACAACAATGATTCTTTGCTGTCCATCCATGCGCGCAAAAGCAAAAATATTGCTGTTGTCATCTGCTACCAAAGGCATAAACGATCCGTCTGTCAACGCGGGATATTGATGACGCATCGCAATCAATTGTTGGTAGAGTTGAAAGACACTATTGCCACCATTGGCCACTTGGCTCCAATCAAATGTCCAACGTTTCCCTGCATCATTATTTCCGCCACCCATCATGCCATATTCATCACCATAATAAATGGTAGGGATACCGACATACGTAAATTGTAAAAAGGCGCCAAGATAATCTTTCCATAGATTCGGTGTTCCACCATACGGATAGGTGACTGTTCCGCCACTGGGCGTAGTATAGGTTTTGTAATTGATAGTTTCTGCAGCACGTTCCGCAAATCTCGGCACATCTTGTGTACTTAATTCGTTGACTTGAGCCAATTGAGCAGCTCTTGGAACACTATTGAGCGTTCCAACCAGCCAACTTTCCAGTGTGGTTGGAGAGATAGAGTTTGCGTTAAAGCCATCATCATATCCAGTAATCCACTCTGAGGCCGGTTGTAAAAATCCATTATAATTGACTGAACCATCCCATTGATTACCATTGTTCAACCATTCCTCAGGTTGTGACCCTTCGAACCACTCCCCAAAAATAAAGGCATTAGGATTGACCGACTTGACACTTTGACGAAAGCTTTCCCAAAAAGCATGATTCGTTGGATCGTTATAATTTCCATTTGCTTCTGGATCATATCCATTTGCACCGATATGTCCAGGTGCATCAAGCCGCCATCCATCCGCATCGAATGGGGGTTCGAGATAGGTATCGGCGACAGAGAGAATTTCATTCTGTAAGGAAGAAGAACCATAATTGAGTTTGGGAAGATTGGATACCCCTGCAAAAGTAGCATATTGAGATGGCCAATTGGTAAAGGTATACCAATTATAATAAGGGCTGGATTGACTGGACTGTGCACTCGTAAACCAAGAGTTCGAAGCCCCAGTATGATTAAATACGCCATCCAAGATGACTCGTCCCTGTTGTCCAGCATTGTCGAAAGTATTGTGGGCATCCGAAATTAAGGTTTCCAGAGCACTGTTACCTCCGAAATGCGGATCAACTTGAAAATAATTTTGCACATCATATTTATGGTTAGTATTTGCCGTAAATACTGGTGAAAGATAGAGAATATTGGCTCCCAACGTATGCTCAATATAATTCAATTTATCGGCAACACCCTCTAAATCTCCACCAGCAAAGGCTACCTGATCTGCCCCACCGGGATCGCCCAATTCAGGGTCTTGCCCCCAACTAAGCTGTACAGTCGGATGCCCATACCAAGAATACTCGCCATTCGTAACGTCATTACTGACATCTCCATCAAAAAAACGATCGACAAAAATTTGATACATCACACCATTCTGGGCCCAACTTGGCGTGCTAAAATTCGGACTGATAACAAAGTCATCATATGTGTTCCATTGATTTCCGGAAAAAGTTGGTGTTGGATAGGCTGTAGAAGTAGCACCGGAAGCATTGTAATAAACGGTTGAGGAACCATCATTCGCTTGAAAATAATAGTACTCCGTGTTAGACGTAGCAGGCAGGGTAGCCGACCAAAATTCATAGACCCCATTGACGTCGTTTCCTTCCAGAGACATCGGATAGTACGTGGTCGATCCCGATGCAGTGTTGTATACAACGACATTAGCACTGCTTAAATTTCCTGCTGAAGCTCGAAGCGTTACTGTAATCGGTTGATTCGAAGTAGGTTCCTGTGGTGTAAAATAAAGTGGCCCTTGATCGGAAAACAAAGCATTACTGTCTACACTAGTGGATGCCTGCACAATATCTGCCGGATTGACCCAAGCTGTTGATACACAAGCAAAAGTTGATGCTCCAACAAATGCAAACGTTTGCATTAAGGTGCGAAAATTTGCATTCACCGAACTTCCCTCACTTTCTAATCAGAAATATTTGATGATAATTTTAAGAATATTACAAATTATTTGTCTGTCAATAGTAAATCCTTATTTTCTTGCTCATTTCGAATAAGCAGGGATGGTTAAACTTTCAGCATTGATTTGAAAAAGTTGACGTTTACATTCGACATGGGGAGAATAACGGTAGGAGCGTGACACCATTTTATGATCAACGATCTTTTACATCGAGGATTAGTCGTCGTATTTATTGGATTTAATCCTTCGCCAACATCATCAGCTACAGGTTTTCCATACGCTCATCGCAGCAATCGTTTTTATCGTCTCTTGCATTCATCGGGTTTGACCCCCATCTTACACCCTCCCTCTGATAACCCCCATATGCTGGCTTGGTATGGATATGGATTTACCAATATCGTAGCTCGCACTACGAAACGAGCAGATGAAATCCGACCTGAGGAATGGCGAGCAGGCAGACTTATACTCAAAGATAAACTTTCTCTTTACAAACCTATCATTGCTTGTTTTGTGGGAAAAGGCGTCTACCAAAAATACGCTGAACGCAGTAAAGTTGATTTTGGTTTTCAAGAGTGTACTGTATTGCCTGACATGATGGAATTTGTCGCTCCGGGGACAAGCGGCTTAGTGAGAATGGATTTTGCCGTGCAAACTTCTATTTATGAAGAATTGGCCAAAAAAGTAGAGGAATTACGCAAAAAAGGGTATCGACCGCCTCGCCAGAATTGAAGAAGGGCGGTCGTTGTATAGTGGATGCGTAGCCCATAGAGTCAATTATTCAGATTGAGCAAACTCCCAAAGTTCCTCAATATCTTTTACCATCAATGGAACCAATGACTGATAAATTCTTTCTCCTTTTTCTACACTGGCTGCTGTTGCATCCCCTGAGTTTCCATGGGGAAAAATCCGCAACCCCATCTTTTTCGATTTGATTTTCCTAGATAATGTATCTTGATGATGATGAGCTACACTCATATCCACCAAAGACTCGTCAATCGCCAGAACACAAGAAGTTTCATCTTCTCCAGCGTGTCCGACAGCAGGCGCAATAGCTGCAATCTGTTCGCGATAATCGAGCCACCAGTGAATCGTCAACACATACGCACCGAGATCGGCCAAACATTCGGACACTTCATTGAGGGCCGAAATATTGCCACCATGTCCATTCAGCAGCACAATATGTCGAAATCCTTGATGAAAGAATTGCTCACCGATATGACGTACATAGTCTGTAAAAATTCGCTGTGAGACATCAATCGTACCAGGAAACGGAGCCAATGCCCATGAATGCCCATAGGCAATCTCTGGTGCCATCATGATACGCTTACCAAGAATAGCGTCGAGTCGTTTGACAAACTCTCGTGGAATCAGTGTGTCCGTACCAAGAGCACAGTGTTCCCCATGTGTCTCCAGCATGCCAATGGGAATGAGAACGGTGTCTATCCCTTTTTTTAACTGTTGTACGTACTCTCGTTGGGTTAATTTCATCATGTACATATCTCTAACCACCTATCGAATCAAAATGTGATAACTACATAACATCCTTAACTCAAGACGATGTTGCTGCGTTAGAAGATACCCACCAATAATTCATCTGAGGAAATCCCGTTAAAGCATTACCGTATTGAACAGTTCCATGCACTTGGGGAGCATGTACTGCGAGTGTGGCCACATTGCCATCCCAGAGAACAGGCAGATGCAAGGCTGTAAAATATTCATATTTGTAAAATGCTTGCATAGCCTCTTCTGGTGTCGCGTAAGGTTGATGCGTAGCAGCAATCAAGGCGTCCTCCTCCGGATTGCTGTAGCCAAATCCAGATGGAGCGTTGGTTGCAAACAACTGTCCGCCGCTTGGATAATAGCCGGGCCCGTTATAAAACCAGGCAAGTCCGTTGGACATCTCCCAATCTCCAGGATTTTTGGCGTTGTAGGTAATCGACTCCTGAGTACTGGCTGGCATGCTTTTTAGCGTTACGTCAATTCCCTCTTGTGCCCAGTCTTGTTTCATAATTTCTACCTGATTTTGTTCTGATGCCGATCCGGCAGCATAAATCATGGTAAATTTCAATTTTTGTGCCCCTTTGGTCATGATACCATTGACTAACTTCCAACCATGGGCTTCCAGAAGCTGCTTCCCTTTTTCTGGGTTATAAGGATATGGGTTTTGACTCAATTGACTATCAAAAAAAGCAGTATGTGGTATTTGCGGAATCGGTCCGTCCAAGGGAGGAGCAAAACCATGATAGACCGCTTGATCAATACTTTCGTTATCAATGCCCATTTGTAACGCTTGGCGAATATATAGTTTGTCAAACAAACGGCGTACAGGTGAGCCAGGGAACATGTTCAATTGTGTTTCAAAATATCCAAACGCATATTGAGGTGTGATCACTTCACCTTTGGAAAGAAGAGCTTGTCGTGAACCGTATTGACTCGGATCCAGATAGCCTACATTAATGGACCCCGTTCTCAGACCGGAAAATTCTGCCGTATTGGAAGCTTCATACTGAAAAATAATTTTGTTCACGATACTTTTATGGCCACTGTATCGCGGATTCGGTACAATTGTCCAAGACTGATTGGGTACAGCGCTCACTAATTGAAAAGGTCCGTCAACTACAGTATCAAACATGGGATTAGTAGCTTCGTCACCTAAATATTTAATCTCCTTCTGGATATTTTGATATTTGTCCCAAGCACTAGCTGGTAAAGGTGTCAATTGAATCAATCCATTGTAGATAAACCACTGTTGATTGGCTGGATGATCCAAGGTGACAGTAAATTCATAAGGACCATTCGCTTTCAGACTTTTTATGCCGTTTGGAATATCCCCCGTTCCAGCTCCAACATACGGCCATGGCGAAGGGGCGTTTGCTGCAGAAGCAGCTTGAATGACATGCCAAGAAAAAAGAATATCTTTGCTGGTGACAGGATGACCATTAGACCAGTGCCATTTGGGACTCATAAAAACATGGTAGACAGTCCCCTGGCGATTGTAGGTAATTTTACTAGCAATGGAAGAATTCCAATCGATCTCGAATTGATTGTTAATCCAAAGCAACGGTTTATAAAGCATGTTGATGAATTGGGCATTATCAACGCCATCATCCTGAATGTTAAAAAGCGGGAAAAACCAATTCAAATTCGCCTGTGGTGGCTCTGCAAAAATTATGGTTCCCCCTGGCGTTGGATGTGCTGTTCCATTGACAGTTTGCCCAGCCGTTCCTTTTGAAGGTGTCTGACTTGCGCACCCTGTTACTGCCATACAAAGTCCCAACCCAATGAATACCATAGAAGATATTTTACGCATGGAATGATTCCCCACTCTAAACCCCCCTCTTTTCCATTCAAGAAACCAACGCCCACTTACTTTTCATTTACTCTTTGTTTTGATCGATCTCGTATGCAAAATGATAACACTGACCTTTTTGTCAAGCTCCAAATAAGTGTTAACAGTTTTCATTTTCAATATATCATAAAAATCTGTAAATTCAAATCATAAAAGAGCGGTTGACAATCTTTGTTTCATAAGGTGAGATAGATTGAAGAAATAAATTACGCTTTAGACGAACATAGACCCGAGGTGCTTTATGCCAATAGATTCGTTCTCCGCAGGAAAAATTTATCGAACCTCATTATCCAACGAAGTTGTGAAAGAAATTCGCAAAATGATTTTAACTGGTACTATCAAACCTGGCCAACGTATCAATGAAGTCCATTTAGCACGGGACTTGCAGGTTTCACGTGGTCCTGTGCGAGAAGCGCTGCTGATGTTGAAAAATGAAGGTCTGGTGACACATGAAGTAAATAGGGGCGCTACTGTATCGATATTATCGGCAAGAGACGCTTACGAGATATACACGTTTCGCGCGATGCTCGAAGTCAATGCTATTGAAATGGGTCTGGAAAATTTGCAAGACGAGCATTTACAAGCACTCTCTCACTCATTAGAAAGATTTGCGCAATCCGTTCAAGAGGCAAATGCAGAAGAACTGATTGCATGCGATATTGAGTTTCACAAAGTGATTGTTGGCTTGTCTAAGCATTCTCGTTTGATTCAAGCTCATAGCCAAATGGACAGCCAGGTTGGGGCAATGTTTTTAACCATTGCTAACGAATTGCCCAAAAGAGTAAATCGAGTTGTTGAGATTCATCAGATTTTGTATGACGCTCTGGCAAGCCGGGATAAAGAGAAGATCATTCAAGAGTTAAATATGCATTATTTGTCGACTCTCAAAGAATTAGAATCCAAACTAAAAGAAGCGCATGGCTAACCATGCGCTATCTATAAAACATCTTCGTATTTTTAAGCGCTGACTTCCGGTGATGCGAGTTTAACTTTTGAACTGCCAACCAAACGTTCAACAGGAAAGACTCGGCGAACCTGCACCGTAATCAAAGCTGTGATGACAGCTTTAGCTGCATCGCCAGGCAAATATGGATAAGCGGCTAGAACCAATGCCTTGGAGAGTGATAAATGATACAGATGAGCTAGCCAACCCACCCCTGTCACATAACAGAGCAAATCACCAAAAACAAAGGCTATGATGGCAATCCAAACAAAGGAAACTGGACCGTTACCACGCACTCTGCGAATCAGATAACCGGCAAGTAATGCGCAGATAGGATACATCCAAACGTAGCCACCCGACGGCCCAACAAGCACGCCAATTCCCCCGCTGCCATCCAGCATAGGTACACCCAGGGCTACTAGAACCACTACCAAAAGCATACTCAAAAATCCATAGCCACCACCTAACAGTGCCCCGGCGAGCATAACCATCAAATTTTCCAATGTAATGGGTACCGGAGTAAAGGGCAGTTTGAATGAAACAAAACTGAGAACTGCTAATAATGCCGCAAAAAGTGCACTAAAAATGATGCCGCGAACTGTGATACGCAAATGAAATTCATCCTTTCCCAGTTTATCAAAGTAGACAAACCGATTGTTAATATATAAAATTTAATAGGTTGACAATTGGATTGTAGCATAAGTTTAAAAGAGTGCAAGTAGACCTTCTTTCAATTGAAACAACCGACATCATTGCTGGAGGAATAGAGTTGGATACACCTGTTTTGTTAGAACTTCAAAATGCTTCATTCGGTTATCCGACGCATCGCGGATGGGTAGTCCTATTGCACAATCTCTATCTGACATTATATAAAGGTCAGTGGTTAGTCGTATTAGGACCAAACGGTGGGGGAAAATCCACCTTAGCCAGAGGCCTACTCAGACTATCACCAATATTGGAAGGGAGTTTAACTGTATCTTCCACTTCTTCAATGATTTTAAGATATATTCCGCAGCGATTGGGAGCGGGAATCCTGGGTGAAACCGTTGCTGATGAATTAGCAACTGCTCGCAACTGTTCGTATACAGGCAAACAAATAGCTGATCTGCTTGAAGAGTTGGGGTTGTCTGTACCACTTCATTCTCCGGTAAAAAAACTTTCTGGCGGGCAAAAACAACTTCTCTCATTTGCCTCTGCACTTTTAGACAACCCTGACTTACTGATTGTCGATGAAGGAGCCGCCATGTTGAATCCAGCCATCCGTCATCGGTTACTAAACTTTCTTGAAAAAAAAGTTCGCCAAACCAATTTATCTATACTCTGGATGACTCAACAATTAGAAGATATTTTTTACGCTGACGAAATCGCCATCGTGCAAAACGGAACGTTACTCACTGGCTGGCATGCTCGTTCATTTTTTTACTCAGAAGAAAGTCCATGGCAGCCAAGCACATGCAGAAAACTAGGATATATTCCCCCCTTTTCCATACAAGTTGGAGAAGAGTTATATCGCCGCGGTATCCCTTGGTCTGAATTGCCGTTACAAGAAATACAGTCCTTAGAAAGTGCTGGTGTACATTCGTGAATTTACAATTCGAGAACGTAACAGTTCAACATGCAGGAACAGCCAAACCACTATTTGAAAACTTACAAATACAAGTAGAATCAGGGAAAATCCACGTCTTGCTTGGACCTATCGGATCGGGAAAATCCAGTCTCCTACAGGTTGTAGCAGGGTTGTTACCGATACAGTCAGGAAGCCTTTGGATGAACAACAGACCTCTAGAAAATGAACACGACAAAGAATGGTTAAAAAAATTTGCGCTTGTTTTTCAATCCCCTGAGGAAAGCATGATGGCAAGTACCTTAGCCAAAGAATTTGTCATCAGTCACAGTCCTTTTGCCAAAACACCTCCATCATCAGAAGAGATGGCTTATGCATTGTCCAAACAAGGTTTACCAACCTTGCTCCTGCAACAAACGCCACTTTCACTCAGTGGCGGTCAAAAAAGAAGGGCAGCAGTTGCGGTTGAGACTTCTGTACCTGCCGAATGGCTGCTATGTGATGAACCTACCGTGGGATTAGATGGTGAATCACTTAAAAAACTGATAGAAACTCTTCAAAATTGGAAACTGGAACATCCAGAAGGCGGCGTACTGGTTGCCACTCATCAAATCGATGCGTTTTTATCAGTCGCTGACCAGTTTCTGCTCTTGGCGGAGGGTGGAGACATTCGCCAGTGCCATTTATCTGAACTATTCTTACATCCCGAATGGCTAGAAGAAATTGGAATAGAAATACCGACGGTTTTACGCTTGCAGTCTCAATGGATATCCGAAGGACGAGACGTGCCAAACACACGCCTTTTGAGCGCTGAAGAAGTGGCCAACTTCCTCATGGAAGGTTGGACGGTGCGTAAACCTCATTCAGAAAACGAGCTTATGGAAAACCAGCATAGGAGAAGTGTATTAAGAGAAATAGAAGAAGCCAACAGCAAAACACAGAGGCGGACTCATATTGACTTACGCATACTTTGGATAGGCACTTGGTTCGTCACGTTAGGGTGTTTATTCACTCACGATTGGGCAGGTACCCTGCTTAGCTTGGCAATAGCTGTGTCGTCTATATTTTTACTCGGCGCTTCACCAGTGTCTGTGCTCCGCCAGATGCGAGCGCTCTTTTATCTGTCTGTGATTACCCTTCTGTTTGCAGGCTTGTCCCTGCATTTTCACCCATATCTCAATTTGGGCTTCCATCCAGTTTCTATGCTGCAAGCCCTACAGACCAGCATACGCTTGTTAGCCGCCGTTGCGCTTGGTCTCATTGTTCCATTTACAACCAGTGAAGCTGAACTCCAACAGGCGCTTGCATCTATTTTACAACCACTTTCCAAGCTGCGTGTGCCCACAGCGGCACTTTCTTTTGCGACTGCTTATGTACTGCGTTTTCTACCTCATATTCAAGAAGAGTGGCATAGATTTCAAATCATTCATCTGGCTCGCTTCAAAAAACGTCTCAGTTTTTGGCGTCTCCCCTATATCTTTGTGCCATTTTTACTTGTTTTGTTACAAATGGCTGAAGACACAAGTGACGCATTGCATGCCAAGGGGATGGTACACTTACGTGACATCACGGTGCATCCATCCCCTTGGAAACTCAAAAGATCGGATATTTTTTGGTTACTGACTGCCAGCTCACTTACGGTTTGTCTATTTCTTCTCTGAGAACCAACTCTTGTTCAGCCGCTTTTTCTTTGCTAAATCGACGCAGCCGGAACAAAAGGAAAACATAATAACCTAGATAATAAGCAATCACCAAGTAGAATAAAAAGAAAGTCAGAGGATCGCTGGTTGTAGAGAGTGCACTTGGTTTGACGTTATGAAGCAGCTCAGACTGACGAATTTTCTGATACAGTTCAATATAACGATAGGCAAAGCGAAACACAAAAAGAGCAATAACCACCATGCCAATCCAGGGATTGGCGCGATAATACACTCCATCTTGACGTTGTTCAAATCGAGTGCCGCGCAAAGCTAAATAGGCTAGCAAAAAACCAATTACCAAACCCAGCACTGCGTAGAGAAAGAGGATAGGATGCAAAGTAGCGCCAGAAAGAAGCAATACAGCCACTAAAGCAAATAAGATCGATCTCGTTACGAGTAAAGTACGGCTGGCTTTTTGATAGGTTAGTGTACGCCGAGTACGCATATAGAGTGAAAAAAGAAGCAACAAAACGACTACAATGATACTGACTATACTTCCCAGGGGGCATCCGCCTCTCTCAGTCTTCTACAAGTGCATCATACTTGTCAGCCAGTTGAAGATCTAATACTGTTATACCTCTTGCGTGCCAGGATGTCAGTTCTAATGTTACTACGCGAAAATCAATCTGAATAAACGGGTGATGATTGTGTTCCTCTGCAATCTCCGCCACTTGGTTGACAAATTGTATAGATTCAGGAAAAGTTTTAAATCGGAATCGTTTACGAATTCGCTTATCCTGTCGACTCCAATCACGATGTTCTTGTAACCATTCCTGTAACACTTCTTCGATGACAGGTGTATCCATACCCTCTCTCCTTCAATGCAGAAGTGCTTCTTGAATTTTTATCCAGACACACGCAGGACAATTTTACCCATATTTTGATTGGACTCCATGTAGGCATGCGCTTTAGCGACCTCTGTCCAATCAAAAACAGTATCCACCAGCGGAGCAATTCGTCCTTCATTCAAGCCATCCCGTGCAAATTGATAGAATTCACGAGTCAGACGAATTTTCTCGCTCACCGACCGTGATCGTAATGCTGTCCCAATAATTTGCAGACGTCTTTGCAACAAATAACCTAGATCAAGCTGCTGAACTTGCGTTCCACCCATCGTTCCAATGACAATCAAACGTCCATCGACAGCCAAAGATTGAATGTTTTCTGCAAAATAGTTAGCCCCGATAAAATCCAGTATGATATCCACACCGCGTCCATCTGTCTCTTTTTGCACAAAAGGCAAAAATGGACCCTCTTTGTAATTCCAGCCCGCTACAGCACCCAGTTTTTTGCAGACCGAAATTTTCTCTGCCGAACCTGCGGTGACCAATGCAATCGCTCCCACCTCACGAATCAATTGTAAGGCTGAAGTTCCTACCCCACTGGCACCAGCATGAACCAGAACAGTGTTTTCTTTACGTACTTTTCCCAACCAAAACAAATTGAGATACGCGGTTAGAAAGGCTTCTGGTATCGCTGCACCTTGTTCATAAGACATCGAGTCTGGCAATGGCATGGCCATTCCCGCGGGAATTTTGACATACTCCGCATACCCACCACCTGGCAACAGCGCAGCCACACGGCTACCCAAAGTAAATCCTTCCACATCTGCCCCGACTTCCACCACTTCACCAGCCATCTCGAGCCCCAGAATTTCTGATTCCCCAGGAGGAGGCGGATAAAATCCTCGACGTTGCAAAAGATCAGCTCGGTTGAGAGCGGTAGCATGTACACGAACAAGCAAATCGTGAGACCCAATCGTCGGTGTAGAAGCCTCGCCAATATAGAGAACGTCTGCATCCCCAAACGTATCTTGTCTTACTGCTCGCAAAACATCAACACCTCGCTTATCAGCTTGTATCTTCTATCATAACACGGGATGTCCCTGGTCACACGGTTTGCACTGCTCTTCTCAAGCTGAAGAGAACTATTTGCTTGGCATAGACATCCATCAATTCTTCCGATTCACCAAGCAGTGGAGCCGAACGAAAATGTAAATGAGCATGTCCCATAGCCCATTCCTTTAACTGACGATCCAATTGAGCAGAGAGACGTCCAGGAAAAAGCAGGTGCGGCAAGACAAGACACTCTCTTACCCCAGACTTTTCAAGGCGATGAAAAGCTCTCGATAATCCTGCCCCTAAGCCAGCGAAAAAGGCAGATGTTTTTTTCAAATCAGGAAACGAAGCGCTCGTCTGCTGAACGATCTGTTGAAAAATCCGATAGGAATGTGGATACGAGGAACCACGATTCACAAAAAGAAGAGCATCTATTCCCGATTCCTGCTGTAATGCATCATGAATGTGTTGCTGATAAATTTTTACCAGCCTCTCATGATCATTTAATGGTGATGACATTCGTACTCTAAGATGAGGACAATCTCTCTGTATATCATCGATAATACGCGGTAAATCTGCCAGCGCATGTCCAGCACTGAGCAGTAAGAGCGGCAAAATATAAAGTTCTCTAATGCCCTCTTGCTGATACATTTGGGTAGCAACTGCATAGATATCAGGTGTGGAAATTTCTAAAAAAGCCAATCGGCAAAGCGCATTCTCCCATAATGGATTCTGCGCCTTTAGCCTATTGGCTACACCTTCCGCAAAACAAGTCGCCGCTAAAACGCCTGCTGGCACTCGAGTTCCATGAGCAACCAGCAACACGCCGCGTCTCATGCAAACGCCTCCCTACTTGACTTGGCATCTCTATTTATAAAAAGAACATCCTGATTATTTTCCAAATATTGAGCAACTTTTTCTCCATCCCACCAAACAAGCGTCTGCAAATGATTTTTCCATGCAGCAGGGAAAAAAAGGTCTAGAGATTTCCTTGGTATATCCCCTTCTATCCACACTGCATGTATACTTTCAGGTTGCCAAAGTTGCTGCAACGCAGTTAAGGCTGCTGGCCGCAAAACATGTCCATTCTCTTCAAAGACAATATCCATGGCTTCACCGCCAAGTGATTCTATACGGCGCACCCAGTGGTCAGCTAATGCCCTATCACGAGTCACAACTAAAATACGTGATCCAAATAAAGGTTGGGACGACTGCCAATCGAGAATAGGGGCCAATCCTCTATGCGTAAGTGGGATGCCTGCATATGCAAGTGCTCCTACTGGGGAAGTCACGCCTGGCACAATTTCGTAGTCAATACCTGCTTCTCTTAACGCAAATGCCTCTTCCCCGCCCCTGCCAAACACAAACGGATCGCCACCTTTAAGACGGACCACTCTCTTTCCTTCACGTGCTGCACAGATCAAGCATCGGCAGATTTCCTCTTGAGGCATAGTATGTTTTCGATTGGCTTTACCTACATAAACAGCCTCAACCTGTGGAGACGCATAGCTGAACAATCGAGGCGAGATGAGTCTGTCATAGAAAAGAATGTCGGCCGTTTCAATGACCTCTTTTCCCCGTAAAGTCAGGAGCCCTGAAACACCTGGTCCAGCACCAACCAGATACACCTTCCCATTCATAACCTCCCTCCTCCCAGCTTTGATTTGCAGATGTTATCCAATCACTGCTGCTTCCATCTTAGCGCGCAGACCGTCCAAACCAACTCGATGACAATAGGCTCCAAACGTTTCATGGGTTGCAGCGGTTTCCGCATAATCTTGCAATACAGGGCGCAAAACCTCATCAAGTTTCTCTATTGGAACCAATTCAAGTACACGCATGTTTAATTGATTTCCCAAGATTCCGCCACCCAAAAAGATATCGTATTTGCCAGGTGTTCGACCGACAAAAGCAATATCGGCAATATAAGGACGGGCACAGCCATTAGGACAACCTGTCATACGAATGGCGATGGGCAAAGAAATCTCGGAAAGCCCTGTCTCCGCCAATAATTTTTCCATCCGTTCCATAACTTCTGGAAAAACCCGCTCCGACTCAGCGGTCGCAAGACCACAAGTTGGAAGCGCGGGACAAGCCATGGAGTGAAGAACCGCTTGTGAATAATCCACTGGTAAATGGACACCCGCATTTCGCAATTTTTTCTCCACCTCATCTCGCTGTTGCGAGTGAATGCCAACCAAAAGCAAATTTTGCTGTGAAGTTAACTGTATATCGAATTCGTACGTCTCCAATAATTCTTTCAATACACTTTTGAGGCGCATATCATGGGTATCCATTATTCGTCCATTGCGAACAAATAGACCCAAATACCATTGGTCATCTTTCAAAGAGTGCCAGCCAAGATGATCGGAGCCACTCAACCAAACAAGCTGCCGAGGCGAAGCCAGACGATAGCCCACTCGATTTTCTAACTCTTCCTGAAACCATGAGATCCCCCGCTCATCCAGCAAATATTTGAAACGAGAATAGCGTCGGTCGCTGCGATTTCCAAAATCACGTTGAATTTTGACAATCTCCATGGATACCTGCGCTAGTTCTTCTGGTGTCACAAAACAAAGCGGTGTCGCTAAGCGCGGATACGTATCGGGAATGGATGCGGTTCGGCCCATACCGCCTCCTACAAGCAACGTGTATCCCTCGACCTTTTCCTCCGCGGGATCTGGATGCGCTACAATTCCCAAATCATTCGCATAGATATCGACACAATTGTCGCCCTCAACTGTAAAACCAATCTTAAATTTGCGAGGCAGATAGACTTTGCCGTATAACGGCTCTTCTTCCGGCAAGTCCTCTTCGCTATTCCATCGTTCTCCGTCTAACCATATTTCGTGGTACGCATTTGTCTTTGCACTAAATTGCGAGACCATTTTGTGCAAATCACTATGAATTTGCTTGCGAAAACCATTTTCAAGCGGATTGCCACAACAGATAATGTTGCGCACCTGATCACCACAACCACCAAGGGTGGTAATCAACACCTGATGGAGGTGCTGCAACGTGGATTTGACATTCTCCTTCAGAACACCGTGTACCTGAAATGTCTGCCGAGTAGTTATGCGCAATGTTCCATTGCCGTAAGTATCTGCGATATTATCAAATTCCAGATACTGACTTGCATTCAAACGACCTCCCGGTATCCGGGCGCGAATCATCATAGAATAATAGCGTTCCCTGCCCAGCCGCTTGGCTTCTGCACGCAAATCGCGATCGTCCTGTTGATACATACCGTGAAACTTCAATACTTGCACATTTTCTTCAGAAAAATGGCTGCTGCCATCCTGTAGCGCTTCCTCGATAGTTCCACGCAGATGCCGGCTGTTCTTTTTGATAATTTCTACTTTGGATAGTTTTGTTTCTGAGGAATGTTGCTCAGCCAACCGTTATCGCCTCCCGCAATCCTTCAATCAAAACATCAGCAACCTCAGGTCGAGTGAATTTCGAAGAAGGACGTTCTCCACTGCGAAGAATCTGGCGTACTTTCGTACCCGAGAGGATATAGCGATATTCCTCATCGTGCGGACACGTTTTTTCTGAAGCCATGGTGTCACACTTGCTGCAGAAAAAGCTGTTCTCATAAAACAACGGAACAATTCCTAATTCTTGCTCGGAAAAATGTTCAAAAATTTTCTGCGCATCATACGTTCCGTAATAGTTGCCCACGCCAGCATGATCGCGACCTACAATAAAGTGCGTACAACCATAATTTTTCCTGACCAGTGCGTGCAGCACTGCCTCTCTCGGACCAGCGTAGCGCATGGCGGCAGGATAGACACCTAGTAAAACGCGATCGCTCGGATAATAGTGTTGAAGCAACACTTCATAACTCTTCATTCTTACCGTAGCTGGAATATCATCTGCTTTCGTCTCACCCACAAGCGGCTGAAGAAACAGTCCATCCACAATTTCCAAAGCTGATTTTTGAATAAACTCGTGAGCACGATGCACTGGATTGCGCGTTTGAAATCCAACAATCTTCCGCCAGCCGCGTTCTGCAAACATGCGCCGCGTTTCAACCGGATCGAACGTATGAGATGAAAATTGAGAAATTTGCGGACGATTTAAAATTTCGATGGGGCCAGCCAAATAGACATCAGGACGTGCCAACAATTTAGCAACACCCGGATGTTCCTTGTCTGTTGTACGATACACTGCTTGTGCTTCACGAAGTTTGTCTGCCTTATATTTTTCTTCTACTCTGAGCGTCCCATAAATTTGTCCGTTTTCTCCATAGAGGGCAACCATCTCTCCTATTTTGATTTGATGGGCTTCCTCTTCACAAACAGCCAAGGTAATAGGAATCGGCCATACGGTGCCATTTTGTAGACGCATATTCTCTAAAATCGACCAATAGTCTGCTTCCCCTTGAAATCCTGTCAAGGGAGAGAAGGCACCAATTCCAATTAACTCCAAATCAGAGAGTGCCCACATCGTAAGTACAATGGATTTCCAATCCTGAGCTTCGCGAATCCGTTCTGCACGTTCTTCTCCACGTAATTCTCTAGAAACCAGTTGTCCGCCATGCGCTTCCATATCTATACCACTCCTAATCTTTCTTTAGCCGATCCGTTACTGATGTAAACCGCACTCTGTCTTATCAAATCCCGCCCAACGACCAGCACGTGAATCTTCACCTGGTTTGACAGGACGTGTGCAGTGTAAACAGCCGATACTGGGATAACCGCGATCGTGCAAAGGGTTGTAGGGTACCTGGTGTTCATGAACATAGCGCCACACATCTTTCTCAGACCACGTGGCTAACGGATTGACTTTCACCAAGCCAAATTTGTGATCGACCTCAAAGACCTGTGCATTGGCGCGCGTAGGCGATTGCTGACGGCGAATACCCGTAACCCAACCATCATATTCCTGCAGAACACGTGTCAGCGGTTGTACTTTGCGCAAATCGCAGCATTGATTGGGATTGCTCTGCCAAAGCGATTCTCCATACTGTTCTGCCTGTTCTTCCAAGGTCAAAGCGGGCCTGACTTGCCGTAGCCGGGTCAATCCATAGCGTTCTATCGCCTCGTTACATAACGCATACGTTTCAGGAAACAAAACATCTGTATCTAAGTAGAACACGTCAGGATTTGGGCTTAATTGACTGAGCATGTCGAGCAAAACCATATCTTCAATGCCAAAAGAGCAGGCGAGAGTTATATTTTCCACACGGTGCAAAGCTTCACGCAAAATCTCTTGCGGTGAAGCATTTTCATACGTTGCTGCCAATGATTCAATTTCAATTGGACTGATGGCTAAAGTTCTCACGTTATTCCCACACCTCTTTATTATTATTCCGATTGGAATACTTTAATTTTATTCCTATTGTATGGCCAGCGACCCACGAGGTCAATAGGCAAAAAAAATAACCCGCTGACGCGGGTTTTTTGGATATGAAGACCCAGATTGGTTCTGATGAAGTCCGCAGCTTAAGAGTGAATCGATTTTACGTTCAATCGCTGCCGAGCTACCTGCACACTGGCATATACAATCATCAGTACCAACCAAATGAGACCGGCAAAGACGGAAACACGTGTCAAGGGAGATAAGAAGATGGCTAAGATAGCACCGGCCACAAGGACGATACCTATCCAGGGAAGTATGGGCCAAAAGGGCATGGCGTAACTAAGAGTCTGACCATTTTGTTGAGCTCGCCGGCGTAAAACGACTTCTGTCAGCAAAATCATCAACCAAGTAAACAATGAAGCAAACGCTGAGGCGCTCGTAATCCAGACATAGACGTTGTTAGGTGCTAGATAAGTAATAAGAATGCCTACCGAAATGGCAAGAGCCGTTAACCAAACTGCCACACTAGGAACCTGATGACGGTTTAAACGTGTTAAATGAATTTTCTCGATATTACGCTCTTGAGCCACTCCATACAGCATACGACTACCACCGTAAAGTCCTGTATTACAGGAAGAAAATCCCGATAGGACAATAATCAAATTGACCAAGGATGCAGCAAAAGGTATACCTATTCGACTGAAAAGAATGACATAGGGACTTGAATTACTGCCAATCAGGTGTTGCCAAGGAATCACGGTGAGCACAACAAACATCGAACCGACATAGAGAATGGCAATCCTTACAGTAACGGAGCGAAATGCGCGGCGCATGACTTTTTCAGGTTTAGAAGACTCGCCCGCTTCAACTCCCAGAGTTTCCACACCACTGTATGCCTGAACCACCAGCGAAACAGCCATCACAACACCAAGCCAGCCGTGCGGCAGAAAACCACCATGAGCATAAAGGTTAGTCAAGCCTAGAATTTCTCCTCCACGAAAGATGCCTGTGAAGGCAAACAGCAGTCCAAAGATAATAAAGACAGAAATGGCCATGATTTTCAGTACAGCAAACCAATATTCCAATTCACCAAATACGCGCACCGCAAGGAGATTGGTAATGGTGAAAAGCGCCAAAGCAATGACACCCGGCAGCCACACCGGAAAGTTAGGCAACCAAAACTGAATCAATTTACCAATTGCTGCTAACTCACTCATCACGGTAGCTACCCAATAGAACCACCACATACCTGCCATAATCAGACGCATACGAGCTCCAAACGCTTCCCCCGCAAACTCACTGAATGAACCAGAGGTTGGCTGATGGACAGTCATTTCACCGAGCGCCCGCATCACAATAGCTACAATAATGCCACAGAGGATGAAGTCAAGAATGACACCTGGACCTGCCAGCCCAACGGACACAGTCGCTCCGTAAAACAACCCTACCCCAATCACACCGCCAATGGCGAGCATTTGTACTTGTCGATTGACCAAGCTTCGTCGCAACGGCTTTTTTACAGTATGGGTAACATCCTGATTTTGTTGCATCATCAGCATCCTTTGCACACTCTAATCTCTCTCGCGATTTTCCTACTATTATACTATACTTTAACGTTGCCAGTTGGTGAGTACTTTTAAGTAAAGCGGTCCTTCCTGCGCTTTCACTCGCTCCGCTAATGACTGAGGTGTATCATTGGGTAGAACTGGTACAGTGGCTTGAGCTAAAATTTGACCGTGATCGTACTCTGCATCTACAAGATGCACAGTTGCCCCCGTTACTCGCTCCCCTGAAGCAAGAACAGCTTGATGTACATGAATACCATACATGCCCTGCCCTCCGAATTTCGGAAGCAAAGCTGGATGTATATTAAGAATACGCCCTTCAAACGCTGCCAAAGTTTTCGATCCGATTTTTCGCATATAACCTGAGAGTACGACTACATCCGGTCTGGCTTCCTGCAAATGAGCACAAACAGCTTCATCTTCAGAAGCATATGGATGGTGATCTCGAGCGTTCACTATCACACGCGGAATCCCATTTTCAGCAGCATATGCAAGACTGCTACTGTCTGCCCTGCTGGCAATCAAAAGCACTGGTTCGGCTGACAAAATTCCCGTTTTAACCGCTTCAACAAGATAACGCATACTACTCCCGTTATGAGAAGCCAAAAATGCGATACGCAAGCTATCATCTCTCCTATCTTGGACATATTCGATCGACACGCAATATGTAATTCATGGTATTGCACCATACACAGTAGGACATTTGCCGTTTAGAGCGAATTTCCCCCTTAACGCTGTAGGCGATATTTGCATCCAGAGGGACATCCACAGGCGAAGGACGTGAACATTTTTGCTGTATCTTAGGAAATATCGTAATCGACACCCCAAAATGAAACGTCTTTTGGGGAGTGCCTGTATGTTTTTCGCGTTGACTGGCACACCGATAGTAGAAGCGGCGACACCCAACTATACCATGTCCAAAAAGTCCATTATCGTCAATGGGCAAACCGTTGAACAACCGTATGGATTTGTCTACCAGCAAACTACCTATATGCCGCTCTATTATGTCATGCAAGCGCTCAAACCTTTAGGTTTTGTCAGCCAATGGAATGGCCATCTATGGACAATCACTTCCTCAAGCCATTTCCATCCGTCCATACTGCCGCCGCAAAACCATGCTACAGACAGTTTAATACTCAATGAAACCCCTCTTGAGCATTTCCCGACTCTGGTAGCGATTGATCCTGATTCAGGGGCGCCAACCACATACATACCTATCTGGTATATTCAGCAGGCGCTGACGGCCATTGGTATCCAAAGTAAATGGAATGGAACGACATGGACATTGACATTTAACGTCAATCCTGCTGCTTCAATTCCTGAGTATGCTGCTTATCAAAGCCCAACCAGTCAACCTGTGGACTACACTTCCTTCATACAAGCTGAAGCTGCCGTTCAGTCAAGCAATGTAGGTTATGTTGTCAACACCTCAACGAACCAGGTGGTCGTCTGGCCAAAAGACGACTGGTCTTTAATGGACGATCAATATTTCGCGGCCTCTTTTTTACCAGGATACTCATTTCCCGCACCTTCTTTTGCTGTTCCTGGAGCAACCTATGTTTCTCTCAATGCTGTACAAGGTAGCACGCCTAACGACACTGTTTTCTACCAAATTGCTGAAAATGGCACATATATAGACAAATGGGCCGGTAACTACGAGGATCCTTATCGTCAAGTTGATTTGCGTACACCTGCGCCAGCTGGTTTGACTGCCAACAAAATCAATGCCTTTCTCCAGTCTGTTGTACCCAACTCTGGCTTACAGGGACTCGGTCAAGCTATCCTGCAAGCAGCCCAAACTTATGGCGTCAATGCTACATATTTGCTGGCCCACGCAATTCTGGAGAGCAATTGGGGCACCAATAGTCTGGCTACCGAAAAAAACAACCTTTACGGTTATGGAGCATATGATGCCGATCCGTTTGCCGACGGAGGCGTTTTTCCAAGCAAGACATACACCATTCAATTCCAGGCTTGGTTTGTACGCAATACTTACCTCAATCCAGGCGGTCCTGAGTATTACGAATCCCCCACACTAGATGGCATGAACCAAAATTACGCAACTGACCCCACCTGGAGCCTGCAAATCGGCGAACTCATGCGAATGATTTCCCAATTTGCTGGACTTCATCTCAGTCAATACACAATCTACCAACCGGGATCGGCCTCACCGCCAGAGCCAGACAGCAACGAACCTGTTTTTTCTTTTAACGGTGCTTCTGCTATGCTGAAATCTGCCACAACTTCTTCTCTTATCCCGATATACAGCAATCCTGACACGGCGCTCAACTCGTTTGACAACACGCCAACAGGCAATTGGATTTCGGGAATGCAAGTTCAAGTCTTGCAAATGGAACAAGGATTCTGGCAGGGATATGTTACTGCTTGGTATAAAATTCAGAGCAGTAACTATACGGGCTGGGTAATGGGTCAGAACTTGCAATTTAACAACATCTATCAACTAAACTCGAAAGCGAATCAACCCATTCCGGTATACAGCAACGCCCAAGTTAACAGTACTTTGGAAACCACATTGCATACCGGTTCCTGGGTGGTCATGCCAAGCTATAACGCAGCCAGTCAGGATATGCTGCTGATTGACTATGTCAACCCTCTGACCGGAACACCTGAAACGGGTTATATTGAAAGTCAGAATATCACCGTGAACAAGGTAGCACAAAATTCTGCAAACGCGTAAACTGCCATTAGACAGAAGCCCAGAGCGGCAACTTAAGGAAGGTGTCATTGTGACCGTACCTATGTCAAAGCGACTCGCTACTTTAGAAACTGGCATTTTTGCTGAACTAGCTCTTGAAAAAAGGCGTTTGCAAAAAAATGGTGTCGATATTATCGATCTCAGTGTGGGCAGTCCGGACATGCCTCCGCCAGCCTTGGTCATGGAAAAATTAGCAGATTATGTTCGGCAACCAGCCAACTACGCGTACAGCATCACAGGGTTAGAATCTTTCTCTGACGCCGTCGCACATTTTTACGCTAGCCGTTATCAAGTGCAACTCGATCCTCAACATGAAGTCTTGCAATTGACCGGTACGCAAGAAGGTTTGTCACATTTGCCGATGTGCCTGCTTAACGAAGGCGATATCGCATTGGTTCCCAATCCTGGCTATCCTATTTACGATGCTTCCATCCGTCTCGCCGGCGCAACCCCCTATCCCATTCCACTTTTGGAAGAAAATCATTTTTTACCTTGTCTTGAAGATATACCCGAGGGTATTTTGGCACGCGCTAAAATGATGATTGTCAACTATCCTGGTAATCCTGTGACGGCTTTAGCCACCCATGAATTTTTTGAGCAGTTAGTCGCCTTTGCCAAACGCCACGATATTTTCATTGTTCACGATTTCGCCTATTCTGAACTCGTTTTTGATGGCGTTCGTCCCATTTCCTTTCTCTCCATACCTGGCGCCAAAGAGGTGGGCGTCGAATTTAATTCGTTATCCAAGACATTTAATATGGCTGGCTGTCGAATTGGTTATCTATGTGGCAATCGAGATGGGATCGAACGATTGGCATTGCTCAAATCGCATATTGATTTCGGCAACTTTCTCCCCCTTCAGCGCGTAGCCATTGATGCTCTTCTAGCTCCACATGAATTATTTGAAGCGCAACTGAGTGAATATATTCATCGACGCGACCGTCTCTGTGAGGCGTTACAAAATGTTGGTTGGCCAGTAGCCAAGTCTCCAGCCACCATGTTTATCTGGGCTAAGATTCCTGATGGTTTTCAATCACGAGAGTTTGCCTTGAATGCGCTCCGTGAAGCGGGGGTGGCCATGACACCAGGAAACGCGTTTGGCAGTGAAGGTGAGGGGTATGTACGCTTAGCGTTGGTACAGCCCGTCCATCGACTGGAAGAAGCCGCTCAAAGAATTGGTGTATACCTGAAAAGTGTTTCTCATGCCGTGAATCGGTAAAACCTTATCATACATGTCCTTAATCCCGCCGCACATTTATGATGCGGCGGGTATGCTTAGTTGGTATTTTCATTTTCCCCATGAATAGCCATGGCAGCAGCTTGAGCTTCCAATTTCCTATCCGATGGCAAAAGTATGGACAGAATGGCTGCAATCAATGGCAAAAATCCAAGCAAGTAAAATACTTTAGAAACACCCATTGTATCTGCAAGGGTACCAAGGAAAAAAGCGCCTATCCCACCTGCCCCCACTCCAAATCCAATCGTCAACCCTGAGGCTAGCCCAACACTGCGTGGAAGCAATCTTTGCGCATAAACCACCGTAACTGCAAAAGACGAAAGAACGGACAATCCAAAACCAAACAACACAAGGACTGCCCAAAATCCACGCACATGCGGGACAAGAAAAGCAAACGGAATCGCCAAGACCATAGAGGCAACTAGCAAGGTTTTTTTACCAAACCGATCGGAGAGCGGGCCGCCAAGAAAAGTTCCCAAAGCGCCTGCTGCCAAAAAAACGAATTCATATAACTCGGAAATTCTTACTGGCACATGGAACTTATCAAAATAAAAGGGCAAAAATCCCGCTACACCAATTTGACACCAAGAACGCAAAATGATGACCCAAACCATCATCACCATACCAATGACGTGGTTTTCGCCAACAATAGACTTACGATTACTCCGTTCCTGCAAAGTCCCCTTTTTGTACCAAGGTAAAATTCTTAAGGTTAAAAACAAACCGAGTAACGCGAGGATAAAAAACCACGTCAGCCCACGCCTGCCCAAAGGCAAAATAAATAAGGAAACCACCAAGGGTCCAAGTGCCTGCCCGCTGTTACCGCCTACCTGAAAAATAGATTGTGCCAACCCCTTAGCCTTGCCAGACGATGCTAGATGTGTGCCTCGCGACGCTTCGGGATGGAAAGCTCCAGAACCCAAGCCAGAAATGCAGATGGCTACAGTTAACCATACATATGTGGGAGCAAGACCAGCTGCGGCCAGGCCTGCGCAGGAGAGAAAAATTCCCATCGGCAGTATCCAGGGCCAGGGATGTTTATCCGTCAAAGCTCCAAAAAACGGCTGTAAGACAGAAGATGTCAAATAAGAAAAAAGGACAACCAAACTCGCTTCCGCGTAACTCAAATGAAAGGCTGATTTAAAAACAGGCAAAAGCGCTGGCACCATACCGGTTGTCATTAAATCATTCATTAAATGAGTCGCACTGAACGTCCATACTGCCCCCGAACGAATGGAACGACTCGATGCTGTTATCTCATTAGCCATTGATGTTCCCCTTCCCTAAATCGAACATCCATAGGTAGAGTGCAGAATGAACTGGGCGATTCGCTGTCATGACGCAGACAGACGAATCGCCACTTGAATAGAATCCATTTACCTCTGAATTGTTTGTTATAAAAAATTAGAAATGCAGATGCAAAAGCGCCATAATCGCTACAATCACTCCAACAATGATACAATACCAACCAAACGGACGAAGCGCTTTGACTTCATGCGTGCTGAAATAACGCATCAGGAAGGCTGTTGAAAGAAATGCCACAATCCCTGCCAAAAGACCGCCCACCAGTCCTAAATGAAGCATGGCACTAGAATTGCTTTTCAGCATTTTAGGAACTTCCAATACACCTGCCCCAGCTATGATCGGTGTAGCGAGCAAGAAAGAAAAGCGAGCTGATTCTTCATAAGACAGCCCCGTACCGAGTCCCGCCGTCATCGTGATACCGGATCGGGAAAAACCAGGGATGAGAGCAAATGCCTGCACAATGCCAATAAAGAAACTTTGAACATAAGAAATTTGCTGAATTTCCTTGCTGGCTCTGCGTCTGCGTAACCTGTCGGCCAGAAACAGGACAAAACCGTTGACAATGAGGAAAATAGAGGCTGATAAGGCATTAGGAAAGAGTTCTGCAAACTTGTGTTGAAGCAGTTTACCAATGATGGCGGCTGGTATGGTAGCCACAATAATTAAGCCAAGAATCCTGCGTTCATGCGGTTTTCTCATCCACAGGGAAGAAATCAAGTCCACCCAGTCTCTCCAGAAATAGATGAGTAACGCAAGAGCAGTGCCCAAGTGCAACATGACAATGAAGGGCAGAAACTGCTTGGAACCAGAGATGCTGGTCCAATGAAATAAATAAGGTAAGATGACACCGTGACCTACACTACTGATGGGGAACAGCTCGGTAATGCCTTGCACCAGCGCGTAGATATAAATTTGCGAGGCATGCATGGGTTTCGCTCATCCTTTCAGAGATGGACAGTTCTCTGCGATTATACCGAAGGATAACCAGACATGTCGACCGAAAAGCCGTTTTTTTGTCAAACTTCGTCATTCATTTGCTAAAAAATTCGCCAAATTTGCCGCCATCCCATTCTTTGATTATCATAGAAAAGAAAGAGTTTACATATGGGAGGCTAGATATCAGATGAATCGTGAGCAGGTGACTCAACACTGGTTTATGCACCGTAATGTGACACTGGATATCCTGCAAAAGCTGCCGGAGAGCGCTCTTCATTTCAAGCCTTGGGACGGTGCTCTGAGCTTAGCCGATTTAATCGTTCATATGCATGGATCCAGCTTAATGTTTAGCGGAGCTGTGAAAGCTGGTCGTTTTGAGCGCCCAAGCGGACAACAAGCGGCTAAACCAACTACGCTTGAAGAACTGCGACAACTTGCGGCACATATGACCGAAGAAACCAAAAACACTCTGCTTGCCATTCCCCAGGAACATTTAGAAAAACCAGTGGAAGGAACAGAAATGTTTGGTGGAGGACAACCTTTGCAAGGGAAGACTGTACTGTCCATCATGATTGACCATGAGATCCACCACAAAGGGCAACTATTTGTTTATGCAAGAATGGTTGGCGTCCAAGAGATGCCTATGTTTATGAAAAGAGCGTAAAGCCTCCACTGCATCTGATAGATGATGCCCCGTGCGCATCGACTTGCACATGGGGCGTTTGTGAATAAGACCATAGCTTATCCATCTTCTCTGAACGAGATCATATCCGAACTTAAACGAGCATGATGGATTTGCGTCTCAGTCTTTTGTGCGAGCCGATAAAAACCAAACAATCCCAATCCACCCATCATACCTACTAAAATAGCCATCCCCAGACCAGAGAGATGGGCTCCAATTGTAATACTTGCCGAAGCGAGTACTCGGCCAAGTCCCCAAGCAACGCTCATCAGAGCCAGATACATCGTTTTCCCATCATCTGGTGCAATATCTCCAACAAACGATTGACGAACGGGTACATTGAAAATTTCACCTACAGTAGCTACAGCCATCAAGAAAAACAGGCTGGTGGCATTGGTAAAGAAACACTGTAACGCAAAACCCACCGTGTTCAATCCAATTCCCAACAACAAAACACGTTTTTTAGACATGCGGCGACTGACAAAAACAGCAAGAGACGCCAGACAAACAACAATCATCGTGTTTTCAGTTTGTAAAAACCCAACCACAGAAATTCCTGTGAGTGATATTATCCAGTGCCAGACATGGAGTTGCACCGGTTGAAATGTCCGCAACAGATGGACCCCAATGTCGTTTGGCAATTCATTTTCGACTGTAGCCACAGCCACTGTCGAAAAAAAGTAAATCAAAAATGCTTTATCCTGAAGGATAGTTTTTATCGTATGACGGACCTGTGACAGTCCGCCCCTGCCATGTTGCAGCGGCATTGGTTGGTAAGTTTCAGCAATCAACAGGTAAGTAATCCACCAATTGACAAACACAACGCATGCCATGACAAGAAACAGCCAAAACCGATAAGGATAAAAGAAAATTGCTCCAATGGCCGATCCGATGGCCAACGTTAGATTCATCAGCCAATAAAACAGTGTGAAAACAAACGCCCGCGACTCTTGATTCGTTACATCCAAAATCATTGCCTCGTCGACCGGTCCATAAATCCCCCAACACATATTCCCTAGCGTGAACGCTATCAACGTCAACGTAGCGGAGGACCACCATGGACTATTTGCCATGGCCATGACTAGATAGATCAAAACAAACATAGCTTCCGCACTGAGTAAAATTTTACGTCGCCCTACGCGATCGGCAAAATAAGCGCCAAACAAACTGGCAAGCAGAGCAAGAACCATACTTACGGCAAGCAAGATACCACTTAAATCGGCACCAAACGCTTTCGCAAAATAGATTCCCATAAAGGGAATCGTTGTTGACTGGCCAACTCCGACAAAAAAGAACACCAACGCCCGAATGCGAATATTAGGATGGAGTAACTTCCAATTCATGTGAAACCCCTCTCTCAACTCTCCATGTTAAGGGAGCAGAGCGAGACAAGCGTGAGGAAACACTTCTCTCCAGACAAATAAGAGAGTGTCGTAAGCACGCTTGCCTACGACACTCTCCCAGTAACCGTACAAACTGGAATTCTAAGTGATACGTGGCAAGCCTCTAAAAGACAGACGGGCAGAATTTACCGTCATGATTCGTGCTGAATGTACGCCCAACTCTGTACGCAAGGTCTTGCCACCTCCGAAAATCATATTGCGCTAAGTATAGCTGTCGATGCTCACCATAGCAAGCCCCAAATTAACAGAATCACCAACTCATGGCATGTACACATCTGATTTGGACATACTAATACGGCTAATTATGAAAGCGAGGGAAGCCCAACTATGAATCGTGTCGATCGCAGTCGTCAATCACAAAGTCCTCTGTCTGACGCTCAAGAGGCTGTGGAAAGTGCGGTGCGAGCCAGTAAACAGGCTTTGTCCCATCCGTCAACAACCATGCTTTCCCAAGCCGAGCACGCTATTCAACACGCTGAAAAGGGACTGCTTGGCGCTTTGTCAAATAGTCAGGAAAAACCTTGGCTGGAAGCTGCAGAAAGCTTGGAAGAAGCCAAATCAACGGTGAGTGAATTAGAAAACAGCAAAAACAAAGAATAAATCTTTTGCAATACTGCAGACATCGCTTCAAATTGATGTCTGCATTTTTTTATTTCTGTAGATTGCATTTACGTGAAGAACTTGGCAGTATGTATATGAACTCAATATAAACAGTGGAGCGTAGAATCATTCACAGGAGGTAGGTTATGCATACATTTCATGCCTTTTGGTGGCTATTACATATTCTGGGCGTAGCGCTTTGGTTTGGGGGACAAGTTCTCTTTTCCATTCTCTGGGCCAAGATTCGCAAACTTCCTGATTCATGGAATGCTGACATCCTTCAATCGCTGTTTGATACTTTTGACCGAGTCTCCCTGTGGTCGGCATTATTAACGGCTGTGAGTGGTACCGTGCTCTCCTTTCTAGTCGAACCGCGGGCCAAGTTGAGTTACTTCTGGTTGACGTATATGCAGGGAATGGGTATTGTGGCGCTTATTTTGAGCGTCTTTGTATTGCGTTGGCTGGGCAAAACTGTGCGCAATCGGATGATTGCTTCTCGTTCCCCTGGCTCTACTCAAACCTACACTTCCGTCCTTCATTTGAACTCTTTCATTCTCTTGACCATTCTGATGATGGCCGCATTTAAGCCACATTGATTTCACTACTACAGGGGCGCCATGCGATTGACATTCTATGGCGCCTATGCTTTTGCCGTTTAGGAAGAAGAGAAAGGAGAACATTTGTCGAGTCCATGGCGAATCGCATAGATGGCTGCCTGGGTTCTATCTTGCACAGACAGTTTTAACAGTATATTCCCTACATGCGTTTTTACGGTCTTGATACCTATATGGAGTGTGTCGGCAATTTCCTGATTGCTCATTCCTGAGGCTAAACAGGATAAGACCTCGTGTTCGCGAGCAGTCAGTTCTTGGTGTGCGACCTTTTTCTCCGCTTGGAAAAAACTTTCCACAAGCCAAGGTTGCACTTCGCTGTGCAGGTAGGTTTTTCCGGAAGTGACTGTCCGAATGGCTTCTACAATCTCTGTAGGATGGGCAGTTTTCAAAAGATAGGAAGCGGCTCCAAATTTCAAGGCTTCCAGTAACCATTTGTCTTCTAAAGAACTGGTTAACATGACTACGGGTGTAGAATTGCCGACTTCCCTAAACCGCCGCAGAGTCTCTAAACCATCCATATGTGGCATAAGTAGATCGAGTAAAACGACATCTCCAGGATAATCTCGCCACTTGCACAGCATTTCCTGTCCATTTCCAGCTTCCCCTACCACGCAAAAATCTTGTTGCAATTCCAATATCGCTCGTAACCCTTGCCGAACCACAGCGTGATCGTCAACAATCCAGATTTTTATCGTCATACGCCCCGTCTCCTTTCGGTAATCTTGGTATCGTCACCTGTACCGTGAGACCCGGTTGTTGCTCAATCCAATCAATCCTCCCCCCCATACGCTCAGCACGCTCCTGCATGCTCAACAATCCATAATGGTCGGCAGAGATTTTTGTAGATTCATCGATAGGGTTAAGAGCTAAAAAAGGGAGCCCATTACCATTGTCCGAGATGGAAAACGTGTAAGCTGCCTCTTGCTCTATACACTGTACGCGAATTTCCGTAGCATCGGCGTGCTTCAGTGCATTGGAAACAGCCTCTTGGAGAATGCGAAACAGTTCTTGTTCCATCCATTCTGGCATAGAACCATGTACATGAAAAGATTGGTGAACTTGGATATGATGACGTTTAGATACGCTGTCAAGAAACTGTTCGGCAGCTTCTTCCAAAGACTGGTTAGCGAGCGGAAGAGGACGCAGATGCAGCAGCAGCGATCGCAATTCCCTTTGAGTTTGGCGAGCGAGATCGGCCATTTGCTGCAACAGCGATTTGAGGGCATCGTGCTTGGCTTCGACAAGTGCAGATTCAGCTAACAGCGACAGCGAAAAAAGTTGCTGGCTGACCGAATCATGCAATTCACGAGCCAATCGTTGACGTTCTGCATCCGCAGCTGCTAGTTCAGCTTTTTTCAAAAGTTGCTGATTTTCAGCGACGAGTGTTTGCAATTGGCTGACCTGTTGTTGCAAAATCTCGCTCATTCGATTAAATGCGATGGCGAGACGATCAATCTCATCCTGTTGATTGAAAATTTGAATACGATGTTGCAACCGACCAACAGCAAGCAAAATAGCCGCTTCTTCAATATCTCCCATGCGGATACGATATCCGCGAGCAAACAGATAACTGAGCATAAGAGAAAGAACTATCAGCGCGATGAAAAGCAAACTCATGAAATCGGCATGATGTTCGGACAAATCTCCGAGAGTAAAACCAAGTACTGCCGTAAACACGGACACACTTACGAAGGTAGTCGTCAGTCGCATTTTTTCACACTCGCATCACGGTCAATTCACCAACGCGTAATTGGGTCAAAAGCCGCACCCTCCGTTTGGAAATTCCGTAGGTGGGATCTTCATATAGAACAGGATAGCGAATGATTCCTTCATGCGAGTCGCCAAAAATTTGAACTTCCCCCATTCCCAGTGTTGCTTCCACGCGTACATCCAACCCTTCCGGTACAAGAATACGAATTTCACCTATCCAACCGTGTACCAAAATTGTATACTCGCCATCGTCGACATGAGCTGTAGCAAGATTGAGACGCAATTCGCCAATTCCCAACCAGTATTCTCCACTGCGCAGTTTCCACGCCCCTCTACCTATGTTTATTTCTCCCAATAAACGCTTTCCAAAAACAGGTAAATTAGTTGAGAATGGCATTGAAAGTCGCCCTAACGATACAAACTTGCGAAATGAAGACGATTGCCGATAACCGGTGGTTTCCGTTTGGTTTTTGGAGTTATTTTCAATTCGAATGACAGGAATTCTGCCACGAATTAAGATATAAAAACCGACAAATATAATAAAAAGCCCCAACATCAATTGCCACGGCTGTCGAATCTGGTTGAGCCAGGGGAAAAGTTTGGTGTGATACAAGCAGAGATACGTGAAGATGATAAAAATGTAAAATGACCAGATTCTTCCCCGCACTCGTCTCCGCGAGAGTGTAAAATACAAAAACAGCACCGCCAAAATTCCATATAGGATGGAACCACCATTGAACCAAGAACCCGGATGGGGAAAAACATGAAAAAAATAGAGCAAATAAAGCAAACCTATAAGTATAATAATAATGCCCCAATGAGTGCCACGCCTCATTCATAGCCCCCCATACTCTACTCCAATTAGAACAATCACTTTGCTGGCAATCCTTTATTGGAATTAAGACGAAGCATACAAGGATAGACCCAAAACGGCAACCCCTTTTGGTCCGATCACGTTATCCACCAAAAGTCGGAGATACATATAGGAATTGAGATGGATTTTTCAGGATATCCACAAGGATAAAATTCAATTATAATCATAGAGACTAGGAGGCCCCCCTGATGCACTTACTTTTAAGGAATCGGTTATTCCTGATCCTTTTCTCTGGCCAATTTGTATCCAGTGTGGGCAGTAATTTATTTTCACTTGCTCTGCCCTGGTACGTTTTACTGATGACCAAATCGACAACAGATTTGGCCTTAAGCGGAATTATGGGTATGATTCCAAGTTTTTTCACACTTTTCTCAGGGGTATTGGTCGATCGCTGGTCTAAACGCTGGACCATGCTGCTCAGTGATTTCATACGCGCAATACTCTGCCTGGCCATGACGGTTTCTGTAATCATCCATTTTCAGCTTTGGCTAATCCTTCTTTTGCAACTACTGCTTGGCATAGCTGGCTCTGTCTTCAGTCCAGCTTCATCTGCTTTTGTTCCTAGGATTGTTAGTGATGAGGAGATTCCTTTGGCCACAGGCCTGCTGCAATCCATGAACAGTACATCTCAAATCATTGGCACCATGGCAGGCGGAGTGTTAATCGCTCTGATTGGAGCTCCTATGTTATTTTTATTGAACGGCCTTTCTTTTTTTGTCTCTTCTCTCAGTCTGCTGTTTTTAAAAGCTAAAAATGATACACCACTGTCCAAAACAAATGCTTCCAATCTACCTTTATTAAAAAATTTTTGGCGGGAATGGATAGCAGGAATCCAATTGATATGGAAGTTCAAAGTTATGAAGGTGATTATTGCCACTGCCATTGTGGCCAATTTTGCGCTTACCCCTTTCTTCATCCTGTTGACAGCCTGGGTTAAAGGTCCACTGCATGGTACAGCACTCGTTTTGGCCATTATTGAAACGAGTTCATCACTTGGCACCATTCTTGGAAGTTTACTTTCCGCAGAATTAGGACGACGGTTTTCCACACGATGGCAGTTTGGAAATAGCCTGTTTATCATGGGGTTAATGGTGGTACTCATCTCCCTCGTACACCATGCAACTTGGACATCTGTTTTAGCCTTCATCATGGGCATATCCATGGGCAACGTCAACAGCTATCTGTTTGCTATACTCATGCGCTCCATTCCAAAAAATTTGCAAGGCCGGATTTTTGGTAGTCTTTCGGCTATAGTGAGCATTGCCGCACCTTTAGGACTCGTCATCGTGACATTGTTACTTTCTCATGTTCCGCTCTTTATTTTACTGATTGGGATTGGTGCACTGACCATCATAAGCAGTATCTTTTACACGTTTCCCAATATGAAAGACATCTCCTTGTCTGCTTTGGAACAAATGGAGCTGTCCAGAAATGATTTTCCACACTTGCAAAAGGATTCACTTTCTGTAGATTTGCCAGAAATGTGATACTCTGAGGGAGGACAATTCTCAGAGAAAGAAGGTAGAGCGTATGCGCATTGGCATATTGGGAGCTGGCGCTGTCGGAGGATATTTTGGCGGGCGACTGGCCATGGCAGGTGTACCTGTGCGGTTTTTGGTTCGCCCAAAGCGCTACCAGCAATTACGAGAACATAAACTTTGGATTCATACCGATGATGAAGAATGGCAGCTAGAACCCGATCTCGCGGCTACGCCTGAAGAGCTCGGTCATGTTGATGTGCTCCTGGTGGCATTAAAAAACTATCATCTTGAAGCAGCTTTTCCTACCCTTGACGAAGTTGTCAAACGTGGCGCGCGCTTACTACCCCTTCTTAACGGTATGGATCATCTCGATATTTTAAGCGAGCGATATGGATCTCATAGGGTGCTGGGCGGTACTTGTTACATTGAAACCACACTCGATGAAGATGGCCATGTCCGCAAAGCAGGTCCAATGCACGATCTCGTTTTTGGTCCACGCAGCGAAGAGCAAAAAGAGTTTGCGGAGAAGCTTTATCAGACCATGCTGCTAGGGAAATTCCGAGTGACACTGAGTGAACAAATTGAAACAGAAATGTGGCGAAAGTATACATTTCTCACTTGTCTGAGCGGCATGACAGCGGCTACACGCAGTCCGGTTGGCGTTTTTGTGAATGATGAATTCAGTTTGGCTTATTTGCACTCCCTTGCTGAGGAGATTATTCGCATTGCGCGTGCCGAAGGTGCTCAACTCCCCACCGAAATGGCGAAAGAGATTGCTGTACGCATGCAAAAAGCCTCTCCCAGCCTTACTTCTTCCATGCATCGTGATTTGGAAAAAGGACTGCCTCTCGAACTGGAAAGTTTGCAGGGCGGATTTTTGCGACGAGCCCACAAGCATCAAATTGCTGCGCCACATCTGGCTGCTATCTACGCTTTACTTCATCCATACATTCAGGGTAAACCACAACATGTGGAATGGGGTGTCACCCTCAAGTGACTCAACAAAACGGGAAAAAATTGGCCGCCGAGGCGGCTGTAGAACTCATTGAAAATGGCATGTGGGTTGGGCTGGGAACCGGATCGACCGTCTATTATGCCATTGAAGCCATTGGCAGGCGTATAGCAGAAGGGTTGAAAATCCAGTGTGTCTGTACATCGCGCGAAACAGAAAAATTGGCTGGCGAACACGGTATACCCTTTGTGGATATCAATCGTGCTGAAACATTGGACATCGCCATTGACGGAGCAGATGAGGTAGATGATCATTTCAATCTCATCAAAGGCGGTGGCGGCGCACTGTTTAGGGAAAAGATGGTGGCATCCCTAGCGCGACGTTTTGTGATTGTAGTAGACGCCAGCAAGCGTGTGCAAACGCTGGGCAAATTTAAATTGCCCATTGAAGTTGCTGCTTTTGGACACGAGCATACGGCGCGGAGAATTGCCGCGCTGGGCTGCAAAACCTATTTGCGCCACAAAGATTCCGTAGTGTATGAAACCGATAATCACAACTATATCTATGACTGCGACTTTGGTACCATTCAACAACCTGCTGCACTGCATGAGCAGTTAAAATCCCTGCTTGGAGTTGTGGAAACGGGACTCTTCTGCAACATGGCCAATGACGTATTTTGGAGTGACGGAGAGCAAGTTGGTCATTTAGTCTCTGACCTGGCCCCATTACCTTAATGCGCAAATAGCCTCTTATTCATCTCAAAATGGAATCAGGCGGCGATGGATGCGCCTACAGCGCATCTCTTGCCGCCTACCCCTTATCGATGCACATTTTTTCATTCTCTTTCTCGGTTTAAAATCAGGATTCTACAACGGGCTCCTCACCAATCGAACTTTCTGTTATAACGGTCTCTGAATCGGCCTTAATTTGCAGATTCGCCATATCGTCTCGGATGGGAAAAATCATACGCAAGAGTCCCATCACTACAAGCGCCCCGCAGATGACAAAAACCCACCGCAAATCCATATACATGCTCAACACACCTACGAGCACCATGCCAAGCGGCGTCATGAGTCGTGCAAACCCGTTCATGGTTGCAAACAATCGACCACGAAGCGTACCAGGAGCTGACATCAATTTAAGCGCGGTTACACTCATCATCAGCGCTCCACCCATTGAACCGATAAAGAGAAAAATTGTATCAGCGTATGGATTAGGAACTATACCTACCCCAGCAAAAAAGATACTGATGGTGAACCCGCCCAAGAGTATACCCTGTTGAAAACTGAATATTTTGGTCAATGCCCCAATAAATAGTCCCCCGACCACATCTCCAAGAGCAATGGCTCCCATCATGACACCAAGCCAACTGGCATTCAAATGCAGACCCGTTTTAATCCACATCGGCAAAAGAATAGAGAGTCCAGCAGTGCCGATGTTAAAAATCATTGCTGAAATCGAAATCCAGAAGAACAGGCTGGATTGATACATAGTTTGCAAGCCTGCCTTCCAATCACTGAAGAAAGAAGCATGAGCTCTCTTTTCTATTTTTTCCTCGACCCGAATCATGGGTAATGTAAAGATTGAAGATAAAAAGGAGATTGCATTGAGAAGAAAGAGAATAGGTCCACCCAACCACACATAGAGTACTCCGCCAACCGCTTGACTGACCAAACTGACCATAGCATTAGAGGATTGATCAAAGCCTACAGCGGCTGGCTGTTCTTCAGGTTTTACAATAAGGGGAAGAAGCGCACGGGAAGCTGGCATAAAAAACATGCCCACAGCCTCCAAAAAGAATACTCCTGCAATGGTTAAAGCCACGGACAGATGCAAGAAACCAAACACCGCCAAGAGCAGCATCAGCAACATACGAATCAAATCTGATAGTAGCATGACCGTGCGTTTAGGGAATCGATCTACATAGACTCCACTGAAAAGCCCCACCAATCCCGGTATGGTTGTAGCTAGACCCACCCAAATCATGTCTGCCCTAGAGTGTGTGGTAGTGTAAATAAACCACGGTAGCGCAAGCAGGAACAGATTGTTGCCAATACTTGAGACTAACTGGCCAGAGTATAAAATAGTAAAATTGCGATTTTTCCAAAGCGAGCGCAGTTCTCTCACCCCCATGATGTTACAGAGAATATACGCTCTGGAAATTTCATTTCCTTCTAGCAAATCAGTTTAAACAAAAATTCTGTTTACCAAAATTTAGCCGGTGAGAGCCGCTCTGCGATTTTCTTACTTTCTTGGCGATGCCGCATACGAGCCTCCGCTCTTTGCGGAGCCGTTTCATACAGCAGCTTCTCCTCCTCTGTCTCAGGTATCACATTTGGCACAGGCACAGGTTTGCCTTCTTCATCAAGCGCCACAAACGTCTGAAAGGCGGTAGCCGCTATCCGACGCTCACCCGTTTTTAAATCTTCCGCCACTACTTTTACGAAAATCTCCATAGAACTGGTACCTGTCCAGGTTACGTAAGAAGTTAGACACACCGAATCTTTTTGACTAATCGGGCAAAGAAAGTCAACCGAGTCGGTAGATGCGGTAACCACTTCAGCCCGGGCATGCCGAGCGGCTGATATAGAAGCCACATCATCAATGTAGGCCATTAATTTACCACCAAAGAGCGTGTTATGGTCGTTCAAATCTGTGGGAAAAACACGGCTAATTTTGACACATCTTGATTCTGAGCATTTTTTTGCGTTTTGTAGCATGTTTCTTCTCTCCATCCATCTCATCTTTCACTGATACACTGTCAATTGTATAATCCAAAACTTTCTTTGGATAGCCTGCCCATTCCGCACAATTCATTCTCAGCGCGATCGCGATAAAAAATCCGGGCTATTCCCAGCACAGGAATAGACCCGGCAGACGATTTCTTACATAGGTCGGAGAATCAACCTACTTGTCTGGTCAACTGGCAGTTGGACGATGATATCATCCCCATCCTGCCGATAATCCGTATCGATTTGCCAACACTTAGCTGCACCGGTAAACCGCAATTCCCGATACGTGTATGGTGTTGAATACCCTTCATGCACCAAATCCAAAGTGACAATCCACTCGTTGCCTCGCCGTTTAGACTGTATGCGAACTAAGTTGTAAGCATTTTTTTGTTCGTACGCGAAACTATGACCGTCGTCTTCATATAGATCCAGCGTTTCAGCCGTCTCTCCAACAGGGTGACCGTAAAAAACGATTCGCAAGACATCTTGGTGCTCAAATTGGAGGTGTGAATACACATCCGTTTCAGCTATGGGAGCACCCGCTCGGGCAAAAAGCGGCATATGACTCAGCGGAGCATCGACAATATGATACTGGGCACCGCTATAGGTTAGACCGCTTTCCACATCCACCCACTCACCTTCCGGAAAGTAGACCATGCGTTTTCTCTGCTGTGGTCGCAAAACCGGAGCGGCCAACAGATGCCGACCGACAAAAAATTCATCAGCTACCGTACGAGCGGTGCTGTCTCCTGGAGCTTCCATAAAAATTGGGCGAACCACAGGCCATCCCTTACGCGCGGCTTCAGCAAATACGGAATAAAGATACGGAATCAACCGATATCTGCGAGCGATAGCTGCTCGACAGACAGCCTCAATTTCTTCACCAAACCGCCATGGTTCCTGACGAATTGCGTCAATCGCGCTATGATTGCGGAAAAACGGCAGAAACGCCCCCAATTGTGTCCAACGTGCAAGCAATTCCGGTTGCGTATCGTAAGCAAAGCCACCCACATCCACGCCAGCAAAGGGGATACCGGAAAGTCCCATGTTCAACAACATAGGAACCGCCATCTCCATGTGTTCCCAAAAAGAACGATTGTCGCCAGTCCAGACCGCCGCATAACGTTGCACACCAATATAGCCAGAACGCGTCAGGACAAAAGGGCGCTCTCCTTGAAGCTGCTCTCGTAAACCTTCGTAAGTTGCTCGGGACATTTGCAATCCATACAAATTGTGAAGAGCCCTGTGCGGCTGCGGACGTCCCTCTGCCTGATGCATGACATCCAGTTCCATGGTCTTGCTTTCGTTAAAAACAGCAGGTTCATTCATATCATTCCAAATACCCTGGATACCTAATTGTGTATAAAATTTATGTTTTTCTCCCCACCAGCTGCGGGTTGCCGATGAAGTGAAATCCGGAAAAGCGCTGATTCCTGGCCAAACCTCGCCAAAATAAAGTTCTCCTTCTAAGCGTCGACAAAAATAATTCCCACTGACACCTTCTTGATATACGGTATATTCCACATCCCGTTTCACACCGGGATCGACAATAGGAACAATGTGAAACCCTTGCTCCAATAAGTTGCCTACCATTTTTTTTGGATTGGGAAAACGATTGGCATCAAAAGTAAAGACACGGTAACCACGCATATAGTGAATATCCAAATGAATGGCGTCGCAAGGGATCTCGCGAGAGCGAAACTCCTCCGCCAATTGCTCGACTTCCTGTTGACTCATGTAAGAGTAGCGCGACTGGTGGTACCCGAGCGACCAGGCAGGCGGCAGCGGCATACGTCCCGAAAGTTCTGTGTATCGCTCGGTAACCTGTTTGGCGTCTTGACCGAGTATGACATAAAAATCAACCGCGCCTGTATCCAGAGTTATGGTAATCTCTTGATGAGATTTCTGTAAATTCCACTCGCTTTTCGCTGGCGCGTCCAGCAGAAAACCTGTCGCCCCTTTGGCGTCCAATTTCAGAAGGTAGGGTATAGAAACATAGAGCGCTTCCGTTTCCAAGTTATGAGGTGCGTAAACATCAGAATTCCACATGACTGTCTTACTGCCTTGTTTGCTAAGCCAGCCAGTCTTTTCGCCTAGGCCAAAATAGTCAGCTTCTGCCTCAGAAGCAAGTCTCAATTGACTGCTGCCATCCGCAAAAAAACGTATAGAATCCACACGAAGCCGAGATATCCCCTGTGAGTCTGAAATGCTCAGACTGGCGGGCGATCCGTTACTAATCGTGACAGCCAGCTCTCCAAATCGGGAAACCACAGAGGATTGATTCTCTTCTATGGTGAATGGCTGCGCCGCGAGCGGTGTGATGCCAGGTGACGGTACAGAGTCAGTATCTGAACCAGCCTGTACAGTCAAACGCACGATAGACTCCGTCAAATGACGAACCTTGACTTGTATGTCATGTTGAAAAGAAACGCATAGAGTATGCTTTTCTTGATGCGTACTTATCATTTGTTCAAGCCAATATCCTGCAGACTGCTGATCGTAAGAACCTAAACGTTCAGGATGTATAGCTTCACTAGATTGCATCGCTTCCACTCCAAGCTTATAGATTCATTTTGTATCCACACGAGTAATCACAACTCCGTCCGGAGCAAGCATCTGGCTGGACAAATCGTATGCTTGTTCAGGGTAAGCCAACAAAACCTCACCCGATATTGGCAATGACACCGTCGATGGACGATGATTGAAAGTGATCAAAACCCGCGACCTACTGTCCTCGCTCACTCGTTCATATTGCAAAATTCCCGGCTCCACCCGCAAAAAATTCAAATCATCAGACGCCAGTGCCGATTCTTCACGTTTGAGACGCGCCAAGCGTTTTATCAGATTCAAGATATTTTGATTCTGCCTCTCTTTGCGCCACTCCATGCCGCGACGGCAATCAGGATCGGCGCCTCCTTCCATACCAACCTCGTCACCATAATAAATCATTGGCATTCCAGGAAACGTAAACTGAGCAATCAACGCCCGTGCGACTTTATCTTCCTGATGATTGGCCAAGGTCATAACACGTTCCGTGTCATGGCTGCCCAGCAAATTAAACATGCAAAGGTTTGCCTGCCGGGGATAGCTATATAAAAGATTAGTCATACGGGCTGCATAAGTTTTTTCATCCGTTGTTTCACGGATAAAATAATCGAGTACATTCTCGCGAAACAGGTAATTCATCACGCCATCAAACTGATCACCTTGCAGCCAAGGCAAACTGTCATGCCATACCTCGCCAATGATCAAGCATTGCGGATGACACGACTTTACAGTTTCTCTAAATTTTCTCCAAAAAACATGATCAACTTCGTTGGCCACATCCAGTCGCCATCCGTCAATCCCGGTTTCTTCTATCCAATAACGAGCAACCCGGAGCAAATATGCTTCCACATCCGGATGAGCCACATTGAGTTTAGGCATACTGCGAACATCATTGGCGAATGTTTCGTAATTAACTGGTTCAATGCTTACCGTATCTCCATGAATAAAAAACCAATCCCAGTAAGCCGAATCTTTTCCCTTGTGAAGAACATCCTGAAAAGGAGCAAAATCATATCCGGCATGGTTAAACACCGCATCAAGCATGACACGCATACCACGTTGATGAGCCTCTTCTACCAATCGAGCAACATCGTGGAATGTGCCGAAATCGGGATCTACCTGCAGATAATCAGTGGTATTGTATTTATGGTTAGAATCCGCCAAAAAAATGGGCGTCAAATAGATGAGTCCAACACCCAACTCCTGTAGAAAAGGCAATTTCTCCAAAATTCCTGCCAAGTTTCCACCTAAACGCAAACTTGCAGTGGGTGTGGTATACCATTCCGACTCCGAAACATGTTCTTTGCTCCCTGCTCGATAAAAACGATCTGGAAATATTTGATAAACTGTTGTTTGGCGAACCCACTCAGGCACCTGATACAAATCACGCGAGCAGAGATAGGGTAAATGGAAATACCCCGCCAATGAGCGATCTGTGTCTGCTCCCTGACCTCCCAAAAATACAGGTAGTCCATCTGGCTCTTGCCTATCTGTGATTGAAAATTGGTAAAGCAGTCGCCTTGTTGGCACTTCCACATCAATGACATACCAATCCCAATTTTCGTCCGATCCGTTTTTTCTCATTTCTTGACACAGGCATTCTTTTGCAAATTGACTGACATAGCGATCTGCCGTGTAGACATGAACAGCTACAGCAGCGCCTGCTTCGATTGCACATACCAGACGTGCCCGATGAGACGTGAGCGCATAAGCAAATGGGGACTGCGAACGGTGAAACCATTTCCATCGAATCTGCACGGCAAAACACTTCTCTCTTGATAAAATTCCCAGCCGTTATGGAACACAAGCGATTTGGCTAAAACTTCAAACCGGATGATTGAGATAATTGACCCATACGGCGCGCGCCACAAGAGTTACGAACAATCAATTCGTGTTGAATGACACGATGCTTAGTCAATGGTTTACCCGCTTGAATTTGTTCCAAAAGTAATTCACCTGCGGCCACACCCAGTTCGTGCATATGAACACGCACACTCGTCAAAGAAGGATTGGCAATTTCGGCCAAACGAATATCATTAAAGCCTACAATAGCTAGTTCCTCAGGCAGCGCATAGCCAAGTTCTGCTGCTGCTCGCATGGCTCCAAAAGCTAAAACGTCGTCAGAGGCTAACACAGCCGTTGGTCTATCGGACAAAGCCAGCAGGCGCATCATGCCAAGATAGCCCCCTTGCTCCAAAAAGAAGCTCGAGACTTCCATACGCTCCTCTGGTTGAATTCCCCATTCCTGCAACGCTTTTCGATATCCTTGAACGCGATCGACCGTTACCAACAAATCACTGGAGCCACCTAAAAAACCGATGCGATCGTGACCGAGTTGCAAAAGATGCTGTGTAGCTTCATAGGCAGCTTGGACATTATCATTGTTAACTGAAGAGAAATTGATTTCCTGATTAGGACGTCCAAGCAATACTGCCGGAAAATTAGCTTCCGTGATTTTGCGAATGGCAATGTCATCCTTGCGACTGCCAAGGAGAAGAATTCCGTCAACACGTCGACCTCGTATCATTCGGTCCAATACTTCTTCTTCATTTTTTGCAGAAGTAGAGAGTACTGTATCCCAGCCTGATTCCCGAGCTACTTCAGATACACCGCTCATCATCTCTACAAAAAATGGATTTTGAAAAAATTCATTCATCCCTGGTGGTATGAGGATACCTATGGCACGCGCCATGTTTGTGACCAGACCGCGCGCAAAAACATTGGGATGATAATCTAACTGTTCCAACGCTTCACGTACACGCCTTTTCGTTTCTGGCGATATGCGCGGCGAATCGGCAAGCACACGAGACACTGTAGAAGCCGAAACATTGGCGAGCGAAGCAACATCTTTAATGGTGGCCATGGTTTACAACACACGCCTTTCTCTACTGTCTTAAGAACGCGGGATTAACCTTTCACCGATCCGGCCACTAGACCAGAAGCAATCCAGCGCTGGCAAAGGCCAAAAATAATACCAAGCGGAATGGCCGACAAAAGCGCTGCTGCAGCAAATTCTCCCCATGCCTGACCAAAGTGGTTAGAAATCATCCCGTACATACCAACAGCCAACGTATAATTGGAGGGCGATATGAGTATCGCGCTGGAGATGGCATAGTCGCTAAAAATGCCTACCAGTGTAAATAGGAAAATGACCACCAGCATGGGTAGCGCAAGTGGAAGCAAAATCCTCACAAAACGCTGCCATGAGTTGGCGCCATCCATAATTGCCGCTTCATCCAACTCCACTGGTACCGTATCAAAATATCCCTTCAGAAGCCAGACATTAAAGGCACTACCGCCAATCATCACAAGAATGTAAGAGTATAGTGTATCCATCATGTTGAGTTTGGAGAGAGCTGAATAATAAGCAATGACTACCAGTAAATTCGGAAACATCTGTAGCAGAATCAACACCATCAACCCGTACTTGCGTCCCCAAAACCTCATCCGCGCAAACGCATAGGCGGCGAAAGCAGTGATGAAAACCTGTATGATGGCAATAGTTACACCTGCTAAAACCGTATTTTTGACCCAAACAAAGAAACTGCTATGAAACAACAACTGCTGATAGTTTGCAAAGGTTGCATGGGGTGGAATCAATTGAAACGATGTCACGTTATTGATGGGATTGATGGATGCTGTGAATACAAACCAGATAGGCAGCAACACTAAAATGATAACAATCCACAGTACTAAACGCGAAGCCCATAACCCCAACCGTTCACCAGGCCGCATTTTTCTTGCTCTGAGTTTAAGCGTTGGTTCAGCTTGCTCTTCTTTGACAACAACAGGCGCAGACGCCATGCTCATGCTTCCTCGCCCCCTTTGAAGGCTCCTGTATAGCGCATATTCAACCAACTGATGAAAGCTACCAGAATAAACAACAGAACTGACATGGCGGAAGCTAAATCGTAACGGTTATACGTTAAACCCATTTTGTAAATTTCTGAAGCAAGAATATCCGTGTATCCAACAAATTGATTGTTGTCTCGTACCGGACCTCCGCCTGTTAGCAGATAGGCAGCGTTAAAGTTGTTAAAGTTGAATGCGAAGGAAGGTATGAGAAGCGGCAGAGAAACTTTCCAGACACCGGGTAGAGTAATGAAGCGAAATTTTTGCCGCCAGCGTGCACCGTCCATTTCTGCAGCCTCGTATAATTCTGTGGGCACCGCCTGCAGGGCTCCTAAGCAGACAGTCATCATATAGGGGAAACCAGCCCAGACATTGACCATAATCATGGAAAAACGGGCCCAGAAAATACTACTTTGCCATGGAATCCGCGGTAATCCAAATACCTGCAAAAAAGCATTCACTTGTCCATAGCCATCATTGAGCAGACCATTCCAGGACAACATGGTAACCACTGAAGGTATAACCCAAGGTAAAATTAACAGCACTCTATACAACACCGATTCTTTCATATTGGGATTATTGAGTAACATAGCTAGCAACAAACCTATAAAATAACAAAACAGCGTAGTCAAGCCTGCATAGACAATCGTCCATATCAGAGTAGGAATAAACACAGTTGAAAGCGGACTATTCGGATTGAGCAGTGTTGCGTAATTTTTTAAACCCACAAAATGAAACTGTAAAAAATGGAGCTGGTTAAAATCTGTAAAAGAAATATAGATGGTATAAGCAATAGGAGCTAACGTCAGAACACAAAGTGTGATGAGCAAAGGTGACATATACCCATAGGAAATCCACTGAATTTTCCGTTTCGGCCGGGGAATTTCTGACTTTAACCGCCTTGGTACTTGCGCAGACATGGACACCATGAACACCTCCCCTAGAATGAAAAAAGGAAGCTGGCTTGGTCAAACGCCAGCCTCCTCCAGCACATGTCATCAGGACCCTTGGACTTGAATACCTTTCTGAATATTGGCCACGAAATCTTTTCCACCTTGAGCCGGGGAAACTTGGCCACTGATAATATTTTTCAAGATACTCATAGCGTTCCAAACCGCTTGCATCTGTGGAATGTTGGGCATGGGTACAGCATTAGGAATTTCATCGGCAAACGCTTTAAACATTGGACTACTTTGGATAGTCGACGATTGTTGAAGACTCGTCAAAGCCGGAATTTGTTGAGAATCGTTAAAGTAGTCCATTTGCGCTGTAGAGTTTGTTAAAGCTTTTACCAAACTCCAGTCAGCAGGCTGGTTTGGACTCTTGGAAGAAACAAACGCTGTAATAACGCCCAAGAACGGGGTCATTGGATGCCCGTTTGAAAGAGTAGGCAGCGGTGCAATAGAGAATGGGATTTTGGCCTTTTGAATATTCGGCACATCCCATGGACCACTGATGTACATAGCCGTTTTGCCAGAAGTAAACTGGGATAAGGCAATGGTGCCAGTCAAGCTTGGCTGCATCCAATGGTATTTGTGATCCATATCGTACATCAATTGATAAGCTTTAATGGCTCCTGCATTATCCAAACCAATATCGTTTGGATCAAGCGTTCCATTGTTGTCTTTGAAAACATAGCCGCCAAGGCCACCTACAAACGCGTAATTAAAGTATAAATTGTGTTGAGCATATGCAAATCCATATTTGTTGGCATCCGAAACAAACTGTGTCCAGTTCGTCGGCGGTGTTTTAATTTTGCTCGTGTTATAGAATAAGGCTGTTGTCTGTACAGAGACGGGAACAGAGTAAATTGTACCGTTGACAGTGACTGCATCGACTACGGACTGTGCATAATTGCTGGTGTTAATATCGCCACTCGGCACTGGTGCCATTAAGCCTTCTTCAGCAAAAGTACCATTGTTGTCATGCGGCATGCCGAAGACAATATCAGGTCCTTTTCCTGAACGCGCGGCTGTTGCATAGAATTGAAAACCATTTGCATTGTGGCTTTCATCCACAACTTTCACGGTATCACCATGCTTCTTAGCCCATGCATCAGCAATCTTTTTCACGTCCTGCAACTGCGGTCCACCCGCCCAAGACCAAACCGTGATTGTTTGCCCTTTAGGAAGGGAACCAGATGTTGTCGATCCGCTTGAATTGGTGGAATTTGAATTCGGACTGCCACATCCAGCAACCAGACCGCCCATGACAACCAGCGCAGCCGCACCAGTAGCTAAACGAGTTTTTTTCATAATTTAGCCCCCTCAAATAGTCAATGCGTTGAAGACGTTTTCACTAGCGATTTACATCTCTTAGCTTTATGCAAACGTTTGTACAAACTATACTGCCCAAATTACAAAAAATCAATATCTTTACGAGAAAATTTTCATCTCAAACATTTGATAACATAATTTATAAGCAAAACGTGAGAAAAAGAACTTCAAAATAAGCATTGTGTGCCAATTTATTGCACATGTAATAGCTTTCATGTGCAATCGAATGCATCACTATCGAACTAGTGGTTGCCTATTCAAGATGCAAATTCTGAAGTGCTCAAACAAAAAACCTCCTACCCCGCTTTTGAGCGGTTTAGAGGTATTTCTTATCCTACCGATGCCTGATGAAATTCTTTAGAGAAACCTTACGTTCCTCCTCATGCTTTCATCATGAGGAGCTCTCGAACGATGAACGAGACAATGCAGGCTTGATTGGCTCAGCTTGAACATCTTTTTTAGTTATCGTCAAATAGCCAACCAAGATAATGATACAGAAGGTCAGTACAATACTGACAGGACCTTTACCATAACCTAAACCACCTACATATTTAGGCATTCCAAACCAATCAGCAAAAGAAGCTCCCAGTGGACGTGTAAGAATATAAGCAAACCAAAAAGAAAAAATAGCATTAAAGCGAAAATAGCGATAACCGAAAGCTGGGATTAAAATCAAAAATATAAATAGAATTCCAGACGCTAAATACCCTAGATGAAATGCTGTAGCTGTCATATCACCAGTAGCGGTACCAAGAGCAAAAGTAGCTAAAATGGTAGCCCAATAAAACATTTCACGTCGACGTGTATAAATGCTGTGAATCGAAAGCGTTTTTTCGCTCCGGTACCACAGTATGAGAACCACCGCAAGACAGACAGCGTAAAAGGCGGAAGAATATACATAAGGAACACCCAAAGCTACATGCGTTGAATCGGCCACCATCGTACCAAAAATAGCAACCATAACTACTGCCAGCCAATAAACCCAGGCAATATAACGTTTTACACTGAATTGCAAAATGATAGACGCCAGAAAACAAATCCCGCCCAATATTACCGCTACATACGGATTCATATGATAGACCAAAAAGTCGGAGGTAGCTTCTCCCATAGCTGTGGTCAGTAATTTGACAATCCAAAAATAAGCGGTGATTTCAGGTACTTTCGTAAGAGGTTGGGACTGTTGATTCAGAACCGTCGTTCGCAATTGACGCATTCTCTAAAAATTCCTCACTCTCTGAATCAAGATCTGATAAATGAACAGTTTCATTTACTCTTTTAAAATCCTAACACAATCCTAAACCGAAAGTGTCGGTATAATCCATTTTTTGGGTTGCTAAAAATATATTTTAAATTTTTTTCAAAAAAATTTGGACCTGCATGCAGAGAAATACTCAGGAATAAGCATGAAACATATCTAAAGACCAGCTATCTTAGGAGGTGATTTATGGTCATTCTGGTTATTGTTCGACGGCGCAAAACGGATCGTCAAAAGGAAAAGATTCAATCCGTCAAACAAAACCAGAGCATTACGCCCGTCCGCTTTCTTGAAAAATGGTCTCTCTTTCGCATGAATCAATTCCTAATGCTACATCCGCAATATCTGGAGCTTTTACTGATTTATGCAGCAGGCGGGATTGCGCCAGTGTTTGCAGAACAGTCCAGGTAACCAGTCAACAATAAAAAGAGGAGTATCCTAAAAGTACTTCGTTACTGAGGGATACTCCCTGTTTACAACTAAGTCTGCGCGAAAAACATTACCTGGAATTGACTCTACGGCTCATTGAAAAGTATAAATGATATAAGCAAGATAAATAGCAGATAACCACATCATAACCGCCGCCACTTGATGGATCTTGTTGAAAGAAGTACTGCGGAGAGCAGCTTTTCCAGCGATATGACCACCTATCGCAAGGAAAAAGAACCATATCCACGAAACAACCGAACAAGCTGAGGCAAAGGCAATTTTATCCGCCCAGGATGTATATGCCAGCGCACTTCCCCCCAGGATCACTAACGTATCTATAAGAGCATGGGGATTGAATAAAGAAACAGAAGCTGCAAAAGTAACTTGACGTTTAGGCGGCCATGCCGTAGATGTCTCGTCTTGATCCATACTGCCTTTGTCCTGCCACGTTTTCCACCCCATATATAAGAGAAAACCTATTCCAATCATTCCTAAAATATATCGTAACCAGAAAATATGAAGCGCAACTGCCGACAACCCAAGGACAGCTAAACTCACCAAAACAGTATCGCAAACAGACGCCGTGATAACCGCAGGCAAAGCTCCTGTCCAGCGTCGATTTACGACTCCTTGTGTAAGAATAAATCCGTTCTGCATGCCTATCGGCAAAATCAGTCCTAAGGCAAGGATAAATCCATGAACAGCAGCTATCAGCAATGATTCATCCCCCTTGAAAAACTATGTATACTTTTTCCGATAGACGATTTCTTTGAGCATATAACATATCTATCGTAAATGGATACAGACTGAAATGAAAACAGGAGTGTCCCTCAGTGCTGAAGCACTTTTGGGACACCCCCGCTTAGGAGAGAAGTTGCCGCAATTGACGCACCAGTTCAACCAGTGCCCGAAGAGCAACCGCAATAGCAGCCACAAAATACCAAATCAGTATGACTACATGTGTTGGATCTGCCAACATCAGCAAACCCAAAAGCAAAAGAGGAAAAATATCCATGAGAATAGGACGTGTGAGCAATGTTGCCACTTTCTCCAGATCAAATTTGCCTCTGAGCTCGTTGACAATGCGAAAAATAACCGTTAAACCAATGAGTACAAGAACAACCCAGAGCATTGTCAGCATAGCCGGATGGTGAAGGATGATATTCATCTGCACTCCCCCCTCTTTTGGAAAACTCACTTACACTGCATCGTATAAATTTTTCTTCTCATCTGCCCCGGCCAATGCCATAATCAAACATCTGACTTTCCTATGTAAAAAAGTATGGGACTTGCTATAGAAAGAGGACCAATTATTTTGGCCCTCTTTAGTAGTCATGCGCCGTTGACTATATTCCACATTTTTATTTGATGCATAGGATTTTGTGGATCAATTCGCTGTGAAACCAGCCAATGGACAGCATTGGCACGCTGTGAAGGTGTCAGAGGCACCTGCAATGCTCCAGAAAGATGATCGACGAGCGCACCGGCTCCATCAGGAGTGGCCAACACTGAACGATGATAGGAACGAAGTATACGATAGGTGCGACGCCAATATATAGGATTTGCAATACGACTACGGAACGTATTCAAAAGTTTGGGGTCTAACACTTTGCTCACCTCCCTTCATCGGCGCCCTCTTTACTGATTCGAAATATTTTTGAAAATGGTTCAGTGCAATCAATGGCCAAACTTTAGGATAGATGTGATAGCGTATATGCAACGCACCCGGAAATCCTGAGCCAGTAGGTATCTCTTCATGCCATCTACCTTTTTCCCCCTGTTTAAGTAACCAACGTGCCGCTCGCCAAGCCGCAATCCAGAGCCTTTGTCTGATTCTCGGTTCGACCTCTAATTGGTATAAATACAGCAGTGTATCTAAAGCCCACGCCGTCTGAGTTGGCAACCCGAAAGACAACTCAACATACTTACCGCACAAGTCACTTTGGCATGATTCTCCAAAACTACCGTCCTCCATTTGAATGGATAGCAACCAACCTTTCGCCTTTCTTAGAGATTCATCGTCACTCGGTATGCCCACTACCACCAGCGCCTTAACAGCACACCAAGTTCCATAGATGTAAGTCGTTCCCCAACGTCCAAACCAAGAGCCATCTGCTTCCTGATGATTACGTAACCAATAAATAGCTTTCCTGACTCTCGCATCCCAGCACGACAAAATCTTATGATTGACCAGAAACTCCACTACACGTCCTGTAATATCCGGTGTAGAGGGATCAATCATAGCTCTTTTCATATCATTGGCTGGCAGCCAATCGAGCCAATACTGATTGCAATCCTTCTCAAACGCTGACCAACCTCCATCTCGATTCTGCATAGATAATAGCCAGTCTATTCCCTGCCATCATGCTTCCGCACATTCGTCTGCCAAGGGTGCCAGCGCTTCTAAGGAGGCTACCGTGTCATCTACATCAGGATGACACGTATTGTTGCTGGAAAATGCCCACCCTCCTAACTGTTTACCTTTGTTCTTCATCAATCTGTCCGGTATACGATGCTGTTTCGCTAACAAGTATTGTGCTGCCTTACGAAGGTTCATGGAATTTGTCAATATTCCGCAAGAACCGAGAGCCTGCATGGCCAACGCTGTGTTCCAAATATGTGCATCGCAAGTTTGTTGATGATAAAAATCGTCTTCAATATCTTGATATAAAGACTGACGAATAGCAGACAAAATTCTTTCGACTTCTGGATGATCACGTGGATAACCTAGGGCTAGCTTTGCAAACACCCATAAAAAGCTGGAGGAATGATATCCTCCCAACGTGCCATCCGCCTCCTGCTCCTCATCCATCCAAGTCACACAGCGGCGAAACGCTGCATTTTTTAGCCAATTTACTGAATGATACATTGTAGTACGAAGAACAGTCCGTTTTTGTCGATCCGTTAACAACTCTTTCAAAAAGAAATTGCCGGAAGGACATGCGACATATTGAAGGCTGGATAAAATCAGCATAGGCGGCACATGAAGACGAGTAAATGTAACTAAGTCTTCTATATCAATAGGAGAGTATTTGAAAAACAACGTGTCAGCAGCACTTCAATCCACTGCCAGTCTTTCCAATCTAGCAAATATAAACTGATGGCAGTCTGGGCATCTGGCATACAACCGGTATCAAAACAATCCTTCCAACTACCATCTGACATTTGTGAATCGAGAAGCTGTTGAATGGAATTTTCCAGTACAGATGAAAGCATTGTAAATTCCGGGGAGAAAAAGACAGACAATCCAGACACCTCCTGCAACAGACACAAACAACGTATTCCATAGCAGGTAATTTGCTGTCGGCGAATGACTGAAACTTGTCATCCTTATGAAGATATCCACGGAATCCTCTTTAGGGTCATCGTTCCATCCATAAAGTCCAAATAAAAACTGGCTACGTAAGGGCGTAAACGCCACAGACGCAGCCAGGGGACCCGCACTAAATCAATAAACAGGGGTGGTTGTGCAGGTTGTTGTTACAGCTGGAACGAGCAGGATGAAGAGTACGAAGATGATGAGGAATACAACTGCCCAACGAGTATATCCACCAAATACGCCGCCATCGTACATAAGTCAAAATCCTCCTTTCAATTTCCTATCCGTTAGATTTGCATCGTTGCTCTTCTTAATAAGCTGCTCCTGCGCCATAAGCCGGAACAAGTAAGAAGAACAGGACAAAGATGATAAGGAACACGACCGCCCAACGAGTGTATCCACCAAATGTTCCGTACATGCGGTTCACTCCCTTCACTTGTGACATGCTCCAAAATATGTTTGCTGAGCTTCTACAGGTAGTGGTATATGCCCGATCTCGTGAGTCAAGATAGGCACATATTCGTATTTGACCATGATGAATACGGGGAAGTTTGATGGAAATAGTTGGGGGATAAAAGGGTGTTGTCATATTGACTGTGGAAAATGTGAGTGGTTGCAGGAGAAACGGGTGGAATTAACCATGTCCAATCTCCAGTAACTTTACGGCCTGCATCAGCTTCGATTTGCTCAAAACGTTCAAACTGTTTAGCCGCAGTATGATGATCAATAATGGTCACACCGTGATTTTTGTAGGAATGTAATACTGCAATATTTAACTCTATCAGGGCTTTATCTTTCCATAAACTAGCATCGTTTTTTGTATCCAATCCCATAATAGAGGCAACCTTGGGAAGTATATTGTAACGATTTGTATCTGCTAAGTTACGAGCACCAATCTCTGTTTCCATATACCAACCATTGAACGGAGCAGCAGGAAAACGAATTCCCCCTATTTCTAGGGCCATATCAGATAGAATTGGAACTGCATACCATTGAAGATGTAATTCATCAAAAAGAGGATATTCTGGGTGGTGAATCGGAATTTCAAGAATGATATCTTCTGGAATAGAATACCATACGGGCGCCTCGTTTTGGACTTGAATGACAATCGGCAATATATCATAGGCTGTGCCTTTTCCTACCCATCCAAGCTGTTGACAAATACGCGTAAATTTAACAGAATGCGAATCTCCAATGATACCATGCTCTGTTTCATACCCAGCATAACGAATCAATTGATGATTCCAAATACGAATGTCCTGATGAAATATGGTTATGGTTGGACGAATTTTCCCTTCATTTGAAGCATATTGAATGTGACGAAATAGAGCAAACGCTATTTGATCCACACGATGAAGATTTCTTTCATCAAAAACTTTTAGAGACTTCCAGAACAATCTCCCAATACATCGATTGCTATTCCTCCAGGCCATGCGTGCTCCATGTTCCAGTTCTTCATAGGTAAACTCAAACGTCCCAAAACTCTGCAAACTTTTTTTGATCTCGTTCAATCGATATTCTGTCTCTTCTCTACTCTTCCCTAGTTCGTTATAGCATCTCAGAATGAAATCTTGAACTTCATTATCCACGAACATGGACCATTTCTCCCAAAATTACATTATCCTTCTATACTTATTTGTCTTTGTTCCAAAAATGTCCTCCATCGGTTGTATAAAATAAAGTTCCTGTATTCATCACTATCCAGCCGTGCGTTGAGGAAACGAATTGCATATCCATGACGTTTTTTAAAGTCATATTAGGTGTAAATGAGTTCCATGTTTGCCCACCATCCGACGTGGTCAAAATTTGTTTACCGTCTATAACAAATCCATCCTTCATATTAGGAAAACTCCACGCTTGAATGGCTTGATTGGGCTCCGTACTTTGTACGGCTTGTTCAGAAGTCCACGTATTGCCTCCATCATTTGTTCGATAAACGAGCAAACCGATACCATAACTCACTGGCAAGATACCCTTTTGTTGACCAAAAAAAATCGGTGGAAAGGAAGTAAATTGTTCATTTTGAAAAGTATTCGGTACATGTAAAATTTGCAAAGACCAATGATATCCGCCGTCCGTAGTTCGGTAAAAATAAATATGTCCACTTAATGCCGTAAACCCTGTTACCCAACCAACCTTAGCGTTTACAAAGCTGACACCTGTCTTATCGCCTACAAACGGTAAATTTCCTCCCTTCACTTGATTGGTTTGAGCAATGGTGTGCCAAGTCATTCCACCGTTATAGGTGTGATAGATGGTTTCTCCTTCACTACCTGCTGCCGCACCTTGTAATAAAGCTATCCAGCCTTGATCCGGATCGAGAAAATGTAGACTCATAGGATATCCAGTCGCTTGAATTTTTTGTTTCACCCAAGACTGTCCTGCATTGGCCGTGTAATAAATGGATAGCGGAGAAGCAATCGAATTACCGTTACTTGCGGCTATCCAAGCCATTTGATTGCCGATCGCGTTCATCGACATTTGGAGGAATGGTGCTGACTGAAAGCCTGGTGGAGTCACTGCTTTCCAACTTAATCCTCCATCCTTCGTGTACCATACGGTATTTCGCCCCGTAGCCCAACCGATTTGCTCGTTAACCATGTTTATCGAGGTGAAATGAGGCACTTGTGGTGTCTGAACTGATTTAGATGGGGTTGTCGTTGGAAATGAATCTGTCTTTGACTTGGTAGCATGTGATGCGTTTGGATGGCTTACTGAACTGTGCGTATGCATATTCTTGACTGACGTCGTATGGTTTTCTGTTCCACATCCAATGAGGGTGCAATAGATGAATCCCGCTATACCGCTTAACAACCAGAAAGGTTTATATTTCATCCGCAAAACCCACCTCCCATTTTACGCGGATTATGAAGATAAAACAAAAGTCTTCACATGGTTCATAGGATGGTTCAAGTATCTACCCCTTATGCTGAAAATTGTTTATTGTCGCTTGATCCAATAGTATCCAATCTCCGTCATTACCTGCACGATCAACTTGTTCATGAGGAAAAGGGCTCAAAATATTCTGGACATCTTTTGCGAATATTCTTTAATGCCTTGTTCACCGCTCCTTGCACGTAGGGCCGTTCATCCTTCAGAAGGATGTCTATGATATCTTTCGCCTCTAGAGCATAATGAGCACCAACTGCTGCATGAAATACCATGGCAACATTCCATCTGACCTGCTCATCGTTTGACAGAACACATCGCCTCAACCAAGCAAGCACTTCATCTGGGTAGTATTTAATGAGTGCACTGCCAATCGCAAATGGACCAAGATTTTCTTTAACGTATGTTGAACGATCAGAGAGAAGCAGTTCCAAGATGTTCAATATCCGATTTGAAAACTGAGGATTTCGACTCTTCCCTGCGTACATCAGTGCCAGAACCACTGCCCTGCGCACATTTTCAGATTCATTTTTTGCCCACGAGTGGATGGAGGGATAGAAATTTTCAAAATGAGTCACGAGAATCGAGCCACAAGCGTCTGCAACCCATTCTCGAACTTCCCAGTTTGGACTGTCTGCTAAGTCCTGCAATACATGCTCTACTTTGCATGGATCCAAATGATAACAGGGGACTAACAATTGCGAACCTATTTCTTCCGCAGTCGAATTTTTACTTTTACACAACTCTATTGCTATTTGAAAGAGGGTGTCAAGTTCGGATTGAAAATATCTTTCAATGGTATAGATAGCAGTACGTTTTACCTGTGCTCTTGCTGTGCCTGCGTGGGTAGTGGATTGGGATTGCAGTGCATGGATCATTCCTCTAACTGACCTTTGAATCAGAGCATCATCGAATTGCTTTTTCCATCCCTCAACGCTGACGTGTCTCATTGAACACCTCCTGGGATTGCAATAAATTCCATTTAGAGAAATTATTCCACACTATCTATGTTAGTAGTATCAATTTCTTCCGTCTATTACGAAGAAGTTTTGATACTCATGTAACCGTCAAATCAATGTCCCCCTTCTCCTTAATTTTTCCAAATTCATCAATTTTGCGTAAAATGAAGTTGTTCGCTGGCACGAGAGGGAAAGCCGGCTTTTGACCCGAATTCACCCGTGCTGTAGGGAACAAATTATTTTGCTGGGGAGGGATTTAATTTTGCGAACACATAGAACAGGGACGGCGGGTTCAGAGAGATAGTGGATTGTCTCCCTTGTACTAAACTTTCAACTTTGTTCAACCACCCAGGGACGTAAAATGTACTTTAATATGGAATATGCATTGTAGTCTCCCGCTTGGATATTCCCGTATGATAGCAGACGATCTGATGCACTCCTTATATGCTTTTTTAAGTTTCTCAAAGATACCTAACAAGGAATTACGCTTATCCTCAAATTGGTCGAACTTATCCTTTATGTCCTTATCCTGCGTTCCAAATGAATACTGCACTAATGCTTGGAAAATTTTGTGATACACGATATTTTCGGAAAACACGCCGAAGTAAAATGATGTACATGATATACGCGTATATACTGCATTATCTGGAATCTTGACCACTGCGATGAGATCACACTTTCCCTGGACATTTCCCTAGTGACTCTTTTGATTGACAAAAGATAAAATGATCATCAGGATTCCACACGTGTAGATGGTCAGCACGGTATCCGCGTAGCCACAATACTCCGTTCATTCGTCTAAGGTAAAATCCCTTTGGAAAGTCAACGTCTTCAGTCAGTATATCGGAAGCTATGGTGATAGACCCGTATGGAGCTTGATTTGTCTGTAAAGGATGCCCCAAAGAACCTTCAGGCTGGTCGAGATACACCAGTCGTAAGTGAGGTCCCAACTCAAGCGGACATAATTGCAAACCAAGATCGTTCGCTCTTTTAAAGATTTGATCAATAGTAGCTCCATCAGGAAAGCCAAGGTCAGCAACGGTTAGCTCAATAGTCTGCAAGATGTACGTGGTATCAGAGGTCGTAAATCTATCGTCGGCAAATAGTCTCTCTGCAGATTCATTCATTAAGACGGATTGCTGTCTTAATTTGTGTATAAGCTCGGATTTTGTAAGTCCGCCAACCTCCACTATTCTCACTATTACCGGGCAATCAGGATACGTTTTCTCATTTCCAACGCGCATATGAGTTACTCCTCAGTAAAACAACCCGTTATTTATGCAAGACTACCATAAGAAGCGTTAATTCGTTTTCTTCAACTTTTGTGGTTCTTCCAATGCCATTCCAACGCTCGTTGTTCAATCTCCTTGACCAATGTTTCCTTGCCTTGGATGTATGAATCAATGTTATGGCTGTCACGTACCACTGGCATGATGTCGATGATTGGTTTGGCATCTAAACCTGGAACCGCTGTGCTTCCAATGTGATGAATGGCGATCAATTGCCTTCCAAAGATGCGGCGCAGTTTTTCCGCTTCTTCTTCGTACATCTGAACCCATTGCTCGTTGTAGGGCGTTACCTCGACTCGTCTCATCACACATCCCCTAAACCCATTTAGTCATTACGCCTGACCCACTGCCGCTTTCATGATTTCATTCGCGACAACCACTTCTGTCCCTGCCAGACCCACGGAACAAAACAGGGTTATATCATCTTGACCCTTTCTCGCAGGAATTTTCCCTGTAACAACGTCACTTAGCTGTATGATCCGTTCTTCATCGGGTGTCCCGACCAGAAAATGTGGTGTTGGATAGGCTTTGAGTTGCTCCAGAGAATCGGTCGCAATCACCGAACTACGTACTCCCAATTCCATTGGAACCTCATGTCGCTTGACTGATTTGGGACCAACGGTATTGATATGTACTCCTGGTTCAAGCCATTCCGCATCGAAAACTGGCGTACCGCTATTGGTGGCGCAAATGACGATATCGGCTCCCTGTAGGCAACTTTTCGGGGAATCAACGGCTATAACCTCGACATCCAGCTTCTTTATCATTTCAGTCGCAAATATGTCTCTGTTTTCTGGATTGCGACTGAAGACTCGAACCTGCTTAACATCCCTGACAGTAACAGCCGCCTCCAACTGTGTCCGCGCCTGCATGCCTGTACCAATCACCGCAACGTGTTCGGCATCCGTTCGAGCCATGGCTTTGATTGCGACTCCACCGATTGCCCCAGTACGAACAGCACCAAGCAGATTCCCAATCACGATGCCCTTAAACACCCCTGTATCTGAATCAAACACGCACACCAATTGCTGATGCCCAGCCAAATCGTTCGCGTAGGTATCGTACACGCGGAACCCGATGACCTTTTCCACGGCAGTTGCGGCACCCCAGTAAACACCAAGTTCCCCTTTTCCGTTTCCAGCCGAAATCGAGGAGGCGCAACAAGTGTTCCGTTTGCCTGCTCCTCATAGGTGCGTTCAATTGCGCTCACAATCAACTTCATTGAGACAAGTTTCTCAACGTCCTGGTCTGTAAGGACATGATACAAGCGAAGTCACCCCTTCAGACGCGAAAGTACCTTTCACAATTCGTGTCCCTTCTATTGTCTCAAGCTATCCCCTGCTCTTCTAACACTCTATCTTTTTGGGATAATCCTCCACTAAACTAATGTCCTCCACCGAGCAGTTGTGCTCCCGCGCCATCGCTCTAACTTTCCCTTCAATTTGACGGTACTCCTTGCCTTGCTCCACCATGCGCTTGAAGGTCGTCGAAAGAGCCTTAGCCCTCTCATCCTTATCCCCGATCTTCAGATATCGAATGTTGAGTAGATCCAGATACTGCGATATGTATACGTCCAACCATGGATAATCTTTGTGCATCAGGTTGATGATCCGTTTGAAAGAAGTTTCTGTGACCACTTCCTTCACACAACCCATCACCAAGGACTGAAACAATCTGGCGGTCGCAACATTTGCATCCCATTGAATGCGCTTGTCCATTAGAGGGAGAAAGGAGCGGTTCTTGCCTGTTTTTTGGCGTAAAGGCGGATAAAGTCGTTCAGGGCAATTGTGACGAACAGGACTTCGGGGTAATAAACCTGGCATCAATAGTACAAGTTCTTCTCTGGCGTAATCATTCCCAGGGATTTCATTGTGTCCTCGTCCATGCCGTTCGGAACGAACTTGATTTCCCGATCTCCTTGGAATGCGTGTCGAATATCATACATGACTCCAAGAACGCTGAGTCGAGCACCTTCGTAGTCGCCGTATTCCCCTTCATCGCCGATAATGGTGAGCAAAGACATGTACAGGGTGTCCAAATCTCGGTAATCGCCCGATATCGAGAGTCCAGCGATGTTCAGTGTATTGGTGATGGTTAGCATGAGTGTTCACCTGCGTTCGGGTTGATAGGATTAGCATAAGTATAGCGGAAAAGGTAGGGATATAGGTTGGAAGGAGCACGCCAATGCATTGGCGATGTTGATGGCGTAGTTAATTCGCAGGTTATGCTTGTCGCTATGTTTTAAACCTGATAGAGAATTATCCGCCCCTGACCTGTCCAGTCATTATTCGCCCTACAGTCTCCAACCCTTAACATAATCTGCTACAATTATCCTCAAACCTATGATTTTGACTGAGGAGATGAGGAACTGCCTCATGATGCGAGTCCCCTACGACCATCGCCTGGAACCGATTGACGAACAACTGGCGAAGCTGATAGCGGAACGGCTTCGGATCAGCCAAGGTACGAACGGCTATCCAACAAAAGAACAGTTTGACCGCTGGTGTGAAGAATACCATGTTGATCGACACGTCATTGCATCGGTTTTCGCCGCGATGAACAATCCGCGGCGCCCACCACGGCTTCCTGTATCACCGCAAAACTTGGTCAGTATCGTTCCTGTAATGAAGAAGGTCAACGTGAATAGAGTGAACTATCAACTCACTCGGATGGAGCAATACGCCGATTTCAGTCTTGTTTACGTGGAAATCTACACGGATGAGGATGCGGAAACTGCAGAATTGAACATCCAGCTTATTTTAGACGTTGAGCCGAATGAAGGACGACATATCCAATTTCACCGCTCACAGGGTCATACCAACCAACGTTCCTTGGTCTACATGGTCAGCCCAAAACTACCCGACGACCTCAACACGTTCTTATTCCGACTTGTTCCAAATCCCATTCCTCACCATCCGCGTCCACCAGAGAAGGTTCTGGATCAAAGCGTCACATTCGATTGAGATACACGTTACTTTCGCATTGCAACGTACACTAAGACCCATTTTATCGGACAGGCATCTTTGCATGTTTTGCAATACGTTAACAGGTCTAATCTATTTGTGAACCAGGTGAGAAATATGGAGTGGAAAGCGTGGACTGGCTGGTATCAATTAACTGGAGAGAAAGTAGAAGTGAATACGGTAATCGAAAAGATTAAGTCTCTCTCCGCGATTGACGCCCTCAGAATTCTTAGTATTATGGACGTTGTGATGGAACTTGCGGAAGACGACGTTGGAGACATGGAATTAAGGTTCCTGTACCTTTTGAAAGATGGCAAACTGCTCAATCCGCAAATCGTCAACGATATAAGAAAGAGAAGCACTGCCCTCTTTCATCCCCAGGCACGATATGCGTTGACCCAGATGGTATTCAAGTACGCCATACTTGACATGGACCTTCCGCATGAAATACCGAGTTTCGAAATGTGGGAAAACATAGTCACTCTCGTCTTACAATTATCTGATTTAATTCGTGCTAAGAACAGCGACATTGATGGACTGAAATCGTATCTGATACAGTCAATGGGGCTTCATACAGAGGAAAACTGGTCGTCAGAGTTACTTCGGAGTTACGAGCAGTATGTTCTTGTAGCACCAACAGTAGATCAAGATTTGAACAACGGAAAAGGTATTATCCTTGACGAAATCGCTCAAAGAGCTTTTCACACTAATTTGCGCGAACTGTTCGCAAATGAATTTGCGTTACTAACTTACCTGAAGAATCAGTACGACTCCAGGCAAAGCTATGATTCGGTACCAACGACAGCATACATCGGTTCCGCTTTGTTGGATCAGAACCCAACTCTACATAGATTGTTAAATCACGTATCATTTTCATTTGAACAATTCAAGGAGCGAATGCAATCCTATTCCTTCCAACAGTTGCTCTGGCCAACTCGTTACTTCAAACAAGCTCCCTTTCTTAACATGCAAAATCATGTATATATGCCTCTCGGCTTGAGATATTTCATTGGCAGAATGGGTGGTGGGATGTATTACTCACTCATTGACAATGTAGAAGAACACCAAAAACGCCAGTTTCAGAGCTATGTAGGTCGAATATTTGAGACTTGGGCGGTTTCAGAACTACGTAAAGTTTATGTGGATGAACAGCGAATTGAATTTTTTGATCGTATTGTGGAGAAGAAACAGAAGCGGAAACTCCCCGAAGCAATAAGTTTCTATCCCGAAGGAAACATCGTATGGGAATGCAAAACGAAGAGGTTAACAGTTTCGGTTTTTGAGGAGGGTGATCTCGATAATTATAACCACGACATTCTTGAAGGAATCGGTAAGGGGATAAAACAAACCTACGATGTAAGCAGGCAAATACTTGAAAACGAACTCTTACCAGACAAATTTATCAACAATAAGTGTCTGCCCGTGATTGTAACCATGGAGCCATACCCCATGTATGGGATTCTAAAACAAGAGATTTTACAAATTCACCAACAAATCCGTCCCCAGAATGCGATGAATCCAGTTGTGTTAAGTAGCTTTGATTTCAGTTTGTTGTGTGATTATGCCGCGTCACGAAACTTAAATATTTGGCAAACGCTGAATACATGGATCAAATACGATGCCTCGACTGGTTATTCAGTGTCTCTACATGAGTTTTTGATTACGCAGTTTGGAAGACCAATTCTGAAACAAAAACACGAATCGATGATCAGCCAATTACTACATGATGCCAAGACCCTATATGGCTTTTCGAATCCATGAACATCACTCAAATACCCAGCGCGGAAGAAACCTTTTCTAAGCTCGATTAAGGTTACCCATTTATAACAAGCGGGAACTGTGGCAGAACACTCCTCAACACTCCCCTCTCCCACATCTCCCCAGTCGAGCTACTCCAGAACGCTACTGTTGCTATCGCTCCATCTATTTGAGGTTAATGCTGTCCAATTACTGACGCACACCGTGTCCGCTCAACTCACACCCAACGCCTTAAACACCGCATCCGTTGGATCTGAGTAAAAGATCGGCTGAATCTTGATGAGCAAATCCGATGGAACAGTTTGCAGATCCACGACCGACACCGCAGGAATTAGTACCTTCTTGGCTCCTGCATCGACGCATACTTGCAACACATTGGCAAACTCCTCGACCTTCGAAATCGTGCCACCTACTGTCATGTTGCCAAGGACAACCAAGCTCTCCTGCACGGATCGCTCCAAAGCCCCAGAACACAAGCCCACTAATTCTGCGATTGCCAATTCGCTGGTCAGCCCGATCCCCTGCAGGTCACTGATATGCATCAGGTAATCCTTGGTCTTGGTGCTTATCGTGCCGCTGATACTCTTGGCATTTGCGGTGAAGTATCGGAAAGCCGTATCAAGGCTCTCCCTCGCCCCTCGATGGGAAGCCACCCCAGACTTCTCGAATTTACCCGTTCCCGACACAACCTGGTTTTCCAGCTTATACACGCCAATCATGCCAGAATCCCCATGTCCAACCGTATAAACATGACCTGGCTTACCCATTCCCTCTGGAATGAGCTTCCCGCCACCTTGTTCGGGCACGGAGACATACTCTTCATTCAGTGTCTCTCGGTCGATGTAGGAGAAATGAACATCATAGAACTCCATGCCTCCAATTTTCTTTAGCTGTTCCTTAACCCTCCTGCGCCCCTCCAGCGCATATTGGAGGATTTCCTCCACATCTTCTCTGGTGTATTCGCCATTTGGATACAAGAGCTTAATCAGTCCAGATACCGTTTTACGAACAGCAATTACGTCGCGCTGGTTCAGGTTGTTACCGAGTTTGAAGTAACGGTCAATCGCGTCAGCAAATGAACGCTTCCGCATTTCCCTAAAATACTCTGCCATGTAATCCACAATGAATCCGTACTGATTGGTAAAGAACTCGGGACGCATCTTCGGGACTTCCCAACCAGGGAGATAATAGTGCATCCGATCAAAGAATGCTGTATCGTTCGCCATGGCATCAGGAAACGGCGCAAACAGGTGTGAGGTCTTGATGAGAGAATCTAAGCTCTGATTGATGTTCCCCACAAACACCATGGAGGCAGATGCCGCCTTCTCCTCTTTACCTCTCGCAAACGACCCTGATGCCATATAATCCTTCATGATTTGGATGCCATCTTTGTCCTTGAACTGGATGCCTGCGACTTCATCAAACGCGACGACGTCCCACAACCCGACCAGTCCAACCTTCTTGGTTGACATGTTGTAGAAGAGATTTGCAACGGTGGTTTGACCACCAGACACGAGAATGGAGTTGGGCGATAGCTCTTTGTAAACGTGGGATTTCCCCGTTCCTCTTGGTCCCAGTTCGCAGAGATTGTAGTTGTTTTCAACCAACGGAACCAGACGAAGCAGAAGATGCCACTTCACCCTTTCCTCCAAATGGGTCGGCTCCATTCCTGTCGAGCGAATCAACACATCGATCCATTCCTCTTTGGTGAAGCTCTTCCGCCCTTCAAAAATCTCGTTCAAGTCCATATTCGGCATCTGAATGGGTTGTAGGCTACTGATGCTAAAGGGGTTTATGTTGCGGATGTCTTCGTCAAAGTAGTATTCCATCTTCAACATGCACCAGATACCGCCCGCCAACAGCTTGTCGTACTCTTTGACGTAGTTGGGCGAAATGGGGACGTCTTTAAGACCCAGGTTTGAGAACTCTGCTTCGTAGGTATCAATTTTGGGGTTCAGGGTCACGGTTACTTTGTCGATGATGGAGTATTGTCCGATCTCGCGAATTCTTGACTTGATCTTTTCCGCCTCATCGGGTCTGACGAAGTTCTCTGCAAGGATCTTCTTAACGCGATCCACGCCTTCGCGAATGCTCTCCTCATCATTTGTCGCCGCGTACATGCCAAGCAGATATTCCAATACATAGACGGGCACATTGGCTCCCTGCTTGATCATGCTGGTGAGGTCTTTCCGAACAACTCGCCCCGCAAAGACCGTGTTCAGTTTGTGATCTAAGTCTAAAGAGCGTTCTTCACTTCGCTCCATGATGCCCGCCCTCCTTAAAAGTCGAAGTCACTGACAATGCCGAGGTTGATCGTAAACGGAATCTGTTCCACGACAACATTGGTCTCGGTATCCTTGATAACGAGATAGTAGTTTTTAGTTTTGTTATACGGCATCTGTTTCAACGCGAACTGTACCTTAAACGTCCGTTCCTCTGGCTTATCGGTTGTTCGGTCACATATCAGTGTCTCCTCATTGCTGATGACTGCTTCGTTTTCATCCACCATGTAAATCTTTACGGTGCGTGGAACCCTCTTGTCCTCAACCTTTTCCGTTTGAAAGAACGTCAGATTAAATAAGCTGTTGGTTATCTTCCTGGTGGTGTTCGTCAGCTTCACGTCTACCTTCACGATTTCTCGACTGTTCTTCTGCCCACTTCGAATATTTTTGAACTGAATCAGGGGCACCACGATTTCCTGTAAACTGGCTCCCCCATGCACGAAGTTGGCTCCAGCTCCCTGCATTTTAAAACGAATCGTTGCTTTGGGGACATAGGTCGTCATGTGATGCTCATTGACAATGAACGAGTCCATCTTGATATCAAGCAGACCGCTTCTTTCGCCTGAATCCTTCGCCAGCGAGTACCTCCGCTTTGTCTCGATTGCCTCGATGCCTTCCTTTTCGATCTTATCGCTTTCTTCGAGCGGATCGCGCTGATACACGAATCCGTGGTCAGCAGTGACGAAGATGTTTGTGGCACTGAGATCGTCTCGAATGATCTTGATGATGCCATAGATTTCGTCAATCGCATCCTCTGCCGCTTTGAACGTGTTAATCTCCGTCGAAGCTTTGTCTCCCGTTGCATCAATACTGTCGTGATATATGTAAATGAGTTTTTTCCCTTTGAAAAACTCCCTCCGCCCCGCCTTATTCATGGACAGCAGATCACGGAAATGGACAGCAACACTATCCGCCACAGCCCCATGTAGGATGTCGTTCCGATTGTCGAGACCACTGGAGGGTTTCCCATCAACCAGCACCTTGCCACTGAGGTCAATCTCAAGCGTTTTATGTGGGAGCAATGAAGCCATCCCCAGCTTGGTGACTGACGGGATGACACCTAATAAGGGTTGGATATCGCAAGCCCCTATCGTCTCAGTATTGAGCTTCTCCGCCAATTCCACTGCGACCTCATAGCGAAACGCATCGGAAATCACGACAAATACCCGATCACCCTGTCGAATCTTCGGTCCAACAAAGTTTCGGTAGAAGTCTTTCTGATTCTGCACGCCTGGAAGCGACCAGTTTTCTTTCATCTCTGCATCCACAGCAGATGACCAATGAACACTTAGTTCCCCCATAAACCAGTTGGTATAGAGGTTTTCGACCATCATACGTAGCTTTTTCAAAATCTCGCTGTCTGGCTCATTGTCATAGGCAACGTAGAACTTTCGGTAGTACGTGTCCATTAGGTAATAATCACTCACGTAAGCTCGAAACATATTAAGTGCCTGTACCTGCGGAATTCCAGGGCTATGCTGTTTGTGGAACTCAAACATCTTGACGGTGTAAAACAGAGCCTCATAGATGAAACGGTATCGCTCGTAAAAGTGCTTGGTTCGCCGCAGATTGATGAGCTTAATGTATCTCGCAAAGTCCTCAAGATGTTCATCTAAACTATTAGCGATATATGCAATGATTGCTCTGTCAAAATACTGAAAGATATCCGCCGTCTTAAAGTCCTGAATGTCCAACTGACTCACAATATCAGCGAGGTTGATTTCCCGCTCCGCAATACCTGCGAGGTCGTCATACGCGGCATAATCCGTCTTGTGGTTCATCCAATGGTCGATGAACACCATCGCATTCGACCTGTTCCTCGTTGCGATGTAGTGTTTCACCTGCGAAAGATGGCTCTCATCAATCGCGTGACTGAGTGCCGATACGGTCAAGTGAATGAACAATGTCTTTAGCGATGGGCTACTTTGTTCATATCCATAACGGTCATACACATATCTCCAGAACACCGAGAGGTCAAAGAATTTCTCGAACTGTTCCAGGTATTTGTTATCACTGTCGTCCAGGCTATCCATCAGGACAGCCTTTAGAACATCCTCGAAATCAGGGGACTTCAAGGCACAGATCGCGCTCATCATGCCCAGTTCCAGGGCTTCCTCTGAAGTAATGGGTATATCAAATGCTTTCAATCGTCGCGTTCGCTCTTTGCTTCCGAAGAACTTCTCGTACTTCTTGACTACATTTCGCAGACTGGAGTCAATTTTACAATCATCCATCAGCAACGAGATCCTGTCTGCGTGAAACGCTTGAGAGTATAAGTACGTATCCATGAGCCAGTTGTCCTTATGGTTCATGTCCAGATTTGAGTAGATCAGATAGTGAGACGTTGTGTCCTCTTCTTCAAGCATGTATTTCGTATAAAAGCCATTGGTATCAGTCAATATGTGAATTTTGGCGTTGACCAGGGAAAGCTCATTGATGTCCTCAACGAACTCTTGATCCTTATCCAACCAAAAGATAATTTTGCGTTGTTCCCCATCCTGCAAAGGTTGCTGGAAGGCTGTATTCAGCGTGCTTACGATATCATCCAAATTCAAGTTAAACACCCTTTTCCCAAACTGCATACGTTGAGGGATACGCCAAACAACTGGCATATCCCCATTCTGCCCAGATATTAGCCTCGTTTTGCAAGCAAGCCTTCGAACTTGGCGTAGTTCACATCCACACCATCATCCAGGTCGATTTCAATCTGCATGTCCGACATATGATGCAGAAGTTCCTCGTACTCCTTCAGTTCCGCTATCTTCAACTCCAGCGTCTTCAATTCCTTTTTCGCGGCACTAATCTCCCTTGCCGTCCCGCCGCCCTCAATAACGCTGAGGAGGGACTTCTTCTCTGCATCGTACCGCATCTGAAGCTCATGCAAGTAATCCGTCCTGATTCTGGATAAAGTAGTCTTATCATATCTGTGCATGTAGATCAGGCAGTTAAATGCCTTCTGCTTTCCAGAAGTGAACAGCCAGTAAATTGGCTTCTTTTTATATGTCTGGAGGTGCTCCTTAAAGAAATCGTTCAGGAAATACCTACGAATTGCTTCCCTCGGAGTCTCGCTGTCCTTCCTTCCAAGCGAATCAGCGATAAACTCCAGGTTCTTCGTCAGGGTTTCTTCACCAAAGGTCACTTTTACAAACTCGACGAATCTGGATACGATATCATCCTCAAAATAAGCATCCGAAATAATAGGAAGGATGTTGTCACTGTCAGCCGCAAACGTCTTATACCGTTCTGGATCGAAGGTGCCACCAGCGAACACAAGACCTTCTTGATCCAAGGAGTAACGTCCAAACATACACCCTACAGCATAGGAAATGAAAGACTTAATGTCTCTCTCTTTATCCGAACGTTTTATCGTGATATCTTCATCATTTACATGGGGCGATAACTCACCATCCAAATCGTAGATGTGTATAAATATCTTGTTTAATTCTTCCTCGTTGCTTCTCAAGGCATAAAAACGCCGCTTGCAAACACCGTCCCACTCTTCAAATGCTTCTTGAACAGTTTTAGAGTTATTTTGAACCAACAATGGGTGTCTCTTAAAACCCCATGAGACCTCAAAAGAATCCCAATCACTTCTACTAATGTTGATATTCTCATTTACAATTGGGATTATGAGGTCTGCACATCCAAAAATTTTATCTCTAAAAAAAGGAATCCTATGTATATCACCATTTGTAAAGCTCATCGTTGGATTATATACCTTCAACACTTCCAATGAGAATTTTGAACAAAGAAGACCCAGAACCAACTTGGTTAGTATTGAATCATGAGTGAATGCAGACCTTCCAGTGTCATCAAAAGCGAACCCTTGCTCTTTATATCGTACAGCGAACTTTCCAGTACTTATTTTTGTCCACGTCAATCCCTCTCTAAAATAGTACTCGGTATTCCTGGGTGCAGACTTCAACCGTCCGTCTTCACCTCTATATCCTCTTATTTCTTCTCCGTCATTTCTCCAGTTAACCACTATTTCATTGTTTCCATACCATTTTCTATATTCCCCACCGCTATTACAAGGAAACCACTTATGTTTCCCGCTTTTTGTTTCATGCACACTATTGTATCCAAAACCTATGCCCTCTAAGTTGACCTCAAACCATTCTCTTTGAAAACGTGAGTTGTCCCCAGTGGACATGCCTGACTTCAATTCCACAAAATCTCCAAGTGGTTTGTTTTGAGCAATTACATTTATTAGCTTGTCTCCTATCCAATAGGCAACTGGGCTTCCTGCAAGTCTTGTGTACACATTTACGGTGGAGGAGAAAAAGAAGTCTTTCTGACGATTCTTTATAACAGCTAACGCCATCTGTCGTTTTTCATCTGGATCATTCAAGTCGACCAATCTGATGTACGGAGCTTTGAAGTTTTCTATGAAACAATTTCTTAGTACAAAGGCTGTCGATTGAACCACCTCGCCACCAGTTTCATCGAAAGCCTTTGCGCCCAAATGCAACATGGAGACAATCGTCATATTGCTTATGATTTTCCTTCTAAGATCTTCAAAAGTCGATGTGAACATCCATGAATGTTGATTGATCATGGCCAGAAAACCAAACGGCTTAAGATACATCGAAACTTCCATGAATGCAGTGCATGTATCCGTTCCCGAAATCGGGTATTTCTCTCTCATAAAATTGGAAAGTTCCGCATTCATAGATTTGTTGCCCATGTATGGCGGATTCATTATGACAACATCAAATTGATGAATCATTATTTTACTCTGCTTCAATAAGTCAGGTAGGAGTTTTGACACTCTTATTTGCACCTGGTTTTCAAACAGGTCATTCGCTGGGGTATTTTGAAGCATTTTTAACCTTTCCTCCAGAAAATCCAGATCACAATCTACCTCGTGTATATTAATAAGTGAACCGAATATCTTGGCGTCCCGAAATTGCTCTATGAATGCCTTAACTCTGGCAAAATTCACACCCGAATCTTCTCCTGCAATGCAGGCAACATCTTCGTCACTTAAACAATTGGTCTGTTGAATTGATGCCAAATTCAGAGCCAAACCTTTCCTCAGTATTTCGCGAAGGAAACGACCATTGTATTGCAATGCTTTCATTACTACTGAGAAACACGCAAGTTGATAAGCCCGATCATCAATGTCTAATCCGTACAGGTTATTTTCGATAATCAAACGCGGAATCTCTCTTTCCATATACCCGCATTTCCTATAAATCTCGAATAAAACCTCAAAAGCATATACAAGAATATGTCCGCTTCCCATTGCGGGATCGAAGCACTTAATATCTTCTACCTTTAACTCTCTATTTAGCCACGAAGTGTTCTTATCTTCAAATTTAGCCTCCGAATTTGAATCCTCAATGTAAAACTCCCAGCCGTCTGCCAAATCCGCATGTTCGGGGTGTGACTCAACCCAGTAGCGACCTAATGAGTTTTGAACCAAATAACGCACGATCCAGTCAGGAGTGAACAACTGGGTCGCAAATGGAATTTCCTCGGTCTTATACTTCTTCTTTGCTTTAAATACTCGTGCCTTTTCCTCAGAAATATAGAATTGATATAACCATCCGATGATCTCTATAGTTTTCCAGTCCGATTCAGGAATCGTCTTCACGTCGGTCATTGCGCGCAGAAAAGACTCTTTTGCAAGCAATCCCTCTGGGAAAAGAATCTCCTTGTAGTCCTCAATAGTCTCAAACATGAACGGAAGGTACTTGTTCAAGTCATTACACTGCTTGATAACCATGTATTTGAAAAGCTCTTCCGTGTTATTGTTGAGCTTCAAGTCGTACACCAGTTCTTTGTCAATATCAAGTTCGACTGACAGTGCCTCTTTGATGATGTCTGGTTCAGGATTTCCTGGTTCAGAAGAAGACAATACCCGTACCTTTGTGGGGAGGTAGTTGTTGACCTCCATAAAGCGCAGGGCAATGAAGCGGTTGAACCAGGTATAGGCAACCTCCTCAATGACATTCTTAAACCCAATTTCACGAATCCGCTGAATAAGCTTGTCCCGTTGCTTTTTTTCGGTCAGGGATAGCTGTTTGCCGTCTATGTAAATGGTATCAGAGCTTTCAAGCTGTGCTTTCTTGATGCCCTCCTCCGTAATGCCAATCTTCAATGCCCTGGCTTCAACTTTTTTGAGCAGTTCTTTTCTCGCACTGGTTGCGAAGTTCTTCAAAGCCGTTTTATTCATAACCGCATCCACCTGTCCGTTGTGATGAAAAGTCTGACCCACTACACATTCAATCGACTAACTCTACTTCTTTGTTACCCTGGATGATCTGCTTCAATTTGGCTGAAACCGTGCCAAGTAATTTGTCCACGTCTTCTTCCGTTCGAAGTGTCCTCACAGCCAGGAGATTGCCCACTTTAACCCGTTCCTTCTGGGGAGCAGGCGTTGGTTCATCTGGACCGTTTGGTCCCTCTGGTATCTTCGTGCTTTCAATCTCACGGTCGATGACCTTATCTTGCGCCACTTTAAAGTTGGCACTTTGGGCAATGCATGCATCGACTTTGAATATGTCCGTGTACCCATCAATGGTCTTGAACAAATCCTCGTAGTAAGACCGAATGCGATTTTTCGTCGCCTCAGATACCCCATTTTGATTGGCACGAAGGCTCAAGTACTCGTAATCCTGTTGGATTGTCCCTTTTGCCGCCGACTTCTTCTCTTCCAATACAGCCTTGATTTGCACGTCGATTGTATTGACCAACTCAGGAATGTCCTTGATCCTGTTGTAAGGTACGGGATCATTCAGGATGACTTGAAGTTTTTTTGCGGTATCCTCAATCGGCATGCCCGCGAGATACACCTCGTTCTCCGTGTACCTTTCAAATGCCCGCAAACCTTTGTCGAAATGATCCTTCTGGTGCTGGAAGAAGCTCTTCACATACGAGACATCCTCTTCCCAATCCAAGAGGTTGTCTTCCAGGTCTCTGAGCTTTGTAAAGAACGAAACACTGTCCAATCCCTTCGTGAATTCGCCGAAATATTCCAGCCCTTTGTCCAAAAGACTCAGCCCTGGATACTTTCGCCCGTCATACTTACTCTTTAGCTCATGGATCTCCCTGACCTGGTCGTCGATTAACTGACGAATGTCCTTTAGCAATCCGTCTTCATCATCGGCTACATCCGTTCTATTGAACACTTCCTTACAGATGTTTCGTGCCGTTTTCAACAACGCATCGTCAACTTTGACCCGTTTCAGCACGATGACCTTATCCACTTCAGTTGCCTTGGTTAAGGCAGTAAGGGTGGTAGGGTCTTCAGGTCCCAGATACTCCGCATTGTAACGAAGCCGTATGCGTTGTTCTTTTAAAAGCTCGGCAATCAGTCCTGCGATATCGAGCGGTTTCCAACCATATGGTTTTTCGCTGAAACGATCCAACAAAATCTTGACCCGCACTTGCTTCTTAATATCATCCTGAAGAGTGATAAAATCGAATACCTCTTTCATCGCCAAAGCATTCTCGTTCGACTTAGCCCCTTCCAAGGTGATTTGTGTGGTGCTACCCTTCAAGAGCGAACTCAAGTCTTTCTCAGAATCCAGGAACCTCTTCACAAGTCCAAGCTTCGTATATACATTGTCCACCAACTCGTGAAATGCGGCGTTGATTTTGTCTTTAACCGTCGAACCTTTCACTTCGATCTTGTTGCCGTTTATGAAGAATTCCCCATCCTTAATGGCATCCTCAAGCATCTCGCGAACCCGACGCTGACGCTCTCTGAGTTCACCTTGTTTTGCAGTCAAGATGATCTGGATGTTCTCTGGGAGTTGGGCAGGGTTCTTCTTCCTCAGATACTCTTTAACCTTGAGGACTTCTTCCATTTCATCTGTATAAGCTCCGTTTGCACCGAGCTTCAAAATCATCTCGTGACTACCAGAAGACATGAGCATCAATTCTTGATCCGACTTTTCGTAGTGCTCAGACAAGGGGGAGAGAATGTTAATCCCAATCGCTGACGTCTGATTTCCGCGATTCTTCTCGTCCATCTTTTGGTTGAACGAGAAGGTATATTGCGACGAGTACCGATATTTGTTGCCTTCATAGAGACCGTCAAAGATAAGGTCGGCGAGTTCCTTCTTCACTAAATCCTCTTCGACCTTGGTAGACTTGATTTCGCGGTTCACGTCCTGTTCGTCATCGGTTAGGAACTCAAAAATCTCGCCGTTCTGTTGAATCAGCGTCTCTCGGACGAGTTTCCGTAACGAAGCTGTGATCTTTTCCTTCAGTGCCAGCTTGTCTTCGTCGATACTTGTCACCATCAGAGTGGCGATGTTGTCGATGTTGGCAGGAAGCTCCTTGATGTATTTGATCAAGAAGAGGGTTTTCAGCACGTTCGCGTTGAATTCGTCATCCTTCAATGAAGGATTCTCATACGCACCTTCGATCACTCTCACAATTGAAGGGGTCAAGAATTCCTTAATGGTATCGTAAAAGGCATAAAAGGGGACAAGTACACCCTCCTCTGCATCCTTAAACTGCAATGCAGATTCCTGGAACGCGGATAGCATGGAGCGTTCCCCTTCAGCCAAGTGCTTGCCTGAACTTCCATGCTTACGGACTTGTTCAAACACGTTCTGTAGGAGCTTAAACTGATACGGGAGAAACGGATACACATCCGCAAACTCCCTTTCATCTGAATAGCCTCTGAAATCAGCCGTTGCCTCCTTAAAGCTGATCAAGTTCTTCAGGGTGGCACTCTTGTCGTGATAGAGCAATTTGAGCATATCTGTGGCATGATCTTTTTTGAGCAAAATACGCTTCTTGATGACTTCATCGACCGAAACCGATGACAAGGACAAGCGAGTATCAAACCGTCCCTGAATGCGGGAGAAGTCATCGCCCTTCACCTTGATGATGCTGTCGATGCTTTCCTGTGCAGTGACCATAATCCAGACTTTACCTTTACACTGGGTTCCCAAATCTTCTGCCAGGGTTTGGAGATTGAGCATAAGCTGACGGCTGTCCCCGATGTACTGACCAATCTCATCGACAAGGAAGATAAGGTGGAAGTTGTTGCTCTTCTGTTCGACATACTCCTTTACTTCCTTCGCAAACTTCTCGATGCTGATCTCATAGTTATTCACACCGTTCTCAAACCAGTTTCTCGCGGTCTCCTCGGACATGGACGTAACCTTTGTCAAGGCACCGATCACATAGTCCGCGTCAAAATAAAAAGTATTCCGCCGATCTACCCATTCCTCCCCAGACAGGGCTTTGAACTCCTGCTTGAAGTCCTCATACACGCCCTCTTTGGTGAGATACTTCTCCATCTCCGCTACACCTGGAATGTCGCCATAGAAGCCTTGGTGTTCGTAAAACACCTTCAGAAACACCCGAAGAATGGCATCTTCTTTGGACTTGTTGTCGAGCGAACTCTTTGAGTCAATGTTGAACAGAATGACTTCGGTATCAACATTCGCTGTTCTCGCCATGTTTGCCAGAATCAGCGGGTCTTGAATCTTGTCCTTAAAGAAATCGACGACCTTCCTACCTTTGACCTCCTTATTTTCCAGTAGGTAAGATAGAATTTTCAGAAAGTGCGACTTACCTGACCCAAAGAAGCCCGAAATCCAGACTCCCATTTTATCGGTGGCACCATCGATGCCCTTCTGATAGTTTTCATAGAACTTCGAGAAGTGCTTCAGCAGTTCCCTGGTGACGACATACTCGTCGAGTTCCTGAAACTTGTTCTCTTCATCCGTTTGCGCGACCTTGATGACACCTTTGATGTTGCGTTCGAGATCCTTCTGAAACATTTGTCTGATTTTCATGTTGGCTCCCCCTACCCGTTAATCCACCAACCGAAACGCTCGGTAATAATTGTCGTCCTTGATGCGATTAAACAGTTTTAGCGACAGCCCATCGTATGTCCCTGGAAAGAACATGATGACGGGGATTTTGTCCAGAACTTCTTGAAGGTTATTCAGTATGTTATGGGAGCGTACAAAGGGATAAACCTTGCCAACTCCCGTAATCAGAACGACGTTATGGTCATCGACTTTTTCTCTGATTTTTTGAAGGAACACATCGGGTTTAGCGAAGTTCACCATTGCCTTGAACAAAGCTTCCTTCCCCTGCTTCTCCTCGATTTGAAAGATGCGTTCAAAAATCCGCTTCTCTTTGGCTATCTCGATCATGGTCTTGTATAAGTCAATCTCGATGATTCGACGATTCGAACCATCATGACTGAACTCTTTCATGATATGGCTTACATAGTCCCTCACAATAAGCTCATGCTCTGGGGGGTAGTCAAATACGTAGAAACTGATTTCGTTACCAAGTCCTCTACCTTCAAGAAACTTGTCTTCTTGAATCTTGGGGATGATCTTGTCCAATCTCTTGCGTAAATCAGCAATACTACTCACTCGAACCATTCCCCCATTGCTTTTACATACGCTTTATCTCCAATGCCGACTAAATGCCGCTTCAACTCTTCATCCATCAAGATTCGATTCAGCGCTCCTGTTTTTCTATCTCTTGCAACGCCCGAATCCACTAACACTTTTATGTATGCTTGTTTTAATTTATCGAGGGTCTTCTCTGTCCAAGCCGCAACCGTTTCACTTTGCTCGGATTTGGCTGTCATAAAGACATTTACGTCTTTGCGCTCCAGGTGATAATCGCCACGCTCAAACTTATCTCGAATCACTTCGTTCATAAACTCGAAAAACAAGCGGTCTGTCTTCATAATCGCATACAGATTGATGATTTTTCCCGTCTCCAACGACTTTTCCACAACTATACGGCGCAAGGTGTCATCCAGCGCATTGATTCTACGTAAAACAGAAGGAAGACTCCGTTTGATACTTGATTTTACCTTATATCCGAACAGGTTCTCAGTGCGAACCTTTTCCCGTATCTCTGAATCCTGTAGCCCTTGCTCTTTTAAGAGCACAACCTGCTTCAATTCGAAGAACAAAAATGACGCACCCGTTAAAGTGCAACTATATTTCGACCGTTCTGGCATCACTGATTTCCTCCGTGGGATACGGATGATGAGTCATCCTGTAGCAATCCATTCATTTGTAAGATTCGTTCCACGACGACAAGCCGTCTCTTCCCACATTGTTGCCTCAAAACGGTCGTAAAATCTCCATGTTTCAATACCTTTTCAGGATTATTCGTATAAATGTCTTGGACATTTTTAAAGAGAGTCTCTTCATCCACTTCATCTTGCCAATAAGCATCTACAATTGAATTGAGGGCAAGGGCAAGCTCTCGTTGCGTCTTATAAAATAGCTTTAGGTTCATAGCCACCCCCACCATGTCAAAAGTCATTTACTCGTTATACATTTATTATTCTATTCTTATTCGATGACTCCTACAAGAGGTGCCAGCGAGATGATACAGGTAAAGAATAGCCTTTAGGGAGCTTGGGACGTGCTCAAAACTACGTTCAAAACGTTCTACTCGACAAATCATGTTGTCTCTATGTATCGGCGTTGGTTATCCCAACGCCTTTGACCTCTTCTCTGCTCTATCACGCCATCTGACGCTCATACTGCAAGATATCGAACAATGGATAGCCAATGTGCTTAATCATCCTGCTGAAGATCCGCGCCAATTCGTCCACTGTGGCTTCCACCGAGTCCAATACCTTAAAGTAGTAGCCGATAGTATTGTCTTGAACCTTGACCCTTTTATCAATCCTCTCCCTCAAAATCCACGGTTTCGTCGCAAATAGTTGAAATAACTCACGATTTGCTTCTATACTGGCCCCAGAGTCAACCCAGATAGATGACGTGAGGTAAAATAGACGTAGTGAGGTGTTTGACTCATGCCAGGACGTAAGTAGACTTTGGACGAGAAAATGAACATTGTGTTGGAAGGGATGGTTCCCGGGGCGAATATCAGCGAGGTTTGCCGACAGCATGGTGAGGCCCAAAGTCTGTATTACAAGTGGCGTGACGCATTTCTGGCTGGTGGACGAGCAGGGCTTTAGTCAGGTCCTTCTACCCGGGAGCAGGAGTTGGAGAAGCAGTTGCAGGAAGCCATGAGCAAAATTGGCGAGCAAGCTATGGAAATCGATGTGATGCGAAAAAAATCGAACTGGGTCCGGAAGTAAGTAGCCGTTCCTTGGTTGCTCAGTTCATCAAGGAAGAGTTTCGGGTACCAGTGATTGCGAAAGCATTGGATCTGAATCGAACTTATTGTTATAGCTTGTTAAAGGAACCTGTGAAGAAGGCGAAAAAAGCGGTTATAGATAAAGACGCCCTATTGGAACAACGGATTCAACATCTATGCGAAAGATTCCCACGATATGGATACCGTAGAATCAAGGCATGTTACGCCGTCCATACAACATGCAGGTAAACCACAAATGAGTATACCGGAGCATGCGGGAAATGGGATTGTTGGTCAAATCCCCACAGCGAGAAGCTTTCCGAAAGAAGCGGTCTGGAAAGATTCCGGTGAGTCAGTCAAACGAACACTTCCAGTGCGATATGACAAAGATTTGGTGTTGTAAGGATGGCTGGTATATCTGTTCGCGGTCATCGATGCGTACGTGTAACCGTCAAATCAAATTCTTCCCTCGCCATCTCCCGCCTCAACCCTGCCTCATCCTTTGCCCCGCCTGACTTTTCTAGACTCTTCCTCACTCCAACCCAGTTTCTACCGTCAAATGAATTTCTTCCGTAGATCACGCCTTTTCCCACCCGTTTTTCTCCGTAATTTTTCCAAATTCATCGATTTTGCGTAAAATGAAGTTGTTCGCTGGCGCGAGGGGGAAAGGCAGGGTTTGAGGGTCAAGGGAGGACAGATTTGGTCAATTATTTTTTCGCATTTTTGATCGGGCATGGTCGAGGAATCCTTGATATTTCGGGCTTTTTCGCGTCTGGTAGCTCTCAAAATTTTGCTCTGAGTTTCCCCCGCCTTTCGCTCTCAGGCATCAAAAAAGCACAGGCGAATTCAGGCTTTTGACCCGAACCCACCCGTGCTGTAGGGAACAACTTATTTTACTCAGGGAAGAACTTTTTTACCTCGGGGAAGGATTTGATTTTGCGAACACAACAAACCCTTTTCTACATCCCAACTTACTCAACTGTAACTGATTTTGCCAAATTGCGCGGTTTATCGACGTCATTACCACGCGCAACAGCAGCATAGTAAGCCAACAATTGCAATGGAATTACCGTCAACACTGGGGAGAGTTCGGCACACTGTTGAGGCAGATAAATCACTTCGTCTACCGAATGTGCCAAATCTTCATTCCCTACCCAAGTAATACCAAGCACAAAAGCTCCTCGCGCTTTCACTTCCTTAATATTACTGAGCGTTTTCTCATATAAGTGAGGTTGGGTTGCAATGGCTATGACCGGCACTCCATCGGTGATGAGAGCCAAAGTACCATGCTTCAATTCGCCAGCCGCATAGGCTTCCGCATGGATATATGAAATTTCCTTCAATTTCAAAGAGCCTTCCAAGGCAACCGAGAAATCCAGGCCCCTACCAATAAAGAATGTATCTTCCGCATGGACCCAATCAGCAGCAAATTTCTCCAATTGCGGCGCTGTATCCAGAACCTGCTCAGCCAACTGGGGAAGATTGGCCAGTTGCGTTACCCAATCATGCGCATCATCGCTGCTCATCAACCCTTTGACTTGTGCAAAGTAAATCGACAGCAAACAGAGCGCAATCAGTTGCGTCGTGTACGCTTTTGTAGACGCAACCGCAATTTCAGGACCAGCCCAAGTAATCAGAACATCGTCCGCTTCCCGAGCAACTGAACTGCCAACCACATTAGTAATCGCTAATACTCGCAAACCTTTCTTTTTGCAATCCCGCAGCGCCGCCAACGTATCGGCAGTCTCCCCAGATTGCGAGATGACAATCACGAGCGTATTGGACGTGTGCAGTACATCTCGATACCGATATTCACTAGCAATATCTACTTCTACCGGAATACGCGTCATCTTTTCCAACATGGACTTTCCTACCAAGCCAGCGTGCCATGATGTGCCGCAAGCTACAATATGGATACGGTCGATCTCGTTGATTTCTTGAGTCGACAGCTTCAATTCAGGAAGTTTCACTTGTCCTGCCGTCTCATCGAGGCGTCCCGTCAAAGTATCACGAATTGCCTTTGGCTGTTCGTGAATTTCCTTCATCATAAAATGATCGTAACCGCCGCGTTCTGCCGATACAGCATCCCAGGTTACTTTATAAACCTCTTTTTCAACCGGATCGCCATCCAGAGTGAAACATTCCACGCCATCCCGCCGAATCATCGCCATCTCTCCATCATCAAGAACGTAGATATCGCGAGTATATTCAAGGACAGCCGGAATATCGGAGGCAACAAAATTCTCTCCGTCACCAAGACCCACAATCAATGGACTGGATTTACGCATAGCAATAAACTCGTCCGGATGATCTTTGCATATCACTACAAGCGAATAGGCTCCGCGAATGCGTTGCCCCACAGCTACCATGGTCTTGAGCAAATCGCCATTGTACATCTCTTCAATGAGATGAGCTACCACTTCTGTATCCGTCTCGGAACTGAATTGATGGCCTGCCGCCAGCAATTCTTCTCGTAAAGGCAAATAATTTTCGACAATCCCATTGTGCACAATAGCAAACCTGCCACTGCAATCCTGGTGGGGATGAGAATTTTCATCCGATGGTTTGCCATGCGTTGCCCAGCGGGTATGGCCAATAGCCAAATGTCCATTCAAGGTGTTGCTGGCTAACTTGTCTTCCAAATTGCTCAGCCTGCCAACGGATTTTAAAACTTTCACGCGCTGATCTTCAAGAATGGCTATGCCAGCCGAATCGTAACCCCGGTATTCCAATTTTCGCAAACCGTTGACAACAACATCCAATACTGGCTTGGCTCCAATGTAACCTACAATTCCGCACATAAGCTTCGATTGTTCCTCCTCGTTAGCTTGCTCGTCCTTGTGCTCGCAGTCACCTGCCAGTTTTCGGACTTCACTTGCGGCGCAGCTTAGCACCGGGAGGCATCCGCCGAAACTTTCGCCAACCTCCACCGCGTCAACTGTCCTCTTAGAAGAGGCAGCCCAGGCGCTTCCATCTTCGTCGTGTCAAAGATTCACGGCGATAGACCAGACTATGAGTACTTCAACATTTTTGACTCTCACATCACCCCCTTTAAAAGATATAGACATACGATAACCGTTCCTGGCAAAGCCACTCTTGTTAGACAGACAAATGTCTTTACAGGCCGATCTCGCTACGAATGACACCCGCGATTCTCTGAACACAATTTTCTAGTTCACGTTCATCTGGCCCCTCCGCCATGACACGCACAATCGGTTCTGTTCCCGATTCACGAACCAACAGACGCCCGTCTTCTCCAAGCCTCTCTTCTTCCACTTTCATCACTTGCTGAATAGCCGCGTTGGTCCTCCACGCCGTTTTATCCGTCACGCGAATGTTTTCTAAAAGTTGCGGGTATCGCTGCATAACTTTACGCAGCTCGGCCAACGTCTGACCGCTTTCTACCATCACGTCAACCAATTGCAAAGCTGTCAGCATACCGTCTCCTGTTGTTGTGTGATTAAGAAAGATAATGTGCCCTGATTGCTCACCACCGAGTACAGCTTGACACTCGCGCATACGTTCCATCACATAGCGATCGCCAACAGCTGTACGTTCTACATGTATACCCGATTCTTTCATCGCTTTTAAAAAGCCAAGATTGCTCATAACCGTTGCCACAATCGTATCGTCGCGCAATTCACCGCGTTTTTTCATTGCCAATCCACAAATCGCCAGGATATAGTCACCATCTACAAGTTGTCCCGTATGGTCAACAGCGATTAGACGGTCAGCGTCACCATCAAAAGTTAATCCCAAATCGGCACGCTCCTGAAGAACCATACGCTGTACAACATGCGGATGAGTCGAGCCGCATCCGACATTAATATTGACACCATCAGGTTGACTGTGAATGACCGTTAAGCGCGCACCTAAACGTTCAAAAAGTGCAGGGGCAAGAAAGGAAGCTGCACCATTGGCACAGTCCATGACAATGTGCAGACCCTTAAAACGATGGCGTACCGTTTCGGAGAGAAAATCCAAATATCGCCCCGTGGCTGGTTCATCGTAAAGCCGCCCCACCTGAGCCCCTACAGGACGCGGTAGATCATCTTGCCCCTGTTCCATTAAGCGCTCGATTTCCAACTCAATATGGTCGAGAAGTTTAAAACCGTCACCGCCAAAAAATTTAATTCCATTATCTTCAACAGGATTGTGCGAAGCCGAAATCATCACACCCGCATCGGCTCGCAGATGGCGTGTTAAGTAGGCCACACCTGGGGTTGGAATCACACCCAGACGCAGTACATCGACGCCCATCGACAATATACCGCTGATTAACGCAGCTTCCAGCATATCTCCGGAAATCCGCGTATCTTTACCAACGACAAAGCGCGAGCCCGGACGTCTGGATGTCAGTGTATAGGCTGCCGCTCTCCCTAATTGAAATACGAGTTCCGGTGTCAACTCCCGATTGGCCACACCTCTTACACCATCTGTGCCAAACCATTTCCCCATCCATAGACCGCCCCTTTCAAAGACTCAATCATTTTGCCACAAGAACAAGCCAGTGATCTACCCTTCTCTCACGTTGATAGTAACGTCTGTTTGCGAGAGACTCGCCACACTCACATATCGAGGCACACTGACCTGTATAGGCACTTGTTGCACGCCAGGATGGAGATTTTGCGCATTGATAAATACGCCAATATCAGATGACTGTAAATTTTGCAATAGAGAAACAGGTCCATAAAGCTGTAAGGAAACCGCTGGATTACCAGTAAATATAATTTGTTCATTCGTCGCCGCGTTTTCAATCGTGATCGGCAAATTTTGAAAACTCTTAGTGGATGCCGGTTCAATCTGCACGCTGACCTCGACTTGTTGAGGCTGGATAGACTGCACTCCGCTGGGGATTGGAATGTCTACTTTACTCGAAGTGTTACTATCCAACTGATTGACATTTACAGGTACTGGCAAGGACGAAATAGGTTTGTTCGATCCGTTGGGCCATGTGTAAACATTGACTTCTGAAGGCTGTAGGGTAATGCCAGCCACAGCATAGCCTGCTGCAGGTGTTCCATCAATCGCCGGCTGAAGAGTAACATGTTCTTGTAGACCCGCTAGCGCCAAAGAAACTTTTGCGCTGTCTGGTTCTACGACAACCCCCTGCACAGCCTGTCCTTCCTGATTCACAGCCACCAAGGGAACCGTATTTGTCCATAAGCCATCCGTATGGTTGGTAACGTTTACCTTGGCTACTACACCAGCAACTTGCTGTAAGTCCCGTGCTTTACCGCTAACGGTTGCCTCTTTCGGAGCAACAGAGATTTTAGCGATTTTGGCTTGGTTATTTGCCAAACTCACTTGTATAGGAAACGTGGCTGTCATTTTATTGGCTAAGTTAACAGCTACTGAAGTCGGATCGACACTGTAAGACTGAACATTGGGCATTCCTTGCAATTGAACATGCAAAACATGTTGACCTGGTGAAAGTCCAATAGCGTTGACCGTTGCTTCGACACCCTGCATTTCGGAGGAGAGCTGAACAGCGTTTATTGCACTCACAGTCACCGTTAACTTGACTGTGCTAGGCTTCACTGAAGTCACCAACATACTCTTGTTCAATTCCACATGGATAGGTCTTTCAAAGGTCTCTACAACACTGGCCGCACCTGTTGGTGTTGCAGGAGCATGCACAATCACCCAGAGAATGCAGGCCATAATAAAAGCCAGCACCTTCAGGACATTGTTGTTTTGGAGAAATTTGTCCATATTCATTCTCCATACCTCCTACGAACCCTTGCGAACCCGAAGTAAAGACGGAATTTTTCGTTTCTGTCGGGCAATTAATAAATCCCTCAGTAACTGGCGAAGCGTATTTTCACTCAGAAAACGAACCAAATTACCGTCCACCCCAACAGAGATACCGCCAGTTTCTTCTGAAACCACAACAGAAACAGCGTCCGATTGTTCCGTTATTCCAATGGCTGCTCGATGTCGAGTCCCTAACTGCTTGTCCAATTCACGATTCTCTGTGAGTGGCAAAAAGCATCCTGCCGCAATGATTTGCTCTCCACGCACAATCACCGCCCCATCATGCAAAGGCGTATTAGGCACAAAGAGATTTAGTAATAACGCATGAGAAATCTGTGCATTCATCCATGTGCCTGTCTCCACATATTCACCGAGACCTGTTTTACGTTCCAAAACAATCAACGCTCCCGTCCTTGTTTTGGAAAGTTGGCTGGCGGCTAGAGCAATTTCATCAATCGCTCTGGCCATCCCTTCGGAAGCTTGATGATTGGACAGGGAGAAAAAACCACCGCGGCCCAGTTGATCAAGAGTACGTCGCAGTTCTGGCTGAAAGACAACCGGAATAGCAAAAAAGCCTACCGTAATAATTTTATTTAACAACCAGCTGAGCGCTTGTAAATGCAAGGCACTGGAGAGCGCTGTAGCAATGAGAATGACGAGTATACCTTTTAACAACTGAACCGCACGCGTTCCACGTACAATCAAGAGGAGTCGATAGAGTACAAAAGTTACAATGGCAATATCTAGGACATTTAGCAAGCTGAAATTGCGCAACACGGTCAACCATGCGCCCATGAGAAATCTTCACCTGCCCATCATCTTGCCAGTTTTTTGCCCGATCCCGCTTTTTTCCTCTGTGTTTTCTCTATCCGGATATTCAATGAATGCGTTGACTTTTGAGTTGACAACAACCGCCGTCCTTGCTTCTTTGGTCGTTTGGAAGCGGAAAGCGAACGCGATGGGCTGATTGCTTTTAACCAAGTCTCAGCAATCCAGCGATGTCCGTCATCGTTAGGATGAATAGGATTCCCCCGCAAGCGCACATCTTGCAACACACCTCTTCGATAGCCTTCAATGGCCAGCGATTCACGACCATGCAATGAACGATACATATCGACCAACTTGACACCTTCTTGCCTTGCAACGCCAGCGATAGCATCATTGAGTAAGTGAATGGCTTCTTCCGCCAAATGCGAATTGGGAAACGGATTATACAAATTTGCAACATAGATTTGCATTTTGGGTCGACGTATATGTTGAATCATACTGGATAAGTTAGCCCGCAGCCGCTCAGCAACACGCCGCAACGGAGCAAAATCTCCAGAAAGTACAAATGGCATCGCACGTATGGCGTCGTTCCCGCCAATCCAAAGCGTTACATAGCGCGTTTCATCCCAAATCACTTCAGGCGTGCGAAGAATGGATTTTAACAGTTGTTTCGAAGTCCATCCTGGACGTGCCAAAATAAACAGATTCGGTTGAATGGGCGAAAAACCTTTTCGATGAATCAAGGACACAAAATTATGATTAGGATTTGTCGCCGAATACCCATAGGTAATTGAATCCCCAAGCGCTGCATAGAGCAATGGAGTCTCCGCCTTCCTGGTGGAAGGCGGTATGCGAACAGAATGGACGCCGTTACATCACCGTCTTACCAAACAAAGATTCTACCAACTCGACAGCCATATTCCCCGTTTGGTTGTGAATGTCCAGAATAGGATTAACTTCAACGACATCCACCGAACGAATCTTCCCAGAAGCAGCTAGAATTTCCATGGCAAGATGTCCTTCCCGATAAGTGACACCCCCATTTACCGGTGTACCTACCCCTGGGGCGAATGTTGGGTCGAGCGAATCCAAATCGAGTGAGAGATGAATTCCTTCCGTTTGGTTGGAAGCAATGCGAATGGCTTCTTCCATTACCGCTGCCATACCCATACGATCAATCTCTGCCATCGTATAAGCGCGAATGCCAGTTTGGCGAATCAGTTTGGCCTCATCCTCATCAATGGAGCGAATCCCCACCAGGACCACATTTTCTGGTTTAACCTTGGGAGCGAAACCACCAAGATGTATTAATTCAGGATGACCAAGACCAAGATTGACGGCGAGTGGCATTCCATGAATATTTCCAGAAGGTGTTGTTTCTGGAGTATTCATGTCTCCGTGCGCGTCAAACCAAATGACCCCAAAAGGGCGTCGACTGGCAGCAATTCCAGCCAAACTGCCAATGGAAATACTGTGATCGCCACCTAAAATAATCGGAATGGCGTCCTCCTCCATAACACGGCTGACTTCACGATATAAATTTTCGCATACCGCCTTCACTTCATCAAAGTATTTCAGCTTCTCATCCTTTACGGTATGCATCTCAGGTGTAGGCACCACAATATTTCCTAAATCTTCCACATCATGACCAAGACGCGCCAGTTTTTCCGACAAACCTGCATAACGTATAGCGCTTGGCCCCATATCGACACCTCTTCGCCCTTGTCCGAAGTCGGATGGTGCTCCAATAATTCTTAATTTAGCCATTTTATACTTTCCCCTCCTGTTTACCCATGTGAGACATGTAGCGAGCCTATGCCAACTTGAATTAAATGGGGGGTTACGGTCGACTCAATGACCGCTGCAATGAGCAGCAACCCTACCATGAAAGGAAAAGCTCGCAAATTATAGCGTACCACTATCTTCCAAACGCTCTCTTTACGAATTTCTGGGGACACTGGATGGTTGATAACCGAATCATTTCGGAATGCGTTTAAAAGCGAAGTTAACAACGTCCACCCATTGAGCAACCCTACTGCTGACGCCCAAAATACAGCAGTCAATTCAAAAATCCCATGTGGAGCCAAACCATAGAGAATCAATTTCCCTGCAGGTATGCCCAATTGAGCATCTGCATGCAAGAGATAACCAATGACCATACCGTTTAACCACATGTTCCAAGCAGGAAAAAGTCCGAAAACAACACCTAAAAGCATAGTCATAGCAATACTAAATGTATTGTGCAAAAAAATATACAGAAAAAAACGAAACCAACTATGCCCTTCTAATGATTGTACAGATTGCTTCATCTGATGCAAAACGGGCTGAGCCAAATGACTCGCCAAACTAGGTTGATAAAATCCGAACAACGCTCCAAGCAGCAAAAATAAAAGTGAAGCTAAAAAAAGTGTACGAATCCCCTGAGGTCGCTGCCCTATTGCCGCTAAACCCTTTTCTCTCACGCAGATTTCCTCCTTCATACAATTTCAATTCAGCGATTTTCTTAACACTGCATAGCAGGCAAGAAAGAGGCGCACACTTCGCGTTAGGCAGATTTCCGAAACTGGAAGTCGATTGCTGAAAATCCATAAAGAATAGCCCGTAGAGAACTTTGTATAAGGAGTGAAACGAGTGTTTAAAAAATCATTTCGCCTTTTGACAAGTATAGGTATGGCTGTACTTTTGTCTGCTGGACTGATTGGCGCCAAGCCGCAAACGGTCATGGCTGCCAGCAAACCGCCAAATGCCATTTATAAAGTGGATACCGACAAGAAAGTGGTTGCGCTGACGTTTGATATTTCTTGGGGAAACAAAGTCCCCGAACCGGTTCTTGACATTTTACAAAAAGAAGGTGTCAAAAAAGCAACCTTTTTCTTAAGTGGTCCTTGGACCTTACGTCATCCGAAAATCGCCAAGAGAATCCAAACTATGGGATTTGAAATTGGTAATCACGGCAACTTACACAAAGACTTTTCTAATTATCCTAACAGTTGGATACGTGAACAAGTTGCACTCTCTGAAAAAGCAATCCAACAAGTCACAGGGGTAAAAACCAAACTTATTCGTACACCAAATGGAGATTTTAATCCTAGAGTATTGAAAACTTTACATGATATGGGCTATACCGTAATTCAATGGAATACAGATTCATTGGATTGGAAAAACCCAGGTGAACAAGCCATTGTTAAACGCGTAGTTTCTCGCGCTGTGCCCGGAGACATCATTCTGATGCACGCCAGCGACTCATCCAAACAGATTACAGTAGCTTTACCGCAAATTATTCATCAATTACGAGCCAAAGGTTATCAATTTGTAACCGTTTCTGAATTGCTCAGCAATGCAAAAGTTTCCACCAAGGTTCAATCTTAAAAATTGCAGGGTCCATCAAAATGGCGGCGCTTGCCTATCACATCTTACCTTAACCTGTGAAGTCCTGCCAAACCGCATAATGTCTTGGTCTCCTAGACATACTGAGGACAACAAGCAAGAGAACGGGGGATGCCTGTGAGCAAGCGTGCAACAGCCATAGCTCTGATGATGGCTACCGCAGTCGTAGCCGGTTGTGGCGCAGGCGCCATGGGTGCTGACAATTCGTCTTCTGCCTCGGCAGCTAGCGGCGGACAAGACTATGGCGCTACCAAACAAATGGTTCTTGATATTCTACATTCTCCCGAGGGCAAATCTGCTCTTTACGATATACTAAAAGACCCAACTTTCAAGCAACAATTGGCTGTCTCCAATGCTGACGTCAGTAAAGCATTAACAGCTAGCTTGCAATCAGAAAAATTTCAGCATCTACTCTCTGAACAGATGAAAGATCCAACTTTTGCATCCGATTTAGCCAAGGCCTCTCAACCTGAAATGTTGTCTACCATGAAACAACTTTTACGCGATCCTGATGCGCAAAAAGATTTGTTAGTACTGCTTAAATCAAAAAGTTTTAGCACCTTTTTGGAAGAGCAATTTCAATCTCCAGAAGGTCGCAAGGATATTATGAATGTCATGATGCAAGCCATGGACAACCCAACGTTTCGCATGAAGTTCCAAGATGCCCTGAAAAAAGCTGTCTCAGACAGTATGAAGAGCCCAGGTGGCAGTGGGAATTCATCACAGCAACAATCGAGTGGTGGCTCTGCTGAAGGTGAAAGTGGTTCCGGTGGTGAAGAAGGCAATCAAGAATCGGGCAGCAGCTAAATTTGTATGGACATAAACGTCAGAGAGCTGATTTAATCCTCTCCATTGAAGAGAGGTTGGTCAGCTCTCTAAGTTTTTATACAAATGTTGCAGATGAAATCAAACTAAGTCCTGACAATCCTTGTAGAGTATTAGATTTGAACCTGTTCTTGTTCCTGCAAATGGAGACGACGCGCTACTCTTTCTGCCAAGAGCGCATATTCCTGGCCCTGAGATGAATTTTTGCCAAAAAACGCTTTTTGTCCGGATTGCAAAATAGCCATAGGAATTTGGGCAATCACTTCCGTTTGAAGAGCTGCCGCAACCTTGGCTCCGCCGCCTTCGCCAAAAATTGGATAGCGTTCACCACAACCAGGGCATTCAAAATATGCCATATTCTCTACTACGCCAACAATTTCATGATGGGTACGAACACCCATAATCCCTGCGCGTACGGCTACTTCAGCCGCTTCCAACTGCGGTGTAGTTACAATAATTTCCTTGCATTGCGGCAGTAATGTATGCACATCAAGAGCCATATCTCCTGTTCCAGGCGGCAAATCAAGCAATACAATGTCTAATTTTCCCCAATGAACTTGTGAGAAAAAAGTACGCAACATTTTGCCCAGCATGGGTCCACGCCAGACAACCGGGCTGTTATCTGGAACAAAATAGTGCATGGAAATTAATTTGATACCTTCTACCTCTACTGGCAGAATCATTTCATCAATGACAGTTGGTTTTTTATCGACGGCGTTAAAAATGGCTGGCAGACTAAACCCATAAATGTCTGCATCTACTACACCTACTCGATATCCCATTTCCGCAAGAGCACGTGCCAAATTAGCGGTAACTGATGATTTACCTACACCGCCTTTGCCTGATGCAATCGCCAGAAAGACAACCCCAGAGTTTTCAGACAACAGCTCAGAGAGTGGTTGTCCAGTATTCTGTTGTGGACCGCGAACTTTCTCTGCAAACCGTTTTCTCTCTTCATCCGTCATATGACCTATTTTTACGTCTACCGTTTTAATTCCCGGAACTTCCCCCAATGCGCGTCGAACGTCCTCCTCAATGACAGTGTGTAAGGGACAACCGCGAATGGTCAATACGATTTCTAGTGAAACATGCGAACCGCGAATATCAATATTTCGTACCATATCCAAATCCACGATGCTGCGATGAACCTCTGGATCTTCTACTTTGCGGAGCGCATCGAGCACCTGATCTTGATTTACCAAATCAATTCCCTCCCAAAACTGACGAATCAAACAATTCAAAGAGAAAAGGCCATAGACCCTATACTACTTTTATATAACTTCGCTTTTGTTAGTTTAGCACAGATATCGCTCAAGAGACATTCACATTTTCATATTGTTCTAGACCATTCTCCATCCACATAATCGTAAATATTTGACTGTTTTTCATATGAGAAAGTACAGGAGCCGAGAAGTAAACAGCTTTTCCTGGTTGAAAATCAAATGGAGCTAAATTTTGAGGGGCAAACGTGATTTTAGAATCTGGAAGGGCAGAAATAGATATGGGCTGACTGAGAATCGGCAATTGGTCTCCGTTCCATGACTCTATGACCAAATGAAGGAGTTTTTCCGCAGATTCATTTTTTAAAACATATACCGGTTGCCCAAACCATGCATGGGAGGTGCGTGTGATTTCCAGTTTGGGCAAATTTGTAGAATTTGTTCGCACCACTCGTTCACTAGCATGAATCACTCGATGCCAAGCGAAAACGGCAAAACTTATAATGCTACCCATGCAGAGTAGAAAAACTAACAGTCGAACGTTGGGATGGCGTCGATTCTGAATTAAAATAGCGCATCAATCCTTCATAAAGCGAGTAAGCAATGATTTTCTGATAGCGTGGCTGTTTCAGCAAACGCAATTCTTCTGGATGGGTGATAAATCCAACCTCAACCAGAACAGCTGGACCATCTAGTCTTTTTAAAAGATATAAGCTTTGATTCGCTTTTATATCCCTTTGAGTTGGCAAAAGGTGTTCGCGAATGGCATTCATCATAATTTCAGCCAACTCCTTACTTTTTTCATCACCTTGTTTATAAAGCACATGAGCTCCTCTCCAAACTGGAGAAGGATCCGCATTACAATGAATAGAAACAAAAGCGTCATAGTGAACACTCTTGGCACGTAACAAACGTCCCCTTAAATCTCCACGATGCCGGTGTTTATTCGCTCTATCTTCTTGAGTCGCCAAATCCATATCTTGATTACGCGTCATGACAACGGAAATACCGATTTGTTGCAAATCATCACGCAAATACTCGGCTATTTTCAAATTGATATCTTTCTCCATATCTCCCTGCTGAGAACGCGCACCGCTGTCTACGCCTCCATGTCCCGCATCAATTACTATACATTTACGCACCAGATCAGCTTGTACTGTCGTTGCTGCCTGTACACAAGGAGGAGCTAAAAACAATGGAACCCACATTCCGAAAAAACAGCATGCTAACTTTTTAAACTGCATGGATCGCACTCACTTTCTTTATAAGCATCTTTGCTTTTGTAGAGTGACCCATTTTTCTTCTCAACATGCCATAAAACTTTTTTAACGACAAAAAAGAGAGCCTCTGGCTCTCTTTTGTTGGAATGATTATGTTTACGATTAGCGCTTTGAAAATTGAGGAGCACGGCGTGCAGCCTTCAAACCGTACTTCTTACGTTCCTTCATACGTGCGTCACGAGTTAACATACCCGCTTTTTTGAGAACAGGACGCAATTCTGGATCTACTCTCAAGAGAGCACGAGCGATACCATGACGAATAGCACCAGCCTGGCCTGAAATGCCTCCACCATAAACGTTAGCAATCACGTTATAGCGTCCAAGCGTATCAGTGAGCATCAGGGGTTGCTTAACAATCAGCTTTAAGGTTTCTAGTCCAAAATAATCGTCCATTTCCCGATTATTAATACGAATCACACCATCACCAGGCATCAACCGAACGCGAGCGACGGAGTGCTTACGACGTCCGGTTCCCCAATATTGTAATTGAGCCACCTATAGTCCCCTCCTTATCACTTCGTCAGTTGATATGGTTCCGGTTTCTGAGCGGCATGCGGATGCTCCGGACCCACGTAAAGACGCAATTTAGTCAGTTGCTGTCTTCCCAGCGATGTATGTGGCAACATACCACGAACTGCAAAATACAGAACTCGCTCAGGATGTTTCTTTAACAAATCGACCGCACGCACTTCCTTGAGTCCACCAGGATAGCCGGAGTGGCGGCGATATAATTTCTTTTGTAACTTACGACCTGTGAATACTACTTTTTCAACATTTGTTACTACAACAAAGTCACCAGTATCCACATGCGGCGTAAACTCAGGTTTATGTTTGCCGCGTAATAGCTTTGCTATTTCTGTGGCCAAGCGGCCTACCCGCCAGCCGGTTGCATCTATTAACAACCATTTACGTTCCACAGCGTTCGGTTTCGCCATGTACGTCGTTCGCATATGAGTCCCTCCCGAAAACGGTTCATGCTAATCAACCACTTTAACGGGGCTTAAAGTGGGCAGAATGCACTAATCCTCAGTTTACTCAAAACCTTGCTTAACTGCAAGCCATAAATTCGATTCTTCATAATAAACCTGCCAAAGCGCCAAACCAGACGGCGGTGCAGTCCATCCAGCAGTCCTTCTGTCACATGCTTGAATAGACTTTATAACTTGTTGTTCTGTTAATTTACCTTGCCCAACCATAAGAAGAGTCCCCGCAATGATACGAACCATATTTTGTAGAAATCCATTTCCAGTTACATAGAGTGACACGTATGATCCAGATTCCTTCACACTGATATCAAAAATCGTTCGTATCTTATCTTCTACAGGAGTAGAAGCCGCACAAAAACTGGTAAAATCGTGCGTACCTACCAAATGGCAAGCCGCCTCACGCATTTTTTGCAAATCCAGACGACCTGGTGAATGACAGGTAAAACGATGGGTAAAAATATCTGCAACTGCAGCAGTTTGAAAGGTATATCGATAGGTTTTGCCTACAGCAGAAAATCTTGAGTGAAACTGATCTGTAGCTTCTTCTGCTTGAATGGCAATCAGATCGGGCGGTAAAATGCGCCGCAATACGTACGGATATTTTTCAACTGGTGGACCATGCTCCTGATCCCAATGAACGACTTGTTGACGAGCATGAACACCTGCATCAGTTCTCCCGGAACCGTGAATAAGTACAGGTGATGCAGTCACCCTGGATAAACAGGCTTCCAACTCACCCTGTACAGTACGCAAGTTATTCTGTCGTGCAAATCCATGAAAATTCGTTCCATCATAGGCAATCAGTAGTTTCACTCGCATACAGTCACACCTAAAAAATCATTGTCCCCAAGCGGGGACAAGTATCATCTCAAGAAAAAAGTCTTGTCCGAAACAAATAGGCAACAGTTAACCAACTGACTGATTCATCCTATCTGTCCCGGACAACATTTTATCGAACTAATTCCAGCAAAACCATTGGCGCAGCGTCGCCACGTCTTGGGCCAATTTTTGTTATGCGCGTATAGCCACCATCGCGATCAGCAAAGCGTGGAGCCAATTCAGAAAACAACTTTTGAATAGCGTCCTGATCTGCTGTCTCATTCAGAAACTCTCGACGAACATAAGCCGCAACCTGGCGGCGTGCATGCAAGTCGCCACGTTTTGCCAGCGTAATTAATTTTTCAGCAATCGATCGTAACTCTTTGGCTTTTGCTTCAGTTGTTTGAATCCGCTCATACAAGAACAAATCGGTGACCAGAGAACGAAAGAGCGCTTTACGAGCCGAAGACGTTCTCCCTAATTTACGGTATGGCACCTTAAACCCTCCTTCACTCAGCGAGTTTAATGAAAACAAGTACTTCACATCTTATATTGTCGATCTCGTCTAATGAATTTGTTAAAACATCATCTACCTGCAATCGATCAATCTTCTTGACGCAAATGCAAGCCAAGAGCTTCTAGCTTTTCTATAACTTCTTCTAATGACTTGCGACCCAAATTACGTACTTTCATCATCTCATCTTCTGAACGCGCACAAAGTTCCGCTACCGTATTGATACCAGCTCGTTTGAGGCAATTATAAGAACGCACCGATAAATCAAGCTCTTCAATGGGCATATCCATGACTCGCTCATTTGTGCTCTCTTCTTTTTCAACTGCAAGCTCGTGACCGCGCCCCGAATCAGACAAACCTGTGAACAGAGAAAGATGCTCAACCAAAATGCGAGAAGCAATTGAAACAGCTTCATCCGGTTGCACTGACCCGTCCGTCCACACTTCCAGCGTTAGCTTGTCATAGTCTGTGATTTGTCCAACCCGTGTATTTTCAACGGTAAAGTTCACCCGAGTGATGGGAGAGTACAAAGAGTCAATAGGGATGACTCCTATCTCTTGCTCATCCATCTTGTTGCGATTGGCTGGATGGTAACCACGTCCCCGTCCTGCACGTAATTCAGCATAAATTCTTCCACCTTCAGTTAAAGTGGCAATGTGCATTTCAGGATCGATGATATCCACGTCCGAATCTGCTCGAATGTCTCCTGCTGTCACAGGGCCCGGTTCATTCGCGTCGATGACTAATAATTTTTCCTCGTCGGAGTGAATCTTTAACGAGAGGCGCTTCAGATTCAGAATGATTTCGGTCGTATCCTCAACCACACCAGGCACTGTGGAGAATTCATGCAAAACTCCCTCTATTTTCACCGAGCGCACCGCCGCGCCCGGGATAGAGGAGAGCAGAATGCGACGCAGTGAATTCCCCAGTGTCGTTCCATAACCCCGCTCAAGCGGCTCTACGACAAACTTGCCATACGTCGGGCTGTGTTCGACCGTCTGAATGCTGGGCTTCTCCATTTCGATCATCCGATACCCTCCTCTTCGACGCTGCAGATTGACCGTCCAATCAACTTAATTATCTCGAGTAATGTTCAACGATCATCTGTTCAGCAACCGGTGTGTCAATTTCATCACGCACAGGCTTACGCAAAACTTTTGCTTGCGCCTTCTCGGCGTCAAATTCCAACCACTGTGGAATGGTTTTGCTGGCTGCAGCTTCAAGCAGTTCCTTAATACGGGTAAGACCCGCACTCTTTTCTGCAACAGCGACAACATCTCCAGGACGAAGCAAATAGGATGGGATGTCTACGCGCCGACCATTTACCAAAATATGTCCATGTCGAACAATTTGGCGAGCTTCAGCACGAGAAGCCCCCAACCCAATGCGATGGACAACATTGTCTAGGCGGCTCTCTAAGATGGCGAGCAAATTCTCACCTGTGACGCCACTATGACGTGCTGCTTCTTCAAAATAGCGTTCAAACTGCTTTTCCATAACACCATAAAAACGTCTTGCCTTTTGCTTTTCACGCAATTGCATACCATACTCTGACGACTTTTTACGTCCCTGACCGTGTTGTCCAGGCGGAAACGGGCGCTTGTCGACACCGCATTTCTCGCTGTAACACCGCTCACCTTTCAAGTAGAGCTTAATACCCTCACGGCGGCAAAGACGACAAACTGGACCGGTGTATCTTGCCATTCTAGTCTTGACACCTCCATAATTGCTTATACAAATTCATGCATAATTTTTTAATAACTGTCTATCATAATACGTTCTTCGTAAGACTTGTTCTAAATTACACACGGCGACGTTTGGGTGGACGGCAACCATTATGCGGAATTGGCGTAACGTCGCGAATACCACTTACCTCTAGACCAGCAGCTTGAAGCGAACGAATGGCTGCTTCACGACCAGCGCCAGGACCTTTTACAGAAACTTCCACTTGTTTCATGCCATGTTCCATTGCTGTGCGCGCAGCTGCCTCAGCCGCCATCTGGGCAGCAAAAGGTGTGCTTTTCCGCGAGCCCTTAAATCCAACATTGCCAGCACTCGACCAAGAAATTACATTACCTGCAAGATCGGTGATGGATACAATTGTATTATTGAATGTGGAGCGGACGTGCGCGACACCCACCTCGACATTTTTTCTGTCACGGCGCCGGGTGCGCGGCGCCGGCCCGCCTTTACGTTGTTGCTTGACCTTCGCCATTTGTCACACTCCTCCTTACTTCTTCTTACCTGCAACGGTACGACGTGGACCTTTGCGCGTACGTGCATTTGTCTTTGTACGCTGACCGCGCACAGGCAATCCGCGGCGATGACGATAGCCGCGATAACATCCAATTTCAACTAAACGTTTGATGTTTAGAGCGATTTCGCGACGAAGATCGCCTTCAACTTTAATGTTCTTGTCAATATAATCACGCAGTTGTACGACTTCGTCCTCCGTCAAATCTTTCACTCGACGGTTAGGATCAATGCCGGTAGCCTGCAAAATTTTGTTTGAGGTTGTCCGGCCAATACCATAAATATAAGTCAGGCCAATTTCAACGCGCTTATCGCGCGGCAAGTCAACACCTGCAATACGGGCCATGCCAATCGTCCACCTCCAAGATTCAATGAGAAATTCTATATTGAAAACATGGAAACAGCCCCGTAATCGGGCAGCCGCGCTGCTATCCATGAATCAAGCAGAGCTAAGGTTGATACAAAATTGAAGCTAAATCAACCCTGACGCTGTTTGTGTTTCGGGTTTTCACAAATCACCATGACGTTGCCCTTGCGGCGGATGACCTTGCATTTTTCGCAAATCGGTTTCACCGACGGACGCACCTTCATGGAATTCCCCTCCTCGTTTTGCGAGCTCTATCATCAGTTTCTATGAAACTGTGTCATAACTCACTCGCCAAATGATAACGTAAAATCACTTTACAAGCCAGACTTCATTATTTGTAACGATAGGTAATTCTACCACGACTTAAATCATATGGCGATAATTCAACAGTAACGCGATCGCCAGGAAGAATTTTAATATAATGCATGCGTATTTTACCAGAGACATGGGCAAGTATCTTGTGACCATTCTCTAATTCAACACGAAACATTGCATTGGGTAGGGGCTCGATAACCTTGCCTTCTACTTCAATCACATCATCCTTAGCCATGGACTTCATTCTCCTCCTGTCCTGCTTCTGAATAGCGGCGTAAATCATATCGCAACATGGCGTTGGAGACCTGCTTCCCTTCTTGAAGCGTTTGCCTGGTTCTCTCTGCGTACGATCCAAGAGTACGGATATGCAGGATGTTTTTGCGTTTAGGTTTTTCAACCTTGCGCAAATCCCCATCAGCGACCCACACAAAACGATCACCGTCATGGCCAATCACAACGGCAAGTTTTTTACTGTCTCGACCGCGCAAAAGCTCTACGATGCTGGCGAGTTCTGGCAAATCACGAGTATGACCCACGCGATGTTCCCTACTTTCGCAGCTTATCTAAGGTATTCACAATCTGCTCAAACAGATGATCAATCGTAAGCAGGCCGTCAAAAGTATACAGCACACCCTGAGATTGATAGTAATCAACGAGCGGCGCAGTCTGAGCATATTGTTCTAAACGTGTCTTCACTGCCTCAGGCGTATCGTCAGCTCGCTGATAAAGTTCGCCGCCACAAACGTCACAGGTACCTTCCACCTTAGGCGGATTCAATACCAAGTGATATGTTGCGCCGCATTGTCGACAGATGCGCCTACCTGTCAGTCGATCCATTAAGATGTTTTGCGGGACATGCAAGTACAGCACCGCATTCAGGTTTCTTTCTAATTCTGACAGAAGTTTTTGCAACGCGTCAGCTTGTTGCAAAGTACGAGGAAATCCGTCCAATAGAAAACCATCTTTAGCATCTGGCTGTTCTAAACGATCTCGAACAACACGAATGGTTAGTTCATCAGGAACCAATTTTCCACTATTAAGATAGTCTTGAACTTCAAGCCCCAGTGGTGTGCCTGCAGCTATCGCAGCCCGAAACATATCGCCAGTGGAAATATGGGGAATCCCATAACGCTCTTGAATTTTGGCAGCCTGTGTACCCTTGCCAGCCCCTGGCAATCCAAGCAACATGATTTGCATTTTGAACTTCCCCTCTTTCTATTGGCGAATAAAGCCACGATAGTTACGTTGCAACAATTGACCTTCCAGTTGCTGAAGTGTCTGCAAAGACACACCAACGATAATGAGCAAGGACGTTCCCGTAATGGAGAAGGATTGAAGATTCATTCCTTCCAATAACACAAAGGGCAGAACCGAAATCACTCCTAAGAAAAGCGAACCAAACACAGTTATGCGATTCACGACTGATACGATATACGCTTCAGTTTCAGCTCCCGGGCGAACACCAGGAATATATCCTGCATGTTTCTGCAACTGTTCAGCCAATTGTTGTGGGTTGATCTGCACATGCGTATAAAAGAAAGTAAACGCAATAATCAACAGCACTTCAAGGCCGATAAACCACCAGGATGAAGGGTATAGATAGCGTAAAATAAAAGTCGACCAAGCCCGACCTTGAAAATAAGTTGCAATTGTGTAAGGCAAAATTAAGAGTGATACTGCAAAAATTACAGGAATTACGCCAGCAGCATTAACCTTTAAGGGAATATGCGTTTGCTGACCACTGTAAACCGTTCTACCCACAACTCGCTTTGCGTATTGAACTGGAATTCTTCGTTCAGCCTGCTGAACATAGACGATTACAGCAAAAAGAATGATGGTCCCAATCAGCAGTATAGCCACTCGTAGAAAACTTAAAAAAAGATGCTGATTTTGACCAACAAACCATTTGGAGTAAACTTCCTGACCAAACTGGCCAAACTGAGAGATGATACCAACAAAAATGAGAATCGATATACCGTTTCCTACACCCTTTTCTGTTATCATCTCACCAAACCACATTAAGAGAATATCGCCAGCTGTCAGTACAATCACAATGGTGATATAGCCCCACCATTGATGGGTGGTGAGCAGTCCACTATGAGCAAACGTAAACGTTAGTCCTCCAGCCTGTAATAGACCAAATACTACCGTTAAATATCGAGTTACCTGAGTCAGTTTTTGCCGACCAGATTCCCCTTCTTTCTGCCACTCTTCAAAACGGGCTACTACACCTGATTGCAGAAGCTGAACAATAATTGACGCCGTAATATACGGGGTAACGCTCATCGCGAATATGGAGAATCGATAAAACGCACCACCGGAAAACATGTTCAGTAAATTGAACAAGGCATTGTTTTGCCCTGACGTCAGCGCATTGAGATTAATCCCTGGAATTGGAATGTAAGATCCAATTCGATAAACTGCCAGCACGAACAGGGTAAACAGTATCCGATTGCGAAGATGTTTCAGTCGCCACAAATTCGCGATGGTCGTTCCCATCTTAAATCACCTCGACCGTGCCGCCAGCCGACTCAATCTTTTCCTTAGCGGATGCAGAGAAGGCATGTGCTTGTACGGTCAATTTAACATTCAATTCACCTTCGCCGAGAATCTTAATGCCATCAAGCAGCTTTCTCGCCAAACGTGTTTCTAAGAGTAATTCAGGTGTGACAACTGTACCTTCAGAAAACTGGTTTAGACTCTCAAGATTGACAACAGCATATTCTTTTTTAAATGGCTCATTGGAAAATCCCCGTTTAGGAAGACGTTTAAACAATGGATTCTGTCCACCTTCAAACCCCGGACGAACACCACCGCCAGATCTTGCCCATTGGCCTTTATGCCCACGAGTAGAAGTTTTACCATGACCAGAACTCGTTCCACGTCCTACACGTTTTGGGGCTTTTCGAGATCCTGGATTACCTTTTAGTTCGTGAATTTGCACAGTATGACACCTCCTTATTTCTCAGAATCCGACAGAACCGTTTCCTGTACTTCTAACAAGTGCGGAATTTTATTAATCATACCGCGTATCGTCGGAGTATCCGCATGCAAAACGGTCTGGTTCAACTTGCGTAAACCAAGCGCTTCAACCACCTGCCGCTGTGCTTCCGGTCTTCCGATAACACTGCGAACAAGTCGAATCGACAGCATGTTTGCCATACAGCACCCTCCTTAGCCTAAAATCTCTTCAACACTTTTGCCGCGTAAGCGAGCGACTTCATCAGCCCGTTTTAATTGCGACAATGCGTTCAAAGTGGCATGTACCATGTTAATTGGGTTATTCGAACCCAGAGACTTTGTCACAATATCTTTAATTCCAGCCAACTCCAATACCGCACGTGCAGGTCCACCTGCGATTACACCGCTTCCTTCGGGGGCTGGTTTAATCAGTACACGTCCTGCGCCAAAATGTCCCAAGGCCTCATGAGGTATTGAAGTATTTTTCATCGGAACGTGAATCAAATTTTTCTTTGCATCCTCTACGCCTTTACGAATCGCGTCCGGCACTTCTTGCGCCTTACCTAATCCAGCCCCTACATAGCCATTGCCATCTCCAACAACTACGAGTGCCGAGAAAGAAAAACGACGACCGCCTTTAACAACTTTGGCCACACGATTTACAGCAACAACGCGTTCTGTTAACTCCAGGCCATTTGGATTAATCCGCATTCTTACACCTACCTCCCTTTAGAATTCCAACCCTGCTTCACGTGCAGCGTCAGCTAGAGCCTGAACACGCCCATGATAAAGATAACCTCCGCGATCGAACACTACTGAACGGATACCTTTTGCTAGAGCTCGCTTCGCTACCAATTCGCCTATTTTCTTCGCGGCATCCACGTTGCCACCATTACTCAATTCTTCACGCAACTCTTTATCAAGAGACGACGCACTGCAAAGGGTAACACCCTGTACATCGTCAATGACTTGTGCATAAATGTGTTTATTGGAACGAAACACATTCAACCTAGGACGCTCAGCGGTTCCGTTAACCTTGGCACGAACACGCAGATGGCGCTTTTGCCGAGATACGTTGCGATTTTCTTTAGTAAACAAGGTCTCAATCTCCTTTCTTTAAAATTATTTCTTGCCAGTTTTACCGACCTTACGACGTACCACTTCATTTTCATATCGAATACCTTTACCTTTGTACGGCTCAGGGCGACGGATATCACGAACTTTTGCAGCATACTCGCCAACCAGTTCTTTACTGATTCCTTTAATAATCAACTTTGTCTGAGAAGGAACATCCACTTCAATACCATCTACAGTCGGCAATTCTACAGGATGAGAAAATCCGAGCGACAAAGTAACTTTGTTACCAGATTTAGCAGCACGATAGCCAACGCCAACCAAATCCAGTCCTTTTGTAAAACCTTCCGTGACACCTTGCACCATATTTTGAATCACACTGCGCGTAGTTCCATGCAGACTGCGATGCAATTTTTGGTCGCTCGGGCGCTCCACAACCAACTCATTTTCGCCGATCACGATTTTCATGTCTGGATGGATATTGCGTTGAAGCGACCCTTTGGGACCTTTAACGCTCAGAAGCTGACCATCCATCTTAACTTCCACACCATTTGGAATCGCGATGGGTTTGCGTCCAATACGTGACATAGCTTGCACCTCCTCTTAAAGCCAATGGATTACCAGATATAGCAAAGCACTTCTCCACCAATGCGGCGCTTACGTGCTTCCTTATCAGTCATTACACCCGACGATGTCGAAAGAATCGCAATACCTAATCCACCAAGTACACGCGGAATATTGTCATGGTTGACATACACACGCAGACCAGGTTTAGAAATTCTCTTTAATCCTGTAATGACTCGCTCTTGACCTTTTCCATATTTCAGGAACAGACGAATAATGCCTTGTTTTTCATCCGAAATGAATTCCGCATCACGAATAAAACCTTCGTTCTTCAGAATTTCAGCAATCGAACGTTTAATGTTAGAACCTGGGATTTCAACTTTTTCATGCCCCACCTCATTCGCATTGCGAATACGGGTTAGCATGTCAGCAATCGGATCACTCACTACCATGAATCGAACCTCCTTTCAAATCAACCGTTTACCAGCTAGCCTTCTTAACACCTGGCAATTGACCTTTATAAGCCAAGTTTCTAAAGCAGATACGGCAAATCCCAAACTTGCGCAGCACAGAGTGTGGACGACCACAAATTCTACAACGCGTATAAGCGCGAGTACTAAATTTTGGCTTACGCTGTGCCTTAACAATCATCGAGGTTTTAGCCAATTCTTGTTACCTCCCTCTTTTCAGGATTTATGAACGACGAAACGGCATACCAAGCAAACCGAGTAACTCGCGAGCTTCTTCATCTGATCGGGCTGTCGTTACAAAAACAACTTCAAGTCCACGTACTTTGTCTACTTTATCGTAGTCAATTTCAGGGAATATGAGCTGCTCACGTAACCCGAGCGTATAATTGCCTCGACCATCAAACGCCTTAGGCGAAACACCGCGGAAATCTCGAACGCGCGGCAATGCAACATTAATTAATTTATCAACAAACTCAAACATGCGCTCACCACGCAATGTTACTTTAGCACCAATAGGCATTCCCTGACGCAGACGGAATTGAGCGATAGATTTTTTCGCCCGAGTAACAACAGGCTTTTGTCCTGTAATCAGAGTCAAGTCCCCAACTGCTGAATCAATAATTTTAGGGTTTTGAGTCGCCTCACCAAGTCCCATATTTAAAACAACTTTCTCAATACGTGGAACTTGCATGACGGTTGTATAATTAAATTTTTTCATCAGTTCAGGCACAATCTGTTGTTGATAACGTTCTTGCAAACGATTCATATCTGGACCTCCTTTCAACTAAACCTTTAGTCCAAAATTTCGCCAGACTTTTTGGCGTAACGGACTTTCTTTCCATCTTCCAAAAATTTATGACCGATTCTTGTTGCCTGCCCTGTTTTCGGATCAACAAGCATGATATTTGAAGCATGAATGGATGCTTCTTTTTCAATGATTCCGCCCTCAGGTTGATTAGGGTTTGGTTTCGTGTGGCGCTTCACCACATTGACACCCTCAACAATCACACGATTTTTCTTCGGTAAAACCGCTAATACTTGCCCTTTTTTGTTTTTATCTTTACCGCTGATCACAATAACTTGATCGCCCTTTTTTACAAACATGCCTGCCACAATCTGCACCTCCTTTGCATCAAACGAATTACAGTACCTCAGGAGCCAGGGAAATAATCTTCATGAAATCTTTTTCACGCAACTCACGAGCGACAGGTCCAAAAATACGCGTACCCCTTGGACTTTTATCTTCACGAATGATAACAGCCGCATTTTCATCAAAACGAATATGCGAACCGTCTGGACGGCGCAATCCACGGCGTGTACGTACAATAACCGCCTTTACAACATCGCCCTTCTTGACAACGCCACCTGGTGTTGCACTTTTGACAGACGCAACAATGATATCGCCAATATTAGCAGTTTTGCGATTGGATCCTCCCAACACACGGAAACACATAATTTCCTTGGCGCCAGAATTATCTGCAACAACCAACCTGGTTTGTGGTTGAATCACGACGGATACCTCCTTCCAAGCTTACAAATTAGATAATGACAGCTTTTTCAACGATTTCAACAAGACGCCAACGCTTCTCTTTAGAAAGTGGACGAGTTTCCATAATGCGCACAACATCACCAATTTTTGCTTCATTATTTTCATCGTGCGCTTTAAACTTTTTTGTTCTTTTAATGGTTTTTCCGTAGAGACGATGTTTGATATTCTCTTCTACCGCTACGACAATCGTCTTATCCATTTTGTCGCTTACAACTTTGCCAACTCGAACTTTTCTTTCATTGCGGTCCATTGTCACCCTCCTCACTTACCAAATGTTGAAATCAGCTAATTCCTAGTTCCCGTTGCTTGAGAATTGTTTTTGCACGAGCAATATCTTTGCGAACCTGACGAATACGCATCGGATTTTCCAGTTGCCCTGTGGCGTGTTGAAAACGCAAATTAAACAATTCATCTTTCAGGGAGTCTACGCGCTTTTCAATTTCTTCCGTACTCAATTCCCGAATATCCTTAGCTTTCATCAGACTCACCTACCTCACTGCCGCGCTTGACAAATTTCGTTTTAATGGGCAGTTTGTGCGCAGCCAGACGCATGGCCTCACGAGCTACCTCTTCACTAACTCCCGCAAGTTCAAACAAGATCCGCCCCGGCTTGACAACAGCAACCCATTTTTCAGGAGAACCCTTACCGCTACCCATACGAGTTTCAGCAGGTTTTTGCGTTACAGGCTTACTCGGGAAAATTTTAATCCATACTTTACCGCCACGACGGATATAACGTGTCATTGCGATACGAGCTGCTTCAATTTGCCTGTTGGTTACCCAAGCTGGCTCTAAAGCTTGTAGACCAAATTCGCCAAAAGCCACTTGATTGCCGCCTTTGGATTCACCTTTCATGCGACCGCGATGTTCTTTGCGATACTTTACACGTTTCGGCATCAACATTGCTTACTTACCCCCTTCTTCGGCGCCCTTTCTCGTCCGTTGCGGGAGAACTTCGCCACGATAAATCCATACTTTGACGCCAATTCTACCGTACGTGGTGTGGGCTTCACTCAGTGCATAGTCAATATCTGCACGAAGAGTATGCAACGGAACAGTTCCTTCGGCATATCCTTCTGTACGAGCAATTTCAGCGCCACCTAGACGTCCTGAAACCTGAACGCGAATTCCTTTTGCTCCCGAACGCATTGTCCGTTGAATCGCCTGTTTCATAGCACGGCGGAACGATACACGGCGAGATAGTTGCAACGCAATATTATCAGCAACCAGCTGAGCCGAAAGATCCGGATTTTTAATTTCTGAAATCGAGATATGAACTCTTTTTCCTGTCAAGGCATTCAACTGGTTCCGCAATGTGTCTACTTCTGTACCACCCTTACCAATCACCATGCCAGGCTTGGCTGTGTGTACAGTAATATTCAAGCGATTTGCAGCTCTTTCAATGTCAACACGAGCTACCGCAGCATCCTTCAGCCGACGGAACACATAATTACGAATTTGCAAATCTTCATGAAGTAGATTCTGATAGTCTTTTTTATTCGCAAACCATTTGGATTCCCAGTCACGAATAATGCCAATACGCAAACCAACTGGATTGACTTTTTGACCCATGAACTCTTATCCCTCCTTATCTTTCCGCCACAACTACAGTAATGTGACTGGTTCTCTTAAGAATGCTGTAGGCACGGCCTTGCGCACGAGGATGGAACCGTTTCAGTGTCGGCCCCTCATCAACGTAGATTTCTTTTACATACAACTTATCAACATCCATGTTGTGGTTGTTTTCCGCATTAGCGACTGCTGAACGAACAACTTTAGCCACCACAGGTGAAGCTCCACGGGGCGTAAATTGCAAAATAGCCAAAGCTTCCGGAATGTTTTTACCGCGGATAAGATCGACTACAAGACGCACTTTTCGCGGCGCAATACGGATGTACTTGGCAACTGCACGTGTCTCTGTTGCTTGCATGTCAGTTCCTCCTTTCTAAATGGCGCTCATTAACGAGAACGGGATGTCTTCTCATCACCCGCATGACCTTTAAATGTTCGAGTGGGGACAAACTCACCCAGCTTATGTCCAACCATATCTTCTGTCACATAAACCGGCACATGCTTTCGGCCATCATGCACAGCGAATGTATGACCGACAAACTGCGGAAAAATGGTGGAGCGGCGAGACCAAGTTTTAATAACACGTTTTTCACCGGACTCGTTTAAAGCTTCAACTTTCTTCATCACGTGGTGATCACAAAAAGGTCCTTTTTTCAAAGAACGACCCATACTACCTGACCTCCTTCCTTACATTGCAAAATGATTACTTTTTACGACGACGAACAATGTATTTGTCCGTGCGGTGATTCTTTTTGCGAGTCTTTTTACCCAACGTCGGCTTACCCCAAGGTGACATAGGTGATTTGCGTCCAATCGGCGCACGCCCTTCACCACCACCATGCGGGTGATCGACCGGGTTCATAACCACACCACGAACAGTAGGACGATGACCTAGCCAACGGGATCGACCAGCTTTACCTATATTGATATTTTCATGGTCCAGATTGCCTACTTGACCAATGGTTGCACGGCATTCGAGACGAACCAGGCGCACTTCTCCAGAAGATAAGCGCACTTGTGCATACGCCCCTTCTTTCGCCATCAGCTGTGCAGACGCACCAGCTGCGCGCGCTAACTGACCGCCTTTACCAGGTTGCAATTCAATATTGTGCACAACTGTACCAACCGGGATATTAGCTAACGGCAAGGCATTACCTACACGAATGTCAGCATCCGGACCTGAAACAACCCTGTCTCCTACTTTTAAACCATGCGGAGCAATAATGTATCTTTTCTCTCCATCAAGGTAGTGCAAGAGCGCGATACGAGCCGAACGGTTTGGATCATACTCAATCGTTGCCACTTTAGCCGGTACATTGTCTTTATTGCGTTTAAAATCAATCAAACGATAACGGCGCTTGTGGCCGCCCCCCTGATGCCGCACGGTGATTTTGCCTTGATGATTTCGTCCCGCTCTGCGATGCAATGGAGACAGCAGAGATTTTTCAGGCGTATCTGTAGTAATTTCATCAAAGGCAGAAACAGACATAAATCTGCGGCCAGGAGAAGTTGGGCGATATTTTTTAATTGCCAACTCTTACTCCTCCTCTTAACTGTCATGCGAACGTATTAACCTTGTGTAAAAAATTCAATCGGCTTCGAATCAGCTGTCAATGTTACAATTGCTTTTTTCTTTTCCGAAGTCATCCCCACAAAACGCCCTACGCGTTTTTTCTTACCGGGTGTACGCATTGTATTTACTTTTAGCACTTTTACACCAAAGATTTTTTCGACCGCTTGGCGTATTTCAACTTTGTTCGCCCGTTTATCGACTTCAAACACGTACTTGTTCATTTCCATGCCAGCAGTCGAGGCTTCTGTAATAATGGGGCGTTTAATTACATCACGCGGATCCATTAAGCAAACACCTCCTCAACTTTGGCAACAGCGTCCTTGGTTAAAACCAGGTGCTCATGTCTCAACAAATCGTATACATTAACACCGTTTGCTGGAACATATTTGATTCCTGGAATATTACGCGCCGACAACCAAACGTTCTCAATTTTTTCCGCATCCACAAGTAACGCTTTGTTTAATTCAAATCTCTTTAACAACGCGACCATGTGTTTCGTCTTAATATCAGAAAGGTTAAGTTGATCGAGAACAATCACTTTTCCCTCATCAATTTTGGATGTCAACGCGCTATAAAGAGCGGCTCGACGAACTTTTTTCGTTAGTTTATATTTATAGCTGCGTGGCGTTGGACCAAACACAACACCGCCGCCTTTCCATTGCGGAGCGCGAATGCTACCTTGTCTTGCACGTCCCGTACCTTTCTGACGCCATGGTTTACGACCACCGCCAGACACTTCAGAACGTCCTTTGACCTTATGCGTTCCACGCCTTTGACCAGCCAAGTACATCAATACCACTTCATGCATCAAATCCGTGCGAACAGGTGCAGCAAAAAGCTTTTCATTCAGTTCCACTTCTCCAACCTGTTCAGCTTGCATATTATATACAGGCAATTTTGGCATCCCAGTTGCCTCCCTTCTTTTGAGATCAATTACGAATTCGACTTAATCGCCGTACGTATAGTAACAAATGAGTTTTTAGGACCTGGAACAGATCCTTTCACAAGCAATAAATTGCGATCGGCATCCACTTTTACAATCTCAAGATTTTGGACAGTCACTTTTTCATGACCCATACGTCCAGCCATGGTTTGTCCTTTAAACACTCTGTTAGCCGCAATAGAGCCTAACGAACCCACACCACGGTGATACTTCGAACCGTGAGCCATAGGTCCCCGAGCCTGATTGTGACGTTTAATCGGACCAGCTGTGCCTTTACCTTTGGAGACGCCGATTACATCCACGATTTCTCCTGGCTCAAAAACATCCGCTTTGATTTGTTGACCAACTTCATATTGTTGAACATCCACGCCGCGCAGTTCACGAATATATCGTTTTGCAGCAGTATTAGCTTTTTGCGCGTGCCCTTGTTCGGCTTTGGTTGAGCGGCTTGGCTTCTTATCGGCAAACCCGATTTGAACTGCCTCGTATCCGTCTATTTCGCTTTGTTTAATTTGCAGAACCGTACACGGTCCGGCTTCGATGACTGTGACCGGAATGACAATTCCATCTTCCGAAAACACTTGAGTCATACCAAGCTTTCTGCCAAGGATTCCTTTCACGCGCACACCTCCTCAATCATTCTTAGGTTGTAATTCATTTAAAGTTTAATTTCAATATCAACGCCGGATGGCAGATCTAAACGCATTAACGAATCGACCGTTTGTGGCGTAGGATTTAAAATATCAATTAAACGTTTGTGTGTTCTCATTTCAAATTGTTCACGCGAATCCTTATATTTGTGAGGCGCGCGAAGAATCGTAAAGATTGCCTTTTCTGTGGGCAATGGAATAGGGCCAGATACTCCGGCGCCTGAACGCTTTGCGGTTTCTACAATGCGTTCAGCAGACTGATCAAGAATTTGATGATCATACGCTTTTAATCGGATACGAATCTTTTGGTTTGCCATAACATTTCCCCCCTCTTCATGGCGGGCTCTCTCAATACATAAACCGTATCAGGAGTAAGCGCCCAATTTGATGGACATACTCAGCAGAAATTTCCTCAGCGGTGCTCTTTATGGCTAAAAGCACATAAGCAACCTCCTGCCTCATCGCTGTCTGAGACCAACGTTCGATATTATACTAAATGGCTGGTAAAAGCACAAGAAAAAGTTTTCATAAAAAAAGGAGCTACTCAGAGCTCCCTTTTTATATCATTCTATTGAATGATTTACTTCTCAATAGCAGCGACTACACCAGCGCCAACTGTACGGCCACCCTCGCGGATAGCGAAGCGTGTACCTTCCTCCAGAGCGATTGGGGCAATCAATTCAACTTCCATGGAGATATTATCGCCAGGCATTACCATTTCAGTACCTTCCGGCAACTCTACAACACCAGTTACGTCGGTTGTACGGAAATAGAACTGTGGACGATAACCGTTGAAGAAAGGAGTATGACGGCCGCCTTCTTCTTTGGTCAAAACATAAACCTCAGCTTTAAATTTTGTGTGTGGTTTAATGGATCCCGGTTTGACCAACACTTGTCCGCGCTCAACATCTTTACGCTCAACACCACGCAACAACGCACCAATATTGTCACCAGCCTGAGCTTGGTCGAGCAGTTTGCGGAACATTTCAATACCAGTTGCAACTGTCTTACGGCTTTCTTCCGTTAAGCCAACGATTTCTACTTCATCGCCAACTTTCAGCGTACCGCGTTCGACACGTCCGGTAGCAACGGTTCCGCGCCCGGTGATGGTAAACACATCTTCAACAGGCATCAAGAAGGGTTTGTCAGTGTCACGCTCGGGGGTTGGGATGTAGCTATCCACAGCGTTCATCAATTCTTCAATTTTAGCAACATAAGCCGGATCGCCTTCGAGAGCCTTCAATGCAGATCCACGAATAACCGGGATGTCATCTCCAGGAAATTCATACTCAGACAACAATTCACGAACTTCCATTTCAACGAGTTCCAACAGTTCTTCGTCATCCACCATGTCACATTTGTTCAAGAACACCACCAAATGCGGCACACCAACCTGGCGGGAAAGAAGAATATGTTCACGAGTTTGCGGCATCGGACCATCAGCTGCTGATACAACAAGAATAGCGCCGTCCATTTGAGCTGCACCGGTAATCATGTTTTTCACATAGTCAGCATGGCCTGGGCAGTCAACGTGAGCGTAGTGGCGTGCATCGGTTTCATATTCAACGTGTGCAGTATTAATGGTAATACCACGTTCACGCTCTTCTGGAGCTTTGTCAATTTCATCATACTTCTGAGCTTTTGCTTTACCCTTCGAAGCCTGTACAGAAGTAATAGCTGCAGTCAAAGTAGTTTTGCCATGGTCAACGTGACCAATGGTTCCAACGTTAACGTGGGGTTTCGAACGGTCAAATTTTTCTTTTGACATCTGAATGATTCACTCCTTAGTGTTATTCGCCTTTACTTTTGGCAATGATTTCTTGAGCTATCGACTTCGGCACTTCTTCATACGCAGCAAGTTCCATAGCGAAAGTTCCACGGCCCTGCGTGCGAGAGCGAAGCGATGTCGAATAACCAAACATTTCTGCCAGTGGCACATAACCGCGAATGACACGAGCGTTAGCACGCTGTTCCATGCCTTCAATGCGGCCACGGCGAGAATTGATGTCGCCCATGATGTCGCCCATATACTCTTCCGGAACCGTAATTTCCACTTTCATAATAGGTTCAAGCAGTACTGGACCAGCTTTCTTTGAACCCTCTTTGAGCGCCATTGAACCAGCAATCTTGAATGCCATCTCAGAGGAGTCCACATCGTGGTACGAACCATCATAGAGAGTGACCTTTACGTCAACCATGGGGTATCCGGCCAACACGCCACTGCGCATTGCTTCCTGAATACCTTCATCCACTGGCGCAATATATTCTTTTGGAATTGCGCCACCCACAACCTTATTCTCAAACATGTAGCCTTGGCCACGTTCGAGAGGCTCGAGGATGATTTTAACATGACCATACTGACCGCGACCACCAGATTGGCGAACAAATTTGCCTTCCTGATCAACACGTTGCGTAATGGTCTCTTTATAAGCAACCTGCGGACGACCCACATTACACTCTACTTTGAATTCCCGTTGAAGGCGGTCAACAATAATCTCGAGATGCAATTCACCCATACCCGAAATAATGGTTTGTCCCGTCTCTTGATCGGTATACGTGCGGAATGTTGGGTCTTCCTCGGTGAGCTTACCTAGTGCAACACCCATTTTGTCCTGATCCGCTTTTGTCTTCGGCTCAATAGATACCGAGATAACTGGATCAGGAAATTCCATGGACTCCAATACTACTACATTCTTTTCATCACAAAGCGTGTCGCCCGTGGTTGTATCTTTTAAACCAACTGCAGCAGCAATGTCTCCAGCGTAGACTTTGTCAATTTCTTCTCTGTGATTGGCATGCATTTGTAGAATACGGCCAATACGTTCGCGCTTACCCTTGGTAGAGTTCAGCACATAAGAACCACTCGAGAGAATTCCAGAGTATACACGGAAGAATGCTAATTTACCCACAAACGGATCGGTCATAATCTTAAACGCCAACGCCGAGAACGGCTCTTCATCACTTGAATGGCGTTCAATTTCTTCACCGTCAGCCGTTACGCCTTTAATAGCTGGAACGTCGATTGGCGAGGGTAAATAATCGACCACAGCATCAAGCATCGGCTGTACACCTTTATTTCTATAAGAAGATCCACATAGCACCGGGAAAAGTTGTACATTACATGTACCTTTGCGAAGTGCCGCTTTAATTTCAGGAACAGTAATTTCTTCACCTTCCAAGTACTTCACCATCAGATCTTCATCGACTTCAGCACACGCCTCTATCATTTCCGTCCTTAATTTCTCAACAATCTCTTTGAGATCTTCCGGAACATCAACGACATCTGATGTCGTACCGAGATCGTCCGTATAGATGATGGCCTTGTTTTCAACCAAGTCAACCATACCCTTGAAGTTATCTTCCGCTCCAATCGGGTATTGGATAGGCACAGCTTTCGCCCCTAGGCGTGTACGCATTTGTTCCACGCACATCAAGAAGTCTGCGCCAATGATATCCATTTTGTTTACATAAGCAATACGCGGAACATGGTATTTATCAGCTTGGCGCCATACCGTTTCTGATTGCGGTTCAACGCCACCCTTGGCATCGAACACGCCACAGGCGCCATCAAGAACGCGCAAGGAACGTTCCACTTCAACCGTAAAGTCCACGTGGCCTGGCGTATCAATGATATTGATACGATGACCCTTCCACTGCGCTGTAGTAGCTGCGGAAGTAATCGTAATTCCACGTTCCTGTTCTTGCACCATCCAGTCCATCGTAGCGGCACCTTCATGAACTTCGCCAATTTTATGGACACGGCCAGTATAAAACAGAATGCGTTCAGTCGTGGTTGTTTTACCGGCGTCAATATGCGCAATAATACCGATGTTCCGGGTTTTTTCCAGCGGAAACTGGCGGCTCACAAGCCAACCCCCTCATCTTCTTAATAACTTCTACCAGCGATAATGAGCAAATGCTTTGTTAGCCTCGGCCATACGATGCGTGTCTTCGCGTTTTTTCACTGCTCCACCCGCATTGTTAAAGGCATCCAGTAATTCATTGGCCAATCTTTGTTCCATCGTCTTTTCACTGCGGAGGCGAGCATAATTCACCAACCAGCGCAAGCCCAATGTTGTACGTCTATCCGGACGCACTTCTACTGGAACCTGATAATTGGAACCACCCACACGGCGAGCTTTAACTTCAAGGACGGGCATAATATTGCGCATTGCCCCCTCAAATACTTCCATCGGATCTTTCCCTGTGCGTTCACGCACTGTATCTAGCGCATTATAAACAATCTTCTGCGCTACACCACGTTTACCGTCCAACATCACTTTATTGATGAGACGAGTCACCAGCTTGTTCCCATAAATCGGGTCGGGCATAACATCCCTTTTTGGAACAGGCCCTTTACGCGGCATAATAACGCCTCCTTTCAATCCATGTAACACAGATTGCATGATTTAATATCAACACTACACTCTTATGGATTACTTTTTTGCTTTCGGTTTTTTAGCACCGTACTTAGAACGACCCTGCATACGATCTTTCACGCCTGCAGTATCAAGCGCTCCACGAACAATATGGTAGCGGACACCCGGCAGGTCCTTTACACGACCTCCGCGCACCAGTACCACAGAGTGCTCCTGCAAGTTATGACCGATACCCGGAATATAGGCAGTCACTTCAATGGTATTGGTAAGACGCACACGAGCGTATTTACGAAGCGCTGAGTTTGGTTTTTTGGGTGTCATTGTACCCACACGCGTGCAAACTCCACGTTTTTGCGGTGAAGGTAAATCGGTTTGTTCTTTTTCAAAACTGTTATAACCTTTTTGCAGCGCCGGAGCTGTTGACTTATCAACGACCGGCTTGCGACCTTTACGCACGAGCTGGTTAATGGTCGGCATTGCTGCACCTCCTTCTTTTCAACTCTTTTCAAGCCCACAGTGCCTGGTGGTTCATCCTCAAACACAAAAAAGCATAAGCCACAACTCGCCACAGCAAACCGTTATGGTTTTACTCAAGGATGGCTGCAGTTGCTGCTCCCACTTCAATCCCGCATGCTTTGCCAAGCATTTTCATTGTCTCCACCCATGTTACTGGAATCCCGTTCTGTTCAGCATAGTGCAGAACCGGACCGATAACGCGCGCTTCAGCATCCTTGGCAACAAACACTTCTTTTACAGCAGACTGTTGCACTGCTTTCAACGTTTGGTTTGTACCAATGATTCGCTTTTTTGCAAGGCGTATGCGATCTAGAGACACCGCAACAGCCTCCTCGATATACAAACCATGTCCTGGCACACCATGTGATTCTATCATCTGATATTTGCCCATGTCAACAGAGCTTAACGCCCTGTTGACATGAGAGTGAAAATTGTCAATCTACTGCCGTCAATTGTTGTTCTTTATCTTGTAATTCTGCAGATTCCTGCTCTCTGGTATCAATGAGCTGAAGGTGGCGATAACGCCCCATTCCCGTTCCAGCAGGAATCAATTTACCAATAATCACATTTTCTTTCAAGCCGAGCAGACGATCGACCTTACCCTTAATTGCTGCTTCAGTAAGAACACGTGTTGTTTCCTGGAAGGAGGCCGCGGAAAGGAATGAATCCGTCTCCAGAGAAGCCTTTGTAATGCCCAACAGAGCTGGGCGTGCTACCGCAGGTTCTCCTCCCGACAGCAATGCTGTGCGGTTTGCCTCTTCATAATCAAACAAATCCACGTAAGTGCCAGGCAACAGTTCTGTATCGCCAGCATCCAAAACACGCACTTTGCGAAGCATTTGGCGTACCATCACTTCGATATGTTTATCGTTAATATCCACACCTTGCAAGCGATAGACGCGTTGAACTTCGCGCAACAAATAGTTTTGCACACCTTGCAGGCCACGGACACGCAACATCTCTTTGGGATCGACCGATCCTTCAGTCAGTTCATCGCCCGCTTCCACTTCCTGATTGAGATGGACACGAATGCGAGACCCATATGGAATTGGATATACCTTTGTTTCGCTTTCACCAGTCAACTCAATTTCTCGTTTGTCTTTGCCATCACGAATTTCTGTAATCTTTCCATCAAATTCGGCAATAACTGCTTGACCCTTCGGATTACGCGCTTCAAACAGTTCCTGAATACGGGGTAAACCTTGGGTAATATCGTCGCCAGCAACACCGCCGGTATGGAACGTGCGCATCGTCAACTGAGTACCGGGTTCACCAATGGATTGCGCTGCAATAATACCTACCGCTTCACCAATTTCGACCATTTTACCAGTAGCCAAATTTCGTCCATAACATTGGATACATACGCCGTGACGTGTTCGACAAGTGAGTACAGAGCGAATGTAAACCTCTTTGATGCCTGCTTTAATAATTTGACTGGCGATTTCTTCATCAATTAACTGATTCTTGGCAACAAGCAATTTACCTGTTTCCGGATGATACACATCTTGAAAGGCAATGCGTCCTTCGAGACGATCGCCGAGTTCTTCGATGACTTCTCGTCCGTCACGGATTTCCGCCACTTTCATACCTTTATCCGTTCCGCAATCATGCTCGCGAACAATTGTATCCTGAGCAACATCGACCAAGCGGCGCGTCAGATAACCAGAGTCAGCTGTACGCAGCGCTGTATCCGCCAACCCTTTACGAGCACCATGCGTTGAGATAAAGTACTCCAACACTGTCAAGCCTTCACGGAAATTGGATTTAATGGCCAACTGAATAATTTCACCCGCAGGATTTGCCATAAGTCCACGCATACCCGCCAATTGGGTAATCTGTGAATTAGAACCACGAGCACCCGAGGTAGCCATCATGTAAATCGGGTTAAATTGATCCATGCTGGTCATCAGCGTCTGGGAAATCTGTTCTTTCGCTTCCGACCAAATTTGACTAAAGCTGATATACCGTTCTTCTTCGGTAATCAATCCGCGTCTGTATTGCTGAGCCAATTTATGCTCACGAGCATCTGCTTCTTCAACAATCCGATATTTTTCTTCGGGAACAATAATATCGGCAACCGAGATTGTAATACCCGCTTTGGTCGAATAGTTGAACCCTAGCCGTTTCACACGATCGAGAATTTCTGCTGTCATCGTTGTTCCGTATCGACGGAAGCATTCACCCAGAATATTGCCAAGGTCTTTCTTAATGACCGCTTTGGGGATGGGACGTTGCACGATTCTCTCGCGCAAATCGACACCCTTTTCAAACACAAACGTCTCATCCGGCGGACCTTCAAGCAAGTTGGTCCGACTCCCTGAATGCAAATAGGGGAAATCGGCCGGGAATATCTCGTTAAAAATCAACTTGCCAAGTGTTGTGATGAGAAATGCAGATTGATGTTTCTCATCAAAGGATGATTTATTGAGCGATCGCGCTGGTAAAGCGATGCGTGAGTGCAATGATATCTTCTGTTGCTGGTATGCGTAATGCGCTTCTGCCGGATCGGCAAATACGGAACCTTCTCCTGGCGCGCTCTCTTTTTCAACCGTCAGATAGTAGGGACCGAGAACCATGTCCTGGGTTGGTGTAACAACCGGCTTTCCATCTTTCGGATTCAAAATGTTATGAGCCGCCAGCATTAAGAGTCTGGCTTCAGCCTGCGCTTCAGCAGAAAGCGGTACGTGTACAGCCATTTGGTCACCATCAAAGTCGGCATTATACGCTGTACAGACCAGCGGATGGAGCTTAATGGCGCGACCTTCTACGAGAATCGGTTCAAACGCTTGAATACCCAAGCGGTGAAGCGTGGGAGCGCGATTCAGCAACACTGGATGTTCTTTAATGACATCTTCCACCACATCCCAAACTTCCGGCGAAACACGCTCCACTTTCCGTTTGGCACTCTTGATGTTGTGCGCCAGTCCACGAGCCACCAGCTCTTTCATAACAAATGGTTTGAATAATTCAAGCGCCATTTCTTTTGGTAATCCACACTGGTACATGCGCAGTTCGGGACCTACCACGATAACCGAACGTCCCGAATAGTCCACGCGTTTACCAAGCAAATTCTGACGGAAGCGCCCTTGTTTTCCCTTCAGCATGTGAGATAGCGATTTGAGCGGACGATTGCCTGGGCCAGTTACCGGACGGCCACGGCGACCGTTGTCAATCAGCGCATCCACCGCTTCCTGCAACATACGTTTTTCATTTTGAACAATAATATCTGGTGCACCCAAATCGAGCAGGCGTTTCAAACGATTGTTGCGATTAATCACGCGACGGTACAAATCGTTTAAATCAGATGTGGCAAAACGGCCACCATCCAATTGCACCATTGGACGCAAATCAGGCGGAATAACAGGAAGTGCTTCGAGTATCATCCAACTCGGGTGATTTCCCGAAGAACGAAACGCTTCTAACACTTCCAAACGTTTAACCGCACGATTGCGGCGCTGACCTTGTGCGCTGCGCAACTCCTCTTTGAGTACTTCTACCTCTTTGTCCAAATCAATCTCAAGCAAAAGCTTGCGAATCGCTTCCGCACCCATGCCCGCTTGAAAAGCATAGCCGTACTTTTCACGATATGAGCGATACTCTTTCTCGCTGAGCAACTGCTTTTTCTCGAGCGGAGTATCACCCGGATCGGTCACAACATAGGAAGCAAAATAAATTACTTCTTCGAGCGATCTCGGTGACATGTCCAGCACAAGACCCATCCGGCTGGGTATGCCTTTGAAATACCAGATGTGAGATACCGGCGCTGCCAGTTCAATATGGCCCATCCGTTCACGACGGACTTTCGCGCGTGTAACTTCAACTCCACATCGATCACAGACGACACCTTTATAACGAATCCGTTTATACTTTCCGCAATGGCACTCCCAGTCACGCTGGGGGCCAAAAATCTTCTCACAAAACAAACCCTCTTTTTCTGGCCGCAACGTACGATAGTTAATGGTTTCCGGTTTCTTGACCTCGCCATGTGACCAGGAGCGGATTTTTTCCGGAGAAGCCAAGCCAATCTTCATAAACTCGAAGTTATTCACATCCAGCAACCGCGCACCCTCCGTTTCCTTCCAGCAGCAGCGTTGTTACTCGCCAATTTCGTGGTACTCCAAGTTGAGATTGAGCTTTTCGCCGGCATCCTCTTCTTCGTCCGACTCGCGAATAACAATCTCCTCTTCGTCACCTGTGAGAATCTTGACGTCCATACCAAGACTCTGCAATTCTTTGATGAGCACTTTAAACGATTCTGGCACACCCGGCTCAGGAACATTTTCTCCCTTGACAACCGCTTCGTACGTCTTCACGCGTCCCACCACATCGTCCGACTTGACGGTGAGAATTTCTTGCAAGGTATAGGCTGCGCCATACGCTTCAAGCGCCCAAACTTCCATTTCGCCAAAGCGTTGTCCGCCAAATTGCGCTTTACCGCCCAACGGCTGCTGGGTGACCAACGAATAAGGCCCTGTGGAACGAGCGTGAATCTTATCGTCAACCAAGTGGTGAAGTTTCAGCATATAGACATATCCAACCGTGACCCGGTTATCAAACGCTTCTCCAGTTCGCCCGTCGTAAAGAACATGTTTTCCATCGCGATCGTATCCAGCTTCTTCAAGTGTGCCAAAAACATCTTCCGCATGCGCACCATCGAAGACTGGTGTTGCTATACGAATGCCAAGCGCCTTCGCCGCCATACCCAAATGCGTTTCCAATACCTGACCGATATTCATACGCGATGGCACACCGAGAGGATTCAGAACGATTTCCACAGGCGTTCCATCTTCCAGGAACGGCATATCTTCCTCAGGCATAATCCGCGCTACCACACCCTTATTTCCATGCCGCCCGGCCATTTTGTCGCCTTCGGAAATTTTCCGCTTTTGAGCAATGTAGACGCGCACCAACTGGTTGACCCCAGCCGGCAATTCATCTCCATTTTCTCGAGTAAAGACCTTAACATCCACCACAATGCCAGCTCCGCCATGCGGCACACGCAAAGAGGTGTCTCGCACTTCACGAGCTTTTTCGCCGAAAATAGCATGCAACAGACGTTCTTCAGCAGTCAATTCTGTTACTCCTTTAGGAGTAACCTTGCCGACCAAAATATCACCCGTGCGAATTTCAGCACCAATACGGATAACACCGCGATCGTCCAGATTTTTTAACGCATCTTCGCCAACATTGGGTATGTCACGAGTAATTTCTTCCGGACCGAGCTTTGTATCACGCGCTTCAAGCTCATACTCTTCAATGTGAATTGAAGTATAGACATCTTCTTTCACCATTTTTTCCGAGAGCAGAATAGCATCCTCGTAGTTGTAGCCTTCCCAAGTCATGAAGGCCACGAGCACGTTGCGTCCAAGCGCAATCTCGCCATGGTCGGTTGCCGGTCCATCAGCCAGCACTGTGCCTTTTTCAACTCGCATTCCTTCGCGAACAATCGGCCTCTGATTGATACAGGTATTCTGGTTGGAACGTGTAAACTTTTGCAGTTTATATTTATCCAAGTCACCACGTACCGGTTTGCCATCCACCACTTGCTCATGACGGACCCAGATTTCCCGAGCAGTCACCCGCTCAACCACACCAGAACGACGCGCCACTACACAGACACCCGAGTCAAGCGCAGCTCGATATTCCATCCCTGTGCCCACATATGGTGAATCTGTCACCAATAAGGGGACTGCCTGACGTTGCATGTTGGAGCCCATCAATGCCCGGTTGGCATCGTCATTCTCCAAAAAGGGAATCATCGCTGTTGCCACCGAAACAACCTGCTTCGGAGAGACGTCCATATAGTCGATCCGTTCCCGAGGCACGGTAATGACATCTTCACGATAGCGAACTGTAATTTCTTCCGATTTGAAACGCCCATTTTCATCCAGCGGCTCGTTGGCTTGGGCAACCACGTAATTCTCTTCTTCGTCAGCTGTCAAGTAGTCTATCTGACTGGTTACCACGCCCGTTTCCGGATCAACGCGACGATAGGGCGTTTCAATGAAGCCATATTCATTGATGCGCGCATACGTTGACAATGAATTGATGAGTCCAATGTTTGGACCTTCAGGAGTCTCAATCGGACACATACGACCATAATGAGAATAGTGCACGTCGCGAACCTCAAAACCAGCACGTTCTCGAGTCAATCCTCCTGGCCCAAGCGCAGACAAACGTCTTTTATGCGTCAATTCCGCCAACGGATTTGTCTGATCCATAAATTGCGAAAGCTGGCTAGAACCAAAAAATTCTTTAATCGCCGCAATAACCGGCCGAATATTGATCAGAGCTTGCGGTGTAATTGTTGTAGCATCTTGGATGGACATCCGCTCACGAACGACACGTTCCATGCGAGACAATCCAATCCGAAATTGGTTTTGCAACAATTCTCCCACCGAGCGCAATCGACGGTTGCCAAGATGGTCAATATCATCCGTTGTGCCCACTCCGCGCAACAAATTGAAAAAGTAGGAAACCGCTGCAAGAATATCGCTCGGCGTGATATGCTTAATGGAACGGTCAAGTTCTCCGTTAGAAATAACGTGCAATACTTTACCGTCTTCACTGGGTGAGAAAATTTTCACCATCTGCAACGGAATGGTATCTGCGCCAGACAAATCCGGAGTAGCAGAAATACTGAAGCGACCAACACTTCCATCCAACTCAGGAATAATGCGATCGAGCAAGCGCCGATCGATAACCGCTCCGGCTTCCGCTATGATTTCTCCAGTTTCTGAGTTCACCAACGTTTCGGCTAACCTTTGATTCAATAAACGATTTTTTAGGTGTAATTTTTTGTTGATTTTGTAGCGACCTACATTAGCTAAGTCATATCGCTTTGGATCAAAGAAGCGAGCAGCCAACAAAGCGCGAGCATTTTCATAAGTTGGCGGTTCTCCAGGGCGTAAACGCTCATAAATTTCAATCAAAGCACGCTCAGTGGAATCTGTCGTGTCTTTATCGAGCGTATTCTGCAGATACTCATCCTCCCCCAACAGTTGGATGATTTCAGCATCTGTTGATAGACCCAGAGCCCGCAGCAAGACAGTGATGGGTAGTTTGCGTGTGCGGTCAATACGGACATAAACCACATCTTTGGCGTCAGTCTCAAATTCCAGCCAAGCTCCTCGATTAGGGATGACTGTGGCTGAAAATGTCCGTTTGCCATTTTTGTCAATTTTAGCGTTGTAATAAACACTTGGAGAGCGAACTAACTGACTGACAATGACACGTTCTGCGCCATTGATAATAAAAGTTCCTGTTTCAGTCATCAGAGGGAAGTCACCCATGAAAACCTCTTGCTCTTTCACTTCCCCTGTTTCCTTGTTTAAGAGACGAACCTTAACACGAAGTGGAGCGGCGTACGTTACATCACGCTCTTTTGATTCATCCACATCATATTTGGGCTCCCCAAGGCTGTAATCAATAAATTCCAAAACCAAGTTGCCAGTAAAATCTTGGATAGGAGAAATATCCGCAAACATCTCTCTCAATCCTTCGCGCAAGAACCATTCATAAGACTTCTGTTGAATCTCAATGAGATTCGGAAGCTCGAGCACTTCCTGGATCCTGGAGTAGGAGCGACGCTCCCGCCACCCGTACTTGACCATGTGACCCCGCAAACTCTTCACCCCTTGAACTGTGGTCTTCACCGTCTGGCAAAAGCACGCATATAAACAAAAAAGAAAATGAGGCTACAGGTAACCACATTTTGGTGCTTACTTCACGTTATTCACCTATTTCCAGTCGGTACGGTTTTTATTCATTCGCTCGCAACAACCGTCCCATCTATCATTGTATGCAATAAATGATAATAGCACAATGATTTGAAGTTTACAAGAGATTTTAAAGATAATCTTACGCAAAATAATTGAGAAATAGAAAAATAATTGAAGAATTCATTTTTGGCAGCTCAAAACCGTGTATCCTCCGTCATGCGCCACTCTGATTACAGCTCTAAACAAGTTTTTTAAAAATTTTTCAGCACTCTCCATGCCTTGTTTTTTGGCCATAACCACCCAAAGAATTCCATGATTCGATAGATGGTGTAAAGAGTTTTCAAAAAGCGAATAAACTACTTTCTTTCCTGCGCGAATCGGCGGATTTAGCAATATAGCATCGAACGTTTCTGAAGAAATTTCTGCATAACCATCGCTGACCTTGCAATGGACTTGTGCCAAATGTGATGTATTTTCTTTAGCCAACTCTACGGCCCGCTCGTTTACATCGACTGCCAGCCAGCGCACTTCGGGAAATAGTTCTGCCAGCACAGCAACGACCGGCCCATAGCCACAACCAAGATCGAGGGCATTCCTAGCATTTTGCAATTCTGCTGACTCTATCAAAAGTCGCGTCCCAAAATCAAGTCCGCGCTTAGAAAAGACTCCAGAATCCGTCCACAGTGAATACGTGCGTCCTCTTACGTGAAAGACAATTTTTTGCTTGTGGGAAGGGACATCTGGCTGTTTATCAAAATATTGAGTCATACCGTCCGCTCCTCTTGAGTCGATCAGAAAGACATAGGGCGGAGATAGCTCCGCCCTACGTTACATTCACAACAAATTCGTGCGTCCAACTTACTTGATTTCCACAGTGGCTCCTGCTTCTTCAAGTTTCGCTTTGATACCTTCAGCATCCTCTTTGGAAACTTTCTCTTTGATGGGTTTCGGAGCACCATCAACCAATTCTTTCGCTTCTTTCAAGCCAAGACCGGTAATTTCACGAACAACTTTGATAACATTAATCTTAGAACCACCAGCGTTAGCCAGAATTACATCAAATTCTGTTTGTTCAGCAGCTTCCTCGCCGCCACCAGCAGCTGCTCCACCCATAATAGCTACTGGAGCTGCAGCAGTTACACCAAATTCTTCTTCAATGGCTTTTACCAAATCATTCAATTCCAAAACACTCATGGATTTAATCGCTTCAATCATTTCTTCTTTTGTCATGATATAGATCCTCCTCAATTCAATAGCATCACAGGCTATTGTCTTTTGTTAATGGCACGCAATTATCATTGATGGAGAAATTACTCTGCAGCCGTCTCCTGTTTTTCGGCGATTTGCTTCACAGCATAAGCCAAATTGCGCATCGGAGCCTGCAATACACTAAGCAACATGGAAAGGAGTCCTTCGCGTGAAGGCAGACCCGCCAAAGCTACCACTTCCGACGAAGAAATGACGCGGCCTTCCACCACTCCACCTTTCAGTTCAAGCGCTTTGTGCTTTTTAGCAAAGTCATTCAGAATCTTGGCAGGCTTGACTGGATCGTCATACCCAAATGCAATGGCTGTTGGACCCATCAAATAAGCATCAAGCTCAGTCAACGATGTCTTTTCTGTGGCACGACGAGTCAGCGTGTTTTTCAACACCTGAAACTCTATACCCGCTTCACGCAACTGTTTACGCAACTCTGTAATTTCAGCTACATTGAGTCCACGATAGTCAGTTACCACAGTTCCTTTACTGCGATTCAAACGATCGACGATTTCTTCTACCAACTTAGCTTTTTCTTCATGAGCTTGAACAGACATTTTGACACCTCCTGCATGAACCTTAGCCCAATAGATCAAAGATGGGCGCCCTCTACCCGAGAGGACGCCCAAGCACAACTCTACCCACTTGAACGAACCTCGGTAGGCGGCTTAGCCATTCTCCGTTAAAACGGACCTACGGTCTACGGTTCTGGATTATGAATTTCTATCCATCCATCCAATCAATCTATTACTGTCGTAAAATCATTCAGCAACCGCACCAACGCGCAACGCATTGACTCGCACACCCGGTCCCATTGTGGAGGCAACCGTTATGCTACGGATATATTGACCTTTGGCGCCTGACGGCTTGGCCTTCTGTAACGCATCCAGCAAGGTCTGGAAGTTACCCAACAAGGCGGAAACCTCGAAGGAAACCTTGCCAATCGGCACGTGTACAATACCCGCTTTGTCTAAGCGATATTCAATCTTACCAGCTTTTGATTCTTGCACTGCACGTCCAACTTCAAACGTAACCGTGCCAGTTTTGGGGTTGGGCATCAACCCTTTAGGACCCAACACACGTCCAAGGCGACCAACCGCCCCCATCATATCCGGTGTGGCAATGGCCACATCGAAATCCAGCCACCCCTGACTGATTTTCTGAATGAGATCGTCGTCCCCGACATGGTCAGCACCCGCAGCTTCAGCTTCTTTCGCCTTGTCGCCTTTAGCAAATACCAAGACGCGCACTGTTTTACCAGTACCATGCGGAAGCACAACCGCTCCGCGCACTTGTTGATCTTGTTTTTTCGGGTCTACACCCAGTCGGACTGCAACTTCGACCGTTTCATCAAACTTGGCAGTAGCCGTCTGTTTCACCAATCCAAGCGCCTCAGAAGCATCGTACAACTGGCTGCGATCAATAAGCTTAGCAGCTTCCAGCATACGTTTTGATTTTTTCGCCATACTCTTACACCTCCTTGTGGTCAAAGGTCAAGTGACCTCCCACTTTTACGCCCGTCAAAAGAGAGACCGTAATGAACTAGTCTTCAATGACGATACCCATACTGCGCGCTGTACCTTCCACCATGCGCATAGCCGCTTCCACAGAAGCCGCATTCAAATCAGGCATTTTCTGTTCAGCAATCTCACGCACTTTTGCACGCTTAACCGTCGCAACTTTCTTTTTGTTAGGCTCTGACGAACCCGACTCAATGCCAGCCGCTTTCTTCAGGAGCACAGCCGCCGGAGGCGTTTTAAGGTCAAAAGTGTAAGAGCGATCTTCGTAAACATAGAGCACGACAGGAATAATCAAGCCTACTTGATCGGCTGTTCGTGCATTAAATTCTTTACAAAAGCCCATAATGTTGCCTACCTGAGCTTGACCGAGCGCTGGTCCAACCGGCGGCGCCGGAGTTGCCTTGCCCGCAGGAATCTGCAGCTTTACAACTTTAACAATCTTCTTCGGCAACGCGTCCACCTCCTTTGCCGCTTGATGTGGTAGAAACGGGTTTCCACCCTCCCACTCGCACACCTCCATAAGGCGCGCCACTTACATCTATAGGGCGATGAACTTTATCCGTCCAACGCCACAGAAAGACCAAAGCAGATTCAACTGAGAGTATCCACCGCCTTGCTCTCTTCTGCCTCAAATCAACACTCACCCAACAGAAATTCAGGTGAGTTTTTCCACCTGGGAATAATCTAGTTCCATCGGCGTGTCTCTGCCAAACATGGAAACTAAAACGCGCAATTTCTGCGTTTCTTCATGAACCTCTTCCACAGTCCCAATCATGTCTGCAAACGCGCCGCCCACAAGACGCACCGCCTCACCAACCGCAAACTCCAATTGCAGTCTGGCTTCCTCTACGCCCATTTGGCGCATGATAGACTGAACCTCGTCCATCAATAGAGGAGTAGGCTTGGAACCAGCTCCAGACGAACCCACAAATCCAGTGACGCCTGGCGTATTGCGGACGACATACCATGAGTCGTCTGTCATAATCATTTCCACCAGCACATAACCAGGGAACACCTTTTTTTGCACTACCTTGCGCTTGCCATTCTTCACTTCAATTTCTTCTTCGGTTGGCACGAGAATGCGAAAGATCTTGTCTTCCATCCCCATTGTCTGAACCCGGCTCTCAAGGTTGTTTTTTACCTTGTTTTCATAGCCCGAGTATGTGTGGATGACGTACCAATTCTTTTCTAAATTCTCCATCACGAGAAGGGCGGTTTGCCCCGCACCCCCTTTTACCCAAGGTTAGACAACGCCAATCAAAGATAAGAGTTTGGCGATCCCGATATCAAATCCCCAGACCAGCAGCCCAAGGACCAAACAGGTGATGAGCGCCGCCGCCGTATAATTGACCACTTCACGACGATTGGGCCAGCGCACCTTGCGAAGTTCACGCCAAGAATCAGAGAAGAACGCAAGCAAACCCCTGCTTTGTTCGCGAGGTTCCAAGGTCGTTTCGTCTGGCTTCGCCATTTGGCACAACCCCTCTTCGATTGCAGCGTTCAGTGAATCTCAACATGCATTAGCGCGTTTCACGATGAACAGTGTGTCCATTGCAGTATCGGCAGAACTTTTTCAGTTCAACCCGATCTGGGTCATTCTTTTTGTTCTTCATCGATGTGTAATTTCTCTGTTTGCACTCGGTGCAAGCGAGCGTAATGATGACGCGCATGTTGGTGCACCTCCTTTAGCAGGATGCAAACCTGTCCTCCAACATAAACAGACGAACCCCAAGTCAAGGGACTCGCGCACCCACAGTACTTTAGCATAGTCATAGGAAACCGTCAACTAGAAACTCAAGCATCTAAGCTAGAGAACACAGCACTTCTAGGCATCACGCATAAACATTTCGATAGTCAAGGTATTTTTCCAATTTACGCTTGACCCTCTGCAGCGCATTGTCTATTGACTTGACATGACGTTCTAAATCGACAGCAATTTCCTGGTAAGATCGACCGTCTAAGTAGAGCATCAAAACTTTACGTTCCAAATCACTCAACAACTCAGACATCTTCAGCTCAATATCGTCAAACTCTTCCTGGTGTATGACCAATTCTTCCGGATCGGTGACGCGTGCCGTACAAATCACGTCCATCAACGTCCGGTCTGAGTCACCTTCATAAACAGGCTTGTCCAATGAGACATAAGAATTGAGTGGGATGTGCTTTTGACGCGTGGCTGTCTTAATCGCAGTTATAATTTGGCGTGTCACGCAAAGTTCTGCAAACGCTTTAAATGACGAAAGCTTGTCCTCTCGGAAATCGCGAATCGACTTATAGAGACCAATCATTCCCTCTTGGACAATATCTTCCCGATCCGCTCCAATCAAAAAATACGATCTGGCTTTGGCGCGGACAAAATTACGATACTTGTGAATCAAGTATTCAAGGGCTAGGGAATCACCGTCATGCACACGTTCCACGAGGGTTTCGTCTGGAAGGTTCTCTAACTCGGCGAAATCTGAAACGTGCTGTATGCTCAAGAAAATCCCTCCGAGCCCGCGTAAGATGCCGCAATTATACATTATGTAACCCTACAGAATCAATCATCTTTTTGACTACGTCGCCAAGCTTCGAGTTTTTTTAGAATATCGTCTGACAAATTTTGCGTCCAATCTCTGCCTAAATTGACTTGCGTTTTTTTAGCAACCTCAGAAATTTTTTCCTGAATACGATTCAGTTTTTCTACCATTTCTCTGGCCGATATGCGCAAAGCGCCTCCACCAAAGGTAATTTGTTGCTCCAGAGCATCTGATGTGGCAACAGTTAAAGTCCGATAATCTTTCAACAAATCCGGAATTAAACGCTCAATACGCTCGTCCGCCGTCTCTCCTTTGGCCGTAAAAATAATTTCCACACCGCGCCGTTTTTCACTTTTCTCCTGCTCTCCAGTATGGTGAGCATCAAAAACCACCAATACATCTTCATCCGCAAACGCTGCATATTCAATAAGACGATGAATCAATTCTTGACGCGCCAATTCCAAATTCGGAAGTTTGGTAAGCGGCATTGAAAAAAGTGCCGGCAATAGATTATAACCATCTACCACCAACAGCGCGCTGCGTCCCATCGTCCGATTACGTCCGCTGTCTGACCGCTTCATAAAGCAGGACGCCCGCTGCCACGGACGCATTCAGACTCTGCATGTGACCAAGCATGGGCAAGGAAACCATAAAATCACAGCGTTCTGCCACTAGTCGACCGAGTCCCTTATCCTCCGCACCTATCACAATCGCCGTCTTTCCTCTCATATCAACGTCACTCGGTCGGGCAGTTGCGCCAATAGACGTACCAACTATCCAATAGCCGCGTTCCTTAAGCCATTCCATGGCTTGCACCAAATTCGTGACGCGAGATACCGGCATATACTCCAATGCTCCCGCTGCAGCTTTAGCTACCGTCCCTGTCAATGGAACTGCGCGACGCTTAGGAATAATCACACCTTGTACACCCGTCGCTTCAGCGGTTCGCAAAATGGCGCCGAGATTATGCGGATCAGACAATTCATCTAAAAGTACAACGAGCGGAGCATATCCCGTATCTCGTTTCACGATATCTTCCAGTTCAACATAACTGTATGGAGAGACAAACGCCACAATACCTTGATGATTCTCGCCATAAGCTTGGAGACTTGCCCGCGGCGCAGTTTGTAGCACCACCCCCGCCGATTTGGCTTTACCGATAATTTCCTTAAGAGAACCACCTTCTGCGCCTTCCGCTAAAATAATTTTGTTCATTGAACGACCAGACTTCAGCGCTTCCAAAACAGGTTGACGCCCAACCAACACATCACTTGCTTCGTTTTCTGAGAAAACTCCCACTTCTTTCTTTTTCAAAGATGACGCCCTTTGGCGCCGATTCGATTCTTTGCCTGTATATGATTTTTGCATTCCTTGACCTCCTCACCTTTGTATTCCATTGTTCACCAATCCTAATGATGATCTTGCTCATCCAACCAAGCGAGCGCAGATTGGACAATATATTCTAAACGCTGATTCTGCCCATCTACTGAAAGATGACCGAGCAAGGCTTCAAAAGCTGTGCTATAGCGATATTCCATCAGATCTGCGTTTTTGGGAATATGCCCTGACTTGGCGTTACGTCCACGGCGTACCCATTCCTTTTCCTCCTCAGTCAACCTGGATTCCAAGAATCGCAAAACCGATGCTTGCGCCGACGCGCGCGAATAGCGGCTGCACCGCAAATGAATATCGCGCATTTTGCCAGCTCCCTTGGCCAGTACATGTGCCCGCACATACACTTCCCAGACCGCATCGCCAACAAACGCATAAACCAGCGGTGTCATCCAATCCTTGCGCAATCCACTCCATACATCTCCTATCATTGGCGTATCCAGCGCGTGCCTTGCGCCGTGTCCTCAATCACTATTCCCCGCTCCAAAAGCCAAGCCCGAATCTCATCAGCACGCGCAAAATCACGTTGGAGACGCGCCTGACGTCGCTCCTCCAAAAGTTGTTCAATCTCAGCAACTTCTACTTGCGACTGTTCTTGAGGCAGACCAATTCCAAGAACATCCAGGCATTCAGTCAATAGCTGACTCCAAATTTCCACATCTCCTAAAGTAGCCGTATCATCGGCCAGTGTTTGATTCGCTAAACGCACCCCTTCAAACAAGACTGCAATGGCATCCGCAGTATTAAAATCGTCATCCATCTCACGTATAAACGCACTGCGCGTGGATTCCACTTCCTGCTCAGTTGATTTCTGCGGCCCAGAACGGATCGAGAGAAACTCCGGAGCCTGGAGAATGGCTTGACGACGGAATTCCAAATTGCGCAGTGTACGGTCAATTCTGCCCAACGCATTTTCCCAGTGACCGAGAGCTTCTTCCGTATAGTTCAACGGATGACGATAATGAGCACTAAGCAAAAACAAGCGAATGGCGCGAGGGTCCTTTTGATTCAACAAATCGCGCGTCATAATGAAATTCCCGGTTGATTTGGACATTTTCTCGCCATTGATATTCAACGTGCCATTATGAAGCCAGTATCGGGCAAACAGTTTTCCAGTTTTCGCTTCCGTTTGGGCGATCTCGTTTTCATGATGAGGAAAGACCAAGTCACGTCCACCAGCATGGATATCGATTTGCTCTCCAAGATATTTTTCATTCATCACCGAGCACTCAATGTGCCAACCGGGACGCCCATTTCCCCATGGGCTCGGCCAAAATTCCTCATCTGGTTTAGCTGCTTTCCAGAGAGCAAAATCTGTTGGATGTTTTTTATCTTCAATCACGTCAACGCGAAACCCTGCTCGCATGCTATCCAGTGACTGACCTGAAAGTTTACCGTAGTCGCTAAACGTGTACGTATCGAAATAGACTGTACCACCCCGTTCGTATGCATGCCCTTTAGCCATGAGTTCCTCAATAAAGCGAATAATATCAGGGATGCATTCCGTAACACGTGGATGAACCGTCGCTCTGCGGATATTCAGTCGATCGGCGTCCTCAAAATACGCTTCAATATAACGATTGGCAACCGATCGTACCCCTTCACCAGTCTCATTGGCACGTTGAATAATGCGATCATCCACATCTGTAAAATTTTGAACATATCTCACTTCATAGCCACGATATTCCAAATAACGGCGAATCGTATCAAAAACCACAAACATCCGGCCATTGCCAATATGAAAAAGGTTATAAACAGTAGGACCGCAGGCGTAAAACTTGACTACGCCTGGTTCTAAAGTCTCCAATAACTCTTTTTCACCCGTCAAAGTGTTGTACAAGCGAATACTCACCGTGTAACTCTCCTTTCGGTCTTTCCTGCTTGCCTCATTCTATATCTGCCACACCGCTTGATGTCCATTTCATGCAAACAGCCCACCCCTGTATTCAGAGGCGGGCTCAATCGCGGTTCCACTCTGATTTCACTGTGATAACAGCACAGTGAATCTTTCTGCGACGATAACGGGTCGACCTACCGTTGGGTTTTACTGAGCAAGCAGCCGTTCCTCCCAATAAAGCAGCGCGCGCACTTCATTCAAAGTTGCCAAACGGCGCTCACAGCCCACGTCACCACTGAGTCAACGGGACGCCGTCTCTCTGCCTGACTCTCTCTGAACTACTCTTCGCACTGTTTTCGATCCATTCCTCAATTTCATACCTATTGTGTTCAGAAATCAAACCTTTGTCAAACTTGGCGTGCAGCAGCTAATCGCTGTAAAACCCATTCTCGGGGAAGCAGCGTTAATGTTTGTTGCAAATCAGGTCCGTGTTCACTTCCGGTCACCGCCATACGAATGGGCATAAAAAGTGGTTTCCCTTTTAGGGAAAGTTCTTTGGATAAAGTTTTCAAAGCTTCTTTTCCCACTTCAGGCGTCCAACAGGGAATTTCTGCAAACTTCTCGGCAAATCGTTCTACCACTTGTTTCGCTGTAGTCTCTTGCAACGCCATTCGTATACTTTCCGGATAATCGACAGATGTCTGGAAGAAACCTGCAGCCGCTTCAATAACTTGACGAGCTGAAGCCGCCCCCTCACGCACAAGCTCCACCACTGCCCACAACCAGTCCAAATCCTTGCCTTGCGGAAGCGGCCAGCGCTTTTCATGCAATTGTTTTTCTACCAAGGGCAAAAGTTCTTCACGGCTTGAAGCTTTGATGTACTGCGCTGCCATCCAGCGCAGCTTGTCCACATCAAATACAGCACCGCTGCGATTGACTCGTTCTAAACTAAACTTTTCTTCTAGAGACTGTAAACTGAGAATTTCTTCTTCTCCACCCGGCGACCAACCAAGAAGAGCGAGAAAATTGACAATCGCCGCAGGAAGGTACCCTTCATACCGATAAGCATCTACAGGCTGTACATTCGGATCGCGCTTGCTCAATTTCTTTCGATCCGTATTTAATACCTGGGGTAAATGAGCAAAAACAGGCGGTGTTAATTGCAACGCTCGATAGACAAGCAATTGGCGAGGAGTATTGGATAAATGTTCCTCACCACGAATCACATGGGTAATTTGCATGGCCGCATCGTCAATAACAACTTGAAAATTATACGTAGGCATGCCATTCGATTTATAAATGACAAAATCACCGAGATCGTCACTTAAAAATTCTACGTGGCCACGAATATGGTCGTCGAAAGAAAGTTGTATACCTTGAGGCACGGCCAGTCGGTAGCTTGGCTTTCTACCTTGTGCTATCAACTCCTGTTGCCTTTCAGCACTCAACCCCCGACATTTTCCACTATATCGGGGCATCTGTCCAACGGCGGCGGCTTGTTCACGCTCGGCTGCCAATTCTTCTTCTGTGCAGAAACACGGATAAGCTGCGCCTGTATGTAAAAGTTTTTGCAACGCTTCTTCATAGAGCGAAAGACGTTCTGTGCAGCGATACGGCGCATGCGGCCCACCTATATCCGGACCTTCCTGCCATGAAAGACCTAACCAACGAAAGCCTTCCAATGTCTCCTGTTCAGCACCAGGCACATTGCGATCTAAATCCGTATCTTCGACGCGCAGTATAAAGTCTCCACCGTGCCGCTTAGCAAATAAATAGTTAAAAAGGGCTGTACGCACTCCACCAATATGTAAATGACCCGTGGGACTGGGGGCGTAACGAACTCTTACTGTCATCAATCATGTTTCCCCTTTCATACTTTACCCTACTGAGAGTGACTCATGACTCATAGTCATTTACGTCAATCCGTATCTGCCAACAAGAGCACAACCGCTTGAGCAGCGATTCCTTCTCCACGACCTACAAACCCCATCTTTTCCATTGTTGTAGCCTTGATAGATATTTGACCTTCGTGCGACTCTAGAGCATGGGCAATTTGTCTTTGCATGGCAGAAATATGCGGTGCAATTTTAGGCTGTTCTGCAAGTACCATCGTATCCAAATTGCCAAGTTTATAGCCCTCGTTGCGAATCATAGCATACACGTGGCGCAAGAGTAGTAAACTGTCAGCATCTCGATATTGCGGATCTGTGTTTGGAAAATGTTTTCCGATATCTCCCAACGCCAAGGCTCCGAGCAAAGCATCCATGATGGCGTGTAAAAGTACATCCGCATCGGAATGACCCAACAAACCACCATGTTCAGCTATTCGTACCCCGCCTAGTAACAAGGGACGTTCTTCAGCAAAAGAATGAACATCAAAACCATATCCGATTCTCATTCGCTCTGCCCCTTTTCCATAACAATCCATTCCGCGTATTTCCAATCTTCAGGAACGGTTAACTTGCCGTTAAATGATTGAACTTCCACAAGTTCCACCTTGCGCCCGCAAGCCTCAAGAAGCATCGCTTCATCTGTAACACAGTCCACATCACACTTTTTATAAGCATCCACAAACCAATCCGCACGAGCGCATTGCGGAGTCTGTGCTAACCAGAGCGCTTCTCTCGGCAACGTCCGGACAATTACGCCGTTTTGTTCTTCTTTGACAGTGTCTTTGCAACGCTGCGCAAGTATAGCAGCCCCTGTTACTTCTGCTCGTTCAAAAACCCGCACCGTATCGTGTACGGTTAAAAAGGGGCGCGCAGCATCATGAACACAAATATACGTGCTCTGCCAATTCTCGATGGCGATATCTGCTAACAATCGTAAAATACCGCGTTGGCTGGATTGCCCTCGCGTGTTGCCACCCGCCGCAACCAGTACCCGATCACTGTTCGGATCATCTCGCAGAGCCTCTTCCATCAGAGGCACATCATCTTCAGGCACAATGAAGGCAACGCGACTCACACCAGCGGCAAACAGCGTTTCCAGCGACCACTTCCAAACCGGACGATTGCCAAGCTTTTGAAACTGTTTTACAAACCCCATTCTTCGACCGCTGCCAGCAGCCAACAATACACTCAGCCGCGAACTCATGCTGTTGCCCCCGCCTCTCCAGCATTTGTCTCGTGGATACCGATAGCCTCACAGACCTATCCTCGTTTCTACACTTCTTTGTACAAAGATGCAAGTTCTGCACATATTCCATCATACAGATGGCCGCAGGAACCTTTGTCAGATTCCTGCGGCCAGCCATTGCAAAACGGAATTACAACGCGCGTTCCAAAAGTTTGGGTTTAGCAAAAATCATTCGACCCGCCGAAGTTTGCAGGACACTCGTCACCAAAACGTCCAGCTTCCCACCAATATAATCGCGACCGCCTTCTATCACAATCATGGTTCCGTCATCCAGATAAGCAACACCTTGATTCTGTTCCTTGCCGTCTTTTATCACCTGCACGCACATCTCCTCTCCAGGCAGCACCACAGGCTTGAGCGCATTGGCTAAATCATTAATATTTAAGACAGCAACACCTTGCAATTCACACACCTTGTTGAGATTGAAATCATTCGTAACAACCTTGCCGTTCAACTGTTTGGCCAATTTGACAAGTTTACTATCCACCTCTGGAATATCTTCAAAATCGATTTCCATAACCTGAACTTTCACTTTTAATTCTTTCTGAATTCGATTGAGCACATCCAATCCCCGTCGACCTCGATTGCGCTTGAGGACATCAGAGGAGTCGGCAATATGCTGCAATTCATTGAGCACAAACGACGGTATCACGAGCACGCCATCCAAAAAACCTGTTTGCACCAAATCAGCTATACGGCCATCAATAATGACAGAAGTGTCAAGCAACTTCGCTTCTCCAACGCGAAAGCCTTGATTCTTTGCACGTTCTTTCGCATCCTTGTCTCTCTCTTTTTCTTTATCCCGATCTCGATTACCAAGCCTGCCGGAAAAAAGATTGATAAAATCTTCTCTTTTCGTAAACCCAATTCGCAAACCAAGGTAAGCCAATAGCAAGGAGAAAAAGAATTGCAAAGGTATTCCAACAATCGGAATCACTCGTATTTCTGCAGAAAAGAGATAGGCGACCAAAAGCCCCAGAACAACACCTACCGTACCGCCCAGCACATCGGCCAAAGGAGATAATTTCAGTCGCTCTTCTACCCAGCGAATGAGCGCTGTTACATAGTTGACCAGCCACATGGTAGCGAGAATGAAAATCGCCGCACCCAGTGCCGCTCCAAAAAGATGGGAGTCCAGGACCGGGTTTTTCACAATATGAAATATTGAGCGGAATAAGTGCGGAATTAATGCATACCCCAAAGCAAAACCTATGATGGCAAAAAACAGATGAACGACTTTTTTCAACACGTTCCTGTCACCTCCTGCAGCTAACCAAGCTTATCCATCAGTATAGTCAAACACCCTACCCTTCTAATCTTCATACCCGTAAAATTAAACTATGGATATAGACGTGATAAGCTCCATAAAAACTCACTGTATTTTACATGAGCTTGCTGGAGCCTATGGAAAAGTATTTTGAATATTATGGTCAACCAATTTTAGTCTATCACGCCTAACTATAAGCGTCAAAGGTTACTGTTCAACTGCGACTTTTTGATCCGCCCCTACGGCTTTACATTCGATGGTGGCAGTGATTTTTCGTCTAAGCTCTCTTCTTTGTCAAAACGTTGCTTGCGAAGAGCACGTGCTGCTCCAAACACAAGATAGATTAGAAAGGCCAGAACAACAAGGCTTCCGGCAAACGAATGGCCATAGCGAACAACCAGGTAAACCCCCAAAGCCAAAAGAGGAATACCAATCAAGGCAGACTGAGGGAAAGAAATACGTTTAAAATTTGGATAGCGCACATGGCTTACCATTAAAAAGGAAAGCAAAAGGACACAAACAGGAAGAAAGACAGATGGCTCTGGAAGCAGGTTGTAACAAAGTGCCAATGCTGCAGAAACGCCTCCGGCTGCTGTAATTGGAAGTCCAATAAAATATCGTCGCGGACCATTTTCTACATGAAAGCGCGCCAAACGCAAAATACCGCAAGCAGGAAAAATTAAACCGACGAGCGCCCCAAAAATTCCAAGATTGCGTAAACATAGAGAATAGAGTACTGCCATGGGCGCAACTCCAAACGTCACAACATCAGCCAAAGAATCCAATTGTCGACCAAATTCGCTTTCCGCTTTTAGAAAACGCGCAACACGACCATCAAACGCATCAATGAGCATTCCCGAAAGTATAAGGATAGAGGCAGCCCCCACACGCCCATTTTCGGACAAAGCTATGGCAATCAGTCCAAAAAAGAGGTTGGTCAGGGTCAATAGACTAGGAACCCACCTGCTCATGCTGACACCCTCTCTCCAAATAGCAAATTCTATCCCTGTCAAACTGCCATCAAACCCATATGAAAAAAGCGTCTCTACGCATAGATTTTTTATATGTGGCGATCGATAAATACTTGCTCCTGAATGCGTTTTAATCCATCTTGAATCATGCGTGCGCGAACAGCGCCAATGCCTTCAACTTCATCCAGTTCCTCTACCGAAGCCGCAAGAACATTGCTCAAGGTTTCAAAATACTCGACCAGATTCTCAATAACAGGCTGTGGCAAACGGGAAATTTTATTCAGTATGCGATATCCCCGCGAAGGAACTATCTCGTCGGCAAGATCTACATTTGCACTGTATCCCAAGAGACGAGATAAGGTAAGATCATCATGCAGTTCCTCTGTGCCGAGATCGTGAACTTTTGAAAGAATTTGATGCGGTGTAACTTCAGCATCTGTAACAGCAAAATCTTTAACCAGCAAGTATGCTTCTTCATCCACCCGCGAAACCAATTCATCTAGCTGCATGGAAATGAGGCGACCCTCACTGCCAAGCTCTGTAATATAACGGCGAATTTCTGCTCGCACCCTTAAAACCATTTCAAAACGTTGTAAAACATTGGTCACCTCATGCAAAGTTACCAATTCTTCGAATTCGAGAGCACTGAGATTGGTTAATGCCTGATCGAGCACTGCTTTATATTTTTCAAGTGTCTGAATGGCCTGATTTGCCTTTGTCAAAATGACACCAATATCTTTCAGGCTATACTTGAAAGATCCGTGATAAAGCGTAATTACATTGCGCCGTTGCGAGATGCAGACAACCAATTGATTGGTTTGCTTGGCGACTCGCTCGGCTGTACGATGGCGCGTGCCTGTCTCCGACGTCTGAATCGTATGATCTGGATTGAGATTCGTGTTAGCATAAAGCACACGTTTCAAATCGTCGCTGACTATAATGGCGCCGTCCATTTTAGCCAGTTCGTAAAGGCTGGCTGGCGTGAGTTCGCATTGTATAGAAAAACCTCCATCCATAATGGACAGAACGGTATCGGAGGCACCCACCACAATCAGACCGCCCGTTTTTGCACGCAGGATGTTTTCTATCCCTTCCCGAAGCACTGTCCCTGGCGCGACCATGCGCAAAATTTTAGTAACCATGGCCTCGCGCTTTGCGTCTTCCCGCATATTTTCACCCCAAAAAGGCTAAATTCAACGCATCTACAACCGACTGAACACCTACTACTTCAATGCTTCCATGCCTGCGTGATACGCTCTGTCCATTCTGACGAGGTACTATGCAGCGTTCAAATCCAAGCCGCTCCGCTTCCTTGATGCGCTGTTCAAGTTTGGAAACCCGCCGTACTTCACCCGTCAGACCAATTTCCCCTAAAAAAACATCCCCTGTAGGCAATGGACGATTGCGGTGACTTGAAACCAAAGCCATCGCCATTCCCAAATCCAAAGCGGGTTCATCACACCGAACACCGCCAGCTATATTGACATATGCATCCGATGTCTGTAAATGCATGTCCAGTCGTCTTTCCAACACTGCAAGTAACATATTCATTCGCAATCCGTCAGCACCAGTCGCCAAACGACGCGGTGTCCCAAAACTGGACGTTGCAACAAGCGCCTGTATTTCCAGCATCAGTGGACGACTACCTTCCAATGCAACAACCACGGCAGAGCCTGGCGTCTTGGTTGGCCTTTCTGCTAGAAAAAGCTCAGACGGATTGACGACTTCTTGCAAACCATTTTCCCGCATCTCAAATACTGCCAGTTCATTCGTGGAACCAAAACGATTCTTGACAGCACGCACGACACGTTGATCATGATGCCGATCACCCTCAAAGTATAGTACCGTGTCAACCATATGTTCAAGCACGCGCGGACCTGCCAACATTCCATCCTTAGTGACATGACCAACAATACAAGTTGCTATTCGATTTTGTTTGGCTACTCGCATGAGCAGTCCTGTACACTCCCTGACTTGTGAAACGCTCCCAGCTGCTGATGATAGAGAAGGTAGATAGACTGTCTGAATAGAGTCCACAATCATGAACTCTGGTCGCATCTCCTCTACCTGCTGCAAAATGATATCGAGATCGGTTTCAGCCAATACATAGAGACTTTGAGCCAACGCTCCCAGCCGCTCAGCCCGCATCTTAATTTGTGCCGCAGATTCTTCCCCAGATACATAAAGCACTCGCTTCCCCTGCTGTGAGATATGATAGGCAATTTGTAAAAGAAGCGTTGATTTACCTATACCTGGATCTCCTCCGAAGAGCAGCAACGAGCCTGGTACGATACCTCCACCGAGTACAAAATCCAATTCGCGCAGTCCGCAGGATGAGCGTTCTTCCGTATGACCTTCAATATCCACAATCGATGTCCGGACAACACCAATGTTTGCCGCTGCAAATTGCGGCCGACGCTTATCTGGAAGCGACATTCGCTCTTCATCGAATGTGTTCCATTCACCGCAACCCGGACATCGCCCCAACCACTTGACCGACTCGGTGCCACATTCGCGACAGACAAACTTTGTTTTGACTTTGACCAACCAACCTCACTCCAACCGTTACCCTACCTATTGCTATCCTTCATCATAACGTATCTAGACAAATTGTCGATAAAAGGTTGTCAAAGTATGTCTCAAAAAATAATCCGGCAGGTTTTCCTGCCGGACTTTTCATATGGAACTCAACTTATACTAAACTGGTTTCGTCAGCTGGCTGTAATTGCAAACCATCCGTGCCCACACCAATTTTTACGCGTTGTCCCTTCTTGAGCATGCCTGACAAAAGCGCCTCAGACAATTTATCTTCAATATGGCGTTGGATAGCGCGTTTTAACGGTCGAGCTCCGTATTGTGGATCAAATCCCTCTTTTGCAAGGAACGCCTTAGCTTCGTCTGTTAGCGTAAATTCTATATCTTGCTCGCGTAGACGTTTCTGCAGGTCAATAACCATCAGATCCACAATATGGCCAATCTGGTTCTCATCAAGTGGATGAAAGACAATGATTTCGTCGATCCGGTTAAGAAACTCTGGACGGAACGACCTTTTCAAATCATCCATTACTTTATTTTTCATACCTTCATATTCACTGCTTCGATCTGGCTTGAATCCAAGTGTGCCACCTTTGCGTACTGACTCGGCTCCAACGTTTGAAGTCATGATGATAACCGTGTTCCGAAAATCTACTGTCCTTCCTTTACCGTCAGTCAAGCGACCATCATCCAGTACTTGGAGCAAAATATTGAAAACTTCAGGATGTGCTTTTTCAATTTCGTCAAGTAAAACCACAGAATAAGGTTTACGCCGAACTTTTTCCGTCAGTTGACCACCCTCGTCAAATCCGACATAACCTGGAGGTGCACCGACGAGACGCGCCGTCGAGTGACGTTCCATGAATTCCGACATGTCAATTCGAATCATGGCGTCCTCATCGCCAAACATGGACTCGGCAAGCGCCCGTGCAAGTTCTGTCTTACCAACCCCGGTCGGCCCAAGAAAGATAAATGAACCAATCGGCCGCTTCGGATCTTTTAATCCAGCCCGCGCACGACGAATTGCACGAGCAACCGCTGTCACCGCTTCTTCTTGACCAACTACGCGGTTATGCAAAACATTCTCCATATTCATCAGCCGATCCGATTCTTCTTGTGCCAACTGTTTCACCGGGATTCCCGTCCACGAAGCAACAATGTGCGCAATATCGTCAGCCGTCACTTTGACATCATGATGATCTTGGTTTTTCTGCCATTCATTCTTCAGAGACTCCAATTCTTGTTTCAGCTTTTGTTCCTGATCGCGCAATGCAGCAGCTTTTTCAAACTCTTGAGCCTGCACTGCAGCATCTTTTTCACCGCGTATTTTTTCTAATTTTTTCTCTAATTCCTTAAGATTCGGTGGGGCCGTATGCGTACGCAAGCGCACACGCGAACCTGCTTCATCAATCAAGTCAATCGCCTTATCTGGAAGGAATCTATCTGTAATATATCGATCTGACAGTCGTACAGCTGCTTCTAACGCCTCATCGGTAATTTTCACACGATGATGGGCTTCGTATCGGTCACGTAGTCCGTGTAAAATTTGAATGGCTTCCTCAGGTGTAGGCTGATCCACAGTGATGGGCTGAAAGCGGCGTTCCAGTGCTGCGTCTTTTTCAATATGCTTCCGGTACTCATCCAATGTTGTCGCGCCAATACACTGCAATTCACCGCGAGCTAACGCCGGTTTAAGAATATTGGAAGCGTCAATCGCACCTTCTGCGCCACCTGCACCAATCAATGTATGCAATTCATCAATGAAAAGGATGACATTACCCGCCTGACGAATCTCTTCCATAATCTTTTTCAAACGATCTTCAAACTCACCGCGATACTTGGTTCCTGCTACGACAGTCCCCATATCGAGTACCATGACACGCTTGTTACGCAGTGTCTCTGGAATATCCCCCAACACTATGCGCTGTGCCAAGCCTTCTGCAATAGCAGTTTTACCCACACCTGGTTCGCCAATGAGGACTGGATTATTCTTGGTTCGACGCGACAAAACTTGAATCACACGTTCAATTTCTTCAGCCCTGCCAATCACCGGATCGAGTTTCCCATCTCTTGCCATTTGCGTCAAATCGCGTGCTAAATTGTCCAGGGTCGGAGTTCCAGCAGAATTTTCTTTTTCCGAACTCAAATCTGCTGCATCCCCGCCGAGCAATTGCAGTACCTGTTGGCGAGCCTTGTTCAGGCCAACACCCATATTGTTTAAAACTCTAGCAGCCACACCTTCTCCTTCTCGGATCAGTCCGAGTAAAAGATGCTCTGTCCCAACAAAGCTATGATTCAATTTGCGAGCTTCATCAATAGAGAGTTCAATGACTTTTTTGGCTCGCGGTGTATAGGTAAGTCCAGAAATTGCCCCTTGACCTTGGCCAATCATTTTTTCAACTTCTGTCTGCACTTTCTCCGTACTGACTCCAAGCGCTGCTAAAGCTTTGGCTGCTATACCTTCACCTTCGCGCACCAATCCTAGCAAAATATGTTCCGTCCCTACACCAGGATGGTGAAGACGGGTTGCCTCTTCTTGAGCAAGTGCCAATACTTTTTGAGCTCGTTCAGTAAATCGTGCATACATAGTTAACGCACCTCCGAATCATCAAGTCTCAAACGTTCGCGGATAAGCGCCGCGCGACGTACATCCCGTTCCCCGGGAGATAAATCTTCATGAAAATATTTTTGTAAAAAGGCTGGCTGGGTCATCACCATCAATTCCTTTAAAATGCCCGCCGACACACCTTTCAAAATACCGAGATCGATACCTAACCGAACGTCCGACAGACGTTCCAGCGTCTCTTTGGAATCCATTCTGCGCGCATAGGCGAGAATTCCAAAAGACCGACAAATACGATCTTCAAGAGCTTCCCGGTTTTGCTGAAGCAGCATTTTGCGAGCTGCACGCTCATGATCAATCAGTTGTTGTACAACACTTGACAAGTTTCCAATAATTTCTTCTTCCGTCTCGCCTAATGTAATTTGATTGGAAACTTGAAATAGATTGCCGTAGGACTCGGTTCCTTCGCCATAAATTCCTCTGACCGCGAGCCCGACATGCGAGACGGCATTTAACAATCGCTGAATATTCCCTGATAAAACCAACCCTGGCAAGTGCATCATGACCGAAGCCCGTATGCCTGTTCCTACATTGGTTGGACAAGCGGTTAAATAGCCAAATCGCTCATGAAACGCGTACATTACATTTTGTTCAAGCGCATCGTCTACGGAACTTGCTAATTGCCAGGCGTCTTGCAATCGGAATCCCGGCATAATTACCTGAATCCGCAGATGATCTTCCTCATTAATCATAATGGAGATGACTTCATCTTCACGTAGAACGACGGCTCCATGCTTGTACGACTCAGCTAAATCTGGACTGATGAGGTGTTTTTCTACAAATACTTGGCGATCAATGGCACTTAGATCCTTGCAGTTAATCCACTCAAAGTTACCCAGTTTTTGCATACTAGGATGCTGTACAGCAGTATGAATAGACTCCAACACCTGATGCGCATGAGAGTCTGTCTGGAGTATAGGAAAAGGCATCCCTTGCAAATTGCGTGCCACACGGATACGACTCGTTAAAATAATATCGTCTTCCGGACCGCCTTCTTTCATCCAGCGGCTGGTCGCTCTTTGCAAAAAATCACCGAGTGACATGCTGCTTCATCTCCTTGCTTCGCAGTCTTTTCAGCCTTTCATAAGAGCATTGACCGCGTTCATTCTCCCATCTGCGATTCGAGAGCGCGAATTTTGTCACGCAACTGCGCAGCTTGTTCAAACTGTTCTGCAGCTACTGCTTGTTGTAGTTCTCTGCGCAAAGTTTCCAGCGTCTTGCGCATTTTCACACGCTCTCCCGATTTATTGGGAACTTTTCCTGTATGCATGGTGTTACTTTGGATACGTCGGAGCAACGGCTCCAGACGCTGTTCAAAGTTGTCATAGCATTCCGGACAACCAAATCGTCCTACTTTGCTAAACTGGGCGTATGTCATACCGCAGTTTTGGCATTGCACTTGTGTGGAAACACTTGGTGAACTCACCCCTGTCGGTGACTCCATATTCAGCAGTCCACTGAGCAACTGATGAAAATCAAATGGATTTTGACCCCCTGTAAACTGGGTCAAAAAATCGCCACTCTCTTTTGCGCATTGTTCACAAAGATGTAGGGCACTTAATTTACCGTTGATAATTTGATTGACATGAACATTCGCTTGTCGTTCATGACATTTTTGACATAGCACGAATATCCCTCCTAAACGGAGTGAGACTGAGAGCATTAATCTGTTTGACGCTTTTCTTCCTCATTGCCGTTTTCCATCAAAAAAACCTGCAAGACAAATTTCAGCAATCTGGATCGAAGCCTGTCGCGTATGGGAAGATCGACAGCCAGAACTTCCCTTTTCACCATCATACGCAGCAAGTTTGCCTCTCTCTCCGTCATGACTTGTTCCCTTTCCAAGCGCTCAATCATATCTTCTGCTTCTCTTTGACTTATCTCGCTCGGCCAATCTTGTAAAACCTGCATAAGCGGATCGTCAAGAGATTCAATTTGGCGAATTCGAATATATCCTCCTCCACCTCGCTTGGATTCCACAATGTACCCTTTCTCAAGTGTAAATCGGGTACTGATGACATAATTGATTTGCGACGGAACACATTTAAAGAGATCGGCCAACTCGCTGCGTTGCAATTCAATAATGCCATTGCAACTTTGATTCATAATGGATTTCAAGTGACTTTCGATGATATCTGTAATATTTCTAGCCATGCAGACCTCCCTGCCCACTGTTGCAAGATGTTTGCTTAGCAACGGTTCATCAAACAATATCAGAAGGGAACAAGCCATTAAATAAGAAACGTGTATGCTGTTTGGTAAACGTGTAATGGGAATTCTTTTTGACTTTGACTTTCCTTGACTTTATTATATCACGTCGGGTTTGATATGCAAGGGTTGGTTAAAAAAGATATAATCCAATACCTTTTAGAATTCCCTATACCGTTTTTTGCTATACTGAATCGCATACATGTTTAGCTGTGGAAGGAATTGCAGATCATTGCAAGTTAATCATATTGGCAGTAAACTTTTCGATACATGCAAACTTTGTCGAAAAGAAAGTTCGAACATTGAACACTCCATGATTAGGTGTATTCAATGGATAAGGAAAGGTTGAATTCGTCGATGTCCTCCAGCAAACATACTGAAATTGCCCAAGCAGCCGTCAGGTTGTTTGAACAAAAGGGTTACAGAGCTACATCCGTTCAAGATATTGCCGATGCCGTAGGATTGCAAAAAGGCAGCTTATATCACTATATTCACAGCAAAGAAGACCTATTGATGCAGATTGCTCATCAGGCCATCAGCGAGTTCAACCGAACATTAGAAAAAATTAACCACGAAAATATTTCTCCTCAAAAAAAATTAGCAAAGATGATTGAAAATCACCTCACTATTTCCGCCGTCAACCGAGAAGCCATTACTGTACTCTTGCGAGACGCGTTTGCGCTAGAAGAAACTCAACACCGTACAATCATTGAATTAACCGATAAATATACTGATCTCGTTACGTCCATACTCCAAGAAGGGCAACAAAAAGGCGAGTTTTCTGTGAAACACCCTAAGATTTCTGCACTTGCCATACTGGGAGCCTGCAATTGGCTATATCGTTGGTATCAAACTGATGGTTCTCTTACGGTTCAACAAATTTCGCAGATTTTTGCTGATCTCTTTTTAAATGGACTGCTCAGCGACTAAATTCAAATATCGTGATATAAAAAAACTCCTACCGAGATACCCCATTACGGCAATCCTAAGATAGGAGGTTTTTTATTGTTTACATTTAGTGCTTACATCCAAGCAAAGAAAAAGTGGCTGTAAGGCAGAGTCCCCAAGGAGGGAAACTCCACACTTAACAGCCACCTGTACTCCTGTTGCCTGGCAACGACCTAGGTTCCCAGGGGTCTTCACCCCAAGTATGCTCGGCGCTGGAGGTCTTCACGGTCGTGTTCGGGATGGGTACGCGTGTATCCCCTCCGCTATGGTCACCAGACTCTTCTTTCCTTTCCAACTGTCTCAGCAAGAGGGGCTTTCCTTGGTGAAGGCCTCGACCGATTCGTATCCGTCCGCTCCACGCCTCACGACGCTTCCACGCCGGACCGATCTACCTTATCGTCTATAAGGGGTCTTCCTTCCTTGACGGAATGGGATACGTTATCTTGAGGCAGGCTTCGCGCTTAGATGCTTTCAGCGCTTATCCCTCCCCGACTTGGCTACCCAGCTGTGCCCTTGGCAGGACAACTGGTCCACCAGCGGTCGGTTCATCCCGGTCCTCTCGTACTAAGGACGAACCCTCTCACGTATCCTCCGCCCACGGCAGATAGGGACCGAACTGTCTCACGACGTTCTGAACCCAGCTCGCGTACCGCTTTCATGGGCGAACAGCCCAACCCTTGGGACCGACTTCAGCCCCAGGATGCGATGAGCCGACATCGAGGTGCCAAACCTCCCCGTCGATGTGGACTCTTGGGGGAGATCAGCCTGTTATCCCCGGGGTAGCTTTTATCCGTTGAGCGATGGCCCTTCCACGCAGTGCCACCGGGTCACTAAGCCCGACTTTCGTCCCTGCTCGACCTGTCCGTCTCGCAGTCAAGCTCCCTTGTGCCTTTACACGCCCCGCGCGGTTTCCATCCGCGCTGAGGGAACCTTTGGGCGCCTCCGTTACCTTTTAGGAGGCGACCGCCCCAGTCAAACTGTCCGCCTGACACTGTCCCCACACCCGATTCAGGGTGCCAGGTTAGAAGACTAGCATCTCAAGGGTGGTATCCCAACATCGACTCCACACAGGCTGGCGCCCATGCTTCTGTGTCTCCCACCTATCCTGTACATGACATGCCCGTCTCCCATATCAAGCTACAGTCAAGCTCCACGGGGTCTTTCCGTCTAGCCGCGGGTAACCTGCATCTTCACAGGTATTACAATTTCACCGGGTCTCTCGTTGAGACAGCGCCCAAGTCGTTACGCCTTTCGTGCGGGTCAGAACTTACCTGACAAGGAATTTCGCTACCTTAGGACCGTTATAGTTACGGCCGCCGTTTACTGGGGCTTCAATTCAGAGCTTCGGGCTCTCGCCCTCACCCCTCCTCTTAACCTTCCAGCACCGGGCAGGCGTCAGCCCCTATACTTCGCCTTTCGGCTTCGCAGAGACCTGTGTTTTTGCTAAACAGTCGCTTGGGCCTTTTCACTGCGGCTCTTCTTCAGAGCGCCCCTTCTCCCGAAGTTACGGGGCCATTTTGCCGAGTTCCTTAACGAGAGTGCTCCCGCGCGCCTCCGTGTTCTCCACGCGCCCACCTGTGTCGGTTTCCGGTACGGGCAGATGCATTCTCCCTAGAGGCTTTTCTTGGCAGTGTGACCTCGAGCGCTTCGGTACTCTTCTTCCCTCCCCATCACCGCTCAGAGTTCTCGCCGCGCGGTTTTCCCTGCGCGACCCCCTTGCGGATTGGACGGCCTCTTCCATCCGGCCGCTCGCTCTAGCCTCCTGCGTCACCCCTTCAGTCATGCAAATCCATCTGGTACGGGATTCTCAACCCGTTCTCCTTCGACTACGCCTCTCGGCCTCGCCTTAGGTCCCGACTAACCCTGGGTGGACGATCCTTCCCCAGGAAACCTTGGGCTTTCGGCGGAGGGGATTCTCACCCCTCTTTTCGCTACTCATACCGGCATTCTCACTTCCATAACCTCCACCTTCCCTCTCAAGAAGGCTTCTCCGCTTATGGAACGCTCCCCTACCCTGTGGTCTTCCCACAGCCATAGCTTCGGTGTGTGGTTTAGCCCCGTTACATTTTCCGCGCAGCGTCACTCGACCAGTGAGCTATTACGCACTCTTTCAATGATGGCTGCTTCTAAGCCAACATCCTGGTTGTCTATGCACCGCCACATCGTTTCCCACTTAACCACCCTTGGGGACCTTAGCTGTTGGTCTGGGCTGTTTCCCTCTTGACTACGGATCTTAGCACTCGCAGTCTGACTGCCACGGTTCAATGAAACGGCATTCGGAGTTCGACGGAGCTTGGTAACCCTGGTCGGGCCCCGCACCCCATCGGTGCTCTACCTCCGTCCCTCATCCGTGACGCTAGCCCTAAAGCTATTTCGGGGAGAACCAGCTATCTCCGGGTTCGATTGGAATTTCTCCCCTACCCCCAGTTCATCCCCCGGCTTTTCAACGCCGGTGGGTTCGGGCCTCCATGCGGTGTTACCCGCACTTCACCCTGACCAGGGGTAGCTCACCCGGTTTCGGGTCGATGGCAATCAACTTCTCGCCCTCTTCAGACTCGCTTTCGCTTCGGCTCCAGCTTCCCTGCCTTAACCTCGCTCATCACCATCACTCGCCGGTTCATTCTACAAAAGGCACGCCGTCATCCTTTCGGACTCCGACTGCTTGTAAGCACACGGTTTCAGGTTCTCTTTCACTCCGCTCCCGCGGTTCTTTTCACCTTTCCCTCACGGTACTCTCCGCTATCGGTTGCCAGGGAGTATTTAGCCTTAGGAGGTGGTCCTCCCGGATTCCCACGGGGTTCCTCGTGTCCCGCGGTACTTGGGGCCTGCGCTACCTCCCTCGACAAGCTTCGCCTACGGGGCTCTCACCCGCTCCGGCCGACCTTCCCATGTCGTTTGGCTCCCTTGTCTCCTTCGGCCCAGGCAAGACCCTGCCTGGCTGCGCATCCCCTCTACCCCATGATGGCAACGGGGGTCCCCTTCTCCACCATCATGGTTTAGGCTCTTCCGCGTTCGCTCGCCACTACTTGCGGAATCACTCTTGTTTTCTTCTCCTCCAGGTACTGAGATGTTTCAGTTCCCCAGGTTCCCTCCGTCTATCCTATACATTCAGATAGCGGTACCGGCCCATCACGACCGGTGGGTTCCCCCATTCGGACATCCCTGGATCTTCGCTCGCGTACAGCTCCCCAAGGCATTTCGGTGTTCGCCCCGTCCTTCTTCGGCTCCTGGCACCTAGGCATCCTCCGTGCGCCCTTTCTACCTTCACCTTGCTTCCCTCTTGCTGATTCAGTTCTCAAGGTCCTTCGAGCTTATCCCTCTCTCAAGGCATAAGTAGCTTTCGCTAAGTTCTCTCCCGAGAACCCTCAAAACTAAACACGCACGCCTCTCCACCAAACCCCTCTCTCTTCCCTAGAAAGGAGGTGATCCAGCCGCACCTTCCGATACGGCTACCTTGTTACGACTTCACCCCAATCATCGACCCCACCTTCGGCGGCTGGCCCCCTTTCGGGTTACCCCACCGACTTCGGGTGTTGCCAACTCTCGTGGTGTGACGGGCGGTGTGTACAAGGCCCGGGAACGGATTCACCGCGGCATGCTGATCCGCGATTACTAGCAATTCCGGCTTCATGCAGGCGAGTTGCAGCCTGCAATCCGAACTACGAGCGGTTTTCAGGGGTTCGCTCCAGATCGCTCTCTCGCTTCCCGTTGTGCCGCCCATTGTAGCACGTGTGTCGCCCAGGACATCAGGGGCATGATGATTTGACGTCATCCCCGCCTTCCTCCGACTTGCGCCGGCAGTCACCTGTGAGTCCCCACCTCTACGTGCTGGTAACACAGGTCAAGGGTTGCGCTCGTTGCGGGACTTAACCCAACATCTCACGACACGAGCTGACGACAACCATGCACCACCTGTCTCCTCTGCCCCGAAGGGACCTACCATCTCTGGTATCGTCAGAGGGATGTCAAGCCCTGGTAAGGTTCTTCGCGTTGCTTCGAATTAAACCACATGCTCCACTGCTTGTGCGGGCCCCCGTCAATTCCTTTGAGTTTCAGTCTTGCGACCGTACTCCCCAGGCGGAGTGCTTATTGGGTTTCCTTCGGCACTGAGGGTGGTACCCCCCAACACCTAGCACTCATCGTTTACGGCGTGGACTACCAGGGTATCTAATCCTGTTTGCTCCCCACGCTTTCGTGCCTCAGCGTCAGTCACTGTCCAGCAAGGCGCCTTCGCCACTGGTATTCCTCCACATCTCTACGCATTTCACCGCTACACGTGGAATTCCCCTTGCCTCTCCAGTACTCAAGTCCTACAGTTTCCAAGGCATTCCCAAGGTTGAGCCCTGGCCTTTCACCCCAGACTTGCAGAACCGCCTACGCACCCTTTACGCCCAGTGATTCCGGACAACGCTTGCCCCCTACGTATTACCGCGGCTGCTGGCACGTAGTTTGCCGGGGCTTCCTCTCGGGGTACCGTCTCGCAAAGAGCATTCCCTCTCCTTGCCGCTCTTCCCCCTTGACTGAGCTTTACAACCCGAAGGCCTTCCTCGCTCACGCGGCGTTGCTCCGTCAGGCTTGCGCCCATTGCGGAAGATTCCCTACTGCTGCCTCCCGTAGGAGTCTGGGCCGTGTCTCAGTCCCAGTGTGGCCGGTCACCCTCTCAGGTCGGCTACGCATCGTCGCCTTGGTAGGCCTTTACCCTACCAACTAGCTAATGCGCCGCGGGGTCCTCTCTCAGCGATGCCGTAGCATCCTTTCCCGCATCAGGCATGCGCCCCATGCGCCTATCCGGCCTTAGCACCCGTTTCCAGGCGTTATTCCGGTCTGTTAGGCAGATTCCCCACGTGTTCCTCACCCGTCCGCCGCTGGTATCTCTCGATACCCGCTCGACTTGCATGTATTAGGCACGCCGCCAGCGTTCGTCCTGAGCCAGGATCAAACTCTCAATGTCTAATTCCTTCTCCCTCGCTCTCTCGAGCTCGGGCACTTCTTCTCTGGCGTTTGGTGATTCTTGTGCGTGTTTAGTTTTCAAGGTTCTCTCGCTGCCAAGGCTCTCTTTCGCGTCCCCTCTTGCAGCGACAGCGACTATCTTACCTCCCTCCGAACTTTTTTGCAACCCCTTTTTCAAAAAAATAATCATGTATTTTTTTCCATCTAATTTATCGGTTTACAAAGAACTTGTGCATTGCTCCAATGGCATGCGGGAAAAACCATAAACAAAGTTAGAGTTAATCAGTTCAGAACGCTTTTCGTCGACCACAAACTGAAAATCCACGTCCAACATATAGCGCAGCGCAATACTAGCTTCCAATCGAGCCAAAGGTGCACCCAGGCAAAAATGGATTCCATGTCCAAAAGCTACATGGCGCAAATTAGTTCTTGTAAGAATAAATTCATTGGCTTGAGGAAAAACGCGATCGTCCCGATTCGCGGATCCTATCCAGGCTACCACGAATTTTCCTGGTGGCAATATTCTTCCCGATAATACCGTTTCACTGATGGTCAATCGAGACATATTTTGCACCGGTGAACGGTAACGTAAAGTTTCCTCAACAGCCTGATCCATTAACTCCGGATTCGCTTTCAGTTGATGCCAGACATCAGGGTAATTGTGAAATGTATAAATGGCATTGGACAATAGATTGGTGGTTGTCTCATTACCCGCCACTAGAAGCAGAATACAAAATCCTAAAATGTCCATATGCGACAGTGCTTCGCCATCTATCTGTGCTTCCAGCAGTCTGCTGATTAAATCGTCCTTGGGTGATTTTTTTCGGTTCGATATAATTTGCGAAAAATACTCAATCATTTCCTGCTGAGCATTGTCATAAGTTATCTCTTCTCCGTTTTCCAAAGCATGCGAGCCAGTAACAATGGCGTCCGACCACTCTTTAAAACGCTCTTGATCGGAAGATGGGACACCGAGTAATTCGGCAATGACAATCACAGGAAGAGGATAGCTGAATTGTTTTACAAAGTCGGGGCTAGCTGATTCATGAAGATGATGAAATAATTCTTTTGTAATTTCTTGAATGCGAGGCTGAAGGGCTGCAATAGCTTTCGGCGTAAAGGCTTGAGATACAAGTGAGCGAAGTAATCGATGACGAGGAGGATCTTGACTGATTAAACTGGCCGAAATCGGATCGTATGCTTCTATATCACCTGATCGTTTTGAAGAAAAGATTGCGTAATTAGAAAGTACTTCTTTCACATCTTCGTAGCAAAACACATGCCAAACTCCCTGTTCGTCTTCATAAATTGGATGGTGTTCACGCATATATGCGTAACCATCAAACGGATTAAGCGATGGCTGTTTAAGAAAGTCGAGCATGTAAAAACCACCCTCCTGATTATTTAACTCTAAAGATACATGAAACTGCGTCACAAAATAACCCTATTGTTTCACAAAATTCCATTACAACTGACGCAAGGTCATGCTAGTCTATGTGATATAGAGAAAGCTTGATGATGTGGGTGCAAAGGGGTGTCAATTCAATCGTGGAGCAGCCCTGGAAAATTCATTTAGGCCCCAATGTCTATTTGGACTTGCGCCAGGAAGCTGTGGTACGTGATGGAATGGTCCGCAATCTATCGCGTCTGCAGTTTCGTCTGCTTCACTTCTTAGCTCAGCACCTCAATACTCCCGTCTCAACCGAATCGTTGATTGAATATGTATGGGGCCAAACTTGGGTGAGTCGTGACGAATTGTACGTCTATATCAGCCGTATTAAGCGAATTTTAGAGATTGACCCAACACGACCAGACCACCTTTTAACGGTACGGGGCTACGGCTATCTTTTACGTACCGAACCGCCCAACTATATCCCAAACATGAATCGTGACGGATGATAACTTCAAGGTTAAATTGAATTTATTAGGGGATAACCTTAACAAACTGTAAGGTTCATTTCTTCAATTGTATGATAATCTAAGACCATCCCAATTGGAATCCTGTAACCAGTATCATCCCTTGAGGACACTTTCTTAAGTGTCTATTTTTTTGGCAGTCAACAACGCTTGCGTTTAAGTGAAGTATTCAATATTCGATCCTTCAAAAAGATTGGCAATTTTTTCTTCAAAGAGCGCACGGATTTGCTGTTGTTGTTCATCACGATACACATATTTCCCTATACCGTATCTCCCCCATTTATATTGCCGATCCGTTTCCTCCATATGGAGTTTAGTCTTTGGATAATGTTTTTCAATCACTCGTTTTGCCGGTTTTGTGAATCGATGCTGAATGATTTCAAAAGTGATTTGCGCGTGATAAGAGCTGGGTATAGCTCTAGAAAGCTCCTCCAATAGCGCTGTGTATTCGTCCTGCCAACCGTCAAACAGATAGACAGGGGCAATAATAAATCCTAATGGGTACCCCGCCCGTACCACTTTACATGCCGCTTCTATGCGTTTTGAAAGCGGAGACGTGTTCGCCTCAAATTGTTTTACCATGTAGGGCGCATTGACGGAAAATCGAAAACGCGTATGACCTCCATGCTTCGCATCAAGTAAACTATCGACCCAATGATATTTCGTCACAAATCGCAATCTCCCATACGGCTGATTACCCATAAATTCAATTAACCGTCGCAAACTGCCTGTCAAGTGTTCAATACTCAGCGGATCGGACGTACATGCAGCTTCAAAACGGGTAATCTCAGGCTGGCGTTGATGGATATACATTTGTGCCTGTTGAAGAATTTCTTCTATATTCACATAAACGCGAATATAGGGCTTGGCGCCTAACGTCGTCTGCAAATAACAGTAATGGCAGTGTCCTATACACCCTGTTGCGATGGGAATTGCATACTCTGCAGAAGGTTTGGATGTATCAAATTTTAATGTTTTCCGTACCCCAACGACCAATGTTCGTTTGGCGTTTCTGTATTTTTGTAACTCTGTATCGCCTGGCAAACCTCGGATTTGGTTATGTGAGGTTGTTTCTAGTATTTCCACACCCATGGCATGAAGCTTTTCTAATATTTCTTTGCCCATTGGATATTGAAGCGCTCCGGGTTCAACATAAGCTCTGTCGGGAACGAAAATTTGCATTCAGATCACCTTGCCATCGTTATTTTGACCTATCTTGTACTCTCCCCACACATTCATGCCTTAAAATAAATGAAATTTAGTAAGATTCCTCCATCTGCAAAAAATAAAAAACGACATGCCAATGAATCTACTCATCGACATGTCGCGTTCTATTCAAAATAGATGCAAATGGTTTATGCATCGAGATCGTGCAACAAATCACGACGCAAATATTTTCCCTTCATTTCTACCGCATTCGCCAATGCATAGGCTCGTTCTGCTGCCGTTTGTGCATCTACTCCTGTCGCGGTAACTGCCAACACTCGCCCACCCGCACTCACAAGCTCTCCAGTAGATGAAAGATCTGTGCCGGCTTGAAAAATCACAGTTTGTTTGGGCCAATCCTCTATAGGCGGCAGGACAATGGTATCCCCTTTGCGCGGCGTACCCGGATAACCTTCTGCCGCCAGAATGACAGTTACTGCAGCTTCAGAGCGCCAACTCACTTGCACATCCGATAGACGATGTCTTGCTGTGGCCAGACAAACTTCTAAAAGATCTGTCTCTAGCAAGGGCAGAATTGCCTCCGTTTCAGGATCACCAAATCTCGCGTTGAATTCTACAACCTTCGGCCCATTCGCTGTGACCATTAAACCAACATACAATACACCGCAGTATACGATTCCGTCTTTTTTCAATTCAGACAAAATAGGTTGAACAATGCGCCTCGTGACTTCTTCCACATCAGTCGGTGTAAAACTAGGTACAGGCGCAAAAACACCCATGCCTCCCGTATTAGGGCCTGTGTCCCCTTCTCCAATACGCTTATGATCACGCGCAGGTAACATGGGCTGCACGAAATGTTCATCGACAAAATACATCAGCGAAACTTCTCGACCTGTCATTCTCTCTTCTAATACCACACGGGCTCCCGCTTCACTTTTCATGATTTGCTCAACAGCCGCACGTGTCTCCGCCAGGCTTTCGGCCACAATGACGCCTTTCCCTTTGGCCAGCCCATCCGCTTTTACCACCATAGCTTTTCCAGCCTTGTCCAGATAATCAAGAGCGGACTGCAAATCAGAAAAAGTGGCTGATGCCGCTGTGGGTACATGAGCTCGCTGCATCATTTCTTTGGCATACGCCTTCGACCACTCCAGACGAGCTGCCGCCTTTTTGGGACCAAACGCCAATATCCCCGCAGCTTCTAATTCATCCGCTAATCCGAGAGCGAGAGGAGCTTCCGGGCCAATCACCACCAAGCGGATGGACTTCTCCTGGGCAAAACGAACGATACCTGCCACATCTTCCTCATGGAGAGGAACTCGCGTGGCTAACTTTTCCATCCCCGGGTTGCCCGGGGCTACATATAGCTCCGGCTGTAGATTGCTTTGCGCCAGCTTCCAGATTAAAGCGTGTTCTCTGGCGCCCGATCCAATAACAAGCACCCGCAAAGTTTCAGTCAATGCCAAGCGTCTCCCTTCTCCTAACCGTCCTTGACGCAAAATGGTTGATGGTATCACTTCTCGCAGCATTCCACCTTAAAAATCGCAGTGCAACTTGGATGGTTTAGTGAAGAAAATGCCGTTCTCCTGTAAACACCATGGCAATTTGCTTCTCGTTGGCAGCCTCCACACTTTCCGCATCGCGAATAGAACCGCCAGGTTGAACAATGGCCGCAATACCTGCAGAGGCAGCGGCATCCACCGTATCTCGCATAGGGAAGAATGCGTCAGAGGCCAGCACAGCGCCAACCGCCCTGCTACCAGCTTGGCGTAACGCAATCTCTGCTGCTCCTACGCGATTGGTTTGACCAGGCCCAATGCCAAGAGTCTGAAAAGCATTAGCCACTACGATGGCATTCGATTTCACATAACGCACTGTTCTCCAGGCAAACTGCAATGCCCGCCATTCTTCCTCACTAGGCTCACGATGAGTTACGACTCTCCATGTTTCCGGGGAACTGACAAACGTATCTACTTCTTGTACCAAAAGGCCGCCGCTAACACGCCGAAAGGTTACATCACCCAGCTGATGAAGAGGCTTGGCCATATCCACGGTCAATAAACGAACATTTTTCTTACGTGCCAAAACGGCTAACGCTTCACTGGTAAAGTCAGGAGCAATAATAATTTCCAAAAATAGTTCTGCCATTTTTTCAGCCACACTGCGATTAACCACTCGATTCAAAGCAACTATGCCGCCAAAAATAGATACTGGATCGGCCTCATACGCGCGTGCATAAGCTTCTTCCAGTGTTTCACCAAGGCCAATACCGCAAGGATTCATATGCTTGACAGCAACAACCGCTGCTGTTTGCAAATCATCGAGTCCGCGCAGGATTTGAATCGCTGCATCAGCGTCCTGGATATTGTTGTACGACAATTCTTTGCCTTGTAATTGCTGAGCAGCAGCGATACTTGCCGGGGAAGCTTGCAGATCGCGATAAAAATGTGCAGCCTGATGAGGATTTTCACCATATCTCAACGACTGTTTGCTGATGGCAACATAATGAAACTGCATCGGAAACTCGGATGAAATTGACTTATCATCTGAAACTACGGCTGTATGTTCTGCACGCAGCAAATAATCTGCTACAAAACCATCATAAGCGGCTGTCACCGCAAACACTTTAGCAGCTAATTTTTGTCGATCCGTTGCGGTTAAACTGTCCTCCGCCAGCTTGTCCAAAACCCATTTGTAATCCGCCGGATCGACCAAAGGTATACAACCATGAAAATTTTTTGCTGCTGCCCGCAGCATGGAAGGTCCACCAATGTCAATCATTTCAATACATTCTTCAAACGTAGCGTCCTGACGGGATACTGTATCTGTGAAGGGATATAGATTGACAACCACCAAATCAATTGGATCGATTTGATGTTGACGCAGACTTTCTTGATGTTGCGGATGATTGCGCAAAGCAAGCAACCCTGCATGAATACGCGGATGTAAGGTTTTGACGCGGCCATCCAGCATTTCCGGAAAACCTGTATGCTCTTCCACATCCTTCACAGCTAGACCAGCATTGCGTAAGTGAGTGGCTGTCCCACCCGTAGACAAAATGCCGTAACCCAGTTCAACCAAACGCTGACAAAGCTCCACCACACCTGTTTTATCAAAAACGCTGACAAGTGCATAACGCGCCATGACACATCACCTTTCTGCTTTGAAAATCAACAGATGCTCCCGAACAAATTTAGTTCCAGACAGGTTCATCTCCAGCAATCACTTGACCGATGGGATAGGCCGTTTCCCCCGCCGCCTTGAACCATTCAAGGCAAGAAGTTGCGGATTCTTTGGGAACAACCAGCACATAACCAATGCCAAGATTCCAGACGCGCTGCACAGCACGTAAAGATAGACCGGACTGTTCCAGCAAGAACGTCATCAGAGGCGGCAAAGACCATGCGCTGGAGTCGAATTGGACGGTTAATCCTTCCGGCAAGCAACGCGGTACATTTTCAATCAACCCGCCTCCTGTGATGTGAGCCATGGCGTGAATGGGCAGACCCAAAGAGAGAGCTTCGAGCACAGGTTTGACATAAATTCGTGTAGGTTGCAGCAAGGCTTCGCCAAGACTCATCATGCTGCCAGGGAACGTCTGCGTATAAGAAAGTCGCTGATCGGCAACGATTTTACGAACGAGCGAATAACCATTGCTATGCATACCGCTACTAGCTAAGCCAAGCAGTACATGGCCTTCCTGAACAAGGCTTCCATCCACAATTCGATCACGGTTGGCAACCCCTACCGCAAATCCAGCCACATCATATTCACCAGGATGATACATACCTGGCATTTCTGCCGTCTCACCGCCAACCAGAGCACAGCCAGCCAACCGACATCCCTCTGCCACGCCTCCTACAACCGCTTCTGCCACATCCACAGACAAGCGTTCTACCGCCAGGTAGTCCAAAAAGAAAAGCGGCGTAGCGCCAGCAGTGAGAATATCGTTGACACACATGGCAACACAGTCAATTCCAATCGTATGGTGTCGATTTAGTTCAAAAGCGATTTTCAATTTTGTTCCAACACCATCGGTGCCTGAAAAAAGAACAGGTTTAGGAAAAGCCTGCAAATCGAGTTGAAACCCGCCTGCAAAACCGCCAATTCGCCCCAGCACTCCAGAAGTCTGGGTAGTCCGAGCTAAACGAGCATATCGTTTGGCCGCTTCATTGCCAGCGTCTATATCTACACCTGCCGCTTTGTATACATCTTCACTCACGCACCCCGACCGCCTTTCTCTATATAGGATGGCCTCGTTGTTGTAGCAACGAACGAACCTGTTTCGCCAGTTCCAGCCTTGTCCTTTTCTTGATCTGGCAAATCAGTGGGATAACGTCCTGTAAAGCAAGCATTACAAAAAGGCGCATGTTCTTGAGGGCCAGTAAATTGAAACGCCTCCATTAACTCTTCAACAGTCATATATTCCAGCGAATCTGCTCCCACTTCCCGACAAATCTCCTCCACACTGTGAGTCGCGGCAATCAGTTGCCGGCGAGTGGCTGTATCAATCCCATAATGGCAAGGATTCTTATATGGTGGAGAAGAGATACGCAGATGCACTTCAGTCGCACCAGCGTTTCGCAAAAGTTGTACAATGCGGCGAATGGTTGTACCGCGTACAATCGAGTCGTCAATTAACACAACACGTTTGCCATCCACGATGCCTCGCACCGCGTTCAGCTTCATGCGCACACCCATATCCCGCAATTCCTGAGAAGGTTGAATAAATGTACGCGCAATATATTTGTTTTTAATTAATCCCATTTCAAAAGGAATTTTGCTCGCTTCCGCAAATCCCGAAGCAGCAGAAATACTAGAATCAGGTACACCAATCACAATGTCACCATCCGCAGGATGGCGTTCTGCCAAAATTTTCCCAAGTTTTTTTCGCACTGCATGCACATTGTATCCGTCTATATCGCTGTCCGGACGCGCAAAATAAATATATTCAAACGTACACATGCGTCGTTGCCGCGGTTCGGCAAAACGTCTGCTGATGATCCCGTCGGATTGAATGGTAATCAATTCTCCTGGTTCAATATCGCGCAAATAACGGGCTCCAATCGTCTCCAAAGCACAGGTTTCAGACGCTAGACAGTAACTTCCATCCAGTTCACCAAGCACCAGCGGACGCAGGCCAAACGGATCGCGCGCAGCAATCAATTGGTCATCTGTCAGCATGACCAGCGCAAAACCGCCTGATATGTCTTGCAGCGCTGACTCTACAGCCGAAACCATCTCTTCTTCTCCCGATCTGGCGATGAGGTGCGCAATAACTTCTGTATCACTGGTGGATTGGAATAAACTGCCCTCCAATTCCAACCCAATTCGCAATTGACGAGCGTTGACCAGATTCCCGTTGTGGGCAATAGCAAGATGATGACGATGCGTAGCAACAGTAATGGGCTGAGCGTTTTGTATCGTATTTTCGCCCGCAGTAGAGTACCGTACGTGACCAATGGCGTTTACACCAGACAACTCTAACAATTTCCCATTGGCAAACACATCTGACACCAGTCCCAAGCCTTTGTGACTGTGCATACCGTCGACTGACATGACAGCCATGCCAGCCGCCTCCTGCCCACGATGCTGAAGCGCAATCAGCGCAAAATAAGTGAGTTCTGGAGCTTTCTCATGCTGAAAAATACCAAACACGCCACACTCTTCAACAGGCCGATCCGCTTTTTCTTCTAGATTGCTAGATATCTCCCATGCTGTTGGACAATCTTTTGATAGCATCCGCGCCTCACCTCCAAGATTGGTTCATGTTATTTTCCAGCGCTGATGTGTAAATTTTCTTTAATTCATGCAAATTAGCCTGAATAGCTGGCGATGATTCACCGTCTATAGAAATGACCAATTCACCACTGGTATTTGTTTCTCCCAAACGCAAAAGCGGCGTGTGGAGAGTGAAAGCTAAATCTTGGAGCATGTTTTCTTTGGAAGCCTGAACAGCTATCAAGAAACGACTCTGAGCTTCTCCAAACAGTACTCCGGGCAATTGAAATCCTGCTGGCAAGCTGACTGTCATACCAATCGGAGCTGTTTCTTCCACCATTTCAACAAGCGCTACTGCTAAACCACCCTCACTGATATCGTGAGCCGCTGTAATTCCTACTTCGCGAATGGCACGTTGAACAAAACGCTGCACCTTGACTTCCGTTGCCAAGTCAAATGAGGGAGCATCTCCTGCAGCTTGCTGAGCTTTCATTTGCCAGTACAGAGAGCCATCCAAACCATCCGACAAATTCCCCACCAGATAAACGGCCAAACCCGCTTCCGAAAATTCGGAAGGTGTCGCCAACTGACTGTTCTCCACCACACCAACAACGCCGACGACCGGAGTGGGATAGATATCTTCTCCACCAGTTTCGTTATAAAAAGAAACATTGCCGGAAACTACGGGTGCAGAAAGCGCTCGGCAAGCCTCACTCATGCCTTCAATAGCCTGGGAAAACTGGTACATCACTTCAGGCTTCTCGGGATTGCCGAAGTTGAGACAATTGGTGATAGCCAGTGGCACACCGCCTGCTGCAACGACATTCCGGCAGGCTTCAGCTACCGCAATGGCTCCACCAACGCGAGGATTCAAATATACATAGCGGCCATTACCATCAGACGCCATAGCGACAAGTTTCTCGCTGTCCGGCACGAGTACCAGGGCTGCGTCATAGCCAGGTCCAAAGACGGTAGAAGCCCGCACACTTGTGTCGTATTGATGATAAATCCACTGTTTTTTGGCGATTGACGGATGTGCGAGCAACTTCTCCAGTTCCAACTGATAATTGACCGGATCCGGTGGTAAAGCGACATGAGCACCTGGCGGCTCGTAAACAGCCGCAATTTCACGGTCATAAACGGGCGCTTCATCCACCAACAAACGCACAGGCACATCAGCCACAACTTCGCCGTGAAAATACAGACGAAGACGTCCGTCATCTGTGACTCTGCCCACTTCTGCCACTTGCAAATCCCACTTGCGAAGAATCTGGAAAGCCAGTTCTTCTTTTCCTTTCTCCATGACCACCAACATGCGCTCTTGCGACTCGGAAAGCATCATTTCATAAGGTGTCATCCCTGCTTCCCGACAAGGAACGCGATCGAGCATCATCTCTATACCACCGCCAGCTCGACTCGCCATTTCAGCAGAAGACGATGTCAATCCAGCAGCCCCCATATCCTGAATACCAACTACTGCGCCTGTCGCCATTAGCTCCAGACAAGCCTCCATGAGCAACTTGCCCAAAAAAGGATCGCCCACCTGCACAGCGGAACGCTCTTTGGCGTGCGGATCTTCCGCAGATGCGAATGTCGCACCGTGAATGCCATCTCGACCCGTACGACTACCAACAACAAAAACTGGATTTCCTACCCCGCTCGCCGCGCCTTTGACAATTCTGTCTGCTGGTAACTGGCCCACACACATGGCATTGACGAGTGGATTGTGTCGATAAGACGGGTCAAATACGGCTTCCCCGCCAATGGTTGGAATCCCGACGCAATTGCCGTATCCACCAATTCCAGCAACCACATTCCCGAATAAGTAGCGCGTATGTGCATCATCAAGCGGCCCAAAGCGCAGCGAATTCAAGAAAGCAATGGGTCGCGCTCCCATAGTAAAAATATCTCGCAAAATGCCACCCACACCTGTAGCGGCGCCTTGATAGGGTTCTACGGCCGAGGGATGATTGTGGCTTTCCATTTTGAAGGCAATGCCAATACCGTCGCCAATATCCACAACACCCGCATTTTCACCCGGTCCTTGTAAAACCTGCGGTCCGTCGGTAGGAAATTTTTTGAGATGAATCCGCGAGCTTTTGTATGAACAATGTTCCGACCAAAGGACACCAAACAATCCTGTTTCGAGATAATTCGGTAGGCGTCCAAGTTTTTCCACAACTTGCGCATACTCCGCATCAGTCAGTCCAAGCGAACGATAAATTCCTTCACGTTCTATCTGCTCTGCTGTAGGTTCAGTGTGCATGTGCGCCCTCCCGTTCTGTCACGTATTGATGAATGGAGCGAAATACGCCCGCTCCATCGGTAGAACGCATAAAATCGGCTACCGCCCTCTCTGGATGCGGCATGAGACCTAGCACATTGCGTTCTTTGCTAAGAATCCCCGCAATACTTTCGGACGATCCGTTTGGATTGTCGACATAACGAAACGCGACTCGATGGTCTTCCTGCAGTTCATGAAGAATAGCCGAGTCAGCAAAATATCGCCCTTCGCCATGCGCAATGGGGATACGTAATATATCTCCTGGCTGATAAGCTGCCGTAAACGGTGAACGATTGGTTTCCACACGAAGTTCCACCATTTTGCAATGAAAATGCAAGTCGCGATTTCGCAGCAGTGCTCCCGGTAACAGATGAGCTTCAGTTAACACCTGAAATCCGTTACATATACCAATAATCGGAGTTCCTTGTACCGCCTTGTCGCGCACCGCTTTCATAATCGGCGCAAAACGCGCAATAGCTCCACTTCGCAAATAATCTCCGTAAGAAAACCCTCCTGGCAAAACAATCGCATCGTAATCTGCTAATGACGTCTCTTGATGCCAGACCAGCGTAGCTTCATCTCCTGTTACACGAATAATGGCTTGTTGCGCATCCTCATCACAGTTGGAACCAGGGAAGACAATAACCGCCCATTTCATGCTTCCTGCCTCGCTTCCAAAGTGAACGTGTACATCTCCATAACAGGATTGCAGAGCACATCGCGGCAAGCTCGATCAACCATAGCTTCCGCCGATTCCTGATTGTCTGCTGTCACTAAAAATTCCATGGATTTGCCTATACGCACTTCTTCAATACCCGCAAATCCAAGTGTCAAAAGCGCCTTCTCCACCGCATTACCCTGCGGATCAAATACGCTCGGTTTCAACCAAACGCGCACTTGCGCTCGATACGTTGTCATGATTGAGCACCTCCTGTTAGCAATCGACGCAACATTTCTTGATACGCTTCTTCCACACCGCCAAGATCGCGCCGAAAACGATCCTTGTCCAATTTTTCACCTGTCTCTATATCCCAAAAGCGGCAAGTGTCTGGAGAAATCTCATCTGCCAGAAGAATTTGTCCATCCTCTGCAAAACCAAATTCCAACTTAAAATCCACCAACTGTACACCCAATTGCAGAAATTGAGCAATCAGCAAGCGGTTTACCTCCAGAGCCCGATTGCGAAGTTCTTCCACATCTTGCGGTGTTGCTATATGCAAAACTCGTATGTGGTCTTCTGTCACTAGCGGATCTCCCAAAGCATCATCTTTGTAATAAAATTCCACAATAGGTTCGTCCAAATGTGTTCCTTCAACCAATCCCAGTCGCTTGGCCATACTACCTGCAGCCAAGTTGCGCACCACCACTTCGAGTGGAATAATCTCGACTCGACGCACCAGGGTTTCGCATGCCGACACTTCCTCGACAAAATGATTGGGAACCCCGTTCTTTGCGAGATATTGAAAAAGCAAGTTGCTCATACGATTGTTAATCTCGCCTTTTCCTTTAATTGTTCCGCGCTTCTCTCCGTTAAAAGCGGTAGCGTCGTCTTTATAGCGAACCAGATAGTAGTCTGGATGATCGGTTGCAAATACTTTTTTTGCCTTGCCCTCATAGATCTGCTCCAGTACTTCCATATACGCGCAAACCTCCTTCGCAAATTGGTGAAAACCCTGTGGTGGGCAACATCTTAAATGCCTAGACGCTCTAAAATCATATCCACATGTTTGGTATGCCAAGCCGGGTTGAAACACTCGTCCAGTTCTTCCGGCGTCAACAACTCGCGAACCTGGGGAACTGAAGAAATGATGTCTTTAAAAGAACGCCCTTCTTCCCATGCTTGCATGGCGCGAGGTTGGACAATGTCGTAAGCCTCTTCGCGCGCCATCCCCTTATCAATCAGCATCGTTAAAACACGTTGCGAAAACGTCAAGCCATGCGTACGTTCCATATTGCGCAGCATGTTTTCTGGGAAAACTGTAAGATCTCCTAAAATCCGGTTCATTCTGTTCAACATATAATCCAGCAAAATGGTAGCGTCCGGAAAAACAATTCGTTCAACGGAGGAATGACTGATATCTCGTTCATGCCACAAAACAACGTCTTCCAGCGCCGGTACCACATAGCCGCGCAAAACCCGAGCCAATCCCGAAATCTGTTCGCAAGAGACAGGATTTCGTTTATGCGGCATGGCAGAAGAACCTTTCTGACCTTTATAAAATGGCTCTTCTAACTCGCGAATTTCCGATTTTTGAAGAGCCCGAATTTCTGTTGCTATTTTGTCCAACGTAGTTCCTATGAGAGAAAGGGTAAAGAGAAATTCTGCATGTCGATCGCGCTGCAACGTCTGTGTAGAGATTGGAGCAGGTTTAAGACCCAACTGCTCACAAACAAACTGCTCTACAAACGGATCGACATTAGCGTAAGTCCCCACTGCGCCTGAAATCTTTCCGTAACGCATCCGTTCAGCAGCAGCTTGAAAACGCTCCATATTGCGCAGCATCTCTGCGTACCAAAGACCAACTTTGAGTCCAAATGTGGTAGGTTCAGCGTGAACACCATGTGTACGTCCCATCATGATGGTATGGCGGTACTTGTCCGCAAGTTGGCGAAGAGTGACTAACAGGGTTTCTATATCTTGAGTTATCAACTTGACGGCGCCTTGTAATTGAGCTGAGAGAGCAGTATCCACCACATCCGTGGATGTCAGTCCATAATGCACCCATTTTCGCTCAGGCCCCAGTGATTCTGAAACAGCACGTGTAAATGCCACCACATCGTGTCGTGTTTCCTGTTCAATCTCCAACACTCGATGGACATCAAAACGCGCGTTGTCACGAATTTTCTGAGCATCTTCACGAGGCACCACTCCAAGGCGTGCCCACGCTTCCACTGCCAGTTTCTCAACCTCCAGCCACCATTCCATACGCGCTTGAAGCGTCCACAAGTTTGCCATTTCCGGCCGCGAGTAGCGATCGATCACTCTTGTTCCCCCTCATAATGGCCATTTTACAGTTGGCCCTGTTCCTCTCTATGTTACCACGAAAAAACTTAAACCCGAACATTTTTTATAAATTGATACAGAATGTTCGCCATTCATGGCTCTATAGGTTTGTCTACACAATTTTGCCTTTTTGCCGTTCCCTCATGCGCTAATGCAACATACGATGACCATTGTCTGGGGGAACTGACCGATGCATAACAACCGAAAACCTGAGATGGGAAAGTATCTTTTGTGGCAATACTTTCGTCGACACCCATTTTTGCGATCTTATTTACCAGAAACACGCCGCTATTCATTCGGCGCACTAAAGCATTTTCTCAACCGCTATCAGGCAGTGTATATCAAGCCATCAGCAGGCTCACGCGGACGTGATATTTATAAAGTTTGGCAAGCCAAGCGAAGGTTTTGGTTAAAAGAAACGACTCATCCGGCAATGGCTTTTACTTCTATAGAAAAACTTCACCTTCACTTGCAAAAAACAGCCCTTCGTCGGGAACGTTATATTATCCAACAAGCTATAGATTTGGCCGAATATTTGGGTTCTCCTTTTGATATTCGTTCGATGGCACAAAAAGCAAAGCCGGGTGGTCGCTGGTTGTTCTCTGGGATGCTGGCAAAAGTGGCTGGTAAACACAGCGTCGTCACCAACGTTGCTCGCAGCCACGGCTATGTGATAACAGTCGATGCCGCTTTACGTCACAGCTTTCACTGGGACAGCCAAAAGATTGCTAACGTCAAGAAAGAAATGATTCAAATTACACTACTCGCTGCAAAGCATCTGGATAATTATCAAACTTACCGAGAACTCGGATTGGATATAGCCTTAGACTCATCAGGGCGAATTTGGATTATAGAGGAGAACACAGGTCCTAGTCATGCGCTGTTCGCACGCCTTCATAGTGACCTCTCTATGTATAGACTGATTCAACGGCGCAGTCGCGCTTACCGATTGGCCAAAAAATCACGACGAAAGTAGTTTGTGGTAGAAAAATACAACTAATCAGCCAAACCTTCTTTTTTTAGAAGCAGCCGAGATCGTACAAATCGGTGTATGATGCTTTTGACGCACAAGGAGGCTGGTATGGTTGAAACTGGTATCATGGAATGTCAATGGTTTGCGCGCATGCGTAAATAAAGGTTTTCTGGATTACTTTCATCACATCCAAGCTGATGTCTTTTGTATACAGGAAACGAAGTTGCAGCAGGGACAAATTATATTAGATATAGGCGATACATATCAGACATATTGGAACTATGCTGAAAAAAAGGGCTACTCTGGAACCGCCATATTTACAAAAATCCCCCCTCTGTCTGTCTACTACGGAATTGAACAAAACCTAGAACCTGAAGGGCGCATCATAACATTGGAGTTTCCATCTTGTTATGTTGTCAACGTTTACACCCCTAACGCCAAACGCGATTTGTCTCGTTTGGCCTATCGATTGGAATGGGAGGACAGGTTTCGTGCGTATTTACTGAATCTGGATGCCATCAAGCCCGTCATTGCGTGTGGTGACTTGAACGTAGCACACGAGGAAAAAGATATTAAGAATGCCAAATCGAATCGGGGGAACTCGGGTTTTACTGACGAAGAACGGAACAAAATGACTGTGCTACTAGACTCGGGCTTTACCGATACTTTTCGCTATCTCTATCCAGATCGGACGGAAGCCTATACATGGTGGTCGTATATGCCTAAAGTACGCGAACGTAATATCGGTTGGCGAATTGATTATTTTTTGCTATCCAACCGCTTGCGAGATCGGATAATGGACGTTCAAATCGATGCTCATGTATACGGAAGCGATCACTGTCCAATTGTGCTCGACATGGCTTAATTTCTCCGTTCTGGAGTGTCCACTATACTGTCTTAATATCATGATGAAGAAAGGGAACGCCTGTATCAGACGTTCCCTTCCGTTTCAAAATCGATGACTATTAAATCTTCCATTCCTAGTTGACGAAGATGTTCCACATAACTTTGATGTGCAGGATGTGGACCGTAAGCAGCCAACGCTTCTCGATTCACAAATTGTACCGTCAACCCAACATTAAAACCTCGTCCACGACCACTGAAGTCTCTCCCCATCTGCATGCCAAGAATACCGGGAATCTCTTTGGAGAGTTTGCTTGCGCCTTGCTCCACCATGCTCCATGTTTCATCATTCAGCGTTTCTCTAAATTGAAACATCACCATGTGTTGAATCATGCGAGAATCTCCTCTCCTTGACTTTACTCCCATTCAATCGTTGCTGGAGGTTTGGAAGTGATATCATAAACCACACGGTTAATTCCCGGTACCTCGTTAACGATGCGAGTTGAAATACGTTCTAGCACGTCATATGGAATACGCGCCCAATCCGCCGTCATTCCATCTTGCGAGACCACACCACGCACAGCTACTGTAAATCCGTACGTCCGTTCATCACCCATAACACCCACAGAACGATTTCCGGTTAAAACAGTAAAGTACTGCCAAATCTCTCGATCCAGTCCAGCTTTAGCAATCTCGTCGCGAAGAATGGCATCTGATTCACGAACAAGAGACAACTTTTCTTCATCCACGTCGCCAATAATTCGAATAGCAAGACCGGGACCCGGAAAGGGTTGCCGATGCACAAGCGCTGCGGGTAATCCAAGTTTTTCTCCTAACGCCCGCACTTCATCTTTAAACAATTCTTTCAACGGTTCAACCAATTCAAAACGTATATCTTCCGGCAATCCACCCACATTGTGATGCGACTTAATCGTAGCCGCAGTCGCTGTACCTGACTCCACAATATCCGTATAAAGGGTTCCTTGAACCAGAAAAGAAAATGGTCCGAGGCGCTCTGAAGCTTCCTCAAAGACACGAATAAACTCGGTGCCAATCAACTTTCGTTTCTGCTCCGGATCGCTAACTCCTGTCAATTGACCAAGGAACCTCTGGCGAGCATCAATGCGTTCCACATGCACTCCCAAATCGCCAGCAAGTGATTCCATCACCTGTTGAGATTCGCCTTTTCGCAAAAGACCGTGATCGACAAAAACAGCCGTCAGTTGCTCACCAATGGCGCGATGTACCAACGCTGCCGCAACTGCCGAATCCACGCCTCCAGAGATGGCACAGAGCGCTCGTTCACCACCTACACGCTGACGAATCGCAGACACACTTTCGGAAATCAAATTGTCCATTGTCCAATCGCCGCTGCAACCACAGATTTCAAAGAGGAAATTTCGCAACAAATCGAGGCCGTATTCACTATGGCGCACTTCCGGATGGTACTGGACAGCATAAAATTGCCGCTCTCTATGACTCATGGCAGCAATCGTTCCATTATCTGTGCGAGCGTCACATTGGAAGCCCGGCGGTACAGCCTGAACGGCATCCGTATGGCTCATCCAAACTGACTGTTGTTGAGGCAATCCATTAAAAAGTACAGACGGCTCTGGCTCTAGTCGCAATTGTGAGCGTCCATATTCGCGAACCAGTCCACGATGAACCTGCGCTTCAAAATGTTTAGCCAATAATTGCATACCATAACAAATACCCAAAATGGGGACGCCAAGTTGATAAACTTCCGGTGTTACCGTTGGTGCACCTGGTGCAAAAACACTATTAGGACCACCACTAAAGACAATGCCCTTCAAGTTGCGCGCTCGCAACTCTTCCACACTGACTGTAGGTGGCAAAAGTTCAGAGTACACTTGCATATCGCGAATGCGGCGAGCAATCAATTGATTGTACTGACCGCCAAAATCGATCACCACTACCGTTTCATGCTGGGACACTTGTGATTTCCACTCCCCTGGTGTCACGATGTCCACTGTGTATGGACAAGCGCTGATTCGCCCCTCATTCTACAGAGTGCAAGCCTAATGGTCAACGCGTGCGCGCATTGCGGCGGCGACCTTTTTTCGTACGCCTGTCAACGCCAGCATAAAAAAGCTGCCACAATTCCAACAGACGCTCTCTCTTGCGACGTCCGAGCGGTTGTTTGCCGTACCAGTGAAGCTCCAATGTCCGCACCAATTCCAGCATACCTTCCCGACCCGCGCGTGTACGCTCTCCTAATTGAACGAGATCGCGCAAAGTAGACTGGCGATGATTCGGCAACCACCCAACTCTTTGCAAATGCCGAATTAAAACGACCATGGGCCGAGCAGATAGTTTGCCATCAGACGTCTGCCAGTCACGCAAGGTGCGTTCCGGGCGACGACGGCGCAATCCCCAGAAGATGATAACCACCATGAACGCTGCCAATCCTACCAGCGAGATCAGTAATGCCAACCAGGGAAAAGTAGTGCCTTGAGATGAGACAGACGCCTTGACTGATGGGGAGCGTGCACCAGGAATAGGAATAGCCCGTCTTCTTGTGGATGTTGGATTCTGTTGTTTCATGGCAGGACTACTCGCAGGCGTTTTCGCATGGCTCGATCCTAATCCAGTCAAACCCGCCGTTACATTCGGGGCAAACGGCATATGATAGGAAGGCGTAGGATCAAAGGGAACCCATCCATAGCCTGGAAAATAAACCTGGACCCAAGAATGGGCATCGCTCTCACTAATTTGATAGGTGGGCATAGAACCATTGTCTCCAGAGGAAATTTCCTGACCCGCTGTAAATCCAGTAACCCAGCGCGTTGGAATTCCTACTGTACGTAACATGACGGCCATGGACGATGAAAAATTATTACAATACCCCCGCCGCGATTGAAACAAAAATTGAGCTACATAATCTTGATGCGGACCCGGTATGGGAATATTTTGCGTATGGTAGCTATAATGCGTTTGCAAATAATGCATAACATCCATCACAGCACTGTATTCATTGGCCGATCCGGCAATAATTTTTTGGGTCAATTGATATACCGAACGCGGCAATTCAGCAGGCAGTTGCAAATCATGCTCTGCCACCGAATCGGGAAGTTCTATATTCAATTCATTTAATGAAATTGGATGTTGAGCCAGAGTTTGATAAGGATGAATCAATTGCTCACTGACTACAGTATAGCTACTATCTACCGGAAGTTGTGGCGCATAAAGATTTCCTTGTAAATGATCGAAAACAAAAGCGGGGACCTGCATGGGGAACTGTATGACCTTTTTTAATAAATATCCAGCTGGTAGCACATGGGTAGGCAGAGATTCAACCAATTGTATATTTTGGATATTCTCGCGTGTCTGAAACTGCTGCAAGGCATCAGATGTCCCACCGTAGACAACCTGGTTTAACTTGACGTTGCTGACCTCATTGCCATTGATGCCTGCACTGATCCAACCATGTCCAGTATACGTGGATAGAACCTGACCTTCGATATAAGTCGGAAAGGACTCCGTAATGTCAAGCACAGGCGTATCATTTTCGACAAAAGGACCTCCAAGCCGGCTGTCGTTTAACTGATAACCGACAAAATGTTCCGGTGTCTGCTGACTGCGTCCAACCCCAGACGGTGTGGAAGTTATCCAATGTTGCAATGGATTAGGCCAGGCCGCCTTCGGTTTGGGTAAGGCAAAAGCAACACCCGCACAACAAACAAAGAGCAGAATCATGGGGGTAAACAACCGTAGTCCCCACAATCCAAACATCTTTCCTTCAGCGAGTATTGGACGCAGCCCATGCAAACTGAGAACGATTGCAAAAAGCAAGAGCATCCATACAAGTTCTATATTGGGATGGACTTTGGTATTGCCATCTATCACTCCAAGCACCATTACACCCAGCAAATTATAGAGAATCCACAAACGGCGGTGCTGACTGGCATACACAATCAACCAAAAGAGAACAGCCAGCAAAAACAGAAACAACTGAGTGGCAAGCGGATCGACCAAATGATGCTGCTGAAGGAGCCACAACATTTCTTTTCGCTCACGTTTCAGAAGCTCGCGCAACGCTGTAAACCCGGCATGGTTGGTATAGTAAGAGAAAGTGTAGGCATAGGAAGCGAGCAGGCTGATAACTGCACGCAAAAGTCGAGACGGAAAGAGGGTGACGATGGCAAGGGGCAACAACAATATCCAGAAAGAAGCGGGAGTGCGTAAGAGTTGAAGCGAAGCCATAGGCGGCAAAAAGAGATAGAGCCAAATAGCCGCCAGGCAACCCATGGCCAATCGGACTCCCCGCGATACATGAGCCACTTTAGTATCGCTCACGTCCTAGCCCCTCCCTTCCTGCTTGAATAGACTGCGAGAGCATGGTTGTGGCTGGCACCTGGCGTACACGTACGCCAAGTTTTGCTGCTTGTTGAACACAGCGCTGTGTGGCTGGGCTTACATCCGCATAACCCATCGGTATTATCCATTCTATAGGATGATGTCGCCGTACGGACGTCAGCACTTGCATGACTTCTTCTGTCAACGCTGGTGAAATAATCACCAGCGTGCTACCAGCAGCAGCTAAACTATCCAGTCGGCGCAACGACACAGCAAATGGCGTTGATTCTCGCGGTTGAAGTTCTGCGAGCCTGTCCATCGCCCGAATCAATAAAATGTCGCTCGATCCGGTTGGTAATAAACAAGGTGCTCCCAAGTGATACAGCAGCGTGAAACGCTGTTGCCGCTCCTTTGCATAGCGCATCAAACTTGCGCAAATTTCCAAAGCTCGCTCAAACGTCTGCCCGGGTAATGTTGCGTACGACAAAACAGCGGCATCAATGACAAATGTGAGATGAATGGTTAACTGCCTTTCAAATTCTTTCGCTTGCAGCATATGACGCCGGGCAGTAGCGGGCCAGTGAATTCGGCTGAGCCTGTCACCTGGCTGATAGCTGCGAACCCCCACCACACTACTGGCTTCCTCGGTCCGCTGTCGGATAGTCTGTTCAGCACCACCCAGTTCCGTAGCAAGCGGTTTCCAATCACGCACTGTGATAGATTTCGGCACCACCAGCACACGCTCCATGTACGGTTGTTCAAACCGTAAGCTCTGCCAGCCAAAAACATCCTTCGTTTCTATGGAAACTGCAGAAAATGTGTAAATGCCTCGGGCTGCATTGTCAAGAGTAAATCGACAGGAAAATTGGCGAGACAAAAGTGGCAACCGTATCGCTATCCATTTCGATGGAAGGTTAGCCACCGTGCTTTGTGTCTCTACGGAGAGGCGCACCCAGAGGAGTGGCCAGAAACTTTTGCGTTCAATTTGACACTCCAGTTGGAGCGATTGTCCAGCAGTCAAACGGTGCGTTGAAATGCGACAGTCCACGTTTACCCCATTCAAAGAGAATGCATTTGTTCCCCATTCGTATAACGAGAGAAAAGAAGCGCTATAAAAAAGAAACCAAGAAAAAAATCCTCCCTGAACGCGGCTAAAGACATAAAGTGCGGCCAGCAAAATCAAATTGAGACCCACAGCCACGATTTGACGCATTAAACCCTGGCCCCCTGTAGAAAAGGAATCGCAACCCGGGCCAGCACCTCCTCAATCAACACTTCCGTTGTTTCACCATTCAAACGTGCTTCTGGAGCAAGAATGAGACGGTGACTCAACACGTAAGGAGCTAAATAGCGAATATCGTCTGGCACTACATACGTTCTTCCTGAAACAAACGCCAGTGCCTTGGCAGCTTTTTGCAGTGCAATCGCCGCACGTGGTGAAGCGCCAAGCAACAATTTGTCCAACCTTCGCGTATTTTGCACAAGAGTGACAATGTATTGCTGCAATTCTTTTTCCATATGCACAGCCGTGGCTTCATTCCGCCAGTTGAGTACATCTGTGGGACTCGCCACAGGTGAAAGATTTTTTAATGGCGAACCAGCACCATGCTTCTGTAAAATGACGAGTTCTTCTTCAGGCGATGGATACCCCATGTGAATTTTCATCATAAAACGGTCTAATTGCGCTTCGGGAAGCGGGAACGTCCCTTCAAATTCAATTGGATTTTCTGTAGCTAGCAGCAAAAAAGGGGAAGGCAACGTATACGTTTCTCCGTCCACCGTAACCGCTTCTTCCTCAAGCGCTTCAAGCAGGGCGGACTGCGTTTTGGGGGATGTACGGTTGATTTCATCTGCCAGAACCAACTGGCCAAAGATGGGCCCCATACGAAATTCAAAAGTTTGCGTTCGCTGATTATAAATAGATACGCCCGTGACATCCGAAGGTAAAAGATCTGGTGTAAACTGAATTCTTTTAAAATCACAACCCAGCAATTTAGCCAATGACTTGACCAGCATCGTCTTGCCCACACCAGGAACATCCTCAATCAAGCAATGGCCGCTGGCCAAAAGTGCCGTTAAAAGCAATTTCAAAACCTTTTCCTTGCCCACAACCACACTCGCCAATCCGTCTTTAAGCGGAAGCAGCAGTGGATTCCACTCTTCTGTTTCGATCCGTTTTTCTTTCACAGCCGCGTCCCCTTCCTCATCATTCACTTCCAATCTATCACAAATTCACATCCCTGCCGACTGAAAGATTTCGCAGACTAGTAGATTCGATCTGGCGGTAACAAGCACAGATACTCTTTCCATAAAAAAATCGGCGCCCATCAGGGACACCGATTTTTTGGCAGACAACCAAACCAGTCTGCACAAAATTACATCATGCCGTCCATACCGCCCATGCCGCCCATGCCGCCGCCAGCAGCTTTTTCTTTCTCCGGCTTGTCGGCCACAACAGCTTCGGTGGTAAGGAACATTGCAGCCACGGAAGCAGCGTTTTGGAGAGCAGAACGCGTTACTTTAGCCGGATCGACAATACCTGACTTAATCATGTCAACCCATTCGCCTGTAGCTGCATTGTAACCAAAGCCAACTTCCTCTTTCTTGAGGCGGTCAACAATGATGGAACCTTCGACTCCAGCATTGTCAGCAATCTGGCGAACTGGAGCTTCCAGAGCTTTGCGAACCAGGTTGAGACCCGTCAGTTCGTCGCCAGTAGCCTGCACTTTGTCCAAAGCAGCAATCGCATTGACCAACGCAGTACCGCCACCCGCTACAATACCTTCTTCGACAGCAGCGCGAGTTGCGTTGAGCGCATCTTCAATACGCAACTTTTTCTCTTTCAACTCGGTCTCTGTAGCAGCACCAACCTTGATGACAGCAACGCCGCCAGCCAATTTAGCCAAACGCTCTTGAAGTTTCTCGCGATCGAAATCAGAGGTGGTTTCTTCAATCTGAGCTTTAATCTGCTTAATGCGAGCTTCAATTTCAGTCTTGTCGCCATTGCCGTCCACAATGATGGTGTTCTCTTTGGAAACACGCACCTGACGAGCGCGACCCAGCATATCCATCGTGGTATTCTTCAGTTCAAGACCCAGTTCTTCAGAGATAACTTGGCCACCGGAGAGGATAGCGATGTCTTGCAACATCGCCTTACGGCGATCACCAAAGCCAGGCGCTTTGACAGCCACAGCTGTAAAGGTTCCTCGCAGCTTGTTGACAACCAAAGTTGCCAGTGCTTCGCCTTCTACGTCTTCCGCAATCAAGAGCAGCGGACGTCCAGACTGAACCACGCGCTCCAAAACGGGCAGGATTTCTTGGATATTGCCGATTTTCTTATCAGTGACCAGAATGTAGGGTTCTTCCAGAACCGCTTCCATTTTGTCCGTGTCAGTAACCATGTAAGGAGAAATGTAGCCGCGATCAAACTGCATACCTTCAACGACTTCAAGCTCCGTGGTAAAGCCTTTGGACTCTTCCACTGTAATAACGCCGTCTTTGCCAACTTTCTCCATAGCGTCTGCAATCAATACGCCAACTTCTTCCGATCCGGCAGAAATTGCAGCCACTTCGGCAATGTTCTTGCGGCCTTCGACAGGTTTGGAAATGCGCTTGATTTCTTCTACAGCAGCAGCTACAGCTTTTTCAATACCACGGCGAAGCACCATGGGGTTTGCGCCAGCAGCTACATTCTTCAAGCCTTCACGAATCATGGCCTGAGCAAGTACAGTCGCTGTAGTGGTTCCGTCACCCGCTACATCGTTCGTCTTGGTAGCGACTTCTTTGACCAACTGTGCGCCCATATTTTCAAAAGCGTCTTCCAGTTCAATTTCTTTTGCAATGGTGACACCGTCATTGGTGATGAGCGGCGAACCAAACTTCTTCTCAAGCACCACGTTGCGGCCTTTAGGTCCAAGCGTAACTTTTACAGCGTCAGCCAAAGCATCGACACCGCGGAGCATGGCGCGGCGAGCTTCTTCGCTAAACTTGATTTCCTTTGCCATTCAAAAGTCCCTCCCTGTCTCGTTGCAGATTACTTTTCTACAATCGCGAGAATGTCGCTCTCGCGCAAAATCAGCACTTCCTCGTTGTTCACTTTCACTTCTGTCCCAGCGTACTTGGAGTAAATGACGCGGTCCCCAACTTTGACGTCAAGCGCAATGCGTTTGCCGTCTTCATAACGGCCCGGACCCACAGAAATAATTTCACCCTCTTGCGGCTTTTCCTTGGCATTGTCCGGCAGGAAAATTCCGCTGGCGGTTTTCTCCTCGCGTTCTACAGGACGCACCACGACGCGATCTGCGAGTGGCTTCAGCATGTGAACACCCTCCTTGATTGTCAACATCATTTCATTTGTTAGCACTCAATCAACCTGAGTGCTAACACCAGTGAATATGATAGCGACTTAAGCCCATCTTTGCAAGGCACTCAACAAAAAAAATTAGGTTTTTTGAAAATCATAGAATCCTACTATTCCATACTCATCTCACATTGACTCCTAACCCAGCGCCTCAAGCAATTGTCGTGGCTGGTCTGCCGGCAGGACAGGCAGGCCCAAAAAAGCAGCACCACCAGCAATCGTTTGGCTGGATATCGGGTTCATATCTCCAAAACTACACTCCTTGTCCAACTGGCTTTCAGAGTGATTCCATAAAACAACTGCGCGCAGATTGCTCATGGGAATACGCAATAATTCCAGCAGACGTCGCTCATCAGGCGCTATAGCTAATTTTGGCCAAGGCGCATCTTTGACGCCTTCGACCAATACAAATTGCGGCCGTTGACACTGCATCGCAAGCCGTTCCAGCCAATAGTTAGCCTGTTCAACCGACGATACTGGTGAGGAAGAAGCATGATGCGCCAGGCGCTGATAGTAAAGGCTGTGACCTGCAGCAAAGAGGACAGTGGAAGCCGCTCCTGCACGCGCGTAGACATCCGTATCACTGCCCGGCTTCTGCCAGTCTGGCCATACTTCTTCTGAATAGGACTGCTCTAAATGTCCATCATGCTTGAAAACAGCCACTCGCTGACCTTGACTGGCAAGATATTGGACAAGCCGGCAAATCAAAGTAGTTTTCCCATACCCTGAAAAGCCAACGATACCCGCTACACGCATTTCATCAGGCATTCAGCCAGCCACCTACTCCCAACTGCGCAATGTCTTTCTTTGTGATGGCAATACCCGCCAAAACGCGCGGCAGAAGCAAATCAAACGAAGTTTTACTGTCAAAAATCACGGCACCCGGCAGACCAAAGATAACCGTTTCACGCAGATAGGCGAGCATCAGCATAGATCCGGGCAAAACAGGCGTACCATAGCTCACCACTTGACTTGCACTATTTCGAATGGCCAAAGGTGTTCTGTCATCCGGATCAACCGACATGCCACCTGTCACACAAATCAGAGTGGCTCCTGCAGCATGCGCACTGCGAATCGCTTGTTCAATATCTGACACGTCGTCGCCCACAAATACCTGCTGTGCTATACCCAGACCATAGCGGGCCATTTTTTCGCGGAGAATCGGACCTGATTGATCCTGCACACGTCCGCTGGCAATTTCACTGCCCGTGGTGACTAAATGAATACATTGCGGCTTATACGGAAGCACATCTATCATCGCCATACCGCCTACCGCTTCTCTTGCCATACGTTCCACATGGGCAATCTTCTCTTCAGCAATGACGAGCGGGATTGGCCTGAGTCCGGCAACCGATTCTCCCGCATCCACATGCGAATATGGTTTCTTCGTCGCAATAGAGATTTCGTCGATCTCGTTCATTTCCGTGACCCGACGCTTATCCACCCAAAGCATACCGGAAGTGGCTGCCTTTAAAACGACCTTTCCCTCATGTACAGGTGCAAGAAGAACTCCCTGGCCCGCCAAAGCAGTAGCCATGCGAACTGCCGCCTCGTCTTCATGCAGTTCTCCTGCATCTATCTCCATGACATAAATATGTCGCTTACCCATATCATAAAGGCGGGATATATCTTCTTCTTGAATCACATGCCCTTTGCGAAAAGCAGCTCCCTTAAATTTCCCAGGTACAATTTGCGTCATATCATGAGCCAAAACCAGGCCAACCGCCTGTTCAACCGGGACTTCCCGCAACTTCAATCTTCTCCCTCGCTTTCAGAAGCCAAACGATACCAGCCGTTCATATGGACCCGGAGAACCTACTCAATCTTTCTCGCCATACTTTGAAGTTGGATATGCTGCAGCCAAGCTTGATAATCTTCTGGTGTATGAATAGGACGCAATCCCCAGTCATCCACACAATCCTGCCATTCCTGTACATGAATCTGTTGCAGAACTGGCAAAATCCGCTTCTCACCACGTTCTGCCGCCTGGCGTAAGAGCATTCCTACATGTGGCCGATAAATAGCTACAAGCGGTTGCCAACGCCCTTCATAGACTGCCATCAGACCCTCTATATGGGATGGAAGGCTTTGAAAGAGGGTCCACATTTGCTTCAGGTATAGTGCTTGCAAACCCGGCAAATCCCCCGCAAGCACTAAATAGCCTTTAACATGAGGCAAATCCTTTTCCGGCCAAGCATTCGCTAGCGCCTGTAATGGCCCCTGATAGGCTTCCCGATCGCGCTGGTAGACAATGTCCGCAGGCCACGTCTGCTTCATTTCCCTGGTTCCACCAATGATTGTAACTCTCTGAGCCACAGCATACGCTTCTTGAACGACATGACTTAAAACCGTATCTGCCTGGCCTGGAATACGCAACAGGGACAGCTTGTCCACACCCATTCGCAGGCTTTGTCCACCAGCCAGAATCAAGGCATGCAACATGATACCACTCCGTTTTCGTCAAGCAGCATATCCATGCGTACATCATGCGCTTCTGCTGGCAAATCTGCTACTCGCTGCACTGCATAGAGTACACCTATTTTCAACACGCTAGGCGGCAAAACAGCCAAAACGCGATCGTAATAACCGCCACCATAACCCAGACGAACTCCGCTTTCCGTAAAAGCGAGGCCTGGCACCAGAAGCAGAGCAAAATTTTGCGGTTCTACAGCGTTCTGTTCATTCCGCAAAGGCTCGCGAATCCCATAGTGTCCTGTTTGAAAATCTTCTTCCTTTGCAGCACGATAAAAACGCATCTGCCGATTTTCTTCAGATTCCACTGCCGGAAAGGCAAAAATCCATTTTGCAAGGGATGGACGTTCTAACAGAGAAAATAGATTCACTTCTCCGCGCATGGACCGATATAATCCTATAGAATGCGGCACAGGCCAAGAGCGGGAAAGCAAGAAAGATTCTAATATCCCGCATATTTGCTCGTCTTTGTGCTGCCTTTCCGGTACAGTGAGTGTCTGCCGAAGGCGAAGCATCTGACTACGCCAACGCTGTTTGTCTTCCCTCGGATTCACTGCCACTTTAATCTCCTTTGAGCAAGCTCAAAAAACATATTTTCATGCTGTCGTTTGATTTCTTGAAGCATAGATTCCAGCCAACTGAAAGAGTAGTGGTGCAACAAATGTGGCAAACAGTCCCATTGCAGTCGTTTGTGCCACCAGTCCAACGCCTGTTGACCACGCGACATGAGCAATTACACTTTTCATTCCCCATTGTACCCCAATTAATCCTGCCATGCCGATGATGCTGGCCGCTACTCGCTGCCAGACACTTTTTCCGCTGACGCTGCCTACAAAACGTTCTTCCAAGACTGCTCCAACGCCCATGCCGAGTAGAAAACCACAATACTGTTGACCACTTGCTGTCTGTTGAAAACTGAGCAAGACTAGTGGCAAAACTACTGCTGCCGTCCACTTCCAGGAAAAAGGCACTTCACGGTAACTCCACCACGTTCCTATACTCCAGCCCACATAGGCAAGAAAAAATCCAAACGCCCAGCCTACGATTACATCTAAGGGCCAGTGCAAACCTAAATACACGCGCGACCAACCAATCAGTGCCACCAAGAGTATACCTATTGCCCAGAGTACCTTGCGTTTGAACCAACGTCCAAGCAGCGTCCAGAACATCATCGTACCCTGTGCATGCCCGCTTGGCATAGAATAGATGGCATCGCCTATGGAGCTTGTATACCCTGAGCGAATACCGGGCACGCCAATGGGACGCACCCAACCGAAGCTCGTTTTTAGCCAACTGTTGACGGCCATACCCAAAACAAACACGTACGCCATTCGCATTCCTAACTTGCGATTCACAGACCAATATAAAACAGGCAACAAAAGCAGGTAAAACGGTTCTAGACCAAGCCAAGAAAGCATGCGCGCCAGGCTATCAAGATGCGGCGAAGCGTGCGATTGAATGGCTACTATCCATCGATACTGCCAGGCAAATCCGTATGGCAGCGGAAAATTGGTTTGCACCATGAGAATACCCTCTCCTCGCCCCTTGTCAAACAACGATTGATGGACATTCAATGTGAAACAACTTTTCCAGGCGCTTCTGGAGGCGTACACTAGAAAGCGCACAAACGGGACAGCACACTGGATGGGACAAGAGAATTCTATGCATCATGGAGGCCAGTTCATGATAGTTTTGCAAACAAACCGAATTGCTAAATCTTTCTCTGGTATAGATATCTTGCGCAATATTTCTTTGACGGTGCAAGAAAAAGAACGTCTTGCCATTGTTGGCGCCAACGGTGCGGGAAAAACCACGCTGTTGCGTATTCTGGCGGGCGAAATTACTCCCGATAGCGGTTCTGTCGCCATTGCCAACGGAGCCAGCGTCGGCTACGTTTCCCAATACGCCGGCAAGGCCGAAGCGTCGGACAGCGTATATTCGTTTGTGGAAAAAGCTTTCAGCGAGATCCGCCAGATGGAACAGAAATTGCGTCAAATGGAAGCGCAGATGGCCGATCCTGCCCTGCAAGAGAACCTTCACAGCTACAACATGCTTATGGAACGCTATGCTAACCTACAAAAATCATTTGCAGATGCTGGTGGCTTCAGCATAGACGCCCAAATTCGCCGAATTCTGCACGGCATGAACTTCCCACCAGAAACGCATACGCTATCCGTAAGCAGTCTGAGCGGCGGCCAAAAGACGCGCCTTGCTCTAGCTCGGCTGCTTGCCGCTCAACCCAGTCTGCTTCTGCTGGACGAGCCCAGCAACTACCTGGATACAACCACACTCCGTTTTCTTGAAACCTATCTTCAGCAGTACGAAGGAAGTGTCATTGTCGTTTCGCACGATCGCTATTTTCTCGATGAGGTGGCAACCGCCATTTTCCATATAGAGCATGGTACTGGTAAACGCTATCCTGGCAATTACAATTATTTTGTGGAAACCCGGGCTTTGGAACTGGAGCAGCAGAAAAACGCATATGAAGCGGCACTGAGTGAACGACAGCGGCTTGAATCGTTTGTGCAGAAAAATATCGCCCGCGCATCGACCACCAAACGGGCTCAAAGTCGACGCAAATTGTTGGAACGGATGGGGGTGCTGCAACCTCCTGACAGCCAATCGCCAAAGCTCGCCCTGCAATTTTCAGAACGCCGCCCATCTGGCAAAGATGTGTTGGAAGTCCATGATTTACAGATTGGCCACAATCAAACGCCTTTGACAGCACCTATCCATTTCAGCATTCGACGTGGGCAGCGTGTTGCTCTGCTTGGCGAGAATGGTGTGGGCAAAACTACATTGTTGCGCACATTGGCTGGCGAGCTGCTGCCTTTGGCGGGGCAAATTCAATATGGAACTCATGTCGATCTCGGTTACTACAGCCAGGAACAAGAAAATCTGAATCCCCAACAGACCGTCCTGGCGGCAGTATGGGATGAATTTCCCCATCTCGACCAAACCACAGTGCGAACCGCGCTGGGGCGCTTTCTCTTTCGTGGTGAAGAGGTGGAGAAACTCGTAGCGGGTCTATCTGGTGGAGAAAAGAGTCGAATCAATTTGTGCCGCTTGATGCTGCTGCAAGGTAACACGCTTTTACTCGACGAACCCACCAATCACCTTGATTTGTTAGCCAAAGAAGCGTTGGAAGAAGCGATGGAGGACTTTACCGGCACGATTCTGTTTGTCTCCCACGATCGATACTTTATTGATGCTATGGCTACTCATGTGGGTGTTCTTACAAAAGATGGACTCGTCTTGCACGAAGGCAATTATACGGATTGGCTTGCTCGCGAAAAGGCGATTCAAGAAGCTGCCGAAGAACGTGCTAGAGAAAGTCAGCAAATAGCGTTCAACGAGCGCCAAAAGAACGCAGAGAAAAATTCGCTAAAAGAAATTCCAAAAACGCGCGTGCGTTCCGCCGATCTCAGACGTGCCAGAGAGCGTGTGGAAAAATTGGAGAACTTGATTGCAGAAGCTGAAACTCAATTGGAAAGCTGTTTGCAGCAACAAACGACTGTCACGCTGGAACAGCAATGGACGGAACTCGAACATTGGCAGCGTCAAGAAAATGAGATTCGTACTCATCTTGCAGAACTCATGAAAGATTGGGAGCACGCACAGATACATTTGGAGGAGTTGGAGCGTCTTAACCACAACTGGTAAACCATGCATAAAACGAAATCGTCCGTGACACGCTAACAGCGAACCTTTGGCTTGGTTCGGACTTCGTCCAAGCCAAACAGATCGGATGGTGAACGTCAGTGTGGTTTCCTGGTAAACGTCCGCACACCGCTTCACGCAAGCAGAAATTTTTTTCCCATCAGATTAATGTCGGATCGGAACCTTTGCGAAAAAAACACCAAAATCCGTTTGATGCTGTGGTGCCCCACCCTGCTGAAGCTCCGCACTATCACGGACAATTGAATCAAGCATTGGAATATTTCCACAAACGACTCGGTCATTCAGACGATTTTTTTGTGCGTCCTTTCAAAATTATGGGTCGTTCTTCTGCACTGCTTTTTTTAAGTACCATCACAGATAACCAACAGTTGGAGGTGTTGCTCCGTTCCATTCTACAACACCGCTTTCCATCCAAACGACCGCGTAATCTTTTGCATTACCTAACAGATTCTGTCATCTCGAATAGTACTATCCTCTATAAAGACAATCTTTTTGAGCTTTCTGAAGACATCAACAACGGCTCAGCCGTCCTTTTGATTGACGGTGAAAAAAGTGCACTGGTCATTACCGTCAAGTTTATTGAACACCGTACGCCAGACCAGCCCTACATTGAATCCACGGTGCGCGGTGCGCAGGTTTCTTTTGTGGAAAATATCGACATTAACATTGGTGCCATACGCGTTTGGATGGCAACAGAGTCCCTGACCATCAAAAAATTTAAAGTTGGCTACCGCAGCCGCCGGGAAGTTGCAGTTTTATATTTATACGATGTGGCGAATCCTGTCGTGGTAGATACCATTCTGAAACGAATTGAATCGATACACGTGGATGTGGTTACACAAAGCGCCGAGATTGAACAGCGCATCAGCGACCACTCTTGGTCACTATTGCCCATGACACGCGTCACGCAGCGCATCGATTCAACCATCAAAGAATTGAACCAAGGTAAAGTGCTGATTATAGTTGACGGTGACCCAAACGCCCTGTTGGTGCCAGCCACTTTTCAGGACTTTTTTCAAACTGAGGAAGATTACGGACACATTTTTTATGAAGCTATGTTTATTCGCTATCTTCGCGTCATCTCATTCTTCTTCGCGCTCTTTCTGCCTGCGCTTTATATTTCGTTTGTCGATTTCAATCCAGAACTGTTGCCCAAAGTCCTTGGTATTGCTATAGCCAAATCACGCGAAGGTGTGCCCTTCCCAGCTACCATTGAAGTCATGATGATGCAGGTGGTCATTGAAATTCTGCGCGAAGCTACTTTGCGCATGCCCAAACAGATGGGTCAAACCATTGGTATTGTCGGCGGTTTGGTGCTTGGTGAAGCGGCTGTGCAGGCAGGACTGGTTTCAAACATCTTGATTATTGTGGTCGCACTGTGTGCCATGTCTGTCTTTGTTACGCCCAGTTATGAATTTAGTGTCGTTCTGCGCTTGGGGAGTTGGATCATGATTATTGCCGCTACCCTGTTTGGCCTTTATGGCGTGGTACTTGCTGCTATGTGGGGCATTATGGAGTTAGGAGGTATGAAATCGTTTGGCGTCTCTTATGTCGATCCGTTTGGCGGTGAACACATCATGGACGTTTTTATTGACTCCTTCATCATTCGTTTGCCTGTACACTTGATGCGCCAACGCACATCCCATCTTCATCCCCAAGATGGCACAGGTGCTGTGGACGTGAAGGAGTTGCCCAATCTGCACCCACAAGTTGAGAAAAGCAATCGGCAATTCAATGACTGGAAACGAAGAAGGCGACAACCATGAACAGACGCTGGCAAAAAATCCTCACTCTGAGTTTCACTACAGTCATCACCCTTTTTCTTCCAGGGTGTTGGGATTACCACCGCATCAATGACCGAGCGCAGGTGATTGGCATTGCCGTAGACGCTGTTCCCAAACAGCCGCAGCTGATTCAATACACCTTTCAAGTTCCACTTTTCTCCGACCCGGAAAGCCGTGGCAAAGTGGGAGGCATTCGAGCAGGCGAGGGCGGCAAGCAACCAAGCGCAACAAACGCATCGAGCGACAAGTTTCGCAATTTTACTGAAGTTGCACCCACGCTCATGCAAGCGATTACCCATGCCCAGATGCATTATGACCGCAATTTTTATTTCAATAATTTGGAATCTGTCATTTTATCTGAAAAACTGAAAACATCTACCATTGAAAAAGTATTGGCAGCGCTGATGCGCTCAGGCAACATCGACAAAATGGCCTTTGTAGCATTCAGTAGAGACCCAGCAAAAGACATTTTGGCAGTAGAGGCATCTTCCCCTCCCGCTGATGTGATGGAACGCATACTGGGGGGGGATTTGAAACAAATCGCCTATGTAGCCCGTACACGACTCTGGGAATACTGGCGAGATTTTGTCTCCATTGGTGTTGATCCACATGCGCCGACTGTCAAAGTGGACCCCGACGGAAACTTGATGTTCAGCGGCCTTTATGCTGTAAATCGCGGTAAACAGAGCGTGAATTTGACACCAGAGGAAACTATGATGTTCAACCTTATCAACAACCAAATTAAAAACGCATCACTTTGGGTGAATTATGGTGGACAGCCGTTTGAACTGAGTTTTATGCGCGGCTCGGGGCGATTTTTTGTCACCAACGTCCCTTCCAGCCATCCTGTTTTGCACATTCGCGCCACCGTACGCGCGCAATTAGCCCAAGATCCCAATTGGGGATTAGAAAATGTTTCCCAAAAAGAATTGTACCAGGATGAATGGCGGGCTTCGCAACAAATGGATGAAGAAATCCGCGCCACCATTGAAAAATTGAAAAACAAGGATTTAGATATTCTGGGCTTTGGTCAACAGGTGAGTGTCTTGCATCCTCGACTCAAATCATATATCGAGCACGATTGGGGGCGAGCTTATAAACAAGCTCAAATTGATGTGAAAGTGCGGATGCTTATCAACTACAAAGGTAATCTCATGTAGAACAGAAAGGGTGGAGTCGGTGCACCAGCAAAAGTGGTTTTTGTCCGGTTTTCAAGTGACAGAACTCATTTCCGCCAGTTACTTACCGCTCACTTTCTGGATTTTCCCGCGTATAGCGATTGAACAGGCCGATCGCGATGCTCAGTGGTCTGTATTGGTAGCTATTCTGATAAGTGTCTTTATGGCCTGGATTCACACACTCATCAATCAACGTTTTCCCACTTTGACCGCTTGCGAATACACCAACTTAGTTTATGGAAAATGGTTAGGTAAATTTTTCTCTTTTTGCTATTTGCCAGTTTATCTTGCATTTACTTCTATCTGCGTATATCTTTTCATCACGGCCATCAAACCCTACTTCCCGTCCACGCCGCGCGTTGTTTTAGAAATTGTCATTTTTCTGGTGGCGACTCGGGGAGCCTGGATTGGAGTGGAAACGCTTGGTCGCATTTCGTCCATCGTCCACCCGCTGACGTTAGCTGCCGTCACTTTTATTTTTATCTTTATCATGACGCAAAGTAATCACTTCTGGTTGCCGCACGAAATCGTTTCTCTGCCTTTGACATTAAAAGGGGCTCTACATATTTTGCCCATATATCTTGGCTTTAGTTTTTTTCTGTTGATTGGGCCCTATTATAATCATAACAAGCGCATCGCCAAATGGTATCCATTGATTTCTGTTTTTATCTCTGGTTTTGTTATTTTAGTCGCATTTTTTGCGGTTATTCTCAATTTAGGGTGGGAAGGGACTCGCACGCTTTCCTTCAGTATCCCGTTTGTCCTCCAGCTCATTCGTATTCAAGGTTTTTTTGTAGAGCGACTCGGCATTCTGATTATTGTCGTATCGACAGCCTTCTCTATATTGTTTTTAGCCATCCATATTTGGGGAATCTCCTCATTGGCTTGTCAGATTTTTACTAACTCAGAAAAACATTATAAATACTGGGTCATTCCAGTGAGTGCTTCAGGCGTAATCATCGCCAGCTTGATTCCCAATGAACAAATGATTTTTGACATCATTAACATGATTATGGTTCCGGCCAGTGTTGTTTTACTTCTCATCATTCCTTTCACCACCTTGCTGATTGCCATGATTCGCCGCTTAAAAACAGAACCACCTCCCTCCTTTAATTTTGAAGGCGATCGACCTCAGCGCTAAAAAGTACAAATACCTGTTTGGATAAACATGTTTGGCCATTTTTTGAACACACTAGCCAATACATGGCCGCAATCAGAAAAGCGACTGGATAGGCGTGAATTGTCTGCACAGGGAGGAACCGCATGATTGATCCAAATATTCGTTACACTCGCGCCGCCCTCAGTTCCATCGATACCGTTCAGTTACATTTACGCAAACCATGGATGTGTGCCTTTTGGTCCTTCGCATTTCCAGGACTTGGACATCTAGCTCGAAATCGCAATTTAACTGGATATTTTTTTATTATGTGGGAATTAATAGTTAACACTCAATCTCATATCAATCTAGCTATTTTTGAAACGCTCATTGGTCATTTCAATGATGCGACAAATGTGCTGAACACACGTTGGCTGTTACTTTACGTAGGTACGTATATTTATTGTATTTGGGATTCTTATCAGGGTGCGGTTAACTTGAATAAACTCTACATGCTTGCTATTCACCGTCCCAAAGCGTTACAGCCCATGAAAATGAATGCACTGGAAATTAACTATCTTGACAAAAAACTACCATGGATAGCGCCTGTCTGGTCTGCCTTTATGCCGGGAGCAGGACATTTTTATCTACATAAAATTCCGAATGGTATTTTATTTCTTGTCTGGTGGATTGTTGTCGCCTATAAAAGTAATCTACTAACCGCCATTCAACTTGCTTTCACAGGACACTTTTCTGCCTCGGCAGCAGCGCTGGATATTCAGTGGTATTTGTTTATGCCTTCGATTTACAGTTTTTCTCTTTATGACTCCTACCTTACAGCCGTCGAGCAAAATCGGCTCTACGAGTTGGAACAAGCCCGGTTTCTTAAAGAGCATTACCAACGCATATCGTTCTCAATCTCCCGCCTATTTGTGAAATGAGGTTCCCAAAATGATTGTATTTGCCACTTTTGATCATTCCATGTATGTAGAACTGGCCATTCAAAATCTTGAGAAACAAGGAATTGATGAAAAACAAATTTTAGCCGTTCCCCTCGATATCCGAAACAATAAATTCCAAATTTTAGATAATATTCATCATTCCGATGGCCAAAGCGTTTTTGATGTGGCTGCTGTGCTTTCAGCTGTAGGTATGCTGCTTGGCGCAATATACGGATTTGTCCTGCCAGGTGGACCTATTTTAATTGGGATTGTAGGCATGATTTTGGGTGCTTCCCTGGGTTTTTGTATAAAATTGCTTGTTATGCGTAAACATAATCGGAAACAGCAAGCCGCTCGGCAGGGAGAATGCATTCTGGTGATTCAGTGCGAACCCAACCAAGTAGAGCATGTGGAGAAGATTTTACAGAGCAATTATGTCATTGGACTTGCCCGTTATCAGGATGGTTCAGACGGATAGACAACCGCACTTAACCAACTGGAAGAAAGGGATAACTGATGAACAAATCTATCTCTTTTCAAAGCGTTTTACAAGCCAAAAGGATTTCGACCGATCTCGTTAAACAGTTTTGGTTCCAGCACAGCTTTCTGACTTGGCAGTGGTGGTTTCTTCTAGGAATCGCTTTTCTCCCCTGGATTTTTTGGTACTTGTGGGTTGCTGATAAACGGCGCTTGTTTGAATTGCTTACTTTTGCTGCTTTTCTCGATGGATGTTCTTTACTTTTTGATACGATTGGCATTAACGAAGGTGCTTGGTTTTACCCCATTCAACTGTATTGGTCATTCGATCCCCCACTTGTTCCTGTGGATATTACAGCTATACCTGTTCTATTTGTTATAATATACCAATTATGTGAACGTTGGTGGCCCTTTTTGCTCACCACTACACTTGCTGCCTTGGTGTCTTCTTTTGTTTTTGAACCATTTTTTGTTTATATAGGAATTTATAAGATTTTTTATTGGAAATATATATATTCATTTCCTATTTATATTATGATGGTCATGACTGCGCGCGCCTTTACGCTGTTCGTTAAACAAAAAATTCAGTCACCATCAAGAACAATCTAAAGGTGAAATTTCTTCATCATTAGCGTACATCACTTTTCCTCATCCCCATAAACCATACACACATAAAAAAAGATGAATTGGATATCTTGTGACAGAACAAGCGAAACTTAGAAATTTTCTCTCTATAGCGTTCTTCCTTAACCATGGGTTCTGTGGAAAGCAGAATTTCAGATTTGTGTCTATTCAGAGAGGTGAATGGTGTGGCAGAAACAAGTGGAGCAACAATAACTTCAGCAAGTACCAAACTAACCGATGGCACTCCTCAACCGACTACTTACCCAAATAAGAATAACCATTCAACTCCCCCTACACCTGGAGTTGCCAAAGCTGGGACCTTGGTTTCTTCGGAAGTGGCCAGCCTTTGGAGCACCTATATGAACGACAGCATGTCTCTCTGCATAATGGCTCATTTTGCGGCGTCTTCCTTACCACAGGATTTTCAGCCTATACTCCAAAAAGCGCAAAACTTTGCCAATCAACATCTGGAGTGGATCCGTCAATCTTTTCAAAATACGGGCTATCCTATACCCATTGGTTTTCCGGTCTCAGATATCAACCGTCTAGCCCAGCCACTCTTTCTCCATCCATTTCCTGCCCATTATTTGTACTCCATGGCTAGAATAGGTCTCGTTTCTTATGCAGGCAGTCTCTCCTCTTCCTACACGCAAGAAGTGCGGGATTTTTTCAGCATCTGTCTGCAAGAATCGAGTGAACTAACCAACCAATTATGCAATTATCTCGACCAGCTTGGCTTATTGGAGCGTGCACCCTACAGCCAGTCTTCCAATCACGTTTACCACGTCAACGACAGATCTTTTCTCGGTTCGCCTTTTCATCGAACACGTCCATTGACTGTCTTGGAAATTACTCATTTGCACATGAACTTGGTACGAAGCGCCTTTACAAAAGCGTTGCTGCTTGGCTTTGCTCAAACCGCCAACGACCCTGCAGTTCAGAAAATTTTAACGGACGGTGTACACTTGTTCCAAAAGCACTTTGATACCTTACACCACAAGTTAAGCGAAGATTTCCTCCCCGCTCCAGGACTTTTGGACGACTATGTATCTCCTAGCGACACGTTTACATTTGCGTTGCCACTGATGCTTTTCCACACTTCCGAACTACTCGCTGGAGCGATTGGCAACTACGGTTTGGCGCTTGGCGCATCGCCGCGCCAAGATATTGCTGTAATGTACGGAAAGCTTATGATATCAATGGGTAAATACGCCAAACACTGCATTAAATTCGTCATTGATAGAGGTTGGATGGAAGAACCTCCTATGGTTCCAAAAAGGTTGGAGTAAAACGGATCGACCAACTTATCCACAACTTATCCACTTTATGCACAACGTTATCCACAACCCTAAGAGGTCGTACAGATAGAAGTCTAATCGTTTTAGAGAGACTTATTCAACCTGTCCACATATTGTGGACAATCTTTTATCCACATCATCTCACAATATAGGAAACACTCAGCCAAAAGGCCAAAGCTCCTTTAACTCGTGAGGTTTTGCCACTCAGCGAAAGATAAATTGGCATACGCATTGACATCCAATGTCCCATGGCGTCCAGCCTTCATCATATGGCTGCCAGCAGCTGCAATCATAGCTCCATTGTCTGTACAATAGACAGGATTAGGAAAGAAAATTTCCAAATCGGCGCGGCAGGCTAATTGAGTCATAGCTTGTCGCAACCCACGATTGGCAGCCACACCTCCAGCTACCACAATTCGGCGTAACCCCGTTTTTTTCGCAGCCTGACTGGTTTTAGTAACCAACACATCAAGAACAGCCTGTTGAAAACTCGCGCATATGTCTTCTACAGGCAAATATTCGTGATTGCGCCGTGCTTTCTCCAATCGATTGGCAACCGCTGATTTCAATCCTGAAAAGGAAAAAGATAGCTCTTCACTATCCAGAAAAGATCGCGGCAAATCCAGAGCATCAGGGTTTCCTTGGGCTGCTAGTTTGTCAATTTCCGGCCCGCCAGGATAATTCAAGCCACAGAGCCGCGCCACTTTATCATAAGCTTCACCTGCAGCATCATCGACCGTACCTCCGAGTCTTTGAAAACGAAAATTTTCATCCACAACCAACAATTCTGTATGTCCACCTGACACTACCAAACAAAGCATAGGAGGACGCCACTGAGCTTCTAAACCAGCCGCCGCTACGTGACCCGCAATATGATGCACAGGAAAAAAGGGGAGTCCACTTACCAAGGCGTATCCTTTGGCAGCAGATAAACCGACCAACAACGCCCCGAGTAGCCCTGGTCCACATGTGACAGCGATTCCATCCAATTGGGAAAGCTGCACATTTGCCTCTGTCAAGGCCTGTTCAACCGTTCGCGTAATCACCGCTACATGTTGGCGCGAGGCCACTTCTGGTACCACACCACCAAAAGCTTGATGAATAGCAATTTGCGAGTAGGTAACCAATGAACGTACAGATTGACCGTCAGCCACTACTGCTGCCGATGTTTCGTCGCAACTGGTCTCAATTCCCAGCATCAAACGTTCTTTCACGCGTCCACCGCCTTGTTTTCTTCCAACGGCAGATCGGCCCACATGATGTATGCATCTTCTTGATTGTCTGTGTAATAACCTTTGCGAACGCCTACCGTCTCAAATCCAAGTTTTTTATAGAGCGTTTGTGCTACTAAATTGGAAACTCTGACTTCCAGCGTCATCTTGCGTGCACCTTGCGACATACAGAGTGACATGAGCGAACGCATCAATATCTCGCCCAGGTTTTTACCGCGAAAATCGGGATCAATCGCTATATTCGTGATGTGTCCTTCATCCAAAATCAACCAGACGCCTGCATAGCCGATGATACGTCCGTCATAATCAAACACGAGATAACGCGCAAACTGATTCTCGACCAATTCTGTTACAAACGCTTGCCGGGACCACGGCGCGCTGAACGAGCGGCGCTCCACCTGCATTACCGCATCAACATCAGCAAGTGTCATACGACGCAACTCCAGCTTTTCAGGATTCCAGTCCGTTTCCAAACCGCGCAGCTCCTCTCTCACGCAGGCGAACCTGCGCCTCCACTTCTAGCATGTAATTCGGCAATACTTCATGTATTTCCTCGCGCATCATCGGACGAACGGTTTGACTCGCCAGCCAAAGACCGCGCGGCAAGCGTTCCTGATTGCTTTTCAAGTGAATGGATGTTGCAAATTGAGGTATCTCATCTGCTTGAGCATCCGGAAAATCGTGAATCATCACAAGTTTCACCTGATTCTGCCTGTCTTGAACAGCACGAGTTGCTAAAGAAGACCATTCACTTATCGGTTGTACAGATTCAGGCGCAAGCACCTCCAACCCATCCCCGCCCCCCTGATAGAGCGCTCCAAAAGCACGTCCACGCCGCGCATACAAAAGCGGCAGCAAAAGAAATGGACCTTTATCAATCAGCGGTACTGCAGCATAGGCAAGCGCGGTTAAAGTACTCACAGGTAGAAGAGGAATTTCCAACGCCATGGCCATAGATTTTGCCATACTGACTGCCATACGGACACCCGTGTATGACCCCGGCCCCACACCCACTACAATTTTTTTTAACTGATGAGGCGTTGTCCGACCGCTTTGCAAGATACTCTGCAATAAAGGAGCTAAAGCCGTGGAATGCCCACGGGGCGTTGACGAAACAGCAGAGACAAGTATATTTTCTTCGACGATCAGACCTGTTGCCAAAACTTCTGTCGCTGTATCCATTACAAGGATTGCCACTGTTTCCTCCAGTTCGCCAGCAGCAACTGGCTCTTTGTGCCCACTGCGAAAATTTGCAATATGCGTTTCTCTACATCATCTGTCATACTGCTCTGCATCACCACCACGAGTGCGTCCGATAAATCATTCACAACTCCCTGAGGCCACTCAGCAACCACCACCGCATCGTCTTCCAAAGCCTCGTACCAACCCACACTGTCTAACAGCTCTGGCTCCAATTCTGTCCATGCATGTCTACTCGATGGCCAATTTGCTAAATTGGGTGTTACGTCTTCCGGCAACTCCTGATAGAGACGATAAAAGTCAAAATGCCACAATGGCAGCCGTCCCTTGTCATAAACAAAGGCATATACATAACTTGGGGATGGAACCGATTCGCCCGCCCCCAATCCATACGCTATTCCACTGGTCAATGTGGTCTTGCCCGCACCCAGTGAACCAAACAATAATAACAATGAATTTTTTTCTGCTACACGCCCAAAAGCTTCTCCCAATTGGTATGTTTCAGCAGCAGAAGTGATACTCACAATCCAAGAAAGTCCACTATCATCGATACCTTGATCTGCCATAAAAATCTCCCCATCTGCTGGATGGTTGCTTTGTCAATCAAGATGGCTTTGTCTGCAACACCAATTCCGCTCAGCATGCTATTTTCCGCCCAAACCTATAAAGATTGTCAAAAATGATGATACCCTGTAGCAAGAATCACATCGAGCTTGCCATCCGGCCACTCCCCAACCACACCATCTCCTGATTCCACCCGGCCAATGGCCGTGATCGGGAGTCGAACAGCTTCCAGTAAAGGGAGTAACCTGGCATAGACAACTGGCGGCGCAGTAGCCACCAATTCGTAATCTTCTCCACCTGACAGGGCATAATCCAGCGCAGATTCACCCAATTGACGGGCAACATTGCGAGTTGCATGATGAAGAGGAATTTTCTCAATTTCCACACGCAACCGAACCTGACTAGCCTTGGCAATTTCATTCAATTCCGAAGCCAGTCCATCCGAGATATCGTTGCAGGAGTTTACACCATAACGCAAGAAAGTCTGCCCTGCTAAAACCCTTGCAGTGGGCCGCCGATGGCGTGAAATGACATAGGCTGCATCAAGAGCATCCCTCATTCCATATGAAGTAAGCAATAACTTTAATCCGGCAGCACTGGCACCCAGATGTCCGGTGACAAAAAGAACATCACCCGGCTTCGCTCCACTGCGTAAGAGTGCTTGTTTTTTGTCAATTTTGCCAAGCACCGTGCTCGTCAACATACTCTGCGAGGATTGTACCAAATCTCCGCCAATCACAGATACGCCATATTCATGACAAGCATCCGCTACTCCTTGATAAATGTTCAACATCTCATCCATGGACAAAGAAGCTGGCAAAGCCAATGAAAGTAAAACACTGGTTGGCGTTGCCCCCATAGCAGCTATATCACTGACTGAGGCTGCCACACATTTATAGCCGACGTCTGCCCAACTGAGTGTGTCTTGGCGAAAATGCACACCTTCCACCATAGTGTCCGTTGAAACCACCACATCATTGTCTATCGGCAATTGGAGAATAGCCGCGTCGTCCCCAACGCCAACACGCACATCTTCCCCACATGGCGGCAATTGCTCCATGAGACGGCAAATTCGCTCAAACTCATCCGCCATACTTTCTCCTCACTTCCTAAGCCGCTGCTCATCTTTTGGCTACTGTAACCATCATAACAAAACCAATCGCCACATTCCTTTACGCATGAGAAAAAGCGTTGTCCCATACACATACAGTGTGTCCCCATCCAGGAACAACAATCTTTCAAGCAAAAGCAGCCCAAAACAAAGGCGGGAAAGCTCCATGCACATCTGTCTGACCTGCATGATGAACAATATCATTCAATTTCTGGTCGATCTCGGTTATCCAGGCATCTGGTTTGCTCTGTTTATTGAAGGTCTGGGTGTTCCTTTCCCCGGTGACGCTTTCTTGCTCTTTTATGGATTTTCTGCATCCATGGGTCGCATCCACTTAGGTGGTGTGTTGCTAGCTGCAACTCTTGGTTACTTATGTGGTACCTCTCTTGCTTTTTACGCAGCATCTTCTATGGAGTCACGATTCTTGCAAGCCATGATGCGCACAGGCATTGTCAAGAAGCCGCATCTCGATCGCGCTGCCCATCTCATTGACAGACACAGTATATGGCTCCTGATTCCGGGTCGCTTTGTCCCAGGAATCCGCGCGCTCTCTTCGTACGCGGCTGGCCTCTCACGCATGGCTTTCACACGTTTTGTGCTGTACACTAGCATCGGATCGGCATTATGGTGTTCAATCATCACTTTAGGTGGATATTTTTTTGGCGAAAGTGTACGCACGCTGCTGCAAACTGCGCGCGGACCCGCTCTTTCAATCGCCGTGGCCCTGCTTATGTCTGGACTCATCTTTTACGCTTGGCGACAATGGCTAAAGCAACGAAGGGGGGATTGAGGTTGTCAAAAGCGACATTCTGTCTGCGCAATTTAAAACGTGGTTCGAGAGAAATTATGCGCCGCTTAGCAGATGAAGCCCCTCAGGTAGAACGGCGCACTGTGATTTGTCTCGATCGTTGCGATATATGTATAGAACAACCTTTTCTGCTTTGGCAGAAAAAAGAGTGGCTGATGGCTGAGACGGTGGAACAACTGTGGGAAATGATAGAGAAACGGATATAACAAGAGGATTGTTAACATGATTTCCACCTCTCCCGGATCATGAACTCCGGGAGAAGCAGAATATAAAAGTTGCAAAGTGCGTTTATCCAACCGTTGAACTACTGGTAGTAATGGCTGCAGCTCCTACTTGTTTGACAATATTTCCTTGCGGCAATAAAAAGATGTTTTTTTCAACAATTAAGCTCATGGCTGCATCGACAGCCGTTTGATCTACAGGTTGTTTGGGATTCGCAATATTGATATGGACTTTTTTGTTGCTATCTGTAAGAAATTGCATTTGCAGAATCATTTTATCGGCCATTTTATACTCCTCCGTCCTCTTGGGTTTTGCCTGAGCAAGTGATGGATAGTCCGGCAGTGGATTGATTAGCGTGGTTCAGGCACCGCTAGCAGCATTGCTCTGCGCAGCTTGACCTGAACTGTTGGTTGAAGAACTGCTGGATGTGCTTACTGTCGAACTGCTATCTACGCTTAACGCGACCTGATCTGTACGGGCAACTTGATAGAGAGGCATACTAAAGAGATCAGCCAAAGCATTGCCGACGGCCAGCAAATCATCGTCTGCAACATTGGGATTAACATGAGGAAAATTATGATTTTTGACCTTGATTTCCCCCTTGCTTGTAGTGCCTACATTGAATTGGAGCTGCAATACTCTTCCTAACTCGGTTGTCTGCGCCATGCGCCTTCCTCCTTTTACATTCAGTCAAACTCTATGGGTTAGCAAACCAACTTACTGCTCTGCCGCCGGCTGACAAAGTCAAGTAAAATGGGCTTTGCAACACCCAATATGCAAATTCACCAGGAGGCAGGGGACATAAACAAAAATGCGAATCGCCTTTTGGAAGGCGACCCGCACTATGCAGATTTCTATAATTCCTCACTGTATACAGTAAAGTCTGTTTGAACTTTACTCTGCCACTATGGCTTGTGTTTCTTCCAAATTCACCACATTGCTTGGCAGTGCGTGATGAGCCGTAGCTGCCATCAACATTTGTGTCAGCAGATAGAGACCAATGGCGGCTGAAATCAAACCTGCATAACCGCCAATGGCTGAATTGAGACCTGTCAAGTTGGCAAAAGCGCCACCAAAGAAAGCTATAGCGACAAAGAAAAACAACCAGCCAAAAATCATATTTTCACGGAACGCAGCTACCACAAAAGGTATTGTCAGTATAGACCAAATTAAGAGAAAAGTGCCCAGGGCAATATTCGCATCCGCACCAAATTTCAAAAAGCCACTCAATTCCATAATCAAAAACACACCAAGTGAGCTAAAGAAACCACCGTAAAATCCATTTACTGTCATGCCAAAAGTATTTTTGCGAATAAATTCTAGAATGCAACAAAGAAAATAAAGTCCACCACCACAAATGAGAATGACAGGTAAAAAGAACGTGGTTGCTAAAGCAGGAACCAGATGTGCGTTAGGAAGATTCAATAAGGTTTGTGATATAACAAAGGCTGCTAAACCAAGTGGAGTTGCCTCTGCCCACCGTTCGGTAGAATGATTTTGCATATACCCACCTCGCTATCTCGCAAAATATTAGTATGAATATTACAAACCTTTAGAGGAAGCGCTTACATACCACCCGCCTCTCACCATAAAGAAGTCATACACTTTATATGAATGATTTATGACAGATAAGCGTGTATGATGCAATACATTTTGAAAAGAAAATTTAGATTTTTTGAATTTTGACTCAATATAGATTACCGCCATCATTGAAAACAGACATACTCCCATACATTGACTGGTACAGGTTAAGATGGCCCCATCTGTCAATACACGTTTTTTTAGTCATAGTGATGAGTTGTGTCAAGCGCAAAGGAATGTATCTACTAAGATAAAAACCGAAACCATGAAAATGTCCCAAGACCCCTGTCCATCATACATAAGGGAAGTGTTTGTCAAGGTCAGGTTATATTTTTCATAGATATATTCCTTGAAAAATCCCCACCTACTCCTTGAATTCACTATAAATAAAACATTTTTCTCCAAACAAATTACGAGTTTAACGACTAAACTAAATTTGACAAGTCCTTAGTATATAATAGTACATACTCATATCATTGATTTTAGCGTAGCTTAAGCTACGTAATGTCAATATCGAGGGGGATTGGTAATGATTCTCTTAAGGTGGAAGATGCATCTAAGACATGCAACGGTATTCCGATATTCTCCGATGTAAATTTGGAGATTGAGGAAGGTGAGCATGTCTATCTTATTGGCCCAAATGGTTCTGGTAAGACAACATTGTTGTCATGCCTTATCGGGCACGACCATTTTGACCACGGTAATATTTATTCAAAGTATTCGAGAGATGAATGGGGATACCTAGAACAAAATGATTACGTACATGGAGATGAATCATTAATAGGATATCTTATGAAATCAAACCAAGTAAATTATGAAATATGGAAAAAATACATTTTGGTAACGTGCAATCCAATGAGTTGAATAATTTATATATGGAGTACTCAGAAAATGGTGGTTTTGAATGGGAATCCGAGGTAGAACATACTCTGTTACGCTTTGAATTTATCAACCAAAGTTGGTACCAATCTCTCCAGGACCTTAGTGGTGGTGAAAGAACACGTGCAAGGCTTGCTAAAATTGCGATTTCAAAACCTAAAATGCTGATACTTGATGAACCGACCAACCACTTAGACATTGATTCAATTTCGTGGTTAGCAAATTGGATTCAGCGGTATCAAGGGCCGCTTCTACTAGTGTTCCATAATCGTGACTTCATAAATCAGGTTTCCCACACGACATATACCCTCTCCTCGAAGGGAACAAAGCGATATAAAGGCGGGTATGACAACTATCAGAAGCAAACGGGTGTTAATGCGGTGTTCATACGACAAGAGCGGCAGCTGATACACAGCATACGTTTTACCGTTTTTTTGAAAGAATCGATTGTCCTCGATATAAACCGTGTCGATGAAAAACGCCCGCTTCCCTAAAAGAAGGAGGCGAAGAGAGCTAGAGGTTCTGAGTATGTTTTTTTGCAGGTGCCAAAAGTTCCGCCCATTCCTTGGGATGCGTTTCCCGCAAACGAATCAGCCTGGAATCCGTATCAAAATCTTTCCACAACGCCGGCTGGTGCTGTAATACTTCTCGTATCCAGCGCATTGCAGCATGGTATTCCCGAACGCTTGCAAACAGTGCTGCCAGATCTGCCATCGACTGAACATTGTTCGGATAACAAGGAATCTCACGTGATGTATACCATCCATACAACAACGCAAAAGCTATCCTACCTAAAGCGCCTGTTGTCGCCAGAATCGTCAGCAGGAAATTTAGCTCTACCATTTCTTCGTGAAGAAACAAAGCGGTATCCAGAAACATGCTATGGCTAGTAAAACAATAAAAATGAGATTTTCGGAACATTGTGTTGAAATTCCACGTTAGATATTCGGACCTGCATTGAGACTGTCGTATAATTATACAACCTAAACAGGCTATCAAGGGGAATTCTTCTGTCGCATTCGCCCCCATTACTGCAGTAGCATCCCTACTTGTTACGGAAGTAGTGGATACAGCTTTCTACCGATGAGGTTCGCCGATACAGGTTGCACGCCCAGTTCTCTCGACCATATAGACAATTGACCGATGTGGTGAATCTCGTGTGCGATAACGTGGCGAGCGATTTCTCCGTAGGTGTAAATGTCGCCTGGATTCCAGTAGACGCTAATTGTTTTGTCGTCTAGTTCCGATGACCACTCTTCGAGAAACGGTTTGACTTCAGCACGAAATTCATGTGATAAATCACGAAGTCTTTCTACACTCATGTAATCCTCAAACTTAGGCTGCTGATCAGATTTTCCCGCCAATGCTCCAATCCAACTTCCTTCTGCATCTACAACGTGAAACAGCGTGTATAGTATGCTTCCAGCCCCACCAACACGAGTGCGTGTCAATTCTTCAAATGGGACGTGTGTACACCAATCAAACCATTCGTCCCGAACCTGCCAATTGTACTTGAACAAGGTTAACATCGTTCAACTCCCAAGTCTTCATATGACCGATAAACGCAAGAAGAGTGTGTGCTGACGATTTGAATGTTCATGCACACTTTCTTCTGTTATTGCAAAATAACGGTGCGTTCAAAAAAAACCAACACAACAATCCTTAACGAGCATTCCATTCTCTACTTAACAAACTGTACGTTACGAGGTCTACATAATGATCATAGAGCCACTGCCCATCCCGAGAAATGCCTTCTTCTTGAAACCCTAATCGAAGTGGAATAGCTTTGCTTCTTGTATTTTCAGATGCACACTGGATTATTACTTTGTTTAGATGTAATTGATTGAAAACATGATGGAGAATCGTCCGTACACAACTTGTAACGATGCCTTTCCCTTGATGCTCTTCAGCTACGAAGTACCCAATACTCGTTATCTTGTTCTTCCAGTCAATATAATGAAGACCAATCATCCCGACCAATTCGTCGTTATACCGAATACCTGCGTCGAAGCCGTTGTTATCAGCATAATTTCTGATCCAAAGAGGGATGATAGGCTCAAAATCCTCTGGAGAGTGTCTCTTGTCGACCCATAGAAGCCATCGGCGAAGATGGTCACGGTTAGCATCGATTAAAGCAAACAACTCTTCTTTATGATGTTGCTGAAGCAAATCAATAGTGGTCTGATCATCTACCCGAACTGAAAACACTATCATCCCTCCAATCTATTTCCAATATCATACTACAACACATTTGAAACGTCCCATTATTCCGTCACTTATCTGCCCATTACCTGAAAATCAGCGACTGCTCCCGCATTGTATATTGATGCACCAGGGGACGACCGTTTTTCTTCAGTTCTCGCCCCGATAACCCAATAGCCAATGAACCTATGTCAACCTAGCTTCCAGAATTCCATTCTTCCGCTAATAAGCCATAAACACTGGAATCAGCCAGTTCGTCGTTTAACTTAACATCTTGACGGAACGTTCCTTCATGCTTAAATCCCAGCCGCTCAGGTATGGCACGGCTCCTTACGTTTTCTTTGATTGCACGAATTTCGATTCGATTCAGCTTCAGTTCTCGAAATGCATAATTAATCATGGCTTTACAACACTTCGTCATAACGCCTTTGCCTTCGTATTCCTTTGAAATCCAATATTTAATTGAAGCAGATCGGTTTGCCTGTGAAATACGTAACCCTATAGAACCAATCAACTGATTGTCGTACCAAATGCATGTAGGAATTTCGGTTCCAGCGGCAAAATTACTTAACGAGGCTTGTACAAATGACTTCGTATCCTCCAGAGTTTGGATTCTTGCAAACATTAAGAATTGTCCAATGTGGTCACGGTTTTCGACAATGACACTGTGCAATGCCTCTGCATGCCGCATCTCCGTGATCGCTAGATAAATGTGTTCATCGACTTGATACTTGAACATTGAATCACCGCCAATCTGATATTCAAAAATACAGTACTCATAGACTTATTTTAAATTGACACACTATTGGATGATCCTGTCCGTTAGCGACACTACGGAGTGCCCAACACAAACGAATTTTCATGCAAGAACAGTGTCAGGAATTCTGTTCAGTCCTTCCCCAATATCGCAGAGCAGTTATAGTCATTCTGGACGTTCTGAACGTTGTACTAGCCCCCACACATTTTCAAACGGGTCTTTGACCTGACATACCCAAACCTGATCTACTCCAAAGGTTGGACCACGGAACTTACTACATCCATGAGATTCAAAATGAGCAATGGTCTTCAGTATATCTGATACACGCCAGTATGTAACTTGTCCAGCTACACCCGAAGAGTTTTTTTCATCGCTTGGATGTAAACCGACAGTTACATTCGCCAATCGAAAAGCACAATACCCTTCGTGGTCAAAATACGGCTCGACTCCAAGCAACTCACCATACCACCGTTTAGCTACTTGAACATCAGGAACAAAGAAGAGCACCTCGTCGACTCCTAAAATACCGTCCATACAAGCTCTCCTCGTTTCTGCACTTTACTGCTTGTTTGTCCCATGAGAAAAGCGGTGAACCGCATCAGTATACGGCTAAAGAATCAGATTCAGTTACGTAAAGCCCGCTCAGGCTCAACAGCCAACGAGAAGGCAATCCATACCGAGCACAGCCGAAAAATCTACCAGAGCTTGCACCCTCTCAAGTAGCTCTCTCCCTGTCTTGGACAAGGTATTTTTTAGCCGCGGCCAAGCTATGTTAAATTAATTAGCAGTGACGATTAGTTTTAACAAATATTCAACACGACTAACGACGTTCTTTGTCGTTATGATTTTAATAACTTTCATCGTACAACTTAAAGTGAGCGCCAAAAGGGTGGTGTGAATTGTTGTGAAAAAATTACCAGTGAAAAGTCCTGTATACATCATCATTATGACTGTATTTTTCATTGCTTTAGCATATATCAATATAATTCAATATAAAGAAATTAGATTCTGGAGAGGAAATACAATTAGTAATTTTTTTGAAGGTTATGGAGAAATAATGTTAGTTTACAAATCTAATTTTAATAACAAAAATTTTCGTTTATCTATTGGGAATCAAGGTGTAGGAATAATCACTCAAACAGTTCCTGGACTCCGATATATGGGGATTAAAGGTTCATCCACTTTATCAGAAGATTTATTAATTGCTATAAATAATCCGCCTTATACAAAGGGCGAAATGTTTCTCTCTTATTTCTATAGAAATTTCAAAAGTATAAGTTTAGAACCTCCAAATCACATTAGCATTTCTGAATTTCAAAAGGCAATTAATAACACAATTGATAAAGCACCAAAAAATTGAGAGTTCATTCGATGTGACATTTCCAATGCTAATCCATTTGTCATTCGGTGCAATCGCCATGGAGATATAGGTAATGTTGAGACCTGCTTTTTGAGCGGCATTGTAAGATTGCCTTTTCTCGCTAAACGGAATAATTCGTCAATACTAAATTCTTTGTATTTCTAGCTTCGATATACTTGGTGTTAGGGAAGTTCACTTCAATGGCAATCGCATTGTTTGAATTTACATTAGGAATTGAATGACATAAAATTTTGCATTCTAAATTGCTCTAATATTCCCCTTTAATAATAAAAAATGTTCCACGAATAGTCCCAGCCAATTTAGACTTCTGTCTGGCAAACTTAAACTTTCCTTCCAACTCCTTCGGTACTTCCATCCCGTCAGAAAGCTTAAGACCAACCGCTCGCTTCTTCGGATCATCCACCGTATACATAACATTAACCTCAAGACCATCTTCATAAAAGACATAAGACCATCTGATATTTTCTACTTGAAAATGCGATGTTTCTATAGGTTTGGCCGCAAACTCAAGATCGCGTTCTTCTTTCAAAATTCGATTTATATAATCAAGAGTATCCTGACTTTCATGAACTGGTACAACTGTAAATTTATAATTGTATTTATTCATAAAATAACGAGCTTCATGAGCACGTAACCCTGCAAGTGCTTCTGCGACAGGTGAAGACTCTAAACCAACTGTAGACACATTTTCAAAATCAACAACATAGGACATTTCCATGGCTCCTTTTATTTAACTTTACCACAGCTTGCATATGAAGATATCACTTAAGACTTCAATTGATGATATTGTTCTACCAATCTTTCATGTTTTCCACAAGGATTCGTCCATCCCCACTTTGCGCCCCGCGGTCCTTGTTCATTTCCAATACCAGTTGGTTCGAGATGAGGGTTAACTTTTGGACGATCCCGTTTTTTTACAGATTTTCGAGTTGGAGATATTACTCGTTGTCTGACAACATTGAAGGGTCTAAAATCGTTTTGGCGATTTGCTCATCGAGTTCCTCGTAATCAAAATAGCCAATGGTTTCGTACAGTTCCTCTCGCGATTGCATCGAGGAGAGGAACGACTTCTGCGTACCTTCCTGGAAAATGGCCTCAAATACCCGCTCAATAGCTTTCGCAGCCACGCGCACGCTCGTCAAGGCCTCGGGAAACACTGCATCCGCACCAGCCTCAATATACAGATTAACGCGATGAATCAAGGCATCTAGACCTTCCACACTTTTGGCGTCGGATCTCGCCACTACCACCAGACCCGGCGCTACCCTCTTCAACATTCGAATTTTTTCGACCATCTCTGAAGCTTCGACAAGCTTCTTGCCATTCAAATGTCCACATTTCTTTGGCATCAACTGATCTTCAATTTGGATCGCGGCCACACGAGCTTCTACCATTTCCTTGGCTGTTCGGGCGACATTCAGAACTCCGCCGTAGCCCGTATCGATATCCACCAGTACCGGAAGACCTGAAGCACGGACGAGATCAGCCGCGCGTTCGGCCACTTCATTGGAGTAGACCAGCCCCAGGTCCGGCAAGCTACGGCTAGCAGTGTAAGCTGCGCCAGACAAGTACAACGCTTCAAAACCTGCACGCTTGGCCAGGCGCGCTGTTAACCCATCGTGGGCTCCTGGTATTTTAAGAATGTTCGATTGTTGAATACGCATCAAAAACTGCTTCGCCAGTTCCGCCTGACTTGGTTGTTCTTCCACCAGCCATGCCACGCGCATGTCCCCCTCTCCGATGACAAAAATCCCTGCGTTCAGTTTCAACATCTCAAAGTTTTGGGCTTGGGATGGGTCGCTTCTGTTTTTTTCTCTTCAATGAGCTTTTTTTGTTAAGTGAACGCCACTAACCCAACAGAAAATTGCACAGATGTGAAAAAGCCATGAATATCTCGCAAAGTATGTCCTATGAAGTCGAATTAAGTCTACAAAACATGTTGACCGTCCGTCATTTTCCCTATAGAATTTGTTCTGCAAGCCTCGTATAACGCTAGTAATAAGGTCTGGCGGTTTCTACCAAGCAACCATAAATTGCTTGACTACGGGGAAAGTGGACGACATCTACTAAAAACAGTACAGACAGGTTTTTCATTCCTATTTCTATAGAAATCAGCCTGTCTGTTTGTTTTTCTTAGTTTTAGCCCGCTTTTTCTCCGCAGTCAGACAAGACTGGTTGGGAGAAAAGGCGGGCTATGCTTTTATGCCATCATTCCATCTTTGCATAAAATTCTGGGGGGAAGAACTGTGAGTCAGCAGACAACCACGCTCGTCCATAGACAAGCGGCGGAAGACACAGCGTTTCGAGTTGAAACGCTCGGTACTGAAATTGTTCCTGCGAGTCAACGGCATGGAAAGCCTCGCGAACTGTTCTTTGTCTGGTTTGCAGCCGTATTGACTTATACGGGCGTAACCATTGGTCAATTGTTTACCAGTCTTGGTTTAAATGTCTGGGAAAGTTTTCTGGCTGCCATCATTTGTTCTATATCATTTGCTTTACTAGGTTACGCTTCTTGCGCTGGCCCAAAAGGTGGTACAGTGACCTTAACGCTCTCCAAAGCATCGTTTGGTGTTCTTGGCAATAAAGTTCCTGCCCTTTTCAGCTGGCTTTCTGCTGTGGGCTGGGAAGCTGTAACCATGGTTTTGACGGTTTATGCAATGTTAAGTCTCGCTGGATACATTGGACTTCCCTCCAGCGGTATTGGTCCAACAATTGTTGCCCTGATACTAACCTTGATTCTCACTTACTCCGTGCCCGTGCTCGGTCATGCTACAGTGATTACCATGCAACGCATTCTTTCATATATCCTTGCCGCATGCACCATCATTCTTATTTTTGCCATTTTACCTAAAGTACACTGGGGATTCAGTGTTCCCGTTAAAGATATGGCTGCACATGGCTCATGGCCCACATTTCTGATGGCTCTCTCGATTGGTCTTATCAGTACTTTCTATGGATGGGTCAATTTCGCTGCCGACTATTCACGCTATCTTCCCGCCCAAACCTCGGCTGGTAAAATTGTTTCTGCCACGTTTTGGGGCGGCGGTATTGCTTCACTAATTATGATGGGGGTCGGCATTTTATTAGGTACTTTTGTCAATCCTCAAGCTTTTGCCAGCAACCCTGTAGGAGCGATTGCTCATGCTGTTCCCGCTTGGGCAGCTATTCCCTTTCTCATTGTTGTCGTGCTTGGCGATATTGCCGCTAATTACTTAAACGCCTACAGCTCTGGTATGAGTTTTCTTTCTCTCGGAGTTCCTATGAAAAGATACGGCGCAGTTTTGTTAGATGGCGCACTTTGTACATTGATTGCCATCTATCCACTGTTCATCTCGCCACAATTCATGAATTTCTTTTCCAATTTCTTGTCACTCAACATTATCGTCATTGGTCCCTGGGCAACCATCTTCCTGCTCCATCATTTCTTGATTCGCGGACGTTACTCCGAAAACGGACTCGCTTCCAATCAACCGCATTCCGACTATTGGTATCAGGGAGGAATTCACTGGGAGGCCATTGTCTCGTTTATCATTGGTATTGTTGCGACGATTCTCTGCGTCAACAGCCAACTTTATGTCAGCCCACTCAGCAATCAACTGTTTGGTGGAGCAGACTTGAGCGCTTACGCAGCTCCGATTGTGACAGGTATGGTTTACTATTTACTCGCTTCCCGTAAAATACGTAAGCAAGCAAATCTCTTGAAATCAGCCGCTTAAACGACTTTCTCATCAAAATATACCCATACAAGCAGGTTGAAACTTTGTTATACTGACAAGGATGTCCACACAACTGGGCATCCTTTCTCTATTATCGAGCAGAGAGCGTGATATTTATTCATCGTCAAATCAACATCAAATTACATGAATTGGAGATTTCTTGCTTGTGGATGATCAAATCCAATGCCAAACGTATCACCTTGCGATTCCATACAGATGGTCAATTACTCGCAATTTCTCACCCGTCTGTATCTCAATCGGTTGTGGAAGAAGTTATCCGTAAACAAGCCAATTGGATTCAGAAAACCCGCTCTCATCTGCTTTCTGAACGAGATCGGACTTATTATCGACTGCAAAGCGGTGAACAAATCCAAGTTTGTGGTAAAAATTATAAATTTATAGTACAACCGAGCCATCAGGACGATCCGCTCCGACTCAAGGTAGATAAAGATGACCATCTGACATTTTTCATCCCTGAACATACACAGCCTGAAGAATTAGCGGAAAGCGCCCGCCAATTGCTGATTCAATGGCTTCGCAAAAAAGGAAGTTCATGGTCAACAATGCGTGCTGAGATTTGGGAGTCTCGAATGAATGTTAAGTCTACGCAGATTCGGGTGAAAGAGCAGAAAACAAGATGGGGTAGCTGTTCTAGTCAAGGAAATATCAATCTCAATTGGAGAATCTTTCTTGCTCCTCTAGATGTCATTGATTATGTCCTGGTTCATGAACTGGCGCATTTATTGGAAATGAATCATTCGGACGCTTTTTGGAGAATTGTAAAATCCCATCTGCCTCACTATCAGGAATGTATCCAATGGTTAAATCATCATGGTCGTAGTCTTGATGTGCAATTGATAGTGAAATCATGACATTTTCTGATTATTGAACGATTGAGGAAAAGGAGCTTTGGCAACGTGCGTATACGCCGTCAATACCGCTTACCCCTATATCAGCAGAGGGCAGGAAATTATTTATGGAACTCGGCAGAGTCTTTGTTGAACGATACTGATTTTTGGTTACCTGAGAAGCAGGTTTGTATGGAAGTTGGATGCGGCCGTGGCGCTTTTCTTTGCCAACTCGCCAGTCAATTCCCAGATATTCATTTTTTAGGTGTTGACATTGAACCGTATCTCACCGCATTCACCGCAACCCGAGCCCGTGAAGCGGGACTTAAAAATATACGTACACTGTCAGCTGATATATCTACTTTAATGGAACATCTTCCAAGACACCGACTAACGCGAATTTATTTGAATTTCTCTGATCCCTGGCCACACCGCAGACATGAGAAACGCCGATTGACACATCCGCGTTTTATCCAACTTTATGAACGTTGGCTGAATAAGGATGGTGCTCTGGAACAGAAGACGGATAATGGTCCATTTTTTGCATGGTCGATTCAACAGTTTCAAAAGGTTGGCTGGACCGTTTGCGAGATAGAACACCATGTGGGTGAAAATGGATTGTCCACAGAAACATGCTCTTATAGTGGGAAATATATACAGACTGACTTTGAGACACGCTTTCGTCAGGAAGGTTTGACCATTCATTATTTATTGGCGCTCCCTCCCAAAACTTTATGAGTTTATGAATTATCTGGGATTTAAGGATTTTAAACAAAGAAAGGATATGTGTATGTTATCGTTTATGAAAACTGCTCTATTTCAAAATATACCTAATTTAGATGAGGGGTTTTTTGCAACTCATCTGTTTCCTATGCAAATCGACAAACAAGAAATCCTTTTTCTTCAAGGTGATGAAGGCCATCATCTCTACGTATTGGAAAGTGGATCACTCGAAATATACGTTGAACATGAGCAACGGCGTTTGGTTTTAGGCCACCAATTTGCAGGAGAAGTGGTTGGTGAATTGGAACTCGTACACCCTGACCACCATCGCACAGCATCTGTACGCGCACTGGAGCCTTGCTTTTTATGGCGAATCAGCCGCGAAAGTTTTTTAACGATTGTGCACGCTTATCCAGAGATACTTTTGCGAATTGCCCGAATGCTTGCCGAACGTTTACAACAGGCCGATCGTAAACTGAGTTACTTTGCCTTCTTGGATGCCCGTTTGCGAATTGCCAATCTTTTGCTGGACATGGAAAAGAATTTTGGCGTTAAAAATTCTGCGGACGGAAGTACGCATATTGCTTGGCGAACCTCACAACAACGAATGGCAGAAATGATTGGCTTAAACCGTGAATCTGTTTCTCGCACGCTGACAGAATTCGTTCGTCTAGGTTGGATTAAATTGGATGGCAGGACTGTGATCATCCAGAACCAAGAGGAGTTGGAACGTCTCGTGAGCCAATCTATGCTCATCGCTAAAGGACGGCTTTGGCACACGGATATGGCACAGTTAATGTTCACAGACGATAAAGAGAACGACAGACTAGAATGAATTCTACTTAGCGATAGTTGCTCTCTTTTCTGATGAATGGCCTTCATTTATTTCGTTATTGACGGGTTTTGTAAAAAAGAAGGTGAATCCTCCCACAAGTACGCCAATAGCAAATATTACACCTTTGCGGGGAAGAAATCCGTTACCGCCAGATGATTTCATATTTTAACGTCTCCCACCGTTTTGATTCAGATAATACTTCAGCAAAATATCCTGATAATCATGAAAAAATTCTTGAGTCTCAGGCAAATAAACACCCATGCGAATTCCTCCGAACAATGGACCACTGACAACCACTGAAAATCTCCCGGACGTTATATAAGTGCCGATGACCTGCAATTCATCTAAAATCAGTAAAAAAGCTGTAATGACATTCATGCCATACATCCATTGATTAGCTTCTTCTGTTACACCAAACATTTGATACCCTGTAACAGGTCCAGATAAAGACAGAGAAAAGGCGCCTGAAGACAAAAAGACCCCAGATATTTTCAATTGTTCTGTAAGCAAAAAAGCTGCTGTTAATAGTCCTAATCCACGATAAAGCGCTTCGATTGCGGCTGTCCCTTGCCCCCCACTCCCACTTTTCATACTCTCCACCATCCCAGCTATTCGCCTTACCTTATGTCATCAGCATAAGTTACGGCACAGCAGCAGCCAAGATGTTTACCATTAAAATGAAAGGAATTTTTTTATAGAAAATGAATGAAAAAAGCCCTTCTCGCAAAATCATTGGCGAAAAGGGCAAACTTGCTAACTTTTTGTCTTTCAGAAAATCCCTTGAGTAAGTCCCTTGAGTAAGTGATAGAACCCTTTTAGGACTTATGCTTATGGACCCGCTGGGCCATTTGGAGCACCAGGTCCCGGAGGAGGCGTTGGTGCTGCCGGTCCAGTTGCAGCTGGCCCTTCAGATTCCGCAGCAAACGACTGCGCCAAATCTGCTACATTCGGGTAACCAAGACCTGTTGCCGGATTCCATACAGTCCCCGCCGTCCCCGTGTAGTAAAGATTGTCATTGCTCGTACCTGTCGCATTCATGGGAGTGAATGGAGAATTTGGCTGTTGAGCAAATTGATAGACTTGCGGATTCCAAAATCCTACTCGTCCGCCCACTTTCGCATCAATGAGAGAAGCGATGCCGTTTAACTGTGGAGCCACAAAGCTGGTTCCACCCCAGCCACTTCCCCACTCCTGACCAGCGCCAAATGTGGTACTGTAAATGTTATAGCCTGTGAACGGATCGGCATTCATGGCAATATCCGGCATAGCCCGCCCACCATTAGAACGTCCAGAAATGACAGATGGATTCGGATTAAAGCTCCATGAAGTATCTTGATCAATAGGAGTTAAATAAGGTACTGCATGATACTGTGATACTCCTGGCACGCCGTTTTGATACCAAGGTTGGGAGAAGATAACGCTATATCCTCCACCGCCGCCAGCAATGAAGTTGGGCGCAAAGCTCGCTTCACTGCTAGCTCCAAAGATGCTGTAGTATGGCCAGAGATAATCCCAGCCCCAAGCCCGCTGTGTAGTGACCACCGAGTCAGGTATGCCTAGAGAACTGCCAAAGTTGTTAGGAATATCAGACCAAGGCAATGTAGTTCCACCAGCAGCCGTCACATATGGACTGTCTGCCGGATTATCCACTGCCAGATTGGTTGTCGTCCCATAACCTGTGTCGTTAATGGCATCATAGGCACCTTGATCTCCGGCTGCAATAAACGTGCTGATACCTTGTGCAGCCGCTTCCATAAACGCTTCATTGAAAGACTGAGCATAGCCTGGAGATTCTTCGCCTTGCTGAATCAAATAGTTAATAATGGTTTCGCTCTCACCCCAGCTAGCAGACAGAGAGTCGACTTGGTTGCTCGAAATCGCATTGAAAAATGCATCTACAAATCCATAATCCGTATTCGGCGCTTCATAGACATCAATATTGGCTTGTGGAGCAATAGCACCTGACTGTTCAATGTCTAATGCCGTTTCGCTCGATCCAGCAGCTTCTGAAGGAGCGCCTGAACCACCATCAACATTGATATAATTTATGCGATTAGGTTTGACGGAAATGCCATACCCCTGCCAGAACTTGTATGGATCATCCGGATAAACACTGGCCAAGGTGACAATACCTATGGTCTCGCCCTGACCCTCATCTCCTTGCGACTGCAACGGCGTAATATTGTATAGTTTCTCCATCTGTTGTGGTGTCACAACACCCGTAGGTGGTGTATTAGAAGAAGAACCACGGTTGGGAAGTTTACTTAAAACAGACTGTGGTACGCGTACAGCATTGGATACAAAAGGGCTATAGTTGGTCAACCCAAGTACGGCTAAAATAGGTGAACCCACATTGGCGGGTACTTTCGGAGGACCGGGAACACCGTGAAAGTTTTGCCCTTGGAGTCCCATATTCTCTAAATTGACGCTGAATGCTTGGTCAAACTCACCTGCTGTTCCGTTTAATGTAATATCAAGATTATTAGGATAAACATAGGCGGTAATGCCAAATGATTGAAAATAGTTTACTATAGCTTGAATAACGGACTGAGGTTGCCCAAATTGTTGAGCAAACTGAGCGGTACTCATAAACTGGTGGAACTGGGGATTACCCGGAGTTGTACTATTCTGAATAAACTGTTGCAACGCTGCGGTATTTTGGGTCTTTAAAATAATGGATACGGTGACTGGAGTATTCGCTGGAGTATTGCCGAACACGGTGGCATGCGGTACCACGGCTGGACCTATGCCCTGTTGTAAGGTTACCGTCTGTTGCGGTGGTGCAGACATACCCTGCAAGCCAATCATCGATGTGGCTAGCGTGGCCAGCAATGCACCAGCGTACTTTTTTTTCCCCATTCAATGTTCCCCCTACAGGCTGAAATCGAAATCTCGAAATCAAGTCTACTGAATATTTGATATAGACGCAATAGAATTTTTTGTCTAAATTTATCGACTTAATAATGAATTTTAATACATATTTAAGAAAGAACATGCGAGAAATGTGGCAATAAAAAACCTCCATATAAAAATGCTCCTACAATCACAAAAGCTGGATGTACCTTGAGAAAACGGATAAAGAACAACGACACAGCGGCAATCAGTAAATCTTGTACCCAGCCAAGAGTACGCGCACCGGTTTCTAATACCTTCCAGGTAAGAATACCCATAAGTACCGTGATCACCGGTAAAATCCAACGTGTCATTCCTTTCACCACAGCCGATTGACGAAACTTATCCACAAGCCTTAGCATAACGATTAAAGCTATCGCGGATGGCACAATGGTTGCCAAAAGTGCTGCCAATGCACCCACAGCTCCTCCTTTGCTGTAGCCCACAGCAGCAGCTATTTTAGTCGCTACCGGACCAGGAAGTGCATTGGCAACAGCGAGCACATTTGCAAAATCTCCAGCACTCATCCAATGATAGTGATTCACTATTTGCGCTTCCATCAGCGGAATAGATGAGGGCCCCCCGCCGTAGCCCAGCAAATTCGCGATGAAAAAACCTATCAATAACGCTCCTGTCAAACGTCTTTTCCCCCTTTGGCCGATCCGCTTTTATCCATCCATCGAGACAGTTTGCCCGTTTGTCCAATCAGAGCACCAAATGCGAGAAAAGCCAAGACAACCACCGCATCAGGTATGCGTAACCATAGCAGGCAACCTAAAGCAGCTAGAACACCTAAAAATGCAGCAGGCCAGCGCAGCGATTGTATCGATTTGCGAGTAAAATCGTAGGCAAGCATACCGAGCAAAACGGATATTACCGGATTGACCGCCGCAATCATCAGACGCACTGCATGGTAAGAGCGATAGTGATTAATCATTCCAAAGAAGAGCACAACCAACAATGTGGAAGGTAAAATATGTGCCAGAACGCCCAGTAAAGCTCCCAGCCACCCACCGATTCGAAATCCAAAATAGGCAGCCATCTTAGTAGCCATGGGTCCCGGCAACGTATTAGCCAAGGCCAGAATTTCTGCGAATTCAGAGTCATCCAACCACTGATAACGTGTTACCGCCTCGTAGCGAAAAAGCGTCATGGTGGCAGGACCGCCACCATAACCAACAATCCCCACTCGCAACATGGCTGTCATCAATTCACGTAAATTCCCCTTTTTTTCTACCATGCAGCCACACATCCGTCTGTACGTGGTTCAGTCGCACCAGCTAAGACTCCGTCTGCTCTTCTCCAAATGATTTGCCCTCGGCCAAAGCTGCCACCATCGTTCATAATTTGCAGTTCATGCCCACGCTGACTGAGCGCTTCTGCCACATGTGCAGGAATGTTGCGTTCAATTTGAACTCGATTTCCTTCTACCCATTGCCAGCGAGGCGCATCAAGCGCAGCCTGAGGATTTAATTGGAAGTCAAGTACATTCTGTAAGACCTGCAGGTGACCTTGCGGTTGCATAAAACCGCCCATCACACCAAACGGCCCCATTGCTTCGCCATCTTTGCTCAAAAAACCTGGTATAATCGTGTGATACGTGCGCTTACCAGGAGCCAGTGCGTTGATATGTTGTTCGTTGAGCGAAAAAGTATGGCCGCGATTTTGCAGAGAAATGCCTGTTCCAGGCACCACCACACCTGATCCAAAACCCATATAATTACTTTGGATAAAGGAAACCATGTTCCCTTCGCCATCTGCAGTGGCTAGATAAACGGTTCCACCAGCGTCTGGTTGTATTCCAGGCTGTTTGGCTTCTGTTCCAATTTGCTGCCGACAGGCGCGCAGTTTTTCACTAGACAACAGGTCTTCCTTAGTTGTTCGCATCCATCGGGCATCCGTCACTTCTTCTTTGGCAATTTGAAAAGCTTTCTTAATAGCTTCTATGGACAAATGGAGAACCCAATCATTTTCTCGACCGGCTAATTCATCTTCAGCCAGCATTCCTAAGGCCATAAGAGCCACAATGCCTTGCCCGTTGGGTGGAATTTCCCAGACATCATAACCACGATAGCGAATGGAAATCGGATCGACCCATTCCGGAGAATAGCTTCCCAAATCTTCAATACTCAAAAACCCTCCTGTCGCAGCAGCATGCTGTACAATTTGTTCAGCAATTCGACCGCGATAAAAGGATTCTGCTTGTGTTTCTGCAATCTCTATTAAAGTGCGTGCATGACCAGGAGACCTCCAGATTTCACCAGGTTGCGGTGGTCGTCCATGGGGCGCAAATGTATGAAACCATTCTTCAAACAAGTTTCCCTGCAGTTTTTTTTGATAAGCTTGATAAGCTCTATTCCAATACTTACCTGCTATTGGAGCAACGGGATGCCCTTGTTCAGCCAGTTCAATGGCCGGTGCAAGTACTTTGGAGAAAGGCAGACGACCAAATTTTTTAGAAACAGCTGCCCAGGCCGCTGGTGCACCAGGGACGGTAACGGGTAACCAGCCATAGACGGGCATTTCTTGATATCCCATGGAGTTAACTTTTTTGATGTTCAATGCGTTGGCAGAAGGACCAGAGGAATTTAATCCATGAAGTTTTCCCTGATGCCAGATAAGGGCAAAGGCATCACTGCCAATTCCGTTAGAGGTGGGTTCTACAACAGTCAGTGCTGCTGCAGTAGCTACCGCCGCATCCATAGCGTTCCCTCCTGCCTGAAGTACGGCTAATCCAGCCTGGGCAGCAAGCGGGTGGGAAGTTGCCACCATACCGCGTCTTCCATAAACGGTCATACGACGTGAGGGATAGGGATGATAGAGCGGGTCAAAATTGAGCATAATGGCAATCTCCCTTCATAATAGCAACCTTCAACTTCTACGCTTTCGCGGATCAAGCCAGATTTGCAATCCGTCTCCGAGCAGATTAAAACCGAGGACTGCTACAGCAATAGCAATACCTGGTACAATTGCTAACCAAGGCGCTTCCGTCAGATAGCCTTGCGCTGTGTGTAACATGGAGCCCCAACTTGGAGTAGGTGGCTGTGCTCCCAGGCCAAGATAGGAAAGGCTCGCTTCTGCCACGATTCCCGAGGCAACCGCCAATGTAGCTTGAATAATCAACGGCGTTGTAATATTGGGGAAAACATGACGCAACATAATTCGCCAATCTCTCGCCCCCAGTGCGCGCGCCGATTGGATATATTCTTTCTCCATCTCGAGCAAAACCTGACCACGCACTGTTCGAACAAAAACAGGAATATATCCAACTGCAATAGCGAATGTCGCATTACGAATACCCGGTCCTAACATGGCTGCCAAAACCAAAGAAAGAATTAAAAATGGAAAAGCTTGAATAGCATCCACCACACGCATGACCAACCATTCATCAACAATACCTCGATAAAATCCACTCAAAAGGCCTACCGGAATTCCTATTACAAGTGAAATGACCACAGAACCAATAGAAACTTCCATAGAAGTTCGAGCCCCAAAAAATACCCGGGTTAAAACATCTCTTCCGAGTTCATCTGTGCCAAACCAGTGGGTAGCATTCGGTGCTTGAAGAATCGCTGAATAATTCAATTGTATAGGCGAGAAAGGAGTAAGCCAGGGAGCAAAAATTGCGATGATGATCACCATGGCCACTAATATAGCACCCGTCCACAATGAAACATTCTTGCGCAAATGTCGCCAACGATTTTTTCGCAGCAGGCGTGTCTCACTATGAAGCTCTGAGTGGGTGATTTCAACTTGAGCCATCTCTACGCTGACCTCCCTCCCAGTTGAATGCGTGGATCAACCACGCTGTAAAGCACATCTACAACCAAGTTCACCAACACCACAGCAACTGCTGCTATCAAGGCGGTTCCTTGCACAGTTGTGTAGTCGCGACTAAAGACACTTTGCACAAGCAAACTTCCAAAACCAGGGAGAGAGAAAATGGTCTCCGTAATAACCAACCCGCCAAGTAAACCAGCAATTTGTAAACCGCCTGTAGTAATGACAGGAATAAGAGCGTTCTTTAAAGCATGATGAATGATGACACCATAACCTGACATTCCTTTAGCCCGTGCTGTTCGAATAAAATCCATGTCCAAGACATCCAGGAGCGCACCGCGTAACATGCGCATGAGCACAGCCGCTTCACGAATGCCTGTGGCAACTGCAGGTAAAACCATACTCTGTAAATTTTGCAATGGATTCTGCCAAATTGGTACATATCCTGAAGATGGAAACCAGTGCACACGCACCGTAAATAACAGCAAAAACAAGATACCAATCCAAAAAGGAGGCACAGCAATACCTACCGTAGCACTGAACAGTGCGGTTACATCTAACCACTTGCCACGAAAAACAGCAGCCAAAATCCCCATCGGAAAAGCAATCAACAGTGCCACCAGAATGGTGCATACCGCCAGTTCAACAGTCACAGGTAAACGTTGCATGATGAGATGATTGACAGATTCCCCATCTAGCAAAGACTTTCCCAGATTGCCTTGCAGTACTTGCCCAAGCCATTGAATATATTGAATGGGTAACGGTTTATTGAGACCTAACTGTGCTGTCAGAGCAGCAATGGCAGTAGGAGTGGCATCCTGCCCAAGAATAACTTGAGCAGGATTGCCAGGAATAAGATGAATGAGTAAAAACACGATTATAGAGACAATCCAAAGTACAGGTATTGCAGTCAATACGCGCCTGACTATATAAGCCATACGAACTCACCTCTCGCTGCCGTTGGCACAAATGTAATAACCCTATAGAAATCTGCCCCCGCGCGCATGGCTCTTTTTAGGACAGGTAAACATTTTGTAAGCGCAAAACTCCATCCGCATACGCTTTAAATCCATGCAACTTGTTGGTATAGGCAAAAATATTGTTTTGATGGTAGAGGTACACATAAGGAGCATCCTGATGAACAATATTCATGACTTGTTTATAGAGCGCCTTACGTTCAGACATGCTGGAAACCTGTCGCGCTTCATTCAGCAACGCGTCAACCTGTGGATTGGAGTACCCAGAATTATTGAGCGATCCGTTGGTGATAAGGAAACTATAAATGTCTTGATCCGGATCTAGTCGGCCTGACCAGCCTAGCATTGAACCTTGGAAATTATGATTGTCAGCATTGCCTAGTAAGGTACCAAACTCTAATTGTTCAATGTTCATCTTGATACCATACTGACCAAGCATACTTTGGATAATGGTCGCAATTTGCTGATCAACCGGATCGTTAGCTGTCTGCATAGTAAAGCTAAATCCATTCGGTTTGCCGCCTTTGACAAGCAGTGCATGAATTTCTGTGGCATTAGGCGTCGGCGGTGTATCCTCACTTACGGAGTAAACTGGAGAGGCAGGTGAGAATGGGCTGTATCCAGGAACAGCCGACCCTTTCAACATAGCGTTGACCAGCGTCTGACGATTGATGGCCAAATTAACAGCCTCTCGAAGATCAACATTGTTAAAAGGAGGCGTCAAACAATTTAAATAGAAACCTTGATACCCAAGTCCTGGTGTATTCGATACTACATAGGCAGGATTACTGGATAGGGAACTTAACTGTTGAGGTGGAACCGTATCAATGATTTGCACCGCGCCACTTTCCAAATTGGCTAACTCCACATTGGGATCGGTAAAAATTTTAAAGACAATTTTCTTCAGTTTGGGTTCACCATTCCAGTAGTGCGGATTTCGGATTAACGTGATATGGTCGCCTTTGATACGATCTTTAAACATAAATGGTCCCGTGCCGACCGGATCGTTCACAAAATTGGCGCCCTCTTTTTGAACAGCAGTGGGTGACACCATCATCCCTGCGCGACCGGCGAGTATGGCCAAGAGCGGACTAAAAGGTTTCTTTAAGTGGAGTACTACCGTATCGTTGCTGGGTGTATCAATACTTGCTATATCCAAAAGCGAACTGCGCCGCGGAGAGAGCTTGCTCATATCGCGCTCCAAATTGAATTTGACAGCCGCAGCGTTGAACGGTGTACCATCTTGAAACGTGACATGCTGGTGAAGGTAAAAAGTATACGTCAATCCGTTGTTGCTGACAGTATAATTTTTTACCAAATCCGGGACAATCGATTTTGTGGAAGTTAATCTAAACAACGTGTCATAAATATTCATCATGACTTGACGATCAACCAGTGCGCTGGAAAGAGCAGGATCAAGTTTAGGTGGGTCTGCCGAGAGTCCAACATAGAGTGTACTTGTAGAAGCAGATGTGTTAGCCGCAGGAGTGGTACTTGAATTGCTAGAAGCATTGCTTCCTGAACTCTGACTGCCACAGGCGGTCAATAATCCCGCTGTTGCAATAATTCCGAAAATTTTAGCTGCATGTTTGACTTTTCTCATTACGGGAATCCCCCTCATCTACATCCCTATTTACGCTTATCTTTGCATACGCCCTTCTTGGCGAGCTACATCGAGAATGCGCAGATCTTTTTCTACATGGTCCTGCATGCGCTGATACGCCAACTCTCCGTCACCACTAGCAATAGCCTGCCAAATAGCTGTGTGTTCCGCAAATAGATTCGTTTGTAATTGATTGATGCGCAGCACCAGCAAACAGTAGTACTGAATCAATGTCGAGACATTTTCCAGCATGCGCTGAATTCTAGTATTACGACACGCTTCCCAAATACACTGGTGAAATTCAGAGTTTAATTGAATAATGTCGATCCGTCTCTGACCTTCCAATACCGCTGAGGTTTGCTGCAAATTGTCTGTGATACGCAAAGCAATATCTTCATCCCAACGAGCAGCAGCTAATTTAGCAGCATACGGTTCCATAGACAGGCGCAGTTCATAGATTTCATAGAAATCTGCGTACGAGGGTTCAAAAACGCGTAAACTTCCCTCTCCTTCTTTGACCAATTGTTCGACCACCAGCATGCGTAACGCCTCGCGAATCGGTGTTCGGCTCGTACTAAATTCTTTGGCCAAACGCGATTCAACCAATTTTTCGCCTGGCGCCAGTCTCCCACTGAGAATCTCTTGTTTTAAATAGCGGTAGACTTGTGCAGAAAGTACATCAGCACGCTGTACGATTGGATCGGACAGAATACATCACCCTTTTCTACGTTCAGAGTCCGTTGTATAGTCGACGGTCGACCGTCGACTATACAACATCTAAATGGAGTATAGTTTTGAATATTCTGTCCTGTCAATCAATTATTCTAAAAGATTTAAGAATTCCGTAAAAAGTTTTAGAGAGAAATGTCACTTTCTTCCGCCAAACGACGTGCGATGGTTTTGACCATTTGCGGGCTTACCCAAATCACAATGACGCCTAACAAAAGCCAAGCGAGAACAATATAAGGGAACCAATTGTAGGGATCTGCTGGAACCGGGTACAGGTTGGAATAGAGCGTGTAAGCGAGTGCCAACACAGCAAGAGCAGGAACCACCAAGATACCGGATCGCCAAATCCGCTTTCGCGTGAAGTAAAATATAGCACCTATATTGGTAGCCAAATAAGCAAGCAAAAGTGACAAAACACCAAGTGTTCCATAGTAACCAAAGACGTTTGTTCCTGTTTGCTTGGCAAGAGCCAGCATCTCCAAAAGAGCTATCACCATGACTACGGCCAACGCTACATAAGGGGAACGAAACCGTTTATGCACGTCTCCTAACTTACTGTTTAAAAAACCATCCCGCCCCATAGAATAGAGCAATCGCGAGCCGGTTGTAGCAGTTCCCAATCCACTTGAGAAGGCTGACATGGCCGCGCCAAACATGATTGCTGCCGCAAAACCACTGCTCATGTAATGTTGAGCCAGATAACCAAGCGGAGCTGAAGAATTAGCAAATGTTTTGACACCAGCCGCAGTTAATCCGAATCCTAGAGATTGCGCGTAGCTGACTAATACATAAAAGATACCTGTAACAAAGACTGCGGAAGCAATGGCCATAGGAATGGCCCGCTTGGCATTGGCTGTCTCCTCGCCCAAACTTGATGCTCCCTCAAAGCCTGCAAAAGAAAGAAAGGCGAAAACAGATGCTAAACCAATGGCTGAAAAGCGATTCCCACCAAGTGTGAAAGGTAAGGCGCTGAGATGCCCTGCAGCACCACCCCGTCCAAGAATCACAACCGTTAAAATGAGAATCAGCAGCATCGAAATTCCTTCAAACACCAGCATGACACGCGCCGAAATACGCACTTCAAGAAATGCCAACAGCCAAATGAGCAAAGTAGCTACAACGGCTAGTGGCACCCAACTGATATGCATGTTAAGAATCCCCAGGAAACTCTGGAGGAAAGCTCCTACCTCTGCACCCGATGCTCCTGTAAAAGCAAGATACGTAAGAAGCAGAGCCCATCCAGATAAAAAACCTGCCCGCGGGCCTAACGACGCGGTTGTAAAAGCATAAACTGAACCACTACTTGAGAAATGTCGATTAAACTGTACAAAAGCAAAAGCGACAAGTCCAATGGTCACCATAGCCAGAAGAAAGGTCAGCGGTACACTAACCCCGGCAATACTGGCTGCAAGAGAACCGTTTAGAGCCATGGCTGCTGTAGGAGCCATAATGGCGACTGATATGGCCATGGTTTCTAATAAGGATAGGCCATTTTTATGCAAGGGTTGCGACATCTTGAACATTTCCTATGCTGAAAACTTCGGTATGAATGGAGAATAAGCTGCCAAGTGTTTTTTGGGCAGTTCAACTCGTACGGTTTTCAACGGATCGACAATCTGACATATTCTTACGTCCGATCCGGCGGAAAGCAGGAAAATAGATTCACTCCTTGATAAACCACATTCCTGTTGTAACCAGTCAACCATTTGCTTGGTTGCCATAATTGCCGCTTCATCTAATGTAAGTGCCGAAGCAATCGTCATCACACTGTCCTCATGAAAAAGCATGGGCGCTGGCCAGGAACGATTTTTCAGGATATGCAGACTGACCGTTACTTCCCCAGCAATTTCCACACCACAAACTGCTACCTCTCCATCACCCATACATGCATGCAAGTCTCCCATGGCAAGCAACGCTCCTGGTACATTGACCGGCAATACAAGTGTGGCCCCTCTCGTTATGCGTTTGCAATCCATATTGCCACCGTGAAAACCAGGCGTACCACATGCAATCGATTGATCTTCGGGAGGAGCTGTGCCAATCACGCCAATCATAGGAGAAACAGATATGGAAATATCTTCAGAAAATATCACCCGCTGGTTTTCAATTGGTACGACACGGATGACATTTTCCTGCAATTCATCCCCTAAAACACCTAGTCCAGGACCTGTCGTCATCACACCCTGACGAGCAAGATGAATATGTTCAATATTCACCAACAACAAATCTCCCGGTTCTGCTCCTTCTACATAAACTGGACCGCTTGCTGGGTTGATGCGTTCCCAGTCCAATGTCCCAAAGTCCATATCTTCGCTTTGAATTTGATCTTCAAAACAATCACAGGTTTCAAAGACAACACGACTTCCATCAGGTACGCGAAGGACTGGGGGATGTTTGGCTGACATTTGATAAATGACATGTTCTTTTGAAACTCTGTACACCGAATGTAGCCTCCTTTGTCTCTCGAAAAATACTCTCAAGCCTCTACAGATATGCACTTCCCCTGATATTCTCTTAAAATATTTAGAGGATTCAGGCTAAATGAATTGTACTACGAGGTTTCAACGTTTTGAATGGTGCCGAAAGAAAAAACCTGCACTTCTCCTTGTGAAGAGCAGGTTTGCAATCAGAACCCTCTTCTATTCGAGTGTTTCCCCTTTTGATTCACGCCATAGGAAGGCAAAAATCAATACCAAGATAGAGGCAATCGCCACTGAATAGGTCATAGATGACGCCAGTCCGCCAACGGATGGCGCGACAGCCGAGACAATCAGAGGTACAACGGCTCCGCCAAGCGCCGCTCCAAAATGGTAGGTGGTTCCTTGCCCTGTTGAACGTACACTCGTTGGAAAATGTTCGGCCAGATAAGTAGGAATCACTGACCAAACTCCACCAATAGAGAAAAATCCTATTAAGAAAGTAAAAATATCACGATCGGCCTGGTTGGAGATGTGCAAAAAGACAAATGAACTGGCAATCGTTCCAAGAGCAGAGACCACGAGTGTCCAACGCCGGCCTACTTTGTCAGATACCCATCCACCAATCAAATTGCCAAGAATACCCGCCACGTTCAGAATAATAATAGTATTTGCAATTACAGCAGGTGAAAAATGACCTTTTTCTTTGAGTAAAGTGGCATAAAACACGTTAATTGGATATGTCACACTAAAAGCGATAATGGCAATGATGGCGGCATGCAAAGTGTTCCATGTACGCCCCTTGCCAAAGAGAGCTGATACTGGAACACGTTTGCCAGTTTTTTTCTGCGTTTCTTGCCAACGGGCTGATTCAGGCAAAGCCCGCCATATGTAAAGAGCTACGAGCAAAGCCGGAATACAGGCAATAAAGAATAACTTGTGCCAACCAAGACTGCTATACCAGACTCGATATAGAATGGCGGCAAAAATATAGCCAAATGAGAAGCCAGATTGCATCAATCCAGATGCTAATCCTCTCCACTTGGCAGGCATCAATTCCATGAGCATCGGGGTACCGCTAGCATACATGGAACCCATGCCAAGGCCGTAAAGAATACGCACAATAAAGAGCAGCGTAAAGCCAATTGAAAAACCCGTAAGAAACTCAAAAACACTAAACCAGACAATGGAGATGAGCAGGCTTACTTTGCGACCTCTGGCGTCGCCTAAAAGCCCACCTAAAAATCCCCCGCCAAGCCTAGCAAATGTTGTTGCGGAAGAAACCGCTGCAGCAAGTGTCAGCGGAACATGATAGTCTTTCATAATATCAATTAAAACGAAAGTAAGAATAGAAAAGTCCATAGCGTCAAACGCCCAGACCAGCGCAATGGAAATAAGCGCTTTCATGGCAAGCCCCTGCTTTTCCGCTGGCGCTGTTGCTTGCGAAGCAGTCGACATCATCATCACCTCTCGATAAAATACAAATAATATTCTGACTCCCACTGCAATTATATCGTCAATTCAAAAAAGAATGTTCTTTCGATAGAAAGGCGTGAGTGAAACCATGAATATAGATTGGGTATGGCTGCAAAATCAATTAGGTCGTAACAAAGTCAGCTTCAACGAAAGTGTGCGCAGTACGCATGCGCAAGATGAATCTTATCATTCACCCCATCTGCCAGACGCAGTAGTGTTTGCTGAATCACTTTCAGACATCTGCCACACGATGGAATTTGCGCGTCAATACTCCATCCCCATCGTGGCATTTGGCGCTGGTTCCAGTTTGGAAGGACATGTCATACCTATAAAAGGCGGGATTTCACTGGACTTGACACGTATGAATCGCATCTTAGAAGTCCGGCCAGACGATTTTTTGGTTTGCGTAGAGCCTGGTGTCACCCGCCAAGCCCTCAATGATTACCTGCGTCCGTTTGGCCTCTTTTTTCCGGTCGATCCCGGTGCAGACGCAACAATAGGTGGTATGGCTGCCACAAACGCCAGTGGTACTACCACTGTCCGTTACGGCGGCATGAAAAACAACGTACAAGCACTTGAAGTGGTACTAGCAAATGGGCAAATCATTCATACCAACTCACTGGCAGCCAAATCGAGTTCGGGTTATCACCTGACCGAACTTTTTGTAGGTTCTGAAGGTACACTTGGGATATTCAGCAAAATTTGGCTCAGAATTTACGGAATTCCTGAGCAAAACATGGCAGCAGCAGCGGAATTTTCTAGTGTTCAGTCGGCTGTCAAAACAGTCTGTAGCCTCATAGGTACGGGTGTCTTATTGGCGCGTTGTGAACTGGTAAGTCAACAGTATCTTGAAATTATCAATCGACAACTTGGCACTGCGTACACTGAAACACCTACCCTATTTTTGGAGTTTTCTGGAACATCCTCCAGTATCCTAGCGGATGTTAAGCTCGCTGAAACGATAGCCCTTGAAGAAGGTTGCCTGAAATTTACAGCTGTGCGGACAGAGGAAGAACGGCGAAAACTTTGGACGGCCCGTCACAACGCCGCTTACGCCTTAATGCGTAGCTATCCTGGCTTGTCACACATGAGCACAGATGTCTGTGTTCCCATTTCTAAACTGCCTGAAGCCATATCGCTTGCGGAAGAGTGGATACGGCGATTACAGATACGCGGCGGTATATTAGGTCATGTCGGAGATGGTAATTTCCATGTCAGCCTCATGGTTAATCCTAACGATCAAGAAGATTTACAACACGCCCAAGAACTTTCCCATCATTTGGTAGATTTTGCATTGTCTGTAGGCGGTACTTGTACAGGAGAACATGGCGTCGGTTTAGGCAAACGCGCTTATCAAAAAGCAGAGCACGGAACTGCATTAGAAGTGATGCGAGAAATAAAACGTTTACTGGATCCTCTGGACATCCTCAATCCCGGTAAATTAGTCGACGATTGACACTCCCATTAACTTAAGAATCCTCAACATTTAGATGGAGCTAAGAGTTCCATTTTTTTTTTTCGTGATCGCGCTAAAAGAAAAATGAGAAAGTCCGTTCTTGACTGGATAAAATTTAGTTATATAATTAAAATATATGATATAGAAAATTTTATACTATATAATTTATTGTCCTAAGGAATTGTGAGGGGATTTATTCTGGAAACGGATTGGAAAGCACTTGTGCAAACCATGGATCGATCACTGTTTATGATTCTGCAAAATCTAGGTGAACATATGGTCCAACGAGCCAACTTAGGGCTTACGCGTACGCAGGCGTTCGTCTTGTACTACATTCATCAGCAAAAAGTCTGCACGGTTTCTCAGTTAGCCGAAAAGATGGAAGTGAATCCGAGTGCCGTCACAGTCATGCTTGATCGACTCGAAAAACACCGTTGGGTGGAACGAACCCGTGATACTTCCGATCGACGCGTAGTTCATATTGCATTGACAGCGGACGGGGAAGAAATTTTGAAGAAAATAGTGCACCTGAGAGAACAGGTGTTTGCACACTGTCTGCGTCAAGTTACAGTCATCGATCCGGTTGTTTTTGTTCAAGCCTTAGAGGAACTGGCTGAAATTTCTACAAAAATGGAAATTCCTCAGCTATCTTCTCAGGATTCATTTTCGACGAAACCCTAATTTTGAGGTGATACTGTTGTCAACCTATTCATCCGCAGTGCAAACGACCAACCGCATTACTGGTTCTCGTAAATGGTGGGCATTGGCGACTGTGCTTCTGACCATGTTTTTTTCTTCCATGGATCAAACGGTCGTCTCCACTGCTATGCCTACCATCATTGGAGATTTAAAAGGCTTTTCACTCTACGCTTGGGTTTTCAGTGCTTATATGATGGCTTCTTCCATCACTGTTCCTATTTATGGAAAGCTATCGGACGTATTTGGCCGCAAACCGTTTTATTTATTCGGACTCACTGTATTCGGAATCGGATCTGCCATATCTGGGCAGTCCCATACCATGATGGAACTCATCTTGGCACGCGCATTCCAGGGCATTGGCGCTGGCGCTATGATGAGTATGCCACGCGCAACGGTTGGAGATATTTTTGATCCTAAAGAACGTGGTCGTTGGATGGGTGTCATGGGGGCTGTATTCGGGGTATCCAGCATTATTGGGCCATCCTTGGGTGGATGGATTACGGATACCTTCTCTTGGCGCTGGGTCTTTTACATCAACCTACCATTTGCGTTGCTTGCCATTCTGGGCGTTCTGTTCACACTACCCAAAGTACGAGCAGAACACCGAGTTAAAGTGGACTGGCTCGGATCTGTCTTACTCGTCATTGGCCTTTTGCCAATTTTACTTGGATTTACCTGGGCAGGTAGCAAGTACGCTTGGACATCACCTGTTGAAATTATCCTCTTTGCTGGCGGCGCTCTTTTTCTGGTTATTTTTCTTATTTGGGAACGTCGAGCAGAAGATGCGCTTCTTTCTCCAACCTTGTTTAAAAATCGCATCTTCAGTATGTCTTTGATTCTTGGTGTTTTAGTGGGAATGGCGATGTTTGGTAGTCTTATGTTTTTGCCCGTTTACGTCCAAGGCGTTGTTGGTCTAAACGCTCAGGACAGCGGTTGGGTAATGGCACCTATGATGCTCAGTTTCATTGTCGGTAGTATCGTTTCTGGTCAAGTGATGACACGCACTGGACGTTATCGTGTACTTGCCTGGGTGAGTGGAGCTATCATTGTAGTAGGTTCAATTTTGCTCAATCAAATGAACCTGTATACACATTGGTCAACCGTCGTCATCAATATGATTGTGCTTGGACTGGGTATTGGTTCTTTAATGCCTCTGCTCAATGTAGCGGTGCAAAACGCTTTTCCATACAGCATGATGGGAACTGTCAACTCAACTCAACAATTTGTCAGCTCACTCAGTGGAGTGATCGCTTCTCCCATTTTCGGTTCCATCCTCGACAAGTCATTCTCTGCCAAATTTAAGCAGTCCCTGCCAACAGACTTACATTCTTTATCGAGCCAATTGTCTAACATTAACCCGCAGTCCTTGCTGACTGTGCAAGCTCAAAAAGCCATTGCCGTAAAATTTGCCCCTTATGGTTCAGTCGGTCAAGCGCTTTATCGCCAATTACTGCATACCATCAAATTATCTCTGACTTTTGGCATTCAACACCTCTTTGCTGTTGGATTGATTTTTGCCATTCTCTGTTTTATTGGGACCTTCTTCTTGCCGGAAACGAAATTGAAATCAAAAGAATACTTCGAAGAGAAAAACTAAACATCCGTAGCATATAAATGCCTCCTTCCACGCTATTCCGTGGATTTAGGAGGCATTTCAATATTTTCAATATAGATAGGAGAAGCATGGGATTTACAACTTTGAAGCGACACACTGATGACATAGCTTCACCCAGTTGAATCAATGCCTATTTCATTTTCGGCTGACTCTCATAAGATAAAGCAATACCAGAATCTCTTGACAAGGATGTGATTTGCTTGCATAGCCAGTCTCCGTCTTTGACAGCGTTCGCACAAGCTGAATCCAACTCACGACATGGAGCGTTTATATTTCTGCTCTTATATACGCTCATTGGCATAGACATCATGGCTAAGAAAACTCCACAAGAACAAATGCAAGCACTCAAAGTATGGTTGCCCTGGGGAATCACTTTCCTTCTACTGGCATTCTTTATCATCGCTCCAGAGCAGGAAGCTACGCAAGCAGCGGCTGCCAAGTGATAAACTCCAGCATGATTCTTAATGATCTTGGTTTATCTTCGGCCAGCAATCTGTCGGGAAATGACAAGGCGCTGAATTTCGGCTGTGCCTTCCCAAATTTTAAATATTTTGGCATCCCTCATCCATTTTTCTACGGGGTACTCACGAATGTAGCCATTACCACCTAGAATTTGCACAGCTTCCTCCGTCACGCGCATAGCGAGATCGCCCGCAAACAATTTAGCCATGCTAGCTTCCAAACTCGCTGATTTGCCTTGGCTTTGTAACCAACCTGCGCGCCAAATCAATAGGCGGGCAGCATCGATACCTGTAGCCATATCTGCTAATTTAAAAGAGATTCCTTGGTTCTCGATGATTTTTTTGCCAAACGCCTGACGAGTTTTGGCGTACTCCAACGCGTATTCATAAGCTGCTCTTGCCACACCGAGCGCAGCCGCCCCTACAGCTGGACGGGTTCTATCCAACATCATCAGGCAACCTAACCCGCCAGAGATACCTTTAGCGTTACCATCCAAGCCCGAAAGACGATTTTCTAGCGGAATACGACAATCTTCCAACACTACCTGCGCAGTGTGGGATGCCCTAACCCCCAATTTTTTCTCCTTGCGCCCCATCGAGAGACCTGGCGTACCTTTTTCCACCACGAAACATTCTATACCTTTCCACCCACTACCTGGTTGAGTTTGAGCAAAGATGACATGAATATCCGCAATACCACCATGTGTAATAAACTGCTTGGTACCATTTAATACCCAACTATCGCCATCACGCACTGCTGTTGTGCGCATGGATGATACGTCCGATCCGGCATCTGGCTCAGTCAGACCCATGGCTCCTAAACGCAATTCTTTAGGATCGCAAAGCATCCCAATATATTTTCTTTTTTGCTCTTCGGTACCGGTTGCAAGAATACCTGTTCCTGCCAAACCACTGCCTGTAATACAAGTCTGAATTCCAGCACAGCCCCAAGCCAATTCTTCGGCAATCAGCAAATGGGTAATGGCGTCTGTAATGCCTCCGCCGCCATACTCTTCCGGATATTGATAAGTCGTTAAACCTATTTTATGGGCGGCTCTTACAACATCCCAGGGGAATTCTTCCGTTTCATCATAATGTGCTGCAACAGGACGAATCTGTTCTTGAGCAAAATCTCGTGCTACTTTCTGCATTTCTTTTTGTTCAGCAGTCAATTCAAAATTCAGCACAGGCAAACCTCCTAATTTAAGTAATCAAGACTATCCATGGCTCTAATCAGCAGAGAACAAACGACCGTTTGTTTGAGAACAAATTCAGCATACCTATCTTTTCTTTGACTCGCAAGCAAATTTTTTCAAAACCGCTGACAAGAACAGAGCCCCAAAGGACGGGGCTCTCGGGGCTCTGAACATCTATTTGATATGTTGGTTTGTCCGCCGTTCTTGGCTGGACGGATTCTGACCTTTTTCCGAAGTGATATGCCCCTCCTCTTTGGGAAGAACGCTGAGCGTGCCTGTAGGTTCCAAAATAGCCCATTTGATGTCGCGATAATTGAAATATCCCTGTTCACGCAACAGTTGAATGAGTAAGTCATGATTGATTTTGCATTGTTTTAAATGTGCATCAATCATTTCACCGTCTTTTAACAGAACAACCGGTACGCCACTCGCCACATCGCGAAACTTCTTGCTTTTCAAGGAAAGCCAAGCGGCAATAACTGTAGCGAAAGAGAAGAAAAAAAGAATAGTAGCATATTTAATGACATCTAGAATGGACTGAGATGTGAGCATATTAGCTCCAACATTCCCCATACAGGCGCCTGCTACCCAATTAAAATAGGTTACTTGGCTGATTTGCGTTTCGCCAATCCAACGCACAAGAATCAATAAAAAGCCAAATGTAATGCCAGCATCAGCAGCCCAAAAAATGACATGTGACAGCATTTTTTCCCTTCCAAACGCCTTCGCCATACTTCAGAGGAAAATACTCGACCTATTTTGTTGACTCCCAAAAGGAAAATTTTAAATAAATTTCAATGTATAGACTGGATAATAGAGATTGAGGATCTGTGGATAAGTCAGATTGGCTACAGAACCCCAGTATTCTGAGCCCCATTGCGACATCACATTAGAACCCACAAAGGTCCAGTTAGCACTTCCTGGCCATCCTGAACGGTATTCTAGAGGTAAAATTTCACCATTGTTGGGCGTGTACACTACATTCCATGTATTGCGAACTGCAGCATCTGTAGCTGGCGTACCACTGAGATACACAAATTTTTGATAATTGACAGTATTGTCAACATCGTAAGTCCATCCATTTTCTGTGGTTGGATGGAGGGTATAATACCAAGCAAACATCTTGATTGCTACAGCACCCGCTTCAAGCGCCTGTTGATTCCAGGAAGGAACCCATTCATTCGGCAACACATCTTCACAATATTCTTCAAAACCAATAGTTTGAACGTATAAGATAGGTGCAAACGGATTGTTGAAAGGGCGGATTGCCACACGTATCACAGAGGGCAACGCTGTATTGTAAATCGATTGAACTTGCGCCTGCACATGCTGGACAGGTGCCAAAAGTCCCATGGAAAATACACTTAAAGCAGCTAGACCGCACTTTGCGATTTGAGTCCCATGACGATTCATAGCTCATCCCCCCTGCTCAAGATTTTTGATTGGGACTCCAGGGTGGCACATCAAATTCAGTCGGTATGGTTTGGCGTTTCAGACCTAATTGAGTTGCATATCGAGAAACGAGCTTGGCTAATGCGTTACGATGTAAATTGCCAAGTACAGCTACCGGTTCATTGCGCCGTCCTCCCCGAATTGGGTTTAAAATGATAGGCTGAACCATATCCTGTTTAACTGGCACTTCAAATACGACTTCTTCATTAAAACCATTTGCAACCGCAATAGCCGTGACGATTCCCAGCTTTTCAACACCTGCAAAACGTGGATCTTGCTGCAGTGGAACATCGGCCCTCCAGACTCCGGAAGTATTGGTTTGACCACTGGTCAACACAGAACCATTGGACTGCACCAATATAATACGAGCACCAGCAATTCGCTTAAAATCTTTGCCTGACGCTACACGAAATTCCATTTGCACCCGATTGGCCACAGAAACCGTATTGGCAAGTGCCAAATGCTTGCCAGACCACCCAAACACGAGACCATAGACGAATAGAAAAGTGGCCATTACGACACAAAGTTGTTTTCCAAACATGATGCCACCTCAACTCTCCATTTCTGACATAAAGAATTTTTCGTGACTTATCCTTCCCTTTTTGCTTTTTGTCATGTGTCGTATTCGCATGTCTCTGGGATAAATGGTTTACTTATAGGAGAATTTCTTTGTGAATGCAGGAGTGAACCCATTGTCGTCACAAGCAAACTCTGCACAGCCGTTGTTTTTGAAATTAGATCGCTCTGCAGCACTGCTTGGCAAGTGGAGCGTTTACGCATACGCAGCTTTTCCGATTGTCAATCGTGCCATCAGTATTTCATTTCTTAGGGCTTATGCGAATAGTTGGTCAACCATTTTACTTTGCCTCATGGCTTTAGTTGGTTTATATCAATATAAGCGGTCTCCTAAACTCTCGGCTTTTGCCTGGTCAAAATTTGGAGGCTTGTTTATCCTTTACTGCGTGGCTCTCTTTTTCTCACAACTGGGTCTGCCACACGTCGCTTTTGATGGTCTGAGCATGAATATTGAATATTTACTTTTTGCTCTGCTTCTGCCCTTCGTCATACAAGAGAAAGATATTCCTAAAATGATATTTACAAGCGTTGTAGTTTCCATTCTGCTAGGTTTCGATGGGGTCTTTCAATATATCACCAAGGTTCCTATTCCCAGCGGTTGGGTAGATGTGGGTGAACATGTGCGGACACGTGTCTTCTCTGTCTACGGTTCGCCAGCAGAATTAGCTGCCAACATGGAACTTATGATACCTGTGATTGCAGGGCTGTTTTGCCTTGATAAAAATCGTCGCAGACGCATCCTCTATATGATTGGTGAATTCTGTTGTCTGGCCACACTGCTTTTTACGTACGATCGCGGTGCATGGCTAGGTTTAGCACTAGGTCTTTTGTTGATTAGTCTCTTTTACGACAGACGGCTGCTTGTCCTCCTTATCATCCTATGCGCAATCCTATTTTTCCTGCCTCCGATTCATCATCGTTTGGCTGATTTATTGAGTCCAACCTACTGGATTCAGTCTGCCAAGGGAGGACGAATTATGCGCTGGGAAACTGCGTTTAATCGCATGTCAAGAAATCCCCTTTTTGGCGTAGGACTTGGACAATATGGAGGCGCTATTGCATCGGCATACGGTTATTCCATTTATTCCGATAACTATTATGCTAAAATTTTAGGAGAAACAGGTCTCGTTGGTTTATTACTTTTTAGCGCGATGCATATTGCGATTATCCGTGAAGTCATTCAAACTGTGGTTAGGAAAGCGCAAGGCAGGCAAAAATACCTTGCACTTGGAGGTTTAGCTGGATTAGTAGCTCTGCTTGTGCATGCTTTTTTTGAAAATCTATTTGAATACGCCCCTACGGAGACTGTCTACTTTCTTATCTCCGGATTGCTGATATTATGGGGAAGAACGCTTGATTCACAAAAAACAGATCTTCGTAATCAGGAAGATAAGATACCAAAAGAAAGTTGAGGTTTCCTCATGTCCGTGCTCTACGCCCTGCTGGGTATTCTTTATATCTTTTTGCAAGTTATCACTGGAGTGATTGCTCTTTACCAATTAGCAATCTCCCTATTCGGTTTTCGACACCGTCGGGTGACAGAACTCCTTCCTCCGCAAAAAAAATTCGCTGTAATTATTCCAGCGCATAACGAGGAACGAGTTGTAGGTCCACTCATAGAGAGCATCAAAAGACAAAATTATCCAGATCATCTTTATTCCATACACCTGATTGCCGACAATTGTACTGATCATACGGCTGATGTCGGTAAACGTCATGGTGCGATTGTTCATCAAAGAACAGACAACACTCATCAGGGAAAAGGCTACGCGATTGAATGGATGCTGGAGCAATTAGAATTATCAGGCCAGCCTTATGATGCTGTGGTCATGTTTGACGCTGATAATTTAGTAGACAAGAATTTTCTAAACATCATGAATGACAAACTTTGCCGTGGGCATAAAGCCATTCAAGGTTATCTCGGCGTCAAAAACCCGTTTGATACGTGGGTTTCAGTTTCTCTTGCCGTCTCATATTGGTACGATAACCGTATGTGGCAAAATGCCAGACAAAATCTTGGTTTGGCCTGTGCTTTAGGTGGAACTGGGCTATGTATTGATTACTCTTTGTTACAAAGTATCGGCTGGAATGCTACTGGTCTTACAGAAGATTTGGAATTTGGAGTACGTTGCGTAGAGCATGGTGTCTTACCCATATGGGCACATGATGCTATTGTCTACGATGAAAAACCTACAGATTTTATTGCTTCATTTAGGCAACGTTTGCGATGGCAGCAAGGTCATTTTCAGTGTGCGAAACAGTACATGATGAAGATGCTTAAAGAAGGAATTCGTGAAAGAAACTTGATTAAATTTGATACAGGGCTATATTTATTTCAACCCATGCGAGCGCTCATCATTTTTGCTACATCTCTTTTCATGTTTGTTCTTAAATTTCTTGTTCCTACGAGAGTGGTTGATCAAATTTCCAACAACACAGTTTCAGATATCTTGATTGTGGTGAGTGCCATTCTTTTCTTGCAAATACCTCTCACTTTATTTATGGAAAGGAAAAATTGGCGCTCTTATTTTGCGTTAGCCATTGTGCCTCTGTTTCTCTGGACCTGGGGACCCGTAACGCTGCATGCCTATCTGACACGCAACAACCGAAAATGGTATCATACCATCCACAAACGCTCTATTCGCCTAGATGAGATTAACACACAGTAAAACCCAGCCTAACAACTGGGTTTTTTAATCTGCAGAAAATTCCATCCATCATCGCAATAAAACCAAGCAACAACCCACAAGGAAAAGTGCCTGCCATGACGAATAGAACATTCACCTTATCGAAATAGGGAGCGTGAATGAGTGAATATACGTTCTATAATGAATTTACCTGACTTATTGGAAATTCGTAGCCTTGTTTGTGTAGAACCACATCCTGACGATAATGAAGTAGGAGCTGCGGGAACGCTATTTCAACTTGCTCAAAACGGTTGCCAAATTCACTTTGTCACCGTAACAGACGGCGCAGCTGGAACCTCAAATCCTGATGTAGCGGGAACAAAACTTGCTCATATTCGTCGTGAAGAACGCTTACAGGCTGCCAAATTATTAGGTGTGACTGAATCGATTTTTCTCAACTTCCCTGATGCTGGAACTTACCAAGTGGATGATTTAACCGCTCAACTGGTTGACATATTCCGTAAACTACAACCTCAGATGGTAATGACGGTAGATCCGTGGATGGCTTACGAGGCACATCCTGACCATATCAAAACAGGAAAAGCGGTTGCTGAAGCCGTACTTTTTTCCAGCAACCCTTGTTATAAACCAGAAGCAGGAGAGCCATTTGCTGTTCAGCAAATCGCGTTCTACGCAACTAACTATCCCAATACATATGTTGATATCACTCATGTTTGGGAAAACAAATTGGCGGCCCTCTTGACTCACAAGAGTCAGTTTGACAATGAAGAATGGCCGTTGCTTTCTGAATATTTGCGTCTGGAGGCAAATGAAATTTACGCTTTAAAGTTGAAGCATGACCAACAACTCGTCACAAATTCAACCCACGGCTCGCCCAAAAATGGCCTAGCTGAAGCTTTTAAAGTACTCTCCAGCCGTCAACTGCACTTCTTTCCGAGTGCGTTATTCAGTTAATCTCTATAAAGTTTCGCTCTTCAAGAAAGCGCTATCATTTTAAATGACAAAAGTCTTAGTCATTTTCTGAACTTTTTTCATAACATCAACACGCACAGAAAGCAGGGCTTGCCCATGGCTAACGCGAATCTCACTCATTCCCATCAAATACCTCTAGGCAAACAAGTAGCCTATAGTTCTTATCAACTTGGTATCAATATGCTATGGTACGCTTTTAGCACGATTGCCGTGTTTTTTTACGTTACAGTGTTAAAAGTTTCTGCTACTGAAATTTCTTACGGAATGATTGTCTATGGCATCTTAAATGCATTTATGAACGTGTTAGCTGGGCATTGGAGTGACCGCACGCATACTCGACTGGGTAGAAGAATTCCCTATATACTTGCATCAGGTTTACCGTTTTGTCTAACTTTCTACTTTCTTTTTTCCCCACCAGCTGTCAGCAATGATGGACTATTACTTTACTTTTTTCTGCTAACATTTCTATTTGATTTTTGTTTTACATTAGCTGCTCTTAACGCTGGTAGTCTCTTTCCGGAAATGTATCAAGAAGAAAAAAGTCGCGCCTTTGTTTCCGCCTTACAGCAAGTTTTCGCGATTATCGGACTGATTTTGGGAGTCGCACTATCGAAATCTCTTGGGGAAAGCTTGGGATGGAGTAAAGTAGCTGCCTTATTTGCTGGAATTGCTTTTGTATCCATTTATGTATCCTTGTATGGAAGCTTTGAACGTTCGGGACAGACGGAATCCGCTTTTCATCTGAAAGAAGCTGTCGCATCCACTTTTCGAAACCGTCGATTCTTGTTCTTTGTATCGGCGAGTTTCCTGATTCAATTTTCCACAACGTTGTGCACATCCGTATCTTCTTTTTACACAAAATATGTGGTAAGCATGACAGGTCTACAAAGCTCTTTATTCCTAGGTGGTATTTTTATTGTCGCCATACCTCTATCTTTTCTCTGGGCTCGACTGGCTGTCAAAATGACAACCGCTAAAGCTGCATTTTTAGCCTGTATTCTCTATATTTTCACTTCTATGGCTCTAGTGTTCGATCACGCTGTCTGGAGCGTCATTCTTACTGGTTTTATGATGGGTATTCCTGTTTCTGGTTTTCTTGTTTTGCTAAATATACTTCTCGCAGAAGTTATTGATCACGATGCCAAACTAACCGGACGCAGAAGAGAAGGCATGTATCTTGGCATGAATGGTTTCCTTGTTCGTCTTGGTCTCTCGTTACAATACGCTGTCATGGCAATTTTCTTCTCCATCAGTGGATACAACGCACATTTAAGCGTACAAAGCGTACGCACAATTTGGGGATTTCGCCTACTGATTGGCGGATTGCCTGTGGTTGCATTGCTCGTTTCACTCATCCTCCTACTTGCTTATCAACGTTTGCACAATCTGGCCAAATTGTCAGATGAAGCAACAACATTACAATCTGGTCATTCTAACCCACTTTTTTATCTTCACAAGCAATGATTGTCATCTGCTTTTCATAATCTCGGTTTTGATAGAAGAGCGCTAATAAAGATATCTCATCTTTGGGCGGTCTATTGTTTAGGTACCTTGAAGTCCTATGACTTCAACCCGTGTAGAGAAGAAGGTTGCTCCCCCTCCCATATCAGCGATACTTTGCGATGTAAGTACATTGACAGACTGGTATCCAAGAACTTCATCATCCCACCACAGTCCTTGCGAAACAACCAGACCAGGCTGTACATCTGAAGTAATTTCAGCTTGAAGCACAATTGAACCACGATCATTAAAAATTTGAACGAATTGCCCTTGTTCTATTCCTCGAATCTCAGCATCTAAGGGGTGAATTTGTAGCAATGGTCGCCGCTCTGCCTTCTTTAACGATAAAACGTTCGCCCCCGTAGAATTTAAAAAGTGATGGTTTGGAGGAGTAACAAAATATAGCGGATAAGAGATGTCTGCCTGCAATTCCACATGCGTAGGAAGAGAAGGAAGCCCTGCCAGCTTCATCGCCTCTGAATAAAGAGCAATTTTATTTTTCGTCGGCGTCGGTAAATCCTTGTGTTTCATTTCATCATTTATGGGGATTTCTAGTTTTAACCACCCTTTTTCTCGTAAAGATGGGAGTGAGACGTTTCGTAAATATGGATTATTGTCATTTCTCAGAGCCGTTTCAATCATGTCTTCTTCCGTATCATAAAAACAAGACTCCGTAAAACCCATTACTTCAGCCAGTTCCTTAAAGAATGTAAAGTTGGATTTGCATTCACCAAGAGGAGGAATCACTGGTTCATGTAACTGAAGATACAAGTGCCAATAAGATTTATATAAATCTAAGTTCTCAAAATGACTCGTCGCCGGTAAAACGAGATCGGCATATTTACACGAATCTGTCAGAAAAAGATCGTGGACTACAGTGAAAAGATCTTCCCTCGCCAACCCTTTCCTCACCTTGTTTTGGTCAGGTGCAACCTGAGCTGGATTGGAATTGTATACAAACAGAACTTTGATCGGCTTGTATGGATGGAGTAAAACATCTCCTAATTGATTCATGTTGATAGAACGTGGCTGAGGTTGAGGAAGCAAATCCGGTCTCTGTAATCCGTATGTATTTAATTTAGCGTAGTAGCTATTTCCTTTTATAGCACCGCCTCCACGAATCCCCCATTGACCCGTTAGAGCAGGCAGGCAAGCGATAGTTCTTACAATCATTCCGCCATTCTCATGATGTTGAAGGCCATTACCAATTCGAATGAATGATGGACTAGTTGTGCCGTACAGATGTGCCAGTAAACCAAGATCTTCCACTGACACTCCGGTGATTTCCGAAACCTTCTCGGGAGTGTAATCTGTCACGTGTTCTTTCAACTCAGCGTAGCCTTCCGTATACTTGTTTAAAAATTCCTCATGAACAAGGTTTTCACGGATCAGTAAATGCATAATACCCAGAGCTAAAGCGGCATCCGTACCAGGGCGTATCTGGATGAACCAGTCAGCCCACTTGGCTGAACGGTTATTATGAATATCAATGACAACAATTTTGGCCCCTCGTTTACGAGCTTCATTCGCGAGCAACATTTGATGCATATTGGTGCTGATCACGTTACAACCCCAGATGACAATCAGTTTCGAGTAGATGGTATCTTCAGGATCTATTCCGGCGTTTGCACCCATGGTATAAGCATATCCCGCAGCTCCAGCGGCATTGCAAATGGTTTGCTCGAGCAAGCTTGCACCAAGTCGATGAAAAAACCTCCTATCCATTCCTTCTGCATTCAAGACACCCATATTACCGTAAAAACTATAAGGAAGAATCGATTCAGCGCCATAAGTTTCAATAGCATCTTGTAATTTGCGCTTTATTTCTTTATACGCTTCATCCCAACTGATACGTTCAAAATGTAAAGTACCTTTGGGTCCTGTACGTTTCATTGGATAGAGCAAACGATCTTGATGATAGATGCGTTCTGGGAATTTTCGAACTTTCTGGCATATGGCACCCTTGGTTACAGGGTGATGGGGATGTCCATCGACTTTTATAATTTTGCCATTCTCCACACTAACCAACAGGCTGCATGTATCCGGACAATCAAGGGGACAAACAGATCTTACGAGTTTCATGATCATTGCCTCTCTTTTCAATTGACAACTCTTATCATATTTTCTACTAAGTTGACGATGAAAGTCTATAAAAAAACTTCCGAGCGAACTCGGAAGCCTTATCTTTTCTGGAGCGGGTGACCGGAATCGAACCGGAATCAGTAAAAATCCTATTTAGAGTACTTGTCAAATAAAGCTCAACCAATCCTTAACTAGAGACTATAGAAATGCTGTACAAAGTTGAAGAGATCAACTTCTTCAATAGACCGCTTGGCAATGAATCTCTTAAGCCCCGAAATCAGGTTGGACAAACTCCCTGCTGCGTAGGATACTAAACCAGCAGGAGGATGAATAATGGAACGTCGGAAATTTACAATACAGTTTAAGCAGCAGGTTGTACGTGAATGTATTGAGACTGGGAATATTGCTTTGGTCTCCAGAAAGCACGACATCAACACAAATGTGGTTCGTCGTTGGGTGAAGCAGGCTGAGCAAAATAGTGGCAAGATTCCTGGCACTCTAAAGGGAGTTCCTACGCATGTCACCCCTGAAGAGATTAAGCAATTAAACGCAGAGCGTTCTGAGCTGTCTACGGAAGTTGAGCAATTGAGAAAGGCTCTTGCTGACCAGGCGCTTGAAAATAGTATTTTGCGTGACCTGTTAAAAAAACGCTCATGACCCTTCGGGACACAGGCTATGATGAAAATGGTCATGGCTTTTTTGTTTGCTAAGAATCTCGCATAATGGAGACGAATCCGACCAGTTCGGTTCTGCTTTGTGGTGGTTTGACCCCGATAAAAAAACTGAATGGACAACCCTCGAAGCACAGGATATTGGACCGAGAGTCCGAGTAAAAAATCTTCAATGTCGGGTTGTCTTCGGATTCATCATTCTGTGGGATGGAGGTTGTCATTCATGATGGAAGCCATTCTTGAGCGGTGTGCTGGGCTGGACGTACACCAGGAATCTGTAGTCGCCTGTGTGTTAACAGGCCCACTGGATCGCTCGCCCAAGTCTGAAATCCGGACGTTTGGCACGATGGTTGAGGATCTACTAGCGCTTGCAGATTGGCTCAACGAGAGTGGCTGTACGCATGTCGTTATGGAGAGCACGGGGGTCTACTGGAAGCCCGTCTGGAACGTGCTTGAAGCCTTTGATTTTGAATTGCTCCTCGCCAATGCGCACCACATCAAAAACCTCCCTGGACGTAAGACCGACATGAAAGATGCAGAGTGGATAGCCAAACTCCTTCGCTCTGGTCTCATTGAAGGTAGTTTCGTCCCTTCTCAAGAAACACGGGACCTGCGCGATCTGACTCGGTACCGGAAGAAGCTCGTACAGGATGCTACTTCCGAGAAAAACCGAATTCATCGACTCCTGCAGGATGCAAACATTAAACTGACTACGCATATGTCGGATATCTTCGGGGTATCCGGACGAATTCTGCTACAAAAGATTATGGACGGCGAAGTCATTACATTGGAGTTCCTAGAGTCGGAGATGAAGGGTGCACTACGGCATAAATCAGCCAAATTGCTGCAGTCACTGAACGGTCGCTTACGAAGACATCACCGAGATATGCTGCGATTTTCCTATGAACACCTGCAATTCATTGAGAAGGCCATTCTGGAAGTAGAGCAAGAGATACGCGCTCACATGGCGGATAAGCAGGAAGCTTTTGAACTCATTACGACCGTACCCGGAATTAATGCAAATGCGGCAGCAATCATCTTGGCTGAGATGGGTACCGACATGGAGCAGTTCGGCGGTGACAAACAATTGGCGGCATGGGCCGGACTCAGCCCAGGAAATCATGAGAGTGCAGGTAAAAAAAACGGGTTCGGTCCCGAAGCGGGAACAGTGCTCTAAAAGCAGTGCTTTGCGAATGTGCCTGGGCAGCAGCACGAACAAGAAATACCCGCCTGTCCGCCCGTTATTGGTTATGGGTCCGTAAGATGGGCGTCAAGAAGGCGCTTGTCGCTCTCGCTCATACTCTGCTTCGGATTGTGTACCACATCCTGCATCGTAAAGAACGGTATACAGAGCTTGGTCCAGATTATCTAGATAGTTTCAGGCAACGTAGTGAAGAACGTCGGGAAGCGGACATGATTCGTAGGTTGCAAGAGAAGGGATTCCAGGTATCTAAACCTTGATACCGATGCGAATATCCAGTCATTCCGCGAGACTGTAGTGACAGCCTCTATTTCCGTTCGTCCATATTCGATCGAGACTCTTCAGCTGATACGGACTCATTTTCGTAAAAAAGCAAACCCTCATTTGCGGATAAAGTAGCCATTGCGCACAAGTGGATCACAGCCGGACATTCAGTCACCTTCGTGCTGCGCATCGTGGGGGTCTCTCGGTCCACTTATTATTATCAACTGACACACGAGCCGAAGCCGAGAACGACTTCTGGAGGGCGTCCTGCGACCCAATATACGTATACGCAGGATGGAAGCAAAGTTAGTGACGAACAGGTCAAGGAATGGATAATGAACGCCGTAGCGGGAGATGGGTTTGCCTACGGATATCTCAAGCTGACCTACGTGTTAATACGAGAGTATCAGTTGGTTATCAACAAGAAGAAGGTATATCGACTGTGTAAAGAGCTGGGGATTCTCAAACAGCAGCGGCAAATCAAGTCCAAGTATCCACGGAGATTGGCCAGAAATCGGGACATTATGGCACCGAATCAGCTCTGGGAAGTTGACATCAAATACGGCTACGTTCATGGTGAGGACAGATTCTTTTTCGTACGGTCATACATTGATGTATTTGACCGACAGACAGCGGATTATCATATTGGGCTTCATTGTGAGGCAACAGACGCTGTGGATACGTTAAAACGAGCACTGTGGAAACGTCGACTACTCGACCAATCTGTCTTACCCGTCATCCGTTCAGATAATGGACCGCAGTTTGTCAGCCTGGCCTTTGAGTCGACATGTGAACAACTCGGTATTGAGCACGAGAGAATACCGCCACGAACACCGAATATGAACGCACACATCGAGTCTTTCCACAGGCTTCTGGAAGACGACTGTTTGTCACGGTACGAGTTCGAAAGTTATGAACAGGCATATAAAGCAGTCGTAGATTTTATGGATTATTACAACAATCGGCGGCTGCATTCAAGCCTGCATTACCTGCCACCAGCCGAGTTCAACAAGCAACACTACGAGACTGGGCTAACGCCGAAGACAAATGTGAAAGTCTGAGATTACGCTAGAAAACGGGAGCTATGTCCAAACAACGGGTGTCAATCCGGAATATGCAACATAAGTCGGTATATGCAGGATTTCTTATCTATTCACAGTATTATTACTTCTAAGATAGTATAAGTTTTTAAAATTTGTCTTCAATTATTTTTACCCAAATTTTACTCGATGAAATTTTTTGATTGGAATTTTCATCATAAAGAAAGAAGTGAGTCTCATTGAAAGTATTACTGGATGGCCTTTTTTTTAATAGTTCCGGTTTTGCTGAAGACAATCGAATGCTTTTTGAAACATTACTAACCTTGGGATTAGACATCCAAATAATCGCCAGAGACTATTCGGAAACAATGCACTCTCAATTAGATGAAAAACGAAAATCGCTTGTATTGCCACCAACGCATAATTTTCAATCACTTCCTGTAGATTTGTACATCTGTAACATCATGGCTGGATCCATTAAATTTTTTCCATTTGGTAAAAAAAATATTGCTAGAACAATGTTCGAGACGGATCGACTGCCATCCCATTGGGTTAATGAATTAAATAAATTTGACCAAGTTTGGGTTGCCTCTAAATTTAATCAGTCTACATTCACCAATTCAGGTGTCATTAAGCCTATCTTTATAGTTCCTTCTTTTCTGGATTTAAGTAAGTACGACATTAATGGTTATGTATACCCTCTATCTCTTAACACTCAATTTAATTTTCTATCCGTGTTTGATTGGCAGCCTCGAAAGGGTTATGACATACTCATCAATGCTTTTTTAGAAGAATTCCATGATGATTTAGATGTGGGACTTATTATAAAAACATATACGCTAAGCACAAATTTAGACCCTTTAAACGAGATCAACAATATTATGGCTCGATATGAACCGAAACATAGAAATTGTGAAATTTACGTAATTAATGGAACATTAAATGAATATGAGTTAATTGGGCTATACAGATATTCCAATGCATTTGTTTTACCCACCCGTGGTGAGGGGTGGGGGCGTCCATTATTCGAAGCAATGTCATTAGGACTCCCTACGATTGCTACAAATTGGGGAGGACAAACTGAATTTATGAATGCGGATAATTCATTTTTAATAGATCTCGACTGTATTGAAACGATAGACTCCACACATTATCCTATTTTCCAAGGACATATGTGGGCAAAACCATCTACTGAAGATTTAAGAAAAAAAATGAGGTATATAGTTCAAAACACGCAGGAAGCTGTAACCGTTGGTATGAAAGCGATGAACGAAATCAAGTCTAATTATAGTTTGGAAAAAAACGTCGTTTTATTACGTGATATTTTTAATCAAATACCATAATAGGTACTCGGCTGAAGGAGAATTTTATTATATGAATAAAATAAACGTGTTATGGGAAGGCCCACAATTTGTAAACTCGAGTTTAGCTCTGGTAAATCGAAATTTGTGTGAACAGATTTTAAAACATCAACATTTCAATCTCCGTATAAAACCTACTACGACTGATGTACTTCCAGATTCTTGGGTTACAGATGCCGCCAGACTAAAAGATGCCTATAAGACAATTCTTGAAAAAACTGACGTACATATTCGTCAACAATGGCCACCGTTGTTCGACAACATGGAAGGTTCCCATTTTGTGATGTTCCAGCCCTGGGAGTTCGGTACGATTCCAGTCCAGTGGGTAAAGCCAATCAATGATTATGTCGATGAGGTCTGGGTAAATAGCGAATATACCAAGACAGGTTACGTTCGCTCCGGTATCCCCTCAGATAATGTATTTGTGTTTCCTTTAGGACACGATCCAAATATATATCGAACTTTTGGGCCTAAAATAGGCTTAAAGACGAAAAAAAAATTTAAATTTTTGTTTGTCGGAGGCACCATATTTCGCAAAGGAATCGATATTCTGCTTACGTCCTACACGAAGACATTTTCTGCTGAAGATGATGTTTGTTTGGTAATTAAAGATCACGGGGGAAATTCTCACTATCAGGGGCAGACCAATGGCAAGCTTATTGAGTCCATTCAACAACAACCGGGTTCTCCCGAAATATTGTATCTTGACCATGATATGACACCGTATGAAATGGCTTCACTCTACCGATCCTGCAATTGCCTTGTGCATCCGTATAGGGGAGAAGGTTTTGGGCTCCCCATATTAGAAGCGATGGCTTGTGGATTGGCACCGATTATTCCAAGTATTGGACCAGCAGTGGAGTTCACTACTCCTGAAGTCAGTTACAGAGTAGATGCTGTTACTCTTCAAGAAACTGCCTTAGCGCTTCATACTGTTTCTGATCCGGAAATGATTTCTGTTGATATCTCAATTTTAGCCAAAACAATGAAAAATGTTTTTCTGAATCCAGATGAGGCTCGACAGAAAGGATTGGCTGCTTCGAGATACGCTTTTGAAAACTACACCTGGGATAAAACAGCAGAGAGAATGCTTCAAAGAATCACTGAAATTAGTGCGAAAAAGTCTAAACCCAAACCTACTGCTTCTATTGAGCAGATATGTAAACGGGTTGCTCATACATTTGAAGGTGAACCTACTATACGCGAGCAACTGTATTACCCATTGGTAAAATTTTTTAATAAGGGAGATTTTGTGGTAGATTTAGGTGCTGGTGACGGAACATGGCTCACTTTGCTAAAACAATCAGGGATTTCAGGTGTTGGTGTGGACACAGATATAATGAAAGTGGAAGTAATGAGAGCCAAGGGAATCGAAGCTGTCTGCGCTGATGCTTTTGATTATATCTCAACATTAAAATCACAGATAGATGGTCTTTCAATGCTCCATATCATCGAACATATGCAACCAGACCAAGCAATTCGTATTCTTTATGAAGTAACCAAATGTTTTACTTATAAAGGGCGTGTACTCATTGTTACTCCGAATTTCCAGAATGATACTGTTATAAAGAAAAACTTCTGGTTGGATATTACGCATGTTCGGCCTTACCCATACGAACTTCTCTCAGCAATATTAAATTCTTTAGGTTTTAAGACGATTTTACAAGCGACTATGAACAACGAATTGGACACCGTTGTTTTTGGGTCAATGCTAAGTGGTGACAATCCATTCGTGTCTTAATTCCAGAATTCTTAATAGACCAGCTATCTAATGTCAAGCACTCTTTCGAGTTCTAAGAACCATGAAGGGAAGTGATTTTTAGGCGCATCTATATAAGCCTGTCAAAGACAGACGTGATTTGAATGTTCAGTCGATTTTCTGCCTTACGCCATAGGTTCATATGGCTTCTTATCTCGCAGAACGGCATGAATGATGTACGTCATTTTGCGGGCGACAGCGCCCGTTGCAGCCAGGTGGTGTTTCCCCTGGGCACGCTTCTGATCGTAAAAATCCTTAAGGATTGGGTTGTGCATTTTGGCGACATTTGCAGCCAGCCAAATCGCCCGTCGTAAGTACGGAGAGCCTCGTTTGGACATTCGGTTGTGGGTTCCGGTAAATTCGCCCGAACTGCGCACCGTAGGGTCGATCCCAGCGAACGCAACGAGCTTGACGCCAGTTGGGAATCTGGAAATATCTCCAATTTCACCGAGTATCGCAGCAGCAAGAACCGGACCAATTCCCGGAATCGTCACGAGATGGGTGTCCATACTCTTGAGGCGTTTTTCTATCTCGGCATCCAGGGATTCTAACTGTTCCTCTGTAAAGCGAATTTGCTGAAGAAGCAGGCGCAATTGTAGCCGATACGCATCCAGCGCTATGTCAATGCCAAACGACGAGGCAGCGGCAGACTTGAGCTCCTCCGCCTTGTCCAGTCCGAGACGATTCCGACTGTGTTTGGCCATGAAAGCCGCCAATTCTTCTGTATCTACGGCAAGGATTTCTTCCGGTGTTGTGTATTCCATCAACAGTTCGGAGGATGTCTTGCCAAATAGGTCGGAGAACAGTCGCTCGTATTCGGGAAACAACATATCGAGCACGCTGATGACTTGCCGCTTTAGGTCTGAGATGGAATCGACCAGACTGAACCGAAACCGGCTCAATTGCCGTAAAGCAACGATTTCGTCACTGCCGAGTTCTGTCGTGGTGTACCGTCCAAAGCGCAACACCTCAGCAATGATGAATGCGTCTTTCGTGTCATTTTTGGTCTGTCGAAGGTACATGTTGCGAAATGCATCCGACTGAATGGGGTTGATGACACGCACCCGTATGCCATGTTTACGGAGAAACGAGTGTAACGCCAACCAGTAATGGCCTGTAGCTTCCAGAGCGACTTCTGTGGATGACAAATCGGGATCGACATGCTGCATCCACTGGATCAGCTTCTGGCCACCAGCCTGCGTGTTTGGAAAACGTAGTGTCTTGCCTTGACTCTGCCCAGTTGAGTCGATGATACAGGCTTCATGATGGCGTTTGGCAATGTCAATACCAACAAAATACACAGCACGTACCTCCAAATGGGTCGGATCCGCACAACCTTGCGATCTACAACCTAGTTTGAGATTCGAAGACAGGGGTCAACCCCTCCAACAACCAGCTCATTCGTAAACGCTCGCAAGGCGGGGACTACACTCTCTCTGTCGAGAACCAATGGTCCCAAGGAGGTGATCGTAGTACCCCGACCGCTACGAGAATTTTATCTCAGAACTCTTTGGAATACGTAACATCAATATACTAGGAGGGGAGTGCAGATGAATATCATCCTTCACCATCCGGCTATGCTGACAATGCTCTGGGTTTTTCTTGTACCCATTGGTTTAACGGTTATTTTTCGCATTGTCAACGAGCTCAGAGGCAAATTTGATCTGGAGAAAGTGGCAACATTGCTCACACGTCCTATTCTCATGGATATTTTTCCTCTTTTGCTTTTGGGTTTGCTGATGTTGGCAGATCCAACACATGTAGTCATACTGATTTGGTATTTTGTGGCGGCTATTGCGATTGCTCTTCGGGCACTGGTTGAACTGGTGCGTCAATTGCGGCAACTTCTCTCCTAAGCGGGGGTGTCCCAAAAGTGCTTCAGCACTGAGGGACACTCCTGTTTTCATTTCAGTCTGTATCCATTTACGATAGATATGTTATATGCTCAAAGAAATCGTCTATCGAAAAAAGTATACATAGTTTTTCAAGGGGAATGAGTTAGTTATCATGTATATTTTATGTTGTAATTAAGGAAGAGTACGCTAGTCATCTGCTTCAAACATCAATATTGGTAAAGCTAAAATAATATTTTATTTACTGAAGGCATGATGAGAAGATCACGATTGATTTAAATTTGTCAATTTTAGATCAATACTACGTAATATAATGAATATTGGTTATTCGAGAAATAAATACTATTATTTATATTATCTAAAATCGGCGCACATGATATAATGTTTGTAAAATATAACCTTACCTGTTGGGGGCGATTACAATGCCGAAGATCGGCAATAAATTAGCTTACATCTGCGCTGCTGCCCTAGCCTCTGCCACCCTGATGCCCATGACCTCGGCCAGCGCGGCGACCTACCCCATGTCGAAGAAATACATCAATATTAATGGCACATTGTTCACTTCAGCCGAAGGGTTTTCGGCGGTGGATCCAGATTCTGGGCAGTATACGACCTACATGCCTATTTGGTACATTATGCAGTTGCTTGACAAGCTTGGTGTTGCAAATTCTTGGAATGGCGAGGAGTGGATGTTGACTATTCCCGGTGCAACGCCCACACCACTGAATGTGGGTTCAATCGCCAGTGATCGGCGTTTAGTTTCTGTTAACAACACTTCATTCGAGGACCCGGTGGCTATTGTTGCTAACGACCCATATTCGGGCAACCCGACCACCTATTTCCCGATTTGGTACATTATGCAGGTTTTGAATATGGCTGGCATTACCAGCTCTTGGAATGGCACAAACTGGAACCTCACCACCACCAATTCAGTGGCCTCACAGTCAGTCACCAAGGCGCAGATAGTTGCTCAAATGATGCAGGCGCTAGGCATGCAACCCAATGCGAAGTATACTCCGCAGTACGACGCGACACTGCCTGTGGTGGATATGCAGCGCCTATCTCCAACTAGTTCGCCGTGGACGGACGTACCCACTTCAAGCCCATACTTTGGCTATGATTACACGGCATATGAGAGCGGCTGGGTAAGTCCAGATTCATCCACCTCTTTTGGGGCGGGGGATACCATGACCGTCGAGCAGGTGGACGCGATTTATCAGGCGTGGACCGGACTACCGCTATCAGAGATGTATACTCAGAACGCATTTGGCAACCCATATAATTTTGCCAACGTGGAGTACATCAATCATGGCCTGCCGGGCGGACCCGACACCACAGTGACGGCAAGCATGTGGTCGCAGATGCTGAACAACATACAAGTTAACCTACGTGGTTATATACCATTGGCAAACGGCAAGTACCAAATGATCTTCAACTCAAGTACCCTGCCTTTTGACAGCGCTACGAACGGCATTTATTCTGCCAAGTTTGTGGCGGCGGAGTCGGCCTTTACCACGTGGTTTGACAGCGATGTGCAATTCTGGACGAGCGGTGGGTATATCTACATGAGTTTGCCTGTACAAGATCCGCTTCTGAGCATATCG
>NZ_JBMGNK010000002.1:0-405000 GCF_048984885.1 Alicyclobacillus tolerans | reverse complement strand
GCATCCCCTCTACCCCATGATGGCAACGGGGGTCCCCTTCTCCACCATCATGGTTTAGGCTCTTCCGCGTTCGCTCGCCACTACTTGCGGAATCACTCTTGTTTTCTTCTCCTCCAGGTACTGAGATGTTTCAGTTCCCCAGGTTCCCTCCGTCTATCCTATACATTCAGATAGCGGTACCGGCCCATCACGACCGGTGGGTTCCCCCATTCGGACATCCCTGGATCTTCGCTCGCGTACAGCTCCCCAAGGCATTTCGGTGTTCGCCCCGTCCTTCTTCGGCTCCTGGCACCTAGGCATCCTCCGTGCGCCCTTTCTACCTTCACCTTGCTTCCCTCTTGCTGATTCAGTTCTCAAGGTCCTTCGAGCTTATCCCTCTCTCAAGGCATAAGTAGCTTTCGCTAAGTTCTCTCCCGAGAACCCTCAAAACTAAACACGCACGCCTCTCCACCAAACCCCTCTCTCTTCCCTAGAAAGGAGGTGATCCAGCCGCACCTTCCGATACGGCTACCTTGTTACGACTTCACCCCAATCATCGACCCCACCTTCGGCGGCTGGCCCCCTTTCGGGTTACCCCACCGACTTCGGGTGTTGCCAACTCTCGTGGTGTGACGGGCGGTGTGTACAAGGCCCGGGAACGGATTCACCGCGGCATGCTGATCCGCGATTACTAGCAATTCCGGCTTCATGCAGGCGAGTTGCAGCCTGCAATCCGAACTACGAGCGGTTTTCAGGGGTTCGCTCCAGATCGCTCTCTCGCTTCCCGTTGTGCCGCCCATTGTAGCACGTGTGTCGCCCAGGACATCAGGGGCATGATGATTTGACGTCATCCCCGCCTTCCTCCGACTTGCGCCGGCAGTCACCTGTGAGTCCCCACCTCTACGTGCTGGTAACACAGGTCAAGGGTTGCGCTCGTTGCGGGACTTAACCCAACATCTCACGACACGAGCTGACGACAACCATGCACCACCTGTCTCCTCTGCCCCGAAGGGACCTACCATCTCTGGTATCGTCAGAGGGATGTCAAGCCCTGGTAAGGTTCTTCGCGTTGCTTCGAATTAAACCACATGCTCCACTGCTTGTGCGGGCCCCCGTCAATTCCTTTGAGTTTCAGTCTTGCGACCGTACTCCCCAGGCGGAGTGCTTATTGGGTTTCCTTCGGCACTGAGGGTGGTACCCCCCAACACCTAGCACTCATCGTTTACGGCGTGGACTACCAGGGTATCTAATCCTGTTTGCTCCCCACGCTTTCGTGCCTCAGCGTCAGTCACTGTCCAGCAAGGCGCCTTCGCCACTGGTATTCCTCCACATCTCTACGCATTTCACCGCTACACGTGGAATTCCCCTTGCCTCTCCAGTACTCAAGTCCTACAGTTTCCAAGGCATTCCCAAGGTTGAGCCCTGGCCTTTCACCCCAGACTTGCAGAACCGCCTACGCACCCTTTACGCCCAGTGATTCCGGACAACGCTTGCCCCCTACGTATTACCGCGGCTGCTGGCACGTAGTTTGCCGGGGCTTCCTCTCGGGGTACCGTCTCGCAAAGAGCATTCCCTCTCCTTGCCGCTCTTCCCCCTTGACTGAGCTTTACAACCCGAAGGCCTTCCTCGCTCACGCGGCGTTGCTCCGTCAGGCTTGCGCCCATTGCGGAAGATTCCCTACTGCTGCCTCCCGTAGGAGTCTGGGCCGTGTCTCAGTCCCAGTGTGGCCGGTCACCCTCTCAGGTCGGCTACGCATCGTCGCCTTGGTAGGCCTTTACCCTACCAACTAGCTAATGCGCCGCGGGGTCCTCTCTCAGCGATGCCGTAGCATCCTTTCCCGCATCAGGCATGCGCCTCATGCGCCTATCCGGCCTTAGCACCCGTTTCCAGGCGTTATTCCGGTCTGTTAGGCAGATTCCCCACGTGTTCCTCACCCGTCCGCCGCTGGTATCTTTCGATACCCGCTCGACTTGCATGTATTAGGCACGCCGCCAGCGTTCGTCCTGAGCCAGGATCAAACTCTCAATGTCTAATTCCTTCTCCCTCGCTCTCTCGAGCTCGGGCACTTCTTCTCTGGCGTTTGGTGATTCTTGTGCGTGTTTAGTTTTCAAGGTTCTCTCGCTGCCAAGGCTCTCTTTCGCGTCCCCTCTTGCAGCGACAGCGACTATCTTACCTCCCTCCAAACTTTTTTGCAACCCCTTTTTGAAAAAAATAATCATGTATTTTTTTCCACACAAAATATTGACCTGCTATAAGCAGGCCATGTTGATCTATGCACTATAAGATATTTAGGAGCGCTCATCGCGTCGTTCACGCAAGAGAGGAAATAAGAGAACATCTCGAATGGAAGGCTGATTCGTCAAGAGCATCACTAAACGGTCTATCCCGATGCCGAGCCCTCCTGTTGGTGGCATACCCTGTTCGAGTGCCAGCAAAAAATCTTCATCCAATTCTTGCGCTTCTTCATTGCCAGCGGCCCGTTCTTCCATTTGTTTCAGAAAACGATCTCTTTGATCCAGCGGATCATTTAATTCTGAGAATGCGTTGCCATGCTCTCGACCCACAATAAACAATTCAAAACGATCGGTAAATCGCTCATCCTCTTTATTCTTGATTGCAAGGGGAGAAATCTCCACTGGATGCCCATAGACAAACGTTGGCTGAATCAACGTGGATTCTACACGTTGCTCAAAAAATTCGTTGACAATGTGACCATAACTCATTTCGTCACTAATTTGAATATGATGTTCATGAGCTAACTGCCGCGCCGTCTCCAAATCGTGAACGGGCCAGAAATCTACGCCTGTCTGTTCACGGATTGCGTCAACCATATGTACGCGCCGCCACGGCCCTTGAAGATGAATGGTATATTCTCCATACGTAATATCTAATGTTGAATGTACGGCTGATGCGGCATGTCGCACTAAATTCTCAGTTAAATCCATGATATCATGAAAATCTGCATACGCTTGATATAGCTCAAGCATAGTGAATTCAGGATTGTGACGTGTGGAAATACCTTCGTTTCGATATACACGACCTATTTCATAAACTCTCTCCAAACCACCAACAATCAACCGTTTTAGATGAAGTTCAAGCGCAATGCGCAATACAAGTGGTATATCGAGTGCATTATGATGCGTGTGGAAAGGTCGTGCATGTGCTCCACTGGCCACAGTATGCAAAGTAGGTGTTTCCACTTCCAGAAATCCTTCTTTATCCAAATATTCACGTATCGCTTGAATAATTTTTGATCGCGCCATAAAAGTGTCGCGAATTTCTGGATTGACAATCAGGTCAAGATATCTTTGCCGATAACGCGTTTCAACATCTTTAAGTCCATGCCATTTCTCAGGCAGTGGGCGCAAAGCCTTAGATAACACATCAAGTTTCTGACAAAGCACTGTCACTTCACCGCGATTGGTGCGAAATACTGTACCTTCAACACCTATGATGTCACCGAGATCGAGCAACTGAAAAATTTCGTATCCTTCTTCCCCGAGCACATCTTGCTTGGCATAAATTTGAATACTACCTGTCCGATCTTGCATTACGGCGAAAGAAGCTTTGCCATGCCCGCGGCGAATCATCATCCGTCCTGCTATCCGAACACGCATCGACATTTCTTCCAATTCCTCTTTGCTTTTCTCGCCTGCGGCATTTAAAATATCGCTCGCATGGTGAGTAACATCATATCGATGGCCATATGGATAGACACCTTTGTTTCGCAACTCGTCCAATTTTTCCAAACGGACACTCATTAAATCGAACTCATCCATTCAAACATTCCTCCTGCACGGAAAGACGAGGGAAATTCTCCCTCGCCATTTTTCATAAAAGAGCGCATGGTTATGCCAACTGCAAACATGTTTTAGTGATTCTAAGACAACTAAAACACAGCCATTTCATGGATACCCCACTCATGAAACCAATTCTTTAACGGCGAATTTCTAAAATTTTGAACTTGATGGTTCCTGCAGGAACAGCAACATCTACCACAGAGCCAATGGATTTACCAAGCAACGCGCGTCCTACCGGTGATTCATTGGATATCTTGTTGCTTGCTGGATTGGCTTCTGCCGAACCAACGATGGTATATTCCACATCTTCATTAAATTCCATATCTCTAAGCAATACGGTTGAGCCAATGGATACAGAGTTGGTATCGACCTCATCTTCATTGATGATTCGCGCATTGCGAAGCATCTTTTCCAAAGTCATGATTCTGCCTTCGATAAACGCCTGTTCATTCTTAGCGTCCTCATATTCCGAATTCTCACTGATATCTCCATACGATATGGCCAGTTTGATGCGTTCTGCCACTTCACGGCGTTTCACGCTTTTTAACTGTTCCAGTTCTTCTTCGAGTTTTCGCAACCCTTCGGGAGTCAAAAGAACTTCTTTTTCTGCCATAGCAATATCGCTCCTTTTTGCCGACAAGTGCCGATGTACAGACGCGAATTCTCCAAGCCATTTCGCACAATATATGGGATAGAGCACCACCGGGGACACCGGCAGTGCTCTGTAAACCCATTCCGGACACAATGTCTAGTGGCAATTATAGATACGCTCCTGAGGCTTGTCAATGCGTACCAGACAGCGTATACATATGCTTATCTGTTATCTTTTATGGGCGAGAGGCTCATTTTATCACTCAAAAGTTCTTCCTCTGTAACATCCAAAACATTACCCAGTTTATGTATCATTTCTTGACTCGGTTGACGCGTCCCTCTTTCTAATGATCCAACAATCGTCAGGGAAACTCCTAATTCTTTGGCCAGCTCTTCTTGTGTCCAACATTTCAGTTTGCGATAAGCGCGAATTCGTCTACCAAATGTGTCCGACATATTCAACCCCACTTTCCGAAAGGTTTTCGGCCATTTCAGCCAGCGTTACTCCTCCAAGACCGCGCCTTTGCGGAACTAACTCTGCCAGTGGAATGATGACGAAACCTCTTTCCCACATTCTCGGATGAGGAATCTGCAACATTTGATAGCATACAGACAAATTATCATAAAGGAGAATATCTAAATCAAGCGTACGCGGCCCGTTCTGTATCGCTCGCACACGCCCCTCGTTCTGTTCTATTTCATGTAAGGTTTGAAGCAATTGCAAAGGTTCCAGTGATGTTTGTATAGACATCACCATATTCAGAAAATCTGGCTGTTCAAGATATCCAACCGGGGTCGTCTCATATACTGAAGAACAACATACTGGCCCTTCTGATAAACAGGTAAGAGCTTCTACAGCTCGTTGTAAATGGTGAATTCTCCTACCCTGATTGGAACCCAGGGCTATAAATACCTCATGGACCATTTTGCTGCCCATCGTCCTCCTTGTCTTGTACAGCCTCAAGCATTCGACAAACGCGCACAGTCGCCTTCACGTCATGGACGCGCAAGTATTCCACACCTTCCATTATTGCATATGCAGCAAGAGCCAGATTTCCTTCTAATCGATCGGATACATCTGCCGAAAGAATTTCTCCAATAAATCGTTTCCGACTGACACCGAGCAAAACGGATTGACCCAGTTTTGTATAATGCGGCAAAATTCGCAAAGCAGATAGATTTTGATGGGTATCCTTAGCAAAACCTATTCCCGGATCTATGACCAGACGTTCTCTCGCAATACCTGCAGATAAGCAGCGTTCTATACCAGACCGTGTTTCCTGAAGAAGTTCTGCGAGACCATTCCCTAAAGGTCGGCTGTCTCGGTTATGCATCCAAAAATAAATACAGTTGGCGTCACTGACTACTTGTAGCATCTCTTTATGGTGCAGGGCACCCCAAACATCGTTGATACCGCTCACGCCGCATTCAAGAGCACGTGCCGCTATCTCAGGTTTATACGTATCTACACTAATGGGAATCGGACAATGAAGCGCAAGATCTTTGAGTACAGGCTGCAATCTTCGCCATTCCTCTTCAGATGTAACGGATTGGTGACCTGGTCGCGTGCTTTCGGCACCCACGTCCAACCAGTCTGCGCCTTCTTCAACCAGGCGATACGCATGGTTCAGCGCATCAGTCGGGGAAAAATAAATCCCCCCGTCAGAAAAAGAGTCAGGTGTTACATTCAGAATCCCCATCACTTTTGTACGCACTGTGTTACCCTTCTTTCCAATGACACTCCACGCAAGCGAAGACGCGATAGCAGGCTCGATAAATTTAGGACTGTTGTTCAGCAATCCAGCCTTCTATCTCTTCTACGCCAAAAAAGTATTTTGCAGCGCAAAAATGACAAACCGCTTCTGCACCTTTGTCTTCTTCCACCATACTGCGGAGTTCAGAGACATCGAGGTTTTTCATTGCTGCCGCAAATCGTTCACGAGAGCAGTTACAAGCAAATTGTACAGCTACTCGATTGAGCAAGTGAGCATCGGGATCGAGCAAATAAAGTAATTCTTCTGCACTCTTACCTGTTTGTAGAATGTCAGTTACACTTTGCATAGAAGACAACCGTTCTTCCAGCTTTTCAATGTCATTTTCTTCATGACCAGGAAGCAATTGCAAAAGAAACCCGCCTGCACAGATAACACGATTGTCTGTCCCAACGAGTACCCCTGCTCCCACAGCAGAGGGCGTCTGTTCGGATACAGCAAAATAATAAGTGAAATCATCCGCAATCTCACCTGTCTGGATAGCTGCCGAACCTGTATAATAATCTCTCAAACCGGTATCTCGTGTAACATAGAGAGTGCCTCTGCCAACAGCTCTGCCAACATCCAACTTACCTTTTGAATTGACTGGCAAATCAACAAACGGATTGTCCACGTATCCCCGCACATTGCCAAAGGCGTCCGCATCTACGAGAATGCGTCCAAGCGGACCGTCTCCATCAATACGAAGTGTCAGACGCTCTTCATTTTTCAATTGTTGCCCCATCATGAGGGCAATACTTGCTGTTCTTCCTAATGCAGCCGTGGCCACTGGCCAAGTATGGTGTCGACCCTGCATCTCATTGACAACGTTCGTCGTAACGCATGCCAGAGCACGACCACGACCATTCAATATCGTTGCCCTCACTAACTGGTCAGGTGCGCTTTTCATGTTTAAACCTCCTAGAATGACGAACAACCCCCATGTAGAGGGTTGTCGTTAGAATCTCCTGTCAATGCTGCTTTTCTTCAAAACGCATTTTCCCTTGCCATCTATAATCTAGAGGTCTTTATTCTGTTCTGCTATTACCTCTTCTGGTGATTTGCCTTCCATAATGGCCCGAATCTCAAATTCATCAATCGTCTCTTTTTCCAGGAGAAGATTGGCCAAAGCATCCAGCCGATCTCGACGTTCCGTCAAAATCTTGCGGGTGCGCTCATGACAATCTTCAACTATCCGCTTCATTTCTTCGTCAATCTCAAAGGCAACTCTGTCACTATAATTGGCTTCTGACGACAGGTCTTTGCCTAAGAAGACTTGACCTTGACGGCTACCGTATTGCATGGGGCCAAGTTTGTCGCTCATACCATACTGAGTCACCATTTGCCTAGCAATTTCCGTAACTCGCTCTAAATCGTTGGATGCACCCGTGCTAATTTCGCCTAAAACAATCTCTTCCGCGACTCGACCACCCAACAATCCACAGATGCGATCGTACATCTCCTGCCGTGTCATGAAATAACGATCTTCCTTAGGCAAGGTAACCGTATACCCACCCGCCATTCCGCGGGGAATAATGGTGACTTTGTGAACTGTGTCCGCAGCCTGCACATAATAGCCAATCACAGCATGCCCAGCTTCATGGAAGGCTACCAATTTACGCTCATGTTCACTAATCACCCTCGAGCGTTTTTCCGGGCCAGCCATCACTCTGTCAATCGCTTCATCAATATCGCGATTGGTAATGCGGGTTTCTCGCTTGCGAGCCGCTAATAGTGCTGCCTCATTGAGGACATTTTCCAAATCGGCTCCTGTAAACCCGGGTGTCCGCTTAGCAATCACATCCAAGCGAATATCAGAAGAAAACGGCTTGTTTCTAGCATGCACCTTTAAAATTTCCTCACGGCCTTTTACATCAGGACGATTGACCACAATCTGGCGGTCAAAACGGCCTGGACGCAGCAGCGCTGGATCGAGGATATCCGGACGGTTGGTGGCAGCAATAATAATTATGCCGTCATTTCCCGAGAAACCGTCCATCTCTACAAGCAATTGGTTGAGTGTTTGTTCACGTTCATCATGACCGCCACCGAGACCTGCTCCACGATGACGTCCAACTGCATCAATTTCGTCAATAAAAATGATACAAGGTGCGTTTTTCTTGGCAGTTTCAAACAAATCACGCACACGTGATGCGCCGACACCGACAAACATTTCTACAAAGTCAGAACCTGAAATACTAAAAAAGGGAACGCCAGCTTCTCCCGCAACCGCACGAGCCAGCAAAGTTTTACCCGTACCAGGCGGCCCTACCAGAAGCACACCTTTGGGAATGCGGGCACCGAGTTGTGAAAAGCGTTTGGGATCTTTAAGAAACTCTACAATTTCTTCCAATTCAGCCTTTTCTTCATCCGCACCAGCTACATCACGAAAAGTAACGCGACGTTTTTCCTCAGTGTAAAGTCTTGCCCTGCTTTTGCCAAAGTTCATGACTCGGCTGCCGCCGCCTTGTGCCTGATTAAACAGGAAGAACATAATGACAAAAACAAAGACAAACGGAATAATGGAAGTTAAAAATTGAATCCAAACAGATTCTTTTGGTTGCTGATTGACGTAGAAGTCGACTTTATTATTTTCCAGAAGAGGATAGACGTTATCGTCATTCAGACCCCTGGTAGAAAACTTCTTTCCGTCACTGAGCGTACCGTCAATGGTAAGCGTTAGCCCATCTGGAGTCACATAAACCGGACCGGAAATTTCATGCGATTTGATATCGCTCACAAATTGGCTATAGGCTATCGTCGATTGCGGGCGGCTTGAATTTGTCAGAAAGTCCACCACTCCGACGATGGCTAGCAAAATCAGCACATAGAAAACAATGCTGCGGTAAAACCTGTTCATGCCTTACCTCCTCTCGGTCATGGCGGGAATATTGTACCATAAGGACTGAATAGACAACAGCAGAGCGGAAGGAGGCCATGAATCCTTTGTGACAGATCTGTTGAACGTCATGACTCCTGATAAATCTCGGCTTTTAAAATGCCTACATAAGGCAGATTCCGATAGCGTTCAGCATAGTCCAGTCCATATCCTACAATAAAAGCATTGGGTACACGAAAACCAAACCAATCCGGTTCAATGTCCACTTGCCTGCCCTCCGGTTTGTCAAACAGCGAAACAATTTTCACAGATGCTGCCTTTCGATGCAAGAGGGTTTCGCGCAAATAGCGCAGTGTCAAACCAGAGTCCACAATATCTTCGACAATTACCACATGCCGACCTTCCACAGGTCTGTCAAGATCCTTTAAAATACGCACAACACCTGATGATTTTGAGGCATCTCCATAACTGGAGGTTGCCATAAAATCAATTTCAAGCGGAACATCTACCCGCTTAATCAAATCCGCCATAAAGAGCACTGCGCCTTTGAGGACACAGATAAAAAGCGGATTTTTCTCATTGTACTCGACAGCTAACTGTTTCCCCAACTCTTGAATGCGCTGTTGAATTTGCTCTTCATCGAACAGTATGCTCTCTAGGTCTTTTTGCATGACAGAAAATCTACTCCTCCTTGTCCCTTCTCCATAAAATTCTGCATTCCTCAGCTTGCAACAAACTTTGCACATGTTTGGGCGGAATGGTTTGTAAGGTCCAACGGGCAATCTCTGCATCCTTTGAATGAATTCGCGATGAGCTATACAAACCTGGAATCCACAGCCAGTCGCCAGCTTTTACAACTGGCCAGGCAGCTCGCAACATTTTCGGCAACTTACTATCTGTCATCAAGTCCTGAATTTTTTTCGATCCGCCCCGTGTCTTGACACGCCAGCTTCGATTGCAGTCTTCAATGCTCAACGAATGGATTTCTGGCGGTAAATGAACCGTCCATCCCCAATCATTACCTGACACCAAGTTTGATATATGATGACGTGTAAGACGCCAAATCCATCCAAGCTCATCAGCCCATTCTCCTTCGTTGAGAAGGACTTCCCGAACAGTTTGCCGCTTAGTGTTCAAGAAACGAGGTCGAGGGCCCACCCACAATTGAGAATAAATACGCCACGCTAAAAATCCGCCCGGCAAATCAATGCCAGCCGACGGATCTTTGCTGCTGGCCAATTTCCGCAGATCTTCCACGTGGCGCGCAGTCCAATTGATTTCCGTCGGAAAACATGTCAATAGTAGGTGAATTGCCCTTCTTTGTAAAGGAATCGGCAACTCTATCCATTGATTTGTAGACAAATGATACGCTGATAAAGTCTCGTCATATGTAATATACGTATTGAATAATTGTTTGGCCCAATCATTAAGCCAATCATTTTCTTCACGAACCATTGCTGTAAAACGTCCAATGATCTCTGAAACATTGGGTTCAATAGCGCGAAGTTCTGGCAACACACGCTGCCTCAAACGATTGCGAAGAAAGCGAAGCGACTGATTGCTTTCATCTTCAACCCAGGACCATCCGTTTTGTTGAGCTGTTTTCTCAATAGCTTGCTTGGAAAAAGAGAGTAGTGGCCGGAGCAAGCGCATATGGCTTTGTGGAACAACTGACTCAGCCTGCATTCCCTGCAACCCCGACAAATAAGCGCCGCGCAACAATCTCCACAATACCGTTTCCACCTGATCGTCAGCATGGTGAGCAACGGCAATCGCATCACATTGATATTTCTCTGCCATGCGAAGCAAAGCCTGATAGCGTAAATGACGAGCGTCCGCCTCCGTACCGCGCCGATGTTGAATGCTGATGTCTTGCAAGTGGACATACTCTATCTCAGCTGGCAAGTGAAGCTGTTCAGCCAATTCCTGAACAAAGCGGGCGTCACGATTAGCCGTTTCGCGCAATCCATGGTGGACATGCCCTACCACCAACTGCAAAGAGAGGGAAGATTGCAAACTGGCTAGCATTCGCAAAAGCACTACAGAATCCACACCACCTGAGCAGGCAACAAGAACTCTTTGAAGCTTTTTTTGCTTCGCCATGCTGAGCCATATTTGCAAAAACTCATGTACTGAAACTACTGATGATTTCCGCATAATCCACCTTGACTCATCGCAGCGGCTCAATCCTTATCTGCAAACCGCATTCAGAACCACGCGCCCAATTTGCTTCATCATAGTAAAAATACCGTCCAGGCCGCAAGTGTAGCAATCGCCGCCGTCGTCAAAGAAAACCACATCAGGCGCTCTGTCCAGTCCCATTTCTTTTTTTTCGATCGCGGTGATGGAGAAGTAGCCATTGACTTTTTCTGCCGAGCAGGCTTTGGCATGGTTTGTCTCTTCTTGTTGCTTTTAGCTGAATGAAACAGAGAAAGCGCAGTTGCCGCCGATTGCACCTGGCCATGCAAAATAGCGTCAATGACTGTTTTTCTTCTCGTTTTAGGCATAAGTTGCAGTGCTGTAAAAACATAGCGCTGGCGATCTTCCACACGACCCATGCGATGAACAGGCAATGGTTGTTGCAACTGAAGAAAAACCAGCGAGAGCCCTACCAAATCATACATCGCGTCGGCTGAACGCGTACCTAAGCCGAAATAGGCACGATCACTTGTTGGCGTGTATTGTCGAACGGATCGACCAAAGGCGCTGACACCGCCTATATCAACCACACGCGCTTGCAACCTGCCATCCGTCCCGCTTTCAACCAATAAATTTTCTGGTTTGACATCAGAAAAAGCGAATCCAGCCTGGTGAAACTCATGTAAAACCTGAAGATAGGCAGCAAATAATCGATCGATTTCCGTCTGGCGCAGATGCTGGTGAACTTTTGTCAGCGGCTGTCCGGCAATACGTTCCATACTGTAAAAGTACAGTGGTGCATGCTGTGCATCATCTAGTTCAATCGGTTTCGGCAAAGCGTGACTTACTGCGGAAAGTTGTCTGAGTAGTCGCCATTCACCTGCGATTTCATGCGAGTTACTGCTGATTTTAAGCGCCACTTCCTGCTTGTCCATGATAGATTGCGCCAGATAGACTTCACCGTTTGCTCCCTGCCCAAGCGGCTGGAGAATACGATAACTGTTTTTTTGCCATTTACCAACAAGCACTTGGCCTGGCTGCAGCAGGCGGGTCACCATTAGTCAAGCGCCGCCCATTGCTCATCAATTCCACTTTCCATTTTTTCCTGAAACAACTGCAAAGCATGACGAATAGCCGGACCCGTAGGTGTACCTCCACTCGCTACATAGCAACGCTCTAATGCTTTAGGGTCAAGAGTAGCAGAGAAAGTCTGCACCGTCTCTACCCAATTTCCCCGTTGTCCTGGAAAAACAGCGACTGCCACTCGTGAAGAACCCATTCTGGCGCTGAGCGAAAAGGATAAGTCCCGCACAGCCTCGCGTACCATGTCCATTTTGTGTTTCATACTAGCGCTCGTATCAATGAGTACTATTAAATCCAGATGCAGTTCTTCCTGTAATTTGTCTACCACAGAAGTCACACGAGCACGTTCTTCCGGCGGAAGTTCCTCCTGCGTTTTTCCGAGAACCGATTTCAATTCTGCATTAACCGCTTGCTGTAAGGTCAACTGCATGGTCTGATGTGTCATCATTTGAGCAGTAGCTGATAAATCGCTGGGTTGAACGATCCGGCACATACCATTTCCCGCCTCTGCAATACGCATGACTTCATCACGCCCTGCGCCGCCCATCTCGCCTTTTTCTACTACACCAATGACATTCACTGCGATACCCTGACGACGCGCATCAGCAGCCGCTTCTATCGGGGATTCTCCAACATTGGAACAACCATCTGTAATCACTAAAATCTGCTTCATCTTGGCTTCCAGAGACAAAACGTCCACCTCCATCGACTTCCACATCTGGTTCTTCTACCAGTATGGTCAGCCAATGGTGTGGACATTCTCACTCTATGAAATTTCAGCTATTCATTTATCAGTTCCAAAAAATATTGAAACTTGGGTGACTTTCTTTGTCAGGCGCCTCGTCTACGCTTGTCCGCCTTACGTCGCAAGCCTTGTACACCAGGAATCTTAATGGTTGCCCATTCTGGCTCAAACTTTCCCACTTTTGCTACAACCACTGTCATATCGTCAGCAATTTTACCGTTGTTAGCACGCACTGCCGCTTCCACAAGTGTGTCTGCAATACTTTGGGCATCGCGTGTTTTCAACATACGCAATTGCTGCTGCAACCAATCAGAAGGCTCGAAAGTTTCTTTGGGTGCATCATAAATCCCATCTGAAATAAGAATGAGAATATCTCCATCTTGCAAATCTTCCGTGACCGCCTGAACATCGATGTCTTGCAAAATACCAATGGGTACACCCGCGCCAGTGATGGTCATAATATCATTGCCTCGCAAAATATAAGACGGTGCGGAACCAACTTTCAAAAATTCTGTCTTGGCGCTGTATAGATCTATCAAAGCCATATCGAGCGTGGCAAACATCTCATCCTGACTGCGTAAAAGTAAGGTGGAATTGACTGTACGAATGGCCAACTGTTCATCAAATCCAGCTTTCAAAAGTTTTTTGAGAAGTTCAATGGCAGCACGAGACTCACGGCGTGCGCGTTCTCCATTACCCATACCGTCTGAAACGGCAATCGCAAAGCGTCCGTTCCCCAAATCAACTGCCGTATGAGTATCTCCAGAGACAATTCGTCCACCTCGCGCAGCGCTAGCAACTGCTGTATGGACACTGTAGCGGCGAGCAGACGCAAAGACACAGATACTGTATCCATCACCATTTGCATCAAGCTTTGACAGTGAGAGTGTTTCACCAACCACACCCGACAGCAGTGGAGCAATCACTTTTGTTGACGTTTCATATGCCCTGTCAGTCGGTTGCAAAACTTCAATATGAATTTTGCCGGCATCCAACGAAACAATATGCACGCGGTCGACATACAATCCTAATTTTTCAAGAGCCGCTAGTATCTGTTCTTCATCTGAGAGCGCACTGCGTTCGGATTCTTCAATTTCGTCTGTAATTGCCCGGACAACTGCTGCAACTCCACCAAGTTGGGCGGCTACCAGTGTACGCAAATCGTGCAATTTAGCCATCCATTTTTCATCTCGATACGTAAGATCCAGATTGTATTTTAAAACCCCCATCATAGCGTCAAGCCGACAACAGCGTTCTTTTAAATCATGAGTAGGAAATGCTTTGCCAGGTGGACAGCTTTCAATTTGGCTAATGGTATTGGCCATAGCCTGGTAAGTTTGGATACCTTGTTTATCCCAACAGGTGGCACGTCTCGCACATCCTGAACAAACCTGACCAGCTGTCGTACTGACCATGTGCGTAACCAACTGTTGCGCGGTAGTATATGGATTTTCACCGTGATCGGCAAAAGTAACGGCTAATTCTTCGAATATTTGTCCGAATTGCTCGATTTTTTCAGCCATCAACTGATTCATACGACGCACACGATCTTGCTCTGACTGGCGATTTTCTAATGTTCCTGGAACATACGATGCTACTTCAAGATGCAAACGGCGCGGGGTTAACCAATAAATTACTGTCGCAATCGAAGCAGCTAAAGCATGATTCGCTAAACCATGCCAATCACTGGATGTTGACATAGCAAGTACTGTAGTGGACAGTACAAAGGCTAGACCGATCCAGAAGCGGTTGGCATCCTTTAAAAGCCCCGACAGAAAGCCTCCAAATCCACTAATGGCTACATCCGCCATATTGCCCTGATGACTCAGTAATGAAAGTAAGCTCAACACAATAGCGCCTGCTGCAGCCATCCCCATACCGCCGCAAGCTATCATTAATATCATCCAGTCCACGGTTATGGAGGCGATTGAAACATCATGTATTTTCCAATCAGACAAACCCATGACTACAGATCCAGCAAGAATGATAAGCGCCGCTACTTGTTCGTGACGTAGAGATTTAACGGCTTCTTTGCCAATGAATATGGAAATGCACTGAATAAAAATCAGGCACAACAAAGTGACTAACGCTGCATTAGCCAGAGCCAGCAGAACATCCATCTGCGTCCAGACAGTACCAATCAACAACAACTTGCTACAGAGCGCTACTGCGCCTGCAATCAGTGGAATAAACCGAAAATCGGCAAACGGTTTGCGCAATATATACAGACGCACAGCGCGGTACATAAAAAATTGCAAAAGCATGCTAGCAGCAGCGTAAACTCCCCCACCAGCCAGGGCTCCCAATACTGCAGCATAGGCAGGAAATCGCCTGCCTCGTCCACCGCGTTCGTGCAAAATTACAAAGAAAGCAAAACCAAAGGGTGATACTGCGTGTAGAATAGTAGCGTGTCCAAGAACAAAAGCCATTCCAGCAAGCAATACTGCACGTTGCCAGTGCACTCGCACCAACGCAGCTTTTTGTGATGATGGTCGATCCGCTTTTCCCACCAGGGATAGGTGTGACATGAGCCGAGCCCCTTCCTGTTATTTGTATGACCAGTATAGGCGGAGCATGACGCTGATTTTGTCAAACCAAGGAGGTTGCAAGATAAAATCTTCCGACATCATCTGCCAAGTTTCTTGAAGGTTTAACGGACGATTTTTATAGAGAGGATGACTTATCCATGAATTTTGCCTCATCGAACACACAAACACCAAGGATGTCATGGGATGAGTTTTTTGCCACACAAAGTCGAGTCATGTCGTTTCGTTCGACCTGTGCCCGATTGGCGGTTGGGTGTGTCATTGTTCGCGATAAGCGAATTGTGGCCAGTGGTTACAATGGTTCTCTAGCAGGGGACGTTCATTGCATCGATGTGGGTTGCAAGATGGAAGATGGTCATTGTATACGCGCTATTCATGCCGAGCAAAACGCCTTGCTGCAGTGTGCAAAATTAGGTATTGCTGTGGACGGATCTCAGCTTTACGTAACCCATCGGCCCTGTTTAAACTGCACAAAGAGTTTGATTCAAGCTGGCATACGTGAAGTATGCTTTGAATTTGACTACCGCCCCAACACATATGCCATCGAATTACTGGAAAAGGCTGGCGTGCAAACACGCCAAGTGCAGAGCCGCTTTGATATTTTGCTGCAAGCGGTAAATTCGTCTGCAAGTGGCGCGTGACAAGCTATCCATGCGTATGATAGAGCAGAGGTCATTGAATCTGCCTTTGCGTATGCAAGAGGCACATCACACTCAGGACGGAGGAATACCGATGCCTGATTGGCTGTGCAAGCAGTTGAAACGAGCTTTTTATAATCGTGACGTTCAATCGATTGTGATGCTCAATGAAGCGTACTATCGATACCGCCAGAGGCGGGATAGTCATTACGATTGGTCTAATCCTCCCCACACTGTGCCCTGAAACTTAGCTAAAATGCGTTCCATCACAGCTTGAGTAACAGGGCCCAGTTGGGCTTTGTACATATCAAGAGAGATATGGCAGCCGTCCCTATCGTTTATGTTGGAGAACTGCAACATCACAACTCTATCGTCGGAAAGTTGGTACTGAAGAAAATAGGGTTCCTCCATCTGATTCTCTCCTTGTGTCAAGTTATTTTGAATGGAATACCACCAATCAATGTCTGGATAAACCAGTTACATTCTCCAGAATGCATCAGTCAAAAAATGGACAGGACAGCATGTACCAGAACGATGACCGAACGCGCGGTTCTGTCCAAAAAGTAAAGGGGCATTCCTCTATGGAGTGCCCTTATCAACGACTATAACAGACAATCTAATCTGAAATGATAGGCTCGCCTGCTGTCATCCGCGCCGACCGCCACGACCCCCGCGTTTGGATTCACTGCGACGCAAAGCCATTAAACGTTCCTCACTGTCTCTCATAAAGCGGGACATTTTATCTTCAAACGACATTCTCTGTTGATTGTGGTGACCACCGCTACGACCTCGAGAATTCCCCTCGCGGGTTGGACGGGCTGCTGGCGCTTGGTCATCTGCCTGACGAATGGACAAACCAATTTTGCCGCTTGGGTCGACATTAATTACTTTAACGAGTACTTCCTGATTCATTTGCAAATGCTCACGAATATCTTTCACATAACTATTGGAAACTTCCGAAATGTGAACAAGACCCGTTTCGCCTCCGGGCAAGAGGACAAATGCGCCAAAATTTGTTATACCAGTAACTTTGCCAGACACTTTGCTGCCGACCTCAATGGACATACAGACGAGCTTCCTCCTTAGGATTTTAGAGACTTCCATTCTACAGTATAGAAAAGACGAAAAATTGGTGTCAAGCAAACCGCCTTAAATTGCCCCATTTACCGATTCATTTTTATCATGGTCTTATTTTAGACTGTCATCCCTCACGCTTTAGTGCTGGGAATTTGCAACAGTGAACGGGATTTGTCCCGGTACAATCAGACCAAAATGATCGGTTGCGTATTTCTCAATAAAACTAGGATTATTGAGTTGCTGAACTCGATTCTTTAAATAAGTATTCTGCGTTTTCAACTGAGATAACTGGTTGTTGAGTTGTTGATGTTGCACTTCCAATTGCTGAAGAATGGGGCGCTGCACTGTTTCATAGTGAATAACCGCATACGCAAACACGACGCAAAGTGCCACATAACGAAGACGCAAAAACTTTCTCCAAGGTTTGCGGACGAAAATCCTGGGTGCAACATCCGGGGCAGCTTGACGTGAAGCATATGAAGATTGTCTGGGCAAAGCGAACCGCTCCCTGTCTCATGAAAAGCAACATACGCCATTCCATTATGCTTATGCTGCATTCGGTGGATGTTTCAACATGTTCGACAGTTTTGTCCAGAATCCTTCCCAGTGCCCAAAAAACGGCAAGAACATGGGTTTAAACTTTTCCCAAGGTCTTTTCAGTGGCCAAAAAAGAATTTTCAGTCCAAAAGTTAAAAATGTCACCAGCATATTCTCTAATTTTTGAAGAACTGAATAAGCAATAGAACATATTCGCCAGACAATCCTCCAGCAGGCGAGCAACGGCCAAATCACGACTGCGTAAACGATTCGCCAAACGATACGAAAGATCATGCGCGTCAGTTTCACTAACAGCGCAACGCTCCCCAACAGCAATTTACGCAATGTCAGACGATATACCACATATCCAAACAACAATATACCGAGTGTGTAAATGCGAAATCTTCCTTCATCAGTCACCAGACAGAAATGATAGACCCACACAGCAAAAACAAGCCAAAACAGCAAATCAGCCAACGTTCGCAACCATCTCAACAAAGGATGCTCAGAGAGAATGGTATTATAAATATCGAATACGCAGCCCATCAAAAATCCGGATGCACTGATTGTAAATAGGTACATGCTGGAATTCATCATGGTTTACCACTTGAACCGAGAACTAATACTCTTCTTCTTGTTCTCTTGAATGTATTGCATACCATGAACTGTCCCTTCGATAATAACCTGTCCAGATTCAAGATCGAGATGTTTCATATGGAGATTCGCGCCTTTGACTTGCAACATTCCGGCTGTAGTTTTCAGAGTGAATTCATGTACATCGAAACTTTCCACGCTGGAAACGCCTGTGATATCAGCACGTCTACGACCATCCAAATGGATATGATGCGTGGACAATTCTGCCATACGCCTACCTCCAGTCCTCGCCTGCCCGTCCTTTCATCATGCTATGGATGGGGAGCAAAATTTAGAACCGAAAATGGCAAAAGCTTTTTTCTAAATACAGGAGCCTCCAAATCCACTTTTCAAACAGTGAATTTGGAGGCTCTTGACTCCATGAATTTTTACTGATTCCTATCAGTTAACTCTTGAAAATCATTTGCTTATGGATAGAAAGAAAACCATACCCCAGTGATACAAAGGGTCTATTCTTCATCATCCACAAAATGAGTATTCACCTGCTCAAGACGTTCTTCGGAAAGAACCCTATACAGGGACGACGCCTGTTCTTTGCGGGGATTGTCCATCAACTGCAACACTTCTACGGTCATTCTTTTATGTCCATAACGAATAGACAAAATATCCCCAATTTGAACTGGGCTACTACCCTTTGCCACCCTGTCTCCCAAAGACACACGCCCTGCGTCACATAATTCTTTAGCCAGTGTTCGCCTTTTCACTAAGCGCGAAACCTTGAGAAACTTGTCTAGACGCAATTAGCGAGTCAGATCTTTCAGTTTATTGCCTGGCTTAAAGGCTGGTACAGTGGCAGCAGGAATCTCAATCGTCTCACCCGTCTGCGGGTTGCGGCCAGACCTCGCTGCGCGCGTTCTGGTTTCAAAGGTTCCAAAACCAATGACCTGAACTTTTTCTCCTTCGCGAAGCGCTTCTTCAATACTTTCAAAGACGCTATTCACAGCAGCTTCCGCATCTTTCTTCTTAAGTCCGGTTTTATCCGCAACCTTATTGACCAAATCTGCTTTATTCACTGGAAAGTGCCCCCTTTGTGGGAATGTCGGGAACAATATTCGTGTTTTCCCGCCAAATTCCTGCTTTTCATTCATTCAGATCATAATTTCGCATTTTGCCACAGTTGATCTAATTCATCCAAACGATACTCCTGCCATGTTCGCCCACTCTCATGTACAGCCTGCTCTACCCTTTCAAATCTGCGGACAAATTTGATTACCGCCTTACGAAGAACCATTTCTGGATGCATCTTTAACCAACGCGACAAATTAACCAGAGTAAAAAATAAATCCCCTAATTCCTCTGTCAAAGCTTTAGAATCATTCTGGTTAAGCGCTTCTTCAAACTCAATTATTTCCTCTCTCAGCTTTTCTAAAACATCCTCTATACAATTCCATTCAAATCCGACCTTTGCCGCTCTTTTTTGTACGTCAAACGCATAGTTGAGTGCGTCTTGTCCAGTCTGTACATCGCTCATGAGCGACAGTGGCGTCTCGTCTCCTTCCAGGGACAGGGAGTCTCGCTGTTTCTCCTCTGCCTTAGCAGACTTCCACATCGCTTCGGCTTCTTCTGCATTGCTGGCTGATTGTTGACCAAATACATGAGGATGGCGCCTGACGAGTTTTTCTGCCAGTCCAAAAAACACATCTTGCAACGTAAAATCTCCGTTCTCTGCTGCAATTTGCGCATGCAACAAAACTTGAAGCAATAAATCGCCCAACTCTTCTTGCAAATGTGCTGGATCATCCTCTAAAACTGCCTGAGCCACTTCATAGGCTTCCTCGGTGGCATAGGGAATCAATGTTTCATGCGTCTGGGCCAAATCCCATGGGCAGCCATCCAAAGGGTGCCGTAAGCGAGCCACAATGTCAGCAAGATATAATGGATGCCGAGCTTTTTCTGATAAATTTTGCACGGGGGGAACATAGACTGTCGTCAAGTGATGAATCTCTGTCAGCCTGTCCAATTCATAGAGCGGGACAGAAGTGACGCTCTCTTCCCCGGCAACACCCACAGCACTCAAAACTGTGACCTCGTGTTCATCAGGATAAACTTCCATGAGTGTCAATTTCACATCTGAGGCAACAGCTGGTGAATAGACTTGAGCTATCAGCGTATGAACTCCCGGTTGCAATTCAGTTATATGTAATTGAGTCCCATCTAAGAGCAGGAGTCCAGCAATCGGATCTAATCCGATAGCTGTGCAAAGCGGATCGAGAAAAGATTGTCCAGCCCCAACATGCACGTCCACTCCGCAGGCAGTCGCTTTTTTCAGCAACAATTCCACAGATTGCTCAGCAACCCGCGGATGACCAGGAACAGCGTAAATCACCTTCTTATGCTGTGTTGCTAAACGTAGCAATTCTTCCGCCATCTGTTCATAAAGCGTTTCAAAGTCGCCATGCTGCTCGTAGAGATGGTCAAACGTTGTAAAGGAAATGCCTGCTTCTGTAAGAGCAGGAACGGATGGATGAATTTTGGTTCTCAAAATAATGGGTGAACGAGATTCTTGTAATGTTTTCCATGTAGAAAGCGGCATGGTACTTTCATCACCCGGACCAAGCCCCACGACTTCAATCAGCATTTTTTCATCCCCTTAGGAGCCTTTTCTAACTTAGCTGCGTGTCAATCCCATTCGCGAGAAAATCGAGAGCAAACGTGGACCAACTTTAGGTATTCGTTCGATTTCCTCTTCCTGCAAAGCGTTACTGGCAACAGCCGCTATGGAAAAAGCGAGTACGCCGAGTACAATAGCCGCCATCAGCGCCAAGGAAACTGTCCATCGGCTCTCCGTATCACTTTGCAAGAGAGGCCAGGCACGAACTAAAGCGAATTCTACAGCTCCCATGACAAATGCCGAAACACCAATGGGCAGAAACCCAAAATCGGAGAGACTCAATCCACCCAGACGGCGCGAAATGGCAAGCAAATTGAGTAGACACGCAAACAAATAGGCTATATCTGTAGACCAAACAGCACCTACTAACCCGTGTTGTCGAATCCACAATAGATTGAGTACGACCTTCAGACAAGCTGCCGCCAATAGATGAATTACGGGCAAGTATACCATACCTGCTCCCTGCAAAACTGCCGCTGCTGTGGTCTGCAAACTGGCAAATAGAATGGAGAGGGAAAGCCAAGCTATTACATTCCAGCCATCCGAATTTTGAAAAAGGACAATATCCACTGGACGTGCCAGTAAAACCAGACCGACGGTCGCCGGAAGAGCTAGAATGGCGGTCATGCGTAGAGAAACTTGCACATGATTGCGCACGCTGCGCATGTCCTGTCGAGCGGCAGCAGCAGAGACGGCTGGCATCACCGCAATGCCAATACCCGAAGCCAGCGTAATAGGCAAAAGTGTCAATTTTGCAGCCCTTCCTGCCAACAAGCCAAAAGCACTGGTAGCTTCTCGCTGTGTTTCGCCCGCCTGTTTCAATAAATGCACGACAGTGAGTGCGTCCACATTGTTCATGAGAGGTATCACCAAAGCTCCCAGGGAAATCGGCAAGGCATAATAAATCAGACGGCGTAGCAGTCGACTCCATGGAATTTGATGTCGATCCGACATTTTAGAAACCGGTTGTCGCCTGCGATAAAACATCATGGTCAACAAACCGGCCGCCGCACCCGTCACGGCACCAAAAGCCGCTCCAGCGGCAGCTGTAGCAGCACCAAACCCGGCTTGCATAAAATAAATGGATAAAGCCAAAATCGTGATTACCCTGACCAACTGCTCCATGACTTGTGAAACTGCAGTTGGTTCCATCCATTCATGCCCCTGGAGATAACCTCGCATGGCACTGAGCAATGGCACAATCAAAAGCGCTGGAGAAATCGCGCGAATCGCCAGCGTAGCAGAAGGATCGCCAGCAATTTTTGCCCAGGTGTGCGCAAAAATGTACAGCACCAGAAAGGCAAAAACGCCTAGCACGCAAAGAAAAAAAGCAGAGATTTGATATGTGCGGCGAGCAGCTTGTGTATGTCCTTGGGCCAACTCTTCTGCAACCAGCTTGGAAACTGCAACCGGAAAACCTGCTGTTGCTACAGCAAGGAGTGTCGAGTAAACAGGATAGGCCATTTGAAACAGCCCCATACCGTGATCGCCAATAATATTTTGCAAGAAAATGGTATAGACCGATCCGAGCAATTTAGAAAGCATGGCAGCCCCGGCCAGGAGCATGGCGCCATGGACAAAACCGCGCCGTTTCATACGCCTTCTCCCCTATCCATAGATTCTTTCAACATCCTATGGACAAAGTGGGCCAGTTAGTCCCATTGATGAATCAGAAAAAATCCCGTCTCGGCTTTGGACGGGATTTTTTCTCGTATTTTGTTGCTTACGTCAGACGGTACGCATTTTTAAAATTTACGTGACAATTCATTGTTCCATCTGTTTAGCCAGAAAACCAGCAGCGGTTTCCACAAGTTTGCGCTCCAACTCACTCATTTTCGCATTTTCATCCCGAGTGATAAGCATCACAACGCCAATCGGATCACCCGCTGCAATAATCGGCGCGATGACACGCGAACCTAGACGTTCTGGCATATCTCGAACAATACTGTATTCCCCAGGCGTAAAATTCATAATGGTCTTGCGATCTTCCATAGCCTGTTCTACATCACTGGATATGGGACGATCGAGAAAATCTTTTTTGGCAGTGCCTGCGGCCGCAATAATCACATCTCTGTCGGCAATTAACGCGACATGCCCCGTGGATTCAGAAAGCGACTCTGCATATTCCTTTGCAAAATCGCCCAATTCACCGATTGGTGAATATTTTTTCAGAATGACTTCCCCATCTCGATCTACAAAAATCTCCAGCGGATCACCTTCGCGAATACGCAGCGTTCGGCGAATTTCTTTCGGAATTACGACACGACCGAGGTCATCAATTCTCCGTACGATGCCTGTAGCTTTCAATGTGAAGTCCCCCACCCTCATGAGTTAGTTCTGCGGTGTCTGGCGTGTGGTTAGTATGTGACGGGTGGGATTCCTCTATACACCAATTCAGGCATACTGTTGCACATTCGTAGAATCAAACAGCCAAATTTTATTCAATGATGCACACAGATTTTACAACTGCGAACTTTTGACTGTCATTTTCACATCGACGTTATTCTTGGCATCATCCATAATCTGTGTCTCTTTTTGATTTTGCGCCTGTTGCAACAACTGTTGTTTGATGCTGCTCTCAACTTGACTAAACGGTAATTGTTGACGCTTGTCCACTCGCATGACAAACCATCCATAACGTGTATGCACAGGTTGACTGCTGATTTGACCTATTGGCAAGGTTGCACAAGCTTCTGCAAAATGCGGCACAAATTGACCGGCTGTAGCATTGGCGTATGTGCCATGATTTTGCTTGACACCCGGATCTTGAGAATATTTGTCAGCCAATTGTGCAAAATTTTTGCCATTGTCTTTTTTCAATTCAGCTATCAGCGACTTAGCTTGACTCTCCGTCTTGACAAGAATCTCGCTGACGGTCACCTGCAAGTAATTCAATTTGTTGGCGTTATAGTAATTTTGTGCATCCGTCGTTGAAACGGTGACATTTTTCAATTCCTGCTGCAGATAATTTTGCAACACTTGTCCCTCTTCCGCCAATGTGACGAAATCTTGTTTGGTGATGCCCAGTTTTTTCATTTCGTTATTCAAGTCTGCTTGTGTCTTGTAATCTTGTCCGACCAACTGACTCATATACTGATTGGTCAATTGTTCCGCTTCAGATACATTGACGGGTGTTTTGTCTGCTTTCACTGCCTTAGCATAAAGATATTTATAGACAAGGATATAATTCTGCAAGAACTGCGTCTTCGACTCCTGAGCAGTCAACTTGGGCAATACAACTTGCAGATTGTACTGTTGTTCAAATTCCTGCTTGGTCAGCGTGCCCCCATTGTAAGTAGCCACTGTAGGACCGCTATAAGTCGGCAGTTTAGGAAGATTCAGGCTAGTTGGAGTGGCATTCTGCGTGGTATGGTTGCCGGCGTTTTGCGCCCCGCAGCCGGCTACCAAGGTTACAACAGCAGCCGTTGCCAGCGACAACAGGACGGTGCGTTTACTTTGCAATCTTTTCTACCTCCCGTGTACTACTCAACATCTCTGCGTAATCCGAAAGGATCCGCTTGATGCGAAGCAATCTTTCACTGTCAGACAACCCCCGCGTCCGCAGTAACAAAAAGGTCGTGCCATTGGGCCTCTTGGTGACGGCAGCCGCATGTTTGACTGCAACCGACTGCAATTTAGCGTAATCGATGCGATGCCTATCATCTTGAAGCAAGCGGATGGCCGTCTCCGCTCCCTGTTGGGAGATATGGTCAACCCCGCACCTGACAGCATAGCCTTTTATGCGCGTGATGTCCAACAAATGACGTACAGGTTCAGGCAAATCGCCGTATCTGTCCTCCAGTTCTTCTTCGAGATCATCAGCAGCTTCAGGCGTTTGCACAAATTTGAACTTTTTGTACATACTGATTTTCTGCGCCGGATCGGAAATATATGAGTCGGGTAAATAAGCATCCACCTGCAACTCGACGCTTACTTCCGGATGCTCTTCTATTTGTTCGCCGCGCAACTCTTTGACTGCCGCCGCCAACATTTCACTATACATGTCAAATCCGACAGAATTAATAAAGCCGTGTTGCTCTGCGCCCAGCAGATTGCCTGCGCCGCGAATCGCCAAGTCGCGCATGGCAATTTTAAAACCACTGCCCAGTTCTGTAAATTCCTTGATAGCTTGTAGACGTTTTTCTGCCACTTCTGTCAAGACTTTGTCTTTTTGATACAGGAAATAAGCATAGGCAATCCGGTTGGAACGCCCCACACGACCACGCAATTGATATAACTGCGATAGTCCCAGTCGATCAGCATCATGCACAATCAAAGTATTGACGTTTGGAATATCCAATCCCGTTTCAATGATGGTCGTGGTGACCAAAATATCAATTTCTCCTTCAAGAAATTCCAACATGACACGCTCAAGCTCATCTTCCGCCATTTGACCGTGCGCCACGGCGATTCTTGCTTGCGGCATCAAACGTTGCAACCGTTCCGCCTGACTGACAATACTCTGCACATTATTGTAAAGGTAGTAGACTTGACCGCCTCTACCCAGTTCGCGTTCGAGAGCTTCGCGAACCATTCCCTCATTCTGCTCGATTACGTATGTCTGTACGGGAAAACGATTTTCCGGTGGTGTCTCAATCACTGACAAATCGCGCACACCCATCATCGACATATGCAACGTGCGCGGAATGGGCGTTGCTGTCAGCGTTAAACAATCCACATTGGCCCGCAGTTCTTTCAGCCGTTCTTTATGTGTGACACCAAAACGCTGCTCTTCGTCAACAATGAGTAACCCCAAATCCTTAAACTCAATGCTTTTTTGCAGCAGTCGGTGCGTCCCAATGACGACATCCACACTGCCATCTTTCAGCCCGCGAATACAGGCTGTTGCTTCTTTCCGCGAACGAAAACGGCTCAAAACATCCACTGTGATGGGAAACCCAGCAAACCTCTCTTTAAACGTCTCAAAGTGTTGTTGTGCCAAAACGGTTGTTGGCACCAACACAGCCACCTGTTTGCCATCCATAACCGCCTTAAATGCCGCCCGGATGGCAACTTCTGTTTTTCCATAACCTACATCTCCACAGAGCAAGCGATCCATAGGTCGACCGCGTTCCATATCCCGTTTAATTTCCTCGATAGCCCGCAATTGATCGGGGGTTTCCTCATATGGAAAGGCCGCTTCAAAATCCGCCTGCCAGGGTGTATCCGGTGAAAATGCGTGTCCTGGCGTAGCTTCTCGTTTGGCATAAAGTTTAACGAGATCGGCCGCAATATCTTTAACAGTTTTGGATACGCGATTTTTGACACGTGACCATTCGCCGCCGCCAAGGTGATAAACTTTAGGTTCTTTTTCCTCCGATCCGATATAACGCTGTACTTGATCAATCTGCTCTACGGGAACGTAGAGACTGTCATTCCCGGCGTAAACCAGATGCAGGTAATCTTTATGATGACCATCAACTTCCAATGTCCGTATGCCTACGTATTTGCCAATACCGTGATTGACGTGCACTACGTAATCGCCAATTTTCAGTTCCTGATAACTCTTGATCCGCTCGGCATCTGACATTTCCAGACGTGCTCGCCGAACTTTCTGGCGATTCCCAAACACTTCCCTGTCTGTCACAACGACCAAATGCTGCATGGGAAACTCAAAACCACTTGCCAATTCTCCGATTAAAATTTGTGGCGTCTCACCGACCAGAAAGGATTTCGGACGCACAGCTTCGACACGATAATCAACAAAAACGCGTTCCATACGCGCTGCCCGTTCCTCAGTTGGTGCCAGAAAAACGACTTGATAACCTGATTTTTTCCAATGAGCAAGTTCTGATTTCAGAACATTCATCTGTCCGTGAAATTCTTGGGCGTCTTTGGTCGTCAACGTCAAATGAGCCGTAAAACGTCCAGATCCTCTTTGGAATTTACTCCAATGAATGCGAGTGAATCGCGGTTCATCATAAACACGCCCAGTTTCTGGTGCAGCGATTGACGCTGACAATACATCACCACGCATCAGAGCATTGGCAAGCCATTCTGTAAAATCACGCCGCGCGGACTTCTCCCGTTCTTGAAGCCGCAACGGTTCTTCCAGGCAGAGCAAAGTGGCTGCAGGGAAATAATCCAACAGTGTGGCCGCATGAGTTTTAAAATGTTCAATATACCGTGCTTGCCCTAGAAATGGCTGGCCCTGTCGCATCTTCTCAATATCTTTGCCCACTTGTTGTTGCAGCCGATCACGTTGTTCTAAATCTGTCAAACTGCGCAATCGATCGTGCATGAATTTTTCAATTTCATCCGCCGCCTGTAACAAAGCAGATTGCGGAAAGAGTAGTTCCACAGCTGGCAACAAGCGAAACTCTTGCAAATTTTCCAATGAACGCTGGGTTTGTGCGTCAAATGTACGCAATGAGTCAATATCAGTATCAAACAATTCCATGCGTACGGGATGCTCTTGACCCACTGGAAAGATGTCAAGAATGCCACCGCGAAGAGAAAAATGTCCTTGCCGCTCGACCATTTCTGTTCGTTCATAACCCATTTGGACGAGTCTCGTCAACTCTGACTCTATATCAAGCTGCATACCGATTTGATACTCGCGCACAACCTCATGAAATGTCTTTGGATGTCCCAACCATTCAGTTGCTGCCAGAATGGTGGTGACCACTACGGTTGGCATACGTAAAGAAAGTCTATCCAATACGCGAAGGCGCAACGCTGTAACTTCTGGACTGGCGGCCAATGTATGGAGGGCAGCCAATTCTCGTTCTGGATAGACAAAGACTTCCTCTTCTGACAGAAGCGTACGCAAATCGTCTGCCACACTGTCAGCTTGGCTACTGCTATGAGTGACAATCAGCAATGATTGATCTGGGTGTTTCAGGCGCCAGTGTTGCAACATAGCTGCATACGCCAAATTGCGCGCACTGCCGCCAACTCCTGTCACCAGTGCATCGATATTCGTTCGATTGACGGATTGCAAAAAATCCACAAAATTTTGATCTTGCAGAAGGATGTGCGCCAATTCCAACATGAGACTCCTCCTCGCTTGGCGGATCTGAAAAATCCGCACCATAAACTCGCGTCTTCCATCTGATGAACGAATACGCGGGTTATAGAACCAGCCGCGAGAAGCCTCCTGCGCTCTCCAACAGCGGCCCTATTGCAAAAGTTTCCCTTCCAAAAGTAATTCTGGATGCTCACGCAAAGCATTTTCACAGTATGAACAAACGGTATACACCCGCATATCGTCGTATGTGTCCATCTGTACAGATTCAAGTCGTTCAGCTGGTGTCAGACGCCCTAAGCCAAGCCGCACATCCACGTCAGCCATGGTCCAGTGTGGCTGATTTAGCTGGCCTACTTTTTGTCGACAATGTCGGCAGATATATTCAATACGCATAAACTACCCCACCTTTGCCTGCGTTCCCAACAATGGAACACATACCAGGAATCATCCCTAGTTAGTATGGGGGCGAAACCGTCCTATCATACCTAACAAAGTGAGTTAGCTCAGCTATTATAGCGATTCATAGCTGCCTGGAAAGAATGCATCAAAGCATATTCAACTGCTTCTGCCGCTTTCTCGCAAACAGACTTCACTTGATCCTCTTCGGTTTTGGGAAAGCGACCAAGCACATGGGAAATGACGGTTTGTTCAGGTAATGGCCGCCCAATGCCAACACGCAATCTGGCAAATTGACTTGTTCCCATATGCGCAATCAGTGATTTGATTCCGTTATGACCGCCTGCACTGCCGGATATACGTAATTTCAATGTGCCTACCGGAAAATCCATATCGTCGTAAATAACCATTACATCTCGATCGGGTTGCATAATCTTATAAAAATTCAATGCTTCAGCCACAGCTACACCACTTACGTTCATATATGTTTGCGGTTTCATCATCAGAATCTTCTCTCCGCCAAACGTATACTCAGAGACGAGAGACTGAAATTTCACGCGAAAATCTTTCACGCCCATGCCAAAACGGGCGGCTAACGTATCAACCGCCCAAAATCCAACGTTATGTCTTGTCCATTCATATTCTTTTCCTGGATTACCCAATCCTACAATTAACTTCATAATAACCGCCTAGTCAAAAAGTTGTGAGATAGAACGCTGAGTATGCACCCGAATGATCGCTTCGGCAATCAACTCAGCAACAGATAACACGGTAATTTTATCAATTCGCTTGCTTTCTGGCAGATGAATGGTATTGGTAACCACGACCTCCTGAATATCGGATTGCTCTAAACGCTCTACACCATTGCCGGAGAGAACAGGATGAATACAGCAAGCATAAACAGACTTTGCCCCTCTTTCGAGAAGCGCCTTGGCACCTAATGTGATAGTTCCGGCTGTGTCAATCATGTCGTCAATCAGAATGGCTGTCCGATTTTGAATATCGCCAATAATATTCATAACTTCAGCAACATTCGCTTCTGGTCTGCGTTTGTCAATAATCGCAAGCGGAGCCCCAAGCCGTTCAGCAAACGCGCGGGCACGTGTGACGCCGCCCATATCCGGAGAAACCACAACAGGATTTTCCAATTGCTTGTTGAGAAAATACTTGGCCAAAATGGGCATTCCAATCAAGTGATCCAGCGGAATATCAAAGAAACCTTGAATTTGAGCCGCATGCAAATCCATGCAGATAACGCGGTTTGCACCAGCCTTCTCTAAGAGATTGGCCACCAGTTTAGCTGTTATCGGATCGCGCGCACGAGCTTTTCGCTCTTGACGCGCATAACCATAATACGGAATAACTACATTGATGGTGCTGGCTGAAGCCCTCTTGATGGCATCAACCATAATCAGCAACTCCATTAAGTGCTCGTTGACTGGCGCAGACGTTGGCTGAATGATGAATACATCGCTACCGCGCACACTTTCTGCCAACTTAATTTGCACTTCTCCATCCATAAATCGCCCGACCTGGCATTCCGCCAGCGGGACACCGACAAATTCCGATATTTCACGCGCCAACTGCGGATTCGCGTTGCCGGTGACGAGTTTTAAATCCCCGTCAAAACTCACTTCAAGAGTCCCTCCCCATGCGCAAAACGCGACTTTTTTTCTGTTTCCAGGCCTTAACATAGCGTGGTTTGGTCTCTTGTTTCACTCTAGCAATGGCAAACCCGTCGTCTGGCACATTATCTGTAATGGTCGATCCGGCACAGACATAAGCGCCCTCTCCAACTTGGACAGGTGCGATGAGGTTGGCGTTAGAACCAATGAAACTGTCATCCCCTACCACTGTAGTGTGTTTCTGCATTCCATCATAATTCACTGTAATGACTCCACAGCCAATATTGACTCTTTCGCCAATGACTGCATCGCCTAGATAGGCCAGATGACTGACTTTACTGTCGGCTCCAAGTCGAGTGTTCTTGAGTTCGACAAAATCGCCAACTTTGACTCGCGCCCCCACAGTACTGCCTGGACGGATATAGGCAAAAGGTCCAACTTGTGCACCCTCACCAATGATTGACTGCAGAACAACGCTATTTTGCACCACGGCGCCAGCCTCTACCTGGGCATCCACCAGACGAGTATATGGCCCAATCACAGCACCCGCAGCAATTTGTGTACAGCCTTCCAGCACACAACCTGGATAAAGCGTGACGTCAGCCTCGATTTCTACGTCGGCTCCAATCCAAGTGGAATCCGGTTGTAAGAAGGTGACGCCTGCCAACATCAGTTCGCAGTTACGCCTTTGCTGAGCAATTTTTTCAACTTGTGCTAATTGAAAACGATCATTTACACTAGCCACTTCTTCTTCATCATCCGCTATCTGCGCCCATACATCGACACCCATACTTTGTAAGTATTGCAAGGTGTCGGTGAGGTAATATTCATTCTGAGCGTTATTCGGACGTAACTGAGCGCAAGCTTCCCGCAGGCGTTCGGTGCGGAAACAGTAAATTCCTGTGTTAATCAAATGATTTTGACGCTCTTCAGGGCTTGCGTCGCGCTCTTCCACCACTCGCTCCACTTGTCCGCTCTGCGATAATATAACACGACCCAGACCGGTCGGATTTTGAACATGGGCAGCCAAAATCACTGCTCCCGCTCCACTTTGCTCCTGTTTCTGGAATATCGATTCCATAGTGGATGCCTGTATCAACGGCGCATCTCCATATAGAATCAATACTGTGTCAGAATCCGCTTTCACGTGGGGAAGCGCCGCCATTACAGCATGTCCAGTTCCCAACTGTTGCTCCTGAACGGCTATCTTTGCCCGTCCTTCTACAACTGAAATGACAGATTCGCGGCTTTGACCCACAACAACAATCACTTCATCGACCTGTACTTTTTCAATTTCATCTAAAATATGCAAAATCATGGGTTTCCCAAGTACAGGATGAAGCACTTTATGCAAAGAGGATTTCATACGCGTACCTAGCCCGCCGGCCAGTACTATGGCAGTTCTACCCAAGCTTGATCCCCCTTACCAAACCTGTCTGTCCTCAATAGGAGAACCGTACGCACTTCCAGTCCACATGTTTTTGAAAGCGCGATTCATTCCTCATTTCAGTGTACAGGAAGGGACAAAACAATTTCAATTTCATTTAAGAGTAGTTTGTGTACCATTTCTTTCAGTTTTCTACTTGGACATGATCTACATAAAGAATTGTTTTTCCTTTTATTGTAAATCAGAAAGGTGATATCAAGAAAAGACCCTGCAGATTTGGCAGGGTCTATCTTTTTATACATAAATTCAGTCATTGCATTGCTGCACGACTTTTTATTCAACAACCCCAACGCCTCTTCCGATATCATCAGGCACTTGGCTCTTCCAAAGCCACATCGGATACATCGGAACGATAATACTCTTCCAGAACAGCCTGTTGAATCTTTTGACGCATATCGGATGAAATGGGATGCGCAATATCTCGAAACTGACCATCCGGTGTTTTTTTACTCGGCATGGCCACAAACATACCATTGTTTCCATCAATGACGCGGATGTCATGAACAACAAATTCGCCATCAAAAGTTACTGAAGCAATTGCCTTCATACGTCCATCATTGACGACTTTGCGCAAACGTATATCCGTAATTTGCACCCTGTTCACCACCCTTAGCTGTAGAAGCATCCCCCATGCTGTGCATATTTTTCTACATATTGTTCTTCTTTTCCTGCTATTACGTCAAAATGTTTGTAAAATTTTCGTCAATAAAAAACCTGCCCCTCTCAAAAGTCAGGGGCAGGTTGGAACAGGTTAGAAAAAATTCTATTCGAGAGCAGCAACCAATTCTATTTCCACTTGCGCCCCACGTGGCAAAGCAGCCACCTGAACCGTGGAACGCGCCGGGCGATGGTCGCCAAAATATTGTGCATACAAGGAATTCACAGTTTGAAAATGAGCGAGATCGGTAAGAAAAATAGTCGTTTTAACCACATTTTGACGTGTCATTCCAGCCGCATGTAGCACTGCATCCAAATTATCCAGTACCTGCTTTGTCTGCTCTTCAATTCCGCCAGTGACCATTTCACCAGCTGGAGTCAAGGGTATCTGGCCAGAGGTGTAGAGAACATTTCCCAATTGCACCGCTTGTGAATAAGGACCTATGGCCGCCGGTGCTTTTTCAGTGGCAATCATCTTCATGATTTTTCATCCTTCCCTTCTAAGGCTTACAAAGAATGGGGAACCCATCCGGACATTCCGTTATTCACTATATCACGACGTGATAGCTACGCGTGATAGACAGGTTGAACAAATATACTCCCATCCAACTGAGTTGCTTTGACCTCAAGGAGCGCCAAGTAATCGGATATCAACTTTTTCTGGGGTTCCTCGGTTTTTACAAAGACCGCTGTTCCAACTACTTCCACTGAAAACTCTGCCAGCAAAGCGCGCACAGCCTGCGCTGTGGCACCAGCTTTCATAAAATCATCAACTACCAAGGCACGCGCCCGTTCTGGGAGCGCCCGTTTGGACACATACATTGTACTAATCCGCCGTTCCGAACCGGACACATAATGCATGCTGAGTGCCGCTCCTTCCGTCACCTTATGCTCGCGACGGACAATAACAAGCGGCACGTCGAGATAGCGAGCTGTCGCTACAGCTAGTGGGATTCCCTTAGTCTCCACTGTCACTACCACGTTGGGTTGTACTCTAGCCATTTCTGCTGCTATCATCCGACCAATGTTATCTAATACATCAGGCTGGCCAAGAATATCCGACATATAGATAAACCCACCCGGCAACATACGTGAAGGATGAGAAAGTTCACTCGCTAACCGTTCAAGAAAACGCAGTCTGATGGACTCTGGCATACCTACCGTGAAACGCACTCCACCCGATGCACCAGGCAAACTTTCAATTGTACCTTCCTGTGTTTCTTCTAGAAAAGCACGCAAAAACGCCACATCTTCACTGAGCGTGGATTTGGCAGCCACCTCACTGCCCGCCAATTCCGAAAGAGAGTATACATGATGGGGACGATCAAAGAGACGCTTGGCCATAGCCAGCAAACGTGAAGACCGTCTCATCCTGTCTGCCCCCCGCTGTTTGGCTGAAAAAGTCGCGCAAGATAAACATCCTTGGCAAACCCGCGTAGCGCATTGTATACCCTCTGTCCTGCAGACTGCGTAGGAACCAGCGTAAAAAGCGTCGGGCCACTGCCTGACATATGGCAGGGTAATCCACTCACCGACTGCATTTTACGATGCAGCTGAGCCACTTCGGGATAGAGCCGAAAGGTCACGGGCTGCAAGTCGTTACAGATGAGCGACTCTATTTCCGCCAGTGTACAGCCTTTAGCAAATCGCTCCGTCATGGCAGAACTGACTCGCTTGTTGCTAAAATCATCCGCTTGAATCGACTGATAAACCTCTGTAGTCGAAACATAAAGTGGAGGTTTCAATAAAACTACCCAACTGCGCAAGGCAGGTTGAACATGCGTAATTTTCTCGCCCCGCCCGGATGCAATAGCACAGCCGTTGTAAATACAAAAAGGTACGTCCGATCCGATTTGAGCACCAAGTTCAGCTAATTCGTCCAATGAAAAGGGATGTCCCGCCAGACGGTTAAGACCGCGCAAAACGGCAGCAGCATCAGCCGAGCCCCCGGCTAATCCGGCTGCGACCGGTATATTTTTGGTCAAATAAATACGTACACCGCGCGTAAGGTTAGCAGCAGAAAGAAACTTCTCAGCCGCTATCACCGCCAAATTACGTCCATCAAGCGGTATGCTCGTGGCTTGTGATTCCATGACAATTTCCATAGATTCCGGCAACCACTCCAGAGCCACTTCATCCGACAAATCAATGCTCTGCATGACCATATCCACTTCATGATAACCATCTGGACGTTTTCCAAGTACATTTAGGGTTAAATTAATTTTGGCATACGCCCGCTCCAACAACAAAGGCCCCACCTCGTCGCACTCTAGCATGCGACGTGGCGAAGGCCAAGTCAAGTTCCTTGTCTGGTTTGTTGAAAAGCCTAGGAAAATGCGCTTAAACCATTGCGTAACCAGGTACCTGTTCGGCGTCTGCCTGCCATTGTGTAAGGGGCTTGGCCTGACGTGACTTGAGTTCTGTCAACAACGGTTCCAATTTTTCGTAGAAAGCTACCACCATATCTCCCGCTTTTGCCTTATCTAGTGCCGTCTGAAAAGCAATCAGTTCATCTTCAATGATTTGCAACGCACTTTGAGGAGCCAAACTTTGCATACGTTCTGCCATCATTTTGGCGATTTCGCCTGGTTGTCGTCCACGCTTATCCGCATCCTCTTTCACAATCGTCCAGTCAAAACAACCCGCCAACACCTCTGAAGAAGCGTAAACAACTTCATCAGCGCGATCGCCCGGAACACCCACAACCCCTATGAGATGATGGGCCCCCAACTGTTTCACCCACTCTGTCACACAAGCAAAGCCGTGAGGATTATGTCCATAATCAAGAATGACCCTTACCCGATTGGGCAACTCGTACATCATAGCGCGGCCAGTGTTATGCTGATTGGCATGAAAACCGAGCAATGCCGCCGCCACTTCCTGCCGGGTCAACCCGAGATGGCGCAACGCCGCTGTCGCAGCCAAACAATTTTGCACATGAAACTTGGCTGTCCCTAAAACGGTGAGAGGTATTTTCTCTATTGATACAATTGGATATTCAAAGCTCCCAACCGCCTCAACAATTTGCTTACGATTCAAGTAATAAGCTGTTCCTCCAGAGGCTAAGTGAAGCTGAATCTCATGGTTTTGTGTCTGCATTGAAAACAAGGCTGTTTTTGCTTTAATGCGCGAACGCATAGAAAGAACACGCTCGTCGTCAGCGTTCAATACGACACAACCGGTTGGTTTGACACATTCTGCTACCAACGATTTGACATGTACAATGTCTTCCAATGTGTCAATGCCGTCTTGACCAAGATGATCAGCTGTAATATTCGTAATCACACCCACATCAGCCAAGTCGTATGCAAGACCCCCGCGACAAATACCGCCACGAGCCGTTTCCAAAACAGCTACATCGACTGTCGGATCGGACAAAACCAGACGGGCACTGCGCGGTCCTGTGGTATCTCCTGACATCACTTGTACGCCATTGATATAGACTCCCTCTGTGGTCGTCATCCCTACCCTGACGCCTTGCCTCTCTAAAGCGTGGGCAATCAAACGAGTGGTTGTCGTTTTGCCATTGGTGCCTGTAATAGCGACAATGGGAATTCTTCCGTTGCTATTGTCAGGAAAGAGGGATGCAACAATAGCATCAGCCACGTCTCTTGAACGTCCTTGTGTAGGATATTGATGCATGCGAATTCCCGGCGCAGCATTCACTTCAATGACAGCCATATTCGAAGAAGATGGTTTGGCTAACGGATTGTCCATCACTATATCAATACCACATACATCCAGACCTACTGCTCTGGCTGTGCGAGCAGCCAAGGTTTTAAGAAGCGGATGAATTTGATCGGTGATATCCTTCGCATGCCCACCTGTCGAGAGATTTGCACTTTCCCTCAACCACACTTGTTGACCTGCTTGCGGCACAGAATCAAGAGAATAGCCCTGGCGAGTCAAGGTCTGATGAACAATTTCATCTACCTTAACACGTGTCAGCGGCCGCTCATGATCGATGCCCCGAAGAGGATCTTCATTTAAGATTTCAATCAATTCACTAACGGTCCGTTGACCATCTCCCTCTACATAAGGAGGTATTCTAAGACTTGCTGCGGCAAATTCGCCGCCTACACAAAGCAGACGCAAATTTTGTCCGCGGCAATAGACCTCAACCACGACTTCCTGGCTATACTCTGCTGCAATGTCAAACGCTTTTTGGATTTCTTCTGGACTGTTCAGATCGAGCGATACGCCTCTTCCTTGGTTACCGTAACGCGGTTTGACCACTACTGGTTGACCCAGACGTTCCCAGATTTGCACTGCCTCCTCAGAAGTAACGGCCACATCACCACGAGGCACCGGTATTCCTGCTTCTTCTAAAACGAGCTTGGTCAATTCTTTATCAGATGCGATATCTACAGCTACCGCGGAGCAGTTATCGGTAATGGTAGCGACCACCCTTTTGCAGTAACGGCCATATCCAAGTTGAAGAAAACTTTGCCCGCCGATCCGTCGAACTGGTATGTCACGCCTTTCAGCAGCTTCCAAAATCGCTTTTGTACTGGGGCCAAGTTCTGTAACCGCCAGGATATCTTGTGCTTCCTGCAATACGCTCTGCAAGGGAAATGCCTGCCCTTGCAATAGATTTTCTACGCATTCCAACGCTTTGTAGAGAAGAAATTTTTGCGCAGCATACGCTTTACACTCAATAACTATATTGTATATACCTGGACCGTCTGCATAGAGTGTCTTGCCATAATGTACGTCGATTTCCAGCAATGTACACAATTCTATACAAACATGTTCCACTATGTGCCCAAAATACGTTCCTTCTTCAAGGCGCTCCAAAAAACCTCCAGGCTGACCTTTTGCACAGTGGTGCTCCGACAGTCCTGGCAAGAGTTGAAGCAAACGTTCATGAAAACCCGGAAACTCTTTGCTCTCGCGCTCTGTCAGTTCTTCTAAATGGATACGGGCCTGAAGTATAGGTTTATAAAGAAATAAATTAGGCCCTTCAATATGCCGTACAGAGACGATTCTCATTCTGACAGCTCCTTGTCGCTCTGCTCCCGATAAGCGGACCAGTCTGTAATGGCTTCCCGCCGACGCATATGGAACCCGTATCCATCTGGTAGCACATGCAGGCGTACGCCACAGAGTGCAAGTGATTCATCTCGATGAACCTTATCTAAATTGCTGTAAAGCAATTGTCCAGCATCGACAATAGAAACCGCGCCACGCCCAATCACCCGCAGCACACCTTGATGCACAGAAATGGCTGTATCTTCATCAATTCCCATACCAAGATGGTGCGGATATTGAGCTACTGCCGAGAGTAGTCGTCCAAGCCGGCCGCGCTGGGCAAAGTGTTGGTCAATAACGACGCCATCTAAAAATTCCATACCGGGGGCCATATCTACAATAGATATGCGCGGATTGGTCTCCGCCTCGCCGCTGACAATCATGGTACTTGACATCATGGATGCACCCGCGCTCGTACCGCCAAGTGGAATGCCGTTTGCGTGCGCCTCATGAAGTGCTGCGTCTACGCGTGTCCCTCCCAGTAACTTGGTAATCCGCAACTGATCTCCACCTGTAAAATAAATGCAAGTGGCATCGCGAATCATTTCCACCGCACTATCCCGATTGGCTGCGCTACGGTTAGAAACGTCAAAAGTGCGCACATCAGCTGCGCCCAGTTTTTTAAACACCTCGATATACTGCGTTCCCACTTCGATTGGATACTCAGTGGCCACGGTCATAATGAGGACACGGGCGTGCCGACCGCCTCCAAGTTCCAAAAAATGTCTAAGAATTCTGCATTCATTCTGCTTGTCCTCTGCTCCACCCACTACTACAAGTGGTCCAGCTTGAGGGGCCACAGACTTCCCTCCTCTCGTGGAACAAGGCATAGTTTTTGCGCAGAAGCGCAATCATATTCCATTTTTAGATGAACCCCTCAGAGATTTTGGCCATATTTTTTCAAATATCTAGATAACGTAGGCGCGAAAACGAAAAAATAAAAGAAGCCGTACGCTAAAGCGCCGACTTCAGGAGAAACTTAACCATATCAAAATCTATTGAGATTGACCTAGATGTCAAATTTATCGCTTCTATCTCTAAAACGAAACGCTGCGGCTACCAAATGCCCGCCATCACTTGCCTGCTACATGAGCCGCGTGTTTTCGCCGTCTTTGCATAGAACCAATTCAACAGTCTCTGTCAACACGTCAGCATAACTGTAGGAAACGCGTTTAAAGGAACCATCAGGAGGATCAAGCTTGACGACAAATACAGAGGGATAGGTTTCCTCAAGCACACCAAAATGCTCAACTGTTTTCCTGCGCCCTCCGTTGGCCCGCAATAACAGGCGCTCACCAACCAGACCTTCAAGATTTTTTTTAATTTCGTGGAGCGCATTTTTCGCCAACACACACCACCTCTTTCCAACAAACAGTATATCATCAAGAAAGAGGCATGTCAACCTAAAGCGTACATTATAGCAACGCATGAATTTTGTTGTCAATGGGTAAACTACATTCTTTTTTTATATTTTCGTCCCGAAGCCATTAAGCTTTCATTTAAAAGGAGGATTTCGGAAGTCCAAGGCGATATTTTCCGCGCGACTCCAATCCGCCTACACCATCAATGCCTGTATAGGTCGCCTTGACGACATCGTAGAGATTGACCGTCTCGTGAATCGGCGTATAAGCAATTTTCTCCGCAATAAAGACCGGATCGAGCGCATGAATCATGATGCGCTGCGGGGAACTGGCAAAATTGGCACCCGCGTCAATAATACCTTCAAAATGGGATTGGCAGGCTCCTGCAATAATAACGAGATCGTCCATATTCCGCACGCGCTTGCGGGCATTAGCCACTGCGCGGATAAAATGCAAGGAGTTGCGGTAATTTTGTATGTCTTTCAGATCTTTTCCTTTGCGAATCACACCATCGTGTCCAGTAATAATCAGGATGTCTGGCTCATGCTTCTCAATCAGCTGTACGACCATATCCGCCATTTTGTGCTCGGCCAAATGTTCTCCTATTGCCCGGATACCGAGTTCGCGGTACATCGCCAAACATTTCTGTAAATATGCTCCATCTCCGTCGAGGTGTAGAACTCGTCCGGGCCGTTCAAAAAAATCCGGATTCGATTGATAGCGCGTTTCCCTGCGCAACGCTCGCTTCTCCAAATCGACAGCCCGTCTGGACTGAATCAGCTTGAGACTTTCTCCTTCTACTTTGCTGCGTCTTGCTTCAAAGACGCGTTGCTCATCTTCAGAAACAGCCTCCAGATCGTCATAAGGAGCGTCGGCAATCAGCCGTACATCCATACCCTTGAGAATAGCTGTAGAAGTTTCTTCATCAACCTCCACAATTTGAAAGAAAACGTCTTTGCCGTATGATTTTCGAACCACACAGTCACCTGGCTTCCACACGCGCATCCCTCCCGTCCGCCGTTGATGCATCAGCCTATGCGAAGGTTGCGCCGAATGTGTTTGCCAGGCTTACGACTTGGTATAGCGATCGGCCACTTTAGAGGCACCGTAGGAATCTGGCTTGATACGCGCTTCGTAGCCGCTGGAAGTAATCCAGGCCACAATCTCACGAATCATGTGATGTGTCGCACCGCGTTCGCCAATATCCAGATGTACCTCTACGCGCAGGCGTTGAGGCAAAGCAGGGAGAGCTTCAAATAACATGCCTCCTACCTGGAGAGAGTAGGAGGCTTCTGTAAACATGCGCTGACGCAAGGATTCCATATGCATGAGTTGTTCTCGATGGATGAAATATTGGGCGCCTTTACCGACGTGATGCAAGATAATGGCTGTCACGAACGAGACGTGATGCGCCTGCGGTTTAGGCTGAGAATCCGAGCCTATAATGAGGCGAAATTCGTCGTTCGGATGATGGCTAAGCGCAGCCTGAATTCTTTCGGCTACTTCGTCGAGCGTCAGTCTCCCGTAAGTAGGACTCTCAAACATCCACACATCGCATCACTCTCCTGCAGATGGACCACCATCAGGAATGGTAGAAACTTCAGGATATCCTTGTGCTTTGTTCTTATTTTACCTCTTATTGTACGCCATTTTCGACAAACGCATTAGCCAAGCGTGCAAATTCTTGCAAATCAAGCGTTTCTCCGCGCCGTTTGCCGTCAATTTGAGCACAAGCGAGAAGATGGGTTACTGCCGATTTAGAAAGACTCAATCCACCTGCCAAGGCATTATCCAATGTTTTGCGGCGCATGCCAAAAGCTGCACGCACAACCTTTCGCAAGGCTGCTTCACGCTGTAACGGATAGGGAGGTTGTGAACGAACCGCTAGACGCACGACACTCGACTCCACCGTAGGAGGAGGCAGAAAACAGTTGGCCGACACATTCACCACACGCTGTACTTCCGCCCGCCATTGAGCCATCACTGTGAGTACGCCATAGTCTTTGCCACCAGGCTTGGCGAGCAAGCGATCGGCTACTTCTTTTTGCACCAAAATCACCATATCACTAACGGGAAGATTACTTTCAAGTATATGAAAGAGCAGCGGTGTAGTGATGTAATACGGCAAATTGGCGGCTACTACCAACCGTTTCACTTCGCCCCAATGCTGCCCTACCCAATCCTCCAGGGAAACTTCCAGAGCGTCGGCAAAAAGCAAAGTCACATTGTCTGTTCCAGACAGCACCTCCTCCAGCACAGGTCGAAGGGATTCATCTTTTTCAACCGCCAAGACCCGTGCTGCTCGCTCTGCCAAACGGGTCGTCAAAACCCCAGCACCCGGACCAATCTCAATGACGCTCGTATCAGCATGGATGTCTGCCGCATCAACGATGCTGTCTAGAGCGTGACTGTCTATGAGAAAGTTTTGTCCTAACTGTTTTTTGAGTGTAAATCCATGGCGGCCAAGCAATTCCCGCAGGACAGATGGTCGCGTGATATCTGGTTTCATGCCTGATGCGTCTCCTTTTCGTGGTCGTAGAGCCGCTCCAAAGCTATGCGCCATTCTTCACGCGTAACACCCAGAGCGTTTAATTTGTACACAAACGACTTGCTGTTGCCACCGCCAATGCCAAGCCAGTCGCCCAACCATTGACGCCGTTCCATGGCTTCAGGACAAGCCGTGAGCCCGTTTTCCTGCAAATCAGCAATGGTAAAAGGCTGGTTGGCAGTTGCCTCTTGATCTTGCACGCGAGGTCGGCGCACAGCCAGCAATACTTGACGAATATCTTCTGGTTGCGCGTGTTCAATACCTAGTTTCTGGCCGCCCACCGCCAAACGCTTCGGCAGATGAGCATGCAGACATCCTGGCACAGCCCGATCAATGCGCTGGCGAATGCGTTGACCAGGCCCATCGGGGTCGGTCAAAAGAATGACCCCCCGAACTTGCACCGCCCGCCGTAAAGCATGGTAGGTTGCGCGACTGAAACGCTCGCCGCCAAGCACCCAAACGTCTGCTTCCACCGCCTCCCGAACACGTTGCCAATCATGCACACCCTCTACCACAATCAATTCAGGGATGCGCGGCAACGACTGATCAGCCATGCCTCTGCCCCTCTCCCTCTCCAATTTTCATAAACAGGCGCAGAGCATTGGCTCGCGTATAGTCACATATCTGCTCGTAGCTTATTCCCTGCGCTTGCGCCAAACGCTGTGCAACCAGCTGAACATACGCAGGCTCGTTGCGCGTTCCACGATGCGGATGGGGAGTCAGGTAGGGCGCGTCCGTCTCCACCAGCAGCCTGTCCCTCGGTACCGTCGAGGCTACAGCCTGTACATTGCGCGCATTCTTAAACGTGATGGATCCGCCAAACGACAAGTACATGCCCATAGCTAGACAAATTTTGGCCGTCTCTTCACTGCCGTTGAAACAATGCATGATACCGCCCACTTCTTCCACATGAGCCTCTTGCAGACACTGCAGAACATCTCCTGTGGATTCGCGGTTGTGCACAATGACTGGCAATTGGAGACGGCGGGCCATCTCAATCTGGCGAACAAACGCTGCCCGCTGAACGTCGCGAGGCGCAGCGTCCCAATAGTAGTCCAGTCCAATCTCGCCAATTGCCACTACACGCGGATGTGCAGCCATAGTTTCAATCGCCGCGTAATCATCATCAGAAACGCGCCCTACCGCCTCTGGATGAATGCCTACCGCAGCATACACCCCTGAGTACGCCTCAGCAATTTCAAGGGCCTTTCGCGAACTTTCCACATCCACTCCAGGTACAACTATTTCTGTGACACCTACAGCGCGAGCACGCTCTATAACGTGCGGCAAATCTTCCCGAAAACGGTCATCCATCAAATGGCAATGGGTGTCAAACAGCATTATTTCACAACACTCCCATTCGGCAGACCTTCAGGCACAGTAACCAGCTTTAAGGTGTCTCCCGACGAAGCCGCCAAAATCATGCCATTGGATTCTACGCCTCGCAGCTTGACAGGTTTAAGATTGGTCACCACAACAACCCGCGTTCCCAACAGCTCTTCCGGACGATAATGTAGCGCTATTCCAGAGACAATTTGCCGCGTCTCACTACCAAGGTCGACCTGAAGCTTGAGCAATTTATCCGCCTTGGCGATTTTTTCAGCAGCCACAATCTGACCTACACGCAACTCCACTTGCCCAAACGTATCCACACCAATCAGTGGCATCTTCTCCTCTATTGGCTGCTGGCTGGCGTCAGACGAAACGGTTGCCGCGCCAGGAACTGCAGCAGATGGGGACGCAGTTGTCCGCGCACCCATTAAGGCATCCAGTGCTGCAATCTCTTCAGCTACATCAAGTCTAGGAAAATGCGGTTTTTGCTCGATCACGTTGAGACCCGCACTGTGCTGGCCAAACTCGCGCAACGAGGCCCAGCTAAAAGCGTCTACCGGGAAACCAAACTGCGCAACCACAGCACGAGGAAAATCTGTCATGAACGGCTGTACAAGTATCGAAAGGACGCGAATCGTTTCTACCATATGATAGAGCACCGTATCCAGCCGCTCCTGTTGATCATTCTTGGCCAGCGCCCAAGGAGCAGTCTCGTCAATATATTTGTTGCCCTGACGTACCAACTTCCACAGTGCCTCCAGCGCCACAGAGAATTCCAACCGTTCCATGTGCGCCTCTACTGCGTCGACTGTCTCATCCACTAAATGAGCCAAAGCGAGATCGACCGCTTCCCGCTGCCCCGGGCGCGGCACCACACCTTGCCGATAACGATGCAACATAGCCACACTGCGATGAACAAGATTGCCCAGATCGTTCGCCAAATCAAAATTGAGCCGTTCAATCAACGCTTCCGGTGTGAAAACGCCATCCTGTCCGAACGGAATTTCACGCAACAAGAAATAGCGAATCGCGTCTCGCCCATAGCGCTCAATGAGCAGAAGCGGATCGACCACATTACCTTTGGATTTGCTCATTTTCCCGTCTTTCATCAGCAGCCAGCCATGAGCGTAGACCTTCTTCGGCAACGGCAAACCAAGCGCCATTAAAAAGATCGGCCAGTAGATGGTGTGGAAACGGACAATCTCCTTGCCCACCAGATGGACGTCTGCAGGCCAGTAGCGTGCAAACTGCTCCTCCTTTTGCGGATCAGACGATCCATAACCAATAGCCGTAATGTAGTTGGTAAGCGCATCGAGCCAGACGTAGACAACGTGTTTCGGGTTGCTTGGCACATGTACGCCCCAATCAAAAGAAGTTCGAGAAACACATAAATCTTGCAAGCCAGGTTTGATAAAGTTGTTAATCATCTCGTTTTTGCGCGATTCTGGTTGTATGAATTCTGGATTTTCCTCATAAAACTGGAGAAGTCGGTCAACATATCGACTCATCCGGAAAAAGTAGCTTTCCTCTTTGGTGTAATGCACAGGACGGCCACAATCAGGACACTTGCCGTCCACCAATTCGCGTTCACTCCAGAAAGATTCACAGGGTGTGCAATACCACCCTTCATAATCGGATAAATAGATGTCCCCCTGCGCAACCAACCGTTCAAACAGGGCCTGCACCACTTCGGTATGACGGGACTCTGTGGTGCGGATAAAATCGTTGTAGGAAATGTCCAACTCTTTCCACAAATTTTGAATCCAGGCAATAATGCCATCGAGAAACTCGAGTGGTTTCTGACCAGCAGCCTCCGCGCTTTGCTGGATTTTCTGGCCGTGTTCGTCCGTCCCTGTAAGAAACATGACATCGTAGCCACGCAACCGCTTATAGCGGGCAATGGCATCAGCAGCTACCGTGGTATAGGCGTGCCCAATATGCAAGCGATTGCTCGGGTAATAAATAGGTGTGGTAACGTAAAATGTTTTTGGATTCGTCATGTTAAAACTCCCTTCTCTATCCATGCCAGTCCATACCAATCGGTGTAACACCAAAAAGCCCGCCCCTGTTTGGGGCGAGCTGTATAGCCGCGGTACCACCCAAATTCATGCGCTCGGGCTGAAAAATGATGTTGGTTGGAACTGCAATCATCATTCTCATTACCGTATGACGCACCTCTGGCAAGCGGACATGCTTTTCTGTCCACTCTGTCCGGTAACGGGGACTTCCGCGCAAACCTCGCCCCTACGCTCAGCCTGCGGCCTCCAAAATCATACTCCCTGGCCACCTCGCCATCGGCTCGCACCCTCCCGACTCGCTGCGGACTGTGCGCCAGGTACCCTTTTTTCATAGGCTCTTATTCGAGATTCGTTTGACAATAAAGCTCTTGGAGAAATTCTACAAAACCCTATCCACTTCGTCAATTCAGCATTTCATTCAATCCCCTCAAAATTTGACAAAACTTTTCGCTTGATTTCAGCGCAGAAATGCATATACTGATAAATACGAACATATGTTCGTTAAGGGTGATCAATCATGAGACCAACTTTAGCCATTCGCGGCCTCCTTCTGCTCGATTTGGCAGAGCGACATATCCATCAACAACGGGCACGCTTACTTCGCCTTTTGAAGGAGAGCCAAACAGAGATTGTAGACGTGATGGAAGAAGACTTGGAGTGGGTAGTCAAATATAAAGAAAAAGGATACACACACGAAGCCATTTATATGCGCCCCATGCTGACAGCAGAGCTGGAAGCACGGATGCAACTGGGTCCTGTCCATGAGCAGCACTGAATGGATTGTAGGTCTAGTGGATATGCAAAGTTTCTACGCGTCAGTGGAGGTGGCCACCACTCCAGCCTTCACAGCCAGCCGGCATTTAGAATGCGATGAGAGCGACCCCCCACTCGCCGTTACAGGTGATCCAGAGCGACGAAGCGGTATTGTTTTGGCCGCCTCGCCAACAGCCAAAGCAATGGGCGTTTCCACCGCCATGCGACTGGGGGAAGCTGTCCGCGCATGCCCAAAACTCATCTGCGTGCGACCACGCATGCGTCTTTATTTGGAAACTTCTCTGCGTATTCAAGAGACCATTCGTCAAATGTTCCCTAAGGCAGAATCTTTCTCGATTGACGAATGCTTCTTTGCCTTTCCTTATCCAAGCCATTTTTTTGCCGATCCGTTACAAACCGCCAGCGAATTGCGCACCCGTATCTGGGATCAATTTCGTATTCGTTGCCGGGTGGGTCTCGCTCCTAACAAATGGGCAGCCAAAATGGCCAATAAGGCGGCCAAACACAGACGGGGCGGCGTGATCTGGTGGACGCAAGATCAATTGATACACGAATTGCACGCACTACCTGTAACAGAGATGTGGGGACTGAAACGGCGCGCGCAAATATTAATAGAAGAGTTTGGATGCCAAACAATTGGCGATGTAGCACGCTTACCACTGGGACGTTTGCGGACGCGGTTTGGTGTATGGGGAGAGGTTATCCAGCGATGGGCCCAAGGCCAGGATGGCAGCACTTTGAACGACAATGCGTTACAGACGCCGCATCGGGGTTACAGCAACCGCACTACGCTACCTCGCGATTTTTATCAGAGAGAAGAAGTAGCGGTAGTAATTTTAGAACTATTGGACGAAGTCTGCTCTCGTACCCGTTACACACAGCAGTGCGGGCGGCGCATAGGGCTTGGGCTGACCTACGAGGGCATGACAGGTGGATTTTTCCGTGCCAAAACCCTGCCGCGCCCAACCAATCGCAGTGAACAACTTTACCCGATTTTACTCTCCCTGCTCGATACGCATTGGGACGGAAGTGGCGTACGAGCTGTGAGTGTCTCACTCGATTTGCTGACTGAGGAAAGCGGTACACAGCTCGATCTCTTTGAAAATGTGCCGCGCCGCCAGCAACTTTGGCGTACTGTGGACCATTTACATGCCACCTTTGGCGAAACGAGCATTATCCGCACCAGCAGTTTGTTGCCTGCGGGCCAAAAACACACACGGGCTGTCAAAATAGGAGGTCATTTTGCGTGAAGATAAATGAAGGAAATATTTTCGAATCCATGCGTCTCCTGCTTCCCGAACATCGCGCAGCAAGTGCCGAATTTCGCCGCCGAAAGGAGCGTCTGCCACAACCCTTGCTGGATGAACAGCAACTGGAATCTTTGAATTGGGCTATGGAACAATTGCTTTCCCTTCATCTTCCAGCCCTTATACAACTAGAAGTTTTCCAAAACGGCAAGCGCAAACCTCTGAGCGGATGGCTGACACACGCTACGCCCTCTTCTCTGCATCTACAAGCCGAGCAGAGAACGCACAAAATCCCAAAAGAAGATATTCTCCGAATCCATCTAGACGAGTTCAGCGATTGAAACACTGGATTCAGAAATCGCACGCGACATATGGAAAAAACAAGTTCCACCTGTCAAAAGAGGCCAACTGTTTAGAGAGATACTAACGTATACAGTCCAAACACCATCACCAGCAAACAAATGGCCCATACCATGTATTTATAAGCGCCTTTCATTCGCCATTCATCCGGCAACGCTTTAGCTTCCAGCAGCAAAAGAAATCCTAAAACAATCGGCAGCAAAATAGCGTTCATCACTTCAATATCAATATTCAATTGAACCAAGTCCACACTGAGTAAAACCCATACAGCGCCAAGCACGTGGGCAAGAGTATATATTGAGTAAAACCAACGAGCATCACGCCAGCGAGCATTGAGACTGTGCTGAATTCCAAATGCTTCGCTGACTCCCCAAGCGCCGGCAATCGAGACCACCAAAGCAGCAATCATACTCGCCCCAAGCATCCCCAAGCCCAACATCCAACGGGAAGCTTGCTCCCCCATAAACGGCGCCACAGCAGTAGCAATCTGTCCAATCGTATTTAAAGCTTGATGTGGATGAGCTACCGCCAAAACCACAACTACAGCCAGCATAATCAATTGGGTCACAATCGCCCCAATCAAGGTGTCTCGTTTAGCGGTGGGCATATTTTCCAAACGCAAACCTTTGTCAATGACTGCACCTTGCTGATAAAAAATCATCCATGGCATAATCACAGCACCTACATTGGCAGCCAATAAAAACAAATAATTACGATTAGATAATGGAATCTGCATCATCTGATGAGTCAATGCGGAAATACTCGGATGCACCCAAAACATAGCTACTACAAAAAACAACTGAAAGAGACCCATGGCGATACCAACTCGTTCAACACGACGATAACTGCCAGAGACGCCAAGGACAATTAATAATATCGTAGCAGCACTGACGCTCCAAAGCTTGGGTATGCCAAACATGGCACTCACACCCGCAACACCCGAAAACTCTGTGACCAAAGCGCCGACCGAAGTGATAAACAGGGTAATGACAGATAGAAGGGCCCAATTTTTCCCGAACTTTTCACGAATCAGCGTTCCATGTCCCTTACCCGTCACAATCCCTAAACGTACAGTAATCTCCTGCACAAAATAAAGAATCGGCATCAACACGATTTGTGGCAATACCATACGATATCCCCACATAGCTCCTGACTGAGCGGCGGTAATCACACTGCCTGCATCCGTATCTGCCAACATGACCATCAGTCCTGGTCCAAGTATGCTGACAAGCAGCATCAGTTTGCGCAAACGGCCCGCCGGCATCATCACATCCGCACGATCTGCATTTGGCAATCCCCAAACCTCATTTCTTCATATCCGCCAAAAGTGCCACGCCATCTTCTCGCAATCTCTTTGGCCGATCCGTTCTAAAAGTTGAGTAAAATAATCATGTTTTGACGAAGAAATTATATAGTTAGCCTAAACTAATTGCAACAGTTTGTTGGCTCTACAAAAATTTTTTTATCAAGTTAGAAGGAACTTGTTGAACCCAGTAGAATATCTATTTTTTGGATCGAGTTGTGATCCGTGTCACATTTTGTCTAATATGTGAACAGAGATCTGACAAGATTCGACAAAATCTTTTGCAACAACTGTAAGGTCTTGCAAAAATTTTGATATCAGGTATAGTAGAGACAATTCTGGCGAAAGTGTAGAGATTTTGAATTCGTCATATTCATTCTCTTCCTTTTTATCCAGAGAATAAATAAAAAACAGGATCCGTTAGCAAAACTAAATCTTAAGTCAGGGGATGATACTGGTGAAATCGACAGGTATTGTTCGTAAGGTGGATGAACTAGGACGCGTAGTAATTCCCATTGAACTTCGCCGTACACTAGGTATTGGCGAAAAGGACGCTCTCGAAATTTATGTAGATGGCGACCGAATTATTCTGAAGAAATACGAACCAGCTTGCATATTCTGCGGACAGGCAGATGAAATTGTTCATTTCAAAGGTAAAAATATCTGCCCATCATGCATTTCTGAAATGCAGGCTTAAGGACTTACAGCTAACTCTTACAATTCGCTTAGACAAGCTGCTTTTACTCTTTTTGAACAAACAAAGAGTAAGAGCAGCCTTTTATCACGAGTCTCCCTGCGAAAGTTGCTTCAATGCAAGCTGATACAGTTGACTACGTGACACCGCCAACCGCTTAGCCACTTCACGGACAGCATCACGCATAGATTGCCCTTCTGCCATAGCAACGTTAACCTCATCCAGGGCATACTCCAAAGGCGATTCCTCAGCCATCTGCTTATCTAACGATTCCTTTTCCGTATCCATTACCGTAGAAGAGAGAGCATATTCTGCCAAATCCAGTACAAGAACAAACTCTCCACGTATTTCCTCACTACTGATCTCAGACTCTATTTCTTCCACCGGCCCCCGCCAAACCGTTTCATGCTGTTTCGTCAATTCCTTGCAAACAGCCATGGGGCAATTGGGAAACATTTCTTTCACCAACTGCAAAGTCGTTTGCAGTCGATGCGGGGCCTCATAAATCACCAAAGAACCCTGATAATGCTGATAAGCTGCCAACTCTCTACGAGCATTTTTTTTGTCACGTGACAAAAAACCATGAAAAGCAAAACGCTCCGAAGTCAAACCACTGACCACCAACGCCGATAAGACCGCACTGGCACCTGGTATCGGAATAACGGGTACTCCCATCTGGATAGCCGCCCTCACAGCGGACTGACCGGGATCGGACACACAGGGAGTTCCAGCATCTGTGACAAGCGCAACTGAATCACCGTTTTCCCAAGCAGAGACTAATATGGGAAGACGATGATTCGAATTATGCTCGTGAAAAGAAATCAGTCGCTTCGCATGGATTTGATAGCGTGATAGCAGTTTACGAGTCTGCCGAGTATCTTCAGCAGCCAACAGTTCTGCACTTGCCAGTGTTTCAAGAAGGCGCGGCGTCACATCATCCAGATTGCCAATGGGCGTGCTACATAGATAAAGTTTCGGCCCTGTATCGCCGAAACTTTTCATCTTGACCAAAAGAGCATGCCACCTCCTGCAACCATCAAGCCAAAAATGGAATCATTCTAACTGGAGAAAATACGCCTTAGAATTGCAAAATCGTATCAAAAGACGGTCCAAAATAGAACCGTCTAGTGTTTCCCAAGAAAGGACAGGCAGAATAAGCATTCTCCATCTGTGCGCAAGCTTCCGTAGTTGACATGACAGACGTGGAAGCCCTCTTCATAAATACGCAACAAGTTATGATGCGATTGCGAATCCCCCATGGGTTCGTCCTCTTGCAACTGTTGCAGTAAGCGACTGTTCTCTTGCTGCAAGCGCTGATTTTCCTCTATTAATTGCAGGATTTTCTCCTTAAGAGAACCTAACTCCATGTACAGTTCTCCCAAGCGCTCTTCCATATTGGCAACCTGAACAAACAGAGACGCTTTATCCATAACCTTCTCCTATCGGTAAAAGCGGCTAACTTTTTCAACGCTTGGCTGACTTGTATCAGCAAACGAGCGGCTAGACAATAATGCTTTCATCCTGATACGAATCGTTCTCAAATTTAAGGCAACACATTAAACGTCCGCACAAGCCGGAAATTTTTGATGGGTTGAGGGAGAGACTTTGGTCTTTGGCCATACGAATGGAGACCGGATCAAACTCGCCCATCCAAGTGCTGCAACAGAGCAAGCGTCCGCAGGGTCCAATGCCGCCAAGCATCTTAGCCTCATCTCGAACACCAATTTGACGCAACTCGATACGAACTTTAAAAACACTTGCCAAGTCTTTCACTAACTGACGAAAATCAACACGGCCTTCGGCTGTAAAATAAAAAATCAATTTATTGCGATCGAAAGTATATTCCGCATCAACCAACTTCATCTCCAGACCGTGGTGGTCGACTTTTTCACGAAAAATCCGCATGGCTTCGCGCGCTTTTTCCATATTATAAGAAACCATCTGACAATCTTCTTCTGTGGCGACTCTTAAGACTGGTTTCAGGGGAAGCACTACGTCTTCTTCTCCTACTTCCCTGCGACCTACAACCACTTGACCGAATTCTACACCGCGAGCAGTTTCCACAATGACACTGGCGCCCTGCTCAATGACAGCTTCACCGGGATCAAAATAATAAATTTTACCGGCGGCCTTAAAGCGAACGCCAACAATGCTATACACCAATCCTCACCCCTCGCAAACAAATGCACATTCTCTCCACATTCAACTGCGGCATCACATGCGCAGCGTGCCTGCGAAGTGTTTCCTGCACCACATCAGCCGCTTGAGTCCAAATCTGCACGGGCCAGCGCTCCAGTGAGTGCCGCTCAAGCAAAACAGGGAAACGCAAATTTTGGCTGTCTCCTAAAGAAATGTGTATCATATCTCGAAATACAGCTAACAAGAGCTGTAGACCATTGGCCAATTGAACACTCGAAAATATTTTCAGCCACTGTTGGGCTAATAAAAGCGGTGATTCTGGTGTTGCCATCCACGCTTCAATCCATTGTAGCACCTGCTCGAAACTACCTGCAATCGAAGATTCTTCTCCTTCCAAAGCAAGCAGGGATTGGTGAACCACCGCATCCTCCCAAGGAAAAGAACGACCTGACTGCATTTCATAAGCAAAACTACGTGAACGCAGAGTAGGCAACACCCCACCCAAAGATTCTGCCAAGAGTATGGCCAGTATTTCCGACTCTGGCTCTTCCAAACATTTCAAAAGACGATTGGCGGCCACTAAAGACAACTTGTCCAATCCAGGAAGAATATAAATTTTTTTTTGCCCATAATGCGCACGTCGGCTCATCCATACCTGTAACTCTTCCAAACGAGCTGTCTTTATCGGAATTTCCGAGTTGTCAAAAGTAAAAACGTCAGGATGGATATGAGCAGCAAATTGGCGGCAAGAAGAACATCTGCCACAAGGGCGCGATTCATCCTGACAAAGCAAAAACTTGGCAAACTGGCTGGCAAACTGTTCAGTAGTTTCTCGTGGACCCGTCAGAAGCAAAGCATGGGGAAGTTGTTGCTGCATCCAGGCTCGCTCTAACCCAGCAAGCGCAGGATATTTTTGGGTCCAAGAAAGAAAAAATGGACTCAGCGAGTCTTCTACCATCGCTGGCCCTCCTCTATCAAAATCGTAGATAAGCTTGGCAATTCCTATCTCGGCAAATTAAAATTGTGCAAATTCCTCAATATCTAGAATAAACAACGTAGCGCCGCCCACTTGGACGGAAACTGGGTAAGGAATGTACGATTCCAACTGACTTCCCATGGGAGACATAGGAGTAACAACCTGTTCTCGAGAACGGCAACTATTTCGAATAATTTCTTTAACGTCTTCCACTTTTTCATTTTCCGCACCAATAATAAATGTAGTATTGCCTGCATGCAAAAAACCACCTGTGGAAGCCAGCTTAGTGGCACGCACTCCAGCTTTAACCAAATTGTGGGCGAGCCTTGGACTATCCTTATCCTGGACAATCGCAATCATCATTTTCATTGTTGCTTGACCCACCTTTCCTATGTGAGATATTTCTCGATGGTCAACCAGATTTCCTGCTCCAGCGTCTCGCGATTTTGCCTGGCATCCAATATCACCACTCGATGCGGTTCAGCAGCAGCAATCGCCAAAAAGGAGCGGCGTACACGCTCAAAATATTCAGTTGTACGCTTTTCTATCCTATCCAATTGCTGTCCTTCTCTTCCTTGGACAATCCGGTGTCGGGAATCCGTCACAGGTAAATCAAAGAGAAAAGTTAAATCAGGCCGTACATCCTGCACAGCCAACTCGTTTAACGCAGCCACCCGACGTTCTCCTAAACCAAGTCCAGCTCCTTGATAAGCAATAGAAGCATCTACATAACGATCACAAATGACAATCTCACCCTTCTGGAGCGCGGGACGAATCACAGTTTCCACCAATTGCGCACGCGAAGCCGCATATAAATAGGCTTCTGCAATAGGTGTCCAATCTGCATCAGGGTTGAGCAGCCACTCACGAATTTGTTGTCCACCCGAAGTTCCACCCGGTTCCCGAGTAACCAAAACTTTCATGCCCTGTTCTTTTAACTTTTGCACAAGTCGATCAATTTGCGTACTTTTTCCGGCTCCATCCAATCCTTCAAAAGTAACAAACATAGAACATTGCCCCCACTCATCTGATCTCAAGACAGCACCGGAAATTGACATCCTGGTTTACAGCCCACCGGGATGGCACCAGAAGCTTCTAAATAGGCAACCAATTCCACATGTTCACGACGTATCTCGTCGCCAGGCAGAAGAATTGGCATACCGGGCGGATAAGGAATGACACAAGAAGCTGATATTCTGCCCACTGCGCTATGACCACTTTGCCAAACAACGCAGGTCTCCTGAGGCGGAAAATGATCGGCTGTATCCAGACACTTTTGCGGCGTACACTCAGCAACTGCCTGGAGAATCGCCAAGAGTTTAGGGTCCAGGTCCCCTGATTCACGCTGCCAACGTACAAGTAATGCCTCTAAGCGAACTGTGTCGCGTTGACTGAGATGATAGGGCGGAATAAGCAATCCGCCTGCTACATTGACATATTCCGCAAAAATATTTTCCTTTTCCAAGGCCTCCGTCAATAACTGGGCTCGTTTGGTCGATCCGGTTGGAATCCAGATACGGAGCGGATCGGCATCTGAAACATTTCGCCATCTATCAAGCATGGATAAATGTTGCTGTAGCTGCAAGACATCTCCTGCAGCTTCACAACGCAACCAAGCTTGCGCGACGTCCAGAGAAGCTAAAAGCAGATATGAGGGACTGGTGGTTTGCAAAAAAGAAAGCGCTGACTTCAGACGCTCTGCCGACAATAGAAAACCCTGATGATGGACCCAGGCGGTTTGTGTGAGCGCTGGCAGCGTCTTGTGGGCACTGTGAATAACAATATCCGCCCCTTGTTGCACACTGTGTGGAGGTAGATCAGTGACAAGCCCTAAATGAGCGCCGTGCGCTTCATCAACAATCAACGGGCAGTTGTATTCGTGCGCCAAACGAGCATAAGCGTCTATATCTGCCACTCGTCCCGTATACGTTGGCGAGGTGACCACAATCGCTGCCCATGAGTGAGATTGTGCCTGATCAGCTAACCAGTTGGCGATTGCTTCAGGAGGTGGAACTAGCATTTCCAGGCGATTTTCATCCCAAACGGGAGCCAGTCGCCACAGCTTGGCTCGTGCCAATTGCGCTCCGCGCCAAACACTCCAATGGAATGGCCCAGCGACAACGACGTCGCGATGTCGTTCATCGACAGAGGCAAAGATAGCCGCCATGACACAAGCTGTTGAACCGTTGACAGAATAGTAGCAACCTTGCGAACCGTAATGGCTGGCAGCCAGTTTCTGAGAGGCTAAAATACTCCCCGTTGCATCATGCAAATTGTCGAGACCGGGAAGCTCCGTCAAATCAATACGCAACGCAGATTGCAACCATTGTCCTAACAAGGCAGGCATGTCTCGCCCACTGTGGTGGCCGGGCACATGCATGGACAAGCGTTCAGCCTGCGCTGCACCCAACAATTGACGCAAAATGGGTGTCTCGTCCAAGGTGATGATGTCGATCCCGCCCTTTACTCCAACATTGTACGCTCATCATAACGAATGACGGGCAACACCTCAACTGGATATCGGAGTTTTCAAGAGAGGGCTGAAAGCCATATTCTCTTCATGCACTCTACATAGAGTGAATAGCGAGGATCGCCCACTTCCGTATGTACAATGGCCTGTTCGCAATCTATACAGATGAACTCACCGCATATACGAATGCCAGCACTCCTAGTCATCCCGCAAATAATGCATTCTGTTTCGGACGGCCAATGGTTTCGCATGTCTGCACCGCCTTTCCAGCAAGATAGCAGATGTATTTTCTATTTCTAGTTTGTCTCTTAACGCGAAATCCTATACGTAGAAGGAGGCAAAAAATTGGCGGCTGGCGCAAGCGGCTGCCACTCCGTTCTCTATACGTTATGACAGAGCTTCTCAGGAGGTTCAAAATAGAGCATTCTAGGCTGCCGAACTCTCTGTTATAATGCGGAGTGGAATGCGGAGGTGGATCCAACGAAAGCAACAAATGTCGCGCGTGGCGCGTCCATATACGTCATCTGTGTTGGGATTGCCAAATTTCTTGGCATCATCTATATCATTCCACTCACCTATCTGCTTGGCAATGTGGGTTTAGGCTTGTACAACAATGCCTACGCCATGTTCACCATTTTCCAACAGTTGGCTTTGGCCGGCTTCCCGCTAGCCATGAGCAAACTGATTTCTGAACGTTTGGCCATCAAACGCTATGGTGAAGCGGAACAATATTACAGAGTCGCCATGCGCACGATTATCCCTTTAGGCATCATTGCCTTTCTGTTAATGTGGTTTCTCGCTCCTGCACTGTCAGGACTAACCGCTGTGCAGGATTCGGGAGAAGCGGCGCGATACATGGTGCCTTCGTTTCGCGCGCTTGCCTTTGCACTTTTATTTATTCCTTTCATGAGTGGCTACCGTGGTTATTTGCAAGGATTCCAGCAATTGGAGATGCCCGCTTACTCACAAACGGTGGAACAAATCTTTCGCGTTCTTTGGATGGTAACTGCTACTTACTATCTCATGCGCGTGCGCCACGAATCCTATGTTTTCGGCAGTGCGTCTGCCACCTTTGGCGCAACCGTGGGAGCTGCGGCTGGCGCCTTACTGCTGGCGTTGGCTGTCCGACCTATTCGCAGAGAATACAAACCACTCGCTTCTTTTTCCAATCAATCGGACTGGCAAGCGTTGCGTACCTTGTATAAAGTAGCATTGCCCATCTCTCTGGGTGGATTAGTGGTGCCTATTTCTAATCTTGCGGATAGTTTTACAGTACAAAATCTTCTTATAGCTGCACACGATAGTTTTCGTGAAGCCGCAGCTCAATACGGCATTTTGACTCGACAAGCACTCTATTTGATTCAATTGCCACTTACATTCGCTTATGCCATAGGCGTTTCGATTCTGCCAGCTGTCTCTAGTGCGAAGGCCAAAAAAGATCAGAGCGCCTTACAGCGTACCGTCAGTTCAACTGTACGCGGCATGTTTCTCATGACCTTTCCAGCAGCGGCTGTCCTGCTTGTATTAGCTAGACCTTTATCTGCTACGCTTTCTGGTGATTTCGACGGAGCACCCATTATTTCAGCCGTTTCTTTTATGGCTATTTTCTCAAGTCTTGAATTAATTTCTACCTATATCCTTCAAGGACTCGGAAACTTCTATCGTCCGGTACGCAATATGTTTTTAGGCGTATTTGTAAAAATTATGTTCAACATATTACTCATACCTACCTTTCACAGTGTTATGGGTGCCGCCATTGCCACCACCATTGGCTACATATTCTCTTCCACACTCAATGTACTGGCTGTGAAAAAGTACGGACAAGTAAAATTTTCTTTATTTCGCTACAGTATTCGATTTTTATTGCCCACATTGCCTACAGCAGCCGTTCTATGGATAACACGCGCTGTCACCCATTGGTTTTTACATGATTTGATGATTCGCTCTGTACGCATTACCAGCGCCGTTGAACTACTGCTGGCAGTGGGAGCCGGAGGTTGGGTCTATATCTACCTACTTCTAAAATTGGGAATCGTGCGAGAGAAAGAATTAGAAGCGTTACCAGGTATCGGTCGGCGATTGGCCATCATAGCCCGCCGAATGTACCCAGAACACGCTTCTGCTCGATGAATGAATCTGTATGGCGTTCTAAATTTTCAACCCGGAAAAATCCAAAGTTTTAAGGTAATGAGCGCTGCAAGACCAGGAAAACCGAGAATGCCTGCTGTCAAAGCAGTAGCTGGATTGAATGGGAGATGAAAATGCACATAGCTTCCTAGCCAATTGATTACAAAAATAGATACACAACCAAAAACAGCAATCTTGAGAAGGGTCAGCAGCCCATCCAGCGGTTTACGAAAAAATTGAGCCAGAATGATGAGAGCCAGGAGAATACCTCCGCCGTAGAGCAACCAATGTATAGACATCATATCACCTCTTTACACTCCATCATCCAGTTCAAACCATTCAAAGCACACACCTTCTACGACTAACTGGCGCTGTCTCGCCTGGTGCAACAAATAACGAAAATGCTGTTCAGCGGCATCTAACCGAAAGACCATATGATCGATAAGTTCCGGATCGCTCACTTCATTAAATTGGCTCTGAGCTTCCAACCAGGCTCGATGCGAACGAACGATTTCTTGAAAAAGTGGATCAGCGGCACCTCCAAAAGCGTCTGCTCCATCCCGCTTGGGATTAAACCGCGATCGCGCAGAGAGACGTTTCGGCTTTGCGGCAGTCGGGGTACGCATAAAGAAAACCTCCCGTGACCTGAATACTAGAATATAGACAGGCAGGAGGCGTTTTATGACTCTTGTAGAAAAAATGATAGTTTTACAACCGTATATAAGAAAATTTACAGGCTGCGGCGACCCTCCAGAGCTTTAGCCAGAGTCACTTCATCCGCATATTCCAAATCGCCGCCAACCGGCAAACCACGTGCAATTCGTGTAACTTTGAGTTCAAAAGGACGCAATAATTTAGAAAGATACATGGCTGTGGCTTCACCTTCCACGGTTGGATTGGTAGCCAGAATCACTTCTTCGACCGAATCGTCAGTACCAGCCAATCGCGTCAACAATTCACGAATCCGTAAATCATTGGGACCGATACCATCCATGGGTGAGATGGCCCCTTGCAAAACATGATAAAGTCCATGAAATTCATGCGTACGTTCCATAGCTACCACATCTTTGGCATCTTGGACTACACAAAGCACGCTCCGGTCTCGTCGCTCATCACGACAGACAGGACAAGGGGAAAATTCCGTAATATTACAGCAGATTTGGCATTCTACCAAGCGTTCTTTGATATCCAGCAAAGCTTTGGAAAATTCTTCAATAGTTTCTTTGGACATGCTCATACAATGAAAAGCCAATCGAGCGGCTGTTTTGGGCCCAATTCCGGGAAGCCTCATAAATTGTTCCATCAACCGTTCAATGGGTTCTGGATAACCCCACATTAGAACAACCCTGGCAAGTTCATGCCACGAGTATACTTGCCCATTTCTGATTCCGTCAGCTCATTCACCTTTTGTTCCGCATCTTGCAAAGCAACCAGAATCAAATCTTGGAGCATCTCCACATCATCTGGTGTAACCACTTCGGGTGAAATCATAACCGACTCCACATGCTTGTGGCCATTCATCACTACAGAAACGGCTCCCCCGCCGGCAGTCCCAGTTATTTTTCGTTCTGCCAAAGCTTCCTGAGCCTTCAATAAGTCTTCCTGCATCTTTTTAGCTTGTTTCATCAATTGATTCATATTTTTCATGTGTAATCCCTCTCTTAAAGTTCATCTGTGACATACTCAATCTTATCTTTGCCAAACAGCGATTCCACCACTTCCAGCCAACTTTCTGGCGCCACCGCGTTGCCATCCTGTTCAGCAAGAAACTCTTCCCAGTCGCTTTGTAGAATCGCCAACAAACTTCTGGCTTCGCCGATTGTGTGTTCCACTGCCCATTCAATAGCATTTCGCTCATCAGGTTTCATAACGGCGTCGCGGTGAATTTTACTGCCAAAAGCAATCACCATTTCTTTCTCGGTGGCCAGCACAGGTTGTCCATTCATGAGCCATGCGTGTGCTTGAATTCGCTGTTGCCGAACACTTTGAAGAATGTCTTGCCAGCGGTCACAAATGGCCTGCAAGGCAGTACCGTCTTGTCTCTCAAATAGAGAGAGTAGCACTTCACGTTTTCGCCCTTGCATGGCGGCTGGTGCGCGAAGTTGGCGATTCTGCCCAGAGGGAGAAGGTGTTGCCAATTCTTTCTGAGCAGATGATTCGCTTGCCGAAGATTTTTCATCTGGTGAACGGACAAGCGGTGTCATTTGCCGTTTTTCAATACCCGCATCCGCAACACGCGTTGCCGCGATTAACCGCGACACCGTTGGCTGTGCCTCCATCACTGCCATTGTTGTGGAATCGCCAGGAGACGAGACTTGACTCAGCGAGAGCAAAGCTGTTTCCAACATTAAACGTGGTTGTTCCGCATGACGTAAGGCCATCATTGTATCATTCATCTTGGACATAGCCAAAAGCAACCATTCGCTAGAAAGCCGACTCGCTATTTCTTTATAGTCTTTGAAAGAATGCAAAAGTGGACGATCCGCTGGAGACAGCCGCACAACCAGCACATCTCGAAACATGGCCAGCATCTCAGCAGCTATCCGCCCTGCATCTTTACCCGTTTGATAGAAATTAGACAGTTTTTGCAAAACTGCAAGCAAATCTCCCTGCACCAGCGATTCAAGCAAGCTAAGCTTGTCCTGTGGCCGTAAACCGCCCATGACAAATGACAGTACATCCAAGGTAATCTGGCCTTCACCATAAGCTGCAGCTTGCTCCAGGAGACCTAGCGCATCTCTCATACCACCATCTGCCGCTTCGGCGATTTGCCAGAGCGCCTCATCTGCTGCCTGCCATCGCTCCGCATCTACTGCAGCTCGCAAGCGGCCTACCATATCAGCCGGTTCAATCCGCCGGAAATCAAACCTTTGGCAACGAGAGACAATTGTGGCTGGTATCTTATGAGGTTCGGTTGTAGCCAGGATAAACAATACATAGGAAGGTGGTTCTTCCAACGTTTTAAGCAAAGCGTTGAACGCTTCCATGGTCAACATGTGCACCTCATCGACAATGTAGACCTTGCGCTTCAAATATGCAGGTGCATAGTGCACTTTGTCTCGTAAGGAGCGGATTTCATCAACACCGCGATTGGAGGCTGCATCAATCTCTTCAACATCGACTGCTGCTCCCTCTGCAATCGACAAGCAGGCTTGACAAGCATTACAAGGCTCACCTTCTACTGAATGAAGACAGTTAACCGCCTTGGCTAGAATCTTTGCTGTACTTGTCTTGCCAGTGCCACGCGGACCGCAGAACAAATACGCATGCGCCACCTTGTCTTGCAGCAGAGCGTTGCGGAGAGTGGTGCGGACATGCGACTGCCCAACCATATCAGCAAACTGCTGAGGCCGCCAGGCACGATAAAGCGTTTGATAATCCACAACCTCCCCTCCTTCGTGATAAAGGTATCACAGCAGGAGAAACAGAACAATTAGGCAGATGGTATGATTTCCTCTTTGGCGAGTGGTAAACGTACGCAGAACGTGGATCCGAAACCTTTGGAGGAGACGCGAATATCTCCACCGTGATCGGCCACTATACGTTGACAAATAGGCAAACCGAGTCCTGTCCCTTTCTCTTTCGTGGTATAAAAAGCATCAAAAATTTTGTCGATCTGGTAATAAGGAATGCCCGGCCCTGTATCTGAAATATACATTTCACACCATGGCGATTGATTTTTAACCAATACTGTCAATTTTCCGCCAGCATCCATAGCTTCCAAAGCATTTTTTATGAGATGGTGAAGCAGACGCAAAATCATTTGTCGATCCGCTTGCAGAAACAGTTTATCTTCTATTTCGAAATGAGATTCAATCCCCATTCTGTCGGCCTCTGAAACCACATGACCACGCAGTTCTTCTATCAAATCGCTCATGCAGAAAAATTCCATATCCAAATGATGTGGACGTGCCAAGAGCAACAACTCTTGAACCAGTTCATCAACCTTTTGAATTTCAGAGAGCATCATTTCGGTAAGACTATGCTCATCTTCCCGCCCACTTGCCTCTTGCCGGCTTTCAAGAATTTGCAAAAATCCTTTTACAGTAGTCAATGGATTGCGTATCTCATGGGCAATACCAGCAGCTACTTTTCCTATTGTGGCTAGTTTCTCCGCCCTTTGTAAATGTTGATCGAGTACGCCAAAATCACCCAAATCTTTCATGGTTATAAATAATCCTAGGTAATCTCCACTTTCCGACAGGAAAGGGAAACTATCAAGCAGTAGATAGAGAAGTTGACCATTTCGCTCCCAAGTGACTATGGTATCGCGCAATATGCGCTGCTCTCGAACGCAATGCGCTAACATCTGATATTCATCCGATTGGGCAGTCAAACATTCCCTGAGTGGAACTGGAGGAGCCAAGAGTTCAGCGTGATCGAACAATTTGCAGGCTGCAACGTTGTAAAAGCGTACTTCCTCAGAGGTAGAAAGAAAAATGACAGCGGCGTTGAGCAACTCTAGAGACGGACAAACCTGTGGAACTGACGCCTGTTGCTTTACCTCAGTTCGGCTCACCAATAAGCCCCCATCCATCTTGTAGGAATTCTTGCACACAGCGTATTTTGCCACGATTCCTATGAAATCCTCCCATAGGACAAAAATAGTTGAATTGCGACAGATTCCGACAGTTCCCTTGATGGATAGGCATAAAAAAAGGGCGCCTTCGCCCTTTTGCTAGCTGTAGAATTTTCAAATATATTCACTCTGTGTTTTTCTGTCTCGTCTACCATAAAAACGCCAATAGGAAAATCCAGGCGAAGGCGAGCCACCACCACCACCAGCCGCCATACCATACTCCATAACCTGGACGTCCCCAACCAGGACCGTAGCCATATCCAGGCCCATAACCAGCTCCATATCCCCATTGAGCGAGTGCGATATCGAGTTTCTTGGCATCGTCACCCTCCGTCGGCTGGGTGCAATTTGCCAATCCAATTGGAGCATATTGCCTAGGTACTCTCACTAAAACAGCATTCTGATTCACTGCTGTTATAATGCCACGATGAGAGCCCCATGGCGTCTGAAAACGTACCCATTTACCTATATTGTTTGCACAATCACTGCGATTGCACATGCTTTCTCACCTCCGTATGAATAAAGTAAAAACGAATACCTAACAGACTCATGGAAAATGGATCGACAACATCCCTGCCCAGAGAGACTGTTTTGCCGATCCCATTTTCATTCTCAATATACAGGTGTTGTTGTGCAGGTTGTGGTATATACAGGTACGAGTAGGAAGAAGAGAACAAAAATAATTAGAAATACGACAGCCCAGCGGGTGTATCCACCAAATACTCCATACATGCTGACTTCACCCTTTCATTTTTGACATAGTGAAGAATATGTCAGTTGGCATATGGAATGTGGCGGTATTTGTCCTGTACCTTCCCAAGAAGAAAGTTTCAATCTCCAGAAAAACTCAAATCGCAAGTTATACCCAAACCGTCATGGGCTACTCAAGAATCCCCGAATTCATCTAAATCTAAATAACGATGTGTAATACCGAGTTTCTTCAATTCAGCTTGATGTAACAACGTTAATTGACAAAGAATGTCTTGTCCCTTTTTCGTTAACTCAATGCCTATACTTCGCTTATCTGTTGGATGCGAAAACCGTCTGACCAAACCTATTTTTTCACATCTCTGTATCAGTCCTAACGCACTATGATGACGAACTAAAAGCCTCTCAGCAATTTCTGTTGGAGTCATCCAATTTCGATGCGGATAACCTGCTATGGCGAGCAGTAATTGATGTTGGCTTGGTGTAATACCAACTTGCAGAGCAGCCGTTTCACTAAAATGTAAAAATTTTCTCAAACGATAACGAAATTCTGCTAGTTCTTGATAATCCTCTTTTGTAGGCTCCCTATTCATATAACCAACTCCGTCATTCAATCTTGCATTTTATATCGTATAGCGATATAAAATATACGGTCTTAAGTTTTGTGGAAGCTCCCCATGAATCTCGAATGACTTGAAGGGAGAAACAACAAATGTTTTTTAAAACGAAGCAAACAGGTGATTTTACTACCAATACACAAATCATCCGTTTATCTATCGTCGCTCTCATCATTGGTGCCATATGTGCATGGATTGCTGTTGTTTTACTGAAAATGATTTACTTTTTTACAAATTTATCTTTTTTTCATCGATTCTCCTTCGCTTATGCTACTCCTACTCATAACTCATTACATGCTTGGATAATCGTTCCTCCCATACTTGGCGCACTTGTCATTGGAATCATCGCCCGTTATGGTTCAGAAAAAATTCGTGGACACGGAATTCCTGAAGCTATCGAAGCCATGATTATCAACGAAAGTAGAATATCTCCGAGAGTTGCCTTTTGGAAACCTATTTCTGCAGCGATCTCCATCGGAACAGGCGGACCTTTCGGAGCAGAAGGACCTATTATCATGACTGGAGGTTCCTTCGGCTCTTTGTTTAGTCAATTGTTCAGATTATCTCCCGTAGAGAGACGCATTCTTTTGGTAGCTGGAGCTGCTGGGGGCATGTCTGCTACATTTGCTGCTCCCGTGTCATCTGTTCTCTTTGCCATTGAGCTCTTGGTATTTGAATTTAAACCTCGCAGCTTGGTTCCCATTGCAATTGCAAGTTCTGTTGCTGACGCTATACGTATGCTTATCCTAGGATCAGGTCCTCTCTTTGCCATGCCTATTCTCCATCATACGAGTTGGAATTTACTAGCCGTGTCATTTGTCATTGGTCTAATGGGAAGTTTATTGGCTATGCTCTTAACGCGAGCTATCTATGGTGTAGAAGATTTTTTTCGCAAACTCCCTATACACTGGATGTGGTGGCCTGCGATTGGTGCAGTATTTATAGGACTAGGTGGGTGGATTTCACCTCGCTCTTTAGGCGTAGGTTATGACAGTATTTCAGCAATGCTGAATATGAAATTAACTCTTTATACACTCATTGGACTTCTGATTGTAAAGACAATAATTTGGGTCATTTCTCTTGGCTCTGGAACTTCTGGCGGAATCCTAGCTCCTATCCTCATCATTGGAGGAAGCTTAGGCGGGGTTGCAGGCTATGTTTTTCATGCTCAACATCCAGGAGTATGGGTTTTGCTTGGTATGTCTGCCACTTTTTCTGGTGTCACACGCACACCTTTCACTAGTATCATTTTCCCGCTGGAATTGACCCATAACTTAGGAGCCTTGTTACCGCTTCTGGTAACTTCAAGCATTTCCACAGGCTTTTCCTCGTGGATTCTCCCGCGTTCCATCTTGACGGAAAAAATCGTGCGTCGTGGACTGCATTTGACCCGGGAATATAAAACTGATCCGCTTGAGATGCACGATTGTAAGGAAATTTGTTATATACCAAATAATACTATTCATGGAGATGCGTATCTCACGACAATTACAATGAATCTCCTTAGCCATTACGATACGAAAACTTGGTTCACCGTATTAGATGATGACGGACATCCAGTTGGAATAGTGCTTGCCTGTGAAATATTGTATCGCGCATCAATAACCCCTCAGCAAAAGGTACTTGAAATCATAAATGATGCACCGTACGTACGTAATAACGATACAGCCAAGGTGGCTATGCAACAAATGCTTATATCTCACTGTGATTGGGTAAAAGTCATCAACAAAGAAGATCACCAGATTGAAGGTTTTTTGACCATCCAAAAGTTGATAGATTTACGCAGGAAAGAATACGAAGAAGAAACTGAAAGAAAACGTGTTTTTTCTATTTTTCAAAATTAAATCTGTTTGAATAAGGGGATTTTTTGGAGTGGATGGCAAAACGCGCACTCTCACCAAAAGCCAAACCAGGTGACCCCGCGTCACCCGAAAGGTCTTTCTTAGTGCTGCTTCCGTCAGGACCTGACACGGTTCGAAAGTTTCCGCCGCGCGGGACCCAGTTCAGCCTTTGGTGAGAAAGCGCGTATTCTTGCTTGTTGAAGTTTATGGCGGAGAGAGTGGGATTCGAACCCACGAGACCCTTGCAGGCCTACTCGCTTTCGAGGCGAGCTCTTTCGACCACTCAGACATCTCTCCGCGTCTTCTGACGAGAACGGACTTGTGCAAAGAAGTCTTTCAGTAATATACCACATTCTTCAGCAAGAATGCCACCTGTAACTTGAGGGTAATGGTTCCAGCCTTTCACTTGGTACAACTGGCAAACAGACTCTAATGCGCCAGCTTTTGTATCTTGTGCACCATAGTAGACGTGTCCAACTCGAGCCTGCAAAATAGCACCCGCACACATCGCACAAGGCTCCAGAGTGACATAAAGAGTAGATGCTGAAAGTCTCCAACCACCGAGTCGCAAGGAAGCTTGACGCAAAGTCAACATTTCCGCATGTGCAGTTGGATCCCGCCAAGTCTCTCGCAAATTGTACGCAGCAGCAACCAGTTGTCCATTATATACCAGTAGGGCGCCAATCGGGACCTCGCCAAGACTAGCCGCTTCCTTAGCCAAAGAAAGTGCGAGACGCATCCAGGCTTCGGGAGAACGTTCCACACATTCCTTATCTGGATTTATTTTCATGACCCCGTATGGCGAGGATTATTGGCTACACGTTGAAGTGAAACCGCCAATTCTCGAACAATATCCATTTGCAACTGTGAATTCATGTACTGTGCTTTGACATAGGCTTCACCGCGATCGGTCGAAACATAACGTGGTGGCAATTGGTTAAGCGCTAAAGCCATAACATCATCACGGCACTGCTCGCAATCACAAGGCAGGCGCCGCCGCCATTCCATTTCACTCATGGCATGTCGAACTAAAAGTTCTGTTACATTGACCAGCATGGCTTAACCCCCCATTTTCAAGTGCATCCTATTTCTCATTCTTTTTCAAATCACCGATGCGCTAGCGGTTCGTATGTCGCATACACTGCAACAGACCATTTTGTTGCAGGCGAGGCGATCGGTATGGACACCCCTCTTGAGCAAACAGATGATATCCGTTTTGATGAAACACGAAAATTTTTAGATAAATGGAGTATGTATAACCTCCTCAAACAGCACCCACCCATGGTTCCCATGCTGCCAGAAAGCAAACAGTTTACAAAAGAACATTTTTTTTACTTTTGTCAACGTTACGAGTCTTTTTACATCAAGCCTGTAAACACCTGGGGCGGACAATCTATTACACGAGTTGACCATTTTCCCAATCAACTCTACTGTATCCGCACCCTAGGTCAACCCACCGTCTGGCGTGCCACAGCGTTTGGATCCTGGTGGACAGTGCGTAAGCGGCTTCCATTGGCATCCATTATACAGCAGGCTGCTCCTGTTGTAACTTGGAATAATCGCATGTTTGATATTCGCGTACTGATGCAGAGACACAAAAGTGGCACTTGGATGTATGCCGCCATGGCTGCACGAGTAGGCGGACACGAAAGTATCGTATCCAACATTGCTGCAAGCGGGGGCGAAGTGCACGATGTCCCACAACTTCTGCAATCCCTCTTTGAAAATCCGTCGATAGAACAGAAAATTTTACAAAACTTGAGAATTTTCAGCAGACAAATTTGTACTCTCCTTGATAGCGTCTATAGCTTCGAGGAAGTAGGCATAGATTGGGGACTCGGATATGACGGAAGCCTGTGGCTTTTTGAAGTCAACACCAACGACAATCTTGGTGGACCCAGTCATGAATTGTTTGCACCACTCGCTGATGGCCGTATCTATCAGCGAATTGAACAGCGCAGCAGCGCCCGCCGTTTAGCTCAGGCGAATGAGTGGTTGCAAATATGGATGACCGAACTACAACAGATGACTGAGTAAACACCTTGATACAAACTTTGATGCAGTATCATTTTTTGTCCTAGGCGCATAGGCTGAGACGTATGTGGATGAACGAATGATAGAGCAGCGTCCACTGTTGAGACAACAAAATAGGAGGCGGACAAATGTGTGTGGAATAGCAGGATGGGTAGATTGGACTCGCGATGTTTCGTTGCACCGCGAATGGGTCGTGGGCATGGGCGAAACGCTTACCTCGCGCGGACCAGATACCAGAGGTGACTGGTTTAGCACACACTGCGGATTGGCGCACCGTCGCCTGATTGTGGTCGATCCGGCAGGCGGAACGCAACCGATGCTACGCCGTTTTGGAGAACGCACAATGGTGCTGGTTTATAATGGCGAACTCTATAACACTGCAGAACTGCGCGACGAGTTACTGGCTAAGGGCCATACGTTTGAGTCGTATTCGGATACCGAAGTGGTTCTGCACGCTATAGCAGAATGGGGATTAGCAGCCACTGAGAAATTCAATGGCATTTTTGCCTTTGCCGTTTGGGATAATCAATCCCAGGAATTGCTTTTAGGTCGCGATCGGCTAGGAGTCAAACCGCTGTTCTTTGCTCAACTTGGCCAAGGTGTCCTGTTTGGTTCTGAGCTTAAAGCGATTCTGGCCCACCCTGAATTCCCGCGTCGTATAGACGCCGAAGGCCTAGCTGAAATTCTGGCTGTCGGCCCAGCGCGTACACCTGGACATGGCATTTTTGAGAACGTTCAAGAGTTGCGTCCCGGTCACGTGGCACGTATCCGCAACAATGAATGGCATATACAGGCGTATTGGAAATTGAACAGTTGGACGCATGAAGAAGACGAAGAGACCACAGCCAGGCGCGTTCACGATTTACTGGTAGATACGGTAGAACGGCAGCTCGTCTCCGATGTGCCTGTAGCTACTTTTCTTTCCGGCGGACTCGACTCTTCTGTCGTTACAGCGATTGCCGCACAATATTTTCAGAAGCATGGCAAAGAACCTTTACACACTTTCTCTATTGAGTTTGCAGAGATGGAGAAACACTTCCAAGCTAACGAATTTCAAAAAAGTCTTGATGCTCCATGGGCTTTGAAAGTATCGCAATTTCTTGGGACCGTCCATCACCCAGAAGTTTTTGATACGCCCGATCTCGCTGCCAATCTCCATCAAACTCTGCCAGCTCGCGATGTTCCTGGGATGGCCGACATTGATACTTCCCTCTTCTTGTTTTGCAAGCGAATAAAAGAGCAATTTACCGTAGCCCTTTCAGGCGAATCTGCAGACGAAGTGTTTGGCGGTTATCCCTGGTTTCATCGTGCTGAAAGTCTGCAAGCCCACACATTCCCTTGGGCATTGCAACTATCACGCCGGGTTGGCATGCTAAACGACGAGACCCGAGCCTGGCTCAATCCCGAAGCTTACGTTCAACGTCGATATGAGGAAGCATTGTCGGAAGTCCCACGCTTGCCTGGTGAAAGTTCTGAAGAGGCGCGGATTCGGGAAATCTCCTATCTCTCCATCACCCGTTTCCTGCCAACCTTGCTTGACCGCAAAGATCGTATGAGTATGGGCTGTGGACTTGAAGTCCGCGTACCTTTCTGCGATCACCGTCTGGTCGAGTATGTGTTTAACATTCCTTGGAAACTAAAAACGGCTGGTGACGAAGTGAAAGGCATTCTGCGTAAGGCCATGGAAGGCTATCTGCCAGAAGATGCTTTGCACCGCAAAAAAAGCCCATATCCATCTACTCCCCACCCGGATTATGTGGAATTGGTTCGATCACGTTTTCTGGAACGTATAGCAGAACCTGACTCACCTCTTCGCCCACTGCTATCCATGACGGCAGTTGACGAATGGGTATCCGCAAGCCGTCAGGCTATGCCACATCGACCCTGGTTTGGTCAGATTATGGCTATTCCACAAATGTTTCACTATCTCATGGAAGTGGATGATTGGTTGCGTACCTATCGAATTCAACTCGTTTAAATCTGGCTCTTATGACGATGCTGCTTGATTGAGGCGCCAATGATATTCAAACAAAAACTCAAATGCTTCTAAATGACGAAGCGCCGCCTCGGGAGATTCTCCATAAGCATATATTCCGTGGCGGTGCACCAGTACCCCAGGTACATCGCGATACGCAGCTTCTGTGACTGCTTGTCCCAACCGCTCAAGATTTGCATAATTTGGAACGATAGGAATGTTGATGGAGGCTTTTTCCTCCCAATGGCCAAGCGCCTTCAAGAGCTCATGCTGGGCGAAAGGAATATGTCCTGTACCTTCGGAAATTGAGAAATACCTTTCACTCAGCAAATTATTAAAAATAGTATGGACATGCAGAATACAAGCAATATCCGGGAATTTTTCATAGAGCCCAACGTGTACAGACGTTTCTGCAGACGGTTTGCCAGCATAACCGGACATAACTTGCATTCTCTCATCCACAACAATAATATCCTCAGTTTTTAAACACGCCTTGTCACATCCGCTACGAGTAATAGCCATAGAAAGCGGGTGACCGTTCAAACGGACTGATAAATTGCCACTGGTTGCCGGGAGCCAACCTTTTTGAGCGCAACGGTGAGCGATCTCCAAAAGAGATTTAACAGCTTGATTGAATGGATACATATTGATGTACCTCCGAAGCATTGTCACTTAACGCACGAATGATATCGTGAAACGTCTCATAAGGGGTAAAAGGCACACCTTCTTCTCTCAAAATCTCCGCCAGAACACTTCGGGCAAAAACGTAGTCCGCCAGTCTTGCCGCTTTCACATCTGTCACGCCATCACCAATCAACAGGATTTTCCGGCCTTCTTTTTGATGCTGGCGCAGTAATGAGACCTTGCATAATCCACAACCACCATCACACGATTCATCGCAACCATAAGGCCAGACGACTTCTAGCATGCCTTTTTTCTCGCGCAATCGATTGCAATAAATGCGAATAAAAGAAGCCACGGGCAAAAGCGCCGGACGTACAAAAAAGTCAAACCCGCCGCTTACAACAGAGAAATTCCAACCTTGCTGCATGGCGTAATCCACCATGGCAAACGCACCAGGACGCAAGACTGTTCTCTCTCTGGAGAATTTAACCACTTCGGAATATTTGGAAGCCGGGATGTTGCGAAACATCTCGCTGACACCTTCCCGAACAGAGATCTCTCTCGCTTGCACAGCCTCTATCAAAGGACGCGATGTATGCGGGGCAAACTCCAACGCGATAGTGGCCACCATATCACGCAGAGAAAGTGTACCGTCAAAATCGCAAAGAATCGAGATCTCAGAAATCATGCCTTCACTCCCCATCGTTGCAACGCTCGTGCCAATTCTCTGTGACGCAATGCTGCATCTTCCAGTTGTTCGCCCGCTTCCATAGCGTCAATAGCCTGACGAAATGCCCGCCCTCCTGCTGCAATGCCATCTGGGTGCCCTTGTATTCCCCCGCCAGCAGCCATGATGCACTCATTTTGCAAATCACGATACAGTTGTGCCACCATGCCAGGATGCAGACCAGCGGCTGGACCAGGCAACACGGAACGATGAATGTCAGAAGGTTGGCGCAAACGCTCTACCAGAGTACGACAGGTCTCAGCATCCAGTGTGACACTGCCATAGGCAGAAGGATACAAAACCACATCTGCTCCTGCCAGGCGCAACAAGTCGCCAAGCAAAACGGGAGCCGCAATACCTGTGCGAGGAGAACTGTAGATTGCACCTGAAACGGCAGGATGAGCAAAAATGGGAATCTTGATATTCGGATTACGCGCAAGAGCAGCCAACACGTCTAGTCCATAAGCAAATACATTGAGCAAAAGCGCATCCGCTCCGGCCTCTACAAGACGTTCTGCCTTCTCGAATAGCTCTGGTAATGTCCCCGTCAAGTTAACCGCATAGCGCGTACGCTGTCCAGTCATCTCCGCTACTTCTCTGGCGATTTCCCCGTAACGTCGCACACGTTCTATAGAAGGCGCCAGCGATTCATCAAAGAAAATTTCATCATCTTTCACGTAATCTACGCATCCCAAAGCCTGTTCCCGAAACGCATGGGCCAATTCTGATAACGACTGGCCATTACACGACTTGAAAATACTCATGATGAGCGGACGCCGCTCGACTCCAATCAATTGACGTATACCTGCCGCACCAAATTGAGGTCCAGGAAAACGCCGACGATAACTGTCAGGAATTTCAAGCGCTTGCAGGCGCACATTCCCATCCATCGACAATTTTCCAAATACAGTAACCAACAATGATGCCAAGCTGTCCGTCAGATTTTCTTCCGGATAACCAATCTTGATTTCCGCCAAAGTCCCTTGAGATGTTTCCTCCAAAACACGAATTTCTTCAACGCTTCCACAACGACTCGCCACTTCCGCTTGTTGGGTAGCCGGCAAATCTGTCCAACTACCTACAGTAAGTCCAATGGCTATACCTTCTGCTATTTTTTCTAAACTATCCCGTGCCGCTTCAACACGGTACGTTGCTACTACGAATGCCAAACTCATTCCTCCCTGATGTCTGCCCATCCGCTCTCGAAAAAATATACCCCTCTATATTGTACGAAAATTCATACATAAATCCGATAGACTTTTCGAAAAAATTCGGGATAATAACAGTGACTTGTCTAAAAAGGGATGTGAATACACTTGATGATGCCAAAAGTCATTCTCGCCGCGCGCAGTATCAAGGATTACGAACAATTGCTCGTCCATCCCTGCCCGGTCATTATTTTAATGAACGTGCACTTATCACAGTTACAATCATTGGTTACCCTTGCTCACAAACACGCAAAACAACTTTGGCTTCATGCCGATCTCGTTCAAGGCCTCAAGCATGATGAAGCAGCCGCACAGTTTCTTTGCCAAAATATCCGACCTGACGGCCTCATTAGCACACATGCCCAGACCGTTTTGATTGCCAGAAAACACAACGTCACGGCCATTCAGCGTATTTTTCTGATTGACTCGCACTCCTTGGAGACTTCTTATCGCATCCTGGCCAACTCTCAACCCGATTATATCGAAGTTCTTCCCGGAATTGTGCCCCATTTATTAGAGGAAGTGAGGCAACGCACGGGTCGACCTGTATTAGCCGGAGGTTTTATCCGCAGCCAGGCGGAAGTCGTCACAGCGCTTGAGCACGGTGCTTTGGCCGTCACGACTTCCAATAAAAAACTCTGGCTGGACCCATCATCAACGCCCCATTAAGGGACTTGCGAAAAATTAATCTGTAAATTCTGTTTTGAGCATTTCTGCTACTTCTTGCATTTGCGCACGGACTTCAGGAACCAGATGATCGAGTGTCAAAAAGCCGTGAATCATTCCTTCAAAACGCTTCACTTTAGCAGGCACACCTGCTTTTTCTAAAGCAGACGCATAAGCCTCTCCTTCATCGCGAAGAGGATCGTACTCTGCTGTAATGACAATCGCTGGTGGCAGATGGCGCAGATCTTCAGCCAAGAGAGGCGAAGCCATGGGATGAGAAGCATCCTCCATAGAATTCAGATATTGTTTGCGGAAATACATCATGGAATCGATATCGAGCAGATATCCAGTACTATTGAGTCGTTTGGACTCGGTTTCACCAAGTAAATCTACGGATGGATAGAGAAGGAGCTGCAGACTGGGCATAGAACCCCCGCGATCGCGCGCAACTTGACAAACAACTGCAGACAAATTACCTCCTGCGCTATCCCCGCCAATAGCAATTTTATCCTTACGTATCTTAAACTCATCAGCATGTTCAAATACCCATTGACTCACCGCGTAACATTCTTCTACTGGATGAGGAAATTTGTACTCAGGAGCGAGACCATAATCCACAGAAATAGTGACACAACCTGCAGTATGCGTAAACATGCGACAAAGATTATCAAATTGATCAAGCTCACCAAAAACCCAGCCACCACCATGAATATAAATGAGTGCCGGAAAAGGCCCTTCTCCTTCTGGAGTGTAAATGCGAATCGGTGTTTGACGATTGCCATAAACAGCTATAATTCTGTCCTCTACATGTGCTACAGGCAAGCCTGGTTTACGCAGCAATGCAAACGACTGCGCACTGTTCTTGCGAAATTGCTCAGGAGTCAGTGAAGAAATGGGCGGAGCGCCAAGTTCTTTCATTTGCTGCAACATTTTTTCGAAGGCTGGGTGCAACGGCATGTGAACCATCCTCTCTGTGCTTGAGCCAACTCCTCTTACTGGCGGAGGCTCTTGGTATCCCGTTTTCAAGCTTGTTTTCACAAACAAACGGTCGACTCCATTTGTAGTATGACACAGCAACCAAGATTTGTGGACAGAAGAAGTACACTTGTTGCCTTAAATTCCTTGCGTTATAATTTAATTATAAGTTGATAGGGCGAATGGAGATTCGGAGACACGCCACACTGCGTTACGATGCGCAGGGTTAGGCGTGTTTTTGCTTTTTCATAGATAACAAAAATGCCCAGAAAGAGAGGGATATTCATGGCTATTTGGGAAACAGAACTCCGCCCCCAACTACTGCATCAAATGCAGGCGAATGAATGGGACGTTCTTATTATCGGTGGCGGCATTACCGGGGCAGGCATTCTCCTTGACGCCGTCAGCAGAGGACTGAAAGCAGCACTGATTGAAATGCAAGATTTCGCTGCCGGAACATCCAATCGCTCCACCAAACTGATTCATGGTGGATTGCGTTATCTCAAACAACTGGAAATCGGTCTGGTAGCTGAAGTCGGTAGGGAACGGGCCGTTGTTTACGAGAATGCTCCGCATGTGACGCGTCCAGAGTGGATGTTGCTTCCCCTTATGGAAGGAGGCACCTATGGCAAGCTAGCAGCCTCTTTTGGAATTCGACTTTATGACTACCTGGCAGGTGTCAAGCGTACGGAGCGCCGGCAGATGTTAAGCCGAGAGGAAGCATTGGCCAAAGAACCCTTGCTTAATCCCGACGGTCTCAAGGGTGCTGGTTATTATGTTGAATATCGAACGGATGACGCTCGCTTGACGCTTGAAGTTTTAAAAAAAGCCGTACAGCTGGGCGGTGTTGCCATCAACTACTGTAAAGCTCTGCAACTCATCAAAGAGAACGGGCAACTGTTGGGCATACACGTCCAGGACGAACTTCAACCTCATCACTCCTTCGACATCCGTGCTCGTGTCATCATCAACGCCACAGGGCCTTGGGTTGACGAAATTCGTGATTGGGATCATTCCAAGCAGGGCAAAACCCTGCACTGGACTAAGGGTGTCCACATTGTTGTTGATGCAAGCCGCTTCCCTCTTTCCAACCCCGTCTATTTTGACGTTCCAGACGGACGAATGATCTTTGCTATACCGAGATCGGGCAAAACCTATATTGGCACCACCGACACCAACTATACGGGCGATGTAATGTATCCCAGAATGACTCTGGCCGATCGCGATTATTTGTTGGAAGCGGTCAATACTATGTTTCCTTCTGTGCGTCTGTTGCCTGAAGATGTGGAATCCAGTTGGGCTGGCATCCGACCATTAATTCATGAAGACGGAAAAAATCCGTCTGAAATTTCCCGTAAAGATGAGATTTTTCAATCATCAAGCGGACTAATTACGATTGCTGGCGGTAAATTGACCGGTTATCGAAAAATGGCTGAAAAAGTCGTAGATATTGTGGTTCAGCGAATTGGCCAAGTAACTGGACAAACATATCCTGGCTGCCAAACCGAACATTTGCGCCTCTCAGGTGGTGAATTTCATCAATCCAGCGAATGGGACGACTTTGTCCATACGATGACGAGAGAAGGCGAGCTGTTGGGGTTAAGTAGCCAAGAAGCCCGCCAATTAGTAGAACGCTATGGGAAAAATGTCGAACGGGTTTTCAACTGGCTGCGCAATGAGCCGTTAGATGCTGGTCTTGCAATCCCCAAAGACATTTATGCGGCACTACAATACGGATTGGAAGAAGAAATGGTCTGCCGTGCGGAAGACTTTTTTATCCGCCGCACAGGTAGCCTCTATTTCAATATGAACTTGGTTCTCAGTTATCAACATTCTGTTGTGGATTTCATGGCCAAACGATTACAGTGGTCAGATGATAGAGTACTTGAGGAAAAGCAACGTCTACAAGATCGAATTCTTGAGGCTCGGGAAGCTCTTGAAAAGCCTGTCGAGAAAGCATTGTCCACAGCTGCTTCAGCACTCTAAAATTGCTGTTTATCTGGCGTTTTTCAATTTTACCCCCAGCTTGTTCACAGGGTTATCCACAACTTTTGCGGGTTTATCCCCAAAAAGCTGTGGATAACTTTTGTTGTCTTCCCCATTCACCCCCTATCTACAGGCGCGGTAGAAAGGGTTGCGATTCAGTGGATAAGTCGAGCGAATCCCCCTGCAGACCGGGTGATTGAACATGCACTCGGAAGCGCCCTGGATAACAACCTGCACGAAAATAGAGCGCTGCACGCCCTGCCTCAAGCACACCTGGATTATCGCCCAAGAGTTGTCCTCCTTCTGAACTACCTTGCGCTGGGTGGCCATCCACAGCCTCCAAGGAAAAAGAGACTACCCTTTGTAGATAAGGAGACCGCATCCCATTCTTATCCACAGCTTCTACCCAAATTCGCGTCATATCCACGCCATCTGCATGGAGAACCGTATGATCCGCATGCAATCGTAACCGACTGGCGGGTAAAGGTGTGTACAGAGTGCGCTCGACTACGACTTTTTGGTCAAGATAGCCACGAAGCCGCAAGGTTCCATACAGTCGATAGGCTTGCAAGGGAATGACAAAAGGTGGATGCTGTAAAGAAGGAAATTCCTTCTCTTGCGGCATCAACCTTCCCATCGTCTGACCATTAAACTCAACCTCTAAAGAATTACAGTTGCTGAATACATAAATTTTGGCGGTATAAGCTGCAGATTGAAGTACTGTTTCCATGTCATCGAAGGTATCCAGAGCTTGGATTAACTGCGAATGATCAGCCGATTCAAAGGTGAGATAAGTAGCTGGCTCCAGAACAATTTCTTCTTCAGGAGGCTTTTGACTTCGATAAACTGCTGCGGCAAACTTGGGGAAACGAAATTGATCCATCACACCATGATGGCAGATTTGCTGTCCCCCTCCGAAAAATGGCGACGTCGGATAATCAAAAGCGCACCAAGCAGAAGCTCCAACAAGATCTTCACGCTGGTACACTTCGTTTAAAATTTTGGCATGATGAAGGGCATGCTGAATCAACCGCGTTTCATTATCCATGAGTTTGGTCGGGTACATATGTCCGAGATACTCTGTGATCAATTGCGGTTTTTGAACACTTGGCAATACCCCCATGGAAAAATCATTAAACGTAAAGATATCTTCTATAAAATGGCTTTTACGGAAATTTCGAACACCGCCCGTCCATCGACTTGGGTCAAGTGCTCGCGCTATTTTATTTGTTTCTGTATAAAATTCGTCACTATCTGCAGATTCATTAATGCGTACTCCCCACATGAAAATGCAGGGATGGTGACGATGGCGTTCAATCATCTCAACTAAATGCTGTTTGGCTATAGCCTGCCAATGTTCATCTCCTACATGTTGCCAACCGGGGATCTCTGTGAAAACAAGCAGTCCCAATTCGTCACAAGCGTCAAAAAATGCGGGATCCTGTGGATAATGGGAAGTGCGAACGTAGTTGGCGCCGAGTTCGTGCTTCAAAATCCACACGTCTTGACGCTGCAAGCGCTTCGGAGCAGCATAACCTATGTAAGGAAACGACTGATGGCGGTTAAAACCAATCAGTTTTATCGGTTGACCATTCAATAGCAACTGCCCGTTTTCTAAGGCAAGGGTACGAAAACCAACGCGCATCTCACCATCATCAAGCACACTTCCTGCTCTATTCAAAAGCCGAAAGCCAACGTTGTAAAGATGCGGTTGATGGGGCGACCAAGGTTGCGCATGTTGAACGATTATTTCCCATTTCATCGATACGATTTCGTTTGCTTCGTCCGATCCGTTGACGGCAACGGGGTGAATTTCCTGTTGCAGAAGACTTCCATCCTGATTGCTAATGTTTAACTCCAACTGTAATCGCTCATTTGTTAATCGGGAAACTGGCGATAGATGAATTTTCGCTTCTACCTCAACAAGAGCGTTCCCATTCTGCCAACCAAGCGTTGTCCATTGAAGATGTTCAACGTGATCGTCAGAAGTCACCAACAAATAAACATTGCGATAAAGTCCTCCAAAGATGCGGTAATCGATAAGTCCACCTTCTGGAGGGATATCTGGTTGCGGTCGACTGTCGAGACGGACGAGAATCTCCTGCATACCGGAAGGAGAAAGTGCGTCTGTAATGTCCCACGAGAAAGCTGTATAGCCGCCTAAATGCCGGCCTATATACGTCTGGTTGACTTGAACATCAGCCACCGTCATAGCTCCCTCAAAAACGAGAAAAACACGCTGGTCAAGTTGCGCAGTAAACCTGAAACATTTTTGATACAGATATACTCCGCGAGTGTCATTTTCAGGAATTCCATTGCTAGGCACTAAGTTGGGGGAATGAGGAAGACGGACGGTTTGCCAATGTTTTGCATCTAAAGTTCGTGAATAAACGTCTATTTGTTGACGAGCTTCTGATGGATCAGATCTATACGAATGTGGATGATTGGACGTGATTTCTGTAAATTTCCAGTCGTCTTGGAGCGCGTAAACGCTTCTTTTACCTAGGCGCGGACGAAGTGAACTGTACAACATGATGTGCATTCCTCCATATATTCCTTGGCGCCGCACCTGGGCGCACAAAGTTCTTATCGATTGAAACCAGCCATAATTCCAGATACAAAATTGCGTCGTAAAAACAAAAACAAGACAAGCATAGGTACAGTGGCCAGACTGGCAGCTAGCATAACCTCGCCATAATTAGGAATGGTCATTGAGTTTTCTAGCGTACTCAGTGCCACAGGAATGGTGTAAGCAGATGAAGTATTCAGGACAACCAGGGGCCAAAGCAGATTTGTCCAGGATGCTAAAAAGGCGATAATGGCTAAAGCAGAAAGGGTGGGTCTCATCAGTGGCATAACGATTTGCCAGAAAATACGGCCTTCACTCAGTCCATCTATACGTGCAGCATCTAATAACTCGCCCGGGAAACCTGCAAATGCCTGGCGCATTAGAAATACGCCGAATACATTGACCAACGCCGGAAGAATGATAGCCCACCAAGTATTGATGAGATGCAAATGGCTCATCAAAATGAAGAGCGGCACAAGCGTTACTTGCGACGGGATCATCAAGGAAATCATAATGACAATAAACAATGTTCGAGAGGCTCGAAATCGGTAGATGGCAAACGCATAACCGGCCATTGCAGAGAGAACCACAGCAATGGCTGTAGAGAAAACCGCAATAAAGAGACTGTTGCCAATCGCTTGAAAGATATTGACATCGGTGTTGTGGATAAGTGCCTGAAAATTCGCCGCCAGCGCTGAACCTATCCATAGATTGTGATCTCCGCTAAGGATTTGCTCCGTTGAATGTGTAGATGAGATAAACATCCAATAGATAGGATAGACAGAAGCAATAAATCCGAGGATTACGACTGCATGCAAAAATAAATCCGCAAACATTCGCCGAATCACCAAGCATCCCCTCCTCTTGCGACGCGAAATTGAAGGAGTGACAAAATACCAATCAAAATCGCTAAAACAAACGCCACTGCGGACGCATATCCAAAATGAAATTGTTGAAAAGCAACTTGGTAGAGGTACAGAACAGGCGTCATGGTAGCATTATCTGGGCCGCCAGAAGTCAAAATAAACGGTTCTACAAACAATTGCAGTGTTCCAATGGTGGAGAGAACAGATTCAAATACGAGAATGGGTAAAAGCATGGGAATGGTGATGGACCACCATTGACGAATTGAGCCAGCTCCGTCTACACGCGAGGCCTCATACACTTCATGCGGTATACTCTGCATGCCGCCCAGCAAAATGACAACATTGTACCCTGTCCAATGCCAAGTGAGGGCTATCATGATGGCTACTTTAGCAGCAACTGGATGAAGGAGCCAATCGATGGGCGCCACACCAAAGATTCCTAAAATATGATTGATAATGCCATGCTTTTCGAGCAAAAAAGAAAAAATGAGTGAGTAAGCTACCATGTCAATGAGAATGGGAACAAAAAAACCAAGCTGAAAAAAGGCTCGGAATTTAAGCCTCCGGGAATTTAAAAGCGAGGCAAAAATAGCAGCCAAAATCAGCATAACAGGTACTTGAATGACAAGAATCACAACGACGTTCAACAAAGCGTGCCAGAACTCTGTATCGGAAAAAAGCTTCTGATACTGGAATAAACCGCGGAAAACCAATGCGCCACCCTGCCAACTGGAAAGACTGACCCATGCGGCATAGAGAATGGGACCCACTAAAAAAATGGTAAACACTATGAGAAACGGTAGAAGAAACAGATAGGGGGCCGCCAACCAACGCTTCTGCTTAAACTCCTTTTCCATACGGAGTCTTGTGGAATGTGAGGTATCAATCGCCATATCATCCTCTCCTTTAGATTGCCTTCTTGAAGACGCTGACCAAGCGTTGAAAGCTCATGGACTGCAAACAACGCTTGGCATCGCGCCTGTTGATGATAAAAAGATTTCTCAACTCATCAAGAGCCAGAAGCTATTTTCGCCCCCGTCTGGTTGGCTATCTGTTGCGCGGCGTTATTCAACGCTTGCGCCGCTGGTTCATTTTGTAGCACAGCCTGTTGGAAAACGTTCAGTAGAATACTGTGGGCTGCTTCAAAATTTGCCGTATGGTAAGCAGGAGAAATATTGGGGACTTCGTTAGCAGCCATTTGGAAAACTTTTTGTCCACCAAAGAATGACAGCGACTGAGAGATCAGTGGATTATTTTGATAATAGGGCTCATAAGACGGGAAAATTCCATATTTCATCGAAACATTCAGAGCCTGTCGATTCGTCATACAAAATTCAGCAAACGAGAGTGCGGTTCTGGGATGAGGAGTGTTTTTGGAAATGAGCAAATTCGATCCACCAAGATTGGCTGCGTGATTCCCATTGGCACTAAACGCCGGAGTGGGGAAAACTCCCCATTTACCAGCCTGATTGGGAGCCGACTGCTCAATTGTGCCCACATACCAAATGGCGGCTGGTGCTGTAGCTATCTGGTTGTTGACAAATAACTGTATGGTATCGTTCCAAGCATTCGCGTAAGGTACCACATCCAAGAGACCATCCTGGTACATTTTTTTCATCGTGGTTAATGCTCTGACACCGGCAGCGTCGTTGACAGTAATTTGTCCTTGCTTGTTAAAAATAAATTTGCCCTGTTCATTCATCATCATTTTAAAAAGCCCGGTCGATCCGCTTCCCCAAGCGGTCAACTTAACTTTGTCTCCAAAGTGTTGCTTGAGTTTCAAGCCTGCTTGGATATAGTCGTTCCAAGTCTTTATATCTTTCACATGAATACCTGCTTCTTTAAACAAATCGCGACGGTAAAAAACCATACTCGGCCCAATATCCCAGGGAATTCCGTATATTTGTCCGTTATAGGTAAGAGCCGCCCATTTGGCTTCTGGAAAATCGCCTTCAATATTCTTAATCTGATTGGTAATGTTTAAAAAAGACTGTGGAAACTTGTTCAGAAAACTTGGCGCCATACTAGACTCGATACTCATAATATCCGGCACACCAGAACCAGAGGCTAATTCCGTGTTCAATTTAGTATAGGTGTTGGTAGGACTGTCTTCGACTATCACGTGAATTTGCACATTGGGATGGGATTGTTCATACAACTTGGCATCTTCCTGCAACGTATTGGCAGCCACATTCCAGCTCATAACTGTCAATTGAATGGGCGAGTGAGCATTTCCTCCACCCTGTCCGCCAGAACCATTTGATGCCGATCCACAACCTGTTACCAAGCCGAGAAGACCTAACGACGCAGATCCAACACTCAACCAACGTAATTTTTTTTTCATACAAATCCCCCTTCATACTTGTTCACAAAAATAATTACCATTAATTTCATGGTTTCGAGTTCACATCGCAAATAGGACATCTCCTGTTGTGAATATGGTTTCGAAACCACACATCTTGCAAAAACAATCCATCCATCAGAAAACGCTTTCTTTCAGTTGAGAGCATTTTACCTCATTTTTTACTGTTGTCAATAGAATCTGATAAATTCAAAGTAAGGGTTCACTTCTTCTGGACATTCGCCAAACACACCTTTATCATAAAGCGAAAACTTAGATTCCCAAGATTCCTAAGGAGGCCAATACCCCATTATGGCAACCATACATGTCAGAAACTCAGGTGAAACCATTCAGAAAGAACGAGAAGTACAATCGTTTCTTGAAAGCAACGGTGTTTTCTATACACACTGGAACACAGAAAAACTTCCCGCAGAATTACGAAACCAATTTCAATTGGACGATGGCGATAAAGCCGCTATACTAGAGACTTTCGCAGAAGATATTCAGCATCTGGCAAACACGCGCGGATATCGTTGGTGGGATGTTATCTCACTCTCCGAAAGCACACCAGATTTACCTTCCCTCTTACAAAAGTTTGAACAAGTCCATACTCACGCAGAAGATGAGGTGCGAGCCATTGTCTCCGGCAGTGGAGTTTTTATTATCAAAGGAAAAGGGGAGGTCGGTTATTTTGATGTGTTTCTAAAGGCGGGTGACGTTATCTCTGTGCCTGAAGGCAATCCCCACTTCTTTACATTGACTGAGGAAAAGAAAGTTGTCGCTGTGCGCCTTTTTGTAGAAGAGTCAGGCTGGATTGCCACACCTTTTGAAGATCCATCTTTTATCCGTAACTAATCATTCACATCCGATCTGAAAAGAACATACAATGAGAGTGTCGGAAGAAAAAGCATGGGCAACTATCCACACAGCGCCCGGCACTCTCTTTGCTGATGGTTCCGGACGCTGTGTTTTCTATAGATGCAAGTCATCTGCTGTTTTATATCCACATCCCTTCACATCTCAGCAGGCTGACGGTGTGCTTTGGGAAAGATGGCCCGGCGGCGAGCTGTAGCAAATCGAGCCAGAAAATAGGCAAAAGCAGAAAGTGAGGCCACAAAAAAACCTACTGGCCAGCCTGTATCAAAGGATAACAAAATCGATAACCATACGGATGCCAATGAAATGACGACCGATAAAATCATGGCCATGCCTGGCCGCTTCGCCAAATAGCTAGCTGCTGCAGCTGGAGCCACCATGAGAGAAAAAGTCAATAAAGCCCCCACAATAGGAACCGTGACCGCTGAGGTCAACCCTACGAGAAAAAGAAAAACCATCTCCATCCTACGAACAGATAAACCACGTGCTTGAGCAGACTCTGGTAATACAGATACATAGAGCAAGGGACGATAAACCAAGAGAAGGATAATGATGGACACCAATCCAATGATAGCTGTATCGCGTACTTCAGCCGGAGTGATACCCAGTATCTCACCAAATAGGAGAGAATAGATTTCTGGAGCGTACATATCACTAAGATTTAAAAACAAGGCCCCTGAGCCAAGCAAAAAAACGAGTATTAAGGCAATGACCACATCATGGCGTCCACGCCGTCCCAACCAACCTATAGCTAAAGCACCAGATACACTAAATACCGTCAATCCCCAAAGCGTATTGATTCCAAGCAGGGCAGCGGCGGCAGCTCCCGCAAATCCTCCTTTCGGCAATGCGTGCGATGCAAAAGCCGTACCGCGCAGAATGACAAAAAAACCAATCATCCCTGCCAATACCGCTACTATACTTGCCCCTTCCCAAGTGCTAAGCATAAACGGATCGCGAAAAACACCCGGAGCGAAAAGAAAATGCCACACGGACCACATAACCTTCACCCCTCTTGTAGGACTTTCTTCCCGCGACGTGTTCCCATACGCAAACGCAGATGAGAAAGGATATAAAGCAAGAGAATAATACTGGCAATAAAAAAGCTGACCGGCCAACCTCGGTTGACAGGCGGCCAATTATAGCTGTCATAAGCCAACAAAATTCCCATCCAACTTGAAAAAATACCTATCATACTGGCAACCAGCATTGCTTTTCCAGGACGATGGGTAAAGCGAATGGCTATAGCTGCTGGGCCAATGAGTAACGCCGTGCTGAGCAAAGCTCCAACTACAATGGCAGATTGTTCGACAGCCATGGCTAAAGCTGACATGAAGAGAATACTGATGAGACGCGCCGGCACACCTTTTGCACGTGCCAAATCCACATTCAATGAACTAAAAAGCAAGGGGCGATAAATGATAAATAATAGCAACACTGCTAATCCATCAAAGCAAAGTACAAAAGGCAAAAGCGACGGATCGACCAAGAATACGGAACCGAAAAGAATGGTCATGGGTGCACCGGTTGTATTTCGATAGGTAGTATCAAAATAGAGAAAAAGCGCGCCAATCCCCAAAATCAATGAAAGAACGACACCTGTTGCAATATCACGTTCTTTAGCACGTTTTCCCAGAGTATCCATGATGGCACCGGCAATCAAACCAACACCCAGAAAACCCCAAACGGCATTCAGCCCTGCCAGAAAAGCACCTGAAGCACCTGTTGTTCCAAAATCTCCTAGCGCATGACCGGCGAACGATTGACCGCGAACGACTGCAAAAACACCTACCATACCTGAAACAACTGCAACTGCAGCACTCATAGAAAGTGCCCGCCAAACAGCCGAACTGGAAAAGAAACCAGGTGCAAACAGGGTATGCCAGAGGCTATTCAACATGAGTAAGCGCCTCGTCCCATACTGAAATTGATTGATTAACTGGCAATGGGGCTTCTCCCCCAACCACTAAAATTCTGCCTTGAACACGAATAACTTCAACATCATATCCATACAGTTGACTGAGCACATGACTTTGAACAACCTCATCCACGGAACCCATAGCCGCTCTGCCCTCTGCCAAATATACAATTTTATCCATCGCTCCTAGCAACGGATTCATATCGTGAGCTACTAACAGGATAGCCAAATTCTGTTCTCTGGAAATTCGCGAAACCAATCGAACAACTTCATGAGCGCTGCGAATATCCAGATTGGAGAGCGGCTCGTCTAGCAACAATAATTTGGGTTGAGTCAACAGGGCTTGGGCAATCAGCAGACGCTGTTGTTCACCGCCAGATAACTTTCCAACAGGTGCGTTTGCATAACGCAAAGCATCAACCGCTGCGAGTGCTTCGTCCACAGCAGCCCACCGTTTGCGACTGGGCAGCGGTATGCCCCAGCGGTGTCCATCAAGACCAAGAGCCACCAAATCTCGCGCCGACATGGGGGTATCGGGATCGAGTGAAATTTTCTGCGGCACATATCCCACTCTTGAATTGCCACGATGAATGACCTTGCCCTCCATTTCAACCTTGCCGGCATCAGGTGGCTGAAGTCCAAGAATCACTTTGAGCAAAGTGGTTTTCCCGGCTCCGTTTGGACCAATCAGTCCAACAAAATCTCCTGCCTGAAGTTCCAGGGAGATGTTATCCAGTACCCTGCGAGAACCAAACCGTACACTCACCTGCTTGACCGTCAAAACTGGATCTGGTGCAGTATTCGCTACCGAACGGAGATACATAGGTATCCTCCTCATCAAGACAGAGTTTGTGTAGATTGATGATAGACAAGCGCTTTTTGCAAATCTTTGACTTCCTTCAGCATCCAGGACGCATATGAGTACCCTGGCGGCATCGTTTCATAGACACCAACAACTGGCACATGATGCTGCTCAGCAAGAGTTAATAATGATTGAGTGAGCGGATCGACCACCTGTTGATTGTAGAGAAACACTTTCACTTGGTGATATTTCAACAGGTTTTGTTCTGTCTGAACATCTTGCGGCGCTGGATCCGTACCATTCATGATGGCAGCCTGCAGGGACCAGGGGGTACGGATGTCCATTCCTGCGGCCTGCAACATATAGTCAGCAACAGGCTCTGTCACAGCTACGGGCGATCCGGCGTATTTTATTTTAAGTTGCTTTATTGCGTTATACCAAGGTTGCAATGAAGCGTCAAATTTTTTCACATTATCTTCAAAGTATTTCTTGTGCGCAGGCATCAGCTGTTCTAAATCAGCAGCAATAGCTGCGGCTACGCGCGGCATGGTGGACGGATTATACCAAAGATGGGGGTTTGGCGTTTGATTCGGCAAACCCAGCAAATTTTGCACCTCTATCACTTTGCGGTTGGCGTTTGGAGAAGCTGATTCTAATTTATTCATAAAACTGTCGTATCCCAGTCCGTTCTGTACAATCAATTGCGCGTTCGCAATTTCAGCAGCCACTTGTGGACTGGCTTCAAACGTATGCGGATCGGTATTGGGATTACTCATGATGGCCGTAACAGAGACATAACGGCCACCAATCTCAGAGATAACGTTGGCATACTCATTTTCTGCTCCAACTGCTGTAATAGTTTGTTGAGTTGGACTGGTTGCTGAGCCATGAGCAGAAGAACTCGATGTCGAGGGTGACTGCGTACCACAACCGCTCAGCACCAGAACGCTACCCAACAGCACGGATGATATAAAGAACCCATGCCGCTTGCTTTTCACTATGCTTTGAATTTTCATCTCCATGTCTCTCCTTATCTTACTAGGATACCCCTAAATCGTAATTGAAATCATTCCGAATTGGAGTATATCAAGACCATTTCGATTTGTAAATAGGAATGGTTACGAATTAACGAAAACACCTATTCCTATAAGGCAAGGAATTTGCAAACGACACTAAAAAGCCTCTGTCCATTCAACTGGACCAGAGGCCACAAAAGCTGCAATTTATTCACTCTTCTTGGCTTGGCAGGCTGCGCATATGCCATACACTTCAAATCGATGGTTCACTACCCGAAATCCATTGGGAAGCTCAGGGAGCCAACTCATTGGGCAATCTTCGAGAGGTGTGATACTTCCACATTCCAAACAAACCAGGTGATGGTGATGGTGTTTATCACAGGTCAACCGATAACGCATCGCGTCTTCGCTAAACTCCATCTCCTCCAGCACACCAAGTTCCCGAAGTAAAGTCAGCGTTCGATAGATAGTGTCGTAGCTCACGTTTGGATACGTCTCTCGTACATTTTCATATACGTCTTTCGCGGTAAGAAATTTGTCTTCATGATTGACAAAATAGTCAATGACCATCTGTCTTTTACCTGTAAATTTATATCCTGCGTCTTTAAGCTGTTGGAGTACTTCTTGACTTCGATTCATTTGCACCACCCGCCCATACGCTTCTAATTTACACTCTAACACGAAATATTGACGATAACCAGAAACGGCCACAAGCTTAAAATTTGAAAAAGCCTCCAATTCCACTTTAAATTGTGGAAATGGAGACTTTTTCATGTCGTCAATCTCAATCTCAGCGAGGCTACATCCGTCTCAATATGAATTACCGAAGCCCCATTGTTGAATCATAAGACAAATTCGACGATTTAAACTTTTTTAATAAGCAGCCGCACCCGCTGCAGCAGGAACAAACAGGAAGAAAAGAACAAAGATAATCAAAAACACAACAGCCCAACGAGTATAACCTCCGAATACTCCATACATATCAGTAGCATCTCCTTTTCCTTGGGATGCTTTACTGTATGTCGAAGTACTACGGAGGGTCGGGGCGAATGCCCGGAAAGGCGAGCCCGCTTTTATCAGGAAATTTCAATCTCACGCATTTCCGGCACAAAAGGTCTGCCTTCCGCCTCACGTTCACGCAAAAATTGCTGAATCAACCGTTTACAATCGGTAATAGCGTGCCCTTTATTCTGACGTAACACTCGACACATAGGAATCTCTGCGCAAGTGGCCAAAATCATACCATCAGGCATCTCAAATATAGAAATATGTAGCTTCATTGATTTTCCTCCTAGCCTTGACTTACGTTCTCCGCCTCAGGCTGTGGACGATCCGGTTTGAGCCTTGAGCAATACAGAAATATGTTGAATTTCACACATCTCCAATGTCTGATCGAGATCGCGCGCAAGCTCTTCCTCAAATCGTATAATTTCTTCATCCAATAACATTCTCTCAAACCATAGCTCATAGTTCAACAAGAGATGGATAGCATCAATTTTGGCGGGGCGAATACGCAGAGGTACGCCCAGTACACGATAATTGACATGCGCACAAACACGTAAAAGGAGCACCTCGAGAAGACGGCGCTCGCGCTCCGTCCAATAGGTGCCCGGATCTGTAACTTGCAACTGAAGCATCGAAACCATTGCTAAGCTCCCTTGGTTTGGTTCGACCGATGCATAAATAAGACTACACCCGTCCCCATTCTTGAGGATATTGTACAATGATTTGCGGAGTTCGTGGACTAGAGAATGATGTTAATAGATACTAATTATTACATATCAAACACTCTTGATGACAAATTTATCTTTTCTGCCGTTGCTTTTGCCTACCCTCCACAATCCAATCGTGCAGTTGAATACCGTCATCCTTACCCTCAACATAGTGACCGTAAGGTGCGACATAGGCTATGGGCCACCCTCGTTCCACGGCTTCTTCCAACACCTGCTGAGGACTGCCATGTCCAGGAATCGGATGTCCTTTGCCTGTGATATCTACGGCCCAATAGTTGTTAGCCGGATGTCCTTCCGGAACAACTGACCAATCCCCTGTATAGCTGTTGATAATTGGCAAATCCTCTGCGCGAAAATGAAAACCGAGATCGGACAAAGTCGTATGATGCTCCTCAGTGCTCAAATGAATTCCTCCTCGTTTAGAAGTCCTGTACAGTCCCCACAGAAAAACACATTCTTTGTCCATAGTATCCTCGAGCAATCGTTATCCATGCTGGAGGAGTTTGGTGAATGGTTTGCGTTTGCGGGCCAAACATGAGAGCATGAAACATATTCTTCATACGGAGCGTGAAAAGATTGAATGTCGGATTAAAACTATTTCTGCGTAGAGATCGGCGAAAGCGATTGGAGGCAGGAAATCCATGGATATTTCGTTCAGAAGTTGAAAAATGGGAAGGCGAACCATATCCTGGTAAATATGCTCATGTATACAATCATCAGGGTGTTTTTTTAGCCGCTGCTTATGTCAATCCCCAATCACAAATCTTCGCCAGAGTACTGAGTTACAATCCTCAAGAAGTCATTGACGAAGAGTATTTCATAAAACGTTTGCTGAGAGCCAAACAGCTTCGCCAACAATTGCTTCGCGATGACAGCGAAGGGTATCGTTTAGTTTATGGAGAGGCAGACGGCCTTCCAGGTTTAATTGTAGACGTTTATAAGGACGTTCTTACTGTACAGCTACTGACAGCCGGAATGGATTTGAGGCGAGATTTGATTTTGTCTGCTTTACAAAATGTTTGTCAACCCCGCGCAATTGTTTGGCGCAATGATGCGGGTGTAAGGCGATTAGAGGGGCTCTCGTTGGAAAATCAAATGGCTTATGGCCATTTGGAGGGACCTGTTGAAATCTTAGAAAATGGACTGAGATTGGAAGTTGACGTACTTGGCGGTCAGAAGACGGGTCATTTCTTCGATCAACGCGAGAATCGCCGGGCTATCCGCCCCTACGTTCAACCGTCTGATTTCGCGCCACAAGGTGCGCGTATGCTTGATTGTTTTTGTCATACCGGAGCTTTTACCGTTCATGCACTGGCATATGGTGCCAGCCATGTGACGGCAGTTGACATCTCCCATCATGCTCTTGAAGCCGCCAGAAGAAATCTTACTCTTAATGGCTGGGCAGAGCGCGCAGAACTTGTGGAGGCCAATGCGTTTGACTTTCTGCGCAAACTAGAACAGGATGGCCAAGAATTTGACGTAGTTTTGCTCGATCCCCCCGCTTTTGCAAAATCCAGGCAAGCAGTGAACGGGGCGCTTCGCGGTTATAAGGAAATCAATTTGCGTGGCATGCGACTGCTGAGAGAAGGTGGATTTCTCTTGACTTGCAGTTGCTCTTACCATGTATCCTCCGATGTTTTCCAACAAGTGGTACTTGAGGCTGCTACAGATGCTCATAAAATCCTCCGGCAAATAGAGTTTCGTGGTGCAGGACCGGATCATCCATATTTAGCTGCCCTACCGGAGGGCAACTATTTAAAGTTTGCCGTGTACCAGGTGACCTCTCGTAAAGCGTGAAGCTACATGAAAACGAATGCGGGCGGTTTGCCTAAACAACCGCCCGTTCATCCTATTCCCAATTTGCAATCCAGTTCATTTTGAATAACTTGATGCTACATTTATGCTTCTTCCTCTTCATCTTCTACCACAGTGTGCTCTCGCACAATATGCGTATACTCATAACCGTGCGTACAATGCTGACAATGAACGCGCACCACATGTTCACCTACTGGAGCCGACACGTGGTTTATTTTTCCACAACGTGGACATTCAGAATCAAACTCCCAATGTTCGTGTTTCATATAAGCGCCCCCCGTCATTAGCCGAGTCCTGATTATTCTACAACAAGAAGGGCCGCCAGAGATAGTACCTAAAAAAGAGCGCATAATCCTCTTTAAGTAAGGCAAACTGGGGTTGTCACGATGAAGACGTGACTTTTGGAAAGAATGTGGTCGATGAGGAGGGTGCACATGAAAAAAGTGGCTGTGGAACAAGGATTGACTCCCGTGAAACAGTACCTCAGTGCGCAAGGCTGTCAGGTCATTGACGCAAAAACCAGTGACAGCAAAGCCCAAGATGCTGCAGTCATGGTGGTCAACGGTTGCGACAAGAACCTGATGGGTATGCAAAGCGTCACCCAGAACATCCCCATTATTTCTGCTGACGGTCTATCACCTGAAGAAGTCTATCATCGTGTACAAAGTTATTTTTAATGGGCTTTTGCCACAGGAAAGGCAGCTTATCCCAGAGTGGATAGGCTGCCTTCCTTTTGCGCTTCTGTAATCATTTTTTCGATCTCGATTCTAATCTCAGACCTTTTAGTTTTCCTTACAAAACCGAATTCTCTAAAGCCGCTCCCTGAATGGCTAGACGTGCTGCCCCTAGCATTCCAGCGCGTGAACCGAGTGTGGCGGGTAGTAACTCGCAAGAACGATAGACACGTTGCAACGCATTCGCCGCAAAAGATGCCCGCAGAGGATCCATAAGCGCATCTCCTGCATTCACCAAACCTCCTGCAATCACAATTTTATCAGGATTGAGCAAATTGGCTGCGATTCCAAGCCCTACGCCGAGCCAATTCACCAGTTCTTGAATGACTTGCTGAGCATCACGATGACCTGCCTTTGCCAAAGCAAAGATTTCTTCAGCGTTCGCCGTGCCACCTGAAGGTGAATGTAGCCCATGCGCCACTCCCATGTTCACCAGAGCTGTAGCAGAGGCAAGCGTCTCTAAACAACCATGGCGCCCGCAGTTACACAAAGGTCCGCCCGGCTTTACGGTAATATGGCCAATTTCTCCAGCCATAGTAGAGACACCTCGATAAATTTGTCCATCTAATACGATACCGCCGCCGACACCCGTACCTAGAGTTACACACAAAACGCTCTTTGCGTTTTGCCCTGCCCCTTGCCACGCTTCGCCCAATGCAGCTATATTGGCATCATTGTCAAGGTAAATAGGCAGATGAAGTGATTCAGAAAGCAACTGAACAATAGCTACATTCCGCCAATGTAAATTGACGGCTTCTTCTATATATCCATGCTCCACATCAAGAAATCCAGCCAACCCCACGCCGACTGACAAAACATCTGTTAGTTGGCATCCCGATTTTTGCAACAACTTGATAAACTGCTCGTATAAACGTTGTACAAAACGTTCAGGTCCATCTTCCGCATCAGTCGGATAGCTGACGGCTGCCATCACTTCGCCTGATACCGATACTATAGCCGCCTTTACATTGGTTCCCCCAACATCCACTCCGAGGACAACTTGCTCGCTCATTCAGCTACCCCATTCTCCCAAAATAATGTTTACGGAACATTATTATACTAAACGACGACGCATTTCTTGCTTATAAGCTTCAACTCCTGGCTGATCAAAACCATTGATGCCAAGTAAATATCCACCATATGAGCAGGCTATTTCAAAGAAATATACCAACTCTCCAAACAATCTTGGTCGATTACCCTCCGCATGCAACAACAGATTGGGAACACCTGCATCTGTATGTGCTTTAATAACAGAAGCTACAGCTACCTGTTGTAGTTCAGAAAATGACTTACCAGACATATAGTTACTCTTTTCATCCAGTTCTCCTGGAAGTGTAATAGAATGCGCCGTATCTGTAAAATGAACATCTAATACGGTCTCCAACAACATTTTTCGCGCATCCTGGACATATTGGCCCATAGAGTGTAAATCCGTCGTATATTGCAGCATCGTTGGGAAAAGTCCTATCCCATCTTTGCCTTGACTTTCACCGAATAGTTGCTGCCACCAGCCAGCAAAATGTGCTGCCTGCGGTTCATAAGTCACAAGCGCTTCTGCGGCAAAGCCCTGGAGATACAGGAAATGCCGGATCATAGCATATACATAAGCAGGATTCTCAAGAATCGTCTGCTGGCGAAGCTCATCATACGCATCTGCCGCCCCTGCCATGACTTCATTTACTGGCAGACCTGCAATCATCATGGGTAATAAACCCACTGCCGTAAGTACGGAGTAACGTCCACCAATATCCCTTGGAATCGGCAATGTCACATAACCGCGATCGCCCGCAAACTGACGTAATGTGCCACTCTCCGGATCTGTTACGGCACATATGCGCTCAGCTGCTCCTTTACCATATCTTTTCTCCAGATAATCTCGCAAAGTATGAAAAGCGGCGGACGGTTCCAATGTTCCTCCTGACTTAGAAATAACAACCACGGTAACCTCATGCTCATCTAATATAGAAAGCAAATCTCCAATATACGATTCACTGAGCTGGTTCCCTGCAAAAAGTACACGCATTTGATCAGCTTCACTTGCAAAATTGGATTGCATCATGGATAAAGCGGCCCGCGCTCCTAAATAGCTACCACCAATGCCGATGACCACTGTAACATCGGATATGGCTCGAAAGCGTTGGGCGATAGCTTCCATTTGTTGCATCAATCGTTGATGATCTTCTGCTGGCCAATGTAACCAACCTTTGCTGCCCTTATGTACATTCATATCCCACAACTGTTTGTGTGCCAGTTCACCAATCGACATGAATTGTGTCAGCTGAGTGTTGGTCACCCATTTTTCAACTGGAGTTTTGTCAAGTCGAATCATTTTTGGCATCCCCTCTCAATAGCGGATCAATCCGCTGTTCCATTTTCATTTAGCCAGTTCCATTGGATGTATACCACATGGACAACTGAAAAATATGTTTCCAGTGTATCCTAAGGATTTCATTCTTACCACGCTAACGTAGAGCCAAGACATGCGCATAAAAGGATGAAACAGGAGTAGCGACCCCGTCTGTCTATGGACAGAGGGGCCGCTACATCATGTTGTAAGGTCCTGCACTAGTGATTTTTTAGCTACCACACCCTCAACTCGAAGTTTTCGCGCTGTTGGAAGTGATATCTTTTATCATCACTCATCACCGTCCCTTACGCCACTTATCATGTCCCTTCTTCTAGAGCAATATGCATGGTGCTACACGTCTTTGGGGACGCAATTATTTGAGAACGGTTTGTATGAACTTAGAAATGGTTCGCAAACTAAAGTGGAACTTGGGGCCAATGATTCCTCAGAATTCACATCACACGACCCATATCTAAATCAAGGGAGACGATACAAGATGTCTACAGATATTTTGCAAAGACCGTTAGGATTACAACCAGTGAACGGACTATCAAGTCAAGAAGCTCGTATCAACCCATTTCCTTTTTTTCAACGAATGAGGGAAATCAACGCCGTTCGATATGACAACGCCAGAGAAGCTTGGGATATTTTCCGTTATCAGGATGTCAAAAGAATATTGACAGACAACGAAAATTTTTCTTCTCTTCGTCCCGATCAACAAGTACCCTTGATGGTTAGTTTAATTTCAAAAGATCCGCCAACGCATACACAGTTACGATCTCGTATCGAAAAAATCTTGAATCCTCAATTTTTAGAAACACGCTTATCTCAATTAGAGTCCAGTGTAGACACCTTGCTTCTTCATACTGTACCACGTGGAGAAATGGAATTTATTCACGATATCGCCGAACCTTTACCTTTCATGGTGATCGCTCGATTACTGGGTATTCCTGAATCAGACTGGCCAAATATCAGACGTTGGGCAAAACAATTACACGCAAATCCGCATTGGGATATAGACGCTGCAAAAATTAATGAAATTCGCATGATCCAGAATCAAGCACGCAAAGATACTTTAGATTATTTCCAATCTCAACTTAAGGATCGACTTGGCAAACCTCAAGATGATTTGTTGACAATGCTCGTTACTCATGACACTCAAAGCGAAGCATTGAACATCAATGAAGCGACAGAATTCTGTTTGCTTATGTTGACTGCCGGTCTACAAAGCGCGACCCTGTTTTTGGGAAACGTCATGCGTCGCTGGGTTGAAGAGCCCTATTTGCAAGAAATGCTGCGCCAAGAACCACAAATTCTAGGAACCATGATTGAAGAATTATTGCGTTATTATCCTCCCATGTTGGCTACCACACGTTACGCCATCCATGATGTACAAATCAATAGACTTAGCATTCTTCGTGGAGCCAGAGTCGTTGTCTGGATAGGTTCCGCCAATCGTGACGACGAAGTTTTTGAACAAGGTGAGAAGTTTCAGCCGAAACGCCAACCCAATCCTCACCTTTCATTCGGAAGTGGCATTCATGCTTGTTTAGCTTCCTTTCTTGTACGTCAGTTAGCCAGCATTGTTCTTCCTAAATTTAACAAGACAATGGAAAGTATTCACTTAATACCTGGACATGGACTAACCCCTATCCAACATAATTTCTTTTTTGGTGTAGAAAAACTACCAATACAATTTCTTCCTAACTTGCCATGAAAATTCCCGATATCGAGTTATGGTTGTAACACGCGATAGGTAATAACTAGTTCTTTTTTTAAGCGTTTCACATCTACAATTCGAATTTCTGATTTGGCCACACGCTCCTGCAACATGCGTAGCAGGAGCTGATTTTGCGCCTCATCCGTATGCGAGAGAACCACCGTCTGAAATACTTTTGTCTCCATCATCATGAACACCCTTTTTCAAACGTTCGCATATAAAAATGGCTATTTATTCAATGTTTATCTTTAGTTTAGGGGAAATGATATCAACCTGTCATCTGTATTTGTTAGATAAACTAACAATTTTAAGCTATTTATTTCTTTTAGTTCTGATTTCCTTCGTTTATCCATACACATTTGTTATATATACTTACATATATCACTTTTTGTAATAATTTTTATAAAATTTTAAACATTTAATCTCTCCTTAGCTTAAAATAAGAGTATAAACACTATATACGTGCTTCTTGATTCTCAATCCAAAAATGAATTTTGTTTACACATGAAAGGAGCAAGAACATGTCACGATACGCATCATCTAAAATTATCCAACTTTCTAACGGATATCATGTATGGACACGCAGAGTTGGAGAGAGTCCCATCAAAATGCTTTTACTACATGGAGGACCCGGTTCAACACATACATATATGAAAATTTTTGAAAATTACCTCCCGCCTGCAGGCATAGAAATTTATTTTTATGACCAACTCGGTTCTTATTGTTCCGATCAACCAGATGATATCTCACTTTGGAATGTAGAGAGATTTTGCGAAGAAGTCGAAGAGGTAAGAACAGCTCTCGGTCTAGATCATTTTTACTTATGCGGTCAGTCTTGGGGTGGATTTTTGGCTATTGAATATGCTTTGCATCACGGCCATCACCTCAAGGGACTCATCATATCCAACATGGTAGCCAGCATTCAATCGTATATGGATTATATCCATATACTCAGGCTGTCGAGAAAGACCACTGCGAGTGGTCTTTTTCAATTCAAGCAATATCTTTGTAGTTCGATTTACACAGGTTTGTATCAATGGGAAATGTGAATCGCTCTTCATCTAGCTCGTTTTGCTAGGTGAAGAGCGATTTTTTTCATGTTCTGACAGGCAGCGGTCATCAGTGCCTGTTCGAGCACCTTGTCCCTGCCTCGGAACCTCGCGTATCTGTATCCATGAAGTTGTTTCGCATCTGCAAAACTTCGCTCAATGGTTTGCTTTCGGAGTCGGTATAGGCGTTTCCCAGATTTACTTAATCGGTTCTCTCGGACCCTCTCTTTGCTATCCTCCCAAACGTGTCGTACCAAAACTTTTTGCTTGTTGCGGGAGCGTGTACACTGAGTCAGAATGGAACATGCCTTGCAAATTTCTGGGTCGGATTTGTACTCCCTGTAGCCTTCACGAGTTGTCGTTCGGTAAGTAAGTGGGTGTTTCTCTGGACATAGGTACGAATCCGTTTTCTTATCGTATCGGAACTTCCATTTGGGCATTAAACCCTTTGTGGGATGAAATCGGCGGTGACCAATCACTGCGAAGATACCACGTTCAGTTAATTCGTTACATATCGGATTTGTTAGGTAACCAGAGTCGAGCGCCACGGCTTCAACATTGAAACCAAAACGTTCAATTTGTCTTTCAAGTCGCCCTACGTATGGAATTGAATCATGGATATTGCCTGGCGTGATATGCACATCTGTAATCAAGTTGTACTTCGCATCAACGGTTCTGTGGTCGAGATAGTAAAATCCTTCCGGCTTGCCTTCGCGGTACATATATCCACTGTCCGCATCTGTGAGGCTGACCTTTACTTCGCGCTCCTTGGACACCTCCTTCCTGGGGCTTAAGGACTTTTTTTGGTGAGCGCTCCGATCTGCAGCGATGGCAAGGTCAAGTTCAGCAAGATAGCCTTTTACTTTTTCCTCAACGACTTTCCGCTCGAACTTGTGCTTATTTGCATTAGCTTTAATGTGTGTGGAGTCTGTCATCAGGACTCGTCCAGAAATGAGTCGGTGCTTCATACCTTGGAGAACGATTTCGTCAAAGATGTCTTGAAAGATGCCGGTGCCTGCAAAGCGAATACACCGATTCCATGACAGGGTGGTATGGTCCGGAACCCGGTCAGTAAGTTTTAATCCCAGGAACCAACGGTACGCAACGTTCGTCTTCACTTCTTGTTCCAACTGGCGCTCAGAACGGATGCCGTAAAGGTACCCCAGAAAGATCATTTTGAAGAGTACAACCGGATCCACCGCAGGTCGTCCGTTGTCTTCGGAGTAATAAGGACGGACCTTCTCTGGAATGAACGAGAAATCGATGTAACGATCAATCTTCCGAAGAAGATGGTCCTCAGGGACAAGTTCTTCAATAGATACAAACTCGAACTCCAACTGACGACCGTCTTTTGACTGGTACACGTCATCACCACCCAACATTGGTTATGAATATTATAACATAAATACATATATTTAGAATAAAAGAGACATAAAGAATGGCTGTCGAAACTTTCTCGACAGCCTGCGTATATGGATTATATCCACATACTACGCAAACAATTGCCCATAGAAGTACAAAAAAATCTTGAATACTACGAAAATAAGGGTGAATATGATGCCCCGGAATACCAGGATTTATTATTCAAATCCCTTTACCGTAAACACCTATGCCGCCTGGATCCCTGGCCCAGTGATGTTCAGCATGGATTTGCTCTCATGAACAACCAAGTTTACAATACCATGCAGGGACCTAATGAATTTGTAATTACCGGAAATTTTAAGGATTGGAACCGTTGGGAAGATCTCGCTCATATCCACACACCATGTCTAGTAATAGGTGCTCGTTACGATACTATGAATCCGAATGATTTAATAGAAATGGCCCGGCGCATGCCAAATGCACAATCACATATTTGTGAAAATGGTAGCCATTTGGCAATGTAGGATGATGCAGAATCCTATTTCTCAGCTATTCAGCAATTCATCTCAAAAGTAGAGGAAAATTAGTATGACTGACAAAATTTCCCTTTTATGCCGGGTTTTTACTATTTTACATGGGTTTGAATCCATTATCGATGCGGGGGTGGACTATCTCATATAAGCTGATTGCTTTGTTAAAATCCAAAATCACTTGAGATAATTAAGTAAATTTTAGATAAATTCAAACCATGATTTTAGTTTAATTAGCATGCTTTAGAATATATATGTCTTTCTCCATAATTCCAATTCGACCAGCAAAAAAATCCATAGACCTCTCTACTTTATCAAAGCGTTCATTCAAAGAATGTATTTGAGCACTCATTATCTCTTGTCCATGACGCAACGCTAAGCAAATGTCTATCAACTCGTCAATACGATTTCCCTGATGGTCTATCCTGGTTTCCGCAGTATCCATTCTGGATTCCAAATTCTCCAACCGAGCTTCTACATTCTCCAACCGAGCTTCTACATTTTCCAACCGAGCTTCTACATTTTCCAACCGAGCCTCTACATTCTCCAACCGAGCTTCTACATTCTCCAACCGAGCTTCTACATTTTCCAACCGAGCCTCTACTTTATCGAGTCGTCTATCTATCTCATCAAACCGATATTCTATTCGCTGTTCCATACCAACGAGAAATTCTCTTAATTCGGCATCCAACACCTGTCACCTCGCTTTCATCGAGATTCTAATCGCATTATATAGATAAACCTACCGACCGTCGATAATGCTTTGTAAAATAAAATCTATGGCTGTTCATCTTTCATTTGCATCATCATTTTGTATCTCTTTATATTTGGGCTAATCAATCAGATGTGTAAAACATCATCACTACGGGAAGAGTATCAATTATCTGGAAAACTCAGGAGGTATCAGCTTTGTATAATAGCGAACAATTAGAATCAAATGGTTACGTACAAGCTTCGATTGAAGATTTTAAATCGGGAGTCGGTTGGTTCCGCAAACAACTGCCTAATATTGGGAAACAATATATGGCCTTTACAAGCGCTTGTTTTACCGCCGGAACTATCCCAGAACCTATCAAACATCTCATAGCTCTAGGGTTAGCTATGCAAATTCAAGACGAATATTGCATTATGTATCACGCTGATGCCGCCTTGAAAACCGGCGCAACCCCTGATCAATTAGTAGAAACCATTGCAGTATGTGCAGCATTTGGAGGAGGGGCCGCATTATCACAAGGTGCCACTCTGATACAAGAAGTCCTGCGTGAGCACGAGTCAAGAAAAATACAATAAGCAAAGCTATGAGGCCGATCTCGTCGTAAAGCATCGAGGTCGGCCTCATGATTTAACCACCGAGTTTTTCAATAATATCGCGGTGGTAAGGAAAATTTTTCAACAATTCAATGTGACCCAACAATTGAAAATCCTGAAAATCAAAACCAGGTGTAACCATACATCCCACCAGAGCAAAAGCATTTGGATTTTCGTCCATAACATAGGCACCAAAAATTGTTCCCCTTGGCACCAATATCTGTGGGAATTGGCCTGCCTGAATATCGAGCCCAAGGTGATGGTCAATACGTTTTCCATCTGAATCAATAGTTACAATACAAACAGGACTGCCTGCATGAAAGTACCACATTTCATCCGCGTTTAATCGATGGAATCGAGAAACATCACCAGATGGCAACAAAAAATAGATACTAGTCGCCGATCTTCTACGCCCCTGAACGGGTATTGACCAATGCCCAGCCTCAATCCAGAGCTCAGGTTGGTATATTTCTTTGTAAAATCCGCCCTCTGGATGAGGCACCATGCCAAGTCTATCAATATACACTTTAGCTTCTGAAGATATCCGATTTGCATCCGATGATTTCATCGATTCACACTCTTCATTGTTGCGCTTGGATAACGTTCACCGGCTGCGACTCCTTGTGGCGCAATGCGTTCAATCTCTTCTAATTCCGCTGGAGTAAGCTGGATGTTTATTGCAGCCACATTTTCACGCAGATACTCCTGACGCTTCGTTCCCGGAATAGGAACAATATCGTCTCCGCGTGACAACAGCCAAGCTAACGCCAGTTGAGAGGGCGTGCAACCTTTTTGTTGAGCGAGTAATTCTATTTTGTGAACCAAATCCAAATTTTTTTGGAAGTTTTCTCCCTGAAATCGTGGTGAATTTCGACGGTAATCATCTTTCGGCAAATCTTCGTACGTTTTGAATCGCCCTGTCAAGAATCCCCGGCCAAGCGGGCTGTAGGCTACAAAACCAATCCCTAACTCGCGACAAACGGGAAGTATCTCATCTTCAACATCTCGACTCCAAAGAGAATACTCTGTCTGCAATGCCGAAATGGGATGCACGGCTTGAGCACGACGTAACGTTGCGGCAGACGCCTCAGACAACCCGAGAAAACGAACTTTCCCTGCCTTGACTAAATCCGCCATGGCACCTACCGTCTCTTCAATCGGCGTATCAGGATCGACTCGATGTTGATAATAGAGATCGATGGTCTCTACTCCAAGCCTTCGGAGACTAGCGTCACACGCTTCCTTCACATACTCAGGACGCCCGTTAACACCAAGAAAAGCACCCTCCTTGCTTCTTACATTGCCAAATTTAGTAGCTAATACAACCTCTTGACGTCGAGTTTTTAATACTTTTGCCAATAGTTCCTCATTTTGACCTACACCATACATGTCTGCTGTATCCCAAAAATTGATACCCAACTCAAGAGACAATTCCAAGGTGCGAATGGACTCAGCCTCATCTCTACCACTGTAAAAATCCGACATACCCATACAGCCAAGACCAAGCTCAGACACTTCGAGGCCCTGATTGCCTAATTTGCGTGTTTTCATATTTCATTCCTCCTGATATCCAGCCACTCACTTACCAAAATAAAGTTTATCATTTTTCCAACTCTCAACCAAACTTCAGCCTTTCCTTAACAACACTTCATATACAACAATTTAATCCTGTTACAATGAAAACACATATTAACAATGGAGTTCATTCTCATAGGAGATGTGAAAAGGGATGACCGAATTATCTACATTGACCAGAAAATTAACTCTCGATTTGACCGCCATTCCCTCCGTGAACGGAAGCTCTGGCGAAACAGCAATTATTGAATTTTTATATCATCGGTTGAAACGGCTGCCTGCAGTACAAAAAGGCAAGGTAAAACTATTTCTAATTCCCAGTATGGACGATCCGCTTTTCCGTCCTACACTGATTGCCCACTATAGCGGTACGGGTAAACAGGGGTTGCTACTTTTTGGTCACACCGATACAGTTGGCACAAGTGACTACGGTCCTTTCGAATCCCTTGCTCATCGTCCGTTGGAATTGACAGAACTTGCAAAATCAGGTGCACTTGGAGAAGCGGCAGCCAAACGTGCCTCGAGTGGAAGATTCTTGTTTGGGCGAGGAATTTTGGACATGAAATCAGGTGTAGCAGCAGCTTGTACTGTTTTTGAAAAAATGGTGGAAGCATCCATAGATATGCACTTGTTTTTTGCAGCTACACCTGACGAAGAAGTCGGATCACGAGGAGCCAAAACTTTAAGTCGTTGGTTAGAGGACTATACAACCAATCACAACATTCATTTACAATGGGTCTTAAATACAGATTATACTGAACAACCCAAAGTTGGAGACCCGTATCCCATTTATGCAGGAAGTATTGGCAAATTGCTCCCTGCTGTGTATGTACGCGGTCTGCCAAGCCATGCCGCTGAACCAGAACATGGAATTGATCCGAATTATCTCTTATCCAGGATTACTCAAAAATTGGTTTATTGTTCAGACTTAGTAGATGCTACAGAAAACGAACGTTGCCCATTACCTGTTTCCCTTTACCAGCGAGACGACAAACCATTCTACGACGTACAAACAGCCATCTCAGCTAGCGCTTATTACAATCTTTTTCATATGACTCGTTCGCCCTCCGAGCAACTCAAACGAATCTCTGAGCTAATCGAGGAAGAAATGAATAGCACTATACTACATTTACATTCCTTGCAAGCCAGTCAAGTACTCCCAGAAAAAATACCCGTCTATACTTATGAAAACATTTGGAATCACGCCTCTGAAGAAGTTCGCTCAGATGCCCTACGTTACAGTGAATCGTTGACTCTCAGTGTAGAATTGCGGGAGCGTTGTCGAATGATGGTAGATTTTTTGATTCAACGTGGAAATTTTAAGGGACCGCTCATCGTTGTCTATTTTGCCAACGGACTGATTCCCAGAGTCAATACGCCTTCCTTGATGCAAAATCGATTCTGGCCGATTGTGGAACAGTTTTCTAGAGAAACAAAAATCCCTTACTTTTGCCGCACTTACTTTCCTTATATTTCCGATCTTAGTTTTCTCAGTCAGTCCCCAGACTGGGAGGATGAAACGTTTGCAAAGAATTTTCCTGCCCAATCCTACGCTTCACCAGGGACGACCTTACAGACTGCCACATTTATGATAGGTACAAGCGGTGTTGGCGCTCATCGTCCCGATGAATCTGTTGACGCAGTCTATACTTTTGAGACGCTCCCAAAACTGTTGGCACACATTGTCCAATCACTAGAAACGCATTAGGAAGGTAACGGCGAAGGATAAGTCTCTCTATGGATTTGAGCTCCTGGTATATGCTCTTCCAGCCAACGAAGCCAGTCGTGAAAAATTTCCATACGATTCGGTTCATTAAACAACTCATGGTAACAGTCAGGGTACTCGCGATAAGTCTTGTCAGCCGCCTGCAACCGCTCAAAGCCAGCGCGGCTGGCTATAACAGAAACAACGCGATCGGCGCCTGCCTGCATCCAGAGAACTGGAATCTCTAGCTTTATATCCTTCCTTCTACAGGTATCCATTGCCTTAAAAAACTCATGGAGAAAACGAACGCTTGCTTTTTTCAACACTCTCTGTTCGTTGGTGTAAGCATGCTGAATTTCTAAATTGCGAGTGACATCCTTAGCTTGAATACGTGTCGATAAACGCAGGCGGGGCATGGTAGAACTGAGCACTCCAGCTAGGCGTAAAGTCGATTTGGAAATCGGAATGGCCACATCCAGAGCAGGAGAACTGAGCGTGACAGCACTTAAGGCAGTTGGTTTCTGTAATTCTTGCAAATAGCGAAGAACGATCAAACCACCCATGCTGTGACCGAAAAGGACAATAGGTGATTTGGGAAATTGTGCCTGCAAGCGCAGTAAATCGTTTTCCAAGACAAGTAAATATTCTCTGAAATCTTCTAAGTGACCAAGAATGCCAAATCCCCCATGTCCCGGCAAATCGCCCACCCAAACGGTATATTGTGCATGATATAACTGGTCAACGAGCCAACCGTAACGTTCCGCATACTCTCCCATGCCATGAACAATGAGAACAACCGCACGCGCACCAGGATGCACGCGCAGCAATTCAGTTCGTTTTTCCAAGTTTCATCTCTCCTTATCAAGGAGCTTATCTCTCAACATTAAATATCTTTGCCCTACCAAATCTTTCAGTATGGACAGTTGATCAACGAGAGATCCGTTAAAGTTGCTTCACTCTATCTTACTTAAAACAAGCCTCGCCATCGTTCCGCCGTCTGTTGCAAAATTCGAATCATGGCTTTGCCTCGTTCTTCTTGATATTGACTCGTTAAGAGAAGTACAGCAAGCACAAGCGCTACACTGCCATCCGAAGCGAACAGAGGCACCGCCACGGATGAAAAACCTGCAGCCATTTCACCATGAGAAACTGCGGCACCTACACGTCTGGTTGTTTCCAGAGCCTCATAAAAAGTCTCCTGCGAGGACCACATTTTTGCAACGCGATCGCCAGTAGCAGTCATTTTCATCCAATGTTTACGCCAGGCTGACGGTGCATCATAGGCTAGAAAACAGCGACCAAATGCTCCACCAAGCCCAGCAAATAATTGGCCTATCGACACATCTGCGCGAGCCACCTCGCTAGACGGTGCAGCTTTGGCCAAGACAATGACAGCATCTTCTGGAAGACGTTCAAGAAGCATCACTGTCTCGCCAACTTTTTCTGCCAAACGTGGCAATTCCAACATGACTTCTGAAACGCCACTGACCATTTGCGACGCGCGATTGCCTAGCGGAATTAAATAAGCTCCAAGACTATAGCAGCGCGATACCTTGTCGTAACGGATAAAATCTCCCCGCGCCAGAGTTCGCAAAACGCGCAAACAAGTTGTTTTACTTGCATGGGTACGTTTGGAGATTTCTGTCAGTGTACAAGATTGTGTCTTATATCGGCTAAGCAATTTTAAGATAGACATGGCAAGTGCAACAGATGGCACCTCATAGGCTACATCCGTCGTTGCTAAGTTTTCAGTATTCTCAACCGATTTCATTTCCTCTCTATCCATCACTATTCCGGTCTCTCCACAATGGCAGCCAGTCCCTGACCAACACCTACACACAATGTTGCTAAGCCATATCGCCCTCCCGTTCTTGACAACTCCATAGCCAACGTACCTACGAGACGCGCCCCTGAACAACCTAGTGGATGGCCAAGTGCAATTGCACCACCATGCACATTGACACGCTCCGGTGGTAAATTTAATTGTTGGATGCAAGCTAATGACTGAGCTGCAAACGCCTCATTGAGCTCAATTTTGTCTAAATCCTCAACTTTCAATCCAGCCTTTTTGAGCGCCTTTTCTGTTGCCGGCACTGGACCTATCCCCATATATCTTGGACTTACGCCAGCAGAAGCAGCTACTACATAGCGCACTATCGGGCGCAATCCCAATTCCCTGCCACGCCGCTCAGATACAAGTAAAAGCGCTGCCGCTCCATCGTTAATCCCTGATGCATTGCCAGCGGTAACTGTTCCTCCCTCACGAAAAGCGGGTTTAAGTTTACTTAAACTTTCTAGCGTCGTCTGCGGCCTTGGATGTTCATCTGTATCCACAACCCAAGTTTCTTTACCCTGTCTTACCGTAACTGGTAAAATTTCTTCTGCAAAAACACCATGATCTTGCGCTTTTTTCGCTTTGGATTGACTCTCCAAAGCAAACTGATCCTGTTCCTCACGAGAGATGCCATATTTTTCGGCTACATTCTCTGCAGTCTCACCCATACTCTCAGTTGGATAAGGGAAACGAGGATTGGCCATACGCCACCCTAAAGTTGTATCCCAAAGCGTTTGATTGCCACGTACAAATTCCATATCTGGTTTAGGCAGAACCAGAGGCGCTCGCGTCATCGACTCGACACCACCCGCAATCGCTACATCCAAGTCTCCCAATTGAATGGCTCGTGCCGCCTGAATAAACGCCTCAAGTCCAGAAGCACACAGCCGATTGACTGTTACGCCAGGTACCGTTTCTGGTAACCCAGCTAACAATCCGGCCATACGAGCAACATTTCGATTATCTTCCCCCGCCTGATTGGCGCAGCCAAAGAAAACTTCTTCCACCTCTTCAGGTGAAACACCACTTTTTTGCAATACGCCTGCGATGACATGAGCAGCGAGATCATCTGGACGAACACGGCTCAGCGCTCCACCTTGTCTTCCTATGGGTGTACGCACATAACCTACTAGCCAAACATTTTCCACTCAACGATTCTCCTCTCAATCGTTCTGTTTTTGATATGCTTTATGTAGTTCACTAGCAATAATATTTTTCTGAATTTCTGACGTCCCTTCGTAAATGCGCGTAATACGAGCGTCACGATAAAAACGTTCAATCGGATATTCCGCAATATAACCAATTCCACCGTGAATTTGAACCGCCAAATCGGCCACCCGATTGTACACTTCTGATCCATACAACTTTAACATCGCAGCTTCTTTAACTACATTTTGTCCTTGATCAGCCATCCAAGCTACTCGATAGGTCATCCATCTAAGTGTTTCAATTTGTGTAGCCATGTCAGCTAAATAATGCTGAATAATTTGCTGTTCAAAAATTGGTTTCCCAAACTGATGGCGCTCATGAGCGTAGGCCACACTTCTATCTAACAGGTACTGGCATGAACCAAGACAGCGAGCTGCCAATCCAGCACGTCCGTTGGCCAAAATTTTAAGTGCGTTAATATACCCTTCTCCTTCATGTCCCAAAACATTTTCTTCAGGAACTTCCATATCTTCAAAATAGATTTGTGCTGTATGAGAACCATGCAAACCCATTTTCTTTTCTACACTGCCTACCTGAAACCCGGGAAAACTTCGTTCCACAATGAAAGAGGTAATACCTTTGGCGCCTTTTTCCGGATCGGTAACAGCCATAACGGTAAATACCTGCGCATAAGGAGCATTGGTGATGTATATTTTCTGGCCATTGATCACATAACGATCACCTTTTTTGACAGCTCGTGTTCGAATCGCTGCTGCATTGGAACCAGCTTGGGGTTCAGTCAACGCAAACGCTCCAAGCCACTCCCCACTCGCCATGCGAGGCAAATAACGCTGCTTTTGTTGCTCGTTGCCAAATTCAACAATGCCCACTGAACCGATGCCGTTATGAGCGCCAATAATTGTGGTAAAACCGTTGATGGTGGCACCCAATTCTTCAAATACCGCACATTTCCCAAGCATACTCAGGCCCATCCCGCCGTATTCTTCGGGAATACTCAGTCCAAAGAGCCCCATTCGCTTGGTTTTTTCCAATATGCTGTCCGGTACCTTGTCCTCTTCTTCAATCTGCATTGCATACGGTTCTACTTCATGACGAACAAAATCTCTTACGGTCTCCCTCATTAAGATTAAATCCTCAGAAAGTTGAAAATCCATTCGTTAAGCCTCCCCATTGAATAAAGCTCTCATATTAGTTTCATATATGAAATAACGTTTCATCTTTAAAATGATGATAACTTTCAATGAAAGCGCAGTCAATGTAAATCATCTTTTCTTTCGAATGCCGAAAGGGTAAGATAAGCACAAACCCTCAATCCAGACATTCCTTACATAAAAGAGGCGCTGTTCATGCAAAAATTGAGATATATGGAAAGTTGGCAACGCAACCTTCTATTGCTTTGGATTGGTTGCTTGGTCACTTCAGCCAGTTACTCCATGGTCATTCCGTTTCTTCCACTTTTCTTGCTACAAATTGGAGTCCATCACCATACTGAACTGTGGTCTGGCATGCTCTATAGCGCTGCTTTTTTTGCCGGAGCACTTTCTGCTCCATTTTGGGGTACTTTGGCCGATCGCTATGGAAGAAAGCCCATGATTGTTCGTGCTGGCATTTCATTGGCCGTTCTCTATGTTCTGATGTCATTTGTTCAGAATCCCTATGAATTGCTTGTCTTACGCGTGCTAATGGGGCTTCTGTCCGGATATATTCCCGGAGCAATCGCTCTGGTGGGAACGAGTACTCCTGAGCACAAAGTAGGTTATTCGTTGGCCATGATTTCTACTGCTTCTTCAACAGGAGGCATTCTTGGTCCATTATTGGGCGGCGCCATAGCTCGGATTTTTAACAATCGCATTGCTTTTGCAAGCGCTGGTATCATGGTTCTGCTATCTACACTGCTTGTCATTTTTTGGGTTCATGAGACCAGCTTTACTCCCGCCAAAGATAAACAATCCACTTTCCAGTCGGTTGGTCTCGCTATGCGTAATCGACCGTTGGTTCTGGTTATGCTTCTGACTGTTCTTACATCCTTTTCTATTATGACCATTGAGCCTGTTCTGCCGCTTTACATTGTGCAAATTGGCGGTTCCGTCAAAAACGCCTCTTTACTAGCTGGAATTGTCTTCTCATTGACCGGTATCGCCAGTGTTGTTTTTGCCCCCAGATGGGGAAGATGGTCAGAAAAGACAGGTTTTTTGAAAATCCTTTGGATTGGATTACTAGGTGGTGCATTAGGAAACTTGGCACAGATTCCATTTCATAATATCTGGGGTTTTTCTGTGGTTCGTTTTATATATGGAGCTTTTTTCTGCGCTGTCTATCCGGCGCTCAATGGATTGGTTGTCAAATCAACAGCCGTAGATTTTCGTGGTCGCGCTTTTAGTCTGAACCAGACAGCGAATCAAGTGGGTACCATGTTAGGGCCGCTGGTTGGAGGAGCTCTGGCAGGGGCCTACAGCGTACATAGCGTCTTCTGGGTGACAGGTTTGCTTTTGCTCCTGACCACTCTTATCGGCTATATTCTACGCCATCAATTCACTGTAAAAAACTTACCCTCAACACAATCATTGGAGAACATGCCATTAAGCGAATAGCCCTATCTCGTAGATGAGGAGTGAATCCTTCACAAGTTCATCAAGAATCAGTGAAAACTTTTTAACCGTCAGTCCCTGATCATTCTTTATACTGGTTCAAGCTCCTGTGAAAAAAACAGATCTAGTTGCCGGGGAATGTTAGGGAAGGATGAAAATTCTATTGAAACTGCATAATCTTATACAATACCAACTATCTTATCGTCCACCAGCGACGAGGTCTTTCCTAAAGACCGGATTCTATACATTTATTTTTGTCCTGCTCATCCTTTCCACTTGGCTTGAATGGAAGGGTATGTCAGTTAGCCGACTGGTACATTACGACTATGCCTTTTTTTACACAGCTTTTCAGGCCATTTTGCATCATCCGGCTCACCAATGGCCAAAACTTTACCAAATCGCTTCTGAACAACAATTTGCTATTCAGCATGGATTTCCGTATAACATCCACAATCAATACGTCTATCCACCACAATTTGCTGTATTTTGGGCATTCATGGGGCATCTTCCTTGGATTTGGTCAGCCCGTATCTGGATCGTCATTTCCATTCTTTCTTACTGTCTTGCCGTATATCTAACGCTCAAAATGATGCTTCCGCATCTTCGCTGGCCCAATCTGTTCTTTTGGATTGCCGCTAGTTTCTTATTGACACCTGTCCAAATTGATATTGCTGCTGGCAATGTCAACAGTATATTGTTAACCTGTCTAGCGCTTGCCTTCTATTTTCATTACTATCGAAAAAAAACTTGGATTGCGGCTCTATTTCTAGCACTGGCTATTGTCTGGAAAGTGACACCAGCCGCTGTATTATTATACTTTTTGCTACAAAAACAATGGAGACTAGGCGCTTATACATTGTTATTCTCACTTCTATTGACCATCTGGAGTTCTTATTACGTAGGATGGTCCACGCTTCTACACTATGTTGGTGAATTTGTTACCTTTGGTCAAAATAGCATGAAAAACGGTCCCGCCCCATACAACCAATCTATCTTGGGCGTATTGGCCGATCTCGCTAAGCACCATTGGCTGAGCGGAAATCTACAAAGTCTGTACCCATTTTACTATTTGTTTGTCCTAACGAGTGCCGTTTTGATTGTCCATTTTGCTCGCCAGTTACCTGTCAGCCATTCTAGCCATTTTGCACTTTCCAGCCTGACGCCGTTGCTTTTCTCGCCACTCATTGAAGAAATGCATCTTATTTTTGCCCTGCCTGCTCTAATTCTGGTAGTCTCCCAGAAAAAATATAAAATAGCAGCGATAGGCGGCTGGTCAAGTGCCGTTCTTCTCTCATTGCCCACTACCTTTTTATTAAATACTTTAACCCGAGACTGGCCTTCACTGTTTTTTATGCATACGCAAATGTTCTGGACACTAATGATACTCTTTACAGTGACTTTAATCACCATGCGTCAGAGAAACATGCTAAACTTCTCTCAAAACCACCGATTCGTGAAGACTGATTTGTCCATGAATACTCGTCGAACAAACAGATTGTAGAGTTGCGTACGGAAAGGAGTCTACTATGGATAATAGCGGATGGGTACAAGTAGAAGGCGGAAGAGTTTGGTATCGAATGTGGGGACCAGAAAATACGGTTCCCTTATTGATTTTGCATGGCGGTCCTGGCAGCTCTCATCTTGGATTTCGTCCATTTGCCGAACGGATATCAGAAGAACGACTGGTCGTGGTCTACGATCAGTTAGGTTGTGGACAATCAGACCGCCCTCAGCAAAAAAACTTGTGGAGAATTGAACGGTTTGTTGATGAACTAAAGATTCTACGCAAGGAACTCCATCTGCAAGAGTTGCACATTCTTGGCCATTCCTGGGGAACCATGCTCTTAGCAGAATATCTCAAGGAACAGCCCGAAGGTATTCTTAGTTGCATTTTCTCAGGTCCATGTCTTTCAGCGGCTAGATGGCTGGAAGATGCTGAACATTACCGCAGCCTTTTGCCCCCGCATATTCAGGAAGCACTTCGTGAGGGGGAACGGACTGGAAATTACGATACAGAAGAATATCGAAACGCTACCAAATTTTATGAGAAACGGCATGTCCGGCAAACGGATCGAACAAAAGAAGAAGCTGCAGAAGCCAGCGCGGCATTTGGTCTGGAAGTATACGAAACTATGTGGGGACCGACAGAATTTTATGCAACTGGAACTTTAAAAGGCTTTGATCGTACGGATATTCTGTCCACATTGTCCATGCCGACCCTTTTTACTTGCGGAGAATGGGATGAAGCGTCTCCTGCCTCCACAGGAACTTATGCGGCTATGACTCCGAATTCGGAATTCCATATATTCTCAGGTTGCTCTCACTCTCCAATGAATGAAGACCTACTATCTTATGAGAAAAAAATGAAGGAATTTCTCAACCGAGTAGAAAGGCGGTGAAAAAAGATGAATTCAGGACAAAAAGTTCTTATTCCATACGTTCTATTTGCATTTGTACTTGGCTTTGCCTGGTTTATGCTGGCCCCACTTGTACCCGGTCTTGCCAGCGAACTCCATGTTTCCATTTCCGCAGTTTTACTTTTTATTTCCATGTATGGATACGCTATGGTGGTTGGCTCCATTCCGGCGGGTGTATGGACAGCCAAAAGTGGGCCTGCTCCTGTTTTGACTTTAGCCATTCTTCTTTCTAGTATAGGACTCTTATTGCGCGCTTTTGCTCATAACTACACACTTTTTTTAATGGCTCAAATCGTTGCAGCACTTGCTTACCCTTTTCTCATCGCTCCGATTGGATCCATATTGCGCTTAAGCGGGGTCCGACGCCTCAAAGCAGGAACTGGTCTAACCATTGGCGCTCTCTTTCTTGGCATGGGTATCAGCGCATTATTATCGTCCAACCTAGGACTCTCTACTGCTCTATGGCTTGGATTTGCACTAAATGCGTTGATAGGTATCTGGCTGTTCTTTGCCGTCCGATCCGTTCCTCGTCCCGAGACTGGAGCATCTTCCATTCGAGTACGCCTGACCTATTCAAATTGGTGGATTATTGGCTTTGTTGTTTCGTCTACCAGTGTCATGATTGGAGGTATTACCTCCGCAGCGCTTGCTCATTTACATGTAGCCCATGCGGAAATACTGGGGGGACTGCTCTCAGGCTTAACCTTTATTGGCTCGGCAGTAGGTGCGGCACTTTTTGGAGTACTTGGAGAAACCACATCTCGTCTCAAACCACTGATGGTGATACTGGCTGTATTCACTTGGCTGAGCATACTATGGATAACTCTTGTTTTGACAGGCCATGTTCAAAACAACAGCGGACTTCTTTCAGTCGTTTTCTTTTTGGCCGGCGCCTTTGGAAACGGATGGTATACACTTACACTTGAAGAAGCTGCAAAACGAGCGGAAAACGCAGGAAGCGCTGGTTTGAACACAGCTGGATACAGCTTGGCTTCTAATATCGGTGTCGCTATTGTTCCCGTTATCTTAGGGCCAATGGTCATCAGCCAACCTACAAGTTGGGTAAGTATTACGCTCATTCTTGGCTTACTGGCTATTCTTTTCACTTTCATCACCCGCACAACTCGTACTCATTGAAAATAACATACGTTACTTTATGATTGAAAGAAAACTTGCCCATTCCAAACAACAAAATTGGGATGGGCATTTTGTCTTTTCAACATATATTTACAGGGATGACAGCTAGGCAGTTTTTTGGTTTTGGGTATCTACTTGAGGCTTTGGCTGTGAAATTTTCCACTGAAGTAAGGTACCCTTCCAAACTCCAGAAGCTGTACGGACAAAAACGATAACAAAACATCCCCACAGAATAGCAAGTTGAATAAGGCCTGCGAAAGTAAAAAACGAATCGTGAACTAGGTGACCTAATGCGTACGTGCCACTTGTAAAACTACCAATTGGGAATACATAACTCCACCAGCCCAAATGAAACGGCAATCCATCGCCACGATGACTCATATGGAAGATAGAATGCATGGCAGAAATGATGATCCACCATACGCCAACTCCCCACATAGCCATCGAAAATATCAGACCTATGCCATGAAGAATATTGGTGTAGGGAGCGAAAATAGCATGGGTTTTAAGAGGTAAGGTACTAAGAGTCCCCATCGACATGCCAATAGGTCCAATCTCCACCCATAAACTAGGTGCTGCTATTCCACTTAAGCGTTGATGATACACCAATCTTGCATAGACGAGAGCACTGACCATCATAAACAAAAAGAATGTCATCCCAAACATCGCAATAATGATTGCGGTAATGGCAAATTGAGTGTTAATATCTCCCCAATATGGAATCAGGTTCGTACCCGTGGCAGCTGCTACGATGGGAGGTACAACAGGAATCAGCCAAGTTGCAAGTGTCTGGTGCTGTTCCACCGAATGCTCAACAAACAGTAGATAAGGCACGACAATGACTGTAAAGATGGAGACTAAAGTTCCTGATACCCAAATGACTTTGCTTATCTCAATTGCTATAGAACTATGAATCAGATGAGTGCCTATGAGCAGATAATCATTGCCAACCACATTCATGCCCATTGCCAAAGCTCCGTAAAATAACGCTCGTTCTGGATGTCGAAAATCATTGATTGCTTCATCTGTATGAAGTAACCAACGTACAATCCAAAATAGAAAAGCCAACAAAAAAACAACATTCAGCATCCCAAACAGAATCATACCTATCTGATGTTGATAAGGAATTGGAAATGGAGAAGTATACGTCAATCCTGCCACAATCCCTATTCCCATGACTGTAGTAAACCAATTAGGAGCAAACTGTCTAATCAGACTCACCATGTCCACCTCCAAGCTTCACTACGTCATATGATAATTCGTTACTTTCAATAAGTACAATTTTTTATTAGAATCGTTATGATAAGTAAATGATTATATATACGGTATGTTCAGGAGGCTCGATCATGGATCAACAATTGTTAGCTTTTATCACGGTAGCTGAAGAACAGAATTTCACACGAGCGGCAGATAAACTTCATATCAGTCAACCTGCCATCAGCCAACATATTCAATCTCTTGAACAACGCCTAGATATCAAATTATTGGATCGAACCAATAAATTTATCCGCTTAAATAAGGCAGGAGAAATAGCCTATCATCATGCCAAAGAAATCTTGAATTTATACAATCAAATGAATCATCTTATTCACGACATGAAGAATGAAGCCAGCGGTTCACTGAACATAGGGGCAAGTTTTACATTCGGGGAATACGTTTTGCCTTATCTTGTGGCCGAGTTTCGCGATCTCTATCCTAAAATTCATTCGACCATTCAAATTGCCAATACACATAAAATTGTTGAACATGTTTCCAAAGGAAACTTGGATATAGGTATTATTGAGGGTAGGCTCATTGATCATCGCTTTGTAGAAGTAGAAACTTTTGCAGAAGATACGGTAGTCATTGTAGCTGCGAACGATCACCCCATTCATCAGTATAAAAACTCTGTATTAGATAAGCTCAGTAAAGAGACCTGGATTGTTCGCGAAAATGGTTCAGGAACAAGAGAAATTACAGACTTTGTCTTTCAAACTTACAGTATATCTCCTTCAACCTTAGTCGAATATGGCAGTACTCAAGTTATTAAAGAATCCGTAGCGGCGGGACTCGGACTTACGGTGCTCTCAAAGTGGGTTGTGCGCAGAGAACTTGAATGGAAATCATTACGTGAAATACACATATCTTCTTCGCCCATTCAAAGAAATTTCTTTATCATTACACAAAAATCTGATTTCCACACAAAATCAACGCTGGTTTTTAAAGAATTTTTATTGAATCAATCCGAGCGATTAAATGAATTTAGACTTTAACTCCAACAATCTATTCCTGTTCAAAATAGAGCGAGTAATGAAGTTGACAGCCAGGATTAAAAGAGGCTCCACAAGATGGACATTGGAAGTGGCTGTTTAAATATTCTTGAATGGTTAATTCTTGATGACAAACGCCGCAAAGAACAGCCTTTTCATGAAACTGATGCGCATGCCATATTTGCGCAGGGTGATCGGCCAATTCTTCATGACAAGCATGGCAAGGAAAATAAGTTTGGCAACACGGGAATTTAATTGCAATGACGTCAGTTGGTCCTGAATAATGCACACAACGCGTCTGTTCATCTACCAATCTCCCTTTTACCACTATGTTGTGAGAAGAATATTGCATAAACCTGACCCTCCTTTGAACAAGGTTATCTATCCACTTCGAACATAGAACCAAAACACAGACGCCGACATGAAAAGGTACTATCCAGTCAAAGGCTTACCATCTCACACGTGAGATGTGTCTCATCATCAAGATTCCGATCCATACGCAGAATCATAGTGTAGTTTAAATCAACAAAAATCACTCCTGATTGTCTATTTCTTGCAACATCTGTATCGTGTTGGTTAAGTTGTTCTGGAAGATTTCTTTCGCGATGTCGAGTAATTGGAAAACAAGCGGATCGCGCACCGAATACATAACTTTTGTTCCTTCTTTTACACCGATAACTATGTTTTTACTGCGCAAAACTGCCAATTGTTGTGAGACGACAGCGTTATCAACACCCATATGCTCCTGTAATTCATGTACATACTTATCCCCATCTCGTAACAACTCTAAAATTCGAATACGAAATGGATTGGACAGTGCCTTAAAAAATTCTGCCTTAAACGTTTGAAGTTCTTGCAGCATATGCACCATTCCCCTTTCGTGAAGATTCCAATTCATGCGCCCGCTCGATAGCGTGCAATATTCCTTCTAAAATCGCTTGGGGACGTGGTGGACACCCTGGAACATAAACAGACACAGGTAATATTTTATCAACACCACCTAAATGTGCATACGTGTCTCCAAACATTCCTCCACCACATGCACATCCCCCAATAGCTACCAGCATTTTGGGATGTGCCGTAGCCTCATATGTTTTTCGCAACGCTGCTTCTAAATTTCGAGTCACACCGCCAGTAACAAGAAGCATATCCGCATGGCGAGGGGAAGCGACAAAATCAATGCCAAATCGCTGAATATCATACACCGGATTCATCAATGCTGTTATCTCAAAATCACAACCATTACATGACCCGGAGTCAACATGTCGAATGTGTAGAGAACGAGCAAAACATTGTTTAATTCTTGAGGATAACTTCTCTTCGATCTCGGTCACTTACGATTTCCCCTTTCGGTTCTGATTCATCTCTGTTAATTGTATAATGGACGACGAGTTCATCTCGTAGTTGAACACTTGGCATAGGTTCATTCGCGTACGAAAATGCATTGGTTGGGCAAACCTCTGTACATACACGACAAGAAATACACGAGCTATAGGTTATAGAGAAATCAAACTCGTTTTGAACACGACGTAAAGACAATGCTTCACTTGGACATTCCAGAACGCAATCACCACAAGCCGTACACTTTGTGTCATCCAATAATAATTTTCCTCTTCCGTTCACGTGCAAAAGTTCATCTTTTGGTATGGTTCCAATCCCATGTTTCCATAGCCGCTTTAAGACTGCAATCAACCGTATCATCTCCTATACAATCTTAAGAGCAAATGGCAACTACCGATCACAACATGCATAACACAGCTCAAAGCTCTTATTGATGAGCGGAAAATCCGGAATGATGTTTCCAGGTACACAAATGGGTACAGCAGGCCAATTGGCGTACGGTGCAGAACGGACTCTGTAGCGATAAATGGTGTTATTCTCGCCTACCATGACAAAATGCACATTCTCTCCACGTGGCGATTCTGTCATACCAATGCCGAAGGAGTATGGTATTAAGTCTCCAATAGGAACACGAATATCCCCTTTAGGCGTACGGTTTATCACTTGCTCAATGATTTGAAAGGACTGTCTGGCTTCAAGAAATCTTTGCTTGAACCGGGCCATGACATCACCTTCCATGAATGTAGGCACCTCAAAGACAAGTTGATCATAAGCTGCATATGGCAAATCACGGCGAACATCGATGTCGTAATTAGATGCACGAGCTGTTGGTCCAACCGTGGAAAGTTCCCTAGCAATTCGTTCAGATAAAATACCTGTATTCGAAAAACGATTGACCACTATGTCGTGAGACAATATCTGCTCCACTATTTCATTGAATTCTTTCTGAACACGTTCTAATGTGGTTTCAATATATCTCAGCTTCTCTTCTGTGATATCTTCTGTAACGCCGCCTAACGCAATAGAACCTCTCAAAAAACGATGTCCAACGATAAAGTCATTCAACTGCATCAGTTGTTCTTTTAAATGAGCACCGTGATTAACTCCGTATGCGTATCCAATTCCCGCACACATGTTGCCAATGTCTCCAACGTGATTGTATAAGCGCTCCAATTCAGCAAACAGAACACGCAAGAAAATGGCTCTTTCAGGAACCCTCGTTTCTGAAATTTGTTCAATTGCCTGAACGTAGGACAATACGTGAGAAACACTGCACACACCGCAAATGCGTTCAGCGAGATACAATCCCTTGACAACAGACATTCCCTCACTACGCTTTTCAATTCCACGATGGGTGTAGAACAGCTTCGCTTCTAGATGAAGCACCGAATCTCCCATGACTTGAAATCTGAAATGCCCTGGCTCAATTACCCCTGCATGAATCGGCCCAACAGGAACTTCGAACACACCTTCGCCTTCTACTTTTGGATAAGACCACGAACTGAAGGAATCCCGTTCTTGCTTTTCTCTTAAGGCATAGTCCTTTCGTAATGGATATACACCTTCCGGCCAATCATCATGTAAAACCAAAGGACGTAAATCGGGATGTCCTTCAGGAAAAATCCCAAAAAGATCATGAGCTTCTCTTTCCGCCCATGATGCAGCCGGAATCATAGAAGATAACGTAGGATAAGAAGAGTTACTTTCCGTTAACACGCTTTCCACCACATTGAGCATGGATTTCCCGTCATGTGCAAAGATATAACGTACAACAAATCGATCGATCCCCCTACCACACTCATCAGAGGCAACCATCGTGATAAAACGGCCATGATTTGCGATAACTGTACGACATGCATGAATCAGCTCATGTGGAGCCACGATTATCCTAGATATTTTCATGCGCGAACTCCTCCTACAAGAATTAACGATGCTTGGTGAATCAGTTGTGTAAATGAAGTGGGCATGTATAGGCCAAATAAAACGACAAAAAACAAAGGTAAAACGAGTGGAATGGTATTCCATCGACTGACCTCACCCGTTGACATCCGCTCTCGAACGTTTTCTCCAAAAATCATCTTAATCATATGGAACATCATGGCTGCAAAAATGAAAGCAATAAAAAGAATGAGAACACTTGTTATCCATGCATGCCCCTCTCTAAATCCCGCAACGAAGATAGAAAATTCACTGGTAAATATATTGAATGGAGGTACGCCCGTAATTGCCAGCGTGCCTATTAAAAAAACAAACCCTGTAAAAGGCATGCTTTGAAGTACTCCAAAAATTCGAGGCATTTGCTTAGACTTATATTTCTGATTGACATTACCCGCAGTCAAAAAAAGCATCGATTTCCCCATTGAATGATTGAACATTTGTAGCAGTGCAGCAGAGTACCCTAATGGACCACCCATACCTAGCGCAACCGCAATAATCCCCATGTGCTCAATCGTGGAAAATGCCAGCATTCGCTTGAAATCTTTCTGCACAAGAATGAACGGAAAAGCAATCCCGACAGAGAATAAACCAAATCCAATGAAAAGATGTTGAATCAATTGCCCATGGATAGTATTCTCAGCAACAATACCAAACCGAATTAATCCTAACATGGCGCAATTGAGTAAAACGCCTGATAACAGAGCACTGACAGGGGAAGGGGCTTGGCTATGCGCATCAGGAAGCCAAAAATGCATTGGTGCCAATCCAACTTTCGTTCCGAAGCCAACCATGATAAAAACAAATGACAGGGCAACGAGATCGGGCTGTAACACAAAATGAGAATTAGACAAAACTGTCCAATTCAAGACTTGATTACTTGCTCCAAGTTTAGCAATGGACGACGCATAGAGAATAATGACTCCCAATAGCGCAAAAGCGATGCCCGCACTACAAATCATCAGATACTTCCATGTTGCCTCTAGCGCTTCTCCTTTTTGATAAATGGCCACTAAAAACGCCGAAACTATTGTGGTTGCTTCTATACTGACCCAGAGAAGCCCCATATTATTGACAACGGCTACAAATACCATTGTTGCAATAAAGAAGTGATACAACATGTAATACTGCCTGGTCTGTCTAACATTCAAAAGACCTTCCTTTTGTTCATGCCTTATGTAGCCGATAGAATGTATGGAAGTGGTTAAATTCACAATCGAAATGATGGCTAAAATAACGGCACTGAGCGCATCAATGTGAAAAAATTGATTTGAGTTCGTGATGGGTCCTTGAATGATTACTGTGCCCACTAATAGGAGCCCTATAAATGATGTAGCAATACTGCCAATCAAATGAATCGTTTCACGCAACCAAGCTCGACGGATGAAGATGGAGAGAACCCCTGTTACTGTAGGTACGACCAAAGATAAAATGGTTACCATTTCCTCACCCCCGAAGTCTGCGCAAATTTTCTGTGTGTGTACTTTGGAACGTTTTATCGATCCGGTAAGTCAGCATGCTTATGAGAATCACAGCAACGAACACATCCAGGAAGACTCCAATATCTACGAGAAACGGCATCCCGTATGTGGTGACAAGCGCGACTAGAAACAAACCGTTCTCCATTACAACCAGTCCTATTCCCTGCATAATGGCTTTTTGATGCGTCATCATTATCAATAGACCCATAAGTAACATCGCAATTGAAATGGGTAAATACTGTTGACCTAAGCTGATGGAAGACAGATGCAATTTCCCTGTCACGATGTAACTGATGGCCAATATTAGTCCCCCGCAAAGTATGGAAAGTTCACGCCCGATTAGCTTTTCAGTTTCCCGCTTCATTCCGATTTTTTTAAGGGTATACCAGAGAATCCATGGAATACCGATGGACTTCATAAGGATGGTTAATCCCCCCATAATATATAAATCTGGAGTATCTGTTCGCACTGCGATAAGTATGGCCATAAGACCAAGAATTAGGGATTGAACTGACAAAATCTTGATGGCGGTTCCGATTGGTTTTATCCAGAGCAACGCTAGGGTACTCATGATTAACACAATCGTAAATACTTGTAAAAGCATCAATATACATTCTCCTTAGAGTAAAAAATTAGTTAAAATTGAAATTATAGATAGGGCAAATGCTGCTGATAACAGTCTTGGAATACGAAAGAATCGTATTTTTGCGTATGACATCTCTACAAACGCAATAACAATTGCAATAACAGTGAGCTTCAAGAAAACCATGATGAAACTTGCTATAAGCATGGATCCATGGACTACCAACGAAATCCCCCAAGGAAAACAAAAATCTAACAACAAAGTAAACATGATTGCTTGCTTTATCCATGCACTCCACATCATCAACCCCAAACGTTTCCCAGAATATTCGAGAATCATTCCTTCGTGAATCATGGTTAATTCCAAATGTGTATCTGGGTTATCGATTGGAATTCTACCGGTTTCTGTAATCACTAAAATCAAAAACGCCAAAAAGGCCAAATAAAATGTCGGTGATAAAAGTGGTGAATGACCTGTGACTGCTCGGCTAGTTATCAACGTAAGATTAGTGGTTTTCATTGGCAAGGCGATAGCAAGTAACGTTATAAAAAGAACGGGTTCTGCCAATGCAGATACAAACATATCTCGGCTCGAGCCCATGGCTCCAAATGAACTTCCAGTATCAATTCCCGCAAGTGCTGTAAAAAATCGAGACAAGCCAAACAAATAGACCACAAGCATTAACTGTCCCGTAAAAGATAAAAGTGTATGAGTAATAAACACCGGGATCATCGCCACAACAGCAATCATCGTTACAAACACAACATAAGGTGTGATTAAAAATAACCAGGATGCATGGATAGATAAGACTTCGTCTTTGTTCAGGTACTTGTGTAAATCATAATAAGGTTGCCAAACCGACGGCCCCTGACGTCCCTGAAGGATAGCTTTTGTCCTTTTGACAATCCCCTGAATAAGCGGTGAAACCCCTATAATAAAAATGACTTGTAAGATTTCTAGAAGCACATGTATCATGCCTAGTTTCACCTCACTTCACCAATATCAAAAGCACAATCAGGGTGACAAACAAATACGCCAAATAACTTTGAACTTGTCCATTTTGAATCGCTCGAACGAGCCGAGCCATACTTAATACCGTTTGAATGATGGGATGATATAAATAGGTTTCGGCAAACGAGGTCACTTTACTGAAATACACGAATTTAGATGGGAAATATTCGCTTCCTTCTGTACGTTGTAATGTTCGAGAGGGTCGGAATATTTGCTGAAACGTAACCCGCACTGGTTTACTGTAGCCGCTCGCTGTGTAGGTCATAAGCGGTGTCAATGTTCCGCCACAGGCCCAAGTTTCCATTCGTACGGCCGAAGTTCGTCGCCCAACCAGGCGAAGAATCCCCCACAGAAAAATGAGCGCCAATATCGAAGTCATGAGAACGGGAATCAGTAAGAGGCGACCATCTGCACGTGCGATGTCGTTCATACCCAACTGAAATGGATTCATTTTTAAGGACATTCCGGTAATCTCTCTTATAGAGTTGCCTAACATAGACACCCATCTGGCTGGAAATATACCGATAAACAAACAGAGCCCAGCTAATCCAGCCATACCGATTCGCATAAGCATGCCCACTTCATTCGCCGATTCTACGTACTCACTTCTGGGTAATGCCAAAAAAGTACTCCCAAACGAACGGACGAATGCCATGGCTACCAATGCACCCGTCATTGTTAATGAACCAACCAACAGCACAGCATATATACCCATCCAAGGAGAATGGACTGACATGGCTAATGCAAATGCCGATTGAAATAACATCCACTCTCCAATGAATCCATTAAATGGTGGCATCGCTGAAATGGACAGTGCACCCATCAAGGTAAAACAGGCTGTCCATGGCATCTTTCGAATAATACCTCCGAGACGATCCATGTTTTTCGTATGGGTTTTCGAGAGTACTGCACCTGCTCCGAAAAATAGAAGACTTTTAAACAATGCGTGATTGAACGCATGTACCAAAGAAGCCAATAGAGAAAATGCAGCAAGTATCGGATCATGCAAAGACATGAAAATCAAGCTTAAACCTAGTCCCAAAAAAATTAGTCCCATATTCTCTATACTGCTATATGCTAACATTCGTTTTTGGTCGCGTTGTACGAGTGCGTGCAGAACCCCCAGAAGTGCTGTTATTGCCCCGATGCATGAAACAAGTATTCCCCACCAGATAGGCCCGCCTTTCAAGAACTCAAAAACAATGAGTAGAAACCCATACATGGCTATTTTGATCATCACACCAGACATAAGTGCCGAGACATGACTTGGTGCAACAGGATGTGCCCGTGGCAGCCATATATGGAAAGGAACGAGGCCAGCTTTTGTACCCAATCCAATCAATGCAAACAAAAAAACAATCGTCTTTATGACATTTGGCATATGATTAGTATTCATAAGATTGAAGGAAAGACTGTCCGAGTAACGAGCAATGATTAGAAAGGAAATAGTTAAAAATACAGTTCCAATGTGCGTCATGACAACATAAATGAATCCTGCATTCCTAACTTCTTCTTGTTCATGTTCATATATCACTAAGAGAAACGATACGATGGACATGCATTCCCACGAAACAAGAAAAGTAAACACGTTCCCCGCCAGCACTACAGAAGTCATGGTGGCAAGAAATACAAGAGCCCCCGCAACTAAAAGTGATACGTCTTTTCGTCCCGCGTATTCTTTCACGTAACCAATACCATATACTGAAGCGAATAAGCCCACGATGCCAATGAGCAATAAAAAAAATCCAGTAAGTGCGTTCATTCGAAAGCTTAAACTTGTAAATGCAAAAGCACCGTCTACGAATGTCACGTATTGTGGCGGCTCGAACATCGCCTTGACAGCGCTCATCACAAGCCCAAGAGACGTAACTACTCCAATAGCATGACCCAGATAAGTTAAGCGCCTTGTTACTACGATCAACAAACCCAGAGAAATATTGATAATGACGAGCACCACGGCGATATTCAGAGCTATTGATACAGACAAAGTTTGTTCCTCCACTCCATACCCTTCAACAAAAGATTATAATCTATATATATTACTATATATTAATTTAAAAACATAAATCAACCACAAACTTATTCGCTTTTGTAACGGAAACGATATACCTTGGAATGTAAAGTGCAGATTTTAACTCTTCAGCGCCGTTATATAATTGGACAAAATCTGATGTTATTAGAGGGATAGCGTCAGGAGGGATTGTTCTTGATCAGGCGTTAGTTTTCCCAGAAGTTTAGGGAACAAGGTTGTGAAAGAAGGTTTGGAGTCTGTCCATGTGTCCATCGTTGCTTGCAAGCATGAGATTCGTGCGAATGTGGTGAACCGTTAGGTAAGCCTCTACAAAAGTGGTGAGTTTGCGACATACGTAAAGGCGTGCGAGACTGTGTACACGTAAATGAAGTGGCAGAACAGCGATCGAATTCATTCAAGTATTCATTACGGATCACCGATTGAGTTTACCAGTGGCATCTGACGAGCGAACTGATGCCCGTCAAAACAGTTCGCGTCCAATGCGCAAACGAGAAATCCTGGATGCAGAAAATGGAACTCCAATCGCTAAAGCTGGTACCGTATTTGTGAGTTCCTACAGTATTCCGATGAACCTGATAGTCCAAATGATGAAACCTAATATCCAACTCCATGCCACCCAATCAAATAACCGTTTTTGTTCTCGTATACACTTTTTCATGACGTAAACAAACACAAATAATAAGATTACCTGACATGGTATGAATATAAAAAGTAAGATTATATGAGTCTTCAATGAGTGACTGCCCAAGTCCAAAATCAATCGCGTGAAATTTTACAGTTTGAGGCAATACAAATCTGGCGTTCGGATACCAGATTTGTATTGTTTCGTATCAAATAAGTTATAGGTTGGTCATGACTACGTACTCTTAGGAGCATCAGCTCAACTACCAGCTTACTAATTAATTTGACTACGATGCACTTAAGCTATTCACTTAGTTTCCTCTTATAGAAAAAATTGTTTTGAAATTTATATGCCACAAACCTCTTACGTGGTCTACGACACTCTTACTGAGAGCCGATGCCAAAATTGCTTTCGTTGTCAAACGGAGCAACGAGAAGTAAACTCTAATCGTCCAAAATTAGAGGAAACTCACTGTGATTCTGCTCCATGACTGTGGATATGTTCGTCATTGGCAAAATGGACGCACGAAAACTGTGGATAAGGTCTGCCAATCAAGGTTTTTGTGATGGCTGTTGTCATTGAGCCCGCTTCAGTCGACTTCGTGTCCACCCGCGGTTTACTGTTCCAGTTTGAGTGTAGGCGCAGTATGCCATCACATGCATACAGAGCATGCACTGGTCAACGTGAGCCTCTACCGCCTTACGTCCACGTTTGTGCACACGCCGTAAACTGTATCCATCTTTCAGCATCCCAATAATTCGCTCAATCCCTGTACGGGCGTCATACAACGTATCGAATGTACGGCTGTGCTGTGGGAACTCAGGGTCTACCTGAGGTGTTGTCGCAAAATCAACCCGAAGCACCCGACCCTGGGTGGCACCGCTACAGCACTGGATGTGTTTGTGGTGCGGGCAGACAAGCCCTTTCTGTTTCGCCTGAGGATTGTGAACTGGACACGTGAATATGTACTGCTCCTTTTTGAGGTCGGATCCTTTTAACTCCATCTTGTGTCCAGCAATGCAATGTGGCACCCCGTAGCGGTCAATCATATCAATTCCACGGACATCGCTCGGTTTGTCTTGGCGACCCCTGGGATTAATGGGAGCAACCAGTTTTGCCCCAAGTACATCCCTTGTTGCCTGCTGGTTCCTTGGACTCTGGTAAATCCCATCGGCAAGTACATATTGCACAGACTGTACCTGTTCCTCAAACTCAGCTTTGAATCGCTCAAGTGTAGGTAGCAAGGTAAAGGCATCGTATTCCTCTCCCTTGCACACTTCTCGGGTGAGTGGAAGTTGTCCCTTGGCGCCACTGAGTAACGAAACTTTGTGGCCAATGTAGGATACGGCGTTACTCTTACGAACAATGCCTACGTTATCGTCCGTGGGGACGGCAGGGCAATCACAGTCTTCTTTGTGGCGACAGGTTTTCATCTGTTTTCCGTAGGTCGCCTCCGCTTCAACATGCGTTGTATCGGCGACCAAGGTATCCTCAACCTCTAACACACCCTGCTTCAGGTTGAACGCAACGACCAGCCGTCGAGCCTTATCCCATAATCCGAAGTTTGTCATGATTTCGTCGAAGCGGGCAAACGAGCGGTAACTGGGGAGTTTGCCTGTAAACCCGCAAGCTTCAGCAAACAACGGGTTGGAGCGAACCTGTAGGTAGACACTCTCAGCCATGCTCTCAACGTATAGCAATCGGGCCAACTCGAACGCCCGCATCATAGGCATAAAGTCGTGAGGCTTGCGGCCTGAACGACTTCGCGTGACTGTCGACGTATTAACCGCCTGTTCCATTGGTGTGGGGAGTTCTAGCCCAAGAGCAGAGTTGGTGACGTTGCTGGTTCCGTCCGACCGATTTATCCGTTCCTCACGCAACGAGTCATATAGATGCCAGTAGTATTCCTGCTCAATATTTCGAAAGATGTCCCAAGGGAAAGTCAGTGCGGGGATAACAAACGGAACATCCATATACTGTTCCCATTGACGGGGAATCAAGGGGAAAGGAACCAAACCAGATTGCGCGTGTTGTGATATACTGGATTTCGCCATGGAGCTTCTCCTTTGTTGTGAATGGGTTTTGGTCGACTTAATTCTACCAAAAGAGGGTTCCGTGGCGTATTTATATCTAGCACCAACTCGACGATTTTCATCCACCATGATTTACCTTGTATAAACATTCAAATACTATCGATAAACATACAATTCACATGACTTGGATAGACCCATGGACTCTCTGAAACGCCTGTAATAAAGTTCTCTGATCATTCCGTTTTTCTTTGGCGAAATAAAGTGAGTCGTATCTTACATTCAAGATACCTGTTGTAACGGCAATTATTTAATTTTGGCACTGGCTCTGATATAATTACGAGGGCCCCCAAAAATTGAATTTGAGTCTTTATTCCTTATCCACTAGCCTGATATGACAAGAAATGTACCGCCCCCGTTCATTAGCCAAGCATTTGAAGAAGCGTTTGCAAGGCAGGAGTGATGCACGAAAGGATATATCCCCTCAAACGCCGAACAAAAATGCTTACATTGAATCCTTTCACATTCAATTAGAAGCAGATCTTCTTTTCTTGAATGGAATTCCAGGCATATAGCGATGCTCACTAAGCTGTGACTGAGTACATCCCGTTTGATAACCAATTGTTGTCTTGTCAACTTCAGGCTACTAGAAAATGAGGGGGTTTTTTTGCCTGTTCAGTGCCTGAAATCCCAGTCTTAGCAAGGATTTCAGAATGTAATCCTCTAACGCTTGTTGCAATAAAGGGTGCGAAAATGAAGGAGTTATCGCTGAACTGCCAGTGTATTATTATACAGTGAGACAGTTCGTTAGTTCTTGCGCATTTGGGACGTTATTTCCAGTAAGGTGATAATCCATTTTGGTTTTTGAGGGAGGAAATGGAGTGATTTATGGCAAGCTGGTGACTTTGAAGCCATTTACCCGAGAGATGTTTAATACATACTACCACTGGAGGCAAGATGCCGAAGTAATGTATTGGGCAACTGGAGAGCCGTATATGTCGAGCTTGATTTCAGAAGAAGCATTTATGAAACGGTACGAGAAGGATATTTTGGAAAATCGTCAACAGGAGTCTGGAATGCTCGGCATTTTTACTGAGAATGAAGATTTCATAGGGGAAATCAGTTATCGAAATATGGACTTAGTAACTGGTACAGCTGTCATCGGCATCATGATCGGAAATAAAGACTTTTGGGGTAAAGGGTACGGTACTGACGCTGTGCGGACCATGTGTCAATTTCTTTTTGACCGCTTTCAACTTAGACGTCTACAGTTAGATACTTGGAGTGGGAACGAGCGAGCGATAAAGGCCTATTTAAAGATTGGTTTTCAGATTGAAGGCACATTGAGAGAAGCTGTTCTCGTGAAAGGCGTACCAACGGATCAAGTGGTAATGGGACTGCTTCGTTCTGATTTGATTTCTTGAATTTCAGAGCCATTCTCTCTGTGGCAGGATGAAAGTGTAGGATGTGGCAGCGTAAAACTGCCGTTTTGCGCTGCTGTCATAAATCAAAACTATAGAAGCAGTATAGCAGGTTTTTGCATGAAGCAGAGATGTTTGTTCAATTCATGAGATTGTTGAGCGTTGGTATAAGGTGGATTGGGTCACAGGACGTCCTCCAGAAGATGTCCTCGGTTTCGGCTCGTGAGTTTGTTGAAAATAGTAGGTGAGTAACCCCCACAATGCGCAGCACCAATGCCGCTCTGTAACTCTGTGAGCGTCAAATAGTGCCCACAGACAAAGAAGATTTACGTAGTAGTCGTTTGGCTTCCGTCAATCGAAGTTTAAAGATATGCTGGAGATGACATAAGAATAAAGTAAGATTACACCTCGCATGAGGTCAACCAGCTGTTCACCAACCCTTACCTTGTCCGACCCGAATTTAGGGTAAAGGTCCCGTAACCAGTGAATTTTAGGGGACACGATATCGTCGTTCCAAATATGTTTTGTCAATTAACTCAACATGTGACGACGAATAAAACGGATTATCGAGTAACCAATCTTCTGAGCCAATCATGTCGGTTACCGCATGGTCCACATATCCAGGAGTAAAAAATACGTAAAATGACTTAACCTCATGTTTGGAATCAATTTCAATTGAATACGGTTGATGGTCGTTCAGTAATAAATATCGATTTAGGTCAATGGTTCTTGTGCCACTGTCCAAACGATATTGTGCACTCCCAATACTAGGAGGGAATTTTCATGTCAGCGTCAGTGAGATTACATGGACGGTAACGCTGTATCTCCTTTCACTTACTACCACGCTCGTATTCTTTGGCCGAGTCAGCGACCGAGTTGGCCGTCTGAAGGTTTACTCATGGAGATTGATGGTATTTGCAACCACGTCAATTTTGTGTGGTGGAGCATTCTCAGCCCCGCAATTGATACTCTTTAGGGGACTTCAAGGACTTGGTGCTGCGATGCTTCAAGCAACATCAACGGTTATTATCACAACATGCATTCCCCAAGAAAGACGAGGAGTTGCTTTAGGGACGCTCGCGATGATGATTGGACTTGGTCCTGTTCTAGGACCGAGCATTAGTGGAACACTTCTCTCATTTGCAGGGGGGAAATTTATTTTTTTGATTAACGTCCCTATTTGTCTACTCGACTTGTGGAGGACCGTAAGGATTATGAGGGTACTTCCCTTTTGCTTGTTTGACCTATCACTCATCGTGTACATCGTATTGGAGAAACGAGCATCAAGTCCTATAATACCGTTGTCATTGTTTCAGAATGCCAGCTTCGTTGTTCCTATGTTCGCCGTTACTATGTTAGGTTTGGCCACTGCAGTTGCCTTTATCGTGTCACCATATTTTCTCGAACAGGTATCAAACCTTTTGCCTTGCCAGGTGGGATTAGTGAATCTAGTCTCACCCTTGGGTCTCGTCATTCTGTCTAGAATATCCAGTAAACGTATTGAAGTGTTTGGCGCTCCACTACTCATGATCGTAAGATTGAGCGTTATGTCAAATGCTCTCGGGCTATTAAGCATGATTCAACCAGATTGGAACGCCGTCTTACTCGGTGTATTACTACTACTACTGTATGGAGTAGGTGCAAGCATATTTGTTCCTGCAAATTTAACGGCAATTATGGGATCTGTAGGTACTGAATTGCAGGGAACTATCGGGGCATTTCAGCAAATGGTACAAAATATGGGTATTGCCATCGGAACATCGATAGCTACTACCATGATTCATGCAGGTATGAACAATGGTGTTGCAGGATATGTCGGCTATTTCGGGTCTTGTCAGGGGAATTACGGTAATGAACTCAGTTTAGCTCTTGATTTTTGTGGCTCGTAAATGAATGGCCAGCACCGAGGTGTGAATTCATGGAGTATTCTATGTAGTCGGAAACGTCGCCATTCTAAAAGATTGGTCTTGCGCTATCCGGCCCGATTGCGACGAAACAGTGATCACGTCAACATTGTATATTCATGCAATGTGACCGCCGATCCTTTGTTTCAGAATCGCACCCGTTACCTGAAAAAGGGGCAGACTGACGTGACGTTTTGCATTCCTAGAAAACCATTAAGCTGATGTATGACTTTCAGAAATAGGATTTGAATGTTGAAACAGCATGGCAATGAACGTTGTAATTCCTAATAGAAGCATACAAATTGTAAAGCCAATGGTCATCATTCTTACACCGATGGCATCCGCCATGAATCCAGCAGTCACTGTCAACACAATAATTAATCCTTGGGTTATTGGTGTAGTGACATTTGCCACTCGCCCCATGTACTCAGGCGGTAATGACATCTGATAAAATGTCGAAAACCCAGAACTAGAGAGAGAGATGAATATTCCTAACACAACAAATCCAATCGCAGCTATCCCCAAAGAATGTGAAAAAGCATACATCACAAAACCAACACTCCCGAATAACGAACCCACACCGATTAGAATGTTCAAAGAAAATTTGTTTGCTAAAATTGCGACAAAAATTGCCCCGAAAACGTAGCCAGCACCAGCTATTGAGACGAGGAAGCTGTATTGGCTCGGCGATAAATGCAACACTCCTTTAGCAAAGACCACTTCCTGAGAATCAGTTGCGGCTCCAATTACACCAGATAGAGTCACCAATGACAGTACAAATGTGAAGAAGGCTCGTTGTCTTAATACTTGCATCGCTTTACGTAAATCCAAAACCCATACACGAAAATAAGCAGGTTTCTCTTTGGTATTTGGTGCTTCCTCTAAGCTGGATTTGAAGCTTGGCAACACAAACAGAGATACGGCGGAAACAAAAAAGGTAATCGCATCGATCCAAATGGCAGACGATATGCCACCCGTAAGGTTAACAATAAGACCCGTAACCGCTGGACCAACCACAATCGCCCCTGATTGCAAGGCTCCTCGAATACCATTTACACGCTTCCTACGATGGTTCGGAACCAGATATGTGACATATGGAGCTGAGGAAGCGGAAAAGAACGACCCGACACCATTAACAAAGAACAAAAGCAAATACAATAGCCATACGTGAGCCGATATAGTCATTCCTGCTATTAAAGCTGCACGTATAAATTCGGTCACGATCATAACAGACCTTCGATTCAAGCGATCTGTGATACTCCCTGCCCATGGACTTACCATGAGCTGAGCTAGTGCTGGAATAATCCACAAAATCGAAACCGCCGTGGGGGAATGCGTAATGTTGAGTACCCAAATGTTCACTGCTATGAGCAATATAAAATCGCCAATCTGTGAGACACCTCGAGCGGCAAGATATACCGTTATGTGTGCCAAGTTCTTATCTTTCAAGACATCAAATCCCACTCTTTCTCAGAGTGTCTGGAATAACAATGGATCCATCAAAAACGACTTCAGATGCACCTGTGGAACTGGTACGGTTCTCCCATTTAGTGAGAAGTTCCATGAGTTCGTCAACAAACATCTGAAGCTCCTGTTCCGTTAGGTTGAAATAAGCAAACATCCGAGAACGGGTTCGCCCTGATATACCTGTGTGGTTCTTCAAATCACTGATCTCAAAGCGATCTGCCACGGAACGATAGTATTTCTCCAATATTCCCGAAGACTCTTTGGTCTCGACAAGCTCCAAAAGACCGCCTTTGTATAGTTTTTGCATGTGGTAATGGACGTTCCCTGGTGATTCCTGCAGATATTCGGCTACTTGCTTTGAGGTCATGGCGTTGTCCTTTAGAACATACATGATTCGTACTCGGATTGAACTGGATAGTAATTCAAACTGGTCTGCCGTGATTGACATCGGAGCGTGCTTATCCAATTCCCAACACATCCTATAAATTATATTGATCTGAATTTTAGATCTTAAGTCCATGGAAGTCAACAAGTTGAGTTAGCCAATAACGATGAGCGTGTCTTGTGTCGCATTCCTGCCCAACGTATCGATAGGGCACTGAGTATCGATTCGTTGGGTACGAAACCAATGCATCTGCTGGGACTTTTCGTGAATAACGCTCTACGGATTCAAATGGTGTTACATTGAAGTGTTTGAGATGCTCATCCTTCCAACGCACCACAGGCTGCTCATGGGTTGTGCCATGAATACGGACATTGGCCACTGTGTCCATCCACACTCGAGCGCGCAGATTCAAATCATATAAGCTGGTGAATTCTCGAATACGCGGCCAAAAGTTCTTTCGTACGTATCCAACGCCATTTTCAATTTTGCCTTTCGTACGGGGGCGATGTGGCTGACAGCGTCGGATTGCAAAGCCATGATGTGCAGCGAAGTTGGCAAATCGTTCATTCCAAATCGCCTCTCCTTGCTCGTCCTGACCAACGACCACTGTCTTCATATTGTCGTAAAGGCAGGTCTCTGTCATTCCACCAAAGTACTGCATTGCACGCCAATGACACCCCATAAGCGTTTCCAGCTTCTCATCTTCGGTAAACTCCACATACAGCATGCGTGAGTATCCAAGAATCATGACCGGATTGACACCCGTAAGTTGGACATAGCTCTCTTTTTCTAGCGTTTTCTTAGACTTTCACATTTTCTTTCGGTTTTAATCCGGTATCACAATGCTTTTTGTGAAACTCGACCGGCGATAAGTAGTGCAGGCTGGAATGCATCCTTCTTTCATTGTAATATTCCATGAATGAAACTACTTCCCGATATGCCTGTGTATAACTCTCAAATTCAAAGCGAGAAAAACAGTCATCTTCCAGTATCCTGTGAAAAGATTCGATATGAGCATTCATATTTGGTGTCTTTGGCGGTATCCGCTCATGCTCCAGCCCAAGTTGTTCACATGTGGATTCAAACAGGTGACTGACAAACTGTGGCCCATTGTCGGAACGAATTACAGGCAACTCGGATTTCCCGTATAATTTTCGTTTCCAGAGCGCACTTTTCAGTGTATTTGCAGCATCTGTAGCCTCGCAGCGCAACCCAATATGGTAGTCCACAATTTGTCTGTCATACACATCAATATACGACAGCACGAAGAAGAATCGATCTTCACCCGTAATATAGCCATACTTAATATCCACTTCGAACAATTGATTCGGACCCGTGATATCTCGGTTTCTAGCCAATTTCCGAGGATGCTTTTCCTTCAATTTGCGTTGTGGCTTAAGGATCTTCAATTCCTTGCAAAGCCGATATACCTTTTTCTTGTTGATAACCAACTGGTACTTTCTCTTTAATAAATAGGTTAACTTGAGATATCCATAGGCAAAACCATCTCCTTCTATTTCATTCATAATCCATTCCTTGGCCTGCTCGTCACTTACCTTGCTGCCATCTTGTGTATAGGTATATTCGGTTACAGGACGCCCTCCAGCAGTCGTTCTCGGCTGTGGTTCATGTGTCTGCTGATAGTAATAGGTGGACCTAGAAACCCCCACGATGCGCAGCACGATGGTGACTGAATACCCGGCTGTGATCCACTTGTGTGCAATAGCTATTTTATCCGCAAGTGAGGGTTGGCTTTTTTTAACAGGTCACGCAAAATGTGATTTTCGAGTGCCTGATCAGCTAATGCCTTTCGTAATTTATCATTCTCAGAAGCCAACTCTGAACGCTCTTCAACGACCTGTTGGTAATCATCTGAAGTGACATGTGTTGGTATACCTTTTGATTTTCCAGGCGTTATACCTGTCTTCTTAAACTCACGAGTCCATCTACCAACCATATTGGCATTTAGATCGTGCTTCCTTGCCACAATAGTAGGACTACCAGTTTCCAGACATTCCTGGACGATCTGTTGCTTGAACTGTGATGAAAATTTCCGTCGTTCCATAAAGACAACCTCCTGTTGCTTCTAGTCTCCTATACTTTAGAGAGGTTGTCCAACCTGATTTCGGGGCTTAAGAGTGACAAAGGCATAAAGGCGCTTCTTTGTACCCTGCCAGTCTACTTTAAAGTGACCCCAGTCGACTTGTGCTTGACGGCCCGGCGGTGTTTCGAAACGCTCTGTTGCCTTCGCAGGAAGCGTCTCACGATATGGTCTCATAAAATTGCGTAGCGTGGTGACGCATCCGGTATACCCTTGTTGCTGAATTTCCTCGAAAAGTACGACTGCGTTCCTGCAACCTTCCTCCATACGCTGTAGGATGAATGTTTTGAACGGCTCTAGTTTACCCGGTGGTGTCACAGAACGCTGATAGGGTTGATGAGTTTCTTGTTGCAGCCATTTGCGCACGGTCTTTCTATCCCTCCTCATCTCCTCAGCAATTTGCGAGATGCTCATTCCCCGTTGTTTCATATCCCGAATCACAAAATACTCTCCATTCTGAACCAAGATTTCTCCCCTCCAGGGGAGATTGTCCGTTTAAGATGGGGAATTTTCAATTGCTGATAATGGGGAGTTTACACTTGTTGCTCACAATGGCGAAGGATTCCAGTTTGAAGTAGGTGCGCGTGAGTAAAGTAGGGCTCCCCATCAGGGAGTGATTGCGATGTCTACCGTCACTCAATCCTCCACATTGGAGGCAAAGAGATTCGAAACACAAGCGCGCCTTGCACGAAGATCCTTGGAACAACGACCATTTTCAAGACTACATCATCTGCTGAGATGGAATGTCTGGATTGACCTCTCCATTGAGAGAGTGTTGCGAAACAAGGGGGCATACACACCCGGCGTAGACAATAAGACGAAGAAGGATTACGCCACACCAGAGGCCCGGCAAAAGCTCCGGGAAGATGTGAAACAAGTTCTACGTATGTACTCATCCAGTCCTGTACGAAGAATCTTCATCCCGAAGAACCATAAGCCACATGAAACGAGGCCACTCGGTATTCCAACTATCGTCGATCGCGCGGCCCAGGATGCAGTGCGTAGCATTCTAGAGCCCATCTACGAAGGGAAGCAGCACCCGCACAGTTATGGATTCCGACCGTACCGCTGTACCCATCACGCCATTGAGCGTATCCGTTTCCTCATTGGCAGACACCGCTATTGCTGGGTGGTCGAGCTTGACATCAAGGGATTCTTCGACAACGTAGACCATGAAATTCTGCTGGATATCCTACGGTGGAATATTCATGACCGCAGATTTATAAAGGTTATCCGCAATATGTTAAAAGCGGGACTCGTCTACGCCGGAGAATTCGAGGGCACAGAACTCGGCACACCACAGGGTGGAGTCGCCAGTCCGATTCTCGGAAATATCTATTTGAACGAGTTGGATGAATTCATCGCGAACAAGTACGAATACCTATCACCTCGGGATCGGAGAAAAGCCACTATCCCCTGCTACATCGTGAGATACGCGGATGATGCAGTAATACTCTGCAGGAGCAAGGAACATGCCGAGACACTCAAAGCGGAAATCGCGGAGTACCTGAGCAACACACTGAAACTTCAGTTGTCGGAGCAAAAGACACTGGTGACGCACGCGGACAAAGGATTTGACTTCCTTGGATTCAATATCCGGCGATGGAAACGGCAGGGGAAAGAGCGAGTTCTGGCCAAACCGAGCCATAAGGCGATTCAACGGTTCAAGAGCACCATGGCTAAGGATTCAAGGGCATTCTTAGGGGCACCGGGCGCAGCAGTCATCTCCAACCTAAACCGAAAGATTCGAGGCTTCGCTGAATACTTTCGAAGAGGAAACGCGAAGGAGTCCTTCGCGGCTCTCGATTACTATCTGTGGTGGCTGGTATTCCGCAGGTTCCAGCAGAGAACGAGGGAACCCCCGAGTATTGTTGCGAAACGAAATCAGTATCGCTACAACGAGTCTGCCAATCTCCCACACCACCGAAGGTCTACGGCGAGAAATTTCGGATTCAGAGATGACAACGGTAATGTACACGTGCTGGATAAGCTTGGGCTCTACAAGATAGAGTATCCGAACAAGTGCTCGCAAAAGAATCCTTACGTGCCCGAGGACCGTGAGTGGCTGGATAGGAATCGCAAACTTCGAGAAACGATGAGAGTCCAACGTGCCAGATACATCGAGAGGCTATACGGATTGTCGGAAAACTGGGCATCCTACCGCAAATATGTGGTGACACGACAGGATGGACGATGCGCGAGATGCGCATGCAAACTCACAGGGCAGAACACGCATGTCGATTACTGGCCAGGAGTTGCAGGAGACATACGGATACAAATGGAGTCCATACCAGACAACCTCCTCGCCCTGTGCATTCCATGCTACAGGCGAAAACAAGAGCGGAGCAACAAGAAAACTGCGGGTCAGTCCGAACAACGTGCAAACTAAGACTACTTCAAATGGAGAGCCGGATGCATCGAAAGGTGCAAGTCCGGTTCGGGGAAGGGCTCGGGCGTCCAACTGCCCCCTTTGTGGGGCGGGTCGGCCCGGGCCTATTCTACAGAATGTAGGAATAAGGCGATTCGAGGTGAGCCACATGACACAGAAGTACGACAAGGAATTCAAACTTCACGCAGTTCAATTGGCTTTGGAGAGCGGGAAACCAGCGAGCCAGGTGGCTCGGGAGCTCGGTATTTCGCAAAAGACGTTGTATGGCTGGATGGCAAAATACAAGGAGGATCCTTCTACCCCGTTCGTCGGGAGCGGGAACCTCAAGCCGGAAGCGAAGGCCCTACGGGATCTTGAGCGGGAAATCCGTGAACTGCGAGAGGAGAATGCGATCTTAAAAAAGCTGTGCGCATCTTCACAAACGACCGGAAATAAGGTACCAATTCATCCACAGACACCGCTCCAAATTTTCGGTTGAGAAGATGTGCAAAATATTGGGGGTATCTCGGAGCGGGTATTATGCGTGGCGTGGGCGCCCTGAGAGCGAGCGATCCAAGCGTCGCAAGCGAATCACGAAACGAGTCCATCAGATATTCGTGAAATCCCGTCGTCTCTACGGCAGTCCTAAAATCACGCAGATCCTGTGGCAAGAGAGCGAACGTGTGGCGCAGAAGACCGTGGCCAAAATCATGCGAGAAAACCAACTGAGGAGCCGTACAGTTCGCAAGTACAAGGCGACCACGTATTCGAACCATAATTACCCGGTGCAGGAGAATGTGCTAAACCAAACGTTCGTAGCAGAGCGGCCAAGCCAGGTGTACATGGCGGACATTACCTACATTCCGACGAATGAGGGCTGGGTCTACCTAGCCAGCTTGGAGGATCTATACAGCCGCAAAATTGTGGGTTGGAGTGCGGGTGCAAGGATGACGAAAGAGCTGTGCATTAAGGCGTTGGAGCGGGCCTGGGAACGCCAGCGGCCGACTGGATCCGTATTGCATCATTCGGACCGTGGGAGCCAGTACGCCTCTCATGACTACCAGGAAAAGCTGCGAGAATACAAGATGGTTGGTAGCATGAGTCGCAAAGGCAACTGCTTTGATAATGCGTGCATCGAATCGTTTCACAGCATTATCAAACGAGAGCTCGTCTACCTGGAAAAGTTCAAAACAAGGGAACAGGCGATACGGCGGATCTTCGAATACATCGAGATCTGGTACAACCGGGAGCGAGTTCACTCATCCATCGGTTATCTAACACCGGTTGAATGCGAAAGAAGATATTTCCAAGCATTGAAGACCAAGGCAAGCTGAGTGGGGACAGAAACCATATCAGAATATTAAAACTTACAATTTCTCTGTTTTGGGGTATCTATTCTATTGACTTAATACCAGTTCAACCAATTCTTCAAGATCTCAGCCTTTCTTGTTCGTCCCATTAGACTGTACGCCTGATACTCATACTCCAAATTCAAAAGCGGAATGCACATCTCGCCAAAATTAACCTCCTCGATTATGGATCGCAACGGAGGAGTAGAAAGCCATATACCGTTAGGAGCTAATTTCTCTATGTCACCCATGATTTCGACTGACACTCCATCAACAAGCAATTTACCAAAATGGGAACGTATTTTCTGGGCTGTTCTGAATTCAACGGGTTCTATAACGTACCTCATCAAACTTCGCTCGATTTCGTATGCCCCATCCTTGTCCGTCTGGATGTCAATGTCCCCGACAGATACGTCAATGCCACGAATGTAAAATGCCAGACTACCTGTTAGGGCCCATGTGATATCGCTGGCGGAAATGGAATCATAAACCAACTTCAGGGCAGAAATTATCTCAGTCATATAATCCCCCCGTGAATTTCGCCTGTTCCCTAAAATCTGGGAATTGGCCGCAGCTTCAATTCTCTGTCCTAATACACCCGGCCCGTCGCATCATGATTTGAGACTTAGTGCCACAAGCTCTCCCTTGCCAACAGGAATAACATGCCTCAGGTAAGATGTCTCCTCCATACGTCGCATGAATTGCGCCATTTCCTGTGCATGGGATAATACGTTGTCGGTTATCCATATCCCCCCCTGGGGACAACATCCGTGTCAGACTATCAAAGTAGGTCAAATAGTTTTCACGATCAGCGTCGAGAAAGATGAAGTCAAATGTATCTGTCTCATGCCGACTCAAGTAGGATCCTATCTCTGATTCAATGAACGTTACACGTTGTTCAAGCCCAACTCGAGCGAAATTTTCCTTAGCCAGCAGAGTTTTCTTTGGACTCTTTTCAACAGTTGTCACGTGTCCTCCTGTCCGTCCTGCTGCCTTCGTGAGCCAAAGCGTAGAATAGCCGTCTGAAGTACCAAGTTCGAGTATACGGCGGGCTCCCATGGAACAAATAAGCAGTTCAAGCAACGCCCCGGTATCCGGCGTTATATTCATTAACAGCTCATCCCTCGGCAAAGACGGATTTGCGTCGTTGTCCTGACCGGTTCTCCACAACTCCTCAAGCAACTCATCCACATCCAAACCGCAACCCTCCCCGCTCTATTCGTCTTTCTTACCGAACCGATTCACCATGTTCTCCAGATATTCTTGTGACTTTCCACGAGGAATGGTCAACGTCTGCCAGTCCGCCCCCCCGGATTTGCTTGGCCAGGTACACAATCTGACCTGTATGGTACGAGAGGTGATACACTTGCCGCTCAATTGCTTGGACAACGGTGTGCGGTTCCGCACGGATGGTCACGATCTTCAGCAAGTCCTCCGGTTCGAGAGAGCCAACCGCCTGAAACAGTTTCTCCCATCCCGCTTCCCAAGCCGTCATCATCTCTTCACGGGATACATATCCACCTTCAAACTCTTTATCCCGGTTGCGGGTCGGCTTCTCTCCGTCCGTCGTGAGAAAATCTGTCCATCTCGACATCATGTTGCCTGCCACGTGTTTGACGATACGCGCAATGCTGTTTGACTCATTATTAGGGGCCCAGTGCAGCTCATGCAGGCTGAGTTGTTCGATCGCACGCTCAGCAGTTCTCTTCATATTCCGGAAATTTTCCAAAGCAGCGTCCAGATACGCACGTCCAAGGTCCATCTGTTTCGTCCTCCTTCATTTCTGCGGATGGATGCTTCGCCACTTCGACCACGAAACGACACCGAATTCTGGTTTAGGATTGTCTGGTAAAACAGAGATGAGTTCTAGCGCATGGCCATCTGGATCCGAAAAATACACCGATACCGCCGGAACCCAGCAGTGAACGCAAGCTTCATTGGCGAGCCGCCTGGTGCCCAGCCCTCGAGGATGCCATAAGAGGAACACGTGCATCTGGCGTTGGCTACTGCACCGTATGCGTCAGCATCCTCGTACTGGCACCCCGTGAAGTTGCACCACCTGCACATATCAGGCAGGTGTCGTCCTTTTCCGGGAACTCCCGCCGGCGGCTGAGCAAAGTTCCACAGGCCGCACAGCCAACGCTCTGCTCGGGAGCGCCGGATGCCAAGGTCCCACGTTCACTTCGTCAGTTCGTCGATTTTGTCATTTCATCGATTCATACGCTTCGTTGGGTTGTGAGGTGAATCGTAACTTGTCTGCTGTCCTTCCACTTCTTACACGCTACCACGTAGGGACGAGGCGCATCACCCTCCAAATTCCTCCACCACCTGCCGCAGTCCCTCCGCAACCAACGCCACATCCCCCGTCGCCAGCCCATGCAGCACCCCGTGGAATGGCGCCAATCGGCGGTAGAATCGTTGCCTGGCCCGGAACGATTCGTCAACCTGACAACCGTACCAAGGTAACAGTTCAGGTCCCACGTCATAGGCAGGATCACCGATTCCGCTGTCACCAAAGTCAATCACGCTGATTTCACCCGTCTCGCTGTCGACAAGGATATGTTCTGGCGAAAGATCGCCGTGAATGAGAACGGGGTGAAAGCTGAAGTGCTGGGCCTCACCCAGAAACGCTGCAATTCCGTCTGACACCCTCTCACCAGTCGAAGGGTCGAGAAGCGGAACAACGTCTGCTATGATGCGCTCCATGAACGCTTGCAGGCCTGTCTCCCAACCGTCTGAGCCGTCTGGACTGTTGTCGCCCGTCCACCGAAACCGAGGTACATCTGCGTCGTTCAGGGTACTCGTCGGGATGCCGTGGAGCTCGCCGAGAAAACAGCCAACCCGACGAAGCGCATCGTCTCTTGTCGCTCCCGGCGGAATCGCTGAAAGTGGCGTGCCCGTCAACTTCCGATATCCGACCGCCGATACGGTGAAGCGTCCATGTGGCTGGCCGATCCACTCAATCAGCGGGATCCGGACGCTCACGTACGGACGAATCACGTCCAGCACCCGAACCTCATTGGCCATCTGTCGTGCCACGGCAGGACGCTTGGGGATTCGGAAGACAATAGAGTCGTTGACCAGAATGGCAACGCTGTCCCATCCTTCTCCGAGCATTGAGATGTGCTCCACCTTTAGGTCTGGAAAGAGAGAGCGTAGAAAGTTCTCTGTCTCCCCAGGGGACTTCAGTACCCCGCTCACTGCCACACCTTCATTCGTTCTTCCAATGTGCCTGTGTGAAACTCAAGCTGTGTTCCATCCGGGTCGAGAAAATTTACCGTCCAGCCGCCCCCACGTTCCACGGGGCCTCGCACAATAGGGACGTGCGCCTTACGTAGCGTCTCGACAGCCGAATGAAATTCTTCAGGATCAACGTAAAATGCCACGTGATTGACACCAAGTTGCAGATTGGGCGGTTGAAGCTCAGGTCGCTCTTGAAGACAAACCCATGCCGCTCCCCATTCTAAATAAACGTCTCGGCGACCGTGATGGATCAATTCCATACCAAACGTGTCAATGTAGAAATTGAGAGACTTTTCAAGGTTGGACACGTCGATGGTACCATGGCTGAAGCCCTTGGCTACGGGAGTGTCTATGCAGTTACGAGTATCATCGGTATGTGCGTTGTTCCATTCCTCCCGCAAAACACCCATACGGATGGAATCGTAATACTCACCCTCATACAATCTTACTTTCCGGATTCGGGCTTCCATCTTCATGCCCAACTTTTCGGCGCAGCGGATCATCCGATGGTTCCCTGACCAGGTAGTAAGCCCAATTCGTACCAACGGCAAGGAAGCGAAGAGATAATCAATCCAAAGCTGCAACGCCTCAGTTCCATAGCCACCGTTCCAAAATTTTGGCTTGTAAATGACAATACCTACTTCCAGCCACAGCGATTCTATATGCTCCCAGTAATATGAGACTGTTCCAATGAGTTCCCCACTTTTGGTTGCGATGGCCACCCTGCTTGGCACATCTTCACCGGACGCCAAACGGTCCTTCATCTGCTTCACGAAGTGCTCATAGTCGATTCGATCCAACGGGTAAAAGGGGCGTCGCACTGCTTCCACTCCGTCGACTCCTGACCGTAAATCATCTGCCAGAACGGATAGAGGTCGCTCTCGGTAATACTGCGTAGGATGATTTTGTTCCCAACAATATGCGTCAAACTGGACTCCTCCTGTTCCCAATGCCCTCAAGCCAAAAATTTGGTTGTGTGCCATGTGTAAAGTTGTGTTTCTGAATCCGTATATCACCGTTTACCACTTCAACACGGGATTAACTCAAGCACTCACCGTTAGACCATCTCCGTCATGAATCCATTACAATACGTTCGGTTTTCCTTCGATAGGCTTCTTCCACAAACGCTTTTAAGCCTTCACAGTTTTTCTTGATGAAGGTCATCCACAAAGTCCGGCCTTTTTCCGCCAACTCTTCGGGTGTATAGGTTCCGGTGACAAATTCTCCCCAATTCCCGTCACGTGTAAGCTTCTCCCACCCCACAATATCTGCGAACTTGTTATGTTCGTCGGGGATGGGTGAACCGGCGGACTTAAGCTTAACGTACTCCGGGCAGAGAAACATTGCCGTACAGACTCCGATAAGCCCACCATGCATTTCATTACGTCCATCCAAACCTGCGGCCTTCAAGGCTTCTTCAAAAGCGCCCTGTTGATGATGTGGGTGTACTACCACAATATCCTCATACTTGAAATTCATATGTTTGATGAACGGGCCAATCCAATACGAACCGCCATGACCGGACGCAATTACAAACTTTCTGAACCCCTGGCGACGGAGATTCTCAATCATATCTTCGACAAAGGCACTAATGACGGCCGGACTGACTGTCACTGTCCCCTTGAACGTTGCGTGCTCTTCCGAGGTGTTAAACGGTAGAACTGGTAGGACGTATGCGTTGAGAGCCTTCCCATACTCCTTCCCATAGAGCTCCGCAATCAGCGTATCCAAATGCATTGGCAGAGTTGGACCAAACTGTTCGGTTGCTCCGATTGGAATTACCACCGTGTCGACACCACTCGCCGTTATCTCCAAGGTTGTGTTGGTGTAATTACACATGTTCAACTGACTCCTGTACGTCAAACCTGTCACCTCTTAACATCGTTCGAATTACTTCAGTCCCAAAACCCGCCGTCCGAATGAATGATCTGTCCTGTGATCCACTGTGCGTCGTCACTGGCCAAAAAGGTGATGAGTCGTGCGGCATCCTCGGGCTGACCAATTCGACCCATGGGGAACTTCTGTAACAAGAAGCCCTTTAACTCTTCCGACATCCACCCCGAATCGGTCGGACCGGGGTCTACGGCATTGACTGTTATACCGAGTGAGGCGACTTCCGCAGCAAGCGATACCGTAAAAGCAGAAATCGCTCCTTTTGTTGCCACGTAGGCAAGTTCTCCAGGCATTGGGCCCTTATCCTGTCCGGACACCATGTTGATGATTCGACCTCCACTCTGTCCACCCCAGCGGCGTGCAAACTCCACGCACAGCATACATGTCCCTCGAACATTCACGGCATAGTGAGCGTCCAAGATTTCGGCACTGAGGTTCTTAAACCCGTGCTGTGTAGAGTGCGTCGCATTGTTGACGAGAATCGATGGTTGGCCCAAAACCGAGCGTACCTCGTCCAGGATGGTCAACGGCGCATCGGGATCTGCAAAATTGACCTCAAGATGGCTCGCTCGCACACCGATGTGTCGCAATTCTTGAGCGAGATCGTCTGGCCAATCGTACTCTGCCCCCCACTCCATGGTCTCATCGTATCGACTCCAGTGAGTGAAGAAAATGTCGGCCCCATCATGTGCTAGTGACCTACAAATGGCAGTTCCAATTCCCCGCTCTCTACTCGCACCCGTCACAATGGCAATTCGTCGATCCAAACGCTTCGTCATCGTTCGTCCTCCTCACGTTCATTATATTTTCTGCTGTGTCTCTACTACGGTGCGCATCGATATCCCCCCCTGTTGCATCTGCCGATTTCCCTGGACAGCAAAAAACCGTGGGGCAAACGCTCCCACGGCGAAATATTCTTTGCACCCCGATTTTCACGTCGGGATGATAAAAGGCATTTCATCCACATGAGATCTCATGGTTTCTGAAGGCGCACCTTCATAACCACTGCTTTGATGCAGCGTTTGCATTCGTAAGACCTATTTCTGTTAGGCGCTTAGAATACAAACAAGGTCTTCATGACTGGACGAAATACCACCTTTGAACGGGTAATGTGAAATCTTCTCCAGTATAGATGATGTATTGATCCGTGGCAAGAGTCCGCGATCACTCAGCTAAAATCTTACCGAAAGGGTATCGGCTCACTCAAACAGAAATCTTACCGAAGGGATCGATGTGCGGATGTCCATGCAGAGTCGGCAAGAGTACCTGAGTACGATGCGCGTGCGTTACCTTAAGGCACGTACTAGGCAAGAGAAATCGCAGATTTTGGATGAGTTGGAGCGGACCCTGGGATACGCGCGGAAGTACGCGATTGCCACTATGAAACCCAAACCGGAGCACGATAAACCGCCCGCTAAGCGTACTCGCTCTCTTCGGTATAGGGATGTGATGCCCATCGTCCAAATCGTTTGGGAAGCACTCGACTATCCTTGTGCAGAGCGCTTGCATCCCGTGCTGATGTGTACTGCCGCACAGTTAGCCAATCACGGCGAGGTCAAGCTGACTCAAGAGGCAATCCGTGACTTGCAGCAAATGAGCCGTGCGACGCTGGCCCGTCGTATCGCCAAATGGAAGCGTCCCGGTACCAAGCACATCCCTGCCGACAGACGCCCGTCCGCGCATCTGCGCTCGGAAATTCCAGTGGAACGCTATGACTGGGACGAGGACAGACCTGGTGCGTTGGAAATCGACCTCGTCGAGCACAACGGCGGATCGTCCTTGGGACACTTCGCTTACACCCTCTCCGTCGTCGACGTCGTGACGGGATACAGTAGACGCGTTGCGGTACTTGGCAGGGGCCAGCTTGGTGTCATGGCAGCGCTGGAACGCATACTAACGGAATGGCCATATCCGGTGTGGGGAATCCACAGCGACAACGGCAGCGAGTTCATCAATGCTCACCTGGTTCGTTTCACGAAGGCGAATGGGCTGTCGCTCACCAGAAGCCGACCTTACAAGAAGAACGACAACGCTCACGTGGAGCAAAAGAATCGATTCTTGGTCCGCGAAATCGTAGGTTACGAGCGTTTCGACACTCCAGAGCATGTTCAATGGCTCAACACGGTTTATGCGTGGCTTGACGTATATGCCAACGCCTGTCTGCCCATGCGCAAGGTCATTGAGAAAAAACGTAACGGCAGTCACGTGCAAAAGAAATACGACTCAGCAAAAACTCCTTTGCAACGGGCGTTCGATGCTAGTGCCATCCCAACGAACAGCCAAAAGTACTGGAGTGAGTGGGCACAGTCCCTCAATCCACTACAGCTACACCGACAACTGGTGACACTGCTGGCACAGGGACTAGGCGGGGCGAACCTTGCTCCTGCTCCGCTGCCCGCACCGGTTTCCAGGGGGATCGACAACGACAAACGAAACGCGCGATCACTCAGCTAAAATCTTACCGAAGGAATCGATGTGCGGATGTCCATGCCGGATTGACACCCGTTGTTTGGACATAGCTCCCGTTTTCTAGCGTAATCTCAGACTTTCTTTCACATTTGTCTTCGGCGTTAGCCCAGTCTCGTAGTGTTGCTTGTTGAACTCGGGTGGCAGGTAATGCAGGCTTGAATGCAGCCGCCGATTGTTGTAATAATCCATAAAATCTACGACTGCTTTGTATGCCAGTTCATAACTTTCGAACTCGTACCGTGACAAACAGTCGTCTTCCAGAAGCCTGTGGAAAGACTCGATGTGTGCGTTCATATTCGGTGTTCGTGGCGGTATTCTCTCGTGCTCAATACCGAGTTGTTCACATGTCGACTCAAAGGCCAGGCTGACAAATTGCGGTCCATTATCTGAACGGATGACGGGTAAGACAGATTGGTCGAGTAGTCGACGTTTCCACAGTGCTCGTTTTAACGTATCCACAGCTTCTGTTGCCTCACAATGAAGCCCAATATGATAATCCGCTGTCTGTCGGTCAAATACATCAATGTATGACCGTACGAAAAAGAATCTGTCCTCACCATGAACGTAGCCGTATTTGATGTCAACTTCCCAGAGCTGATTCGGTGCCATAATGTCCCGATTTCTGGCCAATCTCCTTGGATACTTGGACTTGATTTGCCGCTGCTGTTTGAGAATCCCCAGCTCTTTACACAGTCGATATACCTTCTTCTTGTTGATAACCAACTGATACTCTCGTTTTAACACGTAGGTCAGCTTGAGATAACCGTAGGCAAACCCATCTCCCGCTACGGCGTTCATTATCCATTCCTTGACCTGTTCGTCACTAACTTTGCTTCCATCGTGCGTATACGTATATTGAGTCGCAGGACGCCCTCCAGAAGTTGTTCTCGGCTTCGGCTCGTGTGTCAGTTGATAATAATAAGTGGACCGAGAGACCCCCACGATGCGCAGCACGAAGGTGACTGAATGTCCGGCTGTGATCCACTTGTGCGCAATGGCTACTTTATCCGCAAACATTCCTGTAGAAGCTAAGAAATAGAGTTTGTAGAAATAATAACGCCCCGATACGATAAGTGTGTACTGGGTCGTAGCCCTCAATAACCCATCGTAGGAGGTGTTAATATGAAGTCTAGACTGGTTAAAGTGCAGAATCAACGCGTGGAACGAATTTCCACTACAACCCTTGTCATTGGTATCGACATCGCCAAGGAGAGACACGCTGCACAAGCTATTCACTTTCGAGGAATCGTCCTCAGCAACAAACCTATTATATGCTCAAATGACCGCTCCGGTTTTGAGCATCTGGAACGAACAATCCGCAAGCTACAGACAACCCATGGCATGGACGACGTCATCATAGGTATGGAGAGCACCGGACATTACTGGTTTAACCTTGCTAACTGGCTTGTTAAACAAGGTATCGACGTTGTGCTCGTGAATCCACTGACCACCAAAAGAAACAAGGAAAACAGAGATAATTCGCCTTCCAAAAATGACCCCAAGGATGCACTGGTCATTGCAGATGCCGTCAGTCGTGGATACTACGCCTCCTTTTCCCCAAAAGACGAAGCATTCCGGCGGATCCGAGTCGTCGTCACAAACAGGGAGCACTGGGTGATCGAACGTGGACGGATCGAAAACCGTATCCATCGTTGGATGGATATTCGTTTCCCTGAGTATGGACAAGCATTTGAGGATATTTTCAGTGCTCGTTCCCTAGCGACATTGCGCCGGTTCTCGACGCCGTCTGACTTGCTACAGCTGACTCCAGAACGAATGATAGAAATCTGGGGAGAGTACATGTCGAGACCTGGTGGTGTGCGTGGGAAGCGCAAGGCGATTGAACTTCTTGAGTTAGCCAGACACAGTGTTGGAGACACTTTCGCCTTGGAGGAAGACAAATGGGAACTCACACATTTGGTGGATGAGTACGAACGAATTCAGAGGATTGTTGAGGAAGCTGACGAGATGATGAAGAAGATGCTGCCCGAGATTCCTGGTTCAGAACTCGTTCTGTCCGTAGGGGTATCTGCTCCTGCAACGGCTGCCATTTTAGCCTTTGGCGGTAATTTAAGTAAGCTGTCTCATGGAAACCAGTTGCTGCGAAAAGCCGGTTTGAACCTCGCTGAGAAGAGTTCTGGTAAATACAAGGGGAAAATAAAGCTCACAAAGCGAGGCAATTCGCTACTACGCAAGCACCTTTACTTCACTGTGTTTCGCCTGCTGTCCCACAATTCTGCGTTTCAAGCTCTGCATACACACAACATTGAAGTGAAACGGATGACCAAGATGCAATCCATCATGAAATTAATCGGTAAACTGGCTCGAATGCTCGTCGCTATGGCCAGACAAGGGGAAGAATTCAGTTTAGATAAAGCCCAACTTACGTTAGCAGCTTAAGAAACCTGAGGGTCTCGACACGTAGATTGGCTCATTCGCAGGATTTCACAAAGAAAGCACGGGGTACCAAGAAACCCTCACTTTAGGGCAAAGCAGACCCGTTGCGCAAACGTTGATTGGACTCCACACCTTGGATAGATAGGACGAAGGAATGTAAGGGCGTAGACCCGTCGAGATTTGGGAGAGTGAATCCCAGGGACCTTGTGGAGAGAAGCGTGCAGCAAAGGACCTATATGGAAGATGCTGTTAAAACGCACTGCACCTTCTGTTCCCGCACGCGCTCGAACGGTTCTGCCTTACGAGGTATCTCCTCATTCCCACTCCATCTTATAACTAGGTTAATGAAATCCTGCGAATGAGCGAGCATTCGTGAGAAAAGGCTAATCATCTGAGGGAGTGAGGGTTTGCTTTTTTACGAAAATGAGTCCGTATCAGCTGAAGAGTCTCGATCGAATATGGACGAACGGAAATAGAGGCTGTCACTACAGTCTCGCGGAATGACTGGATATTCGCATCGGTATCAAGGTTTAGATACCTGGAATCCCTTCTCTTGCAACCTACGAATCATGTCCGCTTCCCGACGTTCTTCACTACGTTGCCTGAAACTATCTAGATAATCTGGACCAAGCTCTGTATACCGTTCTTTACGATGCAGGATGTGGTACACAATCCGAAGCAGAGTATGAGCGAGAGCGACAAGCGCCTTCTTGACGCCCATCTTACGGACCCATAACCAATAACGGGCGGACAGGCGGGTATTTCTTGTTCGTGCTGCTGCCCAGGCACATTCGCAAAGCACTGCTTTTAGAGCACTGTTCCCGCTTCGGGACCGAACCCGTTTTTTTTACCTGCACTCTCATGATTTCCTGGGCTGAGTCCGGCCCATGCCGCCAATTGTTTGTCACCGCCGAACTGCTCCATGTCGGTACCCATCTCAGCCAAGATGATTGCTGCCGCATTTGCATTAATTCCGGGTACGGTCGTAATGAGTTCAAAAGCTTCCTGCTTATCCGCCATGTGAGCGCGTATCTCTTGCTCTACTTCCAGAATGGCCTTCTCAATGAATTGCAGGTGTTCATAGGAAAATCGCAGCATATCTCGGTGATGTCTTCGTAAGCGACCGTTCAGTGACTGCAGCAATTTGGCTGATTTATGCCGTAGTGCACCCTTCATCTCCGACTCTAGGAACTCCAATGTAATGACTTCGCCGTCCATAATCTTTTGTAGCAGAATTCGTCCGGATACCCCGAAGATATCCGACATATGCGTAGTCAGTTTAATGTTTGCATCCTGCAGGAGTCGATGAATTCGGTTTTTCTCGGAAGTAGCATCCTGTACGAGCTTCTTCCGGTACCGAGTCAGATCGCGCAGGTCCCGTGTTTCTTGAGAAGGGACGAAACTACCTTCAATGAGACCAGAGCGAAGGAGTTTGGCTATCCACTCTGCATCTTTCATGTCGGTCTTACGTCCAGGGAGGTTTTTGATGTGGTGCGCATTGGCGAGGAGCAATTCAAAATCAAAGGCTTCAAGCACGTTCCAGACGGGCTTCCAGTAGACCCCCGTGCTCTCCATAACGACATGCGTACAGCCACTCTCGTTGAGCCAATCTGCAAGCGCTAGTAGATCCTCAACCATCGTGCCAAACGTCCGGATTTCAGACTTGGGCGAGCGATCCAGTGGGCCTGTTAACACACAGGCGACTACAGATTCCTGGTGTACGTCCAGCCCAGCACACCGCTCAAGAATGGCTTCCATCATGAATGACAACCTCCATCCCACAGAATGATGAATCCGAAGACAACCCGACATTGAAGATTTTTTACTCGGACTCTCGGTCCAATATCCTGTGCTTCGAGGGTTGTCCATTCAGTTTTTTTATCGGGGTCAAACCACCACAAAGCAGAACCGAACTGGTCGGATTCGTCTCCATTATGCGAGATTCTTAGCAAACAAAAAAGCCATGACCATTTTCATCATAGCCTGTGTCCCGAAGGGTCATGAGCGTTTTTTTTACGAAAATGAGTCCGTATCAGCTGAAGAGTCTCGATCGAATATGGACGAACGGAAATAGAGGCTGTCACTACAGTCTCGCGGAATGACTGGATATTCGCATCGGTATCAAGGTTTAGATACCTGGAATCCCTTCTCTTGCAACCTACGAATCATGTCCGCTTCCCGACGTTCTTCACTACGTTGCCTGAAACTATCTAGATAATCTGGACCAAGCTCTGTATACCGTTCTTTACGATGCAGGATGTGGTACACAATCCGAAGCAGAGTATGAGCGAGAGCGACAAGCGCCTTCTTGACGCCCATCTTACGGACCCATAACCAATAACGGGCGGACAGGCGGGTATTTCTTGTTCGTGCTGCTGCCCAGGCACATTCGCAAAGCACTGCTTTTAGAGCACTGTTCCCGCTTCGGGACCGAACCCGTTTTTTTTACCTGCACTCTCATGATTTCCTGGGCTGAGTCCGGCCCATGCCGCCAATTGTTTGTCACCGCCGAACTGCTCCATGTCGGTACCCATCTCAGCCAAGATGATTGCTGCCGCATTTGCATTAATTCCGGGTACGGTCGTAATGAGTTCAAAAGCTTCCTGCTTATCCGCCATGTGAGCGCGTATCTCTTGCTCTACTTCCAGAATGGCCTTCTCAATGAATTGCAGGTGTTCATAGGAAAATCGCAGCATATCTCGGTGATGTCTTCGTAAGCGACCGTTCAGTGACTGCAGCAATTTGGCTGATTTATGCCGTAGTGCACCCTTCATCTCCGACTCTAGGAACTCCAATGTAATGACTTCGCCGTCCATAATCTTTTGTAGCAGAATTCGTCCGGATACCCCGAAGATATCCGACATATGCGTAGTCAGTTTAATGTTTGCATCCTGCAGGAGTCGATGAATTCGGTTTTTCTCGGAAGTAGCATCCTGTACGAGCTTCTTCCGGTACCGAGTCAGATCGCGCAGGTCCCGTGTTTCTTGAGAAGGGACGAAACTACCTTCAATGAGACCAGAGCGAAGGAGTTTGGCTATCCACTCTGCATCTTTCATGTCGGTCTTACGTCCAGGGAGGTTTTTGATGTGGTGCGCATTGGCGAGGAGCAATTCAAAATCAAAGGCTTCAAGCACGTTCCAGACGGGCTTCCAGTAGACCCCCGTGCTCTCCATAACGACATGCGTACAGCCACTCTCGTTGAGCCAATCTGCAAGCGCTAGTAGATCCTCAACCATCGTGCCAAACGTCCGGATTTCAGACTTGGGCGAGCGATCCAGTGGGCCTGTTAACACACAGGCGACTACAGATTCCTGGTGTACGTCCAGCCCAGCACACCGCTCAAGAATGGCTTCCATCATGAATGACAACCTCCATCCCACAGAATGATGAATCCGAAGACAACCCGACATTGAAGATTTTTTACTCGGACTCTCGGTCCAATATCCTGTGCTTCGAGGGTTGTCCATTCAGTTTTTTTATCGGGGTCAAACCACCACAAAGCAGAACCGAACTGGTCGGATTCGTCTCCATTATGCGAGATTCTTAGCAAACAAAAAAGCCATGACCATTTTCATCATAGCCTGTGTCCCGAAGGGTCATGAGCGTTTTTTACGAAAATGAGTCCGTATCAGCTGAAGAGTCTCGATCGAATATGGACGAACGGAAATAGAGGCTGTCACTACAGTCTCGCGGAATGACTGGATATTCGCATCGGTATCAAGGTTTAGATACCTGGAATCCCTTCTCTTGCAACCTACGAATCATGTCCGCTTCCCGACGTTCTTCACTACGTTGCCTGAAACTATCTAGATAATCTGGACCAAGCTCTGTATACCGTTCTTTACGATGCAGGATGTGGTACACAATCCGAAGCAGAGTATGAGCGAGAGCGACAAGCGCCTTCTTGACGCCCATCTTACGGACCCATAACCAATAACGGGCGGACAGGCGGGTATTTCTTGTTCGTGCTGCTGCCCAGGCACATTCGCAAAGCACTGCTTTTAGAGCACTGTTCCCGCTTCGGGACCGAACCCGTTTTTTTTACCTGCACTCTCATGATTTCCTGGGCTGAGTCCGGCCCATGCCGCCAATTGTTTGTCACCGCCGAACTGCTCCATGTCGGTACCCATCTCAGCCAAGATGATTGCTGCCGCATTTGCATTAATTCCGGGTACGGTCGTAATGAGTTCAAAAGCTTCCTGCTTATCCGCCATGTGAGCGCGTATCTCTTGCTCTACTTCCAGAATGGCCTTCTCAATGAATTGCAGGTGTTCATAGGAAAATCGCAGCATATCTCGGTGATGTCTTCGTAAGCGACCGTTCAGTGACTGCAGCAATTTGGCTGATTTATGCCGTAGTGCACCCTTCATCTCCGACTCTAGGAACTCCAATGTAATGACTTCGCCGTCCATAATCTTTTGTAGCAGAATTCGTCCGGATACCCCGAAGATATCCGACATATGCGTAGTCAGTTTAATGTTTGCATCCTGCAGGAGTCGATGAATTCGGTTTTTCTCGGAAGTAGCATCCTGTACGAGCTTCTTCCGGTACCGAGTCAGATCGCGCAGGTCCCGTGTTTCTTGAGAAGGGACGAAACTACCTTCAATGAGACCAGAGCGAAGGAGTTTGGCTATCCACTCTGCATCTTTCATGTCGGTCTTACGTCCAGGGAGGTTTTTGATGTGGTGCGCATTGGCGAGGAGCAATTCAAAATCAAAGGCTTCAAGCACGTTCCAGACGGGCTTCCAGTAGACCCCCGTGCTCTCCATAACGACATGCGTACAGCCACTCTCGTTGAGCCAATCTGCAAGCGCTAGTAGATCCTCAACCATCGTGCCAAACGTCCGGATTTCAGACTTGGGCGAGCGATCCAGTGGGCCTGTTAACACACAGGCGACTACAGATTCCTGGTGTACGTCCAGCCCAGCACACCGCTCAAGAATGGCTTCCATCATGAATGACAACCTCCATCCCACAGAATGATGAATCCGAAGACAACCCGACATTGAAGATTTTTTACTCGGACTCTCGGTCCAATATCCTGTGCTTCGAGGGTTGTCCATTCAGTTTTTTTATCGGGGTCAAACCACCACAAAGCAGAACCGAACTGGTCGGATTCGTCTCCATTATGCGAGATTCTTAGCAAACAAAAAAGCCATGACCATTTTCATCATAGCCTGTGTCCCGAAGGGTCATGAGCGTTTTTTTAACAGGTCACGCAAAATACTATTTTCAAGCGCCTGGTCAGCAAGAGCCTTTCTCAATTGCTCAACTTCCGTAGACAGCTCAGAACGCTCTGCGTTTAATTGCTTAATCTCTTCAGGGGTGACATGCGTAGGAACTCCCTTTAGAGTGCCAGGAATCTTGCCACCATTTTGCTCAGCCTGCTTCACCCAACGACGAACCACATTTGTGTTGATGTCGTGCTTTCTGGAGACCAAAGCAATATTCCCAGTCTCAATACATTCACGTACAACCTGCTGCTTAAACTGTGTTGTAAATTTCCGACGTTCCATTATTCATCCTCCTGCTGGTTTAGTATCCTACGCAGCAGAGAGTTTGTCCAACCTGATTTCGGGGCTTAAGAGATATATACTCTACACTATACTAAGTTGTAACGTATTCACCCTACAGATTGGTATTAAACAATAGACCACCGTGATCATAAGTCAGTTAGGGCACCGTGGAATTATGGATGCAACGAGGATTTTGCTGTGCAAATTCTCTAACGCCAAAGAGGTTCGTATAATTTTCATTTGAAGAAGCCGCCATAGGGAATTATTTTTCCTGACCATTTTATTATTAACCCAAGAAGAGTCATATTCATAGATTTGTTTGATGCAAGTTAGGGGGAAAAGTCATGGACGATTTGGAAGAGCGAGTTAGAAAAACAAGTGAATACTATGACATTTTCGCAGAAGACGTTTCTAAACGGACAGAGACTAGAGACTACAGTAGATGGATTGACGCTGTATGCAGTAAAATTCCATCCGGTAGCACAATTTTGGATATTGGATGTGGTTCTGGGCAACACATGCGCACATTTGCCTCTAAAGGCTATATCACGATCGGTGTCGAGCCGAGTTCGAAAATGCGAAGCTTGGCAGTTGAGAATGGTTTGGAAGTATTTTACGGAACATTTGAAAATTTAGATAGACTTCCGCTGCAACGAGTAAATGCTATTTGGTGTGCTGCATCTCTGCTTCATGTACCAAAATATTTACTTAACGAGGTCCTTTCCAAGATATGGTCACTATTACAATGCGGTGGAGTTATCTATATTACTGTTCGCATGGGATCTGGGTGTAAATGGGACCATTACGACGGAGAAAATGAAAATGTTGCTCGGTTCATTCAACTTTATAACGAATACGAATTAATTGACTGCCTTCAAAAATCCAGGTTTCAAGTTCTATGTACTGAGATTGAAGAATCGTATTGGGGCAGACCATCAAAGTGGATAAATATACTGGCTGCTCGGGTATAGAATATGCATTTGTTCCCTGGATTCCCATGAGAACATAACTCATATAGTTCAAGTAGATTTAGTGATAAATTCAACATTTTTTCGTACTCATAAGATATTTTCGTGTCGTAACAACGTGAGCGTCAAATAGCGAACACCTAGCGTTAGTCCATCTTCTGCGAGATGATTCCCTCCAGAATCCAGTCATGGAGGGATTACCGTGACAAAAGCCGAATTGGAAGCAATTCGCGAGCTTTGGCGTGCCCGTGTGGCGGACTTTCTGGCCAGCGGATTGACAGGCGCAGCGTGGTGTGCTGCGCATCAGGTCTAGGAGCATCAGCTGTGGTATGGGGTTGGCAATTTTAAGGCGGACACCGACCACGACGGCCGTCAACGGAATAACGCCGAGCCGCGTTTCATCCCGGTGCACGTGGAGGAATCCGTGGTTGAAGTGGCGGATAAGCCGCTGTCCATACGTGTGGGTTCTTCTGTCATCGAGGTCACGTCTGGTTATCACTCTGATCTATTGCGCGATGTGGTGCGCACCCTGGCATCGCTATGCTGAACATCGGTGCTGGACCAGGGGAGCTGCCCGTTCACCTAGCTTGCGGCAGCACGGACATGCGCAAATCTATCGACGACTGGAACGCGGACGGTTTTGGTGACCGGACACAAGCGACGGCAAGACCCTCGTCATCACCCGCCAAGAGCTGAACTGGCTGTTGGATGGACTTCCCCTCAACCAGCCGAAAGCGCACCGGAGGGTTACCGCGAAAAAAGTGGTGTGAAACCGGTAAACACAGAAGGATCTGTCAAGGGATTTCGGCAGGTGTGTCGAAATCCTTTTGCATGACGAACACGACGACGGAGAATACCAACCAACTGGAAGCCCTACAGGAGCGCTGCGATGCGCATGAACAGGAAATCGCGGAACTGAAAAAGCAGGTCAACCTGCTGCTGGAACAGCTTCGTCTGGCCCGTCATCGTGGACTTCTGTCAAAGTCCTAGACACAATAAGAAGAACTATCTATACGACGACTGTAGATAGTAGATCTTCCATTTGTTGAAGCGTTTTGTACTGAATAGCTGAGTGAATTCTGCTCCGATTATAACGACCCTCAATGTATTGAAATTACTGTGGTTTTGCGTCTTCGTAAGATTTAAATATCGTTCTATAGACCATCCCCTTTTTCAAGATAGCATGAAAGCTTTCGATTGGTGCGTTGTCGTATGGGCACCCTTTGGATGAAAACGATTGACGAATGCCCAGACTAAGCAGTTTCTCTCGGTACTCATGACTTGTATACTGACTCCCTCGGTCTGAGTGGAGGATTATGCCACGTTCCGGTCTCTGCGTCGTGACTGCCTGATTCAGAGCGGATAGCACACAACTCTTATCCATTGTTTTACTATAATTCCATCCGATCATCTTGTTTGTGGCCAAATCCATAATGGATGCTAAGTAAGTCCACCCATCCGCTACAGTGTGTAAATACGTGATATCGCTAACCCATTTTTCATTTTTCTTAGTGTTAGAGAAATCTCGCTTGAGTAAATTTTCGCCCTCGTTATACACTGCGTCTGCTTTATAAGGCCTGTACTTTTTGATCACGACAGACCTCAATCCTAGCCTTTTCATGATACGTTGCACTCGCTTTTCGCTGACTATGATGGGTAAGTTCAACTGATTAATCTCTTGCCGAATTTTAGGGGCGCCATAGACGCCGCCTGGTTCAAGATAAATCCGGATTATTTCCTGTTTTAGTAACTTGTTTTCTTGTTTTAATCGTCCGTCCGGGCGTTTTTGCGTACAGAAATAATAGCTGCTACGACCGATCCCCAGCACCTTACACACTTTCTTTTAGGTATGTTTTTCATACTGGGATGCGGCGACATCAACCAGTTCACGTACGCTTACCGTTTGGCGAATATGGTCATAGCTTTTGTTAGGATTTCATTTTCCTCTTCCAATTCCCGAATACGATTCTTGAATTTCTTGATATCCAGAACTGTCATCGTCTCGTTCTCCACAGTGATTTCCCTACGCTCATTGACCTATTTATAAAGCGCCGTTTTACCTAGACCATATTCGCTCATGATTTCTGATGGCGTCTTCCCTTTACGATAGAGCTCAACAATCATCGCCTTAAATTCATCAGAATACCTCGTTTGTTTTGCTCCCATTTTGTTCAAGACACCCTTTCAATATTAGTCTATCAGTCCTTTCTTTTGTGTCCACCACTTTATACTAGGTCCACTCATGCCACGCTACTGTTGGCGGTCCGTGAATCCCTGCATGCTGTTGCGGAGCGTCTTGGCCACAGCAACCCGGCTCTGATAGCAACAACATATGCTCACGTACTCGCTAGTACAGAAAAGGCGTTGGCGAAAACTATGGACCAACATTTGAGGGCTAGAAAGCCGTAAAATCATCGGATGGTGGGAAAATTGGTGGGAAAAGTTCGTCTTGACAGCAAATAAGGGATCTCGAGAAAAACCCGAAATCCCTTATTTGATGCGGATTTCTGGCGCACCCGGAGGGACTCGAACCCCCGCAAGACGCGGTTTAGGAAACCACCGATACTATTAAATCTGCTAAAATCCCCTTATGCTTCGTTTATAAAAATCCGCGCTGTATCAATGTTTATATCAATTCTACCAAGTTTATATCAATTCTACCAAACTCGTTTAAGTTGTGTTTAGTCAGATTGGATTCACCAATGGATTAACTACATCGGCATAGATTAACCAAATGGCAGACCTTTGCGCGGAATAAGCGAGGTGCCCCATGTTCATTATCCAATGCTCAAATTGCGGAAGCACAGTCGAATGGAAAACAGGCAGCCAAGTCGGTCGCATGGAGATAGAAGTATCCGGCAGCGTGGTCATCTGCGCTTGCGGCCACGGCGTTGCAGAGGACGCGGGTCATGATGCTCTGCGCGAGTTTCATGTGCCTACCGGGTATCGCGATGACGACGATCCACTCGATCCCCGCGACTGAGGTTGCACGGAAGAGGAATAGTATCCCATTGAACACAGAAGAAAGGCCCAATAAAGCGGTCTGTCTTCTCTGTTCAAATCAATTCCGATACATTGTCCCAGAACGACCCCGAACACCTCAGAACACCCTTAAAATGCCGGAAAACTGGTGACTGCGTGAAAGCACGTGAGGGAGAGATGTTGGAAACGCGTTGAACATAAAGGCTGGTTGATTAGCGTACCCTTTCTCGCATTAAGTTCACGAAACTCAATGTAAATAAGCATATCAGCACCGCCCCACCTGCAACCATCCAAGACTCCCGAAACGCAGATATGTACCCTCCCGTTCCGAACTCAGAACCAGAACGGATGAACAGTGCTGCAACTGACGTGCCCAAGGCAATTCCGATATTTTGAACCATTCTCTGTACGGCTCCAATAGTTCCTTGTAATTCACTCTCAACCGCTCCCATGATTGCAGACAAATTTGCCGGAACAAAAATACCAGCCCCAAAACCGTACAGCAGTAGTAGCGCAACAATGGACAGAATCATCCAACTCACCTGCATCGCACTGAGAGTCGCTAACGCGACGAACATGAGTCCCAAGCCTATTGCCATAAGCCTCCTTGCACCCCATGTTCCGATGAGTCTTCCAGATGCCCTAGAAAGTAAAACCAGACCCAGTGGCGTTGCTAGATTAACCAATCCAACCTGCCACGGGGAAATGTGAACTATCTGTTCCAGAAAATATGGAGGCACAACAAACGCGATTGCAGTTGCAAAACCAAGTACGGTAACTGAAAAAATCGAAACACTAAAGATGCCCTTACGAAACAGTGGCAGTTTCACGATAGGCTGACTTGTCCTTGCTTCCCGAACCAAATAAATGATGAATGCTACTACAGCCAAGCAATATGGAAATATCCTCATAACTCCGTGCGAACCAGTTGCCGACAGTCCATAAATAATCCCGAACACTGAAGCCCCTAGAAGGAAACTCTCCACCAGATTGAGTGAACCTGTGTTTCTCTGCTCTTCCCTAATCCTCATCAGTCTCTGTGTACCAATAAGCCCCATCACACATATAGGAATGTTGATCCAGAAAATCCATCGCCAACCGACAAACGACAAAAGTAATCCCCCAACACTTGGCCCAAGAACTGGCCCTAGACCTAGCATCATACCAAGTGTTCCAAGCGCAGCACCTTGGCGATTACGGGGAATCTGTGTCGTGATAATAGCCGCTGCTGTCGCTTGAAGCATTGCTGCTCCGATACCCTGAATTCCTCTAAACAGAATCAGTCCTACCGCAGACGAAGCGAAGCCACATAGAAGAGACGCGACTGCAAATAGAACCAAACCCGAGAAATAGACCTTCAGTCTGCCGATCCGATCACTGATTCTCCCAAAAATCACGATGGTAGCACTCAACAATAGGAGATAAAGAGTGATAGACCAAGCCATTTCACTTATTCCCACATCAAACTTTCGCTCTAATGACGGAAGTGCGACATTGATTATTCCAGTGTCTAATGTTGATAAAAATAGGCCAACACTGGCTGTGAGCACGATGATCAAGTCCCGACGCTCAACAGCCTTTGACTGAATGGTTGCTGTATCTTCGTTCACTTAATCCCACCTCATTTCAACGGACTGAGGCGATTGTAACCCGCAGATATTTCACGTATGATCGAAATATGAATATGTACAAAAACATCGCGTCTACCGCCGCCCTGATCGGCGATCAAACTCGAATAACAATTCTGGCTTCCCTCGCTGACGGGAAGGCATTAACTGCTGGCGAATTGTCCCGGATTACCAAGGTGTCACCGCAAACTGCGAGTTCGCATTTGACTAAATTAGTGGACGGTGGACTTCTAACCGTTCAGACTCAAGGTCGGCATCGCTATTATCGACTATCGAGTTCTTCAGTGGCTGAGATTATCGAAGCGATTGCGAAAATTGCACCCCCTTCTCCGATCCGTTCCCTTCGAGAATCTGAACAAGCAAAAAAGCTCCGATTTGCCCGCACCTGCTACAAACACTTAGCGGGAGAACTTGGAGTGGCCTTTACCACCGCACTTGTACAAAAAGGGTACTTTCAAGAGGGGGAAGAAAGCTATCAGCTTACCCCTTCAGGCAGCCAGTGGCTTAACGAATTCGGCGTTAAGACAAACCACACAGAACCGATCCCGCGCCATATTGATTGGACAGAGCGTCGTCACCACATTGGCGGGCCAATTGCTGTGGGTATCACTCGTCGCCTGACCGAACTGGAGTGGATTGCAGAAGGAGAAATTCGACGGTCAATTGTTGTGACAAACCTTGGGCGCAGCATGTTTGAACAGGAGTTTCAAATCAAACTGTGGAGTTGAGTGATTGCAATTGGATTTGAAGTGCCGCCACCGAAGAGGAACAATATCCCATAGCATCAGGAAGACAGGCCGCACAGATTGGCCTGTCTTCGATTTTCCGAACCCATGACGATACCATTGGTCATCTAGCACCCTAAACGCCTGAGAACCGCCTTCAAACGCCGCAAACGTGGTGGTCGCTTGAAATGGCGCGTGGGAGAGGAGTGTATTGAGTTTCACATTTGGACAAGGATCAATCTATGTATTTTCTAGTAAACAGAACCAAAACAAAACTAAACAGCAATATACCAAACATACTCTCAACTACTGCAACAACTTTCCCAAATCCGACAGGGGTTGCGTCACCATATCCTAAAGTAGTTATAGTTACGCCGCTAAGATATAAAGCGTCCCAAAAATTGTGGGTAATTTCCCCTTCATACTGTAGACCTGAAGACATATAAGCAATCGCAGAAATGAAGGTGACAGGAAGGTTGCCAACGAGAAATGTCCGTAACGGTGCTGACCAATAATCCGTACCATATTTCCATAATGCAAACGAAGCTTTTTTACGAAAATGAGTCCGTATCAGCTGAAGAGTCTCGATCGAATATGGACGAACGGAAATAGAGGCTGTCACTACAGTCTCGCGGAATGACTGGATATTCGCATCGGTATCAAGGTTTAGATACCTGGAATCCCTTCTCTTGCAACCTACGAATCATGTCCGCTTCCCGACGTTCTTCACTACGTTGCCTGAAACTATCTAGATAATCTGGACCAAGCTCTGTATACCGTTCTTTACGATGCAGGATGTGGTACACAATCCGAAGCAGAGTATGAGCGAGAGCGACAAGCGCCTTCTTGACGCCCATCTTACGGACCCATAACCAATAACGGGCGGACAGGCGGGTATTTCTTGTTCGTGCTGCTGCCCAGGCACATTCGCAAAGCACTGCTTTTAGAGCACTGTTCCCGCTTCGGGACCGAACCCGTTTTTTTTACCTGCACTCTCATGATTTCCTGGGCTGAGTCCGGCCCATGCCGCCAATTGTTTGTCACCGCCGAACTGCTCCATGTCGGTACCCATCTCAGCCAAGATGATTGCTGCCGCATTTGCATTAATTCCGGGTACGGTCGTAATGAGTTCAAAAGCTTCCTGCTTATCCGCCATGTGAGCGCGTATCTCTTGCTCTACTTCCAGAATGGCCTTCTCAATGAATTGCAGGTGTTCATAGGAAAATCGCAGCATATCTCGGTGATGTCTTCGTAAGCGACCGTTCAGTGACTGCAGCAATTTGGCTGATTTATGCCGTAGTGCACCCTTCATCTCCGACTCTAGGAACTCCAATGTAATGACTTCGCCGTCCATAATCTTTTGTAGCAGAATTCGTCCGGATACCCCGAAGATATCCGACATATGCGTAGTCAGTTTAATGTTTGCATCCTGCAGGAGTCGATGAATTCGGTTTTTCTCGGAAGTAGCATCCTGTACGAGCTTCTTCCGGTACCGAGTCAGATCGCGCAGATCCCGTGTTTCTTGAGAAGGGACGAAACTACCTTCAATGAGACCAGAGCGAAGGAGTTTGGCTATCCACTCTGCATCTTTCATGTCGGTCTTACGTCCAGGGAGGTTTTTGATGTGGTGCGCATTGGCGAGGAGCAATTCAAAATCAAAGGCTTCAAGCACGTTCCAGACGGGCTTCCAGTAGACCCCCGTGCTCTCCATGACGACATGCGTACAGCCACTCTCGTTGAGCCAATCTGCAAGCGCTAGTAGATCCTCAACCATCGTGCCAAACGTCCGGATTTCAGACTTGGGCGAGCGATCCAGTGGGCCTGTTAACACACAGGCGACTACAGATTCCTGGTGTACGTCCAGCCCAGCACACCGCTCAAGAATGGCTTCCATCATGAATGACAACCTCCATCCCACAGAATGATGAATCCGAAGACAACCCGACATTGAAGATTTTTTACTCGGACTCTCGGTCCAATATCCTGTGCTTCGAGGGTTGTCCATTCAGTTTTTTTATCGGGGTCAAACCACCACAAAGCAGAACCGAACTGGTCGGATTCGTCTCCATTATGCGAGATTCTTAGCAAACAAAAAAGCCATGACCATTTTCATCATAGCCTGTGTCCCGAAGGGTCATGAGCGTTTTTTTACAAAAACCGAAATCTTCCAGCGTATCAATTTCCTGCGCTTGAAATGTTCTTTATTACACGCCTTTGGCCACCACGGAAGTGCATTAAATGTCATTTCAAATTTAAGTTTTTGTGCTGTTCGAGCTTCGCTCTTGTACCCTATTTGATTAAAAGACGCCTCTGCCAAGCCTGCCGTCCAGACCGCCAACTCCCACAAATGAAGATTTCTAAACTCCATTGCAGACTGATAAATTTTTCGTGCCCTAACTTGTAACCCAATTGCAGAAGGATCATCAAATACTCCACAGTAAAAAGTTAGGAATGCTATTCCAAGCCTGCCACATCTTTGTTCGTTCAAGATTGTCTGATACAGGTCGTGAAATTCGGCTAACGGCCTGTAACCCCTGTTAAGTATGCTCTCAATAGTGGTAACTGGCCCAGTAGTTAGTGTAAAGGCTACTATACTGAGTTGATTTACGTTTTTTCGGACAATATCACAACTCTCCACAATACATTCTATGAACTTATCACGAAGCATTTCTGACCCCAATGTTTCCTCGGATTCACTTATTTGTAATCACCCCTACAAGGACGGATAGTTCGAGTGAATAGACTTTTTTCTTTGTTTCCTCTCAACTTGCCGAAGGGATTTCAGCCATCAAACGCTTCGCAAGCTCAGAGCGAGTTGCTTCTAGCATATCGAAATATGCAGTTCCACGAGCATAGCCAAAAAGTTTAATACCCGGTTTTGCGTCCGGAACGATTACACTGGCATCTGTTTCAAAGAAAATTACCCCATTTTCATCAGACGCTCTTCGCGCCAGTTCTTCAACTTTAGAAATCGGGTAGTTGAAAAAATACTTACTTTGTATGCTATATTCTCGTTCTTTCACGTGCTCAATTAACGCGGAGGCATTTTGATTCCAACCAATGTATTGAAAGTTTGCTTTCCAAGGTGATAGAAACACCAGAACCTGTCGATGAGTTATTTCTTCGGGATCGATTGATTCGTCTGTCCATCCAGCCAATTCGTTTCGACAGAACTGTGCGAGGCTATTTTTCCCGTTCTTTTCGGCCAAAACAAGTGTCTTCGCAATAGTTGCTGATAATGGAATAGCGAGAATGTACAATTCCGACAGTATCTCACCAAATTGACTTGAATGGTCGTGCTCTCGCAGTACCGATAAATTAACCTTGCTTTCTCTCGACTTAATCATCGGGCTAATAGAACTAACAAGCTCAACCAGTCCAACAGCATAATTTTCGTCGGACATATCCGCATATTTCTTGGCTTTCAGCAATTGGGGAACTTCGCAGTCATCAATGCAAACTGGCAAAAGAAATGGCTGTTTTCGCTCCGTCTCAGTCATGTAAGCCGACTGCCATTCTCGTTTAACCCACTCTGACTCAATAGAATTCCGAGATAAAACAAGAACAACATAATCAGCATCGCCGAGTCCGTCATTTATTTTGTCTACAATTGAATCACCCACGCCAATGTTCTTCTCATCAAGCCATGTTTCGTATCCCATATTTGCTAAATCACGTTGTAGCCTTCTTGCAAACACTTTATCTTTTGAAGAATGAGAAATAAATACCCCTGCCACAGTTTCGCCTCCTAATATTTACCCACACTGATATTTGACTTCTATCACTCGGCGAATCCTCTGTACGAGTCTACGAGTTTATTTAATAGAAATCTCACATAAAATAGCTTGAGGTTCTACATGTGACCCCTTCTTGTTCCCCCACAACATCAACGCCCCTCCCCCTCCGCTGTATCCTCGTCTTATCGAGTCAAGGGAGGTGACGCCGTATGTTCATCATCCGTTGTGAAAATTGCGGAGCAGAACAGCGTTGGGGCGATGGTGTGACCGTTGGTCAGGTTACGCTCATCGAGGTGGCGGATAAGGCGGTGTTTTGTGAGTGCGGGGCGACGGTGGAAGAGGAAAACTGGATACTTGTGCTGTTTCAAGAGAGCGCGCAGTAGTTTGGTTCGGTAGTGAAAAGCCGCCCGGTGTGGGACGGCTCACTCTTATATGTTAATTGATGCCTAGCAATTCACCTATTTCTCTCCATAATGTTGACAATGATTCCACATCTGCGTCTTTTTCCTTTTGTACCTTGACCCGCAAACGTTCTAACGCTGAACGAATCCTCGCCTGATCTTCATCTTGCTGGAATAACTTAAAAAACTCGCGCCAGTATTGGATTGCAATTCCAGTGACTTCCTCTTGATCCAATGCTTTTATGTAGTCATCCATGATTCCGGTTCGGGCATATCGGCCAAAATTCCCACCGCCATCCGACTTGGGTTTGTCGGAAATCTTATCGGATTTCTTCGGGTATGGACTAACTGATGTGGGACTCTCTATTCTCACATCGCTCTTGGCTTCTCTGAGATTCTGCCACCAGTAGTTGCGATACTCCGCCGCATATTTCGCGGCTTCAATGTAAGGTTTCAAAACCCTCGGAACACCGGATATAACATTCGACAGATACCACGGAACAATCACAACCATGTCCATCAAGGTACACACAGCCGGAGTCACCTGATAACGAAAGCTAGGTTCACCTTCCTTAGCAAGCACATACCAGCCTTTCAACTCAATGCCTAGAATAATATCGGAGAGTTGCGCTGTATCCGGGTCCCGCTTAGCAAAAAGGACATCAGGAAAAGTCTGTGTCTGCCTAATAAAGCTATGTAATGAATATTTGTCATCCGGGTCCCAAACCGCCCGCATTTTGTTAAGTGAAGCAACCACCTGTTCTTCAATCGTCGCCCCCAAAGTTGTGTTCAGGGTGTGTATGTCCGTTGCCCGAAGCCCTTCGATGTTGGTTTCTGATGCGAAATAGGACGGGAGAGCAGCTAGGCTCTGCCTGACTCTACTCCACAATTCAAAATGCTTGTCCTTAGCCGTGGGTAATACTCTTGTTGGTGCTTTACTCATTGAAAATCCTCCAGCCTTTTAGCTGCAACGTCGTAGAACTCAGGCAATATTTCTGCACTGTAACAGCGTCGATTCAATTCCAGTGATGCAATCGCTCCGGTACACATTCCACCAAACGGTTCCCATACAACGTCTCCCTCATCAGATGAAGACTCGATAATGAGCTTAGTTAGAGACAGTGGTTTTTGATTGAGGTGCAACGCTTTACTTCCAATTTTCACTCGCTCTTGACCACGGATTGGAGGCTCGTCCCAGACGTTGTTCACCCCAAACAGGCACGTAAATTTGGCCCTCATCAATTCCCACTCTCCGCCTGTCAACGGATTTTTTCCGTCCGCAGAAAAATACGGTCTGCCTTCCGGGTTGCCATACTCGTTCGCGTAGTCAGCCAATTTTTGAAACGCCTCTGATGGTGGAAAATACCACAGGTGATCCTTGGTGAAATACTTGCGAGTAGCAGCATTTTTAACTCCACACACCTCGTTCGTCTTATACAAAGGCAAACCAGTCCGTTCCCATTCAGCCCGTAACCAGTCCTTCAATGGCAACGGCTCTTTATACCCCTTTGCGGGGAGTTTTACACTACGCACATACTGAACGCATACCTCAGTTACGACGGGAAACTTACGCAGCGTCTTTGAGTTCGCATTGCCTGCGACATGACCCAATCCTTTGTTCCAAACATGGCAACTACGATACTCCCAACCGTATTTGACCAAAATAGGGTGAACGGTTGCCCATCCGAGTTCCGTGTTCCAAAACCAAAGCGTGGTTGATGGTAGTGCATATTCCGACCACTTACGAATGTGAGGTTCATACATCTCTGGGAGAGGATCAACCGATACAGGATCGCCGGGAAACCCCTTAACTCCATAGGGGCCATCAGAAATTATGACAGTCGGTCGTTCCCACTCATGATATAGATCAAGGCTATCTCCGAACTCTATAGAAATGCCGCTCCTGCGTGACACTCGCACGGCTGGTATGCTGTACTTATCTACTGACATAAAAACTCCCCCTGATTCAGCGATACCGCCGAACGTTACTTAATACCATTCCAGTGATGAGACTGAAAGTCCTGCCTGTACGATAATTCGGGAAGAAAAATATCGAAGCCGCTATGAGAATTATATCCGGCTGTCCACGAAGAGAACAAGCGTTCTCTTCACAACTATTACTTTTGTTGCAATCCAATCTGTGCGACTACCATACACAATGGATTTTGTGTTTGCTCACTAAATAGGGCTGAAAGCCGCACTGGGCGGGCGATTCGAGTTGTTTGTGCTACGAACAGTCGCAGTTGGTCAGCCGCGAACCAAACAAAATACCTTCTTGTCATACATTGTGGCTTCTAGTGAAAGGAGCCGTGATGAGAATGGAATTCGTTGAACCGATCAGGGATCGTCGTCAACTTGAGGCGATGAAAAAGTATCTCCGGGGAACTAGTCTCCGAGATCATGCGCTGTTTGTGCTCGGCATCAACAGTGGGTTGAGGGTGTCCGACCTACTGAACTTGCGAGTCGGCGATGTGACGGACTCTAAAGGACGAATCAAGGAGCGCATGGTCGTGACCGAACAGAAAACGGGGAAGCGCAAAAGTTTTGCAGTAGGTGCCAGCGTAACGAAGGCGATAGCCGAATACCTCGCAACACGTCCTGATGCAAAAGCCACTGACCCGCTCTTTGAGAGCCGAAAGGGTGGCCCTCTGAAACGTGCCCGCGCGTGGGAAATCCTCAACGGGGCAGCCAGAGCGGTTGGCATCAAGGACAGGATTGGAGTGTGCGTCAAATAGCGCACACCTCAATTTGCAGCGCAGGAGGAGCCTGTTGACAAGTCTAATGGATTCAAATCTAAACTCAGTGCTATAACCCTCGGGTTTTTCCCGAGGTTATTTGATTACTTGGCCACTGACCTTCCGATTGCAATGCATTCTGCCAATTGTTTCGCAGTCAATGACGTAATAGGATAGCCCGGGATCGCTTCCGGCACCTTGGGGTGGGGGATTTTGAGGAGTTCCTTCTTTGAAACTGTCGCGATGGCCTCCACGACGTAATCTCCGTGCCGAGATACCACAAACAACGAAGGCTTTACTTCATTGGCCCTCAAGTTCCAACGGAGATAGGCTTCGAACTTAGACATTTCGTCTGATGCCTCATATTTCTTGATCGTGTCGAACCCAACACACTCTACCGAGATGAAGTCGTGTGCAACGTCGTCTGGTTTGACCTCTTAAGCCCCGAAATCAGGTTGGACAACCTCTCTAAAGTATAGGAGACTAGAAGCAACAGGAGGTTGTCTTTATGGAACGACGGAAATTTTCATCACAGTTCAAGCAACAGATCGTCCAGGAATGTCTGGAAACTGGTAGTCCTACTATTGTGGCAAGGAAGCACGATCTAAATGCCAATATGGTTGGTAGATGGACTCGTGAGTTTAAGAAGACAGGTATAACGCCTGGAAAATCAAAAGGTATACCAACACATGTCACTTCAGATGATTACCAACAGGTCGTTGAAGAGCGTTCAGAGTTGGCTTCTGAGAATGATAAATTACGAAAGGCATTAGCTGATCAGGCACTCGAAAATCACATTTTGCGTGACCTGTTAAAAAAAGCCAACCCTCACTTGCGGATAAAATAGCTATTGCACACAAGTGGATCACAGCCGGGTATTCAGTCACCATCGTGCTGCGCATCGTGGGGGTTTCTAGGTCCACCTATTACTATCAGCAGACACATGAACCACAGCCGAGAACGACTGCTGGAGGGCGTCCTGTAACCGAATATACCTATACACAAGATGGCAGCAAGGTAAGTGACGAGCAGGCCAAGGAATGGATTATGAATGAAATAGAAGGAGATGGTTTTGCCTATGGATATCTCAAGTTAACCTATTTATTAAAGAGAAAGTACCAGTTGGTTATCAACAAGAAAAAGGTATATCGGCTTTGCAAGGAATTGAAGATCCTTAAGCCACAACGCAAATTGAAGGAAAAGCATCCTCGGAAATTGGCTAGAAACCGAGATATCACGGGTCCGAATCAATTGTTCGAAGTGGATATTAAGTATGGCTATATTACGGGTGAAGATCGATTCTTCTTCGTGCTGTCGTATATTGATGTGTATGACAGACAAATTGTGGACTACCATATTGGGTTGCGCTGCGAGGCTACAGATGCTGCAAATACACTGAAAAGTGCGCTCTGGAAACGAAAATTATACGGGAAATCCGAGTTGCCTGTAATTCGTTCCGACAATGGGCCACAGTTTGTCAGTCACCTGTTTGAATCCACATGTGAACAACTTGGGCTGGAGCATGAGCGGATACCGCCAAAGACACCAAATATGAATGCTCATATCGAATCTTTTCACAGGATACTGGAAGATGACTGTTTTTCTCGCTTTGAATTTGAGAGTTATACACAGGCATATCGGGAAGTAGTTTCATTCATGGAATATTACAATGAAAGAAGGATGCATTCCAGCCTGCACTACTTATCGCCGGTCGAGTTTCACAAAAAGCATTGTGATACCGGATTAAAACCGAAAGAAAATGTGAAAGTCTAAGAAAACGCTAGAAAAAGAGAGCTATGTCCAACTTACGGGTGTCAATCCGTGACCGATTCCAAAAAAGAATTCTGTCCGGGGAACTGCTCGACAATGATTGCGGCATCCAGCCAACAAGAAGAGCGATTTAGGGGACATACACCTTGCGGTAAGCAAACTCTTACAACCGTGTTGTTTGTCTACATTATATCTCGGGTGTCGGTGGAGAATCTAGGAGTTAAGGTGAAAACATGAGGGCAATTTCGTTATTCTGGGAAAGTAACGATATTCAGGTACATGACGAGGCGGAAACTCCGCCTTTGGAACCTAAACGGTAAAGATTAAACGTCTAATGTATCTAGCGCCTGCATTGCGTCGTATTGGTCTTTGACATCACGGTTCGTGTAGTTGATGTAGATTTGAGTGGTTTGTAATGTCACCGTGCCCCAGTATTTGCTGCAAGGCTCGTAGGTTACCGTTGAGTTTTGCAAATCGGGTCGCAAACACATGGCGAAGCACATGCGGGCTACATTGACATTGTCCAGCAATACCAGCCTTCCTTTCGTACAAGTGCATTCGCTTACGAAGATAGTCGTCTTTGAGTTGTACACCAAACTGATTGGTAAATACGTATTTCACGTTTGCGAAGTATGTTTGAGTTTCCTCAATTAAGGTTCGTATCTCAGTCTTCACTTTGGATGACATCGGTACAGCCCTGGTTTTACGGTTCTTGTTCTTCGAACCAGGGAGGAGTATCACGTTGTTGTCAAAATCGACATCCCCAATTTCTAACTGCATGACCTCGTTATTGCGTAGTCCTTCTTTTAGCATCACAAGCATAGCCACATAGTCCCTGTTTCCGGCGAATGTTGTTCTGTCAATTACAGCAAACAATCGCTTAATTTGTTCCTCAGACATCAGAGGAAGGCTCTTCTCGTCAGTTTTCAACTTCCTGATTTGTGACACAGGGTTTTCTTTGAGGACGCCTTCCCTGTGCAGGCGATTAAATATGGCCTTCAATGCCGTCAGTCGGATATTAACCGTTCGCGGTGAAATCTTACGTTCATCCAACATCGTCGTGATGTACTGTCGAAAATGGTGTGGGGTCACTTCGTTTACGTACGGAGTGTCAATTACCTCAAAGAACCACGACCATATTCGCCTGTAATCCGTAAGCGTTCGTTCCCGGTAGTTCTCAGCGCGACACGATTTCAAAATGTACTCTAGTGCGTCTTCTTGTCCCAGTCCCTTTCCTTCTGATTCCGAATTCAATATCCTGTCCAAAACCAAATCCCGTCTTTTGAACACACCTTTTTGTCTCTGTGGTTCTTCCCTTGATTGTTCCTGTGGTCCATCAGTTATTTGTTCCATTTTCTTGCCTCCTTCTAATAACCATGATAAAGCGCACATGGATGCATTTTCTAGGGTGAGAGAAACAAAATTCTAGGACGCGGTCGCAGCACAAAAAAGGGACTCGAATTCCCACCGAAAATCCCTTGCCGATTTGGGTGAGACCGAGTCCTTTGATGGATTCAAGCCGGAAAATGATTCGCGTCACTAACCGGAGAAAAACCAGTAGTGACGCGGAATGTTTATGTATGGCGCACCCGGAGGGACTCGAACCCCCGCAAGACGCGGTTTAGGAAACCACCGCTCTATCCACCTGAGCTACGGGTGCATACAAACATATTATAGTCCATTCTGGCAAAAAATCATATCGCACACGTTTACTAGTTTCTCTCTATCACTTGAATCACTTTCTCTTTGTTCACCCATATCTCATACAATCTCCTATGCTTTATCCACTATATTCGTTTTTAAGTTGGATTTCGGATCGGCAGTCAACAAATGGCTTTGGAACAAATTTTGCGGGAGAGGTAATTGAAGTTGTTCAACAGCCAAGACTAAATATCCAGGTTGACAATGGATGTCCTTAACTCTTAATTCCACACCAAGCGGCTGTATCAAAGAAGGCACATGAACACGTAAACTTTGCCTTAGAACCTCGATTCCTGGCGGACCATCTTTCAATGCTTCACGGAGCTGACGCTCAACAATAGAGGATGGGATATTCACCAATTTGTGAGCAGAAATATCTAAGTTTACAGCATCACTCGCCCAATCTGCAGACGGTTTTGCTATAAAATCAATATTCCACACGAGTAGTTTAACCTGCCCGTGAATACCACTATCTCCTATATCCAAAATTTTAACTTTTACATCTGGTGCAATCTCTGCAAGCATTTGATTGAGATCTGAGCTTGAAAGACGCAATTCAAAATGAGAAACTTTCACAAACAGCCTCCTGACTCCCCCGCAATGCCCTCATTTATTTCAACATCAAAGTTAAACTTTATCTTCGATTCTTTATATTTTCTTTAGTTAACGATCTCGATACCGCCCATATAGGGAACCAACGCTTTAGGCAGGCGTACACTGCCATCCGATTGTTGGCCATTTTCTAACAGAGCAGCCAAGGTTCTCCCTATGGCAAGACCCGACCCATTCAATGTATGCACAAATTCCGGTTTTGATGTTTCAGTTCGCCGAAAACGCAAGTTGGCACGTCTTGCCTGATAGTCTTCAAAATTAGAACAAGAACTGATTTCCCGGTAGGTCTGTTGAGCAGGAAACCACACTTCTAGATCAATTTTTTTTGTTTCTTTTGAACCGAGATCGCCCGTACATATTTCTACAACTCGATAAGGAAGCTCTAACGCTTCAAGAATATCTGCGCAATCCTCAATTAAGCTATCAAGCTCAGCATACGAATTTTCTGGCAACACCAATTTAACCAACTCGACTTTTTGGAATTGATGCAGGCGAATCAAGCCTCTGGTATCTTTGCCAGCACTACCAGCTTCACTTCGAAAACAGGAACTGTATCCAGCAAATTTAACTGGCAATTGTTCAATGCTGAGAATTTCATCACGATAATAATTTGTTAAAGGAACTTCAGCAGTAGGTATTAAGTAATACGGAAGTCCTTCCAAACGAAACATTTCTTCTCCAAATTTAGGTAAATTTCCTGTGCCAACTAAACTATCCGCATTGGCAATAAAAGCAGGAAACATTTCTTGATAGCCATTCTTCTCCGTTTGAAAATCCAGCATAAAATTGGCTAATGCTCTTTCAAGACGTGCACCTAGCCCTTTGTATAAAATAAAACGACTGCCGGTAATCTTTACAGCCCTCTCAAAATCAACAATATCCAATTGTGAAGCAATCTCATAATGATGCTTAGGCTCAAAACTAAATTGCGGTTTTTCACCCCAATGACGAAGAGTGACATTGTCTTCCTCCGAATCTCCATCCGGAACAGACTCATGCGCCACATTAGGGATGGACAAAAGCAAATCTTTGACTGCCGCTTCGCGTTCCCGCACAGTCTCATCTAAAAGTTTAATCCGATCCGATACATCTTTCATAAGACGGATCGATTCGGACGCATCTTCACCTGACTTTTTCTTTTTGGCAATCTCTTCACTCGCTCGATTGCGATCATTTTTTAAACGTTCCACTTCGGCCAATGCTGCACGCCATGACTCGTCCATTGTTAGCAATTGATGAATCAATTCTGGATCTGTTTTTTTGCGTGCAATACCCCGGCGAAAAAATTCTGGATCCTGTCGAATAGCTTTGATATCGAGCATTGTTTCGGTCACCATCTTTTGTCAGGTTTTAGAATGCATAAACTGTCTTAAACTTTGTCTTGCTTCGTTTATATAATTTTAAAAAGTGTAAAAGCTTAGCGGACAGTTTGTAGAGAAGGTTGTACGATTTTCTCGAGAAAATATTGATGAATACGGCTATCATCTGTCAATTCTGGATGAAATGAAATAGCCAAACAATGTTTTTCCTGAACCGCGACTATACGTCCCTGATACCTGGAAAGCACGCGAACATTTTCGCCTACACTTTCAATATGTGGCGCACGAATGAAAACCGCTGGAAAAGGTGTCGATCCGATGACATCCATATCCAAATCTGCTTCAAAAGAATCTTTTTGTCGACCAAAAGAGTTTCGGCTGACCGTAACATCCATAACAGCCAAATGCGGTTCCTCACCACTACTGATTGTTTTCGCCATAACAATCATACCCGCACATGTACCAAAAATTGGAGTACCTTGCTGAACCATTTCACGAATGGGTTCTATTAATCCATATTCCCTCATCAATTTTCCAATTGATGTGCTCTCGCCACCAGGCAAAACAATACCATTCAGATTCTCTAGATGTTGACTGCGCTTAATTTCAATAGTGTCAACTCCTAATTGATTGAGCATTCGTTGATGTTCCCGAAATGCCCCTTGTACGGCCACGACACCAATTTTCATCATGGTTCACCTGCCTTCTTGAAAACGACAGCCCGTACAATAAGCACGGGCTGCAATCTATTGTTTCGATCTTTACCAGCCGCGTACAGCCATCCGCTCTTCATCTCGCAATGTATTCAGGTCAATTCCTTTCATTGGCGAGCCCAAACCTTTGGAAAGTTCACCAATCAATTCATAATCTTGATAATGCGTCGTGGCCTGAACCACTGCACGAGCAAACTTTTCAGGATTCTCCGATTTAAAAATACCTGAACCCACAAAAACACCATCTGAACCTAATTCCATCATCAAGGCAGCATCAGCAGGGGTGGCAACTCCACCAGCTGCAAAATTTACTACAGGTAATTTACCAGTATTGTGCACTTCAAGAAGCAGTTCAAAAGGAGCGCCCAAGTTTTTGGCTTCTGCGTACAACTCATCAGTGGACATATTTTGCACTTCACGAATTTTCGCTTGCATCATTCTCTGATGCTTAACCGCTTCAATAATATTGCCTGTTCCCGGTTCGCCTTTCGTCCGAATCATAGAAGCTCCTTCAGCGATTCTCCGCAATGCCTCACCCAAATCACGTGCGCCGCAGACAAATGGCACGGTAAACTTTCTTTTATCCACATGGTATTTATCGTCTGCAGGTGTCAAAACTTCACTCTCATCAATATAATCCACACCGAGAGACTCTAAAATTCTAGCTTCAACAATATGGCCGATCCGGCATTTGGCCATGACTGGAATAGAGACAGCCTTCATTACTTCTTCAATTATGGTCGGATCGGCCATACGGGCAACTCCGCCAGCCGCTCGAATATCGGAAGGCACCCGTTCCAGTGCCATAACTGCGCAAGCACCAGCTGCTTCTGCAATTTTTGCTTGTTCCGCGTTAATGACGTCCATAATGACGCCGCCTTTTTGCATTTCTGCCATACCACGTTTAACTCGTTCGGTTCCCACATTGGTTGCCACTTGTAGTTCCTCCCCATGTATCTTCTGCCATTAATACTGTTAGCAAAAAGTTATCCACAATAATATACACAAGCTAATCTTCTGCTGTGTATAAGTATATCACAACGGCAATTCCGCCTGTATTCAGGACCAGCCATCTAGCAATGATTCTTAGATACTATAATTTGGTGCTTCTTTGGTAATATGCACATCATGCGGATGACTTTCTCGCAATCCAGCTGACGTAATTCGTAAAAATTGGGCATGATTTTGCAAATCTTCTATTGTGGATGCCCCACAGTAACCCATACCTGCTCTTAAACCACCCACTAATTGATAGAGGATTTCTGACAAAGGTCCACGATAGGCAACACGACCTTCTATGCCTTCTGGAACTAATTTTTTTGCCTCTCCTTGAAAATAACGGTCTCCACTGCCAGCTTTCATAGCACCAATCGAACCCATACCCCGATAAACTTTAAAACGTCTTCCTTGATATATCTCAATCTCACCAGGGCTCTCCTCAGTTCCAGCTAGCAAAGATCCAATCATGACCGTGTGAGCGCCAGCAGCTAATGCTTTGACAATATCACCCGAATATTTAATCCCACCATCAGCTATAATAGGCACTCCTCTGCGCCTTCCTACACTAGCACAATCATAGATAGCTGTAATCTGTGGGACACCAATGCCAGCCACCACTCGGGTTGTACAAATAGAACCCGGTCCAATGCCCACTTTTACTGCATTGACACCCGCATCAATTAAAGCCTCTGTTGCTTCAGCTGTAGCTACATTACCAGCTACAATCTGTACGTGGCTAAACTGTTTGCGCAAATTTTTAACGGCTTCTATAACTCCTTTTGAATGGCCGTGTGCTGTATCAACAACCAGTACATCCACTTGCGAAGCAACAAGTGCTTCTGCTCGACGATACAAATCTGCTGACACTGTCACTGCGGCTCCAACCAGCAATCTTCCTTGACCATCTTTTGCAGCCTGTGGATATTGTCGAGCCTTTTCAATATCCTTAATCGTAATTAGTCCTCGTAAAATTCCATTCGCATCTACCAGAGGCAATTTTTCGACTTTATGTTGGCGCAGTATTTCTTTTGCATCAGATAACGTCGTTCCAACAGGCGCAGTCACTAAATTCCCGCTTGTCATCACTTCACGAATCGGACGATTATAATTTTTCTCAAAACGTAAATCACGGTTTGTAATAATTCCAACTAATTTACGATTTTCTCCTTCAACAATGGGCACACCGGATATCCGATATTTCGCCATCAAAGATTCTGCATCTTGAATAGGGTGATCCGGTGTCAAGTATATTGGATCAGTGATTACCCCACTTTCAGAACGTTTTACCTTATCCACTTCTTCTGCTTGCTGATCTATCGTCATATTTTTGTGTATAATGCCAATGCCGCCTTCTCTTGCCATAGCAATAGCCAATGAACCATCTGTAACTGTATCCATGGCGGCACTTACAATGGGGACATTTAACGTGATATCAGTCGTAATTTTCGTCTTTACATCCACATCTTTAGGAAGTACTTCTGAATAAGCAGGAATCAACAATACATCATCAAACGTCAATCCCTCTTTAACAAATTTATTTTCCCATTGGTTAGACAACCTAAGTCCCCCTTGGAATCAGTTAAAATGCGCCGAATTTCTATCCTCCCGCGCCGTATCGGATAAATATTGCGTGGATTATAACAGTGAAGAATTTTAGGTGTCAATTCAACAAAGTAAAAGGAAAGGCAAATGAGTAGACTTCTATATCATTTGCCACAAAATCGCCTTATAGACAAAATCATCGTAATTTTAGGTATTTACTTATCTAATAATTTCTATTGTAATCATTTTTATAAAACAAAAAAGTGGCTGTAAGGCAGAATTCCCAAGGAGGGAAACTCCACACTTAACAGCCACCTGTACTCCTGTTGCCTGGCAACGACCTAGGTTCCCAGGGGTCTTCACCCCAAGTATGCTCGGCGCTGGAGGTCTTCACGGTCGTGTTCGGGATGGGTACGCGTGTATCCCCTCCGCTATGGTCACCAGACTCTTCTTTCCTTTCCAACTGTCTCAGCAAGAGGGATTTTCCTTGGTGAAGGCCTCGACCGATTCGTATCCGTCCGCTCCACGCCTCACGACGCTTCCACGCCGGACCGATCTACCTTATCGTCTATAAGGGGTCTTCCTTCCTTGACGGAATGGGATACGTTATCTTGAGGCAGGCTTCGCGCTTAGATGCTTTCAGCGCTTATCCCTCCCCGACTTGGCTACCCAGCTGTGCCCTTGGCAGGACAACTGGTCCACCAGCGGTCGGTTCATCCCGGTCCTCTCGTACTAAGGACGAACCCTCTCACGTATCCTCCGCCCACGGCAGATAGGGACCGAACTGTCTCACGACGTTCTGAACCCAGCTCGCGTACCGCTTTCATGGGCGAACAGCCCAACCCTTGGGACCGACTTCAGCCCCAGGATGCGATGAGCCGACATCGAGGTGCCAAACCTCCCCGTCGATGTGGACTCTTGGGGGAGATCAGCCTGTTATCCCCGGGGTAGCTTTTATCCGTTGAGCGATGGCCCTTCCACGCAGTGCCACCGGGTCACTAAGCCCGACTTTCGTCCCTGCTCGACCTGTCCGTCTCGCAGTCAAGCTCCCTTGTGCCTTTACACGCCCCGCGCGGTTTCCATCCGCGCTGAGGGAACCTTTGGGCGCCTCCGTTACCTTTTAGGAGGCGACCGCCCCAGTCAAACTGTCCGCCTGACACTGTCCCCACACCCGATTCAGGGTGCCAGGTTAGAAGACTAGCATCTCAAGGGTGGTATCCCAACATCGACTCCACACAGGCTGGCGCCCATGCTTCTGTGTCTCCCACCTATCCTGTACATGACATGCCCGTCTCCCATATCAAGCTACAGTCAAGCTCCACGGGGTCTTTCCGTCTAGCCGCGGGTAACCTGCATCTTCACAGGTATTACAATTTCACCGGGTCTCTCGTTGAGACAGCGCCCAAGTCGTTACGCCTTTCGTGCGGGTCAGAACTTACCTGACAAGGAATTTCGCTACCTTAGGACCGTTATAGTTACGGCCGCCGTTTACTGGGGCTTCAATTCAGAGCTTCGGGCTCTCGCCCTCACCCCTCCTCTTAACCTTCCAGCACCGGGCAGGCGTCAGCCCCTATACTTCGCCTTTCGGCTTCGCAGAGACCTGTGTTTTTGCTAAACAGTCGCTTGGGCCTTTTCACTGCGGCTCTTCTTCAGAGCGCCCCTTCTCCCGAAGTTACGGGGCCATTTTGCCGAGTTCCTTAACGAGAGTGCTCCCGCGCGCCTCCGTGTTCTCCACGCGCCCACCTGTGTCGGTTTCCGGTACGGGCAGATGCATTCTCCCTAGAGGCTTTTCTTGGCAGTGTGACCTCGAGCGCTTCGGTACTCTTCTTCCCTCCCCATCACCGCTCAGAGTTCTCGCCGCGCGGTTTTCCCTGCGCGACCCCCTTGCGGATTGGACGGCCTCTTCCATCCGGCCGCTCGCTCTAGCCTCCTGCGTCACCCCTTCAGTCATGCAAATCCATCTGGTACGGGATTCTCAACCCGTTCTCCTTCGACTACGCCTCTCGGCCTCGCCTTAGGTCCCGACTAACCCTGGGTGGACGATCCTTCCCCAGGAAACCTTGGGCTTTCGGCGGAGGGGATTCTCACCCCTCTTTTCGCTACTCATACCGGCATTCTCACTTCCATAACCTCCACCTTCCCTCTCAAGAAGGCTTCTCCGCTTATGGAACGCTCCCCTACCCTGTGGTCTTCCCACAGCCATAGCTTCGGTGTGTGGTTTAGCCCCGTTACATTTTCCGCGCAGCGTCACTCGACCAGTGAGCTATTACGCACTCTTTCAATGATGGCTGCTTCTAAGCCAACATCCTGGTTGTCTATGCACCGCCACATCGTTTCCCACTTAACCACCCTTGGGGACCTTAGCTGTTGGTCTGGGCTGTTTCCCTCTTGACTACGGATCTTAGCACTCGCAGTCTGACTGCCACGGTTCAATGAAACGGCATTCGGAGTTCGACGGAGCTTGGTAACCCTGGTCGGGCCCCGCACCCCATCGGTGCTCTACCTCCGTCCCTCATCCGTGACGCTAGCCCTAAAGCTATTTCGGGGAGAACCAGCTATCTCCGGGTTCGATTGGAATTTCTCCCCTACCCCCAGTTCATCCCCCGGCTTTTCAACGCCGGTGGGTTCGGGCCTCCATGCGGTGTTACCCGCACTTCACCCTGACCAGGGGTAGCTCACCCGGTTTCGGGTCGATGGCAATCAACTTCTCGCCCTCTTCAGACTCGCTTTCGCTTCGGCTCCGGCTTCCCTGCCTTAACCTCGCTTATCACCATCACTCGCCGGTTCATTCTACAAAAGGCACGCCGTCATCCTTTCGGACTCCGACTGCTTGTAAGCACACGGTTTCAGGTTCTCTTTCACTCCGCTCCCGCGGTTCTTTTCACCTTTCCCTCACGGTACTCTCCGCTATCGGTTGCCAGGGAGTATTTAGCCTTAGGAGGTGGTCCTCCCGGATTCCCACGGGGTTCCTCGTGTCCCGCGGTACTTGGGGCCTGCGCTACCTCCCTCGACAAGCTTCGCCTACGGGGCTCTCACCCGCTCTGGCCGACCTTCCCATGTCGTTTGGCTCCCTTGTCTCCTTCGGCCCAGGCAAGACCCTGCCTGGCTGCGCATCCCCTCTACCCCATGATGGCAACGGGGGTCCCCTTCTCCACCATCATGGTTTAGGCTCTTCCGCGTTCGCTCGCCACTACTTGCGGAATCACTCTTGTTTTCTTCTCCTCCAGGTACTGAGATGTTTCAGTTCCCCAGGTTCCCTCCGTCTATCCTATACATTCAGATAGCGGTACCGGCCCATCACGACCGGTGGGTTCCCCCATTCGGACATCCCTGGATCTTCGCTCGCGTACAGCTCCCCAAGGCATTTCGGTGTTCGCCCCGTCCTTCTTCGGCTCCTGGCACCTAGGCATCCTCCGTGCGCCCTTTCTACCTTCACCTTGCTTCCCTCTTGCTGATTCAGTTCTCAAGGTCCTTCGAGCTTATCCCTCTCTCAAGGCATAAGTAGCTTTCGCTAAGTTCTCTCCCGAGAACCCTCAAAACTAAACACGCACGCCTCTCCACCAAACCCCTCTCTCTTCCCTAGAAAGGAGGTGATCCAGCCGCACCTTCCGATACGGCTACCTTGTTACGACTTCACCCCAATCATCGACCCCACCTTCGGCGGCTGGCCCCCTTTCGGGTTACCCCACCGACTTCGGGTGTTGCCAACTCTCGTGGTGTGACGGGCGGTGTGTACAAGGCCCGGGAACGGATTCACCGCGGCATGCTGATCCGCGATTACTAGCAATTCCGGCTTCATGCAGGCGAGTTGCAGCCTGCAATCCGAACTACGAGCGGTTTTCAGGGGTTCGCTCCAGATCGCTCTCTCGCTTCCCGTTGTGCCGCCCATTGTAGCACGTGTGTCGCCCAGGACATCAGGGGCATGATGATTTGACGTCATCCCCGCCTTCCTCCGACTTGCGCCGGCAGTCACCTGTGAGTCCCCACCTCTACGTGCTGGTAACACAGGTCAAGGGTTGCGCTCGTTGCGGGACTTAACCCAACATCTCACGACACGAGCTGACGACAACCATGCACCACCTGTCTCCTCTGCCCCGAAGGGACCTACCATCTCTGGTATCGTCAGAGGGATGTCAAGCCCTGGTAAGGTTCTTCGCGTTGCTTCGAATTAAACCACATGCTCCACTGCTTGTGCGGGCCCCCGTCAATTCCTTTGAGTTTCAGTCTTGCGACCGTACTCCCCAGGCGGAGTGCTTATTGGGTTTCCTTCGGCACTGAGGGTGGTACCCCCCAACACCTAGCACTCATCGTTTACGGCGTGGACTACCAGGGTATCTAATCCTGTTTGCTCCCCACGCTTTCGTGCCTCAGCGTCAGTCACTGTCCAGCAAGGCGCCTTCGCCACTGGTATTCCTCCACATCTCTACGCATTTCACCGCTACACGTGGAATTCCCCTTGCCTCTCCAGTACTCAAGTCCTACAGTTTCCAAGGCATTCCCAAGGTTGAGCCCTGGCCTTTCACCCCAGACTTGCAGAACCGCCTACGCACCCTTTACGCCCAGTGATTCCGGACAACGCTTGCCCCCTACGTATTACCGCGGCTGCTGGCACGTAGTTTGCCGGGGCTTCCTCTCGGGGTACCGTCTCGCAAAGAGCATTCCCTCTCCTTGCCGCTCTTCCCCCTTGACTGAGCTTTACAACCCGAAGGCCTTCCTCGCTCACGCGGCGTTGCTCCGTCAGGCTTGCGCCCATTGCGGAAGATTCCCTACTGCTGCCTCCCGTAGGAGTCTGGGCCGTGTCTCAGTCCCAGTGTGGCCGGTCACCCTCTCAGGTCGGCTACGCATCGTCGCCTTGGTAGGCCTTTACCCTACCAACTAGCTAATGCGCCGCGGGGTCCTCTCTCAGCGATGCCGTAGCATCCTTTCCCGCATCAGGCATGCGCCTCATGCGCCTATCCGGCCTTAGCACCCGTTTCCAGGCGTTATTCCGGTCTGTTAGGCAGATTCCCCACGTGTTCCTCACCCGTCCGCCGCTGGTATCTCTCGATACCCGCTCGACTTGCATGTATTAGGCACGCCGCCAGCGTTCGTCCTGAGCCAGGATCAAACTCTCAATGTCTAATTCCTTCTCCCTCGCTCTCTCGAACTCGGGCACTTCTTCTCTGGCGTTTGGTGATTCTTGTGCGTGTTTAGTTTTCAAGGTTCTCTCGCTGCCAAGGCTCTCTTTCGCGTCCCCTCTTGCAGCGACAGCGATTATCTTACCTCCCTCCAAACTTTTTTGCAACCCCTTTTTGAAAAAAATTTTTATGATTTTATTCTTTGTTACGATTCATAAGAAATCCCCGCCTGTTCACTTAATGTGATCAGACAGGGATTCATTGTTTCATCAGGATTTTCTGCATTGTTTCAGTAAAGAATTCTACACTAGCACACTTTATTTACGCGGTAATATAGCATGAAACACAAGATACGATAATCCCACAATTACCCCAAGCGCCAAAAATCCTGCAGCTTGATGTATTGCAAAAATTTCTAAAGGAGACATTTAGACCACTCCTCGTAGATATGATTTTTAGATCGAATCTTCTTCTGTTTCGGTATCGTCTGTCGTTATGACACGAGCTACTGTTGCAACTTCCTCACCGTCTGGCACATTAATCAATTTAACACCCTGAGTATTTCGGCTTTGTGTAGAAATATCCGCAACGTGAATGCGTATAGCTACTCCTGCATTGGTAATAATCATTAAATCATCTTGTGAAGTTACCATTCTTAATGCAATAACTACACCATTCTTCTTTGTACAGTTTAACGTTTTAATGCCTTTTCCGCCACGAGATTGAGTACGATAGTCGTCAGCGGGTGTTTTTTTACCATAGCCTCGGCTGGTAACCACCAGCACTTCATGATCTTCCTCAATAACATCCATAGCTATAAGCTCATCATTCGGATTAAGAGCAATTCCTTTGACACCTGTTGCATTTCTACCCATAGTTCTTACATCGGATTCAGGAAAGCGGATGGAGAGCCCGCAGCGAGTCGCCATAATAATATCCTTACTACCGTTTGTTAATTTTACCGAAATAACCTCATCATCTTCTTTTAAATGAAGTGCAATTAAGCCTGTTTTTCGAATATTGGCGTATTCACTTAGAGCAGATTTCTTGACAATGCCCATTCTTGTTGCAAAGAACAAGGTTAGTTGTTCCATATCTTCTTCAGCTATGGTTCCAAGCGGAATAACTGCAGTAATTTTTTCACCCTGTTCAATGTTCAGCAAATTAATGATGGGCACACCTTTAGCCTGGCGACTAAATTCAGGAATTTCATATGCCTTAAGATTGTATACTCTTCCACGATTCGTAAAAAAGAGAACCGGGCTATGGGAAGAACAGATGTGCAAATGCTCAACAAAATCTTCTTCTCGAGTTCCCATCATGGTCATACCACGGCCACCACGACGCTGGCTTTGGTAAGTTGACAATGGAATACGCTTGACATAACCAGCATGCGTTATGGTAATCGCAACGTCTTGTACAGGAATGAGATCCTCTTCATTGATATCTCCCTCTGCAGCTACAATCTCTGTACGTCTTTCATCACCAAATTTATCGCGAATTTGTATAATTTCTTCTCGAATGACGCCCATTAATCTCGATTCATCGGCTAGAATAGCCCGTAACTCACTGATTAATTTTTGCAATTCTGCATACTCAGCTTCAATTTTTTCTCTTTCTAAACCAGTCAAACGCTGAAGACGCATATCCAATATTGCCTGGGCTTGTTCTTGCGATAATCCAAATCGTTGAATTAATCCCTCTCTTGCTTCATCAACTGTTTGAGAAGCGCGTATTAAGGCTATAACCGCATCTAAATGATCAAGTGCGATTCTTAACCCTTCAAGAATATGGGCCCTTGCTTCAGCTTTTCTTAAATCATACTGCGTTCTTCGTGTGACTACTTCTTTTTGATGTTCCAAGTAATGATAAAGCATTTGGCGCAAATTAAGTACTTTAGGCTCACCATTAACCAACGCCAAATTGATGATGCCGAAATTTGTTTGCAAACCAGTAAATTTAAAAAGATTATTTAATACAACTTGAGGCCTTACGTCCCGGCGCAATTCTATAACCATTCTCATGCCGTTTCGGTCAGATTCGTCTCGAAGATCAGTAATACCATCTATTTTTTTGTCTCTTGCTAATTCTGCAATTTTTTCCACTAATCTGGCTTTATTTTGTTGATATGGAATTTCCGTAACTACAATTCTAGTTTTCCCACCCGACATTTCTTCAAATTCTGTTTTTGCTCTGACCGTTATACTGCCACGACCAGTTTCATAAGCACGGCGAATGCCATCTCTACCCAGAATAATGCCACCAGTAGGAAAATCGGGTCCCTTAATATAATTCATCAATTCTGATACTGTGACATCTGGATGATCAATCATAGCAACAACACCATTGATGACTTCGCGTAAATTGTGTGGAGGGATATTTGTAGCCATTCCTACTGCAATGCCGGACGATCCGTTTGCCAATAAATTTGGAAAACGGGCAGGTAATACAAGTGGCTCCTGTTCATTTTCGTCGTAGTTAGGACCAAAATTAACAGTCTCTTTCTGTATATCTCTTAATAATTCCATCGCAATAGCTGACATGCGAGACTCTGTATAACGCATGGCAGCCGCAGAATCTCCATCTACAGAACCAAAGTTTCCATGTCCATCCACTAATAGATAGCGTGTTGAAAATTCTTGGGCCAGTCTAACGAGAGCATCATAAACAGAAGCATCGCCGTGCGGATGATAACGTCCAAGTACATCACCCACAATGCGTGCTGATTTTTTATATGGTTTTTCATGTGTCATTCCAGATTCGTACATCGCATATAAAATTCGACGATGTACAGGTTTTAATCCATCCCTGACATCCGGAATCGCACGACTGATAATAACGCTCATAGCGTAATCCATAAAGGATTGACGTACTTCATCACCTAAATCAATGGGTATAACTTTGCCCATGTAATCTTGAGACAACTAAATCCCCCCTAAGATCTCTCTTCTTCCATGATGAAAGATTAAATATCCAAATTCCGAACATAACGCGCATGTTCTTCTATAAATTCACGGCGTGGTTCAACTTTGTCGCCCATTAAAATACTGAACGTTTGTTCAGCAGCCATCGCATCTTCTGTAGTTACCCTTAATAGTGTGCGCGTACTCGGATCCATCGTGGTTTCCCAAAGCTGTGTCGGATTCATTTCACCCAGACCTTTATAGCGCTGAATATTGATATTCTGTCGACCTATTTCTTGTAGAATTTGCTCAAGTTGTTGATCTGAGTATGCGTATTGAATATTTTTTCCTTTTGTAATTTTATAAAGCGGTGGTTGTGCAATATATACATAACCCGCATCAATAAGTGGTCTCATGAATCGATACAACAATGTAAGTAAAAGAATGCGGATGTGGCTTCCATCGTGATCGGCATCTGTCATAATCACAATTTTATGATATCTAGCTTTTGTAATATCAAAATCTTCTCCAATGCCCGTTCCACTCGCTGTGATAATAGATCGAACTTCTTCATTGGAGAGTACCTTATCCAAGCGCGATTTTTCTACATTGATAATTTTTCCGCGAATTGGAAGTATAGCTTGAAAAGTTCTATCTCTACCCGATTTTGCCGATCCGCCTGCTGAATCACCCTCGACAATATAGAGTTCGCAAATAGATGCGTCTTTTGAAGAACAATCAGCTAATTTTCCAGGCAATGAACTGACTTCCAAAGCATTTTTACGCCTGGTTAACTCTCTTGCTTTACGCGCAGCTTCTCTTGCCCGCGCAGCCATCACTGCTTTTTCAACAATTTTTTTGGCAACAGAAGGATGTTCATCTAAAAATGTTTGTAATTTTTCACCAAATAAGCTTTCCACAATTCCACGAACTTCTGAATTGCCAAGCTTTGTTTTGGTTTGTCCTTCAAATTGCGGTTCGGGCACTTTAACACTAATAATAGCAGTTAAACCTTCCCTGACATCGTCACCTGTCAAGTTATTGTCCGATTCTTTTATCGCGTTTAACTTGCGAGCAAAATCGTTAATCACTCTTGTTAATGCACTTTTAAATCCAGATTCGTGTGTACCACCTTCATGAGTATTAATATTATTTGCAAATGAAAAAAGCGTTGCTGAATAACCGTCGTTATATTGCAGGGCGATTTCAACCGTTACATCATCTTTTTTCCCACTCACAAAAACGGGATCTTCATGAAGCACATCTTTAGATTTATTTAGAAATTCTACAAATTCCGCAACACCGCCAGAATAATGGAAATTTAATTTTTTCCCGCCATCACGTTCATCTTGAAAAATGATTTCCAATCCAGCATTTAAAAAAGCAAGTTCTCTAAGTCGATTCTGTAAAATTTCAGAATCAAAAACTATTGTTTCTGTAAAAATTTCAGGATCTGGTCTAAAAGAAACACTGGTTCCTGTATGATCTGTGCTACCAATTACTCGTAGATCGTAGAGAGGTGTACCTCTTTCATATTCCTGTTCGTAAATTTTTCCATCCCTATGAACTTCCACTCTCAGCCATGTGGAAAGGGCATTGACGACAGATGCGCCAACACCATGTAAACCTCCTGATACCTTATAACCACTTCCACCAAACTTACCGCCTGCATGAAGAACGGTTAATGCTGTTTCTACAGCTGGTCTTCCGGTTTTTGGATGAATTCCAACTGGAAAACCGGCGCCATTATCCACAACAGTCACAGAATTATCAGGATGAATCTGGACAAGAATACGGTCACAGCGACCAGCAAGCGCTTCATCCACAGCATTATCTACAATTTCCCAAACCAGATGATGAAGACCTCTTGAACTGGTTGATCCGATATACATACCAGGACGTTTTCGAACAGCTTCCAATCCTTCAAGAACCTGAATTTGCGTTTCATCATATACTTTCGCAGTCGCGTTTGTTTCGGACAATGACATTCCCTCCGAGATCATCGAATCAAATACAATCGCATGAGTCATTTTGTATAAACTCATCTGGTAATGAAACATCTTGTAGATGATCCTCTAGAATAAACATTCGTTTTTTTAGAGTCATTACAGATACGGGAGATAAATAGATTTTTTGAAAAGTCACTACTACAGATTTAATATCTTCCGCATCAATCATCTCAAGAGAATAATCGGCATAGGCATTTTTAAAAAAGCTTTCTGTATTTGCACTCTCTCCAATGCGCCAATCAAAGATACCTACCAATTGGTCTACGTGAATGGCTACATCACCGCCAATGTGCAAATACATGATATTCACTATCCTTCCGAAGTAAGTATACCAGAATCAACTTTGTAGAGTTTTGGCGCCATGCGAAAATAGTCAGCTAAAGATGACCAACTTGTTGTCGTAAGGATAGTTTGAACTTTTTCTGTCATCGAAAGAAGCAGATTTTTTTGTCGATCATCATCTAACTCTGATAGCACATCGTCCAGTAAAAGAACAGGATATTCCCTAGATAATTTATACAATAACTCAATTTCGGCAAGCCTGAGAGAAAGAGCTATCGTTCTTTGCTGTCCTTGACTGCCATATTTTTTAGCATCTTTCTCATTTAAATAAAATAACAAGTCATCTCTATGTGGTCCTATAGTGGTTATGCACTGATGGATATCTTGTTTTCTTTGTTTTTGTAAACCTGTATATAGAGCTTCTTGAAATTCATGAATGGTGAAGGAGTATAAATAAGCATCATCTATACGTAGCGAAGAATCATATTTTATATTAAGTTTTTCTTTTTGATAAGCTATTTTTTCATATAAGGATGAAGCAATATGGTTCAAATCTTTAAAAAAATCGATTCTCTTTAATAAAATATAAGATCCATGTATAGATAATTGTTCATCAAGAACATCTAACAATGATTCATCAATGTTGTGAGATTTTAAAAATCGATTTCGTTGCTGCAAAGTTTTATTATACAGTGCTAAATGATAGAGATAGGTAGGCTGGCTTTGTCCTATCTCTATATCTAAAAATCTCCTTCTTAAGGCAGGACTGCCTTTAAGAAGTTGTAAATCTTCAGGAGAAAATAAGACAACTTGCAAATGTCCGATATAATCGGACATTTTTTTATATGGAGCATGATTAATCCAAGCTTTTTTCCCTACATTCTCTTCAATTTGAATTTCTAATTGATAATTCCTGATTTCATGTTCAACTAATGTTTTAAGTGTCGATCTCGTTTCTCCAAATTGGATAAGTTCATAATCTCTCACAGTTCTATGAGATTTACCAATACCTAAATAAAAAATGCTTTCTAACGCGTTAGTTTTTCCTTGTCCATTTTCTCCAACGAAAACATTGAGTGTAGGAGATAATTCAAAGAATACATGTCTATAATTGCGATAATTTTCGAGATTCAACCCATTTAACAATCATTCTTTATCAGCCTTAAGTAAATACGACTTATTTTGAATCGTTAAGACATCATTAGAAACTAATTTTTTACCTCTTCTGGTTTCTATCATTCCGTTTACAAGAACTCGGTTTTCTTCTAAAAAGATTTTTACATCTCCTCCAGAAGAAACATAATTTAATTTCTTTAGTAATTGACCCAAAGTTATATATTCATTATAAAATATAATTTTTTCCATATGTATAATTACCTCGTTAAAACAGGAGAAATTAATTGTAATGACCCATTCTCCTGATTTTCCAATATCACAAACGGTTGATTAGATCCATTTAAGCGAATGGTTACTGTTTCAGATTCTAAATTTCTTAAAGCGTCCAAAACGTAACGTCCATTAAAAGTTATTTGTACATCTTCACCTGATTTTTCATTAATCCACAGTTGTTCTTGAACATTTCCAATCTCAGGTGAATTAGAAGACATTGACATTTCATTGTTTTGAATTTCCATTTTTACTTTGTTATTTTCTTTGTCTCTTAAGATAAGAACTGCTCGATCAACTGCAGATAAAAGTTCAGATCTGTTAATCAGCAATTCTGTTTTCCACTGACTTGGAATCAATCTGCTTGTGTCTGGATAGGCTCCGCTCAATAAGCGGGTATAAACGTGCATAGAACCGAATATGAATAGAGAGTGACCCTCCGATAATTGCAAGACAACTTCTTCATCACTATCAGGAAGTATTTTGGCTAATTCATTTAAAGATTTTCCAGGAAGAACTGCTGAAATTGTATGATTCTTTACTTCTTCGAAAGGATATTTTTTTGTAGCTAATCGGAGTCCATCTGTCGCTGTAAAACTTAAAAAATCTCGATTTAATTCAACATGCAGGCCAGTTAAGATAGGTCGTACTTCGGATGAGGAAGTTGCAAAAACTGTTGATTCTATTAATGAACGTAATTTTTTGGATGATACCTTAAATGCGTTGGAGGATAAAAAAGAAGGTAATTTAGGAAATTCTGAAGCATCAATACCATGTAGATGAAACTCAGAGTGTCCTGAAACAATTTTTGTGATGTAGTTGGAATTGGTCTGTATTTGAACCTTTTCATCTGGTAATTTTCGAATGACATCCAAAAAATATCTTGCTGGTAAAACTATACTACCAGGCTCTGATATTTGCAGAAACGTTGGATCTTCTGTTTGAACAGATAATTCATCTTGAATACCGAGTTCTAAATCATATGCTGTTGCAATAAGTGTATTGGATGAAAGATTGATTAGTATTCCTGAGAGAATTTGTTTGGTCGTTCTTGTAGCTACAGCTCTTGAAACATTATTTATGAGATTGAGAAGAGCATTTTTATTTACGACACAATGCATGGGAGATGAAACTCCTTTCAAAAATTTACATCTGATTTTCTATGACCAAACTAGTAGTAGATAGATAGTATATAGATCTTTTTACTAGTACAAGTAATAGTAATAACGCCTGTGTTTTTGTGGATAACTTAAAGATTCGCTGTAATCACTAGCGTTTTTCCTTGTGGATAATATGTGCATAACTTATTTTTTCTTGTGAGAAAAACTAAAAGTTGTCCACATTTCATCACAATTCATCACAAAGTACGAATTGCCTCAGATAGTCTCTCAACAATCGCTCGTATCTCATCATTTTTTGTCATTTCTTCTGTGACTCTTTCACAAGCGTGCAGAACGGTTGTATGATCTCGCCCACCAAATGCTTCTCCTATTCTTGGTAAAGATAGGTCGGTTAATTCTCTGGTTAAATACATGGCTATCTGTCTTGGAAAAGCTATATTTCTTGTTCGTTTTTTTGCCTTTAAGTCTTCTAGCTTTAAGCTGAAGTGATCACCTACAACTTTTTGGATATGGGATACATTAATGGTTTGCTTGTTTCCTCTTTGAATGAGTTCTTGCAATGCTTCTTCTGCCAGGCCGAGAGAAATATCTGAATTCACCAATGAAGAATAAGCAACGATTCGAATGAGTGCTCCTTCTAATTCTCGAATATTAGAATTTACCTGATTGGCGATGTAATATGTAACATCTTCAGGGATACTGATTCCTTCTGATTTAGCTTTTCTCTGCAGGATAGCAATACGTGTTTCTAAATCCGGTGGTTGAATATCTGTAATCAGCCCCCATTCAAAGCGCGATCTCAATCTATCTTCTAATGTAGGTATCTCCCTGGGTGGACGATCGCTGGAAATTACAATTTGCTTAGCTTCTTCATGTAAAGTATTAAATGTATGGAAAAATTCTTCTTGTGTTTGTTCTTTTTTAGCTAAAAATTGAATGTCATCAATTAACAAAACGTCAATAGAGCGATATCGATTTCGAAAATTACCGGTACTATTCTCTCGAATTGCGGTAATAAATTCATTTGTAAAACGTTCAGAAGATAAATATAAAACTTTAGAATAAGGCCTTAGCTTTTTGGAAAGTTGCCCAATGGCATGCATCAAGTGCGTTTTTCCTAGTCCAACTCCTCCATAAATAAATAGAGGATTATAGTTTTTGGCTGGTTTTTCTGCTACAGCTAAGCTTGCTGCATGTGCAAAACGATTACTGGCACCTATCACAAAATTTTCGAAAGTATAACGAGGATTAAAGTTTGTAGTTTCAAAGACTTCTTCAGATTGTTGACTCTCGCCATTCTGAATTGTCGTTTGAATTTCAATAACTGGCTGACTTTTATCTTTATGGTCAGCGAAATTTGAGGTATCTTTCTCTCGATCACGAGGATCAGTTAGCGGATCGTGAATAAATTGTAAATTGAATTCTTTATCTGTTAACGCAGTTATTGTATTTTGAATTACCGTATAGAAGTGTTTTTCTAACCAATTTCTAGTAAATAAAGTAGAAGCTTGAATAACAATTGTATTGTCTGATTCCCGATAAGCTGCAATTCGGGTGCCTGAAAACCAAGTTTCAAATGTAGGAGTCGTTGTTCTTTCCTGAATGACAGTTAAAACTTGAGACCATAAATCGTCAAAATAATCGGTTTTCAATACTGTGCTCATTGGGTGACAAAAATCCCCCTTACCATCTGTAAATAGAGAAAATGGGCATTGAAAAATTTTCATAAGAAGTCCACAAAGTTTGATTTGGAATGCTTATGAATACGCTTTTGATAGATTTTCGAGTTGATTCGAGATGAATCGACAAAATTAAAGGATCAGTTATTCACTTTTCAACAAGAGGTGAATTATTTTATCCACAACCTGTGGATAAAATGGTGGATAAGTCGAACTTATTCACAGCGTTTAAAATGTGGTGATGAAGAGAATCATATCAGAATTTCTAGGTAAAGAGCAATGGACAAATTAGTTATCCACAATGTTCATATTTTGCAAAGTGAGCAATGCAATATCTGTGGATTTGTGTATAAATTTGTGGGTTTTTATGATTGATAAACTGTAGATTTTCTAAGAAATTATTTTTTGTGGATAATAATTGCGATTCTGTGTGTATAATATTCCGAATGGTAGTCTTGCTTTAATTTTTTTGATATTCCTTTTCAATGATGATTGTGTATAGGTGTCATTTACATGAATTGTCTTGTGTTTTGAAAATTAATATGGTATCATTTTGAGCGGTTTTCTTGATTGTCAAGGGGGTGTAAGAGTTGAAACCTACCTATCAACCGAATACTCGTAAGCGGAAAAAGGTACACGGCTTCCGCAAGCGTATGTCAACCAAAAATGGACGCAGAGTCTTGGCGGCTCGGCGTAAAAAGGGAAGAAAAGAATTGACAGCTTAAGGCCACTCGAGGTGGCCTTTTTCTATCAATGTTTCTATTCAAAGAGTATTTTTAAACAGCGAGTATTCTTAAACAGCAAATGTGCAAAGTCATGCGAGGGGTTGGGTTTATTGATATCTCGAATTCACCGTTTGCGCGAAAATCGTGATTTTCGTCGGGTGTTTCAAAGAGGTCAGTCTTTCGCAACCTCTCGGCTTGTTTTATATAGTTTTCCTAATAGACTCTCTCACTATCGTGTTGGGTTTTCTGTGAGCAAGAAGATGGGCAATGCAGTAGTACGCAATCGATTAAAAAGAGTTTTGCGTGCATGTTTTTATCAACTCGAAAAAGATTTGTCGTCTGTTTCTGCGGATTTTGTGATTATTTGTCGAAAACCTGCTGTTGATGCGGAATTTGATGTTTTATTGTCAGATTTGCGGAAAATGCTCAATAAGGCGAAAATCATGCTATGATGGTGGCGGGAGTGAATAGCGATGATGAAATCTATCCTGCTTTTAGCTATTCGATTTTATCAACTTTATATATCGCCGCTTAAGAGACCAACTTGCCGCTTTTATCCTACCTGTTCTCAATATGCTTTAGAAGCTATTCAGACACATGGGGCATTGCGTGGCAGCTGGCTTTCCATAAAGCGGATTGTACGTTGCGGTCCTTGGCATCCGGGCGGTGTTGATCACGTTCCGACCAAAGTCCATTAGGAGGAATATGGATAGTGGCTGAAAGAAAACCACGCAAGTCACGTTGGCTCTGGGCTCTCTCGGCGGTTGCATTGTTGTCTGTAACTGGCTGTGGATTGTATCCAGCAAAACCTGGTGATTGGCCTCATAATGCATGGGGCGATATTTTAAAATTTGTTTCCAGTGTTCTTGACTTCTTTGCAAAGCATGCAGGGGGATATGGAATCTCTTTGCTGATTGTTACTTTTATTGTGCGTTTGATTATATTTCCTTTGATGATTAATCAATTGCGCAGTATGCGAAAGATGCAGGAGCTTCAACCGCAAATGCAAAAAATTCGCAGTCAATTTAAAGGTGACAATAAAAGAATTCAAGAAGAAACCATGAAGCTTTATCAGACAGCTGGCGTGAATCCTCTTGGAGGATGTTTCCCTTTACTTTTGCAGCTGCCTATTATTTATGCTTTATATGGAGCGATATACGGCAGTCGACAACTTCATGAAGCCGTTTTTTTGGGAGTTCATTTAGGACAACCTGACCCAAATTATATCTTTCCGATTTTAGCTGCTTTGACTCAATTGCTTTCTACTTGGTTGACTATGCGTGGACAACCGACTCAACAAAAGGCGATGTTGTTTGTAACACCCATCATGGTTCTGTTTATTGGCTTAAGGTTGCCTTCAGGACTTGCGTTATATTGGATATATACTAATATTTTTACGTCCATCCAAACATGGTTAATGAAATATATTCCTGAAAAAAATTCTGCTGCGAAAAAGTCTGATAAAAATATAGTTGAAGCTCCGGCTCCGCAAAAAGGAAAGGGTCGTTAAATTCTTCGTTATAAAAATGGGGGAACAAGCAGTGAAATCTGTCGTCACGACTGGGCGAACGGTGGAAGAAGCTGTGACCAGCGCTTTAGTAAAACTGGGTGTGACCCGTTCTCAAGCAAAAGTGCGCATTATTTCAGAACCAGTAAAAGGGATTCTGGGGTGGATAGGCGGACGCCCTGCACAGGTTGAGGTTTCGATTGAAGAAAAACCTGATGAAGTCGTTTTACGTCTAATGCGCAATTTGTTTGATAGACTTTCAATGACAGCCGTTGTTCGTTGTTCTTATCATTCTGAGTCTGATGTAAATGAATTAATGATTAATGTTGAAGCTGAAGAAGATGTTTTACCCTATCTTATTGGTCATCACGGAAATACGTTGGATGCTTTGCAAAATTGGTTGACGCTTGCATACAACAAACAAATGCGCGATACATCTTTTTCTACAGTTAAGATCAATATGGATATTGGTAATTATCGTGAAAAAAGAAAACAAAAACTTATTCATTTAGCTGATATTGCGGCTGAAAAAGCCACTCATTTGAAAAAAGTCATTTTTCTTGAACCGATGGTTGCTGTCGATCGGAAATTAATTCATGAACATTTTCAAAATCGCTCAGATATACGAACAGAAAGTGAAGGTAAGGAACCCAATAGAAGAATTAAAATTATCCCAGTCGATCATGATTAATTTTTCTTGAGTTTATTTGAGTTTGAATAGCAGCGTTATGATATTAAATTTTAGCCCTTCTCTTGGAGAAGGGTCTCTCTTATGAAATAGGACGGGTTTTCATTGTTGTGACAAGGGAGGTGTTTCTGAATGAATGTAAACGATACTATTGCTGCTGTTGCTACTGCTCCTGGTGAGTCAAGTATCGCTGTTGTACGCTCGAGTGGGCAAGGTGTGAAAGATCTGATACGTTCTGTTTTTAGAACGCCTTCCGGGAAAAAGGCTGTTTTGCCTACAAAAAGAGTGATTCGATACGGTTTTGTTGTCGATCCGGTTACTGAAGAAAAAATTGATGAATGTATATTGCTTTGGATGCCAGGAACTAAAAGTTATACTGCAGAAGATTCTTGTGAATTTCAAGTTCATGGAGGTTTCCAGTCTGTAAATTTGACACTAAACGCGTTAATGCGTTCCGGTGTAAGGATTGCGGAACCAGGTGAATTTACAAAGCGCGCATTTTTAAACGGTAGAATTGATTTATCTCAAGCAGAAGCAGTTATGGATTTAATTCAATCAAAAACTGAAGCTGCCAATAAAGCAGCATTCTCCAGTTTGCAGGGAAAACTTCACAATGAAATTATTCGATTGCGTAAACAGGTCTTGAGATTGCAAGCTCATGTAGAAGTTCATCTCGACTATCCTGAACATGATGATGAAGAAATTGCTCTTGTGCAAGTTATTCAAGAAGGAGAGCAAATTCATAACAGGATTCATTGGTTAAGAGAAGCTGCTGTCAAGGGAAGAATATTGCGTGAAGGCATTAAAGTTGCTATTGTCGGTAAACCGAACGTAGGTAAATCTTCTCTTATGAATTTATTTTTAGGTAGAGATCGTGCCATAGTGACAGATATTCCAGGAACGACAAGAGATGTTATTGAAGAATATATTTCTCTGAATGGCGTTCCTATAAAAATTGTCGATACGGCAGGTATTCGAATCACTGAAGATTTAGTAGAACGAATTGGTGTAGAAAAATCACATCAAGAGATGGAATCTGCAGATTTGATTTTGTTGCTTTTGGATGTTAGTAGACCTCTTGAGGAGGAAGATTTTCAACTTTTCTCCTATACTCAGTCCAAACGCAGGATTATCGTGATCAATAAAATTGATGAAATATCGCAGTGGGATATTGATGAGATTGGGTCATCATTTCTTAAAAAAGAAGATAGGGTTGTAAAAATATCTATAAAAGCGGAAAAAAATTTAAATGATTTAAATCATGAAATTGTGAGTAGTGCTTTAGGGAGTCAACAACAGGATTTTTGGGAAGGCGCTTTAATGGCCAACGCGCGTCAATTAGCTTGGCTAAATAAAGCTGATGAATCTTTACAAGAGGCTATAGAGGCGGCTTCTTTCAATGTAACACTGGATGTTATAGCTGTGTCACTTCAAGAGTGTTACAAAAATTTAGGCTGGGTGATTGGAGAGCAAGTGGGAGAAGATCTGCTTGATGAGATATTTTCTAATTTTTGTTTAGGAAAATAGGAGGTGAATCGATCATGAGATTTGAAGGTGGTCAGTATGAGGTTATTGTTATTGGCGCAGGTCATGCTGGTTGTGAAGCGGCGCTTGCTGCGGCAAGAATGGGTTGTAAAACTTTATTGATCACAATAAATCTAGACACAATTGCCTATATGCCATGTAATCCGTCTATTGGTGGTCCAGCTAAAGGTATTGTCGTTAGAGAGATCGATGCACTCGGTGGAGAAATGGCAGAGAATATTGATAAATCTTATATTCAAATGCGTATGTTGAATACTGGTAAGGGACCTGCTGTACAAGCTTTAAGAGCACAAGCTGACAAACCACTCTATGGACAGAATATGAAATGGACTTTAGAAAATACAACGAATCTTCAACTTTTGCAGGGGATGGTTGAAGAACTTCTGGTTGAAAACGGGAAAGTTGTGGGTGTAGCTACAAAAAGTGGCATGATTTATCGTTCAAAAGCCGTGGTTTTGACAACTGGGACCTATTTACGGGGACGAATTTTTATTGGAGAAGTGAATTATGAGAGCGGGCCAAATGGGCAAATGCCCGCTATACGATTAACCGATAGTTTACTTGAATTAGGTTTCCAATTGGTTCGTTTTAAGACGGGTACGCCACCGCGAATCAATCGAAATACAGTACGATTTGACGCATTGGTAGCGCAACCTGGTGATGAACACCCCGAGCATTTTTCATTTAATAGTCATATACCCACACGTCAACAATTGGATTGTTGGCTGACCTATACGAATGAAAATACGCACGAAATTATACAAGAAAATTTACATCGTGCACCTATGTTTTCTGGAGATATTCAAGGTACAGGGCCTAGATATTGTCCAAGTATAGAAGATAAGATTGTTCGGTTTAAAGATCGACCGAATCACCAAGTCTTTCTAGAACCTGAAGGTCCTCATACTGCTGAATGGTATGTTCAAGGTTTGTCGACTAGTCTTCCACAAGATGTTCAACTAAAGATGTTGCGAACCATTCCTGGGCTCGAACAGGTAGAAATGCTGCGTCCCGGGTATGCAATTGAGTATGATGCCATTGTTCCTACTCAGCTCTGGCCATCTTTAGAGTCTAAGCGAGTGGAAGGATTATTTACAGCTGGACAAATTAACGGTACATCCGGATATGAAGAGGCGGCAGGCCAAGGTATCATGGCCGGAATTAATGCGGCGCGTAAAGTTCAAGGGAAAGAACCTGTGATTTTACCGAGATCGGCCGCCTATATTGCGGTAATGATTGATGATTTGGTTACTAAAGGGACATTAGAACCTTATAGACTGTTAACTTCTCGGGCGGAGTATCGTTTGTTGTTGCGTCACGATAATGCTGATTTGAGATTGATGGAAATTGGAAGAGATATTGGATTGCTTTCTGAGGAAAAATATTCAAGAATGGCAAGAAAACGTGATGGCGTAGTTACAACATTAGAACGATTGAAGAGAACGAAAGTAAAACCAGCAGAAATCAATCAAGTTTTAGAGAGCCTATCTTCGCAAACTATTGATGAAGCTGTGAGTTTATCACAACTGTTAAGAAGACCAGAAGTAGGCGTAAACGATTTGTTGCCGTTCCTCGTTGATGATCATCAGGATGTTTCTTCGCTTTTCAATGAGATTTCTACAGATCAAGTATTGCTAAGTGAAATGCTAGAACAAGTGGAAATTCAGTCGAAATACGCTGGGTATATTGATAAACAGCAAAATGAAATAAAACGTCAAAAGAGATTGGAGGAAAAGAAAATTCCTCTTCAAATAGAATATGATCAAATTCGTGGACTGGCTATGGAAGCGAGAGAAAAATTAAGCAAAATAAGGCCTCAAACTATTGGTCAGGCATCCCGCATTCCTGGAGTAACACCCGCCGATATTTCTATTTTGTTGATTGCAGTGGAATCGCATTGGGGAAGACATGCCCATGGATAATCAATTATCGATGGTTTGGGACAGGCTGTCTGATCATCAAAAGTCTGCATTTGAGACTTTTTTTCAATTGTTAGTTGAATGGAATGAGAAAATAAATTTAACCGCAATTATTGATTGGCCTGATGTACGTATCAAACATTTTATTGATAGTTTGCTTATTCATGTGTCTAATTACCGTAGTTTCTTAATGGAACCGGGCCGTAGAGTGATTGATGTAGGTACAGGAGCAGGTTTTCCTGGGATTCCATTGGCAATTGTATATCCTGAGGTTTCTTTTACTTTAGTAGATTCATTGCAAAAAAGAGTTCAATTTTTACAAACTGTGATTTCAGAATTAGGAATTGAAAATGTGGAAATTATTCATGCACGAGCAGAGGATTTAGGTAGATCTCCAGATTATCGTGAACAATTTTCTGGCGCAGTTTCCAGGGCTGTTGCTAAAGTGAATGTTTTATTAGAATATCTATCACCTTTTGTAGAAAAACATGGTTGGATTTGTATGTACAAAGGACCGCAAGTTGATGATGAATTACAATTCTCCAAAGTAGCCCAAAGCAAGTTAGCGGTACATCTGCAACATCAAGAAGATTTTAGGTTGCCTGATGAAGCAGGTACAAGGCATTTGTTGTGGTTTCAAAAAATAAGCAGTTTGTCTCGCAAGTATCCGCGTAAAGCGGGAATTCCGTCGAAGCAACCGTTATTATGATGTTTTTTGCTGGTCTTTTGCATGTCGTAGAAAGAGATGTTTTGTCGTTTCCTGAGAACCTTTGTCGCCTGGAAGGAAATGCAGATCGAAGTGTGGAAACCTAGTCATGTCGAGACGAGGATTCTGCTTATCCATTGGGGGCTCGTGATTTATGATGAAGGAAGCTTGGGGAAAATTCATGAGTCGGGATACATCGCCTCCCGCTCAAAACGTTATGGATATTGATGTTCATAGTATAGTCTCTAATCCATATCAACCACGCACCGTTTTTGATGAACGTGCTATTGAAGAATTAGCTCGGACTATTCATACGCATGGCATTATTCAACCTATTGTAGTTCGGAAAAAGTCCGGTGGATATGAATTGATCGCTGGAGAACGCAGATGGCGGGCTGTTAAACTTCTGGGTTGGACCACAATTCCGGCAATTGTAAGAGATATGAACGATGCTCAGACGGCGTCTGCTGCATTAATAGAGAATTTGCAGCGCGAAGGCCTTACTCCGATTGAAGAAGCTGTCGCTTATCAACAATTGTTAGAATTACATGGGTTGACACAGGAAAGCCTAGCCCAAAGATTAGGGAAAGGCCAATCAACGATTGCCAATAAGCTTCGTCTTCTTCATTTGCCGTCCGATGTTCAACAGGCTTTGTTATCTAGACAGATTACTGAGAGACATGCTCGTGCTTTGTTGGCTCTACCTTCTGAAGAGTTACAATTAAAATTACTTATGGACTGTATTGAGCGAAACTGGAATGTCAAGCAAATGGAAGAGCAAGTGAAACGATTATTAAACAAATTAGAAAAAGAACCCCAGCGTAAAGCCCGAAAAAAGGGTTTGTCCAGAGATGTGCGCCTAGCAGTCAACACGATTCGTCAATCTTTGCAATTGATTGAAAAAAATGGACTATCTGTTAATGTTGAAGAACAGGATGAAGATTCCTATTATCAATTTGTGATAAGAGTTCCCAAGTCTCATGTATCCTCTTGATATGATGTTGAACTCTAAATTTTCCTGTTTTTATCGTCATCTAATCTATATTCATACAAAGTTTTATATATCGGCTCCTCCCTTTTAGCTCATAGATGCAGTACAATGTATGGTACTGAATTGGGTTGAGAGGTTAGGGGGCTTCTTTGTGTCCGGTGGTCGTATCATAGCTGTTGCAAACCAAAAAGGTGGTGTAGGTAAAACTACCACAGCGGTGAATTTGGGAGCTTGTCTGGCTAATCTAGGCAGGAAAGTGCTACTGGTCGATATTGATCCCCAAGGAAATACGACGTCAGGTATAGGCATTAATAAAGCCGATGTACGTTATTGTGTATATGATGTCATTATTAATGATGTAACTATGGAAGAAGCGATTTTACCGTCTGGATTGGAAAATCTCTCTATTCTACCAGCTACCATTCAACTAGCGGGTGCTGAAATCGAATTAGTGCCAACGATTTCACGGGAAGTTCGATTGCGTCGAGCTATGAATACACTCAGGTCAAAATTTGACTATATGATTATTGACTGCCCACCTTCTCTGGGACTTTTGACTGTAAATGCACTTACGGCTGCTGATTCTGTTTTAATCCCTATTCAATGTGAGTATTATGCACTTGAAGGTTTGAGTCAGTTGTTAAATACAATCCGTTTGGTCCAAAAACATCTGAATACTTCTCTTGAAGTCGAAGGTGTGGTTTTAACCATGTTGGATGCTCGTACGAATTTAGGATTGCAGGTCATTGAAGACGTAAAAAAATTTTTTCGGGATAAGGTTTACCATACTGTCATTCCTAGAAATGTTCGCTTATCTGAAGCGCCCAGTCACGGACGTCCTATTATTCATTATGATCCGAAATCTAGAGGTGCTGAAAGCTATATGGATTTAGCGAAGGAAGTGATTGGTATTGAGTAAACGAGCACTCGGTCGAGGTTTGGACTCACTTATACCTTTACATGAAACATCAGCTGATTCTATTTCATCCATTGATATTCGTGATTTACGTCCTAACCCTTATCAACCTAGAAGAGTATTTGATGATGACAAATTGCAGGAATTGGCTAATTCTATTCGAGAACATGGTATTCTTCAACCGATTGTAGTACGTAAAAGTGCTATTCAAGGTTTTGATATTGTAGCTGGTGAAAGAAGATTTCGTGCTGCAAAATTAGTTGGTTTACATGTAGTACCTGCTATTGTAAGGGATTTAACGGATATACAGTTGATGGAGATAGCCATTATTGAAAATCTTCAACGTGCTGACTTAAATCCTCTGGAAACAGCTGAGGCTTATGTACAGTTAATTGAACGTTGTGGATATACTCAAGAGCAGTTAGCAAAAAGGATTGGACAAAGTCGAAGTCATATTGCGAATATGATGAGATTACTTCAATTATCTCCTTTGGTACGTGAGTATGTTTCACGTGGAACATTAAGTATGGGACATGCTCGTGCTCTTTTAGCTATTCAGAATAAAGAAGAGCAAGAACAAATAGCAGACTTGGCTGTTAAACAAGAGTGGAGTGTTAGAAAATTAGAGGCGATGATTTATGAGCCTAAAAAAACTAAAAATGTTTCACGTGAAACAAAAATTCATGAACGATTCAAACATTATGAAGAACAAGTACGACAATATCTTGGTACATCAGTTAGAATACAATCGGGTAAAAACAAAGGTAAAATTGAAATAGAGTATTTTTCAGAAGAGGATTTAGAACGAATTCTACAGTTATTAATGGTTACTGATGCGGATGGTGTTTAATCTTGTTTTTAATTGGAACCTTGGTAAATTCAATTGCGATTATTTTAGGCTCAGTGCTAGGTGTACTGTTACCACGAGTCCCTGAAAGCATGAAGACAACCATTATGCAGGGACTTGCTTTATGTGTAGCTTTAATAGGGCTTGGCATGGCTCTATCTGATCAAAAAGATATTCTTTACTTGATTATATCGATTGTTATAGGGGCGATTATTGGAGAATGGATCGATATTGAGAACCGTCTTTTGCGATTCGGTAACTGGATAGAACATAAAATGCATCGTCTAAATCAGGGTCCGGTTTCCGAAGCATTTGTCGCATCAACTTTGTTATTTTGTATAGGTTCCATGGCAATAGTCGGAGCTATACAAAATGGTATAAGTGGAGATCCTCAAACTTTATTTGCAAAATCGATTATAGATGGAATCACATCAGTTATATTTGCTTCAACATTAGGATTTGGCGTTGCATTTGCTGCTGTTTCGGTATTTTTGTACGAAGGTAGCATTGCCTTGTTAGCACATTGGGTAGGTAAAGGAATGGATAATCCTGCGGCAATAAGTTGTATGACAGCTACTGGTGGATTGTTACTTATTGCGATAGCTATCAATTTGTATGGATTAAAGAAAATTGCCGTGGGTAATCTGCTGCCCGCAATTTTTATAGCTGTTTTATTGAAAATTTATTATCCGTCTATTATACATGTTTTACATCATCATTGGATTTAGAGTGTTTTATAACTCATCATTTAGTTTGCTACATGGCAGAAAAATTTTCATTGTATCAGATGGATGGGAACAATGAAAAATAATGTTGGAGTACTTTTTAGGAGGAAAAATCATTGTTAAAAGAAATTGTAAGTCAATATCTTTGGATTGCTGTAGGAGTCAGCTTAGTACTCTCCATATTGAGTATTATTCTGGCTTTGGTATCAATAAGTTCGTTATCCAAAATTCGCAAGCAAAATCGTAGATGGAAATCGATTCATTCATCAGCAGATTTAGAGGCAGTTTATGAACAAACTATTTTAGCTGTTCATAAAACAGAAGAAGAAATGAAAAAATTACAAAAACAAATGGAATTTATTGAAGAAGGGCTCCATAAAAAAATCTCTACGCCAAGAATGGTGCGTTATAATGCGTTTGGCGATCTCGGCAATGATTTAAGCTACTCAGTTGCATTTTTAGATGATGAGCAAAACGGTGTCGTGATATCTTCTATTTATGGTCGAGAAGAATCTCATACGTATGGAAAACCTATTCAAGAGGGAGAATCTCAATATACTTTGACGCAAGAAGAAAAAATGGTCATTCAGCAAGTAGCAGCAGAATTATCGAGTGATTTGAGAAAACCTGAAACCGTCTCAAGATGAGAGAGACGGTTTCAGTATTTAAAATATATTATTATTTCATTTGACTATTAGGAAGTATGTAGGGAGCTACTCATGTTTTTTCGGATTTGAAATTTCCATAGACTATTTTTTAGGGATTGCACAACGATTTCGGACATTTTCATAACGATGCCTAATCTTGTATTTTGAAGAACAAAATACTCCATAAATCCACTGACATTAACAACACCGGTTAGAGTCATATCTCCGAATTCGGGCAAATTTTTCTTAACGCCTGCACCGGGCCGCAAAGGACCAGGCTCCAAAGTGATGTGTCCAACATGGTCAAAACGTCCTAAACAAGCATCGATAGCCAATATAAATGGTGTATGTGAATATGAATTTCTTACTTCTTCAAGAGTAGAGGATAAATTTACAGCATGAACGGGATTTTCGAGTGTGCCTTTGACTTGTACATAAGGCATGGGAGCACCTTGTGTTAGTTGTGTACCAACTATTGGTCCAAAAGCGTCACCTGTTGATCGGTCTGTTCCAACGCATATAATGAGTATGTTTTGAATGTTTGGTGCTGAAAATACTTTATCCAATGCTTGTTCTAACAGACCTACTGCCTGTTCATCATCATAAGGAATACGCCAGCTTGGCTTACTTGTTTCTATAAAACCCACGACATCATCCAGCCCCTTTGAGCCCAGTCCTTTTGCTCATGAAGTATTCACAGTATACGTACAATGGACATGTTCTATACCTTATCTCTCATACAATTTCACTGTAACAAGTTGAAATTTTATGGGGGACAATATTGTGGATATTGGGTTATCAGCGTGTTTCTTATGGGTGTATTTGATGATGAAAAGATGGTCTCCAGAGAGGATCATCAAATTTTGGGCAGGATGGATGGCATCATTTTATGTTGGCTATGCATTTTACCACCCCATAAGCCAATACATCACTCTTCGAGATCCAGGTATTTTAGTTTGGATTAGTCAACATATTGAAGACAACCAAGGTGCTATCAGTGTGTGGGCACAATTTTTTCCTCGGAACGCTATAGCAGTGTCTTCTATCACACCTTTTCATTTATGGTCTCTATATATTTTTCGATTTAGTTTATGGATGGGTGTTGTATGGATTACATTTACTTCTTTTATGATAATTTCTAAGTTAAAGCAGGCGATTTGGGATGAAGAAGACAGAATGGCTGAAGGTCCTGTAGCTAAAATTTTCTCTCAAGTACTAGCTATGGTTACGTCACTTGCTTCAGTTATTTTGGCAGCAAGTATATTGTCGATGGTTACTTGTTTTTTACCCCAACATTTTAATAGTTTCACAGATGGAGAAATAGTCAAAGCGGCTGGAGCCATTGTACATGAATGTAGTCAATATCTTTTGGGGAGAAATTTTTGACGCAATTCTTATTTCATTCTATGATTATTGGAAATTAAAAAATGCAATAGATTTGAAAATGGAGGAATAGACTTGTGCAAAATTTTTGGCATCAACTGATTCAACAATCTTTATCGGATATACCGAGTTTAACTAAGATTGCTATAGCTTTAATCAAAATCATCATTCTGTTTTTTTTAAGTCGAATTGCTATTGCTGTACTTGAACATATTAGTCATCGATTCTTTAAATCTAAAGCTGTTCGTTCGGATGAACGCCGAAAAACAACTTTACAGACTTTGGTCGATAATGTGATTCACTATACAGTATATTTCTTGTATTTTTTAATGGTATTGCAGTCTTTTGGTTTTCATATTGAAACATTACTGGCTGGAGCAGGTATTGCTGGGCTAGCTATAGGCTTAGGTGCGCAATCTTTGATTAAAGATGTGCTCACAGGCTTCTTTATATTATTTGAAGATCAATATGGTGTGGGAGATACGGTACAAATTAACCAATTTACAGGGACTGTCGTATCCATAGGATTAAGATTGACTCGTGTGCGTGCTTGGACTGGTGAAGTGGAGATAATTCCTAATGGACAAATTACGACAGTAACAAATTATTCACGCACTAATTCCATTGCTGTGGTGGATGTTGGTATTGCTTATGAAGCGGATATAGAAGAGGCGAAAAAAATCATTTTAGAGGAAATGAATAAAATTTGTGAGGAAAATCAAGAGATTGTAGTTGGCCCTGTCAAAATGTTAGGTGTTCAATCGCTTGGAGCATCTAGCGTGAATTTGCGAGTCACGGTGGAGTGTAAACCAACACAACAATATGCTATTCAAAGGTTGGCACAACAAAGAATCAAAGAAGCCTTGACTGACGCCAATATTGATATTCCATATAATCAATTGGCAGTAAGACTTATTCAATAAAGTTCATGACAGATTGGTGATGAACAATAATGCTTTCCTATTCGCTCAATAGTATTGTTGTTATGAAAAAACCTCACGCTTGTGGTACAAACCGTTGGCAGATCATCAGGTTAGGGATGGATATACGCATGAAATGTTTGCATTGTGGTCACAGTGTGCTTATACCGAGATCTCGTTTTGAAAGATTATTAAGAAAAGTCGAGGCAGATCATGAAGGTGAAACGTCATGACTGAACGCACTATTATCACAGCGTGTCCTCTCGATTGTTATGATGCCTGTAGTTTTTCAGTCACTGAGGAAAATGGTCAGATAAAACAATTGGAGGGGAATAAAGATCATCCAATTACCAAAGGTGTTATTTGTGGTCGAGGCAGAAGATTAAAAGAGCGTACGTATGCTTCATATCGCATTCTACATCCATTAAAAAGAGTTCAAGATAAATGGGTTCGTTTATCTTGGGAACAGGCTATTTCTGAAATTTCTAGAAATATTCGGCAAGCAATGGATTTATATGGACATCAGTCTATCTTTCATTGTTATGACTGGGGTTCTGGTGCGTTATTAAAAAGTTTGAATCAAAGATTTTTTTATGCGCTTGGTGGATGTACAGAAACTGTAGGAAGTCTTTGTTGGAATGCTGGGTTGCAAGCGCAACAGTATGACATGGGTGAAGCAAGAAGTCACGCACCAGATGATTTACTAAATAGTTCGGCTATCGTGGTCTGGGGTAGAAACGCTGCAGTTACGAATATGCATATTCTCCCCTTTTTACGGGAAGCGCAGTCATTGGGTGCGAAATTATGGATTATTAATCCGCTTCCAACAGATTTAGACGCCAGGGCAGATAAGGTAATATCGTTAAGACCAGGAACGGACGGAGTTTTAGCGCTGGCTGTATTAAAAAGATGTATACAGTTTGGGTATTTGGACTGGGAATTTATAAACCAATACAGCATAGGTTGGGAAGAGTTTGAGTCACAGCTTTCTGCTTTTGACTATGAAGATTTAGTGCGTCAAACAGGCGTATCTGCTGAAGATATTCATCAATTGGCAGAGTTATATGGCACAAAACAGCCTGTAGCTACTTTACTGGGAATAGGTTTGCAACGTTATCAAAATGGTGGGCAAAATATACGGGCTATTGATGCGTTAGTAGCAGCCACTGGACATATTGGTGTACCAGGCGGTGGCGTACAATATGCCAGTCGAGATATGGGTCAGTATTTTGATACTAAAGTACTTACAGGTGATGTACCAGAGAATATCAGAACATTTTCGAGAGGCAAAATAGCAGAATGTATGGAGACGGCTGAACCACCAATTCAGGTTATGGTGGTTACACGGACCAATCCATTAACGCAAATCCCAAATACAAAAAAACTAGAAAGTGTCTTGAAAAAAGTTCCGTGCAAAGTAGTGATAGATACATTTATGACTCGCACAGCAGAGATGGCTGATTATATTTTACCTTGTACCACAGTTTTTGAAGAGGAAGACTTCACATATACAACGATGTGGCATGCATATGGCAATTTCATTCAGCCTGTCGTATCAGCACAGGGAGAAGCAAAGGCGGACTGGGAAATATTTAAAGAATTAGCGAATGCGCTGGGTTTGCATGAGTTGTATGACGGATCGCCCAAAGAATGGATAGCTAAAGCCTTACGTCCTCTAATTCAAACCGGTGTATCTTTAGATGAGGCCAAACAACGCGGATTTATCAAAGTTCCATTATCTGATATTGCTTTTGAAGACAAAAAATTTCTAACATCGAGTGGACGTTTTGAATTTGCCTCAGATAAAGCCGAAAAAGATGGTTTGCCTAGAACTGCCGTTGATGGATGGAAGGCGCTTACTCCTTTAGATGAAGGTCAATATCATCTTATTACGGCTCATCCTAGAAAAAGTGAAAACTCACAACATGCAGAGTTCCCTAAACTGCCTTCCATGCCTATTGTCCAGATTCATTTTCGAGAGGCAGAAAAAATGGGTATTGTAGCTGGGGACATCGTTCAAATCTCCACCCAAAACGGAGTATTATTAGCTGAAGTCAGATTGCTGCAAACAGGTTATCCAAAAGCTGTTTTGCTCGAGGAAGGTTGGTGGAATGGAGAGCATACCATCAATCATTTAACTGGCAATGAAATGGCTGATATGGGGGATCAAACAGCACAATACGAATGCCTTTGTACAATTTCACCTATTCAACAAGAAGGGAATGAAGACAAATGAAATGAGCCCATAAGGGCTCGTCAAAAATGTAGGTTAGGAAGCTAATTTACAATAATGGCGTTTGTTGACGGAGTGTTGGCTGTCGAGCGTTTTTACTGCCAATGCTTTGGGCGACAGTTTAGGTACCCTTAGCTTGCGCATAAGTCGCTTCAGCACATCAATCACCTCCCTGTCAATAGTCTGCCATAATTTTTGTCAAGATTCTAGCTGTATACAGCCCGGTTTTGGCTTCTTAACAGGCATATACAAAAGTTTCTGAAAATATGCTCGTAGTTTTGTACAATAAGAAGAATTTTTGTATTGTTATTTATTGTGCGAGACACAGATGATTTTTATACTAGCAGTGTTTGTTGCTGGAGATGAGGTGCATGTATGCCATTACAAGCAGGAATTGTAGGTTTGCCGAATGTAGGGAAATCTACATTGTTTAATGCCATAACCAAGGCTGGAGCAGAAGCCGCAAACTATCCCTTTTGTACAATTGACCCTAATGTCGGTGTTGTAGAAGTTCCGGATTTACGGTTACAGCGTTTGGCGGAGATGGTCCATCCTAAAAAAATTGTTCCAACAACTTTTGAATTTGTGGATATTGCCGGGTTAGTTGCGGGGGCCAGTCGTGGAGAGGGACTGGGCAACAAGTTTTTAGGACATATCCGGGAAGTGGATGCTATTGTACATGTCGTCCGGTGTTTTCAAAATGATGATGTAACACATGTGGCAGGTTCTGTCGATCCTATTCGGGATATTGAAACCATTGAATTAGAACTTGCTTTAGCCGATTTGGAAACCGTAGAACGTCGATTGGATAAGGCAAAGAAAAATTTAAAATCTGGGGACAAGCGTTACGTAATAGAGGTTGCAGCGCTAGAAAAGTTAAAAGGTGTTTTAGAAGAAGGACAAGCGGCTCGCAGTTTGGACTTAACAGAAGAAGAGCAGGACGTATTAAAAGATTTGCATTTATTGACAATGAAACCTGTTCTATATGTGGCCAATGTGGGTGAATCAGAAATCCATGATGAATCAACCCATAATCCATATTTTAATGCTGTAAAAGAGCGTGCAGATCAAGAAGGCGCTGAAGTAATTCGTGTTTCTGCTCAAATGGAATCAGAGATAGCTGAGTTAGATGCAGAGGACAAAGTAGCTTTTCTGGCCGATCTCGGTGTTGAAGAATCCGGACTTGATCGTCTGATCAGGGCAGCTTACCATCTTTTGGGGCTCATTACTTACTTTACAGCGGGGGAGCCAGAAGTGCGGGCTTGGACCATTCGTCAAGGAACGAAGGCGCCACAAGCTGCAGGTGTTATTCACAGTGATTTTGAACGAGGATTCATTCGAGCGGAAGTTGTTTCTTATGAAGATCTTGTGAATGCTGGCAGTATGGTGGCTGCGCGAGAAGCGGGCAAATTACGTTTAGAGGGAAAAGAATATGTTGTACAAGATGGCGATATTATGCTGTTCCGATTTAATGTCTAAGAAGAAAATGTTTTATTTTGGATTTCATCGGTTCTGACGTGTTAAGGACCTGTCTGAAAATCGAGTTCTACAAGAGTGACTGGTTGCTGTTTTATCATAAATAAGATAAAATTTTATCTTGGCATGTCGCATGCCTATCCTTGCTCCAAGCATTGACTTGGGGCCATAGTCCAAAAGGAGGTGAATAGGGATGCGCCAGTACGAAACCATGTACATTCTGAAACCTGAACTGGAATCAGAGCAAATTTCTTCACTGGTGGAGAAGTATCAATCCCTTGTAACCGAGCACGGAGGCCAGATTGATGAACTTCAAGAAATCGGCAAACGACGCTTGGCTTATGAGATTGATCGCCATCGTGAAGGATTTTACGTCCTGATGAAGTACTCGTCAGACACCGATGTGACCAATGAACTCGAGCGTGTGATGCGTATTGAAGATAATGTGCTTCGATACCTCACAGTACGTCTTGGGGAATAGGACGCGTCGGAGGGGATGGTACAATGTTAAACCGAATTGTGCTGATTGGCAGATTGACTCAAGATCCTGAGCTTCGCTATACCAATAGCGGAACGGCTGTAGCAACATTCAGTCTGGCGGTAGATCGTCCAAGGCTTAATCAAGCTGGAGAACGAGAGACCGATTTTATTCAGATAGTAGTCTGGCAGAAACAAGCTGAAACCGTTGCACAGTATTTGCATAAAGGACGCTTGGCAGCGGTAGACGGAAGGTTGCAAATCCGTTCTTATGAAAATAAAGACGGTCAAAAAGTTCGTGTAGCAGAAGTTGTAGCTGAAACGGTGCGATTCCTCGACCGAGGCGAAAATTCTGCACGCGATACACACAGCAACGCAGGTATGCAGAGAAACAGCTCAGGAATGAATTCAAATCGCCGCCAAGAAGTTCCCAGACCCTCATTTGATGATGATCCATTTGCGGATGATGGACCGATGATAGATATTTCTGATGATGATTTACCTTTCTGAGATTTGTCGTTGAGAGAAGAATAGGATGAAGGGGGGAAGAATGTTATGCCGCGCAAAGGTCGTGGAGGTAAGCGCCGTAAGGTGTGTCAGTTTTGTGTGGACAAGATTGACTATGCTGACTACAAAGATATTGGTCGTTTAAATAAATTTCTTACTGAACGTGGCAAAATTTTACCACGCCGAATTTCGGGAAATTGTGCAAGACATCAACGTCAAGTGACGATTGCCATAAAGCGTGCTCGTCAAATTGCTTTGATGCCATATACTACTGAATAAATGTTGTCCCGAGATGGAAACGTCTGGAGCCGCATCGCTCATGGTGCGGCTTTTCTCTTAGCAGGAAACAGAGATTAGGTTGTGGAATAGAAGCGGCAATACAGCGCGCGGATTACTCGCGATGCAATAGGTTAGAGGCGGAGCACTGGTGCGCATTGAGGGGGAAATCGAGGTGTCGCACACGGATCCTCAGATACAAATTGCCCGGCGCTTGCGTGTATTAGAATCTTTGCGCATTGGGCTTATCACAGATGTAGCAGAAACTTTTAAAAGTATACATCTCGGAGAAGAACGGGAGCTTACGCGTTCACTTGGAGCGTTGATAGCTTCCGCATATCTGTTAGGTCGCCAGATGGGTATCGCGCCGGCAGTGATTGAACAGGAAGTTCTGGAGGCTTTATCCGTATATTCATTGGATGATGAAGCTTTGCAGGAGGATTCGGCAACTGTTCGAAGATATCTAGACCATCGGGCTTAGCTCAAAAGGAGAGTTGATGGATGAAGGTTATTTTCTTGCAGGATGTGAAAGGACAAGGTAAACAAGGCGAAATTAAAGAGGTATCAGAGGGATATGCTAGAAACTTTTTATTTCCTCGGCAGTTGGCAGTAGAAGCCAATCAGGGCACCTTACATCAATTAAAGGAAAAACAAGCGAGCAAGGAACGCAGGGCAGCACAGGAATTGGCAGACGCTAAAGCGCTAGCTCAAAAAATAGAAGGCAGAGAAATTTTGCTCAAGGTGCAGGTAGGTGAAGGTAGTCGTCTGTTTGGAGCTATTACCACCAAACATATTGCAGATGCCTTACATCAAGCTGGTTATCCTGTTGATAAAAAGAAAATTGTTTTGCATGAACCGATTAAGTCGCTTGGATATCATGAAGTGCATGTGAAATTGCATCCAGAAGTAGGGGCAAACGTCAGAGTACACGTAATTGCCGAAGGCGAATAAAACTGTTTTGAGTTTGGAGAGGAGAAGTCCGGAGTGGAAGAAGCCGTATCTCCATCTGTGCGGCAAAGAGAAGTTGAGATGAACGGGTTACGCTTGCCTCCTCAACAAATTGAGGCAGAACAAGCGGTTCTTGGCGCTATGCTCATTTCTAATGATGCAGTCGTGGAAGCTATTGAGATTCTTGAAGCAGATGATTTTTATCGTACTCCCCACCGTATCATCTATGGAGTCATGCAACGATTGTTTCAGGAAGCAGAACCGATTGACGTGATTACTGTTACCGCTTCTTTAGCTTCAGAAGAAGCTGCTTTGGAAAGCGTAGGCGGCGTTGAATACATCGCTCAATTGGCCGCCGCCTTGCCAACAGCCTTGCATACCTATCATTATGCACGAATCATTAAGGAAAAAGCTTTAATGCGCCGCATTATCCAGGTTTCTACGAAAATTGCTGAACAAGGTTACGATACAGAAAAAACAGCTGCAGAAGTCCTTGCTGATGCAGAAAGAATGATATTAGAACTCTCGCAGTATCAAAAAACTCGCGATTTTACCCATATTTCTGATGTATTGCAATCGACCTTCGATCGTATTGAGCAGTTGTACGCAAGTGAGGGCCAGTTAACAGGTATTCCAACAGGCTACAGTGAACTGGACAGAATGACCAGCGGATTTCAAAAGTCAGATTTAATTATTGTTGCAGCTCGTCCTTCTGTGGGCAAAACAGCGTTTGCACTCAATATTGCCCAAAATGTTGCTGTGCGAGCAGGTCTACCTGTTGCGATATTTTCTTTAGAAATGTCTAAAGATCAACTTGTTCAGCGTATGCTTTGCGCTGAAGCGTATATTGACGGTCACAAACTTCGCAATGGTACATTAGATGACGAGGATTGGCCAAAGCTTTCTATGGGTGTCAGCACACTATCCAACTCCCCACTCTATATTGATGACAGTCCTGGTATTACAGTGCCTGAAATGCGCAGTAAACTTCGTCGTCTCAAATTAGAAAAAGGTTTAGGTTTTGTGGTGATTGACTATTTGCAATTGATTCAGGGTCGCCGTGCTTCGGGAGAAAATAGGCAGCAGGAAATTTCCGAAATATCGAGATCGCTCAAAGGGTTGGCTCGTGAACTGGAAGTTCCTGTGGTAGCACTTGCACAGTTAAGCCGTTCTGTTGAACAGCGCCAGGACAAACGTCCAATGCTTTCCGACATTCGTGAATCCGGAAGTATTGAGCAGGATGCCGATATTGTAGCGTTTCTTTATCGGGATGATTATTACGATCCAGATTCTGAAAAGAAAAACATCATTGAGATTATTATTGCCAAGCAGAGAAATGGGCCAACCGGAAAGGTCGAGCTTGTCTTTTTAAAGAATTACAATAAATTTGTTAATCTGGAGAGGGCGCATGCTGCACCATGATAGAGTCAGGATCGCTCGAGACGCTTGGTCGCAAAGAATATCAGCGTCAGCTTAATAAGAAAAGGCAGCGTCGACGTAAACAACGTCGAGCACGTATGCGAAGAATTCGTGCTTTGCGCGCTGTGCGTTCGCTGCGATTTTGGACACGCGCGATTACATGGCTGGCGATTGGTTTGTCAGTTGCTTTTTGGTCCCGATTCGCGTTTGTTTATAATATTCCATCCTTTGCTCAAATCGGCTCCTTACAAGGTGTCGAGTCGTATGTTACTGTGAAACCGTGGTGGTTTGGTCCTCCTGTATTTGATATCGAAAGTTATGTAGAGTCTGAAAATTTGCCAGAACAGACGAATTTATCTCCCTATCCGTTGTTGCTGATGCAATTGGGGAGATACCAAGCCGTATTGACACATCCTCACTTCGTTTGGGTAGCTTTAGATCAACATTCTTGATGTTGGATTCCGCATAAAGAGAGGAAACTCTATGCCGAAAATTTTAGTAGTAGAAGATGAGGAGCCAATTCAAAAAATATTACGATTTGCTATGGAACGAGAAGGCTATCAAGTGATTTCTGCTGAAGATGGTGTACGTGCAGTGCAATTGGCTCGCGAAGAAAAACCGGATTTAGTATTACTGGATTTAATGATACCTGAGAAAGACGGTTTTGAAGTATGTCGAGAGTTAAGAGAATTTACAGCTGTACCCATCATCATGTTGACTGCACGGGATGCGGAAGTTGACAAAATTTTAGGTCTTGAACTGGGTGCAGATGATTATGTAACCAAGCCGTTTTCTACTCGTGAATTGTTGGCTCGTGTAAAGGCAACGTTACGACGTGTTGAACTTGAGAGGGATATGCATGAAAAAGAAGACGGTCATTTACTTTATTTACATGATATTGTCATTGATTTGGCCCACTATGAGGTGCGTAAGAATGGTACCTTAATATCTCTCACACATAGAGAATTTCAGTTGTTAGCGTATCTCGCTTCAAGGCCAGGTCTGGTCTATACCCGAGAGCAATTGCTGACTGAGGTGTGGGGTATGGACTATGTGGGCGATGAGCGTACGGTTGATGTGACCATCCGGCGTTTGCGTGAAAAATTAGAAGAGGATGCAAGTGCTCCTGAATATGTGCTGACTCGGCGCGGTGTTGGCTATTATGCGCGAAGATAGGCGTTTTTGGCGAAGTATTCGTTTTAAGTTAGTGACGGTCTCTTTATTGCTCGTACTCTTTTCTTTAGAGCTCATCGGAGCTTATTTTGTGCGTACACTTACGACATCTCTCGTTCAGAGTGAGACACAAACTGTAGAAAATCAGGCTCATCTTATGTCCATATTGGTAGCTCCGCAACTGGAAATAAGTAATTCGTCACATAACAAACATCCACTTGATACATTGACTTCCATGTTATCGTCTCTGCCACAATTTATGGGTGGTTCGGTCTATATTCTTAATCGTGACGGATTTGTGGTAGATACTTCTGCAGGAACAGCATTGATTGGTCAGCAGCGCACAGATTCAGTTTCCACAGAGGCTCTTTTGCAGCATAAAACGGTAGCCGCCATTCGGTTTGATCCTCTTTCAAACCAGCATTTATTAACCGTTGCTGTACCTATTTTGTATAACAACCGATTTCTTGGCGTGGTGGAATATGTTGTCCCCATCCAGTCTGTATATAACACTGTCCATGAGGTTACAAAGATTTTTTATACCGGATCGGCCATAGGTTTGATGTTAGCAGCTCTGCTTGGTATTTTACTGGCGCGAACCATTACTCGTCCTATTCTAGATGCGACACGCCAAGCCCGTGTCTTGGCCAGTGGAGATTTCAGTCGTCGAGTGCATGTGGGTGGCGATGATGAATTTGGTGATTTGGCGACAGCGATTAATGATTTGACGACTAAATTGGAAGATGCTTTGCAAACAAACCAGCGGGAACAGGAACGTTTGCGAGCCATTATTACTTCGATGGGTGACGGCGTGGTTGCTTTTAATCCAGAATGGCAACCGCTTTTCTTAAACGAAGCGGCACGGCGTATGTTGCAATTGCGCACAAACGATAGCAATGCTGCGATACGGCTTGGCTTGACAGAAATGAAAGAAGATATACGGGAGAAGATTTGGGTTCGAGAAATTGGTCAGAGTATTCTTCATGTTCACGTGACAGCGCTTCAACAGCATCAAGAACGCCAAGGCTATGTCGCGGTGATTCGAGATGTGACAGAACAAGAGAAACTCATACAAGCGCAACGAGATTTTGTAGCCAACGTTTCGCACGAATTGCGAACACCGCTAACCTCGGTTAAGTCTTATATTGAAGCTCTTCGCGATTTAACACCAGATGAAGAAGATGTCCGACAAGATTTTCTACAAGTTGTCAGTGATGAAACAGATAGAATGGTCCGTTTGACGCGAGATCTATTGCTTTTATCCGGTTTATCCAAGGATTCGCAGCGTCCAAGGACAGTTACATATATTACCATGGAACGTTTGTTTGCTTTTGCCGAGCAGCGGTTCCGTATACAGGCGAATGCCCGCGAGTTAACTTTTATAGTTGATCCCGCTCCACCCGCTACCTTGTTGGGTGACGAAGATATGTTGCATCGCGTCTTGGACAACCTTCTCTCTAATGCTTTTAAATATACCCCTGCAGGAGGAATTGTTTGCCTGTCAGCTCATATAGAAAATGCGGATGAAGTAGAAATTATAGTTTCTGATACAGGTATAGGCATTCCACCAGAAGACTTACCGCATGTTTTTGAACGTTTTTATCGAGTGGACAAAGGGCGTAGTCGTCGATCGGGTGGTACTGGTCTCGGGTTGGCGCTGGCCAGGGAAATTGTTGAGCGCCACGGTGGTACCATTGATATGGAAAGCGAAGTCAATCGAGGCACAAAGGTTCATTTGCGATTGCCGATGGTCAAAGATAAAGGGGTTGGCCAATATGAATAAAAATTGGCTCGCACACATTCGTACCCTTATTTTAGTTGTTTTAGTTGGGCTTTCACTGTTGTTAAGCTATTGGCTGTGGGTAGGAGATTTTCAAAACGCAACGGAAGTTGGTATTGGTGAACCTTTGCCATTGGCAGCAACCGAGTATCCCATCGCGAGCCAATTAGGTCGTCCGTATCGAATTATTCTCAGTCAACATTCGGCAGCAAGTTTAAGTGTCGCTTTACCGGAAACTCATAGTTACAATCAATGGCTTACATTATTGCAATCAGTGCGTGTGACTGCTTTACAGGAAATCCCAGCTTTCCCCAAGAGAACCTTGGACGAGGTGGAATATGATTTTGGCGTGCCTCTGTCCGCAGCACTTTTACAACAATGGGTACCGAATATTGAACCGACAGGGTATGTGCAATACTCAGGGTTAATTTTATTGTATCAGACAAGCTCCAATGGGCCTGTATGGCTTGGATTAACCAGCGGCGGAGTAGACTACGAAGCGCAAACCAACTTATCGACTGTTTCACTTTACAATCAAATTACGGAAGCCGTCAGGGCACAACCGTGGTCCATTTGGACTACCGTACAAACTAATAATGACTTGCCAGGCTCCTATACCCAATTGAGTACGAGCACTTGGACCACCAATGCGATTTCGCTTCTGCCTGTTGTTCATTCATTTTTTGTCAATCCTTTAGTCGTAACGCGAATTCAGGAAGATAATAACACTACCCTTTGGACGGATGGCAGTCGAGCCGTGCAATGGACGAAGCATCCAGATGAAATTACTTATCAAGATCCAAATGCAAGCGGCAAACGAATTGAAAATCTGGATACCTTGGAACTAGCCGCACGTTTTGTGCGCGATCACGGTGGAGGACCTAATAATCTGATTGCGACTCAGGTGCAGTCCAATGCTTCGGGAGAAACCATCACTCTAGTGCCTTATGTTGATGGTTTGCCCATTTTAAACGGATCGAACGACTATCAAGTAGTCATTCGAGCGGGCAGAGTCGTCTCCTTCAGTCGTCCTTTGTACAATTTGGCCAGTGAAATAGATTCAACCCGAGGAAATGCTTTAAATGGTTGGCAGTTGTTGAATGTCTTAAAAACGATTTTAAGTGTTCAACAAATCAAACAGATACAACAAATTCAACTCGGCCTTGATGAGCAAGATGAAGGTTCAATCGTATCTTTAATTCCAGCGTATTTTGTACAATTGCCGAAAGGGCAGCAGCTTATCATTGACGCTATAGATGGTCATGTTTTAGGAGGGGATCTGCCGTGAATTGGGAGGTCGCAAAGAATTGGCTGATTGCTGCCTTTTTGATTTTAGATCTTATTCTTGGCTGGCAATTATATGAAAGTCATATTCAAACGTATGGCTATGTCGAGTCCTACAGCGATCTTCTTGCCAATACGAAAACGGTATTGGCTGATCACGGTTTTACTCTCCAAGCGCATGTTCCAGAGTCACAACCAGAGATGGTTACTTTTAAAGCCAATTGGATTACGCCCAAGTTAGATGAATTAGCCAAAGCAGTTTTTCCAAATGGAAAAATTCTCTATACGTCTACTACACAGATTCAAGATTCCGAGGGTCAAATCAAAGTGCGAGGTGAAACTTGGCAGATTCAATTTCAGCCTCCATTGCAAGGGATACAGCCTGTGGATCTGTTGAAGACAGCTTTTCATGGACAGTTGTATACATTTGATAAATATTCATCGACGCAAAATATATCCGATTATCTGGAAAACTACAATAATTTTCCGGTTTTTGATGTCCATATTCAAATTCGAACAGGTTCACATGGTGAAATTTTAGGTTATAGTCAACAGGCCATTCACCATATCCAGCCGATTGGCCGACCCAAACCTGTCATATCAGCGATTGATGCGCTCAATAGTCTGGCAGAATCGGTAGACAAGACCTATAGTGCCAGAGATAATGTGATTTTAGGTATACAATTAGGATATGCCAGAAAAGTTGGAGTAGGAAAAATTTCTAGTGGACACCTGGGACAACAACTCTGGTTTCCGGTTTGGCGCATTATTACACCCAGCCAGTCTTATGACGTCAACGCTTTAACAGGTGAAGTAGATAATGCATCGAGTGCGTCAGCTTGACGCAGGATGGAGGATTCACTCTTTGTTGTCTGTTAGTGTTTTAGCGAGTGGTAGCAGTGGAAATGCAATTTACATATCTACAGAACAGACTCGTTTGTTGCTTGATGCGGGTATTAGCGGCAAACAGATTTCCCAACGATTAGCTACCGCTTGCCAAGTGGATGGTTCGCAAATAACGGCTGTACTGGTTACCCATGAGCATGTCGATCACGTTCGCGGCTTAAAACAGATACTCAAGCTCTCTCAAGCACCGCTCTATACGACGGAAGGTACATATGCGGAAATTGTGTCAGGAATAAGCGGAAATCACATTCATAAGGTTGTACGCGCAGGAGAAGTTTTTAGTATTGGCGACATTCGAATTACGCCTTTTGCTGTTTCACATGACGCAGAAGAACCGGTAGCATATCGGTTTGATTCGGGAGACGAAAGTCTGGCTGTAGTCACGGATCTCGGTTTTGTCAGTGACTCGATTAAAGATGTGATTGCTGGCTGCGACACCTATGTTTTTGAAAGCAACCATGATGTAGAGATGTTGCGAGCTGGTCCGTATCCTTGGTCTATCAAACGGCGCATCCTTGGCGATAAGGGTCATCTGTCCAATACGGATGCTGCAGAGGCATTGATTGATATTATCGGTCAACAAGAAGTAAAAGTTTATTTGGCTCATTTAAGTGAGGAGAACAATCAGCCCGATTTAGCTGATTTAACAGTTTCGAGTATTTTACAGGAAGCGCGATCGACCTATCAAGAACAGGTCTCACTGTTACGGACAAGTCGCTATGAACCGACGATACTGACTCCTGTGTCCGCTAAATGCAACGCATAGGAAGTGTCGGTCTGAGACACGCTAGAGGGAGAATTCGAAGAGGCAATCATTGCCGAATTCTCCATCTGGAGGGTGTCTATGATGAGTCAGCGCCATGTTCAAAGAATGAAAAAATGCTTCTTGGCTTTAAGCAGCGTATCTACATTTCTTTGCTTGAGCCCGGTGGTTTTTCATGCAGAAGCTAGTGCCCAATCCATAGCGATTTCTGGCGGCTACACAAACAATATCACTGACGCGGTGAAACGTGTAAAACCAGCCGTAATGGGAATTGTCAATTATGCGCAAATCTCGAACAACATTACTCAGCAGACCAAAATTGAGCCCGCTGGTGTGGGAACAGGGGTACTTTTTTACAAAGACAGCGAGTACGGTTACGCCGTTACGAACAACCATGTGGTAGAAGGTTCTGTTAAAGTGAGCGCAGTCTTAGAGTCGGGAAAACATATTCAAGCGTCTGTGGTAGGTACCGATCCATATACAGATTTGGCGGTTATTCGACTCCCAGTTGCAGAAGTACGAGGAATTCAGCCTGTGACTTTCTGCAATTCAAATGATCTGATTGTGGGTGAACCTGCGATTGCTATTGGAACGCCAATGGGGTTAGATTTTGCTGATTCGGTGACAGCAGGTATCGTGAGCGCTGCAAAGCGTATTATGCCAGTTTCCGAACCTGAGACGGATCAGGTGCTCGATTATCAAGCGGTGATACAGACAGATGCTGCTATCAATCCAGGTAACAGTGGAGGGCCTTTGGTCAATATTCGCGGACAGGTTATGGGTATTAACAGCAGTAAAATTGTAGCGCCTGAGTTTGAAGGAATGGGTTTTGCCATCCCCTCCAATGAGGTTGTGACCATTGCCAATCAATTGTTAAAGACAGGCCATGCTATTCATCCCGCGCTAGGTATTGAAGGATATTCGTTGGCTACTCTGCCAGAGCAGTGGTGGCCGGATGTGCCTGTTGATTATGGAGTATGGGTGAAGGCTGCTATTTCTCCTGAAGCTCGTGCTTCCGGATTGCAGGAGAATGATGTGATTGTGGCTATGGATAATCATCCGGTAAAAACCATGGCTGATTTGCGTACGCATCTTTTTCAGGAGCATCCAGGCGATGTAGCTCAACTGCGAGTATATCGGGGTAGCCGCGAACTGAATCTTAAGTTGAAAATAGGTAAAATGGATACGAAATTGACAACAGCCAGCCCCAATTCCATCATTCCAAGTTCTTCATCGGATGATGATGACGATCCGTTTTTGCAGGGAGCCCCCGAATATGGTCCAAATTTCTGGAGCACTCGCTGATTTTAGTTTCTTTGGTATACAGGAAACATGTTGGACTGGTTTAGGCTGCTGTCATAGAAAGAGAATTTTATGAGGTGGCCTGACATGCAAATTTGTATTCTTTCTGTGGGGAAGATTAAAGAGAAATTTTATCAGGAGGCGCTTGCAGAATATGCAAAGCGCCTTAACGCTTATGTACAATTGGAAATATTGGAAGTCGATGATGAGCCATGTCCAGAACATTATTCTGCGGCGGATAAAGAACGGGTGCTGCAATTAGAAGCAAAGCGTTTATCTCGACATCTCCGGCAAAGAGACGGCTTAGTCTTGTTGGACATCTTAGGGAAAGAGCTGACCTCTGAGAAGTGGAGTCAACAATATCAAGAACTTTGCGGGCGTGGATTTGGGCGCCTGGTCTTTATCGTGGGGGGCTCACTAGGCGTTCATTCGGAAATACGTGCGCGGTCTGATTTTCGATGGTCTTTTGGACCATTAACTTTGCCACATGCGCTGGCCCGTGTTGTACTTCTAGAGCAGCTATATCGGGGTATTCGTATTCAACGGGGTGAACCGTATCATAAGTAACGGCATACTCACTTAAGCGTTTCATCGGTGAATTCATGTCATCCTCCACAGCTTAAATGATCGATAGTTGCCGTTTTACGCTGTCACTTCTTTGGGGCGATCGCGATCGGGCAAAACCCAATGAATAATCAGTCCTGCAATGGTGGCATAGGCAATGCCGTTATTGGGCTCTCCCACGCCTATAATAGAAATGACTGCGACGATGATTAAATTTTTAGTTCTTGTTAAATCAACTTTCTCCTCAATCATATGCCGAATACCCATGGCAGCAATCATTCCATAAAGCAAAATGCCAATTCCACCCATGACAGCAGCAGGTATGGTTTCAATTAAGCCGCCAAATTTGCCAAGCAGTCCTAATATGATGGCAATTACTGCAGCGCCTTCTATTAATCGGCTGGAGAATTGGCGAGTCATGGCAAGTACACCGAGATTCTCGGCATATGTCGTTTCAGCAGGGCCACCAATGAGCGCTGAGACAAGAGTGGCGACACCGTTTCCCAAGAGAATAGATGAAAAGCCTGGATCTTTCGTCACATCGCGTCCAATAATTTCATTTAATACAAACATATGACCAATATCTTCAATCATGGTTACTAGTGCGATGGGAGCCATGGAAAGTACCACAGTCCAAGTAAAATCTGGCATGTGAAAAGTTGGTGTTTGTATCCAGGGAGAAGCGTGGAGTTTTTGAAAAGATACATATCCTCGCAATACGGCATAAAGGTAACCAACCACAATTCCTACCAATATAGGTAAAAGGCGTAATTGTCGAGTTCCTACAATTGCCGACAAGATGGCGGCTACAAGACTGATAATGGCCACATCCCAATGTGTATTGGCTTCGCTTGTAATCGCAGTTTGCGCTAAAGAGAGACCAATTATTGCAACTACTGGACCTACAACGACTGGTGGAATCGCTTTGCGGATTTTGTCAAAACCAATCGTAGCTACCAGAATCGTAAAAATAAAATAAACAATGGAGACACTGATAAGTCCGGCTGCTGCTTGATTAGGAGCATGATGTCGACTGACAAATAGCGCCAATGGAGCAATAAAAGCGAATGAAGAGCCTAGATAAGCTGGCACTTTACCCCTTGTAATCAGATGAAATAACAGAGTTCCTACGCCACTTGCAACAAGAGTCGCTCCAGGATTTAAACCGGTAAGCAAGGGGACTAGGACTGTTGCGCCAAACATTGCAAAGACATGTTGGAATGAGAGCGGTAAGCCGCGGAAAAACGATCGCATCCTAATCACCTCCAAAGTACACAAATTGCCACAAGTATACGGTTTGGACAAGTATTCTGCAAGATGAATTAGAAAATCTTTTGTAAACCGTCCTTTGGTAAAAAACTACTGTATGCTTGTTCGTATCTTTCCGCATGATATTTCTGCTCTTCTGAATTGATTTTAGTCAGAGAGGATGATAGTATAAAAAATGCGTAGCAAACAAAAAATAAGTAGTGGAGGTAAATGAAGTATGAATACACAAACTCAGCAACCATTTGATTTCTATACGGCACTTCGTAACCGTCGTTCCATCTATGCCTTAAGCAAAAATTCTCCTGTTTCTGATGCTCGGATTCAGGAAATCATAGAAGAAGCCATTCAACATACACCTTCCGCCTTTAATTCACAAAGTACTCGCATAGTACTTTTGCTGGGTAAACAGCATGATGAATTGTGGGATTTGACGACGGACGTATTGCGTGGAGTTGTTCCTGCTGATCAATTTGCTTCTACTCAGCAAAAAATGGATAGTTTTAAATCAGCATATGGAACTGTGCTCTATTTTGAAGATTGGTCAGTAATCGAAAGTTTGCAAAAACAATTTCCCTTATATCAAGATAATTTTCCTGTCTGGGCTCAGCATACGAGCGCAATGCATCAGCTTGTGATTTGGATGGCGCTTGAGGCAGAAGGATTGGGAGCAAGTTTACAGCATTACAATCCTCTTATTGATGAGAAAGTAAAAGCAGAATGGAAGTTGCCAGAGTCTTGGCGATTGATTGCACAGATGCCATTCGGTAAGCCAGAGCAACCTGCTGGTGAAAAACAGTTCAATCCTATTTCTGAGCGAGTAAAAGTTTTTAAGTAAGTTTTATATTCAACACTGTTATGTTTTTATTGAGGATGTCACGATTGTTTCAAAGTTTGTTCTGAATTTTAATTGGAGAACAGCCTCCTTTTCACTCTTAGAGTTTCAGAGTTGATGAGGAGGCCCTTTTATCGATAATTTTTGATTGCATGTATTAGCTTGGAGTTTTTTAGATCATCCTATATAAACCAACTCAATGAATGGGTAATTCTTAATCGTGTAGAGTGCGTGAGCCCTTGGCAGTGTCTTCTTGTTCGAGATTTTGTGTTTGGTGGGGTTCAGGTTTGCGTTTTTGAACTCGAGAACTATGTCCGGCTTGAGAACTGGTACTGACGGAATTTGCTTTTGGATAATTATACGTTTTACTGTTACCCATTTATATCGTCTCCTTTGTTGATTGATCGTTGGCACACTTTCACTTTGTCTCCGTACAAGTTTTTCTATACAGACTAAACAGACTTGTTTCTACCAGTGTTGGATGGTTTCCATTCGTCTCTCATAATCGATACCAGTCATGTAATTTTGATACAATGTTGATAAGCAATCGTTTTGTTTTGAAAGCAGATGGATTTGCTTGAATAGGATTGGAGTCATTTTTGGCAATATGTTTTTTGAAGTTTGGGTCATGCGTGACCATGAGAGGGCTGCATAGGAATGATGCTCATTCATCTTCTTTATATTGTAACATTTTCCATTGATTTGGTGACTGCGGGGGTCATTATATTCCTTGAACGACGAGATGCTGCAGTAACTTGGGCATGGTTAATGGTTCTTTTGTTTGTTCCTATTGGTGGTTTTTTGTTGTACTTATTACTTGGAAAGAAATTAAATGGAGTAAAAATGTATCGGATTCGTCGTATGCAGAGAGAGTTTGTAAATGCGATTGTTGAAGCTCAAAAGACGAATCTCCGTGAAGGAAATATTGAATTTTACGATCCGTTTGTTCAGCGATACCAAGACCTTATTTATATGAATTTAGTCAGTAGTTATGCTGTTTTTACCCAAGATAATCGGGTGGAAGTTTTTTACGATGGACAGAGTAAATTTATTTCTTTATTAGATACTATTCGACAAGCGAAACATCATATTCATTTAGAATACTATATTTTTCGCCCTGATCGACTAGGTAGGCAACTTGTGTCCGCCTTGATTCAAAAAGCGAATGAGGGTGTTGAAGTCAGAGTTTTATATGATGCTGTTGGTAGTAAAGGATTGCATATGGATTTTTTTGGCGATTTGATTCAGGCAGGAGGATATGTTGCCCGCTTTTTTCCTTCTATTTTTCCTTTTTTCAATCCGCGTATGAATCACCGAAATCATCGTAAATTGGCGATTATTGATGGCAGAGTGGGTTATATTGGGGGATTTAATATTGGTGATGAATATCTTGGCCGTGATGTACGATTTGGAGCTTGGCGTGATACACATTTGAAAATTGAAGGGACGTCTGTGTTGGAAATGCAGGCTCTCTTTTTGATGGACTGGAATTTTGCCTCAAAAAAACGTCTTCGTGTAACGGATGACTATTTTCCTCTTCAACCTGATACAGGTGACGTAGGAGTTCAAATTGTTTCTAGTGGACCAAACAGTCGTTCAGAAACGATTCGAAATGCTTATGTAAAAATGATTTATTTAGCCAAACGGCAAATTTTAATTCAAAGTCCTTATTTTATTCCTGACGAAAGTTTGTTGACTGCACTAAAGACAGCGGCTCTTTCTGGTGTTGATGTAAGAATTATGCTACCTGATAAACCTGATCATTACTTGGTCTATTTTGCTTCGCGCTTTTATTTGGCGGAGCTTTTGGAGGTAGGCGTAAAGTTTTATTTGTATAAAAACGGTTTTTTACATGCCAAAACGGTTGTTATCGATAGTGAATTAGCATCCGTTGGCACTGCAAATCTTGATATTCGCAGTTTTAAATTAAACTTTGAAGTTAACGCTGTTTTGTATGACAGTCGAATCGCATGCCGGTTGGCGGATCTGTTTTATACGGATATTGAAAAAAGCTCTGAGTTGACTCGTGAGTTATATCAAAAACGTCCACATGCAGTTCGAATTGCTGAATCATGTGCCCGCTTGCTATCCCCCATTCTTTAATATGCCTTAACTAATGATTTGTACGGGTGTTCCATAATGGATGATGGAATAGACTGTCTTTGCGTTAATAATGGGTAGCTCTACGCAACCGAGACTTTGTGGGAAGCCGTAGGATGCGCGAATGAATCCATGGACAGCGTCACTATGATAGAAGTAATTGATAAAGGGTACTCCCGGATCGTCATAAGGAGTTCCGTTGGGATTGGTCCCACGCATGGTTTGTTCTTTTAATCGTAGATAGACTGGCCAGATACCGTTGGGCGTTGGACTTGCTGCTATTCCCGTATTAGCTAAACTTTTAAAAATGGGTTGACCGCTCTCCCACACTTGTAAGGTTTCAGGCTTTGTTTTTTGTACTTCAATATAAGTGTATGGTTGGCTGTTCTGTTGATGATGTAACAATGCTTGGTAGAGTGCTTGATTCACTTCTGGTCCGGCTATTCCATCCACAGCAAGTTGGTGTTGGTGTTCAAAACTCATGATTGCCCCTTGTGTAATGGCTGTCGCTTTGTAAGGATTCCAATCGTTTTGTAGAGCTTCGGGATAGTTCCCTTTCCAAGACCACTGCACTGATAGTATGGGTTCTAACTGATGATGGACGAGTTGCGTTGCAAACTGACTTTCGATCATTTCTTCATTCTCTGTATCATTTGTTGGTGTTGTGTATGTGGCCGCTGTTGTGCTTTGAAGGTCGGAAGTTTGTGGGTCGTTCCATGTCACAGGTAAATAACCTAATATGGCTAACGCTTCATTATACCATAGTGCTTCATTGCCAGTCATTCCTCTCGTCAGGAGGGGAATCGTTTTTGGTTTTATAACGTCTACCTTGACTTTAACATGGGTATCGATGGGTTGGGTTTTTGCGTTGCCAGATATATCGGTTGTTGTGTGTGCAGATTTTAACGTGTCCCATGTGGAGCATCCGCTTACTGCATATATCGTAAGTGTTGTCAGAAGTAATGTAATGATTTGCGCCAATTTTATTTTCATACAAGGCACCATCCTAATTTCGATGTAAATATATGTATGATGACAATGTGGAAAGTGTAACAAAGACAGGACGTCAAATACTGTCGAAATTAAGTTTGCGTAGTGTAAAATTATGCAGAATGCTTGTCTGTCTTTCTTATTTCTTTCTGTCTAGGGTTGAGGTTTATAGAGGTGGTGAATATTTGTTATTGCGTGAAAGAGATTCTCGCTGCAGATTAAGAGTGATTTGTAAAGACCAACCAGGCATTATCAAATCTGTTTCTGAATTCCTGTTCCTGCATGACGCTAATATTGTGGAATCTAATCAGTACACGAGTGAAGATGACAACTTGTTTTTTATGAGGATTGAATTTGAGATACCTTCAGTTGGAAGTTTAATTTATCGTTTACGTTCTGAGTTTGCTGAGATTGCGGATAGATTTGTTATGGATTATCACTTTGAACTCTCCAATCGTCGCAAACAACTTGTTATTTTTGTTTCTCGAGAGGAACATTGTTTACGAGAATTGTTATGGCAATGGGAAATAGGTCACTTGCATGCGGATATTCGCATGGTGATCAGCAATCATGATGATGCTCGTTTTTTGGTTGAATCTTTAGGGATACCTTTTCATTATTTGCCTGTTCGTCCAGACACGAAAGCAATGATTGAAGAAAAACAACTTAACCTCATTGGAAAGCAAGTTGATTTTATTGTCTTGGCTAGATATATGCAGATTCTTTCCCCACATTTTTTAGCGGCTTTTCCTAACCGTATCATTAATATTCATCATTCTTTTTTGCCGGCATTTGTAGGTTGTAATCCGTATGAACAGGCTTATCATCGTGGTGTAAAGTTAATTGGTGCGACTGCCCATTATGTGACTGAAGAATTGGATGAGGGACCTATTATTGAACAACAGGTTTTGCGGGTTAGCCATAGAGATTCAGTACATGATCTGAAACGAATTGGTCAAAATGTGGAACGTTCCACATTATTTCAAGCTGTGAAGTGGCATGTGGAGGATCGGATTCTTGTGCATCGTAATAAAACTATTGTACTAGTATGATGATGATGCAGTATGTTCTTAAAAAGGGGTGTATAAAATGTCGTCTTTGCAGGATATGGTTGGTGTTTCTTCGCAACCTGTAAAAAATGAGGTTGAAAAGGGAGCTATTCGAAAATTCGCTGAAGCGATAGGAGATGACGATCCCGTTTACCGGGATGAGGAAGCTGCAAAAAAAGCAGGTTTTCCTGCCATTCCGGTTCCTCCTACTTTTTCTCGTACATTTGATTACGGAGAGATACCTGGTCTTGAGATGCCTAAAGCTGGGTTAATACATGGTGAGCAGAGATTTACATACCACAAACCTATCTATGCTGGAGATGTAGTTTTTTGCAGTCGTAAATTGTTAAAAGTGCGCGAGAGCTCAGGTCGACTAGGTAGCATGACATTTTACATGTTTGAAGCTGAAGTTAGGAACAGTGCTGGAGAACTCTTGTTGGTTGAAAATTCAACAGTTATTCGTACGGGAGGTGCTAAGTGATGAATCCTTTATTCACGATTGGGCAGGAGTTACCTCGTTTGATCAAGCCGCCCATAACGAAAACACAACTGGTTATGTATTCTGGTGCATCAGGTGATTTTAATCCCATTCATACGGTGGACGAGTTTGCAATTGAAGCGGGCCTTGGTGGAGTTATCGCGCATGGTATGCTGACCATGGCTTTTGTGGGACAAATGATTAAGGATACGGTTAAGCCTTATCAAGGCCGAATTTTACAGTTTGGGGTTCGATTTCAGGAAATGGTTCGGCCTGGGGATGTTGTTACTTGTAGTGGTAAAGTAACAAAAATAGAAGAGCAAGGTACGGAATATTACGTTGAGTGTGATATTGAAGCTCATACTCAGAATGGAGCTCGTGTTGTAGCAGGTTCGGCTACTTTTATGGTTCCTCAGCAGTAATGATTTTCTCTTTTCTTACCTTAATGAATGTTCTTCATTCATTAAGGTTTTTTATTTTGATCTCACTTTTTTTCGATAACGGGTTTAGGGGTTAATGAATATATGAATTTAGTAGTTAACTAGTATATTCATTTATTTATTAACCCATAAATTCATAAATGCATTGATGTTTGACGATAATCTAGCACAATCTCTATAATGAGTGGTAGGTAGGATAGTGATTACAGAATGACAGTTTTGCTGGACAGAGGAAAGAATGATTAAAAGGAGAGCAGCCCATGGCCAAGGAATCCAATATGAAAGAAACAAAACTCGTTATCGCTGTCGACAATGGCAATAGTTTTGTTAAGGCAGCATATGAAAATATTGATCAAACTTTCATGTTTCCCAATGTAATTTTCCAATCGGATATCAAACGAAAAGTGATTCTAAACCAAGGCTCTCCCATAGAAAATTTAGATGTCGAAATTGTCTCCCCAGCGATTCCGGAAGGGGCAGGAAGAAATTATCACGTGGGTGTCTTAGCATCTCGAAATGCTCGCGCCCAATCCATTGTTGGTTATCGGGCAGCCCAGATGAAATCGCAACGAGTAGAGACGCTCATTACAACGTTAACCGCCATCGCTTATGCAGCTGCGCAAAAACATGCGCAAGATATCCACAACGGAGTTAAAAAATTACGAGTCGATGTACAGCTTGGTATCGGATTACCTATAGCAGAAGTGGGAGAAGCAGCACTATTTGAAGAAAAACTGACAGCCGGAATTCATACCGTACAATTTAAATCAACACCCGAGTATGCTGGAGTTGTAGTAGAACTGGATATTGCGCTGCCTGATGGAGTAAATGTTGATAACGTGGCTGGTATTATTGATATTGCCAGTGAAAAAGGGAATTCACTCGCCAACAAAGCTTTTGGAGTGGCTGATCTCGGTGGAATTGACCTGGATATTGCATTTTTTCGACCAGGTTTGCAACTTGACGACTATACTTCCACAGGATTTCGAATTAATTTAAACGACATTGTCACTAAAATTCGCAAAGATTTTAATACTGCTATGGGACAAGAGTATTTAAGCAGTGATGTCAATGTAGTAGAAAGATTGGTTCATAAAGATTATGAAGTACGATGGCAGGGTTTGGTTAAAGGAAGTATTGCTGATATTGCAAATTTGCACTTAAGCGAGTTGGCCCGAGAAGTACTGGATAGAGTACTTGATGCGTGGGCAGCTGCACCAGAAGCGGAAGAATTTTTATTTATCGGTGGCGGATCGGCCATACTCAGCCCCTATATAAAAGAGTTAGACCGACAAGGACATCCACTTCGTTTTGATACACCAGAATTAGCACAAATGCGTAATTTGCGTGGAACTTTCCGCTCTTTAGCGACCGCTTTGTCGCCAGCTCAAATGGAAATTGCTTCAGCAGAGGCTGATAAAGCGTGAATGAGCGGCGAGAGCGGCGTCGCAGGGAAAAGACAGTTCGACATGGAGATTTGATTCATATTTATATTGCGTCTGACACGCCGCAAGAAGTTGTAAATTTTATTAATCAACTAAAGAGCGAAGGCGATTTTAGCTACGAGATATTGAGAATTGTGGAGCAACATCTAAAACAATCGAGAATCATGACAAGTGATACAACGGTAGACAAAGTGAAAGAAAACATAGCCATGGAGGCTTTAGAATCGATACCCGTTAGAACAGATGAAAAGCAAACAAATGTAACTCGCCCATCAGTGGAGAATAAAACGCTAAATCAAGTCACAGGGGGAGAATCCATTACAGCTTCGACAGATGAACAATCAGTTAGCCAATCGCACACGGCAGAAACTCCTGCAAGTTTACCCATGAAGGCAATAGAAGCGCTTCGTCGCCAGCGTATGGCACTCGTTCAACAGGCACCACGTCAACAAGAAAATTAATTCAGTCATCATCCCTGAGTTTCAGTATACTTTGAATAGAAGAAGAGGAAACGAGGGGAGATGACGATTGATATGAGATTTACAGAAATGTTGTATGAGAAACCGGATATACAGGAGATGGCGGGAAAGTTTTCCCTATTAATAGAAAAGTTTGAGGGTAGTACATCTGCGGAAAAACAAGATGAAGTTTTGGAAGAAATACAACGATTGAGAATGGACTACAATTCTCGGCAGTCGTTGGTCTACATAAGGCATAGTATGAACACCGAAGATGAATTTTACAAAGAACAGCAGGCATATTTTGATCAGAATGGCCCCATTATGGAGGGGATGATTAATAAATATTATCAGAAACTCATCAATTCACCATTTCGTCGTGAACTAGAGCTCAAATGGGGAAAACAGCTTTTCCGAATCGCAGAAAATAGTGTAAAAACATTTGATGAATCCATCATCCCGTATTTACAAAAAGAAAATCAGCTTATAACAAGTTATCAACAATTGATGGCAGCAGCCAATATAGAGTTTCAAGGCCAAATACTCAATCTCTCGCAGCTAGGTCCCTACGTTCAGTCAACGAATCGCGAAACAAGGAAAGACGCACAAGAAAGCTTGTGGAATTATTTTTTAGAAAGAGAAGAAGATTTAGATAATATTTATGACGAATTAGTCCATGTTCGACATGAAATGGCCAGAAAACTTGGCTATCCAAGTTTTGTGGAACTCGCCTATGCAAGACTGAATCGAACAGATTATGATGCCGCAATGGTAGCCCGCTTTAGGCGGCAGGTTAAACAGGAAATAGTACCCATAGCAAGCAGACTCCGTGAGGAGCAAAGAAACAGACTGCAACTGGAGAACCTTCGATACTATGATGAGTCGTTGACTTTTGCTAATGGAAATCCCCATCCATACGGAAACGCAGATTGGATTATAGCTCAAGCAGCTCAGATGTATGAAGAACTTTCTCCTGAAACGGGGCAGTTTTTTCGCAATATGCAGGAGAACGAATTAATGGATTTGCTGGCTCAGAAGGGAAAAGCGGTAGGTGGGTACTGCACGGTAATTCCTAAATACGAAGCCCCCTTTATTTTTGCTAATTTTAATGGCACTTATCATGATGTTACTGTACTGACTCATGAAGCTGGGCATGCTTTTCAGAGTTATATGAGCCGAAAATTGCCGGTACCTGAATATTTATTTCCAACTTTAGAAGCATGTGAAATCCATTCTATGAGTATGGAATTTATCACATGGCCCTGGATGGATAACTTCTTTGCAGAAGATGCGGATAAATTTCGCTATAAACATCTATCAGAAGCGCTAACTTTTATTCCATATGGCGTGGCAGTAGATGAATTTCAACATCAAATCTATAGCGAACCCAATCTATCACCAAGGGAACGCAAAGAAATATGGTCGAACATAGAGAAAGAATATTTACCGCATCGAGATTATGAAAATAATCCATTTCTTGAGGCGGGTGGATATTGGCAGCACCAAACGCACATCTACACAAGTCCTTTTTATTATATTGATTACACCTTGGCTCAAGTGTGTGCGTTTCAATTTTGGAAAAAAAGGCAAGAGAATCCCGAAGAAGCCTGGAAAGATTATTTGCGCATTTGCAGGGTAGGGGGAAGTCGTTCCTTTCTCGATATTGTTCGAGAAGGAAGGCTGATGTCACCTTTTCAAGAAGGGGTAGTAGCATCCGTCACAGCACCTATAACTCGTTGGTTAGATAGTGTGGACGCTAGTCGATTTTAGATAGACTAAGGTTTGACAATCTGCACGTTGGAACAAGAATACTCCTGATGTTATCCATGTTGAATAGGACTGCCCCATGGAAGAACGAGTGGGACAGTCCTATGCTGATGATAAAAGTCGTATTCGTCTTTACAGGTTTATTGGCGATGTTTTCCTACAAGCTGTTCGATTTCAGAAACCGTTTTGGGAATAGCTTGTGACAAGACTTCGTGTCCGTTTTCAGTTACCCAAATATCATCTTCAATTCTTATACCAATCTTCTCCTTGGCAATATACAATCCAGGTTCTATGGTAATCACCATACCAGGCGCCAGGGGAACATCGCGATCGCCCACATCATGTGTATCCAATCCCAACGGGTGACCGACGCTATGGTAATAATATTCGTCAATCTCATCCTTCGATTTTGCGATTCCCAAACGAACAAGAGATTCGGCTAAAGAATCTTTAGCCACTTGATTCAGCTCAGACCAAGTGACGCCAGGACGCACAGCGGCAATCACTTTTTCCTCCGCTTCAAGAACCGCTTCATATATAGCCTTTTGGCGTTCGGAAAATTTACCATTGACCGGAAAAGTCCGCGAAATATCAGCCGCATAGTATCCGCTTGAGGCTCCTAGATCGAGCAAAACGAGTTCGCCATCTTCGGCAGTTAAGTCGTTACTGACATAATGAAGGATGGTAGCGCGCTCACCAGCAGCAACAATGGGCGGGAAAGCGTGTTCTGAAACGCCGTGGCTACGAAGTGTAAAATCAAAGTAAGCCTCCAGTTGATATTCTTTCATTCCAGGTTGGCTGTGCGCCCAAAGATTTTGAATAGCCTCGTTAGTAACAGCAATGGCTTTACGAATTTCTTCAATTTCAGCAGATGATTTAATCAAGCGCATTTGACTCAATGTATAGTGTAAATTGCGAATCGTCAGTCCAGGATAGTTACGTTGTATGGTGTTTGCAAAGCGGTGTGAAAGGCTGATGGGCTCCTGTTGTAATTGGTTTTGATCAAAATCCAGGTAGCAATATTGGAGATTTTGCCAACTCAACATACGTCCGAGGATATTTTCGAATGATTCCCTAGGCTGGACATCATCGATATGACTGAGTGATTTCACGGTTTCAGGAGTCATATAGAAACCGACCCATTTTTCTAAATCAGGATTAGTTTTAGGTGTAAACAGGGTCTCAGAGATTTTTCCATTTCTTTTGCTGATCAGCAAAATCTGATTTTCTCTGTCGCAGCCCGTCAAATAATAGAAGTTGCGATTGACACTAAAAGGATAATCATGATCTTCCGATTGAGGAATACGGGTTCCAGAAAATAGCAAAGCAAAAGAATTGTCCTCCATTGCAGCAGCTACTGCTGCACGGCGTATTTTTCTGTCTTCCAAATGACCCACGAAGTTTGCCTCCTTAGTATATTCTAGAAATCAAAACGGTAGGGAAAATCGGTTCAGGTAAAGTTGGGTGGAGAGAATAAAGGCTTGTTAGAAGAACCGAGCAAATTTTGAGCAGCAGCTCGAATGAGAGCTTCTGCAGTTGCCAAGTTGGTTGCCACAGGAACATTATGTACATCACAAATGCGCAAAAGTGCAGAAATATCAGGCTCATGCGGTTGAGCAGTTAACGGATCGCGCAAAAAAATGACCATATCCATTTGATCTGTAGCAATCAATGCACCAATTTGTTGATCGCCACCAATTGGGCCGGACTGCAGTCGTTCGACCTGCAGGGATGTAGCTTCCATGATTCGTAAACCTGTTGTGCCTGTAGCGAAAAGTTGATGTTGAAGGAGAAAAGGTTCATAGGCAACTGCAAAGTTGACCATCCAGTCTTTTAGATTATCATGGGCAATCAATGCAATTTTCATCATGGCATCACCGTCCTTTTTGGTAGAATGAAAGTAACCAACTTGTCTCTTTATATGAATTCCACATGTGAGTCATTCAAACCTTTCAAACAAATCTAACGCACAGCTACTCGGGAGATTTCATCGTCTTGCCATATCTTATTGGCATTTTCAATGAGTTGTATAACCGCTTTCTCTCCAAACCGTTCTTCAATGACTTGGTATGCAGCGACCAGTGCAGGAGGGCGGGCGTTGGTGTTATGGCTGTCAGACGCAATGACGCTGGCATATCCGGTCTCCAGCAAAGTCCATGCCAGACGATTCACAGGTCGATCCGCTTTGGCGGAAGGTATAAAACAGCTGGCAGTTAATTGGAAACTAGCGCCAGTAGCTAACAGTTGATCGACTAAGTCAAATGACTTTTGCAATTCAACAAGTCTTTCAGGATGGGCAATAATGGGGTGCAATCCTGCGGATGTAACACGTTTCACAAATTGCAGAGTAGTTTGAGCGAGTCCAAGGTTGGGAAGTTCCAGAAGAATGTAATGAGTGTCTCCGAGGCGGGGCCAATCACTATCTTTTAGCCGTTCCAATTGTTGCAGATGGACGCGCATTTCAGCACCCAGTTGAAGTGCGGGCCATGCTGATTTTTGAGGAGTGGACTGCAGAAGATCATAGGCTGAAGTCATTTGCTGAAGAGAGACTTCAAAAGAGGGAGAAAGGTAGTGGGATGTGCAGAAAATTCGATCGACCCCTACTGCATGCATGGCTGTCAGTAGATGTTCGGTTTCTTCCATATTTTCCGGACCATCGTCAAGATTCGGTAAAACGTGTGTGTGAATATCTGTTATCGTATAATGCTTGTACATAATTTAATTTCGTTCCTTTCTATGGATGATCTGTCCAGCAGAATGGTTCCAATCGGGGATATGTCTTTTCGACAGACCTCGACATATTTCTTGGGAAATGATTAAATTCTATCTACGCTCGTGAAACGAGGAGATAAACATGGACCAACCGATCCAACCTATTGTGGACGCACTGAGTCGGCCATTGAAAGATTTGCGGATTTCAGTCACTGACAGGTGTAATTTTCGCTGTACCTATTGTATGCCAAAAGAGATTTTCGGATCGAATTATTCTTTTCTTCCCCACGAGAAAATCTTGACATTTGAAGAAGTTGAGCGGTTGGTAAGGATTTTTTCGCAGCTTGGTGTAGAAAAAATTCGCATTACCGGGGGAGAGCCCTTATTACGTAAAGATCTTGAAGAGTTAATCCACAAAATTGCGCTTGTAGATACCATTCGCGATATTGCCTTAACTACCAATGCGTCCATGCTTACGCTTCAACGCGCACAACGTTTGCGAGAAGCAGGTTTAAAACGTTTGACAGTTTCGCTGGACTCTTTGCAAGATAACATTTTTGGCAGCATGAACGGAGTAAGGTTTCCGGTTCAGCGTGTGCTACAGGGCATTCAAGCAGCAAAAGAAGCCGGTTTTACGTCAGTTAAAGTAAATATGGTTGTTCAAAAAGGGAAAAATGACAACGCAATCATAGAGATGGCTGAATATTTCCGGGGTACGGGCCATGTTTTGCGCCTTATTGAGTACATGGATGTAGGTACCACCAATGGCTGGAGTCTGCAAGATGTGGTTTCCGCAAATGAGATACTGTTGAAAATTTCTAGTCGTTGGCCACTTGAACCGATACCAGCGAGATCGCCTAATGATGTAGCCAAACGTTACCGTTATCTGGATGGAGAAGGTGAAATCGGCCTGATTACCTCAGTCACTAACCCCTTCTGTCATGGTTGTTCGCGAGCGCGACTTTCTTCAGATGGAAAAGTTTACACTTGTTTGTTTGCGGCAGATGGATTAGATATCAAAACACCCATGCGCGAAGGTGCTAGTGACAAGGAAATTAAAGAAATATTGTGTTCGCTGTGGCAACACAGGCGAGATCGATACTCAGAGATCCGTACGGACGCTACTGTCGCTTTGCCCAAGGTCGAGATGTCCCGTATCGGGGGATAATTGTTGTTCTAGCTCTTGCATCCGCGCAGTACGTTCTGACAATTCATTTTCCAGTTGGCTACATTTGCGACGCAGACGTAGTTGTGAAACGAGTCCAAAACTGCCTACAATTATGCCGCCTGCAGCAGCGGAACCGAGAATAATCAGAACAAGTGGAACATAAGCAGTAGCAAAGAGAAAGTTAATAGGTTCTTGATGGACATTGATCACCGCAAAAATAGCTACAATGACAGCAAAAAGTAGAGCTAATATCAATCGACCTTGAATTTTCATGATAGAATTACCAGCCTTTCTTCTAATTTTTTCAGAAGGAAGTCATATTTAACTTAGATGAGATATGAACTATTGTACCGAAAAGAGGCACAGACATGTGCTGAAGTTGAAAAAATATTGGCACGTCTGGAGCGGTTTTCTGCATACGGTATGGAGAGTCATACCTCAGCATGAAACGTTCAGAGGAGGAAAATCACGTGCCAAACCGAGCAGGTCGCAGTGTATCCGGGAAGAAAAACCGCACGGTGACTGCCAGAAAAAAGGGGCGGGTGCAAGAACAACCAATCCAATCCATAGAACAGCCCGCTGTTGAAGCACAAACCAGTTCCAACCGTGCCGACGGAACGCCCCTCAATACATTGAAAAATAATTTGAGTGGCAAGCGTAAGGCTATTTTTGAAATCCTTGACGATGTCAAGAAGGTTAAACCAGAACAATGGAAAGATCCTCAACAAGTTGAAAATTTAGCTAAATCTTTTGCCAACAAATTAGGATTACCTGTTCCTGAACAGCGTATTAAACAGTTCATGAATGCTTATACAGACGCTACCAAAAATGGACCAAATGCCAATGTGGATGAATTGGTGAAAAAATACGGAAAAAATGTGGATGATAAAACTTTAAAAGAGATTAAAAAATTTGTACCCAAAACAAAAGATTGAAAGCCATGTTTGATAGGAGGTGTCCTGCCAGCTGTATAACGGCTGACAGGACGCCTTTTTTTCCCCTCAGCATATGTGGGAATTTAAAATGGCCTGCCTTTCTATAGGAGAGGCAGGCCCTATGTCAAAAAAATCTATTTTACATCATTCCTGGCGGGGGAAGAGTAGGATTTCGTGCTGCCAGTTGTTGACCAGAGCCGTTTTGTCCAGATGAATTTTGATTGGTTGCAGCAGATGCGGTCGGTTCAGGTGTTGCAGGAGTTTCTTCCGAACTCGTTTCGCCACCACCTAAACCTTGGAGCATCCGTCCGCCTAAGGGTGTGTTAAGAATGGTAGCAAAGATGGTTGTAAAATCTTCTGTGGTCAGTTTGCCTTTCTTTTTGGAAGTTAGCTTCTCCAGGATCCCCGCCTCTTTTAAAGAAGTCGTTGTTCCATAGATGCTATCCAGCCAAACATCTGCCTGTTGGAGATAGGAAAGCCAATTTTTGACCGTCGAGCGCAGATTGTCTACTGCTTTAAAAGAATTCTGTATATTTTTGGGTGTCAACAGTTGAGATAATGTTTGCGACTGCTTTTTTTTGTTTGTTGACGAACCGTTACTTTGGTTTGGATTTGGAAGTGAAGTGGTAGACTTTGGTGTTGCGGCCTTTCCAGCCGTCTTACGTCTTTTGGTTGCGCTTGGCAATGCTTTTTTTGGAACAGGAGTTTTTGTAGCCACGCTTGTCACCTCCTCGCTTCATGGGCGCAAATACGACAAGCAACCTAGATTTGCGCCCATTGTTTGGCGAGACCGAACGGTCTTTGAGGGACCGAACTATTTTCGCATTCCACTCCTATCGTATTGAATTTGGCCATGGAGTGTGCACATTGCGAGGAGATGAAATAAGTTAGAGCCGATGCCAAAATTGCTTTCGTTGTCAAACGGAGCAACGAGAAGTAAACTCTAATCGTCCAAAATTAGAGGAAACTCACTGTGATTCTGCTCCATGACTGTGGATATGTTCGTCATTGGCAAAATGGACGCACGAAAACTGTGGATAAGGTCTGCCAATCAAGGTTTTTGTGATGGCTGTTGTCATTGAGCCCGCTTCAGTCGACTTCGTGTCCACCCGCGGTTTACTGTTCCAGTTTGAGTGTAGGCGCAGTATGCCATCACATGCATACAGAGCATGCACTGGTCAACGTGAGCCTCTACCGCCTTACGTCCACGTTTGTGCACACGCCGTAAACTGTATCCATCTTTCAGCATCCCAATAATTCGCTCAATCCCTGTACGGGCGTCATACAACGTATCGAATGTACGGCTGTGCTGTGGGAACTCAGGGTCTACCTGAGGTGTTGTCTCAAAATCAACCCGAAGCACCCGACCCTGGGTGGCACCGCTACAGCACTGGATGTGTTTGTGGTGCGGGCAGACAAGCCCTTTCTGTTTCGCCTGAGGATTGTGAACTGGACACGTGAATATGTACTGCTCCTTTTTGAGGTCGGATCCTTTTAACTCCATCTTGTGTCCAGCAATGCAATGTGGCACCCCGTAGCGGTCAATCATATCAATTCCACGGACATCGCTCGGTTTGTCCTGGCGACCCCTGGGATTAATGGGAGCAACCAGTTTTGCCCCAAGTACATCCCTTGTTGCCTGCTGGTTCCTTGGACTCTGGTAAATCCCATCGGCAAGTACATATTGCACAGACTGTACCTGTTCCTCAAACTCAGCTTTGAATCGCTCAAGTGTAGGTAGCAAGGTAAAGGCATCGTATTCCTCTCCCTTGCACACTTCTCGGGTGAGTGGAAGTTGTCCCTTGGCGCCACTGAGTAACGAAACTTTGTGGCCAATGTAGGATACGGCGTTACTCTTACGAACAATGCCTACGTTATCGTCCGTGGGGACGGCAGGGCAATCACAGTCTTCTTTGTGGCGACAGGTTTTCATCTGTTTTCCGTAGGTCGCCTCCGCTTCAACATGCGTTGTATCGGCGACCAAGGTATCCTCAACCTCTAACACACCCTGCTTCAGGTTGAACGCAACGACCAGCCGTCGAGCCTTATCCCATAATCCGAAGTTTGTCATGATTTCGTCGAAGCGGGCAAACGAGCGGTAACTGGGGAGTTTGCCTGTAAACCCGCAAGCTTCAGCAAACAACGGGTTGGAGCGAACCTGTAGGTAGACACTCTCAGCCATGCTCTCAACGTATAGCAATCGGGCCAACTCGAACGCCCGCATCATAGGCATAAAGTCGTGAGGCTTGCGGCCTGAACGACTTCGCGTGACTGTCGACGTATTAACCGCCTGTTCCATTGGTGTGGGGAGTTCTAGCCCAAGAGCAGAGTTGGTGACGTTGCTGGTTCCGTCCGACCGATTTATCCGTTCCTCACGCAACGAGTCATATAGATGCCAGTAGTATTCCTGCTCAATATTTCGAAAGATGTCCCAAGGGAAAGTCAGTGCGGGGATAACAAACGGAACATCCATATACTGTTCCCATTGACGGGGAATCAAGGGGAAAGGAACCAAACCAGATTGCGCGTGTTGTGATATACTGGATTTCGCCATGGAGCTTCTCCTTTGTTGTGAATGGGTTTTGGTCGACTTAATTCTACCAAAAGAGGGTTCCGTGGCGTATTTATATCTAGCACCAACTCGACGATTTTCATCCACCATGATTTACCTTGTATAAACATTCAAATACTATCGATAAACATACAATTCACATGACTTGGATAGACCCATGGACTCTCTGAAACGCCTGTAATAAAGTTCTCTGATCATTCCGTTTTTCTTTGGCGAAATAAAGTGAGTCGTATCTTACATTCAAGATACCTGTTGTAACGGCAATTATTTAATTTTGGCACTGGCTCTTAGCAATTTAATTCAGCATGTTATGAAAAGCAGCTATACGTCTGACAGCTTCCTCCACGTCTTGCATTGAGACCGCATAAGAAAGGCGGATATTATTCGGGGCTCCAAAGGCTTCCCCTGGAACAGCTGCAACCAACTGTTTTTCCAGCAACAGTTCAGCATAGTCAACCGCTGTTTCAATGATCCGGTTTTCATACCGTTTGCCAAAAACTGCAGAGACGTTTGGGAAAACGTAAAATGCACCCTCCGGATTAAGGCAACTGAGTCCAGAGATCTGATTGAGCCCCTTTACTAAACAGTCACGGCGAGCATGGAACGCTTGAATCATAGTTGTGTCTAAGGATTGAAGTGCGGCGACTCCAGCCGCCTGAGACATGGTGGAGGGCGATCCAGTTCCATGGCTTTGCAGTGATGCAACAGCTTTAGCGAGATCGGGCGGGGCAGCTAAATATCCCAGCCTCCATCCAGTCATAGCGAAAGCTTTGGAAAAACCATTGACAAGCAGGGTACGATCGATGAGTTGTGGACAAGCTTCGGCAAAAGAAGTGAAAGCTACGTTGTAAACTAATTTTTCGTAAATTTCGTCTGAAACTATCCATGCAATGTGGTTCTCCAAAATTTCTCCAAGCAACGCTAATTCATTGCGGCTGTATACAGATCCAGTTGGATTGCAGGGAGAATTTAGCAAAACAGCTTTTGTTTTTTCGTTAAGCGCTGCCTGCAATTGCTGGGGTGTCATCTTAAAACCGCTCGATTCGTCTGTTTTTACAAAGACTGGGATACCACCAGCTAAGCGAATTTGCTCAGGATAAGAGACCCAGTAGGGAGTCGGAACTATCACTTCATCACCAGGATTGAGAATGGCCAAGAAGATGTTAAATAACGTATGTTTGGCGCCATTGGAAACAACAATTTGTTCGGGCGTATAGGTGAGATGGTTTTCTGTCTGTAATTTTTTGGCGATTGCTTGGCGTAATTCCGGCGTTCCAGCAGCAGCCGTATAGCGTGTTTTGCCATTAGCAATGGCACGAATGCCAGCTAAGGAAGCCGCGGTGGGTGTGTCAAAATCAGGTTCACCGACGCTCATATTGATAACAGGTTGGCCGGCTTGCAGCAAAGATTTTGTTTTAGCGTCGACACTCATGGTGGCGGATGGGGTTAATTGGCTGACGCGAAGGGATAGTCTATTCACCTCGGGCGGACTCCTCTCTATGAATTAGCGACATTTTAGCATAGAGAGGCGTCCTCGGGGTGAAAAGTGGTGGCTTGTATCTGAAAAGTAGAGAAAGTTCAGCCGCCGAACCAATGGCGCAGCCAAGGCAGCAGTCCTCTGGTTAGTTTTTGCACAGGTGTTTGCGGATGAGGATGCAATGGGCAAGATTCAACAGGCTCTGTGCCAGGCTGGAAATAATCCGTTTCTGTGCGACCACATTTATCCGTAGCTAATTTCCCCGAGAGGGGATCAATTTGGCGTGTAATAAGACCACTCGGCGGTGAGTACCAGGAGTAGGGCATATGCAATTGAGCCGTACTCATAAACTTGGCCCAGATCGGCGAGGCCAAGTGCGATTCCATCAGATTGAGCGGACGGTTGTCGTCGTATCCTACCCATACAGCACAGACTAAATTGGGGGTAAAGCCGACCATCCATGCGTCAGTGTCGGTTGTTCCTGTTTTTGCAGCAACTGGACCATTCAGATAATGGCTTACACTATAGCCAGTGCCGCCAGGCTGCATGACACTTCGCATCAAATCCGCCATTTGAAAAGCGACCTGTGGCGAGATGACTTGTTTGGCTGTCGGATTGGCGTGAATGTCTTCATTTTGCGTGGCTGAACGCACTTCTTCCACTGCGTAAGGTTCCACCCGTTTACCCCCGTTGGCAAGTGTAGCGTATGCAGTCGCCATTTGTAACGGACTGGTAGGGTATACACCGAGTGCAAGTGATGGCACGGAGCCCAAATAAGTGGTTATGCCCATACGGTGCGCTGTAGCCACAACTTGGCTGGGATTTACGGCAAGGTTGGTGCTGACAGCATAGATATTATCGCTTCGCGCTAAAGCCTCACGCAAAGTTAACGGCCGTCCAGCGTAAAAATCACCATAATCATGCACAGTATACAGGGCGTTTGCGCCTATCCCAGCAACAAAGGTTGTCAGTTCACTGTTGATTTGCCGGGCAGGTGACCAGTGCTGTTCAAGAGCCGTTGTGTAAAGCAATGGTTTAAAGGTCGATCCCGGTTGACGTTCGGCAAATACACGATTATACGGACTTGTCATGTACGATCTTCCACCAACCATGGCTCGAATCGCGCCAGTTTGCGGATCGAGAGCGACCAATGCGGCTTGTAAAGAGCTGTTTGCCGGCAAAGTGCTGCGAATGGCACGTTCAGCCGCCTGTTGCAGCAACGGATCGAGCGTCGTCATGACTTTGGTGCCGCCACGGTAGAGTTCATCGCTGGACAGGTGGTAGCGATGCGCCAACTCCTCCATGACGGTTGTTGTGAAGTAGGGAGCCTGATGCAGCGGTATATGGTGGGTGGCATAGTGCAATGGCTGGTTAAAAGCAGCGTTTGCTTGTTGCCAAGTGATATAGTGACAGGCCACCATCCGGTCGAGTACAATTCGCTGCCGTTCCTTGGCTGCGGCAGGATGTTCGATGGGAGAGAAGATGGCAGGTCCTCTTGGCAATCCTGCAATCATAGCAGATTCGGCAAGATTCAATTCTTCTACAGGTTTACCAAAATAGGTTTCAGCAGCTGCATCTACTCCGTAAGCCCCGTGACCGTAGTAAATGACGTTGAGATATTGGTTGAGGATGGTATCTTTCGATTCATGCATTTCTAGCTGAATTGCATACAACGCCTCACGAATTTTTCTGGAAAGTGTTCGCTGTTGTGATAAAAAAAGATTTTTAGCCAATTGCTGGGTTATGGTCGATCCGCCCTCAACGACATGTCCACTTTTAATATCAACAAGCAGGGCTCGTCCCAAGGAGGGCAAACTGAAGGCTCGGTGATGATAGAAATGAGCATCTTCTACGGCAAGTGTGGCTTCCTGAAGTGCTTTAGGTATTTCTGAAAGCGGCACATGTCTTTCAGTATTGGCAGTCCAACTCCAACTAGCGATGCGGGTACCGTCTGCCGCTTCAATTTCTGTCGGATCGGACAAACTGTCTTCTGGCAGGGGTGTGGCACGCAGTCCAAACAACAACAATGCGGTACCTGTAAAACCAGCCAGTAGTGGCCAAGCGACCATGAGAATTAGAGTTTTACGGTTTGGTTTACGCATTTTCGGCAGGCTGAATGAGTGCAACAACATGGATTGAGAAGCTCCTCTCTTCAAAAGCTGCAGTCAGCCGCAATGAATGGCGTGTAAGATTTACCAAATCTTCAACGGTATTATTTCCGCTTCAGGAAAAACTATGTAAGTTCTCTCGAGTGCCTCGGCAGGCGTATAGACAGCGCAGATGTTGGGTATCTTAAGAATCGTTCCCCCAAACTATCGAAGCGGGGTGGAGCAGTTGGCAGCTCGTCGGGCTCATAACCCGAAGGTCGCAGGTTCGAGTCCTGCCTCCGCAACCAAAGGGGTAAGAAAGCAAAAAACCGTCGACATTTGCTTAGAGTCGCAAAGTGTCGGCGGTTTTTTTGTGCGAAAATAGTCGCTTTTTCGCATAGGACATGCGGTTGATGAATACCGTCCAAATGTCGAATGGTGTAACATATCGTCATGTGGCTTCGTCTATATGGCAGCGACTGGTGAATGAGGAGAGATGTACAGTGCCACAACCCATAGAAGGAAAAAACCGCTATATGCCAGGACTGGATGGCCTGCGCGCCATATCGGTTCTCGCTGTTATGGCCTATCATTTGGGGATAGGTTTTGTTCCGGGCGGATTGTTGGGAGTAGGCGTTTTTTTTGTGCTCTCCGGCTATCTCATTACTGACTTGCTAATTGCAGAATGGGCTAGAAATGGGAAAATTGTCATGCGCCAGTTTTGGCTGCGGCGTGCCAAACGACTTTTACCTGCGCTTTTTACCCTGCTGGCTGCAGTATGGTTGTGGGAAATTTTTGTTACCCCTTCACAATTGTCATCTTTAGGTCAGGACACACTGGCCGCTCTCTTTTATGTCAGTAACTGGTGGTATATTTTTCACCATGTATCCTATTTTGCTAAATTTGGATCTCCTTCTCCTCTCACTCATCTATGGTCATTGGCTGTTGAAGAACAGTTTTATCTGATTTGGCCACTTTTGTTAGTGTTTGGATTGCGCAAAAAAAACCGGCGCAGTTGGCTCGTCTGGCTGACTGTGGTTTTGGCTACCGCTTCCGCGTTAGCTATGGCTCTTCTCTATCAACCAGGTTCTGATCCAAACCGGGTCTACTATGGAACGGATACCCGTGCTTTCTCTTTATTGATTGGAGCGTTGCTGGCTGTTATCTGGCCAAGTCGCAAACTCTCTTCAAAACTACCAAGTGCTTCCCGTTGGTTGCTGGATATTATAGGAGTTCTGGGATTAGCCGTGGTCATTTGGATGATGGTTGGCACGAATGAATATGAAACTTTTCTTTATCGCGGGGGTATGGTGCTTCTTTCGGTAGCTGCTGCTCTCGCTATTGCCGCCTTAGCTCATCCAGCGACGTTGCTCCATCGCCTGTTGGGAAGCAAACCATTGCGTTGGCTTGGTGTCCGTTCCTATGCTATCTACCTTTGGCATTATCCGATTATTGTCTTGACCACACCGAGTGTACAGACAGGCGGTTTTAATTATTGGCGAGCGGCTTTACAGGTTACAGCGAGCATCCTATTAGCGGCGCTCTCCTGGCGGTTTATTGAAGATCCGATTCGCCACGGGGCACTTGAACGAATGTGGAAGTCGTTCTTTGGCAAAGGAGGAGTCCATCGACGTGCTCATCCACATTCCCTGCGTCGCATTCTGACCGTGAGTAGCGTGGCACTCTTGTTGCTTGTCGGTGGCGTGTTTACTTCCTATCGACTGCGTGTGCATGCTGCTACTGCTCAGACAGAACTTCGCGATAGTCGACCCGTTCCAGTCAAAGTGACATCAAACCAAACCAAAGTGAAATCAAATCTCACAACCGCCGACGCGAATACTCAGAAGAAGAGTCTATCAGCAACCGACAGAACGAATTCAAAGACAGCTACCACAGCGTCCACAACATACAATCAAGGCGGTTCGTGGGTCATCGGATCGGGCGCTGGCGTCATTGCCGTTGGTGACTCGGTTATGGTAGACGCAAAACCTTATTTGGAAAAAATGTTGCCAGGCATTGTGGTTAACGGCAAAGTGGGTCGCCAGTTAATTGAAGCTGGACCTGTTGTGGATAAAATGCGAGCTGCAGGTGAAATTCAGAAAGCAGCTATTATTGAACTTGGTACCAATGGGCCATTCACCATGGGTCAGCTACAGGCCCTTTTGGCCGATCTCGGTCCTGTGTCCCACATTTTACTGGTCAACACTCGTGTACCTCGTCCCTGGCAGAACGTTGTCAATCAGATGCTGGCCTCGGAAGCTGCTGCCAATCCACGTGTCACACTGGTAAACTGGTATGCTGCAAGCCGTGGTGAAAACCAGTGGTTTTATCCGGATGGCGTGCACCTCAATCCGGTTGGAGCGTCCCATTATGCTGCTTTGATTGCCCACACTTTGCTCCATGTTGAACAGAGCGGTCATTGAAAGGTGTCCACTTCTCTTGCTTTTGGTATAATACGAGCGCATGAGAGGAGTGGGCATTATTGGCCAATTCAATGGAGCTTTGGTTTACAGAACTGCAAAACAGCAATCTGTCAATTGGTTTGCGTGTAAATCGGACTTTGCATAGCGAGCAGACAGAATTTCAGAGTCTCGACGTAGTAGAAACGGTACAGTACGGACGTATGTTGGTACTTGACGGTTGTGTCATGACAACTGACAAAGATGAGTTTGTCTATCATGAAATGCTTGCTCATGTCGGCCTGCATACGCATCCTGAGCCGAAAAATGTGCTAGTAGTGGGGGGAGGAGACGGTGGCGTCATTCGTGAAATCGTCAAGCATCCGGCTGTCGAACGAGCAGTGCTTGCAGAAATCGATGGACGAGTGATTGACATCTCTCGCGAGTACTTTCCACAGATTGCCCAAGGTTTAAACGATCCGCGTGTAGACGTTCAAGTTTGTGATGGCATCAAACATGTTCAAGAACACAAAGGAGAATATGATGTCATTTATGTGGACTCAACCGATCCCATTGGACCGGCTGTGGGTCTTTTTGCCAAGGATTTCTACCAGGCTGTCTATGACGCTCTTAAACCCGATGGATTGTTTGTAGCACAGACCGAATCACCTTTTGCCAATCAGGATCTCATTCGTCATGTTCACCGTGACGTACGAGATATTTTTCCCCACACCTATTTGTATCTAGCCCATATACCCACATATCCAACGGGAATGTGGAGTTTTACCATGGGCAGTAAGCAGTACAATCCGCTTGAGCCAGTGGCTTCGCGAGTGCGTGATACGAAATATTACACAACGGAAGTTCACAAAGCTGCGTTTGCCTTGCCGCCGTTTGTTCAGGAGTTGGTGCAAAAATGAGTGAATGGAATGTGCGTCAACCTTTGGATGCCGCGTACAGCGGCAATGTTTTTATCCAATCGTCTCCAGATTACAAAGCGGCTAAAGCAGTTCTCTATGGCATGCCTATGGATTGGACCGTATCATTTCGCGGCGGTACTCGCTTAGGGCCTGCTCGTATTCGTGAAGTTTCTGTGGGTCTTGAGGAATACAGTCCTTATCTCGATCGCGATTTGCGCGACATTACTTATTACGATGCGGGAGATTTGCCGTTACCCTTTGGCAATCCGCAGATGAGTGTGGAAATGATTTATGAGTACGTCTCGCGTCTATACGAGGATGGCAAATTTCCGCTTGGTCTTGGCGGGGAGCACTTAGTTTCTTGGGGTGCGATGCGTGCTGCCTGGGAAAAATATCCCGATTTGCGCGTCATCCATCTCGATGCCCATACGGATTTAAGAGATACTTATGAAGGCCAACCCTATTCGCATGCCACGGTGATTAAAAAAGTATGCGACGCGATTGGTCCAGAACGTGTGTATCAGTTTGGTATTCGCTCTGGCACGCGTGAAGAATTTCAGTATGCACGGCAACATACGCGTTTCTTTCCCTTTGAAGTAGCTGATCCGTTAGAATCTGTTTTGTCGGAGCTGATGGGTCATCCGGTCTATGTGACTTGGGATATTGACGTTTTTGATCCGGCTCATGCTCCCGGTACGGGAACTGCAGAGCATGGTGGTATTCATCCGCGCGAAGCATTTCGTATATTTCCTATGCTTTCTCAGTTGCGTGTCGTTGGCTTTGATTTGGTGGAGGTTTCTCCGGTCCTGGATACGAGTGAACAGACGCAAATTTTAGCTGCCAAATTGGTTCGTGAGGCTCTCTTGGCCTGTGTTTCACCATGAGCAGTTTTTATCTCGGCAGTCCATTAAAGAATGTTGTCCCATTGGTTTGGAGTCGCGGCGATGGCCAAAATTTAGAATCCTCTCCCGTACTGTCCGCTACTTGGGATTTTCGTTCCAATGCGCATTATTTGCGTTACTTTGAAGAAGCTCAAACGGAAGAGAGGAGCACTTTCGTGATACGTCAAGACGCCGTGACGGTGATTCGTCGCGGCGCTTATCTATGGAATTGCACTTTTGTGTCCGGACAAAAACAGTCTTCTACACTTTATCTCGGTGGCGAACCGTATTCGGTCGAAGTCAGGACTCGTCAATTGCTGGTAGATGTGAATGCTACTGGCGGGCAAGTTCAACTGTACTATTCCTGGGATTTTTCGGGAGAGGACAGCGAGATTTATCTACAGATATGTTTTGGGTCATGTGTGGTAAGGAGGAAGCAGCATGGATCAACATCGTGATCAGCAAGAATGGTTTAACGCAGTTCTTGATACGATGGATGAAGGCATCCATGTAGTGGACGCGCGAGGAGTGACGGTGGTATACAATCGGGCCGCCAGTCAATTAGATGGAGTGTCTGTAGGAGACGTGCTTGGTCGACATGTGCTCGATTCCTTTCCTTCTCTTGGTGAGGAAGGAAGTACGCTTTTACAGGTATTGAAAACGGGTCAAGCTCTGTTTCATAGAGCTCAGACGTTTACAAATATTCGCGGTGTTCAAGTACATACGGTCAATACCACATTGCCGATCCGAAGAGAAGGTAAAATTGTAGGCGCCTTAGAAATCAGTAAAGATTTTACTTATGTTAAACATTTGACAGACCAACTTTCTGCTTTACAAGAGAAGATGATTGGACGAAAACCTAAAAAACAGCAAACGGTAGGAGCACAATATCGTTTTTCAGATATAGTCACGACGGATGGACAAATGTTGCAAACGATTCGCCGGGCAGAACGGGCAGCGCGTAGCCAGTCCCCAATTCTTGTGTATGGTGAGACGGGCACGGGTAAAGAATTGTTGGTTCAATCCATTCATAATGCCAGTCGCCAAACAGGGGCGTTTTTAGCCGTCAATTGTGCAGCTTTGCCGCCATCCTTGTTAGAGTCTTTGCTTTTTGGAACGATACGAGGTTCGTTTACAGGTGCCGAAAATCGGGCAGGGTGGTTTGAACTGGCAGATAACGGTACTCTGTTTCTTGATGAGGTGCAATCATTGCCGCTTGATGTACAGGCAAAACTGTTGCGTGTTTTACAATCAGGAGAGTTCTCTAGGGTAGGAGATGCTCGACTTTTGCATACCAACGCACGAATTGTCGCTGCTATGAATGAATCGCCGGAAGGAGAGTTGGCAAAAGGTTCGCTGCGCAAAGATCTGTATTATCGATTGAATGTAGTGCGGCTTGATTTGCCTCCCTTACGCGAACGCGGTGAGGATATTCTGTTATTGGCTAGGCATTTTCTTGAAAAATGGAATCAACAGTTAGGGACCCGGGTGAAACGTTTATCAGAAGATACACTTGCTTTCTTTCAAACCTATCCATGGCCTGGCAATGTTCGCGAGCTTGAACACGTCATAGAGGCTGCGTTGAATTTGATGGATGGTGAAGTGCTGACACTCGCCGATTTGCCGCTTCAAATGCAGGAATCAGCTAGACAGTATGGATTTAGCATTCGAAAGGCCGAACGTCAGAAAGAAGAGTTAGCTGAATTTTCTTCTGCCGAAAAATCAGCAATAGACAAAGGGAGGCGTCTTTCGTCGTTTTCTTTTGCCGAAAAATCGGCAAGCCATGTAGAGCCGAGAACGACAGGGATAGAAAATGTATGGTCGCAATCAGGGTTTGAACAACTGTGGACTGCTTTGAACGAATCGGTGGTATTAGATGACGCACCTTCTCCTGCACTTCCAGAAGTTTTGCAATCGATTGAAAAAATCGTCCTCGAACGCGCGCTAGCCAGTTGCAACGGCAACGTTTTATCCACGGCTAAAAAACTTGGCCTTCCACGACAAACGCTTCAATATAAATTGCAAAAATTAGGACTTTCACACTGAGCGTAATCAGTTTTCAAGACTTTATCCCTATGTGATGTTAATCTTGGCACAGAAATTGCTTAATCATTCTATTGAGAAATTCGATAGCGCTTTCATATCTTGTCCATTCTGAAGGTTTAAGGAAGCGTGACGCGGGACCGTCTCCAGCGAGATGGTATAGGCCCGCAAGAGGAGGTGTTTGCCGTGGCTGATTCTCATCCCTTTGGATTGCATCGAGTGCTTGAGCCACAGGGAGTTATGCCTCAAGCAGCTTGGAAACTGGATAATCGAATGGAATGTGGGGTCAATGAGTTGCTGATTGATGTAGAGCGACTCAATATTGATTCCGCATCTTTCCGACAAATCTATGAGGAAGTTGGAAAAAATGAGCAAGCGATAGCTGCCAAGATGAAAGAAATTGTGGCCGAACGCGGCAAGCATCACAATCCCGTAACCGGATCGGGCGGAATGTTGATTGGCAGGGTGCGGGAAATAGGTTCCATGCATCCAGCGCGTCAGGAGCTTTCAGTAGGTGACAGGATTGCGACTTTGGTGTCATTGACATTAACCCCGCTTGCGCTGGAGGAAATTCTACAAATTGATGTGGCGAATGCTCAGGTCACCATTCGCGGTCAAGCGATTCTGTTTGCGACAGGTCTCTACGCCAAAATGCCGGACGATATTGAAGAACAGTTGGCCTTGGCACTTTTTGACGTTTGCGGGGCGCCAGCCCAAACAGCTCGCCTTGTACAGCCTGGTCAGACGGTTGTTGTTCTGGGAGCTGGCGGAAAATCTGGATTAACTGTCCTTGCGGCGGCCCGGCGAAGTGTACGAGACGGTATCGTTGTGGCAATGGATTATGGTCAACTCGCTTGCGAGCGAATACAGGCTCTTGGTAAAGCAGATATCGTGTTGGATGTGAGTGCGCAGGATGCGGTAGCTTGTTTAGCCAGTTTGGAACAGGCCTGGAATCAGCGATTTGGGCAAGCATTTAGCGGAGCTGATGTGGTTATCAACTGTGTCAATGTTCCTGGCACAGAAATGGCCTCTATTCTACCCTGCAAGGATGGCGGAACAGTCTACTTTTTCTCCATGGCCACGTCCTTTACAGCCGCTGCACTAGGTGCAGAGGGAATAGGCAAAGACATTCAGATGATGATTGGCAATGGGTATTGCAAAAATCATGCTGATTACGCTTTGAATTTGCTGCGTGCTGAACCTGTATTGCAACAAATTTTTCGTCAGAAGTTTGCGGTACACAGTCATTAATCGTTTCTCTCAACAAAAGTTCCAGTCGGATTGACTGCAAAATTTAAAATAGGGAGTGTTTTGAATGAGTGTTCTCGAACCCGTCAGTGCATATCGATATGGCAAGAAACAGCGTCATTATAAAGAGATTGAATTGTGGAAAGATGTGACGGAAGAACAATGGAATGATTGGAAGTGGCAATTGACACATACCGTCAATACCATGGAAGACCTGGCGAAAGTGATTCATTTGACCGAAGAAGAGATGGAGGGCGTGCGCCATGTCAAAGAGACAATCCCTCTGCGCATTACGCCGTACTATGCAATGATGATGGATCCGGATGATCCTAATTGTCCCATTCGTCTTCAAGCTGTGCCGCTTTCCAACGAAATGCAGCGTTCTCCATGGGATATGGAAGATCCCCTCGATGAGGATACGGACGCACCTGTGCTTGGATTGACGCATCGTTATCCCGATCGCGTTCTGTTCCTCATTACCAATCAGTGCTCGATGTATTGCCGTCATTGTACGCGTCGTCGTTTTTCAGGCGCTGTGGGTCATGCAGTGCCCAAACCACAATTGGATGCAGCCATCAATTATATTCGTAACCATCCGGAAGTGCGCGATGTTCTGCTCTCCGGCGGCGATGGCCTGCTTGTGAATGATCGTATCCTGGAATACATTATCTCCAGCTTGCGCGATATTCCGCATGTGGAAATTATCCGAATTGGCACGCGGGCTCCAGTTGTATTCCCGCAACGGATTACAGACAACCTTTGTAATATTCTAAAAAAATACCACCCAGTGTGGTTGAATACACATTTCAACCACCCGGACGAAATTACACCAGAGGCAGCCGAAGCCTGTAAAAAGCTAGCCGATGCAGGAGTGCCAGTAGGTAATCAGACAGTCCTCATGCGCGGAGTTAATGATTGTGTGCACATTATGAAAAAGTTGCTCCACGATTTGGTAAAAATTCGCGTTCGTCCCTATTATCTCTATCAATGTGATTTGTCAGAGGGCATTTCGCATTTTCGCACTACCGTTTCTAAAGGCATTGAAATTATGGAACAGTTGCGCGGACACACTTCTGGTTACGCGATTCCTACTTATGTGGTAGATGCTCCGGGAGGCGGCGGTAAGATACCTGTTCAACCGCAGTACATTATTTCACAAGGACATGGAAAAGTGATTCTGCGCAATTTTGAAGGAGTCATTACCACTTATCACGAACCGGTTTATGAAGATCAAGGCTGTCCGCCTACTTGTACGCACGATCACGCTAAAGACAATGATGAGTTGATTGGTGTGGCTCGCTTGCTCAATGATGTGCAACTCGCACTTGAACCTAAAGGACTCAAACGAGCGGAACGAAATCAGCACGGACATTGAGGGATGGCCAGTGGAAATCTACGACCGTGCTGTAGCTCACGGCTGGAATCGGATTGCTTTCATGGGAGCCAGTAAACATGCTGGTAAGACGACTGCCTTCAATGCTTTTTTGCAACAGGCAGCAGTCGCTGGCCGGGTTGTCGGACTTTGTAGTATCGGTGTGGATGGAGAACGCCAGGATGCGCTGATGGGTATAGATAAACCGCCTATTTTTGCCCCGCAGGGGGCGCTCCTGGCTACTGCTGAACGCGCACTTTTTGAAACTCAGTCGCTCGAATGGTTGGAGTCTACGGGCATTCGTTCTCCGCTGGGTGAGGTCGTCATAGTTCGAGCAGCAGAGACCACACAGGTGCTTTTGGCGGGAGTCCGTTCCCGGCAGCATATCAGCCGTGTGCTAGAGGGGTTTGCACGCTACCAGGTTGACATGGTACTGGTGGATGGTGCGCTGAATCGAATAGCGGCAGCATCGCCAGAACTGGTGGATGCTGTGGTATTAGCAGTCAGTCCCGTATCGGGATCGACACCTGATGCAGTTGCACAGGTGGCACTTGAACTTTCACACCGGTTTTTCTTGCCAGAAGTGCCTTTGGCATGGCGCAACGTATTGGATTCCGCTCATCAGCGAAGACAAGTGGCGCTCTATTTTACCACGGGAGAGTATCGAGAGTTTTCCGCAGATGCTGCAACTTTACACCCGGAGCAGCTTTTGGCTGATGCGAGGCTGGTTGCGCCTCTTCAGGCGCTTTATGTGCCTGGCGCTGTGCAGGATAAATTAATGGAAACCATTTTGCTTCAAAGACAAGAACCGATGACACTAATTGCTGCTCATCCTGCGCAGGTTTGGGTAAGTCGGCAAGTCTTGTTACCGTTTTATCGGGCAGGTCATCAACTCATGGTGATGCGAAAGCTGCCTCTTTTAGGCGTAGCCGTGAATCCTCACCATGTTTCCGGAGCAGACCTGCCGTTGGATGAGATGTTGCAGGCTGTATCTGCTGCATTGCCGGAAGTGCCTGTGTATCATGCCGCCTTGTCCATGGAGAGGAATGCGTGATGAATGAAAATATAATCTGGCGTTCTGTATCTCGTTCCTTTTTGGACGAGAAAACAGCTGAGAAAATCGGTTGGAAAGAAGTGTTTGCGGCGTGGCAGCCAGTGACAGCTGGCGGGGTGCGGTTTAAAGAAAATTTGCGGCCTTATTTACCGGGGAATGAAGTTGATCTACTCCATGTTCATGAGCTTTTGGCACTGGATTTGCAACGCATTTCGCCAGAAGAGTTGAGACGATGGAGAGAATGGCTCCGCCAGTTGCCCGATATTCAGCCACTGCTTGCTTCGCTTGCCTTAGATACGCTCGAATTGACGCCGAAAACGGCGCTTTGGTTGAAGCAAACTGTACAGTCAACGCTTCACCTGTTAAAAGAGTCGCAAATTCCGCCAGGATTGGACTATCTGACCATAAGCGACATGGAATCCTTGCTCAAACCATTTGGTCACCCGGAATTAAGTCATTTTGCTGTACAGCATTTGGCGGACTCCTTTTATCTGGAAGCGCAACACGAAGAGCGAGAGATTAAAAAAAAGTTGACCCAGTATCAAACGGAATGGTTGAAAACTCTTCAAAAACAAGGCTGGCCACTCTACCAACGGCCGGATAGCACGCTGATGCTCAGCTTGCCAGTTCATCGTGATCTGCTCGAACTCGTCAAATCTACTCCAAACTTGCGTGTATTGCGTGAAACACCGTTTGAAATCATCTTGCAAAGAGTGCCTGATGAGGTGGAGTCAGAGTTGCTTGTCGCTTGGGAGAATGCTTTCGCCAAGCTTCAACAAGAGACTGATCGACTGTTGGCCCAACTGACCGAACAGGTACAGAGGCAACTGCAAAGCTGGAACAGGTTAGCAGATGCCCTTCAGGAGATGGATATTCGTCTATCAAAAGTTGCATTGGCTCGAGTATGGCAGGGAGTCGTACCTAGTGTCAGCGAAAGATGGTCGCTTCGGGAAGCTCGCCATCCTCTTCTGGCTGAGCAACTTCAACAACAGGGGCGTTCTTTTGTAGCTATTGATTTACCGAATGTGGGAACTCTTAATGTGATAACGGGATCGAACATGGGCGGTAAGTCAGTAACGCTATGTGTCATTGCACTGATGCAGTGTCTGTTGCAGTATGGATTGCCAGTTCCGGCCGTATCCTTCACAGCTCCTCTATTGACGGGTGTGCGTTTGCTCTTTGCGGCTGGAACGCAGATGGAGCATGGCCTTTCAGCGTTTGGGCAGGAAGTTGTAGGATGGGGAAGTGTACTGGAAGAAGCGGAACATCAAGCGCTTTTGTTACTTTTTGACGAGCCCGGGTGTACCACAAATCCCCAGGAGGGGGAAGCGCTGGTGCACGGGTTACTTCATAAACTTTCCGGACTGCAGGACAGCATCGTTTTTCTGGCTTCACACTACGCTTCCGTGGCAGCTTATCAAGGAGCTGCGCATTGGCGTGTACGGGGGTTATCCTCGGTGCTGCACCAAGATATGCAAAATGCTACCTTAGCAGAGCGATTGCGATTTCTTGCCGCCGCAATGGATTACCGTTTGGAGCGGCGCCAGCCTGGCCAAGGCGTACAGGAAGCGCTGGAAGTGGCTAAATGGCTGGGGTTGCCTGATTCTCTGTTACAGGTGGCCCGGCGATATCAAGAAACTGAAGGACGGATGAACATATGACAGGAAAACTTCATTTGAATGAAGCCGAAATTCAAAGGGCCCGGCAGGCATCCAGTCAAATAGCTGATGATGTTACCGCTCAAGTCATGGAGCGTACCACGGTTGCTATTGAAAGAACAGTTCTGCGGCTGTTTGGTGTAGATGGAGTGGATGCCGAAGGCGTACCGCTTGCCAATGTGGTGGTCGATCACGCTCTATCCCGAGATCTCCTGGCGGGGGGTATTGCCTACCCATTTGTCGGTGCAATGATGGTGCATGGGATGACGGCGCAAGAACTTGCTGAAGCGATAGGCGCAGGAATGGTTCAATTAGGAACGGAAGATTTGCCCAATCGAGTTGATATTCAGGTCAAAGCAAGAGAGATGGCGCAATACGCATTGGATGGTATTGCTGCTAACCGTGAGAAACGCAATCAGTATCTTGGCCGTTTGGGAGAAGGGAAACAGCCATACATCTATGTCATTGTAGCTACAGGAAATATTTATGAGGATGTAGTTCAAGCCAAGTCTGCTGCCCGTCAGGGAGCGGACATCATTGCTGTCATTCGCAGTACAGGGCAGAGTCTGATTGACTACGTACCGTATGGGCCGACAACGGAAGGTTTTGGGGGAACTTATGCCACGCAGGCTAACTTTCGCATCATGCGGCAGGCACTTGATGAAGTGAGTGAGGAAGTAGGTCGTTATATACGGCTGTGTAACTATTGTTCAGGACTTTGTATGCCTGAGATAGCCGCTATGGGTGCTTTGGAACGCTTGGATGTTATGCTGAATGACGCTTTGTACGGAATTCTTTTTCGAGATATTAACATGCAACGAACGTTGTGTGATCAGGCTTTTTCTCGAATGATTAACGCTTATGCTGGAGTGATTATTAATACAGGCGAAGACAATTATCTGACCACTGCAGATGCAGTAGAGTCAGCTCATACTGTACTTGCTTCGCAATTTATCAATGAACAGTTAGCTCTACGGAGTGGCCTTCCCGAAGCGCAGATGGGGCTTGGGCATGCTTTTGAGATGAATCCCATGTTAGAGGACGGTTTTTTGTACGAATTGGCACAGGCGCAGATGGCTAGAGAAATTTTCCCTAATGCCCCGCTCAAATACATGCCGCCTACCAAACATATGACAGGAAACATCTTTCGTGGTCATGTCCAAGACGCTCTTTTCAATATGGTTGGTATTATGACACAGCAAGGAATTCAACTGCTGGGCATGATGACGGAACAGATTCATACTCCGCTTATCTACGATCGGCATCTGGCGATTGAGAGTGCAAAATATATTTTTAATAATGCAAGACATCTAGGAGAAGAAATTAATTTTAAAGAAGATGGAATCATTGTCCGGCGGGCTCATCAGGTTTTAGCAGAAGCGGTACAGCTACTGGAAAACATTGTGGATGTGGGACTTTATCAAGCATTGGCTTCAGGCATGTTTGCTGATGTCAAACGGACTGCCACTGGTGGTAAAGGATTATCCGGCGTACTGATGAAATCTGCAGACTATTTCAATCCATTTGCTGATGAATTGCGCGTGCGCTTAGGGATTACTGGGACTGTACAGCAAGAGGAGGTTCGGCGCGGATGATGGAGCAACTCGACTATCGAACGCAGATTGCGAAGCCAGACTATACGGCAATTCGTCCTTACGGGGACACGATGAATGACGGCAAAGTCCAGTTGAGTTTCTCTTTGCCCGTTCCGGACGGTCCTGAAGCTGTTGAAGCAGCCCGCCTGCTTGCTCTTAAAATGGGAATTGTCAATCCGAGTGTGGTTCATCACGAAGATATCGGAGAGAACTTTACTTTTATCGTTCTATATGGGAACTGTGTACACAGTGTCGACTATGCCCACATACAAGTTCCCAAAGTCGAGACGGAAGTGATGAATTTTTATGAAATTAATGAGTTTATCCGAACAAAAATTGGTCGTAAAATCACCATACTTGGAGCGTGTACAGGAACAGACGCACATACAGTGGGAATAGACGCAATTATGAATATGAAAGGTTACAACGGTGAGTACGGGCTCGAACGCTATCCGGAAATCCAAGCTTACAATCTTGGCAGTCAAGTAGAAAATGAGGAACTGGTTCGTAAAGCGATTGAACTGAAGGCAGATGCGCTGCTTGTTTCGCAAGTTGTCACGCAGAAGGATGTGCATCTTCACAATTTGAGCGCTTTAGTTGACCTTCTTGAAGCTGAAGGATTACGAGATAAACTGATTTTGGTTGCCGGTGGTCCGCGAATTACTCATGAATTGGCACTTGAATTGGGCTATGATGCTGGATTTGGTCCTGGCACTTTAGCGCCTGATGTAGCTTCTTTTGTAGTTCAGGAAATGGTTGCTCGTCATTTGCAGTAAAGTTTTTGTTCAGTCATGCATGCTGGGGTGGGAAATCGCTCATACTTTGAGTGCTGTTGAGTTGTTGGTCAGGCCAACACGCCGTCCGATTCAGTAGAGGGAAGAAGGCTATGTTATAGCGTTCAATTCTCAAAACTTGCCGAGGCGTCATCAAGAAGAGAGGTTCCTGAGTTGACCCATTCCCAGCTGATCTTATGGATCATGTTTATTTCCTCATGGTTGACAGTTTTGCTTTTTATGGATCGCGCGTCTTTAAAACGCTATATGCCAGTGACTCTATTCACCTGCTTTGTGATGAGCAATATTTTCATTATTGCTTTTCATTATCATTGGTGGAGTATACAACAATCGATTGTCCCATGGGGATATGTTATCAATGTCAGTTTTGCTTATGGATTATTCCCGGTGACGGTCTTGTGGATATATTATTTTACTTCGCACCGATTTTGGCAATATGTCGGTGTCAACCTAGTGATAGATTGGATTTATGTATATCTTATTTTTGATCGCGTTTTACCGTGGTTAAAAATTGCTAAATTTCGCTTGATGCAACCTTGGCAGTATTATCTCATTGTATTTGGATTATCGCTTCTCATTTATCTCTATGACGCATGGCAAAAACAAATTATGTTGTCTCCTCATCAAACGGTTTCCAAAGATTCTCGGATGCACAAGCCTGTTTTCCCCATTTTCATAGGGTTCAAGAGCAAATCACCTATAGAATAATGTTTTTAAGACAGCGTATCAAAAAAGTATTGTGATCGACAAAATTAGATATTGAAGCCGCTTTCATTAATTGATAGGATAAATATTAAGAAATTGTGCAATCGTTTGCATAAACATTGAGCATATTCTGCAAACGTTGCACTTAAACATGATGAACCATTTGTGGTTAGGGCGAGGGTAAAATGAGGATGAGGGAGAGAGTCACATTGAAATGGAAAAATTCCATGAGTTTGGCAGCTACGGTTGTCATGACGGCTGCGTTACCGCTCGTTGCTTCTGCCGGTACAGTCTATGCTAGTACAAGTAGCAATTCTGCGAGTGGCGGAGGTCAAACAACGCAATCCTCTAGCAGTGGAACTAGCTATGCCAGTAATCTTTCGAATAGTGGCACAAGTACACAGGCTACTACGTATGGAAGTACATACAGTACGAGTGCAACGGTACAAATTGTGTCAGGAAACGATTTTACTGCTGGTAAGGCAGCCACTGTCCAGCTTGATGTCTCTGGTATAGACTTGAGTGCATCGAATGTTCAGGTCACACTCGAGAATAGTGTCAATGGTACAATCAACGTGACGAATGACGCTACCGTAACTGGCCCCAATAGCATACTTTTACAACTTCCTGAAGGGGACGCAGGTGTAGGTGCGGGAACTTACACGATTACTGTGCAAAGCGGCAGTAGTGTTGCAAACACAACTCCAGGAAATGGTTTGCAAGTGTTGCCATATACGGATGCAAGTACTGTACAGTGGGACGGTATCTATACATCCGACAGTTCAAATTATGTATCTAATCCCAATCCTGCTGCGGGTCAGTCGGTGACCATCAGTATGCGAGCATACAGTGGAAACCTCAGCAAAGTGGTTCTCAATTGCTGGGACACAGCCGCCAACAAAGGTTTTCAAGTGGATATGACACCTGGGAAAACGTTTGGACCCTATCAACTTTGGTCTGCCACCATTCCTGCTTCCAATGGTGGAACCATCTACTATCGATTCGATATTTATGACGGAAGCAGTTTTGCCTGCCTTTCAGGTGACGGATTGCACACCTATGACGATACGAATCAAAACTTTCCTCTGCCGGTTGGTTCAGTTTCACTGTCTGAAATGGATGCCAACCCTGGAGACACATTGACAGCGAACGATCCGGTAGGCGATTTTTCAGGGAGTTCCAGTCAACCGAATCAGACGATGGTCAGTTTTATCAATGCAGATGGTCAGACAGTTGCAACCAGTCAAGGTTTTAATGCCGGATGGAGCAGTGTGCAATTTACTGTCCCGCAGAATTTACCAGATGGATTATATACGGTAGATTTAGATACAGTAGCGCAAGATGCGGATAGAGTTGTGAATGTTTCCTTAAACCGTTCAGCTACACTGCTTGTGGGACCACTTCCAGCTTGGATGAAGGCGTATTACCATGATTCGTTTAACACGTTTTATCGGTCGCCATTTGGTGCTGTTGCGGCTGGTACACCGATTACGCTTCGATTGCGCGGACCTGTCGATTTAAAAAGTGCTACACTCCGCCTTTGGGGTGCGACGGGCCAATCGGGTGAATTAGATCTGCCTATGCAACCTTTGCAAATGCCTGCTAGTCAAATTGAGCAGGAAGCTGGAGTCAGCCAAGCTACAGATTATAGCTGGTGGACGGTGACCATCCCTGCTTCCGATGTTCAAACACCAGGAACCATGTGGTATCAATTTGTTACCCAAACATCTAGTGGACAGACCCTATATTATGATGATAACGGATCGCAATTAGAGGGGCCCGGTGCGGTTGGTTTTTCATCGAATGGTCCAAGTTACCAAATTAGCGTGTTTGAAAAGGGATTTGAAACACCTGATTGGTTGAAGCACGCAGTCATTTATGAAATCATGCCTGATCGGTTCTATAACGGAAATATTGCTACAGATGAAAATCCCAAGACTCAAAAAGGGATTTATGTGAATGCAAATGGACAGGAGTCTTTAGGACCCATTGAGTTTCATCAACATTGGAGCAGTCCTCCTGATGATCCCAATATTCCGCCCTCCTCTAATCCAAGTATTGAGAAATTACGTGGTAACGGGCAGTGGAATATTGACTTCTTTGGCGGAGATCTTCAAGGTATTCAAGATAAGCTGGATTACCTGAAGAGCCTCGGTGTCAATACGCTCTATTTGATGCCTGTTTTTGAGGCTGAATCCAACCATAAATATGATACGGCAGATTTTATGAAGATTGATCCCGGTTTTGGTACACAGCAGGATTGGCTGAATTTGGTCAAAGCCGCTCATGCGAAAGGTTTTCATATCATTTTGGATGGCGTCTTTGAAGACACAGGTAGCGACAGCATTTATTTCAATAAATTTGGCAATTTTAAAACAACAGGAGCATGGCAGGCGTATCAAAGCAACCAACCCTCGTCGTCTCCCTACTATTCTTGGTATGAATGGACAGGTAATCCACAAAATCCGTACAACGGATGGTTTAATATTGATACGTTGCCAGAAACGAATACTTCTAACCCTGCATATCAGAAATTTATATACAGTGGGAAGAATTCAGTGGCAAAATACTGGATTGAGCAAGGTGCTAGTGGTTGGAGATTAGATTCAGCGGACAACAGTAACTTCAACACAGCTTGGTGGAGCGGTTTTCGCGATGCCGTCAAGTCTATCGATCCTAATGCTGCTATTATAGGTGAGATTTGGAATAATGCGACTAATGATAATGGCACAGACTGGCTGACCGGATCGACCTTTGACAGTGTCATGAATTATCAGTTCCGAAATGCAGTGATAGACTTTTTCCGCGGTAATTACAACGATGGCAATGAACAGCATCATGCAGTTGACGCAGCAGGGTTTAATCAACGTCTGATGCGCCTGTATAGCGAATATCCCAAGCAATCTTTCTATGCCATGATGAATCTGGTGGATTCGCAAGATACGATGCGTATTTTGACGATTCTTGAAAATGCACCACAACCAAGCGATATTTCCGCTTTGCAACAGGATTTGTATCAACCATCCGCTGCAGATGAACAAATCGGCATAGAGAAGCTAAAACTGGTTTCCGATCTTCAATTTGGTTTCCCAGGTGATCCGACCATCTGGTATGGAGATGAGGCTGGCCTGACTGGATACAAAGATCCACTTAGCCGTCGAACCTATCCGTGGAATCATCAAAACCTCACTCTTCTCAACCACTATCGCAAATTAGGTGCAATTCGCAAGGCAAACCCTGTGTTGCAGACAGGTGACTTCCAGCCACTCTATACGCAGGGCATGGTCTATGCTTTTGCTCGTACCATACGTGATGGACATGATGTGTTTGGCGATCCGGCTAATGACGCTTCTGCAATTGTAGCGCTAAATAATCAAAATCAATCTACCACAGTCAGCCTTCCTACCAAAGGTACGGTCGCTGATGGTACTCGCTTGCTCGACGAGCTGAATAACCAGTGGTATACAGTGGAGAATGGTCAAGTCACGTTGACCTTACAACCTTATCAGGGGGCTATTTTAGTAACACCTACACGTGTTCCGGTCGCTTATTTACAAGAGTCAGGTAATCAGAATCAAATTGCCTGGACACCTGTAGAAGGTGCAACAGGCTATCGGGTCTTTCGTAAAAATAGAGCGGGTCAGTGGCAACCCGTTGGTGGGCCGTTGTCTGCTAGCACACTCTATTTACCTGTAGAACGAGGGGCATATGCTCAAACATTCGCTGTAGAAGCGTTGTTTGGCCCTGGCCCATTGGCGGGACCACCAGTAGCACCGCCGGCTGGACCCAATGTTTCGGCAAGCATGCTTTCGTCTACAGTTGATTTGCCAGCTTTGCGCTTAACTGCGCCAGTAGTAAAGGGTACCCTGTTACGAGGGCAAGCGATTCTGAACATCAACTCGGTTCCCGGAGCTACTCAGTATGTGGTTTATGAAGAACAAGCAGATGGCTCATACATTCCTGTGCAAACTGTATCTGTGCCGGGGATTTCTCAGCAGCCGGGTCAACCGTCAATTCATCCGGGTGGTCCCTTGCAACCGGTTCAACCATCTATGAGTCCGGGTAATTCTATCTATCCGCCTGGCATTATGCCCAATCAACCACCCATCCGAGTGAATTTGGAAGTTCCTTCTGGGACTACTTCGGTCACTTATCGTGTGGCAGCTCAAAACGAAGATGGCCAGGCAGTAACGCAGCCATTTACCTTGACAAACCAATGATTTGGCAGATGCCTTGATGGATATTCCTTACGTGGCGCGGATTGATAGGCTTTCATCCATAGTTTGAGGGATTGATAAGTCACGAATCTCTCCTTTACCAAAAGATACTACTTGGCAGTCAAAAGTCGATTTCATTCTTCCACGGCCTCTCGTTGCATCGTGTCGGTCACATGTGCATACGCATCTGCAGTCATCGTGATGGAAGCGTGACCCAGGTGTTCAGATACAACTTTCAGGGGCACCTTTTCCATCAGCAAAAGCATTGCATGGGTGTGACGAAGGCCGTGGAAGGCAACAGGTGGTAAATTCCTCTTCAGCGCCGTTATATCATGTGTCCATCGTTGCTTGCAAACATGAGATTTGCGCGATTGTGGTGAACCGGTGGATAAGCCTCCTCTACAAGAATGGTGGGTTTTTGACTGGGAAAACAGGAACCGGATCGACGAATATCATGACTGAAGAATATCCACTGGAGTCATTTCATCGAGTGCTAAAGGATAACAGACTATCCACATGGGAGTTTGCGACATACGCAAGGCGTGCAAGACTGTGGACACCTACATGACAAAAGAGATAATCCAAATTCCCTCATAAAAAATCTTTAAGGTTTATCAATGTTTTGACAAAGAAGATACCTCACCGGACATAAAATTTACAACCTCATCTACTTTTTGAATCGGAGAAATAAAAAGAAGCACTTCGTCATCTTTTTGAAACACTGTTTTTCCATGAGGTACAAGCAGATTATTTTGTCGTTTAATTGAAACGATGACGGCTTCAGAAGGAAATCGCACATCTGCTAAGGATAGCCCAATCACTGGACTATTTTCTTTTAATCTGAGATTTGTGAATTGGCCTGAATTTTGATGAAGATCTTGAAGTTGTCTAATTTTCGCGTTCGATTCGGTTGAATAAATGGTATAAGCGTTATAAGCACGCACCACATCGCGTTCTGTGAGCATGCCAATGACTGAATGGTTGGTTTCGTCCATAACAGGTAAGAGTGGGAGATCGTAAAGTGAGAATAACCTCATAGCCTCTTCAAGACTTTGATGTTTTTGAATTGTGGGAGTTTGGTGGGTACTTAAATCATGTAAGGTAGCATTGGGTTTGTGTTGCTCAATGAGCGGACGAAGTGTTTCTAAGGTAACAATACCAGTTAGCTGATTTTTTTCGTTCAAAAGAACAGCTGCATGGTGACGAGAGGAGGTCAGCAGATGATAAGCGTGATCGACCGTATCTTGCTCAAACAAAATTAAAGCAACAGGTTCCATAGCTTGTGTAACTGAAATTTGTTCGGTGGGTCGTACTTCGTTACCACGCAGGATACGAATACCACGTCGGGCTAATTTTACCGTATACATGGAATCTCGCGTTAAAAGCCCATGTACTAAATAAGCCATAATGCAAGCAGCAATCACAACGGGTGTCAATTGATAATCTCCAGTTACTTCAAGTAAAATAGTGATAGCAACAAAAGGTGCTTGTGCCGCCGCTGCAAAAATAGCACCCATACCTGCAATTGCGTAAATTTCTGGATGAGGAATCCAATAGGGAAAAATGATTTTCAAAAAGTCCCCATACGAAGCACCGAGCATAGCACCAAGAAATAGGGAGGGTGCAAATACGCCACCCGAACCTCCTGAGCCAACAGTTGTGAGCGTAGCAATATATTTGAAAATCATCAGAAGAATGAGTGTACCCAGAGAAAGCTTGCCCGTTAGTGCTGAAAGAATACTCGGGTAACCAACTCCAAGAACTTGTGGCAGCATAAAGCCAATTAATCCAATTGTAAGCCCCCCTACAATGTTTTTCATCCAGAAAGGGACTTTCCATTTAGCAATCCAGTCTTCCGAGATAGTCAATCCTTTGGAGTAGAGAAGCCCAAATCCTCCTGCCAAAACGCCAAGAATAATCATAAATAATAGTGCAATTGGGTGAATGATAGGGTAGTGTGCGGTTGGCAGTACCGGATGATTCCCCATAAATACGTCAAATGTGGTTGCACCTGTGACAGATGCTAGAAAGACAGGCATGATGGCGCCAAAGGCGTAACTGCCAAGAATCACTTCCAGCCCGAAAAAACCACCAGCAATCGGTGCATTGAAAGTGGCGGAAATACCCGCAGCTGCTCCACAAGCCAGTAACAAGGAAATGTATTTATCTGTAAGCTTTAACGCTTGGCCGAGCACAGAGCCAAAAGCTCCGCCAATCAGTGCAATAGGCCCCTCTCGTCCGACAGATCCGCCACTACCTATAGTGATGGCGGGGGCGAGGATACCAAAAAAAGCTATTCGTGGACGAATTCTGCCGCCTCGTAATGCCAGAGATTCGAGTATTTGTGGTACGCCATGCCCCTTCACTTCACGCGCAAAATAGTTTGTAATGAATCCAACTAAGAGCAACCCTATCGCTGGAATGATTATGCGCAGAGGGGAATGGGTGACTTCAGGGGACACATGAAATAAAAGAAAAAACCAGTGAATCATAGCGCGAAACAAAATAGCGCCTAGACCCCCAATTATACCTACGAAAATGGAGAGAAGAAGTAAAAGCAAAGGTTCCCTATAGGGCTTGTTGAGCCAGCGAGAGATAATAGGGTCTTTTGCACTCACTGTTACAAACTGGTTATGCATGGGTTGATCATACACCTTCTTCTCATTTATGTTATGGAATTCTTTTTCTGATTTTTTTTGCATCACAATGTATCTTCAGAGTACAAATGTCAGTATATCAGAATCATTCAAGTTTCGCGTTCTTAGGCAGCCAGTTTCTCTTGATAGAACTGGGTAAATGAGTCATAAACTGCAGAATTACCATATCGATTCCGGTGTCGTATGTACGTTCCTGTAACTCCTTCGCCAGCCGGAGGTCAGACTTGCTCGCCTTGAAAAAGGACTCAATATCCCAACGCTTGTCATAGATGCGAATGACTTCATCGTCCAACAGACTTATATCCGTGGATAGCAGAGCCAGCCACTGACAAGAGAGATTCCTGTCTCGCACGAACACGATTTTTGCAGGAACGGGGTTCCCCTTTGCATCCTGTTCAATCGTGTCATCATGATGGAGTTAAGAATCTTTGCCCATTCACGGCCCTGTCAGCATCAGTTGTAAAATCTCCACTAGGAACCTGACATTCTCCCTGAGGGGGAGAGAATCTCGGGCGGGATCGAAAGACCATACGTGGATGGCTTTTTCAGTAGGAACCTGGAGCTTATCATCACATATCTACTAAAACTGTTGTCGAACCCTATACGGAATTTATCCGAAAACAGATGCGGGATGGTTGTGTGAATGCAGTTATCTTGTTGGATGAGATTCGGTAACAAGGATATATCGGGGGTGTGACGACGCTACGCAACTTTATGCGTCCATCTTTAGGCATGGGGGAGGATGTCAACTTTGTAAATTTGAAGGTCATTGGTATCAGTGATATGTGTGATTGTTGCTTGGACTTTCTGTGTATTTACAATATATATGTTTAAGGTGTACGTACACTCCAATAACTCTAAACATAAAAACAATCCATACATCGTTATCCTCTTATGAAATAAAATTAAGTCTTTTTTGGTCATAACTGCCGGATAGCGACGGAACCTAGCAGTGATTCGTCATCGCCGATTTTATCCTACACAGTGTTTGATATCCAATGAAATTTCCAATACGATTATGGAAACTGATTCGTACATATGTCCAGAAAAAACCGCTTACTTACCGCACGACAACTCGTGAAGGCCACAGGGAGTACAAATCTGATCCAGCAATTTGCAAGACAAGTCCTCTTCTGGCTCTGTGTACTTGGTCCCGCAACCAGCAAAAAGTTTTGGTACGACACGTATGGGAGGACAGCAAAGAGAGGGTCCAAGAGTACCGATTTAGTAAATCTGGGAAACGCCTATACAGACTCCGCATGCAAACCATTGAACGAGGTTTGCAGATGCAAAACAGCTTCATAGATACAGATATACGAGGTGCCGAGGCAGGGACAAAATGTTCAAATAGGCACTGATGACCGCTGTCTTTGAGAATATGAAAAAATCTCCTTTTACCTAGCAAAACGAGTTGGATAAAGGGAGATTCACATTTCTTATATATACAATTCTGTATAGATAAAACCACAAATATATTGCTTTAATTGAAAAAGACCAATCACAGTGGTCTTTTTCTACAGCCTGATTAACTATCTTATAGTTAATTTATTCTCGTCTTCGTACATATATGACTTTAACTACAATTGCTATAATTAATACGTTCACTAGGATCCATATTCCTGTAATAAAAATTCCCAGCAATTCATGTTGCAGATGTTTATATTCGTTAGTAACTAGCATTATATAATTAAATTGCATTAGTAAAGCAATCATTGCAATATATCTAGATATCCTAAGTTTTTTTCTGTTATTTGTTACTTTAAATGAAATTTTCAATATATTACCTCCATCGCCTATATGTAAACACATAACAGTTCACTTATATGTAGAATTGATTGACAATACCCTATTTTTCGAAAATTAATATTAACCTCTAAGAGTTGTTGTGGGATTTTTTAACTTTCTTAGAAAAATGCAGGTCTAAAATATGAATTACATATGAGAAACTAGTAATATCTAATAAAAGAGTACTATATACTATAGCTCTTGCCAATATAAGTATAAATGTAATTTGAATACTATTCAATATTGTTGCAAACGTAATGTGTTCTCTTAAGCCCCAGAATTGGATTTGAGTCTTTATCCCTTATCCACTAACCTGATTACAAGTCGTGGAGGGGATATTTTTATGCAGCGAAAGAGATACACGATGGATTTTAAACAGCAGGTTTAGCAGGAGGCAGCTGAAGTGGGAAACTCCTCCCAAGTTGCACGTCGTCACGGGCTTACTTCGAAGACGGTCTACGATTGAATGACACAGTCGAAGCATGCAGATTGGAAGAATACTGGAACTGAGTCGAAGAAGGTATCTGCTTATACCCATCGTCAAACGAGTTTAAAGAACTTGAGAACGAGAATGACAAGCTAAAGAAGATACTTGGCGAAAAGGACTTAGAAATTGAGATTCTGCGTGACCTGTAAAAAAAGCAATGAGTTTTTCACCAGCTTTTCCAGGGAAACTTCCTGTAGGAATGGTTTTGAATGGGACTAATGCAATCAACATAGATTCACATGGATCGGCCAATGCATTGCAAGTTAGATTATTCAATAAGTTGAGTGAAGGAAATGTTATGGTATATGAAATACATGGAGATGCTCGTATTATTGCCCCAAATGAAAAAATGGGGATAGACTTTAGGTGTGAAGTAATTTTGGCAAGTTGGAATACACTGTTAGCTCATTACGATCTAATCTTGTTTACTCTGATAGGATCACCATACAAATCGTATCTCAAAACAGTTTCTCTCCATATGTTGAAAATTTATTAAGCATCATTAAAAGATAGTTCGTCTGAAATTAGCAACTGCGGTGGTTAATTCATAATACTGCCGCAGTTGGTTGATCTCAATCGCTCATTAAGAGTAATTGCGTAGACACTCACGCTTATTGCAAGTGAAACGGTCCATTTTATAAAAAATAGTAGCCATTGGATATGATACAACAATTTAAATGTGTAAAGAATTCCATGAATCTATAAAAATATGTAAATAAAATACATTAGAAATCATGTAAACTGCGATTTAGCATCATAGTATAATGCATGTCATATCGATATACAGTTTAAAAGGAAAGGATGAACTATTTTGGAGAAAATAAAATCAAGGGTTCTAACTCGATTAATAGTTGTTTTTTCTCTGGTGAGCATGTTTGCCATCTCGGGATGTGGCACTCAAACATCGAATAAGAATGGTGATACTGGAGCATCTTCAACACAAAATACAAGCCATATTACACCAAAGACACAGGATGGACTAAGAGGCCTAGAAAATAAAGTTAATTTTCATGTGATTAGGCCAGATGTGAAGAGTGGATGGAGTGTTATGTCAGCAGTGATTACGCACGACCCAGGAAATGAGAAAGTAAATCAATTGTCGTTTTTTCTGCATAATAATTTAAATCATCAGACATTCAATGTTATTGAAATGGGCGGGTCGATTCATTTGGGAGATGGGACAAATATTAAAAAAGTAAATATCGATCATTATGAAATCAGAGAAATAACCAATAAGCATGGTGCTCTAATATCCGCTCAATTCATGGTTGATGGGACAACAGTGCAAGTGATGGAAATCGGCCAGAACTCACAAATCAATTCTCAAGAATCCATCTTATCTGCAATAAAGCTGTTTCTTCCGCAGAACCATTGACTTAGCACCAAAGTAACACCTAAATCCGTGACAAGTGCAACTGACTCTTTTGTTCGTAGTGAATGAACGGTATTTTGACCAGAACGACAGAATTACAGTCGTACGATTTCGTTTGAGGGCGATTCAAATCACTCCCGGTAATGCTCTCTTTAGGATATTGAAAACAGTTCTGGATGGCGGACGTATCATAGAAGAAGGTGCACGGAAGCACTTCTAGCAATCTGCGGCTGGTTCAGCTCGCGCTACACCATGGAGATGGAGCGAGGAACAGTTCAGTCAATACATATGTAAAGTTATCTAAGTTTGAAGGATAGTCGATATACTTGAACCGCTGCAATATCTGACTGAAAAGGAGTTAGAGAGATGGTAATGCTTCTAGAAACCCACAACTTGACAAAGCGTTTCAAACAACATGAGGCAGTGATGGACGTAAATCTCCGTATACCCCAAGGGTGCGTATACGGGCTACTAGGACAAAACGGCGCGGGAAAGACAACACTCTTGAAGATGCTCTTCGGTTTGTTGCATCCGACATCCGGGGACATCACTTTGTTTGAGGAACCTTGGAAGCGAGCCAGCCTTTCGAATATAGGCGCCCTGATTGAAACCCCAAGCTTGTACGGGCACTTAACCGGAAGGGAAAATCTCGAAATCCATCGCCGACTGCTCGGGCTATTTCGTGAGCGTGCGGATGAGGTCCTACGAATAGTGGGGCTCCATGATGTAGACGGCAAGAAAAAAACGGCGGCGTACTCCCTTGGAATGAAACAACGTTTGGGATTGCCATTGCTCTCTTAAATCGTCCGCGGTTGCTCATTCTGGACGAACCGACGAACGGGTTGGATCCCATCGGTATTCGTGAGATGAGGAACTTGATTCTTTCGTTTTTGGATGAGGGGATCACGGTCATCCTTTCAAGCCATATCTTATCTGAAGTGGCACAGATTGTAACAGATGTTGGGATTTTAAGCAATGGTCGCCTGCGATATCAGGGCCCTCTTGAAACACTCATGAAAGAGGGGGATACGCAGGGTACCCTAGAGGACATCTTCTTGCGGTACGTCTCAGGGGGTGGGGTAAAGTGAATGCAGCGTTTACAGCAGAATGGATAAAGTATCGCAGAACCCTCACGCCATGGATTATCGTGTGCTGGCCCCTTTTGTTGGTCTTAACCGAGACAGTTCTAATGCCGCAAAGCCGGACATGGCATGAAACATTGATGAACACATTCAACTGGTGGTCTGTTTTTGGTTTGTGGTTATGCGCAACCATTCTGGCAGCTCTTTCGAACTCATATGAACGACGGGCAAACAGTTGGAGTGTGCTATGTACCCGTGTTGTATACCTGCGCGTTCTTTACATTTACAAATGGGTTGTACTGGCACTCCAACTGCTCGTCGCAACCGTCATTTATGCAGCGTTGGTAATCATCATTAACTATTTTCTCTGGAATCCGCATGGTTCCCCGGCTGTTGGTCAATTGATTGCCGGTATCGCACTGGTTTGGATCGCGGCGCTCCCGCAACTCGCCATCATTCTCTGGTGGCCTCTCGAATTGGGGTCGGAGTAACCGTCTGCATCGGGTTGGTGGGTCTTGTCGTCGGCGTGGTTGCTGCAGAAGCGCCCTATTGGGTGATGATTCCCTGGGCCTGGAGCGGGCGTATGCTAATGCCTATTTTGGGCTTCCACATTAATGGTTTGCCTCTTTCCCCGGGGAGCCCATTCTGGAACCACGATGTGATACCTATCGGTATCATCCTCTGCATCGTGGCGACAGCATTGTTCATGGCTCTTGGGGCAATCTGGTTCGAGCGTCGGGAGGTCAGGTAGGTCTATGATAAAGGCGCTATTCGCGGAATGGTTGAAGTATAGGAGAACAGCTGTTCCGTGGCTCGTACTCATATGTCCGGTGCTGGTGGTTTCCATCAGCAGCGTATATGTGGCACCTCATCGCATTCAGGCGACCGCTTGGCCAACCGTATTGAACATAGGTAACGAGGTCTGGTCTGGTTTGTGGATACCGATCGGTTGGGGGCTCATTGCAGGGCTCGCCGGAGAATTAGAGGCATCCGCGGGACGTTGGCGTTGGCTGCGCTCCATAGAGTTGGCCCCAGGCTTATTATATATCGCGAAGGCTTTTGTCCTGGCGTTCTTCACGTTTGTGGGTTGCGTGTGGTTGTGGGCCTTGTTGCTGATTGCCGGTGGAGTCCTACGTATCCCCTATCCAATGCCAATCGGCATATTTGTCGCATGTATGGCGGTCAACTGGCTGAGTGCTCTACCATGGCTATGGACTGCGCTGTGGCTGGCAGAAGGCAGTCATTGGGGTGTGCTGCTTGGAATTGGGGCGATCGGGACGATTGTCGCCTCCATTATAGGCGGAGCAACTGCTCTTGGCAACAATATCTGGCCGTTCATTCCCTGGACATGGCCAATGCGATTCGTCTACTTGATTTATGACATGCTTACACCAGAACTGCAAAGTGCTGCTCCACAAATTATCTTTTGGTCTGTTCTCATTGCCGCCGTGATCCTGAGCATTATCATGCTGCTCCTTGGTACATGGTGGTTCCATCGCCGGGATGTAGTCTGACAGTTCTTTCAAACTTACTCAAATCTACTCATAGGTAGGTTTAACGTTGAATGCCTGCTTCGTTGATGTCGCCCCTGTAATAGCAAGTCTTACATCATCTCCAGAGACTGTAATCGTGTAGTTAACGGCCCATTTCATGAGATTCTTTGCTGCGTTTGATCGCGATCACGATGCGTGTCGTATGTTGAGCATGCTCATTGTCGCACAGATAGCGATATATTTTTTTCGTTCCACACGTTGAGCAAATTTTACTGGAGGCAAACCACCTGTTTGCGATGATGAATAGTCCTCCGTGAATATCCTTCTTATACACTAATTTCTGTCTAAACTCGTGAAAGCCCATGTCGGCTACCGCTCTTGCCAGCTATCGTACATTGCAGGAATTCAGAAAATGGAAGACATCTCTTAAAACACTCGAAATCTTGCTCTTTTTTCAAGGAACACGGCTGTTTCAATCGTTGTTCTCATATTTTCTTGCGTATATTTATAATATATTCCTTTTTTAGCTTTTTATGTTGTCTAATACCGAAAGGCTATTGCCACCCATGCATCCAAAAGCTTCATGTATTAAAATTCTTGTCCACGCACTTTTGCAAATATCATAGTGTCACGTAGTTGTCCTGCTGTATTGCATCTTTCTTTTCGTAAGATACCTTCCAGAGTGAATCCGAGACGTTCAGCTATCCGTGCACTACGAGTATTTGTTGAATCACAACGGATTTCAATACGATTAGCTTGTAATACACAAACAGCAAAGTGCGTAATACCATGAACCGCTTCCGTCATGAGTCCTTTCCCGCTTTGTGATGTACGAATCCAGTATCCTATCTCAAACTTTTTGGATTCCCAATCAATGCGATGAAGACCGCTTCCACCTATAAATCGACCTGTTTGCTTACAAATAAGCTGAAATCTCAAATCAGACCGTTGTAGAAACTTAAGTCGTGCCATCCGAATGTTCTCCTCTGATTCATCTATCGTTGGAACGTTCTTCGCCCAAGGCATCAAAGGTCGCAGTTCCTCGATACTTTCTCTAATTGCTTCGTTTAGTGCTATACCATCACCCCATAATGGGGCACGGATAATGAGTCGTTCCGTCTCAAACTCCTCTGGAAATTCAATTAAAATTGGATTTGAACTCAATCTTCATCATCCCTCTTTTGACGTCTATTGTTTTTCATATATAACTAAGGGCTGTTGAATGATTTAGTACACGTAGCCCTATGACTTTGAATTAGAATACGTAAGATGAATATGTCCGAGGACTACAGTCCTAAAATCATCAGGAGTGCGTAAGAGATGAAATCTAGGCCATATGCTTTACAGAATCAACGGATTGAAAGCATTTCTAGTTCAACACCAATAGTCGAAATCGATATTGCGAAGGAAAAGCGTGTAGCTTAAGCAGCAAATTTTCTAGGAGTTACCTTGGCGAAACGAGCCATTCGAGCAATTGGTCAAGCCGTACCGGATTCAGGTATTTCAAACGTCGAATAGACAAAGGGGGATGATTGTGAACAGCGTTGTACAATATTACGAGATTATTGATGAAGCTTCGAGGTTCTCAAGAAACTCAAGAAAAATCGAATTTCTTACATCTACACATGTCATTAGCAGTCTTTTACCTTCACATGCGAAAATATTGGACGTTGGTGCTGGTCCTGGAGCCTATTCATTCTATTACGCAGAAAGGCATCACGATGTTACATCAATTGACCTTACCCCGAAACATATCGAACAAATCAATAAAGAATCTGAGGAAAAGCATTTGGCGTTGAACGCCTACGTTGGTAATGCAACGAATTTGAGTCGATTTGAAAGTGAAACATTCGACTTTGTCATGTGTTTTGGTCCACTATACCACATCATAGATAGTAATGAACGGGATAAATGTATAAAAGAGTGTTTAAGGGTACTAAAAAGTGGCGGACATCTGGCTATTGCATATTTAAGCAAATACGCGGTTATTCCAATGCTTGCTACTAGAGAAAAGACATTTATTCGAAATAGCGTGATTGACAAGGTGATTAACCAAGGAATAATTATCGATGGGGATCAAGACTGTTTTTGGACTGATGCATATTTTACATCTCCCGAAGACATCGAAACACTAATGATGAATTATGGCGTCAGCACTATTGACCATGTCGGAACTGACGGAATTAGTCATACAATACAGGAATATATTGATGCGCTTTCGGACGAAGAATTTCATTCTTGGATGGATTATCATTTTTTAACCTGCCGAGAAAAGAGCATATTGGGACTCAGCACACACGGACTCTACATTTGTAAAAAAACGAATGGTCATCAATAGTACGAAAAGGGGCTGTCGCTCACCAGAAGCCGACCTTACAAGAAGAACGACAACGCTCACGTGGAGCAAAAGAATCGATTCTTGGTCCGCGAAATCGTAGGTTACGAGCGTTTCGACACTCCAGAGCATGTGCAATGGCTCAACACGGTTTATGCGTGGCTTGACGTATATGCCAACGCCTGTCTGCCCATGCGCAAGGTCATTGAGAAAAAACGTAACGGCAGTCACGTGCAAAAGAAATACGACTCAGCAAAAACTCCTTTGCAACGGACGTTCGATGCTAGTGCCATCCCAACGAACAGCCAAAAGTACTGGAGTGAGTGGGCACAGTCCCTCAATCCACAACAGCTACACCGACAACTGGTGACACTGCTGGCACAGGGACTAGGCGGGGCGAACCTTGCTCTTGCTCCGCTGCCCGCACCGGTTTCCAGGGGGATCGACAACGACAAACGAAACGGCACTCGGGACTCCTATTGAGGCCAAAACATTCTGTCTGTGGATTTGATGGACAACTCTTCAAGTTGCCCACAAGCTCCACAGACACAACAAAAAGGGAAGCCGCTTCGCTCCTCCCTTTTGGCCTACGGCCATTCACCTTTCCCACTTCAACGGAATAGGGAATGGGTTAGATTTTTAAATGAGTTAGCCATCTCTCTTCGGTAAGATTTTTACGTGAGTTGACACGGTATAGGGTACTTTCTTGGCAAAGATTATAAAGGCAAAGGGATTATCACCACTAGTGTACGTGCACTGCTAGACTATATTTTTGACGTTTTGATTCTAAATAGAGTCGTTACTCAGTGTGCGGCAGAAAACATGAAAAGTCGCGCTATCCCAGACAGGTTGGGTTTTCAGCAGGAAGGGATAGCTCGAGATGGGCAATGGCTATACAACCGTTATGTGGATTTGGTCAATTACAGTTTGCTAAAACGTGATTGGTTACATCGCCACTAAGTTGATCTGTTGTTATCATTCACGTTAGTAAAACGTCAGGTATGTGCACACTATTTTTGACCATGTCTCAACCAAAGCGCGGTTCCCTCAAACACTTTGGTATCTAAATGGTGGCGGCTATATAGGCTGTATATAGATCTACAACAATGTTGGATGTGCTCAAGGGTGGTGTCATGCGTTGGTATGAGGAGTCATTTGGAGCCGGTTTGCCTGTTGTATTTCTTCCCGGAAGTGGGTGGGTCGCAAATACCGGAATGAACATCGCAGATGAGCTAAAATCGGATCATCAGGTTCGGTTGGTTGAATTACTAGGTATTGGGATATACGATGGGATACAGGAACGAGTTACGCTTAAGAAAATGGGTGAGTAGGTCAAGGAAAATCTCGATGATCGTGGGATTAGTCGCACCCATCTCATCGGTCACTCGTTAGGCGGAGCGATTTTATTTGCGTTCTCAGTTCAAAATCCACACCGGCTAAAGTCTCTGACGCTTCTGGACGTTGGATATGTCCAAGTACCTCGTTTTCCAATTCAGATAGGCAGTTTGGGATATTTAGCCCCAGTTGTTTCAGGGTTAGAGCGAGTATTCGTCCTGAAAATTTTGAAAAAAGTTATCGGATGAAAGTGTGGTAAAGGACATGGGGGCTTTTGTAAGGCAACATGATGAAACGGTGTAGACTGCAGGAATAATTAATCCGTAGGATGCCTGACTTATACAAGGAATGGAGAATACCTGTTGGAGAATGAACCAGCCCAGTTTTCATACTAACGATGCATTTACACTAAACAGGAAAACTGCCGCTAAAAATAGCACAATAAATATTCTGGAAATCACGAGCTGTTTTGATAGTTCTTTATGGATTGACATTCAGAATACAAACATCTTTGACAAAACTAATTGTGTTAGTTAAAATGCGAAGTATATTAGTTTTAATTGAATCTAGAAAGGCATAGGTGAATCTGTAATGCGAATGATTAAACAGAGAAATTTATATCAATTGACGTTTCTTCCGAGTGTTTTCCCCGTGAATTGTTATTTCGTGGAGGAAGAGGATGGATTGACACTGATTGATGCTGCGCTTCCGAACAGTGCAGATGGAATTGCCGCTGCCGCTAGGAAGGTGGAAAAAGCAATTCGCCGCATCGTTCTCACCCATGCTCACTCCGACCATATCGGGGCACTGGATAAATTAAAACAAATGTTTCCGGATGTTCCCGTCTATATCTCCCGCCGTGACGCTCGTTTATTGACCGGCGATTGTACGCTTGATCCGAGCGAACCAAGTACCCCTATTAGAGGAGGCGTTCCCAAGCCACATACCATCAAAACAACGCCAGACGTGCTTTTGGATGATGGAAGCAGGGTTGGATCGCTTCTTGCCATTTGGACACCTGGGCATACCCCTGGTTCAATGTCTTTCCTCGATACGCGAACTCAGTGTTTGATTGCCGGGGATGCTTTTCAAACGAGAGGTGGTTTTGCTGTCACAGGACAACTGAGACCCTTGTTTCCGTTTCCTGCTATGGCTACTTGGAACAAAGAGTTAGGAATGGAAAGCGCTCGCAAAATACGTGAATATCAACCTGAATTACTCGCCGTTGGACTTGGAAACATGATTGCTCAGCCAGTGGAACTCATGGATAGAGCCCTTGGACTTTAATATGGAGGAATCGACATGTCGCAACGAACAAGAATTGATTTGCCAACCATCCTGAAAGCTGCTACCGAGATTGTCGATTCTCAAGGTCTGGAATCCCTCGGCTTGTCGACTCTCGCTCAGAAGCTGGGGATCCGTTCGCCTTCCTTGTACAATCATATCGCTGGACTTCCTGGTTTACGCATTGAACTCGCCATACACGGATGTAATCTGCTGAATTCCGTAATATCGCGCACAGCGATTGGAAAATCCGGTGACAATGCCGTTTACGCTATAGCAGAAGAGTATTTGGCGTTCGCTCGATCTCATCCGGGGCTATATGAAGCGGTTCAGCGAGTCTCCGATCCGCAGGAAGGGAGATGGCAGCAAGCAGCGAGAAGGTTAGTCGAAACTGTCGTTCAAGTCTTTCAGCATTACGGGTTGGACGAATACACCTCCATTCATGCCGTACGCAGTTTTCGCAGTATGGTGCACGGATTCATCTCATTAGAACGAAATGAGGGGTTCAAAATGCCCATCAGTGTGGATGATAGCTACCATTTTCTCATCGACACATTTCTTCTGGGACTGCATTCGAAAATGCAAGCTGCACCGTGCACAGGTGAACTGGAATGAATATATGAGATCATCGTTGTGGTTGGAGTCGCTTGTGGTCGTTTTTGTTAGTATATGATTTTACCATAACCACCATTTCTCATAGGTAACATTTCTCGAATTGGTACTATTACCGGATTTGGCTATGTTGGGTTATTGTTTCGGCTCAAGAGTAGAGGCTCGATGCTACAATTTTTTTCACACATATATGTTCTCATGGTTATGTATTACCATTGGGTTCATGTTAGAGAATTCGATCTGGGTTATGCTTGGACTGATATGGACCGCGCACATAGCGATTGATCGCTCGATAGGATTTGGAAGGAGGTTAAAGATGAGGATTACTAATTTGACGTTACATTGCAACGACGTATCTAAAATGAAAGCGTTTTATAACGGGTTGTTCAACTTCCCTATATCTAAGAAAGGCGCAGATTATATAGGATTTTATGTTGGAACTACTGAATTGGTCTTTAATCAGAATACGGATGAGGACTCATTTTACCATTTTGCATTCAATATTCCTTCGAACCAAATTGAGCAGGCGGTTAAATGGTTAAAATATGTAGGCATAGATGTTTTACCGTATCGTGGCTTAGATGTCGTTCATTTTGGTTCTCCGATTGACGCGGACGCTTGCTATTTTCATGACCCAGAAGGGAACATCCTTGAATTTATTGCGCGATATAGACTCCTTGGTGAATATGACAAACCTTTTCATCCACTCAACGCTTACTGCATAAGCGAAATTGGTATCCCGACTTTCAACGTACTTGAAACTTCTAATAAACTTTGCGAATCGATGAATCTCAGTGTACTCGACGGCGAAAACAGTGACACGTTCACTGCTGTTGGTGATGATGAGGGTACATTTATTGTGGTGAAGGAAGGGCGTGGGTGGCTTCCAACAGGGCGAGAATCAAGACTTTATTCCGTAGAAGTTCATCTGGATAATCAAGCCAGTCTGCTTGTTGATCACCTTGGAAACTTCAATATTGCTTCTGGTTGATTAGTCCTTCTTAGCAGATTGGGGGGCGGAGGTCAAAGGAATCGACCGCATAACGCATCATGATTCAGGTAGCCAGCATGGCAGTTCTTGCGCATAAGGGTAGCGACTTGAAAGCGTCGGTTATCATGCGATGCAAATCCACCCATCCAGGACTGCGGATGCGAACCTGCCATGAAGTGGGAAAGCAGTAATGCGGCCTTGCGATAGCTCACGCGCCATGTAGCCGTGTTAGATAGAGCAAATTCGGCCAGAGTGCTGAATATGATCTTGACGATTGGATATTGCCAGAGGATAGATAAGTGCCGAAATGGGAGATATCACGACTGTTGTTACGAAGATGGTCTAAAAGGGATATTTTGTCCAGGTCACTTATAAACGGTGACCCTGGGGTCATGCCCTCTGTTGAAATTGATTGGCGGCTTGGTCGGTCGTTCTGGGGAAAAGGAAGTGCCACGGAAGCTGTAAAAGAGACTTTACGCTTCGGTTTTAAGAATTGTGGTCTCAATAAGATTATGAGTATTTGTCAGATAAGTAACATTGCATCTGAATGCGTTATGCAAAAACTTGGGATGTATTTTAAACGGGAAATCATAGATTCGTCATGAGGTCGCAGAGTGCAAGTATATGTAATCGGACGCCAAAATCTCTCTGTCTGACAGAAAAGAAAGTCCGGCGTTCTTGAAGAAAAGGTGGCGATTCTGAAACATCGCGGTCGCCTCTAACACTGCATGGAAATATACGGCAGTGCGACCATATTCCGTCGCGATCGGGCAGGTTTACGACAAAACAACAATGTTTTTGGAAGGGAATAGAATTGAAAAAACTGTATGGTTCTTAGGTAGAACAAATCAAGCAATAGTTACTTTGAATAAAGGACAGGCTGCACAATTTACTTTTTATGCACCAATTCAGAAAGTCATTAGTGATTCAAAACTGCTTGATTGCAACAATCCAGAAATTGATTTAAATGGATTGCGAAACAAGGAAATACAGAAACCCCATTTGAAATGGTTGGTGATTTCTGTCTGTATTTAATTCAGCATAATTAATCATTTGTGGGAACAGAAATTCTTGAACTATAGGGGTCTGATCTCGAAGAAGGATTCTTCCTCATGTTTGTATAAAGATCTAAACAGGGATTTTCTGGGATATGTCGTTATCTAGAATTATATCCTTATATTGGTTTTCTAATAAACATGATACATTTAGATAAATGGACTGAGGAGTTTGGTAAATATGGGATTTGAGGAGTTGTATCAAAAGGCTGTATCTGTGTTAAACCCTCGTGAACTATCCGAACATGCTCAAGCGGGAACAGTTGCAGCTGCAATCCTAACGGAAAGCGGGAACGTATATACGGGAGTTTGTATAGATACCGCATGTTCAATGGGATTTTGTGCGGAGCATGCCGCCGCAGCTGCTATGGTGACTCATGGAGAAAACCGTGTGCTGAAAATGATTGCTGTCGGAAGGCGGGGCAATATCATGCCACCTTGTGGGCGTTGTCGTGAATTCATCAGCCAACTTCATGCAGACAATTTAGAGTCCGAGGTTATGGTAGACAGGGATACGGTTGTTACGATAAAAGAGTTACTACCACATGATTGGCGCAAATAGTCAGGGTTTAAATGATTTATCCTGCGACAACGCAGTTGCATGGTCGTGAACCGATGCATAAATTTTCATCTCGTTTGTTAGAGTGATATAGCGCATATGGGCAGCATTGGTGAATAGTACACCGAGGAGTAGATTCTATCATGGGAATCAAGTTTCGAACTATAAATATTGAATTGGATAGTGATAATTTTATCAAATTTCGTAAAGATTCATTTCGTGTTAGCTTTGGTCACGAAGATGATTTTAATGAACAAGAGTACATTGATTTGATTCAAAAACGAACAAAGGAGCTTGAGACGGAGAACGATAAGCTCAATAAGATCTTGGGTGACAAGGATCTGGAGATTGCCATCCTGCGTGACCTGTTAAAAAAAAACGCTCATGACCCTTCGGGACACAGGCTATGATGAAAATGGTCATGGCTTTTTTGTTTGCTAAGAATCTCGCATAATGGAGACGAATCCGACCAGTTCGGTTCTGCTTTGTGGTGGTTTGACCCCGATAAAAAAACTGAATGGACAACCCTCGAAGCACAGGATATTGGACCGAGAGTCCGAGTAAAAAATCTTCAATGTCGGGTTGTCTTCGGATTCATCATTCTGTGGGATGGAGGTTGTCATTCATGATGGAAGCGGATTGACACCCGTAAGTTGGACATAGCTCTCTTTTTCTAGCGTTTTCTTAGACTTTCACATTTTCTTTCGGTTTTAATCCGGTATCACAATGCTTTTTGTGAAACTCGACCGGCGATAAGTAGTGCAGGCTGGAATGCATCCTTCTTTCATTGTAATATTCCATGAATGAAACTACTTCCCGATATGCCTGTGTATAACTCTCAAATTCAAAGCGAGAAAAACAGTCATCTTCCAGTATCCTGTGAAAAGATTCGATATGAGCATTCATATTTGGTGTCTTTGGCGGTATCCGCTCATGCTCCAGCCCAAGTTGTTCACATGTGGATTCAAACAGGTGACTGACAAACTGTGGCCCATTGTCGGAACGAATTACAGGCAACTCGGATTTCCCGTATAATTTTCGTTTCCAGAGCGCACTTTTCAGTGTATTTGCAGCATCTGTAGCCTCGCAGCGCAACCCAATATGGTAGTCCACAATTTGTCTGTCATACACATCAATATACGACAGCACGAAGAAGAATCGATCTTCACCCGTAATATAGCCATACTTAATATCCACTTCGAACAATTGATTCGGACCCGTGATATCTCGGTTTCTAGCCAATTTCCGAGGATGCTTTTCCTTCAATTTGCGTTGTGGCTTAAGGATCTTCAATTCCTTGCAAAGCCGATATACCTTTTTCTTGTTGATAACCAACTGGTACTTTCTCTTTAATAAATAGGTTAACTTGAGATATCCATAGGCAAAACCATCTCCTTCTATTTCATTCATAATCCATTCCTTGGCCTGCTCGTCACTTACCTTGCTGCCATCTTGTGTATAGGTATATTCGGTTACAGGACGCCCTCCAGCAGTCGTTCTCGGCTGTGGTTCATGTGTCTGCTGATAGTAATAGGTGGACCTAGAAACCCCCACGATGCGCAGCACGATGGTGACTGAATACCCGGCTGTGATCCACTTGTGTGCAATAGCTATTTTATCCGCAAGTGAGGGTTGGCTTTTTTTAACAGGTCACGCAAAATGTGATTTTCGAGTGCCTGATCAGCTAATGCCTTTCGTAATTTATCATTCTCAGAAGCCAACTCTGAACGCTCTTCAACGACCTGTTGGTAATCATCTGAAGTGACATGTGTTGGTATACCTTTTGATTTTCCAGGCGTTATACCTGTCTTCTTAAACTCACGAGTCCATCTACCAACCATATTGGCATTTAGATCGTGCTTCCTTGCCACAATAGTAGGACTACCAGTTTCCAGACATTCCTGGACGATCTGTTGCTTGAACTGTGATGAAAATTTCCGTCGTTCCATAAAGACAACCTCCTGTTGCTTCTAGTCTCCTATACTTTAGAGAGGTTGTCCAACCTGATTTCGGGGCTTAAGAGGAAGCCATTCTTGAGCGGTGTGCTGGGCTGGACGTACACCAGGAATCTGTAGTCGCCTGTGTGTTAACAGGCCCACTGGATCGCTCGCCCAAGTCTGAAATCCGGACGTTTGGCACGATGGTTGAGGATCTACTAGCGCTTGCAGATTGGCTCAACGAGAGTGGCTGTACGCATGTCGTTATGGAGAGCACGGGGGTCTACTGGAAGCCCGTCTGGAACGTGCTTGAAGCCTTTGATTTTGAATTGCTCCTCGCCAATGCGCACCACATCAAAAACCTCCCTGGACGTAAGACCGACATGAAAGATGCAGAGTGGATAGCCAAACTCCTTCGCTCTGGTCTCATTGAAGGTAGTTTCGTCCCTTCTCAAGAAACACGGGACCTGCGCGATCTGACTCGGTACCGGAAGAAGCTCGTACAGGATGCTACTTCCGAGAAAAACCGAATTCATCGACTCCTGCAGGATGCAAACATTAAACTGACTACGCATATGTCGGATATCTTCGGGGTATCCGGACGAATTCTGCTACAAAAGATTATGGACGGCGAAGTCATTACATTGGAGTTCCTGGAGTCGGAGATGAAGGGTGCACTACGGCATAAATCAGCCAAATTGCTGCAGTCACTGAACGGTCGCTTACGGAGACATCACCGAGATATGCTGCGATTTTCCTATGAACACCTGCAATTCATTGAGAAGGCCATTCTGGAAGTAGAGCAAGAGATACGCGCTCACATGGCGGATAAGCAGGAAGCTTTTGAACTCATTACGACCGTACCCGGAATTAATGCAAATGCGGCAGCAATCATCTTGGCTGAGATGGGTACCGACATGGAGCAGTTCGGCGGTGACAAACAATTGGCGGCATGGGCCGGACTCAGCCCAGGAAATCATGAGAGTGCAGGTAAAAAAAACGGGTTCGGTCCCGAAGCGGGAACAGTGCTCTAAAAGCAGTGCTTTGCGAATGTGCCTGGGCAGCAGCACGAACAAGAAATACCCGCCTGTCCGCCCGTTATTGGTTATGGGTCCGTAAGATGGGCGTCAAGAAGGCGCTTGTCGCTCTCGCTCATACTCTGCTTCGGATTGTGTACCACATCCTGCATCGTAAAGAACGGTATACAGAGCTTGGTCCAGATTATCTAGATAGTTTCAGGCAACGTAGTGAAGAACGTCGGGAAGCGGACATGATTCGTAGGTTGCAAGAGAAGGGATTCCAGGTATCTAAACCTTGATACCGATGCGAATATCCAGTCATTCCGCGAGACTGTAGTGACAGCCTCTATTTCCGTTCGTCCATATTCGATCGAGACTCTTCAGCTGATACGGACTCATTTTCGTAAAAAATACAATATTAAGTAATAAAATAATATTAAAAAACTATACAACGCGATTACTCAGCAGGATTGCCCCAAAGTCGATACGAACTTAGACGGGGTAAGAAAAAGAAAATCTTGCTGGCTTTGTTATTAAGTCAATAGACCGCCATGCCGCTGGAGTGACACCGGCAGAAGGATGAAAATGGGTTTTTGTCGAATGACACCTTGGTGGCAGGCGAGGGTAGGTAGTTCCATCCTGGTGCCATGAGCCCGCTCAATAGACTGACTACGAAGACCTCGTATATTAAAGTATGTTGCTTCCTTTAGGGAAGCACGCAGGATAGAATAATTTTTATGGTCGTTGCACCAGCCCTTCAATTATGTTATGAAAATTCATTTTAGACAGTTGTGCATATATAGACGCAATATGTGGTTGAACTCAATCTATACCACTTGACGGCACATTCACAATCAACGTTTTGTGGGTTGGTGACTAGTTTGTAAAATACAAAGTTACGATTTCGCTGTGTGAATTTAAAATGTACCATATAATGGGTTGCATACTATGTATTTAAATATTTAGGCTGTTCTCGTAAAGATTGTTGTTATTGACCGCACATAAGGGACTTACGAATCCCGCAACAGTTCAGGAGAGAAATCACGGTCCCTCAGTCGGGGGATTTAACACATGTTCTGCAAAGTCACTCGCCATGGGAACACCAGATTCAAGAATTTGTTTGGCGGCTTTCTGATAATCATATCTTGTTTCACGCAAATCCACTTCAGGACCAATCAACGCCCAACATGCTCCACGAGCCGCTCTTTGAAGTCCAACACTTCCTGCATTGACTATTCGTTTCCCAAATACGGTACGATCAAACTGGATGTGCGTGTGACCGCAAACAATCACAGGTTCCCTAACAGATGAAATCATCGGTTCAATCTCATCTTGAGGCGTATCTTTTCGAATGGCTTCCTCATCACTTCTCGGCGAACCGTGAACGAATAAGACTTCACCTAATCCATCGATGCTTATTGTGACTTTTTCTTGTTGATTATTAAGAAAATCAATCTGTTGCTCCGTAAGTTGATCAGAACACCATTGATTTATCTCTGCGATCCAATTGTTAAGTCCTTGTTCAACTCCATAGCGTTCCCCAACCTCTCTGTCTGCGTTCCCCTTTATGAAATGGATATTCCCACTAAGGGACATTACCCGCTCCATAACCAACTTCGGTTGCGGTCCCCAAGCCAAGTCACCACCGAATACAATCGTATCGACACCACATTTTTCTGCATCCGACAATACAGCATCCAACGCTGAGGCATTACCATGAACGTCATAAATCGCCGCAACTCTCTTTGCCATGACCTAACCTCCTGCTCATCTTCAATTATGTCATTCGGAAATTCAGTTTTGGGCGCTATTGTGGAATTCTGCTTGTTTTGTTAGATAGATCCAGTCAACTTACACTGCTCGTAGGTATCCCACCGTAACGCCACATGCTCGCTTTGACATATTCCTCAATATGGACCGTTTCGCCTCGTATGGCGTTATTTCCTTGTACCGTTCTAAAAAACGGAACCAGAACAGATAGTTATCCAGATACTTGGTGGCAACGCCCTGAAACCGCTCCATCCACTTTTTTAGCCGTCTGTGGTAAGCGTTGACGTGCTGGACGTGGTAGATGCCCTTACGGACATACACACCTTTATGGACGGTAATGACTTCGTGGTGCAGTCCCTTCATTTTTGCAAACGCCACATAATTCTTGGCTGAATCCTTACAAAGCAATGAACCTGGAGCAAGTCGTGTGCCCAACACGGCATCGATCTCCACGGCTGTAATGCGAACATTCCCTGCATTCTGCGAAACGATGTCTCCATTGCGATCCATTGCGACGAGTACACACACCTGTTCTTTTCTTATACCACGCTTCTTTGCCACGCCACCACGTTTCCTTGGTTTGCGAAAGGTCACACGCCTACGTCCTTTGTGAGACTCCAAAAAGAAGGTTTCGTCTGATTCTACGATGCCGTTCAGTGCGTCATGACCCAGCGAACGAAGGGCGTACAGCACCTTATGACGCCAGTAGAAAGCCGTGGAAACGTGGATATGAAGTCTGTTTGCAATTTTGGGCAACGTCATGCCGTCCAACATGTACTCTATGAACTTAAGCCATTTGTCAGGATAATGAGTACCCGCCAGTGGGCTTGATGTCAGGTCATTAAAGGTCTTTCCGCAGTCTTTGCAGAGGTATCTTTGGCGAGAGCGGTATTTGCCGTTGCGTTTAACCGTCTTGCTTCCACAATGAACACATGCCAATCCTGAACTGAATCGGCTGTCTCGAACTTCTTCGGCAACTTTGTCCACCTTGAGCCTTTGCTCAGGAAAAAGCGTATCCTTAATTGCCTCAAACAACTGTATTTTCTCGGCTTCGCTTAGGTCATCAAAGTCTTCGTAAACATGTAGCCAACTCACTCAAACCGCTCCTCGGGGCGTTTTTCCAATATTATACACCGCGTCCCCAGAAGCAACAATTTATGCGGAAACAGCTAATATTTATAACTAAAAAAGGAACGAACAACATGGTTAGGTTAGTATATTTTTTAATGTTGTTACCCATTCCTATCGCTGCCTTGGGATTAATGGAAGAAGGGAAATCGAATTATGTAATTTCATATCTATAGTTTTATCTTTCCTGACATATACAAGAAAAAAATCTATCAGAAAATAAAGTCAATCGTGAGGCGCAATCGTTGGCGTTGAATTGACTCACGTCGCTTGTAAATTGTGCTCTTTCATCGTGAACATGTTTCGAAATCAGACTTGTCACGGTATGAATCTGGGACATACATAGCGAGACGGCGGAAATTGATAGAGACTGGATGAGGTGAAGGAGTCCTAAATCGTATGAAAGGGTGAAGGGTTTATGCCGATACAAAAAAGAGGTTGGAATAGATTGCTTCTCGTTACCGGTTTCTTGATGTACCTCGGAGTCACATTGTGGCTATATCACGGCCCACTTTATACGCTTCTATTACCTACCGGAATGACGGACATCAGCGTTCTATGGAATTATGCTGTGTTCGTCATACTGGTGGGCGTCCTATTCCTCTTTCGTAACTTCATTCCCAATCGAGAAATACCGAAGTTACGAGCAACGTGGCAAAACTTTGGAATTTTGCTTGGGTCAATTGTTTTAACGTTCGGAGTGGCATACGTAGTATGGTTTCATATGGCGTCTTACATGGAATCCCTGATGCAGTCCAAGATTTTCCCTATGTTGTCCCTCGCTGCGAATGCGAGATTCATAAACGCTCTGCTCGGGATAGTCGTGGCGGCGATTTTTGTGAGTATTGCCGTATGGAAACTAAAGGGTTGGAGACTTCAATCCTTCTCTCTATCATGGGCCACTGGATTGTTGTCCTTGGTACTTGTGTTGGTCAGTACGCTCTTAGTTATCGTTCAAGATCGGTTGTTTTCAGTCAAAAACTTAGCGTTTCCGAATGGTAATCTTGTCGATGTGTTGGTTATTTTTGTGTCGCAGTTTTTTATCAATGGTTTGATGGAAGAAACTTATTTTAGAGGTTATATGTTTCCTCAACTGTTGGCGTGGGTTCGAAATCCATACTTGGCTGCATGGATCATGATAGGTTTCTTTGATGCTGCTCACATTCCTCAAAGCATCGTTGCTGGCCATGCCGTGCTTTCTTGGTGGCAATGGTTGTTATGTTGTATGTTTCCGTATATGCCTACTGGGTGGCTATTCTGGGCTATTTACTATCGTACGCGTTCTGTGCTGCCTGGGGCCTTGTTCCACACGTATATCACAAACTGGGCATTGGCTTTCCTGATAAACTGAAAATCGCTCTCGTTTGTCTACTTCTTTTGGCTCTCTGCGAAAAAAGCAAGTGCCTTTTTCAAAATATCATTTACCGCTTCCAGTTTCTATGTTTTCTTTTCTAACTCTTTTATTTCTGCAGTTTTTGGGTCCATACGTTGATATCCGCTACCTACAAATGCTAAGGAACCATGTTCTATGATCTGGCTTCTCCATGTGTGTGAACTGCGTAGCACAAATGGTCGCGCAGAAATAGCACTCGAAGACCAAGCGTTTATTCAGTGAGCGTTCAATAGCGTTACAGACAGAAAAACGAGGAGGGATAGTATGCACACTTGTTTGTTGAGGACGTTGGGAACAAAGCCGTACCTCCACTACTTTACCTTCATGGCGGTCCAGGAACTGGCTCATATGACTTCGTTGTGTTTCAAAAGGAGCTATTGGCTGACAAGGTGCGGTTAATTGCAGTTGACCAACGAGGCGTCCTTCGTTCTCCTCAAATTAAGGACAACAATGAGTTTGGTTTGCATGACCTGGTGACTGATATTGAAGAAATTAAACAGTCGTTAGGAATTTCTAGTTGGTCAGTTCTTGGACATTCGTTTGGCGGATACTTGGGCGCATTGTACGCCAATCTTTATCCATCATCAGTAGACAAATTGATTTTTGAAAATGCGACATTCCATTTGGGACTGTCTGAAAGGTCTCTTTTACAAGGGGCAACCATGGAATACAGCAAGTTGGGGAAGCGAGACATGGCAAAAGCATGTTTGGATTTGGCATTTTCCTCCCCAAGCAAATCAGCTTCCGAATTATGGCTTGAATTTACCGAGTTGACTAATGGACTCGATGAGCATAGGAACTCTCTATATGTTCATGCCATCGATAAGGATTTTTTTGAACAGCTTGTAGAGCAGTCTCCCTTATCGTCCGAAGAATGGAGCAAGGCAGGCACACATCAGCAAAAATTGTTTGATGAAGGAAAGGTGTTTGATTCTCTTTTAGGGAGTATACCAACCCAATCCACGTTACTCCTTAAAGGCAGATTTGATTATGTCATGAGTTTGGACCAGATTCATGCTTACATAACAGGAAATCCAAAGACAGATGTCATCGTGTTCGACAATAGCGGGCATTTTCCACATGCTGAGGAACCACAAAAATTCGCTTCAGAAGTTATTCGTTACGTACATGATGAGATGTAATTTTTTATTCACGAATGGGATATTTACCGAAATGAGTGACTTTGGTAACTATTGGAGCATGGGATGTACCCAAACTGCGATCTTTTTATAAGAGATTGGGTTGGAAAGAAACCGATTGGAGTTCGGATAACTACTCAGTGTTCAAAAACGCGGGCTGTATGTTTTCAATTTGGTCGATTGACGAGTTGTCCAAGGACGCAGAAACAACGATTCCTAGTGACCCTGGGTTTTTCAGGGGTGTTACATTGGCTATAAACTTAGAAACACGTGAACAAGTGGATGTTGTGCTGTCAGAAGCGGAGGCAGCAGGAGCTCACGTTAATCGTCCTGCAAGCGATAGATTTTGGGGTGAAAGAAGTGGTTGTTTCGTAGATCCTAAGAACAACGCATGGAAAGTAGCGTATAATCCGAACGCTACATTTGACGAAAAGGGTGCAATGTTGAAATGAAGGGCTAAAGGAGGTGAATGGATTTGGAAAGTTCGTCTCCGAAATTGCCTCTAACGTATGAAGAAAAAGTCCATTTACGGGGATCAAGAACTAAATTAAAGGACATTGAACGAGCTTACCCAACAGAACTCGCCAATGTTTTGGGTTCGACTCTTGAAAGAGCCCAATTGCTTTGCCCTTGCATCATTTCAAACCAATCTAATTATTGGTCCGAGGGCTGGACAGCGGGTGCTGGACTTAGTGTACTATTCCTAGCAAATGATTTCCTTGCTGCGTTAAAGGGGCAAGGACTGAAGAAGTTGGATGCCACGGTTCTTGCATGAAAATTCATTACTGTTGGGGACCCGCAAGGTCGCTATTGGGCAGATATACTGAACAGCGAATCTCATCAGCAAAATAGTATGATTTGTGGAATTAGTATGCCGTGTGTGTCGAGGAGGAATTGGGATCGAGAATTATGCATTACTGCATTGCGTACCTATTGGTGGACAAACTCCGCATCCAAAAAATGGACTATTCTTAGATGTGTTGCACCTGATATACATGGAATCATGGGGGTTCCCAAGGGTTTTACGCACTTTAAAGACCCGGATCCCGATGGAGTAAGTCACATAAACTACGTTCGGTTTTGCGATACGTATAGAGACTTCATGAAAGATCAGCCGTTTTACCTCGGTTATCGGAGCGGCGACGGCTATAGGATGTCAATCGAAGAAATGTACAATAAAGGTAATGGAAGAGCAGCTAAAGTCGAAGGGTGATACAGTGAAGTTTCGAATTACACGTGAGAACTACTGGTTTTCTTTTTTGGGGATTATGGTTGGCGAGTTTATATTCAGCGGTCTTTTTCGTAGAGGTCCTTGGTGGCTGGTTGTCATCATTGCCTTGTTATGGGTTGTGGCAGGCTGGTTTGTTGGTTCGTGGCTGTGGAATCGGCTCTTCCCGTGTTATCTCACTCTCACTGATACGGCTCTCTGGGTGGGAACAATTCACTATGCAATTGATTCAATAGAATCCATTTCAATGTCAATAAGGAAAAAGATAAGCATTGAGATTTATTTTAATTTTCCATTGAACCCTGTACGTATTAGACTCTGGAGGACGGAGCACTCTGCACTAAGGACTCAATTCAAACAGTGGGCAACCGTTCACGGGGTGACGTTTCAGGAATTTGCCTAAATGCATAACTATCCAACCTTCTGTGACAGAGGGATCTTCAGAGCCGATGCCAAAATTGCTTTCGTGGTCTAACGGAGCAACGAGAAGTAAACTCTAATCGTCCAAAATTAGAGGAAACTCACTGTGATTCTGCTCCATGACTGTGGATATGTTCGTCATTGGCAAAATGGACGCACGAAAACTGTGGATAAGGTCTGCCAATCAAGGTTTTTGTGATGGCTGTTGTCATTGAGCCCGCTTCAGTCGACTTCGTGTCCACCCGCGGTTTACTGTTCCAGTTTGAGTGTAGGCGCAGTATGCCATCACATGCATACAGAGCATGCACTGGTCAACGTGAGCCTCTACCGCCTTACGTCCACGTTTGTGCACACGCCGTAAACTGTATCCATCTTTCAGCATCCCAATAATTCGCTCAATCCCTGTACGGGCGTCATACAACGTATCGAATGTACGGCTGTGCTGTGGGAACTCAGGGTCAACCTGAGGTGTTGTCTCAAAATCAACCCGAAGCACCCGACCCTGGGTGGCACCGCTACAGCACTGGATGTGTTTGTGGTGCGGGCAGACAAGCCCTTTCTGTTTCGCCTGAGGATTGTGAACTGGACACGTGAATATGTACTGCTCCTTTTTGAGGTCGGATCCTTTTAACTCCATCTTGTGTCCAGCAATGCAATGTGGCACCCCGTAGCGGTCAATCATATCAATTCCACGGACATCGCTCGGTTTGTCCTGGCGACCCCTGGGATTAATGGGAGCAACCAGTTTTGCCCCAAGTACATCCCTTGTTGCCTGCTGGTTCCTTGGACTCTGGTAAATCCCATCGGCAAGTACATATTGCACAGACTGTACCTGTTCCTCAAACTCAGCTTTGAATCGCTCAAGTGTAGGTAGCAAGGTAAAGGCATCGTATTCCTCTCCCTTGCACACTTCTCGGGTGAGTGGAAGTTGTCCCTTGGCGCCACTGAGTAACGAAACTTTGTGGCCAATGTAGGATACGGCGTTACTCTTACGAACAATGCCTACGTTATCGTCCGTGGGGACGGCAGGGCAATCACAGTCTTCTTTGTGGCGACAGGTTTTCATCTGTTTTCCGTAGGTCGCCTCCGCTTCAACATGCGTTGTATCGGCGACCAAGGTATCCTCAACCTCTAACACACCCTGCTTCAGGTTGAACGCAACGACCAGCCGTCGAGCCTTATCCCATAATCCGAAGTTTGTCATGATTTCGTCGAAGCGGGCAAACGAGCGGTAACTGGGGAGTTTGCCTGTAAACCCGCAAGCTTCAGCAAACAACGGGTTGGAGCGAACCTGTAGGTAGACACTCTCAGCCATGCTCTCAACGTATAGCAATCGGGCCAACTCGAACGCCCGCATCATAGGCATAAAGTCGTGAGGCTTGCGGCCTGAACGACTTCGCGTGACTGTCGACGTATTAACCGCCTGTTCCATTGGTGTGGGGAGTTCTAGCCCAAGAGCAGAGTTGGTGACGTTGCTGGTTCCGTCCGACCGATTTATCCGTTCCTCACGCAACGAGTCATATAGATGCCAGTAGTATTCCTGCTCAATATTTCGGAAGATGTCCCAAGGGAAAGTCAGTGCGGGGATAACAAACGGAACATCCATATACTGTTCCCATTGACGGGGAATCAAGGGGAAAGGAACCAAACCAGATTGCGCGTGTTGTGATATACTGGATTTCGCCATGGAGCTTCTCCTTTGTTGTGAATGGGTTTTGGTCGACTTAATTCTACCAAAAGAGGGTTCCGTGGCGTATTTATATCTAGCACCAACTCGACGATTTTCATCCACCATGATTTACCTTGTATAAACATTCAAATACTATCGATAAACATACAATTCACATGACTTGGATAGACCCATGGACTCTCTGAAACGCCTGTAATAAAGTTCTCTGATCATTCCGTTTTTCTTTGGCGAAATAAAGTGAGTCGTATCTTACATTCAAGATACCTGTTGTAACGGCAATTATTTAATTTTGGCACTGGCTCTCAGGTAATGGGCAGGAAAACTCAAAATGAAATCAGGAGGAACCCTCATGGATATAGAACGAAAACTGCACGATGCGGCAGTTGAATTAATCAAGACAAGGTATCCGAATGGTTGGGGCGGTGCCGCAGCCATGTATACGAAGGGTGGGCGGATTCTAACAAGTGTCGCACCCGAAGTGCTTGTTGATGCAACCAACGTATGCATTGAGACTGGAGCAATTCTGGAGGCTCATAAATTTAATGATCCAGTGACCCATTCCATTTGCGTGGTTCGTGACGATGAAAATTCGAAGTTCAAGATTTTGACTCCGTGCGGTATTTGCCAGGAGAGGTTGTTCTACTGGGGAGAAGATGTGAAGGCAGCAATCTACACGGAAAACGGCGAGTTGATTTTTAAGACACTGAAAGAGATTCAACCATACCATTGGGCAAAGGCGTATCCTGATGAGATTTAGGGAGCGTGAAACATGCAAGTATTAAAGAGGTTATCAAATCGCATTCTATATCTGCCTCCAGTACAAGAAACAGACCGCCCAATCTTGGGTGCAATTAGCGGTTCGGAAAGAACACTTTTAATTGATGCTGGTAACTCGGTAAACCATGCTAAGCAATTTTGAGAACAGCTATCGGCTGTCGGCATCCAGGGTGATTGGTTAGCGTTGACGCATCATCACTGGGATCATGTATTTGGTATAAGTGAGGTCGGATTGCCCACCATTGCTCATCAGAAAACAAGAAATGAATTGAAAAACATGAAGCAGATTTCCTGGTACGATAGTGATTTAGAACGGGGACTCAAGGAAAGGACCATTAGTCAGTTTGCTGTCGATGCAATAAGAAAAGAATTTGGGAATGAACGAGATATTGAACTTTGTCTTCCTGAGATTACGTTTGAGACAAGACTTGAGCTGGATTTGGGTGGAATCACCTGCTTAATTGAACATGTGGGCGGAGATCATGCAGATGATTCCTGTGTCATTTACATCCCTGAAGAAAAGACTCTGTTTCTTGGTGATTGCATATGTGCCCTTATTGCTCCTGACGCTTTGAGTTACACGGTTGAGAAATCCCTGAATCTTGTGGATCGACTCGAAAAATTTGATGCAGAATTTATCTTTTATTCTCACCATGATGTCCCATTAAGCAAACAGGAGTTTAACTATGAGTTAGATGTTGTCAAGAATGTGGCGCTCCTTACGAAGGAGTTTAAGAGTGACGAATCGTCAATTATAAAAGAGTTATCTAACCGTTTTGAACGTGAACTGTCTGATGACGAAGTAGAGACCATCTCGTTTTTTATAAATGGGTTGGGTCACGGAGAAGATTTATACTAATTTTCACTAAATGACTAAGTGGATCGTTATTGACCTTATGGGGGCTGATTTCGAAGAAGGATTCGTCCCTGTCACTATATAAATATACACTAAGGGATTCTCTGGGTTCTGGCGTTCTCGGGCAGGAAACTGCATTGGACACACATTAGAGGACCAAATCCAAGGTCAAATTGACGCTGGGTTTGTAATAACGGGTCTTTATGAAGACGATTTTGGCGGCAGCAGACCGTTGGACAAGTATATCAAATGTTTTATTGCAACGAGAGCCGTGAAAAGAACACTGATCTGGTTCTTCTGTCGCATACGGAGAGCGAAACTGCAGGAGTCATCGTTGAACGGCTGGTGTATTATTATACAGACAGCCAGCTCTGCAGTTCTTGCGCAATCGAAGCAGGAATGTCTAATAATAAGAATTCACTTCGATGCGTTATGAATGAGGGGTACAGATAGATGACACCCCAAAGAACGAATCCAAAGATTGATGCCTATTTAAGTGAAGGATGTATGCGTTGCAGGCTGGGCGGTACTCCCAACTGCAAAGTCCATAGTTGGCAGGAAGAATTGAAGAAACTTAGAGCGATTCTTTTAGATTGTGGACTGACTGAAGAATTGAAGTGGTCTCAACCTTGTTACACGTATCAGAAACGGAACGTTCTTATAATGGCTGCATTTAAAGACTACTGCGCAATAAACTTTTTCAAAGGTTCTTTGTTGAAAGATACCAACGGTATTTTAATCGAACATACACAGGCGGGTCGGCAGATTCGGTTCACAAACATTCGAGATATAGTTGAGATGGAGCCTATCTTGAAAGCTTACGTTTACGAAGCTATTGAAGTTGAAAAATCTGGCTTGAAACCGCATGTTGAAAAGAATCCAGAACCAATTCCTGAAGAGTTCCAAAAGAAACTCGATGAAATCCCTGCCTTGAAAACTGCTTTTGAAGCATTGACACCAGGAAGGCAGCGGGCATACATCATCTATTTTTCAGCCCCCAAACAATCCAAAACTAGGGAGTCAAGAATTGAAAAATACATGCAACAAATTCTCGACGGAAAGCCATTTTATAAATGATTGATTTATTCTTGCGAATTCACGGGGCGTACCTCTCACAATAGATTCCGCCCAAATCTGCATGTATTTGCATCGGGCGACACACAAAGCTTGTTGCAAAATAGGGCAGAAGAGTGCAGCACCGGTTGTATAGAGTTTGTCCTATGGATGATGGCGTAAATGAAGAGATAAGCATGCCAAGAGACATGAAAGCGGGTGGTCGGATTTGAAAAACGTGTTATGGGTTCTATTGGGATTCGTACTAGGCGTCGGTGGTTTTTGGTTCGCTACTTATACTCCTGGGTCGAGTGTAGTAAAGCCAACTAGCCCAACCAACGTCGCAATATTGTTCAGTCAGGCAGTGAACGATAACAGCCTTTACAGCGTAAAGGAACTAATGACTCCGGAGACCAAGAATGGCTTTACCCCTGCTGAAATGAAGGCAATCAGAAAATATGTGAGGGCAGGTACGAAGGCAGAAAGTGTTGGGGAAGGATTTAGAACTTACGAGGTAGTAACATTCGGAAAGCAAAGCACACCCATTACACTGTTGCTTGCCCCACCACTCACCACTATAAAGAGCCACATGTGGGCGATACAGGGAATAACGACAGGTGCATTCTCTTCTAAATGAACACTTTAGAGGCAATGTAGAACAAGGGCAACAAACGCTGATTACATGGATATGCAGCGGTCGGGATTGCCCAGTTCCTGCGCTATGGGGCAGAAAGGTTTAATATGGATGAAATCGCATTCATTAATATATAACATGCTGCTGTGCCAGGGGGTGGAGGAGTTGCATAATCGATACATTACCACACTGGGAGTGGTTCTAATTGTTTCAAGTGGTTTTTTTGTTCCAGGTAGTTCAACGCAAACACCCCAAACCAAGCATGAAGCGACACCGTCATCTGCTTCGATAAATCTACTGAACTTAAAGCCAGTTGGAAAGCCAACTGTAGCCGAAAAACGGGCGGTATTCAACCGAGTTTGGAAATTGTTTAGTGTGCACTATCCTAGCTTCTCCTTTAAGGTCGTAAACTGGAAGAAGGAGAAGACCATTTATGAGCCAAAAGCACTGCGTGCTAACACATGGAGCAAGTTTTTTGGAGAAATAAATGAGATGATACTCACCTTACATGATTATCACAGTGGTCTTGTCAATGCACCTTCTACTCCCTATTATTCTCCAGCAATCCTCACCCAATATGTAGACAACCAACTGGTTGTAGTAGCGGCTCCTCAGGCGTCAAAAATCCGACCTGGGATGGTTGTTTTAGGAACGAACGGGGTATCAATTAATAACTTCATGGACGGCATCGGTGTTCCGTCCACTCAGGTGCCTGATTTCTTTCGACCACTAGGATTTCAAATTAGAGATGTATTTCTAGAGAACTCTGATAGACCAGAGGAAATTACCGTATATAACCCGAAGAGCGGCAACGTATTATCTGAGACGTTGCCTGTATACGATCATTCGCATCTACAAGCAATATGGAATCATTTTGCTAAGCAACATCCGGTTGTAATGAGTCAGTTTGGAAATTCTCCAGCATTCAATATTCGTAGCCTGGGTGGTGGGATTACATACTTAAAAATCTCTAGCATGGACAGCAATTTATGGCAGCAACTTGAAAGTCACATGAATGAAATTGTCCACTCTAAGGGACTTATTATTGATTTGCGAAACAACGGCGGTGGCAATTCCGCTCCCGGAAGTTGGTTTGCGCAGCATTTCTATTCAAAACCGACGACGGCCCTAGAACGTCGACCAAGTGCGAATGTTCCTTGGATCCCAGAGATTCTGCAACCGTTATTACCTCGTATATCAGTTCCCACTGCGGTTCTAATCAACGGCGAAGATTGGTCATCCGCCGAGATGTTTATTGCACAACTGGAAGCGGCACCGAATGTGGAGACATTTGGATCGAGAACTATGGGCGCTGACGGAAACCCAGTGTTTTATCCTGTGATGAATGGAGTAGAGGTTAAAATTTCTTCATGGCAGGAAAGGGTCACGAGTACAGGGTTACCAATAGAGCAATTTGGGATTACTCCTGAAAAAGAAGTTCAGGAATCATATACCAATTTTCTTAAAGAACTAAGTCTGTCCTACGATAATAAGGGATCAGCACAATATGATGATGTGCTTCAGAAGGCAAATGTTTGGGTCAGATCTAAGATTCAATCTTCTGACTGAATCGGGACTATAGTTGAATAAAGACTTGATTTTGCCCGTCTTTTACCCATGCCCACAATTCTGTTGTGCTTGTAGCGCGTAGGGATAGTTGCCGTCATGATGGACCAGTGTCGCGGTCCTCTAAGTCTTGCTAAACGTTCGTTGGTTGACTCAACGACGATTACGGGCCGGTGTTTGCACCGATTCACGACCAGATCTATTAAAAGTTTAGGTTGGGTTCATCCGATTGCTATTGCAGTAACGGGCAGTATGACAGAAGAACAACTCATATAGAATTTTGAGATTCAAATTAAAATCATTGAGAGGGACAATGTAGTAACGTGGTCCAACCCGTCTCGCGTTATCCGTTGTCTACATCCTTACATGGAGGACCTAATGACGCAGAATCAATCAAACAATGCGGAATTATTATTACAAATAATAGATAGTGACTGCCGACTTCCTACTGGCTCGGACCCGTTGGCGTTCTGTCTGGCATTGGTCGAAAATTTTCGTTCAACTGACGCTCGCTTACGAGATAGACTGTCCTACTCTCTGTTGGCACGTTTGCTGACGGAATATCATGTCTTAAGCGTCCTGGACCGTCAGACGCTATTAAAGGTGGCACTGGATGACCAACACCTGTTCTATCGAATTGGTGAATCCGGAACCGATTCAGTCTTTATACGAGCCTTCTCCATTCTTGTTGTCCCGCTAATTCTTAATCCTGACATAGAACATCAGCAATTGAGTGAGGACTTCGTGCACGATACCATTCGCAGTGTGTTGTCCTATGCGCGAGAGGAACGCGACCGTCGCGGCTACATCGACGGTAAAGGTTGGGCTCATACCATTGCACATACCGCGGATGCACTAGACAGTTGCGCTCAGCACCCATTTGCCACCGAGAGCGAGCGGTTGGACGTGCTCCACCGTGTGGCAGATTTGGCAACAGTCGCAAATCCTATCTATTTCCAAGAAGACGACAGACTGGCGTTTACAGCAAGTCGAATCATCGAAAAGGGATGGGTCACCGCCAACGCATTGGAGGATTGGATGGGGCGGTTTATAAAGCCAGAAGGACCTGAACCGGACGACACCATCCGACTCACGAATTTAGAACACTTTCTTCGCAGCCTATATTTTCTTTTGAAGTGGAAACAAGTCGATAGTGGATTGATTGAAAAAGTCGATGAACGGTTGCGCGCGCTCAGTTGGTACGTCCAAGCGAACGTGCTCTAATTCATAGAGTAGGAGAGAAGGTTTTTGGGCTAATCGAATTGGGTCGACTATCATGCATAAATACCCATTTTGTGTGAACAGCAGTTAGTGAACTCAAGGGCAGAAGCGTCGAATACCATTTATTATATTATAAGCAAAAGACCCTAAGGAGTTAATAAATGGGAGATCAGACCGATCGAGTTATTGGGACAAAGAGTTAAAATTTTTCCTATGGAAACTAAGCACACCGAAGAACTGTTTGCGGCGGGTGGTAGTCTCGATATATGGACGTATATGCCAATGGTGGTGCAAACGTTCAGAGATATGGAACGACTTGTAAACGACGCATTAAAAGAACGAGAACAAGGGACTCAGTTTCCGTTCGTAATTTTTGATAAGGACGCCAGCAAGCTTGTTGGAAGTACTCGCTTTCTGGATATATCCGCCACGAATAGAAGCCTCGAAATAGGCTGGACGTGGCTGTCTCCAAGCGTTTGGAGAACAAAAGTGAATACAGAATGTAAATATCTGTTGTTCAAACACTGCTTTGAAACACTTGGCACAATCCGTGTTCAGCTAAAAACAGATTCTCGTAATCTTCGTTCACAAAAGGCTATTGAAAGGCTGGGTGGCGTAAAGGAAGGAGTAATTCGTAATCATCGGATTTTAAGCGATGGGTACCGTAGGCATTCCGTTTACTATAGCATGATCGACGAAGAGTGGTTAGGGGTCAAAGAAAAACTGGAAGGTTTCTTGGACGAATGAAGTGACACCTCCGGAGTTAAACGTCTCAAAGATGGGACCTTTGCCATATAGGGCATGCCCTCATTATTCCGCACAAGGGCGTGAAACTACGAGAGTCCCTATCTCTCGGCTGGTGTATTATCACACAAAGCGCAAGCATTGTAGGTCTTACGCATTCGGGGCGAAACCGCCATAGTCATCGAGAAGCCGGTGTGTATGATTATTCAAGTGCCTGTCGAACGAGGTCCTGCAGTTTCGGGCCGGTTTGCGACAGAATGATTCCCTGTGTAAGTGCGGTACGGAACAAAGGGAGACAACCGATGGATGAACTCACAGACTATGACAAATTTGAGCAAGTTGTTACCAGGTTAGATCCTGGGTCCAGATTGCTCCATATGTGGATGTTGAAAGGTGGTATCTCAGCGCAAGTAAGCGCACTAGAGATCCTATGTTCTAATGGTAAAACAAAAAGGGTAGTCGTGCGCCAGTATGGAGACATGGATGTCAACCAAAACCCACAAGTTGCGTCCAACGAATTCAAACTTTTGCAATTACTCAGGTCTGCGGGATTACCTACTCCGAAATCGTATTTTTTCGACGAATCGAGCGAGATCTTTGCCAAGCCATACGTAGTTATTGAATTTATGGAGGGGCAGAATGGAATCGACTACATACCACCCGATGTACCCACTATGATGTCTAAGTTAGCAGAGTGTCTTTCGAAAATTCACAAAGTCCAGTACCTAAAACAACATGAATCATTCCTACGTAAACAAATAGATGTGTTAGGAAAACTTCTTGCTGGGAGACCCGTAATCCTTGATGAAACCATGGAAGAAGGGCGAATTAGGGATACTTTGGAATTGTGTTGGACGAGTCTCCAGAAAAACCAAGAAGTTGTATTGCATGGAGACTTTTGGATAGGGAATACATTATGGAGAGAGGGCGAACTGGTTGCTGTAATCGATTGGGAAGATGCTGCTTTTGGCGATCCGCTTGCTGACCTCGCTAACGGACGACTTGAAGTTTTATGGGCATTTGGAACTGATGCCATGCATGAATTTACACGGCAGTATCAATTCAGAATGCCAAGTATTGATTTCACAAACCTTCCTTATTGGGATCTCTGCGCTGCTTTAAGACCCATCGCAAAGCTCTCAGACTGGGGCTTGGACGAGATGAGAGAAAAACAAATGCGTGATAGGCTAAGATGGTTCGTCTCACAAGCATTCCATACACTGTCCCTTTTGAACTAAAGGGGGCAAAAATTCAAGTTCCCTGAGTTCACCTGTTGTATGATTATACGGTGGCGTACACTTTCGGAATCTTGCGCATTTGGGCAGCATTCCTGTAATCAATCAAAATCGGGTTTGAGGCAATAAAAAACTCCTGATAGTGTTGATGTTGTCCAAACACACCACTCATCAGGATGTAGATCTACACCATGAGTATAACCCAGAATAGCAAGATTCGCAGGATTTCAGATTCAACCTTGGTTGTCGGTGCAGACATTGCCAAAAAGGTTCACGTGGCTCGCGCTGCTGATGTACGGGGCGTGGAGATCGGGAAGCCGCTGACGTTCGAGAACACCAGGCAGGGATTTGGAAGGCTTCTCACATGGATTCAATCGCTCATAATTGACCATAGCTGTGACAACGTCGTGTTCGGCGTCGAGCCGACGGGGCACTATTGGATGAACTTGGCTCAATTCCTACGCCGAGAAGGGATTCAGGTTGTGCTGGTGAATCCTCACCACATCAACAAGAGAAAAAAGTTAGAGGATAACTTGCCTCTTGTGAAAGACGACAAAAAACATCGAGCCTAAAATCCCAACTTGTTTTTATACGGATTTACGGATTCTCATGAATTTTAGGGAGTGAACCTAGGAAAGCCAAACGGAGCATACAAAACAGGCTTGACAAGTGATTTCCAGAATATACAGAGGTCAGATCTGTTCTAGAATTGGTCGGCCCTATCGAGAAGGGGATGGAAGAGAGACCAGGACGATTCTCTTTTGGCTACCATTATTCTAGATTTAAGAATTTTCTGACTACACTAAAATGATACTGTTCCAAAAAATTATTTTGAATATATATTTAGAGGAATTTTGAATTTAATATAGAATATGTAAAATTAGTTGGTTTTTTTCAACAGGGTCAGAGTACTGGACACTCTCTCCAGTGTTAAAGCGCAGGGGCTCCTTTCAAAAAGTTTCGTAAGAATGTCGACATTGAGCTTTCGGTATTCGGCACCACTGATTACTGGAATCATTTACGGAATCTTACGTAAACTTTCCTATCTTAATCTGACTATCGCAGTATAAAACGCTAAAACGTGATTTCAGGTAGGAATTTGGGGTTCTTGTCTCTGTCACCTGATTTAACCAACAGGTATGTTCATTCATAGTAATTCTCCCATTGGAGGTGTCTGAAAATGATAGGTGAAATCAGTTCAATCATATTGCTTACAAATGACGTCGAATCATTGGCGGAATTTTATCATCGAGTCCTCGGGTTCGAACTCAACTCCATGGTGAGTACCAAGGATTACAAGGAACTTGATGGAGAAAGTATTGCTATCAGCATTGCTGCTGCGCAATCCGAAGTGGTTGCTGGCTCCTCGCTGGCCATTGGGATAGACGTAAAAAATATGCCAAAGGCTATAGCTGCTTTAGAAAAGGCGGGGGTTGAAATAACTCATCAGACTGACGGTCCATATGTCAGCATCCGGTCGTTTCGGGATCCCGCGGGGAATTTGGTGAGTCTCATTGAACGCCACTACTAAATATCAATGAACTCTTCCTCATTCGTGGTGTTTGGCGGTGATTTGGTCTATGGCTGACGTCATCAACGGTCTGCAAGGAGCCATTCCTGTAATGAATTAATTTCGGGTTTGAAACAAAAAGAGCGCCTCCTGTATGCTGGGTTCCGAATGCAGGACATTCATTCCCTAATTGAGGAGGACGCTCAACGTGAAGTATAAGATGCAACAGAAGCAAAATCAACGAATCCAACAAATTACCGACGCTACCATCATTGTGGGAGCGGACATTGCGAAGCAAACGCATGTAGCGAGAGCCATTGATTTTCGTGGAATTGAGCTCGGTAGAGAGTGCGTTTTTAGCAATGACGATGAGGGTCTGACGAAACTCGTAACGTGGATGACGGAGTTGCAACGGCTGCACGGCAAGACGGATGTCGTCTTTGGCGTTGAGCCGACCGGACACTACTGGTTCCCGTTAGGTGCCTTCATTCAAGACTTGAACGTTCGATTCGTGCTCGTGAATCCGCATCACGTCAACAAGAGCAAAGAGTTGGAGGATAACTCGCCGACGAAGAACGACTACAAGGATGCTAAGGTCATTGCGAATCTCGTGAAGGACGGCAAGTACACCGAGCCCAAACTCCCAACAGGTGTCTATGCGGATTTACGAATCCTCATGAACCTGAGGGAAAAGGTTATGGTGAATCTAGGTCAGGTGCAGCGGCGGATACAGAACTGGCTCGACCGGTTCTTTCCGGAATACACCCAGGTGTTCAAGGATTGGGAAGGCAAGGCATCTCTCATTACACTGCGTGAGTCTCCGTTTCCACAGGACCTCGTCTTACTAGGCGCCAGTGAGATTGTGAACCAGTGGAAAAGTGGCGGTGTGAAACGGGCTGTCGGTATAAAGCGAGCAAAATGGCTCGTAACAGCCGCTGAAAAGTCCATTGGTCTGAAAGAGGGACTCAAGGCTGCTCGGTTGGAACTGACGGCTCTACTGGAGCAATACGACATGTTCACTCGGCAACGTGACGAAATCATGGCTCAGGTGGAGCAACTGCTCAACCAGATTCCAGGCACTGACGAGATGCTGAGTGTACCAGGGATGGGTGTAACGACACTTGCTGGCTTCCTGGCTGAAGTCGGTGACCTTCAGGGATATGACCATGGGCAGCAGATCATTCGGCTTGCTGGACTCAATTTGAAAGAAAACAGCTCTGGCAAGAGAAAAGGGAAAACTGGCATCTCTAAACGTGGACGCTCACGGCTGAGGGCACTTCTATTCCGAGCGATATTACCGATGGTAGCTACGAATCCAGAGTTCAAGGCTTTGCACCATTACTATACGACACGAACATGCAATCCCTTGAAGAAGAAACAGTCGCTCATTGCGCTGTGTGGAAAGCTCATTCGTGTCCTGCACACATTGGGGACAAAGCAAGTACCGTACAACTCTGAAGATTTACTGGGACCGCTTCGGAAGTCCCAACTACAGATGGCTGCTTAACTGATTCAAACTCGTACTTCAACTTACTCGCTTGTGAGACACGATGAAAGACCAAGACAAACGAAAGCACGGATAAGCCGTAGTAACTATTCCATAAGGGCAACGACCCAGCAAAGGAGCAAGAAACGGCATCCACCCCTTGAGAGGTAGAACGAAGGAATGTGAGGGCATAGACCCAGTGTGACATGGGAGGGTAAACCGCAAGGGAACGTGTGGACATCCAAAGGTGCGAACATCATTATGTTCCATGTATTGGTAAATTAACGCCAATCTCTGTTCCTGCCACGGAGTATCCGTTTGAAAATTGGCACATCTAGCATTCTGGCAATCCCTCTCAAATTGTCAAGGTGCGTAATCGTGAGAATGAGAGAGTAAATAGAAGAAAACATTAATTTATAGTGGGAGGGAATCGGAGCGGCTTGTCGCCCCGCTCTTAATGTGGCGGCTTACAAAGCTGTCATGGAGGTCTTCAAGGCTATATCCCAGAACGACAACGTCTCGGTACGCCTGTTGTCGAAGATGTGCATACGTTCGTCGATCACGCAGAAATGTACGTAAATTTCATCTAAAACGAAGGACAGTAATTTTTCTGGACAGGGTCTATAATCAAGCTTATCATCTCTTTCCTTTCCGGGGGAGGTATGCAATCCTTGGCTGTTTGGGAAATAGCATTAAACATGGATGGTCTTGATCGAGGGATATATCGCTTGTTTGAAAATAAAATCCTTAAAGTGAATACGGTTCCGGACCATTCTGTAATTCAACAAGTGGAAGGGTTTGAAATCAATCAGTCGATGGTTGATGTGCCTGACTGCCCTGTTTGCGGCGTTCCCAGCACATCTGGGGTGAGCGCATGACTTTAGTGCGCAACCTTCTAATCGCTACCTATGCCGAATCTGCCGCAGGGATTCTGTATTCCCTTTCAATTACCTGGCTGGTTTATCTCATAACTCATAGTCCTTGGGCTCTTGGACTGTCCTTAGGTGTATATCTTGTGCCTAAGACATTCGGAGCCATGGTTGTCGGCCATGTTATGGACAACAAGTTTCGTCGCGTTTACATCATGGGCACGAATATTGTTCGTGCGCTTGTGGCTCTTGTGATTCCTATCGCGTGGGTGTTCTCTATTCGGACATTTTGGCTTATCCTCCTTGTGACGTTTTTTGAGGCCATCCTCGGATCTTACATCCATCTCGCCTACCAAGTCATGGCCAAGCATGGTGTCATATCGCGAGATTTGTTGCGGTTCAATGCGTTAATAGCATCTGGTACGGGGATCGTGGAAGTAGTGATACTTATTGCCATGAGTCTTTTTCTGCTGGGCCAGCCTTCAAACCGCCTCTTGCTGATAGTTTCCACTTTGATATGTATAAGCGCCATTGCCGTCGGACTCATTCCCGCCGAATCGTATCCCCAAGTTGCTGTGAATCCAGAAAGCATTTCTTGGCGGAATTTCAGAAAGGCCTTAGATTTTATAAAATCGGATTCCCGAGTTACGGTAATTTTGATTTCGGGGTTTGGTATTAATTTAGCGCTTGCACCGATTTTGTCGCAACTACCAGTGCTCGTGCGAATGCACTTTCATGCCCAATCGTCGTTTTATTCTATGCTGTTGGCCTGTATGTCGCTCGGAGTAGTAGTAGTCAGCTTGGTTATGGCCTATGCACGAGTGACTATTCGTCGACCCAAAGTCGCTTTGAATCTGGTTTTGACCGTAGAACTTGTCTTCGCTGGCATCATCGCGGCTGCAGGGGATGTCCGATCCCGGTTTATCGAACTCGTCTTATTTGCTCTCCTTGGAGCGGCGCAGAGTACGATTAACACCTTTGAAATTAGTTTGTTGCAGATGATTATTCCGCACAGGCTGGTTGCGAGGGTTCTCTCGGTGATTGTGACCGTCAGTGGCACGGGGGCCGTCATCGGTCTCGCATTGGCCGCATGGGGCATGAATATTGTGGGCCTTGTTTGGACATTTCTTTTGTTTGCTTTGTTTGCGTTAATTGCGGTGGCAATGTCATTCTTCTGGCTCTTTCAACTGCGGCGCAACGAGGAGGTTAAACTTGGAGAGGATTAAAATGAGTGTTCTGTTGAATGTTCCAGATACAACGGAATTTATGGTCATTGCTCAAAAGACTTTTTATCAGACCATTTGAGAAAAACTTAATTCACTATTCGTGGTTGTTAACCAGCGGTTCGGATGCCTTTGGACCTTTTCAAATACTAAATCCTGATGCTCGAGGCGTCCAATACGTCATTGGAAAAATGTTTTGTGAACGAAATGATAGATTTCAATGTCCCATTTTCTCTGAACTAAAGATGAGGACGCAGAAGCATGGGTGACGTCACAGAGAATGGATGGTGATAAGTTTGAAAGTGCACGTGAATAGAAAAGTTTGGATTCGATCTATAGCTGTCATTCTTTATTGTATGATCGCAATATGGGTGAACATTCGATTTCTTGGTGTGTTCCTGGGAAATGTGAATGTGGATAAATCAATTATCTGGAATTATGCGGTGGGTCTCTTTCTTTGCTTGATGGTTATTCTGATGACTCGTGGGCAACGGTCTCGTCCACTGCCAGTCTTTCCACACAAAATACGAGAGATAGGCTTTGCAGTTGCTATTTTACTCATTAATGCTGGAATACTGTTGTTAGTATGGACACATTTACACTTCATAATGAGAGCCATCGCGCTACTTGGCCATAAGTTGGGTCTCTCCAATCCTGAGGTCGTTTTAAAGTTGGGTAATGCCTTGTTCGTACTGCCCATATCCTTGTTTATTTTTTTCATGTGCTTTTGGCGGCTGAAAAGTAATCGAAAGACACTGGTCTCCATGACATGGAAAGATGGCATCATTGTTATCGTATTTCTTGGCTTGACGACGGCGATTGCTTTCCTAAGAAATCAAATATTTGGTCTTCCCAACACAAATTTGTTTCCCCCTCTTTCCTTGGCCAGTATTCTTGTTTTTGTTTTTCAGTTCTTTATTAATGGATGGCAAGAAGAAACTTTATATAGAGGTTATTTGGTCCCACTAATGCTTTCTTTTTTACAATCTCCTTTTCTCAGTCTTTGGTTTGCGAGTATCTTTTTTGATGCAAGTCACATTCCATTATGGATTTATGGAATTCATTTTAGCTCTATCGCTTGGTGGCAATATATCCTGTTCTGCATATTTCCTTTTCAACCGACGGGCTGGGTATTCGGAGTTCTGTATTATAGGACTCGCAGAGTGTTACCGGTTGCCCTTTACCATACTTACCTGTTATGGGGTTTTCCCTTTATTATGTGATCTGGTATTAGGCTGAACTAGTGGGCACAGCAAATCGAGACCCCTTATAAAACAAGAGTTTTCTGGAATTGTTGATACAATCTGATACATAGGATTATTGTCTTGACAAATAGTGGCGTGACTTCGTAGACTAAATAAAGTCTAAGCAAGGATATTCAGCAAAAATGACTGACATATCTACTCCTTATTTGCATAGACTGGATTAACCATTGAGTGATATCGGTGATGGAGCTCACCAGAAAGCCTCTACAAGAGGATGATGGCTCCTGCAAAAGCTAAATGCTTTTGCAGGAGCCTGTTTGTTTTTATCCAACTTCCACGCAGATTTTCTAGGGAAGGTTTTTAGGATTGAGGTTTATGAAGAGAGGGGGACATGTCATGAAATTAGGAGCGATTGTAACAGGTGCGATTATTGGAGGGGTATTGCGGTTTTGTCTCAGTGTCTGGATTCCAACGCCAGAAGGGTTTCCGCTCGGAATATTGTTCATTAACTTGTCTGGCTCCTTGCTTCTAGGAGCTTTTCAGGCTTATGTCGCCCAGAAATCGTTGCCGGAGTGGCTCATTCTCGGCTTGAGTACGGGATGTATAGGTACATATACGACATTTTCTTCCTATTGTTTAGGTGTTCAACAATTAGCCATTCACCATTTGGGATGGGCTGTCTTTTACGCGCTAGGAAGTTTGATAGCAGGACCTCTCACAGCCTTTTTCGGTGAATGGATGGTAAACCTCAGTGTGCGCAAGTTGCATGCCGTGAAGGAGTTGTCGGTATGAATGCCATGATGTTATTGCTGGTCAGTATCGGATCGGCCTTAGGAGCTTTGGCGCGTTATTGGGTAGGTAAGCGAACCATCAGTCTTGGAACAGATGTTTTTCCCTGGAATACATGGCTGTTGAATAGTACAGGAACATTTTTGCTGGGGATTTTTTTTCAAGAATTTAGTGTCCTTCATCATTGGATTGCTCTTTGGATATTGCTCGGTGAGGGATTTTGTGGGGGCTTTACTACTTTTTCAACATTATCTGTGGAAGTTGTCCGATTGATGAGGAGGAAGCGAATGCTTGCTCTCGTTTATTTGAGCAGTTCGCTCAGTTGTGGATGGTTGCTAGCCTGGCTGACTCATTGGTGGCTGTGACAACCCCTCCAATCGTTGTACAATGAAGGGAAATGAATTTGCAGGTGAAGAGGAGAAACTGCGATGAGGGCATTGATGATCGTTCCAGCCTTCAATGAAGGAAGCAATATTGAAAAAGTGCTGATTTCATTAAAAAAGGAACAGCCGTTTCATTCCATTGTAGTCATCAATGATGGTTCCATAGATGATACCGCTGAGCGCGCTGCCTTGATGGGAGTAGAGGTGCTTTCTCATTCATGTAATTTAGGGTACGGCGCAGCTTTGCAGACGGGATATCGATACGCTGCTCGCCACTCGTATGATTGCGTGGTGCAGATAGACGCAGATGGACAACATAGTCCGCAAGATGTTACGACGCTTCTGGCCGCTCTCTCTGAAGGGGACGCCGATATCGTGATTGGCTCTCGTTACAAAGGGGATGCCAGTTTTCAGCCTGGTCTAGCCAAAGGTTTTGTCATTCGGTTTTTTCGAAAAATCATCTTCTGGATTGGCAAACAATATGTGTCTGATCCAACTTCTGGTTTACGGGCGCTGAATCGGGCCGCTTTTTCTTATTACAGTCAATCCGCACAGTTTCCAGCGGATTATCCAGATGCCGATTTTTTAATCGATGCTTGCTTAAGAGGTTGGAAAATCAAAGAAGTGGGGATAAGCAATCAAAAAAGAACCTCTGGCAGAAGTATGCATTCAGGTCTCCGTCCCTTTGTCTATCTTTTGAAAGTCAGCATGAGTATTATGGTCAATCTTCTCGTTTATCTATTGGATGTCAAGCAGTCTGTACAGTCTGTGAGTGACTGTTCAGAATCGAAATCAAAGTGAGGAGAAATCCAAGAATTCATGGTTCGAGAACGCATTTCTAACCTACATCGTTTCGCAGTCTACTATGGGCGAGGATCACTGCAGGATTTAGCTGAGTACGATATGGTGATTCTGGAACCCGCTCACTATCAAGAAGAAGAAATTCAATATCTTAAAAGCAGACAGACACTGGTGATGGCCTATGCAAGCGTTATCGAGGTGCCTGAGTATCACCCGCTCTATCCTTTACTGAGAGAGGATGACTTTCTTCGTAAAAAGGGTGAAAAAATAGTGCAGCCAGTTTATGGAGGATTTTATGCCGATCTCGCTTCCCCCCATTGGCAGACCCTTCTCCACCGTCATATTGGTCAGTTGTTGGTTCATTCTCATTACGATGGTGTTTTTTTAGATACTATCGGTAATGTGGAGTGGCCGGAACTGCCAGATAAAACAAATCAATTGAATGCTGCCATGCAAATTGTCGCGAGTTTACGCAAATGGTTTCCACAGCACGGAATTTTGCAAAATAATGGATTAGAGACACTGGCTAACCATACGGCTCCGTTTCTGGACGCCATTATTTGGGAAAACGTTCCGCTCGGTGACTCGGCAAGTGCAGCTTGGATAGAAATCGTCAATCAACGGCTGCGCAACCTTCAACAAAAATACGCTGTACGTACTTTGCTGCTTTTTGACAGACTGGAAAAGATGACGCGACAAGAAATATTGCGGCGGCGTCAGTTTGCTGATTTAAATCAATATCCAGTCTACTTCGCAGAGACTTATTTTCAGGGAAAAGTTACTCCCGTAAACCGTCATATATAACCCAAAAGCGTTTTTTAACGAATTCTTTTTGCAATCACAAATAAATAAGGTGAAAAAAATCGATTAGGATAATTTTCTAATCCTAGGGTGGTCGTCAATGAACGAAGACCAAGAAATAGTTTTCTGCGTAGAGAGTGTTTCACTAATTCAGCATTGTCTGGATTGAAATAGAGAAAGCAGGATTTATAGTATCCACTAAAAACAATTTCAAAATTGTTGGATTCTTTGATAGGTGCTTGCAAGGCTTGCAGATTCATCGCCTTTGGATTGTGGATGGCTAACAATGACGGATTCAATATACGGTAGAGAAGAAAATTAAAATAGCGAATATTGGGAACTTCTATGACCAACCATCCCTGAGGCGCCACCAATTGCATATGTCGTTCTATGACCTCTTGAGTATTTTGAAAATGTTCTACAAAACCAAACGATGCAACGACATCGTATTGACGTTTAGGAGTATACGAAAAAAAATCCTCACCTGAGAGTTCCTCTGGGACAATGCCATGATGCTTTAAAAGCTTTCCCACCTGTTCAATATTCGAGTAGTCGATTCCTGAAACGCGGTAACCAAATTGGTTAGCAAAATAGATGAGATTAGTGCCTGGTGCACAGCCGATTTCGAAGTAACTTGCGTTCTTTGGCAGGTAATGTTGGAATATATCCGAAAATATATGCTTTTGAAAATCACTCCTAGTTTCTTGTTGCCAATAAGCATCCCAAAACTTCTTCTCAGACAAGCGTTCCATGACTTTGACTCCTCTTTTGCAGTCTGGTTCTCTATATTGAGTGTGGGAAACACCTTCGCTGAATGCTTGTATTTATCCATAAGTGAGATACACTTGAAATGAAAATAGCCCTGTATTTGGAGGCGTGGGCCCATCGTTGACTACGGCTCGTTCTTTAATCAGCTTTTTCATCTATTTCATTTTGCCATTGCATTGGTTGTTTTTTTTCTATTGTTTCCTCGCTGGCTGTTTCGACAAGTTGATGGCTCCAGAAGTGACCGGTTTTGGTCTTCTTATCTACGCATGAATTGTCTATTGATGATTATTGGTTATGTATTAGTAGTTTTCAAAATTTTTGCCGGCATCAGCGTGTTGGCTTGTCTGTTTGGAATCCTGGTATTTCGTTTGCGCCGGGCACCTCACAGGACACGTTTAGCGGCCCTTGGGGGAGCGTTTTTTTACAGCAGCTTGGAAAGTCAAAGTTGGTGGGTTCACCTAAGACAAAAGTTGAGAAAACGCTGGGCAATAATTTATCGTGATTTGCGTCGTTGGCATTTTAGCCATCGGACAATAGAAATTTTTACTTTTTGGGTCGTTTTTGTCCTGTCCGTCTATATTCGCTCTTATGATGCATTGGTCCATGCGGCACCTAGTATGTCAGATGGGTACACCACATTGACATGGGCCAAATATATTGACATGAACCAATTATTTCATGATGGAATTTATCCTCAAGGTTTTTATATATACATTGCTCTTATCGGTAAATTAGCACTTGTGAATTTATTATATATTTTGAAGTATAGTGGGGCTTTTAACAACAGCCTTGTGGTTTGGAGTATCTACTACACTCTAAAAAATTTAACAGGCAAGGCCAATGGCGCGCTTGTTGGCATGGCTCTGTATGGCGTTTTTGGATATCTAATCTTGCAAGACGATTGGAGTCGCGTAGGAGCCAGTCTTTCGCAAGAATTCAGTTTTGTTTTTGCCTTGCCAGTGCTAGTCTTTGCCTATAAATATTTAAAGAGTGGCAGACCAGAAGAAGGATATACCGTTTTCTTTGGTCTATCGGCAGCCGGTTTAACACATCCATTTGGTTATGCACTGGCACTTCTTTGTGCCGGATCGCCACTTTTGGCTGAATGGCTGGTTCAACATTTGCGTTGGAATCGAAAAATGACATGGATGACTGGTGCCATATTGGCTTCTTTATTTGTCACTTTATGGCCGCTTGCTGTGGGTCGATTGCTAGGCCATGCAGTGAATGCTGCTTCGGTTACTTTCATTCATGCTCATCAGGCGATTTCATTTCCTCAACTCACTTGGCTGGATATCCTAGGAGCCGCATGCAGCTTGTTTCTCTGTGTGATAGGTGTCCTTCATGTATTGCGAGGCGACTCTCTCACTTTATCCATAGCTTTGGCAGGTTTGCTCATGTTTACACTTTATGAATGGTTGGCTCCTCTTTCCCAGAGCGTCGCGTTGTCGTCACGGGCGATTGATATGTGGGCCATTATAGAAGCGCTGGTCATAGGATACACAGTCTATCTGCTTCTTTTGTTTTTTCCCGTACGGGCGTGGTGGCAATGGACACAGGCGGTGGGCATTTATGCGCTGTTCCAAGGAGCTGTTGCTTTCTGCGGTGTCAATCCAATTATTCCTTATAAATTGTTGTCCAATCACAATGTCGAACAGTATTTACAAATAGTCAAACAACAAACAAATGGAAGCTATTTGTTGGTAGCTCCTGATCAATATTATTCTCTGGTGCTCGATACAGGTTATTTGATGCATGTCAACGCGTTTGTGCATGAATTTAATCCAAAGGCAAGGATACCGTTGACAGCGTATGGAGCCGGGAAACCTTCCTTAGCCATTCCGCATGACGTGTATATCATTTATCCAAAACATCTGTACGAAATTAATTCAAGTCTGAGTATTTATCCAATTGAGAAAAAGATATATCAGCAGGATGAACTCGCATACCGGAATCTGGCTCATTGGTTGCGACAGTATCAAAGTGCGGGTCATTCTTTACAAATTGAATATGATGGACCTAATACTACGGTTTATCTGATTTATAACAATAAATAAATACCATAAAATTAAAAACGCAATATGTTATTTAAAGTAAATTAAAATAGAATGGAACTATGTCTATCATTTTGCTCGAAGATACCTTATAGTGTATGGTTAGAATAAAGGATAAAAAACCATAGAAAAGATATATTCTTGCAAGCTGTACACGGTAGGTGGTGTATGGGGTGAATGATGTACTGCGGCTTACGGTGTTCTGTCTAGGATTCATTTTTGCCTTGACGAACGGTTATTTGCTCATAAAACGAAAATTAACAGAGCGTTTTAGCATTTTGTGGTTGTTTATTTTCGTGTTGATTATGCTCATTTCTATTTTTCCAACGGTCCTCAATCAAGTAGCATACCTTCTTGGTGTCACTTATCCGCCCTCCTTATTGTATCTAATGGCTATTTTAGGCATGCTGTCCATCATGATTTATCAGTCCATTCAACTTACTGTACTTGACCAAAAAGTGCGCACCATGAGTCAGACGCTTGCCATCCTGGAAAATGAATTAACAGCTTTACGGCATCAGGGATGGGAGTTAAGGCCCGAGACAGCGGCAACTGAAGAAGGTGTGCAGTGAGATTGAGTATGGATTTTTCGCATCTTACTATGACATTATTTTGGTTCATTCTTCTAATCGTTTTTATAATCATTGTCATCCTTGGCAGTTTGCTCTTTAGGCAGGTCCGCTGGCGAAAACATTACGAAACAGAAATGAATCGTATGGAACGAATGGCACAAGAAATTCGTCCAACGGCGAGAATAGAAGAAAATCTGGCTGCCGTGTTACGGATTCTTTCCAGTATGCATGAAGCGCCTAATTATGCAGCATATGTTCTCGACAAGCGGAGCCAACGATATATACTCAAAGCAACATTGCACCCATTTGACAAGTTTTCTAATACAGGTCCATCCTATAGCGGCTTGGCTGTCGACAGTCGAGAAAAGTATTTGCCGCCTATGGTTTTGGAAGCGGATGCCACCCGTGCATCAGTTCAGGTTATATATGAAGGTGAAGTTCCCTTGCTCTCTATGCAGACGGAGGGGAAATTGGTTCTTTTTCGCATTGGTCCAGTATATCGAGTGGCTAAGCCAATCCGAATGGAGATGCGAAAATTTCTTCATCAATATAGTAAGTTAATCGAAGATGTAGTCGCTTTGGAAACAGCCCGTCTCCAACAGGAAATTGCGAGTTTGGGGGAAGATGCTGTTAAAAAGGTGGCCAGACTTTCAACGGACGAATCGTCCGCTTTGGAACTTATTGTGCAATCTTTTACAGGATTTTCAGGCTATTGCGGTGGCGCATTTTTTCGCGCTGCGGAGAATGAAGAGCAAGCGGTAATCGCTGTAGGGGCTTTGCGAGGCTTGAGATCAAGACTCAAGCAGGACCAGGAACTTCAGGATATGCTGAAGACATGGATAGAAGGCCGCCCTTATTGCTTCATAGGACGCCAATCACAAGAATTTTATCAATTACCGGGTTATCTTACAGTTAGCGATGTAGGTGCCGTGTTGATCGTGCAGATTCCTCAGCAGGGTATCTTGCTGATTTGTTTTGGGGCAGATCTGGACAACAAAAATGCCCTGCGCCCTAATGAGAGCCAAATTCAGTTACTTGTCGATCAAATGGTACAAATTTCTAGTTTTTCTTCTCTTCATCGTAGACTGGGGCGTTCTTATTCCTATATGCTGTGGAATCTTTCCAATATGGTAGATGACTTTAATCCTTACACGGTGGGTTATTCTGAAATGATGGCGCGCTATTCGTTGGTCGTCGGAAAGCGAATGGGTATGACAGAAGAAGAACTGCGGGATTTAGCGCTAGCGGCACATTTGAGCAATATTGGCGTGATCGGACTCAATATGGAGCTGCTCAGTAAAGAAGGTGTCTTTAATGATGCGGAATATGAGTCCATTAAATTGCATGTTCAAATAGGAGCTTCCATGATTCTGATTGCTTCTGGAAATGAGCGCGCTGCTCAATACGTACTCTATCATCATGAACGTATAGATGGGTTAGGCTTTCCGGAAGGATTAAAAGGGGAGGACATCCCGCTAGGGGCAAGAATTATTCATGTTATACAAGTCTTTCTCGCCAAAATTAATGGAAGAGCATGGAGAACTCCCCTTTCTTTCGAAAAAGCGCTAGAAACTTTACAACAAGCAGCAGGGACACAGTTGGATGGCCGTGTGGTCAACGCGTTTGTAGACTGGTGGAAAGAACGTGCCCAAATGCCGGAAGTAAACAATCGCACGCTGGCTCCCTGTTATGAGTTGTGTTGTACGCCCAAGCATATCTGTCAGGCTTGTCCGGTCTACCAGTCTGCAGCACCGCGTTGCTGGGAAGTTGGCAATCATCTTTGTAAAGCGCATGGACGGGAATGCAAAACTTGTTTTGTGCGTACAGAATTTCTCTATCGCAATAAAGAATTCGTACATTAAATGTCGGTCTTGGCGATCACGCTGCAGTTTCCTGTGTAAGCTAGGTGGAATAGGAAGGAGGCTCCCCCTGATGGAGGATAAAATCTCAGTTTTGTTAGTTACAGAGGGTACTTATCCATTCAGTCAGGGTGGGGTTAGCCAGTGGTGCGACATTCTGATGAAACGTCTCACAGCAGTTGATTATAAAGTGTTCAGTATTGTCATGGACCCGTTTGTGACTCAAAAATTTGATATTGGTGAACGGAATGAATTGATTCGTGTGCCGCTTTGGGGAACAGAAGAACCGAGTGAACATCTGGATACTCCCTTTAGTTCTACTTATCTGGCTAAGCAAAGAACAACCGATGAAGTCATACAGCAGATGTTTATTCCGCTATTTTTGGATTTAGTCGGCGAATTGCTTACCGAAGAAAAAAATAGCTATGTTTTTGCTGAAACGATTGTCGCATTGTACGATTTTTTTGTGCAGTACGATTACAAAGTTTGTTTTAAATCAGAATTGACTTGGCGTGCTTATCGGAGTTATTTGCTGGAGTTGGAGAAAGAAGCTCAATTTTTTCGTGCCGAACCGGATATTTATTGTACCTTGCAAAGTTTGGGATGGATTTATCGCTTTTTCAATATCATCAACACGCCAGTTCCCAAAACCACAATTACCCACGCTTCTGCTGCTTCTTTTTGTGGCTTACCTTGCGTGGTTTCAAAATTAAAATATGGAACACCTTTTCTGCTTACAGAACATGGAATATATTTGCGTGAACAATATCTGTCCCTCTCCAAGCGCGGGTATCCATCGTTTCTGAATACTTTTTTAATCCGCATGATTCAATCAGTGACCGATTTATGTTATGCATTCGCGGATCAAATTTCACCAGTTTGCGCTTACAACATGCGCTGGGAAAAGCGTTTGACAGATAGACACGAACGGATTCAAGTCATTTACAACGGTGTCGACCATACTCTGTTTTCCAATATGCAGGATGTAGCGCATGATAGTCCAACGGTAATTACGGTTGCGCGCGTGGATCCTATTAAAGATTTGCAGTCTTTGCAAAGGGCTGCGCTTATAGTCAAACAACACATTCCAAATGTGCAATTTTTGATCTATGGTTCCATCAGTGTGCCTGAGTACTACGATGAATGCTTGGCGTTGAATGAGAAACTGGGTCTGCAGGAAACAGTCCATTTTCTTGGTCATACCTCGGATATAGTCAAAGCTTACGAAAGCGGTGACATTGTCGTACAAACCAGTGTTTCCGAGGCGTTTCCCTATTCCATTGTGGAAGCCATGTTTGCAGGTAAGCCGATAGTCTCTACAGATGTTGGCGGTATCTCTGAGGCTTTGGGCGATCACGGTATATTGGTTACACCCGGAGATGTGCAGGGACTGGCGGAAGGTATCATTCGTTTGCTGGAGCAGCCTCAATTGGCTAGCGAGATGGCGAGTGAGGCAAGGCAGCGAGCCATGAGCATGTTTACACTGGAAAAAAATCTAGAACAATATTTGAAATCCTATATCAAGCTGGCTCTAGTACGCCAAGTTGCGGAAACTCAGACTGCGGAATGGAGAGAAAATGTTCCGTCAATTGAACCATTCATTGAACCTGAAAATCAATATAATGAGGGTAGGATTAGAACTGAACAACTGTTGGCAGAACGTGGTTATGCGTTAAAAGATATTGGACATATACAATTGGCCATTGAGCATTTTGAGAAGGCCATTCAACTGACTCGCCATCCGTCGATCATTTCCATACTTTGGACAGAAATCTCACTTTTATATATGAGCCTGGGTGATACAGTTCAAGCACAACGAGCGTTGATGGAGTCTCAGCGAATAGAGGAGCGACTTCATCGCCGGCGCCAGCTTCAGGCGGCAGAACGTGCTTATGCACTGCGCGATTTGAAAATGTATCCGCAAGCTATCAAACTGTTGGAGCAAGCGCTGAAAGAAGATCCGAATCAATTAGCGGCACCTATATTTTTGTTGGATTTAGTTGAATTATATTCTTCCGTTGGGCAAGAGGAGAAAGCGAAAGAGTATTTGCGTAAATTTGAGATGATTCAATACATCATGGATTTCGCAGGTTAAAAAGACAGCTGGAATCGTACTGTGAAAGCGAGAGAATATTATGGAGAGTTTATGGTCAGAAATTGAATCCTATCTCAAATTTTGGACAGAAGAGAGTGAAGGCAGGCCGCATATCACATTTGCATATCCCTTTTCAATGGAGATGCCGAAGGAACAACAGATTCAGGAAATGAGGGTTACGTTGCAGCCAGTCAAAGAGGCATTTGACTCTAGCCTTCAAACTTCCACGACAGTATCTTCTGCTTCGGCAAACACCGTCGAAAAAACACAAGAAGAAAAGTTTTCCCTGCCTGCTTCCATGCCCAAAACTACGTTTCTGCCGAGTGAAGTAGTAGAACAGCATGAAAATCTGAAAATGCGTTATATCGTCGGTAAAAAGGCGGGGAGTGATCTGTTTACACGTTTTGGGAAACGTATCATTGCTCGAGGTGAAACGATTACCAAAGAGATAGTCGAAGAAGCGGATCGGGAAGGGAAACTGGTGGAATTGATTTTAAATATGGTTATTGATGAGCTGGATAAGACATGAGCTTTCCTCCAGATAAGATCAATCCTTCATTCGATTTATATGAAAAATTGCTGTTGGAAGTACTGGAACGGCACATTCAACCAGAAAATGAATGGGAAATTGCAGCCATATTAGAGTCTTTTGGATGGACAGATAAAAGGGTTGAGCAAGAACTGGGCTTACATGATGTTTTTCAGCTTGCCCGTATTCTCTGGCCCATGACGCATCGCAATATTGCCACTGCAGCTAACAGCTATCGCCAGCAGACGTCTTATGTGAAACGCTGGATAAGCGTTATCAAGCGTTTTATACGAGGAACTTTTTTTGCCTTGCCTATGTTGATTGGCATTGCATCCATGCTATTTTTTCGCTTTTCTCTGTGGTCTTATGAACAAGCGTCTGTCAAGACGGCAACCGCTATTGCAATAGGCACGGTACTGAGTTTCTTGACAGCAGGCGGCTTTATGCAGACAATTTCTCGTCGGGGCTTTTTCTATCTTCTTCAGGGTTACTATCGAATGGCAGGCATCATATCGCTGCGTATTGTTCGAACTAGCCTGCTTTTTTCGTTAGCAGTCAGTTTTGCTTTAGCCCTGTTCAATGTACTGTTTCCCATACTTCCGTGGCACATGTTTGTCATTACAATTTCCTTTTACATGGCTTTAAACGCTATTTGGATGGCTGTAACCTCCCTGTATCTACTTCAACAAGAACTGGTTTTTTCCGGCCTGTTGATATTAGGGATAGGGTTTGTCTATATTGGGTTTCATTATTTTCGTCTAAATATATTAATTTCCCAGTTATTGGCCATTGTAGCTATTTCGATAATAGGGGCTCTACTTGTCACCTATTTTTTTCGTCGTGCAGTTGCTCGCGGGGAGCGGGGGATTAATCCTTCTCTACCGAAGACGACGGTGACAGTCTATTCTGTAGCACCTTATTTTCTCTATGGATTTTTATATTATTTATTGCTATTTATGGATAGATTAATGGCTTGGACAGCAACGGGGCAATCGCTGCTTCCGCTGGCAATTTGGTTTCGGGGAGATTACGAAGTAGCTCTTGACTTTGCGCTCATTATGCTTGTTGTTCCGATGGGATTGATGGAAGTAAGTGTCTATCGTTTAATTGTCGAGGCAATTGAAAGTCAACAACAATACACTCTTTCGATGGCTGAAGAATTGAGCAACATCATCAGGCGCAAATATTTGCGCAGTCTGTTGCTCATGCTCGGAGTTTCGCTGATAAGCGCGTGTACAGATTATGTAGTCTTTCGCTTTGTGTTGGCTGAATATATTGTGCATTCATTGCATGAGCCCATCTTTACAGGCTATACCATAAAAGTATTTCTCCTTGCGCTGATTGGCTATACCTTGCTGTCAATCGCTTTAATGAATGCAATTTTAATGTTTTCTCTATCTCGGCCTGACGGTGTGATTCGTCCCTTGCTATGGTCCATTGCTTTAGACGCGCTAATCGGTTTTCTGCTCAGTCGCTGGTTTGGTTATCCTGACGCGGTCTTTGGATTGATGGCAGGGGCGCTGTTATTTTCCACTTTAACGACGATAAATGTTTTTCGTATCCTGACGAACGTTGATTATCATCTCTATTTACTTTCCTAAATCCTGCCCTCCCAACAATTTCAGGCAAGTGCCGTGGACCCTTGTCTATTTCGACTCAGTATGTCTTGAACATACGCTGTGGAGACATAGGAAGGTGTCTGCACATGTTGCTCGGAATGGTAGGTGTGAGTGCCTCTGTAGGTTTTTTGGGTGCTGGTTTAACCACGCTGGAGCAAGAGGATTTTGTGGCAGGTCATCCTCAAAAATCTAGATGGTTGGGATGGCGAAACAAGTTAGCCGTGATTTCGCTATGGTTTTGCCTTTTGGGAGGATCGACGGCTGAAAAAATCATTACAGAAGAAAATTTTTTCCATTTTACTTGGCTGGGTTCAGTCATACTCATAAGCATGGGTTTGTGGATTTTAATAGAGATTGATCGCGATTTCATACAAGACATCCATGATGAAAAGGTATCCGTTCTGATTCATGAAAAAATGATGCTGGCACTTGCCTTTTCACTCGAAAATCTATCCATTGGGCTCAGTCTTGGATTTTTGCATGAGTTTATCAGTTGGGCTGTGATAGCAGGCTTTTTATTAGCGTTATTTTTAGTCTCGGGCTCTAGGATATTCCAATCGAGCAGAAAACCATCAGCAACTCATTCTGAACATTCCACAATATTTTTCAACAGGTGGATGAGAATAGCGATTTCCATTGCCGTTTCCTCGCTCTATTTGGGATTAGGCATCTACCATCTATTTTGAACCATCCAGGTTATGGGGCGTTCTGTCGTTTTTGAAAAAAGAAACGCAATCCCAATCCAATGGATAAAATGGCTGCCGTCATCAGGCTTTGCAAGGTTGTTTGCGGGGCATCATCAAGTGACAAAATCCATGCATGGATAACGGGTGTTTCCATGCATAGCGCTGCAGCTGCCCAGGCCATCATGCCAGCACCCAGAGGGAGTATCCACTGCTGTTTTTCCGCCTGTTGAGAAAGGAAATAGGCAACCAGAAAAAAGATAGGTAATGTGATAGCGGTTGTAAAAAGCAATCCTATACGATTTCCTTTTGTCATCATGCCAAGCCATAAGATATTATCCAGATTTCCGATTGCCGTAAAACTGAAGATTTTTAGCGTTGTAGGAATGCTATACCATGGTCGGCGGGCAGAAATGCGGCTCAAGGTCTGGATGCTCATCCAACTCAACAAGAGAATCGCCAAAAAGCGGAATACAACCGCCTGTAGCAAATAATCCATACTGCTGACCATTGCAATTTGCCATAAACTAAGTAAAATTCCAGTTTGAATCAGAGCGTTGCGCCGTTCTTGCGGCATAAATCCGGTAGGTAATAGAATTCCAGCCAATAAGGCGTTGTCTATACTTGTGATGAGCGAGACCAAAAACAGCTGCAATGTGGAAGACATGTTTCACCTCAAAACCAAAAAAGTACCCCTACTGTCTGTGAATGAAACGAGAACAGTAGGGGCCATTAGCCAGTTCATTCCGGCAGTTCACGGTGAGCTCCATCACCGGATTCAATTGTCCAATTCTTATGAATGAATGGAGCAGAACATGACAAACCTTGGACTTTCTGTTAAGACGAAATTCTTTTTGTAACCGGATCGGCAAAAAATCTGAGAATGCGCTATACATACCAACCAGTCGGTAGGTATAATATGTGCTAGCGATGTTCGTGCCGGCTGCTATACAAAATGTGACCGCGCACGTTTATACTAGTCATGAACGCACGGAGGAGGGGCGCCTATGTGGTATATCATTCAGGGAATTGTGTTTGTCCTCGTTTTTGGGACAGCGCTTTACCTGTTTGGCACAGCTGTCAGACAACGTTACTTGTATTTGAAATTGGCAGCGCCTGACCCCACACGTTTTGACAAACCGGGGCAAAGATTGAAAAGCTTCGTAGTCAATGTGTTGGGACAACGGAAGGTTTTAGCCGAACCGTCCGGGTTAGGACATTTTTTTATCTTTTGGGGCTTTCTATTTCTAGTATTTGGCGATCTCGATTTTATTGTTTATCACATCCTTCGTTTTCATCTGCCTTGGGCAACTTCTCCTGTCTATCTGTTTATTGAGGAGATGTTCTCTTGGTTTGTGCTGGTGGCCATCATTGTGGCGGCTATTCGCCGCTATGTGTTGCGTCCTATGCGCGTGGAGCAGACTTTCGAAGGCGGCTTTATTCTCTTTTTGATTGGGACAATTGTTGTCACTTACTTTATTGCCACAGGTGCGGATATGGCCTTGGCGGGAAGTTACGGTGGATGGTATTCGCCGGGTGTTTCGCTGATCGCGCGTTGGTTGGCGCCTCTTTCAAAGAGTGGGTTGCTGGCAATTAGCGAAATTTGTTTTTGGCTGCATATTCTTGCAATCTCCACATTTCTCTATTTTATTCCTCGTTCGAAACATATGCATATGATTGGCGCACTCTTTAACTGGTACTTCAAGAAGTACGAGCCTGCTGGCAAGCTTCGCAAGCTCGATTTGGAAGACGAGTCTATTGAGGAATTTGGTGTAGGACAAATACAGCAATTTACCTGGAAACAGTTATTAGACGGCTATGCCTGTACGGAGTGTGGGCGTTGTCACATCAATTGTCCAGCAACCTTGTCAGGAAAACCGCTCTCTCCTAAGCATCTGATTTTGAAGATGAAAGAGGCTATTGTTGCTGAAGGTCCTCAGTTATTGCAACAAAAAGCGGCTGGAGCAGAAACTCTCAGTACACATCCGGTTTTTGAAGGAGTATTTACTGACGAGGAAGTTTGGGCTTGCACAACTTGCCGTGCTTGTGAAGAAGCCTGTCCGGTAGCGAACGAACATGTTCAAGACATTATCGATCTGCGTAGGTATTTGGTGTTGACAGAAGGAAAAACATCGCCGGAAGTTACCAAGGTTTTTAGTAATTTAGAGAGACAGTCCAATGAATGGGGTATTAGTAAACGTGAACGTGCGGCTTGGGTTGGAGACTTGCCTGTCAAAACCATGGAGGAAGTGGAAGGGAAGGCCGAGTATCTGTTTTTTGTCGGTACAGCCGCTTCTTATGATCAGCGCAATCAGAAAATTGCCCAAGCGTTTGCGCGTATTCTTCTGGCGGCAGGCGTTGATTTTGCGATTCTCGGTACAGAAGAAGAAAGTGATGGCGATTCTGCACGCCGTTTAGGCAACGAGTTTTTATATCAGGAGTTTGTGCAGCGCAACATTGAAATTTTCCAAACATACGGCGTGAAAAAAATTATTACGACCGATCCGCATGCGTTTAATACTTTCAAAAACGAATACCCTGATTTTGGGTTTGAGGCGGAAGTCTATCATAGTACGCAATTTGCGGCAAAATTGATTCAAGAAGGAAAACTGAAGCCAACCCACCGGATCGAAAAGAGAATTACCTACCATGATTCCTGCTATTTGGGCCGATATAATGACATCTATGATGCGCCTCGTTTTATCCTGGAAGCTATTCCGGGGCTGGAGCTTGTAGAAATGGAGCGTAGTCGGAACAAGAGCATGTGCTGTGGCGCTGGCGGCGGTGGTATGTTTAAAGAAGAGGGCGGTGCTTCCCGTATCAATGTAATGCGGGCTAAACAGGCTCTGGATACTGGGGCTGAAGTGGTTGGCACAGCCTGTCCATATTGCATGACCATGCTGATTGATGGTACAAAAGCGAATGGAGCAGAGGAAAGATTGGAAACGTTTGATGTCATCGAACTGCTCGCACAGTCCATTGCTTGAGGAATAAGGGATGAGGGGCATAAAAGTGGGTTTATCCAAAACTCTCAGCTTCTCTGTTACGCATGGAGTATATTTTCATGGGAATTTTGAAATGAATAAGCAACTATCGGAGCTGTCCAACGATTCTTGGGCAGCTTCCCGATTGTCTGCAGAAGTTTGCAAATCATGTTGTGTCCATTTGAAAATGACCAGGCTTTCCCTTTGGTTCTTGTCGCTATCTCGGCTATCATAATGACAGAAAGTGAAAAGAGCGGGAATTTTGCTTGCTGAAAACCATCATCAGTCTAACAGGAGGCGGACGAGATGAGAAAATCGGTGATTGTCAGCGCGGCACGCACACCGTTTGGCAAATTTCAAGGTGCTTTGTCCAATATGAAAGCGGTTGAGTTAGGTGGTATAGCCATTCGCTCCGCACTTGAAAGAGCGAATCTACCGGCCGGTCAGGTGGATTCGGTTATTATGGGAATGGTACTACAGGGCGGTGCTGGACAAATTCCTGCTCGACAGGCTGCGAGACTGGCTGGATTGCCGTGGGAAGTGCCAAGCTTAACCATTAATAAAGTTTGTGCGTCCGGTTTGCGAGCAGTCACGTTAGCAGACGCGCTGATTCGCGCGGGTGATATTGAGGTAGCTGTGGCGGGAGGAATGGAGAGTATGTCCAATGCTCCCTACGCGTTACCTGCGGCGCGAGGCGGCAATAAAATGGGCGATGTACCTCTTGTCGATTTGATGGTTCATGATGGATTAACATGCGCATTTCATCAAGTTCATATGGCGGTTCATGGCAGTGATGTGGCGGCAGAGCTGGGTATTACACGTGAAGAACAAGATCGGTTTGCCTTGTTGAGCCACGAGAAAGCAATAGCCGCAGCAAGAGAAGGAAGGTTGCGGGATGAGATAGTTCCCGTATCAGTGCCCACACGCAAAGGAGACTTGCTGGTGGAGGCTGACGAATGTCCGCGAAGTGATACGTCGCTTGAAAAACTGGCAGCTTTACCCCCGGTGTTTCAGGAAAATGGTTCGATCACGGCAGGAAACGCACCGGGAGTGAACGATGGAGCGGGAGCGCTTGTGCTCATGTCTGAAGAACGAGCCGCGTTACTAGGTCAAAAACCTCTGGCGTTCATCCATGGATATGCAGAAGCAGCACTTGAAGCAAAATATATTGCCCTGACTCCAGCGCTCGCGATATCTCGACTTTTGGATAAAACGGGTTATCGCCTAAAAGACATTGATTTATTTGAGGTCAACGAAGCGTTTGCTGCGGTTGCTTTAGCTACGGGCAACAAACTGGCTTGGGATACTGAAAAAGTCAATGTGAATGGCGGAGCCATCGCTTTTGGACATCCTATTGGAGCAAGTGGAGCGCGTATATTGATGACTTTAATCTATGAACTGCGTCGTCGTGGCGGTGGTCTCGGCATAGCGGCAATTTGCAGTGGGGCGGCACAGGGGGATGCAGTATTGGTGGAAGTGCCGCGAAATTAAGCTTGCCTGAGTTACAAAGAAGATGTAAGAAAGTTCACGTTCATCATTTGAGACAATGGGGAGTGTTATCGACTAATGGCAGAGATACGTAAAGTGATGGTTATAGGTGCAGGTCAAATGGGGAGTGGTATTGCACAGGTAGCTGCAGAGGCGGGACTTCAAGTTGTTTTGAATGATATTCAAGACGAATTTATCCAACGTGGTTTGGCTGTCATACGTAAGAATTTGCAACGCGCAGTAGATAAAGGGCGCATGGGACAGGAAGAAATGGCTGCTGTGTTGGGACGGATTGAGACGAGTTGCCAGCTTGATGCAGGTTCTGACGCAGATATAGCGATTGAAGCAGCCACAGAAAATATGGATATCAAATTGGGGATATTTCGCAAATTGGATGAGTTGATGAAGGGTGACGCTATCTTAGCTTCCAATACATCCTCTTTGCCAATAACAGAGATTGCTGCTGTCACTCGTCGTCCTGAACAAGTCATTGGTATGCATTTTATGAATCCAGTACCTGTGATGAAATTGGTGGAAGTTATTCGCGGTTTAGCCACGAGTGATGCGGTTTATACAGCTGTGCATGAATTGGCAGAGAAAATGGGTAAAACGGCAGTGGAGGTCAACGATTTCCCGGGTTTTGTCTCCAACCGTGTTCTATTGCCTATGATTAACGAAGCGATTTACTGTGTCTATGAAGGAGTGGCTACACCGGAAGCGATAGACGAAGTGATGAAACTTGGCATGAATCATCCGATGGGACCGCTTACCTTAGCTGATTTTATAGGACTTGACACGTGTTTGGCGATTATGGAAGTGCTCTATGAAGGTTTTCGTGATTCCAAATATCGCCCTTGTCCCTTGTTGCGCAAGTATGTGAAAGCAGGGTGGCTTGGGAAAAAATCAGGTCGTGGTTTTTACGTGTATAACGATTAAAGCTTTTGTAAGCAGTGAAAATATACAATTGACAAGTGAGGGAAATGTGAATGTCTGAAGAGTATGTAAAGCTTGTGGTTGAAGGTACGACAGCAAAATTAATCTTGCAGCGTCCGAAGCAGTTGAATGCTCTCAATCAAGAAGTTATCCGTCAATTGGACGCTCATTTAACTCAACTGGAGAAACAAAAAGATGTGCGTTCCGTCATTCTTTGTGGAGAAGGCAGAGCTTTTGCGGCTGGCGCAGATATTGCCGAGATGGTTGATATAGATAGCCTCCAAGCTGCTGAATTTTCACGTCTTGGTCAAAAGGTGTTTGCCAAACTTGAGGCACTTCCTCAACCTACCATTGCGCTCATTCAAGGTTACGCTTTAGGTGGTGGACTGGAGGTGGCCCTGGCTTGCGATATTCGTATTGCGGCAGAAGGTGCTAAATTGGGGCAGCCGGAAGTGAGTATTGGTGTATTGCCTGGATTTGGTGGAAGTCAACGGTTACCACGAATCATAGGTCAGGGACGAGCCTTGCATATGCTTTTGACCGGTGAGCCAATTGATGCTCAAACGGCATTGGCTTATGGACTCGTTACGGCTGTGGTCAAAGAAGAAGAATTGATGGAAGAGGGCATTAAGCTTGCCAACAAGTTTGCCAAGTTGCCTGCTAAAGCTCTCCATTTTATCAAGAGAGCGGTTTATGAAGGGGCAGAGACCGATCTCGAACGAGGTACTGCTCAGGAAGCAGCCTTTTTTGCTCTTGCTTTCTCAACAAATGATCGCAAAGAGGGTATGCAGGCTTTTCTCGAACGCCGTAAACCGGAATTTCGTGGAGAATAAATTGGTTATGCATCTTTAAAATAAATCATGAAATTCGGGAAGATACGAAGAAACCTGGATAAAGGTGTCGATGGGTCATGAATTTCGAATTCACATCTGAACAACAAGAAATTCGTAAAATGGTGCGCGATTTTGCCCGAGAGGTCATTCTGCCCAAAGCGGCCGAGATTGACGAAAAAGACGAATTTCCAAGAGAAATCATACGACAGATGGGCAATCTCGGAATGATGGGTCTGCCTATTCCAGAAGAATGGGGTGGGGTAGGCGCTGATTTTGTCTCTTATATTTTGGCTATTGAAGAGATTTCTTACGCGTGTGCAGCTATTGGCGTCATACTCGCTGTTCATACTTCAGTGGGTACATTTCCGATTCTATACTTTGGCACAGAAGAACAAAAACAAAAGTATATTCCCAAATTGGCACAGGGGGAATGGATTGGCGCCTTTGCCCTGACGGAACCTGGAGCCGGATCGGACGCATCTTCCATTCGTACACGTGCCGTGCGTGATGGGGATTCGTATGTGCTGAATGGCAGCAAAATGTTTATTACCAATGGCGGCGAGGCGGATGTCTACTGTGTTTTTGCGGTGACCAGGCCAGAAAAAGGAAGTCGTGGTATCACAGCATTTTTGGTAGAGAAAGATACTCCGGGTTTTCGCATAGGCCGCAAAGAGCGGAAAATGGGGTTACATGGCTCTTCTACTGTAGAATTGCTATTTGAGGATGCTCGTGTACCTGTCGCCAATCGTCTGGGAGAAGAAGGCGCAGGCTTTAGTATTGCCATGCGCTTGCTCGATACAGGTCGAATTGGGATTGCCGCCCAAGCTCAGGGCATAGCACGGGCAGCGTTTGATGCAGCGAATCAGTACGTCCGCGGTCGCAAGCAGTTTAACCAGTCGCTTTTTGACTTTCAAGCCGTACAGTTTATGTTGGCAGATATGGCGACCAAAATTGAGGCATCGCATTGGCTGATTTACAATGCGGCCAATCGTAAAATGCGCAATTTGCCATGTGCGAAAGAGGCCTCCATGGCAAAAGTATTCGCTTCAGACGCCGCCATGCAAATCACGACGGATGCAGTCCAATTGTTTGGAGGGTACGGATATATAGCGGACTATCATGTTGAGCGGCTGATGCGCGACGCCAAAGTCACACAGATTTATGAAGGAACGAACCAAATTCAACGCATTGTCATAGCCCGTCATATTTAAATCAAGAGAATCCCGCGTAAAGGTTTCTTCATCGGGTTCTAAAGCCTTCTGCCCGACATGTGTTTGCACAAGATAACAGAGAGGATGAAAGATACTTATGAAATTTACTTTGGACAAGGAACATGAACAGCTTCGCCAGTTAGTTCGTGAATTTGCTGAGAATGAGGTTAAGCCAGGGGTGGCGGAACGGGACGAAAAGGAGTATTTTGACCGAACAATCTTTGATAAGATGGCTCAGTTGGGGATTACAGGAATTCCTTGGCCGGAAGAATACGGCGGCGCAGGCATGGATTATCTCGGCTACGTGATTGCTGTAGAAGAATTATCACGAGTGGATGCATCTGCAGGGGTTGTGCTTTCAGCACACACATCATTGGCCGGTTATCCGATATATCGATTTGGGACAGAAGAGCAGAAAAAGAAATATTTGGAACCTATGGCGTTAGGTGAAAAGCTCGGGGCATACGGTCTGACGGAACCGGGAAGCGGATCGGACGCTGGTGGAATGCGTACTACAGCGGTTCGCGATGGGGATAGCTATATCTTGAATGGCAACAAAGTATTTATCACAAACGGTGACGCTGCGGAGACTTACGTTGTCTTTGCTTCGACCGATCGCGCTCAAAAAACACGTGGTGTGACTGCCTTTATTGTCGAAAAGGGGACACCTGGATTTCGCATTGGCAAACATGAGAAGAAGATGGGTATTCGCGGTTCAACAACGGTTGAGCTGATCTTTGAAGATTGTCGCGTTCCGCTGGCCAATCGTCTTGGTGAAGAAGGATTTGGCTTTAAAATCGCCATGATGACACTGGATGGTGGGAGAAACGGAATTGCTGCGCAAGCGGTTGGCATTGCCCAAGGAGCGTTTGAAGCAGCGCGCGACTATGCGCAATCCCGTGAGCAGTTTGGCGCTCCAATTGCCAATTTGCAGGCGATTCAGTTTAAGCTAGCAGATATGGCCACCAAAATTGAAGCAGCGCGTTTGCTAACCTATCAAGCAGCATGGCTGGAATCAGAAGGGTTGCCCTATGGACAGGCGTCTGCAATGAGTAAAGTGTTTGCTTCCGATGTAGCCATGGAAGTGACCACAGAGGCTGTGCAAATTTTTGGTGGTTATGGATTTATTCGTGAATATCCAGTAGAACGCATGATGCGGGATGCTAAAATTACTCAGATTTATGAAGGTACAAACGAAATTCAACGATTGGTTATTGCTCGTCATGTTTTAAACAGTCAGCGCTGACAGATGTTGTTATCCATCGTCACCCTTAGAAAGGAGAATGAGCGTGCATCCCCTCGTGGAAAAACTTTGTCAGGGCGACATCCGCGCAGCAGCTCGCGCACTGACTGTGGTCGAGTCTGATGATGAAAATCGTCGGCAGTTGCTGGAAAGTCTCTATCCCATGACGGGACGCGCTCATATTATTGGGTTTACAGGTCCGCCGGGAGCAGGAAAAAGCACACTCGTAGATGCTATGATAGGATTTTTGCGCCAACGTTCATTGAAAGTCGGTGTGTTGGCGGTTGATCCGTCTAGTCCATTCAGTGGCGGGGCGTTGCTCGGCGATCGTATTCGCATGATCCGACATAGCGAAGATTCAGGTGTATTTATTCGCAGTGTAGGCACACGCGGAGATTTAGGTGGACTGTCTGCAGCTACGGGCGATATGGTTCATGTTCTGGATGCCTTTGGCTGTAACGTGATTTTTTTAGAGACCGTGGGAGTAGGTCAATCAGAATTGGACGTGTTAACTCGCGCTGATTCTGTTGTGTTGGTCTTGACACCTGGCACGGGTGACCATATTCAGGCGGCTAAAGCAGGAATTATGGAAATTGCCGACATCTTTGTGGTCAACAAAGACGATTTGCCGGGAAGCGACACTTTGATTCGAGAAATTCAATGGATGTTGCATGAGAAAAGGCAATTTCGTGAAAATTGGCAGCCTCCTGTACTGCGTACTCAAGCGGTTGCCGAGCAAGGAATCGAAGAGCTTTGGCAGACGCTCGTTGGTCATCGCCAACATTTAGCTTCTAGCGGATTTGGCGAAAAGCGTCGTTGTCGACGGTTGGAAGTGGACGTAGAACGCTTGTTACAGCTCAAATTTCGCAACTATTTACAGTATCAAGTGTTTTCTTCGCAAAAGTGGAGAGAATTGTTGCAATCTAATGTTCGCGATCCTTACCAAGCTGCAGAGATGATTCAAGAGCATTTTCCTGGATTGGCTCTGTAAACCTATTGGCGATTATGTTATAATCCACACATTTGAAGTGTAGATGGAGACGGGCAGCCCGCGCTGGTCAAATGGCGCGGCTTTGCCCTTTGCCCTTGAGGAGGGAAAGAGCGTTGGCGACGCTGCTGAGCAAGGGGAAAGAGGAAATCCAGCAAATGCCGCTCGTGGAGTTGGCATACGAAATTCTCAAAGAGCGCAAGGAACCTCTGTATTTCCGTGAAATCATGCGTCAAATTCAAGAATTGCGCGGTATGACGGATGAAGAAGTCAATGAGGTCATTGCGCGTCTTTACACAGAAATCAATATTGATGGTCGCTTTACTTGCATCGGCCAAAATATTTGGGGTCTGATTCGTTGGTATCCTGTGGATAAAGTTGGCGGTAGCAGCGGCAACAAGAAATTTGTTCGTCGCAGCGGCGATGCCTTTAGCGATGAAGACGAAGAAGATGTTTACGAAGATGAGGAAGAAGTACTTGAAGAAGTTGAAGAAGATGGCGATTTGTTTGACACTGTCGTAGAAGATGGTGAGGACGAAGTTTTGCCGGATGATGATCTCGATGATACAGAAGAAGTTGAGGATGAAGTAGAAGAGCCATTTGAAGAAGAACCTCTTCTCGAAGACGATGAAGACGAAGAGGATGAGGAAGACTGATTCTTCATGTTGCCTAACGAGATCGCCCTAAACGAAAGGCATATTCGTTAGAATGCGCGGCAAACAAGGTGCGTTCTGGTGGAGCAAAGAACCAGGACGCACACTTTTTGGTGTCAGGTGCTCATGTGTAAACAGGATGGACAATCTTTGGGAGGATATAGCATGGAAACGAAATTTATCTTTGTTACAGGCGGCGTGGTTTCTGGCCTGGGCAAAGGAATAACAGCAGCATCGCTGGGTAGATTGCTGAAAAATCGAGGTTTGTCCGTAACTATACAAAAATTTGACCCCTATATTAATGTTGACCCTGGTACCATGTCTCCCTATCAACATGGAGAAGTATTTGTCACCGAAGATGGGGCAGAAACCGATCTTGACCTGGGACATTATGAACGATTTATTGATATCAACTTGACTCATGCCAATAACGTAACAAGCGGAAAAATTTACTGGTCTGTAATCACCAAAGAGCGTCGGGGTGATTACTTGGGTGGCACAGTGCAAGTGATTCCGCATGTTACGAATGAGATAAAAGAACGTATTATGAAAGCTGCTACACCGGGAACGGATATTGTTATCACCGAAATTGGCGGAACTGTGGGGGATATTGAATCGCTCCCATTTCTAGAAGCGATTAGGGAAATGAAGAGAGAAGTTGGAAGACAAAATACCCTATACCTGCATGTCACGCTAATCCCCTATTTGCGAATGGCCAGTGAAGTGAAGACGAAGCCAACTCAGCACAGTGTTGCAGAACTGCGTTCCATTGGCATCACGCCAAACGTCATTGTCTGCCGAACAGAAGTGCCGTTGTCACTCGATGTCAAAAAGAAAATCGCTCTATTCTGCGATACGGATGAAGAATCGGTCATTGAAAATCGCGATGCGGAAAATCTTTATGAAGTTCCCTTACTGATGCAGCAAGAGGGCCTTGACAGCATTGTTCTTCGTCACTTTGGGATTGAAGCTCCTGAACCCGACATGAGTGAATGGCATCAGATGGTGGAAAAAATCTCTAATCTTCATCGACTTGTGAAAATTGCTGTGGTAGGAAAATATGTAGCTTTACCTGACGCATATGCGAGTGTACAGGCAGCACTTCAGCATGGTGGATACGCTCATGACGCCCAGGTGCAGGTGGTCTGGGTTCAATCTGAAGATGTGACGGAAGAGAATGTTGAGCAACTGCTGGGTGACGTAGACGGTATATTGGTACCAGGAGGATTTGGCGACCGCGGTATCGAAGGAAAAATTGTCGCAGCTCAATTTGCGCGTGAACGGAATATACCTTATTTCGGGATATGCTTGGGTATGCAGATAGCTGTAATTGAGTTTGCGCGTCATGCAGCCGGACTGGAAGCTGCGCACAGCAGCGAAATTCAGCCCTCTACACCTTATCCTGTCATTGATTTGCTTCCGGAGCAGAAAGAAGTTGAGGAGAAGGGCGGAACCATGCGCCTAGGCGCCTATCCTTGCAAATTGGTCGCTGATACGCATTCCTACCGCGCGTATGGTGGAGAATGGGCCAGTGAACGGCATCGTCATCGCTACGAATTTAACAACGCTTACCGCGAGATATTGGAAAAGGCGGGATTGGTCGTGGCAGGAACATCTCCGGACGGACGATTAGTCGAAATTATCGAGATACCGAGTCATCGTTGGTTTGTAGGAGTTCAATTTCATCCAGAATTTACATCGCGGCCCAACCGTGCCCAACCGCTATTCCGTGATTTTATAGGAGCAGCGTTGGCGTACGGGGAGGAGCGCTGAGGAGAGGGTCCTCTTTGTCACATAAAGTATTGGTAGTGGACGATCAATTTGGGATTCGCGTATTGCTCCAAGAGGTTTTGGAACGAGAGGGATATCAGACATTTTTGGCTCACAATGGGACTACGGCACTGGATATTGTTGAGGAAGAGAATCCTGACTTGGTACTTCTTGATATGAAAATACCGGGAATGGACGGCTTGGAAATCCTACGTAACTTGCGTAAACGAGATCGACAAACAAAGGTCATTATGATGACAGCTTACGGAGAACTTGATTTGATTCAAGAAGCGATGGAGATGGGAGCATTGTCACATTTCACCAAACCGTTTGACATTGATGAATTGCGGCATGCAGTAAACGCCCAATTGCGGGGGTGACTCACTTGGAAGAGAATACCTGGGAAAGTGTCATTCGCTTGCGAATGGGCGAGCACGATGCCCATTATGGGGGCCGACTTGTTGATGGTGCACGGATGTTGGCGCTCTTTGGGGATGTGGCTACTGAACTTTTAATACGCCATGATGGGGACGAAGGGTTGTTTGTCGCATACGATTGCGTGGAGTTTCGGGCGCCTGTTTATGCGGGTGATTATATTGAGGCGCGCGGTCGTATTACAAAGGTAGGCAAGACCTCCCGTAAGATGGAGTTTACGGCGCTAAAAGTGATTGAAGCCAATATCGATTCACTTTGTCCGTCGGCAGCGCGGCCGCTTTCACCGCCGCAAATCGTGACTTACGCTACAGGAACTTGTGTCGTGCCGCTTGACAAGCAAAGAAATCGTTCGTGATGGCGGCGCCAAGGCAATGCGGGGTAAAGTAGTCACACCAGCATCATCCCGCTATTCTAGCGACGCTCTTTCTCCTTTATGTGAAGAAAACATAGAGGAGAGGGCGTTTTTTTATCCATGGATTGAAGTCGAATGGTAGGAGGGTTTTGGTTGCAACCATTAATCATAACGGCAGCTATGGTTGGAGCGGAAGTTACGCGGGAAGATCAACCTCATTTACCGATTACTGCTGAGGAAATTGCCACAGCGGCCGCCGCGTGTCGGGATGCTGGAGCGAGTATTGTGCATTTACATGTTCGCAATGAAGACGGAACGCCTACGCAGAGCAGAGAGAAATTTGCTGAAGCCATAGAAGCGATTCGAGCCAAGACTGATGTGATTATTCAAGTTTCTACCGGTGGCGCTGTAGGTATGACAGCTGATGAACGTTTACAGCCGGTTTCACTTCGGCCAGAAATGGCAACACTGACCTGTGGAACAGTTAATTTTGGGCAGCAAGTGTTTATGAATGCTCCAGCAGATCTGATTCGTTTTGCTCAAGAATTGCAGATGTACAATGTGCGCCCAGAATTTGAAATTTTTGATGCTGGAATGATTCAAAATGCTATGCAGCTTGCGAAAGCGGGCTTAGTTACGCCTCCTTTTCATTTTGATTTTGTGCTGGGTGTACCGGGTGCTCTACCTGCAAGTGCCAAAAACCTCCTGTTCTTGACTGAATTGTTGCCGGCAGGAGCGAGTTGGAGCGTAGCAGGTATGGGACGCCATCAATTGTCATTGGGGGCGTTAGCCATAGTTCTTGGTGGACATGTACGAGTTGGTTTTGAAGATAACATTTATTATCGCAAAGGCGAGTTGGCGGAGAGCAATGCACAATTGGTAGAGCGTATGGCGCGCATTGCTGCGGAGTTGGAGCGTCCCTTGGCAACGCCAGACGAGGCGAGGCAAATACTTGGTATTGCCATGCGTTAATCTCTGATGAATGGATGGCTATTTTTTACCATCGGTGAAAGCTTGATTGCCTGCGGTAGGAGGGCGAATTCGTGGAATTTTGGCTTGATTCAGTCAACGAGTGGGAAGTGAGGACAGCCGCGTCGTGGGGTGTTCTTTCCGCGCTCTCGCTCAATCCTGTCAAACTTCAGCAAATGGGTATGCGGGCGACTGACCTATGGCAATCGTTGTCTGGACAATTCGTTGGGAAATGGGTTGTTTCTACCACTCATCTGGATGCAGAAAGTATTTTGGAAGAGATGTTACCGCTGAGTGAACAAATTCCACAATTATTGGTCAAGCTCCCTATGTCGTTAGAAGGACTTAAAGCTGTTGAGCGTTTTTGCCAGCTGGGTGTGGAAACAGAAGTTACGCTGGTTTACAGTGAAGCACAAGCGTTGCTTGCTGCCCGAGCTGGTGCGACCTATGTCTCTGTATTGCTCGGTCGTATGGAGGATATAGGAATGGACGGGGTTCGTTTGTTAGGCAGTATTACAGAACTTTTCCAGAAACAACAACTTCATGCACGCGTATTGGCCAGCAGTGTTCGGCATCCACGCCACGTTATCCATGCTGTGGCGGCAGGTGCTAAGGCTGTTCTCTGTTCTTTTGAAGTACTGCAAAAAATGGCTTATCACCCTTTGACAGAGGGAGAAATAGAAAGATTTTTGATAGAGTGGAGTACAGTCAGTAAAATATGATGGAGGTTGATAATGTGAGTGATAGTTACTTGCAAAATTTATTTGCAGATCGAATAGGTGGCAAAAATTTTGGGAAAGACACGGTGATTTACAAGTTTGAGCGCATCAAGAGAGCGAAGGCGGCAGCTCTGGAGGCGCATCCGGAGCGAGCGATGATTGACATGGGTGTAGGTGAACCGGATGAACCAGCGCATCGTGAAATTATACAGGCGCTTTATGAGGCGGCGCAAAATCCGGCGAACCGCTTTTATGCTGACAACGGAATTGAACAATATAAAGAGGCAGCTGCAGACTATTTGCAACGTGTGTACGGTGTGACCGGATTGAATCCCCACACTCAAATCAACCACAGTATCGGTTCGAAGCCTGCGCTTGCAATGCTTCCTATGGCGTTTATCAATCCTGGCGATGTGGTGCTGCAAACAGTTCCTGGTTATCCAGTCATGGCGACAATTGCGACATGGCTTGGCGGAGGAAGTTACAATATGCCGATTGGCCCGGAAAATGATTTTTTGCCCAATCTGGAAAGTGTGCCACTCGACGTTAGAAAAAAAGCAAAAATGCTCTATTTAAACTATCCAAACAATCCTACCGGAGCTGTTGCGTCCAGAGAATTTTTTGAACGAGTCGTATCGTTTGCGCGTGAAAATGAATTGGTGGTCGTGCACGACAATGCCTACGGTGCGCTTACGTTTGACGGGCAACAACCGCTCTCATTCTTGAGTGTTCCGGGTGCAATTGATGTGGGCGTAGAAGTGCACTCCATGTCCAAAGCATTTAACATGACAGGTTGGCGCCTCGGTTTTGTGGCCGGCAACGAACAAATTGTCAAAGCTTTTGCTACTGTGAAAGATAACCAGGATTCCGGACAATTTCGCGCCATTCAGGTAGCATCTGCTCAAGCCTTGAAACATCCAGAATGGACAGAAGCTACAGCGGCGAAATACTCACGTCGACATGATAAATTGGTCAAAGTTTTACAGTCACTTGGGTTTCCCGCCAAGAAGCCGAAAGGTTCATTTTTCTTGTACGTTCAGGCACCAAAAGGGTTAGAAGACGGAAGAACGTTTGAAAATGCAGCTGCTTTTTCAGAATTTCTCATTAAGGAATACTCTATTTCCACAGTTCCATGGGACGATCACGGTCACTTTGTGAGATTTTCTGTTACTTACGAAGCAGCAGATGAAGCAACAGAGGATGCGGTGATGGAAGAGCTTGTTCGTCGTATGTCCTCTGCTCGCTTTATTTTCTAAATGAGAGAAAGACTGAATGTTTTCTGATTTGCTATGTATGGGAAATCATTACAAAAGAAAAAATGGGTAGAATAACATTGTTTTCTTGCATTATCAACCGTATACTGACGCTATGAAAAATGACAAACATCTTTCAACCAATCGTCCCAGTGTAACGGCAGCCGTGATGGTTGCAACTTTTTTGACTGCGATGGACAGTACAGTGGTAAGTACGGCTATGCCCACTATTATCAGTGATTTGGGCGGTATTCGTCTCATCAGTTGGGTATTTGCAGTCTATCTACTGACTTCCGCAGTGACAACACCCATTTGGGGTAAACTGTCTGATTTGTGGGGCCGCAAATGGATGTTTACCATTGGCACGTTGCTCTTTATGGTTGGGTCTATGCTCTCTGGTGCTTCGCACACCATGACCCAACTCATTATTTTTCGAGCGTTCCAAGGCATAGGCGCAGGCGCGGTACTGCCTATCACTCTCACGATTGTCGGAGATCTTTATCCATACGAACAGCGGGCCAAAATGCAAGGACTTTTTAGTGCAATATGGGGGATTGCTGGAGTCCTGGGACCGCTTGTGGGAGGTTTTTTTGTCGACGTTTTGAGTTGGCGATGGATTTTTTATATCAATCTTCCAATAGGCGTCATTTCCATTGTTCTGCTCATTTTGTATTTGCATGAACCGTTTGAACGTAAAAAGCGAAAGATTGATTTTCTTGGTGCTGTGGTTTTCAGTATGGCAATTACGGCATTTCTTTACGCATTATTGGCAGGGGGGCAAACCTTTGCTTGGTCGTCAATGGTCATTGTGGGTCTGTTTATTTTTTCAGCGATATGGCTGGCGCTTTTTGTATTCCTGGAATGGCGCAGCAGTGAACCCATGGTTCCTCTCAAACTGTTTAGCCATCGCACGATTCTAGTCTCGAATATTGCTAGTTTTTTTATTAGCGCTGTCTTGATTGGGTTGACTACTTATCTGCCATTTTGGATACAAGGCTTACTTGGTCACAGTGCAACCAACGCCGGTTTGACATTGACACCGATGTCGATTGGCTGGCCCATTGGCGCGACATTAGGTGGAAGATTGCTTATCTCTCTTGGTCCTAAAAAAACTTCTGGCATTGGCGTACTGGCACTTTTGGCAGGAGGTATTTGGCTGGCAACAGCTTCACTTGCAACTCCGCAATGGGTTTTGATTGCGATTATGCTGATCATGGGGTTTGGTTTTGGATTTGCTACCACTGCTTATACCGTAGTTGTACAGTCTTCTGTAGGTTGGTCCATGCGCGGATCAGCCACAGCTTCAAATCAATTTGTTCGAACGTTAGGTCAGACTGTTGGCATTGCAGTGTTTGGTTCCTGGTTTAATCAAAAAATTCTATTATATACAAAATTGCATCCGACACTCGGAGGAAAGTATGCCAATAGCGCCCTGAACGCTTTGCTCAATCCGGCTACAGCAGTGCGGCTTCCCAGTCATATAGCAGACTTCTTTCGTCACGCGCTGGTGTATGGTTTGCACTCGGTCTATCTGATCATGCTGTGGGTTGTCATATTGAGTTTAATCGCTACTGTATGGGTGCCCAATCGTCGTCCGGAAATTATGGCGGAAGAATAAATATATACAATTCGCCGACAATAAATTTTGAAAATATAAATCAAACTAAAAAGAAATTTATTTTATGGATTTCTTTTCGAATATTCCTTTTGACACGACCCAGGGGAAGTCACTATACTATAGGTACGTGTGATGCAGTGACGGTGAAACTGCTCCCTCTACAATATTCTGCTCTCTGGGTCATTTTCTTTTTCTGATTGCCTTCCTTCCATGTATGGCTCCAAAAATCAATGAAAATACATTTTGGCATTGCGGCTGTTTTTTAAAGGTGCGTATGCTGTTTCCATTGCTTCTTTCCAACATTGGAAACGTAAACAGTGCGTCGTGCGTATGAAGAGGTGCATGAATTCTATGGAGAGAGAACTCGCGCTGGAGATTGTTCGGGTTACAGAAATGGCTGCGCTTGAATGCGCGCGATGGATGGGGCGCGGTCGGAAAAATGAGGCAGATGCGGCAGCTACCAATGCTATGCGTGCCATGTTTGATACTATTCAGATGGATGGAACAGTTGTAATTGGTGAAGGCGAAATGGATGAAGCTCCTATGCTTTACATTGGTGAACGTCTGGGTACGGGCACACCGCCAGAATTAGATGTAGCGGTCGATCCGTTGGAAGGTACCAATATTGTCGCTAAAGGACAATGGAACGCTATGGCTGTGGTTGCTGTAGCTCCAAAAGGAACTCTTTTACACGCTCCTGATATGTACATGGACAAAATTGCAGTTGGACCCAGAGCTAGAGGAAAAGTGCATTTGGATGCTTCGGTCAAAGAGAATTTGAACGCTGTCGCAAAAGCAACCAATAAAGATATTTCTGATGTAGTCGTAGTAATTATGGATCGTCCTCGACACGAAAAATTGATAGAAGAAGTGCGAGATGCAGGCGCAAGAATCAAGCTTATCCAGGATGGAGACGTAGCAGCTGCACTCAATACAGCTTTTGAAGGTACAGGTGTGGATATGTTACTTGGAATGGGTGGTGCACCTGAAGGTGTTTTAGCTGCTGCGGCCCTGAAATGTCTGGGTGGAGATTTTATGGGACGTCTGATGCCGGAAAATAAGGAGCAGGAAGAACGCTGTCATAAAATGGGTGTCCACGATGTTCGGAAGACTTTGATGTTAGATGATTTAGTCAGTGGAGATGACGCGATTTTTGCCGCTTCCGGAGTGACGGATGGTGAGTTGTTGCGGGGTGTACGATTTTTAACACGAGATCGGGCAAGTACTCATTCGGTTGTCATGCGGGCGCGTACAGGCACTGTAAGGTTTATTGATGCTGTGCACGATTTAAGCAGGAAGCCGATTTTCCCTACCATTCATCATTGAATAAAGAAATCATTTCTTTGCGGAAGTAAGAATAGCATCAGATAACCAAGCTTTCAACCATTGTGAAAGTAAATGAGATTTGAAGCAAGGAAGAATGAATGAAACAAGCTATATTGGATGGATAAGGGGTTACCCCCTTGAAAGAATGTGAGGGAATGGCTTGGATATAAGAGAACTGGAAGAAAAGAAACTTACTGAACTGTATAAGTTTGCTAAGGAGTTTCAAATTCCTTATTATGGAAATATGAAAAAACGAGAATTGATTTTTGCGATTCTCAAAGCGCAAGCGGAAAAAGATGGACTGATGTTTGCTGAAGGCGTACTTGAAATAATGCAGGATGGTTATGGTTTCTTAAGGCCTATTGGTTATTTGCCTTCTTCAGAAGACATATACGTAGCAGCGTCACAAATTCGGCGTTTTGACCTGCGCACAGGAGATTTAGTTTCAGGTAAAGTACGTGCCCCCAAAGAGAGTGAACGTTATTTTGGATTACTTCACGTGGAGGCTGTCAATGGCTTCAGTCCTGAACAAGCTGCTGAAAGACTTCATTTTGCTGCGCTGACGCCCCTTTTCCCCAAAACTCGGATACAATTGGAAACTACTCCTGACCATATTGCAACGAGAGTCATTGACTTGTTTGCTCCTGTTGGATTCGGCCAACGCGGTCTAATTGTTGCACCTCCCAAAGCTGGTAAAACACTGCTTCTTAAAGAAATTGCCCATAGCATCTCTACAAATTATCCAAATGCACATTTGTTTGTCTTGCTCATTGATGAACGGCCTGAAGAAGTTACCGATATGCAGCGTTCCGTGAAAGGTGAAGTCGTAGCGTCTACGTTTGACGAGGTTCCGGAAAATCATATTAAAGTAGCAGAATTGGTTCTTGAAAGAGCTATTCGATTGGTCGAGCATAAACAGGATGTTGTCATTTTGTTGGACAGTATTACTCGCTTGGCACGAGCTTACAATCTTGTCGTACCTCCCAGTGGTCGAACATTATCTGGTGGAATAGATCCAGCAGCCTTCCATCGACCCAAACGTTTTTTTGGCGCAGCCCGAAATGTGGAAGAAGGAGGAAGTTTGACTATTCTTGCCACAGCTTTGGTGGAAACGGGATCGCGTATGGACGATGTCATTTATGAAGAATTTAAAGGCACAGGAAATTTGGAACTCCATCTGGACAGGAAATTAGCAGAAAAACGTGTGTTTCCTGCCTTTGACATTCGTCGCTCCGGAACTCGTCGTGAAGAAATGCTCATACCGAAAACTGAGCTTGAAAAAGTATGGGCTATTCGTAAGTCTATGGGAGATAATCAAGATTTTACAGAAATGTTCTTGCGTAAATTCAGGCATTATAAGACGAATAATGACTTTTTGGATTCCCTATCGTTACAACGGGAAAAGAGAGCACCTGCAGTGAAGAACAATGACCAAGAACAGCCGCAATCTCAATCTGGTGGGCAAACCTCCCATTCAACGCCAGCCACTTCTACTGTTGCACCTGTAAGTTCTTAAGATTTGGATGCTGTATTTTCATCAATCATTTGGGTAGGATGAATATGTGAGTTTATAATGATGGAATGAAGAAGTGGGTTATTTTGTGAATAACCAGAAAACAGTTGACATTAGTTGCGCATTTACGCGAAACAAGATTGGCTAAGAACTGTGAGGCACAGAAAATCATGTCTACGAAATTACCCAAGCTTCTCTATGCAAATAGTCATGGAGAAGTGATGGAGCATCCAGAGTTTCTTGCTGTTGGACGTACAGCGGATTGGATAACGACAATTGAATCGGAAGAATGGATTCCCTTGCCGGAAGGTGCGGAGTTATCCTGGCTACCCGGCACTTATGCGGTTGGACGTCATCCAAAGACGGACGAGATGTTGCGTCTACCGAACGATGTCTTTGCGGTAGGGGCACTTTTGCCACAAGGTTATACTCGGTTACTGCTACCTGGCTATAGCAAAAGAAAAAATGAACAAGTTACTCTCCCTCTTTTTGGTTATACAGCAGTAGGGTGGATGGATGGACAGTTCTATGTAGCTGCCCATCCAACAGATGATCCAACTGAATGGAATCCTGCGACTATAAATGAAAAAGAGTTGCATCAACTGGTTGAAGATACTCTTGCACAATATCCGGAAAATCGATTGTTTCAGCATTTGTCTCACTGTGCCCTCGAATATGGATGTATGACGGCGCGCAATACATTTTTATCCAAATCTGAGGGAGCCGTACCTGCTTCCATGGTTTGCAATGCCGCATGTGTGGGGTGTATTTCTGAGCAACCGGATGACTCTCCTTTTCCGGCTCCGCAAACGCGTTTACAATTTCGCCCTACAGCCGATGAAATGGCTCAGGTTATGCTTGTTCATATTCAGAAAAATCCAGATGCAATTGTTTCTTTTGGACAGGGCTGTGAAGGTGAACCTTCTACGCGATTCATGGATATCGCAAATGCTATTCGCAAGCTAAGACAAAAAACAAACAATGGATATATCAATATAAATACAAATGCTGGTTTCGTAAGAGGAATACAGAAAATTGTCGATGCCGGCCTCGACTTAATGCGAGTTTCTATCATTAGTGCAATTCCGGAACATTATCAGGCCTATTATTTGCCGCGTAATTACAGTTTGGATGATGTTGCCACTTCGTTGTGTTATGCATCTGAACAGGGTGTCTATACTTCTATTAACTATTTGGTATTTCCAGGCATCTCTGACCGCGAAGAAGAAGTGGAAGCGATGATTCAGTTTTTGCGACGTACAAAAGTTAAACTAGTACAAATGCGCAACTTAAACATCGATCCAGATTATTATTTGCAACGCATTCCTGAACCAGGGGGGGGATGGCTGGGTATGCTTGGTATGATGGAAGCATTGCGGTCAGAGTGCCCTGGTCTGGAGATAGGCTCTTTTACACACCGCCCACCTCAACGGCGAATATTGCAACACTAAAATTGTAAAATTTCTGCTTAAAAACGAGTAAGGTTTCTCAGTAAACAAATTTCAATTTTCAAATCAAGGTGCCACTGCTGACTCGCTCATGAAAGCCTGCCTTGGGTGGAATGATAACTTCATCATAATAGGGTGGCTTTCCAGTATAGTTGGGTTGACTTGTCACCTTTGTGACTTCGTCATAATAAGGCGGTTTAGTGGCGTAATTAGGTTGCATGGCGTGTGCCAAAAGTGGTCCTCCAAATGAAAGAAATCCTAATGTAGCGCCAGCGATGGTCCAGAGTGTTTTGTGTTTCATGGTATCATTCTCTCCTTTGATAAAGTGTGGTCGATAGTAGGTGGTTCGACCTGAGATAAGCGTAAAAAAGATGAAGCTTTCTAACAATTATTAGGAGTGAAAAATGATTTCTCTTTGTATGATTTCTTGAAATATTTTAATGCTTGTGTGTAACGAAGTATCAGCGCTTATGCAAGTTTTATTCGTTCTTTGATCCTTTGAAATATCCATCTGTACCGTTTGGTAAGTATGTCATTTTTTCAAACCTTGAAATGACGTGACAGAAGGCAGACAACGTGATATACTACTCCACAGTGCTATTTTGCGGAATGTGAAAGAGGTGAAACGCATGAAAGCAGAAGGACATCCAGTTTATCATAAAGCTGTTGTAACGTGTGCCTGTGGTGAAACATTTGAAACAGGTTCTGTGAAGGAAAATCTTCGAGTTGAAATCTGTTCCAAATGCCATCCTTTCTTTACCGGTAAGCAAAAGCTGGTAGATGCCGGCGGTCGTGTAGATCGCTTTAATAAAAAATACGGAATGAAGAACGCTCAATAGTTTGCCTTTTGAAAAGGGCCAGTTACGCCTGCTAACCGCAGGGTCGCTTTTTTATGCGTTTATTTTGCATAAGGGCGGGCGTAATTTGGCTCTTTTCCGCTATTTAGAGAACAGGTTAATGACAACGATGCGAGAAAAGAAGGTGAGTTTATGTTTGAGAAACTTGAATCTATGGAACGGCGTTATCAACAATTAAGTGATTGGTTGTGTGACCCTAATATATCGTCCGATCCAGAAAAGTTGCGCAAATACGCTAAAGAGCAGTCTGATTTACAAGAAACTGTAGAAATTTATCGCGCCTATCGGGAAGCACAAGAGCAATTTAAAAGTGCGAAGGCTATGCTTGATGAGAAATTGGATGATGAAATGCGAGAACTTGTCAAGCTTGAACTCGATGATTTGCAAAATAAGATAGATGACTATCAAGCTAAATTACAGATTTTACTACTTCCCAAAGACCCAAATGACGATAAAAATGTCTTTCTCGAAGTTCGGGCAGCGGCTGGTGGCGAAGAGGCGGCGTTGTTTGCGGGAGATTTGTTACGTATGTATACACGCTATGCTGAAAATTGCGGTTGGAAGGTAGAACTCATCGATGCTAGTTATACGGATATAGGAGGATTTCGTGAAGCAACGCTTTCTGTGCAAGGTAAGGGAGCATACAGCAAGCTGAAATATGAAAGTGGAACACATCGTGTACAACGTGTACCAACCACAGAATCGGGTGGTCGTATTCATACTTCCACAGCTACAGTGGCTGTTTTGCCGGAAGTTGAAGATGTACAAGTGGAAATTCATGAAAAAGATTTGCGCATTGACACGTTTTGTTCAACCGGACCAGGTGGACAAAGTGTCAATACCACTCAGTCGGCAGTACGAATTACCCATTTGCCGACAGGGTTAGTCGTCTCGTGCCAGGATGAAAAATCACAGTTGAAGAATCGAGATAAAGCCATGAGAGTCCTGCGTGCACGACTGTATGAAAAATATTTAGAAGAACAACAGCAAGAGCAGGCAGCTAATCGCAAAAATCAAGTAGGTACGGGCGATCGCAGTGAAAGGATACGAACATACAACTTTCCACAAAGTCGCGTGACGGATCACCGGATCGGCCTGACCCTGCATCGTTTAGAAAGTGTTTTGGCGGGAGATTTGGAAGAGATTATTCAACATCTAATTATTGCTGAACAAAGCGCTAAATTGAATGAGGCATTAGAGGCATGATTCGCACAGTGACAACATGCTGGAGCGAGGCAAGGAATCAATTGCTCAAACAGCCACTGTTTCAAAAGTGGCAGCCAGACGATGCATTTCATCAATGCCATCATGAAGCGGCAGAACTTCTAGCCGCCGCATCAGGATGGAAGGTGGAAGAATTGTGGCGTCACTTGTCAGATCCGATTGAGGAGAAAGTTTGGCTTCAAATGCAGTCATTTCTTGAACGTCGCCAGCAAGGTGAGCCACTAGCCTACATTCTGGGGCATGCTTTTTTTGCGGGTAGAAAATTTGTGGTTGACGAGCGTTGCTTAATTCCTCGTCCTGATACAGAAAGTCTTTTAGAGATTTCTCTGGCATTTTTGCAGGAAAGTGGCAGACACACAGGTTGTTTGCTCGATCTCGGTACCGGCAGCGGTGCCTTGGCAGTCTCTGTGGCTCTGGAGTATCCAGCCTGGCAAGTTTGGGCAGTGGATATCTCCCCTGAGGCGTTGGAAGTGGCACGTCAAAATCAGATGCTTCACCAGGCAGCCGTCCGCTTTATTCGAGCAGACGGTTTGCGTCTTTTAGCTAAGATCAATAAGCGTAATGGGAAAAAACCTCACATCATTCTATCTAATCCACCCTATATTGCGGAATCAGATCCGTATCGCCTTGTGGATGAAGAGGTTGTTCGATTTGAACCCCATCTTGCCCTGTTTGCTGGAAAAGACGGCCTCGATTTTTATCGAGAACTTGCCCGATTAGGGCCGGGAATACTTGCAGACGAAGAGGCTGTGGGTCTTTTTTTAGAAGTGGGTATGGGACAGGCGAAGCAAGTACAGCAACTTTTTTCAACCAAGCCTTGGCATTCTTTTGCAACGCAATTACATTGCGATTTGCGGGGCGTTCATCGTGTGGTAGCTGTCATTCGCCACCATAGAAGCTGACCTTTTAGTACGGCAATGAATTTATGGGGGATGGTTTAAACCTATCTTTTTCTGGGCAGACTTTTGCTAGAGAAGATAGGGAGGCGAATAAGAATGTGGCGTAGAATGATGGTATTGGCAACAATTGTGGGTGGTATCTGTGTAGCTGGACATCTTTTGGAAACGAGCACAGCTTCGACGAACAGCGCTGTAACCGATATGTCAACAGCGAAGATTCAATCCATTGATTTTGCCGTGCCTCATGATGCACCCATTCCTAAAGAGGCGCTCCGTTTAAGAATTATTGCAAACAGCGATAGTCCTCAAGATCAACAATTGAAACGGGAAGTGCGCAATGCTATAGTCCTGCAAGTAGGAAAATGGTTAAAAGGTGTTACGAGTTCTGCAGAGGCTCGGCGTATCTTGGAAGAACACGAAGCAGATATTGAGCAAATTGCCTTAAAGGTGACTCGTGAGCATGGCTTTACATACGGTGTGCAAACCAATATAGGCAAAGTTCCTTTCCCTACTAAAATTTATGGGAATCAAATTTATCCAGCCGGTAATTATGAAGCGTTACGCATTATCCTCGGAAAGGGACAAGGTGCCAATTGGTGGTGCGTCCTTTTCCCGCCTCTCTGTTTTGTCGATATTGCTGAGGGTGACGCGGTTCCGAATACAGGGAGTTTTCCGGATTTACCTCCTCTTGAGGTACTCAATATGATGGGTCCCAACGGCAAAGAAGAGAAGGTTCAGGTACGGCTGGCTGTAGTTGACTATGGAGAAGAGCTATGGCATACATTGGTTCACCAGTGGTCCATCTAAAAAACATGTGCAAGCCGGATAAAATCACTCGCTGGGAAACAAACCCCATCGTAAAGGAGGTAGCAGAGTGTGCAGCGCATCCAAGTAAGTGTAAGTATGGCGCGAGAGAACAAAACCCAGGCAATCAGGCTGTTATCTCCTGCTGCTGCCGCTCTGAGACAGGGCGGCTTAGTTGCCTTCCCTACAGAGACGGTCTACGGATTGGGCGCGAATGCCAATCTGGAGGAAGCTATTCTGCGTATTTTTCAAGCCAAAGGGAGACCGGCTGACAATCCGCTCATTGTCCATCTACCCAATGTTGAAGCCATCTCGTCAGCTGTTGATATAGCACGTATTCGCCCGCACGAAAAACGACTGATAGAATCCTTTTGGCCCGGACCGCTCACTTTGCTGTTACCGCCAGCAAAGACTATTGCGAGAAGCGTTTATCCTGGCCAGACCTTGATTGGTGTTCGTGTACCCAATCATCCTGTTGCGCAACTTCTGCTCAGTCTGTCTGGAGTGCCAGTAGCTGCTCCGAGTGCTAACCGTTCTGGCTTGCCGAGTCCTACCACATCAGAAACTGTCCTGCTTGATTTGGCGGATCATCTTGATGTGTTGGTGGAAGGTGGATCTTGTGAGTGGGGAATTGAATCTACCGTAGCAGCGGTGCAGGAAGAGAGCATACATATTTATCGTCCAGGAGCGATTACGGCCGCCATGCTAGAGGATGCCACAGGGTTGCCAGTAACGGTTTCTACAGGTTTCCAAGAAGGTGGAACGCCACTGGCTCCGGGTATGAAATATCGACACTATGCGCCACATACACCAGTCAGCGCTTGGTGGGGCAATGTAGAGTCCGTTCAATCAGCTATGCAACAGGCGTTATTGCAGTCATCCATTCAACGATTTGGCCTCATCGCGCCCCGGAATTTTCAAACATTAGCAGACTTGCTGCAACCTTCTCCTGTTTGGACCTGCTGGATAGAAGGAGAGGAAGAGAGCTATGCGCCTTCTTTTGCAGCCAAGCTATACAGCAGTATGCGTGAAGCGGATACAGCTCATTTGGAAGCACTTTATGTGTTTGCCCCAAGTGCATTTCATCCTCTCGGAACAGCTATCCATAATCGACTCTTGAAGGCAACGGAAGGCCGATTATGGCACGCTGAATCATCCTAAGCCATCTCTTTGCCGACATGATTCATCATGTTTGTCCGGATAGGTGCATACTCTCCTTACAAGGAAGCAGTTCATAGAAACATTCTCTGCTCGAGCCATGCTTCTGGGCAGAGATGTTCTTTTGTTGCCTGAGGAGGGTGCATGTGCCTTTTTCCATGAGAGATTTGCTCAATATTGCCATGATGTCGATCGCGCTTGGAATGGATTCTTTTTCACTATCCATCGGCATGGGCTTAAACGGGATCAATCGCAAGCGGGCGATTCAGATGTGCATATGCATCGGTCTCTTTCATATTGTTTTTGCTCTCCTGGGTCTTTGGGTAGGATTTTGGGTAGAAGCAAAAGTTGGACAAATTGCAAAAGGGTTTGGAGCATTTTTGTTAATTGGTCTAGGAATCCACATGCTTTTTGAGAGTTTTCATAAAAAAAGAGAAACTGTCAGAAGAAGAGGCAACAGTTTGCTTTCTCTCTTGCTTTTTTCATCGGGAGTATCCATTGATGCTTTGTCCGTTGGCTTTACGCTTGGCTTGCGTTCGGCCACATACGGTATAGTTTCGGCGTTTGCGTTTGGCGTAGCGGGTGCGGTCATGACAGGAGCAGGTTTATATTTAGGGGAAAAAAGCTTCAGGCTGGTCAGGCTGGCTTGGAGAGTTGTTTGGTTCGCTTTTGCTGATTTTTCTTGGCTTGCGATTTTTATTTGAGTAAGTTTATAGAAAGAGGATACAATGGCAAGAAGATGGAGTGCGACATGCACTCCTTTTCACCATCTAACTTACCAGGCAATTCGTCGCCCCTAAGCGATGATTGTGCGAGGTGTCTATAGCCAATGAATCTGCTGTTTATTTGTACAGGGAATACATGTCGAAGTCCGATGGCCCAATGGTTAGCTCGTCATGAGATAGCCAAACGGGGACTTCACCATACGGTTCGTTCAGCAGGATTGTATGCATTTCCAGGTCAACTGATGTCGCGATCGGCAGTAGATGCGTTGTTGCGTCGCCAAGTGGTGGTCGGACATCACGCTTCTCAGCCTGTGGAGGATGCCATGGTTAAGGAAGCGGATCTCATTTTTACCATGACAGAAGCCCATAAACAAGCGATGCTTGAAAAATTTCCAGATGCTGCGGAGAAAATTTATACTTTATCGGAATTTGTGAAAAAGGTCGATCGCGATGGCTCTGGGTATGATATTGTAGATCCGTTCGGACAGTGTGACGAGGCGTATGAGGCGTGCGCTGCCCAATTGGAAGAATTGATCAGGGAAATGATCCGCCTTTTGCCGCAATCTTCAGAGGAGGGCGGTGAAGATGGAAAGAATGCTGCCAACAGAGAGTGATTCTTGTGACCATCCATCTCCACAAGTCGTGGACAGACAACAGCAAAATTTAAATATTGCAGAACCGTTGCGCGCCATTTTGGACGAGTTTCAACAACTGGCTTGCTTGGGAACTGGGCAAGTCTTGGTGGTAGGAGCTTCAAGCAGTGAGGTGGCAGGTCAACGAATTGGGACGGCAACCTCAATGGCCATTGGTCAGCAGATAGTTGATATTTTCCTGCAATGGTCGTCGGAAACAGGCTGCCAACTCGCCTTTCAATGCTGTGAGCATCTGAACCGGGCGCTGGTCGTCAACCGCCAATTGGCGATGACGCATGGTTGGCAGGAGGTTTCTGCTATACCCGTGCCGGGTGCGGGGGGTGCGGTAGCAGCTGCAGCCTATCGTAAAATGAGCGATGCCTGTCTGGTGTCTGCCATTGCGGCCGATGCGGGTGTGGACATTGGTGACACTTTAATCGGTATGCATTTGAAACCAGTCGCGGTTCCTGTACGTGTTTCTGTCCAGTCCATTGGTCATGCGCATTTGGTGCTGGCTAGGACAAGGCCGCCGTTGATTGGTGGCATGCGCGCTGTTTACAGTAGGGAAGAAGCTGAAAAACGTTGGTTGGCAAAATAGGTAGCCAGCATAAAGGAGAGAGACGGACGAATGAACTTGAGCCAGTATGATGCTGAGTTGGCTGCGGCTATGCAGCAAGAGTTAAACCGTCAACGCAACAACATTGAATTGATTGCTTCTGAAAATTTTGTCAGTCCGGCTGTTATGGAAGCTATGGGAAGTCCGCTAACGAATAAGTACGCCGAAGGATATCCAGGACGTCGCTATTATGGTGGTTGTGAATATGTTGATATCGTCGAGAATATCGCTCGCGATCGCGCCAAGCAATTGTTTGGTGCGGAGCACGTCAATGTGCAGCCTCACTCCGGAGCGCAGGCCAATATGGCGGTTTATTTTGCTGTGCTCAAGCCAGGAGATAAAGTGCTCGGCATGAATCTCTCGCATGGCGGACATTTGACGCACGGTAGTCCAGTTAATTTCTCAGGACAACTTTACGAGTTTATTTCCTATGGTGTAGACGAAAAGACGCAACGTATTGACTATGAAGAATTACGCAGATTGGCTCAAGAACACCGTCCCAGAATGTTGGTGGCTGGTGCGAGCGCCTATCCGCGAATCATAGACTTTGCTAAAATGCGCGAAATTGCGGATGAAGTGGGAGCCTACTTGATGGTTGACATGGCTCATATTGCCGGTCTTGTGGCAACAGGATTGCATCCGTCTCCTGTACCGCACGCGCAGTTTGTGACCACAACTACGCACAAAACATTGCGTGGTCCGCGCGGCGGCATGATTCTTTGCAAGGAGGAATTCGCCAAAGCCATAGACAAATCCATCTTTCCTGGTATACAAGGCGGCCCGCTGATGCATGTGATAGCCGCGAAAGCCGTTGCTTTTGGTGAAGCGTTGAAACCAGAATTCAAAACGTATTCCGAGCAAGTTGTCAAGAATGCCAAAACTTTAGCTGAAGCTCTCCTTCAGGAAGGATTTCAACTGGTCTCTGGTGGCACTGACAATCATTTGGTGCTCATTGACTTGCGAAGCCGTGAATTGAGCGGTAAAGAAGCAGAAAAACGGCTCGATCAAGTGGGCATTACAGTGAATAAGAATACTATTCCTTTCGATCCGGCGAGTCCCATGGTTACAAGCGGTATTCGTGTCGGCACTCCGGCTGTCACATCGCGTGGCATGGACGAGCAAGCAATGCGTGAGATTGCATCAGTTTTCTCGCTCGTTTTGCAAAAAGATTGGACAGAAGCTGGCGAAGCAGAAGCGAAAAGTCGCGTGAGCGCCTTGACATCCCGCTTCCCGCTTTATCCAGATCTCACCATTTAAAAACAGATACCACAGCCAAGGCTGTGGCATCTAGAGGTTCTTTCAAATAGGAAAGACATAGATTCTAAAAGGTACTGCGTTGGCGGTGGCGAATGGATTCTCTGCCACCGTCTTTTTTCTGTAAAGGTACAAAGATGTAGAGTAAACAAATTAAAAGAATAACACTCCCAGCCACCCAAAAGGGGGCTTCTGGAGAGAGAGTTTGCCAAACCAATCCACCCACATAAGGACCGACGGCCGATCCGATTCCTTCTACAGTCATAAAAATTCCCCAGAGCGTAGCCTTCTTATCGGGATCGATATGCGTATCCACAGTTTTATTCCAGCTTGGCAGAACAAATCCATAGGCGATGCCAATAAAGGCGACGACTAGATATGTGGCCAGACGCGAATGGTAAAACGAGAAAACAATCAGAGCAAAAGCAGCCGTTCCAAAGCCGAAAATGAGAAAGTATCGCGCCCCGAAACGATCGACCAATTTACCTGCAGGAATGAGTGTCAGTGCTGTCAAGGCGCCGCCTGAGACAAGAATTCCTGTATAGTAGATGGGTGACAAGTGCAGTTCTAGCTTTGCGTACAAAGAGAGAATCGGTACCAGAGATGTAATGGCAAAGGTCTGGGCAAACATTCCCGGGAATAAATAAGAAGCCTCGCGTACATTGGTCAAAATGCTTTGAATGCGGTTTTGCCAGCTGTATTTGTTGGATATGCGCACTGAGTCATGTGCACGGTATTGTCGATTATGAACAAAGAGTAGAACCACCAACAAGCCTAGACCATCTGCCAAGCCAAGAGCAAGAAACGCAGCTGGATAAGATCGAGCAATCAACAAATTGGCCAGCACTGGACCAAGCCCGGTGCCGCATAACCAAAATAAGTATAAATAACCAACATAAGAGGCACGCTCTTGAGGCTCAATACGATGAGCGATGGCTGACATGGCAGCAGGCCACATGGGCGAAACACCAAAGCCAAAGAGCATAGCGGCCAGCAACAGCATAGCGCCCGTTCTGGCTTGAAACATGAAAATAACAGCACAAAGTGCAGCCACAAAGCCTGCCATGAGCGGGTAGCGAGGCCCAATGCGATCGATCATCCAACCGAAAGGTGTACGGAACAACGTATCCATCAGGTAGTGCAGTGAAATAGCGAGTGCTGTGATTTCCACAGGCAAGCCGAGGACGCCGCTGCCATAGGTTGGCAGGACGGAAAAAGTCAATGCGCCTCGCACCAACTCTGAGAGTGAGAGGGCAGAAAAAATGCTGACGAGCGCCAGCGGAAAATCACGAGGAATAATGTTCAGCCAGCGCCTTTGCGATTTTTCCTGTGTACTCACCGGACAACACCTGTTGAATTGGCAGACATAGTTGCAAATTTCGGTGTGGGATAGACGATTCGACCGTTGGCCAAAGCCATTAAACGTTGGGCAATCACCTCTGCAGCGTTAACGTGTCGGATAGCCAAAGCTCGTTGACGCATTTTGCGAATTTCCTCTGGATTGTCAATCAGCAATCGAAGCGAGATGTCTACAATTTCCTGTTGGTTACGAGCTAAACAGGCTGTGCCAGCCTTGGTAAGATAGTGGCAGTTCTGAATTTCCTGGCCAGGGATAGGTCGATAAATAATCAACGGCAGGCCCAGAGCCATGGATTCACTGACGGTCAAACCGCCAGCTTTGGTCAGCATCAGGTCGGAAGCAGCCATCAGGCGATAGACATCACGCACAAATCCGAATATCTTGACACCCGCTTCAGCTAGTTCTGGCATACCGCAAAGCTGCTGGTACAGGCGTTCGTTCTTTCCAGCAACGACAATTAACTGTAATTGATTGCTGTACTTGGCAAGCTGCAAAGCTACTTGACCGAGATCGCCCAGAACTCCATAAGCGCCGCCCATCAAGAGCAATATCGGTTTCTCTTCAGACAGTTCAAGTTCTCGACGCAGTTCAGCTTTATTCCATGGGCGACAAAAAGCTTCACGCACAGGAATGCCTGTTACTTCAACGCGATCGGGCGAAGTGCCCCGTTCCATTAAACCTTCGCGGACGTAGTCGGATGGCGCGAAATATAAGTCAGTCTGCGGGTGAATCCACTGGCTGTGAATAGCATGGTCAGTAATCAGTGTCGTCAGCGGAATGTTGGTACGGCCTTGCTGTTTCAGCATAGAAACCACGCCTGCTGGTGTGGGAAAAGTGGCTAGAACAATATTGGGTCGAAAATTGTGAAGTGTAGCAGCCAGTGTTTCGATGCCCAAGGAATTCAATTGCCGCTGAATGAGTGATTGTGGAGTCAACTGGCTGGTACTCTGATAGAACCATTTATAAAGAGTGGGTGCATATTTGACACTTTGCAGGTAAAAGTATTTGGCCATGGCGTCCAATCTTGGATGGACATCATGCAAATAATCGAGAATTTGTACATCCGCTTCTGGACAGAGTGTTGTAACGGCCGCCTCAACGGCGCGCGCGGCTTGCTGATGGCCTTCTCCGTATGCAGCGGAAAGGATAAGGAGTCGCGACAATCGCGCCATGGAATCGCACCTCTCGCGAATAGTTTCATCTCCCAGTGGAGGGAGGAAGATGCTACCTCCATTTTCGACATTCTGGGCAACCTGTAAACCTTTCTCCAAAAAATAATCGGCTGATCATATCTTTTCTTCGACCGTTGAGGAGATTCTGCTATAATGGGCGGGACAATAAGACAGTTTCAACAAATGAGCGGATGGGTTGGTGCAAAACGCTTGCCATAGAAAGAGGGTAGAGTTGGTGGGAACAATCCATGTCATGGAGCATCCGTTAATCGAACATAAACTGACGCTCATGCGTGATAAACGTACAGGCACAAAAGAATTTCGTGCGCTTCTTCAGGAAGTGGCTATGTTGATGGCCTACGAATTGACACGTTCTTTGCCATTGGCGGAGGTTACCATAGAAACCCCGGTAACGAATGCCCAATTCCGGGTGATTGCCGGCAAGACACTGGCGCTTGTGCCAGTTTTACGGGCAGGGCTCGGTATGTTGGATGGCATCTTGAACCTTATCCCAGCTGCCAAGGTAGGTCATGTTGGGCTGTATCGCGATCACAATACACTTCAGCCTGTTGAATATTACTGCAAACTCCCCAGTAACTTGCAGGAGCGCGACGTGATTGTGGTGGATCCTATGCTTGCTACGGGAGGGTCCGCATCTGCTGCGCTAACGGTCGTCAAACGACATGGTGCTGTACATCCTAAATTAATGGTATTGGTAGCTGTACCGGAGGGCATAAAAAAAATCCAAACAGACCATCCGGACGTAGACATATATACGGCAGCTATTGACGAAGGTTTGAATGAGAAAGGTTATATTGTTCCTGGGCTTGGCGATGCAGGAGATCGTCTGTACGGCACATTTTGATGAACAGCGAGAGGAGTGGAAGAGTGGAGAAAATACGTGTCATGACGGTCTTTGGGACGCGGCCGGAAGCTGTCAAGATGGCTCCGCTCGTCAAGGCGTTGGAGTCAGAGCCACTGGTGGAGAGCATCGTATGCGTGACCGCTCAGCATCGCGAAATGCTCGATCAAGTTTTGAATGTGTTTGCGGTTGAGCCTGATGACGATCTGGATATTATGGAACCTCAGCAGACACTGGGTACGATTACACGCAAGGCGTTGGAAGGTATTGAACAAGTCATTGCCAAGCGGCGTCCGCACATTGTTCTTGTGCATGGAGACACCACAACCACGTTTGCTGCTGCTCTGGCTGCTTTCTATCAACAGGTAGCCATTGGTCATGTGGAAGCGGGCTTGCGTACATACGACAAATACAGTCCCTTTCCAGAGGAAATGAATCGTCAACTGGCCGATGTGCTCAGCGACCTTTTCTTTGCGCCAACCGATTTGGCGGCTGAACAGTTGCGGCGAGAAGGGAAGCCTGATGAGGCTATTTATGTGACTGGCAATACAGCCATTGATGCAATGAAGACAACCGTCTATTCAACCTATCGTCACCCGATTCTCGAACAATTACCTCCCCATAGTCAATTGGTTTATATGACATCGCATCGTAGAGAGAATCTGGGTGAACCGTTGCGTAACATTTGTTCGGCAGTGCTTCGTTTAGTGGAGTCCCACACCGATGTTCAACTGATTTATCCGGTGCATCTCAACCCCAGTGTACGGGATACGGTATTTACCATGTTGGGCGGTCATCCACGTATCCATTTAATTGATCCGCTCGGCATTGTGGATAATCACAACTTTATGGCGAGAGCCAAATTGATTCTGACAGATTCAGGCGGGATTCAGGAAGAGGCGCCGTCGCTGGGCATTCCTGTTCTCGTTCTGCGTGATACAACAGAACGTCCGGAAGGCATTGAAGCAGGCACGTTAAAGCTTGTGGGGACGAATGAAAAGGAAATCTATGAAACTGCCAGTCGTTTGTTGACGGATCAAGAATTTTACAAGGATATGGCTGGGCGCAAAAACCCATATGGTGATGGAAAAGCGTCAGAGCGAATCGTCGAAGCGATTTTGCATTACTTTGGGCATCGTGATCGACCTAAGGCATTTGTCTATAATGAAAATCATGAACAGGCATAGGGCGGATGTATTTCCGCCTTTTATTCAACAAATTTCGCTGAGTGAGAAGTGAAGAATGGATGGAAACTTGCTTTCCTATTCATGTGGATGCGCTTACAATAATAGATGAAAGAGAATAGGTATTTGAGTTTGGTTTGGAAGAAGGGATGGAATCCAAATGGGTCGTGAAGTAGTTTTGTCAGGAGCCGTGCGAACTCCGATTGGTAATTTTATGGGGGCTTTGGCGCCGCTTTCTGCGGTCGATCTCGGTGCTTTAGTGTTGCGAGAGACTGTTCGACTTACGGGGTTGCCTCTGGATGCAGTTGAAGAGGTGTTGATGGGCAATGTTTTGCAGGCGGGATTGGGACAAAATCCGGCTCGGCAAGCTTCGATTCGCTCGGGCCTTGGCGATAGTATACCAGCCATGACCATCAACAAAGTATGTGGGAGTGGATTGCAAGCGGTGATGTTAGCCGCGCAAGCCATTCGGGCTGAAGATGCGGATGTGCTTCTGGCTGGCGGGATGGAGAGCATGTCCAATGCTCCATATTTGCTCGAAGGTGTACGTAAAGGCTATCGAATGGGTGATAGTAACGTAGTCGACAGCATGATTCGAGATGGGCTTTGGTGCGCGTTTTGTGATGTTCATATGGGGATCACGGCGGAAAATATCGCTTCTCGCTATGGCCTTACGCGTGAAGAACAGGATGCGTTTGCCGTCCAGAGCCAGCAGCGTGCAGCTGCAGCTTTGGCAGCCGGGCGATTTGCGGATGAGATAGTAGAGGTGGCTGTGCCGCAAAAACGAGGAATGACGCTTACTGTATCGGAAGATGAATTTATTCGCCCGGATACAACGATTGAGGGATTGGCTAAATTGCGTCCGGCTTTTCGTAAAGAAGGTACGGTTACTGCTGGGAATGCAAGCGGTATCAATGATGGAGCGGCAGCTTTAGTTGTCTCTAGTGAGAGTGCTGCCAAGCTGCATGGATTAGAGCCCATGGCTCGAGTTGTCAGCTACGCGTCAGCAGGCGTGCAGCCAGAAGTGATGGGTCTTGGACCGATTGAAGCTACGCAAAGAGCACTTCGTAAAGCGGGCTTGTCCATAGATGAAATCGATCTCATTGAAGCGAATGAAGCATTTGCTGCCCAATCTCTTGCTGTAGCAAGAGACTTACAGTTTCCCATGGATAGGGTGAATGTGAACGGTGGTGCAATTGCCCTGGGACATCCGATTGGCGCAAGTGGAGCGAGAATTCTTGTTACACTGTTGCATGAGCTGAAACGTCGGCAAGCTCGCTATGGTTTGGCAACACTTTGTATTGGTGGCGGACAGGGAGTCGCTATGGTGGTTGAGCGACTATAAGTGAGTAAATCAAAGAAAAGTCGGATTTTTTGTGAACAAAACGCTATTTTTGGCTGAAAACGCCGGAATTTCGGGTTTTTGCGTTGACACTTGTTTTTTTTCTAGTGTACTATAGGCGAGGGTTCGGGCATCCCACCATAGAGAAAGGGAAAAATACGCAAGCGTAAGGTATTTTATCCCGTATTCGAGGTTACATCAGCTCCCTAATGGGCAGGATGGGAAAAGTATCACTATCTTCCTGGCCCGGACTAAACCGCGCTAGACTGCGATTCTTATCAGTTTCGCCTCTCTTTTCATATCTACGTGGGTGGTGTACAAATTCGAAAACGACCGGCGTTCTAATCGGCGGCGAGAAAAGTCAAGACGAGAGCCTAGCATGTGGAAAACGTTTGCAGTTTATTCCGGTGCTACCATGCAACTCGCGGTGAGCGTCATCGTTTTTGGTTACTTGGGCCATCGCCTGGCAGTTGAAATTCATCAGATGTGGTTGACGTTTGGCGGCGTGCTGCTTGGAGTGGCGGTTGGCGTTTCGGGACTGGCGTTCCTCATCAAAAAGTTGTTAGGGGATGAGTCGCCGTGAAGCGGGATGGATTGCAAGCGCGACTGAAGGCTATACAATGGACGGGTGTGGCGATTTTTGTCGTAACAGCGCTATTGTGGTTGGTCATTGCGCACTGGCGTGTCTGGATAAACGGCTTGTTGCTCGGAGAATTAGGAGGAGCAGTCGTTGTGCTATCCATGATACGCGGGGGGCAACCGGATGGTCGTTCGTCGGGTGCACCGCTTTTTTTGTCCGGTATGCTAGGCATGGTGATTCGCTTTGCCGCGCTTGTAGTGGTTATGGTGATAGCAGCTAAATGGCGCCATATCTTCAACCCCTACATGGCGTTGGTGGGATTTTTATTCGGATTCGTGCTCATCTTTGCAGGTCTCTACGGGTATGCCAAGAACCAAGATACCACTTCCAGTGAAAGCAGGTGATGAGGTGCCAGCTTTTCCGACGCTCTTTCGACACACGTTTCCAATCAATTTGACAACCATCGCCATGATTTTTCTGACAGGGCTAATTGTCATCATTGTGATGCGTGTTGGCTTGCGCCGGTTGGATATGCGAAATCCTCGCGGACTTCAAAATATGTTGGAATGGGCAGCTGAGTTTGCTGCCAATATGGCGCGTGATACGATGCCGACGGAACAAGCGGTGCGGTTTATTTTACCGCTTGCCTTTACCATGTTGTTCTTCTTATTTGTTGCAAACTGGCTCGGCCTGATTGCGATTGTTGCTGTGCATATTCACCATCCGATTCAGCATTGGGGTATAACGCCGCAGGATTTTGCTCAATCGAAGGGCATTGTAGAACTGTTTGATTCGCCAACAGCCAATATGAGTATGACGCTTGGTCTGGCAGTCATGGTTTGGCTTTTAGCACATGCGCGTGGTCTCAGGCATCCCAAACAATGGCTCATTCATTTTTACAAGCCATCTCCTTTGGCGATTATAGAAGAAATTACAAATCCGCTTACGCACGGCATGCGTCTTTATGGCAATATTTTTGCTGGAGAGGCATTGTTGAATGTGTTGGTTTCGGCGCCGAGACTCTTTGGCTGGGTACCTCTAACGTTGCCGTTAACCATTGTGTGGCTTTTGTATTCAGCGTTTGTTAGCACCATACAGGCATATGTCTTTTCTATTCTGATGTGTCTGTATGTTGGAAATAAATCATTTGAAGGTCATCAGCATCATTAAATCATTATTCAACAGCATCTTTGTACATGCTTCATTGAGTGAAAAACAGGAATCATCAATTACTTATTTCCGCAAAAGAACAGTCTTCTTCTATAGATTGTTTAAAGGACGCGGAGCGAGGAGGAACAAACGAATGGTAAAGGCGATTTTTGATATTGCGGTAGCATTGTTGCTGGGTTTGGCAGCCGTAGGTTCCGGTGTGGGCGACGGTCTGGTTATGAGCAAATATGTAGAAGGTGTATCGAGACAGCCAGAAGCGCGTGGAACAATTTTTGCCAGCGCATTGCTTGGTGTTGCCCTTGTTGAAGCTTTCCCGGTTATTGCGTTGGCTTTCGGTATCATCATGCTTTTCACTCAAGGCGCTCTGTAATCCTTGTGCGGCACAGTGTTCTTTGTGCCCGGTAAAAGATTTTCAAGGCGGCGGCGCAGAGCTTGCCGCCTGGCTGAAGGTCTCACCCAGAAGGGAGTGACGTAAGTGTTTGAATTAGGAACGTTTATAGTTTCCATCATTTCATTTTTAATCGTATTCTGGATTATTTCCAAAGTAGGCTTTAAACCTTTAGCAAATGTGATGGAACAGCGTCGTGTCTATGTAACCTCACAATTGGAAGATGCAGAGAAAAATCGTCATGAAGCAGAACGACTGCTGGAAGAGCAAAGAAAATTACTGGAGCAAACACGCCAAGAAGCTAAAAATATTCTTGATGCTGCTCGGCAGAGAGCGGATGAACAAGCTCGGCAGATGCTCAAAGAAGCTCAGGAAGAAGCTGCTCGCATTCTCGCTGAAGGCAGAGAGTTAATTGAACGCGAACGGGCAGAAGCGATGAATCAGGCGATGCAACGTATGACGGAACTATCAGTTCAGCTTACCAGCAAGTTGCTGCATAGTTACGCCAATGAGCAGGTTCATGCTGAAATGATCAAAGAGGCAGAACAGAAACTAGGTGAGCTCGTATGCTGAACACATCAATTGCCAGACGATACGCGCGAGCTCTTTTTAACCTGGCAATGAAACAACAGCAAGTACAAGCTGTACAAACAAGTTTGCAACAAGTTTCCCAGTTGCTACAAGATTTTAAAGACGCAAGGATACTGATTGAACATCCTTTGCTTTCTCCCGAACAAAAGAAAGCCTTTCTGAAATCCGTATTTGCAACAAATGTGGACGAACTGACCTATCGAGCTCTCTTCGTTCTCTTTGAACATAAACGTTCAGAATACGTTGATTTGTTCTATCAGGAATTTAAAAAAATGGCAGATGAGGCGCAAAATATTGTCGAGATTGAAATTCAGACAGCGCGTCCATTGAAAGAAGAAGAAAAAACCGAGATCGAACAAAAATTAGCTGTTTTGTTGGGAAAATCCGTACGTTCAACAATCTCAGTAATTCCAGATTTACTGGGTGGCTATCGCGCGCGCCTAGGCAATCGTCTTTTAGATGCTACTGTGACAGGGGCTCTTCAACAATTTGCCGCGCAAGCACAGGTGTTACAAAGGGCGTAACGAATTTCAGAGGTCTCGTGAAGGAGTGACCAAATTGAGCATTCGACCTGACGAAATTAGTCGGCTGATACAAAAACAAATTGAAGAATTTCAGTCGGACGTCAAGGTTTATGATACGGGCGTCGTATTGACGGTTGGTGACGGTATTGCCCGCCTTTATGGGTTGGACAACGTTATGGCTGGGGAATTGGTGGAATTTCAGAATGGCACTTACGGCATGGCATTTAACCTTGAAGAAGACAATGTGGGTATTATTGTTTTAGGGTCAGTTGATGGCATTAAAGAAGGCGACGAAGTCCGTAGAACAGGACGGATTGCACAAGTTCCAGTCGGTCCAGAGTTGCTTGGCAGGGTCGTCAATCCTTTAGGACAGCCTTTGGATAACCGCGGTCCAATTGAAGCCAAGCAATTTCGTAATATTGAGTCGCGTGCTCCAGGGGTTATAGATCGTAAATCAGTCCATGAACCGTTGCAGACGGGTATCAAGGCCATTGACGCAATGATACCTATTGGACGTGGTCAGCGCGAGTTGATTATTGGCGATAGACAAACGGGTAAAACGGCAATTGCACTTGATACCATCATTAATCAGAAAGACACAGGTGTGAAATGTATATATGTAGCCATTGGACAGAAACAGTCCACAGTTGCGCAAGTTGTAGAAACGTTGCGTCGACATGGAGCTATGGATTACACCATTGTGGTGGCAGCTAATGCGTCCGATCCCGCTCCGCTCTTGTTTATGGCTCCATATGCTGGTTGCGCCATGGGTGAGTACTTTATGTACAATGGCGAACACGCATTGATTATTTATGATGATCTGACGAAACAGGCAGCAGCCTATCGTGAAATGTCTTTGCTTTTGCGCCGTCCGCCTGGTCGTGAAGCCTACCCTGGTGACGTGTTTTATTTACATTCAAGATTATTGGAACGCGCCGCTAAGTTGAGTGACGAGAAAGGCGCTGGTTCACTGACCGCTCTACCGTTTATTGAAACGCAGGCGGGCGATATTTCAGCCTATATTCCTACGAATGTCATCTCCATTACGGATGGTCAAATATTTTTGGAATCTGATTTGTTCTTCGCAGGACAACGGCCAGCGGTGAATGTGGGAACCTCCGTATCACGTGTCGGCAGTTCAGCCCAAACCAAGGCGATGAAAAAAGTAGCAGGTACGTTGCGTTTGGATTTAGCACAATACCGAGAATTGCAGGCATTTACGCAATTTGGTTCAGATTTGGATAAAGCGACGCTCTCGCGATTGGTTCGTGGTGCCCGTACAACTGAAATTCTTAAACAAGCTCAATATCATCCGCTTTCATTTGAAAAGCAGGTTGTTTCCATTTGGTCTGCGGTCAATGGGTATTTGGATGAAATTGATGTGCAGGCCGTGGGTAAGTTTGAGCAAGAGTGGCTGTCCTTCGTTTCGTCTCAATATCCGCAAATCTACAGCTCAATAGTAGAAACGAAAGATTTGACAGAGGAAACAGTAAACTTGCTGAAAGAAGCGATTCAAAAGTTTAAAGCGACATTTGTTGCTTGATTATCCTGAAGGTGCATCGCTGGATAAAGGTGGTGATTTCGGTTGGCGGAAAATCCAAGAGAGATACGTCGGCGCATCAAAAGCGTGCGAAGTACCGCACAGATAACAAAAGCCTTGGAGATGGTAGCTGCTGCAAAGTTGCGGCGCGTTCAAAGCGCAGTTGCTAATGCGCGTCCATATTTGGCAAAAATGCAAGATATGTTGGAGGGCGTGGCAGCATCAGCAAGATTTGTAAAACATCCATTGCTGGTTTCTCGACCGGTCAAACGAACAGGATATCTTGTCATCACGTCAGACACAGGACGTGCAGGTCCGTATAATGCGCAAATTTTCCGACGTGCTCTGCAGGAGTTTGGACATCGGGATAAATCGACATACAGCATCTTTGCAGTTGGACGAAAGGGCAGAGATTTCTTTCGGAAAACGGGATATCCAATAGATGGCGAAATTACGGGATTGCCGGATTCCCCGGAATATCGTTCGATAGCCAGCTTGGCAGAAAAAGTAGTCCATGCTTACGCTGAAGGCAGATTTGATGAACTTTACTTTATTTATAACGAATTCATCAATCCTGTAACTCAACGACCTATTGTGAAAAAAGTTTTACCGCTAACAAATTTGCACGCGATTCAGGAAACATCACCGGGCAAAATGCAAACACAAAAGAAACCGCAGTATTTATTTGAGCCGGACGAACAGGAAGTATTGTCCAAATTGCTTCCACGTTATGCGGAAACGCTTGTTTATCAGGCGGTTCTTGATGCGAAAGCCTCAGAACATGCCGCCCGTATGGCTGCTATGAAAAATGCGACTGATAACGCGAAAGAAATGATCGAACAATTGACGCTCAGTCTAAATCGTGCTCGTCAGGCTGCGATTACTACCCAGATTGTCGAAGTGGTCAGCGGAGCGCAAGCACTTGAATAGTTCGTCTTGCAAAGTTGTGATAGGTTGGGTGAACTGAAAGGTTCCTCAATGAAGTCGGGTCCCGTCTTCAATGACATATTTAGACCCGCATAGCGAGGAGGGAATGACGTGAATAAAGGACAGGTTGTGCAGGTGCTTGGTCCTGTTGTCGATGTTAGATTTCCAGAAGGACAACTGCCAGCACTGAACAACGCTTTGCGCATAGAAACACAAGGGGAATATCCTATCCATCTAACACTTGAAGTAGCCCTTCACTTAGGCGATAACGTCGTACGTACAGTGGCTATGTCATCCACAGATGGTCTTGTGCGAGGTACAGAAGTAGAAGATACAGGTCGCGCCATTGCGGTTCCTGTAGGAAAAGCTACACTGGGAAGAATTTTCAACGTCTTGGGTGAGGCAATTGACGAAGCAGGCCCCGTAGAGATGAGCGAGACATGGCCGATTCATCGCAATGCGCCTTCCTTTAGTGAATTGAGTACACGTACAGAAATTTTTGAAACAGGTATTAAAGTTGTAGATTTGCTTGCCCCATACATCAAGGGTGGAAAAGTTGGACTCTTTGGCGGTGCCGGTGTTGGTAAAACCGTTTTGATTCAAGAGCTAATTCACAATATTGCTAAAGAGCACGGTGGCTATTCCGTGTTTGCAGGTGTCGGAGAGCGTACACGTGAAGGTAATGATTTGTATCATGAAATGAAAGACTCTGGAGTTATTGATAAAACTAGCATGGTTTTTGGTCAGATGAATGAACCACCAGGTGCTCGCTTGCGGGTAGCATTGGCAGGACTGACCATTGCGGAATATTTCCGCGATGTAGAGGAAAGAGACATTCTCTTCTTTGTGGATAATATTTTCCGTTTCACACAAGCAGGATCTGAAGTATCAGCATTACTTGGACGTATGCCTTCTGCAGTAGGTTACCAGCCAACTCTTGCAACAGAAATGGGACAATTGCAGGAGCGTATTGCTTCTACAGTAAAAGGTTCCATCACGTCAATTCAAGCCGTATATGTACCTGCTGACGACTACACCGATCCGGCGCCAGCTAATACATTTGCCCATCTTGACGCAACAACAAATCTAGATCGAAAAATTTCAGATATGGGTCTTTATCCTGCGGTCGATCCGCTTGCCTCAACATCCCGTGCTTTGACACCAGATATCGTGGGTGAAGAGCATTATCGAGTAGCTCGCGGCGTACAGCAAGTGTTGCAGAGATACAGAGAATTGCAGGACATCATCGCCATCCTTGGAATGGATGAGTTGACAGATGAAGACAAGCTGACCGTGGCCCGTGCGCGCAAGATTCAAAACTTCCTGTCGCAACCATTCTTTGTCGGTGAAGTATTCACGGGTATTCCTGGTAAATATGTGCCTGTGAAGGAGACGGTACGCTCCTTCGGTGAAATTCTCGATGGTAAGCATGATGATATTCCTGAGACTTATTTCCGGTATTGCGGCGTGATCGAAGAAGTTCGCGAAAAAGCGCGTAAAGACGGTGCAGTAGACTAAAATCGGCTAGCCGTAATTCGCGAAACGAGGGGTCTATTTCTCAGTGTTGACGATATAGATCCGCGGTGCGAGGAGGACTGACATTGAGTACGGTGCCGTTACAAATTATTACACCGGACAGGGTTCTTCTGGAACGGGAAGTTTCCATGGTTACAGTAAAAGGCGGTTATGGGGAATTGGGTATATTGCCTCGACATACCCCTTTAGCCACCACCGTCAAACCTTGTTTGGTGAAAATCAAATTAGAAAACGGCGAGGCTAAAATACCTGTCACAGGTGGTTTTTTGGAGGTATTGCCCAACGCTGTGACCATATTGGCTGACGCTGCTGAACTTCCTCATGAAATTGATCCAGATAGAGCTGAGGCATCCAAACAACGTGCATTGGCAAAATTGGCATCAAATCTTGAGACGGAAGAAGAGCGTAAACATGTTGAAGCAGCTCTGCTAAGAGCAGAGTTGCGCTTGGAAGCACTGGATTGGGCGCAAAAACACGGCAATCTTCTGCAAACAGAGAACTGAAATTACACTCGCATAGAAAGAAAAGCGGCTTGCCGGTGAAGGACTATTCTTCACCGGCAAGCCGCTTTTATTCCACTTTTTTGGCTAAGACAAATTGTACAGGATAGTCAACGGTTAATTCTTCTTTCGAATATTTCTCCAAAATTTCTTGCCCTCTGTCAATGAGGTGGTCAAATAGTTTTTGCCTTTCACCCCAGGGTAGCTGTAACATTCGATTAGCATATAAGTCGACAGATTGTATGAGAAACCGGACAACATATTCCGGGTGAGCATACACCGTAGGAGCCATTTGGATAAAGCTCTGCAGGTCAGAGAATCCGACTTGCAAAGCGTTGGGGATCTCCTTTTCTAAAGGCATTGAAGAACTATTCAACGTAGTGCCCGGCAATTTGAAAATCGGCTCAAACCATTCTGTAAAGAAAGGCAGGTCAACTTGGTGATGAATGGGATGGGCACTCGCAAATAGCCCACCCTTTTTAAGAACACGCCGCAACTCGCGAATAGCTTTGTTCCAATTTGTCAAATGAAGACTAGCAAAACCAATCACGAGATCGAACGTATTGTCTGCGTAAGGGAGATGTTCGGCAATTCCGTGAACAAATTGTACCCACGGTTTATGAGCGGTTTTTACTTTGTAATTCGCTTGTGCCAGCAGTCCTGGAGCGGGATCGATACCAAGAACTAATCCTTTCGGGCCTACTGTGTCTGCCAGCCCTGACTCCAAAGTAAAGGAACCACTGCCACAGCCAAACTCCAGTACCTTCATGCCTGGCTCGGGTATGGCCAAATCCAATAATTGTTTACGAATTTTCTTGCCCATTGGGAAAATGACATCAAAAATATTATCGTAATCATTTAATTCACTAAACGACGAAATTCTGAGTAAATTGCTTCGCAAGCTCAAAAAACCAACTTCATCAAGAAAATGTTGAATTTCAAAAAATCTCTGTTTACCCAAATCGGTCAATCGAATATAACGAGTGTTGTTTTTAATAAAAACTTCCACTACACCGAGAACATGCATAAACATTAATTCGTCACGTAAAGTGTAAGTAATCCAAGGACGGTGTAATTTTCCAAAAACAAAGTCAAGCTCTCGCATTTCGCCGTAATAATTGAGTGCTACATAGTTTTCGTAGGCAGTCACATAAGCGTAAGTAGAGACAAATTTATCAAATCCGTGCTGTTCAATAAAAGTAGTCAATGACCAAATCGCTTGTTTCGCAGCATCTTGATGAATAATCGTTGATTTTCCTTGATTGTAGGAATAGTAATACGCTGTGGAGATAGCCGTTTCGTAAAAAGCGTTTTCTGGTAGGCGCGGCGAAACTGGCAGAGTACCAAATACATTGATATCGTAGGATTCGTTCCAATGAAGTAGAGAAAATTCATGAGCTTCATCACGCATGGTTTCGTAAACATCGCTTTCAAAATCAACACCATAGCGTATATAGGCCAGCCAGGGACTGATGACAATGGGCGAGTCGCAAAGTGCGACAATTACATCGCGCAAGTCTTGCAGTGAATACACTTAAAATCCTCCTAGCTGAATGGTCAGCATCTGAAATTCAATCCGTCATGAGTAGATTCAAACAGCGCTGAGAGACAAAAAACAAATTAAGTTCTATATGTGCATACTCTAAAGGATAGTACAATGCAAAACAAGTAACACTATGAATTTATTGGAAGATCATCAGAGTGTTGCGATTAGAGCAAAAATTTTGTGATATTCATGTTATAATTGTGAGCAAATCAGATGTATTCAAGATTTTTGCAGGAGCAACATGGCATGATTATTTACATGATTCACGCAAGGATGGTTGGCTTTCTCAAAGAAAATGAATTCCATAAAGAGGAGGATTGGTGTGGCATCCATTTGGAACTCTGATTTATATTTTGTTATTTTTTTGCTTTTGGGAATCCTCTTGCCAGTTTCATCGCTTTGGGTACTGGGTCCACGCCTGCGGCCACATAAGCCGTCCCAAGCCAAACAAAGCAGTTATGAAAGTGGGGTGGAACCGTTTGGCGATGCGCATGTACGATACCATGCGCGTTACTACCTGTTTGCGCTTTTGTTTGTCGTATTTGATGTCGAGACCGTCTTTTTTTATCCCTGGGCAGTTGCCAGTCATCAGCTGGGTGTTTTTGGACTGATAGAAGCTGTTCTTTTTATTCTCTTCCTGGCTGTTGGTCTCATCTACGCTTGGCGAAAGAAGGTGCTGGAATGGAATTGAATCCACGCATGCAACCGCGTCGTGTTGAATTTGAAGGGTTTTCAGCAGAGGAAAATGCAGAACTCAACCGTGGCGGGATTCTGATAGGCGCTTTGGAGGAAATGAAGGCGTGGGCGCGCAGCAACTCTCTTTGGCCTATGACGTTTGGTTTAGCTTGCTGCGCCATTGAAATGATGGGGGCAGGCGCATCTCATTACGATCTCGATCGTTTTGGTATCATATTTCGAGCCTCGCCCCGTCAGTCGGATGTCATGATAGTGGCAGGTACGGTTACGAAAAAAATGGCGCCGCTGTTGCGCCGGCTTTACGATCAGATGCCAGAACCAAAATGGGTTGTTGCAATGGGTTCTTGTGCGACAGCAGGCGGTCCCTATGTGAAAAGTTACAGTGTGGTCAAAGGTGTCGATCAGGTTGTCCCCGTAGATATTTATATTCCAGGCTGTCCGCCTTCACCGCCCGCTCTCATCTATGGTTTGAATTTACTGCAAAAGAAAATTCGTCGCGATGCTAGAAGGAGTGTGGCGCGCGCGTGAGCGAGTCTAAGCCAGAAAACCAATTGGATAAAAAAGAATCGGCTTCAAAATCTCACGAGGCTGAGGTGGAAGCCAATCCGTTGGCAGATGATTTAGCAGGAGAGTTGGTTCGTCGCTTTGGCGAATCATGTGTCATAAAGTCAGGAATGGCACGGGGAGTGCCAAGCATACAGGTGGATGCTCAACAGTTTGTAACAGTCCACGCCTATCTCAAACAACATCCAGATTGGCAGTTAAACTATCAAAGCTGTTATACAGGTGTAGATTACGGAGAAGAGTTGGAAGTGGTCAGTTACGTGCGTTCTTCATCCCTGCTGCATATGGTTTGCCTTAAAACTCGTGTCTCTAAAGAAAGTCCTCGTTTACCAACATTGACCACCGTACATCCGGGAGCGAATTGGGAAGAACGAGAAATGTTCGATTTATTAGGAATTGAATTTGCAGGTCATCCAGATTTACGCCGCATTATGCTCTGGGAAGGGTACGCAGGTCATCCATTACGTAAAGATTTCGTAGAGCCGCAGGAGGAATCCTATGGTCCATCGACTTGAATCGGCCTTGCAAGCAGGCGAACGCATGGAAGAAATGCTGTTGAACGTAGGTCCGCAACATCCGAGTACGCATGGAGTGTTGCGAATGCTGGTTCGAGCGCGCGGCGAAACCATTGTGGACGCTGAACCGGTGATTGGTTATTTACATCGGGGCACGGAAAAATTAGCAGAAAATTTGCAGTATACACAAATTATTCCCTATACAGACAGACTTGATTATTTGGCTTCTATGCTCAACAATTACGCGTTTTGCCATACCGTAGAAACGGCGTTGGGACTGGAAGTTCCCGAAAGAGCAGAATACTTGCGCGTCATTGTCATGGAACTGCAACGTGTAGCTTCTCATTTGCTTTTTGTAGGTGCCTATTTGCTCGATCTCGGTGCACTTTCTCCCTTTCTTTACGTTTTTCAAGAGCGTGAACGGATCGTGCAGTTATTCAATCGTATTTGCGGTGCTCGTCTCACCTACAATTATATGCGAATTGGCGGTGTCAAGGCCGATGCTCCATCAGGTTGGTTGGAAGATGTCCGAGATTTTTTGCCCTTCATGCGCGAACGAATTGAAATGTACGACCGCCTGATTACTGGCAATGAGATTTTTCTCAATCGTGTACGAGGGATAGGAGTCTTTGATACCAAGACAGCACTTGAGTATGGAATCAGTGGCATCAATCTGCGTTCAACAGGGTTTCGTTGGGATTTGCGCAAGCAACAACCTTATAGCCTTTACGACAGATTTGATTTTCAAATTCCTGTTGGCCAGCATGGCGATTGTTTTGATCGCTATTACTTGCATTTGTTAGAAATGCGTGAATCGTTGCGTATTGTTGAGCAAGCTTTAGAACAAATGCCCAAAGACGGCCCGGTTATTGGTAAGGTTCCTAAAATGATTCGTGTTCCTGCTGGAGAGTATTACACCAGTATTGAAGGGGCGCGTGGCGAAATTGGTTTCTATATTGTGGCGGATGGCAAAGACAAGCCATATCGAATGAAAATCCGCAAGCCTTCCTTTGTGAATTTACAACTTATTCCAGAATTATTGCGCGGACAAAGTCTCTCCAATCTAATAGCGATTCTTGGTGCGGTTGATATCGTGCTTGGGGAGGTGGATGCGTGAGTCAGAATTTCTGGATATGGCAAAACAGTCCACTCAACGGGCAACATCTTTTAACTATGGTTATCGGTGCTGTGATTACACTGATGTTAACGCTAGGTGTAGTAACGTACACCATTTATGCCGAGCGTAAGGTATTAGGCTGGATGCAGGGACGAATAGGTCCCAATCGGGTAGGGCCACTTGGTTTACTTCAATCCATTGCAGATATTTTAAAACTTTTGGTGAAAGAGGACATAGTTCCAGAAAAGGCCGATAGAGCTCTGTTTTTGCTTGCTCCCATCATAGCCTTCGTTCCATCTTTTATGACCCTTGCGGTCATTCCATTTAGTATGCAACATGTTTTTACTGCCGATTTTGGGGCCGGATTATTGTACTACTTAGCGCTTTCCGCGTTGACCATTCATGGTGTCATGCTGGCTGGCTGGGCCTCTAACAACAAATATGCGCTACTCGGCGGTATGCGTAGCGCTGCTCAAATGCTCTCTTACGAAGTGCCGCTTGGTCTGTCGCTTGTCGGAGTAGCCCTTATGGGACATTCGCTGAACTTGAATTCCATCGTTATAGAACAATCGCATACGATTTGGAATATCATTCCTCAAATAGTGGGATTCCTAGTCTTCTTGATTGCCGCCACCGCTGAACTGAACCGTACACCTTTCGATTTGCCAGAAGCGGAATCAGAATTAGTGGCTGGATATCATGTAGAGTACTCCGGATTTCGCTTTGCATTCTTTATGTTAACGGAATATGTCTACGTGTTTGCCATGGGATGTCTGGCCGCCACGGTCTATCTAGGAGGATGGTCTGGACCCTGGTTGCCAGGTTGGCTGTGGTTTGCCATCAAAGTCACAGCGTTTATCTTCTTTCAATTTTGGCTGAGGGCCACTATGCCGCGTATTCGTGTGGATGGGCTGATGAGCTTTAGCTGGAAGTTTCTTCTTCCTGTGGCGATGCTTAATTTAGTAGGCACAGCCGTGATTCAAACCTTAGTTTCTTTGCGCTGATGATACATTTGGGTAGAAATCATCAGACAGCACAGTTTCCAACGAGATCGGACGGAATCCAACTAAAGGAGAGGAAGCGTCTTGTTAGGATTCGTCAAAGGTTTAGGTGTGACGCTTGGTCAATTGCCGAAAAAGAAAGTCACGCTGGAATATCCAGACGTTCAGCCTGAGTGGCCAGATCGTTTTCGAGGAGTACATCGATTTATTCCTGATCTTTGTATTGTCTGCAATCAATGTGCAAGAATCTGTCCCACAGATTGTATCACTCTTAGCGGATCGCGCGATGAAAACAGGAAGATGCACATTGAGACGTTCGACATTAACTTTGAAATTTGCATTCTATGTGATTTGTGTGTGGAAGTTTGTCCTACGGATGCGATTCTCATGTCGGATACTTTTGAATTGGCAGTAGAGTCGCGCAATCATTTGAAGCTTGACATGCAATGGTTGGTGGAGAGTGAAGAAGAATACGAAGAAAAATATCCTGATCGCGCTCCTAAGTTAGAGGCTGTTGATGTTGCAGAAAAGGGTGAGGGTTGATGGTTCATTTTTTTTCGCACGGAGATAGCCTGGCCTTCTATGTATTGGCACTTATCATTTTGCTTTCCGCAATGCTTTTCCTGCAATTTCGTAAAGTTATCTATATGGCTCTGGCTATGGGCGCTATCTTTGTGGGGTGTGCCGCGCTTTTCCTACTTCTTGGTGCAGTTTTTGTAGGTATAGCTCAAGTCATGATTTATGCTGGAGCCATTACGATTCTTATGATGTTTGCCATCATGTTGACCAATCATGAGGCTACTGAATCGGTATCAGCATTTGGCATTCGCAAAGGGCTAGCCGCGCTAGGATCTTTTCTCTTGGCAGTGATTTTGCTGTTCACCATTCGCGCTACGCACTGGCGTCAGTCGCTCGTAGTCAATACGGATACGCAGCACAATGTAGACAAAATAGGAATTATGCTTTTTCGACAATATACAATTCCTTTTGAACTTGTCTCTTTGTTGCTCTTGGCGGCGCTTGTAGGAGCGGTATGGATTGCAAGGCAGACAAAGGAGGAGAAGCAAGATTGACAACCGTGCATATTCCCTTGCCGTCCGTTTTGGCGCTTGCAGCCATTCTCTTTTGCATTGGACTTTATGGTGCCCTTAGCAAACGTAGTCTCATTATTGTGTTGGTTTCGTTGGAACTGATGCTAAGCAGTGTCAACATCAATCTCGTGGCATTTTCTCAACTTGGCGCTTTTCCAAATTTGCGCGGACAAGTGTTCTCTTTGTTTACCATTACGGTAGCGGCGGCAGAAATTGCTGTAGGATTCGCCATCGTGCTTGCATTTTTTCGTTTTCGCAAATCAGCAGACGCGGATGATGCAAACTCGCAAAAGCGTTGACGGCATGTACGCCGGATTTTCATTCTGATATATCAAGCGGATAGGAAGAAGGTGTTTAAATGATAGAACTAGCCCTCATCCTTTGTTTGCTGCCTTTAGTAGCTGCTGTATTCTCTTTTGTCCTGCGCAAGTCATCTGCGTGGTTGCATGCACTTGTGGCAACGTTAGCGATGCTGATTTCTGCGCTGCTTGCACTGATTGTTTTTTTTCATCCATACCATCGTCATGCTATGGAAGCTAGCATTCATTGGCTGGCGCTGAATCACGATTTTATGCTGACAGTCGGTGTGCGTCTCAATGCGCTCAACAATCTGATGCTTGTGATTGTTACACTGGTTTCACTCAACGTAATGCTTTTCTCTTACGGCTATTTAAAAACTGATGAACGAATCGGTATATATTACGCTTATCTCAATTTTTTTGCTTTTTCCATGCTGGCATTGGTCATGTCGGCAAATTTATTGCAACTATATATTTTTTGGGAAATGGTAGGTCTCTGTTCATACTTGTTGGTCGGTTTTTGGTTCTTTAAGAATGAAGCGGCACGTGCAGCCCGTAAATCGTTTGTTGTCACTCGCTTAGGAGATGCAGGTATGCTTGGTGGCATCCTTTTGCTGGCATTGGCTGCCCACTCCTTTAACGATTCAACGCAAGCCCTGCTCGCTGCCAGCGGCAATCTTCACCTTTCCTGGCTTAGCCAACCGCACCTCTTGACGTTGGCAATGTTGCTCATTTTTCTTGGCTGCGTCGGTAAATCAGCACAATTTCCGTTACACGTTTGGTTACCTGACGCCATGGAAGGTCCCACTCCAGTTTCGGCATTGATCCATGCTGCAACAATGGTGGCGGCTGGCGTCTATTTAGTAGCCCGGTTATATCCACTCTTTCAACTTGCTCCCGGTGTATTGGAAACTATAGCTTATATCGGCGCTGGCACAGCTTTACTTGCAGCTTGCATTGCCTTGTCGCAGCGGGATATCAAGCGAGTGATAGCCTATTCCACCATCTCTCAGCTAGGTTACATGATGGCTGCTTTAGGTATTGGCGCCTATGCGGATGGAGTTTTTCATTTATTGACCCACGCATTTTTTAAAGCGTTACTGTTTCTTGCGGCAGGGAGTGTCATACATGCTCTAGCAGGTACGCAGGACTTGTTCCAAATGGGCGGCTTGAGGAAAAAAATGCCCATCACTTTCTACACTTTTTTAGCCGGCGCTCTCGCTTTATCCGGTGTTGTACCGTTTGCTGGCTTTTGGTCAAAAGATGCAATTCTCAGCGCTGCGCTAGCCTCTCGTCACTACATAGTTTATGCGCTTTTGTTAATAGCCGCTTTTTGTACGGCAGTCTATATTTTTCGCCTGATTTTCCTGGCGTTTGCAGGTCAATCCAGACAGCCAGCCTTGACAGAGCATGCGCATGAAGGCGGTTGGGAAATGAAAGCTCCATTGCTTTTTCTGGCTATTTTTGCAACCTTTGCTGGTTTTCTCAATACGCCGCTCAATGATGATGCGCTAACCCGCTATTTAGAACCGGGTATGCCGATGTCTGAATACCAGAATTGGCCCATCTTGTCCATGTTGATCAGCACTCTTGTAGCTTTACTGGGCATTGCCGTAGCGTATCTCGCTTTTCAACGCTGGCAAGCTCAAGGTTCACCTGTACCGCCTGAAAGAGGACGTCCTTGGTGGATTCAAATATCCTATCGCAAATTTTATTTAGACGAAATTTACTATCATACCATTCAACGAGCCGGAAGATTTCTTTCCATGCTGATTGATTTGTTCGATCGCTATTTTCTCCAAGGTCTGGTTCGATTGATAGCGTTACTCTTCTACGGTATTGGCAATGCATTGCGAATGACGCAAGATGGATTGTTGCAATCGTATGGGACAATTGCGCTGGCTGCTCTAGTGGTTTGGTTTGCTATTGCGGTCTTTCGTGCTGGAGGTGTGTTTTAGTCTATGGCCTTCCTGCTTCTGGCGCTTATAACGCCGCTCGTAGCTTCTTTATTGGTCTGGCTTTTGCCGGCTTCATCTCCATCCAACAATGTGCAAGGTCTCAAACAGCCTCATCGCTCGCATGAAGACCATTTTATCTGGATTGGTCGGGTTGCAATGAGTATCAGTTTCCTATGTATGTTTGTTCTTTGGATAAAGATGCGCCTTCTGTCGGATGTCTACCAATTTGCTTTTTCTTTTCGTTGGTTTCAATTTTCGCTTGGATTTCATCAACACTGGACGTTGCGAATCGCTTATGGTTTGGACGGACTAAGTCTGCCACTATTTTCTTTGGCCGTCTTGCTCGGTTGGATCATCTTTTTTGCCGTACGTCCGCCTGGAGAACAAATTCGCGCCTATACAGGATGGATGTTGCTCGCTCTGTTTGCAGTCATGTCCAGTTTTGCGGCAATAGATTTACTCACGTTTATTCTATCCATGGAGTTGACACTGTTAGCAGGTTTTTTCCTGATTTTGCGACAGGGCAAGGAACAACACTGGGATGCCGCCCTGCAGTTTCTCCTTTATCGTGGCCTGGCCAGTGTTTTCATCATTCTGGCGCTCCTAGGTTTGGCTGCTGCAGCAAGTCGCGGAGGATTGTGGCCAGCTTCTTATGCTGTTTTATCGGCGGTGCTTTTTCATCATTCTGTGCCTCATATCGTCTTTTTGGCACTGTTTATAGGTGTTCTTCTGGAAGAGGCGTTTGTACCGCTGCATAGTTGGTTCCCCAATGCTATGCAGGATGCAGGTGCTGGCGTGGCGGTTTTATTAGCTGGCATTTTGACCAAAACAGGACTTTATGCGTTGATTCGATTTGGTGTCGGTATGATGCCGCAGGATGCTAACGATTATCGACTCTTGATAGCCACTGTTGGCATTATCAATTTACTCTATGCTGCGTTTGCTGCTTGGTCAGCCAAAGATTGGCGGCGACTCATCAGTTTTTCTTCCATTTCCCATATGGGGTTAGCGCTCTTTGCAGTGGCTACTTTGCGCCAAACCGGAATGCTCGGAGCATTGTTTCTGCTCGTTTCGTCCGGTCTTGTTAGCGCATTGTTCCTGCTCACTTCCGAGGGGATGTTTAAGCGCTTGCATTCTCTTGAATTCAGCCGTCTAGGGGGGCTTTCAAAATCGATGCCCATCGCTTCGGGGTTTCTCCTTTTTGCTGCTCTGGGAAGTTTGGGCCTGCCCTTGACCAGTAGCTTTGTGGGTGAATTCCAGTCGATTTTTTCCGGGTTTGCCGTTTTGCCAGGCTTTGCTTTTGTAGCTTTACTCGGTCTCTTGCTGAGCGCCATTTACAGCCTCAACGCGATACGCAAAACGACGTTTGGCCCGGTCTTAGACAGCACCCTGATGCAATTGGCTGACTTACGTTGGCTGGAAAGCTGGCCACTAGCTTTGCTTTCCTTATTTTTGCTCTTGCTCGGCATTCTACCCAATCCATTCGCGCAAGTGGCGCTTTCCGCGTTTCATCATCTGCGCGCGTTAGGGGGCTGAAAGATGAGCTTGTATTCACTTTTGCACGCCCATCTAGGTCTCACCATGGGGCCCTTGTCTATTGTAGCTATCTCTGCAGTTTTGGTGATGTTGATTGAACTCCTGCTTCCAACCCGTTTTTTGCAGCTTCCTGTCTGGCTCAGTTTATTGGGACTATTGGTTGCTTTAGTGGACGCGTTCATCCATCTTTCCCAGGTGCCTCAGTATTCGCTGGATACGCTTGTCTCCGACGGGCTGGCTAGCATACTGACTTGTCTCATTTTGCTCTTAAGTCTTTTGCTCTTGCTGTTTCATGTAGATGAACTAAAATCTCAGACTAACCAATTTCCCCGCGAAGGAGCCTATCTATTTCTCTTCGCGACTGCAGGCGCTTTAGCCATGGTCACTGCGGTCGATCTCGTTACGCTCTATGTTGGTCTGGAATTGCTTTCAGTCTCTTCTTATATATTGGTCGCTATGACGCGTAAGCGGTTAGCTCTTGAGGGCGGAATGAAGTATTTGGTGCTTGGTGGTGTCGGGTCGGCTCTGTTTTTATACGGCGCCTCGTTTATCTATGGCATGACAGGGCAAACCAATCTCTATACGATTGCTCGTATGAGCCATCAACTTTGGCTATTGAATCCAGCCATTGTAGTTTTGTCGTTCTTACTCATGCTTTGTGGACTGGGCGTCAAACTATCGCTTGTTCCTTTCCACTATTGGACTCCGGATGCATATGAAGGCGCATCGGCATCCGTGGCTGGCTTTTTGGCTTCCGTATCGAAGAGTGCAACGTTTGCCATGACCTTGCGTGTGCTGCTCTATCTGTTTCTTGGCAGTACGCATGATGTTTTTCCGTATGTAGCTGCTATGGCAGCGTTAACCATGGTGGCGGGAAATTTGTTGGCGTTGGGGCAGAATAAGCTGCGTCGATTGCTGGCTGTCTCCAGTGTAGCTCAAGCTGGCTATTTGCTCATTCCTATCGCTTTGTTAGCGCAAGCCACACCAAATACTTGGCCACTCGTATACAACAGTCTTGTGTTCTATCTCGTTTCGTACTCAATCGTGACCATTGGCGCGTTTGCAGTCTTGTCCATCTTAGAACAGCGTTACGAAGTTCAAGAGATTGCGGATTTATCACGTTTGCCGCGTCAATATCGTTGGCTGCGCGCCGCATTTGCCTGTTTTCTGCTCGGATTTGCTGGTATGCCGCTGACTTCGGGGTTTATGGGAAAACTCTATCTGCTGATTGCCGCTCTTCGTTTGCATGAGCTATGGCTTGGTGTTTTACTCTTTGCTGTAAGCGTGATTTCCTTCTATTATTATCTGAAACCGATTCGCACCATGTACCAGAAACAACTTTTTACAGACAATGGGGAAGGCCAGGCTGTGTCGCGTCAAACGGCTACGCAAACGGTCATTGCGTTCTGTGTTCTGGTGACATTGTTGCTCGGTGTCTGGCCAGGTATTTTATTGCAGGCCTTTAGCCACGTGCAGTGGTACTAGGAGGATTCACATGTATACCCAGTTCAATGAAAGTCATTTACCTTTTCAAATCTCCATAGTATTTCCGCTGATGATCACCCTCTTTTTTTTCTTTGGTCTACTTGTCTCATGGTGGGCGCTGGGCGCCTTGCCATGGGACAAAATTACCCGTCACCCCCTCTCATCGCGATCGCAAATGATTCGTTTTATGTTGGCCTTGGCTGGAGCGTTGCTATGGGACACGTTTGCCGCATTGTTACTCATCATGATGCAGTGGATGCGTACTTTGTAAAGAAGTTTTCCTGCACAATGAAGGCTGGTCATGTTCTGTTCCTCGAGTTATTGGCGTCTGGGATCTTAGCAACTTTTGGCTGACCCGCATAAATCTCGCAATCTGAGCGAATTTTACAGATAGAGTACGTATAAAATCCATTCCCCAAGACCAGACTAGAAACATCGGAAACAGATGGGGGATGGAGAACGTGGCTCGACAAGTGAAGCGAGGACGAAGCAGTAAAAAAAACCGCCGACGCAAACATTGGCTGTGGGGGACAGCGATTGTTTCTGTAGCTGCATTTCTTTGGACGCATCCTTTGATTGCAACCGGAAATAGTTTACAGGTTGCGGCAAAAAATCAAACACATCAGTTGCATATAAACCGTCAAGGTATGGAAGCCCATGATTGGGCAGCTGAAGAAAGCCATTTTTTATCACAGACGATGTCTGCCACTGGTGCTGAACCTGATGAATATTTGCTGAATAGTTGGGACAGCTTAAACCATCAATTTTTAAGCGAAAACGAGGATTTGTCCATTGCACGGGAAATGGTGCAGGAAATGAAACTGCGCAGAGCGAAATTGTATCATACGGCTACTTCTGTAGAACACTATGTATTGGTTGATGCGTTGAGTCCAACCGGAAGCCGAGTGGAATTGGTGGTCACTTCTTTTGCTCCTACGACTTCGGTGGAAGGTACTACAGCCGGAGAATTAGTTGATTCCTCCACCGTACTGGCAGTGACAGAAGAGCATCAAGGTTATACATCACAGGCATTGACTGCGGATGAAGAACAGTTGGCAGAAGCACTTTTGCAGATTGGTGCTAAACCGCAAATTAGCAGTTGTCTGATTGGTCATCTCGATGCTAAAATGGTCGGCGTTCAAGCGAATCAACTGGCTGAGCGAGCGCTGCATGCAGTAGATGCTAAATCTGTGCAGACGTTTCAAAGCGGCTTGGAAACGAGCATCTCAGGATATGCGCCGCGAAATTTGACTTACATTGTATCGCGCGGCCAGCCCATCAACCTGCAGGTAGCTGTTCATTACGATGGATATCAACACGACACGAACGTCCTGGTCGGAACACCCATCATTACGACAACGTATTGATGCAAAATCGTCCTCGTAACGCTTCGTAAGACAATCTTGTCGTGTAACGGGGGTTACGGTATGCCAAAATTAGTGATTGACGGAGGGTATCCGCTCTCAGGCTCCGTAAGGATTGGCGGCGCAAAAAATGCGGTATTGCCCATTTTGGCTGCCAGTCTGCTGGCAGAGTCCGGCGTGAGTCAGATTGAAGACGTACCTCATTTATTAGATGTACGCAATATGATTGAAGTTATCGCATCCCTGGGCGCTAGAGTGGAGAGAAGAGGAACCACTGTGCGCATTCAGGCCAGTCACATACATAGTGTGGAGCCGCCTCAGGATTTGGTCAGGCGTATGCGCGCTTCGTTTGTAGTGGCAGGACCGCTGTTGGCTCGTTTTAAAGAAGCGTCCATCTCACTGCCTGGGGGTTGTAAAATTGGCAACCGCCCAGTAGATTTGCATATTAAAGGTTTTGAAGCCATGGGTGCTACAGCACACACTGAAAATGGCTTTGTCCATCTCCAAGCGCCACGAGAAGGTTTGCGGGGAGCACGCATTTATTTAGACATTCCCAGTGTCGGGGCAACACAGAATATCATGATGGCAGCCGTGCTGGCTAAAGGACAGACGATTATTGAAAATGCCGCCAAAGAACCAGAAAACGTGGATTTGGCCAATTATTTAAACGCGATGGGCGCACGAGTGCGCGGTGCTGGAACAGATATGATTCGTATTGATGGTGTCGACAGCCTGCATGGCGCTGTGCATACCGTCATTCCCGACCGTATTGAGGCAGGTACATTCTTGGTGGCTGGTGCATTACTGGGTACAGGTGTATATGTGGAAAATGCTGTGTCTCAACACATGATGTCGGTGATTGCAAAGCTCGAAGAAGCGGGAGCCCGCTTTGAAGACAAGGTAGACGGTATTCAAGTATGGCCGGCAGAGCGTGGACGGCTTTCCTCTATTGATGTGAAAACGCATTTTTATCCTTCTTATCCCACAGATATGCAGGCGCAAATGGTGGCTGCCCTGTCTGTAGCAGCCGGAACAAGCACGGTGACAGAAACCGTTTTTGAAAACCGCTTTTTGCATGTGGGTGAATTGCAACGTATGGGCGCCAATATTCATGTAGAAGGCCGGACGGCAGTCATTGAAGGTGTAGACCGACTTTCTGGCGCGCTGGTCACTGCCACGGATTTACGGGCGGGAGCGGCCCTTGTGATTGCGGGGCTATTGGCAGAGGGCCAGACTGAAGTATTGGGATTGCATCATATCGATCGCGGCTATGACAATCTGGTCAGCAAATTCCAACAGCTTGGTGGACGTATCAAACGTCTGGAAACTCCTATGGAGGAGAGCGACGCAGAATCTGCGTAATGCCGTACAAGTGCGAGTTTCTACAGATACCTCTACATCGACATGAAATTTTCCGATGTAGAGGTTTTTTCATAGAGTGTATCCTGAGTGGTCTTATTTAGGATAATTCGGGTTTCTTATCTACGGTTGGCAAATAGATACGAAAAACGGTACCATGCCCTGGTGTGCTTTCCACATCAATCGTACCTCCATGCAGTTCGACAATATGATAGCAAGTCGAGAGTCCCAGTCCCGTTCCACTATTTTTGGTGGTGAAAAATGGGCTAAAGAGATGTGTCCTCGTCTGTTCATCCATACCAACGCCATTATCCTCAATGCGAATCTGCACATATCTGCCAAACCGTTCCGCCTCAAACTGAATCATTCCTGTACGCGAGTTTGGTAAGTCGGAAATGGCTTCCATCGCATTATGGAGCATATTCAGCAGGACTTGCTTCATTTGTAAGCGATCCGCATAAATCATCAGGGACGGATCGACCGGTAAAATCACCAGTTCAATCCCTTGCAAGAGCGACTCACTGTGGCATAAAAGTTCCAGCTCAGCGAATAAGTCAGTCACAGGAATGGCTTCTTTCAACGGTGGTGCAGGTTTGGCAGTTTTCAGAAATTCTGTGATGATGCTGTTGACGCGATTGATTTCGCTAATAATGATATCAATATAGGATAATTTGGCGGAGGAAGTCAGATTCGGCGCTAATAACTGCACCAAACCGCGGATGGAAGTTAACGGATTACGAATTTCATGCGCGATACTTGCCGCAATTCTGCCAAGTTCGGCCAATCTGTCATTTTGCGCGTTCGATTGCTGGAGGTTTGCTAAGAGTCGCTCCAATTCTTCTTTACGACGGAGAAGGTCGTAGTTGGTCATGCCCAAACGCTGTGTAAAACGTGTCAGAACCTCAGTGATTTGCTGATAACGTTGACTTTGTTCTATGCAGAGAATAGAGCAATGATTGTCTCGGTTCCACTTTAGATGAATATCAAACAGCATTGCAGGTGATTGAACTGTATTTAAAAGCAGTTCAAACTTTTGAGGTTCAAAGCGACGCTCGGCCAAACGCTGAAATTTCCTCCGACTCTCCACATCAATGAGTGAGAAAAAATTAGCATGCTCGCCAAAGATACGTTTCGCGTCCTCAGATTGATAGAGGATGTCGTAGAACGTGTTTACATAGAAAAATGGGGCTGGTATAGAAAAGTCAGGGCAAACAGCCATAGATATCACTCCGGTTTGATGGGCAAGTAATCCTGTTCCAACCATCCAGCGAGTTCGTGAAGATTTTGCATGAAAAAAAGACGCTGTTTGTTCGGTGCACCTTTCGAGCTTGTATAAGACAGGTGGTGAATCAGTCGGCCGCCCACAATGATTTCTGGTTGATAGGGCAGTCCCTGCAAGGCCTCCAAATAATCTTGTACCTTTTTCAAATGATGAGATTGGGTTACAGACAAAGCTACAATCGATGGCCGCCATTTGGAAATAAAGGCAAGAAAATGGTGTAGAGGACAATGAACGCCTAGATAGTGTGTCTGCAAGCCATGCCTATTAAGCAAAAGAACAGCCAATTTAGCACCCAGTTCATGCGGGTCACCATCCACGCAGGCTACAACCGCTTGACAGTTTTGTTGATCTGGAGGGGTGATGTACTGGGCTTGGTAGCGCATGATAAGATAGTCGCACACACAAGAAGCAATATGCTCATCTACTACAGAGATGGCATTTTCTATCCATAATTCCCCGATATACGTCATCGCTAAAGGGATATAGGTACAGAATATCTCCGTGCTGTGAATTCCGTTCACTAACTGCTGCTCAATAAATTCCCAACTTTTTCGTTCGTCCCCGCTGAGAAGGATATGAGCGAATTGGATAATTTTCATGCGAATACTGTCGGTTAAATCCAGTGATGCTTGAAAAAAACGGTTGTTATGCGTTGCATTCACAATAATTTCTTTCCTTCCAAAACGGGATCGTAGGTGGGATGGGCCAATTCACTCAAAATTCTATGAAAATTATAACGGAGGAAAGAAAGGTTTTGCATATTCTATTAAAAAAAATCATAGATTTCGGAATAGCAAAGTTGAATGCATGAAGTCTAGAAGGTGGGTCTTATCGAGATCGGCCGAAAGAAAGGAATCGATTGCCTTCATGAAGTCGTCTGCGCATACTTCGAGTCATTCCAGCGGCATGCTTACCCAGTTGTTCTCTGGTCTGGCTATAGGGTCGGCTGTTATAGCGGTCATTTTGGGACTGCCCACACTAGCAGCAGAACTGGCTGGAGGGCGCGTTGTGAACGCCAATCATGTGGGGAATCCATTGGACAATCGCGTGCAGGTAAAGTTACAATCTCCTGCTCAACAAAATACTTCCAGCACTATGACTTTAACACAGTATGAAATTGAGGTGCTTTCTGCTGAATTGTCGCCCAATACTCCGCAAGCGGCTGTAGAAGCGGCAGCCATTGCGACACGAACCATGGTGATTCGCGCTCTCATGCCTCTTGGCGGCGGACAATCTAATACCGGTCATGGCCCGTGGGTAGCGCAACTGGAAGACAACGATTTGCCATTGTGGACGCGTCATCAGGTAGAAAATGCATACGGAGAGCAGAGTAGCCTCTTTTTGGCACAGATAAAAGCAGCCATTGAAACGACGGACGGACAAATACTTACTTATCGAGGTCAACCCATTCTGTCCTTTCAAACGCCTGTTACTACTGGCGCCACAGTTCCAGCCAGTCAAGTGCTTGGCCGCTCCATTCCATATCTCGTTCGTGTCAATTGTCCGAGTGATGCGTCTTATCCAGTTCAAAATCGACGTATCAGTATCGCTGGCAGCACTTGGCGGCAGGTTTTCCCTTCAGAACAACCACCTTCAGACATAGCATCGTGGAATGATTGGATTAGAGTGGTCGATCGCGCTCCGTCAGGAGACGTCTTAGAAGTCATGGTAGGCAACAAGCGCCTTACAGGTTCGCAATTTGCGGCGAATCTGGGTATTCCTTCCTGGAACTATGATATTCTGGGCGGTTCCATACGCCAACCCTTGCAAATTGAGGTCAATGGTACAGGTACAGGCATGGGAATGAGTCTACACCAGGCTGCGGTTTGGGCGGCTTCTGGAATGACGGATACACAAATACTCAGTCGTTTTTATCCGGGCAGCCATTTGCAATTGGATAGTACCTGGCTCTCTTGACAGCACCACGGATTCTCATTGAATCCCTTGAAGCAGTTGAATAAGAAAAATTTCTCATTCTGTCAGTTTATCAAGGTATAGAATCAAGAGACTGTGGCGACACTCGTTAAAGAGGTGAGCGCTACATGGATGAGAAAAAACATCCAAATTCATCAGAAAGCAAACGTGACCAGTCTACTGCAGAATCGGAAAATCCTAATATGACTCGTCCGATTCTCAAACGCAGCAAAACACGTCGTTGGATTTACCCAGCTCTCTATTTGGGAGCAGCAGCCGTCATCATTGGCGTTGTCTACGCCAAGACACAATCAGGCGGTGGGGCAACTGCGCCTGTTGTGTCTCCGTCGGTTACGGATACTGGCAATCCGTCTCCGGATACTACTCAAGCAGATACGTTTATCTGGCCAGTAAATGTCGCGCATAAGGTTACGCTGGGCTTTTTCTCTGCTGACGGCACGGCGAAACAACAAGCAGCGGCGCTAGTGCAATATGGCGGATCGTACTATGCGCACAAGGGTGTGGATATTCAGAGTGACACGGGGACTAGTTTTGATGTTTTAGCCGCTCTTGCTGGCAAAGTCACTCTGGTAGAAAACAACCCTCTCTACGGATGGACGGTAGAAGTCACAAGTAATGATGGTTACGTAGAGAAGTATGAATCGTTAGGCAATGTCACCGTGAAAACGGGCGACAATGTGTCGCAAGGAGAAACCATTGGCACAAGCGGAACCTGCCGGTTCGAAGAGAATCAGGGCAACCATCTCTACTTCCAAGTCAATCAAGATGGGAAATTGTTGAATCCGCTCGATTTGTTGCCGAAAGAATAAAATATTAGTCTTCTATCTCTTTCTTCTCCGCCTGCATGTAGGCGGTTTTTTTCTGTCTATTTTTAAGGAAAGAGAGGAGAGGTAAGCAACTGAAGGACAAAAACTATCGTATTTTCGGAAATAATAAATTGATTATTTCCCGTAGAGATATTTTGAGATAGACAGAATAAATAGCGGCATAGATTGAATAATCACAAAAAAGCGAGGAATACGGTGTACATCTCCTCATATAGTGTATCAGACCAGGCACCAAACCAGTCGATCACGGAGGATGGGGAGGCGAGGATGTGCACGATTACATCAAGGAGCGCACGCTCAAAATTGGTGAATACATTCTGGAGACGCGTAACACGGTGCGCACCATTGCTCGTGAATTTGGAGTCTCAAAAAGTACAGTGCACAAAGATTTGACGGAACGTTTGCCGGAAATCAATCCCGACCTCGCAAATCGTGTCAAAGAGATTCTTGAGTATCATAAAGCGATTCGCCATTTGCGCGGGGGTGAAGCCACTAAGCTCAAATACCACAAAGATGACGATCTCGATGAATCTGACGAAAAAGATTACGAAATGCAAAAAGGAGTTCCCGGTGGATTGTAGAAATTAGACCTGAATAATCTAGGATATGCGGGCGCACCATTTGATTAGAATATTAGATTGCGTACGCTCAGTCGAGCCGGGGAGGAAAAGTGCCAGATGCTTTCCAAGGATATTGGGGTTGATTTGGGTACGGCCAATGTGCTGGTACATGTGAAAGGGCAGGGGGTCGTACTGAATGAACCGTCTGTCGTAGCTATCGATCAAGTCACAAAACAGGTGGTGGCTGTTGGCGAAGAGGCGCGTCAGATGCTGGGTCGCACTCCTGGAAACATAGTGGCCATCCGTCCGTTGCGCGAGGGCGTGATTGCTGATTTTGATGTCACTGAAATCATGCTGCGCCATTTTTTGCGAAAGACAATTGGGAAGAGTTCCATGTTGCGTCCCCGATTGATGATATGTGTGCCTGCTGGCATCACTTCCGTAGAGCAGAAGGCTGTGCGGGAGGCTGCGGAAGCGAGTGGAGCCAAGCAGGTAGATTTAATTGAAGAACCGAAAGCTGCTGCTATTGGTGCTGGTCTAAATATTTTTGAACCAAGCGGCAGCATGGTGGTGGATATTGGCGGCGGGACAACGGACGTCGCGGTGCTCTCCCTCGGAGATGTGGTTACTTCCACGTCTCTGCGTGTGGCGGGGGACAAGCTCGATGAAGCCATCATTAAATTTATTCGTCGTGAATTTAATCTTATGATTGGCGAGAGAACTGCCGAAGAATTGAAAAAGGAATTGGCTCACGTCTATCCGGGTTCGGGCAACGAGTCTCGAGAGGTACGCGGTCGCGATATGATGACGGGACTGCCAAAGACGATTGAAGTACATGCGGAACAAATGGAGCAGGCTTTGGCAGAACCAGTTTCGGCTATTATTGCAGCCACTAAATCTGTTTTGGAACGCACGCCGCCTGAATTAGCTGCTGACATTTTTGACAAAGGCATTGTGTTGACCGGTGGCGGAGCGCTGGTCAACGGATTGGACAAGCTCATGAAGAAAGAATTAGAAGTACCCGTGCATATTGCGGAAGATCCTATGCAGTGCGTGGTTTTGGGAACCGGTAAGTATTTGGAGATGCGAGACAATTTGCGTGTCAATAAAGCTGTGTCAGGAGGAAAATCTCGGCGCAGGTCGCGTTGGTAAAAGAAGCTTTGTAAGGCGTCACTCCACTTTGCGTGAATGGTGGCTAGCCTGTAAGAACTGCCGCTTGAGGTTCAGGAAAGCGAGGGATAGCATGATTCGGGCATTGACCACAGCTGCAGCTGGAATGTTGACTGAAGAACGGCTGCAAGCCGCTCTGGCGAATGATTTGGCTAACTTAAACACACCAGGATTTAAAGAAATTTTAGGGTCGGCTCGCGAATATCCAGTAGAAAATCTGTATCAGTCCCAAGATGGGCAATTGATTCAGCCGATTGGGCAGATGGGAACGGGTGTGCTTTTTCAGGAAGGCGTACCGCTCTGGTCGGAAGGTCAATTGAGCAAAACTGACCGTTCGCTGGATGTAGCCATTCAAGACAATACGCCGCCTGGACCTTATGCGGCTGTAAATTCACCTGGTGGACAGGCGGTTTCTGTAGCTGGGCCGGTAACTGTAGGGCCGGGGGGACGGCTGACGGTCAATCAGCAACCCTTGGCGGTTCTTAATGCTAGCGGTAAACCTGTTCCTGGCTGGTACGCCATTAAGAACCCTCAATATACGGGAACGTCGCTCTATGCCGCAGACGGCATGCCAAACTACGATGCTGCTGGTCAACCTTCCTATTTGTTTGCAAACGCTCAAGGTCAGGTTCTGGCTGTTCCTGGAACTTTGCAGGCCGCTGGTTTGGCACTCAGAATAGGTACGAGCAACGATATGGGGCAACATTCGTTTTATGCGGTTGCCTATACTTCGGCAGATGGTCAATCAGGTGTGGTACTGACCCGAGACGGCCATTTCAGTGTCAATACGCAACACGAGTTGGTGGATGCTGCCGGGCATCCTATTTTGCCTGTTGGAAGCAATGGAATGCCGATTGTGGGGGCGCGTATCATCATCAATCCAAACTACACAGGTCAGGCACTGTTTGCTTCGGATGGACAAGCTGTACGGGATGCTGCAGGTCAGTTGTCTTACACAGTCGTCGGACAAAAAGGTCAGTCCGTGACAGGTGCCAAGTTGGGCACAGTCAATGCGGACGTGACTCAGGTCACGCCGCTCGGAGCGACTGAGTTTGAAGTGGGGGGTAGCTTTGCCACAAACACAGCACTTTCCCATTTGCAGCCCGGTACAGGAACCTTGATGCCTGGGTATTTGGAAGGCAGCAATGTCAATGCAACTAACGCGCTCGTACAGATGCAGCAAATTCTCAATCTTTATCAAGCGAATCAGCAAGTTCTCTCTACAGAGAATTCAACACTTGGTGTAGCGGCTGAGGATATCGGTAAGATTCCATAATTCTATCCATTCTTCGATAAAATGTTTGAGAAAGAGGGCTACTTACATGCAATCCATGTGGACGGGTTTAGATGGTGTCAATGCGGCATCCCAATGGTTAAATGCCATTTCAGGCAACATAGCCAATCTGGATTCTGTAGGTTATGCCAGCCAGAACGGTTCTTTCGCCGATACATTGACCCGTCAATTGAGTAGTGCGGCTACGGCTCCTTCGGTTGCCAGCCGGTATACATTGCCTGGATATTGGGGAGGTAGTGGCGCGTACTTTACTCAGCCGGAAATTGATTTTTCCCAAATGCCGCTACAAGCAACGGGGAATACCATGGATGCTGCCATTTCAGGGCCGGGTTTCTTTACCGTTCAGTCATTGAGCGGCCAAACTTTACTCACGAAAGCAGGCAATTTCATCTGGAGTAAACAGCCAAACGGTTCTTTTGCCTTATCGCTACCCGATGGGAGTTTGTTGTTGGACACTCAGCATCAACCCATTATTCAACCGAATTCCGCTGCAAGCATGAGTATAGGTAAAGATGGACAAATCTTTTTCAACGGTAAACCGGGACCCAAGCTCAACATTGTCCAAGTGGCGGTTCCCAGTCAAAGTTTGATTCCGCAAAGCAATGACACATACGCCATTGCGCAAGGCTGGAAAGCCATACCTTCTCCTCAATCGACGGTTCTACAAGGGTATCTAAGCCAGAGTAATGTCAACATTACAAATGAATTGGTCAAGTTGATGCAAGCTCAAGAGCTTTACAGTCTAAACGCTCAAAGTTTAAAGATGTCCAATCAAATGATGGGGATTGCGAATACGATTTTGTAAGCGCCAGATTCACAACCGTTTCATGATGCATCTCCCACATCTGGCGCGTGGTAATCCTTCGTGAGATCGACTCTGCACTGCACAGTGTTCCTAAAGACGCTGTGCAGATTTTTCTTTTGCCATCCATGCTCATTTAAATTGGAGCTGGTAGTCCAGTATAATAAACATTATGGGTAGGGGTTTTGGGGTGGCAGCGTGGGTTGACTGAAGGAATCTATACACTCATAAAATGGCCCAGAAAGCAGGGGGCGAAACATTGTATTTTCCGAATCTATTAACCATCTTGCGGCTTGTTTTAATTCCGGTTTATCTATGGGCGTTCTATGCAACGCCAAGTTCACATAAAGTAGGCGCATTGTGCATTTTGCTTTTGGCTGGTCTCACAGACATACTGGACGGTTATCTGGCACGCAGGTTCCACTGGCAAACCCAAGCAGGACAATTGCTCGATCCGCTTGCAGATAAGCTGATGATGTTGGCTGTGCTGTTCTCGTTGCTGGATACGAATCGTATACCCTGGCTTGTAGCTGGGTTACTCATCTTACGCGATGCCGTCATGATTCTGGGTGCCGCCTACTTTTATTTTCAAGGGAAACGTGCGGTTCCCAGAGCCAACGTGGGTGGGAAAGCGACTACCTTGTTTTATTACATCACCATTTGTTCCGTCATTCTTGCTTGGCCCACCCACGCTGTCACCTATGTCTTGCTCTGGCTAACCGTAATGCTGTCTTACGCGGCCATGTTGGTCTATTTACTGAGAATGGAAATCATCAACGTGAGGCGCCGGGTTTTTTAAGGTTGCGCAAATATCCCATGGCTGCAGCAAAAGCTGCTGCTCGCTCAGGTACACCTTGATGGATCAATTGGTGAGCGGTTTCTTGAATCACTTTGCCCATGTCAGGACGTTGTTGCATGACCCAGTCCCCCGTTTCTCGGCGTTTTCTGCGCTGTTTTCCTTCTCTTCTTGGAAACTGTGACGCATCGCTTAAAAAGGTAGTGAGCGTGCATCTAAAGCCGCCGTAAAACAGTCAGCAACCTGCAGTTATACAACTGGCACTGCCCAAGCGCTGTAGTCTGCATATGCAACAGAACAGACGTCTTGAGGCAGTGCCTATTGCTAAGCCCAAACTACAGGCGCTGATTTTATAGTGCCCATCGTTTTACAAATTATGTTTCATTCACTCAGAATTAGGGCAATAAACTCAAAGCTTGCAGGCGTCGATTGATATTCTGCAAATGTGCCACAGACTGTGCGGTGATTCTGTTCAACATCAAAACCGATCCATCTTCGTTGTCAGCAGTGGCAGCTGACGCTGAAGATACGGAGAGTAAGTTTTGATTTAGACTGCCAATCGTGTTCAAATGTTGACCCACTTCCAGTGTGACGTTATTTAAGGTTCCGAAATTACCCAAAATAGAGAGTTCCTCTTGGCCGATGATAGACAAATGCTGGTTCATGCCATCAATATTCAGCACAGTTTGCTGTTCCGATTGCTCAATTTGTTGCAAAGAAGTCGAGATATTTACCAGTGGAGTCAATGCGTCTGCAGTTTTTTCCACAACCGGAATGGTTGCAGCTATAGATTGGCGTATAGTGGCCATGGTCGTATTCATTTGTCCTTGAATTTGCGTTTGCTCGGCTAAGCTAGCACCAAGCATTCCCAATCCGCAGAGTGCAGCGGCAAACTTGATGATAAACGCCGCATGCCATCCTTTTACCATCGCCTTTCACTCCTCTCTTCGGTTTCTACTCGCGTCTTAACCTAACAGTCCTGAGAGTAGACCGCTTAGACCCGAACCTGTACTTGAACTTGAAGATGCAGATGACCCTGTCGTCTGATTTTCTTGCGAACTTGCTCCTGATGGGCTGCTATTCTGACTGTTGTTGTTTAAACTGCTCATACCCTTACCAAGGCTGCTCAGTAGTCCGCCTGCGCCCTTGCCAAGGCCACCTGTGGAAGCAAGGGATTGACCCAGTGAGGATGTAGCGTTACCGAGTGATGAAACCGTGCCACCCAATGCTTTGCTGACGGGCGCAGTCACTCCGCCAAGGGGTGATTTTTGCAACAGGTTAGGGAGTTGGCTAAGCAATGTATGAAGTTGACCAAACAGGCGAAATTCCGTCAGTGATTGTTGCAGGGCAGCCAGCAGGGTGTTTAACTGCTGATTTAATTCGGCCGATCCGTTCGTAGCAGTTTGCAAAGCTCCTAGTAGTTGTTGCAAACTGTTGGCGTTTTGAGTGAGCGTACCAATCATGCTTCCGCTTGCAAGAGATAAATGTTCAGTCAATTGGTCATTCGTACGTTCTTTGGAGAGAATTTGTTGCATCAGTTGGACACCGTGTTGAGTCAGTTGTTGTTGTGTATTTAAAGCAGCGCTCAATTGTTGTCCGGTGTTCGTTTGTTCCTGGAGAATTTCAACTTGTGTGGGCAAAAGAGACAGTCGCTGATCGACCACACCCACGCGTGATTTTAAATCAGCAGAACGATTCACAATCTGACCTGTGGTTCCATCCAGTTGATGGACAAGTGTAATCAAATTCTTTTGCGCCGCGTCTTTCACTTGGCCGCCGCCGTAAGCAAATCCACCTGCGAAGGTGGCTAAGCAGGCCAGACCAACAGCGCCTTTAAGCAACAACGGTTTGAATGCGGCCAATGCGCCTTTTGTGGGCGTTGCTTCGGAAACACCCTGTGGCAGCAGAGGGGCGGGCTGTGTGCTCATAGAAAAACCTCCTCTATCAAGGAATCATCGATGTTTTAGCGTCCATTTGTTGCAGGTTTTGATTAATCGCCTGTTCACTCGCTGTCATGCTTTGCAGCCGTGCGTTAGCGTCTTCATTCGTAGTTTGTAGTTGCTGCAATACACCAAGTAATAAAGCGGCATTTTTCGAAATCTGTGCTGTCTCTCCATTCGCGCTGCCTACACGGTTAGAAATTTGCTCAATGCTGGTATCAATTTGGCCGACAGTGTTAGCCAACTGGTTGAGCCCAGCATTCATGCTGCCAGTCAAGCTGACAATCGGAGCAAGTTGTTGCTGGAGTGCAGCAGTACTCGTTTCCAACGTCTGCAAGCCGCCAAGTCCTCCTTTTAATTGCACTGACAACGATTTCGCCTTGGCCACTCGTTCTTTCAAGACTATCGCTTTATGAGCCATCTCTTTTTGTAAATGCACATCATAAAAACCATTGACACCGAGCGCCAACAAACCTAAAGGAGCAATAATGCTAGCCAGTTTCGTAATGACAGCACTTTTCATGGCGACACCTCCGGCACTTTTTGGTTCATCGTCTGAGTAGCCGTTTCTATTTGTGATAAATTGCTGGCGTCTTGACCCAGTACTTGGTCGAGTGATGCAACAGATTGTTGCATTTGTTGGGCTGCCTCAGTAATGGCCAACAGATTCGCGTTGACTTTTGCAAGTGTGGCAGCGCTCTCTCCCGTTGGACTCATCATGGCCTGGTTAATCGCGAGTACATCGCTGTTCAGTTGATTAATGCGTACAATATTGTCGTGAATCGCACCCGTTTCAGTGACAGTTGCTTCAATACGCTGTGTCATTTTCTCCGCCGTTTGTACGAGCAGCGGCAAACTTTTGTTTTTGGTCACAATTTCCTGCTCGGCAATTACCAATTGTTGAGTAGAGCGCAAACTGGAATTGAGTCCAAGGTTTAAACGAGTCAGTTGGACAGTGGTCGGCAACATCACGCCAAGCACTGCCAGAATAGCCACTGTCCCACTACCAGCAAGCCATGTTTTCATCAGCGAATCCCTCGCTTTCTCTTAAGGCATTTCGTTCGCCAATTGTTGGCTGTCAGCTTTGGCTGTATTCAACTTGCCGCCCATTTCTTGATTGATCTCGTTCAAACGGGCGGCCGTTTGACTGAGCTCCTGCGTCAATTCGTTCATTTGCGAAAGTGCATGGTTCTGGCTGGAACTGTTAGCAGCTATATTCAGCAAATTGCCGTGAATGGAGTTGGCGTATTGTCCAAAGCTGTTGCTTAAATTGACTTCCTGCAAACTCAGCCCATTCAGACGCTGTAAAGTTTTGTCTTCTTCTCCAATGCCTTGATACAATCCACCGAGTTGCTGATTCATCACTGCAGAAGCTCCCGATAACGTTCCTGCTTTATCCATCTCTTTGACAATCTGCGCGTTGTTCTGGCTGATCCCGTTGTTATGTGTTTGTATTTGAGAGAGCGTGTGGCCAATGTTCAGTTCATCCGACAATTTCTTGACGTTTTGCGGATGCGTAGCAGCTAGCGCAATTCCACTCGCTACAACGAGTGCTCCGAGCGTCCCGCCTCCTATGAAAAGTGCGCGTCGCAATCGGCTTCGAGTGGCTGGTTTGGAGTTTTCTTGCGCCGGCTCTTTATCTTCAATGGCATCTGTTTCTATCCAATGGGCAGTACCGTCAGTTGTGTCGTGATGCTCACTGTCGTCACCGTCCCCCGTCTGGCCGCCGCTGCCAATCAGTAAGACATCTTTGCTGGGGGAATGGTACATTCGTTCAATTTCTTGTTCGTAGCGCATAGTCAAGAGACGTGACTTGACTTTCAAAGTAGGAGTTAATTCTCCGCTTTCCATGGAGAAGGGTTGACGCAATAACAATGCTCGTTTGGGACGCTCGAAGGCGGCAAATGGAGCAACCGCTTTCACAATCTCCGCGTCCAGCCATGCCAGTACATCGGGGCGTTGAAGAAGTGCTGTTGTGTTGCCGTCAGAAACATCGTCAAAACGAGTTTTCAATACCTCAAAGTCTGGTACCAGCAGGCAGGTAACATAAGGCTTGCCGTCGCCAATCAGAACTGCGTCCGAAACTGCTGGACTAAGTGTCAGAGCGTTTTCAATGGGAAACGGAGCGACATTTTTGCCCGTTGCCAGTACCAAGATATTTTTTTTGCGATCCACTATGCGAATATAGCCGTCTATGATTTCGGCGAGATCGCCCGTATGGAGCCATCCTTCTTCGTCAATCGTCTCTTCAGTGGCTTCTGGCTGGCGATAATAGCCCTGCATTACGTTTGGACCGCGCACTAAAAGCTCACCGTCTTCAGCCAATCTTACTTCTACGCCGGGAATAGGTTTGCCCACAAAACCTGGCCGTGCATCTTCAAGCGGATTGACGGCAATAACGGGCGCAGTTTCTGTCATACCGTAACCTTCTACAATAGGAATACCAGCGCGGCTAAAAAATTTCGCAATGTTGCTGGCTAAGCCAGCACCACCAGACACTACAAGGCGAATTTGCCCGCCTAAAGCGCTGCGAATTTTGCTGTAGACCAGTTTATCAACTACTTTATGAGCCAAAGGTGAAGGACGCTCACCCATTCCTTTTTCCAGTAACGGACGCACCGCTTTAGGAGCATGTTCGAGATTTTCCAGAATGCCTGCATACACTTTCTCCAAAAGGCGCGGTACAGTAACCAGAATAGAAGGGCGAATTTCGAGCAAGTTATCACGAATGGTGTCAATGGATTCCGCGTAGGCTATGGATGCACCAAACAGTAACGGCGTAAACAAACCGACTGTTCGTTCGAATATGTGGGACAAAGGGAGATAAGAAAGAGCTTTATCCTCTGGATAGACTGGCACCACACGTGTAATCGCTTTCACATTGCTGATCAAATTTTGGTGAGTCAGCATCACGCCTTTCGGCTGGCCAGATGTGCCTGATGTGTGGACAATGGTGGCCAGCGCGCTGGAGGGGATGTTGGGGAAAATTTCTTGCGGTGGACGTGGTTGCGCAATAGGGCTTTGTGATGCAGCTAAACGTTGTTGACCATGGTTTTGTAACGCTTTTAGAGCGTAGAGTGGAAAGCTTGATGGAAAACGGGTGAGTCCGAGATCTTCCAGCAGTACCGTACCTTCCAGACCTTCAGGAAGATGATTTTCTTCATCCATCAGTTTCTCTAAAAGTTTCCAATGTCCAACGAGCAGAAAACGTGCTTCAGCGTTTTGTAAAATGTACGTCACGGCATCGCGAGGCAACGTAGGATAAATGGGAGCCACAACTGCGCCAATGGCCATGCAGGCGAAATCACAGATAGCCCAATCTGGACTGCTTTCCGCCCAAAGTGCCACTTTATCGCCTTCGCGTACTCCGATTTCCTGCAAGCCGGCAGCGGTAGCAAGAATTTTCTCCCACAACTGCTCATAGGTCAGCGCTACGTATTGGCCGTTAACTTTATGCTGCATGGCTACTCGTTCTCTGTGTGTCTCTACGGATGCTTCCAACATTTCTACCAGATTCAAAACCAATCCCCCCCAGAATGGCAGATGCTGAACTTGGTATAGATATGAAGTCAGGCAAAGATAGTGACAATTCGTCAATAAACGGATTCGCTGTAGATCTTTCTTTTACGGGGGTTATCCACTAAATTTTCAAAACATTTTATCGCATCTTTCAGTGGACGTCTAAACTTGTTGTTTACCGTATGCAAAGTTTCTTTTATTCATATCTGCCTTCTTACAGATTATAAGTTTTCCTTAATTTTTGTACGGCTCTTTTGCGCCATATTTTGCACGTTTCTTTGGAAACTCCATGTTGGCGAGCCAAATCCTGCAAGGACTGATCTTCAAATACAGCGCGCATCGCCTCTTTCTCGCGGGGGCTGAGTCGGGCGTTGTGAATCCATTGTTCCATATCATGGCGAAGTAAAAAACGTTCTGTCGTTTGCTCAGCACTGGGGTCGATTGTCCAATGGAATAGCCATTCTTCGGTCGATCTCGGTTGGCAATGAGCTTCATGTTTCCATTCGCGGCGCATGATGTTGCGCAAATGTCCGTGAATCGAACGATACAGATACGTCAGGAGACTTGCCCCGCCTGTAGACCTGTAGGCTTTAGCCGCCACAAGCAGCGCGTAGCGTGCCTCCTGTACAGCGTCTTCGAGCGAGGTATGGCGATATTTGTTAGCCAATTTCCAGACGAGTTTTTCATACTTTTGCAAGAGAAATTCGGCGCCAGTAGAATCTCCTGCCTGCCAGGCGATTAGTGCGGTTTGTTCGTTATCATCCATACGTTTCTCTCCCATTCCTTGGGAGACCGGTCTCAAGGTGTCTAACGCGTTATCCGTAGCTTAAAACGGCAGTGGCGGAGAGAGCGAATCAGGAGTTGTGTGAAAGTCAGCAAAATATGTTAATCATATTGAAATTTATCCAAATTCAAGATAGCATAATTATATATATATTTATTTAAATTTAATTGTAATTTATTAAGTTTAAAAATGTTTTTTTGGACAAGTCCTGAGTGAAAAGGAAGTCTGACAAGACAGACGCGAATTCAGGGGACATAAGGGGATGATTCCAATTGAATGAGAACAATCATTTGCAGGCACATTCATGGAAGGAAAAGGAAAACACAGAATCGCTTTGTATCTATCATTCCAAGCAAAATGTACCTCATTTAGAAGACTGGATTGACGATGTCATGGGTTTTGTACCTGTTGATGTAGCCAATGTGGGACGTATGACGCGACTGATTCGGCGGATGGAGGAGGATATGTATGTACCTTGGTCCATCCCTTATGCATACCGAAGGGTGGCTGCGTATTACGGTTTGCATTGGCAATCTCTGCGTGAGATTCAAAGAGAAGTCATGCAAAAATCACAGTATGTGCCACTTGTAGCGCGAGCTGGGAAATCAACATTTTGTGCCGTTAAAACCATAGCCAGACCTCTGACGCGCCATGAGGGAGCTACTGGCTATATCGTAGGAAAAGAAGTGAAGACCATCCATAATGTTGAGGAGAAAACAAAAATGTTGGAGTTTACGAATGGGAAAAATTTATTGGTCTATATGAGCCGTGAACAGATTCAACAAAGATTTATGGATGGAAATCTATTTGCAGCTGTATGGCGGGACAGGCAGTTTCGTGAATAAAGGGTGGTACAGGCGAATTACAACCCTTGTGGCAAGTTTTTTAGGCGCAATTCACCGTGATCGACACGGCCAGCCCAAACAGGCGGTGAGAGATGGATGGTGGCCCGGCCGGCCGTCCATTCCTGAATCGCCGCTTGCCAGTGGCTGGTGTCTTGAAGAGAAAGAAGCAGCCGTAAACGGACGTTGTCTGTAAAATCGCTTTCCAGAATGTGTACGCCCTCGTTGTGCAGGGCGTACTCCAAACGCCCGTAGTCACTGTAAGGAAGTGTAACTTCTAAAACGGTCGCCTGAAACAAGGCCATTTTTACAGCAGCTTGCAAGGCGCCGGCTGCTGCCTCTGTATACGCCCGCACCAGTCCGTTTGCTCCCAGAAGTGTTCCGCCAAAATAGCGAGTGACAACAACGAGCAGACAATCGAGCTGTTGCCTGCGAATCACGTCTAAAATCGGTCGTCCTGCCGTACCGCTTGGTTCACCGTCATCCGAGTATCGTTCCTGCACTCTGTCCAGACCAAAACGCCAGGCAAAACAATGATGCGCCGCGCCACGTTCTTCAGTTCGAATTTTCTCTAGCCAGAAATCGCTGTCTTTCTCACACAAAAGAGGGATGGCCCGACCAATAAATTTGGATTTTTTAATTTCCATGCTGAACATGCTGGATTCTGCAAGAGTTGTTGAGTTCATAGAGAAATCTCCTTTTTTGCAGGGCTTCTGGCTCGATCTCGATGATTTTCTAATCCATTGCTTTTCATCTGCGCCATTCGACAAAAATTGACACCGGGTTAGGCTTGACCCACAAAAAGAAAAAATATTTATCGATAGTCTGTAACATCAAGAACGTTTGTTACGTCTAAGTAAACGCTGAAAACTTATAGTATAGCAACTTGTCTTTCGAAATCAGCGCAGAGGAGTCAGGAAAATCAAGCCAAAAGTGTTCTGTTCAACGAACTTTCCGCGTAACATAGCATTGTTGGACCGCATTCGGCGTACAAATCGGCAATGGTGAATGGGAAATGAAAAAAGTTTCCGAAAGAGGAATTCTAATCGATTAGAGCGAAAACAATGGAAATTATTAATTCTAGCTTTACTCGCAAGCAAGCTAACAGTATAATCAGCCGTGGGAGTAGGAAAAGGCAACAGCATTTGGCTGACCTGTTCCTTACATAATAAAGGGTTCAGTAGACTATCTGCCTATTCTCACATAGCTACTAAATTTTCTACTCATGGCTTAATTGCTCTGATAAAAGAGGATTTTTGCGAATTGTGTCGTAAAAAGTCTCTTAATGCCATGAATCGAGAGACAATCGCGAGTTTTCCGGATATGGGGCTCCGTGAATATCTCTACTGAAGGGAGGGATGCCTACCTGCGCGGCGCATCGTGCATCGGCTAAGTCATAGCTTAGTCTGACATGGTCTACTCCGTTCAAGACCGCCGTTGAATAGCGTAGGGGCATAACTACTGTAAAAGTTCTAGGATGGGGTGCAATCACCCTCTCTCAGTAAGTTGTAAAAAGAAGTTTTTTAAGGAGGAGAAATTCACTTGAAACGAGCACTTACAGGTATCGCTGCAGCCTCTGTCGTTCTCGGTATGTCCGTTCCGACAGTTTTCGCTGCCAATTACAGCAATGCTACATGGCACCAGGAAACCATTCAGGTTGGTTCCACCACGCTTGGTTTTAAAGGTTTTGACGCATTGTATGCGGGCATAGAAACCAACTATATGCCGATTTATTATTTGATTGAAATGCTGCAAAAGGATGGTTACCAAGCTTCCTGGAACGGCATTAACAAAGTGTTCTCCATCACCACCCCATCTGGTGTGAATGTGGACACAAGCGTATTCACCAACCCTGGTCAAGGTACAGCTTCCATCTATCTGAACGGTCAGCTCGTGCAGATGACGGATTCTATTGTCAAGAAAGACCCGGCTTCTGGTGGGAACACCACCTACATGCCGGTTTACTTCTTGCTAAAGGTATTGCATGCCATTGGTGCAGCCAGCCAGAGCAACTGGGATGGCAACACTGAAACCTTGACACTGCAGGCTCCAACACCGGCTAGTATGAGTACAAGTTTAAGTGCAATTAGTGTTGGAGACGCTTCTGTAGGTACAGGCTCAGCTTCTTCACCTGCAGTTACAACGGGTGCTAACTTGACACTTTCCACAACCTTGACAGATGCTATGGGTAATCCGATTCCTGGTGTGAATACAACGCTCGTGTTAATGGGGTCTGTAGCGCCTAGCGTAACAGTTAATGGACAATCGGTGGCTGCAACTTCCGTGAGTGGTGGATGGTCATATCAGGTTCCAACAAATTCGAATGGTGTGGCTGAGGCGCAGATTTCGGTTGCAACAGGTATAACAGCATCATATGTTGCGCAATATCAAGCACCTTACAACAATAATGGTGTGCAAGTTTCTTCTGCTAAATCATACGTAGAATTTGTTCCTGCCGGAGGAGCAGCGATTTCTCCGATTGGAACAGCAAATTCTCCATACACTTCCACAGTGTCTACTCCGTCCAACGAGACCACTGGTCTTGTGCCTGTAACAGTAACAATTCCAAGTGCTGGTTCTGGAGTTGAGGTTACCTTTACTCTATCTGGTGGTAGTGCGTACTTTGCAAATGCACAAGGTGGAGAGGTATCTGCACAAAATGCTGGCTCTGCACAAACAATCGTCTACACGAATTCTAATGGTCAAGCAACTGTTTATGTTAATGACAATAGTACAGATTCGGGTGTAGTTGTTTCTGCACAAGCTACAGGATATTCAATACCTGATACCTATCTCAGTTGGGGTCAAGCTGGAGTTGTTACACAGCTTGCAAATGTAACTGCCTCTAATGTATCAAGTGGAAGTGGCACAAATTCTTCTCCATACGAAGCGAATGCTGGAAGTGATGTGGTAATTAGTGGTCAGGCACAAGACGCTAGTGGCAACCCGGTTTCTAATGCCCAGTTACTTCTCGTTAATTCGGGTACAACAGGGAATCCTGCAAGTTATGTAGATAGTAACTCTGGTGCAGGTGACTATGTAAATGGTACTACATCAACGGCATTTCCGAATGTAGATGCAGGATCTATAGGAGGCTATACCAATCCATCCCAATACGGAGAATTGGTAACTACTGATGCGAACGGCAACTTCTCATTTACAGTAACAGATTCTGCTATCGAAGCGGATCATTACTATCTATACAGTGTAAATAATAATACAGTTAGTAAGTCTCCGCTTGGAAATTGGTATGTAAATTGGCAGGCTGGTACAACACTGAATTCCATAGGTGTTGCAACAACGATTTCGCCGCTTCAAACAAACTATAATGGAAGTTCAGTTCCAACAAGTTTGTCAGGGATTCAAGTTTTACAAGGAAGTACCGCACAGATTGAGTTTGCTGGTTATAGTGGATTACAACAACTTGGAGCAAACTCCAATGAAACATACGATGCAAGTTTGAATTCTGGAACCATTGCAAGTGTTACAGCAGGTGGAAAAACAGTATCGTTGAATGGAACAAACGGTTTGAGTTCCGTTTCAATTAATGTGGTTAGTGATGGTAATAATCAATACACCGTAACTGCAAATGGTCAACCCGTTACTACAAGTGCAACTTCGCCGGTAGTTACACTAAATGTAACTGATTCATCTGCGGAAACAGATACGCTAACCATTTCCAGTGGATCTGTTAAGTCGACAGCATCCATACAATTCACTTCAAGTGGTCCTGTGCAAGCAGCTTCCTTAACACCATCTCTGTTCCAACTTGCACCTGGACAAAGTGGAACTATTACGTATACAGTTGAAGATGCTGGAGGTAATCCAGTTCCAGATGCGGCAGCTACGCTTCAATTACCAACTAGCCCAACAGATGGAACAAACTTATGGCTGACGACTGTAAACGGAACGATGCTTCAGCAGACGGAGAGTTTAGGGGCCAATTTAGGAAATGCCACTGAACCTACACCCATACCTGTTGGTTCTTTCACCTATAATCATGGAACTCCTGGTAGCGTAGCATATTCAGTCTCTATTCCAGGTGTTGTGAGCTGGATGAACGGTTCGCCTTACGTGCAAGTGTTTACAAACTCGAAGGGTCAAGTTACTCTTACCTTCGCGGCGGGCGGAATCGGATATTGGAACACAACGACCACTAGTGTTTATACATCCGATCCAGCTGATAGTGGATTAACAACTTCTGTGTACACGTATTCAAACTCTGGAACAAATAGTGACACGGCTTCGCAATTGTATGTTGGAAAGACCTCTCCATGGGGTTCATCTACAACAACATTAGGCCAGATTGGCTGGTAATATTTAAACGATAAGTAAATTTAGTTCAGATTTTGTAAAATGAATTTACAAAACAAAGGACACCCGTTCAGGTGTCCTTTGTTTACGAAAGTTCATCATATTGGAAGGTTTGGAAGGTCTGGAGTTTACCGCCTCTGGATAATACAGCCCTGCCCTTGATAGCCGGCAATCGGAACGCTGCGTCTTCTCCAGCTCCCAAAATCACACCCGATTGAACGGCGCTTGTCACATGGAAAGCCACCATACAATCAATATTGGCGCGTAAGATACCTGGAATCGTTTCTGCGTCAGGACGTTGGGTTGCTATGGCTAAGTGAATACCTAAGCTTCGGCCTTTTTGAAGGATCGTTTGTATCAAACTTAGGATTTCTTTCGCCTGTTCAGCGCTTGTTTTATCGTGTTTCATGGTCGCTGCCGTCGTGATGGTGGCAAATTCATCGATGAGAGTTACATGAGGCTCAAAGTTCACGGTTCCTTGTTCCCAGGCTTCTTGTTCGCGTTGGCGCAAAAGCAAAATTTCTTGTGTCAAATGGGCATGGAGTGCCTCCACATCGCGGAGGATTGCCGAGACTTTGGAGCGAAGCGGGCGGTAATCGGCGCCGCCCTTCAAATCCACCAGGGTGACTTGGCAGGGAAAAGGCTGTGCGTACAACGATTCTGCCAGCACTTTCATTAAATTAGTTTTTCCTCCACCGGTGGTGCCAGCTATCAGAAGGTGGGGATATTCACTTAAAGAGGTATAGACCCACCCCCGATTTCCTTTCCCTAACCACCATTGAGGCGATGATGTACGAGATATCTCCTCATACGCCGAGCTTAAGAAGACTTGCGATGGCAGAGATTTCACGATTTCAATCCAGACATCACCGGGGTTGTCCGCGGCAGATACGAACACATTTTTTCGAGACTGACTGGACAACACATCGGTCATGTTTTGCAGGGAAGCGAATGATTCGCCAGGCGGCAGGCGATAGAGACCGACTAAGGAGTCCCCTTCCCAATGTAGTGGCCCTAGACGTTCCAGAGGTCGAAAAGCCTCTTTTTGAATAGGCTTTTGGATCGCTTCGTAAGCTTGGATCATCGCATCCTTTTGGCGAAACCAAGACCAGAGCGTGAGAATCCAAGGATTTTCTTCCCGTGTCCAGTCCCAATACGTAGGACCGAATCGAAAGAGAAGGATCCAAAAGTCACTGAAAAGCATCCAGAGCGGAGCTTGGGGTAGGAACAGCCGATTGAGCGCGTATAAGGTAAACAGCAGGAAAGCATCAGCGAGAATGTAATGTTTTCGCGTGGGACGTTGGAGCATGAAGAAGCATCTCCTTTCGGTTGTTGTGAAAGAATTGCAAATCGTGGGCGATGGGTGGGATATGCAGGATTGCGTAAGAAAGGCTTAAAGCCAAGGCAATGAAGAACAGATTTTTGAGATATGGGCGTATCGATGACATGGTTGACTTGCCTCCTTATAGCCAACATCCTGTGAGAGCGGCTTTACGCCGGATCTCTGTGTCCAGCATGCTGTATAACTCCTCTTGAGATAGAGAGAGTGTGTGGGCAAGAAGTGCAGGTAAAGTTTCCAAAAGCTCGGCACTGGTCGATATCTGTGAAGCCACTGCAAAGGCACTCAAATACCCCCGAAGCGTTTTGGCCAGTAAGGTGGCATCGTATTGAGGAGGCAACGGTTTTCGCTCACTAGGAGGCATGTACCCCGTCAGTGTCTGTGCCATGTGTAGCCAGATCGTATCCATAGGCCATTTGGAGCGATTTTGGTTACCGTTGGGCTCTCGATAGGTTATCCATTCCAGTAACAGATAGGGAAGCAAAGAAAAAATATGTTGGACTCCTGTAGGGACATCTGTGTGTGCAAAGCTTATCTCTGTGTCGGGAATTTTGAATTGATGGAGTGCCGCTCGGCGCAGTTGAAACTCAATGCGCCAGACATCCCGCGTTTTGTCCCATCCGGCTTCCTGCCAGAGATCCGCAAAAAAACGTTTAGCGTTTTTGTAAGAATGGTTTTGGCTGATTTCAAACCATTTATTGTAGATGCGACAAAGAATGTTCCCTTTTCCGAAGGTAAACCCAGTAAATTGTTCACCCACATGATAACTTGCGGTGTTGAGGGTGGAGGTAGCCGTTTCAAAGTCTACGTCGTCCTCATCGGGTTGCGCTTGAAGGATAAATTGGGCATTGGTTTTGGCTCGGGTGACAAATTTGATTCGATCCTCAGCGTGCCATTGAAATTGGTCGGTATCGATTGCTAGATCAATCCGTGAAATGCGAGAGAGAAAAGTTTCTTTGGCGATAGAAATATCTCCTATCGTCTGTAGGACCGATAAGGTGAATGCCCAAAGTTCTGGAAAGGGTATCGTCCAACAGGCGGTGCTTCGATAAATCACTTCGACAGGCCACTGATGGCTGTCTTCTTTTTGTTCTTGATCATAGATGCGAAATTCCAGTAAGACGGTTTGTGTACACTCTGGTAAAGGTGGAAAAGGTGTTTGAAAAGCATGCCAATGACCATGAGTTCTTTCAGGATAGGTCAATATCTCTAAATCTCGAAACTGACCGTTCATCGATTCGTAAGGAGAAAGGCGTTCCCATTCTTCCAGACATCGAAGAAAGGAGGCGAAATATTGTGTTGCTGTAGGGATATAGACATGAGCGACTAGGGTATCGATTTGGGAGAGATACAAGGCTCATTCCCCCTTGTTGCATCGGAATCGGAATTTTTAGAGGGGGTGTTACTAGAACCCCCCTCCGGGACGCTTGTGCTTCGTCTGGCGCTTCGCACGTCGCGTCCCGGAACATTTCTTAGGCTTTAACACCTTGTGGGACGGCTTTTTTCGACAACCGGCCTTCCATACTGAGCGAACTGTTATAGGAACGAATCCTCACAATTTCCAATTCAACAATTTCCCCCTTTTCCAACGGGGTATCCATGGGGACTTGAACGCGATATGTGACGAATTGTTCTCGATCGGCGAACTCCAGATACTTTTTGCTGCCATCTTTACTCACTTGAACGTCTTGAACCAATCCTGTGAACAAAATCATAATCTGGGTCATCCTTTCTTTTACGGAGTCGATCTGTCGACATCATTTTACGCTCGAATACAAAAAGAATCAATATACTTTAAAAATAGATCTAACTCTGAAAAAGCCTAATCCTAGGAAGGAGTGAGGGGCAAGAGAAGCCTCTGGAGGGTTTCTATTGAAAAAACAAGAGCGCGTATTTTCCTTTGAAATCGGATGAATTTCGCGACTCTCGAAAAGTTCCCCTCATCATTTATTTTCTTTACAAAAGGGGTCAAAGATACCATGTCTACGTATTTTTTTGTTCCATAGGGCAAAGAAATGGGTATGATAGAGATATATTGGGCTCGATGCTGAAAGCGAGGCTACAAGGGAGGTTCGGCGCATATGCCGAGATTGAGTGCAGAGGCCAAACTTACGCCGGAGATGGAAGAGGCGTTTTTGAGTTTTCTCAAGGATCACATCGTTCAAGGGCGTTTGAGTCAGGAGGATATGGCACGCAAGGCAGGCATTTCAGCCTCCTATCTGAATGCGGTCGTGCATGGGCGCAAACACGCTACGAGAAAAACGGCGGCCAAGGTGGTTTTTGTGATCGGGGGCAGGGAAGCTCTTCAGGAGGTGTTTCCGAAGCAAATCGAGCTTTGGAAAGAAGTCGAAAAAGAGATGGAAGCGAGAGAAGTGGAGGAGTGGCCGTCTTTTTGGGAACCGGGAGAACACCTGTTGCCTGAACCTGCACCGGAACTTTTGTACTGGTTTGGCATTGCTCCCGATTCGACGGTGCTGGGGAAAAAGGTAGAAGATTTCGAGGAACTGCAAGAAGGGACGCTCGTCTATCTGGAGGAAGACGGGCGGGGCACGTTTTGGTTGGTACATGAGGAAAAGGAAGAATTTTGGCTGGAGCCGCCCGATGCGTTTATTGTGCGCTCGTTGCGTCTGGAAAATCATCGGGCGTATTGGAAAAGTTGGGGACTGGATGCCAAGCGCGTGTATGAGCAGAAGATGCCGGAAAAAAGCGGCTCGTCGGTGTTGTATCGGGTAAGTGGCGTGTATACGCCGGTTGTCAAAGGTATTCGACCCTTTATGATTCCGCATATGGAGTATCTTTCCAGAAATGACTGGGTAGGGATAGCGGTTTTGACGGCCCAGCTTTCGACGGGCGATGAACTTTAGATAGAACGAATAGGGTTCCAGAGGGCCGTTTTATTCCCGAACGAGAGCTTATGCCCCTTCCCGCCCAGGAAGTATAGGACAGGAGAACAGGCGATCTCCAGTGCAAGCCGCTTCGCGGCGCTTCGCACACTGGACATCGCCTGTCCCCTGTCCTTCGTTGTCCTTAGGGCAAGGGGCCTGTGTGCGCAAAATTGCGCCAAGAGAGGAGGTCAGCGGCTGGGGGGAACGGGGCATGCTCACGCAGGTTTGCACCTTGAAAGGAGGATAAGCGTTTGGAAGGTGAACAGGCGATTCATGCGTTTTTAGCCTATCTGCATACGCTGGAGCGCAGTTTAAAAACGGTGATTGGATATCAGAGTGATGTCAAACGGTTTCGCGCGTTTTATGAACACAAGCACCAGGCGGCTTGGTATGTGGAGGATACGACGCACGAAGATATTTTGGCGTTTCTGCACACTCTGAAAACGGAAGAAGGATTACAACCTGCCACACGTAATCGCATTCTATTTGGACTACGCACGTTCTTTGACTTTTGTAAACGTCAGCATTGGATCGAGTATTCTCCAATGGAAGATATTCCACCAGTCACGACTCCTAAAGTGGAACGAAAGGTGATTCCGTTACCTGCCTTGGAAATTTACTTACAGCAGGTGGATCACCCGATTGTCGCTGCAGCCGCCTGGACGATGCTCTATAGCGGGCTTCGAATTAGTGAATGTATGGCATTGACATTCCACGATGTGGAATGGGAACCGGAAGCGCGTATCATCGTGCGGCATGGCAAAGGAAACAAATCCCGGATTGTCCCGATTTCCCATAAACTACGAGAGATTCTTCAAACGTATGAGACGCATCATCGGCCGAGAGTCAACGTAGAAGAACGTTATTTTGCAACCGAACGCACGGGGCAACTCTCGCCCTCCCAGTTTACGCGTGTTCTACACCAGATCGCGGAACAACGGCATTGGCCTATGCCGATTACAGCGCACATGTTGCGCCATGCATTTGCTACGGAATTGGTGCGTAAGGGTGTCAATCTGGTGCAAATTCAGAAATTACTTGGGCATAGTTCACTCTCTGTCACTTCCGTATATACGCATGCTCAAATGACGGAACTGCAAGATGCCGTGGATCGTCTGTAAGGGAGGAAGCGAATGGGTCATCGAGTACAAGAAATTCTTCAGAGGATCGCTGAGGGTGAGACGCGTGAAGCGTTAATGAAACGTTATGGGTATCAAGCCATGGATAGTTTGAATCAGTATATGCGTCGACATGGTTACCGATGGGATCGGCGAGAGCAACGGTATCTTCTAAGAGCAACGTCGATTCATACTCCGAATGTCCGGGCGCTGGATGTCATGGCGGCGTTTGAGCAACCCGAAGCCGACGCCAAAGAAATTGCCAAGAGGTTACGGTTTTCGAGTCATCAGGCCATGGCTCAGTACATGGTGGCTCGGGGTTACGTTTGGTCGAGTGAGCAGCGAAACTATGTAGCTGAGCATGGACAAGCCCTTGAACTATCCCAGGGGGTTCGAAAACAGGAGAAGGGGAAAGGAAAGAAAGCGGCAGATAGCTATCGTCATGAAGAATTGCTCGCATGGCTTCAGGAAAATCGGGAAGCCCTGGAACAGTTGTTGGAAGGTAGCGCAGATTTGCCTAGATATCGGGTGCCTGGTGTGTACCTGGTGAAGACCTTACAAATTTCCTCGGAACTTAACCAGCTTTTGCGCCAGTGTAGCGAGTCGTGGCATATGAGTCAGCGGGAAATTGTGGAGGCAGCGCTCATTCAATTTTTCCGTACCCATGGATATCAGCAAACGATTCAATCTCTTCTCGGGAGACTTGCCCAAGGTTCATAACATGCAAAAAATGGATGATTTGATCTGCAAAAAGCTTGACGGCGGATACTTGTAACCGTCAAGCTTTTTTCTTGCTTTCAAGTTCCTTGCTTGAAGGGGAAGCACTTGAAAACAAGCAAGAAAGCGACAAGATGTAGAACAAGGGCATGGCATACCGTGAATCAATCGTAGGACATTTCAGCGTTTTTAGAGGGATGAAAGGGGAGGGAAAACGAGAGGGGAATCCGGGTTTCAAATTCACTTGAAACGAGCACTTACAGGTATCGCTGCAGCCTCTGTCGTTCTCGGTATGTCCGTTCCGACAGTTTTCGCTGCCAATTACAGCAATGCTACATGGCACCAGGAAACCATTCAGATTGGTTCCACCACGCTTGGTTTTAAAGGTTTTGACGCATTGTATGCGGGCATAGAAACCAACTATATGCCGATTTATTATTTGATTGAAATGCTGCAAAAGGATGGCTACCAAGCTTCCTGGAACGGCATTAACAAAGTGTTCTCCATCACCACCCCATCTGGTGTGAATGTGGACACAAGCGTATTCACCAACCCTGGTCAAGGTACAGCTTCCATCTATCTGAACGGTCAGCTCGTGCAGATGACGGATTCTATTGTCAAGAAAGACCCGGCTTCTGGTGGGAACACCACCTACATGCCGGTTTACTTCTTGCTAAAGGTATTGCATGCCATTGGTGCAGCCAGTCCGAGCAACTGGGATGGCAACACTGAAACCTTGACGCTGCAGGCTCCAACACCGGCTAGTAGCAGTGTAACGTTGTCCACACCTACAGTAACAGGTGCAACGGTTGGAACAGGTTCTCAAACCTCACCTGCAGTTAGTGAATCTGGTTCTGCAATTACAGTATCTACGACATTAACAGATGCAATGGGAAATCCAATTCCGAATGCAACGCTGTCTCTATCCTTCTCAGGAAGTGGTGTACAGCCAACAGTACAACAAGGAAACACATTTGAAACAGTAAGTGGAAGTGCTACAAATGGATATACGGCTTCCGTAACAACCAATTCAAATGGCGTTGCTACATTTGTGGTGGATGGAATAAATTCCTACGATTTAACAATTACCGCTCCATACCTGAATAATGGTAGTGCTGTATCACAAAATGTTTATCTTGGATTTGTAAATAATCAAGCAATCATGAGTCCAAGTTCCGGGTATAGCGCAACAACATCCACTGCTTCCAGTGGTACGGCTGGATTGGTACCAGTTACACTTACATTGCCAGAGAGCAATGGAGCTCCGCAGGCAAATCAGGAAGTAACGTTTGTAATTAACAGTACTGGAACAATCTCTGGTCCATCTGCACCTTATATGAATACAAATTCTACATCCGCTTACTTTGCGAATAGTAATGGTGCAAACATCAGTAGCAACTATTACACAACCTATACTAATAGTCAGGGCCAAGCTACGGTATGGGTCAATGACTATAATCCGGAAAATGTGTATGTCTCGGTATACACAGGAAGTTATCCTCTAGCTAGCGATACAGCTCTAGCATCAACAGAACTTGAGTATTCTGTTGCAAATGCACCTGCAACTACCCTATCTTCAATTGGAGTTAGTGCGTTTGCTCCGAGTGCCAACTATACACCAAGTGAAACTTCCTTAAGCGGATTAGAAGGGAATCAGACGGTATATTTTGTTCCATTGTCCTCCAGTGGCTCAGAATTAACTGGAAGTAATGCGGAGGTTACCTACAACATTTCTGTAAGTAATGGAGCAGAAATTAATAAAATTAATGGACAGCCACTTCCGAATGGAATTGGTACTCCGTCATCGTTACAACTTGAACTTACAAATGTAACATCAACAACCAGTGGAAGCACTACAACCTATACTTATGATTGGTCAGTAGACGGAGAATCCTTGTCAACAACATCATCGAATCCATATTTCTCCTTATCGCTGACAAATGTAAGTGGCCCATCTACTGTTACTGTTACCAGTGGTAATATTAAATCCACTGCAAGCTTTAACGCATCTGTTAATGCTTCATATGTAACAACTTTGAACCCTACGCTGGTTACATTAAATAGTTTTAGTGGGCAAAGCGCTCCTGTAACTTTCACAGTTGAAGATGCAAGCGGAAATCCTGTTGCAGATGGGTCAGCTGTTGTGAAATATGACAACACATCAACCAATGTCTGGGTTACGGAAGTCAATAATACACCCCTGACACAAGCTATCGGTTCTAATGGAGCAACATTAGCTACCCCAATTCCGCTGTATAGTGTTTCAACTGCATATTCTTCAGGTTTCTCAATTCCAGGTGTGGTATCTTGGAATGGTAACAATGAATTTACTGTATTTACAAATTCAAATGGCCAAGTTACTTTGACCCTACAATCCGGTGATGTATCGTATGCAACTGGTATGATAGGATCGGCAACAAGTGCAAATTCGGGTTCACAAACTGCTCCTACTACTAGCTATACCTATGCATTTACGTACGGTAATGGAAATACTGGTAGCCATTCTGTGTTATATTTAGGTGCTCCAAGTAGTGTTTCAGGTACTAATCCAACTGGAAACAGTAATTGGAATGGCAATGGTTATCAAGTAGGAAGCATTAACTGGTAATCCGTGATTTTTACTAATTTAATGAGAAATTGAATAAACAAGGGCTGTCCCAAATGTTATCGTAAGATAACGGGAGGGATAGCCCTTTCTGCTTATAGCTCTTCGTAATGAAACGTTTGGAAGGTCTGGAGTTTACCGCCTCTGGATAATACAGCCCTGCCCTTGATAGCCGGCAATCGGAACGCTGCGTCTTCTCCAGCTCCCAAAATCACACCCGATTGAACGGCGCTTGTCACATGGAAAGCCACCATACAATCGATATTGGCGCGTAAGATACCTGGAATCGTTTCTGCGTCAGGACGTTGGGTTGCTATGGCTAAGTGAATACCTAAGCTCCGGCCTTTTTGAAGGATCGTTTGTATCAAACTTAGGATTTCTTTCGCCTGTTCAGCGCTTGTTTTATCGTGTTTCATGGTCGCTGCCGTCGTGATGGTGGCAAATTCATCGATGAGGGTTACATGAGGCTCAAAGTTCACAGTTCCTTGTTCCCAAGCCTCTTGTTCGCGTTGGCGCAAAAGCAAAATTTCTTGTGTCAAATGGGCATGAAGTGCCTCCACATCGCGGAGAATTGCCGAGACTTTGGAGCGAAGCGGGCGGTAATCGGCGCCGCCCTTCAAATCCACCAGGGTGACTTGGCAGGGAAAAGGCTGTGCGTACAACGATTCTGCCAGCACTTTCATTAAATTAGTTTTCCCTCCACCAGTGGTTCCAGCTATCAGAAGGTGGGGATATTCACTTAAAGAGGTATAGACCCACCCCCGATTTCCTTTCCCTAACCACCATTGAGGCGATGATGTACGAGATATCTCCTCATACGCCGAGCTTAAGAAGACTTGCGATGGCAGAGATTTCACGATTTCAATCCAGACATCACCGGGATTGTCCGCAGCAGATACGAACACATTTTTTCGAGACTGACTGGACAACACATCGGTCATGTTTTGAAGGGAAGTGAATGATTCGCCAGGCGGCAGGCGATAGAGACCGACTAAGGAGTCCCCTTCCCAATGTAGAGGCCCTAGACGTTCCAGAGGTCGAAAAGCCTCTTTTTGAATAGGCTTTTGGATCGCTTCGTAAGCTTGGATCATCGCATCCTTTTGGCGAAACCAAGACCAGAGCGCGAGGAACCAGGGATTTTCTTCTCGTGTCCAGTCCCAATACGTAGGACCGAATCGAAAGAGAAGGATCCAAAAGTCACTGAAAAGTATCCAGAGCGGAGCTTGGGGTAGGAACAGCCGATTGAGCGCGTATAAGGTAAACAGCAGGAAAGCATCAGCGAGAATGTAATGTTTTCGCGTGGGACGTTGGAGCATGAAGAAGCATCTCCTTTCGGTTGTTGTGAAAGAATTGCAAATCGTGGGCGATGGGTGGGATATGCAGGATTGCGTAAGAAAGGCTTAAAGCCAAGGCAATGAAGAACAGATTTTTGAGATATGGGCGTATCGACGACATGGTTAACTTGCCTCCTTATAGCCAACATCCTGTGAGAGCGGCTTTACGCCGGATCTCTGTGTCCAGCATGCTGTATAACTCCTCTTGAGATAGAGAGAGTGTGTGGGCAAGAAGCGCAGGTAAAGTTTCCAAAAGCTCGGCACTGGTCGATATCTGTGAAGCCACTGCAAAGGCACTCAAATACCCCCGAAGCGTTTTGGCCAGTAAGGTGGCATCGTATTGAGGAGGCAACGGTTTTCGCTCACTAGGAGGCATGTACCCCGTCAGTGTCTGTGCCATGTGTAGCCAGATCGTATCCATAGGCCATTTGGAGCGATTTTGGTTACCGTTGGGCTCTCGATAGGTTATCCATTCCAGTAACAGATAGGGAAGCAAAGAAAAAATATGTTGGACTCCTGTAGGGACATCTGCGTGTGCAAAGGTTATTTCTGTGTCGGGAATTTTGAATTGATGGAGTGCCGCTCGGCGCAGTTGAAACTCAATGCGCCAGACATCCCGCGTTTTGTCCCATCCGGCTTCCTGCCAGAGATCCGCAAAAAAACGTTTAGCGTTTTTGTAGGAATGGTTTTGGCTGATTTCAAGCCATTTATTGTAGATGCGACAAAGAATGTTCCCTTTTCCGAAGGTAAACCCGGTAAATTGTTCACCCACATGATAACTTGTGGTGTTGAGGGTGGAGGTAGTCGTGTCTACGTCGTCCTCATCGGGTTGCGCTTGAAGGATAAATTGGGCATTGGTTTTGGCTCGGGTGACAAATTTGATTCGATCCTCAGCGTGCCATTGAAATTGGTCGGTATCGATTGCTAGATCAATCCGTGAAATGCGAGAGAGAAAAGTTTCTTTGGCGATAGAAATATCTCCTATCGTCTGTAGGACCGATAAGGTAAATGCCCAAAGTTCTGGAAAGGGTATCGTCCAACAGGCGGTGCTTCGATAAATCACTTCGACAGGCCACTGATGGCTGTCTTCTTTTTGTTCTTGATCATAGATGCGAAATTCCAGTAAGACGGTTTGTGTACACTCTGGTAAAGGTGGAAAAGGTGTTTGAAAAGCATGCCAATGACCATGGGTTCGTTCAGGATAGGTCAGTATCTCTAAGTCTCGAAACTGACCGTTCATCGATTCGTAAGGAGAAAGGCGTTCCCATTCTTCCAGACATCGAAGAAAGGAGGCGAAATATTGTGTTGCTGTAGGGATATAGACATGAGCGACTAGGGTATCGATTTGGGAGAGATACAAGACTCATTCCCCCTTGTTGCATCGGAATCGGAATTTTTAGAGGGGGTGTTACTAGAACCCCCCTCCGGGACGCTTGTGCTTCGTCTGGCGCTTCGCACGTCGCGTCCCGGAACATTTCTTAGGCTTTAACACCTTGTGGGACGGCTTTTTTCGACAACCGGCCTTCCATACTGAGCGAACTGTTATAGGAACGAATCCTCACAATTTCCAATTCAACAATTTCCCCCTTTTCCAACGGGGTATCCATGGGGACTTGAACGCGATATGTGACGAATTGTTCTCGATCGGCGAACTCCAGATACTTTTTGCTGCCATCTTTACTCACTTGAACGTCTTGAACCAATCCTGTGAACAAAATCATAATCTGGGTCATCCTTTCTTTTACGGAGTCGATCTGTCGACATCATTTTACGCTCGAATACAAAAAGAATCAATATACTTTAAAAATAGATCTAACTCTGAAAAAGCCTAATCCTAGGAAGGAGTGAGGGGCAAGAGAAGCCTCTGGAGGGTTTCTATTGAAAAAACAAGAGCGCGTATTTTCCTTTGAAATCGGATGAATTTCGCGACTCTCGAAAAGTTCCCCTCATCATTTATTTTCTTTACAAAAGGGGTCAAAGATACCATGTCTACGTATTTTTTTGTTCCATAGGGCAAAGAAATGGGTATGATAGAGATATATTGGGCTCGATGCTGAAAGCGAGGCTACAAGGGAGGTTCGGCGCATATGCCGAGATTGAGTGCAGAGGCCAAACTTACGCCGGAGATGGAAGAGGCGTTTTTGAGTTTTCTCAAGGATCACATCGTTCAAGGGCGTTTGAGTCAGGAGGATATGGCACGCAAGGCAGGCATTTCAGCCTCCTATCTGAATGCGGTCGTGCATGGGCGCAAACACGCTACGAGAAAAACGGCGGCCAAGGTGGTTTTTGTGATCGGGGGCAGGGAAGCTCTTCAGGAGGTGTTTCCGAAGCAAATCGAGCTTTGGAAAGAAGTCGAAAAAGAGATGGAAGCGAGAGAAGTGGAGGAGTGGCCGTCTTTTTGGGAACCGGGAGAACACCTGTTGCCTGAACCTGCACCGGAACTTTTGTACTGGTTTGGCATTGCTCCCGATTCGACGGTGCTGGGGAAAAAGGTAGAAGATTTCGAGGAACTGCAAGAAGGGACGCTCGTCTATCTGGAGGAAGACGGGCGGGGCACGTTTTGGTTGGTACATGAGGAAAAGGAAGAATTTTGGCTGGAGCCGCCCGATGCGTTTATTGTGCGCTCGTTGCGTCTGGAAAATCATCGGGCGTATTGGAAAAGTTGGGGACTGGATGCCAAGCGCGTGTATGAGCAGAAGATGCCGGAAAAAAGCGGCTCGTCGGTGTTGTATCGGGTAAGTGGCGTGTATACGCCGGTTGTCAAAGGTATTCGACCCTTTATGATTCCGCATATGGAGTATCTTTCCAGAAATGACTGGGTAGGGATAGCGGTTTTGACGGCCCAGCTTTCGACGGGCGATGAACTTTAGATAGAACGAATAGGGTTCCAGAGGGCCGTTTTATTCCCGAACGAGAGCTTATGCCCCTTCCCGCCCAGGAAGTATAGGACAGGAGAACAGGCGATCTCCAGTGCAAGCCGCTTCGCGGCGCTTCGCACACTGGACATCGCCTGTCCCCTGTCCTTCGTTGTCCTTAGGGCAAGGGGCCTGTGTGCGCAAAATTGCGCCAAGAGAGGAGGTCAGCGGCTGGGGGGAACGGGGCATGCTCACGCAGGTTTGCACCTTGAAAGGAGGATAAGCGTTTGGAAGGTGAACAGGCGATTCATGCGTTTTTAGCCTATCTGCATACGCTGGAGCGCAGTTTAAAAACGGTGATTGGATATCAGAGTGATGTCAAACGGTTTCGCGCGTTTTATGAACACAAGCACCAGGCGGCTTGGTATGTGGAGGATACGACGCACGAAGATATTTTGGCGTTTCTGCACACTCTGAAAACGGAAGAAGGATTACAACCTGCCACACGTAATCGCATTCTATTTGGACTACGCACGTTCTTTGACTTTTGTAAACGTCAGCATTGGATCGAGTATTCTCCAATGGAAGATATTCCACCAGTCACGACTCCTAAAGTGGAACGAAAGGTGATTCCGTTACCTGCCTTGGAAATTTACTTACAGCAGGTGGATCACCCGATTGTCGCTGCAGCCGCCTGGACGATGCTCTATAGCGGGCTTCGAATTAGTGAATGTATGGCATTGACATTCCACGATGTGGAATGGGAACCGGAAGCGCGTATCATCGTGCGGCATGGCAAAGGAAACAAATCCCGGATTGTCCCGATTTCCCATAAACTACGAGAGATTCTTCAAACGTATGAGACGCATCATCGGCCGAGAGTCAACGTAGAAGAACGTTATTTTGCAACCGAACGCACGGGGCAACTCTCGCCCTCCCAGTTTACGCGTGTTCTACACCAGATCGCGGAACAACGGCATTGGCCTATGCCGATTACAGCGCACATGTTGCGCCATGCATTTGCTACGGAATTGGTGCGTAAGGGTGTCAATCTGGTGCAAATTCAGAAATTACTTGGGCATAGTTCACTCTCTGTCACTTCCGTATATACGCATGCTCAAATGACGGAACTGCAAGATGCCGTGGATCGTCTGTAAGGGAGGAAGCGAATGGGTCATCGAGTACAAGAAATTCTTCAGAGGATCGCTGAGGGTGAGACGCGTGAAGCGTTAATGAAACGTTATGGGTATCAAGCCATGGATAGTTTGAATCAGTATATGCGTCGACATGGTTACCGATGGGATCGGCGAGAGCAACGGTATCTTCTAAGAGCAACGTCGATTCATACTCCGAATGTCCGGGCGCTGGATGTCATGGCGGCGTTTGAGCAACCCGAAGCCGACGCCAAAGAAATTGCCAAGAGGTTACGGTTTTCGAGTCATCAGGCCATGGCTCAGTACATGGTGGCTCGGGGTTACGTTTGGTCGAGTGAGCAGCGAAACTATGTAGCTGAGCATGGACAAGCCCTTGAACTATCCCAGGGGGTTCGAAAACAGGAGAAGGGGAAAGGAAAGAAAGCGGCAGATAGCTATCGTCATGAAGAATTGCTCGCATGGCTTCAGGAAAATCGGGAAGCCCTGGAACAGTTGTTGGAAGGTAGCGCAGATTTGCCTAGATATCGGGTGCCTGGTGTGTACCTGGTGAAGACCTTACAAATTTCCTCGGAACTTAACCAGCTTTTGCGCCAGTGTAGCGAGTCGTGGCATATGAGTCAGCGGGAAATTGTGGAGGCAGCGCTCATTCAATTTTTCCGTACCCATGGATATCAGCAAACGATTCAATCTCTTCTCGGGAGACTTGCCCAAGGTTCATAACATGCAAAAAATGGATGATTTGATCTGCAAAAAGCTTGACGGCGGATACTTGTAACCGTCAAGCTTTTTTCTTGCTTTCAAGTTCCTTGCTTGAAGGGGAAGCACTTGAAAACAAGCAAGAAAGCGACAAGATGTAGAACAAGGGCATGGCATACCGTGAATCAATCGTAGGACATTTCAGCGTTTTTAGAGGGATGAAAGGGGAGGGAAAACGAGAGGGGAATCCGGGTTTCAAATTCACTTGAAACGAGCTCTTACGGGTATCGCTGCAGCCTCTGTCGTTCTCGGTATGTCCGTTCCGACAGTTTTCGCTGCCAATTACAGCAATGCTACATGGCACCAGGAAACCATTCAGATTGGTTCCACCACGCTTGGTTTTAAAGGTTTTGACGCATTGTATGCGGGCATAGAAACCAACTATATGCCGATTTATTATTTGATTGAAATGCTGCAAAAGGATGGCTACCAAGCTTCCTGGAACGGCATTAACAAAGTGTTCTCCATCACCACCCCATCTGGTGTGAATGTGGACACAAGCGTATTCACCAACCCTGGTCAAGGTACAGCTTCCATCTATCTGAACGGTCAGCTCGTGCAGATGACGGATTCTATTGTCAAGAAAGACCCGGCTTCTGGTGGGAACACCACCTACATGCCGGTTTACTTCTTGCTAAAGGTATTGCATGCCATTGGTGCAGCCAGTCCGAGCAACTGGGATGGCAACACTGAAACCTTGACACTGCAGGCTCCAACACCGG
>NZ_JBMGNK010000001.1:0-9253 GCF_048984885.1 Alicyclobacillus tolerans | reverse complement strand
CATTTGTGGAAGTATATGGATCTCCAGATAGCTCGCGTTTGCTTCGATTTTCGTGCCCATCCACGTTGCCTCTGTAATCCAAAAGTTACCACATCGGAAACCGTTATACTAATACGAATCCAAAATCCGGCCTCGCCTCTGGACGCAAGGAACGGGCGGTACGTCCGGCGGCGCGTCAGCGCAAGCCGGCGTGCCCGAACGCTTCCGCGTGGACGAGGCGAGGAACGCCGGGCGGAACTTGATTAATATAAAATATACGCAAAAAAGTTGAGGAAATTTATTCCAACAGGAGGAATCCACATGTCAAATTTTAACAGCCGATACTACAACACCTTGTTCTACCGCACGCGCGATCGCAAAAACCGCGTCCGTGTCGCTGGGACGAAGCTATATAATTTGTCTTGGCACAACCCCCAGCAGCGACCCATCCTAACAAAGCGCCTCAAAGATCGACTCCTCGGCCCCACGATCCACTACAACCTCGATCGCTTCGTCACCCTGACAACCCCGACCATCCAACGCCAACTGTCGCCGCTTCAACAAACCAAAAATCTATCCAAAACATGGAAAACTATTTTCAACGAAATCCAGCTGATAGACTGTCCAACTTTGGAAATGTTCAAACACCTCAAACAACTTACGTCCGCCTACCGCAACATCTCCGACGCCACATGGCAACGCCGCTTCACAAAGCATCAACAAAATTCTGCCAACGCATCCATTTTCTACGACACCTGCATGTCGTTGTTGATCCTATCCAAATCCATTTCCTCTAAAACCCACGCACCGCTAAACACGGTGTTCTATTCGCTCGTCAATGACACCGACCGCTTCAACCAAGAAAAAACCCGCATCCAATCCATCCACGACCATAACAAGAAAATATTAACAACTACGAAGCCGCATTACTTCGGCGTTTATGAGTTCCACCAAGATCAACAACACGTCCACCTCCACCTCTTGTCCAACCTCCAACCCACTTTCTACGCCGTCCACAAAGCCGTCTACGGCGCGAAAATCGTCCGCGAGGTACAAAAGGCTTTCGAGTCCAAAAAAACGCCCCATTTCCCGTTTGAGTTTATCTACGACATCGAAACGCTAAAATCTTCCGACCCAACCCAAATTTTGAAATATATCACCAAAACTCTCCACTACATGACCAAACGTCTCGCCGGAACCGAAAATCAACTTCCCATGAAAAAACCATACATCGCATCCAAAAATTTCCTCGACAAGCCACAAAAAACGTCCAATTACAACTTCATCGGCCTTGGTCCCTCCACCCTCCTTCCTCCACGCGGCATCGTTCCACTGGACGCCGCTTACCACGAAAACGACGTCATCGCCTACGCCAACGAACTGGAAAAAACAAGCAGACGCCACGACTTCAATGTCCGAGACTTCAAAAACACCGAAACCATTCTACAACGCTTACTGTTTCTGGAATCCAAGTCCCTTCTTGAAGAAAAAGCCTCCACCCCTCTTCATCCTGCCATTTCTATCACCTGCACCCTTCTGCAACACCACACCCGACCCATCCCAACGCCAACTCGATCCTCCATGATCGAGCTCGACCCCGATCAACAACTCGCCATTTCCCATTTTTGCCAAAACCCTGTGACCATCCTCACTGGATCGGCCGGGGCAGGCAAAACCCACACGGTCAACGCCATGCTTCGACTGCTCAAACTCCCACCCGACCGCACATGGATAGCCACACAAACTGGCATATTATCCGAAAAATGGAATCAAATGCTGGCCGGAACACCCTACATGGCTGAAACAATCCACCAAATTTTACAAATTGACCACAACGGCAATCAACGCTTTTTTGGAGACAGCGAAGTCGAAACCCTCATCATCGACGAAGCGTTTTCGTTGCCATTAAAACTCCTCGACGATCTCCTTCTCGCCGTCAACACCAATTGTCGAATTCTACTCATCGGCGATCCACATCAACTCCAACCTTTTTTTGAAGACGATCAACCAACATTGTTTCAATTTTTACAAGAAGCCTCGATCCCCATTGTGACTTTGAAAACCAATCATCGTAGTGACGATCCAGTCCTCACAAAATGCCAAGCTGTTTTGCGTCGCGATCCAACCCCCTTGCTCTCGTCCATCATCGAGTTCAACTTTCCCACAATTTTACAAGCGGTCGAGAACGGTTATCAACTGATCGCTGCCACAAGGGAGCAAGTCGATCGTTGGAACGGTTATTTATCGAACCATTTTTCCAAAAAACTACCCACTGTTCGATTGGGAAAATTTGAATACTTCGTTGGTCAGAAAGTCATCAACTTGAAAAATGACTATTCTTCAGGAATTTTCAACGGCTCGATCGGCCAAGTCGTTGAAATTCATCCTGAGCGTGTCACCGTTCATTTCGAAACCTCACAAAAATTGACATTCACACCACAAAATTGCCTATATTTGTCACCTGCTTACGCCTTGACCGCTCATAAATCCCAAGGTCGAGAATTCGAAAAAGTCCTCGTACTCCTCGATCCCAACACTTCAACAAAGTTAACAACCAAGGAGTGGCTGTACACGGCGATTACTCGTGCCAAAAAAGACGTCAAACTTTCCTTTTCCAACGCAACGAACCAACCCGAGCGAGAATTGATTCGATTTTTTAATTCTCAAACGGCACAAATCGACCCGCTGGATTTGGAGTTTTTAGAGTGGTTTCGAGGTCAAACGAATTAAAAAAAAACGAAAATATATCACTTGCACGCAAATGCACGCAAATGCATACAAATGCTGCAAATGAATGCAAATGATGAAAACGCCGAAAAACCTAAAATAAAAATTCTCTTTCTTTTTTTTGTAAAAAGAGGAGGAAAAACCGCACCGTTGTCGAATATAAAGTCTATGAAAAAACGGCGACCATTTAATTTTTCTTGCCGTTTTAAAAAAATTCAAAAAGGAGTGTTTTTAAATGTCCACTGACATCAAAAACCCAAATTCTACCAGATCGCTCACCATCGACGGCCAGTTGGTCGGCTATCGACCAGTGGAGTACACGCGCAACGATGGAACCGTGGTCAAATACACTGCTCTACAAGTTTCATGCGGCCTCGCCCAAGTGGTTAATGTTTCCATCACAACGGCCAAAGCCGATCGCTTAAATCAATGGTTTGAGGCTGGAAAATTCGTCCATATCGAGGTGAAAGAGGTCAGAGCTTCACAAAATTCTGTCAATTTTGTCGCCAAAAACGTTGTTTGTGAGGGGGAGGTTTTAATGAATGAAGTTTAAATCTATCGAGGCTGTCAACAAAAAGAACAGCTGTTGCAGCAGCTGCTCTTCGACCAAAAAAAAAATGAAAGGAGCAAAGACTGATTGAACAGGGATCCATTAAGTCAAAAAATAACAGAGGTTGATGACAAAATCAACGCTTGGATTGACTCCAAGTCGTCCAGTTCCAACGACGAACGTGTCAACCGTCAACTCGAACACTTACTTTATGTAACTTTCCGCTATGCCGTTCGCCACTCCATTCTGTTCACGATCTCCATAGTGGCTGTCGGTATGGACGTCCATCACGTGTGGAAATTATTTACACACCATCAATTGAAAATGGATGGGTTCATCACCAACGCTTTAATGATATTGGCAATCTACCTCGTCAACTTTTTTGTGTACACGCGAGACAGCAAAGGCCTGCCGGCTGTATCTCCAATCACCGTTTATGATGCGTTCGTGGCAGCCGGAATCGACAAACCGAGGTTTCGCACACCGCAAGTTTTAAAACTCAAAACGCTCAAAAATGGCAATCTCATTGTCGAAATTTCTCGAACCGTGCCGTCCAAAATTTTCCTCGATCCTGAATATTCCATACCTATTTGTGGACAGCTCGGGGCTTTACGAATCGACAGCGTGGAAGATGTTGCCAGAAACCGAATTCGCTTGACGTTCGCCAGAACGATCGATTTGGAAAGCCCGACGGTTCCAACGAATCCCCCCAATGGGAAAGTTTTACTCGGCCATTCGCATTTCGGTGAATTGTGGTGGGACTATGAAAAACATCCTCATTTAGGTATATTTGGAAAAACAGGCTCCGGCAAAAGTTCGTTGATGTCGTCCATTATTTACCAAGTGACCCAACAAGATCATCGAGTTTTGCTGATCGACCCCAAAGGTTTAGATTACCAACATTTACAAGACCGAGTTTTCGAAAACACCGCCGATCCCGGATATATTTTACAATTTTTAAATGGTATTCTGGAGGAACACAGTTTCAGGCTAGAAAAACTTTCCAAATTGCGCTATACGAGCCTTGAGCAAGCCCAAAAAAATCATGAATTGCTGGAATTTTCTAGGTGGTTCATCGTGTTCGATGAAATGGCATTCTTCTCCATTCAATCGACGAGCGATAAATTCAAACGTGAAAATTTCTCAATGATCAACGATCGTTTGAAACAAATCGCCTTGACGGCCAGAGCCACGGGTATTCATTTAATTTTGTCAACACAATATGCCAAAGCCGAGATCCTCGACACCACCATCAAGCAACAACTTTACCTAATATCTGGAAAAGTCGAAGACGAAGTAGCCTCCCGGACCATGCTTGGTCGAGCTGGCGCCGAAGAATTGCCCTACATTCCCGGCCGCTTCGTTCTCTCCGACCAAAATTTGATAGAATTCCAAGCGGCTCGACTTCCCTAGTCGAGTCCTCTTTTTTTATGTCAATATGATCCAGCTTTTAACAAATATGCTAGAATGTCTAGGACAAAAATTCACAAAAAGGAGCTGTTTCCATGAAACTCAACCCCTTACTTTCGACCACGGCACTACTTGCCACGATGACCGCCAGTGCCGTCGCACCAACGCCTGTCATGGCGTCAAACGTCGATTACCAGCCGACCACACTCACGCTCAACGGTGAGACCGTGGTGACGGCACAGCACATCGTCGCCCCCGATCCGTGGAACGGTGGTCAGGTGACGAGTTGGCTCCCTGTGTACTACCTTGGCGACGTGATGCAAAAGCTGTTCAACAACGGCGCGACCCGATATGGCATGTCATGGAACGGCGCAGGCTCCACGGGGACGCTCACCATCGGTGTGCCTGACGGAACGCTTGGCGCGAACAGTGGTCAGGCACAGTCTGCCCCGAACTCGATGAACATCGAAGTTTCGACGCAGACGCACACGGCGATCTTTCCCGCACCCCGCCTGACCGCCATCGATCCAGCGTCAGGGAAACCGACAACGTATGTGCCCGAATACTACGTCATGGAAGCCCTTGCGAAAGCAGGTATCCAGTCCACGTGGAACGGAACCGTGTGGGCAATGACGACAGGGACGACGAGTGCCCCGCCTGCTTCGGGCACAACCGAAACGAAGCTGGAAGCGGCGGTGTCGTTGTGGAACTTCCTCGCGGCGAATGCGAAGTTGCAACGTCCTAACGGCTCCACCGCCACGTTTGCAATGGGTTCTTACACGGACGTGCCCAGCCAAGACGAAGCCATCATCGGCTCGCTGACGACGATGCCCTACGGCACGCCGTACCTTTATGACGGCAATCTCCCAGCGTTTCAACCTGACTCGTCAAACACGTTTGGCTCCAGTGATCCCATCACCGAAGCGGAGTTGGATCAAGCGTTGCTGAATCTGTCAGGGCTGACTTCCAACAACGCACCGATCCCCTACGGAAGTGCCGTCAACTTGTGCGACGCGACGGGGGTAGAAGTATCAGGTCTTGACCCGAACGCCCCGATGACAACGACTGAGTTTCAGACGTGGCTCCAAAGTCTCATTCCGATGATGCGTGGATGGAAACAAGTGGGCACGGATGCGTTTCAACTGATCCAGCCGTGGCTGTTCGCGGCAAGCGCAATGGGATCGAACGCCCAAGCGGTCGAGAATAGCTGGAACGCCATGGATAGCATCGTCATCCATGTCGATCCTTCGACCGACACCATGACCATGCAGGCTCCCGACTATCCGCTAGGCAATCCGATGGTGTTGAAATTTCAATCGGCATCCTACAGCCTAAACGGTGGTCAGACGTGGATCACACCGACCGACAGCTTGGGCTATTCGAGTGGCTACGCGCCAGATGGCGGTTCGTACTCCACGCCTTCGACCATCCTGATCCGCGCCAAAGCAAGCTATGGGATGTACATGGTGTATCTGGAAGCCCAAAACCCGTTGTCAACCTCTTCTATTACGCTAGGTGGCACAATGCCGTTGGCATTCGGCTATCGGAACGGGCAATTTTTCGACTACGCGCAGGGATAAGACGCTTTGTCGGCGGGGATGCTAGTTTTGGACTGCACCCCCTGTTGCGAACACAGGGGGTTTTATTTTGCAACGAACGGTGGTGACACTTCTTGTACGGACGAACGCGCCGCGAACGAAAATACCATTTGCCCCGCCACGCCCGCTTCTCTCGATGGGAGCGGTGGCTGTTCTCCCGCTATGCCCCGCTGGTTGGCACACTTGCGTTCGGGGGCGCACTGTCAGGTGTCGTGTGGGCACAATCCTCTGCCCTCGCCAGCGTGAACGTGGGCGCAGGGTACTATACAGGGAATCAGGGGGGGGCTGGAATTTACTCTAAGACGAAAATGTATCAACACTACCATTTTTTTTAACCTGTTGGTATAATCTGCACAACAAATCAATATGAACGGGAAAATGAAAAGGACTCCCGCCACTCCCCGACCAAGGTTTGCGCGAAAGTCCTACCCTAAGTGAGTCCATTGTAGATGGACACGCACTAGAAATCAACAATATAAAAGTATATAGGACAAAAAAACTATATTTTATATATTGTTGCAGGGATAGGATCTTAAGCTAAGGTGAGTGGGCCTTAGTTTTTTCTCGTTTTTAGGAGGTTTTTTTATGGGGGACATTGTTGTCCAATTTCGAGGCACGATTTATGAAAAAGGATATGGTCAAATATCTCAAAAAGTTATGAGAGACAAGTCGATTCACGGTATGGCAAAGGCGATATATGCCTACATGGTTTCGTTTGCTGGCCAAGAAGGTTCTGCCTTCCCAAGTGTACAACTCATGATGGAAGAACTAGGAATTAAAAGTGAGGACACTTTTTATAAATATCGAAAACAGCTAGTGGATGCAGGGTATATAACTATTGAGCAACAACAACGTATCAATGGTCGTTTTTATAACAATGTGTACGTCATCGAACTCGTGCCGACTCCTAAAAACATAGAAAAAGAACCGTACCCTAAAAAATCGGGTACGGCACCGTACCCTAAATTTTCGAGTACGACAAAATCGAACTCGATAAAAATGGGTAATACAAATAACAGATCATTACAAAAATCATTTTTAAATAATTATCAAAACAACAACAACAAATCTGTTGTTGTTAAAGAATACCAATTAGAACCTGTAATAGAGCAAATAGAATCCTTTTTAGGTGTGTCTATTAAATCTCTTTTACCTCAAATAAAAAATTGGATTGATCAATATGGTGTTGATACATTAATCGAAAAAGCACGATATGTAAGTTTTTACCAATCTAAATGGAAAAACATTATAGGTACATACAAAACGGCGGTTGAACAAAATTGGGATATTTCGTTTTCTGAAATTGCGGCAACCTCCGAGAAAAAAAACCAAAAGGATCCAAGGTATAGCGCCTTTTATGCCTTATTTCCAGATGCTTAGATCTCTAAAAAAAATCATCACACTTATTATTATGAAGTTGTGTATACTATTTAGTAATTACTAAATAGTGAGCTGGGAGGTAACACTTATGACATTCAGTAAAGTCACCCGGAATGGCCAAGTGACCATTCCAAAATCCATTCGTGAGAGGCTACACCTTGAAGAAGGGGATTACGTGGAGATGATTTACGGGCAGGAAGGCATTCTACTACGGCCTAAGAAAGTGAAGTTTTTTGATCCCGGTCAGGCGTACTACTGGACAGAAGAATGGCAGGAGCGCGAACGGCAAGCGGATGAGGATATTCGAGAAGGGCGAGTCCACAAGCTTGATTCATTGGACGAACTGGATAGCTAAGTCATGTATGAATTGTATTTAACGGATCAATTCAAGCGAGATTATAAGTCTCTTACACAGATTGAGCAGAAAGCTATTAAACGGGCATTGGAACGAATGAAAAACGATCTCGGGTATCCAGGGCTGCGGGTAAAGAAGATGCAAGGCCGGAATGAAGTGTGGGAGGCCAGTGCAAGCCGAGATTTGCGTATCACATTCATGTTTAAAAAACCTGAAACGCTTATTCTGCGCTCATGTGGTCATCATGACCAAGCGCTGCGCGGTTAAATGAGACAAGTCTCCACCACAGCCCTGCTCGCTACAGTGACCGCTCAAAATGCAGATAGTTGTGTCTAAGGTAGTTAGTCAAATTTGTGAGAATCATTTCGTGTTTACGTGAACGCAAGCGAAACATAAGCGCATAAGCGAAAGAACTTATAAACCTAATTATATATAGATGAATTTTATTTGGCGCTTACATGAGCGTTGTGGCGCTTGCGTGAGCGAAAAGGGGTTATCGAAATTCTTATGGAAGATTGGCCAACACTTCCTCAATTAGCTAGAGAATTAGGGGTAGCGGATAGCACCGCACGTCGATGGGCGTCATCTTTTCCAGATTTATTACCGACAAAGGGACACGGATCGGCACGTCGATTCCACCCGCAGGCGAGGGATGTACTAAAACGAGTACAGAGCCTCTATACGGCTGGATTTAACACGGATCAAGTATCAGAGTTGTTACAACGGGAATTCTCGGCAACAGTGGATGTAGTGACTGTGAGTGAAACTCAAGCGCATGAGCGAAAGGATATAGTGGGCCTACAATCAGCGATTACCGCGATATTTGAGCAACAAACGGAAATTTGCGAGCAAATGGTCAAGATGGAACAACGTTTTATTCAAGAGATTGCCGAGATTGAAACACACTTAGAGAATGAATTGGTAGCTGTCCGAGAAGAAAACGAGCGATTGCGGAACATGTTAGATGAAAGGCTGGAATCTAGGGACAAGGTCCTCATGGAAACTCTTCGAGCCTTGCAAGAGAAAACTCAACAAGAACTGGCCGCCTCACAAGAGCAGAAAAAGCGTCGCTGGTGGCCGTTTGGATGAAACTCATTTTAATTGAACACGTGTTGCCATGTTTATAGCCACATAGTTAACATAATGACGGTTATCGGGACATTCCAAAGAATGGGATCGCCATTTTCGGCCAAATTCGGTCGTGAGCGGCGATTTTCTATGTTTTGAACGACCGCATCAACGCTGCTTAGTCTC